>CAWBTE010000006.1:0-1726925 GCA_963791615.1 uncultured Pseudomonadota bacterium | reverse complement strand
AACGCCTTGTCCGTTCCCGCGCCGGCGGAGCCCGCGGGACGGAGTCCGCGTTGCCTGCCGCCGTCGAACACCTCGACGGTGATCAGGTGCCGCCCGTTCGGCGAAGTCCGTCGTATCGACGGCGCCGTGGAACTGGCCGCTCTGCCAGTCGCGATCGGCGTCGTACGGGATCAGATACAGGTTTGCCTCGCCGCCGGCGCTGAACGGCCCGAGTGGCTCCGACAGCACGAGCACGTCGGTGCCTGAAGGCTGGTAGTAGAGCCACGAGAGCGGCTGGTCGAAGGTCGAGCGGCTACCCGTCGGGTCGCCGCTCCCGCTAGCCGCGCTGACACTGATCCGGTAGTACTTGGCGCCGACTGCCGGGCCGGTCTTCATCGGTTCGCTGAAGTGGTAGCGGAGAGCCAGGGTTCCGCCCCAGTTCTGATCCAGGTAGCTGCCCTTCGCCGCAGCAGGTGACGCCGCCGGGTTGACGAGCCCGTCGTTGTAGGCGACCGGCGCCTGGACGCTCTCGGGCCCGTCCGCGTCGGGGGTCTTCAGCCGGTGGCTCGGGGTGCCACCGATGTCCTGCAGCAGCACGAACGCGCCCGCGCCTGCCGGGGAAGTCGTTCTCGCGGCACGAAAGCGCCCGGCGGTCGTAGGTCGTCAACACGATCCCGCTCGACGTGTGGAACCACTCGTTCGCGGCGAGGCCGTCGTACACCGTGACCGTCGCTCCGTTGATGCTCTGCCGCACGACGAACGCGTACTCGTCGTGGCAATGGGGCTGGAAGATCGACAGCGGTTCATGCCAGCAGACGTTGAACGTGCCGTCGGGGCGCAGCGAGCCCTGGCCGACCATCTTCGCCGACCCGCAGTGGCACCAGAACGGGCGCAGGTACTCGCGGTCGAGGACGTACTGCGGCTTGACGTGGGCGTCGAGCGTCTGGAGTGCGTACAGGTCGCGTGGCGCGTTCACGGCCGCACGCCCGACCGTGCCGCCGGCGAAGAGGCCGAACGGCGCGGGATCGGGTCCCGGGCCGGGCGGGCCGATCGGTCCCGGATCCGGCTCGGGCGGCCAGGGGATGATCTCGACGATCTCCCGCAGCCGGTCGATCAGGTCGTCGAGGCGAGGGTCGTCGATCACGATCGGCGGGCAGCAGCAGCGTCGCCGGTAGACGATCACGAGCCCGTCGCAGACCTTCTCACAGCGTCGAGGCGACGAGAGGCGGAGCAGGTGGCAGGGCCACGACCAGGTCTTCCGCCGTCGCGAGCGCCCGTGCGGAGCCGAGCCCCAGAGAAGTCGCCTTCAGTCGGTCGAAGCCGGCGCTCCGCTGCGGCGAGGCTTCGAGCAACAGCTCACGGTCGAAGAACGGCGGGAACCAGCACTTCCGAACAGCGCCACCGACGCAGGTGCGCCCGAGGAAGAACCTGCCCCAGTCGGCGGGGCCGAGCTCGAGCGGCCTGCGTTCCTTCAGACGCTCGAGCACGTCCCCTGCGTGGAAACGGGCAAGCGCGGAGCGCTCGATGCCCTCGAGGGTTTCCAGGGGCGGCCCGACGAGCAGTTCGGACGCCTTTTCGAGCATGGCCGGCGGCATCGCGGCGCCGCCGCGGGCATCGACGTCTGCGCGGTGCAGCACCGTCCCGGCTCGGTCGATGGCGTAGACCGCGAGAGCCGGCCGCTCACGGTCTTCGTCGAGATCGACGAGGTCGATCTGGAGGCGCGACGCGGCATTCGGCTTTGCGGCCATCTGACGTCCCTTCGGTCGGTGTGATCGACATCGCCGGCCGCAGGCGGTGTCGCGACATCGTTGCATCGCGCGGACGGCCTTCCATCACCCGGTCGGGCCATGACGGAAGCGCAAACGGGTGAACAATGCGCCCCGACCCGGTCAGCCGTTCGCCGGGCAGCGACGGCCGCCGCTACGCTCGGGGCTCGCCGTCCGACTCGTCGGGCGGATCGTCCTCTGTCGCCTTGCCGCTCGTGTTCGGCGTACCACTGCTCGAAGCGGCCCTGTGTCGAGGAGAGGTAGTCCTCGATCTCGGTGTCCAGGCCCGAGATCTCCGCGCGGAGCTGGAACAGCTCGAAGTCGAGCCGGCGATCCGGATTGCAGACGTGCTCGGCCTCCGTCGCGACCGCCACCGAAGCACCGCACTCGGGGCAAGGCATGAAGGGGGGGTGGGAGAACGATGCAGACACCGGCTCTGACCGAAGGTACGACACGTATCGGCCCGGGCCTTCCTTCGCTTGAGGCGTCTCCGCACAACGAAGGGCCGCCCGTGGGCGGCCCTTCGAGTGCTCGTGGGCGCTGGTTACGCGGTCGCCGGCTGCGGTACCGCGCCGAGCTGGACGAGCATTCCCAGGGCGTCCATCAGCTCCCATTCCTCGGCGATCTTCCCGTCCGCGAGCCGTGAGATGGTGATGCCGCTGACGGTCACCTCCTTGCCGGTAGGGGCGATCCCCATCAACTCGCCCGTGTGCGTGCCCCGACCCGTCCAACGGGTCACGACGTGGTCGCCCTCGGCGATCTGATCGTCGATCGTGACCGTCGCGTCGTGGAACGCCGACTGGTACATGCCGACGAACTGCCTGAACCCGTCCCGGCCCTGGATCGGCTCGGGTTGGGTCGGATCGTGCCCCACGTAGTCCTGGGCGACGAGCTCGTCGATGAGCGCGAGGTTGCGATCCCTCCAGACTCCGTCGACGAGGCGTCGAACGATCTCCTTGTTCGCACTCACAAGAGTGCGCCTCCTCTCGTCCGTCGAGTGCGACGAAGCACGAGCATGCCGACGCCTATCCCGGCCAGAACAGCGAGGGCGAAGACACCCACACGGCGGCTCGGCCACGTCATCACGAACTCCCTGACGCTAACACCTTGTCGCCAATAGCACAAACTCCCGGAAATTGCGGAGATACGCGGGCGGTGACGGCTCCCGGTGGCTCGCGTCCAACGGGCTGACCCGCCTACCCATGCCAGATAGGCCCAGGTGGGCGGGTTCGAATGGGCGGTGACGGGCTCGAACCGCCGACCCCCTCGGTGTAAACGAGGTGCTCTACCAGCTGAGCTAACCGCCCGTGATTCCCGCCATTGAAGCGGTTTTCGCCAGAGGGCCGATGCTAGTCGGTTGCGCAGCGTGAAGGCGGCTACTGGTTCGTGCCACCGTGTCAGGTGTCCGCTCAGGCGGCCGCATTCAACGGCGGGATCTGCAACCCCGTTGCGATTGCGACAGCGGAATGCACCTCCTGAGACAGCGTTCCAAACCTGGCTCAGTACGGATACTGGCTGTTCCACATCGTGCCGCCTCGGTTGGCAAAGCGGCCGTTGCGCTTGGTGTCGACGATCAGCAGGTCGTCGCCCCCAGTCGCGTCAAATCGGCCGGCGAAGGAGTAGAGCGGGAGCGCGGGCGGGCCCTGGAACGCGGTCGCGGCGAACGCGATCCCGAGTCATCGTCGTGAGCGGCGTCCAGCTGCTGCGGCCGCCCCACGAAACGGAGAGCTTTCAGAGAGCTCGTGCCGCTCTTCTCGAACCGCACCAGGTCCTCGCGACGGTCGTTGTCGAGGTCGGCGAGCGTGACCGAGTCGAGGTCATTCGAGAGCTTCGAGTTCAGCGTCTGCCACGATCCGGTTGCGCTCTCGGAGATCGCCCAGCGGCCACCCTGGACTGCGAGCACATCCGTGACGCCGTCCCCCGTGAAGTCGCCGAAGCGGAGGTTAGCGGCGTCGACGAGCTCTGCGCGGGCGGCCAGTCGGGTGAGGTCAGCGCGTGAGGTACCACTGGCCGTCGGGCGCGCGCCGGAAAGCGTGGGTGGTCGGCGGTGCCGGGCGCGGTTCTGCGGGCCCGAACTGCCCGAAGACGACCTCGTTGAGCGGAACGCCGAACGAGCCGAGCGCGCGCCAGGGCGCGGTGCCGCCGGAGATCTCCCAGTTGCCGCTGTTCTCGGCGAGGATGTCGCATCGCAGGTCGTTGTCGAAGTACCCGAGCCTGACCTGGTCGAGCTGCTCGTCGGCAAGGTTGAGATACGACCAGTGCGTGTCGCCGCCGCTCGCGTACCACCACGTCACCCCGGTGGCGAGGAACAGATCGTCGACGCCGGTGCCGTCGAAGTCGCAGACGCCGTAGTGGCCGAATGGGTCGTTCCGGGGCCTATTCGCGAGCAGCCCCTTCCCGATGCGGACGTTCTTCCTCCCTTGGTGAGCGCGATGCCGCCCGATTTGGTCAACGTGTCGTTGACGACTACCGGGTTCGCGAACACGTTTCGGTTGTTGTCGCCGCCCTGCGGTGTGCCTCGGATTGTTGACGATTTTCGCTTTCGTGTACTGGAACGCATTGGCCTCGTAGACGACGTTTCGCCCGGCCCGGCCGCAGTTCCAGGCGGGGTTGTCGAAGAACCCGCTACCCCGCAGTTGCTCGTTCCATGGACGTCGAACTCGTGGGTGTGGAACCCGAGCTTGTGGTAGCCGCCACCCTTGAGAACGAGATTCCGCGCGGCCACGTAGCCGTCCGATCGCCGTTTGCCTCGACCGCGTGACGGTTGAAGTCGAACACGTTCTCGGTGATTCGGGCGTTCGCTCCCTGACCCACGGCGACGCCGTACCCCTCCGCTCCGATGTGCTGGTTGTTGTGGATGAAGTTGCCGAAGACCCTGATCTGATCGGGTCGGTCGATCCGCCCCCCCCCGTCGAAGCGCGCCTCGTCGACGATCTTGATCGCCTGGCCGCTCCAGTTGAAGATCTCCATGTTCGAGATCTCGACGTCGACACAGTTGACGACGTATCCCGATCTCCCCTCCTCGTCATCGACTCGACCCCGGTGCGGGCCGCCAAACGGAAGCCGGTGAAGCGGACGCTGTCATTGATGCGCCGTCGGGGAAGCACTCGACCTGGGGGAAGAGCGGTTGCGGGCCTCTTCTTCGTGTAGAGGCACGGGCCCGAGGCGCCCGCCTCGATCCGCGCGGAAAGCACCGGGGCGACGGCCTTCGTCTTGGTCGACTCCACCCCCCGTCGCGGCGAAGCAGCGAGACGCTCATGAGCGTCACACCCGCCGGCGACGTAGTCGGCCCTGCGTCGCCCATGGGGTCCATGTCAACGTCCGGGCCGAGCCTGACCGTGGTGTTCGGACGATCTCGACCGCCTTGACCAGCTTGTCGCGCCCACTCCAGGGGTGCTGCCCTTGATGTCGACGACCTTTCCCGGAGCGATGGCGCAGGACGCATGACGCCTGGCGCCGCCCTGCCCCGCAAGACCGAGCGCAAGCGCAAGCACGCCGAACACGAGCGTCACGCGGCGAAAGGAGGCCCGGTGCGACGGCCGCTGGAGGGGCTCGCGCGACATCTGGCGATTCTAGGCCACGATCAGGGTGGCCGAATCGGAAATCACGAAGAAGGTGGCGCCAACGGGCCGGGCCCTCGTCGAACTGCGAGGGTCTGGGTCAATCAGTTCGAGGGAGCGCCCTGGAAAGGCCAAGATCGCCCTCTTCGGCGTCCAGGCAGTCGTCGATCTCGGCCCCACTCGCAGTACAGGTCTCCGAGGATGCGTTCGATCTCGGACAGATTGCGGGTCGGCTCGCCCCCGCGCAGGCTCTCGTCGAGCGCGTCTTCAACCTCGAAGACGTTCACGACTGGACCAGCGACGGGATCGACATGTCGTCGGTACGAATCGACTACCTGGACGAGGTCGGCTCCGAGACGCACTGAGACGAACGGCCCACTCTGGCGAGCGACCATAGTCAGCAACCGCCTGCTGTGACGGGTCACACCCCTACGGGGTGGACAGGCTTCTGATCAGGCCAGCAAGCGGGCTCCAGACCGGCACCGCCACTCCGGCCGGACACATCACTGGAAGGACACCGCACCGCGGGTCATTCGCGAATCGAGTCACAAGCGGAGCAGCACGACACCAGGCTGGCAACGAACCCCAGACAGACCAGCCCACCGAGTCTCACAGTCACCCGAGGGAGCGGCGTGTCTTGCAACGACGTGACGAGCGAGGCACACTTCCGGCAATGCGCGTGGTCGGCTCAGCTCGTAGTCCTCTCCGCGGTGTGCTTGTTGGCTGGCGCATCGACGGTTTGCGGCGGACGGTGGCGGTGTGATGTGTCCGCCGAGCACCGAGATCCCGAGCAGCGTTGTCTCCAAAACCGCTCGTCTGCAAAGCCGGGAAAGCTGTCGTGCGGACTGCGAGCGGTGTATCGAACGTGCTCACACCTAGCGCATGCTTCATTGGGGCAAGCGGCGCACGCTTGTACTTCGGCCAGTACCCCTGGGACAACGCTTCGGAGCGGCCCAAGAGCCTCTACCTCGTCGTGGAGCGCGAATCCGGCGACCATAGTCGCGCCGGGCGTTATCGACGGTGGAATGCACTTGCGCCGCGGCATACATTTGGCCGTGATCGGAACAGCCCGTCTGCGGGACGGGCTGAGGAGCGGCACGTTCACGATCTTCTCCCACCTAGGAAACGGTGTGAAGGGCAAGAGCAAGTTCAGCGGCCAATGGAACTGTGGCACGCCGCCGGCCACGACGCACTAAGACGGTTCACCCTGGCCTGCGCGAAGAGACGCTCTCACCTTAGACCCACAACCCGCGAAGAACTCCACTTCCCAGCGGCGCACGGCGGTCGTCACGACCGTTCTTCAGAACGGATGGGGTCAACCTGGTGTCACAACTCCTGACCTACGCTGCTCCAAGGCCACAGGAGCCGTTCTCCGTTCCGGGGTCGTTGCTACTTCGACGGTGCTGGCTCAAACCGACCACGGATGGGCCTCGACGAAGAACAGAGCATTCGCGATCGATGGGAAGCCTCGTTTGCGGAAGCGGCGGCGGCTTGCATCGCTGCGATCAGGAGCGGTGGCCCTGACGCGTTTCCGCCAAGACCCTGGATCTATGTTTCAGTTGGAGTGGTTTTGCGGCCGACGCGCTGACACACCACGCGGGATGGCGTGATGGCTGGTGGAATGACGGCTTCCTCGCCGACGCGGCAGCAGCACCGTCGGAACGCAGACTCGTCGTGCGCGGACGGCTGCCGTGGGCTCGACGCGATTGGCGAAGGCGCGCTGGATGGTGGATCGACCCTGTGCTCATTGCTGTGGATCTCTCCGCCACGCTGACCCAGATCGACTTCTACGAGGTCGCATTCGGTGACGCCAAGAAGGGAGTCGGAAAGGTGCCGGCGCTCGAATCCTCGGCGACCGAATGGTCGGACCTAACGCAGTGGCTTCTCACCGTCCGCGGAAGTGGGTACCCCGAAGCCGATCGACCGATCCGGGGGTGAGCGCATCAAGTGCAGCATGGAATGCCTGGATTGCCAGGATGAAGTCGCGGACAGCCGATACCCCGCTAACCCACATCGACTCCTGCCCGATGTACGGCGAAGACCCACAGAAAAGCAGCATGTTCAGGAGATTCGAGGCATGACAACCGTTCGCAGCACAGACGGGGTCATCTTGAGGTCACTTTGCGTTTCCAGCCCCTTTCCAGCGGAGAGGCCGTGGGCTGGATCCCGGTGTCTGTTCGGGATTTCGAGAGATGCCCCCAACGGGATTCGAACCCGTGTAGCCACCTTGAAAGGGTGGTGACCTAGGCCGCTAGTCGATGGGGGCGGCGTGGGCGATGGTACCTGTGCAAGCCGTTTCCGCCCTGTGGGCACCCGGGCTGAGGGTTTCTGTCGACGTCCGGCGTCGCCTCGAAGACGTCGAGCGCGCCGGCGACGAACGTGTTCAGCCCACGCTGGGTGTCGAGCACCTCGTCCCCCCGGAGCACGACGAACAGGTCGTACTCGCTCGGCGTGGGGTTGAACGACGAGATCTCCTGCAGGCACTCGGCGACCAGGATGCGCGGCAACAAGCCCTTTCCGTAGATGGTCTCTCATTCCTACCACCGCGATCTCGCGGCCGTCACAGGAACCGGTCACCCTCGGAACGCTCGAAACCGAGCGCGGATACGGGGCTTCTACCGATGCGGCGCCTCCGGCCGGGTGGGATCATCGAGGTGATACGCCGATCGGGCGCATCGGTTCGGACAAAGGAGATGTCATGGCGACCATCGAAAAGGTGGCGACCTATGCGGCTCCTGGGCAGCACGACAGCCCGGTTGAGCTGAAGTCACGGTACGAGAACTTCATTGGCGGGCGCTGGGTGCCGCCCGTCCACGGCGACTATGCCGACAACCTGACACCCGCGACGGGGGAGGCCTTCACCGAGGTGCCTCGCTCGACCGTCGAGGACGTCGAGCTCGCGCTCGACGCCGCCCACGCTGCGAAGACCGGCTGGGGAGAGATGTCGACGACGGAGCGCTCGAAGGTCCTGAACAAGATCGCGGACGCGATCGAGGAGCACGTCGAGATGCTCGCTGTCGCCGAGAGCTGGGAGAACGGCAAGCCGGTGCGAGAGACGCTGGCTGCGGACATCCCCCTCGCGGCCGATCACTTCCGCTACTTCGCCTCGGTGATCCGTGGCGAAGAGGGATCGATCTCGGAGATCGACAAGAACACGATGGCGTACCACTTCCGCGAGCCGCTCGGCGTCGTCGGCCAGATCATCCCGTTCAACTTCCCGCTCCTGATGGCGGCCTGGAAGCTCGCGCCGGCTCTCGCCGCAGGCAACTGCACGGTGATCAAGCCGGCGAGCCCGACCCCGTGGTCGATCCTGAAGCTGGCGGAGTTGATCGAGGAGATCGTGCCCCCCGGCGTGCTCAACATCGTCAACGGCCCGGGCGCGGAGATCGGGATGGCGCTCGCAACGAGCAAGCGGATCGCGAAGATCGCGTTCACCGGCGAGACGGTGACGGGGCGGCTGATCATGCAGTACGCGGCCCAGAACATCATCCCCTCGACGACCGAGCTGGGCGGCAAGTCGCCCAACATCTTCTTCGCCGACGTGATGGCAGAGGACGACGCGTTCCTCGACAAGGCGATCGAGGGGCTCGTCCTCTACGCGTTCAACAAGGGCGAGGTTTGCACCTGCCCCTCGAGGGCGTTGATCGAGGAATCGATCTACGAGCCCTTCATGGAGCGGTGCCTGGAAAGGATCGCGATGATCCGCCAGGGTCACCCGCTCGACGTCGCGACCCAGATCGGAGCGCAGGTATCGATCGCGCAGCTCGACAAGATCGAGAGCTACGTCAAGATCGGTCTCGAGGAAGGCGCAGAGCTCCTGATCGGCGGCGAGCGCAACCACCTCGAGGGAGAGCTCGAGGGCGGCTACTACTACAAGCCGACCGTCTTCAAGGGCCACAACAAGATGAGGATCTTCCAGGAGGAGATCTTCGGCCCGGTGCTCGCAGTGACGACGTTCAAGAACGAGCAGGAGGCGCTCGAGATCGCCAACGACACGCCGTACGGCCTCGGGGCCGGCGTGTGGACGAGGGACACGAGCAAGGCATTCCGCATGGGGCGCGGCATCCAGGCCGGCCGCGTGTGGACGAACTGCTACCACCTCTACCCGGCTCACGCCGCCTTCGGCGGCTACAAGAGCTCGGGCGTGGGGCGCGAGAACCACAAGATGATGCTCGACCACTACACGCAGACCAAGTGCCAGCTCGTCAGCTACGACCCGAACCCGCTCGGGTTCTTCTAGGAGGTGTCGAGACGTGGCCGGAAGGGTCGTCGCCACCGACGCCGCGATCGCGGCGATCGAGCGCCTGACCGCCACGCACGGAAAGCTGATGTTCTTCCAATCGGAGGGCTGCTGCGACGGCAGCTCTCCGATGTGCTTCCGTGCCGGCGAGCTCCTGCTCGGGCCAAACGATCTTCTGCTCGGTGAAGTCGGCGGCGCCTCGTTCTTCATCGACGCAGATCAACACGAGCGCTGGAACCGGCCCGAGCTGCTCCTCGATGTCGCAGTCGGCCCCGCACCCGGGTTCTCACTCGAAGCGCCCGGCGGCCTCCACTTCGTGACTCGTGGCGTCTCCTGCGCTGTGGAGACTCGAAGACGGCCAACGTCGCTCTCGTCTCCTCCCACTTCTTGGGACCCGCCCGGCAGCCACGACGCGTGAACCGCGCTCGTCAACCCCGCCCGGGTGAGCAGTCAACCCCGGAAGGGTGAGTGCACGGCCCCGGCCGGTGGTGCAGAATGCGCCTACCTCGACGGAACGCGACGGTGCGGCGGACGCGGAGGTCGAGAGATACCGGTTCCCCTCGGGGAGCCTGCGGGAGAGAGGGGCTGGCGGCGGCCCCTCTTTTCGTTCTCCGCCCGTCCGGCTCGAGGGCCGGGTGCGCCGGGTTCACCGAAACGCAATCCGCGTCCGGCCGCCCCGGCCGCTACCCTGGCTCCACACGAGGACGAGTATTCGGCGGCGCCACTCTGCGCTCTCCCTATCCGTCATAGAGGGAGGCCGTCATGAAGGCAGCCGCAACGAAGCTTGCGTTCGACAACGGTGGAGCGTTCATCCAGGACACGCGCCGGGAGGTCGAGCAGTATCTCTCGCGCGGCAGCACCCGGATCAAGGGCGCCGTGCTGCTCTACGCGAAGGCGCCGATCGCCCTCGCCCTGACCGCCGTCTCGTGGTCGGTGCTGATCTTCGTCCAGCCCGGGCTCGTTCGTCGCGATGCTGTGCCTCCTCGGGCTCGTCGTCGGGGCGATGCTGACCGCCTTCTGCGTCCAGCACGACGCGAACCACGGCGCCTACTTCAAGCAGCGCCGCTGGAACCACCTCGTCGGCTGGTCGACCGACTCGCTGCTCGGCTTCTCGAGCTACGCCTGGCGCGTGAAGCACAACGTCGCCCACCACACCTACACGAACGTCGACGGGTTCGACGACGACGCCACCCAGGTCCCGCTCGCCCGCTTCACCCCGTCCCAGCCCGCCCGGCCCTGGTACCGCTTCCAGCAGTACTACATCTGGCCGATGTACACGCTGATGGGCCTGCGCTGGCAGACGGTCGGCGACCTCGCCGCGTTCCGGCGTGGCAGCGTCGGCGAGAGCGCCCTGCGGGCGCCGCGCGGCTGGAACCTCGTCGGCGTGTTCGCCGGCAAGGCGTTCTTCATCACCTGGGCGATCGTGATCCCGCTGCTCGTCTACCCGTGGTGGGCCGTCCTCGGTGCCTACGTCGGGTTCACCATGATCACGAGCCTGATCATGGCGACGACGTTCCAGCTCGCCCACTGCGTCGAGGAGGCATCGTTCGCCTCGGCGGACGAGCTCCGCGAGCGAGCGCCGGATCTGGGCCGTGCACGAGGTCGAGACGACCGTCGACTTCTGCCCGCGCAACCCGGTGCTGACCTGGATGCTCGGCGGCCTCAACTTCCAGATCGAGCACCACCTGTTCCCCAAGGTGCCGCACACGCACTACCCGAAGATCGCCGAGATCGTGCGGCGCAACTGCGCCAAGCACGGCGTCCGCTACTCGTTCCACCCGTCGCTCGGCCGGGCCCTGCGCTCGCACTTCCTCCATCTGAAGACGATGGGGCAGCTCGGCCTGCCGGCCGAGATCGAGATGGGGTAGGGCTCCCCGCGCTACCCGAGCGAGACGAGCTCGCGGGGATCGTCCGTCGGGAGGTTCCCCTCCACGACGGCGCCGACCTCGATCCCGACGAGATCGACGGTGCCGCCGATCACCGTCAGGAACGCCGTGTCGGCGGCGTCGCGCCCGGTTGCGATCCGGACGAGCGAGCTGCGCGGGGCGAGCAGCGTGGCATCGACCACCCGCCAGGTGCCGTCGACGAGAGCCTCGGCGACGGCGTGGAAGTCCATCGGCTGGAGGCCCGGCGCGTAGACCGCGGCGACACGCGCCGGCACGTCGCGGGCCCGCAGCAGCGCCACGACGAGATGCGCGAAGTCGCGGCAGACGCCACGGCCGCCGAGCAGTGTGTCCACCGCGCCGTGGGTCGGCAGGCTGCTTCCCGCCTCGTACCCGATCTCCCCGCCGACCCAGGACGAGACTGCGGCGAGGATGGTCTCGGCGTCGGCGATGCCTCCGAACTGCCTCCTTGCGACCTCGGCCAGCCGGTCGGACTCCGCGTAGCGGCTCGGCCGCAGGTAGACGAGCCGCTCGTCGTCTCCGCAGGCAGCGGGGCTCGCGTGCCCGACGACCGTCGCCGAGTAGGTGACGGCGAGGCGTCCCGGCGCCACCTCGAGCACATGCGCGCGGCCGCCGTGTGCGCCGGGAACCTCGCGCGCCGCGACCGGCGCCCCGTCGAGGCGGATGTCGAGAACCTCGTCGACCCGCTCGCCGGCCGCGACCGCGATCTGAAGCGCGATCTCCGCGTGGTCGCGGATCTCGAGCTCGAGCCTGGCCGATACTGTGCGACGCATGGGCGCTGACCGTAGCTCACAGCCGGGTGACGAGGGAGTGACCGTCACGTCGATCACGTTCGCCCCGGTGAAGGGGCTCGGCCTGACGCAGGCCGACGAGGTCGAGCTCGAGCACACCGGCGTGCGGGACAACCGTCGCTTCTACCTGATCTCGGACGACGGGCGGATGGTCAACGGCAAGGTGGCCGGCCCGCTCGTCCAGGTCGCCGCCGCCACCGACCCGGACGCCACGACCCTGTCGCTGCGCTTCCCCGACGGCACCGTGGTCGAGGGCCCGGTCGAGCTCGGCGCGGCCGGTCGAGACGAGCTTCTTCGGCAGGCCGGTCGCCGGCCGCATCGTCGGTGGAGCGTTCTCGGAGGCGCTGTCGGCGTTCGCCGGGCGGCCGCTCGAGCTCGTCCGCGCGGACGAGCCGGGAGCGGGCTCCGACCGTGGCAGCGATGCCAGCGTCTCGCTCGTCTCCCGCGGCACGCTCGACCTGCTCGCCCGGGAGGCGGGCGAGGCCGCGCATCGACGGCCGGCGGTTCCGGATGCTCTTCGGGATCGACGGGGTCGACGCGCACGCGGAAGACGCCTGGGTCGGCCGGCGCGTGGCCTTCGGCGAGGCCGTCGTCAGGCTGCACGCGCTCGTCGGCCGTTGCGCCGTGACGACGCACGACCCCGACACGGGCATCAAGGATCTCGACACCCTGCGCATTCTCAGGCGGTACCGCGCGCACGTCGAGAGCGAGGAGGCGCTTCCGATCGGCGTCTGGGGCAGCGTCGAGCAGCCGGGCCGGGTGCGCCTCGGCGATCCCGTGGAGCCGCTCTGACGATCGATCCGGCCACCACGCTCGGCGCCGTCGCGCTCACCGTCGCCGACCTCGACGCACAGGCGGCGTTCTACCGGGATGCGATCGGGCTGCGCGAGATCCGCCGCGACGGCGACACCGTCGAGCTCGGCGCGCCGGGCGACGACGCCGCGCTCGTCACGCTCGTCGGGCGGCCCGGCGCGCCGCCGCGCCCGCCGCGGACGACGGGGCTGTTCCACCTCGCGCTGCTCGTGCCCACCCGCGCCGAGCTCGCCCGGTCGCTGCACCGGGTCACGGCAGCGGGCCACCGGTTCACCGGCGCCGCCGACCACCTCGTCTCCGAGGCGCTCTACCTCGACGATCCCGAGGGCAACGGGATCGAGATCTACCGCGACCGCCCGCGGGAGGAGTGGAGCTACGACGACGGGCAGCTGCAGATGGGGACGCTCCCGCTCGACCTCGACGGCGTGCTCGCGAGCGCGCCTGCGGGTGACGCCGGGCGGCGGCCGGGATGCCGCCCGGCACCCGGATCGGCCACGTCCACCTCCAGGTCGCGTCGATCCCCGCCGCCGAGGCGTTCTACGTCGGCGGGCTCGGCTTCGAGCCGACCGTGCGCGGCTACCCCGGCGCGCTCTTCGTCTCGGCGGGCGGGTACCACCACCACCTCGGGCTCAACACCTGGGCCGGCCCGGGCGCGCCGGCCGCCGCCGCCCGGCGCGCGCGGCCTGCGCTCCTTCACGATCGTGCTCCCGGACGAGGCGGCGCTCGAGGCGACGCTCGCCGCGGTGGCCGCAGCGGGGCTCGAGGTGGCGGAGGACGGCGAGAACGCGTCCGTCACGGATCCGTCAGGCAACCGGGCCGTGCTGGCGCTGACCGCGCTGATCGCGTGGCCTCGGCGGCGGCGCGCGCCTGCCGCTCGTACTGGTTCGCGGCGTAGCCCGTGCCGAGATAGCTCAGCGGCATCCGCAGCGGCCGATGCTGCAGCTGCCAGACGTGGCAGAGCTCGTGCGTGACGAGGTCGTCGGAGACGTCGTCGGACCGGAGCAGGATGACGCCGGTGGAAGGCGTAGCCGTCGAAGCGGCAGAGCCACGGCAGGCGGAAGAACCAGGGCGCGACGAAGAGCCGCACGTGGTCGATCCGGACGGGCGTCGGCCACCAGTCGAGCCGGTCGAGGCGCGCCTTGGCAGCTACGAGCCGGGGGTTCCAGGCTACGCGCCGAGGACGACCGGGGCGTAGACGAGCACCGCGCCGCCGTCCTGCGCCTGCTGGTACTCGTACGTGTAGAGCCGCGGCTCCGTGATGCGGTTGACGAGCGCGAGCTCCCGCGGCGGCATCTTCCCGATCGTCGGCGTCTTCGGCGCCGATCGAGGTCGACGAGCGGCTTGCTCGAGCTCCGTGCTGCACGTCGCTCTTCTTCAGGAAGACCGACGTGGGCGCCGCCTGGCCGTCGGGCCGCGGGGGAAGGAAGACCGAGACCGAGTCGACCCCGTCGACGTACTTGAACGTGTAGAGGGCGAGCTCCAGCGCCTCGCGGCGCAGGAGCGCATGCCGCGCCTCGGATGCCGTGCCGCCCTTGATCGAGCAGTTCGTGCCCGAGACCGCAGAGGACGTACTGGAGGCTGTTGTTCGTCGGGATGATGTCGATCTCGTCCTCTTCCTTCTTCCCGGTCGACGTGTCGGGGCGGATCGCGATCGTGCTCACGGGCACGTCGCCCTCGGCGCTCGCTGACCTTCGGCGGGCTCGACGAGCGCGGCGACGAGCTGCTGCCCGCTCTTGAGGCGATAGCCGCTTCGCCACGCGATCGGCGATCTGCCTGGCCTGGGCCGTGTCGCTGCCCGTCGGCTGCCAGGCCGACCACTTCGCGGGCGGAGCCGGATCGGGGCGCGTCGACGAGGACGACGAAGGCGCCGACGCCGATGCCGGCGACGAGCGCGAGCATCGCGTAGACGATCGACGAAGCGCGAGCGGTAGCGCGGCGCTGCGCGCGCGATCGGCTGCGCGACGGCTCGCTCGGGCCTGGCCGATCGGCTGGGCGGGCTCCGCCTCGATGAACGCCGGCGGCTCCTCGTCGCCGGGTGGCGTGCGTCGTCTCGCTCACGTCCGGCGTCTCCACGGGGCGCCGGCGGGCCGAGGGGCTGCGGGCCGCGCCCGATCGCCGCCGAGAACTCGAGCGGCGGCCAGACGGCCTCGTCGGCGAGGTCGAGCTCGGGGATCGTGATCTCCGCCGACTCGAGCAGGCGCAGCAGCTCGTCGCCCATGATCTCGCGCTTGTCCTCGAGGGCGTCGGCGATCGCCTCGATCCCGGCCCGGTTCGCGATCGCGAGGTTGTGGGCCGTCACGTAGGCCTGGCCGAGGATCTGTGCCGCGACCGTCCGCTTCGCCGGATCGCCGAGCACGCCGGCGATCGGATCCGCGTCGAACGGCCCGCCGCCGCCGGCGCGGGACATGATCTGGAGGCCGATCTTCTCGAAGCGGTCGAGCACGTCCTTGCGCGCCTGCTCCTCGCTCTCGCCGTTGCGCGGCGTGACGTGGAACGGCTGCGGCCCCATCGCGGCGCGGCCGACCATCAGCGCTGCGCGGGCCGTGACGCCGGCGACGTCGCCGCCGACGCCGTTCGAGTTCTCGCCGTAGACGACGCGCTCCGCCGCCATCGCGCCGAGGCCCCAGACGATGTCGTGGAACATCTCGTGCTGGAAGGAGAACAGCCGCTCCTCCTTCTCGATCATCCAGTGGTGGCCGCCCACGCCCTGGTCGCCGCGCTTCTTGATCGTGAGGCGCGTCGACTCGCGGCCCGTCAGGTAGACGTGCCCGGCGACGGCGTGGCCCGCCTCGTGGATCGCGACGGCGCGCCGCTCCATCGGGATGTACTCGGAGCCGCTCGCCGTGCCGGCGTCGAGCGTCGTCACCGCCTCGACGAGGTCGTCCCAGGCGAATCCCTGGTTCCCCGTGTGATGCGCGATCGTCAGCGCCATCGAGATCGCCTGCTCGATCATCGCGGGCGAGTAGCCGCTCATGATCCGCGCGATCTCGTCCCGCCGGGTCGGCGAGTCGAGCTCGTCGTCGTGCGACACCTTCCCGATGTAGAGGTCGAGGATGTCGAGGCGATCCTGCTTGCTCGGCGTCCGGAACCAGACGTGCCGGCCCATCCGGCCCGGGCGGATCAGCGCCGGGTCGAGGCGGTCGATCGGCACGTTCGTGGCGCCGATGAAGTAGATCTGGTCGTTGCGCGGCCGGGCTGCCGGCATCCGGAGCTTCACCTTGCCCACCGATCGCGGCACGATGAACGTCGCGTCGAGCAGGGTGTTGAGCTTGCTCGTGAAGAAGCGGCGCATGAACGGCGGGTTGTCGATGCCGTCCATCACGACGAGCAGCTGGTTGAGCGCCATGCCGCCGCCCATCCCGCCCATGCCGCCGGGGAACATGAAGTTGAAGACGCTCGCCATCCGCAGCTGGAAGCCGGAGACGCCGATCGGCTGCGGTGCCCGGGAGTCGAAGAGCCGGTCGCGCCACGCGCGGGTCTCGACGATCAGGTCGCCGGAGGGGTCGCGGGACCCGAGCGGGCCGAAGAACAGGAGCTCCTCGGCATTGCCGGACTGGAGCGGCTCGAACGCCTGCGATCCCCGTCCCGAGCGACTGGCGCCGCATCCCGACGGCGTCGATCTCGTCGATGAAGACGATGCACTGGCCGCCCCACTTGCGGGCGAGCTTCTTGGCCCGGCGGGCGAGCACCCGGACGACGATCGCGTCGATCCCGATGAACGTGGCCGCGAAGCCGGAGCCGGGCATCGAGATGAACGGCGAGTTGAAGCCGGTGGCGATCGCCTTCGCGAGCATCGTCTTGCCGGTGCCGGGGGCGCCGAAGAGGAGCAGGCCGCGCTCGCGCTTGCCGCCGGCGCGCTCGAAGTGGTCGCCCGACTGCCAGATGTCGACGACGCGGCGCACCTCCTCCTTCGCCTCGGTCTGGCCGCGGACGTCGTCGAGCTTCACGCCCCATTCCGCGTCGCCCGGCTCGAACGACTGCATCTGCGACAGGTTCATCATCAGCAGCGGGCCGAACATGATCGCGAAGTTCGCGAAGAAGAGGAAGAAGACGAAGACGGCCTGCATCCACAGCGTGGGATTGGTGAGGAGGCTCCCGATGCTGTCCCACATCGTCCCGGCCGCGCCCCACCAGGTGCCGCCGACGAAGAGCCAGGTGATCGTGATCGCGATCGACGACCAGGAGCGCGAGCTTGAACCAGAAGCGCCAGAACCAGGCGCGGCGCCTGCCGACGACGTCGGCCTCGCGCAGCTCGGCGCTCTCGACGCCGAAGAGGCTGGGCCACGGGATCAGGCGGCGGAAGACGAGATCGGCGAAGCCGCGGAAGACGATCACGACCGCGAGCGCGGCGAGGAGCGAGACCCACCAGCTCCAGCCGTTCTGCTGCGTGAACCAGACGAAGAGCGCCGGGGCCGTCATCACGGCGACGACGGTTGCGACCCGGGTCAGGCGGCGCCAGGAGCGCGCCAGCTCCTGCCGAGGCCTCCCCGGTCGGGAGCGTCGTCGAGCGGCACGGTGGTCGTCATCGTCAAAGTGTACGCAGACGCGCGCGGGATCGGATGTTCAACGGCCGTTAAGCGGATCCGCTCCTGCTAGCGTCGCGCCATGACACAGGCAACGCTTCACACCAGCGAGGGCTCGATCGAGATCGAGCTCTTCCCCGAGGATGCCCCGAAGACGGTCGCGAACTTCACGAAGCTCGCCGGCGAGGGCTTCTACGACGGGCTCGTCTTCCACCGCGTGATCCCCGACTTCATGATCCAGGGCGGCTGCCCGGAGGGCATCGGCACCGGCGGCCCCGGCTACAAGTTCGAGGACGAGTTCAACGACCACAAGGTCGTCAAGGGCGCGCTCGCGATGGCGAACTCCGGGCCCGAACACGAACGGCTCGCAGTTCTTCATCGTCACCGCCGAGGCGACGCCGTGGCTCGACGGCAAGCACACGGTCTTCGGCCAGGTCACGACCGGGCAGGACGTCGTCGACCGGATCTCGCACGTCGACCGCGACGGCCGCGACCGGCCGACGACGCCGGTCACGCTCGACCGCGTCGAGATCGCCGTAGCCGCTCAGGCAGGGCTGACGGGCTCAGCGCTTCCTCGGCGCGGGCGAGCAGCGTCGGCGCGTCCGTCGGCTCGCCGGCGAACGTCGCGCTACCGATGGCGAACGCATGCTCGTCGAGCGCCGCGACGCGGGCCGCGACGAGCGCGCAGCCGATCGTGCCGGTGCGAGGGAGGATGATCGCGAAGCGTCCGTGCGCGCGATGCGCGCGACGATGTCGGTGATCCGGACGAGCCGGAGCAGCGCCTCGCCGGCGGCCTGCTCGTCCGCAGCCGGTCGACGGCGAAGAGATCGAGGACGAGGAGTGCGAGAGCGGCTCGTCGTACCGCGTCGCCGCGGCGATCGCGCGGGTGAGGTCGTCCATGAAGCGGAGGCGGTTCGGCAGGCCGGTGACCGGGTCCGTCGCGACCTGCCGCTCCAGCTCGAGCTGCAGCCGCTGCGTACGCGTGCTCCGTCGTCCGCCTCGTCGACCGCCGCGAGCTCGTCCACGATCCGGGCGAGCAGCAGCTCGCCGGCGTCGCCGGGCAGCGCCTCGCGGACCGCGAGCGCGATGCGCTCGTAGGCGATCGAGGCCGTCAGGAGCGAGGCGGTGTTCAGCCGGACATCCTTGCTCATCATCGGGCACTCCGGGACGGGAGTGCATCCCCCGAACGAGGCACGTTCGACCGCGGGGCCGTGCCGCCGGAACGATAGGCTCGCCGGCGTGGACCTGACCGGCAAGACCGCGATCGTCACCGGCGCCTCGTCCGGCATCGGCGCCGCGACCGTGCGCAAGCTGCGCGAGGCAGGCGTCCGCGTCGCCGGCGGGGCGCGGCGGGTGGAGCGGATCGACGCAGACGTCGCCCTCGAGCTCGACGTCACCGACGAGGCCGGCTCGGCCGCGTTCGTCGAGGCGGCGGTCGCGGAGCTCGGTGGCGTCGACATCCTCTTCAACAACGCGGGCCTCGCCCTCGGCCGGGCGCCGTTCACCGAATCGACCGTCGAGGACGAGGAGCGCGTCGTCCACACGAACGTGGACGGGGTGATGCGGATGACGCGGCTCGTCCTGCCGCACATCCGCGACGAGGGGCACATCGTCTTCATGGGCTCGATCGCCGGCCGGCAGGCCTACCCGGGCGGCGCCTCGTACATCGCCTCGAAGTTCGCCGTCCGCGGCTTCTCGTACGCGCTCCGCGAGGACCTGCTCGGCCGGCCGATCAGGATCACGACGGTCGACGCGGGGCTCGTCGAGACCGAGTTCTCCGTCGTCCGCTTCAAGGGCGACCAGGCGGCCGCCGACAAGGTGTACGAGGGCCTCGACCCGGTCACGCCCGACGAGGTCGCCGACTGCGTCATGTTCGCGCTCACGCGGCCCCTGCACGTGAACCTCGACGAGATCGTGATCAAGGCGATCGCGCAGTCGTCGGGCTCGCACGTCGTGCGCCGGACGCACCTGACGCGCTGTTGCGCCTCCGCTCGGAGTACGACCGGCAGATCCTCCGCTACGCGATCCCGGCGCTCGGCGCGCTCGCGGCCGAGCCGCTCTACGTGCTCGTCGACACCGCCGTCGTCGGCCACCTCGGGCGCTCCCAGCTCGCCGCTCTCGGCCTCGCCGCGACCGTGCTCTCGGTGCTCGGCGATGTTCAACTTCCTCCAGTACGGGACGACGGCGCAGGTCGCCCGGGCGACGGGAGCCGGGGAGGACCTGACCGCTGCCCGCCTCGGCGCGCAGTCGCCTGTGGCTCTCGCTCGCGTTCGGCTGCCTGGCTCGCGCTCGCGGTCGTCGCTGCTCGCCGAGCCCGTCGTCGATCTGCGTCGGTGTCGAGGGCAGACCGCGGCCTACGCCGTCACCTACCTGCGGATCGCGGCGCTCGGAATCCCGTCGGCGTTCCTCGCCATCGGCGGCCAGGGCTTCCTCCGCGGCGTCTCCGACCTCCGGACGCCGCTCCTGATCGTGATCGCCGGGAACGTCGCCAACGTGATCCTCGAGGTCGTGCTCGTCTACGGCCTCGACCTCGGGATCGAGGGCTCGGCGTGGGGGACGGTCGTCGCGCAGACCGGCATGGGGATCGCGATGGCGGTCGCGATCCTGCGGCGGGTCGGTCTCGCGAACGCCGGGCTCCGACCCGAGCTCGCGCGGCGCCTGCTCTCGCTCGGCAAGTTCATCTTCATCCGCACCGCCTCGCTGATCGCCTCGTTCCTGCTCGCGGGCGTCGTCGTCGCCCGGCTCGGCGACGCCCCGCTCGCGGCCCACCAGGTCGCGTTCCAGCTCTGGATCCTCCTCGCGCTCGTCCTCGACGCGATCGCGATCGCGGGCCAGATCATCGTCGGCCAGGAGCTCGGGGCAACCCGGCCCGACGCCGCCTTCGCCGCGAGCGTGCGGATGATCGGGCTCTCGGTCGCCGTCGGCGCCGGCGTTCGCGCTCGTCTTCCTCGGGCTCGGCGACGTGATCCCCCGGATCTTCACCTCCGATCCCGCCGTGCTCGCGCAGTGCGCCCTGCTCTGGCCGCTCTTCGCGCTCATGCAGCCGCTCAACGGCGCGGTGTTCGCGCTCGACGGGATCCTGATCGGGGCGAGCGACGGCCGCTACCTCGCGCTGTCGATGGTGGCCGCGTTCGTCGTGTTGCGGTGGCGCTCGCCGTCGTCTCCGGGCGGACTGGGGCGTGCGCGGCGTCTGGGCCGCCCTGACGGTGCTCATCGTGACGCGGCTCCTGCTGATGGGCGCGCGCTTCCTGCGGCGGCAGTGGCTCGTCACGGGGTTCGACGTGACGCGCGCCGGGCGCAGCCAGTTCGCCCGCACCGCCACCTCCGTGAACCCTGCGCGGAGGATGTTGCGGTACGAGTTCGAGGGCAGGTCGTCCCGGCGCTCGCCCGTCTCGGTGACGAGGACGTCGCAGCCCGCCTCGCGGGCGTGCCGGATGCGTCGCGCGAGCAGCGCGCTCTGGCCGCCCTTGCCCCGGTGCTCGGGCAGCGTTGCGGCGAAGCCGAGGTAGCCGACGCCCTCCGAGACGAACACGCCGGCGGCCGCCGCCGGCTCGTCGCCGTCGAGCGCGAGCCAGCAGTCCCAGCCGACCTCGTGCGCGCCGGCAGCCCACGGCGCCGCAGCCTCCGGCAGGCCGTAGCCGGTTGCGACGATCCGGCCGAAGGCCTCCGCCTCCGCCTGGCCCACCCGCACGAGCCGAAGCGACGTGGCGGGCGCGCGGCATGTCCTCGAGCCCGCGCCGGAACGACATCCAGCCCCAGCCGGGCTCGAGCCCGCGCTCGCTCAGCCAGTCGACGAGCTCCGCCGGCCGGGCGCCGGGATGCACCGCCACGTAGCAGCTGACGTCGTCGCCGATCGCCGCGAGCGCCGCATCGAGGGCCGTCTCGGTCGCGGGCTCGTCCACCCCCAGGCCGACGATCTGGTTCAGCATCGGGCTGAGCGGCGCCGCGTCCGCACGCAGGACCGTGACGCCGCCGAGCTCGACCGCCTCGGGGTAGAGGCACCGGTACGCCGCCAGGGAGACGCGCGTCTCGCGATCCATCTTCGGGCGAAGGATAGACCTCTACGCGTGCGCCGGAGGCGTGCCGCGGCAGCTCTCGCACGTCGCGCGAGAGGAGCTGCGCGGTGATCGCCACGAACACGATGCCGGCGCAGAGCCAGAGCGTCTGTCTCGATGCCGATCGCGTCGGCGAGCGGGCCGACGATCGCGTACGCGGCCGGGATCAGCACGAGCGAGCCGATCGCGTCCCACGCCGAGACGCGCGAGAGCACCTCGTTCGGCACGTGCGTCTGCAGGGAGGTGTCCCAGAAGACCGAGAACAGCTCGACTCCGATGCCCGCGAGGAGCGCTGAGGCCGCGATCACCGGCCACGGGGCCTCGATCGCGAGCAGCACGAGCGGAGGGACGAGGAGCGTGATCGAGACGACGCCGACGAAGAGCGGCCGCTCGGGGCGGATCCTGAGGGCCAGCAGGCCGCCGAGCACGAGCCCGACGCCCATTGCCGCGAGCACGAGGCCCCACACCGAGGCGCCGCCGAGTGACTCCTTCGCGACGACCGGGCCGAGGATGTTGAGCCCGGCCGACTCGGCAGCGTTGGCGAAAGCGAAGCCGAGCACGACGACCCAGATCCAGGTGCGGGAGCGGAACTCCCGCCACCCGTCTCCGAGCTCGCGGACGAAGCTCATGGCGGCCTCGCGCTCCGGGGCCCGGACGTGCATCGGGAGCAGGATCGCCGCGGCCACGAGGTACGTCAGCGCGTCGAAGCCGATCGCCCAGCCCGGCCCTGCCGCGGCAACGAGCAGGCCCGCCGAGCGCGGCGCCGCCGATGTTCGTGGCGTTGAGGGCCAGGCGCAGCAGCGCGTTCGCGGGCTGCAGCTCGCTCGGCCGGGACGGTCTGCGGCACGATCCCCTGCTGGGCCGGGAAGAAGAACGAGCTCGCGACCGCCCGCACGACGGCGATCACCGCGAGGTGCCAGATCTCGGCCCTGCCCGAGAGCAGGAGGTACGCAGCCACCGCCTGGGCGACCGCCGGCCACGAGATTCGACCCGACCATGACGAGGTTGCGCGGCATCCGGTCGGCGATCACGCCGCCGACGAGGAGGAAGAAGATCTGCGGCAGGATCGCGAGCGCCAGGACGAAGCCGAGCTCCGTCGCGGATGCCGCCGAGCTCGAGCACGGCGAACGCGAGGGCGACGGGGGCCATCGCCGAGCCGGCGAACGAGACGACGCGGCCGAAGAAGAGGAGCCGGAAGTTCCGCTGTCGAAGCGGAGCGAGCACGCCTAGCGCGGCCGCGTGCCGCTTGCGCCAGTAGCGCTCGAGCCCGAGGAAGCACTGGGAGTACGGGGCCGAGCGGTCGTACGCCTCGACCTCGTCCGGGTCGGACGCGAGGCAGTCCGCGCGCGCGGCCGCCACGAACGTCGCCTCGTCCATCCCGTGAGCGACCCGCTCGCCCCAGGTGTGAAGCGTCTCGCGCAGCCGGGCGAGGTGCTCCGTGACGTCCTCGAAGACCCCGAAGTGGGTCAGCGCGAGCCGCTCGGGCGCCCGCCGCTCCGTGGCGGCGATCGTCTGCTCCCAGGCCACGAGGTCGATGTCGGGTGGTGGCGTCGGCGCGAGCACGAAGCTTGCCGGGAGCGATCCGGACCCCGACCGAGTCGCCCGCGTAGAGCGTCCCGTCCTCGATGCAGCATCGAGACGTGGTGGCTCGCGTGGCCGGTGCTCGGGAAGCACTCGAGGCCGAGGACGTCGTCGCCGACGATGCGGATGTTCTCCGCGGGCACGGGCACGAGCTCGCCCCAGAGCCCGTCGAACGTGTCGCCGTAGAGCCTGCGGGCGCTCGCCTCGAGCCGGCTCGGATCGCTCAGGTGGGGCGCGCCCACGGCCGAGACGTGCACCTGGAGCGCAGGGTGCTCGCGGACGATCGCTCCCGCGGCGCCGGCATGGTCGAGGTGGATGTGGGAGAGCAGGAGATGGCGGACGTCGCCGAGCTCGAGCCCGCGCGCGGCGAGGCCGTCCTTCAGTGCCGGCAGGCAGGTGGTCGGCCCGCAGTCGAAGAGCGCCGTGCCGTCGTCGGTCTCGACGAGGTAGCAGCCGACGTTCCGGGCAGCGCCCTGGTGGAGGAGGTCGATCGGGGTGTGTCGCCGGACATCACGGGCCGAGCCGCCGAGGCGACGGTGAAGCCCCTCGCCGCAGGCCGCACCGGCCGAGGCGGCGCGGACGGGTGCGAGCGCCTGCGCGAGGTCGGCGACCAGGTCGTCGGCCGACTCGATTCCGGCGGACAACCGCACGAGATTGCGCGGCGAGGCGAACGGGCCGCTCGCCGTCGCGGCGTGCGTCATCCGGAACGGATGCTCGATCAGGCTCTCGACGCCGCCGAGGCTCTCGGCGAGCGCCCAGACCTTCGTGCGGGCGACCATCTCGACGGCCTCCTCCTCGGACTCGAGGAGGAACGAGACCATGCCGCCGAAATCGCGCATCTGGCGGGCGGCGATCTCGTGCCCCGGGTGGTCGGGCAGGCCGGGATAGAGCACCTCGGTCACGCTCGGGTGCTCCTGGAGAAATGCGACGACGGCGCGCGCGTTCTCGCAGTGCTGGCGCATCCGCACCGCGAGCGTCTTCAGCCCGCGCAGCACGAGCCACGCGTCGAACGGCCCCGGCACGGCGCCGAGCGACTTCTGCAGGAAGCGGAGGCGCTCGGCGATCGTGGGGTCGTTCGTGGCGGTGAAGCCGCCGACGACGTCCGAGTGCCCGCCGAGGTACTTCGTCGTCGAGTGCACGACGATGTCGGCTCCGAGCTCGAGTGGCTGCTGCAGGTAGGGCGTCGCGAAGGTGTTGTCGACGACGAGCAGCGCGCCGGCGGCGTGCGCGGCAGCGGCTGCGGCCCGGATGTCGACGACGTTGAGCAGCGGGTTCGTGGGCGACTCGATCCAGACCATGCGCGTGCGCTCGTCGAGGTGAGCGGCGAGGTTCGTGGAGACCTCGTGGGGCGTGACGTAGTCGAAGGCGTACCCCTTCGGCTCGTAGACCTGCGAGAACATGCGGTACATGCCGCCGTAGACGTCGTTCACGCAGACGAGCCGCTCGCCCGGGTCGACGAGATGCATGATCGTCGTCGCCGCTCCGAGCCCGGACGAGAAGGCGTGCCCGAAGGCCGCGGACTCGAGCGAGGCGAGGCACTCCTCGAGCGCGGTCCGCGTCGGGTTGCCGACGCGGGCGTAGTCGTAGCCCTTGTGGACGCCCACCGCCTCCTGGACGTACGTGGAGGTCTGGTAGATCGGGGTCGTCACGGCTCCCGTGGCCGGGTCGGGCTCCTGCCCGACGTGGATCGCGCGCGTCTCGAAGTCCATCGCTTGATCCTAGTCGGCTGGCGGCGGCCGGTGACGCTGGCCGTCAGCGGCGCACCGTCTCGAGCCCGCAGGCACGGCGGAGCCGGTCGAGCGCCCGGTCGAGCGCGTCGTCGAGAGCGGCCGAGGCGCGGACGCCACGCTCGCGATGAAACGCCTTCAGGACGAGCGCTCCCTCGCCGCGCTCGGACTTGAGGTCGGCGCGGCCGACGATGCGGTCGCGCCAGAGCAACGGCAGCACGTAGTAGCCGTACCGGCGCTCGTGCTCCTTCTTGTAGACCTCGATCAGGTGGTCGAAGCCGAGCACGCGCCGCGCGAACGGCCGGTCCCAGAGCAGGTTGTCGAACGGCGACAGCAGCACCGCGGCGGTCGGCGCGTCGGGCTCGAGGTCGGCCCCGGAAGGGACGAGCACGGGCGCGCCGCCGTCCTCGACCGGGACGCGCTCGAGGAGGCCGTCCGCGACGAGCCCGTCGGCGACGGGCCGAACGCGCGCGACGCCGCCCTTCAGCCGCCAGTGCTCGACGACGCCGGCCTCCGTCAGCGCTCCCCGTGCGGCGACCGCCTTGAGGACGAGCGCCCGCAGGCGCTCCGGCTCGCCGGGAACGGGGGCGTCGAGCACCTCCTTCGGGATCACCCGCTCCGGCAGGTCGTAGAGTCGCTGGAAGCCCTGCCGCCCCGCGATCACGAGGTCGCCGTGGTTCCAGAGCCGGTCGAGCATCGCCTTCGCCGGCTTCCAGTTCCACATCCCTCCCTCGCTCGTTCCCTCGAAATGCCGTGACCCGAGAGCGCCCCTGGCCCGGATCTCGGCCAGGATCTCCTCCGCGAGGTGCGGGTGTGTCTCGCCGACGTCGCCGTACCAGCGGCGCCCACCCTCGCGCATCTGGGCGGCGAAGAGCGGCCACTCCTCGACCGGCAGCAGGCATGCCTCGTGGGCCCAGTACTCGAACACCCGGCCCTGCCGCAAGAGCCCGGAGACGGTCTCCTCGCGGTAGGCCCCTGACCCGGGAGGCGATCGCGATGCGGTGGCTGCGCTCGACGGCCGAGATCGAGTCGAGCTGGACGCACGAGAGTCTCCGGATCGTCTCCTCGACCTCGCGCGCCGAGCCCGCGCGGGAGCGAGGCGCGTACCCCTGCGCGGAGATCGCGAGGCGGCGCAGAGCCGTGAGCGAGATCAGAAGTCGACCTCGACGCCGACGCCGCGCTCGCGCGCCCGGGCGACGCACAGCTGCGCGGCTGCGAGGTCCTCGGCGGCGATGCCGCACGACTTGAACAGCGTCAGCTCCTCGTCCGAGCGACGGCCCACCACGGTGCCGTTCAGGAGCTCGCCCAGCTCCGCCGACGATGTGGTCGGGGCCGATGCCCTGCTCCTCGACGGCGCGCAGGTAGTCGCCGGCCTCGTTGAACGTGGACTCGCGCCGGTCGACGAAGAATCGTGCCGCCGCCACGGTCTCCGAGCTGATCTCCCTCGCCCTCCCGTCCGGGAAGCGCTCCTGCCGCATTGATGTGAGTCCCCGGCGCCAGCCAGCCCAGCTCCACGATCGGCTCGCTGGCCGCGGTCGCCGTGCAGACGACGTCGGCACCGTCGAGCGCCTCCTCGACGGATGCCGCCACGAGCGAGTGCGTCTCGAGTGCGAGCGCCTCCGCGTGGGCCGGAGTGCGGCTCCAGATGCGGATGATCGGGTCCCCGAGCACGGTCTGCATCGCGTCGACGTGCGACCGGCCCTGCACGCCGGAGCCGAGCACCGCGACCGTGCGCGACCCGCGCCGGGCGAGCAGCTTCGTCGCGACGGCCGAGACCGCTGCGGTCCGGATCTCGGTGATGGGCGACGCGTTGAGGACGGCGAGCAGCTGCCCGGTGACGCCGTCGTGCAGCAGCACCGCGCCCTGGTGCGGGTCGAGCCCGCGCTCCGAGTTCGCCGAGGCGACCACGATCTCCTTGAGCGCGAACACCGGCTCCTCGCCGCCGGCGTGGGCGGGCATCAGGCCCATCACCGCAGGGCCGGGCGGCAGCATCAGGGAGCGCAGAGGGTTCGTCACCTCGCCGCGCGCCAGGCGTGCCAGGACGTCCTCCATCGCCGCCACGCAGGACTCCATGTCGAGCAGCTCACGGACGTCGTGCTCGGAGAGGACGAGAACGCTCACGCGAAGACCTCCGTCAGTCGGTCGCGGTCGCAGGGAGCGAGGTGGACGTCGAGCGCCTCGAATGCCGCCGCCAGCTGGCCGGCGTGGTCGGGGCCGACGATGACGCCCGTCAGCTCGGGCTGGGACAGCGTCCAGGCGAGCGCCAGCGTCGCCATCGAGATGCCGCGGCCGGCGGCTTCCCGTTCGAGCTCCTCCAGCATGTCGAAGACCTGGCCAGTCGCGTAGCCTGCAGTCGTCTCGGGGCGCAGCGCCATCCTCGATCCGGTGGGCGGGGCCTCGCCGCGCCGGTAGACGCCGGCCAGCCATCCCCCCGCGAGAGGGCTGAACGGCGTGTAGCCGAGGCCGTGCTCGCGGCAGACGGGGAAGACCGACTCGCGGTCGCCCTGCGCGAGGAGCGAGAAGCCGTTCTGCACCCACTCGTAGCGCGGCAGCCCCTCCAACTCGGACAGCTCGAGCGCCTCGGCGAGCTGCTCACCCGTGAAGTTCGAAGCCCCGACCGCGCCGATCTTGCCCGCGCGCACGAGGTCGCCGAAGGCCTGCAGCGTCTCCTCCTGCGGGGTGTCCGGGTCGAAGGCGTGCGGGAGGTAGAGCGCCACGCGCTCGACCCCGAGGCGCCGCAGGCTCGACTCGAGCTGACGGCGGATGCGCACGCGGCCGAGGCCGTGATCGTGCCCCTCGTCCATCGGGTTGAACGTCTTCGTGGCGATCACGATCCGGTCCCGGACCGTCGGTGCTCTTCGTCGCGAGCCACTCGCCGATGAAGCTCTCGCTGCGGCCGCCGCCGTACGCGTCGGCCGTGTCGAAAGTGGTGATCCCGTGCTCCCAGGCGGTGTCCATGATCCGGAACGCCTCGTCCTTCGACGTCCCCTGCCCGAACAGGCGGGAGACGATCCGATCCCGCCGAAACCGCCGCAGCCGAGCACGATCCGCGTGATCGCGATCCCGCTGCCGCCGAGGGGGTGCTCCTCCATCGGCACGATCGTACGGGACGGAGCAGGCTGCAACGGAGGCGGATCCCTCTGCCGCCCCGATCGGCTAGGTTCGGCCCAGAGGCGCACCGTCGAGAGAGGATGAACCCGATGACCTACGTCGCCGCCGACGACCGCTACGACCAGATGCGCTTCAACCGGTGTGGCGGCAGCGGCCTCGTGCTGCCCGCGATCTCGCTCGGCCTCTGGCAGAACTTCGGCGGCATCAACCCGCTCGAGACGGGCCGGGCAATCGTGCGGCGGGCCTTCGACCTCGGCGTCACGCACTTCGACCTCGCGAACAACTACGGGCCGCCGTACGGGTCGGCCGAGGAGAGCTTCGGGCGCCTGCTGCGCGACGATCTCCGGCCCTACCGGGACGAGCTGATCATCTCGACGAAGGCGGGCTACGACATGTGGCCCGGCCCCTACGGCGACGGAGGCTCGCGGAAGTACCTCCTCGCCAGCCTCGACCAGAGCCTGCAGCGAATGGGGCTCGACTACGTCGACATCTTCTACTCGCACCGGTTCGACACCGCCACGCCGCTCGAGGAGACGATGGGTGCGCTCGACAGCGCTGTGCGGCAGGGCAAGGCCCTCTACGTGGGGATCTCGTCCTACTCGGCGGAGAAGACGCGCGAGGCCGCCGCGATCCTCCGCGACCTCGGCACGCCGCTGCTGATCCACCAGCCCTCGTACTCGCTGCTGAACCGGTGGATCGAGCCGGACCTCCTGGACGCGCTCGGAGACCTCGGCGTCGGGTGCATCACCTTCTCGCCGCTCGCGCAGGGCGTGCTCACCGACCGCTACCTGAACGGCATCCCGGAGGGGTCGCGCGCGAGTCGCGACGACTCGCTCTCTCCCGACGCGCTCACGGAGGAGACGCTCGCCCGGGTGCAGGCGCTGAACGAGATCGCGGCCGGGCGGCGCCAGTCACTCGCCCAGATGGCGCTCGCCTGGACGCTGCGCGACGCGCGGGTCACCTCGACGCTCGTCGGCGCGAGCAGCGTGGCGCAGCTCGAGCAGAACCTCGCAGCGCTCGAGCACCTCGAGTTCTCGCAGGCCGAGCTCGACGAGATCGACGGCATCGTGCTCCTAGAGCGCGCAGGCCCCAGCCTGTCGCCGGGGGTGGTCGGCCGGCGTAGGTGTGGCCGCTCCGACGGCGAACGGTCAGCCGTGCGGAACAACCGTCTCGAGGACGTCCAGCACGTCGCGCGACGCGAGGCCGCGCCCTTCGTCTTCGTCGCCGTGCTCGTCGACGTGCTCCTGGCGGCGAACAGCGCCTGGCGCGACTGGCGGCTCTACGCCGCCAACGACTGGTGGGTCTGGCTGGTGCTCGCCCTGCCGGCCCTGGTGCTCGCCCTCGTCTTCCTGCTCGGGCTCGGCCGGATGGGCGTTTCGAGCCGGCACCGGCGGAAGGCTGCCGTGAGCCTGCTCGGCATTCTGGCGGTCGCGAACCTGGTCGCCGTCGGTCTCGTGCTGGGGTCGCTCGTCGCTGGCGGCGGCGACATGACCGGCCCGCAGTTGCTCGCGAGTGCCGCCGTCGTCCTGGTCGTGAACGTGATCACCTTCTCGCTCGTCTTCTGGGAGATCGACTGTGGTGGCCCGGTCGCGCGGGCACTCGCGGATCACCGCGTCGTGCCCGACTTCCAGTTCCCCCAGGACGAGAACCCCTCGCTCGCCCGCGCCGGCTGGACACCGGTGCTGAAGGACTACCTCTACGTCGCGGTCACCAACTCGATCGCCTTCAGCCCCACCGACGCGATGCCGCTGACCCACCGGGCGAAGCTGTCCATGGCGATCGAGTCGCTGGTCGCAGCGGTGACGGTGCTGATCGTGGCCGCCCGGGCGGTCAACATCCTCCACGGCTGAACGGTGCGGCGACAGGCTTCAGCCTTTCGCCGCGGCCCTCTGCCACTCACACGAACCTCCTACCGTCGGCCACAGGCTGCTCCCAGGCCGCGGCGCTTCGATGGGCTCACCTCGAAATCTCCCGAAAGGAGACGGAACGATGAGACTCACGAAGGTACGCATGGTGTTCGCGACGGTGACGGCGCTCGCCCTGATGGTGGGCGTCGGCACGGCGATCGCGGCGACGGGTGGCGGTGACCTGAAGCAGGAGGCCGCCCGCATCGCCGACCGGGCCGAGCTTCGACGCCGCGGTGGCGAAGAACCTCGGCACGACGACGGCGAAGCTCAATGCGGCGATCAAGGCGGCCGCGACCGCCCGCATCGACGCGGCACTCGCCGCCGACGAGATCACGGCCGCCGAAGCAGCGACCCTGAAGGACGCCCTGGCCGACGGCATGCCTGCCGATGCGGCTCGCAACGGCTGCGGGTGTCGCGAAGCAGCTCGGCACGACGGAGGCGAAGCTGAACGCCGCCTACAGCGACGCGCAGAAGGCGCAGGCCAAGGCCCGCGTCGACGAGGCCCTCAAGGCCGGGAACATCACCGAGAAGTACGCCACCGAGCTGAAGGCGAAGATCGACGCCGCCACGTTCCCCGGCTTCGGCGCCGGTGGGCATGGGCCATCACGGCGGGCCGGGCGGTCCCGGTGGTCACGGGATGGGCATGGGGCCGGGTCTCGGCCTCGCGCCTCCGACGGACGGAGCGTCGTCGTCCTCGACGACAACCGGCCTCGCTCGCGTTCGCGTAGCCACGAACGAGGTTCGAGCACTCGACCCAGCGGCGGTGAGGGGCGCTCCGGCGCCCCTCACCGCCGTCGTGGTCCTAGGCGGCCTGCCGGCGAACGCCGCGTAGGCGGGCTCGAGCGCGTCGCGCAGATCGAGGCCGTCGACGACGAGCCCGCTCGCGCCGAGCCGCTTCAGCACGGAGCCCACGGGCAGCGCGCCGTGCCGGCGCCGAGCTCGGGCAGCGTCCCGGCGGCCCACGGATCGCCCGACGGGAGCTGCCGCGACCGGCGCCCGCTCTCTGGTCGCCTCCGCGGTGCAGCCGCGCCACGCGAGGAGCAGCGACGGATCGGTGTCGATCGCGTCCGCAACCACGTAGGCGAGCGCGATCACGTGCTTGCAGGCACCGCTGTAGTCGGCATCGGGGCAGGTGCACGAGCGTCGCACCGACCGGGCCGGCGGGATCAGGGGCTCGTCCCAGTCGACGGTCATCGCGTGCTCGAGCTGGAGGGACTGATCGCGTCCGGCGGCCGCGGCCTCGAAGAGCGTGCGTCCCCGCGGCGACCCGATCACCGCGGCCCAGACGCGGGGCGAGACGGGGTCGGCGGCGAGCCCGACCCGGTACTCGGCGCCACCCGACCCGATCACCTGGGCCGTGATCGCGCCCTCGACGACCGAGACGCTGTGGACGTGGCCCGTGCGGGCGAGGATGCGGCCGCGCTCGGCGCGGGGCGAGCCCTCGTCGGGAACGACCGACGTCGCGAGCCAGCGGGCCCACGGCCCGCGGCCGATGCGGTCGTCGTCGCCGTCCACGAAGACGGGCCGGCCCTCGTTCAGCACCGTCACGCCGCCTCCTCGACCGCGGTGTCGCGACAACGAGACGGCCGCGCGGATCGCGTCGAGATCGAGCTCGCCGAGCCAGTCGTCGGCCCGGCCGGCGACGACCTTCTCCGCGAGCTCGCGCTTCGAGTCGAGCAGCTCGTCGATCCGCTCCTCGAGCGTCGCGGTGCAGATGAGGCTGTGGACGAAGACGTCCTTGTGCTGGCCGAAGCGGTACGCGCGGTCGGTCGCCTGCTGCTCGACGGCGGGGTTCCACCAGCGGTCGAAGTGGAAGACGTGGTTCGCGGCCGGGAGGTTGAGGCCGCGGCCGCCGGCCCGGATCGAGATCACGAGCACGGACGGCCCCTCGGGCTCGGTGAACGACGCCACGAGCTCGTCGCGCTGCCGCGCCGGCAGGCCGCCGTGGAAGAAGCCGATCTCGCGGCCGAGGCGCTCGTGCAGGTGCGGCACGATCCGGTCGAAGCCGGGGTACTGGGTGAAGACGAGCGCCTTGTCGTCGCGCGGCATCGCCTCGAGCAGCTCGACGAGGCGCTCGAGCTTGCCCGAGCGGCCCGCGAGCGGGCGGCCGGTGGCGAGCACCATCTCGGGGTGGTTGCACACCTGCTTCAGCTGGCTCAGCATCGCGAGCACGGCGCCGCGGCGGCCGAAGCTCTTCTCGTGCTCCTCGATCCGCGGCATCCAGCGGTCGACGGTGGCGCGGTAGAGGCTCGCCTGCTCGAGCGTGAGCCGGCAGTACTCCTTCGTGACCGTGATCTCCGGCAGCTCCAGCTCCACCTCGGGGCTGTCCTTGGGCCGCCGCAGGATGAACGGCTGCACCATCGCCCGCAGGCGCTCGAGCGAGCCGGGTGTCGCCGTGCGCCTCGATCGGCCGCGCGAAGGTGCGCTGGAACCGCTCGCGCGAGCCGAGCAGGCCCGGGTTGACGATGTCCATGATCGCCCAGAGCTCGTCGAGGCGGTTCTCGATCGGCGTGCCGGTCATCGCGAGCGTGCGGCGCGCGTCGAGCCGGCGCAGGGCGCGGGCCCGCTTCGTGGCGGGGTTCTTGACGTCCTGCGCCTCGTCGAGCAGGAGCCGGTCCCAGGTGACCGCCGCGAGCGCGTCGACGTCGCGCGTGGCGATGTCGTACGAGGTGATGACGACGTCGCTCGCGCGGGCGACGTCCGCCAGCTCCTCGCCGCTCAGCCGCTCGCCGCCGTGGTGCACGTGCACGCGGAGCGAGGGCGCGAACCGCTCGATCTCGCGGGCCCACTGGCGCGTGACGCTCATCGGGCAGACGACGAGGGTGGGGCCGAACGCGTCGGCGCCGAACTGCTCCCGCTCGGAGGTCAGCATCGCGATCGCCTGCACGGTCTTGCCGAGCCCCATGTCGTCGGCGAGGATGGCGCCGATCCCGAGGTCGCCGAGCAGCCGCAGCCAGCCGTGGCCGCGCTCCTGGAACGGGAAGAGCGGCTGCGTCATCGCCGCCGGGGTGCCGAGGGGCTCGTAGCGCCGCTCGTCGCCGCCCGTCGAGCAGCGCGCCGAGCGCGTCGTCGAGCGTGACCTCGCCGAGCTCGAGCCCGGCATCCTCGAGCTCGACGCCCGAGACGGCGCGGACGAGGTCGACGACCGAGCCCTCGCGCCGGCGGTCGAGGAAGAGCAGGGCCTTCTCGACCTCGGAGCGGCGCAACGCGTGCCAGCGGCCCTGGACCCGGATCAGCGGCTCCTTGGCGGCCGCGAGCTCGGCCAGCTCCTCCTCGGTGAGGGTCGTGTCGCCGATCGCGAGCTTCCAGTCGAACCGGGCGAGGGCGTCGGTCGTGAGGAGGCCGCTCGAGCGTGCGCGTCGTGCTCGTCGCGGTGAGGTTGACGCGCAGCCGGCTCGGCCGAGCTGACCCAGTTCCGCGGCAGCAGCACGGGCACGCCGAGCTCCTCCAGCTTCGGGATCGCGGTGCGGAGCACGAAGCGGACGTCGTCGTCGTCGAGCTCGAGCGTGGTCGGCTCGACCGGGTCGAAGGCGAGGCCGCCCTCGGCGAGGACGGGCTCGATCAGCCCGAGCTGGCGGTGCACGGCGATCCGCGGGTCGGCCGAGCGGAGGAAGCCGAACACCGCGTCCCCGCCGTCGTGCAGGAGCGAGGTGGGGAGGGCGAGCGTCGGATCGTCGGCCGCCTGCAGCCACAGCTCGAGCACGACGGTGGACGAGCCGCCGGGCTCGCGCTCGCTCGGTCGCGCTCGTCGAGCCGGAGGCTGAGGAGCCACGGTGCGCTGGAGCGGCGCTCGAGGCCGCGGTCGACCCAGTCGGTGAGCCGCCGCTCGAGCGCGCCGAGCCCCGCGTGCGGCGGCAGCTCCGGGCTCGACCGAGGTGAGGCCGTCGAGGAACAGCTCGGGTGCGCTCGGCCGGTTGCGCATGAGCCGGTTGCCGAGCCGCACGCCCGCCGTGCGGAGGCGGTCGCGGGCGATCTGGTCGACGGCGCACGCGTAGAGGTCGTGCACGAGCGCGTCGCGGTCGCCGTCGAACGCGTCGGCGCAGACGGCCGGCAGCGCGGCGGCGATCGCGTCGAGCGCCTCCTGCACCGACTCGTCGATCGTCGCGCCCCAGTAGGCGAGCCACGTGCGCCCGCCGTGCTGGAGCTGCGGGTGGAGCAGGCCTTCCGTGACGGAGCGCGCGGCGAGCTCGAGCACGGCGAAGGTCGCGCGTGCGGAGCCGCCGAGCTCGAGGTCGGCGGGCGGCTCGGCGGCGAGGCGCGATCAGCTCGGCGAGCCCGACCCGGCGTGCGGTCGCGCCGTGCCCGAGCTCCGCCAGATCGGAGACGGCGGGGATCCCGACCTGCAGCCCGCCGGCCGAGAGCGAGCCGTCGGGGCCGCGCGCGAGCACGGTCGCGCTGACGTCCTGCTGCCACAGGATCTCGAGCGTTGCGCGCTCGGGGGTGGGGTCGGGCTCGATCGGCTCGGGTGCGGACACGAACCCTTCAGGATACGGGTAGCGGAGGAGGTCGCGGTGGACGGCAGTCGCGGATCCCGGTCCTGGTCGTCACGGCTTCAGCCGTGATCGCCGGGCGGTCACTGCGTCCGAGCGAACTGAAAGATCGATTGATATGATTGATGATATGTCAACGAACCTGGATCATCGTGCTCGACCTCGCCCGCGCCCGCACGCTCGTGCTGCGGGACGTCGACCACCCGCTCGGGAGCCATCACGGCCTCGGCCTCAACGACCTCGCCGTGCTGCTCGAGCTGAAGGCGGCCCCGTCGCAGACGCTGCGGCGCGTCGAGCTCGCGCGCCGGCTGGCTGTCACGACCTCGGGCATCGCCCGGCAGCTCGCACCGCTCGAGCGGATCGGCCTCGTCACCCGCGAGTCGAATCCGACCGATGCCCGCCTCGCGCTCGTCGTGCTCACGCCCGCGCGGCGCCGAGGTCGCCGACGAGGCCGCGGCCACGGCCGAGGAGGCGGCCGAGCTGGCGCTCGGCGCGCTCTGGTCGCCCGAGGAGACGGGACGGCGCTCGGCGACCGCTGCTCGGCGCGCGCCGCGGCCGACGTGACGTCCGGCTGACGCCGGACATCCGCCAGGCTTCGAGCCCGGACGCCGTCGGCCGCTCAGCGCCCGCCGAGCCGCACGACGGTCGCCCCGTCGGCGGAGTCCGACACCTGCTCCTCGACGAGCGGATGGCTGCGCGAGCTCGTCGCGCACCGCCTTGCGGACGGCGCCGGTGCCGCGGCCGTGGATCACGCGCACCTCGGCCCGGCCCGCGAGCGCGGCCGCGTCGACGAGGTCGCGGACCGCCTCGCGCGCCTCCTGCGCGGTGCGCCCGCGCAGGTCGATCTCGTCGGGGAGGTCGTTCTGGACCATGGCCCTGACGGTCACGGCCGGCTCGGCCGGCTCGTCGGCTCCGCGCCGGCGTCGCGGTCGGGGTCGAAGGCGATCGAGCGGCACGCGCACCCGGAGGCCGCCGCTGCCGAGCACGGTCGCCTCGTCGCCGACGATCTCGGTGATCGTGCCCCTGACCCCGAGTCGACGGCGCGACGACCGGGTCGCCCGGCGGCGAGCGGCGCGGTCAGCGGCAGCGGCTCGTCGAGCCGCGCGAGCGACGCGCGACGCGCGAGCGGCGCGGTCGGAGGCGGCGCCCGAGCCTGCGGTCGCGCTCGCGCTCCTTCTTCTGCGCGACCGGGGTCGTGGCGCGGCCGCGCTCGCGCTCGAGCTTGCGCGCCGCGCGGATCTCGGCGCGCAGCTCCTCGAGCTCGGCCCGCACGCCCGCGAGCTCCGCCTCGGCCTCGCGCCAGCGCGCGCTGCCGCTCGGCGGCGGCCGACGACCGCACCTGCTCGATCTCGCTCGCTGGAGCCCCTCGGCCGCGCTTCGGCCGCGAGGCGCGCCGCCTCGGCCTCCTGCTGCTCCGCGGCGGCGGCCGCGAGCGCCGTCTGCGCCTCGCGCGCGGCCGCCTCCGCCTCGGCGACGAGCTCGGCGACGCGCAGCCGCTCGGGCGCGATCCTGCTCCGCGCGGCCGCCACGATCGGCGCCGGCAGGCCGAGCCGCTCGGCGGTCTGGAGCGCGTGCGACGTCCCGGGCCGGCCGAGCGTGACCGTGTAGAGCGGCTCGTCGCTGTCGGGGTCGATCCCGGTGGCGGCGTTCGCGGCGCCGTCCGCGGCGCTCGCCCACTCCTTCAGCTCGGCGTAGTGGCTCGTCGTCACCGTGAGCCGCGCCTGGGTCGCGAGCCGGCCGAGCAGGGCCTCCGCGAGCGCCGCGCCCTCGACCGGGTCGGTGCCGGCGGCGATCTCGTCGAGGAGGACGAGGGAGCTGCTCCGGTCGCCGTCTCGAGGATCCCGACGAGGTTGCTGCACGTGCGCCGAGAACGTCGAGAGGCTCATCGCGATCGACTGCTCGTCGCCGATGTCGACGAGGATCTCGTCGAAGACGGGCAGCGCGGCCTCGTCGGCCGGCGGGCGCAGGCCGCACTGGTGCAGCACGGCGGCGAGGCCGAGCGTCTTCAGCGCCACGGTCTTGCCGCCGGTGTTCGGCCCGCTGATCACGAGCGCGCGGAGGCGCGCCGAGCTCGAGGTCGATCGGCACGGCCGTCGCCCGGTCGAGCAGCGGGTGGCGCGCCCCGCGCAGGACGACGTCGTGGCTCTGCGCCACGAGCGCTCCCCGCCAGCCGCGCGAGAGGCTGCCGCGGGCGAGCGCGAGGTCGAGCTCGGCCGTCGCGTCGACGAGCGCGACGAGCGCCTCGGCCTGCGCGGCGACGAGCGACGAGAGGTTGCGCAGGATCCGCGCCACCTCGTCGCGCTCGGCGACCTCGGCCTCGCGCAGCCGGTTCGAGTCGTCGACGGCCGCGAGCGGCTCGACGAAGAGCGTCTGGCCCGAGCCGGAGGAGTCGTGCACGATGCCGGGCACGCGCCCGCGGGCCGACGCCTTCAGCGCCAGCACGGGGCGGCCGCCGCGCTCGGTGACGAAGTCGTCCTGGAGGTGCTCGGCGAGCGGCGGGATCGCGCGCGATCTTGCGGAGGCGCTCGGCCAGCCGCCCGCGGCCCTCGCGGAGCTCGCGGCGCAGGCGGCGCAGCGGCGGCGAGGCCGAGTCCTTCAGGTCGGAGCCGTCCTCCTCGACCGCGCGCCCGATCTCCTCGGCGACCGAGAGCAGCGACGGGTCGATCCCGGCCACGAGCTCCATCAGCGCCGGGATCGTCGTCCCGCTCGGCGAGCGCGCGGCGGGCCGTCACGCCGGCGCGGATCGTGCGCTCGACCTGCGCCAGAGCGTGCGGGTGTCGAGCGTGCTGCCGCGGGCCGCGAGCTCGGCCGCCTCGCTCACGTCGGCGGCGCCGCCGAGGTCGGGCTCGGCCGCCTCGTCGAGCAGCGAGATCGCCTCGGTCGTCTGCTGCTGGCGGAGCCGCACCTCCTCGGCGTCCGCCGACGGGCGGAGGGCTTCGGCCAGCAGCGCTCCCGGCTCGCTCGCCGCCGCCCCGGCGAGCCGGGCCAGAACGGCGGGGAGCTCGAGCAGCTCGAGGTCGTGCTCTCGCATGGGGCGAGTGTACGGCCGAGCGGCATGTTGTATCGCCGCGCACCGGCGGTCTACGATTCCGGACCATGCGCTACCGGAACGCGTTGCCGCAGCTCGACGGGAGCGTGCTGCTCACCGACGGCGGCATGGAGACGTCGCTGATCTTCCACGACGGGTTCGATCTGCCGTGCTTCGCCACGTTCCCGCTGCTCGAGCACGAGGAGGGCCGGGCGGCGATGACGCGCTACTTCGAGCCGTATCTCGACGTCGCCCGCCGTCACGGCACCGGCTTCGTGCTCGAGGCCAACACCTGGCGCGCGAACCCGTCCTGGGGCGCGCAGCTCGGCTACTCCCTCGACGAGCTCGCCGAGGCGAACCGGCGCTGCATCGCTTCGTCGAGGAGATCCGCGAGCGGGAGGAGGAGCCGGGCCGCCCGTTCGTGATCAGCGCCCCGATCGGGCCCGAGGGCGACGCCTACGACCCGGAGAGCCACATGACGGCCGACGAGGCGGAGGCGTTCCACTCCTGGCAGGCCGGCGTCCTCGCCGACACGGCGGCCGACAGCGTCGTCGGGCATGACGATCACCTACGTCGAGGAGGCGATCGGGATCGTGCGCGCCGCGACGCCGCCGGGCTCCCCGCCGTCGATCTCGTTCACCGTCGAGACGGACGGCCGGCTGCCGAGCGGGCAGCCGCTCGCGGAGGCGATCGAGGAGGTCGACAGCGAGACGGGCGGCGTCGCCGCCTACTTCATGGTCAACTGCGCCCACCCGACCCACTTCCTGTCGGTGCTCGACGAGCCGGGGCCCTGGGATCGCGTCCTCGGCATCCGCGCGAACGCCTCGACGAAGAGCCACGCCGAGCTCGACGAGTCGGAGGTGCTCGACGACGGCGACCCGGCCGAGCTCGCCGCGCGGCTACCTCGCGATCGGCGAGCGGCTGCCGCACCTGACCGTGCTCGGCGGCTGCTGCGGCACCGATCACCGCCACGTCGCGAGCGTCGCCGACGCCTGGTTCGCGCCCGCCGCCCGAGCCGGCCTGACGCGCTCGGCCTACGGCCGCGCCGGCGAGCAGGTCGGCGACGCGCACCTGCTCGGTCAGCAGCGTGCGGAACCGCGCCGGGGTCGCCGCCGACGTAGGCGCCGCAGAGCTCCTGCCCTGCCGAGTAGGTGACGACGTAGGCCCGCCAGGTGGGGTCGGTCACGAACCGCACCGTCTGCGCGGCCTGCTCGGGCGTTCGCAGCCCCCAGCGCTCGACGTGGGCCTGCGCCTCCTCGACCGTGCCGCCGTGCTCGTGGATGATCAGCGCCGCATCGAGCGCCGAGGCCCCGGATCGGCCGGCGCGCGCGGTCGACCGCGAGTGCCAGGCCGAGGTCGTCCTCGAGGCCGTGCGCCGCCAGCACGTCCCCGATCTCTCGCTCGAGCTCCTCGTCGAGCAGGAGGTCGAGGCCGATCTCGGCGATGCCCTCGCTGACGACGACCTGCGGCGTCGGCACGAGCTGGATCGCCTCCTCCAGGCAGCCGCGGTCGCGGATGAGCAGCTGCTCCTTGACGGCGTGCTCCGTGTGGTGGCCCGGGTAGGCCTCGTGAGCGGCGAGCCCGACGAGATCGAACGGGGTCGTCAGCGTGTCGGCGTTCACGACGACGCGGCTGCGCAGGTCGCCCTGGTAGTAGTTGAAGGCCCACCACGGCTCGTCGTGCACCTCCTCGACGACGACGGCCTCTCCCTCGGGAAGCTCGAGCAGCCGCCGGGTCCTCGTCCGCAGCAGCTCCACCAGCGCGGTCAGCGCGGGGATCATCCGCTCGGAGGCGACCCGGCGGCTCGCTGCGCCAGCCGTCGTAGCGCTCGAGCAGCGACCCGTCGCCGGGCAGGAGCTCGTCGAGCCGGGCGTGCGCCTCGCGGTAGGTGTCCTCGGAGACGGGCTCGGGCCGGACGCCGTAGCACCGCTCCACCTCTTCCACGTACGAGATGCTCTCGCCGGCCAGCACCCCTGCGTAGGCGCGGAGGCCGCCGACCTGGTCACCGAGCCAGGCCCGGCGCTGCGGCTCGAGCTCCGAGCGCTCGAGGTCGGCTGCCAGGCCGTCCGCCTCGGCCACCAGCTCCGGCGCGGTCGACCGGCGCCTCGGCGGCGACCGCCGCGGCGAGCTCCGGCGGCCCGCAGTACGAGTCGACGAGGCCGTCGACGTGCCGCCCGAGCCGCAGCCCGAGGGTCAGGTAGCGCTCGACGACGTCCGTCACACGGGCAGCGTAATCGATGCCCGGCGCGCCACCTCGGCGCGGACGGCGGGCGCGACCTCCGTGCCGTAGAGCTCGATCGCGCGCATCGTCTTCGCGTGGTCGAGGCTCGAGAGATAGAGGAGGAAGCGCTGGTGGCCGAAGATCTCGTGCTGGAAGAGGATCTTCTCGACGACCTCCTGCGGGCTGCCGACGAAGTTCGCGCCGCGCAGGGTGCGCGTGGCCTCGAAGTCGCTCGCGCGCTCATCGGCGGCCAGCCGCGCTCGCGCCCGATCTTGCGTCATCATCGCGTTGAACTGCGGCCACGAGGCGTCGGCGGCCGCCTGCGACGTGTCGGCGATGAAGCCGTGCGAGTTGATGCTGAGCGGCAGGGCGTCGTGGCCGGTCTCGCGCGCCGCGCGGCGGTGGATCTCGGCGAAGGGCGCGAACCGCTCGGGCATCCCGCCGATGATCGCGAGCGCCATCGGGAGGCCGAGCGACGCCGGCGCGGGCGGCCGAGGCGGGATTGCCGCCGACCGCGATCCAGACCGGGCAGCGGATCCTGAGTGGGCCGCGGATAGATCGCCGACGTCGTCGAGCGGCGCGCGGTGGCGCCCGGCCCAGCGTGACGTGCTCCGCCTCGCGCAGCCGGAGCAGAAGGTCGAGCTTCTCGGCGAACAGCTCGTCGTAGTCGGCGAGGTCGTAGCCGAAGAGCGGGAACGACTCGATGAACGAGCCGCGCCCCGCCATGATCTCCGCGCGCCCGCCGGAGAGCAGATCGAGGGTGGAGAACTGCTGGAAGACGCGCACCGGATCGTCCGAGCTGAGCACGCTGACCGCGCTCGTGAGCCGGATCCGCGTCGTCCGCTCGGCGACGGCAGCGAGCGCGATCGCCGGCGCGGAGACGGCGAAGTCGGGGCGATGGTGCTCGCCGACCCCGAAGACGTCGAGCCCGACCTCGTCGGCGAGCGTCGCCTCCTCGATCAGGTTGCGCAGACGCTGCGCGGGCGAGATCGCCCGTCCCGTGGCCGGGTCGGGCGTGAGCTCCGCGAAGGTGTAGAGACCGAGTTCCATGTGCGATTGATTGAGCACGCAACAATATAGCGAACGGTGCCTGGATCGGGGGTGACTACGGACGCGGCCCGCCTCGGACTACCGATGCCCGCGGGCCGTCGCGGGGTCGAGACTGGCGGTGAGAGCCTGCGCCGGCCGCACGGCCCTGCAGGCGCCAGCACACCCGGAAGTGAGGAGGCGCGTCATGATCGACCACATCATCGTCGGTGTCGACGATCTGGAGGCGTGCAGCGCCTTCTACGAGCAGGCGCTCGCCGCGCTCGGGATGGGCGTCGTGATGGCGATGCCGCACGGCGTCGGCTACGGCAAGGACGGCAAGCCGGCGTTCTGGATCGCCGACCGCGAGCTCTCGGGGCCGGTCCACGTCGCGTTCACCGAGTCCCGACGGGCCACCGTCGATGCGTTCTACGCGGCGGCACTGGCCGCCGGCGGCCACGACAACGGCCGGCCGGGGCTCCGCCCGCACTACCACCCGTCGCTACTACGCCGCGTTCGTCTACGACCCGGACGGCAACAACATCGAGGCGGTCTGCCACCGACCCGAGTAGGCGGGCTCCCGGGGGAGGGAGCGTCGCCTGGACGGGTCGCGATGGGTCAGGCGGCGGGCGGGAGGTCCGCGCGCCTGAACCGGGGGCGGGACGGGAGCGGCCGCCGACGGCGCGCGACGAGGCCGCGCGGGCAGGTGACGACGTCTTCACCGCTGCCGCAGGCGACTGCGAGCGTCAGCCGGTCGCCGTCGGCGCCGAGCACCCGGGCGCGCGAGCCGATCTCGTGGACCGGCCCCCGCTCGTCCGAGCGGAGCTCGGCGAGCAGGTAGACGACCTCCGCCCCGATCGTGTCGTCTTCAGCGCCCATGGTGAAGAGAGACGCAGCGAGCCGCGGCGAGGTTGGGCTCCTTCACGGAACCCTTACGCCGGGCCTGCGCGCCTCAGGCGGCCGGCACGGCCCGGAGCCGGCCGTCCTCGAGCCACAGCACCCGGTCGGCGATCCGCTGGAGTCGCACGTCGTGCGAGACGACGACGGCCGCCCGGTCGTCTTCCTTGACGAGGTTGCGCAGGACGTCCATCACCTCGCCCCCGTGGAGCGAATCGAGGTTCGCGGTCGGCTCGTCGGCGAGGAGCAGCGCCGGCCGGTTTGCGAGCGCACGCGCGATCGAGACCCGCTGCTTCTCGCCGCCGGAGAGATCCCGGGCCCGGAACGCGAGTCGCGTCTCGAGCCCGGCCGCGACGAGCAGGTCGGTGGCGCGCGCCCGCGCCTCGGCGCCCTTCACACCTGCCACGTTCAGGGCGACCTCGACGTTCTCGAGCGTCGTCAGGGACTCGAGGAGGTTGAACGTCTGGAACACGAAGCCGACGGACTCGCGCCGAACGCGTGGCAGCTCCCGGGGAGGCAGGGCGGTGATCTCGACGCCCTCGATGACGACGCGTCCCGACGACGGACGGAGGAGGCCGCCGATCAGCGTCAGCAGGGTCGTCTTGCCCGAGCCCGACGGGCCCATCACGAGCGTGATCTCACCCGCCCCCGTCGCGAAGGAGACACCGTCGACGGCCCGCACCTCGGTGCGACCGGCGCCGAAGACCTTCGTCAGGTCGTCGACCTGCAGGAGCGACGTGCGGCCGGTCATGCCCGGAACACGATCGCCGGGTCGATGTGGTTGATCCGGTGGGCCGGGAGATAGGCGGCGACCAGCGAGACGAGCAGGGTGATGACGAACACGCCGGCGGCGTCGCCGACCCGGAGCTCGGTCACGAACTCCGGAACGCGCCGCTCGATCAGGGAGGCCGCGAGCGCGGATGCGCCGATCCCCAGGGTTGCCCCCGCCACCCCGACGATCAGGCTCTGCTGGACGACGATCCGGTAGAGGAAGCCGTCGGAGGCGCCGAGGGCCTTCAGGACGCCGAAGTCCCGAGCCTTCTCGATCGTGGCGGTGTAGGTCGTGAGACCGATCACCGCTCCGCCGACCAGGAAGCCGATCGCGACGAGTGCGCCGACGACGGGCAGGAAGCCCTCGTTGACGAGCCGCGCCGTCGCAGCGGCGAACGCGGCGCTCGTGCTGGCTTCGGTTCCCGGCAGCGCCGCCTCGGATGCCCGGGCCACGGCGGCGACGTTCGCCCCGTCCGCCACCGAGAGCAGGTAGAAGCTCGTGACGTCGCCGAGTCGCAGCACCTCCGGGGCGTCGGCGCCGTTGACGAACGCGAGCTGGTAGAGCGGATTGCCTCCGGGCCGGATCCCCGTGATGCGCAGTTTCCGGCCCAGGACGTCGAGCTCGTCGCCGACGTGCAGGCCGGCGTTCTGCGCGAGGGCCCGGTCCACGGCCACGCCACCGCGCGGAGGCAGGAAGCTCGAGCGAACGGCCGCGGGCCACTGCGGGCCGGTCGGAACGTCGAGCGACATGAAGTAGACGTCGAGATCTCTGCCGTCCTGCGTGAACGCGATGCGGCGCGCGTAGACCGGGATCGCGAGCCGGACGCCGGAGATCCGCTCGAGGCGGCCGGCCGCGCCGGACGGGAGCATGGACGTGGAGCGAAACGGGTCGCGGGTGCCTGCCTGCGCGACCCAGACGTCACCCGGCAGGCGGGTCAGGACGCTCGACGCCGTGCTCCAGCCCGCGGTACAGGCTTGCGACGAGAAGGATCAGGAGCACCGCGCAGGCAGAGCCTGCCACCGACATCGCGAGCCGGCCCTTCTCGCCCAGGAGATTGCGTCGGGCAACGGGAACCACACTGCCAGCGTCGCTGCCGCGCCGACGCCGCATGCATCCGGGGCGACACCGAGTCGGTAGCGGGAAGTCCCGGATCGCCGCGCTCCGGCGTGCGATGATCCGCTCCGGCGTGCGATGTTCGGCGGTACCGGTACGCGCAGAGGTCGAGAATGAGCGTCCCGAGCTACGAGGAGCTGTGCGCATCCCATCGCTGGGAGGTGCCGGCGCGCTACAACATCGCCGCCGACGTCTGCGACAAGCATCCGCGCGAGAAGCCGGCGATGATCTGGGAGAGCTTCGACGGCTCGGTGCGGGAGCTCGCCTGGGGTGAGCTGCAGGACCTCGCGAACCAGGCGGCCCACACGCTGGCGGCGCGTCGGCGTGGCGCGGGGAGACCGCGTCGCCGTCGTCCTGCCCCCGACGCCCGAGGCGGCGGCGATCTTCTTCGGCGTCTGGAAGCTCGGCGCGATCCTGCTCTCGATGTCGGTGCTCTACGGCGACGACGGGATCGAGCACCGCCTCTCCGACTCGGAGGCCCGCCTCCTCGTCACCGACGCCGAGAACGCGCCGCGGTTCGACCGGCCGTGGGCGCCGGACGTCCTCGTGCTCGAGCCCGGAGACGCTGAGCGGCGCGCCGACCGACTTCGTCTGCGCCGACACCTCGGCCGACGACCCCGCCCAGCTCTACTACACGTCAGGCACGACGGGGCTCGCGAAGGGGATCGTCCACGCGCACCGCTACATCCTCGCCCACGAGGAGTTCCGCTACTGCCACGAGGTGCAGGACGGCGAGCGCTTCCACGGGATGGGCGAGTGGGCGTGGGCGGCCGGGATCGCGCCGCTGCTCGGCCCCTGGCGGCTCGGGGCGCTGCAGTGCGTCTACCGGCGCGAGGGCGGCTTCGACCCGCACCGGCAGCTCGCCTTCCTCAGCCGCCACCGGGTCACGAACGTGTTCACGACGCCGACGGCGATGCGCTCGATGATGGCGATCGAGGACGCGGGAACGCGCTACCCGCAGTCGTTCCGCCGCGTCTGCTCGGCGGGGGAGCCGCTCAACCCGGAGGCGATCCGCTGGTTCCGCCAGGCAGTACGGGGTGACCGTGCTCGACTACTACGGGCTGACGGAGTCGTATCCGCTCGTCGCCAACTTCCCCTTCCTGGAGGTGCGCGAGGGCTCGATGGGGAAGCCGATGCCGGGCTGGGACGTGCAGATCCTCGACGAGGACGAGCGGCCGGTCGCGCAGGGCGAGCGGGGCGAGATCTGCCTCCGCGCCCGCTCGAACCCGCACTACCCGCTCGGCTACTGGCGCAACGACGAGGCGGGCGAGGAGACGTTCGGCGGCGACTGGTTCCACACGAAGGACGCCGCCGTCCAGGACGAGGACGGCTACTACTGGTACGTCGGGCGCGCCGACGACGTGATCATCGCGGCCGGCTACCGGATCGGGCCGTTCGAGGTCGAGTCCGCCTGCCTCGAGCACCCTGCGGTGCGGGAGGCTGCGGCGGTCGCCTCGCCCGACGAGCTGCGCGGCAACGTGGTCAAGGCGTTCATCGTCCTCGCCGACGGGTTCGCGCCCTCCGACGAGCTCGCCGCGGAGATCAAGGCGTTCGTCCGCGAGCGGCTCTCGGCCTACGCCTATCCGCGCCTGGTCGAGTTCGTGCCCGACCTGCCGAAGACGCTGACCGGCAAGATCCGCCGGATCGAACTCCGCCAGCTCGAGCTCGATCGCGCCGGCTCCGGCGAGGGCTCCTGAAGGACTTCGGGCCGCTCTTCCGGCGGGTAGCATCCCTCTCGGCAGAGGAGGTGTGACGTCTTGCCCGACCGGCGGCGTATCAGGGGTGCCATGAGAATGCACACCGTCCTGCTCGTCCTCGCCGCGGCCCTGTTGTCGGCGCTGGTCGCCGCAACCGGAGCTCGCTCAGCCGAGGCGAGCGCCACGGCCGCGCGCAGGGAATCGGGGCGCGGCTCCAGTCCTTCGGGACGTGCCCGCGGCTCCTGAGCTACGCGAAGCAGCACGCGCTGCCGCTCGTCGGGTCGTGGGGGCTCGGCGGCTCGACCGGCGGGGTAGGCGACGCTCAGACGGTCGGAGCGCCGGCAGCGGGCGACGCGAAGTCGTCCGGCTCGGCGGGTGTGGACTACTCGACCACGAACGTGCAGGAGGAGGGCGTCGACGAGCCCGACATCGTCAAGTCCGACGGCTCGCATCTCTTCGCCGTCCGCTCCGACCGGCTCTTCGCCGTCGACGTCCGTGGGCTCCGGCCGAAGCTTGCAGGCTCGTTGCAGCTACCCGCGGGTTACGGCTATGAGCTGCTGCTCCACGGCAACCGCCTCCTCGTTCTCTCGCACGGCGGGCGTGTTGCCGTCGACGTGCCACCGCAGGCCGGTGCGACGCGGTCGCTGCCGTTCTCCGCCCCACAGTCGAGCCTGATCGAGATCGACGTGCGAAACCCCTCGGAGCTACGGATCGTCCGCAGCATGGTGCTCGACGCCGACTACGTGACCGCCCGGCTCGTCGGGTCGGTTGCGAGAGTGGTGACCGCCTCCTCGATGCCGCAGCGGCTCCCGTTCGTGGCTCCCGACGAGACGACGCCCGCGGCGGCCGCCGCGGCGCTCGCAAAGAACCGCGCCGTCGTTCGGTCATCTCGCATCACGAGCTGGTTGCCGTCGTACGCAGTGAAGGGCCGGCGCGGCGAGACGCTGGCGAAGCGCTCCCTCGTCAACTGCCGGGACGTGCGCCGACCGGTCGTGTACTCGGGGCTCGGCCTGCTCACGGTCCTCACCATCGACCTCGACAAGGGGCTCGCACTGGTCGACTCGAGCTCCGTGCTCGCCGGCGGCCAGACCGTCTACGGGTCGCAGGAGAGCCTCTACGTCGCAACCCAGCGCTGGTTCGCGCAGCCGGTCGCGGCCGGCGACGCCGACCCGCCGAAGATGACGACCACGATCCACAAGTTCGACGTCTCCGACCCGAAATCGACGCACTACCGCGGCAGCGGCACAGTCCCGGGCTACCTCATGAGCCAGTGGTCGCTGTCGGAGTACAAGGGCGTCCTCCGCGTCGCCAGCACCGAAGAGCCGACGTGGTGGAATCCCGGCCCACGCGAGCAGAGCGCGAGCCTCGTCACGACATTGCGCGAGCAAGGCGGGGCTCTCGTCAAGGTCGGCCAGGTGGGAGGGCTCGGCGAGGGCGAGCGCGTCTATGCCGTCCGCTTCATCGGCGACACCGGCTACGTCGTCACCTTCCGGCAGGTCGACCCGCTCTACACCCTCGACCTCTCGACGCCGGCGCGGCCGAGGGTGCTCGGCGAGTTGAAGCTCCTCGGCTACTCGGCCTACCTCCACCCCGTCGGCGACGACCTGCTGCTCGGGATCGGCCGGGACATCTCGGAAGAGGGACGCGTGCTCGGCATGCAGCTCTCGCTGTTCGACGTCTCGGACCTGCGTCACCCGGTGCGAATCCAGGCGCAGGCGCTCGGATCTTCCTGGTCGGAGGCCGAGAGCGACCACCACGCGTTCCTCTGGTGGGGGCCCACGCGGCTCGCAGTGTTGCCGGTGCAGGCGTACGCCGACAAGCCGTTCGCCGGAGCGATCGGGTTCCGCGTCGGGCGCAGCGGCATCGACGAGGTGGGACGCGTCACGCACACCGGGGAGCCCGGCGTTCCGTCGGGAGTCCGGAGCGGAGGGATCCCGATTCGCCGCTCGCTCGTCGTCCGCGGCTCGCTCTACACCGTCTCGGACGGTGGCGTCGAGGCGACAGGCCTCGCGAGCTTCGCCGACAACGGCTGGGTCGCGTTCCCGCAGAGCCCTCCCCAGGTCGCGCCGTCGCGCTAGCCTCGAGGCCGGGTTGTCCAGGCCCGTTCGCGTGGTCATACTTGGCGTCGTGAGCGGCCCGGCCTTCTACTCCACCGGCTCCTGGCTGCCGCACGCCGGCCAGGAGGAGCCGTTCCTCGAGGCCTGGCAGGAGTTCTCCGGCTGGGCCGTGGCGCATGCCGGGTGCGGCCGGCGAGGCAGTGCTCGTCCGCGACCTCCGGGATCCCGACCGGTTCGTCAGCTTTCTCCCGTGGGAGAGCCTCGAGGCGATCAAGGCCTGGAAGGCGCACCCCGAGTTCAAGGAGCGAATGAGCCGGGTGCAGCAGTACGTCGACAGGTTCGCGCCGACCGAGACCGAAGTGGTCGCGCGCGTGACGGCCGGATCGCATGAGCAGGCGCACGCTCGTCCTCGGAGGCGGCTTCGGCGGTATCGCTGCCTCGGTCGAGCTGAAGCGGCTGCTCGGCGACGACCACGAGGTCGTGCTCGTCGACCGCAAGCCCGCGTTCACGATGGGGCTCCGCAAGCTGTGGGAGCTCGTCGGCCACGGCACGATCGCGGAGGGCAGCCGCAACCGCTCGCTGCTCGACCGGCACGGGATCCGCGTCGTCCAGGAGGAGATCCTCTCGATCGATCCTGCCTCTCGGTCGGCCGAGACGAGCGGCGGCCGGCTCGAGGGCGACCATCTCGTGATCGCGCTCGGCGCGGTCTCCCGGCCCGATCTCGTGCCGGGGCTCACCGAGCACGGGAACGACGTCTGGGGCTTCGCCGGCGTGCCCGCGGCGGCCGAGGCGCTCGCACGCTTCGACGGCGGCCGGCTGCTGATCCTGATCGCCGGCGCCCCGTACCCGTGCCCGCCGGCCCCGTACGAGTGCGCCTTCCACCTCGACGAGCACCTGCGGCCGCGCGGCCTGCGCGACCGCACCGAGCTCGCCGTCGTCACGCTGCAGCCGATGCTGATGCCGAACGCAGGCTGGGCCGGCTCCGAGTGGATGGCCGGGCAGCTGGCCGAGCGAGGCATCTCGCAGCGCATCGGTGCGAAGGCCGAGCGCGTCGAGGCCGGGCGCGTCGTGCTCGCCGACGGTGGCGAGGAGCCGTTCGACCTGCTGATCGCGGTGCCGCCGCACCGGCCGCCGCAGTCGTCAGCGACAGCGGGCTCGACCGCCGGGTCACGGCTGGATCGGCGTCGATCCGGGCACGCTCGCGACCGCCCACGCGGGCGTCTACGCGGTCGGCGACGTGAACCTGATCCCGCTCTCGAACGGATTGCCGCTCCCGAAGGCAGGCGTGATGGCCGAGCTGCAGGGACTCCGCGTCGCCCGCGCGATCGCGGCCGAGCTCCAGGGCGACGAGCCGCCGGCCCCGTTCGACGGCAGCGGCTTCTGCCCGGTCGAGATCGGCGGAGGCTCCGCCGCCCTCGTCGAAGGGAACTGGTACGCAGAGCCCGAGCCCGTCGTCACGATCGCCGGGCCGAGCAGCTGTACGCGGCCGAGAAGGCCGCCTTCGAGACCGAGCACCTGCAGCGCTGGTTCGGCAGCTGAGCTGATCGCCGGTCAGGGGATTCAGCCTCTGACCCGGTCTCGCGCAGTGCAGGCTCAGCCGGCCGCGGTGACGAGGTGGACGTGCCATTCACCCGGCACGCCCTTGAGCTCGTGCGTCCCCCGCTCGCTGAATTCGATCCCCGAGCCGACGACGAGGTCCTTGACGGTGCTCGAGACGAGCACCTCGTTCGCCCCCGCGAGCGCCGAGATCCGGGCGCCGAGGTGGACGGCGATGCCCTCGACTCCCGTCTCGGCGAGCTCGATCTCGCCCGTGTGGAGCCCGGCGCGGATCTCGAGGCCGATCCCGTGCACCGCATCGCGAATCGCGCACGCGCACCGGACCGCGCGGGCAGGGCCGTCGAACGTCGCCAGGAAGCCGTCGCCGGAGATCCGGATCTCCTTGCCGCGAAACCGCTCCAGCTGCTCGCGGACGATGGCATGGTGCTCGCTCAGGAGCGCCGTCCAGTCCCGGTCGCCGAGCTCGGCGGCGCGCTCGGTGGAGCCGACGATGTCGGTGAAGAGCACGGTCGCGAGCACGCGGTCCGGCTCCCGGGTGCTGCGCGACCCCGTGAGGAACTCCTCGATCTCGTCGACGACGGCCTCGGCGCCCGCGGTGACCGGAAGGTGGTCGATGCCCTCCAGCACGACGTACTTCGCGTTCGGGATGTGCGCTGCGAGGTAGCGGCCGGACTCGACCGGGATCACCCGGTCGCCCGCCAGCTGGATCACGAGCGTCGGCACGCGGATCGCGGGCAGGACGTCGCGGACGTCGATCTCCATCGTGACCTTGAACCACGCGAGCGCGGACGAGGGAGTCCCCCCGAAACGGCATGCCTGCGCGTACCACTCCGCAAATCGCTCGTCGCCGACCGCAGACGGCGCCAGGGAGCTGAGGCCGAAGTCCTTCTGCCCCCAGTTCTTCTCGTACCCGAGGAGAATCCGCTGCTGCGTCTCCTCGTCGAGCCCCCAGGGGTAGTCGGGCGCCCACGTCCGCCGCGCGTACGACCCGACGAGGACGAGCGCCGACGTCCGCTCCGGGAACGTGGCGGCGAACAGCGCGCAGATCGGCCCTCCTTCCGCGCCGCCGAGCAGCGCGGCCCGCTCCGAGCCCACCGCGTCCATCACGGCGCGAATGTCGTCCATCATCTCCTCGAAGGAGCCGAGCGTGAGGATGCGGTCCGAGAGCCCGGTCCCGCGCCGGTCGAACACGATGAAGCGCGAGAACGCGGCGGCCCGCTCCAGGAAGCTCCTGTACGGCGGCCACCACTGGTTCTGCTCGAGGTGCGACATGTAGCCGGGCGTGAAGACGAAGTCGATCGGCCCGTCGCCGAGCACCTGGTAGGCGATGTTGAGGTCGCCGCTCTTCGCATACTTCGTCTCCGCTGGCACGAGGGCAGTTTCGCAGTTGCGGCCCGGCGCCGTTGTAGACTTGCCCACGTGCGCGGGCTGACCCAGAGCAAGAAGGCCGACGCGCTCCGAGGAGCGCCGCTCTTCGAGGGGCTGTCGAAGAAGGAGCTGCTCGAGCTCGTACGCGTGACCGACGATCTCCAGGTTCCTGCGGGCACGGTGCTCTGCAAGGAGGACACGCTCGGGCGGGAGTTCTTCGTGCTCGTCGAGGGCACGGTGGACGTGACGCGCGGCGGCAAGCAGATCGCGACCCGGGGAGCAGGGGACTTCGTCGGCGAGATCGCGCTGCTCACCGAGGCGAGGCGCACCGCGACCGTGCGGGCCGCGACACCGGTTCGCTGCCTGATCCTGATGCGCGGCGACTTCCGGCGCGTGCTCGACGAGAACCGGAGCATCGAGCGGAAGGTGATGCAGGCGCTCGCCGAGCGCCTGGCCGAGTACGCCGCCGACTCGGCCGTCTGAGACGCCCTGCGGCTGCGGCGTCTGCTCACGGCTGCAGCGCGGGCCGCCCGATCGGTCGATCCCGTTGATCGCCCCGACGGGAGGGGTGAGGCTCAGTCCTTGGTGAGCTCGTCGCGGCCCGGCTGGGTCTCGCGACGCAGGACGCCGTCGTCGTCGTAGCGGTACTGGCCGACGACCGTGAGCGGTGGGGAGTAGACGTGCACGGAGAGCGCCGGGGAGCCGGACTCCCACTCCAGGCAGTGGATGTAGTCGCTGCCGGCCGCGCGGGTGTCGCCGGCCTCGAGCCTCAGCTCGCAGGGCGGCCCCGCAAAGCGCAGCTGCTGCTCGACGATCGTCCCCTGCGCGACGCAGAAGCCGACGTTGGACTCACCGTGATCGTGAAAGCCCGTGGAGTGATGGGGCAGCCAGGAGAGGAGCCACATCTCCATCCGCTCGTCCTCGTAGAGGAGGGCGTAGGCCCGCGTGTGCGACTCGGTCGGCGTCAGCTCGACGCCTTCCCAGAGCCCGCGCCCGGCGATCTCGACAGCGATCCGCTCGCACTCGGCGGGCGTCAGAACCCGGTCGTGATCCGGGACGAGGCTCTCGATCGTGTCTGCAGCGCCCTGGAGGAGGGCCTCCGCAGGGATCCGTGGCTCTCGTTCGATGATGGCCATGCGCGCACTCTACTCACTAGATGAATGACATGCAAGTCATTCAGTGAGCATCACGAGCGCAGCGGCCGCCTTCCGGAGTCGTGGGATCATCGTTGCCGCGCGCTTCGGTGTCAGTCGCGCCGAGGGCCCGGCCATCCCGACCGCCAGCCCGAGGCCGCCCGGCACGACAACTGCGATCGAGGTCAGGCCCGCTTCCAGGCCGCCGACGTCGACGGCGTAGCCCCGCGATCTCGTCTCGGCGACATCGGCCACCCAGCGCTCGCGCGTCTCGGGGTCCTCGCGCACCCATCTCTGCGACGTCGTCGTCGTCGAGCTCGGCCGCCACGACCCAGCCGGCGACAGAGCGGTGGGCGTCGAACGTCCGCCCGACCCAGTCGGTCGCGCCGAGCAACCGGTCGGCGTCCTCCTGCACCAGCACCTCCGAGACGTCGGGGAGGAGAACGCGGCTGAGAAGTGCCGTCTCGCCCGTCTTGTTCGCGAGCGTCCGCAGCACCGTGCCGGCCCCGGCGACGAGCGTGGCGAGCTCGCCGGCGGCCCCCGCGAGCTCTGCGATTCCCGCTCCCGGCCGCCAGCCGCCACCGGCGTCGCGCGCCGCCATCCCCTCGTCCTCGAGCGTGACGAGGAGCCGCGCGACCGTCGGTCCCGGGATCCCCGTCTGCCGGGCCAGCTCGGCGGCGGTGATCGGCGCGCCGGCCCCCGCGAGCGCACGCAGCACGAGCAGGCCACGGCGGAGGGACTCGTTGCGGACGAGCGCCTGTCGACCGGGTGGGCTCTGGCCGGCGGCGCTCATCGCTGCATTCTGCACTTCGCGGCGCGGACGGCCCTACCCGGAGAGCCTCATCTCGGCGGCTGCGCGGCCCGCGCTGCGACCGGAGAACAGGCAGCCGCCGAGGAACGTTCCTTCCAGGGAGCGGTACCCGTGCATGCCGCCACCGCCGAAGCCGGCTGCCTCTCCCGCCGCGAAGAGACCGGGGAGCGGGCTGCCGTCAGCGGTGAGAACGCGGCTCGAGAGGTCCGTCTGCAGGCCGCCGAGCGTCTTGCGCGTGAGCAGGTGGAGGCGTACCGCGATCAGCGGCCCGGCCTTCGGGTCGAGCAGGCGGTGCGGCGCAGCGACGCGCGTGATGCGGTCGGCGAGGTACGCGCGGGCCCCACGCACGGCGACCATCTGCATGTCCTTGGAGTAGGCGTTCGCCACCTCGCGGTCGCGGGCGAGCACCTCGCGCTCGACCTGCTCGAAGGCGCAGGAGCGGCTGCTCCGTCAGGGCGTTCATGCCGTCGACGAGGGCGCGGAGATCGCTCTCGACGACGAAGTCCGCTCCGTGGCGCTTGAACGCCTCGACCGGCGCCGGGGCGCCCTTGGCCAGGCGAGCCTTCAGCACCTCGCGGACCGACTTGCTCGTGATGTCCGGGTTCTGCTCCGAGCCCGAGAGCGCGAACTCCTTCTCGATGATCTTCTGCGTGAGCACGAACCACGTGTGCTCGTGGCCGGTCCCCATGATGTGCTGCAGCGTGCCGAGCGTGTCGAAGCCGGGGAAGAACGGCGGCGGCAGCCGCCTTCCCGTGGCGTCGAGCCAGAGCGACGAGGGGCCGGGGAGGATGCGGATGCCGTGCCGCGGCCAGATCGGATCCCAGTTCTCGATCCCCTCCGTGTAGTGCCACATCCGGTCCGGGTTGATCACGTTCGCGCCGGCGGCCTGTGCGATCTCGATCATGCGCCCGTCGACGTGGGCGGGGACGCCGGAGAGCATGCGCGTCGGTGCCTTGCCGAGGCGCTCGGGCCAGCTGCGGCGGACGAGCTCCTGGTTGCCGCCGATCCCGCCCGAGCTGACGATCACCGCGCCGGCCGCGAGCTCGAACTCACCGACCACCTCCCTCGAGCTGGAGCGGCCGCGGTCGCACGCGTCGGGCGCGAGCACGACTCCGGCGACGCCGTCGACCGCTCCGTTCGTCACGGTCAGCCGGTCGACGCGGTGACGGCAGCGCAGCTCGACGAGGCCGTTGCGCTGCGCCTCGCGGACGAGTGCGACGAACGGCTCGATCAGGCCCGGCCCCGTTCCCCAGGTGACGTGGAAGCGGGGCACCGAGTTGCCCGGCCCGTTGGCGAGCTGGCCGCCGCGCTCGGCCCAGCCGACGTTCGGCAGGAAGCGGATGCCCTTCGCGTGCAGCCACGATCGCTTCTCGCCGGCCGCCCAGTCGACGTAGGCCTCCGCCCAGCGGCGCGGCCACTCGTCCTCGGGCCGGTCGAACCCGGCCGTGCCCAGCCAGTCCTGCCAGGCGAGCTCGCGCGAGTCCCTGATCCTCAGCCGGCGTTGCTCCGGGCTGTCGACGAGGAACAGGCCGCCGAACGACCAGAACGCCTGGCCGCCGAGCGACTGCTCCGGCTCCTGGTCGACGAGGATCACGCGCCGCCCGGCGGCCGCCAGCTCCGCGGTCGCGACGAGGCCGGCGAGGCCGGCCCCGACGACGATGGCGTCGGCCCGGCTCCGCTGCATCTGCTCGCTTTCTTCGGACATCGCGATCCGAATACTCCCAGGTCCTGACAGGGTGCGACAGCCTTCGCGGAGCGCGACGTCCGTGGTGCCGCTCGACGATGTGGTCGGTCGGCTTAGATAGACCGTGTGACTGGTGTCGATCGGCAGAGTGGCTTACCCGGCGGCACGACGTGAAGCGGCGGGCGCTCCCGATCGCCGGGGTGGGCACCCCCGGGCCCTATCGGCTCGTGGCGGCCTTCCTCTGTGCCTCGCTGGTCGGCTTTCTCCTCTCGGCGCTGGCGACCGTCCCCGCGGCCGACGATCTCGCCAGCGGCAGCTTCGCGTCGCAGGACGTGCTCCTTGTCGTGCACCTCTTCTCGCTCGGGTTCCTACCGCTCGCCGTCGGCGGCGCGGCGCTGCACATCCTGCCGCTCGTGCTCCGCGGCAGCCCCGACGCCCGCCGCGGCTGGGTCGCGTTCGCCTGCCTCCTGCCGGGGCCGCTGCTCGCCGTCGGCATCGCCCGCCACCATCTCGCCCTCGTCTGGGTGACAGGCATGGTCGTGGCCGTGGGGCTCGCACTCGTGCTCGCCGAGGCGACCCGACTCGTCGTCCGCTCACCGCGCGGACGCATCGTCGTCGTCAGCCGCTTCGGTGTCCTCGCAACCGCCGTGCACGCCGGGCTCGGCTTCCTGCTGGGGCCGCTTCTCTTCTCCCTCCGCTGGCGGCCGTGGGCCGGAATCCCGCACGACCGGCTGATCGCCATCCACCTGCACCTCACCGTGATCGGCGTTCTCACGCTCCTGATCGTCACCGTCGGGCGAACGCTCGTACCGATGCTCGCCGTCGCACCCACCGCGCCGAAGCGCGGCTTCCCGACGGAGGAGACGGCGATCACGGCAGGGCTGTGGATCACGATCGTGGGCTTCGCGGTCGGTGAGCACTGGGCCGTCGCGCTCGGGGGTGCGACGGTCGTCGTGGCGGTCGCACGCTTCCTCGCTCTCGTCGCGCGGACGTTCCGCGCCCGCCGGGTGCCGACCGTGGAGGGGCCGCTCCTGCACGCTCTCACGGGGATCGTCTTCCTCGTCCAGGCCACTTGCCTCGGGGTCGTCCTCCTCGGCCGCCCTGGCGACGAACGGGTCGTCATCGCCTACGCGACCACGCTCCTGATCGGCTGGGGAGTCGGTGTCACTCTCGGACACGTCGGCAAGCTGCTCTCCCTCTCGGCCTGGACGTGGTGGCCCCCGGGGCCGCGGCCGAAGCAGACGGCGTTCTACAGCCGCACCGTCTGGGCGGCCGAGGCGGCGGTATTCTTCGTCGGCACGGAACTGCTCGTCGGTGCCGTGCTCACGGGATCGTCGCTCGCCGCGAACGGAGGCGCGTCGCTCCTCGTGGGCGCCTCGATGCTCGCGCTCTGGGGAGCGGTACGCACGATCTCGCTCGTGCCGGAGGCCGACCGCTCCTGAGGGTCGTGCACTCGCCGGTGCTCACGCCGCCGCCTGGCACGATGGGCGCCGATGGCTCCTCGCCGACAACCACTCGTCCTGCTGCCGCCGAGTGAGACGAAGCACGAGCCGGCACGTGGCAAGCCGCTCGACCTGGCGGCTCTCTCCTTCCCGTCGCTGACGCCGTTCCGCGAGGCGCTCCTCGACGAGGATCTCCGCCGTGCTCCGACGACGACCGCTGCCCGTCTCTACACGGGGGTGCTGTACGCGGCGCTCGACATCGCCACGCTTCCCTCCGGGGCCGCCCGGGCCCTGGTGATCGTCTCGGCGCAGTTCGGGGCCCTGCGAGCCGTGGATCGGATCCCTGCGTACAGGCGCGTGCTGGATGCCGCCTACTGGCGGCCCGGCTTGCGCGAGCCGCTGGACGCGGCCGCCGCCGGGCGCGTGATCCTCGACTGCCGCTCGGCCACGTACGTCGCGGCCTGGCGGCCCTCCGGCGCCGCGGCGGCAGCACGGGTGCAGGTGGTCGTGGTCGAGGAGCGAGAGGGCGTGCGGCGGGTGGTCTCGCACATGGCCAAGAAGACGCGTGGCGAGGTGGCCCGCCATGTGCTCGTCTCGGGCGCCAGGCCGCGCACGCCGGCCGAGCTCGCCGACGCCGTCTCCGAGGCGTTCCGTTGCGAGCTCACGCCGCCGCAGCGACCCGGCGCACCGTTTGCGCTGACCGTCGTTTGCTGACTGCAGCCTCGTCCTACGCGGCGCAGTAGAGACGCCGCATGGCCGCGAATGCGATCGCATCGCCGTGGTTGTCACGGGTGCGTCCGTTCAGGAGCAGAACGGCGACGCGGTCGCCGTTTCCGGACACGAACACGTTCGTCTCGAACCCGTCACCGCCGCCGTTGTGCCCGTACGCGACCCCCGCGCAGCCGCTCCTGTCGACGCCCGTGCCGAGGCCGTAGTTGCTCAGGCCGGACGGCTTCTTCAGCGCGGCGAGTTGGGCGGGCTGCGAGCAGCTCGCCCCGCATCAGCTTCGTCAGGAAACGGGCTTCGTCGCGGGCGTTCGAGACGATGCCGCCGTTGGCGCCGAGTCCGAATGTCCAGGTGGTCGTGTCGGTGAGCCCACCGTTGGCCGCAACCCGGTACCCGGATGCGTGCGGCCCGCTGATCCTTGCGTGCGGATCGTAGGCCGAGGCGCTCAGGTGGAGCGGCGTGATGATCTGCCGGCGGAACAGGGTCGGAAGTGTGCCTCCACCGGCCCGTTCTGCGACGAGACCCGCGACGATGTAGCCGATGTTCGAGTAGTGGTAGGCAGAGCCGGGCGGCAGCAGGAGCGGGAGGGCCGCGGCGAGCTCCACCCACAGTCGCGGCGAGAACTCGTAGCCGGGATCCTTCGTCACTCTCCGCGTGACGGCGGTGATCTTCGTGCGCAGCTCTGGATCCTCGATCTGGCGGAGGTACATGTCCGGGCGACGCAGCACGTCGTTGGTGTCGATCAGCCCGCTCGTGTGGTTCAGCAGCTGGCGCAGGGTGATGCGGCCGCCGGCCGGCAGAAGCCCCGGCAGCCGGCGCTCGACCGTGTCGTCGAGGGAAAGCCGTGTGCTGCTGCTCCAGTCGAAGCAGCAGCGCCGCGGTCCAGAGCTTGCTGACGCTCTCCAGCCGCATCCGCGCGCCGGCACGCATCCGTTCGCCCGTCCTGACGTTCGCCACGCCGGCGGCGCCGGTCCAGGTGCCGTGCGGCCCGGAGACATAGGCCGTCACGCCGGGTGCTATGCGCCCGGGGCCGGTGACGAGCGCTTCGAGCTGAGCCTCGAAGTCGGGGTTCGCGACCGGACTGAAGCGGTGGCCACCCGGTACGGCCGAAGGGCACGCTCCGGCGCCGACGACGACTACGAGCAACGCGGCGACCCGCAACCGTGACGAGAACGAGTGCATGGTCAATGGGGTGGCAGGAAGACCTGCGTGTCGTAGCTGTGGAACACTGCGCTCGCGTGCAGGCCGATGTGCGCGATCGGCGCCCCGACCGGGTTCAGTGTCACGAGTGTCGGGACGCTCCAGATCATGTCCCCGAGCACCGGCTTGCGGAGTTTCTCGGAGCGGAAGTCGCTGTAGCCGAGGTGGTACACCGCCGTCATCGCGACGGAGGCGAGAAGTGCGACGGCGCCGATCGCGACCTTTCCGCGGCGGCTCGCGTTCAGCGTGCTGCCCGAGAGAGCCGCGAAGACGACGAGGATCGGGAAGACGGACAGCAGTAGCCCATCGGCGGTTCCGTAGACGACTCCGCGCCACAGGAGCGCAGCAGCGAGCTCGATCCCGTCGGGCCGAGTCGTCGCCGTCTCCGTCCGGAGAACCATCGCGCCGAGGATCGCGGCAACTCCGAGCCCGAGGCCCACTGCGAGCCAGAGGTGGCGCTGGAGTGCCGCGTTCAGGTCGTAGCCGGTGGAATGCGACCAGCCGGCGAACAGCCCGACGACCGCGAGTGCGTAGAGGCCGTAGAACACGTCCCGGTTCAGGCCGACGACATCGGCGAGAACGAACGGGACGAGAAACGCGAGGGTGAGGCCGATAACCAGCCACGCCCAGTGGGACGTCAACGAGATGCGGGAAGGAACGACTCCACCCCTGCGGGCGGGGTGCCGACCCTGGACGTGCGTGCTCATGGCTTCTCCTTTGCCGACATGCGTACGCTCGCAGGCCCGCCGTGGTGATACATCGGTGAGGCCGCGGATCCACGTAGGTGAAATCCCGCGGTGCCCGCCGAACCTGAACGGCCGGGGCGAATCAGGGTTTTACCACCACAGCCGGCGGCTTTCCGTGATGCGGCATCGGCCGTTCGGAGAGATCATTGAGTGGTCAGGCTCGGAGCTGGAGGTCATCGTGGACGACACGAATCTCGCCGGCCGCGCGGGGCGCTGGAGTGCGTCCCACTGGAAGCGGGCGGCATTCGGATGGATCGCGTTCGCCGTTCTCGCCGTGGTGCTCGGCGGCGCCGTCGGGGCGCGCGAGATGAAGGACTGGGCGATCGCGAACGGGGAGTCGCGGCGTGCCGAGCAGATTCTCGACGAGGGCAACTTCAAGATTCCGGCGCGCGAGAGCGTGCTGGTGCAGTCTTCGACCGGGACGGTCGATCAGCAGGCGGAGTTCTCGGCGGCGGTGGGCAGCGTGGTGCTGGAGCTCTCGCAGCAGCCGGACGTCGCCGGGATCGTCTCCCCGATCGACCACCCGAACGCCGGCCTGATCTCACGCGATCGGCGCTCGGTGCTCGTCCAGTTCGACGTCAAGGGGCAAGGCCGACCAGGCGAAGGACAAGATCGCGCCGATCCTGGCGGCGATCGACGGCGTCCAGTCGGCCCACCCGAGCATGGTCGTGGAGGAGTTCGGTCAGGCGTCGGCCGACTACCAGGTCGGTCAGCGCTTCGAGCGGGACATGCGCCGGGCCGAGCTGACCTCGCTGCCGCTGACGGTGGCGATCCTGATCGTCGCCTTCGGCGCGCTCGTCGCGGCGGGACTGCCGGTGATCCTGGCGTTCTCCGCGGTGCTCGCGGCGACCGGCCTCAACAGCCTCGTCAGCCACGTCGTTCCGACCGAGCAGCAGACGCTCAGCGCGATCATCCTGATGATCGGGATGGCAGTGGGGATCGACTACTCGCTGTTCTACCTGCGCCGGGAGCGGGAGGAGCGCCATGCCGGCCGCTCGTCGCGCCAGGCGCTGCTCCGCGCGGCGTGCACGTCGGGGCAGGCGGTGCTGATCTCCGGGGCCACCGTCCTGATCGCGATGGCCGGGATGTTCGTCTCGGGCAACTCGCTGTTCGCGACGATCGGGCTCGGCACGATGATCGTCGTCCTCGCGGCGATGGTCGGCTCGCTGACGGTGCTTCCGGCCGTGCTGTCCCGGTTGGGCGACAAGGTCGACTGGGGACGGGTGCCGCTCCTCGGAGGCGGCTCGAGCGACGCGGGCGGTGGGCACGGTTCATCACTCGTGTCCTGCAGCGGCCCTGGACGGCGATGCTGGTCTCGGCCGGCGCGCTGCTCCTGCTGGCCCTGCCCGCGCTCCAGATGCACACCAAGCTCCCGAACCTGACCGACCTGCCGCACGACCTCAAGATCGTGCGGACCTACGACCGGCTGCAGCAGGCCTTCCCGGGCTCGCAGACCCCGGCCGTGGTCGTCGTCAAGGCTCCCCGCGTCGACACGCCGGAGATGCAGCGCGCCTACGCGCTCTTCCGGCAGCGGGCCGTCGCCAGCGGCAAGCTGTTCGAGCCCTTCACCGTCAGCATGAACCCCGACAAGACGGTCGCCAGGATCGACTTTGCGATCGCCGGCAACGGCGACGACAAGGCGTCCTTCGCCGCGCTCCACACCCTGCGCGACGAGGTGATCCCCCCGATCGCGCAGACCCTTCCCGGCACGGAGGTGGCCGTCACGGGCGTGACGGCCGGGACGTACGACTTCAACCACCAGATGCTGTCGCGGCTCCCGTGGGTCTTCCTGTTCGTGCTCGGGCTGGCGTTCTCGCTCCTCCTGCTCACGTTCAGGTCGCTCGTGATCGCCGCGACGGCCGTCGTGCTGAACCTGCTGTCGGTCGGGGCCGCCTACGGCATCCTCGTCGCCGTCTTCCAGCACGGCTGGTTCGCAGGGCTGCTCGGCTTCCAGACCAACGGCGCAGTCGTCAGCTGGCTACCGCTGTTCCTCTTCGTCGTCCTCTTCGGCCTCTCGATGGACTACCACGTCTTCATCCTCAGCCGCATCAAGGAGCTGCACGACGCAGGCGCGACGACCGACGACGCGATCCGCCTCGGCATCACCCGCACCGCCGGCACCGTCACGAGCGCCGCGATCATCATGGTCGCCGTCTTCGGGCTGTTCGCGAGCCTGAGCCTGATCATGATGCAGCAGATGGGCTTCGGGCTGGCGATCGCCGTCCTGATCGACGCCACGGTCGTCAGGGCCGTCCTCGTCCCCTCGACCATGAAGCTGCTCGGCGAGTGGAACTGGTACCTGCCGCGGTGGCTCGAATGGCTCCCCACGGTCACGGCCGAGGGCGAGCGGCCGCCGACGCCACCCAGGCACGCGCTGCCGACGTAGGCGTCGACTGGTCCGGCTCGGATGCCTCGGCCACAACCGATGTTCGTGCCCCTCGCCGCGAGGCCCGCACCCGGTTATCGTCGTAGGGTGGCGCGTGCGAGGGCGGCGGCAACGGAATGGGAGCGGTGACAGTGCCCGACGAGCACCTACGACGACCGACCGTCACGGGTCGGATCTACGACACGGTTTTCGAGCTGCTCGAGCAGCATCCGGAGGGCATCCGCTGGTCGGAGCTGAACGCCATGGTCGAGGCGTCGGATCCCCCTCCCTGCACCCGAAGACGATCAACGGCTGCGTGTGGCGACTCGTGGAGAAGTACCCGGAGCAGTGTGTACAAGCCCTCCAGGGGCGTCTTTCGCCTGACGAGGTATCGCGACGCCGACGCTGATCGGGGCTGAACCTGCACCCCCGGCGCCGTACTCAGGATCGGGGCCCGTCGCGAGACACGAGGCTCGGGCGGTACTCGAGCCTCGGGGCTCCTCGACTCGGTACCTCGTCGGAGAGGCCCGCAGCGCGGGCCTCTCCGCCACGCCGACGTGGTCGCCGTTCCAGCCCGGATCAGGCGATCACGGTGCATCCGTCCTGCACGTTCCCGACCGACTCGCCGAGGCCCGCGTGCCGTGCTCATCTCGCGCCTCCGGTTCCACCCGGGGAGAGGGACGGCAAGCCGTTGGGTGAATGGGTTCGGCGAAGCGCGAGCACCACGCCGCCTGCGACGATCAGGCCGAGACCGAGCGCGGCAGCGGCGCCGATGCCGGCGTCGAGCCAGTCGAAGCCGTCGACGCGCACTGCCCCCGACCCGCCCGGCGCGATGACGGGAACCCGCCCGGCCCGGGTCACCTGCTCGAACGTCGATCGCGCCCGGTCCGTGGGTCGCCCGGTCGTCGGGACGAACGGCGTCGTTGCGCTGCTCGAGGACGATGACCTGCGCCGCGGCCCGTGCGTCGCCCGGTCGTCGGGACGAACGACGTCGCTCCGCTGCTCGAGCGCGACCGCGCCCGGGTCCGTGCGTCGGCTCGGTCGTCGGGTCGCGTGGCGGCGATCGCCGCGGTGGTGCCGGTGACGAGACGAACGACGCCACAAGAGCCATGAGGTACGCGAAGCGCTTCATTGCCTCTCCTTCCGTCGTCGACCGCCTCGTGCGGTCGGTCGTCGAGCACCCTGCGGCGCGGCGGTTGCACGGCGGCTGCAGATCAGCCACAGTCGGCTGCACCACGAGCGAGGAGCGCGATGGAGGCGAGGATCCTTGGCCCTCTCGAATCGTTGTCGAGGGCAGTCAGCTCGAGATCCCGCGCGGGAAGCAGCGCGAGCTCCTCGCGATCCTGCTGATCCACGCCAACGAGATCCTGTCCGCAGACAGGCTGGTCGACGGGCTCTGGGGCGAGACGCCTCCCCCTTCGGCGCTGAAGACGCTGCAGGCGCTCGTCTCACGGCTGCGAGGGACGCTGGGCTCCTCGGGTGGAGCGCTCGAGACGCATGGCCACGGCTACCGCCTCCGCCTCGAGAGCGGCGAGCTCGACTGCCGACGTCTTCCGCGACGCGCTCGAGGACGCACGGCGCGCACGGGCCCGTGGCGAGCCCGAGCGCGCCTCCGAGCAGCTGCGGCAGGCGCTCGCTCTGTGGCGCGGCCCCGCGCTGGCGGAGTTCCGATACGCGGACTTCGCGCAGGCCGGAGATCGCGCGACTCGACGAGCTCCGCCTCGCAGCCCAGGAGGAGCGGATCGAGGCCGATCTCGAGCTCGGACGCCACGAGGAGCTCGTCGTCGAGCTGGAGGCGCTCGTCGCCGAGCATCCTCTGCGCGAACGGCCTCGGGGCCAGCTCATGCTCGCCCTCTACCGCTCGGGCCGGCAGGCCGAGGCGTTGCAGACCTACCAGGAGGGACGCCGCACGCTCGCGGAGGAGCTCGGCATCGAGCCGAGCGAGAGCCTGCGGCGGCTCGAGCGTCGGATCCTCGACCAGGACCCGGCGCTCGCTGCGCCCGAGCCTCCTGCGAGGCTGCGACACAGGATCGCGAGCGCCGTGGCGGCAGCCGCGGACGATCGTGGCGGTCGGCGTGCTCGTGCTCGCCGCCGCGGTCGGAGCAGCCGTCTACCAGGGCGACTCGCGGCGACCGCACGGTCGAGGAGGCGGGCGTGCGCGCGCTCGATCCCGTCTCGGGCGACGTGATCGCGAGCATTCCGCTCGGCACGGCGCCGTCCGCCGTCAGCGTGGGGGAGGGAGGCGTCTGGGTGCTCGACGCCGACGACAGGACCGTGTCGGAGATCGACCCGGAGACGCGAGCCGTCGTCCGGACCTTCAGCACGTCCTCGACGCCGACCGACATCGCGGCGGGCGCCGGGGGAGTCTGGATCGGCAGCACGACGTCGGCCGGCGGCGTCGTCCCGAGCAGCGTGTCCCGCGTCGACCCCGAGTCGGGTCTTCTCGTCGAGACGGTCGAGCTCCCGCCCGCGCGGATCGGCGGCGCCGGCAAACGTGTTCCCGGGGAGCAGCCGACAGCACATCGCCGTCGCGCCGGATGCCGTCTGGGTGATCAACCCCGATCTCACCGTCTCGCGCATCGACCCGCGATCGAACCGGATCGTCGCCCGGGTCGGGAAGGTCCGGGCCGAGAACATCGCAACGGGCGACGGCGACGTCTGGATCACCGAGGGCAACACCGTCACCGAGATCGACAGCGCCACGAACGCGGTCGCTCGACGGCTGACGCTCGACGCAGGGTTCCTCGTCGACCTCGCGATCGGCGGAGGCGCGGTGTGGGCGACCGATCCCGAGGGTGGCAAGGTTTGGCGCGTCGACACCGGCCGGCGACTCGCGGCGCGAGCCGTCCCGCTCGAGATGTGGGTCGCCGGTCTCGCCTACGGCGAAGGAGCGGTGTGGGCGACGAACGAGATCACCGACGAGATCCATCGCATCGACCCGCGGACGAGCGAGACCGAGCGCATCGCCACCGACGCGTCGCCCCGCGACGTCGACGCGGGCGAGGGCGAGGTCTGGGTGACGGCGGCGTCGCCGCCGTCGCGGGAAGCGGCTCTCCCGCGCTCGGTCTGCCAGGACGTCCAATCGGGCGGTGTCGGGAGCCCGGACCTCCTGCTCGTGTCGAGCCTCCCGCTCCAGGGCGAGAGCCGCGCTCTTGCGCAGTCCATGGTCGGTGGCATCCGTCTCGTCCTCGAGCAGCGCGGGTTCGAGGCCGGCGGGTTCTCGGTCGGCTTCCAGGCGTGCGACTCCTCGACGGCGCAGGCCGGCGCGGAGGACTTCTTCCGCTGCGGCACGAACGCGAAGGCGTTCTCGCGCAACGAGCGCGTCGTCGGCGTCATCGGCTCGTACCAGTCGTTCTGCTCGTACCTGCAGATCCCGATCACGAACCAGGCCCCGGGCGGACCGCTGGCGATGATCAGCCCATCGAACACGGTGGACCTGCTGACCGACGACGACGGTCTCTACCCGTCCGGGACGCGGAGCTTCTTCCGTCTCGCTGCGCTCAATCGAGTCCAGGCCCTTGCTCAGGTGGAGCTCGCGAAGGAGCTGGGCCACGACCGGCTCTTCGTGCTCGACTCGGGTGAGTATGGCGCCCGCTACCGTCCGCGACCTGCGTGCGCATGCGAAGCGCAGCGGGGTCGCGGTGGTGGGGAGCGCCCGGTTCGACCCCGAGGAGGAGTCCGTCGCGGCACTCGTCCGCCGTGTCGCCCGGAGCAGGCCGGAGTCCATTGCGATCGTCGATGTCCTGAGCCCGGGGTCGGCGGCGCTCGTGCGCGGGCTTCGAGCTGCGCTCGGCCCCGACGTCGCCATCAGCGCACCCGACGGGTTCCTCGTGCCCGAGCTCCTGGAGCATCCCGGCGGAGCGGCAGAGGGCATGTACGTCACGAACTACGGCATCCCCAACGACCGGCTTCCGCCGAGGGGACGGCAGTTCCTCCGTGGCTTCGCCGCCGCGAACGGGGGCGACCCCGGCCCCGACCACGGCGCGGCGTACGGAGCGCAGGCAGCGGAGATCCTGCTCGACGCGATCGCTCGCTCCGACGGGACGCGCAGGTCGGTCCTCGACGAGGTCAGCCGCACCGTCGTGACGAAGGGGATCCTCGGGAACATCGGCTGGGACGCGCGGGGCGATCTCCTCGAGGCGCCGATCACGGTCTTTCGCGTGCAGGACGGCGAGTTCGTCGCCGATCGCGTCGTCGTCACCAGACCGCCTCGCAGCGATCAGTGACGGAGGCTCCCGCACCCGCCGCGGCGCACCGCTGACGTCTCGGAGGGTCTTCGCGTGCGCTCGGACCGGCCCGGTCGCCAGCGCCGCGCCAGAGGTCAGCAGACTCCCCGGCGCGGCGCTATCGACTACGACTGAGTTCAGCTAGCTCAGTCAGCTGCAGCCCGTGTTCGTGCCGCAGTCGCGGCACGTGTAGCAGCTGCCGGTTCGCACCATGCGGCCGCCGCACTTGGAGCACTCGACCGCGTCCTCCCAGCTGTTGCCTTCCTGCTGATGACCTGGGTGGCCACTGTGGCCTACTTCCTGCAAACCGATCTGATCACCCGGAACTTCACTGATCTGGGCAAGCCCGCACACGTGCACTGGCCGATATCGATCTGGTGGTGAACATCTGCTCAGCGCTGGTGCTGATCTTCGGTGTGGGTCGTCTGGGTCACCCGCTTTGGTGTCACGGCCGGGCTGGTGCTCAATCCCATACTGATGGTGATTGCCCGTTGGCTATGGCGCTATCTCCCAACATTGTTGATGATGCAGGCCATGCAGGTGGTGCGGCGCGCCTCGCAATATGCGATTGCACGCCCATGCCGGGAAATATGCTTCACGGTGGTGCCGCAGGAAAGCCGTTACAAGGCCAAGAACGTAATCGACACAGTGGTTTATCGACTGGGCGATGTCAGTGCCGCCTGGGTGCAGGCCGGTCTGCGTGCACTGGGTTTTGGCACGGGTGGCACATTGGGGCTGGGGTTGGTGGCATCAGGTCTCTGGGTGGCTGGTCTCCATCGCACTGGGTCGCCGCTATGAAAAGCTGCGCAGCACGCAGGAGAAATAGCGCGCAGGGGCCCGGTTTCAAACCGTTCATCCTGCTTCTGGCAGGTGTTTTTTTCGGGCTGGTTTGAAACCAGCCCCTGCTTCTGTTGTCCGACGCACTGTCAAGACTTGTCGGTCAGGTGGCTGGGTGAATACTGAGCCCGCTACACTGCCCGCCTTAGCGACCACGTTTGCCTGATCCGCCCCGGAGCCCGAGATGACTACACCCCAAAATAACAACCAGAGCTCCGAAAAGCCCGGCCTGATCGCCGGCTTCATGCGAGGGCTGTCGCAGATCGAACCCGACGAGATGAAGGCGACCTTCGCCTCCTTCGCGTTCGTGTTCATCCTGATGTCGTCGTACTACATCCTTAAGCCGGTGCGCGACGCCATGGCCAGCGACTGGAGCGACGCCGAAGTCGCGACGCTATGGACCATCAACTTCTTCCTGACCTTCATCGTCACCTTTCTGTACGGCGCTGCGCTTGTCAGTGGCGCGCCTGAAGGTCGTGGTGCCGGGCGTGTATGCCTTCTTCACCATTACCTTCATCGTGTTTGCGCTGGGCAATGGACAGGTGTCTGATCCGACGCTGATCGACAAGGCGTTCTATGTGTGGGTCAGCCTGTTCGCACTGTTCCATGTATCGGTGTTCTGGAGCTTCATGGCCGACCTGTTCAACAAGGAGCAGGCCAAGCGGCTGTTTGGTTTCATCGCCACCGGCGCCAGCGTCGGTGGCCTGGTCGGGCCGCTGATTGCCATCGTGCTGGCCGAATACATCAGCAGCAACACGCTGGTCATTGTGGCGGCGCTGATCCTGTTGCTGGTGATGCCACTGATTCCCTATCTGGAAAAGCTCAAGGCGGCGGAGCTGGGCAACGCCGCGCTGGATGGCGGCGCGCCGAAGACCATTGGCGGCAATCCCTTTGCTGGTTTCACCACATTCATCAAGAGTCCGTTCCTGCTGGGCATCGGCCTGTTCCTGCTGCTGTATACCTCAATGGGTTCGTTCATCTACTTTGAGCTGAAGAACCTGCTGGAAGTGTACGACCGCGAAACCCGCACGCAGATCCAGTCCGGCATCAACTGGGCCGTCAACTTCTTTACCATCATCACGGCCGTGGTGGCGACCAGTCGTCTGACCACGCGCTTTGGTCTGAGCGTCACCCTGGCCTTGATTCCGGCCGTGATGGCCGGTGGCCTGGTGGCGCTGGCCATCCTGCCAGTGGTGTGGCTGGTGGTGGTGCTGCGTGTGGTGCTGAACTCCGGCAACTATGCGATTACCCGCCCGGCGCGCGAAATGTTGTTCACGCTGGTGGATCGCGAAGTGCGTTACAAGACCAAACCGGTGATCGATACCGTGGTGTATCGCGGCGGTGACACGCTCAACAGCTGGGCTTTCGCCGGGCTGACCGAAGGATTGGGACTGGGCATGTCGCCAGTGGCGATGATTGGCGCGGTGATTGCGGCGATCTGGGCCGTAGTCGGCGCAAGGCTGGGGCGCGTCTACAACCGCGACAAGGGTGCAACAGGTTCTTGACCCGGCACCTTTAGTGGAACCGCTTATCAGAAGCGACCGGAATGGACATCTCCGGTCGCTGAGCGAAGTCGAAGGGGTCGAAATGTCAGAAGGGAGTTAATCAGACCGCCACTACGTTTGATTTTTCAGTTTCCACCTCTGGCGCCAGCAACTTGTACATCACCGGTGTGACCAGTCGCGCCAGCAAAGTCGAAGTAATCAGGCCACCAATAATCACCCACGCCAGTGGCGAGTAGATGCCGGTGTTCTCCAGCGCCAGCGGCAACAGGCCGCCAATTGCGGTGGCTGAGGTCAACAGTATCGGCAGGAAGCGCACTTCACCGGCGCGTTCGATGGCTTCATCCAGTGGCACGCCTTCACGCCGCAGTTGATTGGTGAAGTCCACCAGCAGGATGGAATTCTTGATCTCGATGCCGATCAGGCCAATGAAGCCAATGCTGGCGGTGAAGGAAATGTCATTGCCGGTGATCAGCAACATCAACAAGCCGCCGAGCACGCCCAGCGGGATGACGGTCAACACAATCAGCGTGCTCTTGAAGTTGCCAAACTCGAGCACGAGAATCGCAAAAATGCCGAAGATGGCCACGATAATTGCGGTGCCAATGCCGGTGAAGCTTTCCGCACTGGAGGCTGCCTCGCCGCCCAATTGATAGTGATAGCCCGCCGGCCAGTTGAACTGATCCAGCTTGGTAACCACTGCATTGGTGAGTTTGCCGACGTTCTCGCCGCGTGCGGCGCTGGCGTCGATGACTACGGCGCGCTCGCGACTGAAGCGCTGAATCAGGATGGGCGCACTTTCAAACTGCAAGCTGGCCAGTTGCGACAGCGGCAGACTCTGGCCGGTTACGGTGGACACTCGTGTTTGTTGCAGCGTATCCAGCGTGGCGCGTTCGCCCACTGGCGCGCGCAGCATGATGTCGTACTGCTCGCCCTTGGCATCACGGAACTTGCCGGCGGAAATACCACTGATGGCCAGTCGCACCGCGCGATCAAATTCCACGGTGGGCACGCCCAGCACGTTGGCCTTGGCGGAATCCACATTCAGACGCAGGTTGGTGCGCGTCACCCGCATGGCGTTCTTCACATCGCGTGTGCCCGGCGTGGCTTTGACCAATGCTTCGATTTGATGGCTGAGTGTTTCCAGTACTTCCAGATCCGGTCCCAGCACCCGCACTGAAATCGGCGCCGAGATGGGAATACCGTTGGTGAATTCCTTTACATAGATACGGGCATTGACATAGCCATCGAGTTGCTCGCGCAAGATATCCAGCTGCTGTGGCGTAGTGCGTGGGTCGTAGTCCTTCAGCTGCACATAAATCTCGGCGAAGTTGGCCGCGTCTTCGGTGGGAATGTGGTTGTAGTAAATCTGTGGATTGCCATGGCCCAGATTGGAAAAGTAATTTGATATCTCCGGCATCTGTTTCAGGCGAGCCTCAACAAAATCCAGCGCCTTGCGTGTTTCGGCAAAGCTGCTGCCGTTGGGCGTGGATATGGCAATCAGGAAGCGCGGCGTATCGGCCTTGGGAAACAGGCTGGAACCGAGTATCGGCACGGCAATCGCCGATAACAGCAATGAACCGCCAATCGCCACCAGCGCCGTGGTCTTCGGCTTCGCCAGCGACATGCGCAGGGCAGGCTGGTAGTAGCGATGAATGATGGCCATTACTTTCTGTAGCAATGGACTGCCTTCGTTATGGCCTTCTTCCTTGAGAATGCGACTGGCCAGAAACGGAATGACGAACAGCGCCACGATCAATGAGCCGAGCACCGTGGCCACAATCGCGGTGGGCAGTACACGAATGAATTTGCCGGCATCGCCGGGCAGCATCAGCAGCGGCAGGAAGGCGAATACCAGCGTCGCGGTGCAGCCGAGAATGGCTTCGAAAATCTGTTTGGTGGCCAGCAGCGCCGCTTGCGTGCGTGAGTGTCCCATACGCAGATGCCGCGCAATGTTTTCAACGACAACAATGGAATCATCCACCAATAAACCCAAAGCCACCACGAAGCCGGCAATGGAAATCTGGTTGAGCGAATAACCGACGAAGTACAGCACCGTCAGGCCAAAAGCCAGTGACAGCGGTATGGCGATCATCACGATGCCCGCAGCGCGTAGCCCCAGTGGTAGCAAAGTGATCATGACCAGAGCAACCGCAATACCGAAATCCACATACAGACTGTTCAAACGATGCGCCACGTTATCGGCTTGCTTGAAACCCCATTCGAGTTTGATACGCGCGGGCAGGTTGCTGCGCCTGAATATGTCCACCGCAGTGGTGATGCGCTCATTGGTCTTGAGGATGTTCTGGTTGTCCTGCTGCTGCGCGGTTACGAACACGGCGCGCTGGCCGTTGTAACGACCGATGTAGCTCAGCGGCGCATTGTCCCAACGCACTTCGGCGACATCCTTGACACGTGTGGTCTGGCCGTTGCTCACCGCTACCACGGTGTCGCGCACGTCGTCTTCGGAATTGAAGCTGTCGGAAGCCTTCAGGCTGAAGGTACGCGCACCCAGATCGATGAAGCCGGCGGGAATGGCGGCGTTTTCGCTTTGCAGCGCATTCATCACCTGCGTGGGTGTGATCTTGAGCTGTGACATGCGCGCCAGGTTCAAGGCCACGCGCAGTTCGCGCCTGGGATAGGCCCAGGTTTCCGCTGTGCGCACGCCGGGCACTGCCTTCAACGCATCAGCGAGATCGCGCGCAGTGTCCTCCAGTTCGCTGTACGGCGCGTCTGCCGAGACCAGCGCGAACTGCACGATATTGACGTAAGCCGGGCTCCACTTGCGCACCGTGATGCTGGCTACGGTTGCGCCAAGCGAGTCGCGCACCACGCCCACTTCGCGCGTCACTTCGTCGTACTTCTTGTCGGCATCGGAGTTCACGCCGAACTGCACAAAGATGACGCTCACGCCATCGACAATGGTGGTTTCCAGTTTGAACACATCGTCCAGCGCCGCGATGCGATCTTCAATGGGCTTGACGATCAGCCGTTCGATTTCCTTGGGATCAGCGCCGGGATAAATCACCGGAATGGAGTAGGCCGGTGTTTTGAAGAACGGATCTTCCTCACGCGGAATGGCGCTGAAGGCAAACCAGCCAATCGCCACCAGACACAGGAACGCCACCAGCGTGAACTGGTAGCGGCGGATGGGAAATTCGAGTAACTGCATGGCTGACTAACTACCTTTTCGTCATTCCCGCGAATGCGGGAATCCAGTTGAAGATTTGCTTACTGGATGCCCGCCTGCGCGGGCATGACGCTGCTTGATGCAGCGTTTTCCTGCACGCTGACCTGCTCGCCATCGCTTAGATACAGCGCGCCATCGGTAATGACTTGCTCATCGGCAGTCAGTCCTTCGCGCAGCGCCACCTGGTCACGCGTGAAGAAGGCCACTTGCACCTGACGCTTCTTTGCGGCGGTACCTTGCAGCACAAAAATGCTGGCCTGCTGATCAACACCTGACACGATGGCGCCCGTGGGTACATACAGCAACGAGGTCTTGCTGGCCGCCGGTTGAATGCTGACTTGAGCCACCATCCCGGCAACCAGCGCGGTTGCGGTGTTGTCCAGTTGAATTTCAACCGGGAACAAACCATTTTCAAGTTGCGCTGCGCCGCCCACTTCACTGATACGGCCGGACAAGGTCTTGCCGGGTACTGCATCCAGTTGCACGGTGGCAGCATCGCCCACCTTCAGTTGCACGGCGTCGCGATCCGCCAGCGCGGCGCGCACGATGTAACCCTTGCTGCTCGCGCCCAGCATCAGCACCGGCTGACCGGGCGCAACCACTTCGTGATCCTCTGCCAGCCGACGCAGGATGGTTCCCGCGCTGGGCGCAGTGATACGTGCGAAGCCGCTGTTGAAGTTGACTGACTGCAACTGCGCAGCGGCCACTTTGGCCTGGGTGCGCAAGTCCTGAAGTTGTTCCAGGGCAATAACCTGATCGGCATACAGGCGTTCGCCACGCTCCAGATCGCGTTGCGCTTTCTCATTCAGCTGTTGCGCCTGTGTCAGTTGCGCATTGATTTCGGTGGGCACCAGTTCGGCCAGCTTCTGTCCGGCCAGCACGCGCTCACCTTCGCGCACCGCGATGTGCTGAATCACGCCACCCAGCTTGAAGGACAGCTTCATTTCATCGGCAGCCGTGACAATGCCGGTGCTGACAATGGGCGCTGCGCCGGGACCGCTGACCGGGTTAATTACGCGCACCAGTGTGGGTGCTATTGGGGTTTCTGTCGGGGCTTGTTTGCTGCAAGCACCGAACAGCAGTGCGCTGATGAGCAAGAGTGGAATGAAATGTGGGCGTGACATGATGTAATCCTTGTGAGCGTAGGGGCGGTTCGTGAACCGCCCGTCTTTGCAGTCAGGCAATGGATGGTTCATGAACCGCCCCTGCGGGATGTAAACAAGCCAGTACCATCAAGGCGCCAATACCACGCCACTGGCTGTGGTGTATTCCAGCTGCGCTGCTTCAATCAGCGCCGCATAACGCGTGACATTCAAATTCAACTCGGCGCTGGTCAGCGTCGAGCGCGCATCGAGAAACTCGGCCTGATTGATCACGCCCTCGTCACGTTTGCGACCGGCGATGCGAAACGCGGCGCGCGCTGCCCCGGCACGCGCTTCGGCAGTCGCCAGTGAACGGGTGGCGGTGTGATAGCGATCCACTGCCTGCTGTACTTGCAGCGCGATCTGATCATCCAGCGCCTCGCGCTGCACTTGCAGTCGGCGTGTCTGCGCTCTGGCGCTGTTCACCTGGGCTTTCAGGCCACCGCCGTCATAGAACTTCCAGGTCAGCAGCAATGATGCACTGGTGTAGTTGTAGTCAGAGCCCACGCCATACTGAGCACCCTGAATGCCGGTATCTACACCCAGCGCCAGCATGGGCATGGCTGCAGCGCGAGCGATTTTTACCTGCTCGCTGGCCGCCGCAATGCCTTGATCCAGTTGCCTGAGGTCGGGGCGTTGTGTCGCCGCTTGTACTCGCAGCTGGTTCAATTCCACCGCCTGCAAAGCGACACTCGCCTGTGCACTGGCTGTTTCAAGCGGGGTGTCGAGCGAACGATTCAGCAGAAAGTTGACGTAGCTCTGCGCCTGCGTGACGTTGTCGCGTGATTGCTGTAACTGCTGTTCGATGGCCAGCAGTTCGGCCTGAGCGCGCAGTGGCTGGTCTTCGGTGATCTTGCCGTTGTTGAACAGCGAACGATTGATGCGCAGGTTCTCGCTGAGCAATTGCTGTGTGCTGGCGACAATGTCCACCGCCGCATCGGCCTGCAACCAGTTCAGATACGCCACGGTGACATCGCGCTTCAATTGCCGCGCCACACTGTTGCGCTGCTGCTCGGAAGCATTCAGCAGGGCCTGCTGCGCGCGCACGCCTGCCGATACCGCGGGCGCATACAACGGCTGGCGCAAGCTCAGATGGGTGTCCTGTTCGTAGGGACGCAGCAAGGGAAAACTCTGGTTTTGCAGTGTACCGAAGCGGGTGGCCTGCCCCTGCGCCAGCAGCATGTCGTTCAATGTCGAATGCACTGGGTTGAGCAGATCGCCGATGGGAAACTCGATATTGCGACCGCCCTGATTGGCGGTGTAACGCGCGGACAGGCTCAACTCGGGCAGGAAGCGCGCCCGTGCCGCATCCAGTGTGGCGCGTGATTGCTCCACCGCAAAGCTTTCGCCCTGCAAGGCCAGATTGCTGCGCAGGGCTTCGGCCACATAGTCGTCAATGATGGCCTGCGCCGGGCGTTCCTGTGCAGTGGCTATTGAAGTTGCGCACACCAGCGCCATCAGCAGCGCACGGATGCCCCTATTCACACCCTCCCCCGCGTGCGGGGGAGGGTGGGGAGGGGGCAGTGTATTGCGGTGTGAATACATGGTGACGTGTGTCCTCATTCCTTCTGCAGCGAGCGTGTGCACATCAGTAATGCCTGGTCGACCAGCTGCTTCGGCTTTGCGCCCTTGAATTCCAGCATCGCGCCCTTGGTGGTGATGATCTGGATGACACCATGCATGAACGCCCACAGCGTCACCGACACCAGCGCCGGGTTGCCGATATCCGGACGCAGCGAGCCATCTGCAATACCTGCTTGCAGCGCCTGGATCAGTTCGCCATGGACGCGATCACCGCCCTGCATGCAGCGCAGTTCATTGCCTGCCGGCGCGGTGTCTTCGGCAGAGTGTGCCGCGAAACAGGAGAGGGCTTCGAAGTAGACCGGATCTTCCTCGGCAAACGTCACATAGGCGCGACCCATGCCCTGAATCTTTTTCAGGCCGGTCTGCTTGCGCGCGCTGATGGCGGCAAAGCGTTCGTACAAACGCGTGTGGGCACGATCCGCCAGACCCAGCAGCAAATCCTGCTTGTCGGTGAAGTACACGTATAACAGGGCGCGCGATAATCGTGCTTTTTTAGCAACCTGATCCATGGTGAAGGCCGCCAGACCTTCGGCTTCAGCCACCGCGGCGGCAGCGTCGAGGATTTCGTCCCGACGCCGGTCTTTCTCTTCCTGTCTGCGGGTGGCCAGTTCGCTCATGGCTGGACAATAGTCCAGCTATTGACATGGTGTCAACGGATGAGTGTGCAGCTCCTGTTTGCCATACGCATGGTTTTCAACTACAACGCAGGCAACTCACCACGAGAACGCCATGAATCTGGTCACGCAATTCCTGATCGTGCTGGTCGCGCTGTTGCACATCTGGTTTCTGGTGCTGGAAATGTTTCTGTGGGACAAGCCGCTGGGCCGTAAGGTGTTCAGGCTGACGCCAGAATTCGCGACTGCCTCCAGAGCACTGGCGGCGAATCAGGGTTTGTATAACGGCTTTCTTGCTGCCGGTCTGTTGTGGGGCTTGAGTCAGGGCGAAGCAGGGCAGCACATCCAGCAGTTCTTTCTGGGCTGCGTGATGGTTGCCGGTATCTATGGCGCGTTGACAGTAAGTCGCAAGATTTTCTGGGTGCAGGCGGCGCCGGCTATCGTGGCGCTGGTTTTGTCTTTTTTTTGACGGCTTTCTTCTTTACGACAGCTTTGGTCTCATCCGCTGCCCGCCACATATACCAGCTGGCAACTGTGCGATAAGGCGACCAGCGTGCACCGTGGACGGCAAGTTGTCTGGGCGTGGGCATGGCGCGTTTCTGGTAAGCAAGCATGAAGCCCTTGCGTACGCCGAAGTCATCCACCGGCAGCACATCCGGTCTGCCCAGACGAAACATCAATAGCATCTCCACCGTCCAGCGACCAATGCCACGCACGGTGATCAGGCGTTCAATGATGGCGGCATCATCCAGCGTGTGCAGTTCGTCCATGGCGGGTAGCGTGCCATCCAGTGTCTTGCTGGCCAGGTCACGCAGCGCCAGCATCTTGTTCTGCGATAACCCTGCGCCGCGCAACTTGTCATCAGCACAACGCAGGATGTCTTTCGCGGTAAAGCCTTCGCCCGAGCGCGGAAACAGATCACAGACGCGCTGCAGGATGGTGGCCGCCGCCTTGCCATGCAGTTGCTGGTAAACAATCGCCCGGGCCAGCGCCAGAAACAGATCGTGGGTTTCATTGCGTTCCATGCGAAACGGCCCGATGCGGTCGATCAGTGCTGCCAGTTTGGTATCGCTGGCGCGCAGATGTTTGAGTGCGGTGCGGGTGTTGATAGCAACAACGGGTGTTCGAGAGGCTGGGCGCGGCATGATGTGACCTGCTTGATGACAGGTACCACTATGCCACGTTGCGCAGCGAAACCAGTGCATCCAGCGGGCTGGATGTGCCGGCGGCGGACGAGCTGAGCACATGCGTGTAGATCATGGTAGTGCTGACGTCCGCATGGCCTAGCAGCTCCTGCACGCGACGAATGTCCACACCCGACTCCAGCAAATGCGTGGCAAACGAGTGTCGCAGGGTATGCGCCGTTACCTTCTTGGCGAGGTCGGCTCGTCTCACCGCCACAGATAGCGCGCGTCCCACCGTTTGCTCGTACTGGTGGTGACGTCGGCGAATGCCGCTGCGCGGATCAACTGACAAATGATCGGCAGGAAAGACCCAGTGCCAGGCCCAGCTTGATTCGGCACGTGGATATTTACGGGCCAGGGCATCGGGCATCCATACTCCCGGAACATTTGCGGCGCGATCTGCTGCCCATAAAGCGCGTGATCGCGCCAACTGATCACGCAACGCGTTCACCAGCGATGCAGGCAACATGACCACCCGGTCTTTGCCGCCCTTGCCCTGTCGCACCACGATCACTTTGCGGTCAAAATCCACATCCTTCACCCGCAGGCACATACATTCCAGCAAGCGCAGGCCTGTGCCATATAACACTTGGCACATCAGCCGGTAATGTTCGTCCACATGATCCAGCAGTCGAGCCACCTCCTCACGCGAAAGCACGACCGGTATGCGGAATCGTTGCTGCGGCCGACCAATTTCCTGCATCCAGGGCAATTCAATATCCAGCACTTCCTTGTACAGATACAGAATCGCCGACAATGCTTGTCGGTGCGTTGATGGCGAAATCCGGCGCTCGTTGGCCAGATAAGTCAGAAAAGCCTCCACCTCTGCCGCCCCCATCTCCCGGGGGTGTCGCAACTTGTGGAACCGGATGAAGAACCGCACCCAGTACAGGTAAGTCCTCTCGGTGCTCAGGCTGTAGTGCGCATAGCGGATTCGTTCGCGCAGCTGATCAAGCAGCCGCCCGGATTTAAGTGCCGGTTTTCCCATGTTCTGACGCTCCGTGTTATACCTGTTGTTATATACAGTACTACTGTTTTATGATGATTTGCAACAGGCACTTGCGTCAAATTACGAGCCGGTGTTAACTGGCAGGCATGTTGTTAATCAGACTAGATAAAACACGTTATGGCGTGAACCTGAACCATGGATGCCATCAATAATCTTGTAGCCGTTATAGAAGCCGATTTGCAGAGCTACTTTACTTTGGGTCGGGAATTGGCTTGGCTATATTTGCCTACTACGGCCTAGCAGCAAATTGCTGTGCTTAAGATGCACAGCATCGATTCAAGAAAGACGCGACGCGATTCGGTCACTTCAGAGCAATGTTCTCTGTATTTTGAAAAGATCGTTCCTCTTCAAAACGAATTCCACAAGACGCTGAAAGACAAGAAGGTCACATACTTCGACGGTTGGACCGTGGAGATTAGGCAATAGCGGTATTCAAGCTTCAGTGTAAATCCCCACCCAATGCTGAGGGTCTCTAGAAGTTGTGCGTAACCTCGCATTCCTAAACAACTCGAAGCTTTCGCGGTCTACTTAGTATCCAAGCGGCTGACGAACGTATTGCTTACGACGCTCTTGGAAAGACATTCGTCATACGTGTGAAGGAATCATGCCGTGGATACTTTCAGCGAGCGAAGATGGTTATTACAAGGATATCGTGGCCGCTCTTCGCTTTGTGGAAAGTACGCTTGGACAAAGAAAAACTTCGGAGGAAAAGAACACAATTGAGAAACGGCAAGCTACCTCCAAGTCCATCTTTGCAATCACCAATTGGAACTGACGAAGCAAACCCGGCAGTCGAGCGGACCTGCGCGAAAAGCCGCGCAGGCCGCTCACTTTTACGGGCACGTTAGGCATTCAGAACATGCGCTCCATTCGCATACTTCTTCAAGTAGTCTTCGGGCTTCTATCCGTGCTCGTAATTTTTGTCTCTCTCAGGGCACCAAGCGCCGATTACGCCTCCAACCTCGGCATGCTGGCACTCTTCGTCTTGACTTTTCTTGTGCTTGGTCCGTGGTGGCCCAGCCATGAACATATCGATCATTGGAGTCAGAAGTGGAGATTGCATCTCCCCACTGACGATCCACAGGTCGCCATCTATGTCGCCAATTTTCTTGGTGCTGCATACAGCCTTTACAAAGCCTGGGACCGTCACACCAACCCCGCAATGGAACTCTGGCGCTTTGAAAGGACCGCCTATGCAATTGCTGGAACGAATGGAGTAGTGGCCTTCTGGGTCTTTCTAGCCCTCGCGTGCCTTGCCTATGGAATGGGTGTCTATGCCAAGGCAAGAAAGGCCTAACCCGCCGCTCGAGAGGGACCGCCGGCAACCTGAGCTTGCCGGTTCCCTACACGGCTTCGCCGCTCCGGCGGCCCCTCAGCTATTACGTTATGTGCAATCAAAAATTCGTCTGCGTATCGGAAGGTATTATGAGCAAGGAACCTGAACTGGAAATATCACCGCTGTCACAGCCGATATCAAGCGGCGGGCGTACGGTCGATGTTCAAATTTACAGGCTCGAAGGTGAGGCGGAGTGGGTTCTGGAAGTCGAAGACGAGTTTGGTAATTCCACAGTATGGGACGATACATTTCCTACTGAATCTGCTGCTCTCGTTGAGGCAAAGAAAACAATATTGGCAGAAGGCGTTTCTACACTCGTTGGTCCTGAAGATGGCAAAGGCAATGGCGAGTGGCGGTGAGGCACATAACTTGGCGTTAGGCATCACAAGGCAAGCAACGATGAGCGAGCACCTACGAGCACCCCATTTCGGCTCCCGCGTATCCAAGCGAGTTCTCGCTGTGGTGATTATCGGCCTGCTTCCCGCATTGATCGCATTAATAATTCCAGGTGTGGGGATTCCAACGTGGTTTGCGGTGACATCCTTCATAGTTGGTGGCGTGGTTGCTGGCTATCTTTCCATTGGTCTTCTGCGGCAATTCCGATGCCCGCGATGCGGCGGATGTATTGAAATGCATGAGGCCACACAGAATCAGGAAAACGCCCCAATTCTTTACTTCTGTAGACCGTGTGACGTCGTCTGGGACTCAGGGCTTCGGACACCAAGCATTTTATGAGTGACTTTTCGGGCGCAAATGCCGCCCAACAAGCCGTTGCAGCTGATCGCTGCGTAGACGCGGCTCCGACTGATCGGTAGCGTTAGGCCACACAAGACTCATACTCGTAGCTCACTCTGTGCCAAAGACCATTCGCGCCGCGTTCCTGTATTTCGCATTAGTGCTCAGCACTGGTTTTGTGCTCGGTATGTTCCGCGTTCCGATACGCGTACCTCGAATAGGAGAGCGCTGGGCTGAGCTTGCGGAAATGCCCATCATGGCTGCGGTCATCTTCTTCTCGGCGGGGTACGTTTTACGTCGGTTCCCAGAAATATGCTCACCTGGTAAGTCGTTGGCAGCAGGGTTCATGGCCCTCGCCTTGTCCGTCGCTGCCGAGCTGGGTCTGGCAGTCGCGCTTCAACACCAGACATTGGTCGAGTTCATCAAAAGCCGAGACAAAGTGTCAGGCTCGGTTTACGTGGGGCTCCTGCTAGGGCCTGTTAACACTATGGGAATCGCTGCGTTGGAGTCTCTGAAAGCGCCAGGCAAGGCGCGAGGAGTGAGGTTTGGTCATTCCAAATAAGCGACGAGTAACGCGGCATGGCGCTTTCAGAGGCCCAACCCGAAGGGACGGGGCCCCATGTCCGATTGAATGTGGGACTCAGGACTTTGTTGCACCTCGCTGGAGTACCCACATTTATTAACTTGGGTACACTGCGCTCGGTGCGCCGCGCCCTGAATGTTTTTGACCGCCGTCGCAGCGATTCCCATAGTGTTAACAGGCTCTAGTATTCGCAGTCATGCCACGGTTTCGCCTCTCATCTCAAACGTCAGGCCGCAAAACTGTTGCAGCAATCTACTCACACGGGGAGCAACACGATGACTAGTTCCATACGTACCTGCCTCTGGTTCCGTGACGGTCGCGGTCGTGAGGCCGCGGAGTTTTACTGCGCTCTGATTCCGGGAAGCCGGATCGAAGCCACCTTCGATATCTCCGGAGTGGGTGCTTCGTGGCTAATCGACTTCACGTTGGGCGGGGTGCCGTATCAAATACTCGATGCAGGACCAATGTTCACCCTAACCGAGGCAGTGTCGATTTCGGTCGAGACGGACGATCAGGCGGAAACCGATAGGCTCTGGGCAGCGCTAACCACAAATGGCGGCGAGGAAAGCCACTGCGGCTGGCTAAAGGATCGCTACGGGGTGTCGTGGCAGGTTTTCCCGAGGCGGCTGACAGAATTGACATTGAGAGCCCACAAGAATGTGTCTGCCAAGGCGATCGCGGCGATGATGAAGCAGAAGAAGATCGACATTGCGGAAATCGAAGCGGCGGTTCGTGCCTAGAAGTCCATGGCCTCACAATTTCGCGGCGTGGCTTAAATTCAAGCGTTAGTGCTGAATAGCCACCGAGGAGCTATCCATGCTTGCAACTATTCCTACTACGGTTTTATTTATCGGGCTATTTGCCCTCATTCAAATACCTCTGACAATTATGGTTGGTTTCAGGCGCGTCCAAACAGGAATCCAGTTTTTTGCCGGTGATGATCAAACATTGCTCCGTCGAATGCGCGCACATGCCAACTACACGGAAACAGTGCCCATCGTTCTCCTTGCAATGGCTGCCGCTGAACTTACGTTGATTCCGAATTGGGCACTCTGGGCTGGTGGCATGAGTCTTTTAATTGGTCGCCTTATGCATGCCGCAATCCTGATCATAAAAGGTTGGGGACTCCCGCGAGCTATTGGCATGATTATGACTTTTATTCCAATGGCGTGTTTTGGCGGGTGGGCGGTTTTTAAAAGCCTTGCCTGAAGTGCACTAACAAAGTGTTCAAGATCGTTCGCTACGCTTACCGGGGCTGGCAAAACGTTGCGTGTTTCGCCAGCCCCTTAACACGGCCTTAGGCCGCACAAGAACGAGTCCGTCGTGGTTGCTCACCGTATCTTCTCAATGCCTTTCGCTTCCGTGTACCTGGCGTACGTGAACAAGGCTGCGCGCAAGGGTCGCAAGAGGGAAGAGGTTGACCGCGTCATCTCTTGGCTGACGGGCTATGACCAATCCAGCCTCAACCGTCAGATTGAACTCAAGACAGACATCCAGACGTTCTTTGCACAGGCTCCGGCGATGAATCCAAACAGATCAAAGATCACGGGTGTCGTTTGTGGGGTACGCGTTGAAGCAGTTGCGGACCCGCTCATGCAAATGATCCGGCAACTGGACAAGCTCGTTGATGAAGTGTCCAAGGGGAAGGCAATTAAGAAGATACTTCGGCAGTAGCTTGTTTGGCCATACCGGCGCGTGCCGCAAAGCTAAAGCGTTAACCCAGCCATAACACCCCCAGTCATGAACATAAACACTCATTCACTGATTGCTGCCAGCTTCGCGCTGGTTCTGCTTACCTTCGCGGTGGCGTTGCGCATGATGTTCAGTCGTGTACGTGAAATGCGCCATAAGCGGATTCACCCGCAAAAGGTGGCGGTGTCGGCGCAGATGGCGGCGCGGCTGGAGGACACCCGGGCGGCTGATAATTTCCGCAATCTGTGCGAGGCGCCGGTACTGTTTTATGCGTTGGTCGCCTTTGCAGTGGCGATTGGGCATACGCCGACGTGGTTGACGTGGGGCGGCTGGTTGTTCGTTGCGTTACGGGTGCTGCACAGTGTTATTCAATGCACCTATAACAAGGTGATGCACCGCTTTGTGGTGTTCGTTTTTGGTTTTGTGTTGTTGATGGGGTTGTGGGCGGCGTTCTTCGTGACGCTCCCTGTGTCGGGATTGCCCTCTCCTTGAATCAAGAGAGGGCATGGCCGCATCAGCGATTCATTCTTTCTTTCACCAGGCTCTCCACCACCGACGGATCAGCCAGTGTGGAGATATCGATCCCCCGGCCCGGCACCTGCGCTCTGCGTCGGCACGACCTTTAGGCCCTAGCGGCCACTAATCCATTGGCTTATACTGCCGTGCATGCAAACCATCGCGGAGATGCCAGAATTCAGTCGCAACGCTACTCACCTGTTGCGCGAAGACGAAATTCAGGTCCTCATTAGTTATCTTGCCGAGCACCCTGCGGCGGGTGTGCTCCTTGCCGGTACTGACGGGGTTCGAAAATTGCGGTGGGCTCGTGAGGGCAGAGGTAAGAGTAGTGGCGTTCGTGTCATTTATTACTTCCACAGCGAGCGTCTTCCTTTGTATCTGCTGACCATCTTTGGCAAAAATGAAAAAGCCAATCTGACTAAAGCAGAAGCAAACGCATTGTCCAAGCTAGTCAAACTTCTGGTTCAAGCCACGGGAATCTAATTATGAGCAAAGCATTCAAGAGCATCAAAGCCGGTCTGACCCAAGCCATTGCACACGCAAAAGGCAAACAGGTCAAAGCACGTATGCACTATCCACAAGCAATTGACGTAAAGGCCATCCGCACCAAGGTAGGCATGTCGCAAACCGAGTTTGCAGCGTCGTTCGGTATTAGTGTTGGCACGCTACGTCACTGGGAGCGAGGTGACCGCGAACCGCATGGCCCCGCTCGCGTGTTATTGCATGTTGTCTCAAAGCAGCCGAAGGCAGTGTTATCGGCACTGGCAGCATGAAACCCAACCAACCGCTCAATGCACGACGCGCCAAAAGACGGCGCGTCGCTGACCGCTGGCGTTAACCCGGCTATCGATTCATCCTTTCCTTCACCAGACTTTCAACCACACCGGGATCAGCCAGTGTGGAGATATCACCCAATTGCTCATGTTCATTGGCGGCGATCTTGCGCAGGATGCGGCGCATGATCTTGCCGGAACGTGTCTTGGGCAAACCCGGCGCCCATTGAATGAAATCAGGTGAAGCAATCGGGCCGATTTCCTTGCGTACCCAGTCGCGCAGTTCAATGCGCAAGGTTTCAGTCGGCTCGGCGTCGGCAATCAGTGTGACGTAGACATAGATGCCCTGACCCTTGATGTCATGCGGGCAACCCACTACCGCCGCTTCGGCGACTTTGGGATGTGACACCAGTGCGCTTTCTACTTCGGCCGTGCCTAATCGATGGCCTGCCACATTCAATACATCATCGACGCGGCCGGTAATCCAGTAATAGCCATCTGCATCGCGACGTGCGCCGTCACCGGTGAAGTACTTGCCGGGGAAGGTGGTGAAGTAAGTTTCGATGAAGCGTTGATGATCACCGTACACGGTGCGCATCTGGCCGGGCCAGCTGTCGAGTATCACCAGATTGCCTTCGCAGGCGTCGGACAGAATCTTGCCTTCGCCATCCACAATGGCCGGTTCAACGCCGAAGAACGGCAGCGTCGCTGATCCCGGTTTCAGATCAATCGCACCCGCCAAGCGGTGTGATCAGAATGCCGCCGGTTTCAGTCTGCCACCAGGTATCGACAATCGGGCAGCGACCGTCGCCGACCACACGGTGATACCACTCCCAGGCTTCGGGGTTGATGGGTTCGCCCACCGAGCCGAGCAAGCGCAGAGATTTGCGCGACGCTTTCTTCACCGGCGCTTCACCTTCACGCATCAACGCACGAATGGCGGTAGGCGCGGTGTAGAACAGCGTGACCTGGTGTTTGTCGATCACCTGCCAGAAGCGGCTGCTGTCGGGATAGTTGGGTACGCCTTCAAACATCAAGGTGGTCGCGCCGTTGGCCAGCGGGCCATACAGCAGGTAGCTATGACCGGTGACCCAGCCGCAATCAGCCGTGCACCAGTACACATCGTTCTCGCGCACATCGAATATCGCTTCGTGGGTGAGCGAGGCATACACCAGATAACCGCCGGTGGTATGCAGCACGCCTTTGGGTTTGCCGGTGGAGCCGGAGGTATAAAGAATAAATAACGGATCTTCGGCGTTCATGACTTCCGGTACGCAGCTCTTGATCTGTTTATCGACCAGATCGGCATACCCTTTGTCACGCGCGTACATGGCGACCGGCGTGCCGGTGCGTTTCACCACCAGCACATGCTTGACGCATTCCGTGCCCTTGGCGCTGAGCGCGGCATCGACATTGGCCTTGAGCGGAATTTTCTTGCCACCGCGCACGCCTTCATCGGCAGTGATGACCACACTGGAGTCACAATCGACAATCCGGCCCGCGAGCGAATCGGGCGAGAAGCCGCCGAACACCACCGAATGCACCGCGCCGATGCGTGCGCAGGCCAGCATGCTGATGGCGATCTCGGGAATCATTGGCAGATAAATGGTGACCCGGTCGCCTTTTTTTACGCCCAGTTCACGCAGCGCATTGGCGCACTGACACACCCGTTCATGTAATTCGCGATAGGTGATGTGTTGTGACTGCGTGGGATCGTCGCCTTCCCAGATGATGGCGGTCTTGTGATCACGATCATGCAGGTGTCGATCCAGACAGTTGCTGGCTACATTCAACTGGCCGTCGTAATACCAGCGAATGCGGAAATCATCGGCGCGATAACTGACGTCCTTGATTTTTGAATAAGGAGTTATCCAGTCAAGACGCTGCCCGGCGAGCCGCCAGAAGGATTCGGGGTCGCTCACTGACTCCGCATATTGCTGTTGATACTGGTTGCGCGTGATGCGGGCGCGTGATGCGAAGTCAGTGCTGACAGGATAAAGCTTCTGGCTCATGAATACCCCAATGGAATCGCTCTTGTTATTGATGGTTGCTGGTTGATAGTTACTGGCTGAGCGCCTGACGCAGCAGCTCAGCGTGTTGTGTCAGCACTGCCTTGTCTGCCATGCCGCGACCATGTTCACGCAGCGGCTTGCCGACATAGCGTGGCACCACATGAAAGTGGATGTGAAATACCGTCTGGCCGGCGGCCTCGCCGTTGAACTGCATGACCGTAATGCCATCGGCATTGAAGGCCTGTTTTGCAGCCGTGGCGATGCGCTGCGTGGTGTTGATCAGTGCATGAAGTTTGTCGGCAGGCAACTCGAAAATATTCTCGGCTTCGGCCTTGGGCACAATCAGCGTGTGACCATCGGATTGCGGCATGACGTCCATGAACGCCAGCGTGTGTTCGTCTTCGTAGACTTTCGCGCAGGGAATCTCGCCGCGCAGTATCTTTGCAAAAATGTTGTTGCGGTCGTAGGCCATGCTCAAATGCCTGCCTTGCCCAGCGAATCGATCAGGTTGCGCAGCGCGCTGCTCAGGGCGGGATGATCGGCGTCGAAGCGCGCCGCCAGCGACTCTACGGCTTCAGTGGGCGTGTGTTGTGCGGATGCGGAGTCATCCAGCAGTCGCGTGATGTCCGCCAGCAGAATCAGCAATTGATTACGTGTCTCCGCTTCAGCCTGTGGCAGGCCGGCCAGTTGTCGGTGCAATTCATGAATCTGGGCGTCTACTGGATGTGGCATGGGATTGGTTACTCGCGAGTTTTCTGGATTCCTGTCCGGGGCCAAGCATTGCACGGCCACACAAAAAAACAAGGCCGATGCAATCGGCCTTGTTGTGCGCGAATGGCAGAGTAGCTACTTGGCGGCTTCCAGCTCCTTGAGCCGCTTGGCCGGGAGCAGTTTCACCTTGTATTTCTCGCCCAGCGCGAGCAGGTCTGCCTCATCCAGCCTGGTCATGGATTTGATGCTGGTGGGCCAGGAGCCCGTATGTGAGTCGGGCACCGCAATCTTGTCGTTGCTGTTGCCGCAGATCATGCCGTTACGGTCGGAATCGATGAAGGCCAGCGAAATGGTGAAGGGCAGATCGTTCAGCGGCGCAAACAGCGTGACCAGGTAGGCATCTTTTTGCGATGGGGCAAACAGCACGATTTGCTCCTTGTCCAGTACCCGCCAGTGCTTCGACTGAACTGTGAAAACGCATTCGTGGTCAGATTTCGCAGCGGTGGTGGCTTCGGCCTGTGCTGCGGCGGCAATCAGACCGAGTCCCATGACCCGGGCCAGAGTCAGGGCAGTGGTCAGCATGATGTTCATAAGTCACCTCTTGATGCAGTACCGGGTCGGTCATGCTTCTTCCCTGGAAGAAAGTACGTCAGCAGTGAGTAGTTAGATGCAAACCAACGCAGGAGTTGCATTGGCTGGATACTGAGCTGTGCAGGCATTCATGCTGACCATAATGATGCCGCGTTGCAGCAAAGACGTCAGCAGAGGCCTCATGGCTACTTCCATCAAGTACCGCGTGGTTTGGCGCGTGCGGTGGCTTCTGCCTGTAACGGATCATCCGGCCAGTAGTGTTTTGGATAACGACCTTTCAGATCCTTTTTCACCTCGTGATAACCCTGCGCCCAGAAGCTGGCGAGATCCTGAGTGATCTGCACCGGACGTCGTGCGGGTGATAACAGTTCCATCAATACCGGCACTGAACCACCCCCGACACGCGGGGTGGTGGTCATGCCGAATACTTCCTGCAATCGCACCGACAGAGTGGGTACGGAGGTGGAGTAGTCGATGCTGATGTTCGAGCCACTCGGTACGCGCAAATGCGTCGGTGCAATTTCGTTCAGGCGTTGCTGCTGATTCCAGTCGAGTTTGCCCAGCAGTATCTGCTGCAGGTCGAGCTGACTGAGCTGATTGCGGCGGGTGATGCCATCCAGCCAGGGAGCCAGCCAGTCAGCAAGATTATCCAGCAAGCTCTGGTCATCGACAGCAGGCCAGGCGGCCTTGTTGTGCAGGTCATGCTCATGCGCAAACTGCAAACGTGTGCGCAGCTGTCGAGCGGCGGCGCTCCAGGGCAAGGCCTCCAGTCCCAGCTCGCGGATGCCTTGCAGCATGGCTTGCCGGACACGTTCGGCATCGGGTTTGTCGAGGCGGCGTGATTGCAGAACCAGTGCTGACAGGCGCCGCTCCTGTGTGGCGATCACGTTGGCGTCACGGCTGTTCCATTCGATGCACTCACGCTGTTCAATGAGGTCAGCAAAATCAGCTTCCAGCTCGTTCAGCTCAATCGGCGCTGCGAGCTGGATGCGTGCATCACGATCTGCTGCATCCAGTTGTGCGATCACCAGATAGGCGGCCTGACTCAAGGTTTGCGGCGTGTTCAGGCTGGCGCCCCGACCGTTGCTGAGCAGGTAACGGCTGCTGCCTTCACGCTTCTGTGCAATGCGATCCGGATAGGCAAAGGCGAGCAGTCGGCCGGTTTCATGCAGCTGCGCCGGCTGGCTGCGCGTGGCAGGTACGCGTAGCTGACGCGACAATTGTTCAGCGCTGCGCAGCACCCGTTGCCGGGTGGCCTGATCCGTATCGTGATGGGCGACAGGGGCGCCATGCAGGGCTTCAATACGACTGCGCAGATCCACATCGCGTTCACGACTGCGACTACGCAGCACATCCCGTTCACCGAGCAGGGCGGCGAGTTCAACCCCCAATGCAGTCAATTCCAGCTCGCGTGCCTTGAGCAACATATGCGCCAGGCGCGGATGCGTGCCCAGTTGCGCCATGGCGCGGCCATGTGCAGTGATCTTGCCGTGCATATCCAGCGCGCCCAGCAGAGTCAGCAGTTCACGCGCCTGCGCAAGGCTCGCGGCGGGCGGTGCATCGAGCCAGCGCAAGTCACTGGCCTGCTGGATGCCCCAGGTGGCCAGTTCCAGCGCCAGCGGCAGCAGATCGCTTTCAAGAATCTCCGCTGTGGTCTGCGCTGCCATTGCGTCTTGTTCGGATTCCAGCCACAGGCGATAACACACACCTGCCTGAGTGCGACCGGCGCGGCCCCGACGTTGATCAGCGGAAGCGCGCGAGATGCGCAGCAACTCCAGGCTGTTCATGCCGGTGACCGGATCAAAGCGCGCGCGTCGTTCCAGGCCGCTGTCGACGACGACGCTGACACCCTCGATGGTCAGTGAGGTTTCAGCGATATTGGTGGCCAATACCACTTTGCGTATTCCTTTGACGGCAGGCTGAATGGCACGATCCTGCTCAGCCGGACTCAGCTCGCCAAACAGGGGCAGCACTTGCACCGTGGTTGGCAGATGACTGTCATTCAGCAGTTGTTGTGTGCGACGGATCTCGCCCTGTCCGGGCAGGAAGACCAGCATGTCACCCCGTGTTTCAGCTAGTGGGGTTTCAGCCAGCGCATTGACAATCACGGCGCAGGCTTCGCGCGCAATGTCATTGTCCTGCCAGTGTTTGCGGTTAACCGAGTTGGTATTGCGATAATGGGTGGTGACCGGAAAAGACTGTCCGGCTGAAGTCACGATGGGCGCATTGCCCGACTGGTTACCCAACAGGCTGGCGACCGCGGCGCCGTCCAGCGTAGCCGACATCACCAGCAACTTAAGATCTTCACGCAGACTTGCCTGCACGTCGAGACACAGCGCCAGGCCCAGATCGGCTTGCAGGTTGCGTTCGTGGAATTCATCAAAGATGACGATGCTGATGCCATCAAGCGCCGCATCGTGTTGCAACATGCGCGTCAGTATGCCCTCGGTAACAACCTCGATACGTGTGTGCTGGCTGACTCTGGTATCAAGTCGTGTGCGATAGCCAACGGTGTGTCCCACGGGTTCATTGAGGGTGCTGGCCATGCGAACTGCCACTGCGCGTGCTGCGATCCGGCGTGGTTCCAGCATCAGGATCTTGCCGCTGAATCCCCCTGCTTGAATCCGGGATTCAAGCAGCGCAAGTGGTACGCCCGTGGACTTGCCCGCGCCCGGTGGCGCGTGCAGGACTACGTTCGAGTATTTTGCCAGCGCTGCGAACAGCTCTGGCAGCGCTTCAACGATGGGTAGTGGAGTGGGCAACAAGCGGCGAAAAATTGACTGGCGTTGCTGAAGTGCGTCATCACTTGCAAGTGATGACGCGCTGTTGTCTGTCTTAACTACAAACTACGTGCATTGAATGTATCGCACTGTTGTACATCACCTGAATCAATGCCGCGTTTGAACCAGCGCATGCGCTGTTCTGATGAGCCGTGCGTGAATGAATCCGGCACCACCTGACCCGTAGCCTGTTTCTGCAAGCGATCATCGCCAATGGCTTGTGCCGCATTGAGCGCCTCTTCTGTATCGCCAGGCTCCAGAATCTGCCGGTTCTGGTTGGCGTGATACGCCCATACGCCAGAGTAACAATCTGCCTGCAGCTCCAGTCGTACCGACATGGCGTTGCCTTCGGCTTCGCTGAGACGTTGTTGTGCCTGCTGCACCTTGGTTGAAGTGCCGAGCAGGTTCTGGATGTGGTGGCCCACTTCATGGGCGATCACATACGCCTGTGCGAAATCACCCGGCGCACCGAAGCGTTGACTCAGCTCGTCATAGAAGGACAGATCGATATAAACCTGTTGATCACCCGGGCAATAAAACGGACCCATGGCTGCCTGTGCGGTGCCACAAGCTGAACTCACCGTGCCACTGAACAACACCAGCGTTGGTTGCTGGTACTGGCTGCCGGCCTGCGTGAATAACTGGCCCCAGACATCTTCGGTGCTGGCCAGCGTCGCCTTGATCAAGCCACTACTCTCCGCTTCTGCGGCGCTTTCCTGATAGGGGCCAGCGCTTTGCTCAGTGGTTGCGCCACTGTTGGTAATGGATTGCAGCAGCATGGTGGGGTCCTTGGTGAAGTACAGGGCCAGCAAGCCCAGCACGATGCCACCCACACCACCGATGCCCACGCCGCGCGACACCCGCATGCCACGACGATCTTCAACGTTGCTACTCTGTCGTTCTCCGCGCCAGCGCATCACACACCTCCGCTTGTCTGTGTTTAGTCCTGAGTGGACAAGGTAGCCGCCCGCAGGCGGTCTACATCACGTTTGCCGAGCAGCTTGCACTGTCCGGGTTGCAATTCTGCGGCGCGCAATGGGCCGATCGCAATGCGTTCCAGCTCGCGTACCTTCAGGCCGACACGCGCCAGCAGTCGACGAATTTCGCGGTTCTGGCCTTCGCGCAACTTGATTGATAACACCGTGCGATCACCCCGGCTGCGATCCACAAAACGCTTCAGTACCCGCACCGATTCCAGACTGGTGCGTTTGGCGCGGGCCTGGCCGCCACTGTCCGGATTGAGCAGGTATACACCGCGTTTCAGTTGCTCCAGTTGTTCATCACCGGCCAGCCCCGTGGTGGTGACGCGGTATTCCTTCACGACGCCAAATTTCGGGTGTGTCAGTTGATAGGCCAGATCGCCATCATTGGTGAGTATCAACAGGCCGGTTGAATCCGCATCGAGTCGTCCCACCGGAAACAGGCGTTCACGTTCGCGAATGGCATGCGGCACCATTTGCAGGACGGTGGGGCGACCTTCCGGGTCGCGTGCCGTGGTGATCATGCCCTTGGGTTTGTTGATCAGCACATAGGTGCGTGTTTCACCGCCAGCAGCGCCTCGTTTGCGAACGATGCTGGCACTCAGATCCTGCGGCACGCCATCCAGCGCCACGACATCTTTCTCGGGATCGACGAAGCAGGGCAGCTCAACAACATTCCGGCCATTGACCTGAATACGACCTTTGGTGATCAGTTGTTCGCAGTCCCGGCGTGCAGCAATGCCGGCATCAGCCAGCACTTTCTGCAAACGCACGCCACCCTTGACCGGCGCTTTCACTCCTGTGGCAGTCTCAGGCTGAGCAATCAGTTCGTTGCGGTTGGCCGTGGCCGGCATGCGTTCTGGCTTGCTGGCTGCTTTGCGTGGCGCGCTGGCAGCCTGTCGTTTGCGCGCCACCGCAGCGTGCGTGGCGCCAGCGCTGCGTTGAGCGCGGGCAAAGCTGCCACTGGGGGATTTTTTTCGATTGCGCATGCGGAAGAGGATTCGGCTTCATCCAGAACGACGCCAAGCATGACTGATTTGACCTTGCGGCGCGACCATTTGCCTTTCCAGATGCTGCGTCGCTGGCGACACACGGTTTTTATCATGCAAATCAGTGAAAATGCCGCTTCACGCTTGGGGTATATCAATGACATACGCAAACCTGCATGGCAGCGGCTGGGCTGCCGCCATAACCACCGGGATGTTGTTCGGTATCGGTTCATTGCCGGCGGCAAATGCGGCCCAGCCGAAGCTCGAAGTCACCCCGTTTGCCAGCTATCGCGCGGGTGGTCAGTTTATCGGGGCGACCGGTAACGTGCTGGATGTGAAGGCCAGCAACGGTCTGGCGCTGGCTATCAACTGGCGTACGGCCGAGTACGGCAAGCAGTACGAACTGCTGTTCAGTCGTCAGGACAGCAAAACAGATGCTGGTTCACCCGTGAATATGCAGATTGAGTATCTGCATCTGGGCGGTACCGTTGATCTGGGCGCTGAAGGTGAATGGGTGCTGCCGTTCGCGGCCGGTGGCATTGGGGCAACGCGCTTCAGCCCGCCAGCGGGATTATCTGCCGCAACACGATGGTCGATGAATCTGGGTGGTGGCGTGCGAGTGCCGCTGACCGAACATGTGCGCCTGCGTGTGGAAGCGCGTGGGTATCTCACCTGGATGGGTGGTCAGGCAAACCTGTTCTGCGCTGGTGGTTGTGTGCTGACGGCCAAAGCGCGTACGTTTTTCCAGTACGAAGCGCTGGCGGGTGTATCCATCGGATTCTGAAGCGACTATAGCCTGGTCAGAATCAACGGAGCACCCTGGGTAACTACCAGCGAGTGCTCGTGCTGTGCGAATAGTGAGCTGGGGCGGCCGACCAGTGTCCAGCCATCGTCCAGTTCCCGTACACGGCTGACATTGGTGGACAGGAATGGCTCAATGGTGATGACCTGGCCAATCTGCAACAGCTCCGTGTCGCGCTGATCAAAATAGTTTCGCATCGTGGGTTCTTCATGCAGTGCGGCACCCACGCCATGGCCGCTCAGATTGCGTACGTTGCAGAATCCTGCCGCATGAATTGCCCGCTCGATATGACGACCGATGACATTGAGTGGTTGCCCGGCGCGGGCGGCTGCAATGCCCACATCCCGCGCACGCAGGGCAGCAGCGCACAGGCGCTGTTTCAATATGCAATCGTCGGAGTTGTCCGGTTCCAGCACGAAACTGCCGCCGGTGTCGGCAAAGTAGCCATCCAGCGCGGCCGAGACATCGATGTTGACCAGATCGGTGGCCTGCAGCTGGCGTGCTCCCGGAATGCCATGCGCAGCCTGCTCATTGACGCTGATGCAGGTATGGCCGGGAAATTCGTAACTGACCCGCGGCGCGGATGCCGCGCCGGCCTGTTCAAGTATCTGCCCACCGAACTCATCCAGTTCGGCGGTGCTCATACCGGACCGGGCATGAGCCTGCATGGCAGCCAGCACTTGCGCGACCAGTCTGCCCACCCGCTGCAAGCCTTGCAGCTGGGCATCGGTGCAGGCGATCACCGGGCGATCAGGGTTTCTTAACCCACACTTGGCACCAGCCAGCGATGTCGACTGACTTTCCGGCGAACAGATTGCAGCCGCGGTCATTGCCCGTGCCTGCCTGCAGTTGCACGCAGTTAAGGCAGGTTTGGTCAGGCTTGTAGGTGGTGTATTTCTTCGTGTCCACAGTTTTGGCGTTGATGTGGTAGCCCAGCGCCTTGGCGGTCGGGTCACTTTCCGTGAGCTTTACCAGCGCAGCGGCTGCCTTGGCTTCTTCGGTGCTCAAGGCACGGAGCGTAACGGCGCCCAGCAAGGCGCCCTTCAGCAAATGGCGACGATCAAATTTGAAATCAGACATCAAGTTCACCTCATGGCCAACAGCAGGATTCCCAGCTTCGATGATGAATCCGCCCATAACGGGTTGGGTTCCAGTGTAAAGGGTTCCGCGCCCGGCTGGTATGGCTAAGGAAAACACACCGAAACTGAATGGATCAATAACGGCTGCAAGATACCAGCAATCTGGCGGCTGATTCCAGAAGCGGCGTACATGCGGGGTGAACTCCCGTTCAGGAATTCCGGGTCAGTCCAGCTGCCGCCCGATCAGTCGTGACAGGAAGGACGGCTGACGGGTTGCTGGTATCGGCTTGCGCGTGGCATTGCCATTGGTTACGGGCGATCGCTGGCTGCCAGTGGGCTGCACGCTCCTGCTGGGAGTCGGGCTGGGCGGTTTGGGTCGGTTCACTGCCTGAGCGGGTGTTTCGCGCTTGCTTTCCAGGTTGACTACCTTGTCTTGCGCGGGCGCTGCTGTGCGAGGTTTGCTTTCGGCGAAGCGTTCGTACTCCGAGACACTGACCTGATTTACGGTGGGTGCGTTGAAGAAAGTCTTCAGGTAGCCCATCACTGCATCTGCGGAAACATGCTCGCGGAAAAATCCCAGTCGCAACGCGTGCCGGATGGTGCCGCCTTCCATTAAAGCAACCGAGTACAGACTGTAAGCTGCAAAGATATCCAGCTTGGGCATGGCGTCGAGATTCACAGGCTGTTCCGACAGCGCCAGCTGTACCACAAACCACTTGGCGCGATTCGGATCACTGGCTTCAGTACTGGTCAGCGTGCGGATGGTCAGTGTTGAGTCGAGTACCGGCACGTAGTCGTCGACGATTTGCGGTGCACGCAATGGCAAAGGCGCATCCACCTGCTTGCGTGGTGATTCAACAATACTGGCGGCGACTATGGGTTTGACGGCAGCTGGGACAATTTGCGCACGGTTTCGTGGCGCACTGGTTGCGGGCTTCACGGCAGGTGCTGCGGGTGTGGTTGGCGTTGAGGCGGCTGTTGCCGTGCTGATTCTTGTGGGGGCAGCAGGCGTTCTGGTGGCGGCCGGCATTTGTAGCGCCGGATATCGAGCAGTCATGTCTGCAGGGGCTGCGGGCATCTGGGGTTGTACTGGAGTTTGTGCGGCCGGTCTGGCGGCGCGTGCTGGTGCGGCAATAATTGGTGTAACGGTAACTGCTGCAGGCGGCGCGCCTGCCTGCGGGGCAGGAGCATTCCTGGCAGCGGGTGCGTTGACCGCTGGCGGGACGTCAGTCAGAAATCGCTGGTCTTCGCTGGTGATGCAACCTGAAAACGCCGTTGGATAAATATTGCGAATGGCGCTGACTGCCATTTCGGCATCGGCCTCGCTAGTGAAGAAGCCGAGTCGCAGGCGATAGCGTCGCCGACCATCTTCCTGACGGGACACCTGATACAAGCGGTATTTTTCAAATCCCTTGAGCTGCTTCGGCAACGCGGACATCGGCGTCATCGAGGCGCAGAGATTGATGACGAACAAATCGCCACGCATGCCAATGGCGCCGGGCGTTGTCCATTCCGTAGCGTGAGTAACCTGAGAAACTTCATTCATGCTGTCTTCCCCAACACGAAGCCATTACACTTCAACTTGGCACTTCACTTGGCAAAGTTCAGGTCGGAGTTCAGCGGGAAACGCCAGCAGGCGCAGGATTGCAACAGATGCGATGACTTTGAATAGTTGGCCGGAAACTGGCCGTCATCTGCATCAGAATCTGTCCATTGTATGGGCCAGATTCTTTGCGGCAACCCCGCTGTCCTAGGCTGAGCCCTTAGACCGGAAGCTTTGCGTCCCCGACTTTCGACGGGTTTGCCATTTACACTGCCGTCGATTCTTGGTTAGGTCACTGTGATAAGTCAAGTGATAATGTCGGTCTGAAACGACCATTGAACCAGACATTTAACCTAAGTCGTCAGCAGGCGACAGTTACACCGGTTTGTGTGCATGCGTACATCCGGTTGAATGCGCGTCATGCGTGGTGACTTAGCGTGATGACGGGTCTGTGGTAGTTTTGTCTCGTAAATTAACCTTGCCGAACAGGGCTGCAAGGCAAGGGCGGTAAAGTCAAGCTTATGCAAGTACTGGCGTGAATCAAACAAACTCAAGTTCCACAACCATAACCGCCTTTGTTGGCCGCACGCTGCGCGGCCCGGTCAATACTCCGGTCAGCGTTACCAGTTTCGCTGACTATCAGCGAGTGTTCGGTGGCGTGTGGCAGCCCAGCACCCTTTCCAGCGCCATCGAGCAATATTTTGAACACGGCGGCGCGCATGCCGTCGTCGTGCGGGTGGTGAATGGCGCCCATCCCGCAACCATCGAGTTACCCTGTGGTGCGCAGCTGCTGACGCTGGAAGCACTGGCGCTGGGCAGCCGCGAATTTCTGCGCGCCTCGGTGGACTACGACAATCTGGCTGACAGCGACACCGACTACTTCAATCTGGTGCTGCAGCGTGTGCGCATGCATCAGTCAGAACATGTCGAAGACCAGGAATCCTATCGTCGGGTGTCCATCAACCCCACGACCAGCCGTTTTGTGGCCACGGTGATGATGGAATCAAAGCTGGTGCGAGTGTCTGGCGCGGTGCCTCAGCAACGGCCGGACACCACACCTGGGCGACATGCGCAGCAAATGATCGGCTATGTCAATTCCGGGCCAGATGGCAATGACGGCGTGCCACTGAGTGATTACGATCTGATTGGCTCAGCCGCAGATAACACCGGCCTGTTCGCACTGAATGCCATCGAGCGCCTTGATTTTCTCTACCTGCCGCCACTGACACGCGAGCAGGACATCGGCGTGAGTGTCCTGCTGGTGGCAACACGTTATTGCCGTGAACGTCACGCCATGCTCATTGTTGATCCACCGCAATCATGGGGAGATGTCACTGCGGCGCTCGCCGGTGTTCGCGAGCTGAATTTTCATTCCGAACAGGCGGTGATGTTCTATCCGCGGATCGTCGCGCACGATCGCCTGCGGGGCGGGACGACGGTATTTGCCAATGGTGGCGCAGTGGCTGGCATGCTTTCCCATGCTGATGTGCTGAGCCCGGTATGGGACATGTTGCGACCGGAGCCGGAGCTGTTGCTGCGTCCCGGCCTGCGTTTGCAGGTGGAACTGAGTGAGCTGGACCGCTGGCGACTTGCGGCACAGGGTATAAACAGCCTGCAAATCATTCGTCGCGCCTCGCCCGTCAAGCTGGTGCGCCGTACTCTGGCAGGCGGAGTCAATGCCTCGGCTGACTGGAGCTATCTCGGCGCGCGGCGTTTTGCACTGCACATCATGGGCGGCCTGCAGCGCAATACACGTTGGGTGCTGCTGTCCAGTCCCGGGCGGTCAATGTGGGCGCGTCTGGTGCGACAGATCAATGCGTTCCTGCATGAGCTGGCGGCGTTAGGCGCTTTTTCCGGCGCCCAACCCGGACGGGAATTTTTCGTGGTGTGTGATGAGCGCATCAACGCCATTGCACCCGAGGCAGCAGCAGGTGTCCGGATTCTGGTCGGCTTCGCCAGTACGCAAGCGGGGCAATATCACACCTTTCTGCTGAGCCATTCACTGACCGGCAGCCGCACGCGTATCGTGGCGGTCAATCGTTATGAAACATCCAGCAGCTTTGAGGATGCCGAGCTGACCAGCACCATGCTGGGCATGCCGCTCAGCGGATAACGCTCGCTGCTGTTGCGCGTGCAGTGAGCTGAGTACACTGCGTCAATGAATGGCCTTGCAACGTGATGCATGACTGACCTGTTGATCATTTTTTCTCACGGTCTGGGCAGCGAACCCTGGGGCAGCAAGATTGTCGCCATGGCGGAGGCTGCGCGCAGCATGGGATATCGCACCGAGTCAGTTGACTATCGCGGCATTGACGATCCGGCGCGGCGCGTTACACGTCTGCTGGAATTTGCGGCGGGTTGTGCGCAGCGGCCAATCCTGGTCGGATCCAGTCTTGGTGGACATGTCGCTACTGCAGCATCCAGCCAGCTACGTGCGCGTGGACTGTTCCTGCTCGCGCCAGCGTTCTACATGCCGGGATACGAGCAGTACACGCCACAGCCAGCGGCCTGTCCCATCAGCATTGTGCATGGCTGGCATGATGAGACGGTGCCGGTGGATAACAGCATCCGCTATGCCAGAGAACACCACGCGACCCTGCAGGTGATTGCTGCTGATCATCGAATGTTGCAGCATGTGCCGCAGATTGTGACTTACTTCCAGATGTTCTTGCGGGGGCTGAATGCATAACAAACTCATGCTGCTGGCGTTAGCGCTGGCTGGCTGCGGCGGTACGGCGCCTGAATCCGCACAGCAACCGACCATGAAAGTTGAAGACACGGTGTTTGCGCCGACCGTGCAATCCCTGGACAAGGCGCGTGCCGTGCCGGATACCCTGCAGCAGGGGCAGGATCGGACCAATGCCGCCATTGATGCCGCAGCACAAGCCGAATGAGGTTTCGCAATCTGGATTCCTGGGCAAAACACACCGATAAGCGGTCAAGCCCGGGTGCGTGCGCTGTGTTGAGAACGACATGTCCCTGCTGACTTCGCTGTGGGTACGCAGCTGGGCACGACCGCGCGTCTTGCCCGAAAACGCTGCTGTTCGTTTGCGCGCCAGCGAGCGTCCTGTGTGCCTGCTGCTGCCCACGGATGCAGGCATGGATCAGCAGGTGCTGCGCCAGCTGTTGCAGAACCCGTCCTGGAAAACGTTGCAACAACAGCGCGAATTCATCCTGCCTGATGGGCAATCGATCTGCCTGCAGCGCTGGGCTGGCGTGGCGGGCAGTCGCCTGGATGCGCGCGTGCCGGACACGCTGCGCGAGTTGGTCGGTTCAGTGTTTGATTCGATCCACGCCCAAGATTCACATCACGATGTGGACATCGTGCCGGTTACCCTGTTCTGGGGACGCGCGCCGGAGCGAAGCGCTTCCGGGTGGCGCTGGTTGTTGTCGGGTACCTGGGCAGAGTCCTGGGCCGGGAGCAGCAAGTGGCATCGTTTCCTGGCAGTGATGATTCATGGTCGCAATCTGGTTGTGCAGTTCGGCGAGCCAGTTTCATTGCGTGGCCTGATGGCGGACGCAAGCAGCCTGCCGCAGGCTACGCGTCGGGTGGGCAGAGCCTGTCGCAATCTGTTCTACCGGCAACGTGCTGCCGTGATCGGTCCGGAAGTAGCCAGTCATCGCACCGTGATCGCACAGGTGTTGCGTGCCCATAGTGTGCGTCAGGCCATGCACAACGAAATGAGCAGCAAGGGGCTGACGCGCAAGCAGGCCTTGCAGGCAGCAACAAAATGCGTGACCGAAATTGCCGCCAATTATTCACATACAACGGTAAGCGTACTGGCGCGCGTGTTCAGACGTGTCTGGAATCGCCTGTACGACGGTGTGGAAGTTCACAACCTCGAGCAGTTACAGGCGGTGATCGAGGGCAATGAAATCATCTATGTGCCGTGTCATCGCAGCCACATGGATTATCTGTTGCTGTCGTATGTCATCTACGACCGTGGATATGCAGTGCCGCATGTAGCGGCAGGCGTGAATCTCAATCTGCCGTTGGTAGGCGGCATTCTGCGACGTGGCGGCGCGTTCTACATCCGGCGCAGCTTCACGGGCAATCCGCTTTACACCGCCGTGTTTACCCGGTATCTGGGCGTGATGATGGCGCGTGGCCATGCGCTGGAATATTTCATTGAAGGTGGGCGCAGTCGTACCGGCCGTTTGCTGCAACCCAAGACCGGCGCGCTCACCATGACGGTGCGCAGCTTCCTGCGTGATCCGAAGCGCCCGGTGGTTTTTGTGCCCGTGTATTTCGGTTACGAGCGTGTGTTTGAGAGCAGTACCTACCTCAGCGAATTGTCGGGCAAACCCAAGGAAAAAGAATCTTTTGTGGCGCTGCTGGGCGCACTGCGTCAGGCGTTCAAGCGTCACTTTGGCAAAGTACATGTCAGCATGGGCGAGCCAGTGCAGCTGGATGAGCTGCTGACTCACTACGTGCCCGACTGGCGTGTCACACCGGTTGAAGACAAGCCAGTCTGGATGAATACGCTGGTCGATGATCTGGCATCACGCATCATGCGCAACATCAATGATGCAGCGTACGTCACGCCCATCAACCTGCTGGCGCTGGTGCTGCTCGCCACGCCCCGGCAGGCCATGCTGGAGACTGATCTGATCCGCCAGCTGAATCTGTATGCAGCCATGTTGCGTCGCGCGCCCTATTCGCCGCGAGTGGGGGTCACCCATATGACCGGCGCTGAAATGATCGCCTATGTCGAGCGCATGAATCTGTTGCGACGTGACAAACACGAACTGGGTGATGTGCTGGGCATGACTGAAGCCAATGCCATCCAGATGACCTATTTTCGCAACAACACCATGCATCTGATGGTGCTGCCATCAGCGATTGCCAGTTGCTTCCAGAACAACCGGCAGGTGCGTACCGAGGACATTCAACGACTGGCCTGGCGCATTTATCCCTATCTCTGTGATGAGCTGTTCCTGCGCTGGAATGAAACCGAGCTGGCTCCGGTGGTGCTGGAGATCACTCATGAAATGGCTACGCATGGTTTGCTGGTCAGCCACGATGAGGGCGCCAGCTGGATCCGGCCGGAGGTGGGTACCGCGGAGGCGGTGCAATTGTCAGTACTGGGGCAGCTCAGCATGCAGATCATCGAGCGCTACTATCTGGCGATTGCCTTGCTGCTTAAAGCGGGCAGCGGTCGTATCAGTCAGGACGCGCTGGAGCGACAGTGTTACCTGATGGCGCAGCGCATGTCGTTGTTGTATGAACTCAATTCGCCCGAGTTTTTTGACAAAAGCCTGTTCAAGAATTTTCTGGATCTGTTGCGCGCCCGCAGTGTGCTGGGCGTGAATGCGGAAGGACGGTTGACCTATACCGACATGCTGGTGGCGGTGGCCGATGATGCGCGGATGGTGTTGCACGAGCAGATCCGTAACAGCATCCTGCAGGTTACGCATCAATGAGCGAGCCCAAAGAGCGCGTGCAAGCAGGTCGCTAGCGCGTGGCGGACTTCATCGCTGGCGGATTCTGCAAGGCGATCAATACCGGCATGGTTTCCGGCCGCACGTTGCGCCACAGGAAAAATGCTTCCGCTGCCTGTTCCACCAGCATGCCCCAGCCCTGTACGGCATAAGCAGCGCCGAGTTGTTTGGCCCAATGTGTGAACACCGTGTCGTCCTTGCCGTAGGCCAGGTCGTAGCAAAACGTCTTCTCACCGACGACGGCGTCGGGTAGCGGCGGCATTTCACCCTGCAGGCTTGCAGACGTGGCGTTGATGATCAAATCGAATGGCTTCAGCTCGATATCTGCAAAGCTGGTGCCCTTGATGTTGCCCAGGCTGCGGAACTCCTGCGCGAGCTGGGTGGCACGGCCAACGTTACGATTGGCAATGACCAGTTCCGCAGGATGTTGTTGCAACAAAGGCGCAATCACGCCACGCGTTGCGCCACCCGCACCCAGCAACAGTATCTGTTTGTCTTTCAGATCAAATTTCAGATTGATGTTGAGATCCTTGATCAAACCGAGGCCATCGGTGTTGTCGCCCATCAACTCGCCGTCCTGCAGGCGCAGAATGGTATTGATGGCGCCGGCAAACTCGGCGCGCGGCGTTCTGAACTTCACCAGCTTGAATGCGGTCTGCTTGTGCGGCACGGTGATGTTCAGGCCCTTGCCACCCGCGGCGAAAAACCGCTTTATCTCGGTTTCCAGCTGCTCGGGCACCACTTCCAGCAGGTGATAGCTCATCTGCTGCTGCGTCTGTCTGGCAAACATGGCATGAATGAACGGCGAGCGACTGTGACTGACCGGATACCCGACAACTGCGTACTGATCCAGGGTGGAACTGTTCATGGTTGATGCGTCCTAGCGAGATTCCCGCAGCCAGACAGCGGCGCGTTTTGCGAAGTAGGTGAGAATGCCATCCGCACCTGCGCGGCGAATGGACAGTAATGTTTCAAGCGCCGTAGTGCGCTCATCCAGCCAGCCATTGTTCGCAGCGGCCATCAGCATCGCATATTCGCCACTGACCTGGTAAGCATAGGTCGGTACGCCGAATTCAGTCTTGACCCGACGCACAATATCCAGATAGGGCAAGGCCGGCTTGATCATCACCATGTCAGCACCTTCTTCCAGATCCAGTGCAACTTCGCGCAGCGCTTCATCGCTGTTGGCAGGATCCATCTGGTAACTGTGCTTGTTGCTCTTGCCAAGGTTTGCGGCTGAGCCGACGGCATCGCGAAACGGGCCATAGAAGCTGGAGGCGTACTTCGCCGAGTAAGCCAGTATGCGGGTGTGGATATGGCCAGCGTCTTCCAGCGCTGCCCGTATCTCACCAATGCGGCCATCCATCATGTCGCTGGGTGCAACGATATCGGCGCCGGCTTGCGCATGTGATACCGCCTGTCTGGCCAGTGCGGTAACCGTTTCGTCATTCAATACATAGCCGCTGGCGTCGATCAGGCCATCCTGACCATGTGTGGTGAATGGATCGAGGGCGACATCGGTAATGACGCCCAGTTCCGGCAGCTGCTTTTTCAAGGCGCGCACCGCACGCTGCGCCAGACCATTGTCATCCCATGCCGCGCGACCATCGTCACTCTTGGCGGCAGGTTCGGTAACAGGAAATAGCGCCACGGCCGGAATGCCCAGCTGCACCAGTTCTTCAGCGTCGCGCAACAGTTCATCAATGCTCAGTCGCTCTACACCGGGCATCGAGGGGATGGGGACGCGCTGCCGGGTGCCTTCGATGACGAAGGTAGGCCAGATGAGGTTGGCCGGGGTCAGTACAGTTTCACGCATCATGCGTCGCGAAAAATCATCACGACGCATGCGGCGCATGCGGGTCGCGAGTTGCAGCGAATCGGGGTGCGTGGCCATTGGAGCAAAGGTCTCACAAGTTATTGGCAGGGTTATACCCTAACTGTCGTTGGCAAATAAATGCGCCACCGCAAGTTTCTGCCGTTGTGCTATCCAGGGCTACTCACCCACCAGCCATTGCACGCGCAGGTCTCCCTGACCTTCAGGGGCGAGCAAGGGCAGTAATTCCTGATAGGCCGCGCGCAATTGCGTATCGAGTTGCCAGGGCGGATTCATGATGATCATGCCTGAACCGTTCAATCCGAGCGGTGTATCGATGGGCCGCACCCACAGTTCAGCCATCAGCAGTCTGCGCAGACCGCTGCGTTTGAGCGCTGCATAGAACGGATTGACCAGTCCGCCGGACTTGAGCGGATACCACAGGCAATAAACCCCCGTGGGCCAGCGCTCAGCAGCGAATGTCAGCGCCTTCTCCAGCTGCTTGAACTCGTCCGCCTCTTCAAACGGCGGATCCACCAATATCAGTCCGCGATTTTCCCTGGGTGGCAGATACGCATTCAATGCCTGATAGCCATCGCCGTCATCAATGGTGGTGTTGCTGATGTGGTATTGCGGTTGGCGCAGCAGTTTGCGCAGCGCCAGACATTCCTCGGCCTGTTTTTCGACAAACACGCGGCGGTCCATGTCTCGCAGCACCTGCGTGGCGAGCAACGGCGAACCGGGGTAGCAGTGCAGGGCACCCGCACCCTGCTGAGCCTTGTGAATCACTTCGACGTAACGGTTGAGCAGGGGAGAAGTGAAGCGACTGCTGAAAATGCGGCCAATGCCTGTCTGCCATTCACTGCCATGTGTGGCATCGTCGCTGTGCAGATTGTATTCACCGCGACCCGCATGCGTATCCAGATAAAGCAGGGGTTTGGGCTTTTTCAGCAGGTAATCAAGTACAGCCAGCAATGTGATGTGTTTGTGCACATCGGCAAAATTGCCAGCATGAAAGGAGTGACGATAGTTCACGAGCGTCCGGGGATCAGCAAAAGAACGCCAGTGTAATGGGCGTTGTCATGCCGGACGCGATGAATTGCGTCCGGCGATGCAGGCTGAGCTATGCCAGCTCCGTCAGCCAGTCGCGTGGCTTCAGGTACTCGTATAGCCTGGCTTCGGCCGAGCCGGCTTCCGGCTTGTAGTCGTATTCCCAGCGCGCCAGCGGCGGCATGGACATCAGGATGGATTCAGTGCGGCCATTGGATTGCAGGCCGAACAGCGTGCCACGGTCATACACCAGGTTGAATTCCACATAGCGGCCACGACGATACAGCTGGAATTGCCGTTCGCGCTCGCCGTAGGCCATGCCCTTGCGACGCTCGACAATCGGCAGATAGGCCTTCAGGAAATGATCGCCGACGCTTTGCTGGAACTGGAAGCTGCGCTCGAAGCCCCAGTGATTCAGGTCATCAAAAAACAGGCCGCCTACTCCACGGGTTTCGTTGCGATGTCTCAGAAAGAAATACCGGTCGCACTCGGCCTTGTAACGATCGTACACGTCCGCACCAAACGGCTCGCAGGCTTGGCTGGCGACGCGATGCCAGTGCAGCACGTCTTCATCAAATGCATAGAAAGGAGTCAGGTCGAAGCCACCGCCGAACCACCACACAGGCGCCATGCCGGGTTTTTCGGCCATGAAAAACCGTACATTGGCGTGCGTGGTCGGGATATAGGGATTACGCGGATGAATCACCAGCGACAGGCCGGTGGCCTGCCAGCTGGCGCCGGCCAGTTCCGGACGCGAGGCGGTTGCAGAGGGTGGCAGCTGTGAACCCACTACATGAGAGAAGTTGATGCCCGCCTGCTCAAACAGGTTGCCCTGGGTCAGCACGCGACTTTCGCCGCCACCGCCTTCGGGACGTTTCCATACATCGCAACGGAATTTTTCACCCCTATCCATGTGGTCGGGGCCGCCGCCATCGATTTTTTCGATGCCGTCGGTAATCTGGTCGTGCAGCTTGCGCAAATACGCAATAACTACATGGGTATCGGGCACATTGCCAAGCATGGCTTGAATCTTACTCACTGGCAGCACGACTTTAGTCCTCAACACGCAGCTGGCTGCGCCACAGTTTTCTTGAGGACGGCATGGTCGGCGGTTTTTGTGCCACCGCGCCACGCGGAATTATCCTTACACAAATCTGTATCTGCAGACCGCTCAGTTCGATTAAGTCGGGCCGCTTATGTTGAGGCTTTGCTGGTCTTGGGTTTGACGGTCTTGGCGCTGGCCTTTTTGGCGGGTGCCTTGGCTGTTGCTGTTTTCTTGGGTGCGGCGGCGGTCTTGGCTGCCGGTCGGCCGAAAGCGCCGCGCTTGGGACGGATAGGGGCTACCGCGATCAGCTCGCGGCATTCCTCGCGGGTCAGTGTTTTCGGGTCGCGATCCTTGGGGATCTTGGCGTTCTTCACCTTGTCGGTGATGTAAGGGCCGTAGCGACCGTTGAGTACCTGGATGCCGTCTTCCGGGAAATCCAGAATCAGCCGGTTGGCGTCGAACTCCTGTTTTTCACGGATCAGCTCCAGCGCACGCGGCAGTTCGATGGTGTAGGGGTCATCGGTCTTGATCGACACATAGCTCTTGGCGCCGTACTGCACGTACGGGCCAAAGCGGCCAATCGCGGCTTTCACTACCTCGCCGCCGGCAGTCTTGCCCAGCGTACGCGGCATCTTGAACAGCTCCAGCGCGTCGGCCAGCGTCAGGGTGTCCATGCGCTGCGTGGACTTGAGGCTGGCGAATTTGGGCTTCTCCACATCTTCCTTGGTACCCAGCTGCACGAAGGGCCCGAAGCGTCCATAGCGAACTGAAATTGGCTTGCGGGTGGCGGGGTCCAGCCCCAAGTCGCGGGATTCGGAAACGTCGTCACGGGTGGTGGTCTCATCCACCGTAGCTACCTGGGTCTTGAAGTCTTTCCAGAAGCGCGTCAGCACTTCCACCCATTCGGCGTGACCATCGGCGATCTCGTCGAGGTCGTCTTCCATCTTGGCGGTGAAGCCATAGTTGACGTAGTGCTCGAAGTTTCTGGTCAAGAATTTATTGATAATCTTGCCCAGATCAGTGGGGATGAACCGCCTGCTGTCCAGTTCACAGTATTTCTTGCCCAACAAAGTCTGAATGATGCTGGCGTAAGTGGAGGGTCGGCCAATGCCGAATTCTTCCAGCGCTTTCACCAGAGAGGCTTCCGAAAAACGCGGTGGTGGTTCGGTGAAATGCTGCGCCGTGCGAATACCCAGCAGCGACAGCACATCACCCACGTTCATGGCGGGCAGGATGCGGTCGTCGTCGTCCTCGGCCACATCGTCGGTGCCTTCGATATACACAGACAGATAACCCGGTTCGACCAGCGTCGAGCCATTGGCGCGCAGCACCGCGACCTTCTCTCTGGCCGGAATCAGATCCACTGCCACCGTGTCATACACCGCCGGGGCCATCTGGCAGGCGACGGTGCGTTTCCAGATCAGCGTGTACAGCTTGAGCTGCTCTGTGTCGATCTTGCCCGCCAGTCGCTCGGGGGTGACGGCGGCCGACGTCGGGCGCACCGCCTCATGCGCTTCCTGGGCGTTCTTGGACTTGGTCTTGTACAGACGTGGAGTGTCCGGCAGGCATTTCTCGCCATACAGACGACTCGCCACCTGACGAATCTCGGTAATGGCCTCGGCGGCCAGATTCACGGAGTCGGTACGCATGTAGGTAATCAGACCCACTGCGCCTTCACCGAAGTCCACACCTTCATACAACTGCTGCGCCAGACGCATGGTGCGTTGCGCGCCGAAACCCAGCTTGCGTGAAGCTTCCTGTTGCAGGGTAGAGGTCGTGAACGGCGGCGATGGATTGCGCTTGCGTTGCTTCTTGTCGATGTTCAGGACTTTGAGCTGGCCACTGGCTGCCGTCTCAATGGCCTGTTTCACCAGCGCCGCCTGACCGGCTTCAGTCACGGTGAACTGTTCCACCTTGCTGCCCTGATACTCGATCAGGCGCGCCGGGAAATTTTGCTTCTCGCGGGCTATGTCAGCATCAATGGTCCAGTATTCGCGCGGCTTGAAGTTGAGGATTTCTTCCTCGCGTTCGCAGATCAGGCGCAGTGCCGGGCTTTGTACGCGGCCAGCCGAAGCGCCGGGCAAGCCCGCCTTTTTCCACAGCAGAGGTGACAGATTGAAGCCCACCAGATAATCGAGCGCACGCCGTGCCTGCTGCGCATTCACTAGATCATCCGATACATCACGCGGATGGGCGATGGCTTCCAGAATCGCATTGCGCGTGATCTCATAGAACGCGACGCGATGCACGGGCTTGTCAACCAGCACCCCCAGCTCTTTCAACACCTGCAGCAAATGCCAGGAAATGGCTTCGCCCTCGCGGTCCGGGTCGGTGGCCAGATACAGGGCATCGGCTTTTTTCATCGCCCGGGTGATGGCGTTGACGTGCTTTTCGTTCTTGTCGATCAGCTGATAACGCATCGCAAACTGTTTGTTCGGATCAACCGCGCCTTCCTTCGGCACCAGATCGCGCACATGGCCGTACGAGGCCAGTACTTCAAAGTCCTTGCCCAGATACTTCTGGATGGTTTTCGCCTTGGCGGGCGACTCAACGATGACTAGATTCCGGCTCATGTCTTATTCAGATTCCGTGCGGCCAACCAATAGCGGCAGACCGCAAAAAAAAACCGCGTTCGGGACGCGGTGCGTGATTCAGGCAGGGCAATCCGGGGTCAGTGCAGGGCATTTTCAGCCTGCTCTTCAAACACCAGATCTTCCATGCGTGCGTAGGCATTCGCTTCATCGGGCTGGCTGAACAACACCATCAGCACCACCCATTTGACTTGTTCAATATCAATCTCTTCAGCCGACAGCGCCAGCAGGCGATCAATCACCCACTCGCGCTGCACCGGGCTCAGGATTCCCAGATTCTCGAGATGCAGGATATAGCCCTGACATTGCACATCCAGTCGCGCACTTTCGCTGACATCAAACACCCGGATGGCGCGTGAAGTGGGCACCGGATTGCTGCGCGCCGGCGAAGTCGACAGCGACTCCAGCCAGATCAACGCCTGATCAATCTCCCGATCCGCAAATCCCGCCTGTTCCAGCTCCGTCTTGAGTGTGTCGCGATCCGGTTCGGGGGCGGCCTGGAGGTCACCTTCCACGTCGCCGTCGACATAGTTCTCGAACAGGTAGATCAGGATGTCGAGTACGCTTTCCTTCATCGCCTTGGTTCAGTGCCTGTGCCGCCGGGTCATTCAGCTGAATGTCTGATCCGGCCGGGTTTCTGGTTCGTTATGGAGCCCGCAGGTACAAACCACCGGGGAAAGATTCGACACGATTTTCCAGTTCCAGAATCAGCAACATGGAAGCCACCGCGTCGGCTGGCAGGCCGCTGCGCATAACCAACTGGTCGACGCCGAGCGGCTCAAAGCCGAGGGCATCTAACAGGATTTTGTAATCCTTGTCCAACGGCGCTTGTGAAATCCCTGATGAATCAAGGGGGTTAGCATCTCTCCCGGCCATCAGGCCGCCCAGACCGTGATACAGCGGCCCCAGCTCGCAAAGTATGTCTTCGGCGGTATCCACCAGTTTGGCGCCCTGGCGGATCAACTGGTGACAGCCCTTGCTCATCGGGCTGTGGACGGAGCCGGGAATGGCAAACACCTCGCGCCCCTGATCACCCGCCAGCCGCGCCGTGATCAACGAGCCACTGTGCAGGGCGGCTTCGACCACCAGCGTGCCCAGTGACAGGCCACTGATGATCCGGTTGCGCTGCGGAAAATGGTGCTTGCGGGGTGGTGTGCCCGGTGCGAACTCCGACACCAGCGCACCCTGTGTTTCGATTGCCCGGGCCAGCGCCTCATGGCTGCGCGGATAGATAATGTCCAGCCCTGTGCCACAAATCGCCAGCGTGTTGCCGCCACCCGCCAGCGCGCCGCGATGACTGGCCGCATCAATACCGGCGGCCAGGCCACTGGTGATGCTCAAGCCACATCGGCTCAGGTGTTTGGCAAACGACTCCGCGAGGTCACGGCCATAGGGGCTGGGATTACGGGAACCCACCACCGCCAGTTGCGGCGTATTCAGCAGCAGTGGATTGCCACTGACATACAGGCCCAGTGGCGCATCCGGCAGTTGTTCCAGCAGGGAGGGATAGCGCGCATCGCCGCACATGATCAGATGGCGATGATCGGCGTCCAGCCAGCGACGTTCACTGATGACGTTATCTGTATCAGCCGCGCCCAGAAACTCGCAGCAACGACGTGACAGCTCTGCCTGCTGCCAGGCCGACGCACCCGCCTGTAGTGCGGCTGTGGCCGTCTCGTGCCGGGAAATCAATGTCAGGTATTGGGCGCGGGTGAGACCGGGCGCCGAAAGAAAAACCAGCTGTGCGACTTGCTCATCCATGAGCGTAATTCCTGTATGGGTTTCGACTAGGGGTTGCGGACGTAATCGCCTATGCCGACCGGCACGCTGGCGTCCATGATCAGTGCATAACTCATGCGCTCAAGGGTCTTGAACACCATGACCGTGCCGACCCGCTCATCGGGGGTTCTGACTTTTTCCTTGAAGGTATCGCTGCCACGATACATCGGATCTGCAGAACGGCCATCGCTGTAGCGATCAGCGACTGTCTTGCCAGCCTGGTAAATGGCCAGCACCGTGCCGGCGTTCAATCCCTGCCTGGTGCCGCGATTGATCGCGATCACCTGATTCTTGCCGGCCAGCGTGACGCCATTCACCGCCAGAATTTCGCCATTCACCGTGCCGGTAGGCGCATGAGGCGCAAAATCCAGATTCATCTGGTAGCTCTCGACATACAGCTTGTCGCCGGGCAGGACTTCGCGCACCGTCTCGACCAGCCGTAACCTGGCGGGATCGCCACTGGCGAGCACCGTGCCGTTGCCGACATAGCCGGCGTAGTAGCCCAGCAAGTCGTTGGTGTCGGGATCGCGCAGCTCTTTGCCTACATGCAGCAGGTTGTAGCCAGTGCCTACGGCGGCGCTATCAATGCCGCGCGCATAGATCTCGCCGCCGGAGTGGCCGACGATGTGATTGTCGCGCAGGTTGAATACATAGGGCGCCGTCTTGACATCATCCCTGCTGATTACGTTGGGGCGACCCAGGAACGCGGCAATACTTTTGTAGGGAATGGCGCTGATGGCCTGATCCAGAGCTTCACTGCGAATCTGCGGTGACAGCCGTTCGCCATTACCACCGACCACCTGTTCGCCGCCCCGTTCAGTGACCATCAGTCGCGGCTGACCGTCAACGGTGACCAGTGACAGCACATCACCGGGGTAGATCAGATGGGGATTCTGGACCTGCGGGTTCAGGTACCACAGTTCCGGCCAGTACCAGGGCTGGTTCAGGAAGGTCTGGGAAATATCCCAGAGGGTGTCACCGGTTTTTACGGTGTAGGTGTCGGGTGCATTGGTCGCGAGCGGCAGGCGAGTCCCGGTTGCCAGGGTGCGAGAACTCTCGGTGGCCTGGGCCATTGCGGTGCTGCTGACAGTCATGCCGGTGGTCAGCATCATGCAGCCAAGGACAGAACTGAGGCATACGCCACGCCAGTGCTGAATCGGCGAACTGATCGTCTTCATGCGCACCACATGCTCCAAATTGATTTGTTTAACGATTCCGAAGCCGGTTCGGCGCCCCGCAACCACGATCTTGGGCCTATAATTCCGCGCCGGATGGCCCGGTTGCGCCGGAAGGCTCGGTTGCGGTGGGCATCCCCGTCCGCGATTAAGTTCAATGTCGCACGAACTCTAACAGCATTCCAGAACCCTGTGCACGGCTCCCCTGTCATGAGCAGCAATGGTCGAGACGTGGTTCTCATTTGAATTCTGTCGGGGTTTGGCGAGTGAACAGATAGCCAGACCAAAGGCCACCAATGGCCTGACTCGAAATGACCAAACGTACCTTGAGAGCTTGATTATGGCCCTGCTGACGATTCTCGAATTCCCCGATCCCCGCCTGCGTACCAAGGCAGCACCCGTGGCCAGGGTCGACGCCGAGGTGCGCCAGCTGATCGATGACATGATCGAGACCATGTATGCCGCCAATGGGGTCGGGCTGGCGGCCACGCAGGTCAATGTGCACCAGCGTGTGGTGGTCATTGACATCAGCGAAGAGCGTAATCAGGCGCGTGCCTTCATCAATCCCGAAATCATCCAGCGCGACGGTGTTGAAATCACCGAAGAAGGTTGCCTGTCGGTACCGGGCACCTATGAAGAAGTGGAGCGCGCCGAGCGCGTCACCGTGCGCGCCCTGGATCGGGACGGCAGGGAATTTTCCCTGGAAGCCGATGGCCTGCTGGCGGTGTGTATTCAGCATGAGCTGGACCATCTGCAGGGCAAGCTGTTTGTTGATTATCTTTCCGATCTGAAGCGCACGCGCATCCGCAAGAAGCTGGAGAAGGATCAGAAAGAGCGCGCCGGCAAGTCAGCACGCAAGTCCGCAGCGCCGGTGATCTGATCGCAAGTCACCGCCCCCGGTGACGGCCAGCACATCATGATCAACCCACTACGCATTGTGTATGCCGGCACGCCGGAGTTTGCCGTTCCGGCGTTAAAGGCCTTGTGTGCGTCACCGCAACCTGACACTCATCAGGCCAGTTATCAGGTAAGGGCGGTGTATACGCAGCCGGATCGTCCGGCCGGCCGCGGTCGCGTGCTCACGGCAAGTCCGGTGAAGTTGTGTGCACAGTTGCACGGCATCCCGGTAGAGCAACCCGTGAATTTTCGGGAAGCTGCCAGCATTGAGCAGCTACGCAGTTATGCGCCGGATGTTTTGGTGGTGGCTGCCTACGGGTTGATCCTGCCGCAAGCGGTGCTGGATATTCCGCGCCATGGCTGCATCAACATTCATGGCTCATTGCTGCCACGCTGGCGCGGCGCAGCGCCGATTCAACGCGCCATCCTCGCGGGCGATGTCGAAACCGGCATCACCATCATGCGCATGGAAGCGGGTCTTGATACCGGGCCGATGCTGCTTTGTCAAAGCGTGCCCATCACAGCGCATGACAATGCTGCAATCATTCATGATCGTCTTGCGGAACTGGGTGCGCAGTTATTGCTGCAAGTGCTCAGCGATCTGCCGGTTACGCTGACTCATGCGCAACTGCAACCTGAAACCGGCGTGACCTATGCGAAAAAACTCCACAAGGCAGAAGCTTTGCTGGACTGGACGCAATCAGCGTTGCAACTGGATCGTCAGGTGCGCGCCTTCAATCCCTGGCCAATTGCTGAAACATATTTGCACGATGAACAGTTGCGGGTGTGGCAGGCCAATGTAGCTCAAGACATTGCGCACTCGGCAACTCCTGGCACGGTGTTAAGCGCCAGTAACGCTGGCATTCAAGTAGCTTGCGGCGAGGGTATTCTCAATCTCACTCAAGTACAGCTGGCCGGCCGCAAGCAGGTCACGGCGGCTGATTTCATCAAGTCCCATTCATTGGTTGGCGTGCAATTGGGCGTCACTGCGAGAAGTTCCGAATGAGTACGCCCGCCGAGATTCGCGCCCAGGCCGCCTTGCTGTTGATGCAGGTGGTTGATGAAGGGCGCTCCATGGATACCCTGCTGGAGAATCGCAGCGATGCGCCGCAGGAGCGCGGACTGTTGCGTTCGCTGTGTTATGGCTCGGTGCGCTGGCACTGGCGCTTGCTGGCGGTGTTGACCCGACTCAGCAGTCAGCCGCCACAGGATCTGCAACCCGAAGTGCGTGCGCTGGCGCTGGTGGGCCTGTATCAACTGCTGCATACCGATATTGCGGCGCATGCCGCCGTGGCGGAAACCGTCGAAGCGGCGCGCAGTCTTGATCTCAATCGCGCCACCGGTTTTCTCAATGCCATCCTGCGTCGCTGCCAGCGTGAGGCAGAGGCCATCACCCAGGAAGTCGATGCTGACCTGGCGGTGCGTAGCGCGCATCCACAATGGCTGGTTGCACAGCTGCAACAGGACTGGCCTGAAAAAGTCGAATCCATTCTCAATGCCAACAACGAACATCCGCCCTTCTGGTTGCGGGTGAACACCCGGCACATCACGCGTGATGCGTATCGGGATCTGCTCACTGCGCAGGGATTGCAGTCCTCAGTGTCCGACTACGCACCGGAAGCGGTGTTGTTGCCACAGGCAGTAGACGTTCCTTCGCTGCCGGGATTCAGTGAAGGCTGGATTGCCGTGCAGGATGCGGCCGCACAACTGGCCGCGCACTTGCTGGCGGCCGAGCCGGGACAGCGCGTGCTGGACGCCTGCGCCGCACCCGGCGGCAAGACCTGCCACATTCTTGAATTGCAATCGCAACTTAAAGAGATGGTGGCGGTCGATGTTTCAACAGCACGCATGCGCCGCGTGCATGGCAATCTCAAACGTCTGGGGCTGGAAGCCACCTTGATTACCGGCGATGCCAGTGATCCCGATAGCTGGTGGAATGGCCGTCTGTTTGATCGCATCCTGCTTGATGTGCCGTGTTCGGCCACCGGCGTGATCCGGCGTCACCCGGATATCAAGCTGCTGCGGCGCGCCAGCGACATCGACAACATGGCGGTGCGTCAGGCAGAGTTGCTGTCCAGAGCGTGGCCGTTGCTGGCGCCGGGGGGGCGGCTGGTATACGCGAGCTGTTCGGCGCTCAGAGCGGAAAACGCAGAGGTGGTCGACGCATTCCTGGAAGAAATGCCAGATGCGCGCGATGTCACTGCCGCAGCGCGAGCGGCATTCGTGAAGGCCGCTGATCAGTGGCCAGCAGAAACAGGCTGGGCAATACCAGCCGGAACGGGGGCAATGGATGGGTTTTATTATGCTTGTTTGCACAAGCATCGTGACTGAACGGGCGCAGCAATGAACTGGCTGGGCCTGAAGTTCCGTTATGCATGGCGATGGCTGTTCCTGATGCTGCTGCTATCAGGGGCCAGCGCGTGGGCGCAGACTGCCAGCGACGAGATCCAGATACGTTCGCCCTATCTGTCGCGTATTGATCAGGTGTATGCACTGAACGCGCAGCTGATATTTGACGTACCCATGCAGGTTGAACAGACGGTGCAGGAGGGCGCCACCCTGAATCTCGTCTTGCAGATCAGGGTCAGTCGCGATCGTCGCTGGTGGCGTGACGTAGTGCAGGCGGAACTGGAGCAGCGCTACCAGGTGCAGTATCACGCAGTCTCTGAACGGTTTCTGGTGCGCAATCTCAACAGTGGTGCGCAAGCCTCGTTCACTTCGTTTGCCGATGCAATGGCCTCGTTGAAGCACATCGACAATCTGCCCATGCTCGACAGGACACTGGCCAGCAACGAGGCTGGCAGTGAAATCAGCATGCGGGCCAGTATGGATGTGCGCAGCATTCCGCGCGCGCTGGGGTTGCTGCTGTTCTGGGTGGACAGTTTTTCTCTGGAGAGTGACTGGTACGCATGGCCACTGAAACCCTAGCGATTGGCAGGGTGCAGGCACCGCTACGGCGCGTGATATTCGCGACGCTGGCGGTGCTGGGGGTGATGTTGTGGTTGCTGGCGGTGTATCTGTTGTCACAGTCGGTGCAGAACGCCAGCCGGTTTGCCGATCTGTTGCCATGGGTATTGCTGATCAATATTGCTGGCCTGCTGGCGATGCTGGTGCTGATTGTGCGGCGTCTGGTGATGCTGGTGCGTGCGCATCGACAGCGCATCACAGGCTCGCGTCTCGAAGCCCGCATCGTGTGGATGACCGGCCTGCTGGCGGTGTTGCCCATTCTGGTGGTGTTCTATTTTTCGGTGCAGTTCATTTCGCGCGGCATCGACAGCTGGTTCGGCGCCGAGATCGGCGCGGGACTCAACAATGCGCTGAATCTGTCACGCACTGCGCTGGATCTGCGCAGCCGCGAATATCTCACCCGCGTGGAGCGCGCCGCCGCGCGCTTGAGTCTGCCAGCAAGCGACGGAATGATGCGGCTGGGCAATGCGGTGCTGGGCGACCAGACACTGCTGCAACAACTCAATAATCTGCGCCAGGAATCCGGCGCCACCGAACTGGCGTTGCTGGCTGCGGATGGCCGCACGCTGGCGATCAGTTCAAACTCGCTGCTTGGCAACAATGAATTCCCCGCGACCAGCGACATGCTGTTGCAGGTGAGTCACGGCGAGTCCTATCTCAGCCTTGATCCGCTCGGGCCCGGCAACTATGTGGTGCGTATTGCCGTGCCCATCGCCGCGACCAGCGCGGACCGGCGTGTACTCAGCGCCAGCTTCTCTCTGGAGCGGCGTCTTGCCGAGCTGGCCGATGTGGTGGATACCGCCAGCCGCCAGTACGCCGAGCTGACCCGCGCGCGCCAGCCGCTCAAGACCGGCTTCATTCTCAGTCTGTCACTGGTGCTGGCAGCCACGGTGCTCAGCGCCATCTACGCCGCCTTTCGCGTTGCGCGTCATCTGGTCAAGCCGATTGAAGATCTGGTAGCGGGCACGCGTGCAGTGGCCCATGGCGATTTTGAAACCCGTCTGCCGTTGCCTGCCAATGACGAGATGGGTTTGCTGGTGCACTCATTCAATGACATGACGCAACGACTGGCGCAGGCGCGCGCCGACGCCGCACACAGCCAGCAAGCAGTAGAGGCCGAACGTACCAACCTTGCCGTGATTCTGGCGCGACTGTCCAGCGGCGTTATTTCGCTGGCGCCGGATTACACCGTGCAGGTGGTGAACACGGTCGCCACCACCTTGCTGCACATCGACCACGACGACTTCCTCAACAAGCGCTTCGAATCCACCGCCACCCAGACCTTGTATGGACAGTTTGTAGCCGCGTGCCGCCAGCGGCTTGATCAGGGCGATACCGAATGGCGTGAGCAGTTCACTTTGCAGACCGAAGCGCAGCACTGCGTGTTGATCTGCGCCTGCACCGCATTGCCCGGCGAAGAAGCGGGCAGCAATGGCCGCAAGAACTCCGGCTACGTCATCGTGTTTGATGATGTCACCACACTGTTGCAGGCGCAGCGCGATGCAGCATGGGGCGAAGTGGCGCGACGACTGGCCCATGAAATCAAGAATCCGCTCACGCCCATTCGTCTGTCCGCAGAACGGTTGCGCCACAAGTTGCTGCCCGGCATGAATGAAGCCGACGCGCAGATGCTGGATCGCGCCACCAGCACCATCGTGCAGCAAGTGGATGCGATGAAGGACATGGTCAATGCCTTCAGCCAGTACGCACGTACGCCGCACATGAACGTGCGCAGCTTTGTACTGAATGATCTGGTGGCCGAAGTTACGGATCTCTACCGCGCACAGGATCCGCAGATCACTTTCCGGGTGCAGCTCGATCCCGGGTTGCGCGTCGTGGAAGCGGATCGCGACCGTATTCGGCAGGTGCTGCATAACCTGATTGCCAATGCCATGGAAGCACTGGAGCCCACCGGTGGCGGCACCATCGAACTGCTCACGCAGAATGATCCGCATGTTTCCGGTGACTATGCGCGTGTGACCATCGCCGACACCGGCCCGGGATTTGCGCCAGAAATTCTCGGTCGCATGTTCGATCCCTATGTCACCACCAAGACTCGCGGCACCGGTCTGGGACTGGCTATCGTGCGTAAAATTGTCGAAGAGCACGCGGGCCGCATCGAAGCGGAAAACCGCGCTGAGGGTGGCGCCAGAATCTGTTTCGAACTGCCGGTCAAAGCTGCGCTACAGTTGCACGCCAACAGCCTAAATAACGATGTATCCGGCCGCGAGAGCAGGAGAGAGCCCACATGAGCAGCGCACATATTCTGGTGGTGGATGATGAAGCAGAAATCCGCAACCTGTTGCGCGACATTCTGCTCGACGAAGGTTATCGCGTGGAGCTGGCCAGCAATGTGCAGCAGGCACGCGCCGCACGCATCACTGCCGAGCACGACCTGATCCTGCTGGATATCTGGATGCCGGATGCCGATGGCATCAGCCTGCTGCGCGAATGGTCGGCCGACGGTGGTTTGAGCTGTCCCGTGGTGATGATGTCCGGTCACGGCACCATTGAAGCTGCGGTGGAAGCGACCCGGCTGGGCGCCATCGACTTCATTGAAAAGCCGTTGTCATTGAGCAAGTTGTTGCAAGTGGTGCGGCAGGGGCTGGAAAGCGGTCGTCACAAAAAACAGGCGCGGCAATTGCTGGCCAAAGCGCCGGCAACGCCCACCGGCAAGAGTCGGCCAATGCAGTTGTTGCGCGAACAGGCGCAGCGCGCTGCCGATAGCGTTGCATCGGTACTGTTGCTGGGCGAACCCGGTGCGGGACGCGAAACGCTGGCGCGGTTTGTTCACGCCCACAGTCCGCGTGCGACCCAGCCGCTGGTGCAACTGACCCCGGCCAGTATCAGCGACGACAGTGCAGCCGCCGAACTGTGTGGCACCGGAACCCAGCCCGGACTGCTTGATCAGGCAAGGGGCGGCACGCTGTTCATCAAAGGTCTGGAAGATGCTTCGCCGCTGTTGCAAAAGCTGCTGCTCGCCGCACTGGAGACCGGGCATTACACCGCCGTGTGTGGTGCCGCACCCAAAATGCTGGATGTGCGGCTCATCAGTTCCGCACAGCCGAATTTTCCGGCGCGAGTGGGGCATGAGTTATTTCGTGCTGATCTGTTCGTGCGTCTGAACACGCTGATCCTGCACGTACCCGCGTTACGCGAACGCACCGAAGATCTGCCCGAGTTGTTGCGCCACTACGCCGAGCGTATTGCCGATGACGAACGCCTGCCGCTGCGACGCTTTGGCATGTCCGCACAAAACCGGCTGCGCAACTATCCCTGGCCCGGCAATGTGCATGAACTGCGCAACCTGGTGCGTCGTCTGCTGATCCTGGGTGGCGACGAAGAGATTCGTCTTGATGAGCTGGAGCGCGAACTCAATGCACAGACAGCCGACAATGAACCGCTGGTCAAACAGGACCTGTTGGCGTTACCGCTGCGCGAAGCGCGTGAACAATTTGAGCGCGCCTATCTGCAACAACAGTTATTGCTGTGCAACGGCAAGGTCGGACAACTGGCCAAGCGCGTCGGTATGGAGCGCACTCATCTGTATCGCAAGCTGCGCATGCTCGGCGTGGATTTCAGGCAGCTGGGCGAAGACTGATGGCGCTTGAGGAAAGCCTCTGATTCATTGTCATTTCGAGCGCAGCGAGAAATCTTGCAAACTCTTGCTGAGCAATCAGTCCAGACAAGGAAAGATTTCTCGCTGCGCTCGAAATGACAGGTGCTTGATTTAGTCAGACCTTCCTTAAAAAGTGCGGAGCGCCCAAACCGGACGCCCCGCGACTGCTTTCACATCAAGTATGTTCCAGCAGCCAAAATTGACTGATACAGGGTTGAACGTTACAGGCCAAAGCTGGCCGTGAAAGCAATGCTCTGCACGTCGCCAAATTTATACGGGTTGTCCTTGAACACCACACCCAGCGCAATGGTGTCGGTCACTTCCTTCTGCAGGCTCAGTTCCCAGTAGGTGTCGTAGTCACGGCGCGTATTCACCAGCGCAGGATCGGTCCGCGTCAGCAGGCCTTCACGCGAATGCAGTTCCCAGCGGGCGCGGCCCACCTTGGGGGTAATGCGAAAACCGCTGGGCGTATCGATCTGGAAGCCCACCGCCAGTGTGTATTCAGAGAGGCGGAACTTGTCGGTCGCGCCCCACCAGTCCCAGTTGCCCTGAGAGCTGTAACCACCTTCCGCCAGCAGGCCAAAGGGCGTTACATAGGCAAATTCAACGCCCGCCAGCGTGGTTTCAAGCTCGGTTACTTTCCGGGTGGTCAGTGCATCAGCATCCAGCCGCAGCTCACTGCGACCCACTCGCGGGCTGATCTGGAATCCCTCTTCGGCCAGCACTGCCGAAGTGCTTGCCACTTGTAATACCAGCAGCGACGCCAGCATGTATCGAATCTTCATAACATGTCTCCTTAAGACGGCGCCGGTCAGAAACTGATCACTGACCGACGGTTGTCAACTTGCACTGCGTAAACCAGTCATGCAATGCAGGACTCCGCAGTGCGCTGACTGGTACCCGAAGCAGTAGATTTCGCAACTGCCCAGCCCCTACACTGCGAACTGTTGGTTGGCTTCCGTTCAGAAAGCTGGAGAGTGGTTGTGAGTGAAAGCGCCCGGATTATTGATGTACTGAAACGAACCCTGAAAACGCGTGGCCTGACCTATCGCGATGTAGCGGGCAAGGTGGGGCTCAGCGAAGCCTCCATCAAGCGGGTGTTCGCCGAAGAAACTTTCACCCTGCAACGTCTGGAAAAAATCTGCACCGCCATTGGCATCACCGTTGGCGAACTGGTGCGCATGTCGGCGGAGATCAACGAACCCAATTCGCAGTACCTCAGTCTCGAACAGGAGCAGACACTCGCTGCCAACCCCGCGCTGCTGGCCTGTTTCTACCTGCTATTGAATGGCCGCCCATCTGCCGAGATTCAGGCGCGACTCGATCTGACCGATCGCGAACTGCGCAGCCTGTACGTCAAACTCGACGACGCACGCATGGCCGAACTTTTGCCCGGACTGAAAGCCCGCCTGCGTGTTGGCCCGGTCATCAGCTGGCGCAGCGATGGCCCGGTGCGGCGCGTCTATGAAGAACGCGTCAAAGCCGAATTCCTGCGCTCCGACTTTCAGGGCGAAGCCGAGTCCCTGCATTTCCATTCCGCCGAGCTTTCTGATGCGTCTGCCTCATTGCTTGCCCGCAAGCTGGAACAGCTCGGCCACGAATTCGCCGACTTCGCCAAACTCGACCGCGACCTGCCCATCAAGAAAAAACGCAGCGTTGCGTTGTTGCTGGCTTTCCGTCCCTGGGTGTTCTCGATGTTTGATGGGTTGCAGCAGGCGAAGAAGCGCAGCTAATGGAATTGGGTAACGCAAATACTGCAAAGAAAAGCTCAATACAGATTCGCCGTTGGTTCTATGCGGACGTAATTGCTGACTTCCTTGGTCGCTCGGATCAGCACATTCTGGGATGTTTGAGTGAAGCAAGTGTCAGTGTGGAGAAGCCACAACTAGTTGCGTGGTCAAAGCAAATCACTTTGCTGAAAGAAGCGCTGGTAGATTTCGACGCAAATGGTCGCGTTTATTTTGAGTACGTCATCCCGAGACTGGGCAAACGTATTGATTGCGTTGTGTTGCTTGAGCATGCTCTTTTTGTAATTGAATTTAAGGTTGGTGAGACCGGCTTCAATAATTCGGCGCTAGATCAGGTGTGGGATTACGCACTGGACCTTAAAAATTTTCACGATACCAGCCATGAAATCCCGATAGCCCCTTTGTTAGTGGTTACTGAAGCTGATCCGGAGCCTTTGCTGGCGGTTGGAACGATCCATGACGACCGTCTCTTACGCCCAATGCGAATTGGTCGGGGGCAACTAACTAACGGAATTTTTGCTTGCCTGGCTGCCCTAAAGGGAGCTCCCATTTCCGTAGAGAGGTGGGAGACAGGTCGATATCTACCTACCCCCACAATTGTAGAGGCGGCGCGAGCTTTATACGCCGGACATAGCGTTGAGCACATTTCTCGCAATGATGCAGGGGCCAGAAATTTGACCCGCACATCGCAGGCGGTAGACGCTGTAATTGCTGGGTCGCGTCGCCACGGACTCAAATCCATATGCTTTGTTACGGGGGTTCCGGGAGCAGGGAAAACACTAGTTGGCTTGGACGTTGCTCATCGACATATGGATCCATCTAGCGAGTTGTACAGCGTATTCTTGTCAGGGAACGGGCCGCTGGTTGCAGTGCTGCGAGAAGCATTGGCGCGCGACCTTGTCGCCCATTCGACAAACGAGGGTAAGAAAATACGCAAGGCCGAGGCAAAGGATAGGGTTGGTGCGTTCATTCAGAATGTTCATCACTTTCGTGATGACTGTCTTAGAGATGAATCACGACCTCCTGCTGAGCATGTGGCTCTTTTTGATGAGGCGCAAAGGGCGTGGAATCTCGAACAGACTCGCGGGTTTATGGTTCGTAAAAGAGGGTATTCAGATTTTATGCAGTCTGAGCCAGAGTTCCTTATTTCATGTCTAAATCGCCATTCGGACTGGGCGGTAGTCGTTTGCCTTATTGGTGGCGGTCAAGAAATAAATACGGGCGAGGCAGGAATTAGTGAATGGGTAGATGCGCTGTGTCGCCAGTTCCGAGATTGGCATGTGCATTTGTCCCCAAAGCTAAATGGGTCAGAATATCGCGCGACAGAAGTGATCGAAAAACTACGGAGCTTTCCAAGCGTTTCGTGGAATGAAGACCTTCATCTGGCGACATCAATGCGATCATTTCGAGCAGAGACGCTCAGTGATTTCGTTAAGCTTGTACTGGATTTGGAAGTGGATTCTGCTCGATTAGTGTTTAAATCTATAAGCAATCGCTATCCCATAGCGTTGACGAGGAGTGTACCCCGAGCCAAGCAATGGTTACGCGAACAGGCGCGAGGTTCTGAGCGCTATGGAGTTGTCGTTTCGTCGCAGGCGCAGCGATTGAAGCCGCTTGCAATTGACGTTCGAATTGCGATCGATCCGGTGCATTGGTTCTTGCACGACAAGGCCGATACGCGTTCTAGTTATTACCTTGAGGATGCTGCAACTGAATTTCAAGTCCAAGGGTTGGAGCTGGACTGGGCTGCCGTTGTCTGGGATGGTGATTTACGATTTACCCAGTTTGGTTGGGAGCATCATGAGTTCTCAGGGGCGAGCTGGAGAAATGTGCGAGCGCCGGAACGTAAGCGATACCTAGAAAACGCATATCGTGTTTTGCTAACGAGGGCGCGTCAAGGAATGGTGATCGTTGTGCCGGAAGGCGATGCTGAGGACCCAACGCGCGCTGCTGCGCTATACGACCCGACGTTTGAGTATTTGAAATCCGTTGGGCTGTCTGTGCTAGAGGCAAAGTAAATTATTTGCAGGAAAATAATCAATATGGAGTTTGTATGTCTGCTGTTGATGTTGAGTCGCATCTGCCGTATCAGATCATGTCTGATCAGCCAGATTGCTGTGGTAGATGTGGGAGTCGATTGGCGTTGGTAGAAATCACCTACGTAGACGGCGAACAGGTATTTCTTTCTCGCTGCAAAAGTTGCCAACGTGACATATTGATTGTCGAGGACTAAGTGGGGCATGTGTCATGTCAATTTTTCATGACACACCGCCTCAATATTGTGTCCATCCGGATCAAGCACAAAGCTTCGTAGTAGTTGGGATGATTCGTCACTGGATTCCCTTTTTCGCGGGAAAGACGGAAAAGTTAACAAAGCTACCGCTCAACTCATCCGGTTCAGACCATTAAACGCCGCACGCCGATACGCCTCCGCCATGGTGGGATAGTTGAACGTGGTGCGCGTGAAGTAGCGGATGTCGTTGATGGCGTCATTGGCCATGACGGTCTGGCCGATGTGCACGATTTCCGATGAACCATCACCAAAGCAATGCACGCCAAGAATCTTCAGAGTCTGCGTGTGGAAGATGATCTTCAGCATGCCCACGTTTTCGCCGGTCATTTGTGCACGCGCCAGATGTTTGAATGAGCAGTGGCCCACTTCATACGGCACCTTCTCGGCCTGCAGCTCGGCTTCATTCTTGCCGATCGACGAGATTTCCGGAATGGTGTAAATGCCGCTGGGCACCAGCGCCAGCGAGTGCGGTTCAATCTGCGGCGTGAGCACATGCTGCACGGCATGTGCGCCTTGCACATAGGCGGCGCTGGCCAGCGCGGGTGGCCCGGTTACGTCGCCCACCGCGTAGATGTGTGGCAGGGCAGTTTGATAATGCGTGTTCACCGCAATCTGGCCACGCGAATTGGGCGCCAGGCCCAGCGCTTCCAGTCCCATATTCTGGGTATTGCCAGTACGACCGTTGGCCCACAGCAGGATGTCGGACTTGATGCGTCGGCCGGATTTCAGTTCCAGCACCACGTCGTGATCGCGAGCGGTCACGCCGGTAAATTGTTCACCGTGACGAATCACGCAACCTTGTTCGCGCAGGTGATACGACAGTGCTTCGGCAATTTCTTCATCCATGAATGACAGCAGCCGGTCATGCGTATTGACCAGCGTGACCTTGGCGCCGAGGTTGATGAAAATGCTGGCGTACTCGCAGCCAATCACGCCCGCGCCATAGATCAGCACCGAGAAAGGTTGATCGGGATAACGCAGCACGCTGTCACTATCGACAATGCGCGGATGAGTGAAATCCAGTTCGGGTGGGTGATAGGGACGTGAGCCGGTGGCGATGACGAAGTGCTTGGCCCGCACGCGGATCGTTTCGGTATGGTTGTGTACTTCAACGGTATTGGCATCCACAAAGCAGGCGTTGCCGGCAAACACCGGGACGCGATTGCGTTCGTAGAAGCGCCGTCGTGCGGCCACCTGGGTTTCGATGACGCGATTGGCATTGGCCAGAATTTGCGGGAAGGTCAGGTTCAAGGTGCCGCGCGCTTCGCGCAGCAGTGGATTCTGTTTGACTTCATGCAGGGTCTTGACGGCATGCCGCAGCGCCTTGCTGGGAATGGTGCCCCAGTGTGTACAGCCGCCGCCTACTTCCATGTGACGTTCGATCATGGCCACTTTCAGATGATGTTTGGCGGCATTCATGGCGGCGCCTTCACCGCCGGGGCCGCTGCCAATCACCACTACATCAAATTCTTGTTCCATGCTTTTATCTTCAGGGCTTCTGTTGCGACCGATTATCAATGGATTCGCGCGACTGCTCGCGACGAATGACCCGTACCGTGTACCAGATGAAGGCGCTGATCACGCCCAGCAGCAGCGTCATCAATACCGCCAGCCAGGGATGAAAGCGCTAGGCCTCAACCACGCCCCAGACCACTCCGATTGGAGTGCTGACCAGCAGCAGGGGTTTGGCGATTCTCAATGACGTTCCTTGGCTAACGGCTAACGGCTGTCGGGCGGGAAATGTAGGGCAATTGTGCAACAAAAATCCGGGCTCGTGTTTCAGGTTCTACAGGCATGCCAGCATGCGCTTTCGTTGTGCATTGCTCAGCGTCGAAACATAGGCCGAATCGGCATCATGAAAACGCCAGCGCTTGCTGGCCCAGCTGCCTGCGTAATCCACGCCGATTCTGGGGCTGGCGTGAATGCGGATGCGATGTGGCTGGTCGGGATACTCAATCCACAGTCGCTCTGACTGAAGATCAGCGCCACTGAGTTTTCGATCGATACCGAAAGCGCGACACAACAGGCCCGGGCCATGCGTGCTGTCGTGCAGGTTCAATACCGGCTCAACGGCGCGAATCAGTACGGCATGGGGCACGCCGGTCGGGCGCGTGACTACATTTACGCAATGCCACATGCCATAGATCAGATACACGTAGGCATGACCGGCCGGACCAAACATGGGTGCATTGCGTGGCGTCTGGCCGCGGGCAGAATGCGCGGCCAGATCCTGTGGGCCCTGGTAAGCCTCGGTCTCGACAATGCGGCCGATGCGTTTGATGCCTTGATCAAGATGTACCAGATGCAACCCGAGCAGGGCGCGCGCCACACGCAGCGTGCTCTGTGCATAGAAGTCGGACGGTAATTTGCTGCCGGGCTGGTTCACAAGTCACGAATAGCAAAAAAGCCGATGGGTTGGCCATCGGCTTTGGTTGTTGCGCTCAGCGGGGCTGTGCTCAGTCTTCGATCAGGAAGCTGCGCAGCTGTTCGCTGCGCGACGGATGGCGCAGCTTGCGCAGTGCCTTGGCTTCGATCTGGCGGATGCGTTCGCGGGTCACATCAAACTGCTTGCCCACTTCTTCCAGCGTGTGATCGGTGTTCATGTCGATACCGAAGCGCATGCGCAGCACCTTGGCTTCGCGTGGCGTCAGGCCGGCCAGCACCGAGTGCGTGGTTTCCTTCAGCGATTCTGCAGTGGCGGAATCAATGGGTGAATCCACTGAGGTGTCTTCAATGAAATCACCCAGGTGTGAATCTTCATCATCACCAATCGGGGTTTCCATCGAGATCGGTTCCTTGGCGATCTTGAGTACCTTGCGCACCTTGTCTTCCGGCATTTCCATGCGGATGGCCAGTTCGTCCGGTGTCGGCTCGCGGCCCATCTCCTGCAGCATCTGCCGCGAAATGCGGTTGAGCTTGTTGATGGTTTCGATCATGTGCACCGGAATGCGGATGGTGCGCGCCTGATCGGCAATCGAACGGGTGATGGCCTGACGGATCCACCACGTTGCGTAGGTGGAGAACTTGTAGCCGCGACGATATTCAAACTTGTCCACCGCCTTCATCAGGCCGATGTTGCCTTCCTGAATCAGATCGAGGAACTGCAAACCGCGATTGGTGTATTTCTTGGCAATCGAAATCACCAGACGCAGGTTGGCTTCCACCATTTCTTTCTTGGCGCGACGCGCCTTGGCTTCGCCGACCGCGATCTCGCGATTGATCTCCTTGGTGGAAGAAATGCTCAGGTAAGTCCTGCCTTCAATCTCGATCAGCTTGTGCTGCTGCGCTTCCACATCGTCGCGATGCTTGGCCAGCGCCGCCGAGTGCTTGCGCTTGGCGCGCACATGTTTGTCCAGCCAGGTGAGGTTGGTTTCATTGCTCGGGAACGTGGAGATGAAGTCCTTGCGCGGCATGCCGGCATCGCGCACGCACAGCTGCATTACCTGCTTTTCGATGTTGCGGATTTCAGTCAACGAGCCGCGAATGTTGGCGATCAGCAGTTCGAACATCTTCGGCGACAGCTTCAGCTCCATGAATTCATCAGACAGCTTCTTGCGCTGCTTGAGCACCTTGGGATCGCCGGCGCCTTTCTCCAGCATCGCCTTCTGCACCTGCGCAAACAGCTTGTTGATCGACGCAAAACGCTTGGCGGCTTCTTCCGGATCCGGGCCGGTATCAACGGCTTCTTCTTCCTCTTCGCTGGCGTTTTCTTCCTCGGTTTCGGATTCTTCTTCCAGCGCCTTGGCGGCTTCAATCAGCTTGGGATTGATCGGCGCGGCAATTTCATCCGGTGCATTCGGATCAATGAAACCGACAATGATGTCTACCAGACGTGTTGTCTGCGTGGCGACGCCCGCGTACTGATTCAGCAGCAGCGAGTAGGTGGGCGGGTACATTGACAGCGCAACCTTGACGGCTTCCAGGCCTTCTTCGATGCGCTTGGCAATACGGATTTCGCCTTCGCGGGTCAGCAGCTCCACCGTGCCCATCTCACGCATGTACATGCGTACCGGATCCGTGGTGCGACCAAATTCAGCATCGACAGTGGCCAGTGCGGCGGCAGCTTCTTCAGCGGCTTCTTCGTCGGCGACCACGGGTTCATTCAGCAGCAACGATTCGGCATCGGGCGCCTTTTCATACACCGTGATGCCCATGTCATTGATCATGTTGACGATGTCTTCGATCTGTTCCGGATCGACGATTTCACTGGGCAGGTGATCGTTGACCTCTGCATAGGTCAGGTAGCCCTGTTCCTTGCCGCGTGCGATCAACAGCTTCAACTGGGACTGGCGCTCGTCAGCAATGGTCGGCGTCGGTGGAATCGTCTCTTTCTTTGCTGGGGTCTTGCTCAAGGCTTAAGCCCTCAATATGGCAGCGACTGCGCGGAGGTGACGCTGGGGGGAAAACGGCCGCGCATTCTACTGAGAGAGGCGGTTCATAGCTAGGTTCAATACGGGATGCGGGAAGGTTTGGGACGGCTTGTTGCCACCCTGTAACGGCGGGTGACGGTTGCGATTGAGTCCGATCGGCGTCAGCGCGATCCCTGACGCTGGATCAGTCCACGCAGCTCCTGCTTTTCGGCAGCATCCAGCGCACCAAGGTGAAACCGTCGCATCAGTTCATCAAAGCGTGCTTTAGGAAATTGGTCTGCCAGCAGGCGATCTGCTGCGCTTTTCACGTTATCCACTGCTATTTCCAGTGTGGTGGCGGGCAGCTCTTTCAAGAAAAGCTTATCAATGTAGTGAAAATCCGGGCGCTGCCGCCAGCGTTCCAGCAGGGCCGCAGGCGGCAGATCGGGCTCGTCCCGCAACTCGCTGGCCAGTTGCACCAGCAGCGTAATGCCGGGCTTGTCCACCTGCGCCAATTCCTCGAGCCGATCCAGCGCCTGCGCCGAGCCGGGATAGTGCAGCAGGTTTTGAATGATCTGGCGCACCAGACTGCCGCGTCCAGAGCTGTCGAGGGGGGCGCTGGCGGTGGAGCGGCTCGTATCCCGTGTCTGGCCGGGCGGCGGAATCAATTGCCGCAGCCGATCTTCAGAAATACCCAGGGCCGCAGCCAGGGGTTGATAGAGCAGGGTGCGGTAGCTGTCGTCATTGATCATGGTCAGCAAGCGCTGCGCTTCGGCGGTGAATTGGGCGCGGCCGTCCACATTGCTCATGTCAAAGCGGGCGGCCAACTCATTGACCAGATAGGCGGACAACGGTGTGGCGCTGTTGATGCGCGCTTCAAAGGCGTCGTGACCCTCTTCGCTGACCAGCGAATCCGGATCGTGTTTTTCCGGCAGCAGCAGAAACCGCAACAGATAGCCTTCGCTGACCACCGGCAGCGCGACTTCCAGCGCCTTCCACGCCGCAGCACGGCCGGCGCGGTCGCCGTCAAAACAGAACACCACGGTGTTGCACACCCGGAACAGGCGCTTCAGGTGTTCCGGCGTCGTGGCGGTGCCCAGCGTGGCCACGGCATAAGTGATGCCCGCCTGATGCAGGCTGACCACGTCCATGTAGCCTTCCACCACCATCAGCTGCTTCAGCTGGCGGGTGCTCTGCCGGGCTTCATACAGGCCGTATAACTCACGACCCTTGTGGAACAGCTCGGTTTCCGGCGAGTTGAGGTACTTGGGTTCCCCGGCATCAATGATCCGGCCGCCGAAGCCGATGGTGCGGCCACGCGAATCGCGGATCGGGAACATCACCCGCTGTCGAAAACGGTCGTAAAAACCATTCTTGCTGTCACGCTCGATCAGCAGACCCACCTGCACCAGATCGCGCAGCGCGGCATCGTTCTGGCCCAGTTGTTTGATCAGCCCATCCCAGGCATCGGGCGCATAGCCAATACCGAAGCGCGCAGCGGTTTCGCCGGTCAGTCCGCGTTTCTTCAGATACTCGATGGCGGCGGGCGCGGCGCGCAGTTGCTGACGGAAATACTCACCCGCCTGTTCCAGCAGTGTGTAGTGATCTTGCGTGGGTTTGCTGGCGGTAGAGGCCGTGCTTTCTTCGCGTGGCACCTCCAGCCCGGCGCGGGCAGCCAGTTCTTCCACGGCTTCCACAAAACTCAGATGGTCGTAGTCCATCAGGAAGCCCAGCGCCGTGCCATGCGCGCCGCAACCGAAGCAGTGATAAAACTGCTTGTCCGGAACCACATTGAATGACGGCGTTTTCTCGTCGTGAAACGGACAGCAGGCCTTGAACTCCTTGCCCGCCTTGCGCAAGGGCACACGCGTACCGATCACCTCGACAATGTCGATGCGGGCAATCAGCTGGTCAATGAAGTATTGCGGAATGCGTCCGGACACGGGGCTGCTGGGTCAAGAACTCGGGGCCGCACAGTAGCAGCCACGCAGGTGAGGAGCAAAGGCAGGTGGGGTTGATTTGCCTGTGAACAGGTTCTGGCGGGTCTGGTGGCGTATGCAGAACAAGGCACCTGTCGTGCCTGACCTTCGCCTACGCGACTTTGCTGAGGTAGATAACGCCCGGCAGCTTGCTGAAATGTCCATCGCAGGTGAGCAAATCAGCGCCCTGGTCTTGTGCCGTGGCATAAACAATGGCGTCGGCGGTGGCCAGTTTGTGCTGGCGATGCAGTTCATCCGCCAGCAAGGCGATGCGGGTATCCAGTTCGACGACGATGCATTTCTGGGTGTAGGCGATGACTTCGTCTGCCTGATCTTCGCCCAGCTCACGTACCAGCCATTTGGCGAGTTCGAGCTGCACGATGGTCGGCACAATGCAGTGTGCTTTGGTCGGAAACTCCTTTATCAAAGCCTTACCGTGCGCAGCAGTATTGCCACCCGTCAGCCACTCGATCCACGCTGTGGTGTCCACTACACGCAATGCGGCCGCCATTAATAACGGTCCTTGCGATCACGGTATCCCTCAGTTCTGGCTCCCTTGGCAATGCCCGCCAGCTGTTTTAATTCAGGCACTGGCATGACCAGTACACCTTTTCCCTTGGGGATGAAGACAAATTCCTGGCCGGCTTTCCAGCGCTTTTCCTCACGCACGCTTTTCGGGATGGAGATCTGGAATTTGCTGGACAGTGTGGCGGTGGCGGACATTGGTAGACCTTGCGCATATCGATAGATAGCTGGTAAGAAAACTACTCAGGTGCGGAAGTCTTTGCAAGTTTCAAGGTGGGCAGTCGCCGGGATAGCGAGTAAAACAAACGGGCTTGCTCTGCTATGCAGGCCGTGCACTCGCAATCAGTTCAGCAAAAGTTGGCATACATGACTTCCCCCTGCACGGATTCAGTGTCAACTTGGCAGCGAAGCTTGCGCATCGACAGGCTCAGGGTGAACGGAGCAGAGAGACTTCTACCGTGCGACGCGAATCAACGAAAGAATGCTCGCGCTCTTGAAGTACTGGAAGTCTGTTTTGCCGATGGGTGTTCTCGGCAATACCGAATGGTCTTCAACAACCGGTAAATCAATCGCGCCTGCCAAACAGCCAACCCTCTGTACCTGCCAAGTGTTCCGGGCTTAAACTCCAGACGATAGCGTTGTCCAAACGGACTTCGTATTGCATACAGTCTGAATAACGGGGGATTGCCAATGAAACGGTTCACCAGCCTATGGGCTAAAAACACTCTGCTCTGTTTGAGTCTGATGGGACTGGCCTCGTTCACCTCACCAGCCAACGCAGCCAGCGCCAGCGGCAACTTGCGCGTCGGGGCTGCCAAGGTCGAGAGCGGCGCGGCCACTTCGCCCAAATACGAACATGAGCGTCTTTATATTCGGGCAATTGTTATCGACAACGGCAACACTCGTGGCGCACTGATCGGCATCGACATGGGCAATCTGAGCGGCGGCATCTGGGAAGCTGCGGCCCCGAAGATCGCTGCGGAACTCAACAGCCCAGTGGAGAACATCATCATCTCCGCCACGCATACCCACAGTGCTGCCGGACGCAGTCCAAGCGGCGTAACAACCCAACCCAATGCAGAGCAGCTGTCCGTCAGCATTCTCGATGCGGTCCGGCAGGCAAAGGCCAAGCTGCAGCCCGCACGCATGGGTTATGGCACGGGTATGTCGTATCTGAACGTCAATCGTGATGCCATCAATCCCGCCACGCATCTGTGGACCCAGGCGCCGAATCTGCTTGCAGCATCCGACAAGACGGTGGCCGTGCTCAAATTCGAAACCGCCACCGGCCAGCCCATCGCTGCGTATGTGAATTACGCCATGCATCCGGTCAACGGCTATCTCTCCGGTCTGGTCAGCGGCGATTTCGCCGGCGCGATGAGCCGCTACGTTGAGCAGGCCTATGACGACAAGATGATTGCCGTGTTCACTCAGGGCGCATCGGGCGACCAGAATCCGCTTTACCTGCGCGCCGCCACCAATGTGCTGGCGGCCAAGGCGGGCATCCCCATCACCGGCAATGAGCTGGTCCGTGAAGACGTCGAATCAAACCTGCGCGGCACGGATTTCAAGCAGTTGACCCCTGATCCGAAAGTTGTCGATCGACTGGCGCGCTGGATCGAAAGCCAGGGCGCGATACTGGGCGAAGAAGTGATTCGCGTCATGACCAACACCACTCGCACTTCAAGTGAAGCGCGTATCTGGGGTTCGCAGAAAGTCGCCACCTGCCCGGGTCGTGACCGTACCGATAAAGGCCGTGAAGGCATGATGGGCACTTATAAAGATGGCGAACCGGTCAACATTCGCCTCGGCGTGGTGGGCATCGGCGATGTCGCGTTGACCACGGTGAATGCCGAGGTCTACAACCTGATTGCACAGCGTGCCAAGCAACAGTCACCCATGGCCAACACCATGGTGGTGACCATCGCCAATGGCCGTTCCAACTCCGGCTACATTCCGGATGATGCGTCTTTCAGTCACAACAGCTTCCAGGTGCTGGGCTCGCGTCTGAAGATCGGTTGTGCCGAAGCGGCGATTGCAGATGGCCTGACCGAGCTGGTCAGCCAGTACGGCAAGCAATAACAACAGCTGACCTGTCGCCTGAGAACCTGTTCAAAGTCTCGCTGAAGGGCGCATCGCGGCGTTGGAACGGCACAAAAAGTGCTCACGTACTTGCGTGTACGCTGCGTTTTTTTGTGCCGTTCCGCCTTGCGCTGCATCCCTTGATCAAGACTTTGAACAGGTTCTGAGCATTGGCAAGGTAATGCCCGTTGCAGCTGTCTGCAGCGGGCATTTTTATTGCGGCATCGATGCCGCCCATGGCCAGGTAGTGTTGCGCTGTCGCTCCTCCACTGTACTGGCGCAATCGTCTCATTCTAGCCCAGCAGATTCAGGTGCTGGCGCGCATAAGCAATCGACCGATTGATGATGTCGTCCTCAAGCGCGAGGCCCTGTTGCACCGACAAACCCTCGACGCGCGTCAGGCCTTTCTTCGGCGGGTGCTTGCGCACGAAATCCAGCACTCGCGCCAGATCGCGACCCGGCAGCGGACTATAGTGATCGTCGAACGTCGCCCAGTACTGCTCGGTGAACACCGGAATCTGTAGCGGATCGCGCGTGATCAATTCAATCGCGAAAATCATGTTTGGGTCGTAAGCCTGCAGGCGACGTACCATGCCGGGAATGTCGAGCACACCATCACCCAGCGCGACTTCGGACAGCAGGAAACCCTGGTCGTACATCTCGACCGCCATGTCCTTGAAGCTTACGTAGATCGTCAGGGGCGCCAGGTGCCGGAAGGTTTCCTCGGGCGTTTCACTCAGCGCGAAGTTGTTGCCGAAGTCGTAGCAGACACCGAGATACTCGCTGCCCATCCGGCGAATCCAGGCGGCTTGTTCAGCTGCGCGCCATCCCTTGTGGTTCTCGATGGCCAGTCGCATCTTGTAACGGCGCAGGATCGGCTCGGCGCGCTCCACTGATCGCTGGTGCGCTTCAAAGCTGATCTTGAATTCCTCGAAGGCCTTGAATTCTTCGTAGCGTCGGTCGGTGAACGACGCATGTGTAGTGATGGCGCCCAGTTCGGCTGCGGCGCGAATGTTCGCCTCGTATTGCGCCACCTCATCATCGGATCGCGGCGGCGCGACGCTGACGATGGGGCGCATCTCGTACTTGTCGAGCTTCTGTCGCAGTGCGCGCACGGCCGGTGCGCCGCCCTGTGGCACATTGAGACGCGCCGCTCCCAGCCCCAGCGTGTGGCAATGATCGACGATGTCAAAGCCGCCGGCACGACGCCGGAATGCGAACCCCGGTGGCTCGCCGCCCATCAGCTTCAACCGTGGCAGCGTCTGCGCTGCGCCCACGGCCGGCATCCCCGCCATCGACATATATGCGAAAGCCGCACCCATCCCCTGCATCAGTTCACGTCTTTTCATGATTCCCCCTTGGTGGAAGCTCAAAGCACAGACCATCGTCGTGGCCGCGACACTGGCCAGGGTATTAACCGTTAGCGCATCGCTGCCTTGCCAAATAAGTAACGAGTAACGCGGCATGGCTTGACAGCGAGAACGGTAACGGTGCATTGATCCGCAGGTATTCCACTGTTCAAATACCTGCGGATCGACAGCCCGGCGTCACTGCCGCAGCGTCATGTCTGATTCATCGACAGGCCACATGGAAACGATCCCGGCTAAATTCTCGTGGAAAAGTGCGTCTATATCTTCCCGCCCTCCGAACTTGCGCTAGTTCGGCGTGCGGAACACCTGGTTCGGGTACGCGTTCGTGCGCGGCACTTGGATCACGATGTAGTCGCGGTTCATTACGACGTGGCAGACATTACAGGCCTTGGTTAGCTCGGCGTAGCTGGCATCGAATGCCCGGCCATTGCCGGCCTTGATTGCGTCTTCGACGTTCTTGATCGGTGTCATGATCATGGCGTTGAACATCGCCTGCGTGTCCCAGCCGTCGTGCGCCGGCGCCGTACGCGCGATGCGCGTGAAGGCTGTGCGCAGCTCGCGCACTTCATAGGCCGAATACTTCCAGTTGCGGTCCCGACCGGCGATGCCGAGCTTTTGATGGCGCGGCTGCACGCCGATATTCATCATGTCCGGCATGCTCGGCCGGTATTCCGCCGCCGCCGGAGTGGCGGCCGAGACCTTCAGCGAGTTCGCCGCGTCTGCTGCGTACAGCGAGACGGAGGCCAAGAGCAGCAGCATGGCAGCGATGCGTGCGAGGGCGTGTGGTTTCATGTTCGCCATACTATAGCCATCAGATGCGAGACCGACAGAGATTTCTGGAGAAGGTGTAATGTCACGCTTTCACGCGCGGTGCTGTTGTCGCGTGATAGCAGCGTGGAAACGGGCCGCCGGCTCGAACGTGTTTGTGTCCGGACCAGGATGATGAATCGTATCGCCGGCGGACATGGCCTTCTCGTTCTAGGCACTGCTCCTTAATCTCAAGGATCGACCGGTACGAACCGGAGCAGTGCGTCTTCGGACTCCTGCTGCCGACCCTCCTGAACGCGTTGACCGGAGTAAATGGCGCCGCCCCGGTCGGCGGCAATACTTTCGGCATTGAAGTTGGGGATGATTGATTTGACAGACCCGTCTCTTGCGCTGCCGATGTAAAGCCCGCGCACCATGTCCTGATTGACCTTGGTGTTCTGTGCGGCGACGTAGAGGTTGTCGTTTGCGTCGATGTAGATCCCGCTGGGACGACCGAACTGACGCCACTCGTCGATGAAGCGCCCATTCTGATCGAAGATCTGGATTCGATAGTTGTCGCGATCGCCGACGAACAGGCGTCCCTGTGAATCCATTGCCAGTGCGTGGGGCATGTTGAATTCACCGGTGGCGTTGCCTTTCCTGCCCCACTCGGCGATGTATTTGCCGTCGGGTGAATATTTGACGATACGGTTGTTGACATGCCCGTCGGCGACGAAGATGTCGCCGTTGTCGGCCACCTCGATATCAGCGACGCCGTTGAACGTATATTGCCCGTCGCCGGCAACACCAGCCATGCCGATGGTCATCAGCACCTTGCCGTCGGGACTGAGCTTGAAGACCTGTTGTCCCTTGCCGCTGTTATCCTGCGCGTCCGTCAGCCAGATGTTTCCATGTCTGTCGATGTCCATACCGTGCGGATAGACGGTTTTGCCCGCGCCCCAGCTCCATAATTGACGGCCCGCAGCATCGAACTTGAGCAGCGGTGGTTCGCTGCGGTCTACGCAGGTGTTCGAGGAGCAACGCTGCAAGACGTAAACGTCGCCTTTGACGTCGACATCCACTGAAATTATTTGCCCCCATGTGAAACCCTGCGGAACCCGCGCCCAGTCTTCCATCATGCGGTAAGCGGGATTCTGTGCACGAACGTGCGCGCCAGGGAACACGAATGCGATTGTCAGGGCTGCAATAGCCCATGAAGTTCGATACGCGCGCCTCTTCATTATCGGGATACCCCTTTTGGTCAATTGTTGGTTATTGATACGCCGACTGCTTCCGTCGAGCAAGGCCTTAAGGTGTACACAAGTTGGTGCGACTACAGTTTCGCGCAGGCCAAAGGTTGTCCGCCCCTTGTTCCTGAATCATACTCATGAACAGGGACCCGCGGCGCTTCAGAAGGGACACGGAAGGCAATTGATAGTAGTTCATACGCGTTGTCACGCGTCGTACAAAGCTCCGGATGCGGAGGCCGCTCGCGCTACAGCGCGGCCTGTAAATCAGATACCGAGGATTTTTTATGCGAATGGCAACAGTATTGATATTGGCATGTATGGCTTTGTGGGTTCCGGGTTCACTGCTGGCCCATCACGGTACGGCGGGTTTTTACGACCAGACCAGGAAGGTCAGGATTGAAGGCGTAGCCAAGCAGTTTGCGTGGCGCAACCCACACGCCGGGCTGTTCCTGACCGGCAAGGATGCTGCGGGCAAGGAAGTGACCTATGTGCTGGAAATGGGTAGTCCGAACACGCTGGCGAAGTTGGGATTCAATCGCCTCAGCATCAAGCCCGGCGACAAGGTAGTAGCGCAGGTGCATGTGGCCTTCAGCAATCCGCTGGCGGGTGAAGCCGAGGCTCGGTTCATTGAAGTGAACGGCAAGCAGGTCGCGACGTCCGACGCGGCGGAGGAGTAGCCATGGAATTGCATCGTCACATGAGTTTGCTGCTGGTAGCGGTGTGTATGGCGGCGGCGCCAGCCTATGCGCAGCAAGCGGCCAAGCCGGCTGCGGCTACGGCATTTTCGCCTCGCGATCTCAGTGGTGTGTGGGCAAGGGCGGGGGGCTCGCGCGGCAGTGCCGAGCGCGTCAACCGGACACCAGTGGAAGGCCCGGACTCGCAATGGAGCAGCGAGAAGCTGCCGTTCACTCCTGAGGGTCGTGCAATCTTCGACACCAACAGACCCGCAGATGGTCCGCGGCAGGTGAAAGGCGAAATGCCGGTCAACGATCCGCGCGACACGGGCAATCCTCTGGGCCTGTATCGAGCCCTGCGGTTCTCCTCAGGAACGCGGGTGATGGAGATGGGCAATCTGCATGGCAACATCGTGCAACTGATATCGGTAGGGCGCATCTTTCGCATCATCTATATGGATGGCCGGGCTGTTCCCGAGCAGATCGTTGCCGGTCCGTTCTGGTATGGACAGTCGGTGGGCAGGTGGGATGGCGACACCCTCGTGGTCACCACCCAGGCGCTCGATGACCGGCAATGGCTGGATGACTGGGGCACGCCCATCAGCCTCGAGACGCGTATTGAAGAACGCTGGCGGCGTGTTGCGCCCGATGAAGTGCAGATGACCTTTACGGTCAATGATCCGGTGTATTACACCAAGCCGTGGACTACACCGACTGCAACGTTCATTCTTCGGCCCAAGGCCGAGCCGGACGAGACCATTTATGCACCGGCGGATATGGTGGGGTACAGTCAGGAAACCCTGCTGCCGTCCAGCAATCAGGCCAGGCAATAGCCCTGATTGGTGTATTTCAGTCCACTCGACTTCATGGCAAGGCTGGCGGCGCTGGTACCCAAGCCCAGAGTGAACCTGACCCGCTTTCACGGCGTCTTTGCACCCAACAGCAAACTGCGTGCGCAAGTGACGCTGAGCGGGCGAGGCAAGCGGCCACCCCCAGCGCCGCAGACAGTCGCCGGGCGCCTGCATTGAAGATGAAACCACGATCCGCGCATCCTCGATCATCTGTATCGGCAGGCCCGAGGGCCCTCTCAGTGCCGCTCGTGAAGTAGCTCAATCAACCCGTCGCTGGCTTTGGATGAACAGGGTGTTTATTCTTCCTGTCCTCGCCACTCACTAGTGTTAACAGGCCCTAGCACCATCATGGCCACTATCGCCAATGACCGCATCGGCTACATCGCCGCCGCGTATGACGGGCCTTATCGTAGACCCGATGCCGCGCGTGGCTGCGCCGAGGACGGCATCTTGAATGGGCTGGTAGATATGATCAGCGAACATCTCTAACCGGGATTCGCAATGACAAAGCGACGTGACTTGCGATGGGGTTTACTGACCTTGTTGGGCATCGCCATCCTGGTCGCTGTGCAAGCGCCCGTACGTGCACAAGCACCGATGGCAGAGCTGCAGATCAATGCGTTTTCAGGTGCATCCAATCTGCCGATCTGGATCGCGCAACGCGAAGGGATGTTCGCACGTCGCGGCATCACTGTTGCACTCAGCAGCCCGAAGGGATCACTCGACCAATTCAAGGGATTGGTGGAAGCACGCTACCCGGTTATCGTCACTGCCTTCGATAACGTCATCGCCTATCGTTCGGGCCAAGGCCCGGCGGAAATCGGTGCGATTCCTGATCTGGTGGCCGTCATGGGGATTGATAGAGGTTTCCTCACGCTCATGGCCTCACCAGGTATTGAGAAAGTCGCGGATCTCAAGGGCCGAACACTGGCGGTAGATGCTTTATCCACCGGCTTCAGCTTTGCGTTCAAAGATATTCTGCAGAAGGCCGGCGTGAACGAGACCGACGTTTCCTTCATCGCAGTCGGCAACTCCGATGGTCGCTGGAGGGCGATGCAGGAAAAAAAAGCGGATGCGGCATTACTGACCTTGCCAGCTGATCTTGCAGCAGCGGATCATGGCAGCAAGGCACTGACAACAGTAGCTGCATCGTTTGGCAACTATCTCGGCAATGTTGTGGCGGTTCGCCAGGGATGGGCAACAGGCCATCGCACGGAACTGACAGCCTTTCTGAGCGGCATTAATGACGCAATGGCGTGGCTTGCCGCACGTGAGAACAAGGCGCGTGCTATCGAGATTCTTCGCGAACAAATGCCCGCACTGAATGCGAACAACCTGGATCGCGTTTATGAAAAACTGCTGGACTCGCAGCAGGGGCTCATCCAGAACGGCACAGTCGATACGCAAGGCGCACAGACTGTGCTGGCGTTGCGAGCGAGGTACGCCAGCTCCACGCAAGGCTTGCAAACTCTCGACGCCTATCGCGACACGCGTTATCTCGCTGCAGAGTCGTCGCCGAAATAAATCTACCTTGGCTTGGGGATCAATCCGGCCGTAACCGCTGCGATCAATGCCGGAGCGGCGATGACGACAAAGATGGACGCAACGCTCCAGCCACCACCTAGCATTGCACCGACGATCAGCGGGCCCATGAAGGAGCCGACACGTCCCATGCCCAGTGCCCAGCCAATGCCGGTGGAACGGATCGGCGTCGGATAGTAAAGCGCCGAAAGCGCGATCAGAGACGTGCTGGCACAGCCCAGGAACAGCCCAACAAAACTTTCCAGCATGATGATCAAGTTGATATCGGGCGCGGCATAACCGACCAGGCCGTAAGCGACCAGCGTTCCGATCATGGCAACGGGCAGCACGACCGCCGATCCAAAGCGAGTGAGCAGCAGGCCGGCGGTCGAAGTGCCAATCACGCTGCCAAAGTTGAACGCCGCCATCGCCAATGCTGAGCTGGGCACTGGAACGCCGACATTGCGCAGCAGAATCGGACTCCATGCGCTATTCGCCACCAGTTGCATATAGACGATGAAGAAACTAGCCCATATCAACAGAGTGCCGAGTGTCCGTCCATGACTGAACAGCTGGCTTACTTGAGCGCTCTGAGTGCGTTCCTCACCCAGCACGAAATTTGCGTCAGGAGATATTGGCGTATTGCAGACCCGTTGCAGCAGGGCAGCGATGCGTGCCGGTGGCGCACGCGAATACACCAGATAGCCCACCGATTCCGGCAGCAATGCCAACAGCAGCAACACCGTCAACAAGGGCACGACACCGCCTATCCAGAATAACCATTGCCAACCCAGTGTCGGGATCAGCCACGAACCGAGCAATCCGCCGATCACACCGCCCAGGGGAAATCCAGCCCAGAGAAAGCCGATAACAATCGCGCGTTGTCGCGGTGGTGTGTACTCGGAAGTCAACGCGATACAACACGGCACCGCACCACCCAGCCCAAGCCCGGTGAGGAAGCGTGCGAGCAGCAGCGTGTTATACGAATCAGCCAGCGGCGTAGCCAGCGTGAAAATGCCGAAGCACAGGGTGCTGCCGAGCAACACGCGCTTGCGCCCAAAGCGATCAGCAATCGGCCCGAGTCCGAAGGCGCCGAGCGTCAGCCCGGCCAGAGCGGCACTGAACACGCCGCCCATTTTGGCCGGCGCAATCTGCAGCAGCTGGGCAATGGCCGGCGCAGCGAGTCCAATGATCTGCAGGTCGAAGCCATCAAGCAGCGCGATGAAGCCGCACAATATGGCGATGCGGATCTGGAAGCTGCCAATGGGCCTCGCTGCAATCAGCTCGGTGACATTGACGGTCGAACTGCCACTCATCGTCATCCCCTATCGACGCAAATGATTGCGTCGTTGCTGTTCTTTCTTGTCGTGTAATTCTTGTTGTGACGTAATTTTTGAGAAGCACTGAATCCGGACTGTACGGGACGATCCTGCACAGGTCAGAGCTTGACCTCTGCGTTATAAATCCAGCGGCCGTGCATCGCCCGGCACCGGCGCCTGGAAGGCATTCAGCATCATGGCCACGAGTGTATAGAAACCCGCGACGGTCACGATTTCCGTCAGCAGATCGAAGCCGAACATTTCCAGTGCGCGCGCATAAGTCGAATCCGAGACGCTTTTGGTCTCGATAAGCTCACGTGTCATCTCATAAACCACCGTCTCTTGCGGATTGTTGAAAGACGGTACGCGATGTGTACGAATTGCTTCGACGATGTTTGCATCCAGTCCGACCTTCGCCGCGTCCTTGGCATGCGCAAACCATTCGTACTGTGCCGACCAGTGGCGCGCAACCACCAGAATGACCAGCTCGAACAGTTTGCCATCCAGCTTGCCGTTCAGGCGCACGGCGTTGCCCATCTGGTTGGCCGCGGCGGCCAGTTCGGCATTACGTATCCAGATGGCGAAGGGTCCACGGATCTCGCCTCCCTGTCGCGTCGAGACGATCATGTCGTGGACTTTGCGTGCTTCAGGACTCAACTCATCGGGAACAACTTTCGGAACACGTGTCATCTGATCTTCCTCAACGGGCATTGGTGTTGCCGGATACGGCGTGCCCGATACCAATGGGCTTGCCATCCATCAGCACAAAGGCAAGCCGGGCAGTTTTATCCGTGTGGTTGCTCCAGCCGTGGTTGGTGCCGCGCTGGACCATGACATCGCCTGCCTTCATCTTCACCACCGACTTGTCCATCTGCATTTCGATTTCGCCGAACAGGCAAATGACGTAGTCAAGCGATTCGGTACGGTGCACCGCTCCCGTAGTGTGCGGCGCAAAATCGATGACGGCGAAGCGTGTGCCGTGCGCGGGTGGAGCTGTGCCCAGAATGCGCGCACCATAATCTTCGATACTTTCACCCACGGCGATGTCCGCCGGGCACTCGTCCGTAGACCAGATCAACGTTGATACATTGCCAGTCGGCGCAATCTTGCGGTTGGTCGGTGCACCGTCCAGCAGGACTTTGGCGATGCCGTCGGCATCGTGACCCGTCACAATCCGCCGCAGCGGTGGCAAGGCATTGCCTGTTGTTGCATCTTTTTCCGACATGAATTGCCCCGGCTCTATAGTTAACTATGTTTCAACAACCGTCAGCCCGGCTTGCGACCCCAGAACGTTTCGATGCCTTTCCAGACGAAGGTATGCGCATCCTGCACCACGCCCGCAAAGGCCGCTTGTAACTGCTGTGGGCTGTAGTACGGAACTTTCTCGAGTGCAAAGCCCATGCGCGAAAACATCTTGTCCACCCATGCTTCGATGTGCACATCAACACTGGCTGCATCGAGAATCCTTGGCCCCAGCGCGATCTCGGCAAGCACAATGCTTCTGCCGGGTTTGAGCACGCGCGTAAGTTCACGCGCAGATTCGTGCCAGTCGTCGGTATGCTGCACCGCTTGCAGAATCGCCACCGCGTCGTAGTAGTTGTCCGGCTTGTCCTGCGTATAGGTCCACTGCCAGGTGGCGAGCTGACCGCCACGCCCGGCGACGCCATCGATATAGGCGCTGCGTGCTTTGGCGGTGATGTCAACAATGTCAATGTGACCCTGACCCTTCATGCGCTCCTGCATGTCAGTGTCGAAACCGCACACCTGCACACACTCGCCAATGATCAGCACCCTGTCGCCGGGTTTGAGGGCAAGCTTGTCGTACATCATCTCGCGGATGACCGAGGCCTTCTCGCGCCACATATAGGGCAGCGTGCCGAATAACATGGCACGACCCCAGCGCGCCTGCTCCTTCTGATCGAGAACGACCTCGCCGAGAATGGCAGTTTCTGCCGGCCCCATGTAATCCCAGGGGGATTTTTTCTGCTCCATATGATTCTTGTACCTTCTGGATTCAGACAGCTTGTGTGAGGGTGGTCTGTTCGCTTTCTGGAGCCACCCGGGCAATGCGTTGCCGATCGATAATGCCTGTGTTGGTCCAGTTCTGTCGAGGCGTTACACAACCTCTTCCCAGAACAGCGGCTCCTTACGCCACAGGTCTTTCAACACCTTGAATTCCGTGTCGATGAACATGGTTGAACGTTCTTCCAGTGTGTTCGGATACGGCACACCTTCCACGGAGGGTGTTTCCGATTCATGTGCAAACACATACGTGTACACCGGCGCTACTTTCTGCGCGGCCTTGCGCTCTGCCGCGATAATGGTGAAGGCACGCGCCAATGATACGTACGACATCGGTACATCCCTGCGCAGGATCGCGACATGATCCCCGGCATCGTCGCTATGGAGCTGGCGGGGAACCACCCGGATAGCTCGGACGCCCCGTGACCGGATCGGGAGTATTCATCTGGCCGTCCTGGCAGAAATATTCGGCGGGGTGCACGCCCGGTTTTTGCAGCGAGTAGGTGCGCCGGAATCGCCATGAACGAGTGAAGGTCTTCGGGTCCTCGAAAGTCATGACATTTTCCAGCTTATCGGCGCTCAGGCGGCGAATACGTTCGACGATGTGCAGCTGATCCGAGTGCGGTATGCCGAGCAGGTCGAGGCTGGTCTTGTCGTTGAGGCCAATGGTATCCACCACCAGGGTGTCACCTTCCCAGTGCCCCACGGACTCACCGAGATATCCAGGATCGGGATCCGGATCATGCGACCGGTTCAGAAATATCTGCCGGTGCACGTGGCCTTCTTCATGCAAGGTGGTCACCTGCCCCGGTGTCTGCAGTATCGAGAACGGATAAGTGGCGCCGAGCATCATGCTGGGCATGCCCAATGGCAGGCAGTAGGCCGCGGTGTTCATGAAGGCGTCGCCCGTCTTGTCCCTTGAGAGTCGCTCCTTGTAAATTACCTCGGCCCAAGGCTGCAGCGGCACATCGCCGCCATCCAGTGGACGCAGCATTTTATCCCGCGTGGGCCGTGCGGATGGAACATAGCCCTCCACCACCCAGGTACCCGAGATATCGGCTCCCTCGATGGTCTGCACGAATGTCTTGCCTGCCGCCGGCGCCGTGGCCGGTTGCGCAGAGTAAGCAACCGTGGCGGCGCAAAGGGCGACACCCGCAGCGAGAGTGTAGCCACTCAATCTTCTCAGGCTCGTCATGGTGAAGGCTCCGACGGCACAACTGCTGGTGCAGGTTGACCCACGAGTTGTCCGTTCACCGTTGCCTCCAGCATGTAGCCACCGGGTTGAGCCGTACGCAGGGGATTGATGATCAGGTGAACCTGGTCGCCGGCGTTGACCGACTGACGCGTCCAACCCTGACGCTTGAGAACCAGCAGCGAATGACTCTCGATCCACCATTCAGCCTCCTTTCCGTCGGTACCCTTGACCATCACCACGAGGAAGCTGTGCGGATTGATCATCCGGAATTCCTTCACCACCCCATCGATAGTCATGCGCTTGCCGGTGTCGAACATTCCGAACGAATGATGCGCTGACACCGAACCGGCCAGCAGCGTGGCGGCGATGGCGAAAACGCGTAATGCAATCCGATACTTCATCACAAACCTCACGTCTCTATTCTGGCTTCAGGATGGTGCCGTCATCCTTGGTAATGACGATCAGTTCGGCGCCGGGGCGACCGTCTCTCAGCGGATGCCCCTTGACGGTCACCTTGTCGCCAGCCACCAGCGAACTCCTGCGGATGCCCGAGCGCAACAGCGCTGAAGCGTTGCGAGTCTCGAAACTCCAAACAGTCACCTTACCGTCGGCATCGGGGATGTCCACCACCACCCAGGAATGGGGATTGGTGTACTGGAACTCCTTCATCGTGCCCTGCAACGTCACTTCCTTCGACTTGTCGAACATCGCAGCAGAGTGGTGGGCAAGCGTGAGCGGAGCCGGGGCCAGCATCGGGATTGCCAACATGGCGATCAGGTTCAGTTTCTTCATAGCGTTTTCCTCTGCCGTCACGGTGTGGCGCCGCGCACGCCCGACCCAGGTTCCCCTGGCAGGATCAGATGCGTGCCATCGTCAGTGACAGCGGCGTTCGGGTTCTCATTGCAGGCATAAGTGTCGACGCGCGCCACGGGTGAAGTAATCCGCCGCCAGGCATGCACCGCGCGAAATGGCGCTGTCAGTACCTTCGGGTCGTAAACGGTGATCTCGGAAATGATCTGATCCGGGCTTGCCCTCCAGATCCGCTCCACCGTACTGGCCTGATCGCTCTGCGCCGGGCCCCAGCGCCCATAGCCGCTTTCCATTTCGCGCAGATGGTTGGTATGCACCACCAGCGTGTTGCCGTCCCAGAATCCGATTGCGTCCCCGGACCAGAGTGGATAGGCATCTTCTTCGGCCATGTGCGGGCGGCCGTCGGTATAGATGCGCCGCACTTCACTGCCCACTTCGATGATGTGCAGGGTGCGTTCGGGCGTGAGGGTGAACTCCGTCAGAAAGGGCATGGTGCGGGAACGCGGAAACCCGGCCGGAAGACAATAGGTCAGATGGTCGACGGCCTTGCCCGCTGCGGCCTGCTGCAACAGCTGCGCATACTTCGCCGCGTATTCAGGATTCAGCGGCGCTTTGGATTTCTGCGTCATGGGTGTGATGCCATCCGCCCGATCCGGCATTTCGGATTCCCATATCCCGCTCCAGTCCGGCAACTTGTCCCAGGTGACCTTTCCGCCGCCATCCGCTTTCGCCTTCAACGCAGCATAGTGCGCCTCCGACGTCTTGTAGCTTGGCGATGCATCGAAAGCGGCGCGTGCGGCCACCAGCGCCGGCGAAGCCGGACGTGATGTCTGGGCTGTTGCCTGTCCCGCGAGACCCAAGGTCAACAGTACACCAGTGCAGAGAATGTGCTTCATGTAGTCACGCCCACAGCTGACACCGACAGGCGAAAGATATCCTTGGAATGGCTCACAAGTTGTTCCCCCGATATTGGTTCCAGACTCTTATTGAATTCTTGCAGTTCCCACAATTGAGGCTGTGTAGTGCGCCGACTTGCTTCGGACGGCGCAAATCATAATTCGATTCGTATGCGCTGAGGCGTTTTACTTCGGACGTCCCTTGAAACCTTCGGTCAGCATCGGCAACTTGAATAGAGTTCTGCCATTGGGCCCTTCGGCCATGCTCAGCATTGTGCCATCCGTCCGGTTCGCCCCGACAGCCAGCATGTAGAGCGTCTTCTTGCCCGGTCCGGAAAACGCCAGGCTGGTGCCCCGGCGCGCAGTCGGGATGATGCCCAGTTCACGGCCTTGTGGCGATAACACATGAACACCGATGGCGCAGGCCACGTACACCCGCCCCGCTGTGTCGACCGCCATGCCGTCGGCATTGGTGTCATTGAGCTTGACGAACACGCGCTGGTTGCTTGGCATGCCGTCCGGTTGCAGGTCGAAGGCGACCAGCTCGGTTGAGTTGGTGACGTAGAGAGTCTTGCCGTCCGGACTGAGCGCGATGCCATTGGTCTGCACCTCCGGCGCCAGCACCGAGACCACACCCTGCGGGTTGATGTAGTGAAAGCCAGCGCCGGTCATGTAGAAGCCGCCCTTGAGGTCGACCACCAGATCGCTGAGCCGTCCTACCGACTTGCCGTCGGGCAGCGTCTCGGCGATCACGCGCCGTTGCGGGGCCAGCTGGCCCAGCTTGGTGGGCTCCTTACGGTGGACTGCGAATAGTCGTCCATCATTGTCCAGCGCCAATGCGCCGGCACCTTGTGTTCCACCGAGATAGATGGTCGTAACACCATCCGGCTCGATCTTGCGAACGACATCGTTCTCCTGCATGGCGATCAGGATGCCGCCATCCGGGGTCCCGACGATGCCATCCTGAAGTTCGACTGAAGAAAACACTGGCTGCCACTTGGCGCCGGCCGCAACCACTCCCGAAATTGCTGTGACATTCGCTGGACGGTCAACGGCGACGTAAGGCGTCTGTCCGCCACCGGTAGTCTGCGCCGCCACAAAAGACCCAAATGCCATCGACATCCCGGCTGCAAGCAGGGCGATCACCCGACTTCTGCTGAACCTGGTGAGTTTCCTCTGCAACGCGCAGCACATAAAGCGATCTCTCAAACCTCGGGCCTTCCATTCGGCATTCGGTGTCTTGACGAGGGTTACTACGTTGTACTTCTTCACGGGACTATACCTGAGCTCATTTTGAAAGATGAAACGACGCCTGAACTGATTTGCCCTTCGCCACCGGTTGGCAATCAAGTCTTGATCACCATTTCCGGCGTGATGGCCGCAATGTTCGCTGCGCCTGCCTGTTGCATGATGGCAGTCAGTTCTTCGCGGAGGATTTCGAGCACGCGCTCTACACCCGGTTGTCCGAACGCCCCCAGGCCCCACAGATAGGGACGGCCGATGCACACTGCGGAAGCGCCCATGGCCAGCGCCTTGATGATGTCTGTACCACGGCGCACACCGCTATCGAACAGGATCGGCACTTTGCCTTTGGCGACCTTGGCAACTTCGGGCAGACACTCGATGGCGCCGCGTCCGTTGTCCTCACTGCGGCCGCCGTGGTTTGACACATGGATACCGTCAACGCCGTATTTAAGGCACAACTCGGCATCCTCTGCGGTGAGGATTCCCTTGACGATCAACTTCATTCTGGTCGTGTCACGCATCAACTTGATGAAATCCCAGGTCAAGTTTGAAGACTGCATGCTGGTGACCTTGGACATGTCGAGGCCATCGTAGATCGGCCTCTCCGAGGCGGCTCCCGGCCCCGCCGGGTGACAGGTCGCGCAGGTGCGCGTATCAAGACGCCGCATGCGGAAATAGGTTTCCTGATTGCGACCACCATTGCGATCCACCGTAATTTCCAGCACCGGACAGCCGGCGCGCTCGACCCGGCGCACTGCCTGCTGCGCTACTTCCCGGCTCGAAGTTGCATAAAGCTGAAACCACACCACGCCCTGACGTGCCGCCATCGCGTCTTCAATGGAGGTACCTGCCGCACTGGCGAGCACGTTCAAGTGTCCTTTGGTGCGAGCGGCGCGCGCAACGGCAATCTCTCCATCCGGGTGATAAGCCCGGTTGGCACCAGTCGGCCCCATGATGATCGGCGTATCCCAGCGTGTGCCGAACAGGTTAACCGACATGTCGACCTTGCTCACATCGCGCATACGACGCGGCCGCACCTGGTACTTGAGGAAGGCCTGTCGGTTGGCGCGCAACGTCACTTCATCATCAATGCCGGACGCCATGTAACCAAAGTGCGCCGGCGGCACGTTCTTGTAAGCCACCGGCTCGAAGTCAAATACGTTGACTGCATCTTTGGCGCTGGCAATGAGATCGGTCACTGTTGCCGGCCAGACCATGGGATCGGGTCGTTTTGTAAAGTCTTGCGCGAAGATCTGCAGCGTACCCGGCAGCGCCAGCAAGGGACTGGCAGAGAGCCACTTCAGCAAAAGGCGACGTTGTTCTTCCCGTTTTATTTGTGCGCTCATTTTTAGAGTCCCTGCGAATAGTGATGGCCGGATTCTGCAGCATCCTGCTTGGCAATCATTTGCCATTCTCGATCTTGATGACACCTGACAGTACGAGCCAAACAGACGTGATAGTCAGACCTCACTGCTGCTTGGCCCGCGGTGTACCTAAAGTGCGAATGAAATGGTCGATTATCGACTGCTTGATCTCTGGCGCCGTCTCTTTGCTAAACGCATGACCGGTAGGATAGGAAGAATGCGTCACCGAATACTTGAATGCGCGGTTACTGAGATAGGTCTCAATGTCCACAGCCATTTGATAACTCGGCCATATTTCATCATTCTTGGCTGAAACCAGGAAGATCGGCCCATTTATCGTTTCGAACGCAAACGTCGCCTTCATAGCGCCGTCTTCGTTCTGCAGAGCTGCCTCAAATCGACTGCGTTTCGGGGCGTTCTGATCCAACTCAAGACTTAGGGCCGGTACATCCTTGCCATGTAGCGTCCATGCCGAGCGGGTAGACGTCATTCCGTACCATGCAACTTTGCTTGGGGTTGTTACTACGACAGACTTGATTCGTGCGTCCATTGATGCCAGCAAAAAGGCACCCTCTGAGCCTCTCGATCCACTTACCAGGCCGATTCTTGTTGCATCAACCGCAGGTTCTGTTTCCAGGAAGTCAACGGCACTAACAAAGTACTCAACCGGTATGTGATCGAATGTTGGCGGAAGTCCCTCAGCTTTGAAGTACGCAACGGCAAGAACGGCAATACCATGAGGTGCAATCATCTCGCCGTTCGCGTCTCCAAATTGCATACCTCCATCAGAGCCGCCGAATGCGATTACCACCGGCACCTTTCCGTCCGCTTCTGGAAGGTAGAGCTTTGCCACCAGATTCCGGAAGACAATAGTTCTTACCTGGTATTCATAGGTAGCTGCATTTACTGAGTCTATGCTCAGAATCAGTGCCATTAGCGCCAGGACGAGTTTAATGCGCATATGTCCAGTTCCCGTATGTGAATGAATTAGAACAGCGCGGTAGGCTAGGATGAACTCCCGGCATCTGATTTATCTTGGTCCAAGCATGCTGGGTTTCCGCTATCGCTTCAACACCAGCCTGCGAGGAACGCATGCCTCAACCTCTCCTGAATGCGAAGGCACGGAGCCAGGTTCTCGATAAATGGCAACGATAACGGAGTTGGCAGCACGGGTGCGTTGGCTCGCATGACGCTATCAACACGAATTAATACTCAGCGTCGAAAACCAGTTCAACACTCCAACTGGCGCGTGCGTGATACCAGCTCGAATATCTATGGCCCCAGCTGATTTTCTATGGGTTGCGGGTGGACTTCTTATATCTGAACCTGTATTACTCCGACTAATAACTAATACATGGCTTGACGTACCGAAGATCAGGATTTGAGTTCTGACGTAGTGCGCCTGAAAACAGGCAGTGTCGAGCTGACAAAGGCTACTGGAAGGCAACTAAAGGGGAAGACTGATGAGATCCATAAGATTCATTAGGCCGGCGATGTTGCTGGCGAGTACCAGCACACTGTTGTTTGCGCTTACTGCGGGTGCACAAACGGCGCCCAAAGAAGATGTGCTGGAAGAAATCGTGGTCACCGGGTCACGCGTGATCACCAACGGCAACGAAAGCCCATCGCCGGTGACCATGGTCCAGGCAGAGGACCTGCTGAAAGCCACTCCTGGCAACTTGCAGGAAGCCTTGGGCGCCATGCCGGCGTTTTCCGGCTCGCGTAATACAACCTCCGCGCCAGCGGTGCAAGGCAGTCAGGGCGGCGGCAACGCCAGCGCGAACATGCTCAATCTGCGCAACCTGGGCACGAACCGCACCCTGGTACTGATGGACGGCAACCGTATTCCGCCCACCACTTTCAACAATGCCGTGGACGCTGACATCATCCCGCAGATGCTGGTGCAGCGGGTCGACCTGGTCACGGGTGGCGTTTCCGCGGTGTACGGCTCGGACGCCGTGGCCGGCGTGGTCAACTACGTCCTCAACAAGAATTTCAATGGAATTCGCTTTGAAGGCAGCGTTGGACAATCGGAGCGTGGCGACGCGAAAAAGTGGGATATCGGCATCGCCGCAGGTACCGAACTGTTCGGTGGTCGTGGTCACATCGAGGGCAGCTACCAGCATCTGGACAATAGCGGCATCCTGTCCAAATCGGAACGACCCTGGATATGGGGCTGGGGCGTGACCGGTACCGGCACCGCAGCCAGCCCTTACACCCTGAGCAACAACGTGCGTGTGGCCGGCGCTACCTATGGCGGCGTAATCATCAACCAGAGAACGGTGGCGGGTGTCAACCAGAATGGCCCGCTGCATAATCAGCAGTTCGCGGCCAATGGTGCGCTGGCGCCGTTTGTTGCCGGTTCACCGCTGGCGAATGTGGGTGGCGACGCTGCCCTGTATGACACCTCGCTGATGGCGCCGACCAAACAGGATCAGTTCTTCGTGCGCTATGACCACGATCTGACCGACAGTCTTCATGGCTATCTGCAGGTGGCCGGTGAAATAAAGAATGACGAGGTCTACGGCGACAACTACAGGGAAACGTTGACCTTGTCGGCGACCAATCCTTTCCTGACGCAGGCCTATCGGGATCAGCTGGCAAATGCGGCCGGGGGTGCTTACACCAACTTCCGACTGTCGCAGCTGATGGGCAACTTCAGCCGCTACCACTCGATCATTGATTCGGCGCAATGGATCTACAGCGCCGGGCTCGATGGCTCGCTGGGCGACTTCAAATGGGGGTTGAACTACAACCATGGCCGGGCCCAGCTGGACAATACGCTGGAGAACAGCCTCAACTACCAGAGGTTGTATGCAGCGGTCGACGCGGTGAGCTCCGGCGGCAATGTCGTCTGTGCCGCGAGCCTGGTCGCCAACTCCCCTTACTCGAATTGTGTGCCCATCAACCTGTTCGGCCCGACTGCGCCCAGCGCAGCGGCGTTGGCCTACATCATGCCGCGGGCTGATTGGACAGCCGTGACCACGCAGGACAACGTCGCGGGTCATATCACCGGATCACTGTTCAATACCTGGGCAGGACCGGTCAACATGGCGCTGTCGGGCGAGTGGCGCAAGTTGAGCTTCCGCGAGAAGTCGACCACTGATGCCACGGCAGCCGTTGACTGCAGCTTCATCAGAAGTACAGCAATTGGTCAGGCAAATTGCCGCCTCGCCGCAGGTAGCACGACCCAGGGCACACAGGGCCTGTGGAAATACCCTTTCCCCTCCACCGATACGCTGAGCCAGTCCGCTAAAGAAGCGGCGCTGGAAGCGGATGTGCCGCTGGTGAAGGATGCGCCCGGCATCCAGTCGTTGAACGTCAACGGCGCCGTGCGTTTCACGTCGTACAGCCTGAGTGGTGACTATACGACCTGGAAGCTGGGACTCGACTATCACGTCAACGACGTGGTGCGATTCCGCGCCACCGGCTCGCAAGACATCCGTGCACCCTCGTTGTATGAATTGTACGTTCCGGCCAGTTCGCTACCCGTCACCCCGGTGGACTATCTGGCCGGCGTCCCGGGTGCCACCGCCGGGCCTCCGGTGCCCTCAAGAGATCAGGGCAACATCAATCTGACAGCGGAGGTGGCCAAGACCATCACTGGCGGCATCGTCATCAATGCCACACCCAACCTGAGCATTGCGCTGGACGGTTATCACATCAAGATCGACGACGCCATCCAGCTGATTGTCGGCTCCAGCCGGGCCAATCAGGAGACCTGTTATGCGAGCGCCGCTGCTGGTGGACCTCTGTCGCCGCTCTGTGCCCTGCAAGATCGTCCGTTGGGCACGGGAGTGGCGGCCTACAATCCGAAATAATCCCGCAGCAACCAATCCAGCGACCAATGCATGGACGGCGGTATATTCGAAGTTTCAGAACATCGCCAACATCGAAACCTACGGCGCCGATCTGGAAATCAATTACAAGATGCGTATCGCTGAACGTCCAGTGAACTTGCGTTTGCTGACGGCCTATCAGCCGCATGCCATCTACCTGTCTCCAGGCTCGAGAATCGACCAGGGCGGTGTAGCATTCGGTGGCACGGGTCTGTACTCCGGTGCCCGAGTGCGTGTCACCGGTTTCGTGAATGCTGAGCTGACCGATGCCTTTTCAGTCAATCTGATGCTGCGCTACCGCGACTCGTTGAAGCTCGAAGGCGACGAATCGCTGCCCGAGGATCGACGGGTGTGGGCCAGCAAGATGCCCAGCTTCACCACCACCAACCTGACACTGGCTTACAAGCTGCTATTCATGGAGCGAACCAACGCCGAGGTCTACTTCAATGTTTCGAATCTGTTCGACGCCAAGGCGCCGGGCGGTTCGAGTATTGGCAACAGCGTTCGACCGGGTCTGCGCGACAGCCACGTGACCAGCGACGATATTGTCGGCCGTGCCTACAACTCTGGGCTTCAAGCTCAAGATGTAACCGGTCTGTCGAAGTCAAGTGATCGAAAACTGGGAAGGGGTTCCAACCGGAGCTCCTTCCCAAGTTTTTTGGGCTTCTGGAAATCTCAGCGTACGCTGCGCATCCAGCGCACTACTGGCCCTGCGCTGGATGACGATCAGCGCAACGGCACCTTGGCCATGGCCTCCTGAGCGCAGTTCTCGTCCTCGCCAGTCAAGCCCGACACTGAAAGGGCGCCGATCAGCTCGCCACCGTTCATGAGCGGGAACGCGCCGCCGCGCGCCACGCCGATGTTCGGGTTCAGCGAAAGTTCCTTGGCCAGCTTGGGATCGGTTCTGGCTTTCTGCGCCACTGCGCCTGACGGCGTCCGGTACTTCACCACTATGTGAGCCTTGGTATGGGTGATCAGCTGGGATCGTTCGCCCGCGCCGTCGCCCGAGAGCAGCACCACCGGCGTGCCCACCGAGTCGGTGACCAGAACACTGACGTTACCGCCCTTTGCTTTACATGCCTCGACTGCGGCCACTGCCATCTTGATGGCGGTTTGCAGGCTGGGTCCTTCGGCGCGCGGCTGCTCGCGCAGCATGCCTTCGACCCGCGCGGCTGGTGACGGAACGTAGTACAGCGGCATCGGTGCCTGGGGCACCTGCGCCAAAACCGGACCCGTGATTGCGGCGAGCATGACAATGATCAGTATGGTCTTCATGAGAATTCTTTCGCCTCGGAATGCTGGGTCGATCTGCGATTGCAGAGAAACTTACTTGCTGCCACTTGCAGATTGGGCCGGTGCCTGAGGGCCCGGTGGCATCGGATATTTGGCCAAGGCTTCCTTGGCGCAAGTCTCGTCGAGGCCCGGTGCACCCGACACAGAGAGAACGCCGACGAAGGTGGAACCGCTCATCAACATCAGCGAACCGCCACGTATCGATTCAATGCTGGGATTTTCGCGAATCTCTTTCGCGAGCCTGGGATCGGCCTTGGCCTTTTTCGCCAGCTCGGCTGCCGGCATCCGGTACCTCGCCACCACCGCAACCTTGACGCTGGTGATCAGCTGCGATCGCTCGCCCGCGCCATCGCCCGACAGCAGTACCACGGTTGTGCCCACTGAATCGCCGACGCGGACGCTGACCCGTTCGCCTTTGGCGGCACAGGCATCCGACCGCGGCTTGGGCCAGTTGCACGGAGTACATCAGTCCAGGACCTCTGGCTCGCGGCAGCTCGCGCGGCATAGCTTCTATGCGAGCAGGGATGGACGGCTCGAAATAGAGCGCCTCGTCCGCCATGGGTATCTGCGCCAATGCGGGACCAGCGATAGTGGTCGCCAGGGCAACGATCAATGTGGCCTTCATGAGGTAGTCCTCTTGTTCCCCGGATGTTGTATCAGGTCCGCTTTTCCGGATCGTGTTTGATTCTTTGTAGGACAGGGAGAATAAACGCCCTTCCCGGCAAAAACTAGCGTGGTGACCGACATCTCTACCAGACTAAAAAAGCCGAATGCGGATGCATTCGGCTTGAAATGGTCCGGAAAGCAAACGGCTCTTCTACTACATGCTTACCCGCAGTCCCAGCGTGTAGTAACGACCCATCGGGTTATCGCCGACGGCAAAGCCATCCCTCAGGCCCGCGCGGGTGCCGTTGGCGGTATACGCACCGACGGGTGGATCCTTGTCGAACACATTCTGGACGTTGAGGAAAATGGAGGTCTTGCCCAGTGACAGGTCCATGTCATAGGTCAGGTTGAGGTTGGTGGTGGTGTAGGACGCCACGGAGTCCTTGCCACCAGCAAACACCTCTGAGGCGACGCCACTGAACTTCAGCTTGTCACGCCACCTCTGCATGAGGTCAATGGTCAGCTGGTCGGTCAACTGATACCTGGCCAGCGCTGTCAGACTTGACTTCGGACCTGCTGCTGCGCCATCCGGACCCCAGCCCACACCGCCATAATCGGTGGTTTCAAAACCCGGCTGACGGGTGTACACGTGTGGCTGATACGCAGTCAGCAGGCGTAAATTCAATGCTCGTTCAAACAGCTGAGTACTGTAGTTCACCTCCACGTCAAAACCGCTGGTTTCCTGCTCGGCCACGTTGAGGTCGTAGCCGCCCCATCGGGTGACGGCGAATGCCGGATTGCCGATCACCGAGCCCGGATTTGCATTGTAGGCGGCAATGGCGGCAGCGACGCTGCCGTTGGCGCGCTCTTGCAGAGCGCAAAATGGTGACGAGCCGCCACTGGCGTAACACTCATTCTGGATGTTCGGATCACGGCCGGAAATATTGGAGAGTGCGTCAGTGATGGTGATATGAAAGTAATCCAGGGCCACACTCAGATTTGGCAGAGGCTTCCAGACAACGCCTGCGGTGATGGTTTCACCCTTCTCCGCCGTCAGGTCCGGGTTGCCGCCGCCGCTGGTAAGAACCGAAGGCGACAGATTTGTCAGGAGATCCGTGTTCTGAACCAATACGCCATTGCCCGGTGCATACAGGTCGTACAGGTTGGGTGCACGAATGTCGCGTGATGTCGTGCCGCGGAATCGCAGCGTATCCGACAGCCGCCAGTCAAGACCCACCTTCCAGGTGACGTAATTGCCGGCTTGCTCGTAACTGGTGTAGCGCGCGGCTCCATTGAGATTCAGGCCCTTGTCACCGGGATCGCCAAAGACAGGCGCGTCGAATTCATAGGCAACCTCCCACACCGTATCAGTGGCCTTCGGAAAGGGCGCCAAAGTCTGCTCAAGGAGCCGTGGCGCGGGGGTACAGTTAAACGCGATGCCTGTGCAACTGTAGGGCGTGTTGGTATCACTGGTGGTCACCGCCGAGAAAGCGGTTTTACGCCATTCCCCGGACAGCGCCATATTGACGGGGCCCGACGGCAGCGCAAAGGGTGCGCCGCTGATATAGCCCGAGAAAGCCTCCATATCGGTTTCACCATTCCAGTCGGTAGGCCTCTGGAAATAATTCAGCGCCGCTTCGCTGGCGGCAGTCGGACCAAACGGATTCAGAGGCACGCAGTCGTCTGCCACACCCGGATTGGTCACGGTGACGTTGCAGACAATCTGCCGGGTGACGGGATGGAATACTGCGTCCAGAGCCGCGGCCAGATTCCGGTAGTTGATGTTGTGCACCAGCGTCGTTTTCAGCTTGGTTTTTCCATAGATGAAATCCACGCCCCAGTCGTAGTCACCCAGATCCCCGGCCAGCCCGGTGTTGTAAATCCATTGGTCGGATTCTGCGATGGCATCGAGTCGAGGCGCATTATTCATGTATGACCTCAGCCTGAAGGTAGTCTGTGCGGGAGTGGCAGTGGCGAGGGCTTGCTGATAGGTCGGCGAAAGAAAGGCGTTGGTGGACCTGAGGGTCACATTATTCAGGCGCACAAAGTCCGCGTAGTTGTGGTTGGTCTTGACGTTGCCCCCCGCCTGTACGTGGAATTGCACGTTATCGGTCAGGTCGTAGTCGAAACGGGCAAATAACTGGTTGGATTCCATGGGCGTCAGCAGCGAGGAGTCGTAGTAGGCGCCATCGCCGCCGATGTCGAGCGCGGCCACACCGGTCCTCTGTCCGCGGGCAAAGGGGCTTAGCACGCCGTTGGACTTGAACGCCTGCCCGCTGAGAACACCGGTGGAAATCACGCCGCCGAAGGCAAAATCCCCCTGACGGGTGTCCTGAATGAGCGCATACGGATTGCTGGCGGTGCCCGCACCGGTAAAGCCTGCCTGCCTGATCCACTCGCGATCAGAGCGGTATAGCACACCCTCTTCGTTGCGATATTCGTAGCTGCCCACAAAGTGACCGCGACCGCCGGCCACATCCGTGCCGAAGGCAATGCCGGCACTGGTTTTCTCGCCATCGCTGCGATCGGAAACACCCCCACTGAGCTGGAATTTCACGCCGCTGTAGTTCTTGTCGAGGATGTAGTTGACAACACCGGAGACGGCATCAGAACCGTAGACGGCCGACACACCGCCGGTCACCACGTCGACGCGTTGCACCAGCATTTGCGGAATGATGTCGACGTCCACGCTGCCGTTGAACAGTGAAGGTGGAATACGCAGGCCATCGAGCAGTGGCAACGTGCGGCGAATCCCCAGGTTGCGCAGGTTCATCTGATTGGCCGCGCCGTTGCCTCCGGCGACTGCTCCGGTTGATGACGGGTTGCTGGATGATCCGCGTGATCCGGCAAAAACAGGCAGGATCTGCAGAGCATCGTTCAACTGTCCGGGTTGGGCCGTCAGCACTTCCTCAGTTGAAATGATGGTGGTGGGCGAGGGACTGGCGTCGCCGTTCTGGATGACGCGCGAGCCGGTGACCACCACCTCTTCCAGCTCCGGGGAAGCTGTCTGGGCCAGCGGAGTTTGCTCCCCAGAGAACCGCATTAACGGCGGCAAGGTAATACAGCCTGCACCTGGTGGCGTTCCTGGGTGAAACACTTCCCTGGAAGTATTTTTGATGGGTGTTTAATACGATCATTACGATTACCCCTTGAGCTTTTATCGATGATGTCAATTTCATTTCGCATTGACTCGGATGGACTAGATCGTACAGTGGAGTTACCTGTCCAGTGCCGTGGCACTAAAACTAATCCCTGCCAACGGCTTTTCAATGTCTGTTGCTCCTGCTGCTGGAGACAGTCATGTGGCCCTTGGCGCCGGTCTCCTCGTTACTCCCGGGCGTTGCGATTGTTCTCGCAGATGAACTCGATGAACTTCATGCCCGGAGCGCCCGCTTTGTAAGTCACCTTGGTGTCCCATGGCCGGGTGAATGTCCTGGGATCGTCGAGGGTGACGATGATCTCCAGCGTGTTGTTGTCAATACGGCGATAGCGCTCGATAACGTGCAGGGCTTCGCTGTGGGGCATGCCTACCTCATCAATGGTTGTCCGGTCCGTCAGTCCGACCGTGTCCACCACCAGCGTCTCGCCCTCCCAACGGCCCACGGAGTGGCCCATGTAGGTTGGCTCCGGATCGGCGGGATGGCTTTCGTTCATATAGATCACGCGAAAGTGGTTGTACATTTCGTACAGGATCGTGATCTGTCCGGAAGACTCTATGATCTGCGCTGGGTACGGAGAGCCGAAGGTCATCTCGGGTGTACCGCCCGGAAGACATTCCATTATGGTGTTGGTGTATGGCTCACCTCTTTCCGTCATCTTGATCCGCTCTTCCAGTAGCTCTGCGGCCCATGGCTGTAGTGGCGGCCATTTACCGTCGATGGTTTTTACCACCCGTTCACGGGGTCCGTTACGCTGCGATCCTTTGTAGCCAAGCGTGGTCCACATGCCATTGAGACTGCCCGGTCCTGCCGGTTTTGCAGCCGGGGTTGTGGACGATTGCGCGAACGTCTCAGTGCAGGCGAAACAGATGACTGCTGCGACGACGATGCTCCAGAGCGGATTTCGAACGCGTTCCATGAGAGCGATCACTTTGCCTCCCCGACCGGATTTGAGCCCTGCCTGCTGAAAATTCTCTGGCCGTTCACCGATGCCTCCGCCAGTGAGCCACTGTTGGGGTTGCTGCCGCTCCTGACCGGGTGAATGACCATCACTGCCTTGTCACCCGCCTTGAGCGCATTACGCGTCCAGCCGGCACGGACCAGCATGTTCGGGCTGGCGCCCTCAATAGACCATTCCACGTCTTTGCCGGTGGCGGCGTCCTTTACCAATAGCTGGATCCAGATGTGCGGGTTGGTCCACTGGACTTCCTTGATCGTGCCGTCCAGCGTCACGTTCTTTTCCAGATCGAACATGGCGTACGAGTGGTGCGCGAAGATCGGTTGGGCCGGGACGGAAACCAGCGCCACCACTGCGATCGACAGTAACTTTGACATATGCATCGATATTTCCCCATCCAGATCCAGTTCGTAGTAATAACTTTTCAGCGGTGCTTGTTTCTGACACAGGTTCAGATTCAGCGTATAGATCCTGGAGTATCAGCTATGGTCGGCAACGTATAGAATCTTCTTTCGCCAGGCAAGGCGAGCAGCATGTTGATGCAGTTTTGTCGCGAAGTTTGTCATTCACGGCAACTAAAAAATAGATATAAACCAGATATGCAGGAAAAACAGGACTGCAAAAGTGTTCCATGGCTGTTTTGCATGGGTTTCTGCGCGGTGTTCGCGTCGCTGGCGCATGCCCAGGTCACTGAGGACTTCGGCAAGGTCGAGATCAGGACGAACAAGCTTGCCGATAATTTCCATGTCTTGAATGATTCCGATGATGCAGGCGGTTCGATCAGTGTGCTGTCGGGTCCGGACGGTGTTCTCATGATTGATACGCAGCTGGCGCCCTTGAGCCAGAAAGTTGAGGCGGCGATCAGGAAACTGAGCTCGCAACCGATCCGGTACGTGATCAACACGCACGTGCACCTCGATCAGACCGGCGGCAATGCGCACTTTGGTCGCCTTGGTGCGACCATCATCGGGCGTGAGCAGGTGCGTTACAGCATGTTGCACCCCAGAACGCTGGCCGACGGCAAGCCACGCCAGCCTGCTCCGGACACTGCTGTGCCCAAGCTCACTTACGCCAACAACATGACATTGCATTTCAACGGCGAGGAGATCCAGCTTATCGCGGTGCCGGACGCGCACACCAACGGCGACTCGTTCATCTATTTTCCGCGCCTTGACATCATCGTTGCCGGCGATGTCTTGCGACCCATTCCCTACCCAAGCATCAATCGCCCTGATGGTGGGACGTTACCGGGAATGCTTGAGGCACTGGGGGTCCTCATCAGCCATACAGGACCCCGCACCAGGATTGTTACGAGTCACGGACCTCCCGTTGATCGCGCAGTGGCAATCGCCCAGCGCGATCTCATCCTCACTGTGCGCGACCGCGTGGCTGCACTTGTTGCGCAGGGAAAGAGCGAGGCCGAGGTGGTCGCCGCGAAGGTAACAGCAGACCTGGATTCGAATGCATTGCAGCCGCATACCCCGGCCGAGCGTTTTGTTCGCGATGTTTACGCCGAGCTCAAGGCGAGGCACTGAAAACAAACCGATGTCATTGAAAATTTCCTGCCAGTTATTTTCGTGGTTGACGAAAGACCCCGCGGAGCCCTGCTTAAATTGAGCAAGATGAAACAAGTGGTGGCGCGTCGCCACCCGTCTAAATCCTCATTGCTGGTCAAGCTCGAACGTTGTTCAGTCAAATTTGGCGAGCCTCCACAGAATCCCCGGGAGGAGCGGTGGGCGCTTGAGGAAGTGAGCTTTGAGTTGCATCGCAATGAGCGCTGGGTACTGGTGGGCGCCAATGGTTCGGGCAAGTCGGTGCTGCTCAAATTGTTGCGCGGTGACATGTGGCCAACCCCGACGGGCCGGGAACGACGGCAGTATTGTTTTGGTAGCGTTCCCCATGCAGAACCCGGAGATGACAAACGGCATATGGCGTATCTGGCGCCGGAACGTCAGGACAAGTACCTGCGTTATGGCTGGAATCTCAGCGTGACGCAGGTGGTCACCACCGGGTTGTTTGATGAGGACATTCCACTCACCAAACCCAGTGCGAAACAAAAGTCGCAGGTGCGTACCCTGCTCAAGCGTCTGCGCCTGTGGTCGCTGCGTGAACGGTTGCTGCTGACACTTTCGTATGGACAGCGGCGACGGGTTTTGCTGGCGCGCACGCTGGTCGCATGCCCTGCGGTGCTACTGCTGGATGAGGTGTTCAACGGTGTGGATACAGTCACGCGACTGCAGCTGCGGGGCTTGCTGGAAAATATCCGTTTGAATCCGACCTGGATACTCGCGGCGCATTCAGCCGCTGATATTCCCGCCAGTGCGACTCATCTGGCTCGCTTGCAGCATGGCAAGCTGGTTTATGCCGGTCCGCTGGATGTGCAGCAACTGCTGTACCTGCAACGTGATGTGCAGGCGCGGCATCGTGCTGCGCAACGCCGCGTGGCGGCCACCGCGATGCCGAAGTTGCGTATCACGAGTGAGGCGCAGCTGCTGACATTGCGCAATGTCGAGTTGTATCGCGACTATCGTCCAGTGCTGAAAGCGGTCAACTGGACCGTACGGCGTAGTGAACACTGGGCCATTGTCGGCGCCAATGGCTCGGGAAAGTCCAGCTTGCTGATGTTGTTGTATGGCAATTTATATCCCGCGCTCGGTGGCACGATTGAGCGCGCCGGCTTCAAGCCGGGTGATTCCATTGCACAGTGGAAGCAACGCGTCGGCTATGTTTCTCCTGAGTTGCAGGCAGATCATTACGCTACGCGCAGTCTCGAGGAGATAGTCGCCACTGGTCGCTATGCCAGCATCGGCCTGAACGAAGCCATTACTGCGGCGGATCGGCGCGCGGCTGCACCGTGGCTGAAATTTTTTGGCATTGCGGCCGTGTATGACCGGGGGCCGCGCCAGGTGTCATATGGCCAGCTGCGCCTGGCGTTGCTGGCGCGCGCCATGATCAATCGGCCGCAGTTGCTGTTGCTGGATGAGCCCTTCACCGGACTGGATCCCGACATGCATGCCTACGTCATGGCAGCGTTGCAACGCGTGGCCAAGTCAGGCACGCAAATCATCATGGCGGTACACGATGCGGCAGACATTCTGCCGGCGGTGCGACAACTGCTGCGTATCGAACGCGGTGGGCGCGTCACTTTGCATGGGTATTCCGGCAGCCTGGACTAAACCGCCGATCTTGCTTGCGACAGGTCAGCGGATCGACCGGCCTGATGAACTGTGACCCATTACCGAAACAGGACCACTGACAGACATTTCCCGGTGCCTGTAAACTCAAGCCGGAAGGTGGTGCGAGGCGAGAGTGAGGACAGTTTGCGTTGAGAGAATAGCCGAGCAGCGGGTGGAGACCTGCCCGCCGCGTGTTATCCACCAGGGGAAGCTGCGTATTTATTCTGCGCAGCTCAGGTTTTGTACCGGGAGAGTTCATGTTCCTGACTGGAGCAACCATCGCCGTTGTGATGCTTAATCGTGCTTACTGCATCGGCTATGGAGACGGCATGGTTCAGTCTCGCGTGGCAGGCGGATCCGTTTCACTGCGGAGCACCTGCTGATGAATAGCCTTGTTGACGGCCTGACCGGTGCGGTCGGCCCCCGGCACGAGCAACATCATGGCTTGACCTCTGAGCGCCTGGAGTCCGGTCTGACCCGTCTGGCGCTGGGCTCGGCGGCGCTGGCGTTGCTGCTGGTGGGTTGCCTGCTGAATGGCGTCAATTTCTGGCAGGGGCGCAATGAACTGCTGGCGGCAGTGCGTGTCGAGGCTGAGTCCGTGGCTGCGCTGGTTACGCCTGCTTTGCGTTCCGGTGATCGACGCGCTCTCGCAACGGTGCTGGACAACGTGCAGGGCTCAAAGCGAGTGCTGCATGCGACCGTGCTGGACAGCCGTCAGCAGATCATTGCCGAGTCTGCAATCAAAACAACGGATACCGCCGCTGCGCCGCGCAGCTACCGGGTAGAGGTGCCGCTAACAGCGGGCAGTTCGACATTAGGTACCTTGCGTATTGAAGTGGCGTCTGGGCCGTTATTCCAGCGCGTCACGACGTTTGCGCTGATTACCTTGCTGGCCATCACTTTCGCGCTGGTGCTTTCCTATTTCCTGGCGGTGGGCGTGCGCCGTCGTATTGTCCAGGTGGAACAGCAGTTGTTCGATCTGGCCTATATGGACTCGGTCACCGGTCTGTTCAATCGCCATGCGGCCGGCAAACACCTGCAGGACTACGTTCGCATGGCGCGTCATAGCGGTGAAGGCTTTGCGGTAGTGACGCTGGATCTGGACAACTTCAAGACCATCAATGACACGCTGGGACATCATATTGGCGATGTCGTGCTGCGTACCATTGCGGAGCGAATGCAAAGCGTGTTGCAGCCGGGCGCGCGCGCCTACCGGTTTGGCGGTGATGAGTTCGTCATCATCTGTCCCGACATCAAGGGCTTTCATGACCCGCGTTGTTATGGTTTGCTGGCGCGTCATGCGCTGACCGGCAGTGCGCATATTCAGGGCTTCGAGATCAATCTCAGCGGCAGCATCGGTGTCGCGCGCTTTCCGCATGATGGTACCGATGCCGATGAAGTGGTGCGCGCTTCGGACATGGCCATGTACGCCGCAAAATCGCAAAGCAAGAACGGCATGGTGATTTTTGACAGCGGCATGCGCCAGGCATCGGAACAGCGCATTGCCATCGAAAGTGAATTGCGTCATGCGCTGCGCAATGGCGAGCTGCGACTGCATTACCAGCCGGTTGTGACCGTGCAGGGGGGCGCGCTGGTCGGTGTCGAGGCGCTGGTCCGCTGGCTGCATCCGCAGCGCGGTCTGTTACACCCGGGTGCGTTCATTGATGTGGCTGAAAGCTCCGGTCTGGTGGTGGAGCTGGGTGGCTGGGCATTGGCGGAAGCGGCTCGACAGATCGTGCGCTGGGATGCAGAAGGCATGCAGCCAGTGCAAGTGGCCGTGAACGTGTCAGCCCGTCAGCTGGCCGCCGGCGTGCTGGTGCAGCAGTATCGTGATGCAGTAGCGGCCAGCGGCTGCGATCCGTCGCGTCTGGAAATAGAACTGACCGAACACTCACTGGTTGAGAATTTCGAACAGAGCATGCTGATGCTGAGTGAATTGCGCGACCTGGGCGTGCATATCGCCATCGATGACTTCGGTACCGGCCTGTCCTCGTTGAGCTACCTGAAACGCTTGCCGATCGACAAACTCAAGATAGATCGCAGTTTCATCCGTGACCTGCCGCATGATCGTGGTGATGTGGTCATTGTCGGCGCTGCACTGTCCATGGCGCGGTCGCTGGGTTTGCGAGTGGTGGCGGAGGGCATTGAAACGGACATGCAGTTACAGGCCCTGCGGCGCATGGGTTGCGAATTTGCACAGGGGTACCTGTTCAGCAAGCCGCATGAAGCCGAGTTCATTGCGGCATGGGCGCGACTACGTGGCGAAGCGCAGAGTCATGGTGATCGTGCGGTAGGCTTGGGGTTAACAGACACGGGTTGACTGAGCAGCGATCAAGCCGCGTAACGTTTGATGCTGCAAACGAAAAGGGCGCTGTAAAGCGCCCTTGTTATCTGTGCTGGCTACCGGCGACCGGGATCAGCTGGCTAACTTCGCCTTGATCAGGGCGCTCACCGCACCCATGTCGGCACGACCCGCTGCCTGCTGCTTCACTGCGGCAACCACTTTGCCCATTTCCTTGATGGACGTGGCGCCGGTGCTGGCGATAGCGGCAGAGATCACCGCTGCCAGTTCGGCAGCCGACAATTGCTCGGGAAGATAAACCTGCAACTGGGCAATTTCGCGGGCTTCCTTATCGGCCAGATCGTCACGCGCAGCGGAGCGGAACTGCTCCAGTGATTCCTTGCGGGTCTTGATCATCTTTTCCAGCACGGCCATCACCTGTGCGTCATCCAGCGTGATGCGTTCGTCCACTTCACGCTGTTTGATGGCGGCCTGCAGCATGCGGATGGTGCCGAGCGTATCGGCGTCCTTCGCCCGCATGGCGGCCTTCATGTCTTCAGTGATGCGCTCTTTGAGTGACATCGGGTTGAGGACTGATCAGGCGCGCGCTGCAGGACGGGCGGCAACAGGACGGCCACGCGGTGCACCAGTCGGACGGTTGCTGCGCTTCATGTGGCGCTTGACGGCAGCCGCTTTTTTGCGTTTCCGTTCCTGGGTCGGCTTCTCGTAGAATTCACGGCGACGGAGTTCGGTGAGTACACCCGCTTTCTCACAGGCGCGCTTGAAACGGCGCAGGGCAGCATCGAAATATTCGTTCTCTCGAACGCGAACGCTAGGCATCGCAACCTCGAACTATTGAATTAGACACCGGCAAGCCGGTACGGGGGAAAAAGAGCGCGGCAGTTTAATGAGCCCCGGGCTGAAAAGCAAAGCCGGGTTGGGTGGCTTTTTGGGGTCTTTGGCGGTGTGGGGTGAAAAAACGTATGCGTGTGCTGGCGATTGAGACTTCCTGCGATGAAACCGCCGTCGCCCTGTACGACAGCGAACAGGGGTTGCTGGCGCACCAGCTGCACAGCCAGATCGCCCTGCATGCCGTGTACGGAGGCGTGGTTCCGGAACTGGCTTCCCGCGACCATGTACGCAAGCTGTTGCCGCTGATTGAGGCCTGTTTGCACGAAGCCGGGACCAATCACGAGCAGGTCGATGGGGTAGCTTATACCGCCGGCCCCGGGCTGATTGGCGCGTTGCTGGTGGGGGCTGCGGTGGCGCGCAGCTATGCCTTTGCCCGGGGTATTCCCGCTCTGGGCGTGCATCATCTGGAGGGTCATTTACTGGCGCCCATGCTGGAAGCGGAGCCGCCGGAATATCCCTTTGTGGCGCTGCTGGTGTCGGGTGGCCACACCCTGCTGGCGCAGGTTGCGGGTCTGGGTGAGTACCAGATTCTCGGTTCGACACTGGACGATGCCGCCGGAGAAGCCTTCGATAAAACCGCCAAGGTGCTCGGCTTACCGTATCCAGGTGGACCGGCTTTGGCGAAGTTGGCGGAGCAGGGTAGCCCGGGACGATTCCAGTTTCCGCGCCCCATGCTGGACAGGCCGGGCCTCGATTTCAGTTTCAGCGGCTTGAAAACGGCGGTGGTAGTGACGCTGCGGCAATTGCAGGTGAATACCACGCTGGACGACCAGACGCGTGCGGATGTGGCCTGTGCGTTTCAGCACGCCGTAGTGGAGACACTGGTGGCCAAGTGCGGCCGTGCTCTGGATCAAACCGGCGCGCGCACCCTGGTGGTGGCGGGCGGGGTGGGTGCCAATCGCAGCTTGCGCGCGCAATTGCTGGCCTTGGGCAACCGGCGCGGGGTTGTTGTGCGCTATCCACGTCCGGAATTCTGTACTGATAATGCCGCGATGATTGCCTATGCTGGCTGCCAGCGACTGCTGCTCGGCCAGCACGACGACCTGAAAATTCGCGCCACCGCACGTTGGCCCATGGATAACCTGCGGGCGCCGCAAGCCACTACCACTCACTCCTGACCCCACTGAAGAATGACCATGACCGACACGATTTTTCTGACCGCCTTGCGTACCGAATGCATCGTCGGCATCTGGGACTGGGAGCGCAAGGTCAAGCAAACCGTGGTCATTGATGTGGAAATGGCCTGTGATATTCGCAAGGCCGCGCTCAGTGATCACATCGACGATACGGTGGATTACAAGAAAGTCAGCAAGCGCTTGCTGACCTTTGTTGGTGAGTCGCAGTTTCAGCTGGTGGAAACGCTGACCGAAAATATTGCCCGAATTGTCATAACTGAATTCAATGTGCCCTGGGTACGTGTTAGATTGAACAAACAGGGTGCGATTCGAAACTCGCGGGATGTAGGGATATCAATTGAGCGTCGTGCCGAAGATTACCTACAACCCAGTTAGAGCCAAGTCTGAGAACCACCATGCCCGATGTCTATGTTGCTGCCGGTAGCAATATTGAGCCGCTGCTGCATCTGCGCAGCGCACTGAATGCCTTGAAACGCCGTGTCGGCGACATCAAAGTTTCCCCAGCGTACCGCAACAAAGCCGTGGGTTTTGATGGCCCCGAGTTCATCAATCTGGTGATTGGCTTTGAAACCGAACTGACCCTGACCGAAGTTTTGTCAGTGCTGCAGGCGGTGGAAAGTTTGTGTGGCCGTGCGCGCAAGGCGCCCAAGTTTGAACCACGCACCATGGATCTGGATCTGCTGCTGTACGGCGAGATGGTTTGCGACACCCACGCCATCACGTTGCCGCGGCCGGATCTGATCAAACGTGCTTACATGCTCGGGCCGCTGGCCGAGCTGGCGCCAGATCTGCTGCATCCCACCCTGAAAAGGACGATGGGCGATCTGTGGAAGAACTTCGATCAGGCTGCGCATCCACTGGTGGTCGTGCCATTCCAGTAGGGGCCGGTTTAGCGGTCTTCCGCGTTTACCGGCTCTCACCAGCCAATGCTGCGTCCGCCGTCTATCGCCAGAATCTGTCCGGTGACGTACGGCGCATCCTTGGCGAAGAACAGTGCTGCACGCGCAATGTCTGCTGGCGTGCCCTGACGTTTCAGGGCTGTCTTGCTGATGATCTCCTGCTGCAATTCCGCGCTCATCTGGTCTTCCGGCCATAACACGGGTCCCGGTGCAATGGCGTTCACGCGTATCTCCGGCCCCAGTTCGCGCGCCAGTGACTTGGTCAGGGTTGCCAGGCCTGCCTTGGCGATGGAATACACCGTGTACGCCGGCAGGGGTCGCTGTGCGTGAATATCCACCATGTTGAGGATCAGGCCCTGCGTGGCGCGTAGCGCCGGCGCGGCCGCTTGCGCCAGGAACAGCGGTGCTTTCAGGTTGCTGCCCAGCAGGTCATCCCAATGTTGTTCGGTGATCGCGCCCATGGGTGTGGGATAGAAGCTCGACGCATTGTTGACCAGCATGTCCAGCCGGCCGAACTGCACCAGGGTTTGCTGCACCAGCTGCGGCAGTGCGGCGATGTCCAGCAGATCACAGCCGAGCGCAACGGCTGACCCCGCACGCAGCGCATTCAATTCAGCCACCAGCGCATCGGCACTGGCCTTCGAGCTACGATAGTGAATCACCAGTTGCGCACCTTCCTGATGCAGGGCATGGGCAATGGCATTGCCGAGGCGCTTGGCGCCGCCGGTAATCAGGGCTACCCGGCCGGACAGGGCCGGGGTTGTGTTCGGGTTGGTCATGCGGAAAATTCAGTCACACAGGTTATTCACACAGGTTGGCAAGCGCAGGAATCAGTCAGGTCTCGTTAATCAATGTCGCGATACACCATACCATCACCTCATGCGGATTTGACATCGACGGGGTTGACCTCAATGTTGACGCCGGATGAGCGCGCGCACAGCGAGCGATTACTGCGGCTTGTTCAAGCAGAGATTGACCGCGCCGGTGGCTGGCTGGACTTTCAGAACTTCATGAACCTGGTGCTGTATGCGCCGGGCCTGGGTTACTACAGTGCCGGCACGCACAAGCTGGGCGTCGGCGGTGACTTCACTACGGCGCCGGAAATTTCGTCGTTGTTCAGTCGTTGTCTGGCACGGCAATGCGCGCAGGTGCTGGAACACTTGCCGGGCGGCAGCGTGCTGGAGCTGGGCGCCGGCTCCGGGGTGATGGCGCTGGACATGCTGCGTGAATTTGAACGCATGGGTTGTCTGCCGCAGCGTTACCACATTCTGGAAGTCAGCGCTGATCTGCGGGCGCGACAGCAGGCTCTGATCCGTGAACAGTTACCGCAGCAGGTTGATCGTGTGCAATGGCTGGATGCCTTGCCGGATAATTTTGTGGGCGTGATCGTCGCCAATGAAGTGCTCGATGCCCTGCCGGTGCAGCGCTTCTGTATTCAGCAAGATGCAGTGCATGCCTTGGGTGTCATCGGCACAGCGCAAGGTCTCGCGTGGGCGACGCAACCGGCCAGCGAATCGCTGCGCAGCGTAGTGAATGTGTTGCAGCAGGCAACCGGTGTTGCCTTGCCCGAAGGCTATTGCAGTGAAATAAATCTGCAACTACCGCAGTGGATCGCATCACTGGCGATGGCCATGCAGCGTGGTGTATTGCTGTTCATCGACTATGGTTATCCACAGTCGCAGTACTACAGCGCTTGAACGTACACACGGCACACTGAGCTGCTTCTTCCGGCAGCGTTTACACGACAACCCATTCATCAATCCGGGTTTGCAGGACATCACTGCGTGGGTGGATTTTACGGCCGTGGCGGAGGCCGGGCTGGCGGCGGGGCTGGAATTGAAGGGCTTTGCCACGCAGGCGCATTTTCTGTTCGGCTGTGGGCTGGATCGATTGCTGGCTGGTATGAGTGAACAAGGTGACGCGGTTCGCTGGCAGCTGTCACAGCAGATCCAGAAGCTCACCCTGCCCGGCGAAATGGGCGAAAGTTTCAAGGCCATGGCCTTTGCCAAAGACTGTGATCTTGACTTGAATGGTTTTATGTTCCGCGATTTGCGTGATCGTCTGTAAACCTTTCAAAGTCTCGCTGAAGGGCGCATTGCTGCATTGAAACCGCCCAAAAATACTCATGTACTACCCTGTTGATCGCTCGTTTTTTTTGGCAGTTCCTCCTTGCATGCATCCCTTGATCGAGACTTTGAACAGCTTCTACAGGCCTTGACAGACTTCAGGCAAGCAAGCAGCTTGCTGAGTACTTCAGTCGCGCGGCTATCTGTTCAAGTTCAGCAGATGATGAATGCTGGCGTTCAGTTCATCTGCCGTGATGGGCTTGTTCAGCACCTCATCGAGCCTGCAATAAAGGCGCGTTGCCGCAACTCCCCGGTTATGTGGCCAGAGATCATCACAACGGGCAGCTCTGGTCGCAACTTTCTGATCTCGGCCGCAAATTCCAGGCCGGACATACCGGGCATGTTCAGATCGGTTATCACCAGGTCGAATTGCTGTGGAGTTTCGCGGAAAACCAGCAACGCGGTTTCGGCACTGGTCAGCCCCGTAACGCGGTAGTCCAGGCGTTCAAGCATGCGCGTGGCCACATCGACCAGTGCAATCTCATCATCCACGAAGAGAATACGTCTGCCCTCACCATTGCGGATGGTTGTACTGGCAGCAGGCAGCGCTTCATCGCCAGCAGTTGCTGCAGGAAGATAGACCCGAAACGTCGTGCCTTCGTTCGGTTTGCTGTCAACAAGCACCGCGCCGCCATGCCCGTGCACGATGCCATGTACAACGGACAGCCCCAGGCCAGTGCCATTGCCGATTTCCTTGGTGGTGAAGAAAGGTTCGAAAATCCTCGGCAACGTCGCTGTGTCAATGCCGACACCCGTATCGGTCACGCACATGCAGGCATAACGGCCTGGTGGCAGATCAGCCAGCCGGCTGTTCGCGGCATCCAGTGTTGCGGACTCGACTTTGATATCGATACGCCCGGCTGCACCTGCCAGCGCGTGCCAGGCATTGGTGCACAGGTTGATGAGCACCTGATGCAACTGGGTGGAGTCGGCCAGCACACACGGAACGTCTGGCGCTACCGAAACGGCCAGTTCGACACTGGCCGGCATGGTCGCCCGCAACAGCCGGACCGCTTCCTCGACCAACGGAGCAAGCGTGATGATGCGGCGTTCATGCGGCTGCTGCCGGCTGAAGGCAAGAATCTGCTTCACCAGACTCCTGGCGCGGGCGCTCGCCTTGCGGATTTCCACCAGGCTTTCACGTGCCGGATGATCTGGATCGGTATCACTGATCGCCAGCTCGACATTGCCGACAATGGCCGCAAGGATATTGTTGAAGTCGTGCGCCACACCGCCGGCGAGCTGACCGATCGCCTCCATCTTGTGTGACTGCCGCAATTCCTCGGCAAGACGTCGACGCTCGGTGATATCGAGATGGCAACCCTTCATGCGGGCAGGAAGCCCGGCAGTATCATAAGCCAGCTCGCCGCGAGCATAGATCCAGCGCCATGAGTCATCCTTGTGCCGCAACCTGAATTCAACTTCGTAGCTTGCGCTGCGGCCTTCAATTTGATCACGCACGGCCTTGAGTGTGTGTTCACGATCTGCAGGATGCAGGCGCGTTTCCCATTCCTCAAAACGATTGCCGACTTCGTGATCCGCAAACCCCAGCTGCTGTTTCCACTCGGGCGAAAAATACACGTCATTGGTGCCGAGATCCCAGTCCCACAGCCCCACATTGGCCGCCTGAATCAGCAGGCGCGTTCGCGCCTGGGTTTCCTGCAGCACCGATTCCGCGTGCTTGCGCGCCGTGATATCGGTAATCGTGCCCACCATGCGCAGTGGCGTGCCGATTGCGTCGCGCGCAACCACCTGACCTCGATCCAGAAACCAGCGAAATTCACCGGACTTCATCCGCAACCGGACTTCACCCTGCTTGACGGGTGTCTGGCCGTTGAGATGATCGGTAATCGCCTGATTAACCTGGCTGATGTCATCCGGATGCAGAATCGTGAAGAAGAACTCGACGCTGGTCGGTACCTCGTCAGGGTCATAACCCAGCAGACGCGCCCACTGTGGACTGAAATAAACATCGCCAGTGCGGATGTTCCAGTCCCACAGTCCATCCTGGGTGGCATCCAGTGCAAACTTGAGTCGTTCTTCGCTTTTGCTCAAGCGCGCTTCCGCGCGCATGCGCTTTGTTACATCGCGAAAGCTCCACACCCTGCCCAGCACTTTGCCATCGACCAACTGCGGCTGGGAATAACGTTCAAAGTAGCGGCCATCCTTGAAAGCCAGCGTATCCAAGCTTTCCGCTTCAGGATGGGCATACAGATGCTGCACCTTGTCAATGAACTGCTGTGGCTCGCTCAGCTGATCGAGTACAAACTGCAGCGCACGGGTGTCGTCCCCGGAATCCAGCAACTCCGCCGGCAAGCGCCACATGCGCACGAAGACCATGTTGAAGGTTTTGATTTTGCCCGTGGGACCGACCACCAGGATGCCATCTGCAGTGGAATCCAGTGTGGCGCGCATCAGGGACAGCGCCCGGGCGCTGTCCTGCTCAGCCAGCTTGCGGCTGGTCACATCCTGCACGAAGCCTTCAATGCCCAACAGCGCACCGTCGTCGGCATAGATGCCTCGTGACCGATCAGATACCCAGCGAAGCTGGCCCTTGCGGTTGACAATGCGGTATTCACAACTGCTTGTAATACGCGCATCAAGTGCTGCCCGGCAGTTGTCCAGCCAGCATCCCTGATCTTCTGGATGAACCAGGTTCCGGTATGCAACGACCCTGTCGTGCTCCAGCTCGGTCTGCTCATAACCGGTCACTTCGAGACAGCCCTCGCTGACGTACGTCATCCGGTTCAGGTCGCCCTGGCAGCGATACACCATTCCGGGCAGATTCCTGACCAGTGCAGTGAGCGTCCGCCTGCTTGCATTCAGCTCGCTTGCCTGCTGGCTCAGCTCCAGTTGCGTGACCACCTGTCGGCCCAGGATCTGCAGCGCGTTTGTCTGCGCATCTGTCAGGCGCCTGGGTACGTGATCTATTACGCATAGCGTTCCAAATACCTGTCCATCCGACGTCAGCAATGGCACGCCGGTGTAGAAGCGCACAGCCGCTGAACCTGTCACCAGTGGGTGATCGGCGAATCGGACATCGGTGGCCGCGTCCTCGACCACAAACGGGCCAGATTGCAATATCGTCTGGCCACAAAAAGAACCTTCGAACGCCAGTTCGCGCAGAGCGCAGCCCACGCTGGACTTGATGTACAGGCGTTGATCGCCAACAAAGGTGATGAGTGCGACAGGTGTTTCGCAAATACCGGCCGCCAGGGTGGTGATACCGTCCAGCGCCGGGTCGGCTTGCGTACCAAAAATCTCGTACTGTCGCAGCGCCTGCTTGCGCGACAGTTCATCGAGTGGTTGATTCAGGGGTTCCATTCCAGTCTGCACCAGTTTCAGACGATAGTGCCAGCGTAAACCTCTGGTGGCGCGGGCGCCATCCCAAGTCATCCGGTCAAGCGCCTGTCCCTGCAAGCAGGATCAAGAACATGCACTCTGCCAGACGTGCTGCTCAGTGTGAGGAGGCTGGGCGCACCAGTTGTTCGAGTGCGGTGATGCGAATACGTCGCAGCGCTTCGGCAATCTGTTCACCCGACTTGTTGGCAGTTATTTCCGCATCGGGCTTGATGGCGGTCACGACTTCACGTGCCTGCTTGAGGAAGGCCGCTTGCGGATAGGCACGATCTTCAAACCCGGTGCGGCCGCGCGCATCGGCTTCACAGGCCAGTAAAAATTGCTCAAAGCGTTGCGGGCGGCGCAGCGCATCGAGTTTTTCCAGAAATTCCAGCAGCGTGCTGCTACGCATCTCGAACACCGCGTGCAACTTGCCATGTTGCGCAGCGCAGATCAGCGCCAGGTCGCGATATTCATTGGGCACGCGCCAGCGATCACACACGGCTTGTACCAGCGGCACGCCGCGTGCTTCATGGCCGATATGGCGCGGCAACATTTCTTTGGGGGTGTTGCCCTTGCCCAGATCGTGCATCAATGCGCCGAAACGCATCACTGGATCGTCACTCAGGCGTGCAGCCTGTTGCAGCACCATCAGCATGTGAATGCCGGTGTCGATTTCAGGATGCCATTTCTCCGGTTGCGGTACGCCAAACAGAGCGTCCAGTTCCGGAAAGATGGCTTTCAGCGCGCCGCACTCGCGCAGCACCCGCAGGTAAACCTGCGGCGCATTCGTACACAGCGCCAACTGTGTTTCACGCCAGACACGTTCGGGCGTCAATGCCGCCAGTTCGCCGCTGGCGCTGATCTGCCGCATCAATGTCATGGTTTCGTCGGCCACGGAAAATCCCAATGGGGCAAAACGCGCCGCAAAACGCGCCACCCGCAACACCCGTAACGGGTCTTCCACAAACGCAGGCGACACATGACGCAACACCCGCGCTTGTATATCCGCCTGGCCGCCATAAGGATCAATCAGTTCACCGCTGCTCGTATCCTGCGCAATGGCGTTGATGGTCAGATCACGGCGCAGCAGATCCTGTTCCAGCGTGACATCCGGTGAGAAGCGCGTATCGAAGCCGTGATAACCCACGCCGGTCTTGCGCTCGGTGCGCGCCAGCGCGTATTCCTCTTTTGTATCAGGATGCAGGAACACCGGAAAATCCCGGCCCACGGCCTGATAGCCCTGCGACAGCAGAGCATCCGGGGTGGAGCCGACCACCACCCAATCACGGTCAGTGGCTTGTTCCTTGACGGGCAGGTTGAGCAACGCATCGCGCACTGCGCCGCCGACGAGATAGGTCTTCATGGCTTTATAGTAGCTGAGTCGTCCTGCAGGATGGGTTGATGATTCGCTGGATAAAAATAGCACTGTGTTTGCTCGGCTTACCCGTGTCCGGCTGTTACTACCTGCAGGCCGCGCAAGGGCAGATGGCCGTGCTGGCGCGACGTGAACCGATTGCCGAGGTCGTGGCGCGCGCCGATACCGATGCGGCGTTGCGCGCGCGTCTTGAGTACGTGCAGGCGGCGCGTGCCTTTGCATCAAATGCGCTGGCGCTACCGGACAATCGCAGCTACACCGGCTATGCGGATATCAAACGGCGCTTCGTGACCTGGAATGTGTTTGCCGCGCCGGAGTTTTCCGTTGAGCCAAAACAATGGTGTTTTCCGATTGCCGGCTGTGTGGTGTATCGCGGCTATTTCAGTGAAGCCGCAGCGGAGCGTCAGGCGCTGCGGCTGCGCATGCGTGGCTACGATGCCGCAGTGAGTGGCGTGCCGGCGTATTCCACGCTCGGCCACTTCGATGATCCGGTGCTGAGCAGCATGCTGGGCTGGAGTGATGCGCAGCTGGCGGCGACGCTGTTTCATGAGCTGGCGCACCAGGTGATGTATGTAAAGGATGATTCGGCCTTCAATGAAGCCTTCGCCACCGTGGTGGAACAGACCGGTCTCGAACGCTGGTTACTCAACCAGAATCGTGCAGAGCAATTGCAGGCCTGGCGGTTGCAGCGCCAGCGCGCCAGTGAGTTTTCCAGCTTGTTGCTGACAGCACGTGCCGATCTGCAGCAGCTTTATCGCAACGGCCAGTCACGTGTGTATCTTCTCGAGCGCAAGCAGCAACGGCTGGGTCAGCTGAAATTTGAATACCAGCAGCTCAGGCAGAGCTGGCACGGTTACCGCGGCTATGACAACTGGTTTGATCGCGCCCTCAGCAATGCAGACTTTGTCGCCATTGCCACCTATCAAAGTTGCGTGCCGGGCTTTGAACGCTTGCTGGCCAGCGTCGGCAATGATCTGCCGCGTTTCCATGACGCCGTAAAAAAACTGGCGCGTCAGGACAAACTGACGCGCCAGAAGGTTTGCCAGGGGGAAGCTGGCCAGGAGTAAATTGGGCTTAACGAATAACGGCAACCAGCGTGCGGTTGTTACGCTGAAGGGTCAGCGTAAAGGCATTCAGTTCACGCGTGGCGTCCTGCAATTCCTTGGCGCTGTTCACGCGCTGGCGGCCGACGGCAAGGATCACATCATTGCGTTGCAAGCCGTTCTGCGCGGCGCTGCTGCCGTCGGCAACGCTGTTGATCAATACACCACTGCCATTATTGCTGGCGAACTGCGCGCCACGCAGACCCTGGTGATAGCCACTATTACCACCACCGCCATTGCCGCCATTACCACTGGATGCCTGCATGTCATCGGCACGCTCGGCAATGGTGGCGGTGACCTTGCGTGGCTTGCCGTCGCGCACCAGACCCACTTCCACCTTGTCGCCGACGCGTAATACGCCAATTGTGGCGCGCAGTGCGGTGCTGGTTTTGGTGGCCTTGCCGTTGATGCTGGTAATGATATCGCCGGCCTTGATGCCCGCCTTGTCGGCAGCAGAATTCTCGCTGACTTCCGACACCAGTGCGCCTTCGATGCCCTTGGCTTCCATGCTCTCGGCGATTTCAGCCGACAGGGTGGACATGGTCACGCCCAGCAAACCGCGCTGCACCTTGCCGTACTTCACCAGTTGATCCATCACCGCCTTGGCCATGCTGGAGGGAATGGCGAAGCCGATGCCGATGTTGCCGCCGCTGCTGGAATAGATGGAGGAATTGATGCCCACCAGCTGACCATTCAGGTCAATCAGTGCGCCGCCCGAGTTGCCGGGATTGATCGCAGCATCGGTCTGGATCAGGTCTTCAACGCTGTCCTGGGCCATGCCGGTGGCGCGGCCCAGCGCGCTGACAATGCCGGAGGTGACGGTGTGTTCCAGACCGAAGGGATTGCCGATGGCGATGACGAAATCGCCCACCTGCACCTTGTTCGAGTCGGCAAAACCAATCGAAGTCAGGCTGGCGCCCTTGACCTGCAACACGGCGATATCCGACTGGCTGTCAGCACCCTTGACCGTGGCCTTCAGCTCGCGGTTGTCGTGCAGCGTCACGGTGATTTCCTTGGCCCCCTCCACCACGTGCGCATTGGTGATGATGTAGCCATTGACCGCATCAACAATGACGCCCGAGCCGGAGGCCTGGGTCTGCCGTTCCTGCTGTTGTTCCGGCATATCGAAGAAGCGCCGGAAGAACGGGTCCTGCATCAGCGGGTTGCTTTGCTGCTGTTGCGTGCCCTTGACCGCAATACCCACCACGGCGGGTGAAGTGCGCTTGATGATGGGCGCCAGCGACGGCATGGCGGCGCCGCCCACTTGTGCGGGTAGCTGCGCCTGTGCGGAGCGCGCCGACAATGACCCCGACAATTAACAGCGCGGCGAGCAGGCCGGCGAATAGCCTGGTAACAGGGCTCGCAAAGCGTGTTGGGCGGTTATTCATTCTGACGGACCTCGTGAAAAGTAACCTGTAAAAACCGGAACAGAATTCTTGGTGGGCAGGATTCTAGGCATGGCGCATTGCGCACTTGCTCTGTGTTACGGACATTTAATCCAGCGGGCTACGCCACGCAGCAGTCTTCTGGGATCGCGGCCATGGCTGTCTCGGGTACCGCCGCTGTGGATGAAGGTGTGGATAAGCGGTGTGGGAGGTGTGCAAAACCTGTGCTGGCCGAACACAATATATTGTGTCTGCCTTGACCGCGACCGTAAGTCAATCTGAACTTTTTTTCCGGTCATAATCTTGCGGATAGTTTCTCAACACATTGTTTTTTATGTTTTTAGTTACCCCACTACCAGGTGTTCCCAACTCTTGACGCACTTAACACCAGCGGCATAACCTTGCCGCCTGACACAACATCTTGTGTGTGGGACCGGCGCCGAATAAATAATCATTCAACGGCGTTGCACCAACAAGAAAAGTCAGGGGAGCGTGCCCATGCTGATTGCACATGGCGTACGCGGTAAGTAGATCAAGACTGGTGTTCGTCCGGAGCGGCGCCAGTCTTGAACCCTTCGCCGGGCTCACAATTGGAATTAAAGTTAACGATGAAAACCGCCATCAAGCTGGAGCCTATGGACGTCAACACCATTCCGTTCCAGGAAGCTTCACTCGACATCTGGGACAAGAAATACCGGCTCACCGCCAAAGACGGCTCCGCTGTCGATCAATCGATGGACGACACCTACCGCCGTGTGGCGCGCGCCCTGGCCGATGTGGAAGCGCCTGAACTCCGTGAGCAGTGGTACGAAAAGTTTGTCTGGGCGCTGCGCAAGGGCAGCATTCCCGCCGGCCGCATCATGTCCAATGCCGGCGCGCTGGAACACAAACCCGCCACCTCCACCATCAACTGCACCGTGTCCGGCACCATCCTCGATTCGATGGATGACATCCTCAACAAGGTGCACGAAGCCGGGTTGACGCTGAAAGCCGGTTGCGGCATCGGCTACGAATTCTCCACGCTGCGTCCCAAGGGCGCGTATGTATCCGGCGCCGGCGCCCACACCTCCGGCCCGCTGTCGTTCATGGATATCTACGACAAGATGTGTTTCACCGTGTCCTCGGCGGGCGGTCGTCGCGGTGCGCAGATGGGCACCTTCGATGTGGGTCATCCCGATGTAGTGGACTTCATCCGCGCCAAGCGCGAAGCCGGTCGTCTGCGTCAGTTCAATCTCAGCTTGCTGATCACCGACGAATTCATGCAGGCGGTGAAGAACGAAGCCGACTGGAAGCTGGCCTTCCCGGTGTCCTTGAAAGAAGCCGAAGGCCTGGATTTCAGCGACGAGTCGCACTACATCTGGCGCGAATGGCCCACCACGCGCGGCTATGTCACCAATGACTCCGGCCTGGTGTGCTGCCGCGTCTACAAGACCGTGCCCGCCAAACGTCTGTGGGACATCATCATGACCTCGACGTACGACTTCGCCGAACCCGGCTTCGTGCTGATCGACAAGCGTCAACGAAATGAACAACAACTGGTGGTGCGAAAACATTCGCGCCACCAATCCCTGTGGCGAACAACCGCTGCCGCCGTATGGCTCATGCCTGCTCGGCTCACTGAACCTCACCAAGTTTGTGGTTGATCCGTTCACCGACGAAGCGCGCTTTGACTGGGAGGAATACCGCAAGGTGGTGAAGGTGTTCACCCGCATGCTCGACAACGTGGTGGAGATCAACGGTCTGCCATTGGGCGGTCAGCGCGATGAAATCACCCGCAAGCGTCGGCATGGCATGGGTTTCCTGGGTCTGGGTTCCACCATCACCATGCTGTGCATGAAGTATGGCTCGAAGAAGTCGGTGGCCTTCACGCAGAATGTGTCGCGCGAAATGGCGCTGGCCGGCTGGGAAGCCGCGCTGGAACTGGCGCGCGAAAAAGGCCCCGCGCCCATCATGCTGGAAGACTTCGAGGTCAACGCCGAAATGCTGCGCAAACGGCCGGAGATGGTGCGTGATGGCTGGCGCGTCGGTCAGAAGATCACCGGTCGCGTGTTACACGCGCGCTACAGCCGCTACATGCAGCGCGTCGCTGAAGCGGCGCCGGAACTGGTGGATGAACTCGCCGAAGTCGGTGGCCGCTTCACCCACCACAGCTCGATTGCGCCCACCGGCACCATCTCGCTGTCGCTGGCCAACAATGCCTCCAACGGCATCGAGCCATCATTCGCACATCATTATTTCCGCAATGTGATTCGCGAAGGCAAGAAGTCCAAGGAAAAGATCGACGTGTTTTCCTTCGAGCTGCTGGCCTATCGCGAAATGATCAATGCCGCTGCCATGCCGAATTCGGAGATCGCCGGTGAAAAGCTGCCGGACTACTTCACCACTGCCGATGATGTCTCACCGAAAGAGCACGTTGATATCCAGGCCGCTTCGCAGCTGTGGGTGGACTCGTCCATCTCCAAGACCGCCAATGTGCCCACGGATTACAAGTACGAAGACTTCAAACACATCTATCGTTATGCCTACGAACAGGGCCTGAAAGGTTGCACCACCTTCCGCTTCAACCCCGAAGCCTTCCAGGGCGTGCTGGTCAAAGAGCAGGACCTGAAGAACACCACCTACGTGTTCACGCTGGAAGACGGCAGCGAAGTCAAGTTACGTGGCGACGAAGAAGTGCAATACGACGGCGAATCCCACACCGCCGCCAACCTGTTCGACGCGCTTAAAGAAGGCTATTACGGGAAGTTCTAGGCAACTCTTATTCCGTCATGCCCGTGCAGACGGGCATCCAGTAAGAAAATTTCCAACTGGATTCCCGCTCTGATTTATTACAGACGGGAATGGCGCGAAACCAAAATGCTGCAACGAATTACGGAACGACAATCATGATCACCATCGACAAAAAGATTTCGAAATACCGCGTCGAAAAACCCGAAGACGCAGCCGCTGCCAAAGCCGCCGCCGCAGCGCCCGCTCCGGCACCGCGTCAGGAAGCTAACGTGGTGTGGATGCACGAAAAGCTCGAGCGTCCCGACATGCTCATCGGCTCCACCTACAAGATCAAGACGCCGGTGTCCGATCACGCCATGTACGTGACCATCAACGACATGTTGCTCAACGAAGGCACGCCGCATGAACAGCGTCGTCCGTTCGAGATCTTCATCAACACCAAGAATCTCGATCACTTCCAGTGGATCGTGGCGCTGACGCGCATTATTTCCGCCGTGTTCCGCAAAGGCGGCGACGTCACCTTCCTGGTGGATGAAATGAAAGGTGTGTTCGATCCGCGCGGCGGTTACTGGCAGACCGGCGGCCGTTTCATGCCGTCGATTATTGCTGAGCTAGGTCATGTGATCGAACGCCACCTGCAGTTCATCGGCCTGCTCAAGAAAACCGAAATGGACGAGCACCGCAAAAAACTCATCGAAGAAAAGCGAGCCGAGTTTGACGCCCGCAGCAAACAAACCGATGCTTTTGCGAAGAGCTTATTTCCAGACGGCGCACAGCTCTGCCCGAAGTGCTCCACCACGGCGGTGATCATGATGGATGGGTGTATGACTTGTTTGAATTGTGGGGATAGTAAGTGCGGGTGTAGGTATGGAGCTACATCAATAATGTCACGGTTGCAAGGTTCGATCTGTATAAGAATAGAGCTATAGAAGGATCCGTTCTTGCGGTTACGATGAATGGTCCGCACACTTAACCAAGATTCGAACAGAGTGCATGTATGGCTCAAGCCAAGTTAGTGCGGTGTGAATAGCTTATGGTTAGGCGAATTACGCCTATCTCCGATTCGGATTGCCAAGAGTGCAACGGGTAAGCATGCGGCAAGATCTTACGAGCCGATCGAACTAATGGGGGTTATTTGGATTGCAGTATTGCGTTGCGGGTGCGCTGTCAGTCCCGCAGCAACCGATCGCACGGTAAGGATGCGGCTATATCTCCCTCGAGATTCAATGCAACGTGGATGCTGTTTCAAGAGCCGGCGGTGAGTCATGCTGAGCGTATATGCAGAAAGGCAGATAAGCTTTTTGCGCGAAAGCATGGAATCGCTTTTGGCAACGCGCATTAACAGAACCGTCAAGGCGATCGGTGCGGCATCACAAGGTTGCAATGCATCATCGCGATCATCTAGGCCTTTCGTTGGATCGACCATTTCGCGTAAGGTCGAAGGCGCTCACAGTCCCTGTGAAATTGGCGCAGTCGGAATGATGCTGCCGCAGAAGGTTAGAAGGCATTGTCGACTTGCGTTCTGTTGCGGCTGATGCGTTTTGACTCAGACTTCATTGGGTCAATCAGTGGCGAGTTGATCGACTAGTTGAACGCAATATCGGTCTCGAGATTACTGGCGGACTGATGAAGATCAAGCGTGGTGAAATCGTGCATGGCGTCAAGTCGAGTGAACGCGGAATCCGGACCACGCAGTCACTGGTCGAGTTGCTGGGTGGTTCGGTGCGCACGCGGAGGATGTGGCGCAGGGCGTGGTCATTCGCATTACGGTGCGGTGCAAACGTTTGTTGCTATCGTGTACGCGCTGGTTCGTGACGCCGGGCCGTCGATCCGCAGGTATTTATCACACCGGTTATTCCGGCATTCCTTAGACCAAAAAGGCAATCGATGTCTAAGTCAAAGCGGAATATCGGCTTGGAAATTCCGCATGGCTTGCAGGAAATCAAGCGAGCGGCAAGTATGCCCGTACAGGCGGTGTTGCCCGCAGTTACTCGCCGCAAACCCCAAAAGCAAAACACCCAAGCCGGATGACTTGGGTGCTGAGTTTGCAAGGCGCGCACTAATGATGATGCGCGCAAATCTGATGCGGAGTTGTTACTTGGCCGCTTTCAATTTCTCCACCGCAGCCAGACTCTGCTCGACATTTTCAGCAGGAGTGACGCCGCCGACAGTTGCGGCCACCTTGCCATCGGGGGTCACGATGAAGGTGGTGCGTTCGGCCATGGCATGATCGATGGCGATGCCGCGGGTATCTTTCGCTTCTTCTCTGGCAGGGCGGATGTTCAGCTGGTAGCTCTTGGCGATGGCGCCGTCGGCATCCGAGGCCACGGCAAATTTGCCGGCGCAGAATTCGGGATCGGCGGAAAAGTCATTGAAGCGTTTGATGCTGTCCAGCGACACGCCCACGATGGTGACGCCCGCGGCGTTGAACTTGTCGATGTTCTGCGAAAAGGTGCGCGCCTGCAGGTTGCAGCCGCCGGTGTAGGCGGAGGGATAGAAGTACACCACTGCCGGTCCTTTTTTCAGCGCGTCCTTCAATGCGAACGTGAAGGCCTTGCCGTTCATGGAGGCCTGGGTGGAAAAATCCGGTGCGGCATCGCCGGGGTTGAGCGCGGCGAATGCCGGCAGGGCGAACAATGCAGTGAGCAAACCCGTGGCAAGTAAGCGTTTCATAAGTAATGGCCTCGGTTGGTGAGGTAGGGTGGATCAATTCAGTCAGACGGCGAATCCCTGTGCCTGCCGGTCCGGACAGGCCGAACCAATACGAATGACTTTAGCACCGTTGCACGGCGGGGCAGAGTTTATAAACGTCAAGACAGCGTGTAATGACCCAGGTCCATCAGCTCAGCGCCGCACGCTGGAATGAAATCGTGGTGTCTTGCTCTGGTGTGACTTAGCTGGACTTTGGCCATGCCCAAACCTGAATCCCGTTGCCTGTGAACGCCGGCACAGTCGCCTTGTCAGGGTTTACATAGTCTTGCCTTTGCGCCGTTCAGGCGGTTAACTGCGCGACCTTTTGATAACCCCGATGCTGACCCTGACCTGAGTGTCCAGCCTGAGTCTTCTTCTGAGTCTAATGATGCCCCGTATTTTTCCAGTTCGAATCTTGTTGTGTGCGCTGTTGCTGGTGTTGCCGTTGTTCAGCGCGCAGGCGCAGGAACCCAATCCATTCGTGCGGCCTGCGGGTCTGGAGCCGGCGATCAAATTCTGGCAGCGCGTTTATACCGAAGTGGCCACCACCGGCGGTCTGGTACACGACCACACGCGCATGGAAGTGGTGTACACCGTGCTGGATTTTCCGGCCGGCACCAGTGCGAAGACGCGAACCGACCGCATTGATGATGAGAAGGCGTTCATTGTCAGCACGCTGCGCAAGCTGGGCTGGGGCAGTACTGATCTGTCGGCTGCCGAGCAGCGGGTACGCGATGCCTGGCCGGAAGGCACGTTGCCCAGCGAGTTTCGCGCTGGCGCAGAGCGCGTCCGTTTTCAGCTGGGTCAGTCGGACCGGTTTCGCGAAGGCCTGATCCGGTCCGGCGCGTGGCGCGAAGAGATCCGGCGCATTTTCCGCAGGGAAGGTCTGCCGGAACAGCTGGCGGCCTTGCCGCATGTGGAATCGTCATTCAACACCTACGCCTATTCCAAGGTGGGCGCCGCCGGCATGTGGCAGTTCATGCGCAGCACCGGCAAGCGTTATCTGCGCATCGACAACATCGTTGATGAGCGGCTGGATCCTTACAAGGCGTCGGCCGCGGCCGCTGACTTTCTGGAACAGAACTATGCGGTGCTGCAAAGCTGGCCCCTGGCGCTGACCGCGTACAACCATGGCGCGAATGGCATGTTGCGCGCCAAGGAACAGGTGGGCACGGATGATATCGTGAAGATCATCGAGCGTTATGAGAGCAAGTGCGTTCGGTTTTGCTTCACGCAATTTCTACGCGTGCTTCCTCGCGGCGCTGGAGATCGACAGCAATCCGGAAAAGTATTTCCCCGGCATCGAGCTGCGGCCCGATGATCCGAGCAAGGTGATGGTGCTGAAAAGCTATACCTCTGCACCCAGTCTGGCGCGCTCCATGCAACTGGAGACCGCAGTGCTCAAGCAATTGAATCCGTCATTGATGGCCGGTGTGTGGAGTGGCAGCAGGCGCATTCCGGCGGGCTTTGAATTTCGCGTGCCGGGTTCGGTGGATCAGCTGGCGGCCTTGCGCAGCCTGCCGAGTACGGCAGTGGCCAGTACGCAAGTGGCTGACAAGACGCATCGTGTGCGCAAGGGCGAGACGCTCAGCGCCATTGCGTCCCGTTATCGGGTGAGCACCCAGACATTGGCCAGATTGAATGGCCTGCGACAGCCGTATCGTGTGCAGATTGGCAAGGTGCTGAAGCTGCCGGGTGGCCAGGAACCCGCCACTATCAGTAGTGGCCAGCACGGTTGCGCCTGTGAGCGTTGCACCTGGTAATGGCAGTTCGAATGGCAGTTCGGCGACCCCTGCGCTGCGCCACAAGGTAACAAGGGGCGACACGCTGACCGGCATTGCGGCGCGCTATTCCGTTGCCAAAGCAGACTTGCTGAAGTTGAACCAGCTGCAGGACGCCAACCAGATTCGCCTGGGGCAGAGTCTGTTGATTCGTGCGGCGGGTGACGTGGCCGACAACGACGATGAACCGGAAGAGATGCCGGCCACCGTAGTGGCCAGCGCCCAGACCGAACCGAAGACCGAGAGTGAAGCGGAAGAAACCGGCCCCACATTGCTGGCAGGTGTACAGGGTGCGGGTTCCGCTGATCCAGCGGATTATGCGGTGCGCAGCAACAAGACCATTCGCGTCGAAGCAGCCGAAACCCTGGGTCACTACGCGGACTGGCTGAACACCACGCCAGCCAGATTGCGCACGCTCAACAAGCTGTCGGCCAGCAGCACCGTGCAGCTGGGCAAGACCTTGAAGCTGGATTTCGCACGGGCAACCATCAAACAGTTTGAAGCGCGGCGTGTGGTCTACCACCAGCAGTTACAGGATGCGTTCTTTGCCGAGTTCCGCATTGTGGGCAGCGACACCCATGTGCTGAAGAAAGGCGAGTCAATCTGGTTGTTGTCACAAAAAGCCTACAATGTGCCCGTATGGCTGTTACGGCAATACAATCCGGAGGTGGATCTGAATGATGTGCGGCCCGGCGTGAAGCTGGTTATTCCGCGCGTCAAACTGATCGAAGGCTGAGCATGATCAGGTTCATGACCAAATTATGGGCTGGGCTGGTTCTGTTGGCAGGCTTGAGTGCCTGCACCAGCCTGCGGGTGGCTGAGACCGCTGTGGCCAAGGATCAGCTGGCGCAGGTGATCAGTGATTACCGTCTGCGCGCCGGTGCGCCGGTCAATGTGTATCTGCGCAGTGTGGATGGTCTGGCGTTGCAGTTCTGGCAGAACACGGCCGATATAGAAGCCGGGTTGCATCGCTTGCTGGTGGATTGCTCGGTGACCGCGCTGGAGAAGACCTCGCGGCATGTGCTGAACGTGGCGCTGGAAGCGGGTGTACGTTATCGCCTGGAGGCCGAGGCGGATGATCGACAGGGTTGTACCCGGGTCAGCCTGGTGGAGCTCGAATGAATAGTGTGAATTGTTCTGTGAGTCGTTTGAATTGATGGTGCAGAAACTGATGATGCTGATGCGTGCCCTGCTGTGTGTCCTGTTTAGTGTGCTGGTCAGCACCAATGCAGTGCGGGCAGATGCTTCATTGGCCGGCATGCGGCTGGCCACTACTGCTGGAGCCAGCAGTGAGTTGCCGATGGCGGATCGCGTGCTGGTGCGCAAGTCAGAGCGCAAGCTGTATCTCTATCATCGGGGTGTGATTGTGCGCGAGTATCCAGTGCGACTGGGCTTGCAGCCGGAAGGCCCCAAGCAGTACGAAGGCGATTACCGCACACCGGAAGGCCGCTATCACCTGGGTCGCCGCAATCCGCAGAGCCAGTACTTTCTGTCAGTGCAGGTTGACTATCCCAATGAACGGGACATTGCCCGGGCAAAGAAACTCAAGGAACAGCCCGGTGGCGCCATCATGGTTCATGGCTTGCCCAATACGCCGACCAAGGTGGCGGATTACTACAAGACCTTTGACTGGACCGATGGCTGCATCGCGCTGAACAACTCCGACATGGTGGAATTCTGGCTGATGACCCGTGCGGGCATCCCCATCGATATTCAGCCGTAGCATCACGCTGCGCGTTTGAGCAACGGAATAAACAATTGAGCAAGAAGCAGGAATCGCCCTCGGTCTCGGTCACGCAGGTGGAGGTGGATGACTTTGTCCATGCGCGTGTCTCGCCGCTGGGCAGTCTGGAAAACCTCTCGCAGCGCGAAGTGGCGCAGCTGCTGTCCGCCGAGAGCGGCGAGATGTATCAGCTGTTTCGCCGTTGTGCGCTGGCGGTGCTGAATTGCGGCAACGAAAGCGACGATGCGCGCGCCATCTTCGAGAAGTACAAGGACTTTGAAATTCATCTGGGGCGCCAGGCCTGGGGCGTGAAGTTGCAGATTCGCAATGCCCCATCCAAGGCCTTCGTCGATGGCCAGATGATTCGCGGCATCAAGGAACATCTGTTTGCGGTGCTGCGCGACATTATCTACATCCATGACGCCATTCTCGGCACGCAGCGTTTTGATCTCAACGACAGCAGCGGCCTGACCAATGCCGTGTATCACATCCTGCGCAACGCCCGCATTCTCGACTACAAGGGCAAGCCGGATCTGATCGTATGCTGGGGTGGACATTCCATCAGCCCCGCCGAATATGACTACACCAAGAAGGTGGGTTATGAGCTGGGTTTGCGCGGCCTGAGTGTGTGCACGGGTTGTGGCCCCGGTGCGATGAAAGGCCCGATGAAGGGCGCGACCATCGGTCATGCCAAGCAACGTATTCGTGACGGTCGTTATGTGGGCATGACCGAGCCCGGCATCATCGCCGCCGAGCCGCCCAATCCCATCGTCAATCAGCTGGTGATCATGCCGGACATTGAAAAACGTCTGGAAGCCTTTGTGCGCACCGGCCACGGCATCATCGTGTTTCCGGGTGGCGCAGGAACCGCAGAAGAGATTCTGTATCTGCTCGGCATCCTGCTCGATCCGGCCAATGCCGATCATCCGTATCCGCTGGTGTTTACCGGCCCGGCATCGGCCGCAGCGTATTTCGAGAAGATTGACCAGTTCATTGTGGCGACGCTGGGTGAAGCGGCGCGGGCGCGTTACAAGATTGTGATTGATGATCCGGCGCAGGCGGCGCGTGAGATGGCGCGCGGCATGGAAGCGGTGCGTGAATATCGCCGCACCCACAGCGATGCCTACAATTTCAACTGGCTGCTGAAAATTCCATTCGAGTTCCAGCTGCCGTTCGAACCTACTCACGCGGCCATGTCCGGGCTGAGGCTGCAACGTGATCTGCCGGCGCATGTACTGGCGGCCAATTTGCGTCGCGCTTTCTCCGGTATCGTTGCCGGCAACGTGAAAGAGCAGGGCATTCGCGCCATCGAGCAGTTCGGACCGTATGAGCTGCATGGTGACCAGCACATCATGGATCTGATGGATGATTTGCTCACGGCCTTCGCCACGCAGCGCAGAATGAAACTGCAGGGCGAGTACCAGCCTTGCTATCGCCTGGTCAAATAGCGACCGCTGAACATAAGTGTTTTGAAAGCGATAACCCAGCCGCAGTCCTGATGCACTGGCGGGCGAGTGTGATTCAGTTCCTCCGGGCGGCAACGGTTTGCCACTTAATCTGGCGCCACTGGAGGATCACGCACATGTCAGAACACGAACACGATGAATTCACTGCAACCGGCGCACATCGCGTATTCAGAGGTGGCGTGGGCGCTGCCGCTGCGCGCAGCTGGTTGAATCGTTCACAGCCGGCCAATCCGCGTCACGCCGCAATTACCAGCAAACTGGCGAACTTTCCGAACTATCGCAGCTGGGCCGAGAAGGTGAAAACCGCCTGGCACAAGGAAGAAGAGTAAATCCTGCCAGCGGGCGCGTGATCAGACTCTTACTTGCCTGTGTGGATGAATCCCAGCGGATCCAGAAGCCCGCGCTTCCTGACCTTGCGATCCAGCGACTCGTGTGGAATCGGAAAGCCGAAGTCAGACTGATGTGGCAAGGCGCCACGATGTTCCAGCCAGCCCAGTAGCGGCTGCCATTGCTCCAGATCTTCGCGCACCATGTAGGGCTTCATTTCAAACAGCCCGATGCCATGATCAAAGGCCCGCACATACGCCTGTGAATCACGTAGTGTAGCCACTACCGGAATCTGTAGTGAATACAGGAACTTCATCAGCGAGCGATACATCAGCGTATTGCGCCGCACGCGATTGGCGATGACCGCAATCCGCTGTTCCTGACGCTTGACCTTGGCCACCAGCAACAGATCAGAGATGCAGCGCGTGGCGGCGTGGATGTCAATGTCGGAAGGCAACACCGGCACCAGAATCGCTTGCGCGTCGCGGGTCATTTCCGACATACGTTGTGGGTCAAGGGCCGCAGGCGTGTCCACGATGACGACCTGGCTGTCACCTTGCACTCGCAGGGCAAAGCTGCGGGTGATCGCTGCCTTGCGCTCAAAGCCGGCCACGCCATACACGCGGGGTTGTTCCGGAGTGCGTTTACCCACCCAGCGCATGCTGGAGCCCTGCACATCCAGATCCATCAGGGTCGGGTTGTAGCCTTGCACGGCAAAATGACTGGCCAGATTGGTGGCCACCGTGGATTTTCCAGACCCACCTTTCGGGTTGAGAACTACTATTTTCTGGATCATCGATCACCTGAAGATCGCTGCGTCGGTGTCCAGCCTAACCCGGTTGGGGGGTGGATTGGCAAGTGCGTCAAGTATTTACGACGGTGTTGTAAGGTTTTTCCTTATCGAAATGTCTGATCCTTGCCAGCCTGTGAGTCGGCGCACATCCCTGTTTTTCCCGTATGGATACACTGCCGCCTTACCTCGAAGGCGCTCATGGAAATATTCCTGCTACTCCTTGATGAACTGGATGACGCGGCCGCCATTTTGCGCGCCCGGTTGCCGCAGTTGCTGGGTTTGCTCATGGCTCTTGGCCTGTTTGCCCTGACCGTCCTGGCTGCCCTGCAGTGGCCAGCCCTGGTTCTGGCCGGGTTAGCCGCCACACTGGTCTGGCTGCTGCCCCTGTCGCGACTCCGTCTGCAGCTCGGCTTCAAGACTGATCGTTAGATTCCCGGTAAAGCGCGCCCGTCCGGGTCCGCTTGAAAAATACTGCTCTGACCCCAACATGGGTGCATCTCCCGGCTCACGCTCCGCTGCCCCAGCGGTTGCGTGACGGGTATGAATTTCAATCTTGATACGAACAGGGTGTGCACATGACGACGACAACCAGGGAAACCCTGGGCTTCCAGGCCGAGGTCCGCCAGCTGCTCAAGCTGATGATTCATTCGCTGTACTCGCACAAGGAAATCTTCCTGCGCGAACTCATCTCCAACGCTTCGGATGCCTGCGACAAGCTGCGCTTTGAGGCGCTGGCTGATCCAGCCTTGATGGGCAGTGACAGTGAACTGGCGATCCGCATCGAACTGGATGACAAAGCGCACACCATCAGCATCATCGACAACGGCATCGGCATGACGCGCCAGGAAGCCATCGAGCATCTGGGCACCATCGCGCGTTCCGGCACTGCCGAGTTTCTCGGCCGCATGAGTGGCGACCAGAAAAAGGATGCGCAACTGATTGGTCAGTTCGGTGTGGGCTTCTATTCCTCATTCATTGTGGCCGATCACGTTGAGGTGTTTACCCGCAAGGCCGGCGCCACACCCGAGGAAGGCGTGCATTGGGAATCACGCGCTGAAGGCGACTTCAATGTTGAAACCGTCTTGTTGCCCGAGCGCGGCACCCGCATCGTTCTGCACTTGAAAGAAGCCGAACAGGAGTTCGCCAATGACTGGCGGGTACGTTCGCTGGTGCGGCGTTACTCCGATCACATCGCCTTCCCGGTACGCATGAAAAAGCCTGCGGAAGAAGGCAAGGAAAGCACTGAGTACGAAGCAGTCAATCATGCGCAGGCGCTGTGGACGCGCAATCGTACCGAGCTGAAGGATGAAGACTACAAGGAGTTCTACAAGCACGTTACCCATGACTACAACGAGCCACTGGCCTGGCAACACAACAAGGTGGAGGGCGCCAAGGAGTACACCAGCCTGTTGTACGTCCCTGGGCAAGCGCCCTTTGACCTGTATCAGCGTGATGCGGCCCGTGGTGTGAAGCTGTATGTGCGTCGCGTATTCATCATGGATGATGCCGAGCAATTCCTGCCGCTGTATCTGCGTTTCATCAAGGGTATTGTCGATTCGGCCGATCTGCCGCTGAATGTGTCACGCGAGTTGCTGCAGCAGGATGAGTCCATCGAAGCCATGCGTGGCGCACTGACCCGTCGTGTGGTTGACATGCTGGCCAAAATGGCCAAGGAAGATACCGAGAAATATGCGAAGTTCTGGAAGGAATTTGGCAGTGTTCTCAAGGAAGGGCCGGGTGAGGATTTCACCAATCGCGAGCGCATCGCCAAGTTGCTGCGTTTCGCCAGTACCCACAGCAACCAGTCGGAACAGAATGTCTCGCTGGATGACTATGTGGCGCGTTTGAAGTCCGGTCAGGACAAAATCTACTATGTGATCGCCGACAGCTTTACGGCGGCGCGTTCCAGCCCGCATCTGGAAGTGCTCAGGCAGAAAGGCCTTGAAGTGCTGCTGCTCAGCGAGCGTGTCGACGAATGGCTGATGGATCACCTGCGCGAATTCGAGGGCAAGCAGCTGCGCAATGTGGCGCGCGGTGATCTGGATCTGTCTGCGGTGGAAAGCAGCGAAGACAAGCAGCATCGCGAAGAGCTGGCCAAGGACAGCGCTGCGATTACCGAACGCATGCAGAAAGTGCTCAGCGAGCTGGTATCCGCCGTGCGGGTCACGACCCGACTCAGCGATTCGCCGGCGGTGCTGGTGGTCGGTGAGCACGACATGAGCCCGCAGATGCGCCGTATCATGGAAGCAGCTGGCCAGAAGCTGCCTACCAGCAAGCCCACTCTGGAAATCAATCCGGCCCATCCGCTGCTCAAGCGTCTGGCGGATTTGCCGGACGGTGAGGGCTTTACCGATCTGGCCACGTTGCTGCATGAGCAGGCCATGCTGGCCAGCGGTGAGCAGTTACCAGAGCCGGCTGCATTTGTGCAGCGCCTGAATCGCTTGCTGCTCGCCCAATAATTACTCAGGAATAATCAGGAGAACCAGCGTCATGGCGTTTCAGCCGCCCGCGCCCCAGCCAATGGAAATAGCCGGCCCGAGCGGTATTTTGCAGGCCATTGTGGATGACCCCGGGTCGGCTCAGGCGGGAGCCATTGCCGTGATTTGTCACCCGCATCCCTTGCAGGGCGGCACCATGAACAACAAGGTGGTGCATACACTGGCGCGGGCCCTCAACGAATGTGCGGTGCCGACGGTGCGTTTCAATTATCGCGGCGTCGGCGACAGCGTCGGCACCTACGATGGCGGTGTGGGCGAAACCGATGATGCGCTGGCCGTGATTGAATGGGCCAGGTTGCGCTGGCCTGATCGGCCACTGTGGCTGGCCGGATTTTCGTTTGGCGGTGGTGTGGCGGTGCGCGCCGCGTTGCGTACACAGGCAGTACGATTGATCACCGTAGCGCCAGCGATGGCGCGTGATGCGCTACCCGTGCAACTGCACGATTGTGCGTGGCTGGTGATACAGGGCGATGCGGATGAAGTGGTGTCACCCCAGATCGTGATTGACTGGGCGAATGCATTGACGCCTCGGCCTGACCTCAAGGTGCTGGTTGGCGCGGGTCATTTCTTTCACGGCCGGTTGATCGAATTGCGTGAAGTGGTGCGCGACTGGATTCGCGGATGATGCTGGCGCGCATCAACTTCAAAAACCATAGATAAAAAACGGTAGATAAAAAAACGGCCTGAAACCAGCGGTTTCGGGCCGTTTTTCGCTACTGGCAAAGCCAGTACAGGTGAAATCAGTTCACCATTTCTTTCAGCGACTTCAGCGCAGCAGCACGAACTTTCTTGCTGGCTGGCTTGGCCTTGAATGTGGTCTGTTCACCAGTGAACGGGTTGATGCCCTGACGAGCCTTGGTAGCAGGCTTCTTTACGACCTTCAGCTTGAGCAGGCCCGGAATGGTGAATACACCAGCGCCGCGCAGGCTCTTCTTGATGAGCGTGTTGAGTGAATCAAAAACTTCGCCAGCCTGCTTCTTGCTCAGACCGGTGTCCTTGGCGATGTGGGCCAGGATTTCAGACTTGGTGGGTGCTGCATTCTTCTTTGCCATTGTTTGCTCCTGATTATTAGGTGTGTCGACTTGTAGGAATCATTCGAAATTGAAGCCGCGCGGAAAAATACCACAAGATTTCCCGCTGCATAACATTTGTTGCGGTTTTTTTTCGCTATTTTTTCCGGTGGATTTCGCTGACCTGATCGTGACTTGTCCGGAAGCAGATCAGTCTGCAAAGAATTCACGAGTCATGGTTGCGGCGATGGGTATGCTGGAACCGGCTGGCGTAGCGGTGATTTCGAACACCATTGTTTCTGCACCACTGAATGACACTTCACCGATGTAATAGATGGCGTTGCTTTCGGCAATGCGGCGCAATGGTGCGTCCTTGATCTGCCCGTTCAAGTTGCGGGCAACCAAACTGACCGTTGCGTCAATGGCGGTGCTGGCTGCGCCTGCATTCTTCTGCAGGACAGAAACATTCAACAACACCTTGTTTTTGCTGCGTTCTATGCCATAGGCGCGCGCAATGTCAGCAGTCAGCTGATCAGTGCGCAGCGCGTTGTAGTGCAGTTCGTAGTCACCGGCAACGACAAAGGATTCGCTGCTGGTCTGTGCTGGCTGGATGACAGCGGAGGGGGAGGGCTGGTCACCACAGGCGCTGAGCATCAAGGTGAGGCTGATCAGGCAGACGACAACGGACAGTGTTTTTTTCATGGCTATGCCATTTTGGTGCTGGTTAGAAAGGCTTTTCGCAAGCCGGCACGCACTATAGACCAACCGCCGGGGGCTGCGACAACTGTTCTGTTGTCAGGCTCGTATGATCCTGGCCCAATTGATCAAGCGGGTTGATCAAGAGGTTGGGCCGGGACTCAGTCCCAATGTCAGCAGTGCATCAGGCAGTTGTCGCGGTATGCATACACGCAGCGACTTGATGCGCCCGGATTCGCCGCGCTCGATGTGAATCTGGCTCTTGCTGGTGGCAAACGCCTGAGCGAGAAATGCCACCAGCTCGGTGTTGGCCTTGCCATCTACAGCGGGGGCATGGATGCGTATCTTGAGATGTTCTCCGTGCATGCCGGCAAATTCGCTGCGACTGGCGCCCGGCTGGATCTTTGCTTCCAGCAGCAGATCCGCACCCTGCCAGCGAAACCAGGTCATGCTGAGCGTCAGGAGTTCAGCAGTATCTGCAATGCCTGAATCGCGATCAGCGCAAACAGTACTGACAGGTCGATGCCGGCAATGGGTGGAATCAGCCGCTGGAATGGCCGCACCACCGGCGTGCTCAGACTGGTGATGACACTCGATGCCGGACTGTAGGTACCGGGAGCGACCCAACTGAGAACGGCGAAAAACAGCAGCACCACGAAGTAGAACTGCAGGATCAATGACAGCAGATCACGCAGTCCGACCAGCAATAGCCCCGGGAAAGACAGGCCGTAGCCACGCAACACTGCAATCAGCACGGTAGTGGCAAGGTGCACCAGTAGCAGCGACACCAGTGAGGCGGTATCCAGCCGCTTGATTGGCGGCAGGACGCGACGTAGTGGCAGCACCAGCGGATTGGTGAAGCGAATGACGGCCTGCGAAAACGGATTGCGCGAGTCGGCGCGGCACAGGGGCAACAGCAGCCGCAACAGGAAAACGCTGGTCAGCAGGCCCATCAGGGTTTTGATGATGAAAATGAGAGCGGCCATGTGAGTGCTCGGTGTGCAGGGAAAACAGGGGGAAATCAGTATCGTCAAGTTTACCGGGGCAAGGTTACCGGAATTTACGCGCCTCTCCGCCAGCGAAGGTAACAAATCGCCTTGCTTGTCTTGATCGGCAACATACGGATAATGGCTGCCCGGTGTCGCGCACGTCGTCGTGGCGCCGGATTGATGAACTGAGGAACAGTGAATGAGCAACAAGTACGACGTCGTCGCGATGGGCGCTGGCCACAATGGTCTGGTCGCTGCGGCGTATCTGGCCAAGGCTGGCAAGAAAGTGCTGGTGCTGGAAAAGAAAGCGTTCCCGGGCGGTGGCGTGGTGACACGCGAATTGAATACGCCGGGTTTCTGGCATGACGAACACTCCAGCGTGCACATCATGATCCAGGGCAACCCCCTGCTGCGCGAGGACGAACTGGGGCTTATTTCCAGGTTCGGTCTGAAGTACCGTTACGGCACGCCGTACTCGATGATCTTCGCCGATGGCGCCACGCTGACCGCCTACCAGGATCTGGACAAAACCTGCGAAGGCATTGCCAGACTGTCGGCGCAGGATGCCGAAAGCTATCGCAAACTGGTCACGCGCAGCCTCGACTTCATCCCCATGTTGTTCTCCGGCATGTACGCGCCGCCGATGCCCATGGGCGCGTTCTTCGCCATGATGGATTCCAGCGATGAAGGTCGCGAGATTCTCGAAGCCATGCAGCGCAGCTCGCTGGATCTGGCCAACCAGCTGTTCGAGAACGAGCGGGTCAAGATCTGGTTGCTGCGCCTGATCTCGGAAAACCTGCAAGGGCCTGAAGAACTGGGCACCGGCTTCGGCCTGTTCCTGATGCCCGGGCTGATGCATGGCTATGGCGCATCAAAACCGGTCGGCGGCAGCGGCAAGCTGACTGAAGCGTTGATCCGCTGTATTGAACATCATGGCGGCGAAGTGCGTTGCAACAGCACCGTCACCAAGGTGCTGACTTCTGGTGGGCGTGCCACCGGCGTGCGTCTGGATTCCGGCGAAGAATTTCTCGCCAAAGATGGCGTGATCGGTGCGCTGCACCCGCATGTCATCCGCCAGTTTGTCGAAGGCATTCCCGAACGGGTATTACAACGTGGCGAACGTGCCTCGCTGGCGCCGTTCAGTCTCATGGTCAGCCACTACGATCTGAACGAGCAGGCGCAGTTCCGCACGCCCGATCCGGCGGTACGCGACGCCATCATGCTGGAGTTCATGGCCAGCGATTCGCTCACCGACATGCTGGACGACTTCGATGCCTTGAAGCGTGGCCGTATTTCCGAACGCGTGCTGGGATCAGGTGGCGATGAAAGCATCGGCGATCCATCGCGGGTGCCGCCCGGCAAGGGCATGTTTCACGGCATCACCTTTGCCCCCTACAATCTGGAAGACGGTGGCGCGTCGCGCTGGGATGAAATCAGGGAAGAAATGGGTGACCGAAGCCTGCGTCACTACCAGAAGTTCATCAAGAACCTGGGGTCAGACAACATCATCAAGCGCAGCATCGTCACGCCGCTGGACCATGCCCGCAACCTGCCCACCAGCATGCCGGGTGGCGATGTGCACGGCGTTGCGCCGTATTTTTACCAGATCAACGGCCATCGCCCGACCCCGGACTATGGCCAGATGACCGTACCGGGCGTGCAGCGCCTGTATCTGGTGGGTCCGTTCCTGCATCCCGGCGGTGGCGTGTACGGCGCAGGCCGCGCCACGGCCATCAAGATGTTTGACGAACTGGGCATGGACTGGGACAAGGTGGTGGCCAGATGATCAAGCTTTACGGTTCTGACAACAAAGAGATGCTGGCGATCAGCAGCCTCGACAGGAGTGACGACGGCAAGGGGCTGATCATCAAGGGCAAGATCTACGGCGCCATGCCGCTGACCGCCCGGCTGTATCCCGAAGACGTGCGCGCGTTCCTGAAAATGCTGACGCCCAAACTGGCCTGGCTCCTGCTGACCATGCTGTTCAAGCCGGCAGTGAAGGGCAGGAAGTAGGCGCGGGATGACCTGCCACGTTACTCATCCGCATCAATCAGCGGTGCGTCTACCAATGATTGCTGGCGGTTGCGATTGGCGGCGCGTTTCAGGGTGCTGACATCGCTCAGGTAGTCGGCGACATCCATGCTGGGCGCAATGCGGGTGGTGGGCGGAAACACCGCGGGGCCGTGCACGATACGATTGACGTTGCGGGCATCGGTTTGCAGATTGATCAGCCACAGGCCGCTGCCCGACGCCAGTATTGCGATGCTGGCAAATATCAGAGCGACTTTGCGGCCCATGAAAGTGGCTTTGCGCAGATGCAGGTAAATCATGATCAGCGCAACGCCAATGGCAAGGGGCACCAATGCTCCGCCCAGCCAGCGCCATTGCGTGGCGAACGCGCCCACTCGATACAGCCAGTAGCCCCAAGCGCATAACGCCACACAGTTTGCGGCAACAGCGAGGTGAATGCGTACCTGCCAGGCGCCATGGTTGAGGTGGTTAATCAGTGACCACAGCGCCGTCCACAGCACAAGGCCACTCAGGGTAATCAGCACTGCAGTCAGTATGGACGCGGCGGGTGATGGCGGTGCGTTGAGCCATTGCATGAAGGCGGCGAAGCCCAGGCTTGCTGCTACGCCGAATCCCGCCAGCAAGGTGCGATAGCGGCGCAGCAGATCGCGGCGAAAAACACGCTCAGGCGTGAGCGCAGTGTGCAGGGTGCGTAGTCGCAGATGGGTACGGCCGACGATCAGCTCACCCTGTTCGATGATGGCGCCGTTGGTGGCGGCAACTCGTTCGCCGTCGATGCGGGTGCCATTGCGCGTGCCCAGATCCTGCACATGCACGCGACCGTCCTGCTGCAGGGTCAGCAGGGTGTGCTCGGCAGCAGCATAGGCATCATCCAGCACAATGTCGCAGGCGAGACCTCTACCGATGCGACACTGACCGCCCATCCCGGTGACGCGCTGTCGCAGACGCACGCGACCATGATCATCGACGACTTCGATGAGCATTACGGCGTCCATCGCATCGCTCCCAGATACTGGCGCACAAAATACATGCCGGGTTCATAGGCGACGCCGCGAAGATCAAGCTGGCTGATCACCGCCTGCTGCGTCGCGTTGATGCTGACCACGCTGACGGCGATGTCATACAGATTGGAAAACAGCCGATATTGCCGCGCGCAGGTGCTGACGCGTGCATCAAAACCATCCAGCGATACCAGCGCACTGTCACAGGCGAAGGGCGCGACGAATTTTTCAGAGCCGCTGCGCGGGTAGGCAGCGGCTTCACGATTGACCTGCTGAGTGAATTGCAAGGGATGCAGGCCCGGTGCGCGCAACAGGCGATGCTGGAAGATGATGTTGCCAACTTCCAGTCCGGGCTGGACCAGCAGTCGCGCGCGGATGGCGCAGTTGATCGATTCAACGCTGACCTGTGGATTCGAACCAGCATTGCCGACAGTGCTGCATTCGGCGCTGGGTGAAATCTGCGTCGGCAGGGTGTAGCCCAGCACGGTTTGCGTACCCAGCGGGTCGTACATGGCGGCGAAGATGCGGGTTTGGTGCGCCAGTACCTGGGCGGCAACCTGTTCGCGCGCTTGCCTGGGACTGTTGGCGCTATTTAGCGGCTCACGCGCCCGCGCCAGCAACGGCTGAATATGCCGAGCAGGGATGACAAAGCCCACCAGCTGTCGTCCGGTTACGACCGATACATTCACGCCATACACCGCGCCATTGGCATCCAGCGCCGGACCGCCCGACATGCCGCCGTTGATCGCACCGGTGTAGTGAATGCGTTGTTCAAAGCTGTTGGCCAGCAGACCATTGGCCACGCCTTCGGTGATGGTCAGTCCCAGGTTGAGCGGAAAGCCGATGGAGTAGGCGCGTTCGCCCTGTCGCGGTATTTGCGTGCGTAACCGCAGCGGCGGCAGTTGCAAGTCCACAGCTTTGACAATGGCCAGATCATTCATCACGTCTATGGCGTATACCTGCAAGCGGCCAGTGCGGCCATCGGCGGTGATGTATTCCAGCCGGTACTGCCGTGGATAAAGCACGGCCTCGGAAATGACGTGGTAGTTGGTGACGATCAGTCCATCGGCGTCAGCGGCAAAGCCACTGCCGTGAAAGGCGCTGGATGCAGCGTTGCCGTAGAAGCCGCGGATCTGTACCACCGAGTCACGCGCGCGATCCAGCCGCACCTGTGCAGCACTGGATAACTGCTGTAACGCCAGTTCGGCTTCAATTGCCGCTTCATTCTCGGCTTGCGGTGCGTCGATTACTGCCGCATCGGGACTGACTTGGCTTACCGCTGAACTTGAGGACTCTTCAGGGGTTTGCGCCAGCACAGCGGCGCACACGACGGATGCGCAGAGCTGTATTGAATACGATAACCACCGGGAGAACGTCATGGCGATTCAAACTTGAAGCTGACGCTGGCAGTTTATGCTCAATCAATCGAATACCGGAGCACCTTGAGCGGCAGGTGTGCGCCTGCCGGTTCGGATCACTTTCCGCCCAATTCTCCCGCCAGCTCCGCCGAACGTTCAGCTGCGGCTTTGACGGCGTCGCTGACTATGCCCCGCATGCCGCGTGCCTCGAAGACTTTCAGCGCCGCTTCCGTGGTGCCGCCTTTGGAGGTGACTTGCTGACGCAGCACGGCGGGTGAGTCACTGACTTCGCGCGCCATCATTCCCGAGCCATAGGCGGTTTCAATCGCCAGGACACGGGCGGTTTCGGCAGGCAGTCCTTGCTCCACACCAGCGGCTTCCAGCAGTTCCATCAACAGGAAAAAGTAGGCGGGGCCGCTACCGGATACCGCAGTGACGGCATCAATCAGTGTTTCCTGTTCTACCCAGACTGACTTGCCCACCGCACCCATGATGCGGCTGGCCAGTTCGCGCTGGGCAGCGGGCACTTGGGTGCTGGCATACAGGCCTGTGACGCCACAGCCATTCAGCGCCGGACGATTGGGCATGGTGCGCACCACGGGCAGGCCACCCAGCCAGGTTTGCAGATCGCTGGCACGGATGCCGGCGGCGACAGAAATGATCAAGGGTTGATGACTCAGGGTGGATGCCAGCGCCTGCGCCACGCCTCGGAGTTCCTGTGGCTTGACCGCCAGCACAATGATCTGCGCTGCTACAGCCGCTTCGGCATTGCTGTCCGTCACGCGCACTCCATATTGAGTCGCCAGCAGTTGGCGTTGCGCCTCCATCGGGTCTGACACGATGATTTGCCGGGTGGGCAGGCCTTGCGCAATCAGGCCACCAATCAGGCTGCGCGCCATGTTGCCGCCACCGATGAAGGCCAAAGTTCCTGTAAGCGTTTCTGTCAGCATGCCTGAATCCTCAATCTCGTCTGCTCAATCAATGCTTGAATCAATAGTGCCGTTCGCCAAACAGGGCAGTACCGATACGCACCAGCGTTGCACCCGCTGCGACGGCTGCCGGATAGTCACCGCTCATGCCCATCGACAGCGTATCCAGATTCAGGCCGCTGCTATTCAATTGTTGCAGCAGGTCACTTAAGCGGCGGAATTGACTGAGCTGTGTGGCGTAGTCGTCGCTGGGCGGTGGAATGCACATCAGACCGCGCAGTTTCAGGCGTGGCAAAGGTTGGATGTGCTGCGCCAGCGTCAGTACCTGTTCCGGCCAGATGCCGCCCTTGCCGGCTTCATCAGCCAGTTTTACCTGGATGCACACCTCCAAGGGCCCCATTTCGGGTGGGCGCTGGTCATTCAAACGGGTAGCAATCCGGTCGCGATCCAGGGTGTGCACCCAGTCAAAGTGTTCGGCAATGGCGCGACTCTTGTTGCTTTGCAGCTGGCCAATGAAATGCCAGCACAGGTTGAGGTTCCGCAATTCGTCCATCTTGGTCAGTGCTTCCTGCAGGTAGCTCTCGCCAAAGTCGCGCTGTCCTGCCGTCGCGAGCACACGTATGGCCGCCACCGAGTGTTGCTTGCTGATCGCCAGCAGGGTCACCGAACCGGGCGAGCGACCACAGGCAGTGGCCGCATTGGCCAGCTGGTTACGCACCTGATTCAGGCGGCCAGGAAGGTCGGGCTCATGGGTCATGTGAATTGATAATGGCAAAGGCTAAAACTGCGGGCCGGTTAACATATTGACCCGATTAGTGCTCCGTTATACTGCTACGGCCGCTGGCACAGCCGATTTTCACAGGAAACCGCCGTGCCGCCCACTCAGGAGCTTCAATGGCCGTCGATATTGCGCAGCTGCTTGCGTTTGCTGTGAAGAATAACGCTTCCGACCTGCATTTGTCGGCGGGTGTGCCGCCCATGATCCGTGTGGACGGTGACATGAAGCGCGTCAACATGCCGCCGCTGAACCACAAGGAGGTTCACGGCATGGTGTACGACATCATGAACGACAAGCAGCGCAAGGCTTACGAAGAGTTTTACGAGACCGACTTTTCCTTCGAGATTCCCAAGCTGGCGCGCTTCCGCGTCAACGCCTTCAACCAGAATCGTGGTTCAGGCGCCGTGTTCCGCACCATTCCTTCGCTGATCCTGTCGCTGGACGATCTGAATGCGCCCAAGATTTTCAAGGATCTGGCCATGCAGCCACGCGGTCTGGTGCTGGTCACCGGCCCTACCGGCTCGGGCAAGTCCACCACGCTGGCGGCGATGGTCAACTACATCAATGACAATCGTCCCGATCATATTCTGACCATTGAAGATCCCATCGAATTCGTCCACGAGAGCAAGCGCTCGCTGGTCAATCAGCGCGAAGTGCATCGCGACACGCTGGGCTTTACCGAAGCGCTGCGTTCGGCGCTGCGTGAAGACCCTGACGTGATCCTGGTCGGTGAAATGCGCGATCTGGAAACCATCCGGCTGGCGCTGACCGCCGCCGAAACCGGCCACCTGGTGTTCGGCACGTTGCACACCACCTCGGCCGCCAAGACCATCGACCGTATCGTGGACGTGTTCCCCGCTGCCGAAAAAGAAATGATGCGCACCATGCTGTCAGAGTCGCTGCGCGCGGTGATTTCGCAAACCCTGATGAAGCGTATTGGCGGTGGCCGTGTTGCCGCGCACGAAATCATGGTGGGCACGCCGGCCATCCGTAACCTGATCCGCGAAGGCAAGATTGCGCAGATGTACTCGGCCATCCAGACCGGCATCAAAGATGGCATGCAGACCCTGGATCAATGTCTGACCGAACTGCTGCAGAAAGGCATCATCAGCAAGGAAGAAGCGCGCTTCAAGGCCCAGAACAAAGACGCTTTCTGATTGGATTGATGGCACACAGGCAAGAGAGAACATCATGGAACGCGAACAAGCCATCAAGCTGATGCAGGACCTGCTGAAACGCATGGTCGACAAGAAGGGATCTGATCTGTTCATTACGGCTCGGTTTTCCGCCCGGCCATCAAGGTGGACGGCGAAGTCCGTCCGCAGGCTGACAAGCCACTGTCACCCGAACAGAGCGCGGTGCTGGTGCGGGCGATTATGAATGATCGCCAGACCCGCGACTTCGACTCCACCAAGGAATGCAATTTCGCCATTGCTCCGCAGGGCATTGGTCGCTTCCGCGTCAGCGCCTTTGTGCAGCAGGGCCAGACCGGCTGTGTAGTGCGCCTGATCAACTCCAAGATCCCGACCATTGAAGACATGGAATTACCGGTCATCCTCAAGGATGTGGTGATGTCCAAGCGTGGGCTGGTGATCGTGGTGGGCGGTACCGGTTCGGGTAAATCCACCTCGCTGGCCGCCATGCTGGATTACCGCAATGAACGCAGTCGCGGCCACATCATCACCATCGAAGATCCGGTGGAGTATGTGCATGCGCACAAGGGCTGCGTGGTTACCCACCGCGAAGTGGGCGTGGACACCGAAAACTGGATTACCGCGCTGAAGAACACCCTGCGTCAGGCGCCGGATGTCATTCTCATCGGCGAAATCCGCGATCGCGACACCATGGAATACGCCATCCAGTTTGCGGAAACGGGGCATCTGGTGCTGGCCACCCTGCATGCCAATAGCGCCAACCAGGCGCTGGACCGCATCATCAACTTCTTCCCCGAAGAGCGCCGCGAGCAGCTTTTGATGGATTTATCGCTGAATATCCGCGCCCTGATCTCGCAGCGCCTGATTCCGCGCGAAGGCATTGTCGGCCGGGTGGCGGCGCTGGAAGTGATGCTGCATTCACCGTTGATCGCGGATCTGATCTTCAAGGGCGACGTCGCCCAGATCAAGGAAGTGATGGCCAAGTCCAACCGGCTGGGCATGAAGACCTTCGATCAGGCATTGTTTGATTTGTATGAGTCCGGCATCATCAGCTATGAAGAAGCCTTGCGTAACTCCGACTCCAAGAACGAAGTCCGGTTGCGTATCAAGCTGGAAAGCAAACGTGAGCTGAAGCTGTCCGACGAAGCTGCTCACAGCCTGCGCATCATGGAGGAGCGCGAAAACCAGATGCGATAGTGAGAGTGTGAAAAGACCATGAGTGCCAACCTGCCAGAAACGGATCTTGAAGATGGCGTAAACACCACCGGTCTCAACGAACGCCCGGTCATTCTCAATACCAAGCCCCTGTTCAAGCTGATGGTGCAGAAGCGGGCTTCGGATCTGTTCTTCACTTCCTACGCGCCGATCAAGATCAAGATCGAGGGCAAGATCATGTCGGTCAACAAACAGATGTTGACCCCGGATGTGGTGCGGCACGCGGCTTACGGCCTGATGACGCAGGAACAGATCGAGCATTTCAACGAAGAACTGGAAATCGACTTTGCCGTGTCCGAACCCGGACTCGGCCGCTTCCGCGTCAATGTGTTTCACCAGCGCGGCAATCCCGCCATGGTGCTGCGCTACATCACTTCCGATATGCCGCGTCTGGATGACCTCGGCCTGCCGGAGCAGTTGAAAGATCTGGTGATGATGAAGCGCGGCCTGATCCTGATGGTGGGCGCCACCGGCTCCGGCAAGTCCACCACGCTGGCGGCGATGATCAACTACCGTAATGACAATTCATCGGATCACATCATCACCATTGAAGATCCCATCGAGTTCCTGCATTCCAACAAGAAATCCATCATCAATCAGCGCGAAGTCGGGCTCGACACCAAGTCCTATGCCCGCGCCCTGCGCAGCGCCATGCGTGCTGCGCCCGATGTGCTGCTGATTGGTGAAATCCGTGATCGCGAAACCATGGAGTCCGCCATCATGCTGGCCGGCACGGGTCATCTGGTGCTGGCCACCCTGCATGCCAACAATGGCGCAGAAACCATGGATCGCATCATCAACATGTTCCCGCGCGACCAGCACACGCAGCTGTGTCTGGATCTCTCGCAATACCTGCGCGCGATTATTGCGCAGAGACTGATACCTGGCAGCAACAAGCGCCGCGTCGCCGCCGTGGAAATGATGGTCAACACCCCGCATATGCAAGAGCTGATCAAGAAGGGCGATGTCATCGGCGCCAAGGAAGCCCTGCGCAGCAGCAGCGAAAAAGGCATGCAGCACTTCGATGTGGCGCTGCACCAGTTGTTCAAGGATGGCCGCATCAGCCTCGAAGACGCACTCACCTACGCCGACTCAAGAACCAATCTGGAAGCGAAGATCAACTTTGGTTGATGGTTTCTTCTCTCCATCTCCCTCAGGGAGAGGGTTGGGGTGAGGGTGCCTTGCTCTGCTTTGCTTAGCCCAACCCAGGTGCTGGTGGGGAGGTTTTATGCCATCGTTACTGACCAAACACCGAATACGCATCAAACACCGGCCCATCCACGCACACGCGCTTCATCACCGGCCCTTGTGGCGTATTGACCTGTACCGCGCAACCGGCGCAGCCGCCCACCGCACAGGCCATGTATTCCTCCATTGATACCTGGCAGGCAACGCCGAATTGGCGCGCGACTTGTGCGGCGGTTTTCAGCAGGGGCGTGGGGCCGCAGACAAACAGTTCAACTTCCTGCAGTGCGCTTTTATCCAATGTAGACAGCCAGGCACTGGCGAGATCGGTCACCAGACCATCATGACAGCCGGGGAAATCCGAGCGGCTGCTCAGTCGGCTGGGAATACCTTGCTCATCAAGGAATGACAACCCCGCAATCACGCCATCGGGCATGCCGTTGACTACGATGGTGGAAGGTCGTGTCTTGAAAGGGAAGGGCAGTTCCGAACCCATCAACACTAACGGCTTCCACTGGACATCATTCTGGGCATCGTTGCGATCACGCAGATGTTCGGCAAGAAAAATCATCGGCGGTACGCCATAACCGCCGCCAATCAATACCGTGCGGGGTTTGTCGGTATGCGGTTTGAATCCCTGGCCAATCGGTCCGGTCAGGCTGACTTTGTCGCCGATTGGTTTGTTCACCAGTGCGGACAGGCCGGGGCCAGTGACTTTGCACAGAATTTCAATTGTGCCGCGCTGCGCATCGGCGCGCATGATCGATAGTGGACGGCGCATAGGCACATTCGGGTCGCAGGCCAGATGAATGAACTGACCGGGCTGTGCGGCACGCGCACATTTGGGCGCGGCAAACTTGAAGATGTATTGTTGTGCGGCGAAGTCCTGGCGCGACAGGATTTCCACGTCTTCAACAAAGATGGTGTTGCGATGTGGCTTATGGCTGGTGTTATGCATATAAGCCGGGGCAGGTTTGCAACCCGCCTACCTGGTGGGTGCGCCGCGTAATATGGCGGACCGGTTTCAAACCGGCCCCTACAAGACCATCACCGTGCATGCGCGCCACGTGCAATGGTGACCAGCACCGCCATACGCATGGCCACGCCGTTGGTGACCTGTTGCTGAATCACGGACTGTTTACCGTCAGCGACTTCATCCGTTATTTCCACGCCGCGATTCATGGGCGCGGGATGCATGACGATGGCGTCGGGTTTGGCCAGTTTCAGACGTTCAGCAGTCAAGCCGAACTCGCGACAGTACGCCGCATCATCAGGAATGGCGGCCGAGCTCATGCGTTCTTTCTGGATACGCAGCGCCATGACGATATCCACATCCTTGATGGCCTGATTCGTGTCTGTGTGGCGCACTGCGCCGGGGAATTCGTTATCTGGTGGCAGCAGATGTTCCGGGCCGGCAATACGCACTTCACCGATACCCAGCGTGTGCAGGGCGCGCCAGGTCGAACGCGCCACGCGCGAATGCATCAGGTCACCGACAATAAGGATGCTGCGATTGCTGAAGTCCGGTTTGTGCTGGCGAATGGTCAGCACATCCAGCAAGCCCTGTGTCGGGTGCGACACATGCGCTTCGCCGGCGTTGAGGATGCTGATGTGCGGCAAAACATGTTGCGCGACCATTGCGGGCAGGCTGGGTTCGGCGTCACGCATCACCAGTACATCGGCATGCATGGCTTGCAGGGTGTAGATGGTATCCAGCACGGTTTCGCCCTTGACGCGTGACGAGGTCTGCATGTCGAGGTTGACCACCTCTGCGCCGAGCCGGCGCGCGGCCAGCTCAAACGACACGCGGGTGCGGGTGCTGGGTTCAAAGAACAGATTGGCGACAGTGTGGCCGGCCAGACTCTGATCGCGCGCTGGCAATTCATGGGGCTTGCGCACATAGACCTGCGCCATATCCAGCAGTGCGGTGATTTCAGCCTTGCTCAGACCATCCAGCGTGATCAGATGGCGCAGCTGGCCCTTGCTATTGCGCTGAGCACGCTGGCTCAGAACGGAGTCTGACTGGTTGCTGATGTCGGTGTTCGTTACTCAACTGCTCTAATCTGTATGCGTAGGTCGGGCTTTAGCCCGACTCTGCGAAGTGTCGGGCTAAATGCCTCGACGCTCAGCATAAGAAGGTCAGTCCCAATCGCGCTGACTGAACCAGCGCTCCAGCACCACCTTGGCCGCCACCCTGTCCACATCTGCATGGGTGACACGGCGGGTTTTGATGCCGCTGCGGCGCAGATAAGCCAGTTCACGTTCGGCTTCGCGCGAGCTGTGACCTTCATCCACCAGTGTTACCGGCAGTTTGCTGCGTTCGGCCAGTTCGGCCGCAAAGGCCTGCGCCGGAGCGGTCATGCCTGTGGGTGTACCGTCGTCATTATACGGAAGCCCGACAATCAGCTGCGCGGGCAAATAGTCACGCAGCAGTTTGTCGATCTCAGTCCAGGGAGTTTGTTGCTGTCTGCATTCCAGCGTACACAGCGCCTGCGCGGTACGGATCAGGGTATTGCCGCTGGCGACGCCAATACGGCGTGTGCCGTAGTCAAATGCCAGCACCACCTGCAAGTCGGACATCAGCGCTGCGGCTCAGGCATGACCAGCCTGAGTGCTGAGCGTGCTGAGGTTCACGCCCAGCAGTTGCGCGGCGGCCTGCCAGCGTTGCTCAAACGGCGTATCAAACAGGATGCGTTCTTCAAATGGCACGGTCAGCCAGCTGTTCTGCACCATCTCGGCTTCCAGCTGGCCGGCTTCCCAGCCAGCGTAACCCAGCGCCATGCTCAGCGGCGTCGGGCCGCGACCCTCGGCGATGGCCTGCAGGACATCGCGCGAAGTGGTGACGTGAATGCTGTCGGACACCACGATGGTGGCGTCCCACAATGGGCCGGCGCGATGAATGATGAAGCCGCGATCTGTCTGCACCGGCCCGCCCATCAACAAAGTTTGCTCGCGCAGCTTCTGATCCTGTGCGCTCAGGTCGAGCTGTTCGAACACATCGGCAAAACGCATTTTCAGCGGGCGATTGATGACAATGCCCATCGCACCTTCAGCATTGTGCTCGCACACCAGCGTGACGGTTTGCGAGAAATTGCTGTCGGCCAGCGTGGGCATGGCGATCAGCAGCTGATTGCTGAGGTAATTGGGCGACATGGGCAAAGTATCCGTGCTTCACGGCGTCGGCTCAAGTCGAAATCCGGGGGTATTTCACCTTTATGTTGTCTCTCGGGCGAATCGGACAAGACAGGCTAGCCAGCAATGGCCAGCCGCTCCGAGTTATAGACCCGCTCAACAATCCTGAAAACCAGCAAGGCCGCGGCCAGTGTACTCAGCACACACAGGGCGGATTCACCGGGCGAGATACCAACGCCGCGCAGCAATTGCATGGCGGCCAGCTGTTGTCCGAGCAAGGGAACGGCGTACATCCACAATACGGGTTTCACCTCCAGCACCATGACAACCACCATGGGAATGGTCGGGATGAGTTGCATGAAGCCCAGCCAGGTCTGGGCTTCACGGAAGGTTCTGGCGAAAGCGGTTACCAGCACCTGTAGCGCAGCAATCAGCAGAGTCAGCGGCAGCATCAAGGGCAGCAGGCCGAGGGCAAAACCGAAATTCATCACTACCGGAAAATTTTCCATGCCGCGACTCAGCACTGTGCCAGCCACCGTGAAGGCGATCAGGTTCAACAACACGCTGGTCATGCTGAAGGTGCTGATCGCCGCCAGTTTGCCCAGCAGGATGTGACCGCGCTGCACCGGATTGATAAACAGGGGCTCCAGCGATTGCCGTTCCCGTTCGCCGGCGATGGCGTCGATGGCCAGGAACATGCCGCCTATCAAGGCAGTAAAAATCAGGAAGTAAGGCACCATGGCGAACAACGCCGCGCCGCGGGCCTGCGGCGTGGCCTGATCGCGGTCGGCCACCATCAATGGCCGGGTGATTTCCGGAGACAGGCCGCGCGCCACGACGCGCAGGCTGCTTTGCTGGCCTGTGTAGTTGCGCAGCATGGTACGTAATCGTTGCAGTGACGAATTGATGTCGCGCCGGGACGAGTCGTAAATCAATTCCACCTGTGCGGACTTGCCGTGCCGCCAGGTCTCGCCGTAATCGGCAGGAATGCGCAGCACCAGATCCACGGTTTGCGCACGCACCGCCGCCTCCGGTTGTTCGATGGCGGGCTTGCGTTCCAGGCCGGCTTGTTCCAGCGCAGTAATCAGATTCGGTGCGTACTCGGCGCCGATCACCACCACCGGCAGCGGTCGTTCGGCGCGCTGGATTTCGCGAGCCACCACCATTTTGATCACGATGACGAACATCAAGGGGCCCAGTAGCGGGCCCACCAGCAAGGCATTAAGCAACGTGCGGCGATCACGCAGGCTTTCACGTATCTCTTTCAGGAAGACGGTGCAGATGGTCTTGATGGCAGGCGCGCTCACAGCAGACCTCCTGCATCGCTGCCGATCAGTTTCACGAAGGCCTCTTCCAGGCTGGATTCACTGGTTTGCTCACGCAGCTCATCGGCGCTGCCCTGCGCCACGACGCGGCCATGGGCGATGATGACGATGTGGTCGCATAGCGCCGTGACCTCCTGCATGATGTGGGTGGAGAACAGCACGCAATGGCCATCGGCCTTGAGTTGCTTGAGAAACTCGCGCAGGCCGCGCGTGGCCATCACATCCAGTCCGTTGGTGGGCTCATCCAGCAGCACATTGCGGGGTGCATGCACCAGCGCCCGTGCGATGGCGGTCTTGACACGTTGCCCCTGTGAAAAACCATCGGTCTGACGGTCAATGAAGTCCTGCATGCCGAGGGTGTTCACCAGTGCCTCGATGCGTTGTTGCGTGAGATCCGCCGGCATGTTCTGCAGCTGGGCGTAGTACTGGATGTTTTCGCGCGCCGTCAGTCGCTTGTACAAGCCGCGTGCATCCGGCAATACGCCCAGATTGCGACGTGCTGCCAATGGGTCCAGCGCCGCATCCTGACCATCGATCAGAACCTGGCCGCGTTCCGGCTGCATCAGGGTATACAGCATGCGCAGCGTGGTGGTTTTGCCCGCGCCATTGGGGCCGAGCAGTCCGGTGATCACGCCATCGCGGGCGGTCAGGCTGACGTCTTCCACCGCCGTGATCTGGCCGAAGCGTTTGTGCAGTCCCCTGGCTTCAATCATGGCGCCGCTCCGTTGTAATTGAGAAAAACAGGCGGTGCCTGCAGTTTCTCCAGACAAGTGGCGTTCAGTGCCTTGGGGTTTAATGTCGAGACGAACTCAGCCACCAGTTCCGGTACGCAGCGCACCACCATGATGCCGTGGCCCTGGCCCGGCGCGGTGAGCAAGCGGGCATTGCTCAGCGTGGCGAGGATTTCCTCACCGTAACGTGGCGGTGTCACCGGGTCGTGTTCACCGGCGAGAATCAGCACCGGCAGGTCGCTGGTGAAGGCCTGGTGGAAATCCGCAGGTCGCGTGCGATGTGGCCAGATGCTACAGGCGGATTGCAAGAATTCGACAATCGAGTTGCCCATCAGGGTATCGCGATCCGCTTCATCGATCTTCAGAAGATCGGCATCTTCGCTGCAACCCACCGACAGCCCCATGCCGCCGGTCATGTGACTGCTTAAACTACTGGTTACCAATTGCTCCTGCCCCAGCAAGGGCGCGTAGTTACCCTTCAGTGCTTCATCGATCATCAGCGGCATCAGCGCACTGGTATAGCCATTGTAGGTATACAGCCGCACCAGTCCGGCCAGTCGCGCCGGTGTCAGCGTGCGGGTGCTCAATTCATAAGTAGTGGGATCCGGCACCTGCGCCGTTGCCGGGCTGGTGCGTAGACGTGAACGCAACACTTGCAGTTGCGCATAAGGATCGCCAAAGCGCTGCCTGCATTCGGCCTGCGCGCTGCACAACGCCAACTGTGCCTTGAGAGCGTCTTCCAGGTTGCGCGCATGATCCTGGCCCAGTGCCAGCGTGTTGGGCACGGCGCTGTCCAGCACGATACTGCGCACACTGTCCGGAAAGCGCGCGGCATATTGCTGTGCCACGCGTGTGCCATACGACCCACCGATGAGATTCAACTTGGGGCTACCCAAGGCTTGGCGCACCGCTTCCAGATCCAGCGTGGCATCGGTAGTGGTATAGAACTTTGGGTCGGCTTTGGTGCCGATCTCCGCGAGACAGTCGCGCAACCATTGCCGGGCCTGCTGTGGGTCCTCAGCCATCAACTCCAGTGCGGTATTACTCGCATGCCGGGTTTGTTCGGTGAGCTGCGGACAGTCCAGCGCGTTGGAGCTGCCTGTGCCGCGTTGATCGATCAACAACACATGATGGTTTTTCAGCAGCGGCGCAAAGGCGTTGTCAATGGCCGGGAAAGTTTCAGTAGCCGCGCCGCCGGGTCCGCCATCCAGAAAGGTGACCAGATCTGCACTTGGTTGTGCGGCGTCGCTTTTGACGATGGCCACCTTCAGTGTGATGCGCCGGCTGTGCACATCGGCATGATTTTCCGGCACCGAAAAGTCGGTGCAGTAGGCGTCCAGGGAGGGCTGCGCCGCATTGCCGATGGCGCAGGGCTGTAACGTCAGTTGCCCCAGTTGCATCCGGTCTGCTGTTTCGACGTGGACGCCAAGCTTGGCAGAATCGGGTGGCGGCTTGAGAAAATGCCAGGCAGCCACGCCCAGCAGTAAGCAAAGACCGAGTATCTGACGAGGCTTGATGCGCATCTGGCTGCCTGTCCCTGAATGTTGCGTGGCCGCTGCTGAGCGATCCGTGGATTCTAGTATGCAGACTTGTGGTGGAACGATAGCAGCAAGCGGTGTACTCCGGCTACCGTTGCCGCATGGGCCGCATTAGACTGTCTGAATGACACGCATGGTCAATTACACATTGGAATCGTTGCCCGATGCTTTGCGTCATCGGGTAACAGATCAGTTACAGCTGCTGCGTGCCGCGCTGCATGCAAATGACGTTCGCGTGCTGCAGTCACCACGTATTGAAGCGTCGCTGCCGCAGGTGTTTGCCAGCAGTGAGTTTGTGACCAATGCCTGCCTGGGTGATGCGCAACTGCTGGTGCGTCTGCACAACGGCGGTTGCCTGCTGGACTGTATTGATGCGACATGGTTGCGTCATGAGTTGGACACAGCCTTGGCAATGGTAAGTACCGACACCGAGCTGCTGGCAGCGTTACGTTGTTTTCGTCGACAGCAGATGGTGCGTATTGCCTGGCGCGATATCGCCGGTTTCGCCGAACTCAACGAAACTCTGCTGGATCTGTCCAATCTTGCTGATGTATGTGTGCAGTGTGTATACCAGCGCGCCTACGCACAGCTGAGCGCACTGTATGGCGTGCCATGCGGCGTGGATAGTGGTGAAGCGCAGCCCATGATGATTCTCGGCATGGGCAAGCTGGGTGGACGCGAGCTGAATTATTCCTCGGATATTGACCTGATCTTCCTGTATCCGGAGGCAGGCCAGACCGATGGTGTGGCCTCCGTAGCCAATGAAGAATTTTTCCTGCGTCTGGGTCAGCGCATCATTCAATGGCTGGCCAACAAGACGCCCGATGGGTTCGTGTTTCGTGTTGACATGCGCCTGCGTCCGTTCGGTGACAGCGGCCCGCTGGCGGTGAGCTTTGACAGCTTCGAGACCTATCTGCAACAGAACGGCCGTGACTGGGAGCGTTATGCCTTCGTGAAGGCTCGGCCCATCACCGCCCTCGAACACTACCCGTACCTGTACAACAACGTGGTGCGACCGTTTGTCTATCGCCGCTACCTGGATTTCTCCGTGTTCGAATCCCTGCGCAACATGAAGAACATGATTGCGCGCGAAGTCGAACGCCGCGAATTACATGAACACGTCAAGCTGGGGCCGGGTGGCATTCGCGAAGTGGAGTTCATCGTTCAGGCTTTCCAGCTGTTACGCGGCGGCAATGATCGCAACTTGCAATCACGTGAACTGCAGGTGGTGCTGCCGCAGCTGATCGGACACAAGCTGCTGAGCGCGCAGGCAGTGGAGGAGTTGCTCAGCGCCTATCGCTTTCTGCGCCTGGTGGAAAACCGGTTGCAGGAATGGAGCGATGACAACACGCACTACCTGCCGGAAGCCGACGAGGCTCGCCTGCGTCTGGCTATCTCGCTCAACCATGCTAGCTGGGATGCCTTGCTTGCGGAATTGAACCTGCATCGTGGCCGGGTCAGTGGCTGGTTTGCGGCCATTGTGTTTGGCAGCACGGCTGAAGAGCCGGCAGCAGATTCAGCGCTGGACGGATTTCTGGATGCCAGCGTCAGCGATGTTGAACGTCATCGCGCCATCGTTGCACTGGGTGTTGCCGATCCGGTGTATATCACGGCGCAGATGCTGCAAGTGCGCGACAGCGGTTACTACCAGCGTCTGGATGAAACCGGCAAGCAGCGCCTGCATGTGCTGGTGCCGAAGATCCTGCGACTGATCGGCCAGCAGCAGGATCAGGCGGCGGTATTCACTCGGGTGCTGCGGATTGTGGAAATGATTGGTGGCCGCACCGTGTATCTGGCCTTGCTGAATGAACATCCGCCGGTGCTGACCCTGCTGGTGAAGCTGTGTGCGCAGAGTGAATTTCTGGCTGAGCAGATTGCGGCGTTCCCGCTATTGCTCGATGAACTCATTGACGAGCGTCTGATGAATGATCTGCCCAGTCGCGCATCGCTGGCTGTCGAACTGAAGTTCAAACTGGATCATTGCGATGCCGACGACGAGGAACGCAAGATCGAGTCGCTGCGTGAGTTCCAGCGCATTGCGATGTTCCGTATCGCGGTGGCGGACCTGACTGGACGCATGCCGTTGATGACGGTCAGCGACCGCTTGACGGATCTGGCCGAACTGATTGTGCAGGAAGCGTTGCACATGGCGTGGTCAGCGCTGGTAACACGTCATGGCAGGCCAAAGTGCGGTGCGGATGCTGAAAACCTGCGCGCCGCCGGTGTGGTCGTAGTGGCCTATGGCAAGTTTGGCGGCATCGAGCTGGGTTATGGCTCGGATCTGGATCTGGTGTTCCTGCATGATTCGGCAGGTCATGCGCAGCTTACTGACGGTGAGCAATCCGTTGATAACAGCGTGTTCTTTGCGCGACTTGGACAGCGCCTGGTGCACTTGCTCAGTGTTCATACGCGTGCTGGCCGCTTGTATGAAGTGGATGTGCGTCTGCGCCCCAGCGGCAAGGGCGGCCTGCTGGTGCAGAGTCTGGATGGTTTCGACAGTTACCAGCGTACCGAAGCATGGACCTGGGAACATCAGGCCCTGTTGCGTGCGCGTGCCGTGGCAGGTGATGTTGCACCGGTGACGCGCTTTGAGCAGATTCGCACTGATATCCTGCGCAAGGCGATCAAGCGCGACACCCTGCGCGAGGAAGTGCGCAAGATGCGCCAGCGCATGCGTGATGAGCTGTCCCGGGCAGGCAAGCATGAGTTTGATCTGAAACAGGATGCCGGTGGCATTGCGGATATCGAATTCCTGGTGCAGTACTGGATGCTCAAGTGGGCTGATGAGTACCCACCGATCATTTTGTTTACCGACAATATCCGGCAACTGGAGAGTCTGGCTTCAGGCGATATCGTGGCGCAGGAAACAGTAGATTTTCTCACCGCCACCTATCGCAAATACCGGGAGCGCATGCATCACCGTTCGCTGGGCGGGGGCGACAACCTGATTGCCGATACGGAGTTTGTGCCAGAGCGACAGCGTGTCATTGCGTTCTGGGAACAGATAATGAATACCGCGTGAGCGCTGTGTACGGTGTTTTGGAGAAAGCTGATGAGTGAAGTTTCGAAACGTCTGTGGCGAACGGATGTAACGCTGGAATTTCTGCAAGACCGCGCCAGAGACACGCTGGTCGAACACCTTGGCATTGAAATTATCGAGCTGGGCGATGACTACATCCGCGCCAGCATGCCCGTGGATTCACGCACCTGTCAGCCGATGCGCATCCTGCACGGCGGGGCTTCTGTGGCGCTGGCCGAATCACTGGGCAGCTTTGCCGCCAATGCCGTGGTTGATAACACGCGCTACGCCTGCGTCGGACAGGAGATCAACGCCAACCATCTGCGGCCGGTGCCGGTGGGACGCAAGGTCACTGGCACTACGCGACCCTTCCATATTGGCGCGCGCAGTCATGTATGGGGCATTGAAGTTGTGGACGAACGCGGTCATAGGGTGTGTGTTTCGCGTATCACCATGGCGGTGATCAATCGCTAGACTCTTGGGGCTGTAGCTCCAGCTCCCTGATTCAGCAATAATGCCTGCCATTCACTTTCTCAAGCAGAGATACGCATGATGACCCCCGAGCGCACCCACAAGGCCATCCAGCCCAATGCCGAGAATCAGTACCGGGTGACCCGGGCTGATTTGCCGCTGAGCTGCCCGATGCCGGGCATGAGCCTGTGGAACTCACATCCCAAAGTCTTTCTTCCCATCGAGAAGACCGGTTGGGCCAAGTGTCCCTATTGCAGCGCTGAGTACATGCTGGAGAAATAACGACAAATCAACTGGCCGATGCGCCAGCCTTGTGATCAGCCTTTGTAATCCGCATAACTTTTTTCTTCGACGATCTTTGAGCCCAGCTTGTCATTGATCTGGCGCTTCACGGCGGCGCGGTCGTCATTGATAAAGTACACCGCCCGCGCCAGCTTGATGAATTGTTCACCGAAACGCTGGTGGCGTTCTTCGTCACGAATTTCGTCCTCGATATCCCATAGCTGGCCATTGATGCGCTTCAGTTCCGCCCACTCGGCCCTGATATCGACTTTTGCGTAATCAGAGGCGGCCCAGGTTTCGCTCAACAGCTTCAGTTCCAGGCGCACGTTAGCCAGCTTTCTGGCATCGCTCATGCGTTCGGATTTGATTTCCAGGATGGTGAGCTTGTCGATCAGCTCGCCCGGCGAGATCGGGACATGAATTTCGGCCACAGAGCACCTCGTGATTAGCGCGGCGGCAGTATACCCAATTCAGTACCCAACTCAGGTACGCAACTGTCTGCGTCTGACCTTGCTGGCCATCAGGTTCTGCAACTTCTGGATGACTTCTTCGGGGGTGACCAGATCCATCACGCCGGGGTATTCAATCTTGGTTGTCCACGGAATCTCACTGACCGGTTTGTGCAGCATCTTCTGTGCGGCGGCTTCGTATTTGTTTACGCACCATTGCCGGCTCAGGTAAGGCCCGCTGCGCGCGGGATTGGCCGTGGCATACAGTCCGATGACCGGCGTTCCTACGGCAGTGGCCATGTGCGCCGGGCCGGAATCGGGCGACAGCAGCACGCTGGCGCGTTGCAAAGTCGCCAGCATTTGTAGCAGCGTGTCCTTGCCTACCAGATTGGTGACCGGTTGCTGCATGCGACGCACGATGGCGGCGCCCGTTTCCAGTTCAATGGCGCTGGGCCCGCCGCAAATCAGCACGCGCATGCCCAGTGTGGCGGCGGCATGGTCACCCACACGTGCATAGTATTCGGCGCGCCAGTTACGCAAAACATGGCTGGAGCAGGGGCTGATCACCAGCGTAGGCTGCTGATCCGGAATCACTTGCTGTGCATAGGCCAGCGCATCGTCCGGTAAAGGTATGTTCCATTGCAGCAGTCGCTCATGGATGCCGAAGTAATCGGCAAAACCAAACAAGCCATCCAGCACATGCTGGTTGCGCTGCGCGGGAATACGCCGGTCGGTGAACAGCCATTGCAGCTCACGGGCACGGGCGCGGTCAAAGCCGAGTTTCATTTTTGCCGGCACCAGTGCGGCCACTGCGCTGGCGCGAAGGGACAGCTGCATGTGCAACAGCGCGTCGAAGCGACGGCTGGCCAGCTGTTTGCGCAGATTCAGGTAACCCTTGAGACCGGCGCGCTTGTCGAACACGATGAATTCGATATCCGGCAGATGGCCCAGCAGCTTGGCTTCCAGCTTGCCGATGATCCAGGTGAAACGTGTATCCGGCCAGGCCTGTTGCAGCGTGCGCACCACTGCCAGTGTGTGGCAGACATCGCCGATGGCAGACAGGCGCAGGATGCACACGGTAGCGGGGATGGCAGGAGTCTTCATTCAAGTTGGGTCGGTGTAATTTCTGGCTGTTATAGTACGAATTGAATGAGCCGCGTCAGTCGCAATAACCATTACAACGCCGCTGTGTGGAGTGACCACGCTGGCGGCATCGTATATGACGCTGAATTGCTCAGTAAACACAATCTTGTCGTGGGTCATGAGTTATTCGAGCCGGAGTTCTGGCTGGCGCGCCAGGCGGCGAGTGCACATTCAGCAGGCCGTGGTCAGGTGTATTTCCTCAATGAGGGTGAATGCCACTGGGTGTTGCGCCACTACAGACGGGGTGGGCTGATCGGCAAACTGGTGGCAGATCGCTATCTGTGGCTGGGCGCAGCGGCGACCCGTTCATTTCGTGAATGGCATTTGCTGGCGCAATTGCATGCACAGGGCTTGCCGGTACCCAGACCCGTTGCTGCAGGTTATTTGCGCAGTGGCTTGCTGTATCGCGCTGATCTCATCACCGAAACGCTTGCGCAGGCGCGCACGCTGACACAATGCCTGGAATCCGCTCCGCTTGACGCACAGGTCTGGCAGCATCTGGGCCGGACGCTGGCTCGTTTTCATGCCGTCGGCGTGCAACATGCTGACCTGAATGCCCACAACATTGTGTTTGATGGCAGTCAGCAGATATTCGTGCTGGATTTTGATCGCGGCAGGATGCGTAAAATTGATCCGGTCTGGATCAGCAAGGTATTGCAGCGCCTGTTGCGCTCACTCATCAAGCTGCGTACCCAGCGCGACATTCATTTCCAGATGACCGACTGGCAGTTGCTGCTTCAGGCGCATGATGCGCAACTGATTCAGTTGCGCGAATAATAGTCAGGGTAGTCAGCTGATAATCCCTTGAAGCGACGGTGTATCCATAAATACTGCGCGGGTACTTTGCGTACCTGAGCTTCAATCAGGTGATGGAAGCGGGTGGCGTCGGCCACTGAATCATCACTGGGGAAATTTTCCAGTGGTGGCAGGATCACCATCCGGTAACGGCCATTTTTCAGGCGTTCGGGAAAATATGGCAGCACGATGGCGCCGGTCATTTTTGCCAGGCGTGAAGTCGCCGTGTTGGTGGCGCAGGGAATGCCGAATAGCGGCACCATTTGCGCGCCCTTGTTGCGATAACTCTGATCCGGCGCATACCACACCGGTTCATTGGCCTTGAGTGCAGTTACCAGTGTCCGTACATCATCACGACGGATGGCGCGCCGGGTGCGTAGTGCGCGATTGCGTGACAGGAACCGCTCCATCACTGCATTGCTTGTCGGCCGATACATGATGTTCAACGGCATGCGTGCAGCCAGTGTTCGTGCGCCGATTTCCAGGGTGGTGAAGTGGGCGCTGAGCAGAATCACGCCCTTGCCATTGTCCTGCGCCAATGCAGCCTGCAAATGCTCCAGACCCTCGACATCGGTCAGCGACCGGATGCGTTGGTCCGAAGCCCACCAGGACAGGGCAGTTTCAAATAGCGCAATGCCAAGGCTGGCGAAGTGTTCGTTGAGCAGTTGTGCCCGCTGTTCAGCGCTCAATTCCGGCAGGCACAGCTCGATGTTGCGTCGCGCGTAACGTACAAAACCCAGAGGCAGATGCCGCAGCAGCCACCCGAGCATACGTCCCAGGGCTTGCAGCAAGGGCAAGGGCAGCCAAGCCAGTATGCGCAGCAATCCCAGGCCCAGCCAGGTAGGCCAGTAATGCGGGGCAAGCAGGCGAAGTGGCGGCATGTGGAGTCGCAGCAAGAAGTGAACGATAAGTTTAGGGTCTGTTAACCATTGGCGCATCGCTGCGACGGCGGTCAAAAGGACTCAGGACGCGGCGTACCGAGCGCAGTGTACTTTAACGTACTCAAGCGAGGTGCAACAAAGTCCTGAGTCCATTTTGGCCCCGTCCCTTCGGGTTGGGCCTCTGAAAGCGCCATGCCGCGTTACTCGTCGTTCATTTGGCCATGTTGATTAGCTTGGCCAAACCTCACTCCTCGCGCCTTGCCTGGCGCTTTCAGAGACTCCAACGCAGCGATGCGCCAATGGTTAACAGACCCTAAGGGCTGGACGTTGGCGCGTCGAGCTGGTTGCAGGCGCGGTTCGGTTATCATGCGGTGACCCGAGTTACGGAATTCCCTGTGCGTTATCTCTACCAGGTGCTGATTCGAATTGCTGCGGTGCTGGTATTCATCGCTACCGCGTTGCGGGGTCTGCGTGATCGCAGCTACCGCAATCGCCTGTCCGAGCGTTTTGGTTTTACCGGTCTTCGCTTTGCGCATCAGCCCATCTGGGTTCATGCCGCTTCAGTAGGTGAAGTGCAGGCAGCTACGCCATTGATCCGCAAGCTGCTGGGCAACAGGGAATTGCGTCCGGTGCTGGTGACTACTACTACGCCAACCGGCGCAGCGCGTGTCCAGTCATTGTTTGGCGAGAAGGTGAAGCACGCATTTCTGCCTTACGACACGCCGGGTGCGGTGCAGCGGTTTCTGAACCGGGTGAATCCGCACTCTCTGATCATCATGGAAACCGAGTTGTGGCCCAATCTGTTGAGTTACTGCGTCGCGCGACGTTTGCCAGTGGTGTTGGCCAGTGCGCGTATCTCCATACGTACTGCGTCGCGCTATGGCTGGCTGCGCAGTTTGTTCGCCAGCGCCCTGCCGCAGGTACAGGTGGGTGCGCAGACTGCTGAGGATGCGCAGCGCTACGCCATGCTGGGCGCAGTGCCGGAACATCTGCAAGTCACTGGCAATATCAAGTTTGATATTGAAATTCCCGTATCAGTACGTGATGCGGGCATCTCCTTGCGGCAGGCATGGGCGAATCGTCCGGTGTGGATAGCGGGCAGCACGCATGAAGGTGAAGAGGAACTGGTGTTGCAGGCGCATCGCGTGGTCATGGCGCAGCAGCCTGATGCCTTGCTGATATTGGTGCCGCGCCATCCGCAGCGATTTGCGCAGGTCGCGGCGCTGCTCAAGGCGCAGGGGTTTACCTTTGTGACACGCAGCAGCGATCAGGCGGCTGGCATGCAGCATGCGGTGCTGCTGCTGGATACGCTGGGCGAATTGACGCGGTTTTATGCAGCCAGTGAGGTGGTGTTTGTCGGCGGGTCACTGGTACCGGTGGGCGGACACAATCTGCTTGAGCCGGCCGCGCTGAGTCTGCCGGTGCTTACCGGGCCCTACACGTTTAACGCACCGGATGTCTCGGAGTTGCTGTCGCAGCAGGGCGCGTTGCGTTATGTGTATTCCGGACAGGAGCTGGGTGAAACAGTGCTGGAGTTGCTGGCCTCTGAGCCGGAGCGGTTACGCCTGGGTCGCGCGGCGCTGGCGGTGGTGCAGCAGAACACTGGTTCGCTGGCGAAGTTGCTGGCCCTGATTCAGCAACACTGCAATATCACCGTTAAAGTAAATGCTGAATAAATCCTCCGTTCGCGTTGAGCTTGTCGAAATGCTCTTGCAATGATCTGATTTTGTTGAAGAGTCCTTCGACAAGCTCTGGACGAACGGAATAAATCAGCGCTGCCTTAACCTGACTCTGCTTACTGGGTCAGCCAGCTATTGATCTGCTGCAAGTCTTCACGAGTCAGCACACCCGAGACGGTCTTCAGCGTGATCAGGTTGCTGATATAGCTGTAGCGACTGGATGCGTAGCCTTGTTCGGCGTTCAACAGCAGGTTGCGCGAAGTGAGCACATCAATCGTGGTGCGGGTGCCGACGTCAAAGCCTGCTTCAGTGGCTTGCAGGGCCAGTCGCGCTGATTCGAGCGCCTGTTTGTTGGCTTCCACTTGGGAAATGGCGCTTTGCAGCCCCAGGTAAGCATCGCGCGCGGCGCGTTCGGTTTCGCGAGTCGATTGCTCGACACGTTCGCGCGCAGCGCGTTGCTGGTAAACGCTCTGGCGGATCTTTGAAGTGGTGGCGCCGCCGGTAAACAGCGGCACATTTACACTGGCAGACAGCCAGGTTCCCGACCAGCTATTGGTGGTGTTATCGCTGCCGAATGGTTTGAGCTCGTCATAGGCATTGCTGTTGCGATAGTTCGCGCCCAGGGTAATGGTTGGCAATCGCGTAAGTTTCTGCGTGCCAAGGTCATGCGTGGCGGTTTCCAGCGAGAGACGAGTGGAGGCCAGATCGATGTTGCCATCCAGAGCCTGCTGTACCCACTGATCGGCGCTCTGCGGATCCGGCGTAATCAGCGGCATGTCATCACCGGGCGCTGCCAGATCGTCCACCATTGCGCCGGTGACTTCACGCAGCAGTTCCTGATTGGTGGCGAGCGTGCGCTTGGCGGAAATGACCCGAGAGTTGGCACTGTCGCGGGAGGCGCGCGCTTCCTGCACGTCGGTAATCGCGGCCAGACCCACTTCAAAACGTTTTTCAGCGCGATCCAGTTGCTGGTTCAGTGCTTCCAGGCTGGACTGTGCGGCTTTCAGGGAATCTTCAGCGGAGAGCACGTTGAAGTAGCGGGTTGCCACGCGGGAAATCAGACTGAGTTCGGCGCTGTGATAGCTGAGATCGGCTTGGGCCAGTGTGTAGTCAGTGCGCTTCAGGTTGCGAAGAATAGTGGGCAGGCTGATGGTTTCGGTAGCCGTGATGCCCCAGCTGCCGCCACGCACGGTGTCAGAGGGCAGATTGTCGCCACCGGATGTCGTGCCGCTCCAGCCAAAGTTGGCGCTGATGCTGGGCAGGAATGAGGCCAGCGCTTGTGGGCGGGCTTCGCGACTGGCAAGCCGGTTGGCTTCGGCAGCACGGATGGTGGGATCGCTTTGCGCGGCCTGATCGTAGACCTCAAGCAAGTTCGCGGCGTGAGCTGTAGCCAGCGAGGCCAGCGCAAGGGCCATAGTGAGAGCAAGGGCGAGGGTGAGCTTGCGCGAGGACATGCAGATATGCGACATCAGTGTGCTTCAGTAAGTTGGAATGCTGGAATCAATATCATGTGACCAGGCCAGGATACCGCCAGCCAGATTGATCGCCTGATAGCCATTGGACTGCAACATTCTTGCAACCTCCAGACTGCGGCGACCGGAACGGCACAACACGACAATTTCCGTGTTTTTATCAAGCTCAGACAAGCGTGCTTGAACCTGTGCCATCGGAATATGCACGACTCCCGGAACACTGGCAACGGAGATTTCCCAATCTTCACGTACATCAAGCAAAGTTAACGAATCACCCTGTTGGCGACGTTGCAGGAATTCAGCAGGTGAGAGTTCGGGAATGTTCATTGCGTACCTTGGCCCTGTCTGCCGGAGTTCAAAACACGAATTTCTGTGGAGGCGCAGCATGACTCAACGGCGGCAGCTCGGTTTCGAACAGATATTCCCGTTGCCAGCTTTGTTCATTGCTGCGAGTGATTCTGATGGCCTCCATGACCGAACCCGTGCCCACTACGACAAACAGGCGACCACCTGTTTTCAGGGCCTGTTCAAGATTTGCATCGTGACCGGGCAGTGAGCCATTGACGATGATGACGTCATAGGCGTTGTTGAGTTGCAGCTGCCGTGCGTCAACCACATCCACATACACATTGTTGCAAGTAATGCCTTGCAGGTTGCGGCGCGCCTGCTCGGCCAGATCACTGTTGACTTCAGTAATGCGTACCTTGGCTGCCAGTTGCGCGGCACAGGCCGCCAGATAACCGGTGCTGGCGCCCACCACCAGCACCAGATCACTGGCTTTGATGTTCATCGCCTGCAGGATGCGGGCCTCCAGTTTTGGCGCCAGCATGACCTGGCCGTGCGTCAGTGGCAGGTTGGTATCCGCAAAAGCCAGATTTCGATAGGCCGCCGGGACAAAATTTTCACGGGCCACGCTGCGCACGGCGTCCAGCACCTGTTCATCCAGTACATTCCAGGTACGGAGCTGCTGGCTGATCATCTGTTCGCGGGCGGTTTGGAAATCCAGATTCATGGTGATTCGGTTATTCCGTGTGGCAAGGGTGGAGTCGGTCAGGCCGGCAAGCCTACGAACTTTGATTCCTGTCCACAAGTTGGGAAAACCGGGTAGCCAGTTCAAGCTGGGCAGTGCCTGTCGCGGATCAGCGAACAATTATGGTCAATCTCTGCCGTCCAGCAAGGAGCCATCAGATATTCTGTTCGTGAAGTGGTTCTCACTTTGGGCGAACTTGCCTACCTGATTGATTTTGCATGCATTCGTTGATTGGTTGGTTGATTGGCTACAGGGTCGAATGAGCTGGATTTTGGCAACACTGCTGGTATTGGCGCTGGGATTTCTCATCGTCGCCCTGAGCTTGCGCCAGCGTGACACTCGCAGAGTCGAGCTGGCCGCTGATCAGCTGGCCTCGGCCGCGCAAAATGCCTTGCCTCTTCCCGAAGGGTTGTCTACCGGTATTACCGCACCGCTGGCGCAGCGGCTGTCCCCCCTGATTGACCAGCTGGCCGCCACCCAACGCATGAGTCGCGACCAGGATCGTCAGCTGTTTCGCGTGCTGGCCAGCATGCGTGAGCCAGTGGCAGTGCATGCCGACAAGCTGCTGTACATCAACCCCGCATTTGCCCGCTTGCTCGGTGATGCCAGCGCCACCGATCTGGTGGGGCGTACCCTGCCGGATTGTGTACCGCCCGAGTTTGCCGAGCTGCTGGATTCCCATCTGCGGCGTGCATTGAACGCCGAAGTCGTGCCGGCGCGACTCGAACTGGAGCTGCAACCGGTTGCAGGACAGCTGGCGCGAGTGGAGTTGTCGCAACAGCGGCTGGAGTTTCAGGGCAAGCATGCTTTGCTGCTGACCGTGACCGAGATGTCGCCGCGCACCAGTCTGATAACGGAGGTGGCGCAGCGACCACGCTCCACTGCCTGGGAAACCATGGATTCGCTGGGCGAGGGCATCCTGACCACCGATGACAAGGGGCGGGTTGAATATCTGAATCGCGCGGCCGAACAGCTGACCGGCGTCAGTACTGCCGACGCTTTGGGGCGGGAGTTTGCCGAACTGGTGCGGCTGGTGGATGAACTGGATCGCCACCCGCTGCCGGATCCGGTCAGGCAATCACTGGGCACGCAGGCGCGTGTCAGCGCCGGTCGTCGCAGCCTGTTGATCGCGCGTAGCGGTGAAGAACGTTCCGTGGATCTGTCGGTGTCGCCGCTGAAGAGTCCCTATGGTGATCAGACCGGCACCGTTGTGCTGCTGCGTGATGTCAGTGAACTACGTGGTCTGACGCGGCAGATGTCCTACCAGGCCAGCCATGATGCGCTCACCGGTCTGGTCAATCGGCGTGAGTTCGAGCGCCGCATGCAGGAGACCATCGATTCCGCGCATGCCGCCGGTACGCATCACGTGCTGTGTTATCTGGATCTGGATCGATTCAAGAGCGTCAATGACACGGCGGGTCATCTGGCGGGTGATGGTTTGCTGCGCGAAGTGGCGGCACTGGTCAAGGATGCAGTGCGTGACTCCGATACCGTGGCGCGTCTTGGCGGTGATGAGTTCGGCCTGATTCTCTCCGGCTGCCCGCTGGAGAAAGCCACGCAGATTGCCGAAGACGTGGTGCGCAAGATCAGTGATTACCGCTTCGTGTGGAAGGACAAGATATTCAACATCGGCATCAGTGTCGGGCTGGTGGAGATCAGTCGCGAAAGCGGCACGCTCGAAGAAGTGATGAGCGCCGCAGATTCAGCCTGCTATGTAGCCAAGCGCCACAACGGACACTTCGGCAACCACGTGCATATGTATTCAGCGCGCGATGAAGCCGTGGCCCGGCAGCGCGGCGAGATCCAGTGGTTGCAGCGGTTGCAGACAGCGCTCAAGGAAAATCAGTTCGAGCTGATGGCGCAGCCCATCGTTGCGGTATCACCCTTGCTGCGTGACGTGGGCCCGGCGCTCGAAGTACTGATCCGGCTGCATGACGACAATTTGCCCGAAGGCATTCCGCCTGCCGAGTTCCTGCGCGCTGCCGAACGTTATCGGCTGATGGTGGACGTTGACCGCTGGGTGGTGCAGACCGCGCTGACGGCGTTGGGTCGCGGCGGTATTCGCCTGCCGGAAGGGCGCAGTCTGGCCATCAATCTTTCTGGCCAGACCCTGGCTGACCCGGGCTTCCTCGAATTTGTGGTCGAGTGTCTGGACAGCACTGGCGTGACGCCACCCCAGTTGTGTTTTGAAGTCACCGAAAATGCGGTGATGACCAATGTGGATCAGGCGCGCCGCTTCATCGGTGTTCTGCATGGCATGGGATGCAGCTTTGCCCTGGATGACTTCGGTCGTGGTCTGTCATCGTTCGGCAATCTCAAGCATCTCGCCATTGATTATCTGAAGATCGACGGTTCCTTCATTCGCAATCTCGCTGCTGACAATGTCAATCAGGCCATGGTGTCGGCCATGGTGAAGCTGGCGCGCACGCTCAACTTCCAGGTGATTGCCGAACAGGTGGAAGATGCCGCCTCGCTCGACGCGGCACGCCGCATAGGTGTGGACTTCGTACAGGGCTTCGAGCTGGCACGGCCACAGCCCCTGGCGCGCGTAGTGATGCGCGCCGCGAGTTGAAGTCGCTCGCACAGCAACAGTGTCGGGCTGACAAGGGAGTCGGCTTCAGGAACAAATCGCAGGATGCGGGCGACAGGTCATGCAAGGAATGCCAACGGTGCCGGTTGCAAAGGTTCGCAAAACCGGCAGCGAATATCTGGATCAACAGCCCATAATCACAGTGCTTTGCCAGCACGGCCAATTGCGGGATGGTGTCACCAATGTGTAGGGTAGCGTTGTTCTGCCCATTGGGGCGGCGCCTGACTGAACACTGGAGCAGACCATGGGACTGAAAAATACCGCAGAAAACTACGGCACGATTGCCAAAGTCCTGCATTGGGCTACCGCGCTGCTTTTTCTGGGGGCGTATGTGTCGGTGTATTACCGTCGGTGGTTCACCGAGGCCCAGACACCCGAAAATCTCAGCGCCCTGCAACTGCATCTTTCGATTGGTATCAGTATTGCCGTTATTGTGGTGCTGCGGATCGTCTGGCGTGTCAGTAATCCGCCGCCAGCACTGGAGCCGGGCAGCCCGCTGGAGCATGGGGCCGCAAAGCTGGGTCACCTTGCGTTGTATGCTGTCATGATTGTGATGCCGATCACCGGTTATCTGGGCACAGGCAGCGATACCAATTTTTTCTCGCTGTTTCAGATCACCAGTTTCAGAAATTCCGAGTTCTTTGCCAGTTACTTTGGCCAGACCATGACCTTCCAGGAATTCGAAAAGCCGTTCGATCTGGTCCACAAGGACATTCTGGGCAAGCGGCTGTTATGGATCCTGATCCTGGGGCACGCACTGGCTGCGCTGTACCATCATTTCGTGAAACACGACCGTACCCTGAAGAAGATGACGGCCGGGTGATGTTGCCCCCGCTGGCGCTCCAGGAGTATTGCTTGATCAACACTTGCCAGTTGAGAAACCGACCGTGAACGCAGTGCTCAAAAAATGTCCCTCGCCGCGCAAGAAGATTTATATACAGATCAGCGAGTAATGTATGGCGCGCGAAAAGATCACGAAATCGACTGGCAATGTATTTGCGGACATTGGGTTTCCGCCTGCTGATCGAGCGCAAACAGTGGACTCAGGCTCAAGCGGCGGAGCAGCTTGGCATCACACAATCCCGAGTCAGCGATTTGATTCGGGGCAAGTGGGACAAGTTCAGCGTTGACATGCTCCTGGTGTTCGCTGCTCGCGCAGGGCTCCAGCCACGACTGAAGCTATCGAAAGCGGCTTAGCCAAGACGAAAGATTAGTTAAAGACTGCTGGCAATACATTACGAACCGACGGCCCGGTATCTTTCCCTTTGGTCCATCCGCAGACTTTGCAGAACAGCAGCGGCCTTCTTGCCGAAATGCGGCTTCTGCCACAAGATGCAGTCCGGCGCGAGACGGCCGGGGGGCCGCCAATCACCTTGGCACAAGAGAGAACAACCATGTCCGAGAAGAATGATTCGCTCATGACTCGTCGAGAGGCGATGCTGGCCGGCGTGTGTGCCGGCGTGGGCTCGTTGCTGCCGGCGTCGCTGCTCGCGGCGGATTCGACACAGGCCCTCATCACCAAGGCCATCCCGTCGACGGGTGAGAAGCTTCCCGTGATCGGTGTCGGCACCAACCAGTTCGGAGTCGCCGAGCCGGGCGCGATCCGCGACATCCTCAAGCGCATGAATGAAGTCGGCGCCTCGGTCATCGACACCGCCGCCATGTACAACGGCGCCGAGGCCGTCATCGGCACTGCACTGAAGGAACTCAACCTGCGGTCAAAGATGTTCATTTCCACCAAGTTCAATGCCGCGAACGTGGGCCTGGGCCGCCCCCGCGTCGGCCCCGGCCCAGCGTCGGACCCGGTGGGTGGCCTCGACAGTTTCGAACGCTCACTGCGAGCTTCTGCAGACCGACAAGATCGACCTGATGATGGTGCACGGCTATCCCAGCATCGAACTGCTGATGCCCACGCTGATGGACCTGAAGAAGAGCGGCCGCGTCCGCTACATCGGCGTCACCACCGTGACACCGTCGGAGCACCCCACGATCATGGAAGCCATGCGCAAGTACCCGCTGGATTTTGTCCAGAGCCAATACTCCCTCGCCGATCGCTCGGCGGAACAGGGGCTGCTGGCGCTGGCGCAGGAACGCAAGATCGCCGTCATGGCGGCGCAACCCTTCGGCGGCAGACAGAACTCGCTGCTGAGCAAGATGAGCGACCGCAAGCTGCCGCCCTGGGCGGCGGATCTCGGCGTGACCAGCTGGCCGCAGCTGTTCCTCAAATACGTCGTGTCGCATCCGGCGATCACCGTCGCCATTCCCGGCTACACCAAGGTCTCGCACCTTGAGGACAATCAGGCAGCCGGACGCGGTCCGCTGCCAGACGCTGCGACCCGCAAAAAGATCGAGGAGTACTGGGCAAGCGGCGCGTGACAACAGGCGCCTTGTGCAAAGAACGACGCTGGACTGTCGATCCGCAGGTATTCGCGGCAATTCCCCATAAAACACATACGTATCGACGCACTGTCACCCTTCGTGCGGGAATGCAGATTGTTTGCGAAATGCAAAAAGTGATGACTCGATATAGATGCAGTCAGGCGCAAACGCATTCGTACAATACCGCCCGGAATCATTGGGTCAGAGACCTGCCAACAAGTGACATTGCATGCGGGGCCTGAAGCGCGTCAATTGCATCGGAGAAACCCGTGTCTGAACTGTCGTTGCAAGAGGGCATCGATCAAGCCGGATCGCCCATGAGGCTCAAATGGAAAACGGAAGCGCCGGCTGCGATTGTGCCGGTGGTGAGTCCGGAATTTTCGGGGTGGGATAAGGAACAGGCTGCGTGGCGCGAATCTGCGGCACTGTTCGAGATGTCACATCATATGTCCGACCTGTTCATCGAAGGCCCGGACTCCACCCGCATGCTGGCAGTGGTCAGCGTCAATGACTACCGCAATTTCGCGATTGGCCAGGCCAAGCAGCTCATCGCCGTCACCCACGAAGGCCATTTGGTCAACGACGGTGTCCTTCTGCGCGAAGGAGCGGAGAAGTACACACTCACGGGCAATCCCGCATCCATCAACTGGGTCCGCTACCACGCACAAGCGGGTGGCTACAACGTTTCCTTCAGCCTCGATCCGGATTCCAGGACCCGAGGCAACGACACGCCCACACTGTTTCGATTTCAGGTGCAGGGCCCCCGGGCATTGGACGTCGTCGAGCGCGCGTTCGGCGGCTCCCTTCCCAAGATGAAATTCTTTCATTCGGAAATGCTGGCACTGGACGGCCATCCCGTGCGGGCGTTGCGGCACGGCATGTCAGGCAAGCCCGGTTACGAGTTCATCGGGCAATGGAAAGACGGTAAGGCGATCAAGGAAAAGCTGCTGCGCGCAGGAGAAGACTTTGGCCTGGCGCAGGTTGGCGGCAAAGCGTATTACACCAACGGAATCGAAAGCGGTTGGCTGCCAAGACCAACGCCCGGAATCTTTACCTCCCCCGAGCTGGCGGACTACCGCCGCTTCCTTAGTCTGAAGTCGCCGGAAGGACAGGTGCCTCTATACGGCAGTTACTTCTCGGAGAATATTGAAGACTACTACATCTCGCCATACGAGCTCGATTACGGCCGATTGATCAATTTCGATCATGACTTCATCGGTCGCGATGCATTGCAACGCGCCAAAGATAACTGTCGCCGTGTCAAAGTCACGCTTGCTTTCAATACGGAAGATGTCCGGAAAGTTATGGGATCAGATCCGGGTTACCTGCTGCGGTATCCACGAGACCGGGTCGAGATCGGGTCGAAGCTCGTTGGCATGTCGCTGTACGCGGGTCACATCGGGCCCTTGAAAACAGTGCTGTCGTTGGCGCTGATCGACAAGGAGTATTCCGCCGCCGGCACCGAAGTTTCCGTTGTCTGGGGTATGCATCCCGGGCCGGGCGCATCTGCGGATGCGCATGAGGCGCTACCGCGTATACGGGCGGTCGTCCATCCAGCTCCTTACGATGCACATGCGCGTACTGAATATCGAAGCAAGGCGCTGACGTGACGGACAAATTGGGACGAAGCGTGTAGCAGCTTCATCGGCTGTCCACCGAGTCAACTGCGTTTCCGGGCGCTGCGGCGACGGACCGCCTGTTTTGCCTTGGTGCCCTCAGTGTTGTTGCCAAAGTCACGCATGTGCTGAGCAAGCCATTCAAGCAGCGCCTTGACGCTGGGCAGTTCCTGCTTGCGTCGTGGCACATAAGCCTTGTACCAGTTTTCTTCCGGTGGATACTGTGGCAGCACGACTTGCAGCTCACCGTTTTCCAGTGACTTCTGTGCCACATACCTGGGGAGGACCGCGATCCCGCATCCGGCTTTGATGGCATGCAACAACGAGAGACCGTCGTCAGCGGTTATTCTCGGCGTCACATCAACATTGATGGCTCCGCGTATGCTTTGAAACAGCCAATGGTTTCCGCTGGGTTTGAACACCAGACAATCATGTTCGACCAATTCGCGGGGATGCGTTGGCGTGCCGCGTCGATTGAGGTAATCGGGCGACGCGCATAACAGTGCTTGTACCGGGCACAGCGGCACATCAATCACGCCCTCGTAGCTTGCAGACCGGCCGCTGATGGCAACGTCGTAGCCTTTTTCCAGCGGATTACTGGAGCGGTCTTCGAGCGAAATTTCCATGCTGATTCGCGGATGCGAGCTGAGGAACTTGCCGAGCAACTCGCCAAGATACAAAGCGGTCAAGGTGGTGGGCGCCATGATGCGAATATGCCCTTCGAGCACACCTTCATTTTTCTTCAGAACGTGTACGACCTCATCAAACTCAGCGACGAGATTTGCCGCCTTGGCCTGAAGCTGATGGCCTGCCAAGGTCAGCTTGACGCTTCGGGTGGATCGCTTGAACAAGCGTGCGCCAACGGTTTTTTCCAGTTGCGAGATGCGCTTGGCGACAACTGATGGCACAACGTGCAGCTGCCTGGCGGCTTCAGAAAAGCCGCCGCAGCGGACGACCATCAGAAAAGACCGCAGATTTATCAATACGTCCATATCTGTTTACGAGAGTGGCGATGATGGCTGAGCATAGCTCAACACCACACCATTCCCGCGCTCCGGACCGGGGGATCGTGGGAAAAGCGTGAGTGGCTTACTGCGCCGCAATCGGCTCAAGCCCCCATCGATTCATCACCGCCGCTGCCGCCGGTGTCTGCAGATGTTTGATAAATGCCTTTGCCGCTTCCGGTTCGCGCGCCGTAACCGGCACCGCCACAGACATGATGGTGATCAGCTGAAACTCTTGCGGTAACGGGCCGAGCAGTTCGGCGTCCGGCACCAGCAGCAACTCGCAGTTCTGCTGGAAGGCCAGGTCCGCCTCGCCGGTAACCAGCATCGTGGGTCCCGCCGCATTGCCGACCGGCGGATGTCGAGTGCGGGTCTTCAGCTCATCGGTAATGCCAAGCTGCCCGGCTACGCGCAGCAGATGGTTGGCGCTGGGCGAACCGTGTGAAGGGTCCGGATAGGTGATGCCGCGCGCAGCCAGCAGCGTGCGTTTGAGGCCATCGGCCGTGGAGATGTCCGGCTTGGGCGCGCCCTTCTTGATCGCAAAGCCCGCCGGGGATCGGGCCACATCGACCACGGAGTCCGGCCGCAGCTTGCCTGCTGCGACCAATGTATCGATGTTCTGCCTCGGGCCGAAGTACAGGTCGGCGACTTCATTGTTCTGCACCCGCGCAGCCACCGCCCCGCCCGTGGCGAATTGGGCGCTCGCCGTGTGACCGCTGGTCTTGTTGAAGGCGGGAAGCGCTTCGTCGAACACGCGCTGGAAAGCAATCGTCGCCAGCACTTTGACCTCGGCCGCCAGGGCGGGTGGCGATGCGACGAGGAGTACGGTGGCGAGGGTTGTCGCGAGACGGGTGGCAATCAGGCAGGTATTTGAATGCATTTGTGAGCCTCACTCGCTTGTTGTCGATGCCGGCCGGACACGGGTGGGCAGGGCGACGAACGGGAAGCAGCACAGTAGCAGAGGCGCGGAGCAGAGACGCGAGCAATGGCCGATGAGATCAGCCGGGCAGCGGCCGTCTGCCGAATGCCGGGCTGTCGATCCGCATGTGTTTTGAACGAGGTGATTCGTGGGTACATGAATACCTACGGATCGACGTACCTGGGCTTCCCAGGATTTCGTGGACACCGTCCTAAGTCAGCCCATACGCGGAAAAGTGACCAACGTAGTGCCAACGAGTGTCGTGAACTGACGCATCGATCGACCGCTAAGCGCGCTTCGAATGCCAGCACGCAGGCAGTGGATAGTCTGGTCGGTCGCTGACATTGGTCCTGTCCAGATCATGCGGATACGTCGATGTGTAGCCTTTCCGCGAGAGTCGATCTCGTCTATGAAACGTAAACTCCATCACCGGTGGGATCGCAATGTCGCCTTGCACCATGGGAGCGAAGCAATTATTCGGGTGGATATGGACAACTTCAAATGCTGCCAGCAACTTGCGAAAGGCAAGATCGATAGGTCACGAAAGCCATCGGATCAAACAGACCGTGAAGGTTGTGAAATTCGACCACCACAATTCTGAACCGGGAAAGTAGTTCTATTGGCGCGTCCAGTAGTACGTCGTACTCTGCACCCTCGATATCCATCTGCAAGAGCAGATCGTCACTCCCGTCGGATTTTCGCTGTACCCAACTTTCCAGTGTCATGTAGACATCGTTCGTGATGGACCCGAGATACTTCTTCTCGAAGTCGAACAGTGGATTCGTGACAGGGGGAGCGTCAACAGAGTAGTCGGCCAGGAAGCAACGCATTCCCCTTCTCGCCATGTCCGACTCAAAGTCCGCAACGTCCGCAACTCCCGGAGAGAAGCATGCGGTGATTCCTTCGAGATCGTCTGGAAGCAAGTAGCCTCCGTCTCCTTCGCTACCGACGCGTATGAGGCGGTGCTCGGTAGAAATCGGCCGTAGCTGTGCCAGAAGATCTGGCAGGCGGCGTCGCTCTGCACGCTGCCTGATCCGACGTTTCAGTCTACGGAGTTCATTTTTCACCCGACTGCGCAATACGTGGAGCATATGGCGAACACCCGAAGAGGATTGGATCGGAAGCATACAAGTATGATTCAAATCGCCAGGGTTGAGTACATCGTGGCGTCCGCCCGGGCGCGACTCTCCAGCCAGATCGTTGACTGGTCAGCTCATACGGCATTGTGACTATCCTTGCCTCCACTTGCGGGTTTCTTTGAGGGCGTGTTAGAACCTGTTCAAAGTCTCGCTGAAGGGCGCATCGCGGCGTTGGAACGGCACAAAAAATACTCACGTACTGTGTGTACGCTGCGTTTTTTTGTGCCGTTCCGCCTTGCGCTGCATCCCTTGATCGAGACTTTGAACAGGTTCTTAGAACGCGACAAGAATTTGAATAAAGGTAAGGAAAGTCTGAGTGTGCAATATCAATAATCAGCTGGCCCTACTGCTGGCTTCGGCAGTTCACGCACATGCCAGGCATCTCGAGCGCGTAACGAAATGTTTGTAAGAATCTTTGGACGGGACTTTGGTCGGTGGCTTCCGATCGCCAGTGCCGGTGACAAGTCTGCGCATATCATTTTGGGCTATGGCTCAGGTCTTTGCTCTCAAATCGTCAACGTGTTCTTGGCTGCGATATACGCTGAAGCCCATGGCTATAAAGTCTATCTGGATGAGTCCGTGGCTCTGATGCGGCATCAAACCTGGCCCAGCTTCTGGAACCGCTATTTCATGCCGGTTGGTGTCAACTACCCGTTGCCTGATCCGATCAACCTGTTCTATGCCCCAGCTACATTGGAGTTTGCGAGCCAGCCGACCATAAGCATTCCATCGCTCAACTTGGCCGGCGATAAACTGGCGGTCAAGCAAGTCTTCTACAAGCGATACATTCGGTTCCAGCCAATGGTCGCCGCTGCCATTGACAAGCGAATCCGACGACTCAAATTGCCGGCCAGGTATGTTTCATGCAAATTCCGACGGGGCGACAAGTATATTGAAGAGGTTCACCCACCCGTCAGCCTGGACAAATACCTGGAAGCCCTGGATCCGCTGATGTCGAAAGGGATGTGCCTCTATGCAGCGAGCGACGACCATCGGTGCGTTGACGAGCTCAGGGCAGCCAGACCACATTGGGATATCAGGTGTCAGCCATCGCAACCTACTGGATTCGAATGGAAGACAGTTGGATCGTGGTCATCGGAATATCTCCACGAGCATGTGATGGATTGTCTGACTGAGTTGCAGATTATGGCGGCCTCGAAGGTACATGTCGGATTGCTGGGCAGCAACGTGTGCCATGTCGTGGCCTATATGAGGCAATTCAAACCTGATTCCACCTTCATCAGCCTGGACTATCCATTCCCGCAAGCGGTGAATTGAACCGGGCGAGCGCAGTGTATTGGGCGGTATCCGCCTCATTGCCCCTGCGTTTTTGTGCAGTTCTGCCTTTCGCTACATCTCTTGATCGAGATTTTGAACAGGTTCCTGGAGTCGGTCATATCCTTCACAGAGTTGATGACAGCACCCGCAGCGCGTAGCCTGCGTCCCTTGATGTTGTCATTGGAGGCAGTATGTTCAACGCAATCAAATCCGGATCCGCGTTCGTCCTGTACACAGCGCTTGCTCTGTCATTCGGCGGTTGTGCCGGTCAGGAAGCCGCACGACCTGGCGCTGTTGCTGCATCGCTGCCTCCGATCATGGCTCCGGCCGATAACCCCGGCACACCTGCGAAGGTAGCGCTGGGCGCGCAACTGTTCATCGACACCCGTCTGTCGGGCAGCGGCACCATGTCATGCCAGAGCTGCCACTACCGGCATCTGGGCTGGACCGATGGCCAGGTGCTCTCGCGTCGTGACGACGGCACGATGAACACACGCCACACGCCCTCGCTCTACAACGTTGGGCATCAGACGTTGTGGTACTGGGATGGCCGCGCGGCCACACTGGAAGGACAGATTCTGGCGGCCTGGCGTGGGCAGACGGGCGCCGACCCGGTCAAGGTCAGTGCGGCGTTGAACGCCGTGCCGGGTTACCTCAGCCAATTCCAGGCTGTGTTCGGCGGTCCGGCCACACCCGAGGCGGTGTCCAAGGCGCTTGCCGCGTACCTGCGCACCAAGAACAGTGACAACTCGCCCTGGGATCGATACGAGCGCGGCGACAAACGCGCGGTGCAGGCGGAGGTCATCGAGGGCCAACAGCTGTTCATGGGCAAGGGTCGCTGCGTGGCGTGTCACACGCCGCCTCACTATGGCAACAGCACTTTCTACAACGTCGGACTCGAAGCCGGAAAGGCCAAGCCGGATCCGGGTCGTTTCACGGTGACAAAGAAGGACGAAGACACCGGCGCATTCAAAACGCCGTCACTGCGTTCCGTGGCTTTGTCGGCGCCTTATTTCCATGACGGCAGCGCCGCTACGCTGGAACAGGCGGTGCGCTACATGGCCAGCGGTGGTGGTGTCGATCCGAACAAGTCAGCGGTGATGATGCCCACCGGACTTACGGATGCAGAGATCACCAAGGTGGTTGCCTTCCTCAAGTCGCTGACCAGCGAGGAGTCATGGTCGCCACCCAAGCTGCCCTGAGAGCCCAATAAGAAAGGCCCTGGACGAATCGTCCAGGGCCTTTTGCTTGCAGTTCAAATACAGTTGCTTCCAACACACCTACAACAGCGGCACCAGCAGCAGCGCCACGATGTTGATGATCTTGATCAGCGGGTTGATGGCCGGGCAGGTGGTCTTTATAGGGCTGTCTGTTGTCTCACGCATGCTTGAAGCGATGCGCGTGCGCCGAACTGACCGGTAACAGCTCCTCCCTGTCCTTTACTTTCACTTCCAGCACGCCGCGAAAGGACCGGTAAATTTTCTCGATGGCGCCCACGTTGACGATAATGCTGCGATGGATTTGCCAGAACATGTCCGGATCCAGTTTCTCATGCATCTCCTTGAGTGATGAGTTCAGCAGGTGCGTTGAACGGCGCGTCACGATGGTCGTGTATTTGTTGTCGGCGCGCAGATAGACGATGTCGGCCACGTCGACAACCTGAAGCTCGGCCCCTTTTGGCACCGTCAACCACTTGAGATGCTTCGCTTCGGTGTTGGCGGCGTTCTTCAACAGCTCGACCAGGCTACTCAAGTCCACAGGTGGCTCGCGCAGGCGCTGTTTGAGGCGCGTCACCGTTCGGCTCAGACGCTCGGAAGTCACGGGTTTCTGAATATAGTCGAGTGCGCCCTGTTCGAAAGCTGCCAGCACATATTTGTCGTAGGCGCTGATAAACACCACATGCGCTTTGCCGCTCGCGTGCTGCGCGACATCGAGACCACTGACGCCCGGCATCTGAATATCGAGAAACAGGAAAGTGGGCGCGAGTTGATTCAGGGCTTGTATCGCCTGAATGCCGTTGCCGACCTCACTCACGATGGTGAGTTCCGGCCAGAGCGCGTGCAGCGTCTGGCGTATCTCGGCGCGCAACAGCGGCTCGTCCTCGGCAATGATGGCAGTGGCATTCACGGTCGATTGATCTCCATGTCGCCAGCGGCCCGGGTATGCGCCAGCGCCTCACGCAAGGTTAGCGTCAACACTTCCAGCTTGCTCTCGGCGCCCGGCGCGCCTTGCCGCAGCCCACTCCGGATCTCTGCCAACGACGCGAGCACGGCTCGCGGATCCAACTCGGCTTCGGCCGCCGCCAGACGTGTGTCGATGAGTTGCCGATCAAGTTGTGCGCGCTGCTGTTCTGCTGCGCGCACAGCCGCCAGTATCCGTTGGGCGGTGCGGTGATTCAGATACGCCAGCATGGCGAAGCTGCCCCACAGTGTGTTTTCCAGCGCCGGGATGAGGAATTCCATCCGCATCGGCGTCCCCTTGGGACTGAGTGGAACGCCCACGAACCATTGTGCGACGCCGCTGATGGCGCACGCAAGCAGAAAGTTTGTCACTACAGCAATCGGGAACGTGCGGCCGAACCGTACGCCTCGACGCCATGATTTGGTCCGCGCCAAGCATCACCAGTAGCATGCCGAATGCAGAGAAGGCGTACACAGTCAATGCGACTGGCGTTGATACGCCCGTGTTAACGGTCAACAGCCTGAACTGCAGGAACGTCAAACCGAGGATCTGCATGAGCGCAATCTTCCGCCATGTCAGTGCCGACCATATTGCCGGCAGCAAGCTCATGACGCCAACGCCAAAGGAATGGATACAGTGGCCACTGCACCATGAGCCGCCGCCGCCGCGAGCGTCAGTTCGGCATCATCGCCGTAGAGCAGGGTCAGGCGCCGCCGTATGTTGGCCAGACCCATTCCATAGCCTTGTGTCGCGATCATGCCCGCGCCGGAGTCAGCCACTTTCAACACCAGCGCGGCGGGCTCACGGCGCGCACTGACATGAATGGAACCGCCTTCGACGGTGGGATTGATGCCATGCTTGAGCGCGTTCTCCACCAAGCGTCAGCAGCATCATGCTGGGAATGCGCTCTGCACTCAGCTGTTCCGGCACCGACAACTGGTAGGAAAGCCGAGCAGCCCATGCGAATCTGGTGGATGCGCAGATACGCCTCTATAAGTTGCAGCTCATCGGCCAGTGATGACTCGTCCTGACGCAGCTTGGGTAGCGCCTCAGCGAGATAGCGCATCAGATCGTCAATCATGTCCGCTGCCGCCGCGCGATCCGTATGCGCTAGCGTACAGACCGTAGCCAGTGTGTTGAACAGGAAATGCGGTTCGATCTGCGCGCGTAGCAGCTGCAGCCGCGCGCGCTTGACTTCCGCATCCAGCGCGCCGGACGCGACCTCGCGCTGCATGAGCGCGGTGCTCGCGCCGCGTGCCGAGCTGCGAAAAGCGACCGTGCCAAACATGAGCAATGCCACAAATATGCACGCCAAACCATGCAGCGGGCTGGCCATGGGCATGACAAATGCTGCGAGTGGCCCCGACGTCCGCGCCGATATCCAGCCCACATAGTCCCACCACGCCCATAACAGGGCGCAAGCCGCGAGCAACCACAGATACCGTCTGATGCTGGTAGCGGAGGTCCGATTGACAATGATGACGAACAGGAACACTGCAGGGAGTGTATCGGTCATTGACCAGAACGCGAATGCGCCTGTTTTCTTCAGTGCTGCCATATGCCCACATCTTGGAGCGGCAGTGAGGAACAAGTTCACTACATAGGTCGTCAGCCATGCAAACTCGACGATCCAGGCGAAACCGATGCCATCAAGCAATCCGCTGCGATCGACGCTGCGAAGTGCGCCTCGCCCGCGGGAGCGTAACCGGGTATCCATGGCTGGCGACGTGATGGGCATGGCCGGATAGTAGTCCTCTCAATTTGCAAAATCACGGCGCCTCGCATGCGGTAGGCGCAAAAACGCCGGCATTTTCCAGCAGTAAGCATGGCGTTAAAGACGCCCACACCTGCAAGCGACGGATTCACTCCGGGAATCGAGGCATTCATCGGAAAGTCGCGGCGTGGCTGTGAGCGCGATGAAATTATCGAAGCGTCGCTGAAGCAACTTCAACTTTTAGGGAGACAAGGTCATGAAAGCCACAACGTCCATGGGCCTGCCCAACCGCAATCGGACTCTCTGTTCAGGAGTAAAGCGCATGAACACCATGAAAATGGCTTTTGTTGCAGCGCTGGCGGCCGTTCTGCTCGGCGGTTGTAACGACGATGATGTCAGCGCCGGTGTGTCTTCGTCTTCGTCTTCATCTTCATCGTCGGCACCCGCGCCGAGCACCAGCAGCAATGCGGTAATCCTTGAGTGGAACCGGCTGCTTACCGAGAATCAAGGCGCCGGCAACCTCTTCAGCTTCCGCCAGTACGCGATGCTGCACGTGGCGATGTTCGACGCGGTGAACTCCGTGACGAAGCAGTACCGCCCCTATCGCCTCGAGGTGCTGACCGGCACCGCGGGCTCCGAGGAGGCGGCCGCGGCACAGGCCGGCCACGACGTGATGGTCGCACTGTATCCGGCGGCCACTGCAAGCTTCGACACTGCGCTTACCACCCGGCTGGCTGCGCTGCCTCAGACGGCCGCCGCACAGGGCGTGGACATCGGCCGGCAGGTGGCGGCAGCGATCGTGCAATGGCGCACGGGCGATGGCTCGGCGAGCGCGGATCCAGTTTATGTGCCGCCGGCGCTGCCCGGCTTGTGGCGTCCCACTGCAGCGGGGCAGGTGGCTACGGGTGGCCGCATGCTCACCATGCTGCCCTTCGCACTGCTGAGCCCCACACAGTATCTGCCTGCACCGCCACCGCCGCTCGACAGCGCCCAGTACGCGGCAAATTTTGCTCAGGTACGAGACGTCGGGCGCTGGACAGCATGGTGCGTACCGCCGAGCAGACGCAGCTCGCGCGGCTTGTGGCCGGCGTGAACTACCGGCCGGGACCTTTCGCACTGTGGAATATGGTGGCGCGCGGGATTGTGGAAAGCCGCCAGCTTTCGCTGTCGGACACCGCGCGGTTGTTCGCGTTGCTCAACGTCTCGATGCATGACGGGCTGCAGACCTCGCATTCGAGCAAGTTCATCTACGATCTATGGCGACCGGTGACGGCGATCATCAACGCCACCGATGACGCCAACACTGCCACCAGCGCCGATACCACCTGGACGCCTCTGTTGACGACGCCGCCTTATCCCTCGCACTCGAGCAACGTGGCCTGCATCGGCACCAGCGCCGCGCGCGCCCTCGCGCGTGCGCTCGGTGGCAACCAAGTTGCCTTCGACGTCACCTGGACGTGGACCGGCGCAGCGGGCGCCGGCGCCAACGTAACGCGCCCCTACTCGGCCTTTTCGCAGCTTGCCGACGAGGCCGGCATGAGTCGCGTGTATGGCGGCATCCACTTCGAATTCGAGATCCACGCCAGCACGGTGGCCTGCACGCAGGTCGCCGACTACATCTTCGACAACTTCATGCGGCCGCGGTGAGTCAGCATTGATGAATCAGCCTTGATCCGGCGGTGCAAGTCTTGGCTGCAAAGTGGCTCGCCAGGTGGTGGGCCACTGCCTCCTGCCACTGTGTCAGGCGGCAATCACAATGATGAGAAGGATCGCGATGCGGATGATCACAGCAAGTAAGAGCCCAGAAAAAAGGCCGTGAGCATGCTCACGGCCTTTTTAATATTGTCGTCGCGAAGATTTACAACAGCGGCACCAGCAGCAGCGCCACGATGTTGATGATCTTGATCAGCGGGTTGATGGCCGGGCCGGCGGTATCCTTGTACGGGTCGCCTACCGTATCGCCAGTCACCGCAGCCTTGTGGGTATCCGAACCCTTGCCGCCGTAGTTGCCTTCTTCGATGTATTTCTTGGCGTTGTCCCATGCGCCGCCGCCCGTGCACATCGAGATGGCGACAAACAGGCCGGTGACAATCGTGCCGATCAACAAGCCACCCAGCGCCTTGATGCCCGCGCCCGGACCCATCAAGGCGTTCATGCCGAAGGCGACCACTACGGGCACCAGAATGGGCAGCAGCGAAGGAATGATCATTTCCTTGATGGCCGCCTTGGTGAGCATGTCCACTGCTACGCCGTATTCCGGCTTGGCGGTGCCCTCCATAATCCCGGGAATCTCCTTGAACTGACGGCGTACTTCCACCACCACGGAACCGGCGGCACGACCGACGGCTTCCATCGCCATCGCGCCGAACAGGTACGGTACGAGGCCACCAATAAACAAACCGATAATCACGGCGGGATCAGACAGGCTGAAAACCTGCAACTTGCCCGCTGCTTCCAGGTTGTGGGTGTAGTCAGCGAACAAGACCAGTGCGGCCAGACCCGCCGAGCCAATGGCATAACCCTTGGTTACGGCCTTGGTGGTATTACCTACTGCATCCAGTGCATCGGTAATCTTGCGCACGCTCTTGTCGAGGCCGGACATTTCCGCAATGCCGCCGGCGTTATCGGTGATCGGGCCGTAAGCATCCAGCGCCACAATCATGCCGGTCATGGACAGCATCGAAGTTGCGGCAATGGCAATGCCATACAGGCCTTCGTATTGGTAAGAACCATAAATGGCGGCGCATACCGCCAGCACCGGCAGGGCAGTGGACTTCATGGAGACCGCCAGACCAGCGATCACGTTGGTGCCGTGGCCGGTTTGTGATGCGGCTGCCACATAGCGCACCGGGCCGTATTCGGTGGCGGTGTAGTACTCGGTGATCCAGATCAGCGCCGCAGTCAGCACCAGACCGATGACGGCACAGGCAAACAGACCGGATGCCTTGTCACCCATCAGGTTCTGGGTGACAAACCAGAAGGCAATCAGCGCCAGCACACCGGAGACAAACACGCCGCGATACAACGCATTCATGATCTTGCCGCCCTCACGAGCGGTGACAAAGAAGGTGCCGACGATGGAGGCAAAGATCGACACTGCGCCCAGCGCCAGCGGGTACAGCAGGTAAGCTGATATCCAGACCGCCGTCCGCCGTCTTGAACAGCAGGCCGCCCAGCACCATGGTTGCAACCAGTGTCACTGCATAGGTTTCAAACAGGTCAGCCGCCATGCCGGCGCAGTCGCCCACATTGTCACCGACGTTATCGGCGATCACCGCCGGGTTACGTGGGTCATCTTCGGGAATGCCCGCTTCCACCTTGCCTACCAGATCGGCGCCCACATCCGCGCCCTTGGTGAAGATGCCGCCACCCAGACGCGCGAAAGATGGAAATCAGTGAGCCACCGAAAGCCAGGCCGATCAGCGAATGCAGTGCGCCATCCACGCCCACACTGGTGTCTTTCAACGCCCAGAAGTAGCCGGTGACACCCAGCAGGCCGAGGCCCACCACCAGCATGCCGGTGATCGCGCCACCGCGAAATGCAACCTGCAATGCCGCATTCAAACTCTGGCTCGCGGCATGCGCAGTACGCACATTGGCGCGTACGGACACATTCATGCCCACATAACCTGCCAGGCCAGAGAGAATCGCGCCTACCGCAAAGCCGCCTGCAGTGGCCCAGTTCAGCGCCACACCCAGCACCACGAACAGGATCACGCCGACAAGGGCGATGGTGCTGTACTGGCGATTGAGATACGCCTGTGCACCGGCCTGAATGGCCGCAGCAATTTCCTGCATGCGGGCATTGCCGGGCGACTGGTTGTTGATCCAGTTAACGAACACCACGCCATAAATCAGCGCAGCGATGCCAGCCACGATAGCCAGCCACAGAACTTGGTCGATGGACATCAAATACTCCCCATGCCTTGAGTCTTTGTCGAAATTGGGCGAACCGGGTTACCCGGTTCGCTGGTAAGGTCAGCCGCGCGACTATAGCGAGCTGGTGCCACTTAGTTAAGCCTTATCAGTACTCCCGCCTTGTGCAGGGGCGGCTCGCGAGCCGCCCATCCGGAGGGTCGCCCACGAGCTTCCCCTACAGTTTGAAGTCCATTGCCAGCTTTTTGCGGACGGCGGTGTTTTTCAGCACGACATATTGCGGCAGGCCGTCTTTGTAGGGCGGGTAGTCCTCACCCTTGATCAGGGGCGCCAGATAGCGCCGCGCTTTGGCGGTGATATGAAAGCCATCGGGAGAGATGTAGTCGCGCGGCAGCATCTTTTCGACATTGGCCACTTTGCTCAAAGCGGCTGTGCCGATCTTCCAGCGATAGGGTTTATCAGACACCCGGACAATCGTCGGCATCACCGAGTTATGGCCTTTTATCGCCAGGTCAACCGCAGCCTTGCCCAGCGCATAGGCCTGCTCAACGTCGACTTTGGAGGCGATATGGCGCGCGGCGCGTTGCAGGTAGTCGGCCACCGCCCAGTGATACTTGTAGCCCAGCTTGTCCTTCACCAGCTGCGCCAGCACCGGCGCGACCCCGCCCAGCTGGGCATGACCAAAGGCGTCACGCAGGCCGGCATCGGACAGGAACTTGCCTTCGGCATTCTTCACGCCTTCAGACACCACAATTGCGCAATAACCGTACTTCTCCACACATTCCTTGATGCGCGCGCAGAATTTTTCGACGTCCAACGCGATTTCTGGAAAGAGAATCAGATGCGGCGCATCGCCCACTTTTTCAGCCGCCAGCCCGCCTGCCGCCGCAATCCAGCCGGCATGCCGACCCATCACTTCCATGATGAACACCTTGGTCGAAGTCTTGGCCATCGACGCCACATCAAAGCCCGCCTCGCGAATCGACACCGCGACATATTTGGCCACCGAACCGAAACCCGGGCAGCAGTCGGTGATGGGCAGGTCGTTGTCCACGGTCTTGGGCACGTGAATGGCCTGAATGGGATAGCCCATTTTTTCGGCCAGTTGTGAGACTTTCCAGCAGGTATCGGCCGAGTCGCCGCCGCCGTTGTAGAAGAAATAACCGATGTCATGCGCCTTGAACACTTCGATCAGGCGTTGGTACTGCGCCGGGTTATCTTCGAGTTTTTTCAGCTTGAAACGCGCCGAACCGAACGCGCCCGAGGGCGTATGCCGCAGCGCCCGGATGGCCGCCGCCGATTCCTTGCTGGTGTCGATCAGATCCTCGGTAAGCGCACCGACAATGCCGTGGCGACCGGCATACAGCTTGCCAATCTTGTTCTTGTGCTTGCGGCAGGTTTCGATCACGCCGCAGGCCGAGGCATTGATGACGGCAGTGACGCCGCCGGACTGGGCATACATTGCGTTACGGGGGGCATTGCGGAGTCTGGACTTGGGCATGTGAAACCTCTTGAAGAAAGGCTGTGGGTTGTGGGCCGTGGGCTATAGGTCGGAGAGGATGAGCGGCATCTGCGACTTTGTTCTGACCCACAGCCTACAGCCCACAGCCTGCGGCCGACAATCCACGCCTTTTTAATAGCGATGAAATTCGGTAGGGTAGCTACTATGGCTTTGAGCCAGCCTCACAACACAAACAGGGTTTTCACTATGCGTATCGTTCTGCTTGGCGCGCCGGGATCCGGCAAGGGTACTCAGGCTCAGCGGCTGCAGGCCAAATTTGGCGTGCCGCAGGTGTCATCGGGCGATCTGCTGCGTGACGCCGTGGCGCGCAAGACCGATCTGGGCATGAAAGCCAAGGCCGCGATGGAAGCGGGCCAACTGGTGTCGGATGCCATCGTGCTGGGCTTGATCCGCGAACGGCTGTCACAGCCGGATGCGCAGAATGGCTTCATCCTCGACGGCTTTCCGCGCAACAGCGATCAGGCCGCGACCCTGTCCCGGTTGCTGATTGATATCGGCCAGCCGCTGGAAGCGGTGTTGCTGATGGATGTGCGCACCAAGCCACTCATTGAGCGTCTTGCCGGCCGTCGCGTCTGCCGCGCCTGCGGCGCGGTGCACGCCGTGGCGACCCTGCCTGCGCCCGATGCGCCCTGCACCAAGTGTGGTGGCGAGTTGTACCAGCGCAATGATGACAAGGAAGACGTCATCGCCAAGCGTCTGGATGTATACCAGTCACAGACCAAGCCGCTGATCGAGCATTACAACAAGCTGGGCTTGCTCAAGGTCATCAAGGGCGAAGGCACGCTGGAGCAAATCACTGTTCGTATGGAATCCGCGCTGGCCAAGCCCGTCGTCAAGGCTGAGCCCGTAGCCAAACCTGCTGCAAAGCCAGAGAGCAAAGCCGCAGTGAAGCCGGTTGCAAAACCAGAGAAGAAAGCGGCAGTCAAACCAGCGGCAGTAAAGCCCGCCAGCAAGGCCGTCAAAAAGGCTGCGAAAAAACCAGTCAAGAAAGTGGCTGCGAAACCAGCCAAGAAGAAGGTCGCCGCCAAGCGCAAAGCAGCACCTGTGAAATCGGCTGCGAAAAAAGTAATCAAGAAAAAAGCGACCACCAAAGCTGCGAAGAAGCCAGCCAGCAAAGTGGTTGGCAAAGCCGCCAAAAAACAGATCAAGAAAAAGGCCAGCAAGAAAGCAGTGCGCAAGAAGTAACGCGATCCTGTTGATGCTTAAGTCATGAGAAAGGCGAGTTGATCTCGCCCTTTTTTATTGGGGCCGACACGATGATATGAGCGTCGCCGTCCCGCGCGACGACGCGAACGGCCCTTAAGCAACGTCAGCTCGCCGAAACCCCGGCTGGCAGAATTCATAGCTTGCCAACTTATGCCAAATCAAGCATATTCGTCCCATGAAGAAGGTTCTGTGGCAGGGAAGTAGCAAGGCCGATCTGAAATCATTCCCGTCGGCCGTCATGGACGATGCCGGGCATCAGCTGTTTCGCGTGCAATCCGGGCTTGATCCGGATGACTGGAAGCCAATGGCCAGCATCGGTTCTGGCGTCAGGGAAATACGCCTGCGGGACGCCACAGGTGCATTTCGGATCATCTACATCGCCACACGCCCGCAGGGTATTTACGTGCTGCACTGTTTTCAGAAGAAGTCACAGAAAACCAGTCCACAGGATATTCAGCTGGCGCGTGAGCGACTGAAATCAATTTTGAGGTGAGCCATGCCCAGGAAAGCAAAGACGAAAACCAAGAGCGTGTTTCATGAGCTATACGATCCCGATCAGGCCGCCGAGATGGAAATCCGCTCAACCTTGATGATCGGCCTGTCGCACTGGCTGGTGCAGTCCGGGATGACCCAGGCTGCTGCTGCCAAAGTGCTGGGCATTACGCAAGCTCGCGTATCAGACATCAAGCGCGGCGCGATCAGTCGCTTCAGCCTTGATCTGTTGGTGCGGCTGGCGGCCCGTGCGGGGCTGCGTCCCAAGCTCAAACTCGCTGCTTGATGCAATTCGCGTTATCTGAAAACACGTGAGGCCTGAAGTGGACGACTGGAGCGCGTTGCCGATCAGTATCTGCGCTCGCTGAACATCGGCGCTGTCGTGTACGAACCGGATGGAAATGTGCCACCAGATTTTAGCGTTGCCGGCCGCATTGGCGTTGAGGTTCGCCGCCTGAATCAGAACTTCGAGTTCCCCGATGGTACTCGCGAGGGCTTGGAAGAACTATCCATACCGCTATGGCAGAAGTTTCAGCACCTTCTGCCAACACTCGGCTCTGGCCAGAACGAGGAGAGCTGGTTCGTTGGTTTAGACTTTCGCCGACCATTGCAAGACTGGAAGACATTGCGACCATTGATCGAGATGCAACTGCGGAAGTTCATGAGCAACTTGAACCGGACGCCAACAACAATCTTCATCACACCGAGCCTTAGCCTCGATATTCTTCAGGCAAGCAAATATCACGGCTCATTCTTCATCCTTGGCGCAAGCAGTGATGATGACTCCGGCGGGCTGGTTATGGCAGAAGTCGAGCGCAATCTTCGACTATGTATTGTCGAGAAAGAAGCGAAGATTGTACCGTTCCGTTCGAAGTACAAAACTTGGTGGCTGCTATTGGCAGATCAAATTGACTTCGGGATGGAACCCGAAGATCGGATCGTCTTTCGGCGGGATGTAATGCCAAGAATTTCGCACACTTTTGACAAGATCATCTTGGTCAATCCCCGGAACCCGCTCTGCGCGTTTGAAGTCTAACCACTTGAGCCGACGCCCAGCAGCACGTCACATCAGCTCAAACATTGAACTGATGTGACGCCGGATGTTCGCTTCCCGATTTGAAGTTTGCTTATGGGTGCATCCCATGCGCCGCAATCAGCATCTCGCCAATCACCTCTTTGCGCCAGCCCTGTAGCAACGCTTCCTGCTTGTTGAAGTACACCAGCTGTTCGGCATCACGGCGCGTGGCCAGCAGTTCGGGGCTGACTTGCAGCTGCTCGGCGGTGCTGCGCACCAGCTGCATCAGTTTTGATACCTGTGACTGTTGCTGATTGCTGGGGCGGAAATCGCGGGCGGGGGCTTCATCGTCGGTGTTCTGCCTGCCGGTGGCGACCAGTTGCAGCAACGTGTCGCCCTGTTTGCGCAGCACGGCAGGTTGCAGGTCGCGCGCCTGACCCAGTTCATCGAGTGTAATCGGCAATCGCTCGCTGATATTGCGCAGGGCTTCATCGCTGAGAATCCAGCCGCGTGGTTTGTCGGCTTGTATGGCACGCACTTCGCGCCAGCTGGCCAGTTCTTTCAGTACGGCGCGCTGTTCCGGTTGCAGTTGCGCGGTGCCTTTCAGTCGCAGCCAGGCGTCTGCGGGCAGCGTGCGATACAGCACCGGGTTTTCCAGTGCAGCGGTGTCTTCTTCCAGCCAGCCAACGCGACCACGCTGTTGCAATTCGTTCCTCAGTTGTAAATACAGCGGGCCGAGGTAACGCACATCGTCAGCCGCGTATAACAGTTGTTCATTCGACAAGGGGCGTCGTGACCAGTCGGTGCGCGCCAGGCCCTTGGTCAGATTGATGTTCAGACGCTTGCTGAGCAAATCGCCATAGCCGATCTGACCCGGCAGGCCGAGCAGACCCGCTGCGATCTGTGTATCAAACAACGGGCCGGGTACTTGCGGTTCGACGCCGCTGTCCGGCGCCAGATAAGTGCTTTGCGCCTGGAGCAACACTTCCAGATCCTGTCGTGCGGCATGTAGCACCTTGATGCGGCGACGGTCGAGAATGAATTCCAGCAACGGTTTGAGGCTGCTCAAGGCCAGCACATCCACCACCACGCAGGCGTGTTCGTTGCCCAGTTGCACCAGACACAGCTTCGCGTAGTACGTGCTCTCGCGTAAAAACTCGGTATCCAGCGCCAGATAGTCGCCCTTGGCCAGCAGCTCCAGCGCCGGCTGCAACTGCGCATCCTGTGTGACGTGTACAATGCCGGTCGCAGTCGGTAAAACAGAGTCAACTTCGGTATTCATCCGCTCATTATAGGGATTGCCGTTGCTGGAAATGCCAGAATCCGGACTGTTTCCAGATGTATTTCCAGATAGTTTCAGTGACGGCAAGACAAGAACCTGATGGCGCAACTGCTGCGAATGTTTGTTGATATTGCGATCTGGCGGCGTGGTCCGCAGGATTTGCCCGCTTCCACAACGCTGCTCGGCATGGTGAGCGTGTGTTATGTGCTGGTCACGGCCATACAGGCAGGCATACGCGGCTGGGATCTGCGTTCAAGCGTGTTGCTGCTGATCATTGATCTGGTGATGCAGGCGGCGTGGTTGTGGTCGGTGCTGGCGTTCTTTGCGCGCCGGCAACGGTTCCTGCAAACATTTTGTGCGTTTCTCGGTGTCAGCGCCTTGCTGACGCTGCTGGATGCATTGATGACCGGATTGCTGGGATTGATGGGTATCAACGCCGCCAGTCAAGCCAATCCGTGGCCGTTTTTCAGTCTCGGCCTCATGCTGATGAGTCTGGGGCGAATCCTGCAACAGGCGCTGGAGCGCAGCCTGTTTCTGGGCATGGCGCTGGTGCTGGTGATCATGCTGACGATTGCCTATGTTGCGCAGGGTTTGTTGCCCGGCATGTAGTCGGGCCAGTACCGGGCAGTATGCAAGTCAGCATGCAAGTTGAGTCAAGGTCAGGGGTTTGAATGCACATACACATTCTCGGTATCTGCGGCACCTTCATGGGTGGCATTGCGGCGCTGGCGCGCGCCGCTGGCCATCGCGTGACCGGTTCAGATCAGAACGTCTATCCGCCGATGAGCGATCAGTTACAGGCCTTGGGCATTGAGCTGATTCAAGGCTATGACCCTGAGCAGTTAAAGCTCAACCCGGATGTGGTGGTGGTCGGCAATGTGATGAGCCGAGGCAATCCCTTGGTGGAAGCCTTGCTGGACAGCGGTATTCCCTACACCTCAGGGCCTGAATGGTTGTCGCGTCATGTGCTGGCAGGCAGGCATGTGCTGGCAGTGGCAGGCACGCACGGCAAGACCACCACTACCAGCATGCTGACCTGGATACTGGAACATGCGGGTCGCCAGCCCGGTTTTCTGGTGGGTGGCGTGCCGGCGAATTTCAATGTCACCGCACGGTTGGGCGAAGGCACCCACTTCGTAGTGGAGGCTGATGAATACGACACGGCGTTTTTCGACAAGCGCGCCAAGTTTGTTCACTACCGGCCACGCACGGCGATTCTCAACAATCTCGAACATGATCACGCCGATATTTATCCCGATGTCGCCGCCATTCAGAAGCAGTTCCATTTATTGCTGCGCATGGTGCCGCGTAATGGACGTCTGGTAATGAATGGCGCTGAAGCCAATTTGCAGCAGGTCATCGATATGGGCTGCTGGACACCGGTAGTGAAATTTTCCGCTGATGCACAGCAAGGCCAACAAGATGATCAGTGGCATGCTGATCTGCTGGGTGCAGGTGATGGTTCGCGGTTTATCGTGAAGCAGGGCGATAAAGCCTGGGGCGAAGTGCAGTGGAGCATGCTTGGCAAACACAATGTCGAGAATGCGCTGGCTTCGATTATTGCTGCTGAACATGCAGGCGTGAGTGTGGCCGAAAGTATCGCCGCACTGAATGCCTTCGGCGGCGTCAAGCGGCGCATGGAAGTGCGCGGTGTGGTGAACGACATCACCGTCTACGACGACTTCGCCCATCACCCGACGGCCATTGCCACCACCATGCAAGGCCTGCGCCGCAAAGTCGGCAAGGCGCGGATTCTTGCGGTGCTCGAACCGCGCTCCAACACCATGAAGCTGGGTACACATCGCGAGCCGCTCAAACAATCACTGCAAGGCGCAGAACAGATCTGGTTGTATCAAGGCCCCGATGTGAAATGGGATGTCGCATCACTGGCCACCGAGCTGGGCGCACATGCGCGTGTACACACCAGCATTGAGCAGATGGTGAGTGACCTTGCAGCAGAAGCGAAGTCAGGCGATCAGGTGTTGATCATGTCCAATGGTGGCTTTGGTGGCATTCATGGCAAGTTGCTGGAGCGCTTGCGGCGATGATCAGCTCGAAGTTTGAGCACAAACAAAAAGGCCCGCTTGCGCGGGCCTTCTGTTATCAACTTCCTGCTGCCGATCAGGCCGTGGCCATCGCCGGCATGGCGTAACTGCGCAGGCTGGCGGCGAAGTCCTGTAATGCCTTGATGCCGCTGGCTTCGGCCTGGGCGATCCATTCCTTCAGGTGTTGCAGCAGCTTGTCGTTGCTCATGTTGCTGTTCCACAGCTCCTGCAGTCTTGCGCGAAATTCATGCACGGTTTGCAGCGTCTTGGACTGTTGCAGCGCCAGAGCCAATCTGGATTTGGCCTGTTCATCCAGCAACGAGCTTTCACGCACCAGCAATTTGCGCACGCCGTCACTCAATCGAGTGCCCGCAGTGGCCAGCTCAGCGCGGAATACTGGCAGCGTCACCGTGCGGGTGTAGTCGCGCACCACGTGCATGCGGTTGACGATCACGGCGCGTACTGTTTCCAGATCCACGTGCTTGCCTTCCACCTTTACCGGAGTCGGCGCAATGCGGTGTACCTTGGCGAGGCCAAAGAATTTGCAGATGGAGATGAACGCCCAACCCGGGTCGAATTCCCAGCGCTGGATGGAGAACTTCGCCGAGCTCGGGAAGGCGTGGTGATTGTTGTGCAATTCTTCGCCGCCAATGAACAGGCCGAACGGCATGACATTGGTGGAAGCATCCGGGCATTCAAAGTTGCGATAGCCGATGGCATGACCCAGACCATTGATGACACCCGCAGCGAGCACCGGGAAGGTCAGCATCTGGAAGGCAAAAATGATGATTGACGGCACGCCGAACAGGAACAGGTCGATAAACGCCAGGCTGATGACGCCGGCGTTGCGATACTTCGAGTACACATTGCGCTCCACCCAGTCATCCGGGCAGCCGCGGCCGTACTTCTCCAGCGTTTCAGGATTACGCGCCTGCACCTGGTACAGCTCGGCGCCTTCGGTCAGAACTTTCTTCAAGCCAAAGATCACCGGACTGTGCGGGTCTTCAGGGGTTTCGCACTTGGCGTGGTGCTTGCGATGCACGGCCACCCATTCCTTGGTGAGCATGCTGGAGCTCATCCATATCCACAGGCGGAAGAAATGACGGATGGCCGGATGCAGATCCAGGCTGCGATGCGCGGCATCGCGGTGCAGGTACACCGTCACGCCGAAGATGCTGACCTGCATCATGATGAGGGTGGCAATGACGTAGCCCCAGAAGCTCAGGTTCAGGTAACCGTATAAAAAGTCTAGATTCACAAAATCTCCGGAAAGGCAGGGTCCAATCAGGTAGGGAGTGGGCAGGTGGGCAGTGGGCGGGGACTATATCGGACGGGGGTGTAGGCACACAAATAGGGAGGCCCCTGATTCCCCGGTACTGTGACTGCGCCGACCGGTCTTAATTTCAGGCCGCCGGCCCGATTTTCAAGTTCTGCTGGCACAATCAACTCCCTGGTTCGCCCCTTCAACGCGGCCGTTATTATCCGATGCCTGAACTACCCGAAGTCGAAACTACCCGCCGTGGCATCTTGCCAGTCCTTAAAAATCAAAGGATTACGAGTGTTGTGGTGCGTGATGCCCGGCTGCGCTGGCCGGTGGCTCCCGACTTTTCCCGGCGGCTGACCGGACAACGGGTGATCGATGTGCAACGCCGGGCCAAGTACCTGCTGATTCAGCTGGAGCGGGGTACGGTGATCTGGCACCTGGGCATGTCTGGCAGCCTGCGGGTGCTCCCGGAGGGGGCAGTTCCGCAAATACATGACCATATTGACGTGCTGCTGGACTCCGGGCGCCTGCTGCGTTTCAACGATCCGCGCCGCTTTGGCTGCGCCCTGTGGACGGGTGAAGCACCGGAACAACATGAGTTGATTGCCCACCTGGGGCCGGAGCCGCTGAGCAAGGCTTTCGATGTGGAGTATCTGGCTGGCAGGGCCAAAGGTCGCAGTGTGGCCATCAAGCAATTCATCATGAATGCCGGGATCGTGGTCGGCGTCGGCAACATCTACGCCAGCGAAGCCCTGTTCCATGCTGGCATCCGGCCACGGCGGGCGGCCGGGCGAGTGAAGCGTGAGGAACTGGTGCGACTGGTGGCTGCGATCAGGAAAGTACTGGCCGACGCCATCAAGGTGGGTGGCACCACCTTGCGTGATTACGTGAACGCTAATGGCTCGCCGGGCTACTTCCGGCAGAAGCTGTTTGTGTACGAGCGTGTGGGTGAGTCCTGCCGCAAATGCAAGACGCCGATTGTGCAGATCGTGCAGGGCAATCGTTCCACTTACTATTGTCCGCACTGTCAGCGCTAGCGGGAATGAATCCGCACGTGAACGGAACCTCGCGAGAACAGTTATCGTTGCCACGTGGAAGATCCGATGCGAATCCTGACTCTCAATAGCGGCAGTTCCTCGATCAAGTGCGCGCTGATAGACAGCGAAACAAATACGTGCCTGTTCGAAGCGCGCATCGATCACCTCGGTGAGGCGAGTGTATTGGTCGCCGGCGATGCAAAACGTGAGCTGGGCGCGCTGGACTACGACTCGGCCACCATGCTGTTGCTTGACGAAGCGCAACGGGCGGCTTCTGGTCATACCATCAATGCCATTGCTCATCGTATCGTGCACGGCGGCGAGTACTCGGCCCCGGTTATGGTCGATGAGCGGGTGCTCGCGGCAATCAGGCAAGCCAGTGAACTGGCGCCACTGCACAATCCACCCGCGCTCACGGTGCTGCAAGCCGCGCAGCGCAAGTTCACTGCGTTACCGCACGTGGCAGTGTTTGACACTGCGTTTCACCGTACCTTGCCTGCGCGTGCGCGCGAATATGCGTTGCCACGCACCTTGGCGCGCGCTCATTCGCTGTATCGCACCGGGTTTCATGGGAGTGAGTCACGCACACGTCCTGCACGCCACGGCAGAGTTTCTGCACGCGGACCCGAAACAACTACGCATTGTGTCGTGTCACCTGGGTAATGGCGCCAGTGTCACGGCTATCGAATATGGGCGCAGCGTCGAAACCAGCATGGGCATGACGCCTCTCGAAGGCCTGGTGATGGGTACGCGTGGCGGTGACCTTGATCCGGGCATCGTGCTGCATCTGCTCAAGTCACCGGGTTTTGATGTGGAACGACTTGATCGCTTGTTGAACAACGAGTCAGGCCTGATGGGCCTTACGGGCACCATCGATTTTGCGGCCATTGAACGGCGCGCCGCAGAGGGCGATGAAGACTGCCGCCGCGCCATCGCGATCTATACGCATCGTATTCGCAAGTACATCGGCGCCTATGTCGCCGTGATGGGTGGCGTGGACGTCATCGCCTTCACCGGTGGAGTCGGTGAGCACAGTGCGCTGGTGCGCCATCGTGCAAGCCAGCGGCTCGACTTTCTGGGTGCGGTATTCGATGAGGACCGTAATCGCGATGTGCGACTCACATCCGATCGGCCAGTGGTCGATATCGCGGCGGCGGAATCGCGCGTGCGCATTCTCGCGGTTCGCGCTGATGAGCAATTGCAGCTGGCGCGCGAAGCGGCCGCACTGCTCGCGCGTCACGTTGCGGCCAATGCGTCGATGACGATCCCGGTCGCGGTGTCGGCGCGACACGCGCATTTGTCGACCGCCACCATCGAACGGCTGTTCGGTTCGGGTTATCAGCTGCGAAAACACTGCGATCTATCGCAGCAAGGCCAGTACTCGGCGGAAGAAACCATCGCGCTCATTGGCCCACGCGGACGCATTGATCGCGTGCGTCTTATGGGTCCGCCGCGTCGCAATGATCAAATCGAAATCTCACGCACTGACGAATTCATTCTCGGGGTGGATGCGCCCGTACGGCTCTCCGGTGATCTTGCCAACACGCCGGGCATTACACTGGAAGGCCCGAGCGGCCGCGTGACCATACCCAATGGCGTGATATGCGCGCGTCGCCATATCCACATGAATCCCGATGATGCACAAGGCGTTTGGATCTGCCGATGGCGATGTCGTGCAGGTGCAGATCGACAACGGCGGCCGGGAGTTGATTTTCGCCGATGTCATCGTGCGTGTGTCGCCAGCGTATCGACTCGAGTTGCATCTGGATACCGATGAAGCCAATGCGGCGGGCATTGGGGACGGCGGCGCAGCAGGTCATCCCCACGAGGCGATCCAGGCAATTCTGGTCAAGCAGTAGGTCTGCGCTTTTTAATTGCCTGCCAGTTGGCAGGAATGTGGCCGACCACTCTATCCAAGAGGATTTTCGCCATGACGCTTAGCGCGATGCGCAGTGAATATGCTGAACCATTGACTGCGACGGCATTGCACGCGCTTGACGCCTGGTGGCGCGCCGCCAATTACCTGGCTGTCGGACAAATTTATTTGCTCGACAATCCGCTGCTCAAGGAATCGCTCAGCAGCGAGCATGTCAAACCACGCCTGCTGGGCCACTGGGGCACCACGCCCGGTCTTAACTTTATCTATGCGCACCTGAACCGCGTGATTTAGTCGCGACGATCTCAACGTGATCTTTACGTTGCCGGTCCGGGACATGGCGGCCCGGGGCTGGTGGCGAGTACCTAGCTCGAAGGCACCTACAGCGAGCACTATCCGAATATCTCGCGACGATGCTGAAGGTATGCGGCAGCTGTTCAAACAGTTTTCGTTTCCCGGCGGTATTCGCAGCCATGTCGCGCCGGAAACTCCGGGCTCGATTCACGAGGGCGGTGAGCTGGGCTACTCACTTTCGCATGCATTCGGCGCGGCGTTCGACAACCCGGACTTGCTGGTCGCGTGTGTGGTCGGCGATGGTGAAGCGGAAACGGGGCCACTGGCTGCTGCCTGGCACTCCAACAAGTTTCTGAATCCCGCGACCGATGGCGCGGTGCTGCCCATCCTGCACCTGAACGGCTACAAGATCGCCAACCCGACGATGCTTGCACGCATTCCGCGCGAGGAACTCGACGAGTTTGCTGGTGGGCTACGGATACAAGCCATACTTTGTCGAAGGCGACGAACCGTCATCGATGCATCAGCAGATGGCTGCAACGCTGGATGCGGTGCTCGCCGATATCAGTGCGATTCAACATGCGGCGCGCGCATGAGGGTGTGGTGACGCGACCGATTTGGCCGATGATCGTGCTGGGCACCCCCAAGGGCTGGACCGGTCCAAAGATGGTTGATGGCAAGCGAGTCGAAGGGCATTGGCGCGCGCATCAGGTGCCGTTCGCCGATGTCCATGGCCATCCCGAGCGATTGAAGTTGCTCGACGACTGGATGCGTAGTTATCGGCCCGAAGAATTGTTTGACGAGGATGGTGCGCCTGTCGCAGAGATCTTGTCGACTCACATCCAGCAGGCGACACGGCGCATGGGATCGAATCCGCATGCAAATGGTGGCTTGTTGCTGAAGGATTTGCGTCTGCCGGACTTTCGCGACTATGCGGTGTCCGTGACCAAGCCAGGTGCTGCGCTCGACCGAAGCGACGCGCGAGATGGGCAAGTTCCTGCGCGATGTGATCAGTCTCAACGCCGACGCGCGTAACTTCCGCATCTTCGGTCCGATGAAACTGCATCGAATCGTCTGGGCGCAGTGTTCGAAGTCACCAATCGTGCGTGGATAGCGGAGCGTCTGCCGGACGACGATCATCTGGCCAACGATGGCCGGGTGATGGAGATTCTTTCGCGAACACACTTGCCAGGGTTGGCTCGAAGGCTATCTGCTCACCGGCCGGCATGGACTGTTCTCCTGTTACGAAGCGTTCATCCACATCGTCGATTCCATGTTCAACCAGCACGCCAAGTGGCTGAAGGTGGCGAACGAAATTCCGTGGCGGCGTTCCATTGCATCGCTCAACTATCCTGCTCACCTCGCATGTCTGGCGGCAGGATCACAATGGCTTTACGCACCAGGATCCCGGCTTCATCGACCACGTGGTGAACAAGAAGGCGAGATCGTGCGCGTCTTCCTGCCGCCGGATGCCAATACGCTGCTGTTGTGACGGATCATGTGCCTGCGCAGCCGCAATCTAGTCAATGTGATCGTCGCCGGCAAGCAGACCGCACCGCAATGGCTGGACATGGATGCCGCCATCAAACACTGCACGGCCGGATCGGTATCTGGGAATGGGCGAGCAACGATCAGGGCAGCGAGCCGGATGTGGTGATGGCCTGCGCGGGCGATGTGCCGACGCTCGAAACGCTGGCCGCCGTCGATCTGCTGCGCCAGCATTGCGCCGGAACTCAAGATTCGCGTCGTCAACGTCGTCGACCTGATGACGCTGCAACCACACGAGGAACATCCGCACGGACTCACCGATCGTGACTTCGATGCATTGTTTACCACCGACAAGCCGATCATCTTCGCGTACCACGGTTATCCGTGGCTGATCCATCGCCTGACCTATCGCCGCACCAATCACGACAACCTGCATGTGCGCGGCTACAAGGAAGAAGGCACCACCACCACGCCCTTCGACATGGCCGTGCTCAACGACCTCGACCGTTTTCATCTGGTGATGCGATGTCGTCGACCGTGTGCCGCAGGCTGCGCCAGCGCGCCGCTTACCTAAAGCAGTTGATGCGCGACAAACGCGTCGACCACAAGGAGTACATCGCGCGAGCACGGCGAGGACATGCCGGAGATCCGCGACTGGCAGTGGCCGGGTTGATGTCCTGCGGCTGGCCCGCAAAACTCTGGATGCGGTGGGGTAAGATTGCTCGCTCCCGGCTGCCTATCAACCGCAACTCCGCAATCGCAATGACACAGCTGAAATCTTTCGCCGCGTTACGCCATCCTGGCTTTCGCATGTTTTTCATCGGCAATGCCACCGCGATGCTGGCCGACAACATGGAGCATGTCATTACCTACTGGGTGATGTTCCAGAAATTCAATTCGCCGGCGTTGAGTGGCTTTGCAATGATCTCGCATTGGCTGCCATTTCTGGTGTTCGCGGTGCCGGCAGGTGTGCTTGCTGATCGTGTCGATCCACGCCGCATGATCCAGGTGGGCATGCTGTTGTTCATGAGTGTGTCGCTGGCCTGGGGCGTGCTGATTGCCACCGACACGCTGCAGATCTGGCATGCCATGATCCTGCTGGTACTGCATGGCCTTGCCGGTGTGTGCTGGATGGCGCCCTGACAGCTGTTACTGCATGACATCGTTGGCGCCGAGCAATTGCAAAGCGCAGTACGCAGCAATGCCACGGCGCGTTATGTGGGCACCATGCTGGGACCGGCAGTGGGCAGCGCACTGATGCAGGTGATGACGCCGGCACACGCCATGTTCATCAACATGCTGATTTATCTGCCACTGTTCATCTGGCTGTGGAAGGCGCCTTATGGGCCAAAGTTTCGTCTCACCAAGCACGTGCCGCGCGCCATCCAGGGTTTTGCCGATGTGTTCGCCACGTTGCGCATCATGGCCAGTGACCATACGATGCTATCGATGACTTTGTTGGCGGGACTGGCATCGCTGTTCATTGGCATCGCTTATCAGGCGCAGATGCCCGGCTTTGCCAGCATGCTGGGTCATGGCAATCCGGGTGTGGCTTACAGCGTGCTGCTGGCCGCCGATGCGGGAGGAGCACTGGTCGCCGGGTTGCTGCTGGAACGCTGGAACTTGTTGCCAGCCAAGCCTGCCACTGCAATGGTTCTTGCCGGCTTATGGGCGGTTTCACTGGCAGCCTTCGCCTTGAGCGGAAGCTATGTGCTGGCGGTGGCTGCATTGTTTGCTGCAGGTTTCTGGAACTGTCGTATGGCGCCATGACGCAAACACTGGTGCAGCTGAATGCGCCTGCCGAGATGCGCGGGCGCGTCATCGGCGTATTCGCCATGTCTGCCCTGGGCATGCGTTTGTTCAGCGGTATTACCGTGGGTCTGATGGGCGAAGTCATCGGCATTCGTGGTTCGCTGTCTATGAGCGCCGGTCTGCTGCTGGTGAGTGTGATGATCCTGTACTGGTGGAGCGCGGACTCAGTCAGTTACTTCTGCATCAGCGTCATGACCACTTCCGTAAGCGCCGCTTTCAATGCCGCACGATCGAGTTCCGGTTCGCGGATGGCGCGCACCATCAGACCTTCGATCAGACATTGCAGGATGATCGTGCGGCCACGTAGCGCCTGTGCACTCAGTTTTACGCCGTTGGCTTTGGTGGTGCGACGGATCAGATCCTGCAAACGATCGCGCACGAAATGGTTGACGTTGCGCGCAGCTGTGGCAATTTCGGCGTCGCGGGTGGCTTCCGCTGCGGTTTCAAGACATAGCGCCGCATTCATCTTGGGGTCGTCCATGCGACACCAGCGATCAAAGGTAGCAAGGATCGCTGCCACCACATCCTGGGGCGATTCCAGTCGATTGATGATTTCGCCGACTTCCTCTTCCAGACAACGTTCGATGCTGGCTTTGACAATGGCGCTCTTGTTCTTGAAATAACGGTATATCAGTCCCGGACTCATATCCGCTTTGGCCGCGATGTCGGCGATGCTGGCGGCATGAAAGCCGCTCTCGATGAAACATTTTTCAGCGGCATCGATAATACGGTTGTGCTGGGCCTGTGCGCGTCCCGCCAGTTTTCCGACCTTGCCGGGCGTGTCAATTTTCGCTGCTGTGCTCATGGATTGCGCTCCCGCCAGCCGCCGCCCAGAACCTTGTACAAGGCAACGCGATTGCTCTGTTCGGCCAGTCGCGTCGCAATCAAACCCTGTTGCGCGGCGTATTCACTGCGCTGCGAATCAAGTAACGACAGATAGCTGTCGCGCCCTGATTTATAGCGGGCCTGCGACAGTTCGTAGGTCTTCGCTGCTGCTTCGGCCAGACTTTGTTGTGCCTGCCGTTGTTGCGCCAGTGTCTGTGTCAACGCCAGCGCATCCGCCACTTCGCGAAAGCCGGCCTGAATCGCCCGCTCGTATTGCGCCAGCGCGATATCGCGATCGGTGTTGGCAATGCTGAGATTGCCCAGCAAGCGTCCGCCCTGAAAGATCGGCACGGTGATCTGCGGTATGAAGCTCCACGTGCCGGTACCCGACTTGAACAGATCGGACAGTTCGCTGCTGGCGCTACCGATGCTGCCAGTCAGGGTGATGCTGGGCAGGAAAGCGGCGCGTGCTGCACCGATGTTGGCATTGGCTGCACGCAATTGATGTTCGGTCTGCAACACATCGGGCCGTCGCAGCAACACGGTTGCCGGCAAGCCGGCCGGCAAGGGCTGCAAGCCGGTCACCTGCGCGGCAAAGTCTTCCGGCAACAGACCGTTATCGAGGGTCGTGCCCACCAGTAAGGTAAGTGCATTGACGTCCTGAATGACATTGCCGGCGTAGCGCGCTGCATCGACGCGCGCGGCTTCAACTGTGGTTTGTGCCTGCGCAAGATCCAGTCCCGATACCGCGCCACGTTCGTGTTGCTGTTGAATGAGCTTGTATGAACTTTCCTGACTGGTCAGCGTTTCCTGCGCCAGTCGTTGCAGTTCGCGATCCGCAGCCAGTGTCAGATACGCATTGGCAACTTCAGCAATCAGGCTCAGTTGCGCGCTGCGACGCGCTGCATCCTGCGCCAGATAGCGCTCCAGCGCGGCACGACTCAAGTTGTGCACGCGACCGAACAGATCCAGTTCGAAGGCGGCGCCTGCATCGGCTGAATAGACTTCGGTGATGGGATAGCCACCCGCTGTAGTGGTTGTAGCAGAGGGCGCCTTCTGCCGGATCATCGAACCGCTGGCATTGATCGACGGCACGCGATCGGCACGCTGCACGCGATACTGCGCGCGTGCGCGTTCGATGTTCAGCACCGCGACGCGCAGGTCGCGGTTGTTCTGCAGTGACAGCGCAATGAGTTGCTGCAAGCGTGCATCAACGAAAAAATCGCGCCAGCCAATATTATCGGCTGAATTTGCCGCATTGGCTGCGGCTTCACCACCATCAGTGGCGACGCTTGCGGCAATGGGCCATGTCTCTGCAACCGGCAACGGTGGTGACTGATAGCGCGGCGCCAGCAGACTGCAACCGGAGACGGCAAGCGCAACACTCAAAGACACACTGACATGCAACAGCTTATTCATGATTGGCAGCTCCGCTGGATTTTTCACTGACCAGCTGATGCGCCGCACCGCCTTTTGAGCGATTCTTGCGATCAACCAAACGTTGCACCACGACATAGAACAAGGGAATGAAGAAGATGCCGAGGAAGGTGCCGGCAATCATGCCGCCCACCACGCCGGTGCCAATGGCGCGTTGCGCGCCCGCGCCCGCGCCGGTGGCTAATGCCAGCGGCAACACACCCAGACCGAATGCCAGTGAAGTCATCAGGATGGGACGCAGACGATCATGTACGGCGTGCAAGGTGGCTGCGACCACATCGTGGCCGCGTTCGACATACTCCTTGGCGAACTCGACAATCAGAATCGCATTCTTGCTGGCCAGACCCACGGTGGTCAGCATGGCTACCTGGAAATAGATGTCGCGGGTCAGCCCCAGCAGCGTGGTGGCCAGCACGGCGCCGATGATGCCCAGCGGCACAGCCATCAGAATGGCGGTGGGAATCGACCAGCTTTCATACAAGGCAGCCAGACACAGGAAGATCACGATCACCGACAACGTGTACAGCATGGGTGTTTGCGCACCTGCTGCACGTTCCTGATACGACTGACCGGTCCATTCGACGCTGAAACCCTTCGGCAACTGCGCCACCAGCTTTTCAACTTCGGCCATGGCTGCGCCGGAGCTCACGCCGGGCGCCGCCTGACCATTGACGTTTACTGCAGAAATGCCGTTGTAGCGTTCCAGACGTGGCGAGCCATATTGCCAACGGGAGGTTGCGAAGGCAGATACCGGCACCATCGAGCCCGCGCTATTGCGTACATACCATTGATTGAAATCTTCAGGCTTCATGCGGAAGGGCGCATCGGCCTGCAGATAGACACGTTTGATGCGGCCACGATCGATGAAGTCGTCGATGTAACGTCCGCCCCAGGCTACACCCAGCGTTGCATTGACATCGGCCATCGACAGGCCCAGCGCACCGACTTTGCGATTGTCGATATCCAGATGGAACTGTGGCGCATCTTCCTGACCATTGGGGCGCACATTGGCCAGCAGCTTGCTTTGCATGGCCATGCCCAGAAACTGATTGCGCGCCTGGATAAGCGCTTCGTGGCCCTGCGCATCGTCATCCTTGAGATAAAAATCAAAGCCCGTGGAGTTGCTCATTTCGGTAATGGGCGGCGGGGCGAATGCAAACGCCATGGCATCCTTGATCTGCATCAGCGCAGGGAATGCACGGCCGGTAACCGCCTGTACGCTGAGTTCAGGCGATTCACGCTCGGTCCAGTCCTTGAGCAATACAAAACCCAGACCGGAGTTCTGGCCACCACCGCTGAAGCTGTAACCGGCCACGGTGAAGATGGACTTCACGGCATCCTTCTCGTTGTTGAGGAAGTGATCCTGAACCTGTTCCAGCGCCTTGAGAGTGCGACCCTGCGTTGCGCCCACTGGTGTCTGCACCAGGGCCATCAGGTAGCCTTGATCCTCATCGGGCAGAAACGAAGTAGGCAACCGCATGAACAGAAAACCCATGACACCCACCAGCAGCACATACACCAGCATGGAACGTCCGCTGCGCGCGAGGATGCGCGCCACTACGCCCTGATACTTCTTGTTGCCGGCATTGAAGTTGCGATTGAACCAGCCGAAGAAGCCTTTATCGGAGCCATGCTCGCCCTGCTTGATTGGCTTGAGCAGAGTCGCGCACAGCGCCGGCGTCAGGATGATCGCAACAATCACCGACAGCACCATGGCCGAGACGATGGTGATGGAAAACTGCCGGTAGATAACACCGGTTGAGCCGCTGAGAAACGCCATCGGCACAAATACCGCAGACAACACAATCGCGATGCCCACCAGTGCGCCGGTGATCTGATCCATCGATCTGCGTGTTGCCTCCACGGGTGAGAGACCTTCTTCGCTCATCAGGCGTTCGACGTTCTCCACTACCACGATGGCGTCATCGACCAGCAGACCAATCGCCAGCACCACGGCAAACATGGTCAGCATGTTCACCGAATAACCGAATACCGACAGCACTGCGAAGGTACCCAGCAACACCACCGGCACAGCGATGGTGGGAATCAGGGTGGCGCGTATGTTCTGCAGGAACAGGTACATCACCAGAAACACCAGCACGATGGCTTCCAGCAAGGTCTTGACCACTTCCTTGATCGACTCACGCACGAACGGCGTGGTGTCATAGGGGAAAAACGCTTTGAGGCCGCGCGGGAAAGTGGGTTGCATCTGCTTGAGCAGCTCATCCACACCCTGCACGGTGCTGAGCGCATTGGCGTTGGTGGCCAGGGTGATGGCCATACCCGCTGCCGGCTTGCCGTTGTAACGCACTGAAAAACCATAGTTGGCTGCGCCCAGTTCGATGCGCGCGACATCACCGAGATGCAGCGCCGACCCATCGGTATTGGTGCGCAGAACGATGTTGCGGAACTGTTCCGGTGTCTGCAGTCGGCCTTGCGCGGTAATGGTGGCGTTAAGCTGTTGTCCGTCTATTGAGGGCAAGTCGCCCAGCTGACCTACAGAGACCTGGGCATTCTGGCCGTTGACCGCCGCGATCACATCGCTGGGCATGAGCGCATAACTCTTGAGCTTGCCCGGGTCCAGCCAGATTCGCATGGCGTATTTCGAGCCGAACAATTCCACGCCACCCACACCGGGCAAGCGGCTGACGCGCTCCACCAGGTTGGTGGCCAGATAGTCACCCATATCCAGCGGCGTCATGCTGTCGTCTTCGGAGATGAAGCCGATGGCCATCAGGAAGTTGTTGTTGGCCTTCACCACATTGAGACCTTGTTGCTGCACGATCTGCGGCAGCAGCGGCGTCACCAGCTGCAACTTGTTCTGCGCCTGCACCTGGGCGATGTCCGGATTGGTGCCGCTGGCAAAGGTCAGAGTCACACTGACGTTGCCGCTGGAATCGCTGTTGGAGGCCATGTACATCAGGCCGTCGAGGCCGGTCATGGCTTGCTCGATGATCTGTGTCACCGAGTCTTCAGCCGTCTTGGCCGAGGCGCCGGGATAGGTGGCGCTGATGATCACCGTGGGCGGCGCGATGATGGGATAGCGCGAGATCGGCAGATTGGGGATCGCGGCCACGCCCGCAATGCCGATGATGATGGCTACCACCCAGGCAAAAATCGGTCGATCAATAAAAAAACGTGACAGGGACATGCGTCGCTCCAGGTGTATTCGCGGGACTGCTGACCGGCTCTAATTGCCGGCCTGGGTGTTGGCCGGTGCTGCGGGCGGCGGAGCTGCCGCACCTGCTTCGGTTGGCTGCACCGGCATGCCCGGCTGCACCTTCTGCACTCCCTCGACGATGACTTTGTCGCCTGCCTGAAGTCCGTCTTCCACCAGCCACTGATCGCCGATGGTGCGCGAGACCTTGATGCTGCGCTGTTCCACTTTGTTGTCTGCGCCCACTACCAGCGTAGTGGCTTCGCCTTTCGGATCGCGTGTGATGGCTTGTTGTGGTGCCAGCACCGCCTGTTTGCGCATACCTTCATTGAGCAATGCTTTGACATACATGCCGGGCATCAAGGTGTTGTCCGGATTCGGCACCAGCACCCGCAGCATGAAGCTGCCCGTGGTGGGATCTACCGTGACATCGGCAAATTGCAGCTTGCCCATCTGTGCGTACTTGCTGCCGTTTTCCAGCGAAATGCTGGCGGGTGTGCCCGACCCGCTGGATTGCAGATGGCCGGCATCAATGGCTTCTTTCAGCTGCAACCATTCGCTGCTCGACTGACTGACATCGACATACAGCGGATCAAGCTGCTGTACGGTGGCCAGCGCCGTGGTCTGGTTGGCAGTCACCAGCGCGCCCTGAGTAACTGACGATTTGCCGATGCGACCGCTGATAGGTGAGGTGATGCGGGTATAGCCGAGGTTCACGCTGCTGCTGGCCACGGCAGCTTCCGCCGCAGCGACGTCTGCTTCGGACTGGCTGAGTGCAGCAATGGCGTTATCGTTGTCCTGAGCGCTGACCGCGTCGATCTTCGCCAGTTCGGCCGAACGACGCGCTGCCGCCTGCGCCGCCAACAGCGTTGCCTTGGCCCTGGCGAGTGACGCTTGAGCGTTGTTGTGTTCGGCGCGATAGATGGCGTCGTCCAGCTCGTACAAGGTCTGGCCGGCCTTGACCGAGCCACCTTCAGTGAACAGACGTTGCTTGACGATGCCGCTGACCTGCGGACGGACTTCCGCGACCAGGTACGCGCTGGTGCGACCCGGCAGTTCGCGGGTCAGTGTGACGGGCTCCGCTTTCAGCGTTACCACCGTAACCGGCATGGGGCCGGGCGCGCCGGCCTCGGGAGCCTGATTGCCGCAGCCGGACAGCGCCAGTGCTCCACCGATGACACATCCGAGAAATAGCAATCTGACATGCTGATGCGAGCGCATGGAACACCTGCCGAAATGGGCTGAATTATTGATTTGAGATCAGTGATGACCGGGGGTCATCACCAGTAAATGAACGCTCATTCTATTTTTTAACCGCTCAAAGTCAACGCATTTTTCCTGCCGGCAGGCAACGAGGGTGTTTGCACGGCGCAAAGCAGCCCCATCACCGTGGCCTGGCGCGGCAAGGATTCAACACTGTTGTTAGAGCCTATTCAGAATCTCGCTGAAGGGCGCATTGCTGCGTTGAACCGACCCAAAAAATACTCACGTACTACATGTACGCTGCGTTTTTTTGGGTCGGTTCGCCTTGCACTGCATCCCTTGATCGAGATTCTGAACAGGCTCTTACAAGGACGTGCAGCACCGCCATGAATCGACAGCGGGTGCGACATTTTTTGATGGGCGTGACCGGGAACGGTGCCGCCCTCTCGCCAGCACTCCGCAGGCTCAAACCATATTGGAAAGGACTGAGGGTTGAGAGTCCATCACATCGAAGCGCACAATGTCATAAAGCCTTCATTCAGAAGGCGCTAAGGGGGCTGAAATGAACCAACACGTCAGAACACTCCATGCCACCAGCACTGCGCTGGCGGCGCTGTCGCTGGCGACCGCGCTACCGACCTTCGCGCAGACCGGGCTTGAAGCCGTGGCGTTGGAGGAAATCACCATCACGGCGCAGAAGCGCGAGGAGTCGCTGCAGGACGTGCCGCTGTCGGTGGACGCGTTGTCCGGCGACAAGCTGGCGGAAGCCGGCATCGTGCGCATGGATGATCTCAAGGCCTACGTGCCCAACCTGCAGATGACCGAAACCGGCATCGCCAACAACATCTACATCCGCGGCATCGGCTCGGGTCTGAATCAGGGCTTTGAACAATCAGTGAGCCTGTACGCCGATGGCATTTATCGCGGCCGCGGCCATCAGGCGCGCATGCCCTTCCTGGATCTGGAGCGCATCGAAGTGTTGCGTGGCCCGCAGCCCATCCTGTTCGGCAAAAACGCCGTGGCCGGCGCGGTGAACATGGTCAGCGCCCGCCCCGGCGATGAATTCGAAGGCAGCGTGCGCGCCTGGTACGACTTCGAGCAGAAAGAAAAGATCGCCGACCTGGTGCTTTCCGGCCCGCTCACTGACGCCTTCGGCGCGCGGCTCGCCGTGCGCAGCCGCGACAGTGAAGGCTATGTGAAGAACCCCACCCTGAATCGCGATGAACCGCAACGCGAAGAGCTGGGCGCGCGCCTGACTCTGGACTTCGACGCCGGCGGCATGTTCGATGCCACGCTGCGCGCCGAGTACGGCACCTTCGAGACCCTCGGCCGACACATGGAAATTTTCGGCGAGACGCCCTCGGTGAATCCGGCGTTCAGCGGACTGACGCACAGCCAGATCGTCGGCGGCGGCGCACTGCCGCTGATCGGCCGTCCCAATGGCCTGCCCACCGGCACCGACGCCACCTCGCGCAACAATGTCATCGACTATCAGCGCTCTTCCGCCGGCGATTCCAGCGAGCTGGACACCCGCGAAATTTCCCTGACCCTGAACTGGGATCTGGGCGGCGGCACCGTCACCTCGGTGAGCGGTTACAGCGGCTACAAGCTGGACGAACTCTGCGATTGCGACTTTGTCGCGGCCACCGTGTTCAACGCTGGCGTGCGCGAGGACTACCGGCAGATCAGTCAGGAGTTGCGTTTCACTTCCGCGCCGGACGGTACGCTGCCGTGGATCGCCGGCCTGTACTTCCAGGACTACGAACTGGATGAAAGCGACTATCTGTACGTGCCGCCCACCAGTCTGGTGCCCACCATTCTGGGACTCAACCCGGGGATCGGCGCCAACGCCGCGGTGTTCGCCAACGCCGCCAATCCGCGCGTGTTCGAACAGGACAGCACGCAGTGGTCGGCGTTCGTACAAGCTACGTTCAACGTCAGCGATGTATTCCGCATCACTGCCGGTGGCCGCTACTCGCGAGAGAGCAAGACCGGCCGGCGCACCACGTTGTTGACCGCAGGCCTGGGTGGCCCGCTGATCAATGCGGCGTTCTATCCCTTGTTCGCCAACCCCGCGGTGCTGGGCATCCTGCCACATGACATTCGCGGCGAGCGCGACGAAAGCAATTTCTCGCCGCTGGTCAACTTTCAATATGACTTCGGCGACGATTCCATGGCTTACCTGTCCTGGGCGCGCGGCTCCAAGGCTGGCGGCTTCGATGCGCGCTCCAACAAGGCCCCCGCAGCGGGCGGCACTTTCGAGTTCGAAGATGAACAGGCGACGACCTATGAACTGGGCGTGAAGAGCCGCATCGCCAATGTCGCCGAACTCAACGCCGCTGTGTTCTTCACCGACTACAAGGACTTGCAGACCAGCGCCTTCGACGGCGCCATCGGCTTCAATGTCGGCAATGGCAGCGCGGAAGTAAAAGGCGTCGAGCTGTCCGGGCGCTGGCAGGCCACACGCGGACTGCAACTGTCGGGTTCACTGGCCTACCTCGACTTCGAGTGGACCAACTACATCGGCCAGTGTGAATTCGACCGCCGTTTGCTGGGCGCAGAACAACTGCAACTATGCAGGCTACACCAACCAGCTGGCGCCCGAGACTCACCGGCGTGCTCAGCGGTGAGTACACCTGGTTGCTGAGTGACAGTCTGGAACTGCGCAGCACGCTGGACGTGGTGTATTCCGATGACTACTTGCTGTCGCTGACGCTCGACCCCAAAGCAGTGCAGAAGTCCTATGCCAAGGTGAATGCGAGACTGGAGCTGGGCGGCGCCGATGGCAAGTGGCGCGTGGCGCTGGTGGGCCGCAACCTCACCGATGAAACCACGCTCAGTTATGCCGGCGACACACCGCTGGCGACCAATCTGTTCCGCGCCCGCAGCTACTACGGCTTTGTTGAGCCGCCACGCTCAGTGGCGCTCGAAGCTGCGTTCCGCTTCTGAGACCACAAACGCGGCGCTGACCATCAGCGCCGCGTCTTCCTTCGGTTTTGCCCGTGAAAGGTGCCGGGCGTCGTCCGGCAGTCACTGTGAATCTTCGCTACTCGGGTACTCCCAGCGCGCGCAGGTGCGAGGCGATCCTGTCCAGGGCCATGGGTGAAAAGACCATTGCATACTTGTACTGCGTGATCGTCAGTTTCGGATAAGTGGCGAGTAATGCCGTCAATGAAGCACGCGCTTCATTGAAGCGACCCGCGGCCTGCAACGCGGGTGCCAGATTGCGATGAATCCAGATGGCATTAGGACGCTCGTCGAGCGCGCGTAAGAACAGGTTGGCTGCGGCGTTGTCATCGCATTCCACCTGACACACCGAAGCCAGTCCCACATAGTTGTTGAAATTCATCGGGTCGAGCGGACTCAAGCGAATCGATTTTTCAAACCAGATGCGCGCTTCAACTGGACGGTCTGAATAGACATCCAGCCAGCCGATGCGGCTGATCGCCCATGCCGCATTGGGGTCCAGTGCAATAGCTCTCTCGAGCATGATCCGCGCAACACCGAAGTTGCGCGCAAAGGTATGCACCGCACCCAGCACAGCGAGTATCAGCGGTTCATCGGTGGCGTGGCGTGCAGCGCGATCGGCCAGCTGTAGCGCCTGACTGATGGCGGCAGCCGTATCATCTACCCACGTATACACAGAACTCTGCGCCCAGCACCACGCTGCCAATGCAAGCGCCAGTGGATATTCGGGATCAATGGCCAGCGCCTTGCTCAGCATGTCGAGCCCACGCTCGGTGCCCTCCTTTTCCAGCAGCCATACATGACGCATGGCGCGCATGGTGTAGTCGTACGCGCCCAGATCCTGCGGTCGCTTGCGCTGCACACGGAATATCTCTGCATACCGGATAGAAGGTTGCAGAGCCCCCGCCACCCGCTCGGCGATCCGGTCCTGCAGATCAAAGAGGTCATCCAGCTGGCCGTCGTAGTGTTCGGCCCATAGATGCGCACCACCACTCGTCTCAACCAGCTGCACGGTGACGCGCACACGCGAACCAGCGCGTTGCACGCTGCCTTCAACGGCATAGGCAACGCCCAGTTCACGGCCAATCGCGCCGACATTCACCGGCGCGACCCTTGTAGACAAAAGCCGAGTTCCTCGCGATGACAAAGAACTCGCGAACCCTGGATAGCGCCGCGGTAATCGATTCGACGATGCCATCGGCAACATAGTCCTGCTCCGGATCGCCACTCATGTTCTGGAAGGGCAGCACCACAACTGATGGTTTGTCGGGCAGGGTCAATGCCGTCGCTGACCCGGCCCCCGGATCGGTGCGTGAAACATCATCGGCTTCCGCGCTCCTGACTTGCACCTCGCCGACAAAACGAAAGCCCTTGCGTGCGATGGTCCGGATCAATGCCTGGCGCTCGCCGCTGTCTCCCACCGCCTTGCGTACCGCGTTCACACGGCTGGTAAACGTCGATTCGGAAATGACCCGATCTTTCCAGATCGCATCCAGAAGTTCCATCCGGCTGACCACGCGCTGCCGGTTTTCAATCAGGTAGATCAACAGGTCCAGCACCTGCGGCTCGACGGCAACGGTCTGGCCGCCACGCCGCAGTTCACGCCGCAAAATGTCCAGCTCGATATCTTCAAAAGTGAACCGCACGTACCGCCCTCAAGCACAGACCTCAGGCGAATCTAAAGAAAAAATCAAGCAGGACTCAAGGTCTTTCCAGCTGCTGCTGAATAATCTTGCGCCATCGTCAACTTGACTCACGGTCTGTAAGTCGGAGATTTCCATGAGCAACAACCTGTATGAACGACTGGGCGGCGGCACTGGAATCGACAGGATCGTTGAGGACGCCATCGCCGCACACCTGATCAACCCGGTCATCAAAACCCGCTTCGAGAATGCCAGGGATCTGGACCGCGCCAAGCGCATGGCCAAGGAGTTTTTTGCCGCCGGATCGGGTGGCCACGTCACCTACTCCGGCAAGGACATGGTACAGGCCCACAAGGGCATGAACATCTCTGAACAGGAATACCTGGCCGCCACCGATGACATTCTTGCCGCGCTCGACAAGAACGGCGTCGGTGAGGATGCAAAAAAAGATGTATTGGCCATTATCTATTCGCTGAAGGGAACAATTATCCGGGTGTAGCTGTGGCAGCACTCCACCGATACTGGCGGCCACTGGGCTTTTCGGCTTGCGTTACGGGTAAACCTCCGACCAAACACAGTCCCCGTTGCATCGCTCTAATCTCGCAGCTGCCATCGTCCCAGCAACTCGTATCAGTGAATATCGCCAGGTCGCGGGTTCGTGGGGGTGAATGCCCTGCGAGAACCCGAATACCCTTGAAGCCGCGACCCGGCGACGTTCATGCAATGGCTTTGTTGAGCCGCCACGCTCAGTGGCGCTCGAAGCTGCGTTCCGCTTCTGAGACCTGAGACCACAAACGCGGCGCTGACCATCAGCGCCGCGTTTCCTTCGGTCCTTTAGCTTCGTGAAAGGTGCCGCTCTCTCACTGGCACTACGCCGGCTTGAGCGCAAACGTCCAATAACCTCAATACCTGCGACGTTCGACGCACCAGCATTGACCGTGCCGGCTTTCCCATGTTCTGACGCTCCGTGTTATAACCTGTTGTTATATACAGTACTACTGCTTTATGTTGATTTGCAACAGGCACTTGCGTCAAATTACGAGCCGGTGTTAACTGTCAGCCATGTTGTTAATCAGACTAGATAAAACACGTTAGAGCATGCGGAATGTACGTGGCTAGTCATCGTGGACATACGCAAATCCAGTCGCTACGCTAAGTGGCCAACTTCGTTGGCGCGTGGTGTACTCAATTTCTACCTTCGAGAGCGCCAGCTATCGCGCTGAACATGAAGTTGCTACGTCATGTCGGCGATCATGCAAACAATCGGTCGCTTGGTACGAATTCACCATCTGGAACGGAGGCGTCAGTATTAAGAAGGACATTCGGTCGATGCGCTCGCGGGGTCGTGCTACGCTTCGCAGTTCAGTGATGGCTTGCCAAGCGACTCTGAGCAGCGTATTAGGCCCGCGAGCACGCAAGCTGCTCATTGCGAGCGCTGGCGAACTGAATCGTTCGCTGCTTCGAGGCAGCGGCCTTGAGCACGAGTATATAGCAAGACGTTGGATTGCTTGATGGAGCAGACGATTCAAGCATTGGCAATTGTCAGGTCTTGTTAGCAAGCGACTCGCGAGCCTACCTCGACGACAACGTGGCACTCAGCCTTGCTGATTGGCCAGAGCGTAGACGTTCGATGGTACAAGTCGCAGGTCACAGTAGCGGACAAATCCTGCATGTGGCATTGAGCTGACAACAAGACGCTCACGAGCGTTACATGAACCAGAACGCGCTGCCCTGTGATATGTCGATCTGAACCTCGACTTAGCCTATGTCAAACACATGATTCACTCTGTCGCAACGATGTGACCACACCCATCTGACAGCTCTAAATCATCAAAGTTGACAGTTGAGTCACGAGCGCACAAGTGCTGCCGCTCGTCTAACCCTGCGTCATGTGGACTCGCCCGAGCAAGTTACGAGCGGCTTTGCCTGGCTTACATCGCACAACGCAAACGTCGCCGGGTCGCGGGTTCAAGGGTAATGAGGCTCAGTACACCCAGCCCACACCCTCACCACGCGGATCAGAAGCAGCTTCAACCTTGCCGGTGGTGCGATCCCAGGTGATCACTTCCATATTGCCGTAGCTGCTGCGCGTTTGACTCAGGCGATGACCACGTTGCTCAAGCGCGGTTCGTTCTTCAGCAGTCAATGCGCCGTTTTCAAAGCTGACTTCATCGGGCAGGTATTGATGATGGAAGCGCGGTAGTGACGCAGCATGCAGTGCATCGCCACCTTCCAGCCAATCCAGCACACCCAGCAACACCATGCTGATGATGCGGCTGCCGCCGGGTGTACCCAGAATCAACACACCCTTGTCGGTTTCGACAAAGGTGGGCGTCATGCTCGACAACATGCGTTTGCCGGGCGCGATGGCATTGGCATCGCCACCCACCAGCCGAAATGCATTGGCGGTGCCGGGCTTGACCGAGAAGTCATCCATTTCGTTGTTCAGAAAAAAGCCCGTGCCATCCACCATCAGTCCGGAACCGAAGCCGAGATTCACCGTGATGGTGGCGGCAACGCGATTGCCCTCGGCGTCCAGTACCGAGAAGTGTGTGGTTTGCGGGCTTTCATTGCTGCTGTCGCTGATGCTGGGCAAGGAAGCCGATGTCGTGGCTTTGTCCATGCGAATCGAACTGCGTTGTCCCGCCGCATACAGGGGGCTGGTCAGCATTGGCACCGGCACATTGACGAAATCGGGATCGCCCAGATATTCGGCGCGATCGCGATAGGCGCGGCGCATTGCTTCAACAATCAGGTGTTTGCGGCTGGCGCTGTCGAGCTTGTCCAGTTCATAACCTGACAGGATGTTCAGTGCATTGAGCAGGACAACACCACCGGAAGAGGGTGGCGGAGCAGAAGTGATCTGTGCGCCGCGATAGCTGCCTTTGATGGGCGCGCGTTCAATGACGCGATAGTTGGCCAGATCCGCTTCGCTCCAGATGCCACCCAGTTTGCGTACACCGTCGGCCAGTTGTCTGGCGAACTTGCCTTGATAAAAACCAGTTGCGCCTTGTTTGGCAATCATCTGCAAGGTGCTGGCGAGTTGCGGCTGGCGAATCAACGCGCCCACTTCCGGGGCTTTGCCATCAACCAGAAAATTCCGGGTGGCGTCTCTGGATTGTTTGAACCGGGGACCTGCAAATTCCAGTGTGCCGCGCATGCGGGTGTAGAGCGGAAAGCCATCGCGCGCCAGTTTGATGGCCGGTTGCAGACTGACACCGAGTGGCAGGCGTCCATAACGTTCGGCGATATGCGCCATGCCCGCGACTTCGCCGGGAATGCCTGCGGCCCGCGCCGAGGCAGTCGATGCGCCACGCACTACATTGCCTGCGGCATCCAGAAACATGTCGCGTGTGGCAGCAGCGGGCGCCGTTTCGCGTGCATCCACCATGGTTTCAAATTTGTCGGCGGCGCGATGCAGCAGGTAGAAGCCGCCGCCGCCCAGACCGGAACTTTGTGGTTCCACCACCGCCAGTGCGGCAGTGATGGCCACTGCGGCGTCAAAGGCATTACCGCCTTGCTTGATGATGTCGAGGCCGGCTTGCGTGGCCAGTGGATGCGCGCTGGCAATCGCAGCTTTACCGGGCGCGGGGGCTGCCTGTGCAGTTACAACCAGCAGCAATGCACTCAGGCAGAGCGCACGACGTGTGAAGCGCAAAAGCTGTATCACGGTTGACTCTTGCGTTCGGCCCAGCGAGTTTTGAGTGCTTCGACCACCACCGGATGCACGAACTCGGAGACATTGCCACCGAAGCTGGCGATTTCACGGATCAGCGTTGAGGAGATGAAGTTGTATTGCTCGGTGGGTGTCAGGAACACATAGTCCACCTGATCGCTGAGATGACGACTCATGGTCGCGAGCTGGAATTCAAATTCGAAGTCGGCCACCGCACGCAGGCCACGTACCACCACTTTGGTGCCACGTTGCACGGCAAAGTCCACGGTCAGACCGCTGTAGCCGGTGACCTCGACGTTGGGAATATCAGCCAGCACTTGCCGCGCCATCGAGACGCGCTGTTCCAGCGTGAACAGTGGCGCCTTGCCGGGATTGGCGGCAATCGCCACCGTGACCGAACTGAAGATGGCGGCGGCGCGGCGCACCAGATCCTGATGGCCATTGGTAATGGGATCGAATGTGCCGGGATACAGGGCTTTGATGCTCATGCCTTGTTACTCATGTCTTGAAGATCAGGAATGACTCGCATTGTTGGGTGCGGGAGAGTCGGTGATGCGTTGTGCTAGCAGCCTGTCTGACTTAGGTGATCGTAGCGAGGCGAGTGGCCCAGTTTAATTGAAGCAGGTGAGGACAGTTTTTCGATCGTTTGAGGAGAATAGCCGTAGCTATTTAACGCCACTCTATCAACATGGGATCGAAAAAATGGACCCCTTTATTAACATGGACACCGCCGCAGTAGATCAATCCTAAGTCCGACAGGCTGCTAAATGATAGCCCACCTGTCCGGCCTGATCGCTGCGATGTAAGCGCCATGTGGCTGGCCAGAATGGCAGGGCGGCGGGCGAGTTCAGGTTGCTCGGACATTCAAGGTAAATCCAGGCATCTGCAGACAGACGTCCGGGTTTTTCCAGCTCGACACACAGGCGCGCCAGCAGATCGGTGGACTGGGCAGCGGCGAAAGGTGGATCAAGAAACACCAGGTCAAAATTCTGTGTGGAGGTGTTCAGGAAGCTGAGCGCGTCGCTGCTGATGACCTGTGCCTGCTCACAGTTCAGTCGCGCCAGCGTATCGCGAAGATAGCGGGCAATCTGTGTCTCACGGTCAACGAATACCGCCGACTGTGCGCCACGCGACAGCGCCTCCAGTCCCAATGCGCCACTGCCCGCGAACAGATCGAGGCAGCGCGCACCGACGACTTTGTCCTGCAACCAGTTGAACACGGTCTCGCGTACCCGGTCGGGAGTAGGACGAATGGCGGCGATGTCGGGGAAGTTCAGGCGCGTGCCGCGCCAGCGTCCGCCAATGATGCGCAGGCGATGGGCCGCGCCTGAACTTGCCAATGATTTGCCGGTTGATTTGGGTCGGGAGGGCTGCATTGCCCGCAATGATACGCGGCATGCCTGCTAGCAGCCTGTCGGACTTAAGGTTGATCTACTGCGGCGGTGTCCCATGTTCAATAGGAGTGGGGTCCATTTTTTCGATCCCATGTTGATAGAGTGGCGTCAAATAGCTACGGCTATTCGCCTCAAACGATCAAAAAACTGTCCTCACCTGCTTTTAATTAAACAGGGCCACTCGCCTCGCTACGATCACTTAAGTCCGACAGGCTGCTAGAATTCACGACCTTCAACGGCACTCGCACATTCAAATGTTCGGATTCAAGAAAACAGCCACAACTCAAACTCAGGAAATTGCTGAACAGGCCAGGCCGGGTTTCTTCGCGCGTCTGCGCAGCAAGCTTAATCGCGGTGACTCCTGGCTGACCCGGGATCTGAGCGATCTGCTGCCCGGTGGCAAAATAGATGATGCTGTACTGGATGAGCTGGAAATGCGCCTGATCAGCGCCGATGTGGGCGTTGAAACTACGCAGCGAATTCTCGGCGGCCTGCGCAAAAAGGTGGCGCGCAGCGAACTGGCGGATCTGGATGCCTTGCTCGGTGCGTTGCGTGCGGCGCTGATCGAAATCGTGCAACCTGCTGCGCAACCCTTGCACATCGATACCACCAAACAGCCATTTGTGGTGCTGGTGGCTGGCGTCAACGGAGCTGGCAAGACCACCACCATTGGCAAACTGGCGCGACGTTTGCTGGATGAACAGCGCAAGGTGCTGCTTGCTGCGGGCGATACTTTTCGTGCTGCGGCGGTGGAACAGTTGCAGGTGTGGGGTGAACGCAATGGCGTGCCGGTCATTGCGCAGGCAACCGGCGCCGATCCGGCCGCAGTGGTATTCGATGCCTATGAATCGGCGCGGGCGCGCGGCATACACGTGATGATTGCCGATACGGCAGGCCGTTTGCACACTCAGACCAATCTGATGGAAGAGTTGAAAAAAGTGAAGCGTGTGTTGTCACGCCATGACGCCAGTGCGCCGCATGAGGTGCTGCTGGTGCTGGATGCCAGTCAGGGACAGAACGCCCTGCAACAGGCCAAAATATTTCATCAGGCCATCGGTGTGACCGGTGTGGTGGTGACCAAGCTGGATGGCACGGCCAAGGGCGGCATTGTGTTCTCGCTGGCTGATCAGCTGAAGCTGCCAATCCGTTTCATCGGCATTGGCGAAGGCATTGAAGATTTTGATGTGTTCAACGCCGAGAACTTTGTTGATGCCGTACTCAAGCCGATGGACGCATAGGGAGCTGGCTTGATGAATGCAGCTGCCTTGCCAATGATCCGCTTTCAAAGCGTAGCCAAGCGTTACGCCAATGGTCGCGAAGCACTCAGCAACCTGACGCTGGATGTGGCCACGGGTGAGATGGTGTTTCTTACCGGGCATTCCGGTGCGGGCAAGTCCACGCTGCTGAAGCTGCTGGCGCTGATCGAGCGACCCACGCGTGGCAGCCTGCTGGTGAATGGCCAGAATCTGGCGACGGTGACACGCAGCAGGATTCCAGCCTATCGGCGTCAGCTGGGTATGGTGTTTCAGGATCACAAGTTGCTCGCGGATCGTTCGGTGTTTGACAACGTGGCGCTGCCGCTGATTGTGGCCAACACGGCATCGCGCGAAATCGCCAAGCGGGTGCGCGCTGCCCTGGATCAGGTGGGTTTGCTCAAGTACGAACAGTCGCGGCCCGTTGAATTATCGACCGGCGAACAACAGCGTGTTGGCCTGGCGCGCGCGGTGGTCACCAAGCCGCCGCTGCTGATTGCCGATGAACCCACCGGCAATCTCGATCCGGATCTGTCGCTGGAAGTGATGAATATTTTCCGTCGCTTTCAGGAAGTAGGCGTGACCGTGCTGATCGCCAGTCACAACGTGCAGTTGATTGATCACTTCAAGTCGCGACGTATTCATCTTGAAGGCGGCCGGCTGGTGCAGGACGCTGCGGCTGGCGCTGGGTCAGAGTTGTTTGACCCCGCACGTCTGCTGGATCAGGAGGGCAGGTCATTGATGAACGCCTGGTTCGCACGCCATGTGCAAACACTGATTGGCACCCTGGGTCGTTTGTTGCAGCAGCCCATGGCCACCTTGTTGACGGTACTGGTCATGGGGATCGCGCTGGCGCTGCCCGCTTGCCTGAATGTACTGGTGAAGAATGCGCAGGCCGCCAGCGGTTCATGGGATCGCGCACTGGATGTGTCGGTGTATCTCAAGCCGTCGGTGAACACCGATACCGCCGCGCGACTGGTTGAACGGCTCAAACGACGCAATGACATCAAGGCGGTGCAGCTCATCAAGGCCGACGAGGCACTAAAAGAATTCCGCGAGCATTCCGGATTCGGCGAGGCGCTTGAAGCACTGGGCGACAATCCGTTGCCGAATACGCTGGTGGTCACGCCCGCCAATACCTCGGCTTCACCGCAAGCGTTGAGTGCGCTGGCTGCCGAGCTGCGCAAGCTGGATGAAGTGGACGTGGTGCAGCTGGATACCGACTGGGTGCAGCGTTATCTGGCCATGCTCGACACCGTGCGGCGGCTGGTGAACATGGTGGCCGTGTTGCTGGCCATTGGTGTGGTGGTGATCGTGGGCAACACCATTCGTCTGGATATCCAGAATCGGCGCGATGAAATCGAGGTCACCAAGCTGGTGGGTGGCAGCGATGCCTTTGTACGGCGGCCGTTCCTGTACAGCGGACTCTGGTACGGGCTGGGCGGTGGCCTGCTCGCATGGATTGTGGTGACGGTGGCCGTGGCGCTGCTATCTGGCCCCGTCCAGCGGATTGCCGGCCTGTACGGCAGCGGATTCAGTCTCAGTGGTCTGGGCTTTACCGGTGGGCTGACCCTGTTGTTGTCAGGGGTGGCGCTGGGCTGGCTGGGCTCCTTCGTGGCCGCTACCCGGCATCTTCGGGCCATTGAGCCCAGATAAAGGGGTTTCGGGCCCGGTCCGACCGCGTTTTTGGCCTCATTCACAAAAATTATCTGGAACTCACCGATGGGCTTAGCACTCCAACCCCCGGAGTGCTAAATTAGCTCCCATGCAAGTCTTAATCAGTGAGGGTCAGGCATGAGTACTGCTCTGGTTCGTTCATCACATGATCTGGTTCTGGCGGGGCCCCTTGTTGGTTCAATGGGCAGCCTGGACGCGTACCTTGAACGGGTTTCCCATATCCCGGTGCTGAGCCGTGAGCAGGAAATCGGGTTGGCCCAGCGTTTTCACGGCCAGCAGGATCTTGCTGCCGCGCGCGAACTGGTGCTGTCACACCTGCGTTTTGTGGTGCATATCGCCCGCAGTTACAGCGGTTATGGCCTGCCCCTGGGTGACCTGGTGCAGGAAGGCAATGTCGGCCTGATGAAGGCCGTGAAGCGCTTCGATCCCACCATGGGTGTACGGCTGGTGTCGTTCGCCGTGCACTGGATTCGCGCCGAAATCCACGAATATGTGCTGCGCAACTGGCGGCTGGTGAAGGTGGCGACCACCAAGGCGCAGCGCAAGCTGTTCTTCAACCTGCGCCGTTACAAGAAGACCCTGGGCTGGCTGTCTGACGCGGAAACTCGTGCGGTAGCCGAGGATCTGGGCGTGACCACCCAGGAAGTCACCGAGATGGAAAAGCGCCTGACTTCGCGTGACATGTCGTTTGATCCGGCTCCGGACGCGGATGACGAAGAGGGTAACTATTCACCTGCGGCTTACCTGCCGTCGCCGGATGCCGATCCGGCCGTATTGCTGGAACGGGAACAGTTTGATGATGATTCAACGGAACGATTGACTCACGCGCTGACCCAGCTGGATGAACGCAGTCAGCACATTCTGCGCACCCGCTGGATGACCGACGACAAGGCCACCCTGCATGACCTGGCCGAGCACTATGGCGTGTCGGCGGAACGTATTCGCCAGATTGAAACCAACGCCATCAAGAAGCTACGGTCGTTGATTGTGGCGCCAGAAGCGGCTTAAGAAATTCTTGATCGTTAACTTAAAAGGCCAGCGAAAGCTGGCCTTTTTGTTGAGTAACTCAAGGGTTCAGAACAGGTACTCCGTCCCGTTCAATAATTTTTCTGAATCCTGGATTGGTATCGGCAAGGTTACAGTCCTCCAGATCCGCCATCAGAAATTGCACATCGCCGACAAAGTCACCCGGCAGGTCAATGATTTCCTCGGCCCGGAAATGAATCTGCCAGCTACTTGAGCGTAGCAGCGCCAGCGAGTGCGCAGACCTCATCGAACTGCGCTCCGGGCGCACCAGACACACCCAGCACGCCGGCACGCTTGCCATCCTTGACGAGCATGACTGCGCCGCCGACCAGCAATATGCCGGGGATGTTTGACAGCTGTGGATTGGCGTTGCTCGAACCCAGAATGCTGGTGGCGAGCTGGCTCGATGTGGACATATCCCGAACCGGCCCGAGATTGGCGAGCGTATAGGCTTTCATGCGCGCACTGTCGATCGCATATGACGTGGTGCCGTCACCGCGCAGAAAAATCTGGATGTTGCTCTCCGGGTTCAGAACAATCGCCACCACGCGGTAGCCATCGGCCTTGCATTTCGCCACTGCAGTACTGGCAGTCCTCAGTGCCTCTTCCATCGACAGTTCAGTGGTCGCAATCGGCACCGCGCGGTTTTCCTGGGCGCTGACGGCGTGCATGCACAACAACGCCGACAAACTGGCCACACAAAAACTTCTCATGTTTCAACTCTCCATCAGGGTTGCAAGGATGCAAGATAAGCCGAGATATACAACAAGTCCTCGGCACTCAGATTTTCCACCACAGACTTCATCAACAGATTCTGGCGCGTGCCCTGCTTGAAATCCCACAGTTGCCGCATCGCATAGGTGGCGGTCCTGCCGGCAATCGGCGGAATATCCGCGAGCCCTTTCAGGCCGGGACCATGACAGAGGCTGCATTGCATTGTCTTGCCGCCACCCGAGGTCACCAGCTTCTCGCCGGCGGCCACACTGCCCACCGGCACATAGGCAATCCACTGACCACGCGGATCGCGATTCATCAAGGTCCGTTCCGGATTCTCCGGAACCATGATGATGCGCTTGCCCAGCGGCACACGGGGCAGTTCGTCTAACGGCAACATCAATCCATTGGTCGTAGTGCGGACCTGCGGAACCTCTATCGTTTCCACAACGCGAATCATCTTGCGATAGGGCATCGAGGCAAAGTAGGCAGCCGCCTGCTTTCTTTCCTCAGCAGTGAGGCTGGCGGCAATCATCGCCATTTCATTGGTATTGGCCTTGCGCCGATCGGCGCTTCTGCGCGTCCCGGCAACGAACGCGTCCAGTTGCTGCAGGATGTATTGTTCTGAAAGGCCGGCCACGTGGGCGTTTTCCGTCCTGCCCTGACCATTGGGGTAGTGACACAACCCACACGCCCTGAGCTTGATGCTCTGCTTGCCGCGCGCCACGATAGCGGGCATCTGCGGATGATCCCCCGGATACCAGTCAGCCGGCCCGTAATCGAAGTAAGCCTCGTTGCGCGTGAAGGATCTGTCGCTGCCCGGCAGCGTGTATTTCACGCCGTCTTCAGCTACTGGCGCTTCCTTGTTCGCACAATCAAACGGATGAGAGCCCGCAGGACACGCTGGAGCCACACGCGACTGTGGTGATAAAGGCTCCAGCACGCCATACGCCCAATCCGGCCAGTCAGGCGCGTGTTGTCCGAACGTGGCTCCGGTAAGTGTCAAGAGACCCAGGCACCATAACCCTCTCTGCCAATGGCTTTTTTTCATCCGCCCCCTCATGCGACTATGATTTCTTTCCCAGGTGCTGATGCAAGCCATCCATGTACAGATCGCAAATATCGCGACGCAATCCTTCCACGGCGACTGGACCTTGATCCGTAAATTCGAGCATCGCGCGGCGCTGCGTATCAAACTTCTCCCACTTCGGCATGCCTGCACCGCTTCGGATTGCCTGCCTTCGCAAAATTCGTCCAATAGGTTTGTAATTCGCCCGTGATTCTGCGGTCCACATCAGTGTACGGCCCACCACTGAGGAAACCACTCGATAACAGATTGCCAAACAAGTAGGGCACCTCGGCGGAATGGCGGGTGGCAGGCTGGCCTGCAATCGCGTGATCGTACTGATACAGATAGACGGGCTGTCCCGTCGCGGCATGCCAGATCGCCGCCTGCATGGAACCGCAGCGCTGATTGGTATCTGCTGCGAAAGCTCTCGAGGCGGAGCCGTACAACGGATCGCTCTTGCCTTCACCGCCATTGTTCAGACCGTAGAAGTTCAGCGCCTTGTCGGCGTTAGAACCAAAGAGGGTCGCTGCCTGCTGGCGAAATTCCTCTGGGGTCCTGGGACCACCCTGTTCCTGTGCATTGCTGCCAATCATCAACGGCACTGCGTGTTGTTTTCCGCTCAGCATGACCCGTTGTGATTCCATAGTCAGCACATAGCCGTCAACCGACGGCCCCATGATCGGACGGCTTTCGCCCTGCGCCTCGACCGCCTTCAGACGCAGCTGTTCGGCAGGCATGGCACGCAAGGCCTTCAGACCTTCCTTGCCTGCCGGCAAACCAATGCTGGTGGCAAAGCGCTCGCCGGCTTTTTCGGCTTCGGCGCGGGTTGGCATGTCGCGAATTCCGGAACCGCTTTGCTGGATGGCGCGATGGAACAGACCCCTGGCCAGCGGTGAGGTCAGCAGGTAATTGGTATTGGCCGAACCGGCTGATTGTCCGAATACGGTAATGTTGTCGGGGTCGCCTCCGAACTGGGCGATGTTGTCACGCACCCATTTCAAAGCAGCCTGATGGTCAAGCATCGTATAGTTACCGGACGCATGATGTGGCGATTCGGCTGTCAATGCAGGGTGCGCGAAAAACCCGAACAGCCCCATCCGGTAATTGAAGGTGACGAGCACCACTCCCTTGTGCGCCAGAGAAGCGCCGTCAAAATAATCCACCGATGCTCCGCCGGCCGTATTGCCACCGCCATAAATCCAGAACATGACCGGCTTTTTGTTCTTTGCCGGCCATTCATTCGTCCACACATTGAGGTACAGGCAATCTTCCTGGTTACCGATGGCCTCCTGGCGGTTCCAGTCGTTGATGGCTTGAGCGCAGGAAGCGCTGAACTTGCCCGCATCCTTTACGCCGGTCCATGGCGCCACCGGTGCAGGTTCACGCCAGCGCAAATCGCCGACGGGCGGGGCGGCGAAGGGAATGCCCTTGAACACCGCGATCGAATCAGCCTGCAATCTTCCTTCGATAACGCCCCCGGTTACTTTGACTGTCGGGTTCTGCGCTTGCGCCAGCAACGCCATCGGCAATAGTCCGAGGATGAACAGACGGGCAATTTGAAGTTTGAGCATGGGTCCCCCAATTGTTTATCTGCGCCAAAACGGATGCGCTCCAGCGGAGAATAACACCTGTTATGCTGACCGCCGATTTTGGGGGACCTTCATGAACCTGACCGAACGTTGTTCGGTCGCTGGATCATCAAGGCAGGGATTAAATCGCAGCTGGCCTGGCGCTGCATTTGCCTGGAAAACCAGATGAACATAAAAAAGATCATCGCGCTGTCACTGGCTGCAAGTTGCCTTGCTGCTACCTATGGCTATGCGCAGCAGGCACCTCGTGCCAGCCAGCCACAGACAGCAGCTCGAGAAGATGCACTTGATCCGGCACCCATTGATCCGGCTGTTGACCCCAATATTGATATGTTTATCAATGACTGGAGAAATTCCCGGCCCCGCGCGATGTATGGAAAGCTGGTGTTCCGGGATATTCTGACCAGACTGGAGGGGTCGGATCCGCTTCATCCCACAAAAAAAGGTGCGGTTCTCGTCAATATCAAGGCCATCAGTCATGCCACGCTTGATCCCGGTGCAATCGCCACGGGAAAAACACCAGGTGGCGAGCGACAGGTGTTTTACACAGTGAGTGGCGCCGGACAAATCACGGTCAATGCCAGGTCCTACGATGTGCATACAGGCACCGGATTTACGCTGACACCAGACTTCGATTTCAAATTGACCAGTACGGGCAAGGAGCCGCTCGCTTTCTACGTCAGGACCGAGCCGCTTCCCGGCGATTACCAGGCAAGCACGGACCTTGTGGTGGTGCAACGTTTTGAGAACGACAGACGAGTGGGCGCGCACTGGGCGCATATCAATAATCGTGGGCCCAATGGCATGAGCCTGATCAACATCGCGCCGCATACGATTCCACAGCCGCACAGCCATGCCGGCGAGGAATGCTGGATCATGGTGGAAGGCGAAACCGTACTGTTGCTCGGCAAACAGATTCGACGCATGACGGCAGGTTCGGCGTACAAAATTCCACCTACGGGAATTGCGGCGCATAGCAACCTGAATATGGGCGACGAACCGGTGCAGATGATTTTCATGGGGCCGGCCGCAGCAGCGCCAGGTGCTCAGAATCCACCCGCTCCGGCCCGCCTTGACTATGCTCGGCTCGATAACAGCCCATATAACCGCGCGACGGAACAGGACATTGACATGTTCATGGGCAACTGGCGCGATTCCTTCCCCAGAATCATGCATGGCAATTTGTACGTGCGTGACATGCTCACGGCATTGCAGGGACCAGACAGTCTTCATCCAGTCCGCAAAGGCGCAGTGCTTGTCAATGCTGAATCGGTCAGCTATGCAATGCTCGAGCCCGGTTCTTCTGCGCATAAGGTGGAAGGGGAACTGAAGGAAATTCAGCAGACCTTTGTGGTGAATTCCGGGACCGGGATGATTGCATCGGGTGGCAAGCAGATTGCCTTGTCAAAAGGGATGGCCTTCATCATTACTCCCGGGCTTGATTTTCAGCTGACCGCCACCGGTGACAAGTACCTGTCGTTCTATGTTGTCAGTGAAAAGATTCCCCAGGGATTTGCCCCCAGGTCGACACTGGAAGTGGTTGACAACAGCAGCAAGGCAACAGTTACCAAGGCCTGGGTTAATGCAGAACGCCCGCTGATTACCAGGGAAAATGGCCTGAGCCAATATGGCTCATTGACCCAGGTTGAAATGAAGTCCATGACCATGTCCCGGCCGTACAGCAATGCTCAGGGAATCGAGGAAATCTGGATTGCGACCGAGGGCGATGTCGACATCCTGCTTGGCAAAGAATTGCGAAAGCTTCCGGTCGGTACTGCGTATCGTGTCCCCTCAACGGGAATAACCGCGCATTCGAATATCAACACCTCCGACAAGAATGCCAAGTTCATCTATATGGTGAAGTAGGAGAATCCAGCATGACGAAATTTGCAAACCACTTGCTGTTGTTATGTACCGTCCTGTTGTCCGGAGGAATGGCCTATGCCGGCAATGCATCGACGCCGGCCGAGACAGCCGCGCTGTTGAAAGCGCCGGTAGCCGAGAAAGACGCCGTGATCTGGTACCTCGGCCATCACGCGTACGCGATCAAGACCAAGACCCACTTGCTGATCTTTGACTACTACGAAATGAACGAACCCTCGCCCGCGGCCTCGCTGGCCAACGGCGCCGTCAATCCCGAGGAGATCAAGGACCTCGATGTCGTTGTGTTCACCAGCCACCACCACGGCGATCACTACGACAAGGTTCAGTGGGACTGGAAGAAGACCATCAAGCGCATCACCTACGTGCTTGGCTGGGAACCGCACATGCCGCAGGAGAAGTACACGCTGATTCCGCCATGGGAAACGGGACACGTGGGCGACATCGAGGTGACCACGCTGCCATCCACCGACGCGGGCGAGAGTTTCCTGATCCGGGTGGATGGTCTGGTGATCTATCACAGCGGCGACAACGCGTTCTGGATGCAGAGCTACCGACCGGTCTACATGAAGCAGATCGACTGGCTGGCGGCGCGAGCTCCCTACGTGGACTTGCTGTTCATCAATTACCGGCTGGGCAATGACCGGCCGCAGCTAGAGGAAGGCTTGTGGACGACGGCAAACAAACTGGGGGCGAAGTACATCTTTCCGTCGCACATGGGCACAGCCGACCATCAGATCAAGGAGCTGCTCAAGGATGCGCCATCGGAGCGGGACCGTGCGCGCATCGTCGACAAGGAAACGCGCGGCGAAGTGTTTTTCTATCGCGGAGGCCGGATCCGATGAAAAATCGTGCTTGTTTGGCCGTGTTGGCCGGCGCCCTGGCGCTGATTGCAGGCTTTACGCCGGCGCGGGCGGCAGAGGTGGCGGACAGCGTCGCGCTGCTGCATCGCGAGCTGCCGGAAAAGGAGGCTGTGATCTGGTACCTGGGGCAGGACAGTTTTGCAGTCAAGACGCGCAACCACCTGCTGATCTTCGACCCGTTCAATCCGGGCATGGAGAACAGTTACGTACTGCCGAAGTCCGCCAACTCGATGTCGGAAGAAGGCGTCGTCAACCCGGAATCACTCAAGGACCTGAAGGTCGTCGTGTTCATGTCAAACATGGGCGACACCCATCATGGCACCGGCGTCTGGCCGTGGCGCCGTTACATCAAGAACATCGACTATGTGTTCGGCTGGAATCCGATCATCAATCAGGACAACCATGAGTATTACTATCTGAAGCCGCGCGAGCAACGCACCATCGGAGGCATCGAAGTGACCACGATGCAGTCGGTGCAATATGGCGCGGGGTTTCTGGTGAAGGTCGATGGGCTGGTGCTGTTACATGGCGGCAACCACCTTCTGCTCGACGCGGCACAGAGACCGCGCTTCACGCGCGAGATCGACTTCCTCGCCAGTCAGTCGCCGCGGATCGACATTGCATTCCTCGAGTTTCAGATCGGCGCCGGCAATCGGCCGCCGTCCATCGCCAGCGGCATCTGGTACGTGGATCAGAAACTGTCGCCGCGCGTCATCTTCCCGATGGGCGCGGTGAATGCAGAAATTCCGTGGCGCGTACGCAGAACACCGGAAGGATTGAAAATGGCCGCGACGACGCATGAAGGCCTGATCAAGGATCTTGATCCGGGAAGCGCCTTCGGACGCAGTTCGCGGCAAAATCGTGGAGACCGGAAAACGCGGCAACGTATTCATGTACCGCAACGGCGGGATCAATCGATAGCAGTACGTCGTTCAATTAAAACAGGGGATAGCGCATGAGTCGTTTCAACCGTCGAACTCTGCTTCGTTACTCTTTGTTGAGTGCAGGCGCCGCACTGGCGCGGCCAGCCTTCCCGGCAACCTCCGGCTCTGGCAATCGCCTTGGCAAAGACAGCTACGTTATCGACGATACCAGCGCAGTGGCCGAGACCGAGAGCGGCAAAGTCGCCGGATACATCCACAACGACATCCGCATCTTCAAAGGCATTCCTTATGCGGAGATCACAGGACCGGAAGCTCGCTGGATGCGCGGCGCGAAGGTGAAGCCTTGGGCCGGCGTACGCAGTTCACGCGCCGCCGGACCGGCCTGTCCGCCGACTGCAGGCGGCGGTGGCGGTGAGCCCATGGACGAAATGGCGTTTCGCGGTTCCGGCTCACAGCTCGTGCGTCTGGGAGAAGATTGCCTGCGCATCAACGTGTGGACGCCCGGTCTCGACAATCGCAAGCGTCAGGTGCTGTTCTACTGTCACGGTGGCGGCTACAACGGCGGCAGTTCGCTGATGGGCTCGTTCTACGAAGGTACGAATCTCGCGCAGTATGGCGATGTTGTGGTGGTCAGCATGAACCATCGTCTGAACGCCTTCGGCTTTCTGGATCTCACGGCCTACGGTTCGCGTTCGGCGGATTCCGCGAACGTGGGCATGCTGGATGTCGTGGATGCGCTGAAGTGGGTGCGCACCAACATCGCGAACTTCGGTGGTGATCCCGCCAAGGTCATGATCTTCGGTCATTCCGGTGGTGGCTCGAAAGTCACGGCGCTCTTGTCCATGCCGGAAGCCAAGGGACTGTTCAATCGCGCCGTGGCGCAGAGCCCCGGCCCCTTGCCACTGGCCAGTCCGGAAGAAGGCGCGGTACGCACCGATGCGTTCCTTAAACTCGTAAACGTGTCGCCGTCCAACCTGGATGCGCTACACAAGCTCTCATCAGAACAGATTGCTCGTGCAGCGGGTTCAGTCGCAGCCACCGCCAATCAAGGACGTGATCGGTTCGATTACGTGGGCAAGCCCGACATCGCCTGGCGTCCGGTGGTTGATGGACGCACGGTGGCTTACGAACCCACGCGGCCGAATGCGCCGTCGGACGTGCCGCTGATGATCGGCACGGTGCTGCACGAATTTGTCTCGGCGCTCGGTCATCCCGAATACGAGCAGATGAAAGAAGTTGAGGCCCGCGACGCCATGCGCGTCATGTTCGGCCCCGCCACCGATGAGGTCTATGACATTTACAAAACGGCTTTCCGGCATGCCAGCCCATTCGAAGTTTCCGCCATCGCGCGCGCCATGGGCCGCTTTCGCGGCAACAGCGTGAAGGTGGCGCAGCACCGCGCCGCTATCCACGCCGCGCCGAGTTATCTCTACTGGGTTCAGTGGCGCAGCAAAAATTTCGGCGGTCTGGCCATGTCGCATCATGAGATTGAAATGCCGCTGGTCTTCCAGAACAGCGACGGCACGCCGGAATTCACGGGCGCGACGGCGGAGGCGCGCGAACTTTCGGTGAAGATGACGGATGCGTGGCTGGCGTTTGCGCGCACCGGTAACCCGAACATCAAATCGTTGCCGAACTGGCAGGCGGTAACATCGACGAACCCAAGCTCCATGGTATTTGACAACCAATGCCGGATCGATCCCGCTTCGGACTTGGCCGGCATCGACCTGTTCTGGAAGAGCCGGAATTACGGATAAGAAGAAACTATTGCTGGCTGCCCGAAGTCGGATGTGCACGCAGGAACTCAAGCTGCGCGGTATCCAGCTTCTCGATCCAGATCTTGTCGCCGTACACGATGCGTTGTTCGTTGCGCGGGTCGTAGCGTGGCACCTTGGCGGCGCTCGTCGCGGGGTTCCCCGTCTTTGCGAAGGCAATCAGCGTATCCATCATGTTCGTTGACAATTCTCGATCCCACGCTGTCCACCTGAAGGTCGGCTGACTGTCCTGCGTGCCTAACCAATAGACAATGTCCGTGGAGTGCGCCGCACCGATGGTAAAGCGACCGGTTGCGCCGGGAGGATAGGGTGACACACGCGCAAACTGCGCAAGATAAGCTGGCTGCTTGCCGCTTAACGTCTGCTGCCTTGCCCAATCGCGATTGCTGATGCCGAAACCATTACCGGCAACCACCACCTGCGCCTGCTTTACCGCCTCGGCATCATTGCTTGCGGGAAACAGTTTGAAAAATTCGTCCGCCTGATCAGCAAATGCCTGCTTGGCCAATACCTGCAGGTCCATCAATGTTTTGACTTCGTAGAACTCGTCGCTGCCGCCTTTGTCCTTGGCTGTCGACGACACGTAGATCGGCACATCGTTCTGCTTGCCAGCCTTGAAAATATCCATGGGTAACTGCGGCAGGAAATAACCATCCAGTACCGGGCGCCGTACACGCAGGTCGCCGACGGCGGCGATCAGTCGGTCCCAGGGCAACGCACGAAGTTCCGCCAGACTGTTCACACGCAGCGCCGCCTGGAACTTGAGTCCCTGGGTTTCGGCCTCCGACAGCGTTGGCACCATCTGGTTGCCGGGAGGTGTGATCGCACCGCTCCAGCCACTGACCCGCGCGAACAATCCCTTGGCCAGCGGGCTGGCCTGCAACAGGTGTATCGACTCCGAGCCGGCTGATTCACCAATGAGCGTGACGTTTGTCGGGTCACCACCGAACACGGCAATGTTGCGCTGTATCCACTTCAGTGCAGCGATCTGATCAAGCATGCCCCAATTACCCGGCGCACTCTGTCCGGCCTCTGTCGTCAGCTCTGGATGCGCCAGGAAACCGAGCACACCCAGCCGATACGAGATGCCAACGTAGATCAGCCCTTTGTTTGCGAATGGCACGCCGGAATACATCGCAATATTGGGAGAGCCACCGCGAAATCCACCACCGTGAATCCATACAACAACGGGCAGCTTCACGCCCACCTTGGCAGTCGCCGGTGTCCACACATTCAAGTTAAGGCAGTCCTCGCCCATGGGCTCGGGATTGCCCTGTGCGGCGCCGGCGCAGGACAACCGCACTGAATCGGCATTGAAGATACCGTTCCACGGCTTGACCGGCTGCGGCGCGCGCCAGCGCCACTCGCCCACTGGTGGCGCAGCGAAAGGAATGCCCAGATAGGCATGCACGCCGGACTCGAGCACCGTTCCAGCCACCTTGCCGCTATCGATGCTGACCGGGTCGCCAGCGATGGGCACCATCAATCCGGCGTGAGCCGTGCCGACCAGCGCCAGGAGACAAGTAACCATTCGAAATCTGTGTGATCCGCACTTCGGTGTATTCATGGCGCCCCCTCGTTTGTATGCCTGACGTATACCAGAATGCGTGACAGCAGCAACGGCTATTAACCCGGCGGACAACAATGTCTGGCATGGCGATGCAGGTCTTGTGTAGGGGCGGCTCGTGAGCCGCCCTCTTGCTCCTTTGAACACAGGAAGGGCGGCTCACGAGCCGCCCCTACGTCGGATAATGTTGTCCGCAGGGTTAATAATCCTGAGCATAGATATCCACATCCTTGGTTTCACGCACGAACAACATACCAATCACCAGACACACGGCGGCGATCGTGATTGGATACCACAGGCCGTAGTACATGTTGCCGTTGGACGCCACCATCGCGAAGGTAATAGACGGTAACAGGCCGCCGAACCAGCCATTGCCGATGTGGTACGGCAGACTCATCGAGGTGTAACGAATACGGGTGGGAAACAGTTCGACTAACAATGCAGCAATAGGTCCGTAGACCATGGTGACATAGAGCACCAGGATCGATAACAGGCCGACAATCTGCCACCACTGGGTACTCATGAGCTCAATGGGCCTGGCCCTGGATGGATAGCCGGCCGCTTGCAGCGCATCGCTCAATTCACTCTTGAATGCAGCAATTGATTTGATGGAAGCGTCATCAAACTGATTGCCTCTGGTCTGCAAGGTGGCGGTGGGTGGCGCCAATGTTTTATCGCCGATCAGGATGAGTGTAGCGCCGCCCTTGTCGAGGGCTTCGTTTTCATAGCTGGCCGAGTTTTGCGTCAGTGCGCGTTTGGCAATATCGCATGCGGAGGTGAAGTCCACTTCACGTGCCACTGGGCTGCCCTGGAACGAACACGTGTCTGGATCGGCTTTGATGGTGATCTGCGCGCTGGCCTGCGCCTGCGCCAGTTCGGGATTGGCGGTCTTAGTCAGCGCCTTGAATAGCGGAAAGTAGGTCAACACCGCCAGCAGCAGGCCGATCATGATGATGGGCTTGCGACCAATGCGGTCGGACAACGCACCAAATACCACAAAAAAAGGCGTGCCGATCAGCAGCGAGGTTGCAACCATGATGTTGGCGGCTGACGCGTCGACCTTCAGCACACTGGTGAGGAAGAACAACGCATAGAACTGTCCCGTGTACCACACCACGCCCTGTCCCATCACCACACCAAACAAGGCCAGCAGCACGAACTTCGAGTTTTTCCACTGACCGAAGCTCTCTGACAAAGGCGCTTTGGAGGTCTTTCCTTCGCTTTTCATTTTCTTGAAAGCCGGCGATTCATTCATCGACAGACGAATCCATACGCTGACAGCTAGCAACAGGATCGATCCCAAAAACGGCACACGCCAGCCCCAGGCGGCAAACGATTCTTCACCCAGCAGCGTACGCGTACCCAGAATCACCAGCAGCGACAGAAACAGTCCCAGAGTGGCCGTGGTCTGTATCCACGAGGTGTAAGCGCCACGTTTGCCATGCGGCGCATGTTCGGCAACATAGGTTGCTGCCCCGCCGTATTCACCTCCCAAGGCCAGACCTTGCAGAATGCGCAGTCCCACCAGAATGACAGGGGCGGCCATGCCGATGGTTTCATAACTGGGCAGTACGCCGACAATGAAAGTCGACAAGCCCATGATCAGAATGGTGATCAGGAAGGTGTGCTTGCGGCCGATCATGTCACCCAGCCGGCCAAACATCAGTGCGCCGAACGGCCGCACGATGAAACCCGCAGCGAACGCCAGCAGCGAAGCGATAAATTGTGCGGTCGGATCCAGCGCCGCGAAGAAGTGCTTGCCGATGAAGGCCGCCAGCGAACCGTACAAATAAAAGTCGTACCACTCAAACACCGTGCCCAGAGACGAGGCGAAGATCACTTTCTTTTCTTCGTTGCTCATCGGTGCGCCGGATGCGGCAGTATTGCTGGTTGCGGTTGCCATATTGGAACTTCACCTGAGGTCATGAGACCGTGCTTGTTGGTTTTATCTGGCGTCCTGATACGGGGGCGCGACGTAATTACTTAACAGGTTTGCGTTCTCACAATCACCCGCCGCACATGAAGCCATGCTCTCTTATGGGAGCATAGCGCTTCAGTCAGTCGGCACCTGCGTGATCCTGTATAGAGGTGGCGCCAATCAGTCTGGCATTGTCGAGCAACACGTCGACATCGCTTTTCGCATCTGAATGCACAGAATGACACCGGGCGCCATTCACCCGGCACACGGGGGAGGGTTGGGTGGAGGTAGTTCACTGCTTGCAGGTATCTGCCGATCCCGGATCAAGATCAATACAACGCCCATCGATCTCGGCAGCGGGTACGTTTAGGCCGATAAACGGGGCCAGTGTCGGCAGAATATCAATGGTCTCGACTGACAGTGGCACTTCATGCGCCACTGCGCCCGGATACCAGAACAGCATGGGCACGCGCCGGTCATAGTCCCATGGCGTGCCGTGGCCAGCGGCATAGCCCGCCACAGGTTTGGGAATCGGTACGATGCGTGGTTTCATCATGACCAGCAGGTCGCCTGAGCGCGCTGCGTCGAATGAAGCGCGTGCACGTTCAAGCAGTGACCAGTTATCTACCGGTGGCTGTGGCAAAGGCATGCGGCTGAGTTCATCGGCCGTGGCGACGGCTGCCACTTGCGGCAGGCTGAGCAGCCTGGCGCGTGTTGCGGCCAGTACCTGCGTACGTAACGCACCCGATACCTTGTTGGACAGATACCAGTCGCCCTGTGGGCTGACCGCCATCCACAATTTTTTGGGGTCGATATCGAGCTGAAACTGGGTGACCAGCGTAGCGCTGATGGCTGCGGCAACCGTTTCCGGAGCAGCGCGTGCTGCGTCGATAACACCACGTTGCTGCAGGCGCTCGGGCAGATCAAAGCCACCATGATCGGCAGTCAGCACCACCATGTATGACGCACCGTTGGCATCCAGCGCATCGAGAATTTGCCCGATTATCCGGTCGAGCGCGGCCTGCTGCACACACATCTCGATTCCTTGCGTGCCGAATGAGTGGCCCACGTTATCCGTGCCCGCCAGGCTGATGGCCAGCAGGTCGGTTGCCGGGCCATGCCCCAGGCGCATGTTTTTCAGCAGGTCAATGGCAATATCGGCAGTGGCGCGATCGTATTCGGGGCTGGTGCGATAGACCCGCACCGGGTTGGGTTTCTCGGGCTTGAGCGCTTTTGCCAGGTCGCTATCGGCTTGCAGCGCCAGCGTATCCGCACGCACAGCACAATGCGCTGGCACCATTTCAGCCGGCGGCCTGGCAATGGTTTGCGCAATGCGCTGGTTTACCCTGGTCACAATGGCCGGTGTTACGCCCGACTGCCCGGGTAACGACACATAGCTCTTGAAGTCCAGGCTGGGATACCACATGGCATCGGTCATGTGACCACCCATCATGACCGCAGAGCGATCTTTGCCCGCCACCGCCACGACTCGCGAACGCGCATCAACGCGCTTCATGCGGTCTCCCAATGTGGGCACGTTCAGATGGCGGGTCGAGACCACATACTTGCTGGCGGTGGTACCGGGTTGTGTCTCGTCTTCGACGCAGTAAATCTTGTGATCGTCATCGCCGCGTGTCACGGACTGATCGAACCACTCATTGGCGATGATGCCGCTGCGCGCCGGACGGGCGCCGGTGAGGATCGTTGCATGGCCCGGACAGGTTTCGGTGGTGGCATGCGCCTGATAGCCAGCCGGAAACACAATGGCGTTGGACAGTCGCTTGAGTCCCGCGACATAGGTTTGCCGGTACTCGGCAAACAGGTCTGAGGAGAACTGATCGACGGCAATCGCAACCACCAGCCTGGGCGGTTGCGACCCGGCCGGGACAGTTACGCATGAGGCGCTCAACAAACTCAGCGCAGATATGAGAGCGAAATATTTCATTGTTTTTCCAGCATTGATGAATGTCTGCATCCTGCTAGCCTGGGGCCTGTTACACCAGCGCTTTCTTGAACAACTCCAGCATCCTGCCCCAGGCTTTCTCTGCCTGCGCTTCGTTGTAGACAGTGGAGTCCGGCGGACACCAGCCATGTTGTGCGCCTGCATACACTTCAATTTCAGCAGGCAACTTGGCGTTGGCGAACGCTTCCCTGAGTAGGTCCTTCGCATGGGGTTCGCGCTTGTCGTCGTTTTCGGCGATGGCGATCAGGTATTGCGCTTTCATCCTCGGCACCAGCAGATGCGGACTGTTGGCATCGTCACTGGCCATGCGTGCGCCGTGGAAGGTTGCGCCCGCGCCAATTCGATCCGGCAAGGCAGCGGCTGTGCGCATGACCATCGGGCCACCCATGCAATAGCCGGCGGTGCCCATCTTGCGCTGCTTGTTCACCGCGGCTTGCGTGTCCAGCCAGGTCACGAAGGCAATGCGCATCCATGTCACATGGGTTTCCGGTGTCAGTGAGGCCCATCAGTCCCATCAGTGTTTTGCGGGTGGCCTCGTTCTGCATGCGGCCTTGCCAGGCATCACTACCGGCGCTTTCTGGCCCGATAGTACGGATTCGGCGCCAGCACCGCATAACCGGATTCGGCCAGGCGTTTGGCCATGGTCTTGAAGGCGGGACGCAGGCCCATGATGTCGGTCCAGATCAGTACGGCCGGTGCGCTCCGCTGGCTGGGATGGACGAAGTAAGCTGTCCGCAACGCCATCGGGTGTCTTGATCTCGACATTGGATTCGGTCACGGTCGACCGCGTTGGCGACCGGCCGGCAGCATTATGGTCAGACCGGCACCCAGCGACAGCGCGCCGAAATTGTCGTCGGGTCAATTCGCCGGTGCGGCTTGAGTATTCGATCATGTCGTCAATGGAATGGTTATCGCACATAGTGTCCCCGGAAGTGATGCGGCTCGGCTGCGGCCGCTGCGGCTGCCGATACTAGCCCGGTTTATTTCACAGCACAGCCAGTCGAACTGACTGGAGATACGCCGATTTATCTAGATTTGTCAGTCTGGATGGCTTGGGAAACATGGCGGCCACTTGCAGACCAGGCGGGATAGGGGACAGACAGGGTGAACTTCATCAGGTCACGGGATCGTGAAAATAATAGCGGCGCAGGCTCACAGGCATTACGCTCGCGCAACTCAACAGCCACGAGCTTTTAATATGAATCTGGAACTGCAAAACAAGGTCTTTCTGGTTGCCGCTTCGAGCAAGGGTCTGGGATATGGCATTGCTGGCGCATTGGCCAATGAAGGCGCGCAGGTTTCCATGGGCAGTCGCACGCAGGCCGACATTGAAGCGGCTGCCGAAAAATTACGCAGCAGCACCGGCTCCACTGTGCGCGGTTATGTGCTCGATGCTGCGGATGCCAGCTCCATTGAACAGTGGGTGCATGCTTCGCTGCGGGACTTTGGTCGCATTGATGGACTGGTGGTTAATGCCGGCGGTCCGCCACCGGGAAATTTTGCTGCCTTTGATGACCAGGCATGGGAGAAGGGTTTTAATCTCACATTGATGAGCGCGGTCAGGATGATTCGAGCCGTGCTGCCCGAGTTGCGCCGCAATCAGGGCGGATCAATCCTGACGGTGACCTCCACCTCGATCAAGGAACCCGTAGAAAACCTGATCCTGTCCAATGTATTTCGCGCCGGTGTGGTCAGTCTGGTGAAAAGCCTGTCAACGGAGCTGGGTGAGAACATCCGCATCAACAATCTGGTTCCGGGCCGCTTCGATACGGATCGGATTCGTGCCCTGTACCAACGCATGGCCGAGAACAGTAATGAACCCATTGAAGCGATTGTTACGCGAGAGGGAAAGGCCATTCCATTGGGTCGCAATGGCAAGCCTGCGGAATTCGGTGCGGCTGCGGCCTTCCTGTTATCTGATTGCGCCAGTTACATCACCGGCGCCACGCTGGTGGTGGATGGCGGCAGGACACGAACGGTCTGGTAACGCTGTAAATATCAACTGCGCTATTCACGCTGATTCAGTCAGCGGGGCTGATAGTTGAGCGTCCCGGACGGGGTGTTCACAATGCGCGGAGTTTCAACAAGCACAATGAACATACCGGGATGCGCGCTGTCTATCGTCGCGTGTCGCTTGCCTTGATGCCGGAGTCAGTCATGAATCTTTGTCCGAAATATCTCGCTGTGCAGCTGTTGGCTGGCTTGACGTTGGCCGCTATTTCTTGTGCCCATGCACAAGTACCGTCTACCTCAGGCGCTGCATTGGTCTCGCAACTGGGTTTGATAGAGGCCGACAAGCCTGTGCGTGAAATGCCCGGCTGGCGTGTACCGAAAAAAGTGATTGTCACCGGCAATGCGCCACTCCCCGAGTTGCAGGCTATGGCGCCGGGAGTTGAGTTTGTATTTGTGCGCAATATGATCAACCCCGAAGTCGATGTCAGCGATGCCGATGCCATGATCGGCGGCTGCACCCAGGCGTTGCTGGAAAAAGCGAAACAGGTGCGTTGGCTGCAGGTCATGACTGCCGGTGCGGAACGGTGCCTTGCCGTGCCGGCGGTGAAGGAGCGCCAGCTGCTGCTGACCAACATGCAGCGAACCGAGGGCGATACCGTCAGCGAACATGCCATCGCACTGGCACTGGCGCTGGCGCGCAATCTGGATAACTTCATAGTCAATCAGCAGCAGGGTCAGTGGAATCGCAGCGGCGAATCCGGTGTATTGCGTTCGCTCAACGGCAAGACACTGCTGGTGGTGGGGCTGGGCGGCATCGGTACCGACATTGCCAGACGCGGTCATGCCATGGGCATGAAAGTGGTTGCAACGCGCGGCAGCGGCAGAACCGGTCCGCCATTCGTCAGCTATGTGGGCTTGTCGAACGAATTGCTGGGTCTGGCAAAAGATGCCGATGTCGTCATCAACGCCGCGCCGTTGACACCCGAGACCACGGGCTTGTTCGATGCGAAATTTTTTGCAGTACTGAAACCCAGTGCGTACTTCGTGAACATTGCGCGCGGCGCAAGTGTGGTGGACGGTGCATTGATTGCCGCGCTCAAAGAAAAACGTCTGGCCGGCGCCGCACTGGATGTGACCGATCCCGAGCCGCTGCCGGCGGATCACCCATTGTGGCGTACACCGAATCTCATTATCACGCCGCATATCGCCAGCGTGGCAGACCTGGAACGCAACAACCAGCTGGCGGTGCTGCTCGAGAACGTGCGTCGTTACGCTGCTGGCGACAAGATGTTGTCGGTGGTGGATCTGGCGCGGGGCTACTGACGCGCGCCATCTGTCCCGACCCTCTCCCAGTCTGGGGAGAGGGTCTGGGCGTCAGTGGAGAAGCCTGATCAGGTCTTGTCCCAGAATTCTTCCATGCGTTTGCGTTCGGCAGCGTTAGGCAAACGACCACGGCCTGCGCCCTGGTTATCTTCAATGTGACTGATCTTGGTAGAACCGGGAACTACACAGGTTACGGCTGGATGCGAAGCCACGTACTTGAGGAAGAATTGACCCCAGGTGGTTGCGCCGAAGTCCGTTGCCCACGCGGGTAATTTGCGCTCACCCACTTCCTGGAACAAGGATGCACGACGCCCGCCCAGCGGAACATTCGAGCATCACTGCCACTTTGTGCTGCTGCGCCGCCGATAGCACTTTCTCGGAGACCCGATTACCCAGCGAATAGTCGACCTGGATGAAATCCATCGGATACTTGTTCATTGCCGCGATCATGCGGTCATGTTCTTCGGCGCGGAAGGTGGTCACACCGAGGTAGCGAATCTTGCCGGCCTTCTTGTATTCCTGCATGAGCGGCATCAGCTCATCCAGGCCGTCAATCTTGTGCACTTCGAGCAGATCGATCTTGTTCAGCAGCTTCACGGAGCGCTCGAAGGCTTCCCGACCGCCTGGCTCGGTCGCACCATATCCCTTGCCGCCAGCGTTGAACTTGGTGGAGATGAACATCTTGTCGCGGATGCCCAGCTCGGCCAGCGCTCGGCCGATCACCGCTTCGCTTTCGCCGCCCGTATAGGACGGAGCGGTATCGATAAGTGTTCCACCCAGCTCATACATACGCTTGATGACGGCCTTCACATCCGCATAGTTGGACTCGCGGAACTGATTGGTGCCGACGCCCATCACGGGGATTTTTTCGCCGGTGGCCGGGATCGCTTTGGTGATCAGCGGCAGGGAGGCGGCGTCAGCGGCAAGCAATGTCTTGCTCAACGCCAGGCCAGCGCCTGCCAGTGCACCGGCTTGCAGTAAATGACGACGAGAAAGGCTCGAATTGCCGTAATCAGACATGTGAACTCCAAGGCTGAAATTGTTGTTCGGATCATATCAATCCCCGCTCGGATTATTGCATCGCTGCGCGGGATCGAATTGCGTTGACCGCTATTCAGATTGAAGGTTCCTGAGTCATCTATTGAGGCGCTTTAGTGATAGCTTTGTTATCAATCAGCCGGAAGCGGCAGAAATACATTCTTCAGCTGTAGTGAAAAAGGCCAGCGATCGCTGGCCTTTTTATTCCATCAGTCAAGAAAAACTTACTTGGCCACGTTTGGCACAACGGTCAGTTCCACGCGGCGGTTCTGTTGGCGACCTTCCGGTGTGTCATTGCTGGCGATGGGGCGTGAGGGGCCGGCGCCGACGGTGAGGATGCGTTTGCTGTTCAGGCCCTTGCTGCTCAGGTAGCTGGCCACCGATTGAGCGCGACGCTCGGACAGGGACTGATTCAGCGCCAGGCTGCCGGTGCTGTCGGTATGGCCGGCGACTTCAATCATGGTCTTGTCGTATTCCTTCAGCACCAGATCAACGCCATCCAGGGCGCTGTAGAACTGGGCGTTCAGGTCGGCGCTATTGGTGGCGAAGGTGATGCTGCCGGGCATGTTCAGGGTGATGTTGTCGCCATTGCGGCTGACCGTCACGCCGGTGCCTTGCATCTTCTGACGCAGTTTGGCTTCCTGCACGTCCATGTACGCGCCCACGCCGCCACCGGCAATGGCGCCGATACCCGCGCCGACGGCGGCATTACGCACATCGTTACCACCGGTCAGCAGGCCGGCAACGATGCCGACGCCCGCGCCAATGGCAGCGCCCTTTACTGCCGAGGAGGTCTGTTGCTCGCCGGTGTACGGGTTGATGGTGGTGCAGGCGGTGCTCAGTACCAGCGTGCTGACAGTGGCAATCAGAAGTGACTTTTTCATGAGTAAATACCGTTTAAAACAGGGTGAAAAATAGCGGGCAAAGTGTGCGGCGGGAGTCGTCAGGCAGCCAGCCGTCGGGAGTTGACGACATGGGTCAGTACAAAACAAAAGGCCCGCACTAGGCGGGCCTTCCGGAAAATCAGTAACCAGATCAATTACTTGATCTTGGCTTCCTTGTACGGCACATGCTTTTTGACCTTGGGGTCGTACTTGCTCACTTCCATCTTGTCAGGATGCAGGCGCTTGTTCTTGGTGGTGGTGTAGAAGTGGCCGGTGCCGGCGGAAGAAACCAGTTTGATCTTGTCACGCATGGGGAAACTCCTTAAACCCGAACGCCGTTGGCGCGCAGGTCGGCTACCACAACCTCAATGCCCTTCTTTTCGATGGTGCGCAGGCCGTGATTGGAAATACGCAGGCTGACGAAGCGGCGTTCGCCTTCCAGCCAGAAGCGCAGGGTGTGCAGATTAGGCAGGAAGCGGCGACGGCGACGGTTGTTGGCGTGCGACACGGTATTACCGGTCATGGGGCCCTTACCGGTGACTTGGCAAACTCTCGACATGGCGTATTCCTCTGGCGCCGGTTTGCTGGAGAGCACCCGGCCAAAATGAGTCGCGCTTTATACCAGTGGCGCTCGCCTTGGGCAAGCCGGAAAGTGGTTTTCTGACCATCCTGCTGGCCTGCCCAGCGTTACCTTCTGGTCAGAGTAGTCCCCGTTCCGCAAACGACTCGCAACGGTGGTCGCCAACCACCAGATGATCCAGCACCCGGATTTCCACCAGCGCCAGGGCTTCCTTCAGGCGACGGGTGATCAATTCATCGGCCTGACTGGGTTCGGCCACGCCCGAGGGGTGGTTGTGCGCGAGGATCAGCGCGGCGGCATTATGGGCCAGGGCGCGCTTGACCACTTCACGCGGATGCACGCTGGCGCCGTCCAGCGTGCCGCGAAACAGCTCTTCAAAGGCAATCACCCGATGTCGATTGTCCAGATACAGGCAGCAAAACACTTCGTGCTGCAGGTCGCGCAGCCGCATGTGCAGAAAGTCGCGCGTCGCCTGCGGATTCAGCAGGGCCGGGCCGGATTGCATCAATTCCTGATAATGCCGCCGCGCCAGTTCCAGCACCGCTTGCAGGGTGGCGTAGCGGGCGGCGCCCATGCCTTTGGCCTTGCAGAGTGTTTTTGCATCGGCTGTCAGTAGTCCGCGTACCGAACCAAACCGGGTCAGCAGATCTCTCGCCACATCCAGCGCGCTGTGACCACGCGTTCCTGTGCGCAGAAAAATCGCGATCAATTCCGCTTCGCTGAGGGCTGCCGCACCCAGTTTCAACAGTTTCTCGCGCGGCCGCTCGCCTTCTGGCCAGTCTCGAATCGACATGCCTGTCTCCTGATCTGTGTTACCGCCACCTTGCCGCATCGGCGTTGTGACGTATCGCGCATATCTGGGCGCAGATGCCAGATATGCCATTAGCACATGCCGATCGGGTGTTTGCTGGGCTGGATCGAGGCTGGCAATAATCCAGTCTCATGAACACCGTGACTCACAAGGGCCAGTGCAAAGATCAGTCCACGCGCAGGATTTTGCTGGGCGTTACCGGCGGCATTGCCGCGTACAAGAGCCCGGACCTGGTGCGTCGCCTGAAGGAGCAGGGCGCGACCGTGCAGGTAGTAATGACGCGCGGTGCACGTGAGTTTGTAACCGAACAAACCTTCCAGGCCGTGTCGGGCCTGCCAGTGCGCAGTGAGTTGTGGGATCACGCCGCTGAAGCCGCGATGGGGCATATCGAGCTGGCGCGCTGGGCAGATGAGATTCTGATTGCACCCGCCACGGCCGATTTTATTGCGCAGCTGGCGCATGGGTTGGCGGGCGATCTGCTCAGTACTTTGTGTCTGGCGACCCGCGCGCCGATTGCCATTGCTCCAGCGATGAATCAGGCCATGTGGGCGCATGCGGCCACGCAGGCTAACGTGGCGTTGCTGAAGCAACGTGGTGTGCGCGTGCTCGGCCCGGCTGCCGGCGAACAGGCCTGTGGCGAGGTGGGGCCGGGACGCATGCTGGAACCGACGGAACTGGCTGCATTACTGCTGCCAGACAGGCGTTCGAATGTACTGTCGGGCATCAAGGCCGTTGTTACCGCTGGCCCAACCCGTGAACGTATTGATCCAGTGCGCTTCATCACTAACCGCAGTTCCGGAAAGATGGGCTTTGCGGTAGCGGAGGCCTTGTATGCAGCGGGCGCCGAGGTGGTGCTGGTCAGTGGCCCGGTGCATTTGCCCACGCCATTGGGCGTGGAGCGCGTGAATGTGGAAACGGCCGCTGAAATGCTCGATGCCGTGCAGTCGAAAATAAGTGATGCACAGATCTTTGTCGCCACCGCAGCGGTTTCCGATTACCGCGCGGCCAGCGTCGCCACTGAAAAAATCAAGAAGAGTAACGCCTCCATGTCGCTGGAGCTGGCGCGCACACCGGATATTCTTGCCACCATTGGCGCCAGCGCCAAGCCGCCTTTTCTGGTGGGCTTTGCCGCCGAGACTGACCATGTCGAACGCAATGCGCTGATCAAGCTGGAAAGTAAACATCTGGACATGATTGCCGCCAACCAGGTGGGTGAGGGGCTGGCGTTCGACAAGGACGACAATGCGCTGACCGTTTACTGGAACGGGGGGCAGCGTGAATTATGTCTGTGTAGCAAGCGCGATCTCGCCGGGCAACTGGTCAGCCTGATTGCCGAACGTTATCGCGCCAAACAAATCCCCTGATCCATCCATAACAAGAATCAAACATCATGACTCATCACCAGCGCGTCCAGCTGCGCATTCTCGATCCGCGTATTGGCAAGAATTTCCGCTGCCGCAGTACGCCACCGAAGGTTCTGCAGGTGTGGATTTGCGCGCCATGATCGATGCGCCGATAGATTTGCAGCCCGGTGATACGCAACTGATTCCCAGCGGTATTGCCATCTATCTGGCCGATGCGGGTTATGCCGCAGTGGTGTTGCCGCGCTCCGGACTCGGGCACAAGCACGGCATCGTGCTCGGCAATCTGGTGGGGCTGATCGATTCCGACTATCAGGGTCAGCTATTCGTCTCGGTGTGGAATCGCGGCCAGACGGCTTTCACCATCAATCCCGGTGAGCGCATTGCACAGCTGGTGGTGGTGCCGGTGGCGCAGGTGCAGTTCGACGTGGTTGATGAGTTCGTCGCCAGCCAACGTGGCGCGGGTGGCTTTGGCAGCTCCGGGCGAGCTTGATCGTTGCCGGGACGGGTTTTCTTGTCGAATTGATATGGCCCGTCGCCTACTTCAAGCCCTTCAATTCCCTGAATCGGCGGATGTCACTGGCGAACTTGTTTTGTAATTCGCGCTTTTCCTGTTGTTTGCTGCCAATGCGATCCCGGGTGATCTGCGCGCTGTTAACCACGCTGACCATTTCTTCCGCCACATGTGCAGGCAGTGGTGAGGCATTGGCCTTGGTGCTGTATGGCAGGTAGCGGGTTGCCTGACGCAACAGGCGAGTCTCGCGATCCTTCAGGGCGGCAAGGTTCTGTTCGTCAATACGGATCTGGGCCTCCAGCAGCTCCATGCGCTGGTCGCGCAACCGGTCGATTTCTTCTACCGACAGATAGGTTTCCACCAGCATGCGATCACGCATGTCGGCGTCCTGACGCACTTTCCGGGCGGCGTCTTCGGCGACTTTGAGCTTGGCCTTTTCAACGCGCGAATCCGCGCCATCAATCACGCGCAACACCGAGCCGCGTTCGCTCAGCACTTCGGTATCCCGGTTCTGGCATTGCGAGGGCATGCTGTCACCGAAGTAGGTCTGGCCGTTATCACCCCGGCAGCGATAAAACGCTTCGCGCCCACCTGCGCCCGCGCCCAACGCGACCGCCACAGGCAGCAAGCTGATCAGCAAGCAGGTGAGATGTTTGGTGTGCATGGGTGAATAGTCGAAAACCGGAGGCATTTTGCCTGAGTCTTGCCGGCTTATGCCAACCTTAACGCTGCGCAAACGTGAGCCGCTTCGCACTGGTGTGGCTCAGATGCCGTACTGATCACGATATTGCTGCACCGAGCGCAGGGTGTCTGCTGACTCAGCGCGACTACGCAGATGCTCAATCAGGTCAGCCAGCCGGATGATGCTGGCCACGGGCAGCCCGTAATGCTGTTCGATTTCCTGTACGGCTGACAGCTGGGTCTGGCCTTTTTCCTGACGATCCAGCGCCAGCACGATGCCAGCCGGTGTGGCGCCGGCTGCGCGGATGATTTCCACCGATTCGCGAATGGCGGTGCCGGCGGTAATCACGTCGTCCACAATCAGTACACGGCCCTGCAGCGGCGCGCCCACAATGCTGCCACCTTCGCCATGAGCTTTGGCTTCCTTGCGGTTGAATGCCCAGGGCAGATCACGCTGATGCTGATCAGCCAGCGCCACGGCTGTGGCGGTTACCAGCGGAATGCCCTTGTAGGCCGGGCCAAATAACATGTCGTGCGGGATGCCGGCATCAACAATCGCCTGTGCATAGAAACGCCCCAGTTGTGCGATGGCTTGGCCACTGTTGAACAGGCCGGCGTTGAAAAAATACGGACTCTGCCGTCCCGATTTCAGCGTGAAGCTGCCAAAACGCAGCACGCCCAGTTGCAGGCAGAAATCGACGAAGGCGGAACGGTTATCGGTTGCGGAGTGGTTCATATCGAAGTGCTCAAATCGGTCACTCAAACTGGCGGCGAATGGTAACGGAAGACATGTCACGATGGCAGTTCGTATACTCGCTGCCTGATGTTGAGGAATAACGCGTGACAACAGCCGAAATCAAACAGGAAAAACCCTCGCTGCTGCGTGGCTGGTGGCAGGCGCTGCTGATCTATCGCAACCCGCGCGTACTGGCCATGTTGCTGCTGGGCTTCTCGGCCGGGCTGCCCTTCATGCTGGTGTTCTCCACGCTGTCTGCCTGGCTGCGACAATCCGGCATCGATCGCGCCACCATCGGCATGCTGGCCTGGGTGGGGCTGGTGTACTCCATCAAGTTCCTCTGGGCGCCGATTGTGGATCGCATGCCCTTGCCGATACTGACGCGCCTGCTGGGGCGGCGGCGCAGCTGGATGTTGCTGGCGCAGGTCGGTGTGGGGTTTGGTTTGCTGCATGTGGCGCATCTTGATCCTGCGGCGAGCATCAGCGCGGTCGCATTCGGCACCTTGTTTGTGGCTTTCTGTGCCGCCACGCAGGACATCGTGATTGATGCCTGGCGCATTGAAGCGGCGCCGCTGGAATTGCAGGGTGGCATGGCGGCGGCGTATCAGATGGGTTATCGCGTTGCAATTATGGTAGCCAGTGCCGGCGCGTTGTGGATTGCGGCAGATTTCAGCTGGCAGGCTTCGTACACCACCATGGCATTGATGATGGGTGTGGGTGTGGTAACTACGCTGTTTGTCAGCGAACCTCAGCCGCGTGCCGAGGAGCAGTCCATTCAATCGGAGGCGCGCGTCATTGACTGGGTGAAGCGCAACGGCCATTTGCCGTCCGCATTGCAGTCAGCAGGCTCCTGGTTCCTGGGCGCCGTGGTGTGTCCCATCATCGATTTCTTTACCCGCTTTGGCCTGATGCTGGGTGTGCTGGTATTCGGCTTCATCAGCACCTATCGCCTGACGGACTATGCGATGGGCGTCATGGCCAATCCGTTTTATCTGGATCAGGGGTTCACGCTCAAGCAGATTGCTGCGGTGGTGAAAGGATTCGGCGTGATTTCCGCGCTGGTTGGTGTGCTGATTGGCGGCACTGTGATCGCCAAGCTGGGTCTGCGCCGCGCGCTGATCACCGGTAGCATTGCGGTGATGTGTTCCAACTGTGCATTCGCCATTCTGGCTGCCTCTGGCAGCAGCAACATTGTCGGACTGGCCATCGTCAACAGCATGGACAATCTGGCGCTGGGCATTCACGGCACTTCGCTGATAGCTTTCATGTCCAGCCTGACCAGTGCGCGGTATACCGCCACGCAGTATGCGGTGCTGTCATCGCTATATGCCTTGCCCGGCAAGTTACTGATGGGCGCATCAGGCTTTGTGGTTGACGCATTGGGCTATTCGCGCTTTTTTATCTACACCGCGTTGCTCAGTGTGCCCGGCCTGGTTCTGTTGTACTGGCTGGGCAAAAAAGCGCCGGAACGGTTTACCAGCAAGCCTGTTTCTTGAATCTTGTTGGGCTTGATGGGTCAGGCTGAAGCCTGACCGGCAGTAATCGCTGGGCTTTACTTCAGTTCCGGGCTGCGGGCCACTCTGAATAACCGCCCACCTCATCGCGATCCAGATGTCCTGTACCCAGCCAGGCCGGTGAGGCGCTGGGCGCGTCTTCGTCGTCGTGATCTTCGGGATCGACATCCAGCGAACCGGTCCAGTCTTCCGGCGCTTCGGCGGTTTTAGGCGACATTGCGATCCACTCGTCGTTGTCGAATTCTTCCAGGGTGCCATCAAAGTGCTGCACTTCAATGGTCTGGTCATCGGTGTCGATGGCAACGACTTCAAACAACTCGCCATCGCCGCCTTGATACCAGTCACCGACTATCGGCGTCACTAAGCTCATGGGTGATCCTCCACTGGGTTTGATCCCGTTACTGATCAGGAGAAGCCAGCCCAAGTGTGTCACTGCGCGATCAAAACAGAATACGTACTGACATCACTTATGTTGGTGTTGTTACCGGATCGACTGAGTAGAGTTGTAGTCCTCTGCGTACCATGATTCAAGCGCAATTTTTATTGCGGGGCAGCAATTAATCCTGCTTTGCGCTGCCTGCATTTGAGGCGTAGGCTGCACGGATGAATTCACTTGCACTGGCGCACCTGCGCCGCGTGTATCTGATGCAAGATCAGCGTCGCTGATACGCCATATCCCACACGCCATGTCCGAGACGATGACCGCGACGTTCAAAGCGTGTCAGTGGACGATCATGAGCGCGTGGCGCATAGCCCGCTTCTCCCGCCGTGTTGCTGAATTGCGCATGCGCATCGAGCACCGCGCGCATGTGTTCGGCGTAGTGTTGCCAGTCGGTGGCCAGTCGCAGCATGCCGCCCGGCTTGAGCACATGCGCCAACAGATCGACGAATGCGGACTGAATCAGTCGACGCTTGTGATGACGCGCCTTGTGCCAGGGATCGGGAAAGAAAATATGCACGGCATCAATACTGGCTGGCGGAATCTGGTTGCTCAGTACTTCCACCGCATCGTGACAGCTGACGCGCACATTGGTGAGTTCTGCGCTTGCCACTTGCAGGAACAGGTGCCCGGCACCGGGTCGATGCACTTCAATGCCCAGGCAATCCGTTTCCGGATTCGCCTGCGCGTAAGCAAACAGGGCTTCGCCCGTGCCAAAACCGATTTCAATGACACGCGGTGCGTCCCGGCCGAACAGGGCAATGGGATCAATTTGCTCAGGCTGGTAATCAAGGCCAAAGCGTGGCCAGAGCATATCCAGTGCGCGTTGCTGACCATCCGTCATGCGGCCCATGCGCAACACGAAGCTGCGAATGCGTCGATGTGGTTTCGACGCGGCGTCGGATGCGGTAGCAGGGGTTGTTTCTGGATCAGTCATTAGCGTGGCCGGGTGTCAGGCCGCGCATTATTCCGCGTCGAGTGCGGCTTGGCTATTTGTTATGTCCGGTTTCGTCTTCTTCTGGTGTCCAGAGCATATGCGCGTCCACCAGCAATCTGGCGTTGGCTTCCAGTGCGCTCAGCTGCGCACTTTGTTCGGATGAAGCAGCTTCCAGCGCTTGCCGTCGCGCGATCTGCAGCTCGCTGTAAGTGAATTCACCGAGGCTGTAGCCGCGCTGCACCAGCTCGGCATTGCGGGTGCTCTGGTTGTTGATGGACTGCAATCGCTGCCATTGTGAGTATGAAATGCGCGTGTTCAGGAGATCATGACGACCATCCGATTCGACCTTCAGGCGCGCAGCACGCGCATTCTGTTCGGCAATGGCGGAGGTAGAGCGCGCGATGGCGTAGTCACTGCGTCGCGCAGTGCTGCCCAGCGGCAGGGTAACGGATACCCCCACCTGCTTGCGGTTGCCATCCTTGTTGTCGGTATAGCGCAGGCCAACAGTGGGATCGCCCAGACGATCCTGACCAGCGCGATCAGCCTGTAGTCGAGCCAGCATGGCTTCGCCTTCGGCCAGCTTGATTTCATGATTTGCGCCGAGGATACGCGCCAGCCATTCTTCATCCGTGCCTTGCAGCGGTTCAGGGGTTGCAAGCGTCAAGCTTGCGCCGGGTGCCCGGATATCGGGAAAATCCTGCTGCAACAGCAGCACCGCACTGCGTGCCGCTTGCTCGGCCTGATTGTGCAGCACCTTGATACGCTCCAGCTCAGCCTGTGCCTGCGATTGTTCAAGGGCCGGGGCATCGCCGGCGCTGACACGTTTGCTGACTGCCGCCAACTGCTGTTCCAGCACCGTCACCTGCTGATTGAGCAGCTGCGCTTCACTGCGCGTGCGCAGGCAATTGAACCAGCTGGCCAGCAGGCTGCGTCCGGCTTCATGCCAGGCATCTTCAAACGCATACTCGGCCACTTCCGTAGTGGCATCGCCGATGTGTTGGTCGAGCAGGTACTTGTTGGGCCAGCGCAGCTGTCGTGACAGGCTGTACTCCTGTTCCTGAAATTTCTCACCCAGTCCGTCGGTACGCTGATCATTCAGTACGCTGACCGCCCATTCACCGGCGCCGGCCTTGATGCGTCGACGTTGCGCGGCACCGATGTCCACTCTGGCTCTGGCTATACGGATCTGGGGTGATTGATCCAGGGCGGCATGCGCCTGTGCTGCTTCCGGTAGCACACTCATGTAGTCCGCAGCGTGCAGCCCATGAAAGCCGCCGAGCAGGGATGCTGCAATACCAACGCGCAGCCAGGGTCTCATGCCAGTCTCCCGGATCCGGTAACGGGGGTTGTCCACCATGCGATCTCATCGCTGGGAAAGAGTGCAAACAGGGCTGTGGTCAGTGGTTCGCGATGTGCTTCATCCAGCAGCAGCTGGATCAGTACGCGTTGTGCACGACCACGCACCTGCTCAATTGTGCTGCGCAGTTTTGAGCCGGCGCCAAAACCTTCCGCATGAACCACAGAAAAGCCATTGACCCATTCCGGGTGCTGTTGCAGAAAATCCAGCACTTCCTCTTCCAGAGCCGAAGGCAGTGCCAGCGTCAGCATGCAGTTGTAGTTGCTCATGTTGGATGGCCTAGCGTGTGGCAAAACGTTTGAACAGGCTGGGCAGCAGCACCAGAGTCAGCAGCGTGGAGCTGATCAGGCCACCGATGACCACAATCGCCAGCGGCCGCTGGATCTCGGAGCCCGGCCCGGTGGCGAACAACAGGGGAATCAGGCCGAAGGCCGTAATGCTGGCCGTCATCAGCACCGGGCGCAGGCGGCGCAGAGCGCCTTGCTTGACGACGTCGTGCGCGGCCATGCCTTTGTCGAGCAGCTGATTGAAGCAGGCGATCATCACCAGGCCATTGAGTACCGCAATGCCCATCAAGGCGATGAAGCCCACCGAGGCGGGCACGGACAGATACTCACCGGTAACCGCCAGCAGGTACACACCACCGATCATGGCGAAGGGAATGTTCACCAGCACCAGCAACGCCTGCCGGATCGAACCAAAGGTGGCGAACAGCAACAGGAAAATCAGGCCCAGTGCAATGGGGACGACAATCGCCAGGCGCGCCGCAGTGCGCTGCTGGTTCTCGAACTGGCCGCTCCAGCTCAGCGAATAGCCAGTGGGCAGCTGTACCTGCTTGCCCACTTCGGCTTTGGCTTCTTCGACAAAGCCAACCAGATCGCGATTACGAACATTGGAACGCACCACTGCAACGCGTGTGGTGTTTTCGCGGTCGATCTTCACCGGGCCATCGGTAGCAACCAGTCTGGCCACCTGACTGAGTGCGATGGGCTCGCCATCGCTAACCGGCAAACGTACCTGCTGGAACAGCTGCGGTGACATCTGCACCGATTCACCACCACGCATGATCAACGGCAGACGCCTGCCTTCTTCATTGATGATGCCGATGGTGCGACCTTCCACCAGGGTGCGCAGATCGTTCTGGATGTCTTCCACTGACAGTCCGTAGCGACCCGCGGCAAGGCGATCAATTTCCAGTTGCAGATACTGCACGCCGGCATTCTGCGTAGTGACGACATCTTCACTGCCGTCGATCCTGCCCAGCACTTCTGCAATCTGTCCGGCCAGCTCGTCGATGGTGCTCAGGCTGGGTCCGTATATCTTCACGGCCAGATCACCGCGGGTTCCGGAGATGAGTTCCGACACGCGCATATCAATGGGCTGCGTGAAGCTGAAGGTGACACCGGCAAATTCGCTGCCTACCTGGCGGATCTGGTCAATCAGCCATTCCTTGTCCTGGTTGCGCCATTCATTACGTGACTTGAGCTTGATGAAGCTGTCGGTTTCATTGGTGCCCATGGGGTCCAGGCCCAGTTCATCCGAGCCCACGCGCGACACGATGGTTGCCACTTCCGGCACGGTTTCCAGAATGCGTTTTTCGATCTGTTCGTCAATCAACGATGACTGTTGCAGGTTGATGGAGGGCACTTTTTCCAGCTGCAAAACGATATCGCCTTCATCCATGGTGGGCATGAATGACTTGCCGATGAATGGAAACAGCACGACGGCCAGCAGCAGCGCAGCCAGCGCTGCTCCGTACACCAGTGACTCGCGTGGCATGCACCAGTCCAGCAGTCGTGCGTACTGATGCTCGATCTTGCGCACCAGCCAGGGGGTGTCGTGTACGCCCTTGGTCAGCAGGTAGGAAGCCAGCACCGGAATGACGGTCAGCGACAACAGCAACGAACTGATCAGCGCGAACACGATGGTCAGCGCCACGGGCGCAAACAGCTTGCCCTCCAGGCCCTGCAGCGTCAGCAGCGGCAGGAATACGATGGCGATGATGGCGATACCCGACGTAACCGGCAGCGCCACTTCCTGCACCGCGCGATAGATCACATGCAGGGTTGAACGCTGCACGCCACCCGGCGCATGCGCCTGATGCGCTTCGATGTTTTCCACCACTACTACCGCTGCATCCACCAGCATGCCGATGGCGATGGCCAGACCACCCAGCGACATGAGGTTGGCCGACAGGCCGTACAGCCGCATCGCCATGAAAGTGGCCAGCGCCGACAAGGGCAGCATCACCGCCACGACAATCGCGGCGCGCAGATGTCCCAGAAACACAAACAGCAGGATCATCACCAGCACGATGGCTTCCAGCAACGCGGTGGAAACCGTACCGACCGCACGCTCCACCAGATCGCCACGACTGTAGAAAGTCTTCAGCGAAGTGCCTTCAGGCAGCAGCGGTTGCAGTTCCTGCAGCTTCTGCTCAACGGATTGCACGATCTGTCGTGAGTTAGCGCCGCGCAAGCCCAGCACCAGACCTTCAACGGCTTCGCCCTTGCCGTCATGAGTCACTTGCCCGTAGCGGGTCAGGTGTCCGATGCGGACTTCGGCCACGTCACCGACACGTACCGGCGTATCGTCATGCACGCCAATGACGACGGCGCGCACGTCATCCAGTGTCACCAGGCTGCCATCGCTGCGCACCAGCAGTGCTTCTTCGTTGTCACTCAGGCGGCCCGCGCCATCATTGCGATTGTTCATTTCCAGCGCGGTTTGCAGTTCTGTGAGGGACAGGCCGCGTGCCGCCAGTGCGGTGACATCGGGCACCACTTCGAAACTTTTCACGAAACCGCCGAGCGAGTTCACATCCGCCACGCCGACGATGCTGCGCAGCTGCGGGCGAATGGTCCAGTCCAGCAGCGTGCGCTTCTCGGTGAGCGACAGCGGGCCTTCGATGGTGAACATGAACATATCACCCAGCGGTGTGGTGATCGGCGCCAGTCCGCCACTTACCGTGCCGGGCAAGTCAGGCAGGATGTTGTTGAGCCGTTCGTTGACCTGCTGGCGCGCCCAGTAGATGTCCGTGCCATCGTTAAAGTCGATGGTGATGTCGGCGATGGCGTACTTGGACTTGGAGCGCAGTACAGTCTGATTGGGAATGCCGAGCAGTTCCTGCTCAATGGGCGCGGTGATGCGGGCTTCCACTTCCTCGGGTGTCATGCCCGGCGCTTTCATGATGATCTTCACCTGCGTAGTGGAGATATCAGGATAGGCGTCGATGGGCAGTTGCAGCAGCGCGTAACTGCCCGCGCCGATCAACAGAGCCGTAAGCACCAGCATGAACATGCGCTGCGCCAGCGCAAAGGAAATCAGTCGTGACAGCATGAGGTGACTTCCTGTTTATTCTTCGCTGCCGAGGCCGCTGGCCGCGCCGCGCAGCGCTGCCACGCCGCTCACCGCCACCACAATGCCCGCCGGCAAGCTATTGCTGACCCACGCTTGATCTGTCTGCCGCGACTGCACGCTGACTTCCTGCAACCTGAACCCGGCAGTGGTTTGCACGAATACATAGTCCTTGCCGCCACTGCGCAGCAGCGCTTTGGCCGGCACGCTTACCACGTTGCGGTTGACGCCCTTGGTCTGAATGTCCACTTCCGCAAACTGATTGGGACGCAGGCAGTTGCCTGCGCCACTGAATTCAGCACGAACCAGCGCGGTCTGGCTGTCACGGCTCACTTGCGGACTGATTGCGATCAGTTTTCCTTGCTGCGTACAGCCTGGTGTGCTGACCGAATTGCCAATGCTCAACTGGCCCAGTTGTGCCTGAGTGGCTTGCAGTTCCACCCACAGGGTTTGGGTGTTGCCCAGCTTGAACAGACTGGCGCCCGGCTCGACACGTGCGCCGGGTGTGGCGCTCTGTTCCAGTACTACACTGTTAAAGCTGGCGCTGACGGTTTGCACCGGGTTGAGATCGCTGGCGTCATTCAATTGGCTGATGGCTGCGTCGCTCATGCCGGAAAGCTTCAGCAGATGTCGCTGTTCCTGAACACCGGTCTGTGCCTGGGCATTGGCAACACGGGTTTCCTCGCGACGACTCTCAGCAATGATGCCGTCCTGGAACAGAGATTCATCGCGCTTGAATTTCTGGCTACTCAGCTCGGCGGCACTGCGCGCCTGCAGGTACTCGCGTTGCAGGCTGAGCAGGTCGGGACTGTAGATGCGCGCCAGCACGGTGCCCCGGCGCACGGTTTCGCCGACATTCACCAGTATCGCCTGCACCTGTCCGGCGGCCGTGGCCGACACCATTTCCACACCGCGATTCGGGACGGCTACCCGTCCGGTGAGACGCAACGTATTACCCGTTCCCGCTGCCTCACCGGTGGTGGGAGCGCGGGCTGTGGCGACCGTTATTCCGGCGGTTTTGAGTTGCGTAGCGGTGAGCGTTATCAGTGCTTCTTCTGCCCGGGCAGGTACGGTCACCAGCAGGGAGCCATTTATCAAGCTGATCAGCAGGGTCAGAGTCCCGATCCGGAGATAAGTACGCGGCTGACTCATGGGGTTCTACTCATGGGGAAAATTGAGTACACACCGTAGAATTACATTCTTAAGAAATAATTAAGAACCTCGGCCTAGCATGGATTCACTACAGTAAAGAAATGTCAGAACATGCGCGTATTACTTGTTGAAGATGACTCGCTGCTCGGCAAGGCCGTACACACCGGACTGGAACAGCAGGGCAATGCGGTGGACTGGGTGCAAGACGGTGCAGCGGCCGAGCTGGCTTTGTTGACCAATGATTACACCGCAGTGGTGCTGGATATCGGTCTGCCCAAACAGGACGGCATGACCCTGTTGAAGAAAATCCGGCTCAAGGGCAACACCATTCCCGTGGTGATCATCACCGCTCGCGATGAAGTGGCGAATCGGGTGACGGGACTGGACAGCGGCGCCGATGACTTCATCGTCAAGCCCTTCGATCTGCAGGAGCTGGGCGCACGCCTGCGTGCCATAGTGCGCCGCGCCAGTGGTCGCGCCGCCAGCGACATTGTGCATGGCAAGCTGAAAGTGGATCCGGCGGCGCGCTCGGTGATCCTTGATGACAAGCCCATCGTGCTCACTGCGCGCGAGTTCACCATTCTGACCTTTCTGCTGGATCATCGTGGCAAGGTGGTCAGCAAGCAGCAGGTACAGGAAGCGCTGTACAGCTGGAGTGATGAGGTAGAGAGCAACACGGTGGAGGTGCATGTGCACCACTTGCGGCGTAAGCTCGGGCGCGATCTCATCAAGACCATGCACGGCATGGGTTACACGATCGATGAACGCATCCAGACCGAATAACACCGCCAATTCAGTTCCTGCATCCTGGTCGTTGCGTAACCGGCTGATCGTTCTGCTGTTGCTGGCCACCGTCGGCCTGTGGGGGCTGGCCTCGTGGTCGGTTTATCAGGAAGCCGAGCTGGAGAGCCGCGAGCTGTTTGATGATTCGCTGAAGGAAACTGCCTACCTGCTACTGACGGTGGTGCGCCATGAAATGGCCGAGCATGGGCCCAACTATGCGGCGCAAATGATTTCCGAAACCGAAATGCCTGAATCGCACTACCTGCGATTCCAGATCTGGGATCGTCAGGGCCGACTGATCTACCACTCGGCAGATGCGCCCACGCAACCGATAGTGAAAACCGTAGCCATCGGCTACACATGGAGTGTTGCGGGCGATGAATCGCTGCGCACCTTTGTGGCGTGGGATACCACACGACAATTGCAGATACAGATCGCTGAACCCCTCAGTCATCGACGCGAAATCACCCAGAAAACACTGTGGCGGCTGTTGTGGTTTGCTGCCCTGTTCCTGCCCATCACCACCTTGCTCATCTGGTGGATCGTGACGCGCAGCTTTGCACCCATACAATGGACCAGCGAATCCGTCGCCGAACGAACCGGCAGCAATCTCAGTGATGTGCAGCTGGGCAAGGTACCGCGTGAAATTTCGCCACTGATTGTGGCGGTGAATCGCCTGCTGACCCGTATTCGTGAAACGCTGGAACATGAGCGACGTTTTACTGCCGATGCGGCGCATGAACTACGCACACCACTGGCGGCGATTCGTGCCCATGCACAGGTGTTGCAGGGCGCACGCACTACGGAAGAAGCCGCCGAAGCAGCCCAGGACATCATTGCCGGTGTGGATCGCAGCGGCCGACTGGTGGATCAATTACTGGCGCTGGCCCGACTGGATAGTACCCAGCAGCGCGCGCAGTCCGGCGACAGGGTGGATCTGTCCGACCTGGTGCAACAGCAGGTTGATGATCATCAGGCATTCGCCTTGCGTCAGCGCATTACCCTGAGTGTGATCGCCAATCCCGCAGTGGTATCCGGCCATGCCCAGCATCTTGAGATTCTGCTGCGTAACCTGCTCGACAACGCCCTGCGCTATACCCCCGCCGGCGGTGAGGTGCAGGTCAGCTGCGGCGAAACTGAGGATGGCTGTTATCTCAAAGTGAGCGATTCAGGCGAAGGCATACCGCTTGATGAGCGCCAGAATATCTTCGAGCGGTTTTATCGCATCAATCGCCTCGGTGATCGCAACACTTACGGCAGTGGTCTTGGGTTATCCATCGTGCAGCAACTCGTCGAACAACACGGCGCACAGATCAGCCTTGAAGATGGCCTGCAAGGCAAGGGCATCAGCTTTGTGGTGCGGTTTGGCAAGACCAACTGATGAATTACCTCAAGGGCGATAACTGCTGAATACATAGCCGTTCGACTTCTGCGCCGTGTGGCAGGCAAAACAGGCAGTAGCCGCATTGGCACCCACTGCGCGCTGCGTCTTGCTGTCACCGGCAAAGCCTTCAAAGCCCCAGCCGCCGGTGGCTGCGTATTTTTTGCTGTCCTTGTGCATCACACCCAGCACCTTGCGTTTGCCTTCGGTGATGGCGTTATCGGCCGCATTAGCTTCCAGCAGATCGAAAGTTATCACTGCGCCATCGGCAAACTTGCCGCTGCGATAACCCGCCACTGCCTTGGCATTGCCGTAAAGATGATGAATCCCGCCGAATGAACCATGTAATGGATGGCCCTGCTGAATCACCATGGACTTGATGTGTTGCCATTGCCGATACCCTTCCGGATACGGCACCGGATTGGTGTCCGAGCTGGCGGCCATGCCCAGGCTGGCGGCAAGCCCGGCCAGTATTGCCGGGACGATGAGTTTGAGGTTCACTGTGATTCTCCTGTCAGCCGAATTGAATGCGCTGGCAGAGTCTGGGCTGTGAATTCAACAGCGTGAAGTCGGTACTCAACGGTGCCTTGCTTACTTACTGGTATATCTTCATGGCAACGCTCAGGAAAAAAGTTTTCAGCAAGACGCGCAGCGCAACGCCGGTGGCGCAGATGGTGGAAAGCATCGTCGGCTGCAAGTGGTCGCTGACCGTGCTGGCGCTGATCAGCTCCGGCGTGAGTCGTCCCGGCGCCATGCAGAAGCGCATCGATGGCCTGACTGCCAAAGTGCTGAACGAACGACTGCGCAAGCTGCTGCGCTTCGGCATCATCGAACGCGAAATTTTTGCCGAAGTGCCGCCGCATGTGGAGTATCGGCTGACCACCTTTGGCAAACGTTTCAATGGCGTGCTTGAGCAGATTGCGAAGCTTGAGCAGGGGCGCGACTAGCACACTTCCTCACCTCGCTTTACTGGGCGATGTTGAACGCAATCCAGTAGGCTGGGTGGAGCGTCGCGATACCCAGCCTACTTTTTCCTTTTTTTTATATTCAACTACAACAGTGTCAACTCATTGATCAGGAAATAAAACATGGAAAGCCAGGCTGGGGTGTACAGTGCTAAGTCACCTTGCAAAGGGACAATTGGGGTTCCTGAAAATGGTTCCTACTTCTAGTTGGCTGGAAGGGTGATAACGCGACATGCATATCGGCGAACGAACCATTCAGATGTTGGCTAAGCTGGTAACGGGAGACACGAAGGTGACTCCTTATCGCAGCGGGCAAAAGCTTGTTCGCTTCTTCAATGACTTGGGATGTAACGACCAATATCCTGAAGGAGGAGGATTTCCATCCCGATGGAAGTTTGCCGAGGACAAGTTGCGTGAGCTCAATGGTTCCGATGCAATTCGCGCGGTCTTGCTGCGCATCTTCGATCCACGCGAGTACCTAGATTTCGATAGGCCCGCAGCAGAGCCAATTGAGCAGTTGAACAAATATCTCCGGTTTGATCACTACGAGGTCGTGCTTGACGAGGATCACGTCAAAGTTCGCAGCCTCCGTGGTGCAAGCGTCGAGTTGGAACATCCGTACAAGGAGTCGGCAGAGCTAACGCATCTCTTCATCGACGAACAGATACAGAAGTGTGAAAAGAAGATCCGAGAAGAAGACTTTGATGGAGCAATAACAAACGCGCGTTCCCTACTCGAGGCGGTGTTGGTTTCACTGGAGCGAGAGCTATCTCAGACACCAGAAGAGTACGACGGCGATCTGACAAAACTGTATCGACGCGTGCAAAAACTGCTGAAACTTGATCCTTCTCGAAAGGACATATCGGAGTCGCTGAAGCAGATCTTGTCCGGACTGGTTAGCGTCGTCACAGGTCTATCAGCTGTTAGAAACAAACTCGGCGATGCGCACGTGACGACATCGCGCGCGGCGCGCCACCATGCGAAGCTGGCCGTAAATGCCGCGAAGACGCTTGCGGATTTCCTATTCGAAACCAAAACATATCAAGCGATCCGAGGAAAGCATGCTGGCTAAAAATCGCATGCAGCTGACGCTCGGAAGCCCTCGCGTGGCTGCCGCGTGTCATTAGATTGTCATCTGACTTTCAAACTGCCTTGGCTCGCCGCTCACCGGATCAATGAACTCCAATGATGCCGCCAGCAATTTCAATGGCTGCGAATAGTCCTCGGATCGCGGCAACACCACCGGATAAAAGTCATCACCCACAATCGGCGCGCCCAGTGCGGCCATGTGCACACGCAGTTGATGTTTCCTGCCGGTGATGGGTGACAGCGCATAACGCCAGTGGTGTTCACCGCGTTCAATCACGTCAATATGCGTTTCGCTGTTGGGCTCACCGGCTACTTCCTGCATGCGGAAGAAGGGTTCACCGGCGACCATGCGGCTGCGATGCACGTAGGGGAAATCCAGGTTCGGCAAGGGCGCAGCCAATGCTTCGTAGTGTTTGGTGATGCGATGCTCGCTGAACAACGCGTGGTAGCGCGAACGATAGGTGGGGTTGGTGGAAAACATCACCAGTCCTGCCGTGCCGCGATCAATGCGATGCAGCGGGGCAAGTTGTGGATTGCCGAGTTTTTCAATCAGCCGATGCAGCAATGTCTGTGTGACGTACCGGCCCTTGGGGGTGACCGGCAGGAAGTGCGGCTTGTCCGCCACCACCAGATGTTCATCCTGATAGAGGATGGCTTCTTCAAACGGAATCACCGGTTCGTTTTCAATCTCGCGAAAATAACGAATGATCTGACCGACCCGAAACGGCGCATCAAGTTGAATCGATTCACCGGCTGTGTCCAGCACTCGTCCGCGTATGAAGCGTTGTTGCCATTGCGTACGTGGGATGTGGGAAAAGTGATCGCACAGGCAGTCCAGCACGGTCGCCCAATTTCCCGGCGGCAGTTGCAGGGTGCTGGCGAAGGTGGGCTTGTCGGCGTTCATTCGCTCAGGGCATGGGCGATGAAATCAGCCGGCACCGTGGTGCGTGGCGCGCCTTTCTCAAACCAGCTGCGCACATCCTTGTCCAGGCCAATGCCGTGCATGTAGTTGTACAACGCCTTGTTCAAGGCCTTGCCGAGTGCGTCGTGGTCAACGCCAGTGGGGTCGATAAAGCTGATATCGTTTTTGGCGAAAGTGATTTCCGGCAACGGCGCCAGTGTCACGCCGTATTCTTCCGGATGTTTGCCCACCGGCGAATGCACGGTGCAGGTGAAGCGATGAAAGAAATCCGGATTGAATGCAGCCTTCGGCAAACAGCTGGCGCACGTATTCCAGTGCATCCACGGTGTCCTGCACGGTTTGCGTGGGAAAGCCGTACATCAGGTACGCATGCACCAGAATGCCGGCATCGGTGAAGGCTTTGGTAACGCGCGCCACTTGAGCGACCGACACGCCTTTTTTCATCAGCTTCAATAACCGGTCCGAGGCCACTTCCAGTCCGCCGGAGATGGCGATGCAGCCGCTGTCGGCCAACTGCTGACACAACGCGGGGTTGAATGACTTTTCAAAGCGGATATTGCCCCACCATGAAATGGCGAGATTACGTTGTTGCAGTTCCAGCGCCAGCGCTTTTAGTGACTTGGGCGGCGCGGCTTCATCCACAAAGTGAAAACCGGTCTGACCGGTTTCTTCGATGATGGCTTGAATGCGGTCCACCAGTACCGTTGCTGAAGCTGCTTCATAACGCGAGATGTAATCCAGCGTTACGTCGCAGAAACTGCACTTCTTCCAGTAACAGCCATGCGCCACGGTGAGTTTGTTCCAGCGGCCATCCGACCATAGTCGATGCATGGGATTAAGCATGTCCAGCAACGACAGATAACGATCAATGGGCAGGCCGTCCCAGGTGGGCGTGCCGATTTCGGCGAAGGGAATGTCGGGTTCGGCATGGTTGATGAAGGTAACAGACCCTTCGACGGGCTCAGGGCGAACGGAAGAAATTAAAGATCCCCGGACAAAGGTTCTCACCAGCTGCTCACGACTGCGCTTGCCCTGCGCATACTCAAGGATGGCCAGCACCGGCAGCTCACCATCATCCAGTGTCACGTAATCAAAATAATCGAACACGCGTGGCTCTTTGAGTTCACGCAGTTCAGTGTTCACATAGCCACCACCCAGCACGGTGATGATGTCCGGGTTGCCAGCCTTGATGCTCTGCGCAATGCGGAATGCGGCATACACCGAGCCGGGAAACGGCACGGAAACCAGCACCACACGCGGCTGATGCTGTTCCAGCGCGGCGAGGGTCAACTGATGCAGCACGTCGTCCACCAGGTTATGCGGCGCAGCCAGCGCCTCGGCGAGCGGTTCAAAGGTGGGCTGGCTTTGTGCCAGCGATTCGGCGTAGCGCACGAACTCGAAGCGTTCATCCACGGCGTCGCGCAACACATCGGCCAGATCGTTCAAATACAGGGTGGCCAGATGCCGGGCGCGATCCTGTGCGCCCAGTGAACCGAAGGCCCAGGCCAGTGGATCGCCACCCTGATCATCGGCGTAGATCTCCAGCGCGGTGAAACGTGGGCCTTCGGGCAGGAAAGTACGGCTGACAATGCGATGCGCCAGCGTTGAGTCGCTGCCTTGCAGAAAGGCTATCGTTGCTGTGATGGTCGCCAGATAGCGTTCGTAATGTATGACGAAAGACTGCACGCGCGACGACCGGTCACGCGCCGGCAATACCTCGACACAGTCGCGAATCGCCTGCAATCCTTCTGCCGATAACAGCTGCAAGACCAGCTCCAGCGCCAGGTCTTCCTGCACGGCATCGATGCCGCGCGAACGCAGAAAACCGGTCAGATACGCCGTGGAGGGATACGGCGTATTCAGCTGCGTCATCGGCGGGATGAGGGACAGAACGCGGAAGTCGGTGTCGGACATGAAGGCGGGCGCGGCAATCGGGGCCGCTAGACTAGGGCCTGTTGTCAAATCATGCCATTGCTGCATTATTCTGGCCGCTGTTACCCGGCTGGATGGTTGTCCTTTCTTTGCTTGAGCCCATTCGCCGGGCTGGTATAAGTGAAGGGCGTGCACGCAGTTCAGCACGCGCGCGCAGCGCAATGCAATGATTACGCCAGATCACTGTTGAGTCAGCCCGTCAGTGTTCGAATTTCTATTCAAATATCCATTCGGTGAGTTTCGCGTTGGCGAGCTCATCTACATCCGTGACTGGCCGGTCAGCGGCCTGATTGCGCTGTGGCTGGCCGGGGCTGCCGTGCTGTTGCTGCTGGCCTGGCGGCGCGGACGGGTGCTGAGTACGCCGCGCATGCTGGCCATCAGTGGCCTGCAACTGGCCATGTGGGCGCTGGTGTTATGGGTGATGTGGCAGCCGGCGCTGCTGATCAAGTCGCTGCGCAGTGGCGAGAACAGTGTGGCGCTGATGCTGGATGCCTCGGCCAGCATGACCGTGCCCGATTCGCCGGCTAACAACACTGCCACCCGCATGCAGCAGGCGCAGGCGACTCTGGCCGATCCGGCCTTCGCTGATATCAGCAAGGACTACCAGCTACGCCGCTACGCCTTTGCCGCCAATGCCGGCAAGGTGGACAGTTTCGAGACGCTGCCTGATCCGGGTCTGGCTACCAAAATAGGTGATTCGGTCGCGCAGGTGCTGAATGCTTCGAGAACCACCCCGCTGGGAGCGGTGGTGTTGCTCAGTGATGGTTCGGACAACGCCGGGCAGCTGGATCCGGCGCAGCTGGCCGAGATTCAGCGTTTCGGCGTGCCGGTGCATGTCATCGGCATTGGTCGCGAGCAGATGCCCGAAGATGTGGAGCTGGACAGCGTGCTGGCGCCGACCCGCGCCTTGCCCGGCAGCAAGCTGGCGGCACGTATTGCGGTTCGTCATGACAGCCCGGATAACAACGGGGTGGCGCGTATTCGCGTCAGCGATGGCGACAAGCTGCTGGCGTCGCGGGAAATTCCGCTGGCCAAGGACACCACGCTCAGCACCGCCTGGGTGGAATTCGACATGAATGACAGCGGCTATCGCGACCTGAAGTTCGCACTGGCCGGGCCTGAATCCGAGCGCGAGCTGCGCAACAACACCCGCACGCAGCTGGTCAATGTCGCCAGCGACACCGCGCCGGTGTTGTACGTGGAAGGCGAGCCTCGCTGGGAATACAAGTTCATGCGGCGTGCGCTGGACCCCGACACCAGCCTGAGGCTGGTGTCCATGCTGCGCACTACCACCAATGGTCTGTATCGTCAGGGCGTGGAGAATCCCGATGAACTCAAGGATGGTTTTCCACGCACACGCGAGGAACTGTTCAAATACGACGCGCTGGTGATCGGCAATATTCAGGCTGCGTACTTCACCAAGGTGCAACTGCAACTGATGCAGGAGTTCGTCAATCTGCGTGGCGGCTCACTGCTGCTGCTGGGTGGCTCCAGGACGCTGGGTGAAGGCGGCTGGGGCAACACCGTGCTCAATGAAGTGTTGCCGGTGAAGTTGCCGGCCACGTCATCAAATGGGAACAACAGCTTTCATCGCGTCATGGCGCAGGCCAATGTCACGGTGCGTGGTCAGCGTGATTCCTGGCTGAAGTTCAGTGACGATCTCGCCGACAACGCCAGGCAATGGAGCAGTCTGCCCATGCTGGCGGACTATCAGGATCTGGGCGCGCTCAAACCGGCGGCGTCGGCGTTGATGAGCGTGAAGGTCCAGAACCGGGAACAGCCGCTGTTTGTTACACAGTCGTACGGCCATGGTCATGCCTCGGTATTTGCTACCGGCGGTACCTGGCGCTGGCAGATGAGTCTGCCGGCCGAAGATCAGCGCCATGAATTTTTCTGGCGGCAATTGATGCGGGGTCTGGTCACCGGCGTGCCGCAGCAGGTAGAGTTTGTCGCCACTTCCGAAGGCGACGATATCCGCATTCGCGCCACCTTGCGCGACAAGAATTTCCAGCCGCGGCGCGACCTGCAGGTGACCGCTATTACTACGCTGCCTTCAGGCTATACCGAGAATCTCAGCCTCAAACCGGTCGCCGATCAGCCGGGTGTTTATGCAGCGGCTTTTGCGCCAGCAGCTTCGGGTACTTTCTTCATCGACATGCTGGCCCGTAAAGGCAACGAGCCAGTGAGCACGGCACGTACTGCCGTGCATCACGAGCAGGGTGCGGCCGAGTATTTCTCGCTACGCCAGAATCGCAGTCTGCTGACGCAACTGGCTGAAGCCACGGGTGGTCAGTACTGGAGCGCCGCTGCGCTGGCCGGCTTGCCTGAAGCAATCCGTTTCTCGCCAGCTGGCATTACCGAGCAACAGACCCGGCCGTTATGGGATATGCCCATTCTGTTTCTGTTGCTCATCATGCTGAAAGCAACAGAATGGGTATTGCGTCGGCGTTGGGGGGTCATCTGATGTTTGCGTGGCGTGCCTGGTCGTGCGTAGCGGCAGCTCGCGAGCTGCCCTGCCTTGGCTCGATGACAGCGTCAGAGGGCGGCTCGCGAGCCGCCCCTGCGAATATGTTGCGGTTGTCTGTTGTATTGGCCGCACTATTGATATGCGGTACCGCACATGCCGAACTCAGCGTACTGATTGTTGAAGGCCTGGGTGGTGAAGCGAAGTACCAGCAGCAATTCGATGCGGAAGCCAAAGCCATTCGCGCGGCCAGCAGTAATCTCACCACGGCAGAGCGTATTCATGTGTTGAGCGGTGCAGGCGCGACGCGCGCCAATGTTGCCGCCATCATGAAACAGTTTGCAGTCAGCCTGAGCAAGGATGATCGGCTGACGTTGTATCTGGTGGGCCATGGCAGCCACGATGGTTATGAATACAAGTTCAATATGTCTGGCCCGGATCTGGGTGGCGCTGAACTGGTGAAGTTGCTGGATGCCGTGAAATCAGAAAGTCAGCTGGTGGTGGCCACCGGCAGCTCCAGCGGCGCGCTGCTTGAACTGCTCAAGAACGATACGCGGGTGGTGGTTACTGCAACGCGCACTGGCAATGAACGCAATGCCACCCACTTTGGCAGGCTGATGGCCGAGGCACTGACTGATGCGGCCGTAGATACCGACAAGAACGGCCGGGTGTCGGTACAGGAGTTGTTCGATTACACCCAGCGGAAAGTGGATGATTACTTCAAGGCCGAGTCGCGTCTGGCCACCGAGCATGCACAGCTGGCTGGCGCTCGTGCAGGCGCGTTCACCATCGCGCAACTGGCTGGCGCCGCGGCCCCGGTAGCCACTGCTGCGAATGCGGGCCTGCTAGCGCAACGCGAACAGCTCAACAGCCAGCTGGAAGAGCTGCGCCTGCGCAAGGATTCGCTGAGTGAAGACGATTACCTCAAGCAGCTGGAGCCATTGCTGTTGCAGATTGCTGAACTGGATGCGCAGCTGGCCAGTGAAGCGCCAGCGGAGGTCACGCCATGAGGCTGCGTTTGATTCAGCGTCATTCCCGCGCAGGCGGGATCGCGCAGGCAGGACGCCGAAGCAAACATCGGCCTGCGGCCGATGGCCCGAAGGGCAAACTGCATGATGCAGTTTGTAATCCAGTCGAAAAGTTTCCTTTCTGGATTCCCGCCTGCGCGGGAATGACGGCATGTGTTATCGCATGCCTGCTGCTTTCGGCCAGCAATGTTCATGCCCGCGGCATTCACTACGGTGCCGTCACCGATGCCGCAGTACTGGCCTGTGACCAACAGCAATGGCGTGGCCAGCGTGATGCCGCGAATCGTTGTTATCGTGCCTTGATCAACGCCGGTTCATCGCAGGCGGTGCGTGCCGAAGCGGCCTGGGCGCTGGGTGATGTCAAAAGCGCCAATGACTTGTTCAGCGCCGCAGTGAAACAGCGGCCAACCGCGCCACTGCTGACCCGCTGGGGCGAACTCTATGCCGAGACCCATCAGAATTCCGAAGCGCTGAAGTTGTTCAATGAAGCGCTGCAAGCGGATGGCAACTACGCCTTCGCCAAGGTAGGTGCAGCCTCCGTGCTGGTGGATCAGTTCGCAACTCAGGCCAATGAATACCTGCAGTCAGTGGTGGAAGATGCCGGCGTGCCGGCTGGGGCCAAGCTGCGTGGTCTGTTGCTGATCACCCAGGTGAATCTGGAAAACAGCGATCTGGACAAGACGGCCAGTTTGCTCGGGCAAGCCACGGAAGTGGCCACCAGTGGCAAGTTGCCACAGCTGGAAATCCATGCATTACAGGCTTCGCTGGAGTTGCTGAAATCGCCTACCGGTACCGATGTCGCCAACAGCAGCTGGGTGAAGAAAGCGCTGGCGGAGAATCCGGCCTACGGCGATATCTATGCCATTCCGGCGCACTACTATGTGATTACACGCCGCACCCGTGAAGCGGCCGAGCTGTACCAGAAGGCGGTGAATATCGAGCCGAACAACTGGAATGCGCGGGTCGAGCTGGGCACGGCCTTGCTGCGCGACAATCAGGTGACGGCCGCGCGTGAGCAACTGGAAATAGCCTACAAGGGTGATCCTTTCAACGTGGTGACGGTTAATACTTTGCGCCTGCTGGATTCGTTGAAGGACTACGACCTGCTGGTCTATCCGGATGTAACCGCGCCGGATGTGAGCAGTGCTCAGGCCACACGCGATCAGTCACCCATGATTTTGCGTCTGCACAAGAAAGAAAGCGCCGTACTCGCGCCCTATGCGCGCAAGCTCACCGAAGCAGCCATTGCCACTTACAGCAAGCAGTACGACTTCAAGCTGAAAGAACCCGTGGTGATTGAGGTGTATCCGGATCACGAAGACTTCGCGGTGCGTACTGCCGGCGAGCCGGGTCTGGGCTTGCTGGGTGTGACTTTCGGCTACGTGGTGGCGATGGATTCACCATCATCGCGCCCGGTGGATGATTTCCATTGGGGCACCACGCTGTGGCATGAGCTGGCGCATGTGTTCACGCTGGAGGCCACTGATCATCGCGTACCACGCTGGTTCAGCGAAGGCATTTCCGTTTACGAAGAATGGAACACCGGGCCCATTTCTGGTGTTGATGGCAAGGGCATCAGCATTCCCGGCTTCGCCTATGCTGCTTTCAAGGAAGGCAAGGCCTTGCCTATTGCCGAGCTGGATCGCGGCTTCATTCGTCCCGAATACGAACAGCAGGTGATGGTGTCGTATATGCAGGCGGGGCTGGTCTGCGAATTCATCAAACGCAATTATGGCGCGGTGAAACTCAATGACATGCTGGCGCAGTTCAAGCGGGGCATCAGCACCGAGCAGACCGTGCAGGCTGTCTTCAAGATTCCGGCCAAAGAGTTTGATACACGCTTCAATGCCTTCATGCAGACTGAATTCAAGACGCTGTTCGACAAATTTGATGCCTGGAAGAACGCCCGCTCAACAACGATGGCGGCTTACAAGCGCAGCGAATGGGCGTCGGTGATCCAGTCCGCAACGGAAGCATTGGGCATCCTGCCCAATGATGTGGAAGATGGCAGTCCCTATGTGGCGCTGGCGCGCGCCTACAATGCAACGCAGAAAGTGGCTCTGGCGCAGAGCACTCTGGAGACCTACTTCAGCCGTGGCGGTCACGACCCCGACGCATTACGCTGGCTGGCGACACGACTGCGCACACAGAACAAGTCCAGTGAGGCGGCCAAGGTGCTGGAGGCCATCAATTACGTCACGCCCTTCAATTACGAAGTCCATGGCGAACTGGGCGACACCTTGTTGTTTTTGAAGAAGCCGGCTGATGCGCTCACCGAGTTTCAGGCGGCGCTGAAGTTGAATCCACCCGACAAGGCAAACGCCTACTATCGTGTGGCGCAGGCGTTGAAAGATTTGCAACGCAGCACTGAGGCGAAAAGGAATGTGTTGCTGGCGCTGGAAGTGGCGCCGAATTACCGACCGGCGCAGCAGTTGTTGCTGGAGCTGGCCAAGGTGAAATCGAAGGTCGACCTTGATTAAACCGGCCTCCCCCGCAGGCGGGGGAGGGAGAAGATCGAATCGAAATGAAGTCATGATTTTGCAAACGGGAATGAACAGACATGAATGACACCGTCAACGAAACCGCCATGGATGACCAGAACATTCGCGCCTTGATGGACACCTTCCGTAATGCCACCGCGCGTTTGCGTAGCGAAGTACGCAAGGTGATTGTGGGTCAGGATGAAGTGGTGGATCACTTGCTGATAACGCTATTGGTGGGCGGGCACTGCCTGATTACCGGTATGCCGGGTACGGCCAAAACCTTGCTGGTGCGCACGCTGGCGGATGCGCTCGGCCTGTCGTTCAAGCGCATCCAGTTCACGCCGGACCTGATGCCCACCGACATTACCGGCACTGACATCATTGATGAGGATCAGGCCACCGGCAAACGCGTGTGGACTTTCATTCCCGGTCCGCTGTTTGCCAATGTGGTGCTGGCCGATGAAATCAATCGCACGCCACCGAAGACACAGGCCGCGCTGCTGGAAGCCATGCAGGAACGCAGCATCACGGTGCGCGGTCATCGCCACACACTGGACAAGCCCTTTCTGGTGCTGGCCACGCAGAATCCCATCGAACTGGAAGGCACCTACCCACTACCGGAAGCACAGCTGGATCGTTTCCTGTTCAACGTGATTCTGGATTATCTGAGCGCCGATGATGAGTTCAAGGTGGTGGATCGGTTCACCAATCGCGTCGATGCGCCGGAAGCTTCAGCCTGCACCAATGCCGAAGAGATTCTCCAGTTCCAGTGGCTCACCCGTCAGGTGCCGGTGGCCGAGACGGTCAGTCGTTATGCGGTGAACCTGGTGCGCGCCACGCGCCCGACTGATCCGCTGGCGACCGACAAGGTGCGCAAGTACATCAAGTTCGGCGCCAGCGTGCGCGCCACCATGTCGATCACGCTGGCTGCCAAGGCGCGCGCCTTGCTGGAAGGTCGTTATCACGTCTCGCATGAAGACATCAAGGTCATAGCGCCAGCAGTATTGCGCCATCGCATGCTGGCCAACTATCACGCCGAGTCCGATGGCGTGACGGTGGATGATGTGCTCAAAGATGTAATTGCGCAGTTGCCGGAGTGACTTGACCATGTATTCCTTGCCTGTGCGCAGGGGCGGTTCGTGAACCGCCCGCTTGATCAAGAAGGCTCGCTCACGAGCGACCCCTACGTCGGCGTCCGTGCCGATCAGGGGTGCTGACATGGCGGCCGTACCACAAAGCAACTCGAATAAACTGCTCCAGCCGGAAGTGCTGGCCAGTCTGTCCAGTCTGGAACTGATTGCGCGTGCGGCGGTGAATGGGTTTCTGGTGGGCCTGCATCGCTCGCCGTTCTTTGGTTTCAGTCAGGAGTTCGCTGAGTATCGCCCTTATACCGAAGGCGACGATCCGCGTTTCATTGACTGGAATGTATTCAGTCGCACCGAACGCACTTACATCAAGCGCTTTCTGGGTGAAACCAACAGTCATCTGATGATCCTGCTCGACGCCAGCGCGTCGATGGCCTTCGGCAGTGCCGGACGGATGAACAAGTTTCGCTATGGACAGATTCTGGCTGCTTCGCTGGCGTATCTGGCTTCGCATCAGCACGATGCCGTGGGCACGCTGATGTTCAGCGATACGGTGCGCGATTTCCGTCCGCCTTCCAGTCGCAGCGGTCAATTGCATGCGGTGCTGCACCTGATCGACAAGGCGCAGGCGGAGAGTCGCACCGATCTGGCCGCGCCGTTCTCGCGGTTTCGTCAGCATGTGCAGCGGCGTGGCATGGTAGCGGTGATTTCCGACTTCTACTGCAATCCACAAACCATGCTGGAAGCGGTGCGGCCGCTGGCATTCCAGGGGCAGGACGTGATCCTGTTCCATCTGCTTGATCCACAGGAGCTGGACCCGCAGTTTGATGAATCCACCCTGCTGGAAGACATGGAAACCGGACAGACGGTGGAAGTGTCGCCACATGAAATGCGCGAGTTGTATCCAGCGCGTATGCAGGCGCACATCCAGAGCCTGCGTGAAGCAGCAACCAATGCCGGCGCGGACTATGTGTTGCTCAACACCAGCGAATCGCTGGATGTGCCGCTGCGCAACTACTTTCACTTCAGGCAGAAACGGCGATGAGCTGGGTTGGCCAAGAAACTCGTCATGCCCGCGCAGGCGGGCATCCAGTAAAACGCGGTTCTAACTGGATGCCCGCCTGCGCGGGCATGACGGAAAGAGGGGGGATACGATGAATTGGCTGGCCCCACTATTCCTGCTCGGTGCAGCGGCGATTGCCTTGCCGATCTGGCTGCATCGCCTGCAAACCGAAACGCCCAAACGTCAGGCCTTCAGTTCGGCCATGTTGCTGTTGCAGGCGGAACGCCGTGTGCATGTGGAAAAACGTCTGCGCTACTGGTTGTTGCTGGCCTTGCGCATCCTGTTTCTCGGCTTGCTGGCCTTTGCCTTTGCCAAGCCACTCTGGGAACAGCCACCCGCCATGTTGAATGTGGCGCAGGCGAAATTGCATGTGTTGTTACTGGACAGCTCCATGTCCATGCAACAAGGCGAGCGCTGGCAGGCAGCGCGTGAACAGGCGGAAACAATTATTGCAGCCGCCGGCCCTGCAGATCGCCTGCAACTGATCGCTGCGGGCGATGAGCTGCAGCTGCTGGCGGGGCCGGTCAACGGCACCACCGAAGGCAAGAACAAGGTGCGCTCCACCCTGGAGAAACTGCAACCGGGTGCGGCCCAGTTGCAGTACGGCGCGATGATGAATGGTCTTGAAGCCCTGCTGGCTAACGAAACGCAAAGCACCGTGGCGCATGTGATCAGTGACTTTCAGGCCAGCGCCCTGCCTGCGCAGTTTGGCGATCTGGTGCCACGTACGGTGAATGGTCGTGTCACTGAAGTGGAGTTGCACAATATTGCTACGGGTACGCTGCCCAATTGGGCAGTGAGCAGTGTCGAGCGCACCGGTAGCGGCATTGAAGTGACGGTGCAGGGCTATAACAGTGAAGTCAGAAACATCACTGTACAGTTGTCCGTGAATGGTTCGGCGCGTGGTGAGTTGAGCAAATCCGTGCCCGCGTCCGGTGTGGCTGTGTTTGCCTTTGACAGGGTTGCGCTGAACACCGGCAGCAACAAGATTGAAGCGCGGTTGAAATCCGTCGATACGCTGCTTGCCGATGATGTCTACTACACCGTGCTGGAAAACAGTGTCGGTCAGCCGGTGCCGTTCCTGTCGATGAATCCGGCCGCGCTGCCGGGCAAGTATCTGGACGCCGCATTCGCGGCGGCAGGCAACCGCTATCAGTTGCAGCCCGCCAGGCTGGAACAGTTTGATGCGCGCCTGCTGGATCGTTATCGGTTTGTGCTGATTGATGATCTCGGCGCCGTTAATACCCGGCTCGCTGCTGCGCTGGATGAATACGTACAGAAAGGTGGCGCCGTGCTGGCCGCGGTGGGTGAGCGCTCGCTGACACTCAGTACTTTGCCCTTGATGAATCTGAAAGTGGCCAGCGCTATCCAGCAATCTGCTGAGCGCATGACGGTCGGCGCAGTGGATATCAATCATGCGGCGCTGGCGCGCGCGGCCGGATTTCGCGCCCTGAATGTTTCGCGTTATCTACCTGTGTCACTGGACGAGAGTTCAAGGGCGCTGGTGCAGCTGGACAGCGGCGCGCCGCTGCTGATTGAGCAACGTCGTGGACAGGGCCGCGTGCTGTTGTTTACTTCGGGTCTGGATAACACCTGGAACGACTTGCCGGTGCAGCCGGTGTTTGTCAGCTTCCTTACCGAAGCTTCACGCTATCTGGCCGGTGAAACCCTGCTCAAGCGCGAACAGCGTGTGGGTGGCTCGCTGCCGCTGGATCAGGCGGCTGCCGCCGGTCAGGTGATTGATCCAGCGGGTAATAACCTGCTGTCGCTGTCCGACTCGCAGCGCGCGCGCAGCGTCAGGCTGGCCTTGCAGGGTTTTTATGAAGTGGTCACGGCTACCGGCAGCTCGCTGGTGGCGGCCAATGCGGTGCCGGATGAATCCAACCTGCTGCCCATGAACGAGGATGAAATCGGCAACTGGCGCAGTACGCTGGATGCACAACGTCAGCAAGTGGTGCAAAGTGTGGCTGGCCGTGCGGCCAACAACTCCTCCGGACTGGAGCTGTGGCACTGGCTGCTGATCCTGATGGTGATTGCGGTGCTGGCTGAGTCGTTGCTGGGTAATACCTACGTGTACCGTCGAGTTGAGACGCCGACATGAATGTACCGATGAATGGTCCCCCGAATACCCCGGATTCTTCACGGGGTTCTTCAAATCGTCTTGAGCAGTATCTCAGCGAGCTCAGCACGCGCTTCAAACATCTGCGTTATGTGATTGCCGCTGCCGCGCTGGCTGCGGCGGTGCTGATCATCACGGTGCTGGGTGTGTACTTCGCCATGCGACAGGGTTTCAGCGCCTGGGTGGTCAATACCGCCCGCGCGTTGCTGTTGCTGGCGGTGGTGACGCTGGTGCTGTGGCTGCTGGTGTGGCCGTTGCGCAAACTCAAACAGGATGCGACACGCGCCATAGAGCAGCGCGCCCCGGATTTCGGCGGTCGTCTGGATGCCTTCAACACTGCGCGTGAACAGCACAATCCGCTCACGGAGTTATTGGCCGAAGACACGCTGAAAGTGGCCGAGCGTTTTCCGGTTGAGCAGACCATCAGGCCGCGTGAATTGCAGTTACCGCTGATTGTTGCGGCTGCCTCGGTCATCACGCTGATCTGGCTGGCGATTGCCGGGCCAGGTCTATGGAGTTATGGCACACGCTATCTGTGGGCCGGCTGGGCGGTATCGAATCTGAAGCCGGCGCAGAGCATTCTGGTCAAGCCCGGTGATCAGGCCGTGCGACGCGGCGGTAACGTGCCGTTGCTGGCGCAGATGCAGGGCTTCGCGCCCGGTGAAGCCAGCGTGTATGTGCAGACGCCGGATGGGCAAGGTAACCCTCAGTGGCAGCAGGTGGCCATGACACGCACCGATGCAGGCTTTGCTTTCACCTTCTTCTCGGTGCGTGAAGCAATGAAGTACTACGTGGCAGCCGCCGGCGTGCGCAGTGCCGACTACACCATCAGCGTGGTGGATCTGCCCAACATCAACAATCTCAAACTTACCTATACTTTTCCGAAGTGGACCGGCCGCAAGCCCGAAGTGCAGGAACCGGGCGGTGATGTGGCAGCGTTGAAAGACACGCAGATTGATCTGGAAATCAGCGCCGATGCGCCACTGCCACAAACCGAGCTGGTGCTGAACGATGAGCCGGTGAACATGAGTACCGACGGTAACAAGGGCAGCTCGGATTTCAAGGTTGAGAAAGAAGGCCGCTACTACATTGCTGCGAAGGTGGCTGGCGAAAGTGTGCGCCTCAGCGATGATTATTTCATTCGCGTGCTCGAAGACGCCAAACCTGAAATCAACGTGGTGCGTCCCGGGCGTGATTACGGCGCCAGCAGTATTGAAGAAGTCACGGCGCGCATTGATGCCAGTGATGACTACGGCCTGAATGCGGTCGAAATGCGCTACGCCGTGAATGGCGGCCAATGGCAGACCGTGAAGATTGCCGGCTGGCAAGCAGACGGTGTCAGATGATCATACTTTTGAGCTGGAGTCCCTTGGGCAACAGGTGAGCGAGAAAGGCGAAGCGCTCAAACCCGGCGATCTGATCAGCTACTACGCGGTGGCGAAGGATCACAGCAACACGGTGCGCACTGACATGTACTTTGTCGATGTGCGTCCATTCGACAAGCGTTACTCGCAGTCGCAGCAGGCCGGTGGCCAGGGTCAGGGACAGCAAGGCGAACAGCAGGGTGAAATCTCGCAGCGGCAGCGCGAGATTATTGTCTCGACCTGGAACCTGATTCGTGAACAGGAAGGCAAGGAAGCAGCGGCCGACAAGATTGAGGACAACTCCAAACTGCTCAGCGAATTGCAGACCAAGCTGGCGGCGCAGGCCAGTTCACTTACCCAGCGTATGGAGGCGCGAGAGCTGGACAGCACCGATGCACAGTCCAAGGAGTTCGCTGACAACATCAAGCTGGCCATTGCGTCGATGACGCCGGCTGCCAGGGCGTTGAATCAGGTGGAGCTGGATGAAGCCATCGGCCCCGAGCAACAGGCCTTGCAGTACATCCTGCGCGCCGAAGCGGTGTTCAACGAAATTCAGGTGCAGCAACAGGGTCAGCAGGGGCAAGGTGGTCAGGGCGGACAGCAGCAGGACAGCCGTGACATGGCGCAGATGTATGAACTGGAAATGGATCTGAACAAGAACCAGTATGAGTCGCGCAACAATGCCTCGCCTGAACAGCAGGCCGAAACGCAGGATGAACTGGAAGACAAGCTGAAGGAGCTGGCGCGGCGTCAGCAGCAGCTGGCCAACAACACCCGTCAGCAACAGCAGATGACGCAGGAACAACGTTGGCAGCAGGAATCGCTGAAGCGTGAAGCCGAGCAGTTGCAGCGTCAATTGCAGGCTCAACAACAAGGACAACAGGGGCAACAAGGCCAGCAAGGGCAACAGGGTCAGCAGTCTGGCCAGCAGGGACAGTCCGGGCAACAAAGTGGACAACAAGGTAGTCAGCAGGCTGGTAATCAGGCCAGTAATCAGGAACTGCAGCAACGCCTGCAAAGCGCCATCCGCGCCATGGATGAATCCGCCAATGCCATGCGTAACAATAGTGATGCCGGCGAACGCGCACGTGCGCAACGTGCTGCCGCCGAAGCGCAGCGTCAGCTGAGCGGCGCCAGTGATGCCGTGGCGCGTAATCAGCAACAGGCGCAGCAGGATTCACTCAGCGGTATCGCCGATCAGGCCAGTCGTCTGTATGAAGAACAGGCGCAGTTCGATCGCAAGTTACAGGACACCGTGAAGCAGTTGCGCGCCCAGCCGCCCGCTGCTGGCCAGGTGGATGAGCTGGGTCTGACGCCGCAGGAACGACAGCTGGCCAATGACAAGCGCGCTCTGTCCACGCAGTTGCAGTCATTGCGGCGTGACATGGTCAATGCGCAGCGCAATCTCAAGGAACAGGCGCCACAAACCGTACAGCAGATTGCCGAGGCGGCCAGTGAGCTGGATGAAAACAAGGTGGATCAACGCATGTCGGTGGCCGCAACCTACATCGAACGCGGCAATGCGCCGTTTATCGTCGCCAGCGAATCACTGGTGACCGATACCTTGCGTGAAGTGCGTGATGACCTGCGTCAGGCGGCCAATCAGGGTGCAGGTTCGGCCAGCAACAACGACAAGGCCGATGACGCCGTGGCCGAAGTGCGCGCGTTGCGCCAGCAGCTGGAGCAACTCAACAATCAGCAGCGTGCTGCGCAGAGGAATGCCCAGCAAAATGCCCAGGGTGGTAACCAGAGTGGTAACCAGGGCAGTGGACAAGGTTCCAGCGCAGCGGGTGGTTCGCAACAGGCCAGCAATCAGAACAGTTCGCAACAATCCAGTGGCCAAGGCCAAGGCCAAGCTCAGGGTATGGGGCAAGGTCAACAGCAAGGCCAGGGCCAGACCAAGGTCAAGGGCGAGGGTCAGGGACAAGGGCAATCCGGGCAGCAGACAGGCGGGGGAGGTGGCGCGGGCGGATTCAACAATGGCTGGCAGGCAATCAATGGCGGCAACAATGCCAACCCGGCCAACGGTACGCGGCCCAACCTGAGTGGCAACATCAACAACGCCATGCGCAATGCACAAGCCGCCATCAATGAACTCAACCAGCGCGGTCGTCTGACTCAACAGGAAGCGCAGCAATTGCAGGATCTGACCCAGCAGCTCAACACGCTACGCACTGGCAACAACGGTACCGGCATTCGCAGCGGCGCCGAACCCACCGCCGTGGCATTGATGGAGCAGCTGGAGTTGAGGCTGGCGCAGGCCAGCGAGCGCAAGTCAAAACAGACCGTACGCAGCGCCGTGACCGAACCTGTACCCAGTGACTATGAAGACGCGGTGGCCGAGTACTACCGGCGGTTAAGCAAGGAATAATCCTGCGCTGCGTTTGCAGTGATTGTCGCTATTGGTTTCCCGGTGTCATGCGCATACATTGCATGACACTGTGAACAAAATTCTGCGCATCAACTCCCGCTACAACGGCCCGCCCGACTCCGCCAACGGCGGCTACATTTGCGGGCTGATGGCGGCAACCGTCAATCAACCGCTCAGTGTGCGTCTGTACAAGCCGCCACCGCTGGATACCGATCTCGACCTGCTGCTTGATTCGGTGTCCGGCAAGTGGCATCTCAAGCGCGGTGAGCAGCTGATTGCGGCGGCCAATGCCGCGCATGCCCATACTCGCTTGCATACCCATGTGCCCAAACCGCCCAGCTATGTGCAGGCGCTGGATGCCGCGGTGCATTACACCGGGCATCACCAGCATCCCTTCCCGACCTGTTTTGTATGCGGTCCGAAGCGTGCGGTGAATGATGGCCTGCGGGTGTTTGCCGGCAAGCTGCCGGACACCAATGTGTATGCCGCACCGTGGCTGCCGCATGCAGAACTCGCTGATGGCGATGGCAAAGTGCGTCCCGAGTTCATCTGGGCGGCGCTGGACTGCCCCGGTGCGTTTGCTTCAGTGCCTGTTGGCCGCACGGCCTTGCTCGGCGAACTGTCAGTGTTCATTGATCGCAGCGTGCATGTCGATGAACCCTGCGTGGTCCTCAGCTGGCAGATCATGATCGAAGGCCGCAAACACAAGGTGGGCACGGCGCTGTTTGATGAAGATGGCGAGCAGTGTGCGGTGGGGGTGGCGACGTGGGTGGAGCTGGCGGGGTAAGGTGAGTGGTAATGTTGCTTTGATGTTGTGCCGGCAACGCATTACGATGACGTATGCAGACGCGCCACCAGCCCAAACGATCAGAACCATTGCAGCAGAGACAGCAGCACTGCTGTACTTGGGCGTCGGTTCGGGCACGCCGAACGACCTGGCGAGAGACTCGTCTGGATAATGCGGTGTTCAAAGTTCGCGGTCGGGAACCGAACTTGAGTATGGCGGATTTGCTTAAAGACCTTCGGTTGCATGGCAAACTGATTGGATGCAAGCCGCGCGCGCCGACTCCGGATCTTGGAGCATGATCAAGCAATCGCCGCTGCGTATCATCATCATTGCCGGGCCAAATGGAGCTGGGAAAACCACTTTTGCGCGTGAGTTCTTGCCCAAAGAGGCTGGTTGCCCGGTGTTTGTAAATGCTGATCTGATTGCCGCTGGACTCGCCCCATTCGCTCCGGAATCCGTAGCAGTTCAGGCAGGTCGACTGATGCTGCAGGAGATAGCTCGTCATTTCGCTGAGCGCGACAGTTTCGCATTTGAAACTACACTGGCAGGGCGCGGCTATATGCGCTTGATCGAGCAATGGCGTGGTGCAGGCTATCGCGTCAAGCTGATCTTCCTGCAATTGGCAAGCGCCGAGGAGGCGCTTGCGCGGGTGGCTCAGCGGGTGCGACAAGGTGGGCACGGTGTGCCGGAAGCGGTAATACGCCGTCGTTTTGTTGCCGGTCGTAACAACTTTGAACGGTTATATGCCCCTTGTGTCGATGCGTGGGCGTTGTATGACAATTCCGGCGCACAGCCTGAGTTACTGGACTGGAGTGAGAACCATGAATAAACGGCCGATTGAGCAAGCGCGCGATGCTGATCTGCGTTTTTCGAAAGTGGCTTTGCAGCGGGCGGCTCATCAGGCAGTTGAGCTAGCGCGCCGCATGGGTATGACCGTGGTAGTGAGTCGAGATGGAGTGGTTGAGCATGTGCAACCCGATGCTTTACGGACTATGCAGGTTCAAGACTCAATCGCGACGTATGGTGAGAAAGAGTGAGCGTCTGAGTGCACCCCGAGGTATAAATGGTGCGTCGAGAAGCCGGATGAGTTTGCTGGAAAATTATCAATCAGCACCAATCACCGTCGCCACAAAGTCACAACGCTACCCACCAGGCACAGCACCCCCGGCCACGCTGGCTCACACTTGTCCTGGTCAGGACGCGCCACTTGAATTTGGCAGAAATGCCTCGATGTTTTTCAGGTGTTCCAAGACAGGATACCCTGCTAAATGAGCGGCAATCAGAATCAGGAGCAGGATACCAATCAGTCTCAGAGCAGCCCGCAACCAAGCCAGGCGTTTCGAATACTTGAGTCGAGCACGAAAAGAGAAGTACCACTCACGCAATGTGCGCCGCGGCCTTGGCATCTCATCAAGTCCTTTTAGACGTGTCCGGTCTTTCATTGCTTTTAGATGAGCAAGCTCAGTGTTTTTAGCGCCGCCACAACACAATCACGCTCGCCACCAAACAGGCAATGCCCGGCCAGATCGGGTCGAGCACCAGTGCGCACCAAGTGATGCCGCTGAAAAACATCGCAGACGCAAGAATGGTGCGGTCGCGACGTCGAGCTGAAGCTTGCAACTCACGGCGCAGTTCTTCCACGCCATCATTTTTCACGTTGACGCGATAGCGGCCTTCGGCCGCCTGCATCAGGGCTTGCTGGATCAGTGTCGGTATGGTGCGCACGGCTTCGCCGATGTCGGGTAACTGCTTCCTCCATTCACGCAACACGCCACGCGGGCTCATGCGGGTATGCATCCACTCGGTCATGATGGGTTTGGCGGTTTTCCACAGGTCGAGGTCGGGATACAGCTGACGGCCGAGGCCTTCGATCTGCAACAGGGTTTTCTGCAGCAGAATCAGTTGCGGCTGGATTTCCATGTCGAAGCGTTGTGCAGCTTCGAACAGGCGCATCAGCACCTGACCAAAAGAAATCTCGCGCAGCGGTTTGTTGAAAATGGGTTCGCATACCGTGCGCACGGCTGATTCCACTTCATCCACGCGCGTGCCGGCAGGCAGCCAGCCGGAATCAATGTGTAACTGCGCGACGCGGCGGAAGTCGTGATTGAAGAAAGCGAGGAAATTTTCCGCCAGATAATGCTGATCGCGCGGGTCGAGCGTGCCGACAATGCCGAAGTCCACCGCGGCATACACTGGATGCTGCGGATCTTCCGTCAACACAAAGATATTGCCGGGATGCATGTCGGCGTGAAAAAAGTTGTGGCGGAACACCTGCGTAAAGAAAATCTCCACGCCAATTTCAGCCAGATACTGGATGTTGACGTTGCGACGCCGCAGTTCATCCATATCGCTGATCTGCACGCCACGTACACGTTCCATCACCATCACATTGCTGCGGCACAGATCGAAATAAACCTTGGGTGCATACAGCAGACGTGAGCCCTGGAAGTTATGGCGCAGTTGCGAGGCGTTCGCGGCTTCACGCATCAGATCCAGTTCATCAAGGATGGTCTTTTCGTACTCGCGGACTACTTCAACCGGCTTGAGTTTCTGGCCCACGCTCCAGTACTGCAACGCCAATTGGGCCAGGGCATTCAGCACTTCGATATCGCGATCAATAAGGGGGCGAATGCCGGGACGCACGACTTTGACAATGACTTCGCTGCCATCCTGCAGTGTGGCGCTGTGTACCTGTGCAATGGTGGCGGCGGCGAGGGGTGCCTCGTCAAACTGCGCAAACACTTCGCCAACTGGTTTTCCCAGTGCTGTTTCAATCAGCATGCGGGCCTGCGCCGCATCAAACGGCGGTACACGATCCTGCAGCTTGGCCAGTTCATCGGCGATGTCAGGTGGTAACAGGTCGCGGCGTGTCGATAACGTCTGGCCGAACTTCATGAAAATCGGGCCGAGTTCTTCCAGCGCCAGCCGCAGGCGTTCGCCGCGCGTGCCCTTGTGTTTGATCTGGAACCACGCAGCAGGCGAAGCCAGATACGCCAGTTTCAACGGGCCGGCGAAGCGCGTGCCCTGCACAAACTCGTCCAGCCCGTGTTTGACCAGAACGCGATGGATTTGCAGTAGCCGTGAGAAGACGCGGAGGTTCATGTTCAGTTCTGTTTATCGGTTATTGCTTCTGGCGTTCAAGTGCGGTCAATCGCGCGTCAAGGCGCTCGGCATCATCACGCAACACATCCACATGGCGGGTGAATTCATCCGCTTCAGTCCTGCTGGGCACGTCACGACCTTCTTCGCTCAGGTATTCGCCGACGTTCTGCAGAAAAGTCTTGCCGACACGACGGCCAAAACCCAGCAGGCTGCGCGCGGTGTTACCCAGCTGATGTGCGGCCACGTCACCCACTACGCGTGACAGCTCTTCTTCAATGTCAGGTCTGGCCTGTTTGAGCAATTCGCTGAAGCCCTGCGCCACTTCGGCATCGCCTTCGATGCGTACCGAGCTGCCGCCCAGATTGTTAACCTGGGACGTAGCCTGCTTCGCTGCAAGATTGAGTAACCCCAGCGGACTGCCGGATAGTCTGGCGTCAGCAACGATGCTGTCATCACGGCTCAGTTGCACGCGCCCGGCTTCGGCGCGCAGCAGAAACTCCAGTGGCAAGCCGGTCAGTTGCAGGCGCAAGGTCTTGCCATTGAGTCGCGCACATAATGTTCGTGCAGCAGATGAAGCAGCGATGTTGCGATTCAGTGTGGCTTCGAGCGTTGATAGCAGCATGTGTTTCAGCTCCCTCTCCCTGAGGGAGAGGGCAGGGTGAGGGTTTTCTCGCCACCTGCCCACCACCTTGTATCACCCTCACCCCAACCCTCTCCCTCAGGGAGAGGGGACTGAACTGAGGCGAGCATGGCTAACAACGTGCACATCAAAACTTGTAACCACGATGCAGCGCGACAATGCCACCGGTCATGTTGTGATACGACACTTGTGCAAAACCTGCCTCACGCATCATGCCGCACAGGGTTTCCTGATCGGGGAACTTGCGGATGGATTCGGCCAGATAGCGATAGCTGGCTTCGTCATTCGCCACCATCTTGCCCAGCTTCGGCAGTACATTGAACGAGTACCAGTCGTAGACCGGCTTCAGTCCCGGCGCAGTGGGATGCGAGAACTCCAGAATCATCAGCTGGCCACCCGGCTTGAGCACGCGGAACATCGAACGCAGTGCCTTGGCCTTGTCGGTGACATTGCGCAGACCAAAGCCGATGGTGACGCAATTGAAACTGTTATCCGCAAATGGCAGGTTTTCGGCATTGGCCAGCGACCAGCTGACGTTGCTGACCAGCCCCAAGTCGAGCAGGCGATCCCGGCCATTCGACAACATGGCCTCATTGATGTCGGTGTGAATCACCAGACCTTTCGGCCCCACCTGCTTGGCCATGCCGATGCTCAGGTCGCCGGTGCCGCCGGCTACATCCAGCGCTCGCTGTCCCGGACGCAGCCCGGTTTGCGACAGCGTGAAGTGCTTCCACAACCGATGCGCGCCACCCGACATCAGGTCATTCATGATGTCGTACTTGCCGGCGACGGAATCGAATACCGCGCGAACCTTGCGGGCTTTTTCCGCCATGGGCACTTCAGTAAAGCCGAAGTCGGTCTTGGGCGTGCTGATCCGGAGGATTGGCTTGCGATGAATTCATGGCGATTCGGTTCGAATGATTTGCAGATTCTAGCCGGTCAAGGCTGGTTCGGCCTGTCGAGTTTGCCCGGGCCAGTGAATCCGCCCTCTCAGGGCTTACCCGTAAGTACCTTTCTGGCTTACAGTCGGCTGTCGGTTTGCTTGATTCAACAAGAACAGATGGAGAAATCATGAAAAAGTACGCTGCGGAATTTTTCGGAACCTTCTGGCTGGTGCTGGGCGGCTGCGGCAGCGCCGTGCTGGCGGCTGCCTTTCCCGAGGTGGGCATTGGTTTGCTGGGCGTGTCGCTGGCATTTGGCCTGACGGTCGTGACCATGGCTTATGGCATCGGTCATATCTCCGGTTGCCATCTCAACCCGGCGGTGTCAGTGGGCCTGTGTGTGGGCGGGCGTTTTCCGGCCAGTCAGTTGTTGCCCTACATTGTTTCGCAAGTGCTGGGCGGCATTGTGGCCGGTGGCGTGCTGTACCTCATCGCCAGCGGCAAGGCTGGCTTTGATGTGACTGCGGGCTTCGCCAGCAATGGTTATGGCGACCACTCACCCGGTGGCTATTCAATGCATGCCGCGCTGATCTGCGAAGTGGTGATGACCGCCATGTTCCTGATCGTCATCATGGGCAGCACCGACAAACGCGCCCCGGCGGGCTTCGCGCCACTGGCCATCGGCCTGTGCCTGACGCTTGATCCACCTGATCAGCATTCCGGTGACCAACACCTCCGTGAATCCCGGCGCGCAGCACCGGCGTGGCGGTGTTTGTCGGTGATTGGGCAGTGAGCCAACTGTGGCTGTTCTGGATTGCGCCGATTGTGGGCGCTGCGATTGGGGCGGCGATCTACAAGTTCATCAGTTCGGAAGAGTGATTAACTTTGTCACTCATACGCTGAGATGGCTGTGCGCAGGTCAGATTCAGTCCGGCGCGCTTCCTCAGACGGGCTTCATGTTTCAGGTCGCCGCCGGGGAGCTGGGTGCTTTGAGGTCGCAATTTGCGACCTCAAAGACAGGTAGCGTCCGGATCATGCCTGTGAACTATCTGTGGATCGACGGTTTGGCACCGATGACGCTCTCAAACCTTACCTCCAACTGTTGGGCGTCACTAGTAGCATCTGCCTATGCAACCTCGAGGCACTTCGATGACCAAGCAACTCATTAGCTCCGGATCTACCTTCGAGCAACAGATAGGCTACTCGCGCGCAGTGGTCGCTGGAGATTGGGTCTTTGTTTCAGGCACCACCGGCTTCGACTATTCCAGCATGAGCATTGCTGAAGGCCTGTTGGAGCAAACGCGAACAGTGCCTGAAGAACATCGCTTCGGCGCTGCAGCAGGCAGACTCGAGCTTGGCGGACGTTGTGCGCGTTACTTACGTGCTCCCGAATGGAGCGGAGTTCCATGAGTGCTGGCCCGTGCTGCGCAAGTACTTTGGTGAAATTCGGCCAGCGGCCATGATGATCTCCGCCGGTCTCGCGGATCCTCGAATGCGAATCGAGATCGAGGTCACCGCCTTGAAGCAATCAAAGGCGTGAGTGAGGCCTCACACGACGCTTATGTATCGACAATCACACTGGGGTGGGATAAGTAATCCCCAAATCCTTCAACCGATCCAGATACTGCTGCCACTTTTGCGGCTGCGTTTCACCCAGCTCTTTCAAGTAAGCCCAGGTGTACAGGCCTGAATCATGGCCATCATCAAAGATCAGCCGCAGCGCATATTGGCCGGTGGGTTCAGCGCCCTTGATGCTCACATTGTGCTTGCCGAGCTGCAAGGTTTCCTGTCCCGGGCCATGACCACGTACTTCTGCCGAGGGTGAATACACCCGCAGGTATTCAAACGGCAGTTCATAGCTGCTGCCGTCATCGAAGCTGATGGCCAGCAGTTTTGACTGGGTGCGGAGTTTGATGGCGGTGGGGTGGGGCATGGCTGTTGCTTCGTAGGTTGGTGCTGAGTCCGCGAAGCCCAACATGGTTTCAGGAGTTGGGCTTCACTGCGTTCAGCGCCAACCTACAGGATGAATCGGGAAAGGTCTTCATCCTTGGCCAGTGCGCCCAGATACTTGTCCACGTAGGCGGCATCAATGGTGACTTCACTGCCGTCCTTGTCAGCAGCGTCGAAGGACAGAGTTTCCAGCAGGCGTTCCAGTACGGTGTGCAGACGGCGTGCGCCGATATTTTCGGTGTGTTCGTTGACATGGTAGGCGACTTCGGCCAGACGGCGTACCGCGTCAGTGCTGAAGGTTAGTTTGACGCCTTCGGTAGCCAGCAGGGCCTGATACTGCGTGCATAGCGACGCATGTGGTTCAGTGAGAATGCGCACGAAGTCTTCCACCTTGAGTGCTTCCAGTTCGACGCGAATCGGAAAGCGGCCTTGCAGTTCTGGAATCAGATCGGAAGGCTTGGCAACACTGAAGGCACCCGAAGCGATGAACAGGATGTGGTCGGTTTTCACCATGCCGTACTTGGTGTTGACCGTACTGCCTTCCACCAGCGGCAGCAGATCACGCTGCACGCCTTCGCGTGATACATCTGCACCGCTGGTTTCCTGACGACGGGCAATCTTGTCGATTTCGTCGATGAATACGATACCGTTCTGCTCGGCATTGGTCAGTGCGGCGAGTTTCAGTTCTTCTTCATTGACGAGTTTGGCGGCTTCATCATCAGTGAGTTGTTTGAAGGCTTCACTCACTTTCATCTTGCGCAGTTTGCTGCGTGACTGACCCAGGTTCTGGAACATGCCGGACAATTGCTGCGACAGTTCTTCCATGCCGGGCGGAGCCATGATTTCCACACCCATGGGCAGGGCGCGTACTTCGATTTCAATTTCCTTGTCGTCCAGATCGCCTTCGCGCAGTTTCTTGCGGAATTTCTGGCGTGTGTCCTGATCGCGCGGTGTTTCTTCCTGATTGAAGCCCATGCTGGGGCGTGGCAGCAGCGCATCCAGTACGCGTTCTTCGGCGGCATCCATGGCGCGATGTTTCACCTTGTGCATTTCCTGTTCGCGGGTCTGCTTGATCGCCACGTCCATCAGATCCTTGATGATGGAGTCCACTTCGCGGCCAACGTAACCGACTTCGGTGAACTTGGTGGCTTCCACCTTGATGAAGGGCGCACGCGCCAGCTTGGCCAGACGGCGCGCGATTTCAGTCTTGCCGACGCCGGTGGGCCCGATCATCAGAATGTTTTTCGGCGTGATTTCTGCGCGTAGCGGTTCGGCTACCTGCATACGTCGCCAGCGATTGCGCAGCGCGATGGCGACAGCGCGCTTGGCGTTTTGCTGACCAACGATATGCTGGTCAAGCTCTTGCACGATTTCACGAGGGGTCATGGAGGACATGGTGGAGTGTTTCCGGGGTAGGCTGGGATGCAATCCCAGCATTTGGATGCTGGGTTACGCGGAGGAACCGCTAACCCAGCCTACACAGAGAGGTTTCAATCGTTCCCAAGTGTTTCAATGGTCAAGTTGCGATTGGTATAGATGCAGATATCAGCGGCAATGTTCAACGAGCGTTCAACAATGGTGGGCGCATCCAGCTCGGTGTTCTGTAACAACGCACGTGCTGCGGACAAGGCATACGAACCGCCCGAGCCAATGGCCATGATGTCGTCCTGTGGTTCGATGACATCGCCGTTGCCGGAGATGATGTAGAGATTCTTTGTATCGGCCACCGACAGCAACGCTTCCAGACGCCGCAGGGCGCGATCACCGCGCCAGTCCTTCGCCAGTTCAATGGCGGCGCGGGTCAGATTGCCGAATTGCTGCAACTTGGCTTCAAAGCGCTCGAACAGCGTGAAGGCATCGGCGGTGCCGCCGGCAAAGCCGGCCAGTATCTTGCCGTCATACAGACGCCGCACCTTGCGGGCGTTGCCTTTCATGACGGTGTTGCCCAGCGTCACCTGTCCATCACCGCCAATGGTGACGATGCCGTTGCGGCGCACGGTAAGGATGGTGGTGCCGTGAAACTGGATGGCGGATTCAGTTGAAGGGTGCGACATGGTGGCTGGTTCATTGCGAGAATGTTTTCGTAGGGGTCGTTCGTGAACGGCCCCTACGGCTTTGCATCATCCGCCGCAGGCTTCTTGCTCCGCGCGCGGGGATGCGCCGCGTCATATATTTTGGCGAGATGCTGGAAATCAAGGTGGGTATACACCTGTGTGGTGGAAATATTGGCGTGGCCCAGCAGTTCCTGCACGCCACGCAGATCCTGGCTGGATTCCAGCAAATGCGACGGCAAATGAATGCCGGAACATGTGCGGATGCAGGTGCTGGCTGAGGCCCTGTTTCCGTGCCCAGCCTGCCACCCGCAGTTGAATAGCGCGGGGCGTCAAGCGCTTGCCCTGGCGACTGACGAAGACTGCTTCTGCATCCTGCAGCGGCAGCACACTACGTTCCGACAGCCAGTCCTGTAACGCGCCGATGGCGAACCGGCCGATGGGCACCACGCGCGTCTTGCTGCCCTTGCCGAGTACGCGCACGGTGCGGTCGGATAAATCAATGTCCCTGAGATTCAAGCCCACCAGTTCAGCGAGGCGCAGGCCACTGGAATAGAACAATTCCATGATGGCTTTGTCGCGCTTGTCCAGTTCGGCATCAGCGCGAAAGGCCAGCAAGTGCGCCATCTGGTCCGCATCCAGCGTGACCGGCAGTCGTTTGGGGGCTTTGGGCGCGCGCACGTCCTGCGCCGGGTTGAGCTTGAGCTGTCGTTCGCGAATCAGGTAGTTGAAAAAACTGCGTAGCGATGACAAGCGGCGCTGAATGCTGCGTGGGCCGATGCCGCGCCGGTGTTCACTGGCGGCGAAGCTGCGCACATGCAGGTTGTCGATGTTGCTGAAGTCGCTGATGTCGTGCTGAGCGCAGTAGCCGGAAAATTCGCCAAGGTCGTGCTGATAGGCTGACGCAGTGTGCGCTGACAGGCGCCGCTCAGTATTCAGATGCGTGATGAAACGCTTGATCCAGTCTTGCATGGCGTTATTCATTCACATGACGTCATGGATGGTTTCGTTGCAGGTCGGGGTTGTAGGTCGGGCTTCAGCCCGACTAAACATTGTCGGGCTGAAGCCCGACCTACAACCCCGACCCAAGTCTACAAAGCACCCACCGCCGCACTGACCAGTTCGCCAATACGGGTCAGGAAGTCGGTGCTCATGCTGGACTGGAAGCGTTCGGTTTCGTTGCTGCCGATGGCCAGCAGGCCGTATTCGGCGCCATTACCCAGTGGCACCAGCGCCGCCGAGCCGATTTCCGGGGCGTCATTGCCGAACAGGTATTCGCGTTGCGTGTCACGAATCTGGCCGCAGCGTGGCTTGTTGGCTTCAAAGAAGGTTTCAAACGGTTTCAGCTCACCGGCGCCGCGATCAAGCAGGCGCAGATGGCGCGTCATCAGGCGCGACAGTTCGGGTACCTCGCTGCGCAGACATACCAGCACCCAGTGCGAAGCACCGAAGTCCTCACGCAGTGAAGCTTCCAGTGCTTCAAGCACCTGCGCCGCGCCGTGTGCAGCCACCAGCCGGCAGGACAGTTTGTGAATCTTGTCGGACAGCGCGTCGTTGCTCTGCGCAATGCTGACGAATTCGTGGATCTTGGCTTCCAGTTGCTGGTTCTTGTCACGCAGCGCCTGCACCTGACGCTCCACTAGCGAGATGGTCTGGCCACCACGTTCGTGCGGAATGCGCAGCCGGGTCAGCACAGCGGAATGGCGCTCGAAGAAATCCGGATGGCGCACCAGATAGTCCACCAGTACTTCTTCTGAAACGGCGGCCAGATCCAGATCGCGGGCAGGGGCCGGTTCATGCAGATTGGGTTGAGTCATTGTGGCGTGTTGTCTCTATTTTGAGTGGTGCTTAGATCGTAACTTGACCGGTGTAAACCGTAACCGCCGGACCGGTCATCCACAAGTGTTCACCGAGTGCGGGCCAGCGAATATTGAGCGTTCCGCCGGGCAAACGTACGCGCACGTTCTCGCCCAGCAAGCCCAGCTTGCGTCCCACGGCCACCGCTGCGCAGGCGCCCGTACCGCAGGCCTGGGTTTCGCCCACGCCACGCTCGAATACCCGCAGGTAAATCTGTTCCGGACTGACCACTTGCATGAAGCCCACATTCACCCGCTGCGGAAAACGTGGATGGGATTCCAGCGCCGGGCCGATGCTGGCGACGGGTGCAGCATCCACGTCGGACACTTGCAGCACGGCGTGGGGATTGCCCATGGACACCGCAGCGATTTGCAGCTTTTGTCCGGCAACCTCAATGTCATAGCGATCTGCCAGAGCCTCCGCGACAAAGGGCAAGGCCGCAGGCGCGAAATCGGGAATGCCCATGTCGATGGCAACCTGACCATCAGCCAGCAGTTCGGCGTTCACCAGTCCGCCGGGGCAATCCATCTGCAATTTGTGACGACCACGCTGCTGCGCGACCAGCGAGGCGACGCAGCGTGCGCCATTGCCGCATTGCTCCACTTCGGAACCATCGGCATTGAAGATGCGATAGAACAGGTCGGTATGGGACTGACGCGGTGGCAGGATCACCAGCGCCTGATCAAAGCCGATGCCGGTGCGGCGATCGGCCATTGCCCGCAGCTGCTGGGCATCCGGCAGAGGTGTATTGCCGGCCTCAAACACAATGAAGTCATTACCCAGGCCATGCATCTTGGTGAAATTCAGTTGCATGGGTGAAGGATAGCAGCTCGTAGCTGATTTCATGCATGGACAATTGCCACGACGGCCTTTAAGTTAGAGGTCTTGTGCCGGTTGAAGGCTGACAGGCTTCTGATACTCGAAAACATCAAGAGGGATAGCTATGCGTCATGTGATGGTGATGAATGCCAAGGGCGGGTGTGGCAAGACCACGCTGGCAACCAATGTGGCCGCGCATTTTGCGATGGAGGGCTACAAGGTTGCGCTGGCGGATTACGACCCGCAAAGCAGCAGTCTGGACTGGCTGGCGATGCGCCGCGAGGATCTGCCGAAAATCACCGGCGTCGCAGCCTATGACGATGGCCTGCGTTCTGTGCCGCGTGACACTGAAGTGGTCGTCATTGATGCTCCGGCCCGAACCCATGGCGCCGAGATGAATGAGCTGGTGCGTCGCGCCGAAACCATTCTGGTGCCCGTCGTGCCGTCGCCCATCGACCTGAAGGCTTGCGCCCGGTTCATGGAAGAAATCCAGGAGCTGGGCCGGATTCAGCGCGAACAGGCCCGTCTCGCCGTAGTAGCCAACCGGGTACGGGAAAACACCCTGATCTTTGGCGAACTGGACAAGTATCTCGGCAAGCTCAAGGTGCCTTACTTGAGCGCCTTGCGTCAGTCGTCCAACTATCTGCGCGCCTATCAGCGTGGCATGAGCGTGCTGGAGCTGCCCGAGTATCTGGCCGCCCCGGACTGGGAACAGTGGGCGCCGATCACCAAGTGGCTGGAAAGCAAGCGCAGCCAGCCGGCGTAATGTTTGTAGGGGCGGTTCGTGAACCGCCTTGCCTTGCGTAGAAGAGGGCGGTTCACGAACCGCCCCTACAGGCTGGCCCTGATCCCTGCTTCCAGATCTGCATATTTCAATTGCACGCCCAGCTCGCGCAGCAATCGGGCGTTGTCGATGCGGCGGGATTCATTCAAGTAGGACAGATACTCCGGGCTGAAGCTGAGTTGGGCTTCTTCCAGCGAAATCTCGGTGGGCATGGGCAGGTTGGCAAGACGAGCCACCCTGCGCAGGTATTCCGTCATGGTCACGCTGTTGCCGTCACTGACGTTGTACACGCCTGCGATATCGGCACGGCTGGCGGCGATGCAGCAGGCCTGTACCAGGTCGTCGACATGAATGCGGTTGATGATCGGCGCCTGATCGGCACGGATTACGGGGTCGCCCGCACGCAAGCGTTCCAGCGGCAGGCGTCCCGGGCCGTAAATGGCGGGCACTCTCAACACCACCCGGCGTACCGAGTTCTCGGTACACCACACACGCGAAATATGTTCGGCACTCATGCGGCGCTGGGCGCGCGCAGTTTGCGGATTCACCGGGCTGGTTTCGTCCACCTGTTTGCCATGGGTATTGCCATACACACCCGTCGTGCTGATCTGGATGAAGGCCTGTGGCTTTTCCGGCAGCATGTTGAGAAAGCGATGCAGGCGCGTGTCGCTCTCGCCTTCCGCCGGCGGCGGTGCGAAATAAAACAGCAGCGCGTCCTTGCACCACACCGGTGACAGATCCTTGCGGATCAGCCTGTCCAGATCCAGCACGATGGGCTGGATGCGTGCAGCGCGCAGCGCCTGCAGATTACGGGTGCTGCGTACCAGACCATACAGATTGCACTCCTGGCCAAGTTGCAGGCCCAGATGCTGAGTGCAGTGCTGGCCGAGCCGTTGGCCGACATAGCCGCAGCCGACGATGAACACGGTGGTTCGATCTTTCACGTTAGTCCTGTTATCCATGTCTTATTTCAGGGCCTTTCCCAGGCCCTAATTCCGTCGATCTATGCCGTAGCGCCGTTCTGTGCGCCGCAGGGCGCGCAGGCGCGGCAGCACGGCCTTGCGGCCCACCGCCTGCACCAGCGCATCGTTCAGCAGTTTGAAGGCAACTTCGCGCTCACCACTGAGTTCCAGCAGATTGGCGAGTATCTGAAAAGTCTCCAGGCGCGGCTTGATGCCGAGACTGGCTTCCAGATAGCTGCGCGCCTTGCCATACAGTTCGTTACGGATGCAGATCCGTGCGCAGGTGAGCAGCAGCGCCGCATCTTGCGGGTGTGCGTGCAACCACTTTTCCACGGTTTGCAGCAGGCTCAGCGGTTCATCAATGCCGGACTCGGATTGCGCCAGTTCCCCATAGGTCAGCACGGCGGCCTCATCCCATTGTTCGTCCAGCAATTCACGCAGGACTTTTTCCGCCTGTTTGTGTGCCTGACAGTTCAGGGCGGCGCGGGCATAGGCCAGCACCACGTCGGATCGCTTGCTCATGGATTTTGGAACTTCGCGCCAGGCCTGTTCAAGTTGTGACAACTGGCCAGCCGTGCCCGCCGCCTGCAACATGTCCAGATGCACCTGCGCCAGCACTTCATCAATGGCATGGGGCAACACACCGCTGCTGCGCAGCTTGGGTTCCAGCAGTTTCAGTCGCTGCCAGTCACCTTGCTGGCGATAGATGCGCGCCAGCAGGATCAGGCCGCGCGCATTCTGGTGGCCGCTCGCATCCAGTTGTTCCAGTGTGGTCCTGGCTGCATCGAGCTGGTTGTGGCGCAACAGGATTTCAGCCTGCGTGATGTGTACGGCGGTGCGCTCCTCAGGGGCAACGTCCAGCGCCTTGGCCAGCCATTCATCACGGCGCGTGTGGGCGCCCTGTAGTTCAGCTGCGCGGGCTGCCGCCAGAAAATGCACCACTGGATGATTGGCGCCGTAAGCCGAGCGGGTCAGCGTCTGTTCGGCCTTGCTCCATTCACCTGCTGAAATTTCAGTCAGGCCGCGCGCCAGTTGTTCGTGGCTACGTTCACGTTGTCGAGCGGTGCGCTCATCGGCGCTGCGCCGTTGTGCACGGATCAGGCGGATCAACAGTCGCAGTGCGGCATAGCTGAGCAACAGCAACAACACCGCCAGGGGCAGCGACATTTCGAGTACATAGGTGCTGATGCGAATGGCGACCAGACCGGGATCATTCAGCAGCAGACTGGCGACGATGGCGCCAACCACCAGAGCCAGAGCCAGATAGAGTCCGCGCTTCATGGGGTGCTGATGGTTGCGTTGGCGGGCAGGCTGTTGCGCAGCGCCTGAATGCTCCGGCTGAAATCCGGCAACGCCGGTGCAATATTCAGTTGCGCCAGCTGTTGCAGTTGCCTGAGCAGATCCTGCACGCCGGCATGCTGGTTATCGAGCGCTGCGGTAACTTCCAGCTGTGCCTGGGTGAGCGCCGTTTGATAGCGAGCCTGATCATGGCTGCGCAACGCCAGTCGGGCATCGGTCAGCAGTGCGTGAATGTGGGCGCGTCCCAGTGCCTGCGCATCGTTGCTGAGTGTGGTGGCGGCATCCGTCCTGCGAACTCTGATGAGTGAGCCCACGCTGTGTTTCAGTATGGCCCAGGCACGCGCAACGCCTGATTCGGCGGTGATCGCGTCGTCAGTAGTCAGGGACTTGAGTGGCAACTGGCTGATCAGTTGTGCAGCCTGCTGCAAGGCCTGTTCGCTGCGTGCGTATTCGGTGACCGGCAGGGCGCGCAGTTCCGCCAGTTGTTGCGTCAATTGCTGGTGCAGGATGATCAGGTCGTCATCAGCAGCCAGCGTGTTCAACACCGCAGCCAGACTCTGCGTGGCGCCGGGCACATCGTGCGCCAGTTGCAGTTGATCCTGGGTGAGGCGCAGCAGGTAAGTCGCTTCGATGCGCGCCCATTGTTGTTGTACCGGGGCCAGGCCATTGCGTGCATCGCCCAGTTGTTCCTTGAGACTGGTCAGTTCGCCTTGCAGCTGGTTCAGATGCGCGGTTCGGCGTGTCCCCGTTGCCTGCAACTCAGCCAGCTGCGCTTGCAGTTGCTGGTTGCTTTGTTGCATGGCCTCGGTGGTGATGCGCAGCGTAGTAATGCGGGCACGCAGAATATCGACGCGGGCGATGGCGTAAGCCAGTCCGGCCAGCGCCAGTGCGCCCACAATGGTGAGCGCAGCGCGACTGTTGCCGCGCGGATTGTTTTGCGAGTTGTTTTTCTGTGAGTCGGAGCTGGCCATGCGCAGTCACTGCAACCAGAGAATGACCGCTATCGTAACAGCTCAGCGTGCGCGGGTGTGCCAGCGCGCCAGCGCTGTGACCAGTGCTTCGTCTTCGGGACTGGTGGCGATGATGTATTCACCCAGCCAGCCCAGTTCGCGTGCGGCCTGCGCAATACGGCTGCTGCCAGCCAGCACTGCAATATGCTGCGCACGGTCGCGAATGGCGGGTTCCAGCAGGTGATGCAAGGCCTGCGCTATCTCCACGCTGGTCAGCGTGATGACATCCAGCGTGCCGTCCAGGATGTGTGTATTCAGGGCTTGCAGTTGCTGGGCGTCGGGCTGGGCAGGCACACGCCGATACACTTCCAGCACCTCCACCTGACTGCCGCGTTTTATCAGGGTGTCGCGCAGCAGCTCGCGGCCACCGACCCCGCGCACGATCAGTACTTTTGCCGGTGGCGTTTGCAGCAAGGGATGCGCCAGCAGGGCTTCACTGCTGGTGGCGGATTCGGGTGTGACATCCACCTGATGGCCCGCATCGAGCAGCGTCTGTGCCGTGCTGGCGCCGACGGCGGCTAAACGTGCCTGGGGTTGTGCGGCCAGCACCGCCTGACCAAAGTGCACGGCATTGCTGCTGATGAAGATCAGCAGGTCATATTGACTGGCTGGCAGTACATGATCATGCGCAACCAGTTCCAGCATCGGCAGCGCCAGCGTCTGTGCGCCAAGTTTTTCAAGCCGATGGATCAGACCCGTTGCCTGTGATGCCGGTCGCGTCACCAGCACCTGCAATCCGGTCAGTGGCGGAATCAGCAGCGGAATCATGCGTGTTGCAATGAGGCGAGCAGTTTGTCCGCGCCCAGGGAAAGCACACGTTCCGCCAGTTGCACGCCCAGCTGTTCACAGCGCAGGCGTGAACCGCTGATCTGCTGACGGATCACCTGTGCGCCATCGGGCGCAGCGACCAGTCCTGTCAATGTCAGTTGCGCGCCGTCCAGCGTGGCGAAGCCGGCAATGGGCGCCTGACAACTGCCTTCAAGACGGGTGGCGAAGGCGCGTTCGGCGCGTACGCAATGTTCCGACTCCGCATGATTGAGCACCGCGCAGAGGGTTTGTGCGCGCGGGTCATCGCGGCGGCATTCAATGCCAATGACGCCTTGACCGGCCGCCGGAATGGAACGCTGCACATCCAGATATTCGCTGATACGTGCTGCCAGCCCAAGTCGTGTCAGTCCGGCGCTGGCCAGCACAATGGCGTCGTACTGACCTTCATCCAGTTTGCGCAGACGGGTTTCGACATTGCCACGTACTGGCGAAATCCGCAGATCCGGCCGCAGCGCCAGCAACTGGCTTTGCCGACGCAGACTCGCCGTGCCGAGGTGTGCGCCGTGTGGCAGATCAGCAAACTGCTTGAATTGATTGGAGACAAACGCATCGCGCGGATCGGCGCGTTCCAGCATGCAGGTGAGCAGCAGCGATTCGGGCAGCACGCTGGGCACATCCTTCATCGAATGCACGGCAATGTCGGCGCGATCTTCCAGCAGCGCGAGCTCCAGCTCTTTCACGAACAAACCCTTGCCGCCTACCTGTGCCAGCGTGCGATCCAGCACCTGATCACCGGTGGTGGTCATGGGCACCAGCACCACGTTCAGTTGTGGATGGGCGTCGCGCAAGCGCGCAGCAACATGTTCGGCCTGCCACAGGGCGAGGCGGCTCTCACGGGTGGCGATTCGCAGCGTCATCGGGCTTGTCATGGTTGGCAACAGGAATCCGGGATCAGGGAGCAGATTCGGTAGCTTGGCGCATTTCCAGCGCAAATTGAATCAATGCTACGGCCAGCGCCAGCACCACCGGCCCCATGAACAGACCAATCGCGCCGAAGGCGCTGACGCCACCGAGTACGCCAATGAATACCGTCAGTGTCGATACTTCAGCGCGACCTGAAATCAGCAGCGGTTTGAGGAAATTGTCGATCATTGACACCAGCAGCGCGCCCCACACCAGCATGAAGATGGCGGCCACCCAGCGATCCTGTGCGCCCAGCAGCAACGCCGCAGGCACCCAGACAATTGCCGTACCTGCGAACGGCAGCAGCGCCAGCAAGGCGGCTATCACGCCGAACACCAGCGGCGAAGGCAGGCCGACAATCAGGAACGCAATGCCCACCAGTGCGCCCTGAATCAAGGCGGTCAGACCGGTGCCAAACACCACTGCGCGCGTCACTGCGGACAGATGCGCAAACAAGGCCTGACGTTTGTCGACGGGCATGGGAATCAGCTGGCGGGTGGTGCGCAACATGCCCGCGCCGTCGCGAATGAAAAAGAACATGAAGAACAGCGTCAGCACCAAACCTGCCGCCGTACCCAGTGCGCCCAGCACCAGTTTGCCGCTGACATTGGCCAGCCATTGCATCAGCGTGCGGGTGGCCTCGCCCAGCCAGCCACGGATCTGGGTCAGGCTGATGCCTGCGGTCTGATCCAGCCATAGCAGTATTTCCTGCAAGCGCGGCTTTTGCACCAGCTGTTGCAGGTCAAGGCGTGTTTCATCGGTGATTAAGCTTTGCAGATACTGCACCAGCGTTCCCGCCTGCTGCACAAATGCACCACTCAAGGCGGCCAGCGGGCCGAGCAGCGCCACCAGCGCCAGCAAGGTCAGCAGCAAGGCCGAACGATCCGCGCGATTGCGCAGCTTGCGGGTCAGGCGTACATGGGTAGGGCCGAGCAGGAAGGCGAAGAAAATCGCCCACAGCAGCGGTCCGGCAAAGGGTTCAACGATGCGATAGCAGGCCACGCCCAGCAGCAACGCAGCGCCCAGCGTGAACACGCGGGCGTAAAACCGACTGGTAGTGATGGAGGTTTGCTTTGCGGAGTCCATGGCCGACCTGCATTGGGTAGGGCGGCATGTTAGCCATTCTCGGGGCAGTACGCATTGCGATCAGGGCGCCGTTGTAGCAGCCTGTTACCTTGTTAAAGGCCGCCGTGTCCCAATATCAGTGGCATTCAGGTTGTCAGGCCAGTTCCCGGTCAAGCGAGGCACCATGTCAGATTCACATAGCACTGCAAAATTACTGGCTGAGTTGCAGGCAGTCGTCCGCGATGCGGAAGCGTTGCTGCAGGCCACCGCCAGCCATACGGGTGAGCGCGTCGATGCAGTTCGCACCCGGGCCGCAGAATCCCTGAAGCAGGCCAGGGAACAACTGTCGGATGTGCAGGATGAAGTGGTTGAAAGCGTGCGCGATGCCACCGACGCCACCGAAAGCTACGTCAAGAAAAATCCCTGGCAGTCGTTGGGTATTGCCGCAGGCGTGGGCCTGATCATCGGCCTGTTGCTGCGGCGTCGGGATTGACATGAGTGAGTCATCTGATTCATCAAGGTCGGAAACGTCCAATGGCCCACTCAGTGGCCTGTTGCATTCGTTGACACAAGTGCTGGCCACGCTGGTGACGATGGCGCAAACGCGGCTGGAACTACTGACCACCGAAGTGCAGGAAGAAGTACAACGTGCCGCGAGCCTGTTGTTGTGGGCGTTTGTCGCGCTGTTTACCGCCGGTATCGGTTTGTTTCTGGCGGCGCTGGTGCTGATCTTCGCCTTCTGGGATACGCATCGCGTGCTGGTGTCGGTGCTGGTAACACTGCTGTTCTTTGGCACGGCCGTATTCGCCGCCCTGCAGTTGCGCAAACAACTTCGCACAAGGCCGCGCCTGCTGGATGCCACCCTCACCGAACTGGCGCGTGACCGGCAGCATCTGGATGAGCGCCTCAAGAGACATGCGTAATGCAGGATCAAAACGCGAGTACACGCCGCGCCAACCTGCAAGCCCGCTGTGAAGCGCAACGCCTCACACTGGCAGAGCAGACCGCTGCCATTGAACAGCGCCTGCATGGCACCGATGCCGTGCTCGGCTCCGTCCGCAAGGTGTTGAGCAGCTCAACCGTACTGGCAGGCAGCTTGGCGTTGCTGTTGACCGCAGGTCGTTCTGGCTGGGGGTCAACGCTAAGCCGAGGCGTGGCGTTGTTCACTACTGCGCGGCGGGTGTATCAGGTGTTCAGGCGGAAGTGAGTTGAATTAAGGGGCGGCAGACTGCTCCCGGAAAATTTGATTTGACGGTCGCGCCTACTCTTCATCACGTTCACCGCGCAATCTGCGCAACACCGCCGCACTATGTCGTCGGCTGATCTGCAATGTTTCGTTGCTGTCGCGCAGTAACACCTTGTACTGACCTTCCTCATCACGCTCGACGCTGGCGATGGCGCGCTCGGCGACCAGCGCATTGCGGTGAATGCGCACGAAGTCAGCGTCAAGTTCCACACTCAAGTCTTTCAATGACTCATCAATCAGATCCGTGCCTTTGCTGTGATGCACGGTGATGTATTTCTGTTCGGCGACGAAATGACTGATCTCGTTGACCGGGATCAGGCGCAGTTGTTCACCGAGTCGCGCGCAGATGTGTTCACGGCGGGTGTCGTTACTGGTCTTCTGTTTGAGCTGCTGGATACGGCTGCTGGAAATGCGTGCGGCATGACGCAGTGCGCGCGCCAGTTTTTCCTTGCGCACTGGCTTCAACAGATAACCGATAGCCTCGGCTTCAAAGGCATCCAGTGCGTATTCATCGAAGGCGGTGGTGAAGATCACGGCGGGCGGTTCTGCCAGTGCATTGAGGTGTTGCGCCACATCAATGCCGGACAGGCCGGGCATACGTACGTCGAGCAGCAGTACATCCGGCTGTTGTTGCTGGCATAGCGTCAGCGCTTCCTGGCCATTGCTGGCTTCACCGCTGAGTTCGCAATCTTCAATCTCTTCCAGCAAACGCTTGAGTCGTTCGCGTGCCGGGGCTTCATCGTCCACAATCAATACGCGCATGTCAGGGCTCACGTTCCTGATGCGGGAAGCGCAACACGACCCGGTAGAGTCCGGCATCGTTCTGCACTTCGACCTGGGACTGGCCGGGCCAGGCCAGTTGCAGACGTTGCCGGATATTGTCGAGCGCGATGCCGTGACCGCTGTGTTTCAGGATGGCGTCGTCGGGCGGAGTAGGGTTGCTCACCGACAGCTCGATATGCGTGCCATCGGTATTACCGGTGATTACGATACTGCCGCCCTCTGGCAGGCGTTCGATACCGTGATATACGGCATTTTCCAGCAGCGGTTGCACCAGCAGGCTGGGCACCAGGGCACGCATGGGCAGGTCCGCAATATCCCATTTCACCTTGAGGCGTTCGCCCAGACGCAGTTGTTCGATGCGTTGATAGATGCGGGCGATTTCCAGTTCTTCTTTCAAGGGAATCCAGCTGCGCGCTTCCTTGAGATTGGCACGAAACAGATCAGCGAGATCTTCCACCGCTTCTTCAGCGCGTTCCGGATCGGTGCGGGTCAGCGAGGCGATGGTGTTCATGCTGTTGAACAGGAAGTGGGGCCGGATGCGTGCTTGCAGCGCACGAATACGCGCCTGCGCTTCCAGCTCAACGCTGTTGCGCCACTCGGCTGAAACATGGAAGTAGCGCAGCGCCAGACTACTGACAATGAAAGTGATGGCGAACGTGCGCAGCAGAAATTGACCGTGTCGTTCGGGAAACACATCGGTCAGCAACATGCCTACGCCGAACCCGTTACCGACCTGATACACCACTTCGGCCACCAGCAAAGCCGCGACCAGCATCAGTGACAGCGTCAAGGCATAGGCGCGATTTGCCGGCAGCTTTTGCAGATAGGGACGGGCACGGCACAACACGGCGGCAATGATCAGTCCTTGCCAGAGCATGAACAGCGACGTGCTGGCCAGATCCACCCAGAAATTCTGATGAAACGGCTGACGTGCAGTGGTGAGTATCAGCGCCACCAGTTCTACGATCAGTACCACGGCCAGTGTAGTGTTGCCGGCGCAGAAATCCGGCACATGAAAACTGCCTGTGGAGCGCGCTGCGGCGGGATCCTGGGTGTTCATGATTTGAACAGCGCCGTCTTCAGGCGGAACAGCGTGGAGATATCTTCGTCGCCATGACCTTGTTCGATCAGACGGCGATACTGGATCAGCGTCATCTCGATCAACGGCAGGCTGGCGCCATGCTGCTGCGCCATGTCGCGACAGATTTTCAGATCCTTTTCATGCAATTGCACCTTGAAGCCACCTGCATAACTGTTTTTCATCATGTTGGGTGCACGATGTGTGAAGTACCAGCTACTGCCCGCGCCTTTACTCAAGGTATCGATCAGTTTGTCCAGCGGCAGGCCTTCGGCTTTGGCAAAGGCCATGGCTTCGGCGGCGGCCTGAATCGCGCCTGCGCACAAGATCTGATTGGTGGCCTTGGCGGCCTGCCCACAACCGTTCGGGCCAAAGTGGGTGATGGTTTTTCCGATGGCTTGCAGCAACGGCTGTGCGCGAGCGAACGCTGTTTCTGACCCACCCACCATAATGGCCAGCGTACCCAGCCGTGCGCCTTCCACGCCGCCGCTTACCGGCGCATCGATAAACTCACATGACAGAGCCTGCAACTGCGCGGCGCAGTCACGCGCCGTGGCGGCGCTGACGGTGGAGCAATCAATCACCAATGTGCCCGGACGCAGCGAGGTTTTCAGTTGCTCAATGATCTGCAGCAGATCCTGATCCGCAGAGACGCAAATCACCAGTGCATCGCACTGTAGCGCGATGTCGGTCAGTGATGCTGCGGCCACACAGCCGGTTTCAGCTGCCAGGGTCTGCGCCTTGAGGTCGCTGCGATTCCATACCGCTTTGAGCAGCCCCTGCTTGTGGAGGTTGCGGGCCATGCCCATGCCCATCGCGCCCAGGCCAATGAATCCAGTTTTCATGTCTCAAAAATGATTGTGGCGGCCCCATGCCATGCGGGCCGCCACGGAGTGTAACGGGTGAGGCCGGGCTTTACTCGCACCAGGTATCCATCTGTTCCTTGGCAGTGACCCGGGAGGCTTCAAGTTGTGCATCGTCCATGTACACCCGCTCGCCTTTGTCATCCAGTGTGTAGACACGACCGGTTTGCGAAACATTTGCATACTGATTGCGCGCCCTGGTGCAACGGTCGGCCTTGTCAGCGGCGGTCGTGGCGGCGGCTTTGGCTTTCTCGGCCGCTTCCTTGCTGGCGGCATCCTGGGTCTTGGCGACGGCATCGCGAGCCTTCAGATCAGCGGCGACGCGATCGGCCAGCGCCGAGTTGTCAGTGCGCTGCGATTTCAGTTTGGCCAGCAGTTCTGCGGGCAGCTGCTCGGGCTTGTCCGTGTATTGCACATTGCCGTTTTTGTCGACGTATCGGTAGACGTCGGCGTGACTGATCCCGGCGGCAATCAGGCTGAGGGCGAACAAGGTGGTAATGCGCAGCATGTAGGTCTCCAGTGGCGTGACAGGCCTGTTTGGCGAGAACCCGGCGATGAGGCTGGGGTGAACTCTGTCACATAAATCGTCCCGGCGGCAATTCTGGCAAAGCCATGCCCGGCTGCATTGACCCGAGTCACAAACCCGGCGCAAATCCCTGCCACAAAACAAAACGGGCGCCTTGTGGCGCCCGTTTGAGACTGTTGCCAGTCGTTCAGTCTGAAGAACAGCTCCTCAGATGTGGTAGGCACGCTCGCCGTGTTCGGCAGTGTCCAGACCTTCGGTTTCAACGTCTTCGCTGACTCGCAGGCCAACCAGCTTGTCGACGATGAAGTAGGCGATGATCGAGACCACCCCGGAGACCAGGATGGTTACACCCACGCCGGTAGCCTGCGACAGCACCTGCGCACCCATGCCGCGGTAGATCCATTCCTCTGCGACGTAGTCATAGATGCCGGTGCCGCCCAGTGCGGGGTCGTTGAACACGCCGGTGAGCAGCGCGCCGAGGATGCCGCCGACGCAGTGCACGCCGAACACGTCCAAGGAGTCGTCGTAGCCCAGCATGCTCTTCAGCTTGCTGACTGCGACCAGACACACCACACCTGCCAGCAGGCCGATGACCAGTGCGCCCATCGGGCCAACCCAGCCGCAAGCCGGAGTAATCGCCACCAGACCCGCAACGGCGCCCGAAGCTGCGCCCAGCATGGTGGGCGTGCCACGGAAGATCCATTCTGCAAAGGCCCAGGAGCAGACCGCTGCCGCAGTGGCGAGGAAGGTATTGATGAACACCTGGCTGGCAAAGCCGTTGGCTTCCAGATTGGAGCCGACGTTAAAGCCGAACCAGCCCACCCACAGCAGGGCGGCGCCGATCATCACGAACGGCACGTTGTGTGGCGTCATGGCCGAAGTGCCATAACCCTTGCGTTTGCCCAGCATGATGCAGCCCACCAAGCCGGCGATACCGGCGTTGATGTGCACCACCGTGCCACCGGCGAAGTCGAGGGCGAACTTGCCAAACAGATAACCTGCCGTGGCATCTGCCGCAGCGCCTGCTTCAGCACTTGAATAAGCATCGGGACCAGCCCAGAACCACACCATGTGTGCAATCGGCAGGTACGAGAAGGTGAACCACAGCACCATGAACAGCAGCACCGCCGAGAACTTCATGCGTTCTGCGAAGGCACCGACGATCAGGCAGGGTGTGATGGCCGCAAAGGTCATCTGGAACGCGGCATAAGCGTACTCAGGAATGTAAACGCCCTTGCTGAAGGTAGCGGCAGCCACCATGTTGCCGGCGTCATCGATCAGTCCTTTCAGGAACATCTTGTCGAGTCCGCCGAAATAGGCGTTGCCACCTGTGAACGCGACGCTGTAGCCATAGATGCACCACAGCACACTGATCAGGCTGAAGGTGACGAACACCTGCATGGACAGGGACAGCACGTTCTTGGAGCGGGCCATACCGCCATAAAACAGCGCCAGGCCCGGAATCGCCATCAGGATCACCAGCAGCGTGCTGGTCATGACCCAGGACACGTCGCCTTTGTCGAAAGTAGGTGCGGCGGGTGCAGCAGCTTCTTCAGCAGGAGCGGCTTCCGCAGCTGCCTCCGGTGCAGCTTCTGCAGGCGCAGCAGCTTCGGCGCTGACGGTTGTTGCGTCAGGTGGCGGAGTTTCCTGTGCGAAAGCCGAGCCGGTGCTCAGCATCGCCAATGCGATGAGTGCGGCGCTCCACAATGGAGTCAGCACTTTTCTCAGTGCCAGAGGTTTATTCACTGTCGTTCTCCTGCGAGATGTAGTTGCTGTAAAACTGCGTGCGATTACCCAATGACCAAGTGCGTACCTGACTCAGATTGCGTCCATTCCCACTTCACCGGTACGAATTCGCACCGCCTGTTGCAGGTCAAACACAAATACTTTGCCGTCGCCGATTTTTCCAGTGCGGGCCACGTTACAGATGGCTTCCACCACCTGTTCCGTTACCGCATCATCCACCGCCAGCTCGATGCGAGTCTTGGGCAGAAAATCTACCTGGTACTCGGCGCCGCGGTACAGTTCGGTATGGCCGTGCTGCCGTCCCCATCCCTGCACTTCCGTGACGGTGATGCCTTGCACGCCGATGTCCGCCACGGCCTGACGGACGTCATCAAGCTTGAATGGCTTGATGATGGCGGTGATCAGCTTCATCGATGACTGGCTCCTGTCGGTTCTGGCAAAGCGAGTCAGACACCACTTCTGGCACCTGGCTCTGTACGAGCATTTGCATCTTCTGTGCCACGACTGTTCGTACGGGTATGTGCGAAGGAATTCGCTACATGTGGCGGTGAGTAAAACAAATTTCGCCCAATACGGGGGCATTCCTGTCTGGAATTGAGTTAATTTGGTGCATTGCCGTATTGCAGGATGCGCGCAAGTACAGGTTGCGCCTCATGGTGGCGCAGTAGCGCGATCGGCGGCTGGGCCGCTCAGTGCTTGAGCTCGACGCGATGCCTCCGTACAGTCCGGGTACGAACCCTGCGGAGTCGCAATAGATGGACATACGAAGCATTGACCAGACCCTGACTGACCTGGCGGGCAAGCTGGCTGCGTCATTGCCGGAAGGGCTGGGGACACTGAAGCGTGATGCTGAACAGAACTTCAAGGCGGTGCTGCAATCGGCACTGACCCGCATGGATCTGGTGTCACGTCGGGAATTCGATATCCAGACGGGTGTGTTGCAGCGTACCCGCGAGAAACTGGAAGGGCTGGAGCGTCGGTTGCAACAGCTCGAGCAACTCAAGTAGACAGATAGTAAAGTAGTTTCAGGAAAACAAGGATGTCCACATGGCAATCGCCACTATTCTCAGTCGCGCCCAGTTCGGCATGGATGCGCCCCAGGTCTGTGTTGAAGTGGATATCGGCAGCGGCCTGCCCAGCTTCACCATTGTCGGTTTGCCTGAAGCGGTGGTTAAAGAGAGCAAGGATCGCGTTCGCGCGGCATTGATCAATTGTCAGTTCGAATTGCCGCCGGGCCGCATCACGGTGAATCTTGCGCCGGCCGATTTGCCCAAGGAAGGCGGGCGCTTCGATTTGCCCATTGCGGTTGGCATCCTGATCGCTTCCGGCCAACTGGCGGTGGCGGCCAACGCGGATCTGCTGGCCACCCATGAGCTGTTCGGCGAGCTGTCACTGAGTGGCGAGTTGCGACCTATCAGTGGTGCCTTGATTGCTGCGCTGGCGGCGACTGATAAGGATCATGCCGTGATTCTGCCCACCGGTAACCGTGATGAAGCCGGGGTGATTGCCGGTTGCAAGGCCATTGCCGTGGCGCATCTGCTGGAAGTGTGTGCACATCTGAATGGTCAGCAGGTCTTGCCGTTTACGCCCGTGACCCCCGTATTGAGTGAAGTGCCGGTCATTCCTGATCTGAGTGAAGTACGCGGTCAACCGCTGGCCAAGCGGGCGCTGGAAATCGCCGCAGCGGGTGAGCACAGCCTGCTGTTCATGGGGCCGCCGGGCACCGGCAAGAGCATGCTGGCGCAGCGTCTGCCCGGGTTGTTGCCACCGATGAACGATGAGGAAGCCTTGCAGACTGCGGCGATTCGTTCCCTCATTGGGCGTGGTATTGATCTGAAGCAATGGCGTATCCGGCCGTTTCGCGCGCCACATCACACGGCGTCAGCGGTGGCGCTGGTGGGCGGTGGCTCGCAACCGCGGCCGGGTGAAATTTCGCTGGCGCATAACGGCGTTCTGTTTCTCGATGAACTACCCGAGTTTGACCGGCGCGTACTGGAAGTACTGCGTGAGCCGCTGGAGTCAGGTGTGATCAGCATTTCGCGGGCCGCGCGACAGGCGGAGTTCCCGGCGCGGTTTCAGCTGATCGCCGCCATGAATCCCTGTCCCTGCGGCTATCTGGGCGATGCCAATGGCAAATGTCGTTGTACTGCCGATCAGGTACAACGCTATCGGCAGCGCATTTCCGGACCATTGCTGGATCGGCTGGACATGCATGTGGAAGTGCCGCGTATCAACGCCGCGCAACTTCAGGAGGTGGATGTGGTTACTGAAACCAGCGCCCAGGTCAGCCAGCGCATCCTGCAGGCGCGTAACACTCAATGGCAGCGCCAGGACAAATGCAATTCCAGACTGAGTGCGGCTGAGGTGGAGCGCTGGTGTGTCGCGGAAGCCGCTGCGCAACACTTGCTGGCGCGCGCCATGCAGAAGTTTTCCCTGTCAGCGCGCGCTTATCACCGCATTCTGAAAGTGGCGCGCACCATTGCGGATTTGCAGGGCGCGACTGCGATTCAGACTGTCCATGTCAGCGAGGCGATTGCGCTGCGGCGACTGGATCGGGGTGGTGAACCAGCGCGCTGACACCCAATAAAAAACCCGACCCTGCTGGCGCGAGGTCGGGTTCTGATTCAGTCGTGAATGGCTGGCTAGCGGGACTTGCTCACCATGAAATCCACAGCAGCCATGATGGAAGCGTCAGTGACCGTCGTCATGCCGCCCTTGGCAGGCATCACGCCGGCCTTGCCGGTAAAGCCCTCAATGGAATGCTTATGCAGGGTTTCGGTGCCCTTGCGCAATACGCGGACCCCAGTTAGCGCGGTCGCCAATTTTGGGTGCGCCCGCCAGACCCGAGCCGTGACAGGCGACGCAGGTGGTGTTGTAAACCTCCTCGCCGGGCACTTCCTTGAGCTCCACCGCTGCTGCCGCCACTTCCACCAGGGCACTGTTGTCTTCGCCCGAAATCGCAACTTTACCCACGGGGGCAATACGTTCCGCCACGCTGGTTTGCAACAGCGGGTCTTCCAGTACCTCGACCTCCTGAGTACGCGAGGAAATGGCGCTGGCGCCAAAGTACAGACCAAAGGCAATCAGCACCAGAATGCCGATCACCAGCATGAAGGTGTCAAAGAAGTGTTTATCGTGGGAAGGTCCGCTCACAGCGACTCCGGATTGCAGTTTCGACGGGGGTCAAAATTCAAGGCGCGCAAGTATAGCGGCCCCGGCCGCAGGCTGGAACTGCGGATATGAGGTTCCGTGGAGCTTCTACAGTGGTTTTGCCTGCAATCTATGGTGGGTCAGCACTTCCAGTACGCTCCCGATGGCGAAAATGTATAAACTGCGCGCCCCCGCTATGCGCCCGTAGCTCAGCTGGATAGAGTGTCGGCCTCCGAAGCCGAAGGTCGTGGGTTCGAATCCCGCCGGGCGCACCAATTCTCATACCGTCAGCAAACTTTATCCCGGCGGGGTTCGAACCCACGACGAAAGAACAGTGGGTTCGACAAAATTGCCGGGAGCGATTTTGAACAGCCGCAGGCTGGCCCGAAGGGTGAGGCGCAGGACGGGTCGAATAATTCCGCCGGGCGCACCATCTCAGCAAGGACTGTGTACTACATGCCCTGAGGCGCTGCCAGGCAGACTGCACTGGCCGCAACCAATACTTTTATCACCGTCGGTGCGGCCGCGCCCGCCAGTATCAGGATGGGAATACTGGCCCAAAGCACTTCCGTGGCGCTGTGGCGCATGAAATTTGCCGGCGTTGTGAGATGCGTAGCGCGGAACCTGGCAATGGAATACAGCATGACGCCGCACACTGCTGTGGCAATCACGATGCCGCTCAGGATGAGCGTCAGGGTGAGATCGCAGTTCATGACATGCATCTGGTGATTTCAATGTGTGAACGCGGTCCAGCGAGTCAGGAAGGTGTGTTCACCTTCAATGGCCATCAGTGCGATCAGTATCAGCAGGCACAGCGGCGGTACCAGGATAGCCAGTTTCAGCGCCAGCCGTTCCCACGCCATGTGCATGAACACCCCGATGATGATGCCGGCCTTGAGCAGCATGAAGATGATGATCAAGGTCCAGCGCAACCCGCCCTGCAACTGAAAATAATCAACCATGTAGGAAAAACCGCTGAGCACGAACAGCAACACCCACACCAGCAGGTAGAGGCGGATCGGATGCTGTTGTCCTTGCCCATGTTCTGATGCCTGTGCCTGGTCAGGGCTGGCGGCATGCCCGGTGGTTGCGTGATTCATGCTTGCTCCTACCAGAGATAAAAGAACGCAAAGATAAATACCCACACCAGATCAACAAAGTGCCAGTACAGGCCGGCGATCTCTACGGTCTCATAAGTACCCTTGCGATCGTAAAAGCCGCTCCATACCCGCCACGCCACCACCAGCAGGTAGATCACACCTGCTGATACATGCAGGCCGTGAAAGCCGGTGATCATGAAAAACGCCGAGCCGAACTGTGCTGCGCCCATGGGGTTACCCCAGGGCCGCACGCCTTCGTGAATCAGCTTGGTCCATTCGAAGGCCTGCATGCCGACGAAGGTGGCGCCCAGTAGCGCTGTGGCCACCATCAACAGTGCAGTGTTGCGGCGATCGCGGCGATAGCCGCAGTTAACCGCCATGGCCATGGTGCCGCTGCTGGTGATCAGCACCATGGTCATGATGGCGATCAGCAGCAGCGGCACCGGCTGGCCGGCGAAGTTCAACGAGAACACCTCGCTGGGATTGGGCCAGGTGGCGGTAGTGGACATGCGCACGTTCATGTAGCCGGTGAGAAAGCAGCTGAAGATGAAGGTGTCGCTGAGCAGGAAGATCCACATCATCGCCTTGCCCCATGGCACGGCGAAGGCCTGCTTGTCGGCTGACCAGTCGGCGACCACGGCCTGCATGCCGGTGACCTCTGTTGTCGGTTGCGTCATGATTTCCTCGCTCAAGTTGCCAGCAGCAGCGCGAACAGTGCCAGCCACACCAGCAGCAGGTAATGCCAGTAGGTGGTGCACAGCTCGATACTCAGGCGCACATCAATCAGTTCAGCGCGCCGCGTCCACAGGCGCGCGGTGGTTCGGAACCACACCCACAATCCGCCCAGCAGATGCAGGCCATGTACGGCGGTGAGCACGTAATAAAACGCGCCCGCCGGGCCACTGGTGATGAAGCAGCCGGCAGCGCGTAATTGCTGCCAGGCGGCCAGTTGGCCGGTGAGAAACATCGCTGCGAAAGCACCGCCGGCGATCAGGTGCGCGCTGGCGCGGTCAGCCTGGCCCAAGCCCGCAGCGCGGTGCGCCAGTTGCATGGCCAGGCTGCTGAGCACCAGCACCGTGGTGTTGAACCACAGGATCACGGGCTTATCGATGGGATGCCAGTCGCTGACCATGCCAGCGGCATGGCCGTGACCCATGCGCAGGTAGTAGGCGGTCATGAACAGCGCGAATAACGAGGTGGCCACGCCGAGAAATACCCATAGTCCGATTTTTGCCGGCGGCAGATTCAGTACACCGGCATCGCCCGGCGCCGACAGCACCATGCCGCTGGTCTCCCACGAACGCGCGTGCAGCCGTCGCACCAGCAATAGCCAGACGACAACGCCAATCCCTACCGCGATGGATGCCGCCCACAGGTTCATTTGTGGCCACCCGTAGCGTGCTCCGCATCGTAGGGCGCAGGTGTGGCGGCAGTGGGTGGCACGTTCTGTGGAATGAAGTCCTGTTGCGCACCCGGTACGTTGTAGTCATAGGCCCAGCGATACACCACCGGCAAGTTGGCTCCCCAGTTGCCATGTGTGGGTGGCGTCTCCGGCGTCTGCCATTCCAGCGTGGTGGACTGCCAGGGATTGCCACCCGCCGGCTTGCCATGACGCAGCGACCAGATCAGGTTGAACAGCAGCAGCAACTGAAAGGCGGCCACCACGCAGGCGGAGATGGTGATCCAGGCGTTCATGGTTTGCGCCGAAGGCGGAATGAAATCGATGGCGCCGCTGTAGGCAAAGTAACGGCGCGGTACGCCCAGAATGCCCAGGTAGTACATGGGCAGATAAATGAGGTAAGTGCCGATGAAGGTGGTCCAGAAGTGAATCCGGCCCAGGGTTTCGTCCAGCATTCGTCCGCTCAGCTTGGGATACCAGTGATAAATCGCGCCGAACACCACCAGAATTGGCGACACGCCCATCACCAGGTGAAAGTGCGCCACCACAAAATAAGTACCTGACAGCGGCACATCCACGGTCACGTTGCCGAGAAACAAACCCGTCAGGCCGCCATTGATGAAGGTGAAGATGAAACCGATGGCGAACAGCATGGGCACGGTGAGATGGATGTCGCCGCGCCACAGCGTGAGAATCCAGTTGTACACCTTGATGGCGGTGGGCACGGCGATGATCAGCGTGGTGGTGGCGAAGAAAAAGCCGAAATAGGGATTCATGCCACTGACATACATGTGGTGTGCCCACACCACGAAGCTCAGGCAGCCGATGGCGAGAATGGCCCACACCATCATTCGATAGCCGAAGATGTTGCGTCGTGCATGGGTGCTCAGCAGATCGGAAACGATGCCGAACGCCGGCAGCGCCACGATGTACACCTCGGGATGGCCGAAGAACCAGAACAGATGTTGAAACAACAGCGGACTGCCGCCGCTATACGCCAGTGGCTTGCCCATGGAGGCAATGGCGGGCATGAAGAAGCTGGTGCCCACCACGCTGTCCAGCGTCATCATGATGGCCGAGACGAACAGCGCGGGGAACGCCAGCAACCCAGCACCGTGGCCATGAAGATGCCCCAGATGGTCAACGGCATGCGCATCAGCGTCATGCCGCGGCAGCGCGCCTGCAGAATGGTGGTTACATAGTTCAGGCCGCCCATGGTGAAGGCGATGATGAAAATGCCCAGCGACGCCAGCATGCAGATGATGCCCCAGCTGGCGCCCGGGGTGCCGCTGAGAATGGCCTGCGGCGGGTACAGCGTCCAGCCCGCACCGGTGGGGCCGCCTGGCACGAAAAAGCCAATCACCAGCACGACCACCGCCAGCAGGTAGAACCAGAAGCTGAGCATGTTCAAGTATGGAAACACCATGTCACGCGCGCCGCACATCAGTGGAATGAGGTAGTTGCCGAAGGCGCCGAGAAACAGTGCGGTGAGCAGGTAAATCACCATGATCATCCCGTGCAGGGTGATGAACTGGTAGTAGTTCTCCGGGGTGATGAAGGAGAACGCTGTTGGGGAAACCCAGTTGCAGTCGCATCAGCACCGACAGCACCAGCGCCACCAGTCCGATGCCGATGGAGACGATGGCGTACTGGATGGCAATGACCTTGTGATCCTGACTCCAGATGTATTTGTTGAGAAAAGTTTCCGGCCCATGCGCGGCATGCGCTTCATGATCACGGTCGGCGATGGCAACGTATGACATTGAAAGCTCCTCGGAGGCTGCTACAAGGTGCGAATGTGATCGACCAGATCGTTGATGGCTTCTTCATCCGCGCGCAGCGCCTGGGCGAATGAGGCCATTTGCGCACCGTTGAAATCTTGCGGGTGCGCGCCGCGTATGCCTTGCTGGAAATTCTGCAACTGGCGTTTCAGATACCAGTCACTCATGTTCGACAGGCGCGGCGCATTGGTGGACCAGATGCCCTGACCGACGGCGCCGTGGCAGGACGAGCAGGTGGAATACAGCATTTTGCCGCGCGCCGGATTGCCCACCACCGTGGATTCAGGACGCACTTCAGGCAACGAGGCGATGTAGGCCACTACATTTTTGATTGCCGCGTCGTCGGCCAGCGTGGCGGTGAACGGCGCCATCTGTTTGGCATATACGTCGCGGTCATCCGCACCGCGTATGCCTTGTTTGTAGTCCTGTAGTTGCCTGATCAGGTACCAGCTCGCTTGGCCGCTGAGCTTGGGTGCGTTGAGCTCGCGATTACCCTGCGCCTGCGCGCCATGACAGGCAGCGCACACCGCGTACAGCGCCTGACCCACGCTGGCGTCGCCGGCGCTCGCGGCGACCGTCTGCGCATGGGTGGGCTGTTTCGCCAGCCAGCTCTGGAAGGTTTCCGCCTCGTCCACCACCACTCGGCCACGCATGGCGAAATGCGCCATGCCGCAAAGTTGTTCGCACAACACGTCGAAAGCACCGGTGCGCGTCGGCGTCAGCCAGAAGTAGGTCACCATGCCGGCCACCATGTCCATCTTTACCCGGAACTGTGGCACGGCGAACTGGTGATTGACGTCCTTGGAGCGCAGCACCATCTTGACTGGCTGATCCAGCGGCAGGTGCAGTTCCGGGCTGGCCACCAGGATGTCATCCTGGCCCTTGGCATCCTTGGGATCGATGCCAAACGGATTATCGAGGTTGACCAGACGGATGTCGGTGGTGCCCAGCGCGCCATCTTTGCCGGGAAAGCGGTAGGCGAAATTCCATTGCTGCGCCAGCACTTCCACTTCGGGTGTGCCCTTGGGCACGGTGACGAATTTGGCCCAGACCACCAGTCCCGGGGCCAGCATGGCGGCAATACCCACTGAGGTCAGACCGGTAAGCCACCATTCCAGCTTCTTGTTTTCCGGCTCGTAGTGCACGCGCTCCTGCGGCTGGCCGTGACGGTGCCGGTAACGGATCACGGCATAGGCCATGAACAGATTGACCACGACGAATACGACGCCCGTGACCCAGAAAGTGAGGTTCACGGTGTCGTCCATGGTTTGCCAGTTGGAGGCGATGGGAGTGAACCACCACGGGCTGAAGAAATGAAACAGCACGGTGCCGACGACCAACAAGATCAGAGCAAATGCCATAGTCATTCGCCAGCCCTCTGGTTTTAATCGTTATCAATCCTCAACCGCTACCGACCGGCAGTGGCTGCGTTCCGCCCGGCCTCAGAACCTGTTCAAAGTCTCGCTGAAGGGCGCATCGCGGCGTTGGAACTGCATAAAAAATACTCACGTACTGCGTGTACGCTGCGTTTTTTTGTGCAGTTCCGCATTGCGCTGCATCCCTTGATCGAAACTTTGAACAGGTTCTCAGACTATTTGTTGGTCTCAGGCCCTTTGCGCTGGCGTCGTCGTAATGCGCGCCACGCTGCTGAAGGGGTTGATGAAGTGCGAGTCGACGGCCGCCAGCTCTGCTTCGGGATGGCGTGCCGCCATCATGTCGCGCACCGCTTGCTCCTGATGTTTGCGGGTGTACACCAGTACCAGGTACTTGCCCGCCATCAGGTCGTCATGGAATTTTTTCAATTTGTTGTTTTCGCTGTCGACGCCAGTCAAGCCACCGGCCCAGGCGCCGAACAGCGTGGCCACGCCAGTGAGAATGACATACACATAGGTGGGCACGGTGTAGGGCGCAAACGGATCGAAATAGGCCAGCAGGCCGATGCCGATCAGGCCGGCGACGAAGCCTAACGCCGCACCGATAAAGCCGTCACGGACTATATCCAGGGTTTCCAGATAGTTGCTGGAATGGAGGTGGTGTTGCTTGAGCCCGGACTCGTCCCTGCTGATGACATGCAGATAGAAATCCTTGACGCCGACCTCATGCAGATCCTCGGCAACATCGTCAGTGCTGTCCAGTGTGGGCACGAGATAGTAGATGCACTTCATGGCTCCCCCGAGTTGTTTGACATTTTCGGCCGGCGATGAGCAATATCTGCACGACTTCGATGATTGGCTCTAGTGGCTGGCAGCGAAGTCGACCCGAGTCTGTCACAAGCCTGCGGGCTTGGGAAGAGCGAGGTCAGTCTGCGGATGCGCAGCATCATGCAGGCGATTCGCCCGTGGACTCCTGGCAATAACATCGCAATAACAGCCGAATGCTTGGGAGATAACTCATGGACCCGCTTCTGATCGTCATTATCGTGGCGTTGCTGGCAACTGGCGTCACCATGGTCCTGGGGTTGCTGGCCATGTCCGGCGGCGGCGCCACGGATCGTGAATTCAGCACCAAGTTGATGTGGACCCGCCTGGGATTCCAGGTGCTGACGCTGTTGCTGCTGGCGCTGGCGGTCTGGCTGCGCTGAGAACCTGGACGACGCCACGCTCTGTAGCGAGGCGTCCGGGGGCAAACCGCCTGAAGACTTGAGTACTGTAATAATATACAGTACTGTAGCGGCATGTCCGTCAAGCGCCAGTTGATGCAGCAGAACCAGCCACACTCTGGAAGGGGTGCAGTCAGCAACCCTGCCGGACGTTTCGAGTTGCGGCAGGTGCAGGCGCTGGATGATGGCTGGCGGCATGATGAGGATGAACTACCGCCGCGCTTGCCGACCACGGTGCAGGTGGATGCCAGCCGCAGCATCATCACGCGCAATGATTCGCCGGATGTGCCGTTTACGCAGTCGATCAATCCCTATCGCGGTTGCGAGCATGGCTGCATTTACTGTTTCGCCCGGCCGACGCATGGCTACTTCAATCTGTCGTCGGGCCTCGATTTCGAAACACGCCTGTTCTACAAGCCCGACGCCGTGAAGTTGCTCAGGGCTGAACTGGCGAAAACTTCGTATCGATGCCAGCCCATCGCATTCGGCACCAACACTGATCCTTATCAGCCCATTGAACGCGAATACAAGTTGATGCGCGGCATGCTGGAACTGCTGTCGCAGTGCCAGCATCCGGTCAGCATTGTGACCAAGGGCAGTCTGATCGAACGCGACCTTGATCTGCTTGCCGCCATGGCGCAGAAAGGTCTGGCGTCAGTCGCGGTGAGCATCACCAGCTTGCGTGCAGACCTGAAGCGCACGCTGGAACCGCGCGCAGCTTCACCGCAGGCAAGATTGCGCGTGATCCGGCAGTTGAGTTCAGCGGGCATTCCGGTTTCAGTGATGGTTGCGCCGGTCATTCCTTTACTGACGGATGCCGAGCTGGAACATATTCTCGAAGCGGCCGCCGATGCCGGCGCCACGCATGCGGGGTATCTGGTGGTGCGCCTGCCTCATGATGTAAAGCAGCTATTCCGTGAGTGGCTGGAAACTCACGAGCCACTCAAAGCGAAACATGTCATGTCACTGCTGAACCAGATGCGCGGCGGGCATGACAACGATCCGCGCTTCGGCTTTCGACAAAGTGGCATGGGCGTGTTCGCTGAGTTGCTGGCCAGACGTTTTGCATCGGCATGTAGTCGATTGGGTCTGAATACGACTGCGCGCAAGAGTCTTGATACCAGTCTGTTTATTGCGCCGAAAGAGCAGGGCAGTCCGGATCAGTTGCCGTTGTTCTAGACCGGTTTTTTTGATGCCTGTCTTTGTAGGGGCGGGTTTGAAACCCGCCTTCTTTGTTGCATGGTAAGAAGGGAAGGTTTCTTATTGAATTGACATGACCTGCCCCTACGAACTACGAACGAGTAACCAGTGGTTGTCCTTCGGCAACAAACTCCATGGATGCCGAATTCAGGCAGTAGCGTAGACCTGTTGGCGCGGGGCCATCTTCAAACACATGGCCGAGATGTCCATCGCAGCGCTGGCAGCGAATCTCCACGCGCAACATGCCGTGACTGATATCGCGCAGTTCGCGGAGATGCTGCGCATCAAACGGTTGATAGAAACTCGGCCAGCCGGTGCCGGAGTGGAATTTGCTGCTGGACTTGAACAGCGGCAGGCCGCACAACTTGCAGCAGTAGGTTCCCGTGAGTTTGTTGTCGAGCAGCCCGCCACAGAAGGGTGGCTCGGTACCCTGATTGAGCAGTACCCGACGTGATTCGGCATCCAGAGGCTGCGCCAGTACTTCACGTTGTGCCGGTGTCAAAGGACCGAGATCAAAGCCGCTGGCTGAAGTAGTCATGGTCAGCTCCGCTGTCTGCGTTCAAAGGCGATCAGGGTGTTGTTCAGCAGACAGGCAATGGTCATCGGGCCAACGCCGCCTGGAACCGGCGTGATTGCAGCGGCATGGCTCAACGCTTCCTGGGTGGCCACATCACCCACCAGTCGTGTCTTGCCTTCCGCAGCTGGAATACGATTGATGCCTACGTCAATCACCACGGCGCCGGGCTTGATCCAGTCGCCGCGAATCATTTCCGGTTTGCCCACTGCCGCAACCAGAATGTCCGCGCTGCGGCACATCGCCGGCAAATCACGGCTGCGTGAATGGGCAATGGTCACGGTGCAATCAGCCTGCAACAGCAATTGCGCAATGGGCTTGCCGACGATATTCGAGCGTCCCACCACCACCGCATGCAGACCACTCAATGCAGGCAGCACTTCTTTCAGAAGCAGCATGCAACCGCTGGGTGTGCACGGCACCAGTCCATTCTGGCCAGTCATCAGGCGTCCGGCGTTGATGGGATGAAAGCCATCTACATCTTTGTCAGGATCAATCGCCAGCAACACGCGATCAGCATTGATGTGCTTCGGCAGTGGCAGTTGCACCAGAATGCCATCGACACGGGTATCGGCATTGAGGCGCGCCACCAGATCCAGAAGATCCGACTCTGAAGTCGTGGCATCCAGTTTGTGCTCAAACGAAAGCATGCCCACTTCAACAGTCGCCTTGCCCTTGTTGCGCACATACACCTGGCTGGCGGGGTCTTCGCCCACCAGCACCACGGCCAGTCCGGGCGCTCGACCATACTGAGTAGCCAGCGCAGCAACACGCAGACCAATGGTCTGGCGCAGACGGGCGGCGACGGCAGCACCGTCAATGATCTGGGCAGTCATATGAATCTCAATCTGTCATTCAGCAACGTTGCGGAAAACACCAAGTTTAGTGGCCTATGTGCGCTACGTCACGCGTAACGACGTCTTTGCCCAACGACAAGACGGTTGATCACGCCGTGCGTGGCAGAATCGACCCAGTTATTTATTTGCGTCAAGTGACTTGGGCCATGGGTAAACGCATGAATCATCTCAATCTCCGGCTGTGCTGTGGTCTACTGTGCTTGCTGAGCGCAGGTGTGGCGCATGCGCAAGCCCGGCAGATGCCTTGGGAAAGCAGCCCGCCGCCGCGCCTGATCGAAGACCGGTTGCGTCTGGAGGTGGGTATCTGGAACGCGTCCATCAATACCTTTCTGCGCGCCGATGAAACCGTACAGCAAACCGGTAGCGAGCTGGATGGCGAGTCGGATGTAGGCCTGGCGGACAGCAGGGTCATGCCGGAGTTCGAGCTGACACTGCTGCCCGGCAAGCGCCAGTTGTTCCGGCTCAACGGTTTCAGTTCGCATCGCAATGGTTCTGCGGTGCTGACTCGGCAGATAGAGTTTGATGACAGTACCTACCGGGTAGGTGATCTGGTCAGAAGCACTTTCAATCTGGATATGGTCGGGCTGGGTTACGCCTATCGCCTGTTCAACAAACCACGCTTTGAACTGAATGTGGGCGCCGACATCCAGATCGCCTCGGCAGAAGTCAATGTGTACGTGCCACGGCTGTCTGCGCGCGAAGCGGATTCGGGTATTCTGCCCATTCCCATGCTGGATACTGAAATGCGTTGGGAAGTGTTGCCCAAGTGGCAGTTGCAGGCGCGCTATCGCTGGCTGGGCGGCAGTGGTGATGATGCCAGTGCTGATCTCAGCGACTGGCGCGTAGGCGTGCAATGGCAGTTCAGTCAGCATGTGGGACTGGGATTGCACTACCGCCAGTTTGGTCTGCATGTTGATTCGACTTCAAACAGTCACCCGGGTGCGCTGCGCCTGGACTACAAGGGCGCACAGCTGGCGATTCGCGCCAGCCTTTAAAGTCTCGCTGAAGGCGCTTCACTCCAGGAGGCGGCCTTGGCCTTCGTGTTTGGCGTCATCCCGCTGGCCACGCTGGTGGGCACGCTGCCTATCTCCGTGTTCTACGTGTGGGCCACTCGTCTGGGCAAGCTGGATCGTGCCATTGTCGCCGAAACCCATGACAAGCCCGGCACAACTACCTAAAATGCCGCGCCCTCGCCACATTTCAGCTACGGCTAGTTGCCACTACCCAGATTCAGCCTCTAAGCATCAAGAGGCGTCAAGGAAGCTTTTGCTGGCTGGTGTAACTTCACTGCGTGCCTACACCGTTGATTTCGAGACGCCGAAGCAGCGTTGCAAGCGCTATCTCATTACAACGTTAAGGGTTTCCAGAGAGGGGAGTTGGGTATATATCCCCTAACCACTCCTGCCTTGAACCGAAGGCGACGCATTCGATTGCCAGGTGAAGGGTTGACGGTGTCTAGCAATTTGCAGAGTTCAGTGTGCTCGTTGGAGCCTGGCATTAGAAGAATGTAGGTAAATGTTCGGGCAGCCACTGGAACGAAAACGGCAATCGGCCTACCAATAGCGGGATATGGAAGCCCGGCGGCTGCATCTAGTTCAAATCTGTAGTTTTGGCTAACAACGACTACCGCAGGCCTTACTTCTTGCTGCCCTACAGTTCCATCGTTTCTAACATTGAAGAAATATACCGTCCGGGCTGCTACCGTCGATGCGCCAAAAAAACCAATAAAATTGGCTTTATCGAAATTAACCTGTTTCCATCTGTCCCCAGATTGAGGTATTTCTGCGACTAGAACCTCACTCTCTACGTCAACCTCTGGTGTAACCCCCTCGTTTTTCAGGACCAGCTGGAAGTAGAGGGTTGATTGGATTGTGCCATCAAGTACTGTCTGGGCGACAGGTTGCCGAGTGACTCATGCGGTCGATGCCGATTGTAACGCACCAGCCATTCTTGGGTCATTCGGCGTACCTCGCTCAGGGTTTCAAACACGTAGCAGTTGAGCACCTCCTCGCGGTAAGTTCGATTAAAGCGTTCGATATAGCCATTCTGCATTGGCTTGCCAGGCTGGATGAAGCGTCGCTCAACGCCGTGGCGCGCGGCCCACCGTGTCTATACCTCGCTGATGAACTCCGGGCCATTGTCGGAACGCAGCACCTGCGGTCGGCCACGCAGTTCGATCAGCTGGTCCAGCGCCCTGGCGACTCTCGCCGCCGGCAAGCTGGTATCGATCTCAATGCCCAAGGCCTCCCGGTTAAAGTCATCCAGCACGTTGAAAGTGCGGAACCGTCGTCCCGACCACAGCGCATCGGACATGAAATCCACCGACCAGATCTCGTTGGGTCGTAGCGGTACCACCAGTGGCGCCTTTACGCGAGCAGGCAAGCGGCGCTTTCCTTTGCGTTTCAAGTTCAATCGCAGCGCCTTGTACACACGGTACAACCGGCATTTGCCAAAGCCTTGCGGGCGCACCGCCGGATACAGCTTGTCGAACCCGTGAGTGGGGTTCACGGCAATGTAACGCTCAATGGCTACGATCACCTCTGCATCTCGCGACGGGCGAGTCGGCGTGTAATACGCCGAGCGGGTCAGGCGTGCCGCACCACACGCTTGACGCACACTCAGACCATGTTCTTTCACCATCGCATCCACCAGTTCAGCACGCTGAACCAGCTTTACAGCTTTTTTTGAACGACATCCTGTAACGCGTGATGCGTCAGCGATAGATCGGCATACATCCGCTTGAGCTGGACGTTTTCTGCCTCCAGCTCCTTCAGCCTGCGCAGCTGCGACACGTCCATGCCGCCGTACCGGGACTTCCAGTTGTACAGCGTTGCTTCGCTCACCCCGCACTTACGGGCCAGCTCAGCAACCTTTGCGCCAGCCTCCCACTGCTTCAGAACCGCAATGATCTTTTCTTCGCTAAATCGGGACTTCTTCACAAGAGTTCTCCTGTTGGAAAACTCTACTACCCACTGGTCCTGTTTGTCAGGGGGTTACAGGGAGGGGCTTCTCAGCAGCTTGCCCCCACCCCAACCCTCCCCCGGCGACCGGGGGAGGGGGATAAGCCTCCGACCTCTACCACTCCATCGCCACCATCCTCCGCACCGCACGCACCAACGCTTATCGCGCCATCAACTTCACCATGGTCGAGGCCTACTGGAACGTCGGCCGCACCATTGTCGAGGATGAGCAGCAAGGTCAGACGCGCGCCGACTACGGCGCGCAGCTCATGCAGCGCCTGTCCGAGTGCCTGTGCGCCGAATTTGGCAAAGGCTTCTCGGTACAGAGCCTGTGGAATATGCGCCAGTTTTACCAGTGCTTCCCGATTCTCTCCGCACTGCGGAGAGAATTGAGCTGGAGCCACTACAAGGCGTTGATCCGCGTCGAAAACCAGGCGGCGCGCCACTACTACGCCATCGAAGCCGCCGGCCAGAACTGGAGCACCCGCGCCCTGGAGCGCCAGATCAACTCGCTGTATTACGAACGACTGCTGATGAGCAAGGACAAAAAGCCGGTGGTGGAGGAAATGCGCCAGAACACCGCGCCATTAAGCGCCACACCCAAGGACTTCATCAAAGACCCGTATGTGTTGGAGTTCCTGGGCATCCCCGATGTCCACCCATTCCGCGAAGCCGATCTGGAACAAGCCATCATCGACAAGTTGCAAGCCTTCATGCTGGAACTCGGCAAGGGTTTTGCGTTCGTCGGCCGGCAATATCGCGTCAGCACCGAAACCAAGGACTTCTTCATCGACCTGGTGTTCTATAACTACATCCTCAAGTGCTTCGTGCTGGTCGATCTGAAAACCGCTGAGCTGACGCATCAGGACATCGGCCAGATGGATATGTACGTGCGCCTGTTCGAAGACACCGTGAAGGGCACGGGCGACAACCCAACAGTCGGCATCATTCTCTGCACCGAGCGCGATCACACCGTGGTGAAGTACTCTGTGCTCAACGAAAACCAGCAGTTGTTTGCGTCGAAGTACATGTTGTACTTGCCGACGGAAGCGGTGTTGCGCGAGGAGCTGGAACGGGAGCGGGCATTGGCGGTGAGGGAACAGACAGTTCGATATCTGCCCGGGGCCGTGTAAGCGACAGCATTGGCGTGACGTTCGGGTTGTTCTTCACATGTCGGTATCCGATCCCCTGCGACCGGTACTACACTGCGCTGGTTGTATTCCGGTTCTGAGCCACTGTGGGAGAGTCGAACCATGCGCCATCCAATCCTGTCCGTTCTGCCGTGCCTGACGGTGTTGGCCGCCGCCGGCGCAAACGCCGCGCCGGCCTGCACGCCCGATGCGTTGAACGGAATGAACGTCGCGGACGTGAACGTGACCGAAGCCAAGGCCGTCGCCGCCACGCCGACGGTTCCGGGTCACTGTGCTGTGACCGGCACGGTGGTGACGCGCGGCGATGGTGCGCCGGATGGGCTCGCGCGTTTCTCGATGCAGCTGCCGAACGAGTGGCGTCAGCGCTTCCTGTTTCTGGGCTCGGGTGGCAACGCCGGCACGCTGCAGCCATCGGCCAATGCGCTGGATCGCGCCGCGGCGCTGGGCAAGGGTTACACCGTGACGGTGACGGACACAGGCCATGTCGGTGACGGCACCAGCGCGAACTGGGTGCGCCAGGCCGATGGCAGCCTGGACCAGGCCAAGGTGACGGACTTCCTGCATCGCGCCGCGCACAACGTAACCGTCGCCGGCAAGGCATTCACGCAGGCCTACTACGCGACGCCGGTGCGCCACTCATACTTCGACGGCTGCTCGACGGGCGGGCGCATGGCGCTGGCCGCGGCCATCCACTATCCCGACGACTATCACGGCATCATCTCCGGCGATCCGGCGATGGACTTCAATCTCAACATCTCGCGCATGGCGGTGCAGAAGACACTGCTGACCAATCCCGCGGGCTACATTCCGCCGTCGCTGATCGAGGCCCTCGATGCGCGCATCATCGAGCAGTGCGATGCGCTCGACGGCGCGAAGGACAAACTGGTGCAGGACCCGAGCCGCTGCGCGGTGAAGCCCGAGGACCTGCAGTGCAAGGCCGGTCAGAGCGGCGATTGCTTGAATGCGGACCAGGTGGCGATGTTCAAGGCCTACGTCAATCCCCTGCGTGACAGTCGCGGCCGCGTGGCGTATCCCGGCTGGCCGATCGCGCACCTGGTCGGTCCGTCGGGTGCTTCGTTCTACGCCTTCGGCCGCTCTGCGCCCGACATGTCGACTCCGCAGGCGCCGTGGGGCAGCGACGAGCGCAACGCGCCGCGCAGCTGGCGTCTGGGCACCGAGTCGCTCACCGACTGGCTGGGTTACGGTGCGTCGGCGACGCTGCTGGGCGCCGACGTGGACGTGCAGAAGAAGACTGGCGGGCGACGAACTGTTCACGCGCACGCGCTCGATCATGGGTGCGGGCGAGGGTACCGACCCGGCGAAGTTCCAGCCGTACTTCGCCAAGGGCGGCAAGCTGATCCTCTACCACGGCGCGAGCGATCCCTCGATCGCATCGGTGCGCACCGAGAATTTCTACGAAGACCTCGTCTCCACGATGAAGGGGCTGAAGAAGACACAGGAGAGCGCGCGGCTGTTCGTCGTGCCCGGCATGCACCATTGCACGGGCGGCGCGGGTGTGGATCAGTTCGACACGCTGTCCGCACTCGAGGCGTGGGTGGAGCAGGGCGCGGCGCCGGCGACCATCCTTGCGAAGACGCGGCCGGATGCGCCGGTGAAGCGTGAACTGCCGCTGTGCCCGTATCCGCAGCAAGCGCGCTACGACGGCAAGGGCCCTGTCGAATCGGCGTCGAGCTGGGCCTGCGCGAGCCCCAGAGGCAAGCGCGTCGCGAGATAGGTCCGCACACGCTTCCTGCGTGCTGTACCGTTCTCGAAACGTTTCGCACGCGTGGCATTTCTATTCCGTTTCCGCAGCGGGAAATTCGGATGCTGAGTGTCACGACGTGAACGGGTGTCGCTGGAGGGATGGTGGTGTTTCCTGACAGGCGCAAGATACCGTGCGCAACCAGCAGAACTCCATCTCGCGTTAAAGCAGTTTCGTCTATTGCTATTTCAACGTGAGCTCATTATCCGGATCGGGACGAATGATCAGATAGGTCATGTCGCCTTCCCGGGCGCTCCACCAGTGCCCGACCCTGGCGGGGATGATCACCATGTCGCCCTTGCTCACCTTGCGCGTCACGCCGCCTTCGATGCCATTGTCGGAGTTCACGTTGATCATCGCAGACGTGGCGGACTTGCGGCGCCTGACGGGTTCTCGCAGCGTCCCGCCCGTGACCAGGGTACCGCTGCCTTCGAGGATGTAATAGATCTCCGCCACTTTCGTTTCATGGAGGCTGGAATTGTCGGGTGCCGATGCGGGACGAAACACCCCGTATACCCCCAGCCGGTACCCGCCGAGATCGACAACACGAATGGGTCGGTCGGTCGCTTCGTCCCTGGGTAACTGCGCAATAAATTGCCGCACCTCTGCCGCAGTGATATCGGTGGCGCCCAGTGGAGTCTGGGCTTGTACGGTAGTCGCAACCAGGGTCATGACTGCAAGGCCTTGCCAGAAGCGCTTCATGTTTGTTGTCTCCAGTGTTGATGAGTTCAGGTTACCGCGTTGCGCGTGACGATATTGCTGGAGCATGTGAATGCGGACTTCAGCTGTGATACCAGCCGCCATTGATGTTGATGGTTTGCCCGGTGAGATAACCATTGCGGACGAGAGTCAGTACTACATCCGCGACTTCTTCGGGTTTGCCGAATCGCTTCACCGGCAGAAGGTCGGGACTGACGTTCGGATTGTTCTTGACCATATCAGTATCAATCAGCGCCGGCGCAATCGCATTGGCGGTGATGCCTTCCTTCGCGAGCAGGCTGGCATAGCTGTGCATCAGGCCATGTAAACCAGCTTTGCTGGCAGCGTAGTGAGGACCCACGACGCCGCCGGTTTGTGCGGCGATGGACGACATCATGATGATGCGTCCGAATTTCGCCGCTCGCATGGCGGGTAACACACGCTGGGTGACGAGGAATGCCGACTTCAGGTTGACGAGGATTGTCTTGTCGAAATCCGCTTCGGTGAGTGTATCGATCTTGCCGGGAGGGTTGATGCCTGCGTTGTTGATCAGAATGCTGACCGATCCGAGCTTCGCTTCAATCTCTGCAATCGCCCGATTAACCTGTGAGGAATTCGAAACATCGGCGCCGACGGCAATCGCTTTCACGCCGAAGGTGGCGGCAAGTTCCTCGGCAGCTTGCGTGGCTTCGCGTTCCTTTGACAGATAGCCGAGCGCGACATTGACCCCGATGCTGGCAAGAGCATGGCCAATTGCGAGCCCAAGCCCACGTGAGCCACCCGTGACGAAGGCAATGCGCCCTTTAAATTCATCCATGGAGCCCTCCAGTTTGTGATCAATTGTATGCTGACCAGCGACGCATGAGGATGCAACGTTCTGCACATAAGCATCCACGTGAGCGGAAGAATTTATTCTCTGAACAGTTCAGCTTAGCGTCTGGACACCTGACCTTGCGTATTACGAAAAACGTGAGCGTGAGAATAATGCCGTTGGTTTTTACTACTCACTAAACGCCTGCGCCTGCGCCTGCACCAGCTTTCCGTTCTGATAGTCAACAATCGCCCGTTCGATTTCTTCGCGCGTGTTCATCACGAACGGGCCGTATTGCACCACGGGTTCGTTGAGTGGCTGCGCGGCCAGCAGCAGGAAACGTGCGTCGCTGCTGGCTGTTACGTTGACCTGTGTGCCGGCATTCAGCAGGGCGGCGTTATGCGCCGGTACGCTGGTGGTGTTGCCTTCACCAATCTGCACCGCGCCTTCATACGCATACACCAGTGCATTGTGTGATTCCGTCGTGGGCTGGGTGAACGTCTGCCCGGCGGGCAGGTACACATCCAGATACAACGCCTGCGTGGCCAGCCCCTGCACGGGGCCGCTGATGCGCTGGGTTTCATTCACGTAGTCGCCAGCAATGACTTTCACTGTGGCGCCATTGGTCAGCGAGGCTACGGGAATTTTTGCGGCAGGAATGTCGCGATAACTCGCCGGCTTCATCTTCTCGCGCGCGGGCAGGTTGATCCACAGCTGGAAGCCGCGCAGTACGCCGTGTTCCTGTTGTGGCATTTCGGAGTGAATGATGCCGTGTGCGGCGGTCATCCACTGCACATCACCGCTGCGCAGGTGACCTTTGTTGCCCATGTGGTCTTCATGCAGCATGTGGCCTTCCAGCATGTAGGTGACGGTCTCGAAGCCGCGATGCGGATGGGGCGGAAAGCCGGCGATGTAATCACCGGGCTTGTCGCTGCCGAATTCATCCAGCATCAGGAACGGATCGAGACGCACGTTCTGGCGCTGACCGAGGCTGCGGATCAGTTTCACGCCGGCGCCATCCGAGGTGTTCATGCCGGGAATCAGTTGATTGACTTGGCGAATACTCATGGTCTCTCCTCAAGCTGCCGCTAACTGCGAACTATGCTGACGTGCCTGTTGTAGCGCCTGCGCGCGGGTATCGGTGTCGATGTTCAGACCCTCAGCGTAAACGAATTCAACCGCTTTCATGCCCAGCAAGTTGAGCAGATTGCGTACCTGGGTGGTGGCGCTGTCATTGGGGGTGCCGGCGTACTTGCCGCCACGGGTGGCGAATACCAGTACGCGCTTGCCGGTGATGAAGCCTTCGGGGCCGGTGGCGGTGTACTTGAAGGTGACGCCGGCGCGGGCCAGATGATCGAAGTACGCCTGCAGGCCGGAAGGAATGCCGAAGTTGTACAGCGGCAGGCCCAGCACCACCACGTCGGCAGCTTTGAGTTCGGCAATCAGTGCGTCCGAATAATCGACGATCGCCTGTTGTTCGGGGCTGCGTTGTTCGGCGGGCGTCATGAATGCAGTGAGACGTGCGGCATTCAGATGTGGCACGGGATGGGCAGCCAGATCGCGCACTATGACGGTCGCGTCCGGATGCTGTTGCTGCCAGCTCTGCACGAAATCATTGGCGAGCTGGGTGGACTGGCCACCGGCGGAGAACAGGCTGGTGTTGATCTGAAGCAAAGTGCTCATGGCGACTCCGATGGAATAATTGAATGGCTGAGAATGTGTTGCCTATGAAACTATTTACTGAGCTAATTAAAAAGCTCAATATCTGGCGTAAACCTATCGAATAAATAGATCATGACCCGCCCAGACAAGACCAGTCCCGCACCCGGCCACCCCCGTATTTCCATCGAACAATGGCGCGCCCTGCTGGCGGTGGTGGAGGCAGGTGGCTATGCCCAGGCCGCCGGGCAACTGCACAAGAGTCAGTCGTCGATCACCTATGCCGTGAAAAAACTTGAATCGGTGCTGGATGTCACGGTGTTCGAGATTCAGGGACGCAAGGCGGTGCTGACCCCCACCGGGCAATTGCTGTATCGCCGCGCCAAGGCGTTGCTCGACGAGGCGCTAGTGCTGGAACGGGCGGCGCACAAGTTGTCCGCTGGCTGGGAGGCAGAGATCGGCCTGGCCGTTGAACCGCTGTTTCCCACCACGGTGTTGTTGCGGTGTCTGGCGCAGTTTGGTCAGGAAAGCCCCAACACGCGCATTGAACTGATTGAGTCCGTGCTGAGTGGCACCTGCGAAGCCTTGACCACTGGCAAGGCCGAGCTGGCCATTGCCGGCGTTGTGCCACCCGGCTATCTGGGGGATGTGCTGATGCCGGTGCGAATGCTGGCGGTCACCGCGCCCGGGCATCCACTGCAACAGTTGCAGCGCGCCATCACCGAACGGGATCTGCGCAGTCATCGGCAACTGGTGGTGCGCGACAGCGGCGTCAATCGCAGTGGCAATGCGCTGACCATTGAAGCCACGCAACGCTGGACAGTCAGCCACATGAGTACTTCCATTGAAGCAGTCAGGCGTGGTCATGGCTTTGCCTGGTTTCCAGATGAAAAGATTCGCGAGGAACTGGCGTCGGGTATGTTGCAACCCTTGAACCTGCGTGAAGGCAGCGTGCGCATGGGATCGCTGTATCTGATTTATGCAGATCGTGAAGCGGCGGGTCCGGGGGTGTTGCGTCTGGCGCAGATCATTCGCGATACGGTGCAAAGCGAATGCCGCTCCGTAGAGGCGGAAAATCTGGTGGCAGCCAGCAGGAAAGCGCTGGTCAGGCGGACCAAGCGCAGCAATTGAACGGTTTTTGTCCGCCTTGCGCCGGCCTTGGCTGCGCTGGAAATCCGGGTAGTTATCCTGATTGACAGTGTTCCGGTTCACAGTTTGAAAATGCCTGAGCGGTTAAAGTTTCAGCAGCTTTTTCCGATGCATTGCTGTAACCAATGCAATACCGAGGTCGTGGTGCCTGTCTTTGATCGCAATTCGCTGCTGGTGGTAGATGATGATCAGGAGCTGCTGGCGCTGATTGCCGAGCTGGGCAAGCGCAATGGCTATGCCGTGCTTACTGCGGATACTGGCGCCTCGTTCAAACAGATTCTGTCCGAGCATCAACCGTCGCTGGTGTTGCTCGACCTGCAGATGGCCGACATGGATGGCGTGGAAGCACTGCGGCATCTGGCCAGTCTGGGCAGCAAAGCCGAAGTGATGCTGATGAGCGGCATGGATCACAAAGTGCTGGCAACGGCCCGGCAATTCGGACTGTCCATGGGCCTGCAAATGCAGGCCGCCATGCAGAAGCCGGTGCGAATAGTGGAGCTGGAAGCCATTCTGGCAAGACACCGGGGCGAGCGTTCGCCACTGATGCCTGAGGATTTGCGGCGTGCGCTGGATGAATACGAACTGACACTGCACTACCAGCCGATCTTGCGACGCAGCGGACACGCGATGGAGATCAGTTCAGTGGAAGCGCTGGTGCGCTGGCAGCATCCGGTACGCGGCTTGTTATACGCCGGTGAGTTTCTGCCGCTGGTAGAGCGCGAGAACCTGATGACCGAGCTCACGGACTTCGTGTTGAACGAGTCGTTGCGTCAGGTGGGTCACTGGCATGCGCGGGGCTTGCGACTGGGCCTGGCGGTCAATCTGGCTGCACGTACCGTCAGCGATCTGAATTTTCCGGATCGACTGTCACGCGTATTGCAGGAATATACCGTGGCGCCCGGTTCACTGTGTTTTGAAGTAACTGAAGCGGCCGCCGTGGGTGATCTGAAACTGGTCATGGACAGCTTCGCGCGCCTGCGTGTCAAGGGTGTGCAGCTGGCGCTGGATGATTTTGGTGTAGGTACTTCGTCACTGACGCAGTTGTACAAGATGCCCTACAACATCCTGAAGATTGATCAGACCCTGATCGGTGAAATGCTCAGTTCTCGCCAGGCGCATACCGTGGTTTCGGCACTGATCGATCTGGGCCACAAGCTGTCACTGACCGTGTGTGCCGAGGGCATCGAGTCGGAAGCCGTTTACAGCCAGCTGGACAAGCTGGGCTGTGATTGTTTCCAGGGCAATTATCTGAGCCGTCCTCTGCCAGCCGTGGCGCTGGAAAACTTCGTGCGCGAGTGGAATGCGGCACAGCAGATTACGAGCAACTTGCTGGTGGGTTAGTGGGCTGGTGGGTTAGCGAAGTGCTGACACAGTGGATTTAGTAGAACTAGCGGTTTGCCACACGCGGGGCGATGGCCGGACTGATGATCGTCTTGAGCGGGCAGGACAGCGCAACCCGCGTACCCGTCTTGATGCGTTCAAAATGAATTGACCCGCCCAGTATGCGGGCCCGGTATTCCATGATCTTCAGGCCCATGCCGGTCTCTTCGGCGCCACTGGGCCGGCTCAGGCCGATGCCATTGTCGGTAATGCTCAGATACAGCCTGCGGGTGGTGGAGCGTAGTTCGATACGCAGGTTGTCCGCATGCGCATGACGCGCTGCGTTGGTGGTTGCTTCCTGTGCAATGCGATAAATCTGCGTCGCCATGCTTTCTTCCAGCTGCCCGTGGTGCTGGTAGTTGTCCACAAACACGCAATTGAGCTGGTAGAGATCGGAACAGCGTGCCGCCAGTTGTTTGAATGCTTCACGGATGCCGCCATGCGACAGATTAACCGGCGCCAGACCGCGCGCCAGCGAGCGCGTGTTCTGGATGGTGCGCGATACCAGTGCATTGATCTTGATGATCTGTGGCAGGTAGGTCGAGCTGTCATTGGCCATCTGCACTTCCAGGCCTTTGAGCATCAGCGACAGTCCGGTCATTTCCTGGCCAAGGCCATCATGCAGATCGCTGCCCAGGCGACGCTGCTCACGATCCGAGATGTCGAGAATCTCCTGTTCCATGCGTTTGCGCTGTGTCAGATCACGCTCGGTGCACACCACGCCAACCGGTTTGTTCTGGTGATCGCGCAACGGGATGCGCGACGAAACCAGCCAGCTCACAGATCCATCCGGCCGATCCACGACCCGTTCCTGCTCGACGATGGATCGGCCTGAATTGAGCACCATGGCATCCAGCAATTCCATCTCGCGGGCATTGGGCTGATCAGGCAGCTCATTGAGCCGCTTGCCGAGAATGTCAGTACGCTGCTGGCCAAGCCGCTGCAGCATCGCCTGATTGATGACCGTCAGCCGGGAGGCTGCATCCACCGCGTAGATGTCATCCGGCAGGCTGTCAACAATGGCGGTCACCAGCAATCGCTGCTGTTCCAGCGCCTGATTGGACAGATGGCGCTCGCGGCGTTCGACATTCTCGCGAATGGCGCGATTCACCACCGCTGACAGGCGTTGCAGGCGATCCTTGATCACATAGTCGGTTGCGCCATTCTTCAAGGCGTCAATGGCGCGCTCTTCTCCCAGTGATCCGGAAACGAACACAAAAGGGGTGAACGGATAGCGGGCGCGTACTTCACGTAACGCTGTGAGACCGTCGAATCCGGGCAGGGTGTAATCCGCCAGCACCAGATCCGGTTCCTGCTGCTCCAGCGCCTGGGTAAAATCGCGATGCGATACGGTGAGCGTGTAGTCAGCCTGCAGGCCGTTCTTGCGCAGCTCCAGTTGCATCAGCTCGACGTCAGCCGGGTTGTCTTCAAGGATGATGACGCGCAGTCTGGGTTCGGATTGCATGGTCTTCGCAGACGGTTCAGCGTTATTGACGTGCAACGGTACCATTGATGCGACCGGGTGGGTATGCGTGCTTGTTTGTCCCTGGTGGCAGTGGTACAACTTGGATTGTGCAAGGAAAGCCACAAGGATATGTGCCAGTGTGCTGCTAGCGAGCACTGATGCCATTCCCGTTTGCGCGTTTGAATCTGGCTCGCCCACCCCCGGTGACCAAAGGACTTACCAAGATGCAAATTGCTGATGACAAGGCGCGCATCGTGATAGTGGATGATCATCCGCTGGTGCGCGAGGGCCTGAAACAGTTGCTGTCGGGCCTTGCCGAGTTTTCTCTGGTGGGCGAAGCCAACGCCATTGCACCGGCACAACAAACGATTGCGGCCACGCTGCCCGATGTGGTGGTGCTGGATCTGACACTGGGATCGGAAGATGGTGTCGACTTGCTGGTGTGGCTGCGCCAGCAGTATCCGCAGATCAAGGTGCTGGTGCTGTCGATGCAGGATGAAGCCCTGCATGCAGAGCGCCTGTTGCGGATGGGCATCAGCGCCTATGTGATGAAAAGCGTGGCTGAGTCCGATTTCCTGTCAGCGTTGCGCAAGGTGGTCAAGGGACAGCGGCATCTCAGCGCCGCCATGAACGAGCGCTTGCTGACCAAGGCGGTACGCGGCAGCCTCACTTCCGGCCCGGATGATCCTGTTACCGCGCTGTCCGGACGCGAGCTGGAAGTATTTGCCCTGATCGGCAAGGGCGTCAGCACGCGCGAGATAGCCGATCAGCTGGTGCTGTCCATGAAAACCGTGGATGCGCATCGACGCCACATGCGCGAGAAACTGAATCTGCGCTCAACCAGCGAGTTGATGCGCTATGCGGCGCAATGGGTCGCAACGCAAGGTAACAAGGACGCAGTGGCATGAGACTTTGAACAGGCGCTGAAGCCAGCTGCCTGTTCCATCGAATAAGGGTTGGACCGATTAAAACCTGGGCAAGAAAAGCTTACATTGGCAAGCTGGAAGCTGCCGGACACCTGATGGGCGCTTTCCATAGTCAAATCAGGGAGTTCCGGGTTGGTAAAAAAACTGAGGTGCAGGTATGGCACATGGGGCGCAAGCAATATCGAACAAGCGGGTAGAGACGGCGCGTCCGCGCAGCTACCGGGTGATGCTGGTTGATGACCATCCCATTGTGCGTCAGGGCTTGCGACGCCTGCTGGATACCGAGCGTGATCTTGAAGTCTGTGGCGAGGCTGAAACCGCCCGTGAAGCCAAGTCGATGATCCGCGAGTTGCAGCCGGATGTGGTGGTGGTGGATGTATCGCTGGCGCAGGGCGATGGTCTGGAGCTGGTCAAGGATGCCCGGGCTCATTACCCGCATCTGCCCATGCTGGTGCTGTCCATGCACGACGAAGCCATCTACGCCGAACGCATGCTGTCGGCCGGCGCCAATGGCTACATCATGAAGCACGCTGCCAGCGAGCAGTTCCTGCAGGCGTTGCGTCGCGTGCTGGAAGGCGGCATCTATGTCAGTGAAGCCGTGGGCAACAGCATGATCGAGAAGTTTGCGGCCGGCGACGCCTATCTTTCGGACAATCCGGTGGATAGCCTGAGCAATCGGGAATTGCAGGTGCTGCACATGATTGGCAAGGGGCTGTCCACGCGACAGACTGCCGACGCACTGAATCTGAGTATCAAGACGGTCGAATCGCACCGGCAGCGCATCAAGCGCAAGTTATCACTGCGTACTTCGGCACAACTGATGCAGTACGCAGTCAACTGGTATGCTGGCCGCGCTCCGGGCTGAGCGCGCCACGTCCATGGCTACCAAGATATAACTACAAACTGGTCACTGAATGGCAGGGCTGATGCTGCAGGGTTCAACAATATTGCTGGTGCTGGTACTGCTTGCCCTGGTGGCGACGCTGGGCTGGCATTGGCGACGCCGGGTGCAGCAGCAGCGGCTGAGCACCAACCGGGCATTGGCGATCAGTCGCCGCAATGAGGCCATCGTTGATGCCAGCGGCGAAGGCGTGCTGGAACTGGATGCTGCTGGCATGGTGTGTTTCGCCAATCCCGCTGCAGCACGCCTGCTCGGCTATGAGGCCGAAGAATTGCAAGGCATGGACTACCGGCGTCTGATGACGGCGGGCGGGCTGATGGAAAAGCGCGATAGCGGCCGCATCGGCTACACCACTGACATGCTGCGTGGCATTGGCGCCAATCTGCATTGCAAGAACGGTCGGGTGCGACCGGTGGAATACCGCATGGTGGCCTTGCGTCACAACGGCGCTGCCGGCAGCCTGATTGCATTTCGCGATCTGACCGAACGCGCGCGCATCGATGTCATGCTGGCCGACATGCAGCATCTGGCCAAGGTGGGGGCGTGGGAGCTGGGTGTTGATTCCACGCGGCTGAGCCTGTCGGAAGGCATTCGTCGGCATCTCGGTCTGCCGATGCGCCACGACATTCCGTTGACCGATGTGCTGCAGCGACTGGCTGCGACAGACCGTTTCATGCTGTTGCGTGCCGTGGTCAGGTCGATCCGCTCCGGCAGCAGTTTTGATCTGGAGCTGGCGATACCGGGTGCGTCGCGCATCTGGTTGCGCTGCATCGGCAAGCCGGAACAGGTTGAGGGCATCGTGCTGCGTCTGTATGGCGCGATTCAGGATGTCACCGAGCGCAAGCGGGCCGAGAAAATCCTGCGTGAGACCCGCGACTTCTTCGGCGCGACACTGGATGCCATGCCAGCGCTGGTGGTGCACGTCAACCAGCAACTGGAGATTACGTACTGTAATCAGTCGGTGTTGCGGCACTGGCTGATGCTGACCGATCAATGTCTGGGACGAACATTGACTGACGTGCTGGACGCTGCGCACCGACCGGATCGCTATCCGGATCTGCTGCACGGCGTGAAGCAGGCGCTGCAGGGTCAGCCTGGCAGCGTGATCCGGGCGCTGGAGATGGGTGATCGCCTGCATCAGGCGTTGTGCAGTTTCGTACCGCAACTCGATGCTTTGACTCACCAGACGACGGGCTGTTTCCTGGTCATTTCCGATGTCACTGACCTGAAGACGCTGGAGGCGCGGGTTCACCAGGCGGAAAAGATGCAGGCCGTGGGCCAGCTCACCGGCGGCGTTGCGCATGATTTCAACAACTTGCTCGGCGTGATACTTGGTAACCTGCAATTGATCGAGCGCGACGTGTTATCAGACGCCGCCGTCAGCAAGAAGCTCTCCACCGCCATGCGCGCCGCCATTCGCGGTTCGGAACTCACCAAGAGTCTGCTGAGTTTTGCGCGCCGTCAGGTGCTCGAGCCGGTCACCATCGATCCATCCAGACAGTTGAAAGTGTTTGCTGACCTGATCCAGCGCACGCTGGATGACACCATCGAGATGCAGCTGGAGATTCCCGATGAACTGTGGCTGATTCGCGCTGATCTCGGCCAGCTGGAAAACGCCATCCTCAATCTGGTCATCAATGCCCGCGACGCCATGCCGCAGGGCGGACGACTGGTGCTGTCAGCGCGTAACGAACGACCTTCGGCAGCCTTCCTTGCCGAGCACCCAGATCTGTCGCGCGGCGACTATGTGGCCATTGCCGTGAGCGATAACGGCGTGGGTATTCCGCCGCAGGTGCTCAACCGGGTGTTCGAACCCTTCTTTTCTACCAAGGAAGCGGGCAAGGGCAGTGGCCTGGGCTTGGCCATGGTGCATGGCTTTGCCACGCAGTCAGAGGGTACGGTGCAGGTGACCAGTCAAATGGGCGAGGGCACCGTCATTACTCTCTATCTGCCACGCAGCAGCGGCACGGAGGTGAATCACGAAGACACGCTGGTGCAGCAACACTTGCCCGGCGGCCATGAAGTGGTGCTGGTGGTGGAGGATGACACCGATCTGCGCGCCACGACCGTGCTGAATCTGCAGCAACTGGGCTATCGGGTGCTGGAGGCTTCCAGTGGACCGGCGGCGTTGCGCGTTCTCGAAGAATCGGCGCATATCGATATGCTGTTCACGGACGTGATCATGCCCGGTGGTATGCTCGGCCCCGAGTTGGCGGAGCGGGCGCGTGCTTTCAAGCCGGGAATACAGGTGCTGCTGACCACCGGCTACCTGGGGGATTCGGAACTTAATCGCGCCGGCCCCATCGCCCAGGACATGCTGCTGGCCAAGCCGTATCGAAACGAGCAACTGGCGCTGAAGATCCGCTACATGCTGGATCACTAAGTGTCTGCCGTTGCGGCAAGCTGACGCATACAGAAATTGTCGCGAGGTGTAAGTTGCTGGAACCGACCAACCGCTTGTTGGTGATTGACGATCAACAGGAACTCTGTGATTTCATCGTAGAGGTCGCCAAACGGCTGGGATTCGAGGCGCTGGCAGTCACCGAATCGGATGCGTTCCGGCGCGCCTATCTGGATTTCAATCCCACCATCGTCGTACTGGATCTGCAGATGTCAGGTTCCGATGGCATCGAATTGCTGCGCTATCTTGGCAACCAGGGCACGCGCGCCCAGGTGCTGGTGGCCAGTGGCATGGATCAGCGGGTGTTGAGCACTGCCGAGCAGGTGGGTCGCGCACAGGGCCTGAACATGCTGGCGGCTTTGCAGAAACCCATCATGCTCCCGGATCTCGAAGCCGTGCTGCGCAAAACCATGAAGCCCAGTATTGGCGTTACGGCAGCCGACCTTGATCAGGCGCTGGCGGACCGGCAGATACAGGTTTACTACCAGCCCAAGGCACGTCATACCGAGACCGGGGCCTGGCTGGTGGAAGGGGTGGAAGCCCTGGCGCGCTGGCGGCATCCGGTGCGTGGCTTCATTCCCCCGCCGGTCTTCATCAGCATTGCTGAGGCCAGTGGGCAGATCCGGCAGCTCACCGAACAGGTCGTGGATCAGGCCATTGCCCAGGCTGCGCGCTGGCAGGCAGCTGGACAGCCGCTGGACGTGGCGATCAATCTTTCGCCGCGATTACTTAACGACCGCAGTTTCCCGGATCTGGCCGCCAGTCTGGCCAGTAGCCATGGCGTGCCGCCACAGCGGCTGAGTTTTGAAATTACCGAGTCGGCGGCCATGTCCGACCCGGATACCACCATGGATGTGCTGACCCGTCTGCGGGTGAAAAACTTCGGACTGTCGATTGATGACTTCGGAACCGGGTATTCCTCACTCAAACAACTCTATCTGATGCCCTTCAGTGAATTGAAGATCGATATTTCGTTTGTGCGTGACGTGTGCCACCGGGACGAGGCCAAGGTGATGGTGGAAACCATGGTGCTGCTGGCGCACAAGCTGGGGCTGACCGCCTGTGCGGAAGGCGTGGAAACCCGCGAAGTGCTCGATTTTCTGGCGCAGGCCAACTGCGATCGGGTGCAGGGTTACCTGATCGGCAAGCCCATGCCCGGTAACGAAGTGCCCGCCGCAGTGGCTGCCTGGAATGCATCAGGTAGATAGTCGGCCTGGCAGTACAGTTGCAACGCCTGCGTCTGTGAGTGATCCCTGATGAATGACCTGTCCCGGCAGTTCGCCAACGCTGTGCTGGACTGGTTTGATATTGCTGGCCGCAAGCATTTGCCGTGGCAACAGCAGCGCACGCCTTATCGAGTATGGATTTCGGAAATCATGCTGCAACAGACGCAGGTCACCAGCGTGATCCCGTATTACCAGCGCTTCATGGCGCGCTTTCCGGATGTGCAGACACTGGCGACCGCGCCGCTGGATGAGGTGCTGCATCTATGGACAGGCCTCGGTTACTACGCACGGGCGCGCAATCTGCACCAGGCGGCGCAGCGGCTGGTGAGTGAGCATGCCGGCGAGTTTCCGCGTGAGCATGCGCAGGTGCAGGCGCTGCCGGGCATTGGTCGCTCCACCGCCAGCGCCATTCTTGCGCTGGCGCACGACGAACCCCATGCGATTCTGGATGGCAATGTGAAGCGCGTATTGAGTCGCTGCTTCGCTATTCACGGTTATTCCGGCATCAAGTCAGTGGCAGCGCAGTTATGGCAATTGGCGGAAGTAAACACACCGTTGCTGCGTGCGGCAGATTACACCCAGGCCATCATGGATCTGGGCGCCACGCTGTGTACGCGCAGCAAACCGCGTTGTACGGAATGTCCGTTGCGCAATCAGTGCCTCGCCTGCGCGCAAGGATTGCAGAATCAATTGCCCACACGCAAACCGAAGAGGCCGCGCCCGCAACGTACTGCGCTGGCGCTGGTGGTGGTTGATGCACAGGGTCGGGTGTTGCTGGAACGTCGTCCGCCAGCGGGTGTCTGGGGTGGTTTGTGGGTGTGTCCGCAGTTTGCGGATGAGCCGTCCCTGCAGGACTGGGTGCAACAACGCTGGCCGGGTGCTGCTGATACTGCCTGGCAGATGCTTGCGGACATCCATCATGCCTTCACGCACTTTGATCTGCACCTGCAACCGCGTCTGCTCCGGATTGAGCATCACAGTGATGTCGTTGCCGATACGGACGGTTATCGCTGGTACGATGTGCAACGGCCGGATCGACTGGGTCTGGCCAAACCGGTGCTGTTGATTTTTGGAATGTTGCGAGGCGTGAGTTGAAATGACGCGAATGGTTCAGTGTGTAGTTTTGAAGCGCGAAGCCGAAGGTCTGGCGCATCTGCCATATCCCGGCGAACTGGGGCAGCGCATCTATCAGCAGGTCTCGAAGGAAGCCTGGGCACAGTGGCTCAAGCATCAGACCATGCTGATCAATGAGTACCGGTTGTCACCCATCGAGCCCAAGGCGCGCAAGTTTCTGGTGACCGAGATGGAGAAGTTCTTCTTTGCCGGCGGTTCGGACAAGCCCGGCGAATATGTAGCGCCGAAATCAACTTGAACAAGGATACGATGACATGATTCTGGAGGTCGCCTCTTTCAAGATTCAGCCCGGTCAGTCACCGGCATTCGAAGCCGCCTTTCATCAGGCCGCCAAAGTCATTGCGCAAGCCACCGGTTATATCTCGCATGAGATGCAACGCTCGGTGGATGTGGCAGATCATTATCTGCTGCTGGTGCAATGGCAGACACGCGATGACCACATGGTGGGATTTCGCGAGTCAGCCTTGTTTGTTGAATGGCGTCGCCTGCTCGGGCCGTATTTTGCGGGCGTGCCGGAAGTGGAGCACTACGAGTTCTTTGCTTGAATTGAGACTTCGCATTTCTTTGCGCAATGCTTGCAAGTGCTTGCAGTTTCACCAACTTCATTCCGGAGCGGCCTGTCAAGCTGCGCGCTGATGAAGTGACTGACTGATCAGAGACATGCCATGAAGAATTCCATCGTTGCGGTTACATCGTTCGGATTGCTCGCCCTGGCCGGGCGCGCCGGTTTCGATGTGATTGATGAAGCCAGTGCGGCAAACGCTGAGGTCAAGTCTGTTGCCAACACGCCGGTGGCTGATAGCGCCAATCAGGCATCCATCAAATTTTCCGGCAAGTCCATTGCGGTGACGGGCAAGGGCGCCACAGTGAAGGACAATCGCGTCACCATCACCACTGCTGGCATGTATCGCATCAGTGGTCAGCTGAGCGATGGGCAGGTCATTGTTGATACCCCGGACAAGCAGCGTATCAAGCTGATTCTGAACAACGCCAGCATCAGCAGTTCCACCGATGCGCCTCTCGAAATTCGCCAGGCAGAAAAGGTCGAGATCGAGCTGGCGGATGGCAGCGCCAATCAGGTTACTGATACGGCGAAAGGCAGCATACGCAGCGCCGATGCGGCCCTCTACAGCAGAGAGGATCTCACCCTCAGTGGCAATGGCGCATTGCAGGTACGCAGCAGTTCCAACAACGGCATTGTCAGCAACGACAGCCTGAAGATCAGCGGCGGCCATATCACCGTGAACGCCATGAAAGATGGCATCAAGGGCAAGGACTCACTGGTGATTGGCGGTGGCGTCATCAATATCAATGCCGGTGCGGATGGTTTGCAGTCGAGTAACGACACCGATGCTGGCAGGGGCGTGGTGCGAATTGACGCAGGTACGCTCAACATTGTTGCGGCGCTGGATGGCATTCAGGCTGCAACCACGCTGAACATCCAGGGCGGTGTGGTGACGGTGGCGGCCGGTGGTGGCGCTGCCGGCAGGCGCTATCAGGGGTCGGGCAGTGCTGCGGTGGACAGCATGAAAGGCCTGAAAGCAGGCGTGGCGCTGGTGCTTAAAGGCGGCAAGCTCAGCATTGATGCAGCGGATGATGGCATCAACAGTAATGATTCAGTGACCATAGACGGCGGACAGATACACATTGCTGCCGGTGGTCAGGGTATCCGTGCGAACCAGCAGGTGCAGATCAATGGCGGCACCACGGACATCGTCCAGTCTTCTGAAGGCGTGGAAAGTCCTGTGGTGGCGATCAAGGCAGGCAGTCTGCGTGTGGTTTCTGCAGATGACGGTATCAATATCACCCCCGGCGGACAGAGTTTTGGTTTTGGACGGCAGGCAGGCGGCGCGTCCACCGGTTCCTATCTGGCGGTGCGTGGTGGCTATGTGGTTGTTGATTCCGGTGGCGATGGTATTGACGCCAATTCCGGCACCAGCATTGAAATGACGGGTGGCACGCTGCTGGTCAATGGGCCGGCTGCCAGAATGAATAGCGCGCTCGACTATGACGGCAGCTTCAGGTTGACAGGCGGATTGCTGGTCGCGGTGGGCAGCGCGAGCATGGCGCAAGCGCCCGGCAGCGCCTCCACGCAGAACTCCGTGCGAGTGATCCTGCCCGCCATGCAGTCCGCTGGTACGCCCGTGCACATTGCCACGGAGTCCGGCAAAGCATTGGTCACCTTCGTACCGGCCAAGGCCTATCAGTCGGTGGTGGTGTCTTCGCCAGAACTCAGACAGGGCGAAACCTATGTGGTGTATACCGGTGGTCAAGCCACCGGCAAGATGGCAGACGGCTTGTATGCCGCTGCGACTTACAAGGGCGGCGCCGAAGTGGCGCGCTTCACGGTTTCCGGTGTGGTCACCGGTGTGGGCAGTGGTGGTGGCGGTGGCCGCAATGGCCGACGCTGGTAACCCGTGAGGAGTTAAGCGCCATCCGTAGCTGCATCCAGTATGGGCGGCAGCGGGCAATGCAGACTGGCGCAGGTGGCGCGCAGCAGCTCGGCTTCACGCGCATCCACTTTGCCGTCATGGCTGATGGTGTGCACCATGGCTTGCAGCAGTTTTTCCTTGCCTGAAGCGGTAAGGGTATCGAGGCGATTGAAAGCCCGATCCAGATGCAGTGGCCAGTCTTCGGGAACGGGATACTGGAGTGGTGCGCCGGGAAACAGATGTTGCATGCCACGCTGAAAGGCAGGCAGCGCCTGGGCGCTGTTTTCATGACCATGCTCGGCAAGGGTTGCGAGCAACAGCCCTGCTTCGTTGTTCAATGCAGCCAGTGAACTGTATCCCGGTCGGCTGGTGATCATGTCCACATCACGCAGCTGCACCTGCGCCAGTTTGCGCAGGCTGTACTGTTCGATGGACACCCGGCCGCCTCGTTGCAGCAAACCATTCAGACAGCGTAACAAGCTGTTGCGTTCAGCCAGTGGCAGTTGTCGCAGTGTGGGCAAGAGTCGCAGCAGTGCGGGTTGACGCTGCAGGGGATTCAACTGATCGGTTACCAACAGCCAGGTCTCGCAGGCTTGTGCCGTTGGTTCGCTGAGCTGTTGCGCAATGAAGCGCAATTGCGGCGCGCGAACTTCGGGTCGGCGATCCAGCGCCAGCGCCAGCATCAGCACCAGGGCATCACTGCCCTGATCGGCTGCTTTGAGCACTGCGGCCGGCAGTGAAATGCGAATCGCCTGCGCCAGCGCAATATGCGGCGGAGTTGGCTGCCCGACTTGTTGTACCAGCGCACCCGCTTCCAGACCCACCGCAGTATTGAGTAACCGGGTCAGGCGTTGCTGTGCCGAATCAGTGGCCACGTTGTCACGCGCGGGTTGTGATTGCCGGGTCACCAGTGCAGCGCGCGCCTGGGCAAACTCACTGGCATTGAACTGTGGATCAATGGCGCGGATGCGTTCTTCCAGTGGCGGATGTGTGGCAAACAGTCGCGCCATGCCCGGCGCAAACAACATGTGCGCCACCGCATCTGCATCGGCGGCAATCAGGGTTGAACCACTCGAGCTGGCGCCAATCTTCACCAGCGCATCGCGCAGACCATGTGGATCGCGGGTGAACTGCACCGCTGAAGCATCGGCCAGCGACTCACGCTTGCGCGAAACAGCGGCCTGAATCATGCGGCCGAAAAACAGGCCGATATAACCGATCACATATACCAGTGCCGCGACCGCAAACACCGCCAGCAGCGCGCCGCCTGATTTGCCGGAGCTGCGATCATCACTGCGGCCACTGATACGTGGCATGAGGCGCAGTACGGTACGAGCGATGCCCGCCACCACGGTCAACCCGAACAGCAGGCCCATCAGGCGGATGTTCAGGCGCATGTCGCCATTGACGATGTGGCTGAACTCATGCGCGATCACGCCCTGCAACTCGGCGCGATCCAGCAGTTCCAGACTGCCGCGCGTGACCGCAATGGCGGCATTGCTGGGATTGAACCCGGCGGCAAAGGCATTGATGCCGGTTTCCTGCGGCAGCACATACACAGCGGGCATCGGGATGCCGGAGGCGATGGCGATTTCTTCAACAATGTTGAGTAGTCTGCGCAGCTGCGGATCAGTGGTGTCGGTGGGTACGCGCGCACCACCGGCAGCACGCGCCACTACGCCACCGCCACCGCTGAGCACGCTGGTCTTGTACAGGCTGGCCATGACGATGACGCCCAGCACGCTGCCCACAATCAAGGCAACCAGGCCAGCGTGATCAGCCAGCCAGACGGTATCTGGCAGCAACAGGCCGCGTGCTTGCGGTGAATCAGTCTGGAACGTCGCCAGCAGGCTGATGATGACGGCGCTGACTGCGGTCACCACGATAGTGACCGCCAGCAGGAACAGCCACACCAGCTGTCGCGATAACGTGCGCGCCTGTGCCTGACGCTCGAAGAAGTTCATGGCGCGACCCGTAGGTCGGGCTTTAGCCCGACATCTTCGGAGTGTCGGGCTAAAGCCCGACCTACACGGTGGTTCACGCTGGCTGCTTCTCTAACTGAAACTGACCTTGGGCACGCTGCGTTTTTCCTGCGATTCGATTTGCAGCAACTGCGCCGGCGGGAAATCGCCCAGACCAGCCACGAAGCTGTTGGGAAACATTTCGCGGCTGTTGTTGTAGCTCATGACTGCATCGTTGTAACCCTGACGCGCAAACGCCACCTTGTTTTCAGTCGAGGTCAGTTCTTCGGAAAGCTGCATCATGGTCTGATTGGCCTTCAGGTCAGGATAGGCTTCCGCCAGCGCGAACAGTTTGCCCAGTGCACCGCTCAACTGATTTTCTGCGCCAGCCAGTTGCTGTACGGCGGCGGCATCGCCGGGATTGGCCGCTGCCGCTTTCAAGCCACTCACTGCGGTATTACGCGCGGTTATAACGGCTTCCAGCGTGCTGCGTTCATGCTGCATGTAGGCTTTGGCGGTTTCGACCAGATTGGGTATCAGGTCGTAACGCCGTGTCAGTTGCACGTCGATCTGTGCAAACGCATTCTTGTAACCATTGCGTGCGCTGATCAGCCGGTTGTAGATACCGACGCCATAAAACACGATGATCACCAGTACCAGCAGGGTAATCCAGCCAACCATGTTGTGCTCCTGTTGAGGGCTCGTTCGGGGTACTTGGCAGGATAGCCTATAGTGCCCGCCGCCCATAGAGTGAGTGCGGCAGTGCGGCCTCTGGCCTGAGGGATGGGTCGCCTGCATCACATTTGCGGCGTGGCTACGTTAATAATTCAAGTTAATGCCCGTCTGGCTCGATACAGACACAGATTACCTGCATCGGGGAGTGGTTGATGCCTGCCTGGTTACTTGCCCTGGATCATTATTTTCCGGTTCGCTACCTGTGGTTGCTGGTGGTGTCAGTGCTGCTGGTGCTCGGCGGCTTCGCCTCATGGCAGGGGCAAATGTTGCACTGGACGCTGGTTATCGGCGTTATCGGCGTGGTCATCGGCATACGCGACATCCGGCAGACGCGCCACGCGGTGCTGCGCAACTATCCCCTGATCGGACACCTGCGATTCCTGATGGAATGGATACGTCCGGAGATCCGCCAGTACTTCATTGAGAGTGATCGCGAGGCGGTGCCGTTTTCCCGGCAGCAACGCTCGCTGGTGTATCAGCGCAGCAAGGGCGATTCCGACAAGCGGCCGTTTGGCACACAGCTGGATGTGCTGCTGGCGCGTTATGAATGGCTTAATCATTCGCTGACACCCAGCAAGGTTGATGGTCACGACTTTCGCGTTGAGATTGGCAAAACAAGTGGTCGCTGCACGCAGCCGTATTCCGCCAGTCTGTTCAACATCTCCGCCATGAGTTTTGGTGCGCTCAGCGCCAATGCGATTCTGGCGTTGAATGGCGGTGCAAAGAAGGGCGGGTTCGCTCATGACACCGGTGAAGGTTCCATCAGCCAGCATCATCGTATACATGGTGGCGATCTCATCTGGGAAATTGGTTCCGGCTACTTCGGTTGTCGCAACGACGATGGCAGTTTCAGCGCAGAAAAATTCACCGCCAATGCGCGTGATCGCCAAGTGAAGATGATCGAGCTCAAACTGAGTCAGGGCGCCAAGCCCGGTCACGGCGGTGTGTTGCCGGGCGCCAAGGTCACGGCGGAAATCGCTGCGGCGCGTGGTGTACCCATGGGGGTGGATTGTGTTTCGCCCTCCGCTCACAGCGCCTTCAGTACGCCGGTGGAGATGCTGCATTTCATTGATCGCTTGCGCAGTCTGTCGGGTGGCAAGCCAGTGGGTTTCAAACTGTGTATCGGTCATCCCTGGGAATGGTTCGCGCTGGCCAAGGCCATGGTGGAAACCGGCGTGCTACCGGATTTTATTGTGGTGGATGGTGGTGAAGGTGGCACGGGCGCTGCGCCACTGGAATTCACCGATCATGTTGGTACGCCGTTGCAGGAAGGGTTGCGTCTGGTGCACAACACGCTGGTGGGCCTGAACCTGCGCGAGCGCATCAGGATTGGCTGCGCGGGCAAGATCGTCAGCGCCTTTGATATTGCACGCTCACTGGCGCTGGGTGCGGACTGGTGCAATAGCGCGCGTGGCTTCATGTTTGCGCTGGGCTGCATTCAGGCCCAGCACTGCCACACCGGCGCCTGTCCTACCGGCGTGACCACGCAAGATCCCCTGCGGCAGAGGGCGCTGGTGGTGCCCACCAAGATGGAGCGCGTCTGGCGCTTTCATCACCACACGCTGGAAGCCTTGAAAGAACTGGTGCAGGCGGCGGGTTTGCAGCATCCGGGCGAACTGACTGCATCGCACATTGTGCGACGCATCACTGAACATGATGTGCGTCTGCTATCCAGTCTGTTACCCACCATGCCGGCCGGCGCATTGCTGGCCGCCGAACGCGGTGAATGCGAGTGGCCGCACAATGTGTTCCGCATCTATTGGCCGATGGCGCGCAGTGGCAGTTTTCAGCCGGTCGTGGCCTGAATGGATTCTGGGCTATTGCTCATTCACAGCTGCACCATGTCATACTTCCTAGACCAATGAAGCCTTGTTTTCGCACATTCGTCCTGCTGCTGTGCCTGTGCGCATTGACCCTGCGCCTGAGCGGTATGCATATGCATGTGGCGCTTGACCATGATGAGGCACCCCATCTGCACATTGACGCCTTCGGCTCGAATGACACGCCTGCTGATGTCCATGGCGAAACTGAACATCTGGATCAGGGGCACATCGAGGTAAGCCTTGATGGCGGGGCACTGAGCAAAAAGCTCGGTATTGATCTCGTTCCAGACACCCTGTTCTTCATTGCAATTCTTTCATGTCTTCTGTTTGTGTTACGTACACTGAACCTGCTACGGACAGGGCAATTCACACTTCCCGACAAGCAGTTCGCTTATCTGCGACCACCCTTGCGGGGTCCTCCTCTTCAGGCCTGTATCAATTCATGAATCCGCGCCAAAGTATTGGCGTGTATTTGCATTGATTGGCTATCCAGACCGTTGGCAGCTCATCGCCAGTCTGGAATGCGGAGGTTTCCATGTTGTTCTCATCAGTACGCCTGTTGCTGGCGTGTTGTTCTGTTTTTTTCTGGCTGGCAAGCAGTGCATTTGCCGCAGCGATCACATCTGAGCCGGAAGGGGTACTGACGCTGACTGGTGCGGTGCAGACGGCATTGCAGCGCAATCCCGATCTGGCCGTATCCGAATACACGCTCAAAGACCAGTGAAGCACGCATCACTCAAGCAGGCTTGCGATCTCAATCCGTCCCTGTCGTTGGAGCTGGAAGATTTTCTCGGCACCGGCAGCGGTCAGCGGTGTACAAAGCGCATGCAAACCACGCTCAGCCTGAGTCAGGTCATTGAGTTGGGTGGCAAGCGCCAGCTACGTCGTCAATACTGCCAGTCAGCAACCTCGATCTGGACAGCCATCGAACGACAGGTACAACAACTTGATGTGCTGGCTGAAGTCACACGACGTTTCATTACCGTCGTCAGCCGCACAGGAAAAAGCCAGGCTCAACTGAGCGTGCCGTCAGTTGTGAGTGATGCCACGCTTGCGCGCCATCGATATTCGTGTGCAGGCTGCACGCTCCCCCGAAGCTAGAACGCAGTCGCGCACGCATCACGCTTGACTACGTGCACAGCTGGAACTACAAAGCAGCGCCATCGTCGATTTGCAAAGTGCGCGTCATGCGCTCGCTGCGTTATGGGGCAGCAACTGCACCACAATTTTCTCAAGTCAACGCCAACCTGTTTGTCATTGCCGGATACCAACGTCCTTCACAAACCTGATGCAAAGACTTGCTGGTCCAATCCGGATTTCATCCGCTTTCGTTTCCGAAGACACGCTTGCGTGAAGCCGAGTTACGACTGGCACAAGCTCAAACGCGCGCCAACCTCAACCTGAGTATCGGTGTACGCCGTCTTGAAGCCAGTGACGATAGCAGCGCTGGTCGCGGGGTTTTCCATCCCGCTACAGGTGTTTGATCGACATCAAGGCACCATTCGTGAAGCAGAGTTGCGTCGCGCAGCAAACCCAGGCACAGCAGCAGGCTGCATACATCAAAGCCGAAGTCCACTCTGTTCGGCCTGTATCAGGCACTTCAGGCCAATCGTGCCCGCATGAACACGCTGCGCGATGCAGTGCTTCCACAAGCGCAACAGGCGCTGGAGCAAACGCAGTACGGTTATGAGCGTGGCCGGTTCTCCTATCTGGAACTCGCCGTCGCACAGCGTGAATTGCTGGAACTGGAATCCGCCGCGATTGATGCCGCCGCAGATAGTCAGCAAATGCTGTGTGAGATCGAGCGATTGACGGGCCAGGCACTGGCTGAAACCCCGCGTTAGGCAGAACCCATTTTGAGAGACAAAACCATGAACAAGATCACTACCGCGCTGCTGACCGCGTTGCTGCTTTATGCCGCAGCCTGCACACGCACCGAACCAGTCAGCGAAGCGCAGGAACAAGGCCAAGCAGAGGCCGCAGATGAAGCAATCAAAGGCCCCCATGGCGGCCGGTTGCTCAGCGATGAGAATTTTCAGATCGAAGTCACGATTTATGAAAGTGGTGTGCCGCCGGAATATCGCCTGTATGCCTATTCGGACGGCAAGCCTGTTGCGCCTGTCGAAGTCAGCGCGAAGGTTGAGTTGCTGCGCTTTGGCGGACGCAAAGACATGTTCAACTTTGCGCCGCGCCAGGATTACCTGCTCGGCAATGCCGAAGTGGAAGAACCGCATTCCTTCGATGTCACGGTCACTTCTGAGTATGCCGGCCAGCAGCACACCTGGACGTATGAATCCTACGAGGGCCGCACCACCATCGTTGCCGGCATGGCCAAGGTGGCCGGCGTCGAAGTCGCGACCGCCGGTCCCGGTGTATTGCGTGAATCCATCGAACTGTACGGCAGCATTGGAGCTAACGCCGACCGGGTACGCAACATCACGGCGCGTTATCCCGGCGTGATCCGCACGTTGAGCAAAAACCTGGGCGACCAGGTGAAGACCGGCGAAACGCTGGCAATGATTGAAAGCAATGAAAGCCTGCAGACCTATCCGGTGACCGCGCCCATCAGCGGCATCATTACGCAGCGTAACGTCAATGTCGGTGAAACTACCGATACCACGCCGCTGTTTGTCGTTGCCGATTTCAGCAGCGTATGGGCGGAACTCAGCGTATTCCCACGCGATCGGGCGCGGCTTGCCAACGGACAAAGCGTCAGCATCAAGGCCACTGACGGCAAAGCCACTGACATCGCCCGCATCAACTACATCGCGCCTGCCGGTGAGGACAATCAGGGTTTGTTGGCGCGCGTCACACTCGATAACAAGGATGGCCGCTGGATACCGGGCCAGTTTGTCACCGGCTCAGTCACCGTGGCTGAAAACAAGGTGCCAGTGGCCATACCGCTGGCCGCAGTGCAGACCTTCCGTGATTGGGATGTGGTGTTTTTCAATGATGACGAGACGTATCAGGCCATGCCACTGGACCTGGGCCGCAGGGACAGCACCACGGTGGAAGTACTGAGTGGTCTGCCAGCGGGCCAACGCTATGTCAGCGGCAACAGTTATCTGATCAAGGCGGACATCGAAAAGTCCGGGGCGTCGCACGATCACTAACGTTCGACCCCTACCTCCTGGAAACACCATCATGCTCGAACTAATCATCGACTTCTCGCTGCGCCGCCGCTGGCTGATCATGCTGTCCGTCACTGGCCATGAGTGCACTGGGCGTCTACAACTATTTCCGTCTGCCCATCGATGCGGTTCCTGACATCACCAATGTGCAGGTGCAGATCAACACCGAAGCCACCGGCTACTCACCGCTGGAAGCCGAGCAACGCATCACCTACGTCGTTCGAGAACGCGATGTCGGGCCTGCCAAAGTTTCATACACACGCTCGCTGTCCCGTTATGGCCTGTCGCAAGTAACGGTGGTGTTTGAAGATGGCACTGACATCTACTTCGCACGGCAACTGGTGTCCGAACGTTTGCAATCGGTGACCGCTGAACTGCCGTCGGGACTGGAACCCGAGCTGGGGCCGATTGCCACCGGGCTCGGCGAAATCCTGATGTTCACCGTAAACCCCGAACCGGGTGCGCGCAAACCGGATGGCAGCGCTTATGACGGCACGGACCTGCACACCGCCATGGACTGGATCATTTCACCACAACTGGCGCGCGTACCGGGTGTAACCGAAGTGAACAATGTCGGTGGCCATGAGCGTCAGTATCTGGTTGCGCCTCATACCCGGCAAGCTGCTGGCGTATCACCTGAGTCTGCAGGATGTCATGGCGGCGCTGGCGCGAAACAATGCCAATGTCGGTGCCGCCTACATTGAACGCAATGGCTCGCAGTATCTGATTCGTTCACCCGGTCAGGTACAGACGCTGGATGACATCCGCCGCATTGTGGTGAGCAAACAGGCCGGCTCACCCATCACCATCAATGATGTGGCTGAAGTCTCACTGGGTACCGATCTGCGCACCGGCGCCGCCACCATGAATGGCGAGGAAATCGTGCTGGGCACGGTATTCATGCTGGTGGGCGAGAACAGTCGCGAAGTATCGAAGCGCGCCTCGGCCAAGATCGAAGAAATAAATCGCTCGCTGCCAGAAGGACTGACAGCTCACACGGTGTACGACCGCAGCGTGCTGGTCGAGAAAACCATCGCAACGGTTAAAACCAATCTGCTGGAAGGTGCATTGCTGGTCATCGCCGTGTTGTTCCTGTTGCTCGGTAATTTGCGCGCCGCTCTGGTCACCGCCCTGGTCATTCCATTGGCCATGCTGTTCACCATCACTGGCATGGTGCAAAGCAAGGTCAGCGGCAACCTGATGAGCCTGGGCGCGCTTGACTTCGGCCTGATCGTTGATGGCGCCGTGATCATTGTTGAAAACTGCTTGCGGCGTTTATCCATGGTGCAAGCGCCGGCGAATATTTCTTAACCTGCGCGAACGACTTGAAGTGGTCAGACAAGCCACGTCCGAAGTGATCCGCCCCAGCCTGTTCGGCGTGTGCATTATCCTGATCGTGTACATCCCCATCTTCACGCTCACCGGTGTGGAAGGAAAGATGTTCCATCCGATGGCGTTCACCGTCGCGGCCGCACTCACGGGCGCGTTGATCCTGTCGATTACCTTTGTACCGGCAGCGGTAGCACTGCTGGTCAGCAAGCGCGTGCCTGCGCATGAAAATGCCGTGCTGGTTGTGGTGCGCAAGGGTTATCAACCCTTGTTACTGGCGGCCATCCGCTTTCGAATTGCTGTGGTGACTGGTGCGGTTTCTGCTGGTCGCGCTCTCGTTCTTCATGATGAGCCGCATGGGCAGCGAGTTCCTGCCCAATCTCGATGAGGGCGACATCGCGCTGCATGCCTTGCGCATTCCCGGCACTGGCATCCACTCAGGCAGTCGCCATGCAAAAGGATCTGGAAAATGAGATTCGCAAGCTACCGGAAGTGGACAAGGTGCTTGCAAAACTCGGCACCTCCGACATCGCCACCGACCCCATGCCACCCAGCGTGGCCGACACTTATGTGATGATCAAACCACGCGAGTTATGGCCTGATCCACGTAAAGCCAAAGCCACGCTGGTTGCGGAACTGGAAACGGCCGTTGCCAAAGTACCCGGCAACAACTATGAGTTCACGCAGCCGATCCAGATGCGTTTCAACGAACTCATCTCCGGCGTGCGCGCCGATCTGGCGGTGAAGGTGTATGGCGACGATCTGGCCACACTGGTCGAACACGGCGAACAGATTGAAGCCTTGCTGGGCGCCGATTCCCGGTGCAGCCGATGTGGCGCTGGAGCAAGCCACCGGACTGCCGATGATGACCATTACGCCCAAACGCGAGTTACTGTATCGCTATGGCCTGAGTGTGGCCGACGTACAGGAAGTGATTGAAGTCGCGCTGGGCGGCAAAGCCGTTGGCCAGGTGTTCGAGGGCGATCAACGTTTCGATCTGGTGGTGCGCCTGCCCGATACACTGCGCAACGATCCCGACGTATTGCAGCGTTTGACCGTGCCATTACCCGATGGTCACTACGTGCCTTTGTCGCAGCTGTGCGATATCGAAATCACACAGGGTTACAACCAGATCAATCGCGAGAATGGCAAGCGCCGCGTGGTGATCACCGCCAATGTGCGTGGCCGCGACCTGGGGTCATTTGTCGAAGATGTACGGGCACGCATCAACGATGACATAGAATTGCCATCGGGTTACTGGGTTGAATATGGAGGCACATTTGAACAACTGATCTCCGCCACGCAACGCCTGCAAATCGTGGTGCCATTGGTGCTGCTGTTGATCATCGGCCTGTTGTACATGGCGCTGAACTCGATCAAGGATGCCTTGTTGGTATTCAGCGGCGTCCCACTGGCGATAGCGGGTGGCATATGGGCATTGAGCTTGCGCGGTATTCCGTTGTCGATCTCGGCAGCGGTTGGGTTCATTGCCCTGTCAGGTATCGCAGTACTTAATAGCCTGGTGTTGGTGTCTTTTATCCGCGAACTGCGTCAGCAAGGCGTGACGCTTGAAGAAGCCATCGTGCAGGGCGCATTGACCCGACTGCGTCCCGTACTGATCACCGCACTGGTCGCCGCACTCGGCTTCCTGCCCATGGCCATCAGCGTCGGTACTGGTGCAGAGGTACAGCGACCGTTAGCCACAGTCGTGATCGGCGGAATTATTTCATCAACATTGTTGACCCTGCTGGTGCTGCCTGCCTTGTATCGATTGGTATCGCGTGGCGACCGCTTTCAGACGGCGATAGCCTGAGTGGAACTTAGCTTGTTGAAATCGATCAGGTCTTGCGCTCCACGATCATGCGCCGGTAGTACGGCGCTCAATGATCATGTAATGCTTCTGCATCGGCTCCAGCACCGCAAAGATGCCCTTGAAGCCGGCGGGGATCAGCAGCGATTCACCTGCTCTGGCTTCCACTGTCACGCCTGACTCATCAATCAGCTGGCAGCGACCCGCGGTGACAAAGAAGAACTCATCCTCAGTGGGGCTCATTTCAATCCGCCAGCTGCCCACCTCGCAGGACCAGATACCCGCGAACACCTCCCCCGTCGCGTTGGTGTAGTGGTTCCATGTGTGGCGTTGCGGGTTGCCGCTGACCAGGCGCTCGGGTCGCGGGTGATCGATCTCGGCGTCGATACGTTGCTGCGCAAAAGCGATGGCTGCGGGCATGGGGTGTGCCTTGGTTCGAGGAGGTCTGGTGATTCTAACCAACCCCTTGCGCAAAACCTCCTGCCGATGCTCCGATGATTGCCGTTGCATTGAAAAAAAATGTCAGCAGGTGCGGGTGGCCAATTTCTGGTTTGGAAAAAACTCCATGCCAACCAGAATGTTGGAGCGGCGTTAACGCATTGCAATGACGTTCGCTAACGTTAGCGCAACAGTTATTTGCGTGATGTACGCCGCACCGCTCCGGACAATTCGGCGTCAGTAGTTTCTGAGATGTCCGGAGTCCATTAGATGAGTCTTGCAGTTTCGAAGCGCCTGCTTGGCCGGGCCGCACTGTTGGCGAGCCTGTTTCCCCTGTGCAGCATTGCCCAGCAAACCACCCGCACCGCGCCAGACGATGTGCTGGAAGAAGTCATTGTGTTTGGCCGCGGCGAACCTTTGATCGGCAAAGCCTCTGCAGCCAGCGAAGGTGCGGTGGGTGGCGATGATCTGCTGGTGCGGCCGATGTTGCGTGTGGCGGATCTGCTCGAAGCCGTCCCCGGCCTGATTGCTGCCCAGCACTCGGGTAGCGGCAAGGCCAATCAATACTTCCTGCGTGGGTTCAATCTGGATCATGGCACGGACTTCACGACTTACGTTGATGATGTGCCCTGGAACCTGCGTACTCATGGTCACGGTCAAGGCTATCTCGATGTGAATGGCCTGATTCCCGAAGTGGTGGAGCGCATTGACTATCGCAAGGGCACTTATCGTGCCGATACCGGTGACTTTTCCATGGCCGGCGCAGCCCTCATGACCACCATTGATTCGCTGGCGCGTCCGTTCGTTGCAGTGGAGAGCGGCCAGTACGGCTGGGGGCGTGTTGCGGGGGGCGGTACGACTGAAGTGGGTGAGGGTATGTTGACGTTGCTGGGTCAGTACAAGACCTACGATGGTCCCTGGTCGGTGCCAGAAAACTTGCAGCATCAATCGATGTGGGGCAAGTACTCACAGCCTACTGACTTCGGCATGCTGAAAATGTCGTTGTCCGGGTATCACGGCCAGTGGAATTCAACGGAGCAATTGCCGGAAAGCGCCATTGGCACGCCCGGTTGCGCGGATGAGTTTTGCTCACTGGATCCCACCGCGCGCGGCGAAACTACCCGGTGGATATTTGGTTCGCAATTGCTGGCTGATACCTGGCGCGCCACCGCCTATGCCCAGTACTACGACTGGCGCATGAGTTCCGATCCGACCTACGACTTTCAGATCGATCAGTTTGATCGTCGCTGGACGGTGGGCGGTCGCTATGAACGTCGGCTCATCCAGTCCGACACCCTTGAGTTGAGCGCCGGTACTGAGTTGCGCTATGACGATATCGGCAATGTGGGTGTGGATCACACTGATCAGGGCGTGTTTGTCGAGAACACCGGCCGCAATGCGGTGCGCGAAGCCTCCATCGGTGTATATACGGAAGCCACCTGGAAGCTCTCCGATGTTTTGCGTATCACGGGCGGCTTGCGGGGCAACTGGTATGACTTCGATGTGACGGTTCTGGAAGGCTCGGGCATCGAAGGCCAGAACAGCGTCGGCCATGCCACCAGCGCCAATCTCACACCGAAGATCGGCGTGGCTTATGCGTTCAGCGACAAAGTGGAGCTGTACGGCAACTGGGGTCGTGGCGCGCATTCCAATGACGCGCGTGCCGTGGTGCAGAAATCGCTGGGAGTGGAAGGGCTGGCCAGTGGCACCGGCTACGAGGCGGGGGCTCGCTTCGAAGTGGGTGATTTCAAGATCACCACAGCATATTGGTGGCTGAACCTGTCCAGTGAGTTGATCTTTGTCGGCGACTCGAATGCAGTGGAACCTAAAGGTGCTTCAAAGCGCCATGGCTATGAAGTGGTGCTGTTCTGGCGGCCACGTGAATGGCTGGCCATTGATGGTGTGTACACCGGCAGCAATGCACGTTACAACGATGTGCAGGACGATGGCGGCACCCGAATTGAAGGTTCGGTAGAGAGCGCCGGCGAGCTGGGGATAGCCGCGATCAAGGGCCCGTGGGAAGTCAGTGCACGCCTGCGTTATCTGGGCGGCTATCCGCTGGTGCCCAATAATGATTCTCCAGAACTCAATGCCGATGCCGAGACCATGTTGAACTTGCGTCTCGCCCATACTTTCAAGCACATCACGCTGTACGGTGAAGTGCTGAACGTACTGGATCACAAGGGCAAGGACATCGTGTATTACTACGAGAATGCCTACGATCCTGCGGGGGGTCGCGTCAGTCGCGCTGAAGAACCGCGCACGGTACGGGCTGGTTTGAAATATGAGTTCTGACAGCTGCTTAGCGGCTGCTCTTGCCCAGCATCTGATGTCGCGCCAGCACCTGCGGATAGGTCACCCGGAAATGGGCCGCAAGCCTTTCAGTGAGATACACCGAGCGATGTTGGCCACCGGTACAGCCAATGGCAATGGTGAGATAGCTGCGACTGGTGCGTGCGAATTCCGGAATCCAGTGCTCCAGAAAATTGCGCACATCATCGACCATGCGCTGTACGACGGCGTGTTTGCCAAGATACTCAATCACCGGTTGGTCCAGCCCGGTGAATTCGGCCAGTCCCGGTTCCCAGAACGGATTGGGCAGGCTGCGGGCATCGAACACAAAATCCGCATCACTGGGAATGCCGTGCTTGAAGGCAAAGGATTCGAACAGGATGGACATATGGCCATCAGTCCGTTCACCTATCCGCTGACGAATCAGTTCACGTAATTCATGCACGCTGCTACGCGTGGTGTCGATGACCAGATCGGCGGCGCCCGCTACCGGTTCCAGCAGACGCTGTTCTTCGGCGATGGCTTCGGCCAGGCCCAGGCCGCCGCGACTCAGAGGATGGCGTCGCCGCGTTTCGCTGTAGCGCTTCAGTAATGACTCGGTTTCAGCGCGCAGGTAGATGACTTCGCAGTTCACGCCGCTGCGCTTCAGTTCCGCCACCTGCTGTGGCACGCGCTGGATGTCGGCGGCGCTGTTGCGCGCATCAATGCCAATGGCGGTCAGGCGATATTGCGCATCATTGGAGCGCACGGTGTGTGAAATGAACTCGGGTAACAGGCCCGGTGGAATGTTGTCTACACAGTAATAGTCAAGGTCTTCAAGCATGCGCAGGGCAACACTCTTGCCGGAACCGGACAGACCGCTGACAACAATAAGGCGCATAACATCCGGGATGGCTGAAGGAGACCGGAGTATCTGCCAGCGACCGTGGATTTTGAAGTGTTACTTGACGATTAAAAGCAAAAAGGCCTCACCGGAGTGAGGCCTTGTGAGATATGACAAAAAACCGATCAGGAAAGCCTGGCGCGGATGGCTTCCTGGGCGTGATGGTCAGTCAGTTTTTCCTTGTGCTTCTTGACGCCGCGATCCAGCTTGTCGGCCAGTGCGTCGATGGCGGCATACATGTTTTCGTCAGTGGCGTCAGCGTGAATCTTGCTGCCACTGAGATTGACAGTGGCTTCAGCCTTCTGCCTGAGTTTCTCCACGGTCAGAATGCAGTGAACGTCGATGACATGATCGGAATGCCTGACGATCCGATCAAGTTTCTTTTCGACGTAGGCTTTGAGGGCTGGCGTAACCTCGACATGATGGCCCGTTAGATTGAGTTGCATAGCTCTTTGCTCCTATGGGTTGTCAGGCATCAACAGAATGCATGTGCAGCTTGGCTGAAAATCAACGGCTGACACATACGCAAAAACCGGTTGTCATTACAGTTATTCACGCGCTGTTCACTACCTCGCTGTGACGCGCTTGCGTTCACTGGATGGAGGAATGTTCAGGGCTTCTCGGTACTTGGCCACGGTACGACGCGCCACCTGCACGCCATCTCCGGACAGGATTTCGGCGATACGGCTGTCCGAGAGCGGCTTGTCGGCATCCTCGGCGCTGATCAGCTTGCGGATCTTGGCGCGGATGGCGGTGGAGGACAGCTCCGAACCATCGGTTCCCGAGACATGGCTGGAAAAGAAATAGCGGAACTCGAACACGCCGCGCGGCGTGTGCATGTACTTGTTGGTGGTGACGCGCGAAATGGTGGATTCGTGCATCTCCACTGCTTCGGCGATGTCCTTGAGGATCATCGGTTGCATGTATTCGTCGCCCTGATCGAGGAAGGCGGTCTGGCGCTGCACAATGCAGCGCGCCACTTTCAGCAGGGTTTCATTGCGGATTTCCAGACTGCGGATCAGCCAGCGCGCTTCCTGCAACTGCGTGCGCATGGCCGTGAAGTCAGAGGAGCGACCGAGCATGCCGGCATAGCTCTGGTTGACGCGAATGCGTGGCACGCTGGCCGGATTGATTTCCACTGCCCAGCCATGTTCGGTGCGGCGAATGAACACATCAGGCACCACGTAGTCCGGCGCGCTGGCATGCAGACTGGCGCCGGGTCGCGGTTGGCAGGCGCGTACCAGCGCCAGCGCTTGATCCAGATCTTCTTCGCTGGTGCGCAACTGACGACGCAACAGGGAGTGCTGATGTGCAGCCACTTCATCGAGATAGCTGGCGACGATATTCAGCGCGGTTTCCAGCCCGGGCGTATCAGGTGAAAGTTGTTTGAGTTGCAGGCTCAGGCATTCGCTGACTGAACGCGCTGCAACGCCGGGCGGATCGAAGCTCTGCACCACTTTCAGTACCTGCTCGACTTCGTCGGGCAGCACTTTCAGTTCCGGCATCAGGTTGAGCGCAATTTCTTCCAGCGGTTCGGTGAGGTAGCCATCATCATTAATGGCATCCAGAATGGCGGCGCCGATGCGTTGTTCCTGCTCATTCAGCTTTGACAGGCCGAGTTGCCACTGCAGATGCTCTTGCAGGGTCTCACCGCTGGCATCACTGAACTCATGGCCGCGCTCATCATCTTCGTCATTGTTCCAGGGCGAGTCGCTGGTACCAACCGCATGCGACTCGGTCCAGTCGGAACCGTCAATGATGTCCACGCGCTCTTCGCGGCTGCGTTCTTCCTGCGCATGTTCCAGCGCGCGCTCTTCATAAGGCGTCGTTGCGGTCTCGACCACGTCGGCATGTTGTGCGAAATCAGTTTCGTAGCTGGTGGTTTCTTCGGTCGCGCCCAGCGACTCCAGTACCGAGTCTTCTTCCTCGGCTTCCAGCATCACATTGGATTCGAGTGCTTCGCGGATCTGGGCTTGAAGTTCTAGGACGGGGAGCTGCAGCAGGCGAATTGCCTGTTGCAGTTGCGGGGTCATGGTCAGTTGCTGACCGAGGCGTAATTGCAGAGCCGGTTTGAGCATTTCTTACAGCTTGAAGTCTTGACCCAAGTACACCTCACGGACTTGGTTGTTGGCAAGGATTTCTTCGGCGGTGCCGCTGGCAATGAGAGTTCCCGCACTGATGATGTAGGCGCGCTCGCAAATGCCCAGGGTTTCCCGTACGTTGTGGTCAGTTATCAGCACGCCGATGTTGCGCGCCGCCAAGTGCTTGATAATCCGCTGGATGTCGATGACCGAGATGGGATCGACGCCGGCAAACGGCTCATCCAGCAGGATGAAGCGCGGCTCGGCCGCCAGCGCCCGCGCTATTTCGACGCGTCTTCGTTCGCCGCCCGACAGGCTCTGCCCCAGACTGTCGCGAATGTGGGTAATGTGCAATTCTTCCAGCAGTTGCTCCAGCAGTTGCGCGCGCCGGGCCTGGTCCAGATCGCTGCGCAGCTCCAGCACGCCGAGAATGTTGTCGGCCACGCTCAGCTTGCGGAATACCGAGGCTTCCTGCGGCAGATAGCCCAGGCCCAGTTTGGCGCGGGCATGAATGGGCAGTCTGGATACATCCTGGCCGTCAATGAATATCTGGCCGGCATCACACGCCACCAGTCCCACCAGCATGTAGAACGCGGTGGTCTTGCCGGCGCCATTCGGACCGAGGATGCCCACCACTTCGCCGCTGCCAATGTGCAGTGACAGGTCTTTCACCACCGCGCGTGACTTGTAGCGTTTGGCCAGATGTTCGGCGCGCAGCTCGCTGTTGACCCGGTTAGTGACGCCGCTGTTGATCAGGCTCATGGCTGAGCATTACCTGCGCTTTCCTTGCGCTCCGTGTCGTTGCCGCCGGGCGTAACGGTGATCTGCAACCGTTCGCCCTGCTGTTCCTTGCGATCCGCAACGATGCGGCGATTGCCAAGGTCGTACACCACGGTTTTGCCCCGATATTCAATCTGCTGATACTTGAGCCAGGCGTTGTTGCTCAGCCGGACGATGCGCTTCTGCAGATCGTAGTCAATATTATTGGCTTGGCCCTGCGCCAGCAGCTGCTGGCTGGCATTGCTGTCCCGAAAGGTAGCGGGTTGGCCACTGACATGCAGCTCGGTGATGACATCCTGCAAAAAAGTCACCACGGCGCGATCCGAAGTACTGGCGCCGGTGGGAGTGGTGATGTTGACCTTGCCGCTGAAGGTCCATTCGCTGTTTTTGAAATCAATGCCCCTGGTGCGCGCTTCACTGGCCTGGATCGCGTAGCCGTTCTGGGAGATATGCACCTCAAGCAGCACCAGTTCATTGTTGATCAGATCGGCGTCCATGCCTTCAGCTTTGAGGTTGATGGCGCCACTCGACTGGCTGATGGTTGCTGCGGCAAGGGGATGTAGCGTGATCAGCATCAGCAACATGCCCGGCAGCGCTCTCGAAAGCAGGCGCGCTGCTGAGCTGGGTGAACTGCAACTACTGACCATGAAACTGACCATTGATCTGTGATTCTAGCCGGAGCTTCTGGCGCTTGAAATCGAATTTCATGCCCACTGCCGTGAGCAGCTGATTGTCCAGTGCGAAGCTGACCTTGCCAGGCGCAGTGGCAAGGTTCCCGTCCGGATCAATATTCAGTACTTCAGTGCGAATCTCCGGCAATGATTCCTGAACATGCTGTGGACGGATGTATACGTTGCCATTGAAGCTGATTACTTTGGCGCCGGTTGGCAGATGGCCCTGATCCGCGGTGAGCAACCATGCAGTGCTGTCTTCGCTGACGTAGTCCACCGTAACCTGCTGCAGACTGATGCTGTCATCGTTCAGGTTCTGGCTGATCTGTCGCGCGTGCAGTTTCATGCGGGCATTGCCGTCTGCACCCGTTTCAACAATGGTGGCCTGTTGCAGATAGTAGCCAGGCTGCGCCGGGGCGGGCAGATCAGTCAGTTCATCATCGGCTTCGCGTGTGGCGAGGATGTAGCCGCCCAGTGCGGCCGCAATGGTGGTGGTTGCCAGTACCGGACGCCAGCGCATGCGTCAGTGACCGGGCGCAGCAGGCTGCGCTTGCAGGATCAGGTCGCAGACTTCGCGCACGGCGCCTAGTCCGCCGGCGAGATGGGTGACGTAGTGCGCGGCGGCTTTTACTGCCGGATGTGCATCGGCCACCGCAACCGCCAGTTGCGCCATGTTGAGCATGGGAATGTCCGGCGTGTCATCACCGACGCAGGCAATGCAGTTCGCTTCCAGCTGCAAGTCACGCAGCAGGGTTTGCAAGGCGGCCTGCTTGTCGTGAATGCCCTGTTGAACCAGGGTCACACCCAGCTCGCTCATGCGTGTATTCACGGCTTTTGAGTTGCGCCCGGAAATGATTGCCACCTGAATGCCGGCTTTGCGCAACTGCACAATGCCTGCGCCATCACGCACATGAAAGGCTTTCAGTGCTTCACCTTCGGCGTTGAAGTACAGCCGGCCGTCGGTGAGTACGCCGTCCACATCCAGCACCAGCAAGCGAATGCGTGCGGCGCGTTGTTGCAGTTCAGTAGCGGTCAGCGTCACATCACACCTGCGCGCAACAGATCATGCACATTCAGCGCTCCTACCACTACACCGTGTTCATCCACCACCGGCAGCGCAGTAATCTTGTGCGTTTCCATCAGGTGCACGGCGGCAGCGGCCAGCATGCGCGGCGTGGCTCGCCTGGGATTGGCGGTCATCACTTCACCCATCAGCGCGGCGCGCAGGTCGATGTTACGGTCCAGGGTGCGGCGCAGGTCGCCGTCGGTGAACACACCAAGCAAGTGATTGCGTTCGTCCACCACCGCAGTCATTCCTAAACCCTTGCGGCTCATTTCCAGCAGGCCTTCGCGCAGCAGGGTGTCGGGATTGACCAGCGGCAGTTGCTTGCCGGTGTGCATGACATCTTCCACATACAGCAGCAAGCGGCGACCCAGCGCGCCACCCGGATGCGAGCGCGCAAAGTCTTCTTCAGTAAAGCCGCGTGCTTCCAGTACCGCCACCGCCAGCGCATCACCCAGCGCCAGCGTCGCGGTGGTGCTGGCGGTCGGGGCGAGGTTCAGTGGACAAGCTTCGGTTTCCACGCTGACATCCAGTGCGGCATCGGCCGCACGGCCCAGTGATGAGCCGGTGTTGCCGGTCAGCGCAATCAGTGGAATCCCCAGACGTTTGATGACCGGCAGGATGGTGACCAGCTCATCCGTTTCGCCGGAGTTGGAAATGGCCAGCACCACATCCTGCGGCGTGATCATGCCGATATCGCCATGACTGGCCTCGGCGGGATGCACGAAAAACGACGGCGTGCCGGTGCTGGCAAAGGTCGCCGCCAGCTTGCTGCCGATATGCCCGGACTTGCCCATGCCCGACACCACCAGTCGTCCCTTGCAGTCCAGAATCAGCTGGCAGGCCTTGATGAAGCTTTCCCCGAGCCTTGGGCTCAGGGCGTTAATCGCCTCGGCTTCAGTGCTGAGCACCGCACGGCCACGTATCAGTATTCGTTGCTGGTCGAATAAGGGTTTCATCGCGGCATGATAGCGCGTTCGCGCGGTTCATCTGAACCCTCCTGCTGGTACAGTGGCGAACAACAACGAACAGGAGCCTGGGTGACCGAGATGAGCAGTGCCGGCCGGATTTGTGTAGAGCACAACGATTTTCTGGGCGCCGGTCATGCCCGGAATGAACGGCGTACCTGGGTGGTGGTGATCCTGACGGCCCTGATGATGCTGGGCGAAATCATTGGCGGCACCATTTTCGGCTCGATGGCGCTGGTGGCCGATGGCTGGCACATGGCCACCCATGCGGCCGCCCTGAGTATTGCCGCGCTGGCCTATCGTTACGCGCGCCAGCATGCGCAGGATTCCGCGTTTCACCTTTGGCACCGGCAAGGTGGGCGAACTCACCGGCTTCGCCAGCGCGGTGGTGCTGGGCATGATTGCGCTGCTGATCGGTTGGGAATCATTGACACGTCTGGTCAACCCACGCGCCATCGACTTCATGCAGGCGACCTGGATTGCGGTGCTGGGTCTGGTAGTGAATCTGCTCAGCGCCGTGTTGCTGCATCAGGGTGGCCATACACACCATCATGATGACCATGACCATGACCATGACCATGACCATGACCATGACCATGAAAAAAAATATATATATATATATATGGAAGTGGATGATGATAATTTTGGTCACACTCACCAACACCACGACAACAACCTGCGCGCCGCCTACATGCATGTGCTGGCAGATGCGCTGACATCCGTGCTGGCCATAGCGGGTTTGCTGATGGGTCGCTACCTGGGCTGGGTGTGGATGGACCCGCTGATGGGGATTGTGGGTGCGCTGGTGATCGCGCAGTGGTCATGGGGCTTGATGCGCTCTGCCGGTGGTTATCTGGTGGACATGAATCGGGATGACTCATTGGTGAGCGAGGTGCGCAAGCGGCTGGAGATCAATGGCGATCAAGTACGCGATCTGCATCTGTGGCGTATCGGTCCCGGGCATCATGCGCTGGTGGTGACCATTGCCTCGGCACAGCCGCAAGCGTCGACTGCCTATCGCGAGCGGTTAGCTGGGGTGCATGGATTGAGTCATTTAACCGTTGAGGTAGTTGCGGTCTAGTTTCGCCGGGCGTAGTCGAAGAGTTGTATGGGTATGCGAGTTAAATACCTGCGGATCGACGCAACCGGCACCGTTCGCCGTTTGAGGGAGTTTTTTTGACTATCGCGATTGAATAACCTAATACCATTCGCGATCGCCAATCACGAAACATCCGCAGTTGTTGGCGGAACGGCTCGTGGTCGGCCTTCATGGTCGAGCGCAACGAAGACGAAGGTGGCGTCAGTGACTCGCACCTGGTCTTCACTGTCGCGGGGGCGACGCCATGCTTCCACCCGGATCGTCAGCGAAGTACGTCCGACCCTTTCAAGCTCGGCATACAAACTGACTTCGTCGCCGATATAAACCGGATTCAGAAAGTTGATGCGATCAACTGATACGGTGGCGCAGCGGCCCCGCGCACGACGCGCAGCAATGTTGCCGGCCGCCAGATCCATCTGCGCCATAAGCCAGCCGCCGAAAATATCACCGGCAGGATTGGCATCTGCGGGCATGGCGATGGTGCGAATGGCCGGATCGCCCGCTGGCATTTTACTGGTTGAAGTCATATTGCTCCTGTCGTCTGGGTTCAGGTTCCGGATGTCCGGGACAGTTTGAGTCTACAGTTAGGGAGCAGTTTTCAGCGCAGGGGCGGCAGGGGCAGGGCTTGACAATTGATTCTTTGCTGCTGCCGATAAATCGCAGCTCGATTACAACAGCAACAAGAACGCCGCCTCTGAATCCTTGTGCAGAGCTTCGATGTGCGCTGCCTTATTGCGCAGGATGAGTCCGATCTGTTTATTGCTGCAGTTGCCGCGCTTGATCCACACGACTTTGGGCGGGTAGCCGTGCAGCAGGCTCAGCTCATGAAAGTCCGAGTCTTTGCTCACCAGGGTATAGCTGTGCGCGCGGGCATAGTCCCACACTTCCCGATCAGTAGAAGCACCGAGCCCCACATGATGTACATGCACCGAGTCGGGAAAGATATCCGCCAAGGCGGCAACCAATCTGGGCGAGAGGTTTTCGTCGAACAGCAGCTTCACGCGTTAATGGCCAACTGATGCCGCTCGCGGTCGGCGGCGTAAGCCAGGCAGGCGCGAATATCGTCGAGTGTCAGGTAATCGAACTCTTCGACAATCTGTTCCGGCGTCATGCCGGAAGCCAGGTAATCGAGCACGTCGTACACGGTGATGCGCAAACCGCGAATGCATGGCTTGCCGCCGCGCTTGCCGGGTTCGATGGTGATGAGGTTCTGGTAGTTCATGGTTACGCCCCTTGCGCTACCCGTCCGTATGTGCGGGGTGTCCGGAGTCTAACGTCTCAAGACGGTATTGGGCTACCTGGTTGGCAAACCGCCCGAAAATTCCGCTCGCGCCACCGTTTGTGGGGCTTTGTTTAAGACGGGTAAAGTGGTGAGTTGGCGAAATCGGAACCGGAGTGCGTCCAGCGCCGCCTGCGAGAATCTTTTATGATGCGCGCCGGCTCTGGTTCGCAGAGTTCCTACAGGTTTGCTTATGAATCCCCATGATGTTGAGCAGTTGATCCGCGCCGGCATGCCCGGCGCGCAGGTGCAGGTCGAATCGGACGACAGTACGCATTTTTCTGCGCTGATTGTCAGCGACAGTTTCACCGGCAAGCGCACCTTGCAGCGGCATCAGCTGGTATACGCCACGCTGGGCAAGCTGATGGGCAACGAGATTCATGCGCTGACCATGCAAACCCATACGCCTGCCGAGTTTCAGGCGACGCAGCAAGCCGCTCAGTAACCCATCCGGAGAATCACCGTGGATCGATTGCAGATTGAAGGCGGCGTCAAGCTGGCTGGTGAAGTAAAGATTTCCGGCGCCAAGAATGCGGCGCTGCCGATTATTGCCGGCACGCTGCTGGCCGATGGCCCGGTGATGCTGGGCAATGTGCCACACCTGCACGACGTCACCACCATGATTGCGCTGCTGGGCAACATGGGCGTGCAAATTACCGTCGATGACAAGATGCAGGTGGAAGTCGATGCGCGCAACACCAGCAAGTTTGTCGCGCCCTATGAGCTGGTAAAAACCATGCGCGCCTCGATTCTGGTGCTGGGGCCGCTACTGGCGCGTTTCGGTCATGCCGAAGTATCGCTGCCAGGTGGCTGCGCCATCGGTGCGCGACCGGTGAATCTGCATGTGGATGGTCTGCGCGCCATGGGTGCGGACATTCGCATCGATCACGGCTATATCCACGCGAACTGCAAGCGCCTGCAAGGGACGCGTCTGGTGCTGGACACCGTGACCGTGACGGGTACCGAGAATCTGATGATGGCGGCGGTGCTGGCCGAGGGCGAGACCGTCATCGAAAACGCTGCGCGCGAACCGGAAATCGTTGACCTCGCCAGCTTCCTGACCAGCATGGGTGCGCAGATTCAGGGTGCGGGTACGGACAAGATCACCATTCAGGGCGTGCAGCGCCTCAGTGGTACGCGCTACCAGGTGATGCCCGACCGCATTGAAGCGGGTACCTATCTGGTGGCGGCGGCAATTACTGGCGGCAAGGTGCACCTGAAAAATGCCCGCGCCGATCACCTGGATGCGGTGCTGCTCAAGCTCAGGGATGCCGGGGCAAAGATTACCTCCGGCGCGGACTGGATCGAGCTCGACATGCAAGGCAAGCGCCCCAGGGCCGTGGACGTGCGTACTGCGCCGTACCCGGCTTTTCCCACCGACATGCAGGCGCAGTTCGCGGCGCTGAACTGCGTGGCTGAAGGCGTGGGCACGGTGATCGAAACCATTTTTGAAAACCGCTTCATGCACATGCATGAGCTGCTGCGTATGGGCGCGGAAATGCGTATCGAAGGCCACTCCGCCATCATCAAGGGTGTGCCGCAGCTCAGTGGCGCGCAGGTGATGGCCACTGATCTGCGCGCTTCAGCAGGGCTGGTGCTGGCGGGGCTGGTGGCAGAGGGCACTACCGTGGTGGATCGCATCTATCACATTGATCGCGGCTACGAACGCATTGAAGAAAAGCTGGCGCTGCTGGGCGCGCGCATCAAGCGTGTCAGCTCACGCGGTTCCCAGTAGGGGCGGTTCGCGAACCGCCCTTCAGCGCTACTGGCTGACACTGGCGCAGTTATTACTCGCTGCAAGGCCGTCTTCAGGTTTGCGCTCCGCCAACGTGACCGTGAATTCGTAGAGCGTGTTTTGCCGCAATACGGTCAAGGTAATGGCCTCGCCGGGCGGTGTGCTCGCGACCAGGCTCAGGGCTTCGTTGAGGGTGCGCGGTGCGCCGTTGATGCGGGTCACGATGTCGTTTTCGGCCAGCCCTGCTGCGGCCGCAGGGCTATCCGGATACACGCGCTTGATGCGCATGCCGAGGTTCGGATCAACGCCGAGAATGGCCGCCTGTTGCGCGCTCAAGGCTTCCGATTCCACGCCAAACCAGCCGCGAATGACCCGGCCATCCTGCCGGATGGCTTCCATCACGCCGCGTACCAGGTTAACCGGCACGGCAAAGCTGATGCCGTTGACGCCTGCGCTGCGCGCCAGTGCGGCGGTGTTGATGCCAATCAGTTCGCCTTGCGCATTGATCAGCGCGCCGCCGGAGTTGCCCTCATTGATGGCCGCATCGGTCTGAATGAAACCCTCGATGGCAGATACGCCCAGTTGGCCACGGCCAATGGCGCTGACAATGCCCTGTGTGACGGTTTGCGACAGACCGTAGGGTGTGCCGATGGCCAGCACGATATCGCCGGTGCGCAAGGTGTCTGATTGTCCGAGCGGGACAGTGGGCGGGTTTTTAAGGTTTATTTGCAGCAGGGCGATATCGGTGGCGGGGTCGGTGCCAACGACTTTGGCCTCTTCAATGCGGCCGTCGGCCAGCTGCACGAAAATTTGCTGAGCACAATTGATCACATGGTTATTGGTGATGAGGTAGCCACCCGAATCGACAATCACGCCTGATCCCAGCCCGGTTTCCAGAGCCTGCCGAAGTTCGCCACGCCGGTCGGACTGGCTGAGTGCGGCAGATCCCGGGGGTTCAGTTACCAGTCGCGCCGTAAAGATATTGACCACCGCTGGCGCAGCACGCTCTACCGCGCTGGCAAAGCTGGCAGGGACCGGCGCAGCGGGGGGCGCGGCGTCACGCGGCGCCAGACCCAGCCATTGCGGGCGCAACAAAACCAGTATGAAGGCCGCAGCCAGACCGACCACGACCCACTTCAGAACAAATTTGATTGCAGTGGTAACGGGGTGCGCAGCAAACGGGCCGGGCATGGCGATTCCTGAAGGTGAAGTTGAAAAACCCTGCTACTGACCTGATCTGGCGCTTCTAAGCCTGCCGCAGTGTATGTGTATAATGCGCAATTCCTTGAGTCATTGAAATCACGCGACTCGCAACGAAGCTGGCTTGGCGCCGGCTGTCAGTATGCGGGGCGTTGCGACTGGTTAATCTCCGGAGTTGTTGGATGAGCGCAGAAGCTGAGAATGTTGATGGTGGCCGGCGGCATTTCCTGCTGATGGCGACCACTGCCGTCGGGGCTGTCGGGGCAGTGGCAACGGCGGTTCCGTTTCTGGCTTCCTGGCGCCCCAGTGCGCGCGCCAAGGCCATGGGCGGTCCGGTTGAAGCCGATATCAGCAAGCTGGCATCCGGTGAACTGATGAAGGTCGAGTGGCGCGGTCAGGCTATTTTCATCGTCCGCCGTACCGAAGAAATGCTGGCCAAGCTGGCCAGCGGCAAGGACAGCCTGCGTGATCCGGATTCAGTCGAGTCCGAACAGCCGGCCTTTGCGAAAAACGAAGCGCGTGCGCTGAAACCCGAGTACCTGGTGCTCGTCGGCGTCTGTACCCACCTGGGGTGCGCACCGCTGAACAAGTTCGAGCCCGGCGATGCCACCGTCGCCGCCGACTGGCCGGGTGGTTTCTACTGCCCCTGCCATGGTTCCAAATTCGACCTTTCTGGCCGCGTATTCAAGGACGTGCCGGCTCCCTTGAACCTGGCCGTGCCACCCTATTCCTTCGGGGCGAATGGCACATTGATTATTGGCGCTGAGACGGGAGCTGCTTGATGGGCACTGCAGATACGAGTAACAGTAATAAAGTGGGCACCACCGGCTTGCTCGGCTGGGTTGATGACCGTTTCCCGCTCACCAAGATGATGCGTGAGCACCTCACCGAGTACTACGCACCGAAGAATTTCAACTTCTGGTACTACTTTGGTTCTCTGGCGCTGATCGTGCTGGTGCTGCAGATCGTCACCGGCATTTTCCTGACCATGAACTACAAGCCCTCGTCCGAGGGTGCGTTTGCGTCGGTCGAATACATCATGCGCGAAGTGGATTGGGGCTGGCTGATCCGCTACATGCACTCCACCGGCGCTTCGGCGTTCTTTGTGGTGGTGTACCTGCACATGTTCCGCGGCCTGATGTACGGCTCATACAAGAATCCGCGCGAACTGCTGTGGATCTTCGGCATGCTCATTTATCTGTGCCTGATGGCGGAAGCCTTCTTCGGCTACCTGCTGCCCTGGGGCAACATGTCCTACTGGGGCGCGCAGGTGATCACCTCGCTGTTCGGCGCGATTCCTTATGTGGGTACGGCCCTGCTGGAATGGATTCGTGGTGACTACTACATTTCCGACATCACCCTGAACCGCTTCTTTGCGCTGCATGTCATCGCGCTGCCGCTGGCGCTGGTGTTCCTGGTGGTGGCGCATATCCTGGCGCTGCACGAAGTGGGGTCCAACAATCCTGATGGCGTTGAAATCAAGAAAAACAAGGGCCCGGATGGCAAGCCGCTGGACGGCATTGCGTTCCATCCTTACTACACCGTCAAGGACTTCATGGGGCTGGTTGCCTTTGCCATCGTGTTCGCGCTGATCCTGTTCTTCGCGCCCACCATGGGTGGCTACTTCCTTGAAGCGGCCAACTTCGAGCCAGCCAGTCGCTTGCAGACACCGGAACACATTGCGCCGGTGTGGTACTTCACGCCGTTCTACGCAATCCTGCGCGCCATTCCCGACAAGCTGTTCGGCGTGATCGGCATGGGTGCAGGCGTGGTGATCTTCTTCTTCCTGCCCTGGCTGGATCGCAGTCCGGTGAAGTCCATCCGCTATCGTGGCGGGTTGTACAAGGCCTTCCTCGGCATTTTCGTCATCAGCTTCGTGGCGTTGGGCTATCTGGGCCTGAACGCGGCGACCACCACCAATACCTGGTTGTCGCGCCTGTTCTCGGTGCTGTATTTCGCTTTCTTCATTTTGATGCCCTGGTACAGCAAAGCTGACAAGACCAGGCCAGTTCCTGATCGAGTGACTTACCATGCTCATTAATTTTCATAACAAACTGGGCAACAAAGTGCGTGCGCTGGCGGTGTTTGGCTTGCTGGGTGTGGTTTCAATGGCGCAGGCCTCGGAAGCCAGCTACGAAGAGCCCAATAACGATGTCAGTAATGTGGCCTCGCTGCAGCGAGGCGCGCGTAACTACGTCAACTATTGTTCGGGTTGCCATTCGGCCAAGTACGTGCGTTACAACCGTCTGGCGGTGGATTTGCAGCTGACGGATGCGCAGGTTGAACAGAACCTGATCTTCAATGGTGGCAAGGTGACCGACACCATGACCATCGCCATGACTGAAGCCGATGCGGCGGCCTGGTTCGGCAAGGCGCCACCGGATCTGTCATTGATTGCCCGTTCGCGCGGCACTGACTACCTGTTCAGCTTCCTCAAGTCGTTCTATGTTGATACTTCACGACCTACCGGCATGAATAACACCGTGCTGGCCAGCGCCGCCATGCCACATGTGCTGTGGGAACTGCAGGGCATCCAGAAGGCTGTCTACGAAGGCGTCACGGATGCTGCCGGCAATGTCGAGAAGCACTTCAAGGGCTTTGAGCTGGAAACCGAGGGCAAGCTGTCGCCGGAAGAGTTTGACGAGTTCGTGCGCGACACCGTGAACTTCCTTGACTACATCGGTGAGCCGGTGCAGTTGCAGCGTCGCGCGCTGGGCTTCAAGGTAGTTGGCTTCCTGCTGTTGCTGTTCCTGCTGGCCTATGCGTTGAAGCAGGAATACTGGAAAGACGTGAAGTAATTGATGCAGACGGTTGGGTCATGTGGCGCAACCGTCTGAACACGATCGGCGCCGTTACTTGTTACAAACTATAACTATCAAAGATCAAGGGCGCTTCCCATGATGACGCTCTTCTCCAACCCCAAGGATATCGGCAGCCACCGCGCGCGTTTTGTGCTGGCCGAGAAAGACGTGACGATTGATATTGTCGACGTTGATGGCCGCGCCCTGCCGGAAGACTTGCTGGATCTGAATCCCTACCAGAGCCTGCCCACCATGGTGGAGCGCGATCTGGTGCTGTTCGACTCGCGCATCATCATCGAGTATCTCGATGAGCGTTACCCGCACCCGCCGATGATGCCCGTGGACCCCATCACGCGCGCGCGCTTCCGGCTGACCATGTATCGACTGGAACGCGACTGGTATGGACTGGCCGCCGACATCGAGCAGAGCACGGATCGCAAGAAGGCCGACGAAGCACGCAAGACTTTGCATGACAGCATTCTGGCCAATGTCGAAGTGTTTCGTGCCCAGCCTTATTTTCAGTCAGCCGAGTTCACGCTCGTCGATGCCACCATTGCGCCGGTGCTGTGGCGTCTGCCCAGCTGGGGTATCAAGCTGCCCACCGAGCAGGCTGCACCCGTGTTGCAATATGAACGACGCGTGTGCCTGCGGCCTGCATTCCGTCGCAGTCTGTCCTGGGCTGAACGGGCCATGCGCGCATGACGCAAAAGACTGATGCGCCGCCGATGAGTTCGCGCCGTCCCTATTTGTTGCGCGCCATGCATGAATGGGTGACCGACAATCATCAGACCCCGTATCTCGTCGTTAATGCCAGCGGTACTGGAGTGCAGATCCCGCGCCAGTATGTGCAGGATGGCAAAATCATTCTCAATGTCAGCTTCAGCGCCACACAGGGTCTGACTCTCGGCAATGAACGTGTCGAGTTCAATGCGCGTTTCAGTGGACAGACGCATCACGTGGTGGTGCCACTGGCGGCATTGCTGGGCATATACGCCCGCGAAAGCGGACAGGGTCTGATCTTCAGTGAAGAAGAAGGCCCGACCTCGCCGCCGACGTCACCTGATACACCACCTGAGCCGCAGAGTAGTGGTGATGCGGCCGCGACCAAGGCACCACCAAAAAGCCGCGCGCAGTTGAAGGTGGTGAAGTAGGAGCGGGTTGGTTTTCGGCCCGAAGCGGCCGGTCGTCCTGAGGCTCTACTTTCCTCATTAGCGGACGTCCGGAATAACCGAAATACCGAAACCCGGCAACATTTCCCGCAAGATCCCGCAAGATCCAAAGGAATCGGAATTAGAGGTCAAAGAAACGCATGTGGCGGAAACAATTGATTCCAAGAGTTACTGTTTTGAATTACCAGAAGGCTAACCAGCCGCTCAATGTACGACCGCGTGTAAGACACGCGGCGCATTACCGTTAGCGTTAGGCATTACTAAGGAGACGGTCATGCTCCCCGCGCCAAGCTTCGCAGACGTTAGCGAGCATAAACAAATCCACCCAGAGGCACTGTGTTGCCTACTATTTGCGCCGCCATTCTCGAAGGCCGCCCAAGAGGGTGTAGTGCCTCGTCTCGGATACTTGAACCATCGAAGTGGGCACGACATTGACTTCTACTGCGCCGGGTACGGGGGCTACTGGCACAAGGAAGGCTTCCCAGACATGGAGGAAATCGGGGAGGTTCGGTACGAGGACGGAACTGTAACTCCATGGTCATTCAGCCAGAAGATGTTTGCCAGCTTTGTCGACGAACTTGAGAGTGTAAGTTCTTGGCGATACTCCGGCGAGACCGAGCTATTGGTGCTCAACGCCCTGGCGTCTTCGAATACTGGCTGATTCCCGATGTTGAGCGCATGATCAAGGACGAAGCGATCGATCGCTCAAGTGACTTGTTTGAGTCACTTATACGATACGCAAGATCGTCTGCCGGCCGCGCGAGCGCGTATCAATTTAGTGATGGCAGAGCTCCGAGCATATTCGGGAAGGCAGTGTTGGACGTCATTAGCGAGGGGCCGAAGGCGCTTGGGAAAACGTGGAAATCAGGACGCCACTTTGCAATAAGAAGCATCGCAAAGTGACGCCTAACCGTTGGGCATTATCGGCTGTGCAAATGGTTCAAGTGATGAAATCGCGTAGCGGCAAGACGATCGAATGGGAATTTCAATTCCTTACAAAATCTGTCTAAAGCCGCCTCGCTTGAGGAGCATTGTTGAACTACAAGATCTTACTTGAGGAACTCACTCACAGCATTGCACCGGAGGCTGGCGCAATGCTTTCGGACGGGGTCCCGCGCCGCTGCCGTGCGGGAATCCGGCCCTTCTCATGGGCGCCCAAGCACTTCAAGCGGGGACCGCACAGACGACCTATGAAGCTCCTCTCCCCCCAAAGCCGGCCAGTCTTGGTGTTTCATAGAAGATCGCGCCCTGGGCGTGGCGTTTGATACTGGCACCCCTCTCGCACGAATTGCTGAGCAGCACGAACGCACCGAGGGCGCCATCGCTAAACGCCTTGCCCACATCGGCGCGCATTGGACATCGATCTGAGGTTCACTTATATCCTGTTGAAGCTCGGAATCTGCTTGAAGGATTTGCTCAAGGAATCGATCTAGAAACCGGCGAGGCATTGCCAAACAACCATCCCCTATGCACCCCGGCTGCAGTCCGGGCACTCCACTTGGGCGCGCGAGGGCTTGAAGCGGAGGCTACCCGATTGGGCTCAAAGCCACTGCCCCCTTGGCTTGCTTCCGAGCCTTGGCTGCTGCTCTCCGACGCAAATAAAGATCGCGGGCTGCCTGACAGTTCGCGCAAAACGAGCACCGACCTTGATGAAAATTTTACCGTGGCTACCGAAACTCCGGAGTTGGCCGCCAAATACCAAGATACATTCGCATGATCGCTCGGTGCGTACCGTGCAGGCCGAGGGGAATGCACCGTTCGAGGTGGATGCCGAAGGTACACGGCGTCGCCTGGAGATGGTGCGCAATCTGATATCGTTGGGTGAGCAGGAGGATCTGCCGCGTCACCTAGTGAAGCTGAGCCCGGTGGCGAACGCTTTGCAATTGCAGCCAATCATGCAGGCGCTGGAGCGCGGGGCTTACGTGGAGGCGCTGACTTCCATTGAAGACTACTTGCGTCGTCGCAGCGCCATTGTCGTGCGCGAGGACATGGAAGTTCCGCGCTTGCAGCTTCAGCTGCAGGCTTTGGAACTGAGGCTGGAGTCGCTCAGTGAAGAAAAGGACGACTTGGAGCGTAGCCTTGTCATCTTCAATCGACGTTATTCCGATTCGCTGGGAACATTGCTTGCCGAGGTCCTAAAGGCTCGGACTGAACTGGCGAAACAGGAAGCTGAAGTCAGTCGCAAGAGTGCAATGGAGGGCCGTTCGAGCTTGCAGGATGCTGAACAAGACGCGCTGCGGGCCGAGCAGGCGCAGAGAGATTGGCAAGACTATCAACACGAATACAATGAGCAACAAGCGACAGTGCCTCCGAACAAGTTGAATGCGCTTCAGGAAGCGGAACTGAAGCACCTTTATAGAAGGGCATGCGGTCTATGCCATCCCGATAGATTTTCTGACGAACAGAAGGCTGCCGCCCATTGGGCCTTCGTCCAGTTGCAGAAGATCTATAACGCGAACGACCTGCAGGCCTTAGGCGAGTTGTATGACACATTGAAAGCTGGTGGCCTGCCGAGCGCCCCTCGCTCCAGAACGCTTGGTCGAGCCGATGCTCTGCGGGCGGCTATCGCCGAACTCACGCACCGCATCACCGAAACTCTGCATCAGCTGCAGGCCTTGCATAACAGCGAGGGTGCCGCCTTGTTGCGGAAGGCCGGAGAAGGTGAATCGGATTGGGCAGTCTTTTTCGAGCGTCAGTCGCAGCTGTTTCGATCAGAACTAGAACGATTGCGACAGACGCTTGCCACCTGCTGAGACATTGTGAGCCTTGTTAATGAGTGAACCCAAGGATTCCGGCTCGAAAGCACCCCCCCCTTCGGCGGATGAAAACGATGGCCGTCGCGCTTTGCAATGGGTGACCGGCGGCAGACTGGTGAATCAGGAGGTGCGCCGCGCCGGCAGGCAACTTGCGCTCGCAGGTCGAGTGGGTGGCCAACTCTCCCTCGATGACGCGCGGCGGCGCTGGGTGGCGTTGCTGAAAGGCATTCCTGCGAATCACGCGGCACACATTCTGTCTGCCAGAATGCCACTGGATAACGAGCTGCTGAAACGTTTTGAGGATATGTGGAATTGGGAGGATATATTAGGCAATCCCTCCCTAACGTCGTCTTTGGTGGCGACGCTTATGACGCACTATGCAGACCAGTCTGAGAAAGAGGTTGACGAAAGAATATTGCCTTATGAGTTAAGCAATAGGCTTTCTAGCTCTGAGCACCTGCCGTGGTCCGTGGAGCTAATCGAGCAAGTCGCGGATTTATGGGAATGGGACCTGTTGTCAGGCAATTCGTCGCTCCCGTGGTCCGAGAGCCTCTTAAGGCGGTACGAGTGTTTGTGGAGTTGGCCTGCGCTATCACGCTCTGAGTATCTACCGTGGTCGATTGAGTTGCTGAAACAGTTCGAGGATCAATGGAATTGGGGATGGGGAGGGCTATCAGGCAATGAGTCGTTGCCGTGGTCTATCGAGCTGCTGCAGCAGTTCGAGGATCGGTGGAATTGGGAGGTCCTATCAGGCAATAAGTTGCTGCCGTGGTCTACCGAGCTGCTGCAGCAGTTTCTAGATCCTCCATTGAGGGATTCTATAATTTGGGATTCTATAGTTTCAACCGCCGAGTCTCGTTTGAGCAGTGTCTGGAAGACGATATCAGGAAATTCATCAATACCTTGGTCTTTGGAGCTCATACGGAAGTTCGAGGATCGGTGGGATTGGCGCGAGCTTTCAGAATCTCTGTTCCTTCCGTGGTCGGTGGAGTTGCTGAAGCAGTTCGAGGATCGGTGGGATTGGCATGCACTATCGTGCAACAGGTCCATTGATAATGAGCTGTTGTTCGAGTTCAAAGATAAGTGGTGGGATCTTGGCGCGTTCGGGAGCTGGGGTACGTCGCAACCGTTTCCTAATAGATACGTCGCTACCGTTTCCTATAGAACTGTTGAGACAGTTCGAGGATCGGTGGAATTGGCGCGGGCTTTCAAAATCTCAGCTCCTTCCGTGGTCGGTGGAGTTGGTGAAGGAGTTCGAGAGTCGGTGGGATTGGCATACGCTTTCAGGCTCCGAGCACCTGCCATGGTCCCTGGAACTGCTGAAGCAGTTTGAAGATTGTTGGAACTGGTGGGAGCTGTCGGGCAATACGTCAATTCCTTGGTCCATGAAAATTCTGGAGCAGTTCAAAGATAGGTGGGACTGGAAACGGGTACCTACACATGATCGATATGAGCGCCTGGATCCGAGTTTTGGGATATCACTCAACCCATCTCTTCCATGGACCGCGGAACTGCTGGCTCAGTTTGTAGACCGGTGGAATTGGGATGCTCTTTCAAGCTCACAGCACCTACCATGGTCCCTGGAACTGCTGAAACAGTTTGAAGATCGTTGGAACTGGAGTGAGCTGTCGGGCAATACGTCAATTCCTTGGTCCATGAAAATTCTGGAGCAGTTCAAAGAGTGCTTGGATGTGGCGTGGCTTTCGAGCAGCCGATCCCTGCCTTGGTCCATGGAGTTGTTGCAGCTCTTCATGGACTCCGCAGATAGCGCGGAGAGTCCTGAGGAAGAGCCATGGAGTGAGCAATATTCGCTTTCACGTACTAAGAGATGGGATTGGGAGAGTCTTTCATCTAATCCAGCAATTCCCTGGTCTATGAGCCTATTGAAGCAGTTCGAGGATCGATGGGATTGGCTATCGCTAGCCGACAATCCTTCCGTACCTTGGTCCGAGGAACTGCTGGCGATGTGCGAGGATCGATACCGATCCAAAGGGCTGTACGACAGCGACCGGGCGAACTGGGATGATATGGAGCAGTACCATCACGAGCGCTTTTGGAATTCTCTTTCCGCCTCCAAACACATGCCTTGGTCTATGGATCTGTTGGCCCGGTTCCAAGACCGATGGGATTGGAGGGGGCATTGGGATGGGGTGACAACAATATATGGCCTATCGGCGAATCCCGCGCTGCCATGGTCCAAAGAGCTGTTGGCGCGATTCGAGGATCACTGGGATTGGCGCTATCTTTCGGATTCTATGGGCGCAAATATCCCTTGGTTACTAGAAGTGCTGGAACGGTATAGGGACCGCTGGGATTGGGGAATCCTGGTTGCTAGAAAAGATATCCTCGACCTCGTGCCCAAGCTCAACCGTCAAGAAATCGAAGAAGTCATGTTGCACCACTTCCCTGATAGGGAGCGCTTGCCGAGCGGCTAGGCCATTCGTGAGTGGTGCCCGACTGGGGGCTCGGGGGTATTAAGCGCACGCTAAAGGAGCTCCGCCCATCAATGGGAAGTAAAAAAGAATTCGGCGCCCCGCCACGATGGCGGACTTGAGTGTTGACGAATTCACCCGTCGCAACACTGATCCAATCTCGTCACATCAGAACGAGATGTGGTAGTTGATGGACACTGCCGCACCGTCGGACACGGAGACACCTGGTACAAAGTAGCTGTTTAGGCCGAGCGCCAAAATTGCGATTTGCGCCGCGCTTAACTGGCCTATGAATGTATGTCCGCTCTCGCCATTTTGAACGGCGGCTTTAGAGCGACGCGACCGGCAGGTTAGGGTCGAAAGCTGAACCGCGGCAACTGATCTCTGGGGCTGCTAAGCCCGAAACGCATCTTTCAGCCACTGCAATGTCGTTGCACCCTTATCCAGCTCCAAGCTAGCCACATCACGCGGCTGGGCGCTGGCAGGTGCACTGCGCAATCACCATAGCGTGTTCATCGAACAGTGCGCCGCTTTCGGCCTTCATGCCGAAGTATGCCTGTTCGGTCATACCCTGATGGGTCGTGGCGTTCGGTGCGCGACGCGCTGAAACGACTCCACATGCGTTATTCTGCTTGGGCGTTTCCAAACGGCTGTGTGCGAGGCTGTGATTCCGGGAGCGTGATAAACAGGGTCAGGGGATGTAATGAACAAGCGCGAATTCCTGTGCACGGTGACGGCTGTGGGTGCGGCGTGGACATTGCCGGTGTGGGCGCAGGGCAAACCGCTGTTCGACACGCTGAACATGTTCGTACCGGCGGCACCCGGCGGCGGCTGGGATGCTACGGGTCGTGCCATCGGGCGCGCGGCCAAGGCCGCCGGGCTGGTGGGCAACATGGCGTTCGAGAACGTAGCTGGTGCAGGCGGCATGGTGGGGTTGCCGCGTTACGTGAATCAACGCAAGGGTCAGGGCAACAGCTTGATGATTGGTGGTTCGGTGATGGTGGGTGCGGCCATTGCGAACAGAAGCCCGGTCACCATGCGTAACGTGACACCCATCGCGCGTCTGACTGAAGAAGCTGTCGTGGTCGCTGTGCCGACCAGTGGCAAGATCAAGACCTGGAAGGAGCTGGAGGCTGCGTTCAAGGCCGCTCCCAAGGCAGTGTCCGTGGCCGGCGGCAGCGCGGGCGGTACTGACCATGTGGTGCTGGGTCTGATCATCAAAGCATTGGGCCGCAATCCGCGCGATGCCGCTTACGTAGCGTTTTCCGGTGGCGGGCCGGCCAATGCAGCATTGCTCGGTGGGCAGGTGGTGGCAGGAATCTCCGGTTATTCGGAGTTTGAGCAACAGATCAAGGCCGGACGTCTGATTCCGCTGGCGGTTGCGGGCAATCGCCGCATTCCAGAGGTGAACGTGCCCACACTGACCGAGCTGGGCTTGGGTGTCACCGCAGCCAACTGGCGTGGCGTGTTTGCACCACCGGGCATCAGCCAGCCGCAACGTGATGCGTTGGTGAACTTCATGACCAAGGTTCATGAGTCCGAGCCCTGGCGCAAGGAACTGCAGACGCGCAAGTGGACCGATGTATTCCTCGCCGCTCAAGCTTTCGAGCGTGAGATCGCGACCAACATTCGTGACACCGAAGCAATCATGAAAGAGCTTGGGGCTGGCATGAATCCATTGCGTGTCGCGCTGCTGTTGATTGCCATCGCCGTCGTAGCCGTCTGGCAGGTGACGATCATCCCCGAGTCGTTCATGCAGATGGCAGTTGGACCCGTGTTGGCGCCAGCTGTAGTGGTGGGCAGTCTCGGCGGGTTGGCCGTGCTTTACGGCATCAGTGCGTGGCGGGGGCGGCAAGTAGATGAGAGCCTCACTCTTGGCCAAGAGCCTCTGCCCGGCAGTCATGCACGGTTGATCAGCCTGCTCGGTGGCGGCGTTCTCTTCATGATGCTGGTGGTGCCGCTGGGTTTTGTGCTGCCGGCGACATTGTGCGGCATGGGTGTGGCGCGTGCTTTCGACGCACCGCTGGGCTGGCGCTCGGTGCTGATCTGCAGTGTCATCGCCAGCGTGTTCTGGCTGGTGTTTGCGCAGTTGCTGGGTGTAGGTCTGGGACCCGCGCTGCGCTGGCCTTTTCTTGCAACGGTGGCGTAAGCATGCAAGCTTTCGATGCCTTGCTCACCGGTCTGGGTAATGCACTGCAACCGCTGACACTGATGTGGGGCTTTGCGGGCTGCCTGCTCGGCACGCTGGTGGGCGTGCTACCGGGCATCAGTCCGGCGTTGACCATCGCGCTGTTGCTGCCGCTGACTTATCAGGTGCCGGCCACCAGCATGTTCGTGATGTTCGCCGGCATTTATTACGGTGCTGCCTATGGCGGCTCTACCACTTCCATTCTGCTCAACACACCCGGTGAATCCGGTTCGGTGGTGACGGCGCTGGAAGGCAACAAGATGGCGCGCCGCGGCCGCGCCGGACAAGCCCTGGCAACGGCGGCTATCGGCAGTTTCGTGGCGGGCACCATCGGCACGCTGGCGCTCACTTTCTTTGCGCCGTGGGTGGTGGATGCGGCACTGGCCTTCGGTCCGGCGGAGTACTTCAGCCTGATGATCTTGTCGCTGGTGGCCGTGTCCGCGGTGCTGGGTAACTCGGTGCTGCGCGGCTTGCTGAGTCTGAGCATGGGTTTGCTGTGTGGTTTGGTAGGAATCGATCTGCAGACAGGTCAACCACGCTTCACTTTCGGACAGGCCGAACTGTTCGACGGGCTGGAGGTAACCGTGGTGGCGGTGGGTTTGTTCGCGGTGGGCGAGGCCATGTACCTGGCGTGGCGCGGACGCGAGGCGCGTGTCGGCGAAGTGTTAAAGGTCTCCGGCTCACTGCGTCTGAGCCGTCAGGACTGGGCGCGCTCCTGGAAGCCCTGGCTCCGGGGTTCGCTGTTCGGCTTTCCCCTCGGCGCGCTGCCGGCCGGTGGCGCCGAGCTGCCTACCATGTTGTCGTACTACACCGAAAAGAAACTCAGCAAACATCCGCAAGAATTTGGCCACGGCGCGATTGAAGGCGTGGCTGGTCCCGAAGCTGCCAACAATGCCGCTGCTGCCGGCGTGCTCATGCCGTTGCTCACGCTGGGGATTCCCACCTCTGCTACGGCGGCCATCATGCTGTCTGCCTTCGAAGGATATGGCATCCAGCCCGGGCCACAATTGTTCACGCAACAGGGCGATCTGGTGTGGACGCTGATTGCCAGCCTGTATATCGGCAATGTCATCCTGCTGGTACTCAACCTGCCCATGGTCAACTTGTGGGTGCGCCTGCTGAAGATCCCGCCGCCGTGGTTGTATGCCGGCATCATCGTCATCTCCACCGCGGGGGTGTATGGCGCCGCCAACTCGGTGTTCGATGTCGGTCTGCTGTTTGTCTTTGGCCTGATCGGTTTCGTCATGCGCCGCTTCGATTTTCCCGTCGCGCCCCTGATCGTTGGTTTGATCCTCGCGCCGATGGCCGAGCAGTCCATGCGTCAGGCGCTCACTATCAGTCAGGGTGACTGGTTCACTTTCTTCACCCGGCCGCTGTCGGGTACGTTGATGGTGATTGCGGTGCTGCTGCTGGTGGTGCCGCCGCTGGTTCGGCGATATCGCCGGGCATGAGCAGAACAATTGCGCAGCTGTTGAGAAGTTCGGATGGCGCGCTGGTGGCTGCAGTTGAAGTCAATCACGCAGGTATGTGGCTAAGAGAGGTTCCCATGAAAGCAGGGTTTTCCATACGCTGGCTGTCCGGACTGATGAGTGTGGCCTTGTTGCTGGCATCGGGTGCCGCTGCCACAGCGGAAGTACATGTGCTGATTTCGGCCGGCTTTTATCATGCTTACTCGGAACTGGTTCCGGCCTTCGAACGCAGCAGCGGTCATCGCCTGATCACGACACGCGGTCCATCGCTGGGAGATTCTCCGGAGACGATTCCTTCGCGGCTCAGGCGGGGTGAGCCGGCTGACGTGGTGATCGGCATTGGTGACTCGATCGATGATCTGGTCCGGCAAGGATTGGCGCGTGCGGGCAGCAAGGTGAATCTGGCCCGTTCGGAGATCGGCATGGTGGTGCGCGCCGGGATGCCGAAGCCGGACATCCGCAGTGTCGATGCGTTGCGCCGTACCCTGATCGAAGCGAAGTCAATTGCCTATTCGGACAGCGCCAGTGGCATTTATCTGTCGGGCACGCTGTTCGCGCAGCTGGGCGTCGCAGATCAGGTGGCAGGCAAGAGCCGGAAAGTGCGCGGCCCGCCGTCCGGAGAACCGGTGGCCGCAGTGGTGGCACGCGGTGAAGCCGAGATTGGCTTTCAGCAGGTCAGCGAATTGTTGAACGTGTCGGGCGTTACCTTCGTCGGCACGATTCCGGCCGAGCTGCAGCAGGAAACTTTCTATTCTGCGGCGCTTGCCGCGTCGGTCAGACAGCCGGAGGCCGCGCAGGCGCTCATTCGTTTCCTCGCATCTCCCGAGGCTGCGTCGACAATTTCGAAGGCGGGGTTGACGCCGCTGTCGGCGCGCTGAGGCGCAACACGGGCGGCGCCTTTCACCCGCTTTACTCGTTAGCCCTGCAGCTCCGGCACGATCTCCGCGATCATCGTGCGCGCTGCGGCGACGGGATCTTCCGGATGATCGGGCTCGGCATAGAGTTCGATCGAATAGATGCCGCGAAAGCCCGTTGTTTCCGTGGCGCGAACAAGCGGGCCGATCGGATAGTCGACATGACGATAGTCCTTGTCGAAATGCATGCCCTTGGCCGATACCATCGCGAGATACGGGAACATCTTGCTGAGATCAGCAAGTCGCGCTTCGGGCGTGGTCGCGCTCGAACTGCCCCAATCGATGATCGCGCGCGGTGTTGTTGTCATTGAGTGCTCGGAGAAATGCGACGCAATTGTCGATATTGCCGCCGACGCCGCCGTGATTTTCAGTCAGCACCGTCACGCCGATGGAGCTGCCATAGTCGATCAGGGTGTGGAACGACGCCAGCGCCGGTTCAAGCGCCAGCGGCGTGCCCCTGGGGCCGCCACCGATATTGATTCGCACGCTCGGACTACCCGCTGCCCTGGCACGATCCATCCAGCCTTTGACGAACACGACTGAGTCCTCTCGACGCTTCGGATCGGCGGCGGACAGGTCGTAGCTGCCGTCAATCTGCACGTTGATGATCCGCCCGCCCACCGCTTCAGCCGCTGCGCGCATCTTGCGCGCATAGTCGAGCGAGGTGTCCGGCACCATGGGGCACCAGACCTCCATGTTCGTGATACCGAATGTGTCCTTGAGAAATTTCGGCGTCGTCAGCATGTCGAGCTTCAGCCCGCTCGCCGCCGGTTCGCTCCCCATATTGGAATTGGGTGGCGTGAAATTGTGCCGGAAGCACGCCGTGGTCATGGCCAGACGCGCGGCCTGACTGGCCGTCAGCTTGAGCGTGGGTTCGAGCACCTGCGCGATAGCCGCGCCAGCTGGAGTAGCTGTGCCCATGAGCGCGCTTGCACCGACGACGAACGAACGGCGATCGATGGAATACATGTTGTGCCTCCGAGTCGGATTGTGAGATCAGAACACTCGAACTCATCTGCCAATGCGGCCATCGAAATCAACATGCAAATTTCTTTATCGGATTCAATCACCGGAGGCAATCTATTTGTCTATTGACGGCAGCTGGCTGATGGGCGGCACCGATCAGGCACTCCTGCGGATCGACACGGCACCATTCACCGAAAGGATAAGCGCACTGCGAGATGAAGGCCAGACCTGGGGCTTCAACTTTAACTGATGACAACGTGGGATACCCATCAAGGCAAGTTCGACATCAATAACCAGGCGAACACGAATAAAGTCGGCGACAATCCCGGCCGGCATACTTATCAACATCGGGGCGATTCAGATGCGCAAACTATTTCTCACCATTGCAGCGGTCGCGTGTGCCGCTTCTGTGCGCGCCTTGGCCGCCGCCGCGGAGACGCCGCTCACCTTCGTCGATGCGCACACGCATTTGATGGTCGAAAATCTCACGCCCGATGAAGAAATCGCACTGCTCAAGAAGGCCGGTATCTCCCGTGTCGTACTGATGCATAACGAGCCAGAGGTGATCGCGGATATGGCCAGGAAACATCCGGGCTTCGTGATTCCCTCGCTCAGTCTTAATCGCCCCACCCCGAAGAGCGTGCGTCTGGATGAAAATACCGGCTCGCTGATGACCAAGCTCTACGCCGACCGCGCCATTTGCAGCTACGGCGAGATGAGCGGCGGAGACTTCAGCACCAACAGCGAGTCAGTTCGTGCGATTTACGCGGCCGCCGCAGCCAGCGGCGCGCCGGTAAATCTTCATGTTGATCTCGCCAAGCCGGAGAACGTCGCGGCGGTTGAGGCGGCCCTTTCGGCTTACCCGAAAATGCACTTGGTGCTCGCGCATCTTGGCTGGACCGCCGGGCCCGATCTCATCGGCCGCCTGCTCGACGCCCATCCCAATCTATACACCGATGTGTCCATCCGCCTCGATTCACCGGGATCCCTGCCGTGGCGGAACAACGGGCGCGACCTGTCGATCCTGCGTGCAGACGACACGCTCCAGCCTGAATGGCGTGCACTGATCGAGCGCCATCCCGACCGGTTCCTGTTCGCCATGGACATCAATTCCTTCGGTCTGCGTTACACGATGACGGAGGATTTAGTCAGCACCGCACGCAAAGCGCTTGCCCCACTGCCGCGAAAAATCCAGGACGCAGTCGCGCACGGCAATATCGAGCGGTTGCTGCACGGCTGCGGCTCGTAGGGGCGCGCGCTCATGGGCTCAGAGCGGTGGAGTAGGGCCGTGTTACCGCCCGCCATGCGTTGCTAGGCTGGTTTAGGCAGAAAACCTTCCTGTTCTCTATCCGCTGCTTTCATGCCCGAAACGCATCTTTCAGCCACTGCAATGTCGTTGCACCGTTATCCAGCTCCAAACTGACCACATCAAACCTTGCTCGATGTCTTTGATACTGAGGATGGGTTTGCAGGAAGCGTTGCGCGGCAATCATCAGACGTTGTTGCTTGGTCCTTCCCACTGAGGCCGCAGCGCCGCCGAAACGCCGATCCGCACGATAACGCACTTCCACGAACACCAGCGTTTGCTGATCCAGCATCACCAGATCCAGTTCGCCACCGTGGCAGCGAAAATTTCGTTCAATCAGTTTCAGGCCAGCGCTTTGCAGATGGTTGAGCGCGGCAGCTTCGGCCTGATCACCGGCTTCCTTGCGGTATTGTTTGTCCATGTGAGTTCTGTAATTACCTGAGGCCGCCCAGGTTTGGCAGTGCTTGCGATTTGCCTTCGATGACCTGTGCCCAATCCAGTTGTCGATGTACCTTGCCGGCTTGATCCAGCGCCAGCAATCCGGTGGCGCCGCGTAGTGGCGAAGCCAGTTGCGGCTGCGGTGTATTCAGCCAGTTGCTGAGTTTGAAGGCATCCACACCAAAGGCATACAGACGGCTGCGCATACGCAGGCCACTGGCCCAGGTGCGATTCATCTGTTCATACAGACCCGACATCTCGTTGTCACGGTTGATCACCCAGGGCATGTCGGCAAAACGCAGATCATCCAGGTCGGTGTTGCTGCTGCCGGGGTCGAAGCTGTCCGAGATGCCGTAGATGGGAATCGAGTTGTCGGTGACTGCAAACTTGATGGCCGGTCGTAGTTGTCGCGCCTGCGCCGCCTGTGCGGCCATGAACACAAAATCGTAGTCGTCGCGGCTTTCCAGAGTTTCGCGGGTTTCGCGTTTGTTGCCCAGGGCATTGTCCAGCGCCTGTGTCGTGACTGATTTGCGCGTGGCAAACAGCTGCCTGGTCATGCCGACGTAATCGTTGCTGCCGGGGTTGTAACTGTGGGACGCAACGATGACGCCTCCCTGTGCCTGCATTTCTTCGACGAAAGCGCGTTGTACGCGCTGCCCCCATTCGTTGTCCGGCGCCAGCACAATGGCGCGGCTATGGCCTTCATCGCGGGCACGCTGTGCGACCTGTCGCGCTTCATCTGCCGGATCCAGTGCGAACTGGAACAGCAGCGCGGGTGGCTGTACGTTGCTCAATGTGTTCAGTGCCAGCGTGGTGACGCCCACCTGCTGACTGTTGGCCACCGCTTCGACATCTTCTTTCAGCAGTGGCCCGATCACCATGCTGGCGCCATTCTGCGTGGCGCGTTGATACGCATCCAGCGCGCCTTTTTCGTTGGTATCGAATACGGTAATGCTGGTGCGCAAGCCGCCTTGTTGCAGCGCGGCCGCCATGAAGCCATCGCGAATCGCAGTGCCTGCTGCCTGTTGCCGGCCGGTGAGTGGCAGCAGCAAGGCGATTCGTTGCACGCCGTTGCTGCTGAGAGCGGGACTGGCGGCGGTGCTGGATGAGCTGGTGAACAAGTCACGGCCGGGGTGATCCGGATAACGCGTGCGCCAGTCATTCAGCGCGCGGCTGTAACCGAACGGGTCGCGCTGGCTGGTGTTGATCAACTTCGCCAGATCCAGCCAGCCGGCCGTGATGCGCGATGCACCCGAGGGCACGGTCAGGTCGCGCCCGGCGGCAGCGGCCTGCTTCAGGCCATTCCACAGCAGTTGCCGGTTCGCAGCAATGTCGCTGCTGCTCTTCAACAGGCGTTCGCGATCAAGGGCGGTATTGACCGCCAGCACGGTGCGTCCCGCTGCAAACTGCGCCTCCATGCGTACTGCCAGCAGATCGTTGGCGTATCCAGCCGGCATGGGCAGTGACACTGCATCCAGCAAGGTGATGGCGCGTTCGTATTGTCTGGTGTGAAGCGCCAGTGATGCGCCCACCAGTGCCCGCAAGGCATGGTCATCCGCACTCAATGTTTTGCTGACACTATCAAGCAGGCTTTGTGCCTTGCTGTCATTGCTCGCCAGTTGCGCGCTGCGTGCCGCCTTGAGTAACCAGTGATCACGTTGCCCGGCGCTGGCCTGACTGGCCAGGGTTTCAAAACGTATTGCTGCATCGGCATGTCTGCCCTGCGCAGACAACTGTTCCGCTTCGGCGCTCATTCGCGCCTGATTGGCCTGTGTCAGTGTGGTGGTGCTGGTGGTGGCGGGTGCATCGAGTGCTGTGAACAGAGTCAGCAGACAACCCAGCGCCATCAGCGTCGTTCGAGGCAGTTTGAAAATGTTCTGCACTTGCATGTCGCCAGATTCCCCCGCAGCATGAAGCATCGCAAGTTGATGATTGGTTTGCGATGCCTGTTTCCCGACTCATTATACGGAGCTTTGCCCGGCGCGCCTTATGTCCTGCGGTACTTTATATGTGGTGGCCACACCGATTGGCAATCTGGATGACCTTACTGCACGGGCGCGTAAGGTGCTGGCCAACGTACAACTGATAGCAGCGGAAGATACCCGGCACAGCGGCAAGCTGTTGCAGTTGATCGGTTGCGCCACGCCCATGTTGTCGCTGCATGAGCACAATGAAGTGCATCGCAGCGCGGAGTTGTTGCAGCGTTTGCAGTCGGGCATGGATGTCGCGCTGATCTCTGACGCCGGCACACCACTGATCAGCGATCCCGGCTACACCCTGGTGCGCGAACTGACCCGGCACGGGATTCGTGTGGTGCCCATTCCCGGCGCCTGTGCAGCCATTGCCGCCTTTCGGTCGCGGGCTTGCCAACGGATCGTTTCGTGTTCGAAGGCTTTCTGGCCGCCAAATCCAGCAAACGCCGTGAACGCCTGCGTGAATTACTGAGCGAGTCACGCACGCTGGTGTTCTATGAAGCGCCACATCGTGTTGTGGAAGCGCTCGAAGACATGGCCACCGTGCTGGGTGCGACACGACAGATTGCGGTATGTCGCGAGCTGACCAAATTGCACGAGACCAGTTACTACGGGACGCTGGGCGAGCTGGCGCAACGCGCCAAAGACGACCCCGACCTGTCGCGTGGTGAATTGGTGTTTGTGGTCGAAGGCGCACCGATTGTGGAAAGTAAAACCTCCAGTATTGAAGCCGGGCAATTGCTTGCGGCGTTGCTGGATGAGTTGCCCGCCTCGCAGGCTGCCCGGGTCACGGCGCGTATTACGGGCGCCAATCGTGCCGAACTGTATGAAATGGCGGTACAGCGCAAGCCCGCCAGAGATTAACTGCTTGCTTGTTGTCGACCAGCTCTGCACCATGCGCGCCGGGAGTCGGCCAGACAATCGCTGCAAACCTCGCAAGAGGCGAGTGGAGGAAAGTCCGGGCTCCATTGGGCAGAGTGCCAGGTAACGCCTGGGAGGCGCGAGCCTACGGAAAGTGCAACAGAGAGCAAACCGCCTAAGTCCTGCGCAAGCGGGGCCGGTAAGGGTGAAAGGGTGCGGTAAGAGCGCACCGCGTCAGTGGTAACACGCGACGGCACGGCAAACCCCACTCGGAGCAAGACCAAATAGGGAGGCAGATGGCCTACTGCAAAGTAGCGTCATCAGGTGCGGCCCGCACCGCTTCCGGGTAGGTTGCTTGAGGTGTCTGGTGACAGACATCCCAGATGAATGATTGTCCTCGACAGAACCCGGCTTACCGGCCGACTCCTTTTTTCTTCTTCATTCTCCTGTAGGTCAGGCTTCAGCCTGACTCATGCCGGAATGTCAGGCTGAAGCCTGACCTACAGGATCTCGCTACACATCCAGCGTGATGCTCACCGGGCAATGATCACTGCCCATCACATCCGCATGAATCTTCGCTTCTTTCACGACTGCTTTGAGTTGTGGCGATACCAGCACGTAGTCAATTCTCCATCCCACATTCCGTTCGCGTGACTTGGCAAAGTTGCTCCACCACGAGTAGTGCCCGTTACCTTGCGTGAAGATGCGGAAGGTATCGACGAATCCGGCATCAACAAAATTCTGGAAGCCTTTGCGTTCTTCGTCAGTGAAGCCCTTCTTGCCGACATTGGGTTTGGGGTTGGCCAGATCCAGTTCGGTGTGCGCCACATTCAGGTCGCCGCAGAACACCACCGGTTTCTTCTTTTCCAGCAGCTTGCAGTATTCAAGGAAGGCCGGATCCCAATGCTCATGACGCATGGCCAATCGGCCGAGATCATCCTTGGCATTCGGCGTGTACACGGTGACCACATAAAACTTGTCGAACTCGGCGGCCATGACGCGACCTTCTTCCGTGGTGTCGCCGAAGCTGTCCCTGAAGCCGTACTTGTTGTTGATGCTGTCCGGAAAGCCATTCACTACGGCCAGCGGTTTCTGCTTGCTGAAAATCGCGGTGCCGGAATAACCCTTCTTTTGCGCTGAATGCCAGTATTCCTCGTAGTCAGGCAGATCCACTTCCACCTGATCACGTTCGGCCTTGGTTTCCTGCAGGCAGAGAATGTCGGGCTGATGTTGTTTAAGGAACGGATAGAAATTGTCTTTCTTCAATACGGCGCGAATGCCGTTGACGTTCCAGGAGTAGATTTTCATTGCTTGACTCGGTTGCTGGAAATTCTTCAGCTGCGTTGATGCAGATTATTCGTCATCAGTATCCATGAATTCCATCGGCACGTCAGTGCTGTCCAAGCCAACGAAGGCCGGGAGTCTTGTGTCAAAGCGTTGTCGTGATGCCAGGGGTTCCCGGATAACTTCGCACAAGGCGCTGTTCAGTTCATAAGCAGCGATGTCATAGCCTGCGTCCTGCATGGCTTTTGAAAAAGCGTCTACATGAGTGGCGCCTGATTGGTACACCAGCGGTGCATAGTCTGGCGCGATATCCATATCGTCGGGATGTTCGTACGACTGCTGGCAGCCGGTGGCATCGGTGGCGTGGTAGTTGCGACAGGTTTGTGGCCGCGCTGCATAAATGTTGCAACGTCCTTCCGCAAGAAATGGGCAGGGCAGGTTCTGCAGCATGCGTTGCTCTTCATCCAGATGCCGCAGCTGTGCGCTGTTGTTTAGAAACAGTGTGTGCAGGCGCTGCTGTTCCGCAGCTGAAAACTCCCGCTCCATGAACTCAACGATGTTGAAGATCTCCACCGGTCGGGCGTCCACCGAAAAGTGACAGCACCAGCTACAGCCGGCCTTGCAGGCCAGGGTGGGCGCGTCGGCGGCCTGTTGCAGGCGCTGATCCTGACGTTGCAGCGAGTTCCGGTAAGCAGCCAGGGGGCCCGAAGTGGCGATTTCCTCGCCCGCCAGAGTGGTTTCCTCCCGGGCAATGCGGCGGATCAGGGCGAGATTCAGGGTGAATTCCATGACAGGTCCGGCAGGCGCTGGGCGGGGTGGCTGGGGGGTTATTAAGGCGGGCAAGCATACCGGATGCCTTGCGAGATGGCTTTGAGCCTGAAATTTACGGTGTTTCCGTGGTATTGACCCCGATTTTGCGCACGGAGGCGGCGAATGCGGGTTGTGCTGCGCTGGCTGTGCGCTCCGGGCGGCCGATTTTGCTCGTTAGTCGCACCTGATGAATGCTCCTTAAGTCACTGATTCCGGTGGAATGTGTATTTACGGGAGCTGGTTGGTGGGCGACATTTCGCAGCTAAGTCACTGACCTTCAAGAGGAATTTTGCATAAGCCCGTTGACTTGCCGAAGTTCGGCTACCTATAGTCCGCTTTGGTGGAAAAAAATGGCTTTAAGTGGGATTTCTGGGTGATTGTGAGTGGCAAGTGATTGCCGGTGGTTTTTTTCTGGATTCCTGAGCGTCGTAACGAGTTCCTGTACCCATGTTTCGTGGTGAAAACAAAGTCACGCTGGACCCGAAGGGTCGTCTTGCAGTGCCAACCCGTTATCGGGAAAGCATTCAGGACGATGCTGCGAACCAGTTGGTCGTGACCATTGATCACCGTGACCGTTGCCTGCTGCTCTACATGCTACCGGATTGGGAAGACATCCAGCGCAAGCTCACCAAGTTGCCCGCCTTGAATCCCATGGCGCGCGATCTGCAGCGTCTGATGATTGGCCACGCCACGGATATCGAGCTGGATTCGAATGGTCGCATCCTGATCCCGCCCAATCTGCGCGAATACGCCGGACTGACGCGCGATGTGGTGTTGTCCGGGCAGGGTACGCGCTTCGAGTTGTGGGATGAGTCTCTGTGGGTGGCGCAGCGCGAAGCCGCGTTGCAGGCCCATCGTGGCAATCAGGAACTGCCGCCCGAACTCAGCTCGATTGCGCTGTAGTGGCTGGGCCATTGTTCAACCATGAGCCGGTGCTACTTGATGAAGCGCTGGATGCATTAGCCATTCGTGCTGAGGGTTGTTATCTCGATGCAACCTTCGGGCGCGGTGGCCATAGCAGCCAGATATTGCAGCAGCTGGGCGCCGCTGGACGGTTGGTTGCGCTGGATCGTGATCCGACTGCCATTGCGCTGGGCCGCGCGCGTTTTGCCGATGAAGCGCGTCTGCAGCTGGTGCAGTGCGCGTTTGCGGATCTGGCGCAGGCGCTGGCAGTAGCCGGTGTCGTGGGTCTGGATGGTGCGTTGTTTGATCTGGGTGTGTCGTCGCCGCAGCTTGATGAAGCGGCGCGTGGTTTCAGTTTCATGCAGGACGGGCCGCTGGATATGCGGATGGATAACTCAACAGGCATCACGGCGGCAGCGTGGCTGGCGAAGGTCAATGAACGTGAGTTACAGCGTGTGATCAGTGAATACGGTGAAGAACGCTTTGCCCGTCGCATCGCCGGCGCAATCGTGCAGCGACGCGCAGCGCAGGCGGTTGCCACCACCGCCGAGCTGGCGCAGATCGTCAGCGCCGCCGTACCCACGCGCGAACCCGGCAAACATCCCGCCACCCGAACCTTTCAGGCCATCCGCATTGCCGTGAATAACGAGCTGCAGCAGATCGACACGGCGCTGGAACAGGTGCTGTCACAACTGAAGCCGGGTGGCCGTTTGTGCGTGATCAGCTTTCACTCGCTGGAAGATCAACGCGTCAAGAAATTCATGCAGCAGCATTCGCAGGATGACCCGATGTATGCGGGGTTGCCGATGGTGCCGCCTGAGCGACGCGCGAAGCTCAAGCGTATCGGCAAGGCGATTCATCCGGGCGATGCCGAAGTGCAGCGCAATCCACGCGCACGCAGCGCGATATTGCGGATTGCAGAGCGCGTCGTGGCCACGCAGCCGGAGGCCGCATGAACCTCTCGATGCGTGTAGTGCTGGTGATGTTGTGGTTTTTGGTCTTGATGGCGGCCGTGGGCGTGGTGTGGAGCAAGCAGCAGTCGCGTAACCAGTTTGTGGAGTTGCAGCGCCTTGAGAAGCAGCGCGATCAACTGGATACCGAATGGGGCCAGCTGCGTCTGGAGCAAAGCACCTGGGTGACTTACGGACGTATTGAAAAGATAGCCCGCGAAGATCTGCGCATGGTGATGCCCGATCCGAACCAGGTGCATCTGATTGAACAGCCCTGAATTGACCACTTTGAAAACAAGCAAGAATGAATAACAGGACAAGAGGACAGCGGAATTGATCGACTTGCGCGGCACTGACAGCAGCAAGCCTTTTGCCGTGGAGCAATTCCGCGGCCGCTTGCGCTGGGTGTTTGTGGTACTGGGCCTGGCCGGGTTCGGGCTGATTGTGCGCTCGGCTGATCTGCAATTGTTTGATGATGGCTTCCTGCTCAAACAGGGCAATGCCCGCTACGCGCGCGTCGCGAAACTGTCTGCGCATCGCGGCGCGGTGTACGACCGCAACGGCGAAACGCTGGCCATCAGTACGCCGGTGGATTCGGTGTGGATCAATCCGCAGGAACTGAATGAGGCGGTGGAGCAGATTCCGAAACTGGCCGAGGCCATCAATCGCGATCGTCGCTGGATAGAGCAGAAGGTCAGCAGCAATCTGGATCGCGAGTTTGTTTATCTGTATCGGCAGATGGATCCCAAGGATGCCGCGCAGGTGAAAGCGCTGAACATTCCCGGTGTCTATCTGCAACGTGAGTACCGTCGCTACTATCCGGCCGGCGAAGTCATGGGGCATGTGCTGGGCTTTACTGATCTGGATGACAAGGGCAAGGAAGGACTGGAGCTGGCTTACGATCACTGGTTGAGCGGCACGCCGGGCGCCAAGCGGGTGATTCAGGATCGTCTGGGTCGTTCCGTCGAGGATGTGGAAAGCATCAGTGCGCCGCGTCCCGGTCAGGATGTCACCACCAGCATTGACGTACGCATTCAGTACCTGGCTTACCGCGAGCTGAAAAAAGCGGTGCAGGAGCACAAGGCGGTTTCAGGCTCGGTGATCGTGATCGATGTCGAGACCGGCGAGATTCTCGCCATGGTCAACCAGCCCTCCTACAACCCGAATGATCCGGAACAGCGCGAGCCGGGCAATTATCGTAACCGCGCTGCCACGGATCTGATGGAGCCGGGCTCGAGCATGAAGCCTTTTGTCGCGGCAGCGGCGGTGGCCAATGGACTGCTGCATGCCAACAGCATTATTGATACCTCGCCAGGACAGGTGCGGGTGGGCATTCGCACCTTCAGTGATGAGCATCCGATCGGTGCGGCCACGCTGACCACGGTGATGGCCAAGTCCAGCAATGTGGGCATGGTCAAGCTGGCGCAGAAGCTCAAGCCCGAGCAGATGTGGAATACGCTGGATGCGTTCGGTTTTGGTCAGGTAACCGGCAGTGGCTTTCCCGGTGAAGCGGCCGGCATGCTGATGGCTCACAAGCAGTGGCGTCCCATCAATCAGGCCACCATGGCGTTTGGTTATGGACTGTCAGTCACGCCGCTGCAGCTGGCGCACGCCTACGCCATCCTTGGCGCCGGCGGCATTGCCCGGCCGCTGTCCTTCAAGCGAGTGGATGAACTGGTAGCGGGGCAGGTCGTGCTGCCGACGGATGCGGCACGCGAAATGGTCAGGATCATGGAAAGCGTGGTCACTGCCGAAGGCGCGACCGGTGCGCGTGCTGCGGTGATGGGCTATCGCGTTGCCGGCAAGACTGGCACCGCACAGAAGCTGGTTAACGGCAGCTACTCCAATGACAGCCACATCGCCAGCTTCGGTGGTGTGGTGCCGGTGACCAGGCCAAAGATTGCCTGTGTGGTGGTGATCAACGAACCACGCGGTGGCTCTTATTACGCCAGCGCCGTGTCAGCGCCGGTATTCGCCAATGTGGTGGCGGGCGCGCTGCGCCTGCTGGCGGTGCCGCCCGATGGACTGGATCTGGTGCCCGCCGAAACGCTGGTGCAAACCGGAGTGACGCCATGAACGCCGTGGCGCTGCAACCTCAGGCCCCACACTATTCGCGCTCATTGCGCGAGTTGCTGCGTGGGCTGGTTGATGAGTCCTTGTTGGCGCAAGTACCTGACAAGGTAGTGCAGGGCTTGAGCATGGACAGTCGCCGACAGGCTGCGAACTCGGCGTTTATCGCCGTGCCCGGTTTGAAGGGGCACGGGCTGGACTATGCCGCGCAGGCGGTCAGCAATGGCGCCAACGTGGTGTTGTGGGAACCGCAGGCTGGGCGCACGGCGGCACTGACAAACGTTCAATGTGTGGCTGTGCCGCAGTTGCACACGCTGCTGGGCGCGTTGGCGGATCGCTTCTATGCGCAGCCTTCTGCTGCGCTGCGTATTGCGGCGGTGACCGGCACCAATGGCAAGAGCACGACTGCTTATTTGCTGGCCGAAGCGGCTGAAGCATGCGGACTGACCGCAGGCTACTCCGGTACGGTGGGATATGGTCGTATCGACGCATTGCAGACCGCCACGCATACCACGCCCGATGTCATCAGCGTGCATCGGCAACTGGCCGAAATGCGTGACGCAGGTGCGCAGGTGGTGGGCATGGAAGTGTCATCACATGCCCTGCATCAATCGCGAATTGATTCGGTAAACATCGATACCGCCGTATTCACCAATCTCAGTCGTGATCACCTTGATTATCACGGCAGCATGTTGGCCTATGGCGAAGCCAAAGCGGCGTTGTTCAAGGTGCCGTCGTTGCGGCATCGCGTGGTGAATGCCGACGATGCGTTCGGCCGTGAGTTGTTGACCCGCAGCAGCACTGCGCAATACCACGCTTACAGCGCCACGGCCTATAGCTGCGATGCCGCGTTTTCTGCGCCGCGTCTGTTGCAGGCGAAGAGCGTGCTGTTGAGTGAGGTCGGATTACAGCTGGAGCTGGCTGGCAATTTCGGTACGGCGACGCTGCACTCCGCTTTGCTGGGGCGCTTCAATGCCGAGAATCTGCTGGCGGCGCTGGCGGTGTTGCTGGGTTGGGACGTGCCACTACGCAAGGCAGTGCAGGCACTGGAAAAAGCCGTTGCGCCACCCGGCCGCATGGAACTGATTGTCGGTACTAATAAACGTGCAGTGGTTGATTACGCACACACACCCGATGCCTTGCAGAAAGCATTGCAGGTATTGAAAGCGCATTGTCGCGGCCAGTTGATCTGCGTGTTCGGTTGCGGCGGTGATCGCGATCCGGGCAAGCGTGCACAGATGGGCGCCATCGCGTCGCAACTGGCCGATGTCGTGATTCTCACCGACGACAATCCACGCAGCGAAGATCCGCAATTCATCATCGACGGCATCAAGTCCGGAATGAATAACCGTCCCGTCATCGTGCAGCGCGACCGCGCGTTGGCCATCGAGCAGGCGTTGCAGGTGGCTACTGCCGCCGACATCGTGCTCATCGCCGGCAAAGGGCACGAGGACTATCAGATCATTGGCGCCGACACGCGTCACTTCAGCGACCGCGAAGTGGTGCGTGCCATCCTGCGGAGAGCACCATGAGTGCTCCGCAATTCACCGCTGCCAGCTTGGCGCGGCATGTTACTGACGGCCGTTTGGTCGGCGCCGATGTACTGTTTGACAGCGTATCTACGGATACGCGTACCTTGCCCAAGGACGCGTTGTTTGTGGCGTTGCAGGGTCCGAATTTCGATGGCCACGAATATGTTCACGCGGCGGTGCAGCGCGGCGCAGTGGCGGCGCTGGTGCAGCATGAATTGCCGGTAGCCATACCGCAGATTGTTGTACCCGACACGCTGGCCGCACTGTCGCAGTTCGCCAGCGCGTGGCGTCAGCAGTTCAGCTATCCAGTCATTGGTGTCACCGGCAGCAATGGCAAGACCACTTCCAAAGAAATGCTGGGCAGCATTCTGGCGCAGCGCGGCCCGGTGCTGGTGACGCGTGGCAATCTGAACAATCACATTGGCGTGCCACTGACTTTGTTGACGCTTGATAGTCAGCACCAGGCTGCGGTGATTGAGATGGGCGCCAGCAATCCCGGTGAGATCGCGCATCTGGCGCATCTGGCGCAACCCACCATCGGTCTGGTCACCAATGCCGGCGCAGCACATCTTGAAGGCTTCGGCGGCATGGAAGGCGTGGCGCGCGGCAAGGGCGAGTTGTTTGTGAATCTGCCGAAGCAGGGCGTGGCCATCATCAATGCCGATGATGACTATGCGGAGTACTGGCGCACACATTGCAATGCCCGCACGAGTGCTGAGTTTCGGTGTGGATCGTGCTGCTGATTTCAGCGCCAGCAAGGTGCTGGCACATCACGAGGCCCCTGGATCCAATGGCGGCTTCCAGACCCGCTTTGAAATGACCACGCCGCAGGGGGTGTGCGCCGTGAGCCTGCAACTGGCGGGTATTCATAACCTGCGCAATGCGCTGGGCGCGGCCGCGGCCGCGCATGCGGCGGGCGCAACACTCAGGCAGATTCAGGATGGGCTCGATGCCATGCGTCCGGTAGGTGGTCGCTTGCAACCCAAACCGGCCATCAAGGGCGCGTACCTGATTGATGATTCCTACAACGCCAATCCCAATTCAGTACGTGCAGGCATCGATGCGCTGCGCAGTCGAGGCGGCCGAAGCTGGTTGATCTTCGGCGACATGCTCGAGCTGGGCCCGGATGCGCCGCGTCTGCATACCGAAGTGGGTACTTACGCGCGTGTTGCAGGAGTGGAGCGTTTGTTTGCGGTGGGCGTCAATGCGCAACACGCGGTAGAGGCTTTCGGTCAAGGCGCGCAGTGGTTTGCTGAGTTGAGTGACCTGATTGCGGATGTACAGGACAGCCTTGAATCCGGCGTGACGGTGCTGGTGAAAGGTTCGCGTGGCAATCGCCTGGAGCGCGCGGCGGCGGCGCTGGATATGAACACTGTATCGAATGCTGGTCATCACTAGAAGAACAAGAGAACAGGAATGCTGCATTACCTCGCACAACAACTGGCTGGAACCTACTCGGGCTTCAATGTTTTCAGTTATCTGACACTGCGCGCCATTCTGGCGGCGCTGACGGCACTGGTGCTGTCGTTTGTGCTGGGGCCGAAAATGATCCGCGCCTTTACCGAGAAGCAGATCGGACAGCAGGTGCGCAGCGACGGGCCGCAGTCGCACTTAAGCAAGAAAGGTACGCCAACCATGGGCGGCGCGCTGATTCTGGTCGCCATCATGCTCGCCACGTTATTGTGGGCCGATCTCAACAATCGCTATGTGTGGATCGTCATGGGCACCACGCTGGCTTTCGGGCTGATTGGTTTTGCGGATGATTATCTGAAACTGGTGGTGGGCAACAGCCGTGGTCTGATCGCGCGTTACAAGTATTTCTGGCAGACGGTAGCGGGTCTGGGTTGCGCCATCGCCCTGTATGCCACCGCCAAACTGCCTGCCGAGACGGCGTTGTACGTGCCCGTGTTCAAGCAGGTAGTGATACCGCTGGGCATGGGCTACGTGCTGCTGACTTATCTGGTGGTGGTGGGCTCCAGCAATGCGGTGAATCTCACTGATGGTCTGGACGGTCTGGCCATCATGCCGTCGGCGATGGTGGGCGGTGCGCTGGGTGTGTTTGCGTGGGTGAGCGGCAATGCGGTGTTCGCCAACTATCTGGGCATCCCGCATATTCCCGGCAGTGGTGAACTGCTGGTGTTCTGTTCGGCGCTGGTGGGCGCGGGGCTGGGCTTTCTCTGGTTCAACACCTATCCCGCACAGGTGTTCATGGGCGACATCGGCGCGCTGGCGCTGGGCGCGGCGCTGGGTGTGGTCGCGGTGGTGGTGCGTCAGGAAATTGTGCTGTTCATCATGGGTGGCGTGTTCGTGATGGAAACCGTGTCGGTGATGTTGCAGGTGGGTTCATTCAAGTTGCGCGGCAAGCGCATCTTCAAGATGGCGCCGATTCATCATCACTTCGAATTGAAAGGCTGGGCTGAGCCAAAAGTGATCGTGCGTTTCTGGATCATTACTTTCATCCTGGTGCTGGTCGGTCTCGCGACCCTGAAGGTACGTTGATGATCCATAAGCAAGGCAAACGGCTGATTGTCGGACTCGGGCGCACCGGGCTGTCGGTAGCGCGGCACCTGCATGCGCAGGGCATTCCATTTGCAGTCACAGACGCCAGTGCAACGCCCGGTGGCCTGGATGTGCTTAAAGAATTTGCGCCAGCGACTCAATTGTTTCTGGGTGGTTTGAATCCGGCGGCATTGCACGATGTCGTTGAAGTCATTGCTTCGCCCGGCATTGCGCTGCGTTCGCCATTGCTCAGCGAAGCGTTGGCGCGTGACATTGAAGTTATTGGCGATGTCGAGCTGTTTGCCCGCGCGACACAGGTACCCGTGGTTGCGATTACCGGCACCAATGGCAAGAGCACAGTGACCACGCTGCTGGCCCTGATGGCGCAGGCAGCAGGCTTGCGCGCCTTTGCCGGTGGCAATCTCGGTCGGCCGGCGCTGGATCTGTTACAGGAAACACCCGCTGATCTGTTCGTGCTGGAGCTGTCGAGTTTTCAGCTGGAAACCACCCGCAGCCTGAAAACCCGCACCGCGCACCGTGCTGAACGTCACTTCCGATCACATGGATCGTTACGACTCCATGCTCGACTACGCACAGGCCAAGGCGCGGGTGTTTGATCGCTGTGCGGCGGCGGTCATCAATCTGGATGATCCGCTGGTGGTGGCCATGCCACGTCATGGCCAGCGTGTGCTGAGTTTCAGTGTGCAGGCCGGTGTTGCTGCGGACTACACCATTCAGCACGCAGGTCATGAGGTGCTTTTGTGTGGTCATGGCAAGACCTTGGTCGCCATGTCCGCGCTGAAGCTCACCGGCTTGCACAATGCGGCCAATGCGCTTGCTGCGCTGGCCATGTGTGAAGCACTGGAGCTGAATCAGTCAGCCTGCCTGCAGGCCTTGTGTGAATTCCCCGGTCTGCCACATCGCGCCGAATGGATCGCGGATGTGCAGGGCGTGCGCTATATCGAAGATTCCAAAGGCACCAATGTGGGCGCAACACTGGCGGCGGTGAATGGCATGCAGGGGCCGTTGATCGTGATAGCCGGCGGGCAGGGCAAGGGCCAGGATTTTGCGCCGCTCGCGGCCGCATTCCGCAACAAGGTGAAGCACGTGGTGCTGCTGGGTCAGGATGCTGCGCAGATTGATAGCGTGCTCAAGAGCACATGCAGTACCGAGCAGGTCAGCAGCATGGAACAGGCAGTGCAGGCTGCGGCGCGTGCTGCGCAATCCGGCGATACGGTGTTGCTGTCTCCCGCCTGCGCCAGCCTCGACATGTTCCGTGACTATGCCCATCGTGGCGCGGTGTTTGCCGCTGCGGTAAAGGGGCTGGCGCCATGAGCAGTCTCAGTCAGTCAGTCAGCTATCCCCGCAGCGGTACGCGTGGTCGTGTTGTGCAGCTCGATACGCTGCTGGTGCTGGCGGTGGCGGCCATCTTGCTGATCAGCGCGGTGATGGTGGCTTCGTCATCCATTTCGATTGCGGCGCGTGAAAGCGGCGATTCGTTCTACTACTTCAAGCGGCAGATGATTTTCATCGTGCTGGGCGTGGCGGGCTGTGTCGCCACTACGCGCATTCCGTCCACGCTGTGGGAAAAGCTGCACATTCCGTTATTGCTGGTCGCGTTTGCACTGCTGATCATGGTGCTGATTCCCGGTCTGGGTGTGGCGGTCAATGGCAGTCGTCGCTGGATCAATCTTGGCTTCACGCGTTTCCAGCCGTCTGAACTGTCGCGCATTTTCATCCTGATGTTTGTCGCTGGTTATGTGGTGCGCAAGCACAAGGAACTCAAGACCGGCTGGCGCGCGGCGGTAGCGCCACTGTCGGTGCTGGGCGCCGCGGCTTTCCTGCTGTTGCTGGAACCGGACATGGGGGCTGCAACCGTACTGGTGGCAGTCGGCGTGGGGCTGCTGTTTCTCGGCGGCATGCAGCTGCGTTATTTTTTCATGGCGGCGGCAGTCGGTACTGCGGCCATGGTGGCGCTGGCGCTGTTCTCCGAGTATCGCTGGAAGCGCGTAACCGGATTCATTGCGCCGTTTGATGATCCCTTCGGTACCGGCTTCCAGCTGGTGCAGTCGTTAATCGCCATCGGTCGTGGCGAATTGTTCGGCGTGGGGCTGGGCGCCAGCGTGCAGAAGTTGTTCTACCTGCCTGAAGCGCATACCGACTTTGTGTTTGCGGTGCTGGCTGAAGAATTCGGCTTCATCGGCGTGTTATGTGTCATCGCCCTGTTCGGGCTGGTGGTATGGCGCAGTCTGCGCATTGCGCGCGCTGCCGCAGAAGCAAACATGCCGTTCCAGGCCTTTGTGGCGGCGGCATTCGCCATGTGGGTGGGCTTGCAGGCCTTCATCAACATCGGCGTCAACATGGGCATTCTGCCCACCAAGGGTTTGACGCTGCCGATGCTGTCCAATGGCGGCTCCAGTCTGCTGGTGTCGCTGGCGTGGCTGGGCATGGTGTTGCGCATTGGCCATGAAGCCAATCTGTCCGGGCGCTCAGCGATGCCGAAGAAGGTGAGCAAATGAGCACACCGCGCATCGCGCTGATCATGGCGGGCGGCACCGGCGGGCATGTGTTCCCGGCGCTTGCTGTCGCGCGGGTGCTGCGTGAGCGAGGTTTGACGCCGGTATGGCTGGGTACTGAGCGCGGCATGGAAAGCCGTCTGGTGCCACAGCATGGCATCGAGATGGAATACATCACCGTGTCTGGCGTGCGGGGCAAGGGCATGCTGACTGCGTTGTTCGCGCCACTGAATCTGTTGCGCGCCGTGCTGCAGGCCATGCAGGTGATACGCAGACGCAAGCCCGTGGTGGTGTTTGGCGCCGGTGGTTTTGTCAGTGGCCCGGGTGGTATTGCCGCATGGTTGCTGCGCAAGCCGCTGGTGATTCACGAACAGAATGCGATTGCCGGCATGACCAATCGCTGGCTGGCGAAGATCGCGCAGCGTGTGTACGAAGCATTCCCCCATTCATTTACTGACAGGGCGTTTGGCCGCGCCGCGATCTGCGTCGGTAATCCGGTGCGTCGCGAGATAACCAGCGTGCCCGCGCCGGCACAGCGATTCGCATCCCGCCATGACGCCATGCGTCTGCTGGTAGTGGGCGGCTCACTGGGTGCGCAGCGTCTGAATACATTGGTGCCAGCGGCGCTGGCCTTGTTACAAACTGATGAACGTCCGCAGGTGATTCATCAGGCGGGTGAAAAAAATCTCGCCGCCGCGCAAGCGGCTTATCGCGATAGCAAGGTCGAAGGCGAGGTGCGCGCCTTCATTGATGACATGGCTGCGATGTATGGCTGGGCCGATCTGGTGATCTGTCGCGCCGGTGCGTTGACCGTGAGTGAATTAGCCGCAGTGGGTGTGCCAGCGCTGTTCGTGCCGTTCCCTGCCGCAGTGGACGATCATCAGACCCACAACGCGCAATTTCTGGTGAATGCCGGCGCAGCGGTGCTGATACAGGAACGCGATCTCAGTGGTGACAAGGGGGCGCAGCGTCTGGCCGATGCCCTGCACAATCTGTTTGTGCAGGGGCGTGCGCATTTGTTGCACATGGCAGAACGTGCGCGCGAACGCGCCATTGTGGATGCGGATGTGCGTATTGCCGATGAGTGTTCCAGACTCGCTGCTGGAGATGCGGCATGAGCGCACAGATGAACGACCGCATGCGCCGCATCCACGCCATTCACTTTGTGGGCATTGGTGGCGCGGGCATGGGCGGCATTGCCGAGGTGCTGATCAATCTTGGCTATACAGTGCAGGGTTCGGATCTCAAGCCCAATACCGTGACACGGCGTTTGCAGTCGCTGGGCGCGCGGGTGATGTTTGGCCACGCGGCGGAAAATATTGCGGGCGCGGATGTGATTGTGGTGTCCACGGCGGTGGCCAGTGAGAATCCGGAAGTGGTGCAGGCACATACGCAGCGAATTCCGGTGGTGCCGCGCGCTGAAATGCTCGGCGAGCTGATGCGCTTCCGTTATTCCATTGCCGTCGCGGGTACGCATGGCAAGACCACCACCACCAGTATGGTGGCGAGTTTATTGGCCGAAGGTCGCCTTGATCCTACCTTTGTGATTGGCGGACGTCTGAAAAGCGCTGGTACCAATGCGCGCCTTGGCACCGGCAAATATCTGGTGGCCGAAGCGGATGAAAGCGATGCGTCGTTCCTGCATCTGCAAGCCATGATTGCCATTGTCACCAACATTGATGCCGATCATCTCGGTACCCATGACGGCGACTTCGAACGCTACAAACAGAGCTTTGTCGACTTTCTGCATAACCTGCCGTTTTATGGTCTGGCGGTGATGTGTGTGGATGACGCCGAGACGGCGGCCCTGATTGATCGCGTCGGTCGTCCGGTGGTGACCTACGGTACGGTTGAACATGCTGACATCCGCGCAGTGAACATCGAACGTCATGGCATGCAGTCGGCATTTGATGTGTTACGTCCCGGCAAGTCGCCCTTGTGCGTGCGTCTGAATACGCCCGGTCTGCACAATGTATTGAATTCGCTGGCGGCGATTGCGGTGGCTACCGAACTTGAAGTCAGTGATCAGGCGATCCAGACCGCACTGTCGCACTTCCAGGGTATTGATCGTCGCCTGCAGCAGTATGGCGATGTGAAGATTGCGGCAGGCACGATCACGCTGGTGGATGACTATGGCCATCACCCCACGGAAATTGCTGCAACGCTGGAAGCCATTCGCCAGGGCTGGTCGGGCCGCCGCGTGGTGCTGGCCTTCCAGCCACATCGCTACACACGCACCCGCGATTTGCTGGATGAGTTTGCACAGGTGCTGGCTGACACCGATGCCTTGATCGTCACTGAAGTTTACGCCGCAGGTGAAACGCCGATTCAGGGCGCGGATGGCAAGGCCATCTGTCGCGCCATCCGTTCGCATGGTCGTGTTGAACCAATTCTGGTCAAGACGGTGGATGCCTTGCCGGAAGCCTTGTTGCACATCCTGCGTGATGGCGATGTGGTGGTGACCATGGGCGCCGGCAGCATTGGCGCACTCGCGCCGGAGTTGCCGAAGCTGTTGACCGGTATGCACTTGCTCAGCCCGCATACGGGAGGCAGCAAGTGAATGCGCTCCGGCACATGACCGCTTCGCCTTTCAGTTTGCCTGCCGGGTTGCAGGGGCGCGTGTTGTTTGATGAGCCCTTGGCAAAGCACACCTCGTGGCGCGTGGGCGGACCTGCTGATGTGTTTTTCAAGCCAGCCAGCAAGCAGGACGTGGCGCTGTTCCTGAAATCATTGCCGCTGGACATGCCGGTGTTATGGCTGGGTCTGGGCAGCAACCTGCTGGTGCGTGATGGCGGCGTACGTGCTGCCGTGATCGAAACCCATGGCGCATTGAGCGAGTTGCAGCGTCTGGGCGAAACCGAAGTGTGGTGCGATGCCGGTGTGCCCTGCGCCAAGCTGGCCAAACAATGCGCCAAGTGGAATCTCGGCCCGGCAGAATTTTTCGCTGGCATTCCCGGCACACTGGGTGGCGCATTGGCGATGAATGCCGGAGCGTTTGGCGGCGAGACCTGGCGACATGTGGTGGAAGTGGAAACCATCAATCGGCAGGGCGAAATAAAACGTCGTCTCGAAAGTGACTACGAAGTGGCGTATCGCCATGTGCGCCCGGTGAACGATTCGCATGAAGAATGGTTCCTCGGCGCGCTGCTTAAGTTTTTCCGAAAGCGATGCCGATGGTGAAGCCGAAATTCGCGCACTGCTGGCGCGGCGCAAGGAATCACAACCGATTGGCGAGCCTTCCTGTGGCTCGGTATTCACCAATCCCCCCGGCCATCATGCTGCGAAGCTGGTTGAAAGCGCTGGCCTCAAGGGTTTTCGTATTGGCGGTGCGGTGGTCTCCACCAAGCACGCCAATTTCATTATCAACGAAGGCACGGCCACAGCGGCCGAGCTGGAACAACTGATTGCCTTTGTCAAAGCGACGGTCCAGCAGCAGTACGGTATCGAACTCAAGCCGGAAGTGCGCATTGTGGGTGAGGCATTCGCTCCAGTGAGCGATGCATGGGCGAGCACCGTGAAGGACAGTGAATGAGCAAGAAGGTCACAAACGCAGCGGAGTTTGGCCGGGTCGCGGTGTTGATGGGCGGTACGTCGTCCGAACGCGAAGTGTCGCTGGTGTCGGGCGCAGCCGTATTGCAGGCATTGCAACAGCGTGGCGTCAATGCCGTGGCGGTGGATGGCATTCCAGCCTTGCTGGATGGGCTGGTAGCGAAGCGGTTTGATCGCGTGTTCAACATCCTGCATGGCAACAAGGGCGGTGGTGAGGACGGTGTGTTGCAAGGCCTGCTGGAATCATTCGGTATTCCTTATACCGGTTCGGGCGTACTGGGCTCGGCGCTGGCCATGGACAAGATCCGCACCAAGCAGGTCTGGTTGTCGTTGGGGTTGTCTACGCCGCGCTATGTGCGTTTGCAGAAAGGTGATGACGTGGTGGCTGCGGCACGCTCACTGGGCTTGCCGGTGATCATCAAACCTTCCTGCGAAGGTTCCAGTGTTGGCGTCAGTCGCGTCTTCAAGGAAAGTGATCTGGCCCAGGCGGTGGAACTGGCAGCGCGTTATGAAGGCGAGATGCTCATGGAGCAACTCATTCAGGGCAGTGAGTTCAGTGTGCCGGTGCTCGGCGAGCAAGTGCTGCCCAGCATTCGCATCGTGCCCGCAGGCGAGTACTACGACTATCACGCCAAGTATGTGGCCGATGACACCACCTATATCTGCCCGGGCCTCGAAGGCGAGGCCGAGCGCGAGATGCAGGCGCTGGTGCTCAAGGCATTCAAGGCAATTGGTTGCAGTGGCTGGGCGCGCATTGATGTGATGCGTGATGCGCAGGGCAACAACTATCTGCTGGAAGTGAATACCGCGCCGGGCATGACCAGTCATTCGCTGGTGCCCAAGGCGGCTCGTCAGGTTGGTATTGAGTTCGATGAACTGGTGTGGCGGATTCTTGAAGACACGGTGAAATAGGCGATTTCGATGTGTGTAGGGGCGGCTCGCGAGCCGCCCTCCGCAGGCAGAGGGTCGCTCACGAGCGGCCCCTACGAGAGAAGGTGAGGTTTAGAGACAACATGTTCGGCAGCAAACAGGCAAAACCAGTACGCAGTGCAGTCAGCGCGAGCAGCGTCGATGCGCGCCTGGAATGGCTGCGCGCGCATCGCCAACAGGTCTTGATGGTGAGCCTGGTTGCAGCGTTGATTCTGATGCTGTGGTTTGCCGTGGTGTCGATGCTGGATCGGCCCATCCAGCGCGCCGAGATCAGCGGCAAGTTCACGCAGGTATCGCGGCTGCAGATTGAGCAGGCGCTGGAGCCGTTCGCACGGCGTGGTTTCATTTCCATTGATCTGGCAGAGGTGAAGCACGCGCTGGAAGCCATCCGCTGGATTGACTATGCGCGCATCGAACGCGCCTGGCCCGATGGTCTGCGGGTAATGGTGACTGAGCAGGTGGCGGTCGCGCGCTGGAACACTCCTGATAGCGACCCTGATAGTAAACAGACAGGTCTGCTCAACACGCATGGCGAGTTGTTCCTGCCCGACGCTCGCGATCTTCCGGCAGAACTGCCGCAGCTCAACGGGCCGCAGGGCACTGAATCGCAGGTGGCGAAACTTTATCTCGATACCTATCCGCGCCTGCTGACGGTAGGGCTGCGTTTGAGTCGCGTCACGCTGGATGAGCGCGGTTCATGGAATCTGCAATTGAGCAATGGTGTGGAAGTCCGGCTGGGTCGTCAGGACGTCAGTGTGCGACTGGAAAGATTTATTGCGGCGGCAAGTCCGGTGATCGCTACCCGCATGGGCCAGGTGAGATATGTCGATATGCGTTACAGCAACGGCTTCTCCATCGGTTGGGGTGAAGGTAGCAACGCGGGCGCCACGCAGAGAGCAGGGTAAAGATGGCAATGTCCAAGAAACTTGAACGCAACCTGATTGTCGGGCTCGACATCGGCACCTCCAAGGTGGTGGCGCTGGTCGGTGAGATCCGGCCAGACAACAGCATCGAAATCATCGGTCTCGGTTCGCATCCGTCGCGTGGCCTGAAAAAAGGCGTGGTGGTGAATATCGAATCCACCGTGCAGTCCATCCAGCGCGCCATTGAAGAAGCGGAGCTGATGGCGGGTTGCGAAATTCACTCGGTATATGCGGGTATCGCCGGCAGCCATGTGCGCAGTCTGAATTCACACGGCATCGTCGCGATCCGTAACAAGGAAGTCACCGCGGAAGACGTGGATCGCGTCATCGATGCAGCGCGCGCCGTGGCCATTCCCGCTGACCAGAAGATCCTGCATATCCTGCCGCAGGAATTCATCATTGATGCTCAGGAAGGTATTCGTGAACCGGTGGGTATGGCGGGTGTGCGTCTGGAAGCCAAGGTGCACATTGTCACGGGTGCTGAAAGCGCTGCGCAGAACATCGTCAAGTGCGTGCAGCGTTGCGGCCTCACGGTGGATGACGTAGTGCTTGAGCAGCTGGCCTCCAGTTATGCGGTGTTGGCGGATGATGAAAAGGAACTGGGTGTGTGTCTGGTGGATATCGGCGGTGGCACCACTGACATCGCAGTGTTTTCCGGCGGCGCCATCCGATATACGGCAGTCATCCCCATTGCCGGCGATCAGGTCACCAATGATATTGCTGTCAGTCTGCGCACGCCCACGCATCACGCTGAAGAAATCAAGATGAAGTATGCCTGCGCGCTGTCGCAGCTGGCGCATGCCGATGAAACCATTGAGGTGCCCAGCGTGGGCGATCGTCCGCCGCGCCGTCTGGCGCGCCAGACGCTCGCCGAAGTGGTGGAGCCGCGTTACGAAGAACTGTTTCAGATGGTGCGCATGGAGTTGCAGCGCTCCGGCTATGAGGAAGTTATTGCGGCAGGGGTGGTGCTCACCGGCGGTAGCTCCAAGATGGAAGGCGCAGTGGAACTGGCCGAAGAAATTTTCCACATGCCGGTGCGGCTGGGTTCGCCGCAGCACATCACTGGCCTCGCGGATGTGGTGCGCAATCCGATTTATGCAACCGGTGTGGGTCTGTTGCTGTATGGCCGCGAGAACTATGTACGCAGCAATCGGCGTGATGCGCCGCTGGTCAGTCAGATCAACGTCAAGAATATCTGGGATCGCATGAAGGGCTGGTTCAATGGCGATTTCTGATTTTTTCCTTGCCACGGAAGAGTGGGCAAGTCTGGTTTTGAGTTTTTGTTTTCCTGTTTATTTATTTCATCTTTTCATTTGATGCAGAAGGAGAGTAACCATGTTTGTACTCGCAGATACTGAGAATCAGGGCGCGGTCATCAAGGTGGTGGGCGTGGGTGGCGGCGGCGGCAATGCCGTAACGCATATGGTCAATGCCGGCGTTGAGGGCGTGGACTTCATTTGCCTGAACACCGATGCGCAGGCGTTGAAGCATTCCAAGGTGAAGATGGGTTTGCAGATTGGCTGCAATATCACCAAGGGTCTGGGTGCGGGTGCCGATCCGGAAGTAGGTCGTCAGGCCGCGATGGAAGATCGTGATCGCATCATTGAAATGATTGAAGGCTCGGACATGCTGTTCATTACGGCTGGCATGGGTGGCGGTACCGGCACCGGTGCGGCGCCGGTGGTGGCGCAGGTCGCCAAGGAGCTGGGCATCCTCACGGTGGCTATTGTGACCAAGCCGTTTGCGATGGAAGGTTCAAAGCGATCCAACCTCGCTGATCAGGGCATTGCCGAATTGTCCAAACATGTGGACTCGCTGATCACCATTCCCAACCAGAAGTTGCTCAGCGTGCTCGGTGGCGACATGACCTTGCTGGATGCCTTCAAAGCGGCCAACCAGGTGTTGCAGGGCGCAGTGCAGGGCATTGCTGATCTGATCACCAAACCCGGCATGATCAACGTCGACTTTGCTGACGTGCGTACCGTGATGGCGGAAACCGGCATGGCGATGATGGGTTCGGGTTCCGCGCGTGGCGAAAATCGTGCGCGTGAAGCCGCTGAAGCGGCGGTGTCCAGTCCGTTGCTGGAAGACGTGAATCTGCAAGGCGCACATGGCCTGCTGATCAACGTCACTGCCGGTCTGGATCTGCGCACCAGTGAGTTCGCCATCGTCGGCGACACCGTCAAGCGTTACGCCTCGGAAGACGCCAACGTGGTGGTGGGCTGCGTGATCGATCCGGAAATGAGCGATGAAATCCGCGTTACCGTGGTAGCTACCGGCATCGGCAAGCAGGTCATGCAGGTGCAAATTCCCGAGATGGATGCGCGCCGCCCGGTGGCGGTGCCCGGTGGTCGTGCCGAGCGTCCGGCCACCCGGCCATTGCCGGACGATCTCAGCATTCCCACCTACATTCGTAACCAGCGTGAGCAACAGGCATCGCAGCCGGCACAGCGTCGTGCGGTGGGTGATGGCCTGAGTTTTGCGGATGAATCCATGCTGGATATTCCGGCGTTTTTGCGCCGTCAGGCGGATTGACAGGTAGCCCGGGTGGGCGGATTGGCATAGCGTAATCCGCCGGCTTTTTCGGTTGGCGTATTGAAAAATGCGCCTTGAAAGTTGTCGCCAATGTCCGATTGATTGCCGGTGTTTTGTCGGCTGTGTTACGGTTTCAGGGTCATGCTCAAACAGCGAACGCTCAAAAACTCGATCAGCGCCCGTGGCGTAGGCCTGCATTCCGGCAAGAAAGTGCTGATGATGCTGCGCCCGGCTGCACCCAATACCGGCATCGTGTTTAATCGTACCGACCTCGATCAGCCTGCCGATGTGCCCGCACGGGCTGAACTGGTGGGTGAGACCGCGTTTGGCACCAGTATTGTCAAGGGCAACGCCAAAGTATCGACGGTGGAGCATCTGCTGTCGGCCATTGCCGGACTGGGTATCGATAACTGCTATGTGGACTTGTCGGCAGCTGAAGTGCCGATCATGGATGGCAGCGCCGCGCCATTCGTGTTCCTGCTGCAAGCGGCGGGTGTCGAAGAACAGAATGCGCCCAAGAAATTCGTGCGTATCCTGAAAACCCTGCGCGTCAGCGAAGGCGACAAGTGGGCCGAGTTCAAACCTTACGACGGCTTCAAACTCAATATCGAAATCGAATTTGATCATCCCGCGTTCAAGAAGCACGAACAGACGGGCGTGATGGAGTTTTCCACCACGGCGTTCCTGAAAGAAATCAGTCGCGCACGCACCTTCGGTTTCGTCAAAGACCTGGAGTTCCTGCGCTCACGCAACCTGGCGCTGGGCGGTACGCTGGATAACGCCATCGTGCTCGATGACTACCGCATCCTCAATGAAGATGGGCTGCGTTATGAAGATGAGTTCGTGAAGCACAAAATTCTGGATGCCATCGGCGATCTGTACCTGATCGGCGGCCCGGTGCTGGGCGAATTCACCGGCTTCAAATCCGGTCATGGTCTGAACAACAAATTGCTGCGCGCCGTTCTGGCTGATGCTGAAGCCACCGAAATCGTGACGTTTGCAGAAGCAGCGCATCCTGCGCCCATCGCCTTCACGCCCATCGCCGCGAATGCCTGACGGCATTTTGCAGCGAGAAATACTGAACCAGCGTTAACCGCTACACCGCCTGCCCGGCATTTCCCACCCGCACCTTCAAGTGCACGAAGATCTTTTCTCCCCGCGCCGCCAGTTGTTGGCGCAGCTCTTCCTGAGCGAAGCGAATCTGCGCAGTCCAGGCGGCGGAGTCGGTGGTGATTACCAGCGTGTCTTCATGGTATGCAGCGGCCAGCACGTGCTGACCTTCCGGGAGGATCTGCTGCACCTTGGCAGTCAGGCTCATGACTTCCTGGGCGCGGCGCTCCAGCGTGGCGAGCGCGCCACCCAGATCTGACATAAGGGGTTTGAAGGTATTCATCCAGTCGAGGTTCGGTGGGCTATCTCAGGGGCCATCTGCGGGTGTGTACGACGGCTACCCAACTGCGTCGCATTCTGGCGTCCATTATGCGGGTGAGGCTTGCCAGTTGCCGGCCCGGTTTCGCATAGTGTCACCGTCTCAGGATAAACATCTCAGGGCAAACCCGTTGAAAAGCGGGGACGCAAAGCCACCGGTCTAAGGCCCGCTGAATTGCCAAGCAATCTACGGCCACGATAGCGGGGTTGCCAGCACCCGGTGCTGCCTTCCACCTGTCGCGATCGCGCTGCTTTGCCGGGTCAACGTCACAGGGCAAAGCATGAATATTGTTGTATTTTCAAAGCGTTGGGCTGATGCGAGGCATTTTGAGCTGGGCCACCCATTGGCGCTTGGCCTGGTGGTGCTGTCGGTGGCCATGCTGCTGGGCGGCGCCTTTCTGGCCGGGATGCAATGGCGGGTGTGGCCGACGGGCGCACAGCCCGCCACGGGATTACCGGCGCAACAGACGCAGATTTACACGATCCGGCAGCAGATGGATGAGCAGCTGGCGGATCTGGCTGCACGCGTAGGCCATGTCAACGCGCAAATGCTCAGGATAAATGCGCTGGGCAAGCGTCTGACCGAGATGGCCAACCTGGACAAGGGCGAGTTCAATTTTGACGCGCCGCCGGCGCAAGGTGGCCCGGAGGAACAAGGGGCAGCCCCGGAAGAAGCGGTGGACGACTTGCACGACGTCCTTGGCCGGCTGGAAAGCCAGCTGATGGATCGCGAGCGTCAGTTGGTGATTCTGGAGACTTTTATTGTGGCGCGGCAGTTGACTCAAATGGCCGTGCCGGATGGCAGCCCGGTGCCCGGCGCCTGGATTTCATCGCATTTCGGCCGCCGTTCCGACCCGTTTACGGGCATTTCGACTTATCACAGTGGTATCGATTTCGCCGCTGCTGCGGGCGTCCGGGTGTTATCCGTAGGGCCGGGTGTTGTTACCTGGGCTGGTAATCGTTCCGGGTTCGGCCAGCTGGTGGAGATCAATCACGGCAATGGCTATGTCACCCGTTATGGCCACAATTCCCGCCTGCTGGTGAAAGTGGGCGACAAGGTGGGCAAGGGACAGGCGGTATCACAGGTTGGCTCAACCGGTCGTTCCACCGGCCCGCACCTGCACTTTGAAGTACTAAAGAACGGTCGGGCCATCAACCCGGTGAAGTTCGTCGCCGGGTAGACAAGGAACTGGCTGCACGCGGAGCTGCCTGCGCCCGCAGGGTTTCAGCCATCCCGTCATTTCGTATCACTTGAATCCTGGGCATTCGTCACCATGTCCGGGGCAGTGCCAGGCATGCACCCGTGTACAATGCCGAGCTTTTCTATGTGGCCCGGAGTCTTCGCGTGGCGAATTGGATTACTGCCCTGTTTGGCAGCCGCAACCAGCGGCTTATCAATGGTTACAACAAGCTGGTCGAGCGCACCAATGCGCACGAAGCCGCCATGCAGGCGCTCAACGATGCCCAGCTGCGCGACAAGACCGCCGGGTTTCGTGATCGTCTGAAGTCGGGCCAGTCTGTCGATGACTTGCTGCCCGAAGCTTTTGCCACCGTGCGTGAAGCCTCGCGCCGTACCTTGGGGCTGCGTCATTTCGACGTGCAGCTGATCGGTGGCATGACCCTGCATCAGGGCAAGATCGCCGAAATGCGTACCGGCGAAGGCAAGACGCTGATGGCCACCCTGCCGGTGTACCTCAACGCGCTGCCCGCCAAGGGCGTGCATGTGGTGACCGTGAACGAATATCTGGCGCAGCGCGATGCGGACTGGATGCGGCCGATTTATGAATTCCTCGGCCTGACCGTGGGCGTAATCAAAAGCGGCCAGACCCAGGAAGAAAAGCAGGCCGCTTATACGGCCGACATTACCTACGGCACCAATAACGAATTCGGGTTCGACTATCTGCGCGACAACCTCGCGTTCCGGCTGGAAGACCGCGCCCAGCGTGGTCTGGCGTATGCCATTATCGATGAAGTGGATTCCATCCTCATCGATGAAGCGCGCACGCCGCTGATCATTTCCGGTCCGGCGGAAGAAAGCACCGAGCTGTACGTGAAGATCCATGCACTGGTGCCGCAGCTCAAGCGTCAAACCGGTGAAGAGACGGAAGGCGATTACTGGGCCGATGAAAAAAGTCGGCAGGTGCATTTGTCTGACGCCGGTCACGAACGCGCCGAAGAACTGTTCACCGAAGCAGGGCTGTTGCAGTCGGATCAAAGCCTGTACGACGCCGCCAACATTCGCCTGATGCATCACCTCAATGCGGCGTTGCGCGCGCATGCGCTGTATCAGCGCGACGTGGCTTACATCGTGCGCAATGGCGAAGTGGTCATTGTCGACGAGTTCACGGGCCGCACCATGCCCGGTCGTCGCTGGTCCGATGGTCTGCATCAGGCCATTGAAGCCAAGGAGCGTGTCAATGTGCGCGAGGAAAACCAGACGGTGGCCTCGATCACCTTCCAGAATTTCTTCCGCATGTACGGCAAGTTGTCCGGCATGACCGGCACGGCGGATACCGAGGCGTTTGAATTCCAGCAGATTTATGGTCTGGAAGTGGCTGTCATCCCGACGCATCGACCGATGATCCGCAAGGATCATTCCGATTACGTGTATCTCACCCAGAAAGACAAGTTCGACGCCATCATTGCCGACATCAAGGATTGTGTGTCGCGCCAGCAGCCGGCACTGGTGGGCACCACCTCGATTGAAACCTCTGAAAATCTGGCGAATTTGCTCAAGGAACAGAACATTCCACACGAAGTGCTCAATGCCAAACAGCATGAGCGCGAAGCGATGATTGTGGCGCAGGCCGGCCGTCCCGGCGCCGTGACCATCGCCACCAACATGGCCGGTCGCGGTACCGACATCGTGCTTGGTGGCAGTCTGGAAGTGGAGCTGCACTCGTTGCCGGAAGGCACGGATGACACTGCTAAAGCAGCCGTGCGTGCAGCGTGGCAGCAGCGTCATGATGCCGTGCTGGCCTCCGGTGGCTTGCATATCATTGGCACCGAGCGTCACGAATCACGTCGTATCGACAACCAGCTGCGCGGTCGTTCCGGGCGTCAGGGCGATGCCGGCTCCAGCCGTTTCTATCTGTCCATTGAAGATAACCTGATGCGCATTTTCGGTGACCCTGACCGCACCAAGCGCTGGTTGCAGACAGCGGGCATGAAAGAAGGTGAAGTGATTGAAAGCCGCATGCTCAGCAAACAGATCGAGCGTGCGCAGCGCAAGGTGGAGGCGCATAACTTTGACGCCCGCAAGAACCTGCTTGAGTACGACGATGTGGCCAACGATCAGCGCAAAGTGATCTACCACCAGCGTTCCGAAATCATGGCCGCCGAGGATATGGCTGATGCGGTGACCGGCATTCGCAAGGAAGTGCTGGAGGACATGGTCAGTCGCTATGTGCCGCAGCAAAGCGTTGAAGAGCAATGGGACCTGAAAGGTCTGGCCGAGCAAGTGGCGCGTGATTTCAATTTGCAAATGGATCTGGAGTTCTGGATCAAATCACAGAAAGCGCCGAGCCCTGATGATGTAGCGGCGCAGGTGGTGCAGGAGCTCGACAAGGCTTACCAGGAAAAGGTGGCTGCTTATGGAGCCCCGGTGATGCGCCATCTGGAAAAAGCCCTGATGCTGCAACAGCTGGATACGCATTGGCGTGAACATCTGGCCGCCATGGATTACCTGCGTCAGGGCATCCATCTGCGCAGCTATGCGCAGAAAAACCCCAAGCAGGAATACAAGCGCGAAGCCTTTGAATTGTTCAGCAACATGCTGGATCGCATCAAGCACGATACGGTTTCCATGTTGATGCGCCTGCAAGTGCGCAGCGAAGCCGAGATTCAGGCCGAAACAGCCGAGCGTCAGCGTCGTCTGGAGGCCGCATTGCAGACTCAGCATGCCGCGCCGGAATCACTGGTCGCGCCTGCCGAGGCGCAACTGCCTGACAATTTCCAGGCCACTGCCAGCAGTGGGGTCGATCAGGTCGTTCGCGATGGTCGCAAGGTGGGCCGCAACGAATCCTGTCCCTGTGGTTCCGGCAAGAAGTACAAACACTGCCACGGCGTGCTGGAAGGCTAGCGCAAACCATGCAGCACCCGGAGTCCCGGCCGACAATTCACGTCGTCGCCGGGGCATTGCTGGATACACAAGGTCGAGTGCTGATCGCACAGCGGCCACCCGGAAAACATCTGGCCGGTGGCTGGGAATTTCCTGGTGGAAAGTTGCTGGTTGGCGAGACGTCGCTGGATGGTCTGAAACGCGAACTCAACGAAGAGCTGGGGATCGTGGTTCAGTCTGCGGAGTTTCTCGCGAGTTGCAGCCATGACTACGATGATCGGCGTGTGCTGCTCGAACTATGGCTGGTGCCGGTGTTCACGGGCATGCCGCAATCACTGGATGGGCAGGCACTGCAGTGGGTTGACTCTCACCAGCTGAATTCGGCCGGTATGTTGTCGGCGGATGAGCCGTTGATTGTCGCGCTGCTCAGGAAGCTGGCTTGATCGGTGGTGTGGGTTCGTCAACGTTTTCGTCCAGATCGTTTTCATTTGCTCCGGCACTGGTCGAAATAACATTCTTCTCGGCGGCCCAGTTGCCGAGATCAATCAGCTTGCAGCGTTCGCTGCAGAACGGCCGCCACTTGTTTTCTGAAGACCAATCCAGAGTGCGTTTGCAGGTGGGGCAAGTGACCAGTGCCATGACGTTACCGATCAGGTGCAGGTCGTCAGCAGAAAGGGCACATCCTGTTCAGCCTGCACAGGACGGGTGATGACGCCCTGCCACTTCATGAAGCGGATGCTGCAACGATAGTGACTGCCGCTGATTTCCGGGAACAGGTCCGTGCCAGCAGGCAAAGTAATGCGCAGCAACTGACAATGGCTGTCGCGATCCAGATTCAGCTGGAAGTTGCCGCCCACGGCGATTTCGCGGCGTGGCCGGGCATTCTGACGGGTCACCCAGAGCAGGTAGGTAACGGCTTCGCAGAGGATGCGTATGTGCTCCATCCAGTTGCTGAGTTCGGTTTGTCGTGTGGAAAAGTCCTGGTTCAGCCAGTGGAAGTAATCGCGCAAGTCAAATTCACAGGTGCCGCCGGGAATTGTGCTGCGATGGCGGATGGCGCTGAGAAATTCCGCATCACGCAAGCCCTGCATGAACACGCCACCCACCGAGTTCAGTTCACCGCGGTGGTGCGCCAGCTGCGTCATGATGCTGTGCAGACGCTCGCTATCCACCCCTGATTTGTTGCGAAACTCGTTAAGCACGGCCAGTTGACGCTCCAGTTCCTTGAGGGCGTCAGTACGGCAGTCGCCGCGTGCGGTAATGGCCAGAATTTCCAGCATGGAGCTCATCGCTGCACGCGTTGCCCAGGCATCCGGGTTCTGCTGGTGGTACTGGGTCTGGCGATAAAGGAACTCCAGACGCAGGTAAGTACGCAACCGTTCACTGAGCGGCTGCTCGTAGTCAATGGTGGCGGCTTCCGGGTCGATGCCGCTCTTTGTTTCTGCCTTGGTCATCAAGCTATTGTGCGGCACTTGGCGTACTCAGGCCAAGGGGGTGAGGCATGCATAGTGCGAGTTGTCTTCATCAATGTAGGTCAATGCTGTCGCCGGTGCGGGGTTAATTCTGCCAGCTGCAGGTAGCGAGCGTGCAAAAAGGCTGCTTTTTCCGCTATTTCCGTAGCAGGACCATTGTTTTCCAGCACGTCATCGGCAATCGACAGCCGCTGTTCACGGCTTGCCTGTGCATCAAGCATGCGCTCGGCCAGCTCTTGACTGATGTCGTCGCGCTGCAACAGTCTCGCCAGCTGAATCTGGCGAGTGCAGTCCACCACCAGAATGCGGTCGTACAGCGACTGACTAGCGGTCTCCAGCAACAGGGGCACCACATGTAGCTGGTAGGCACCGCCCAATTCTGCCGAACGCGTGTGTTGTGCTGCCCGGATGGCCGGATGCAGGATGGCCTCGAGCGCTTGTTTTTCTTCAGCACTATTGAAAATGCGCTCACGCAGACGACGACGATCCAGAGAGCCGTCACGCGCGAGTACCGCCGGGCCGAATCGGGTAACGATGGCTGTCAGTGCGGGCTGGCCGGGCGCCACAACTTCCCGTGCCAGCTGGTCAGTATCGATGATGGGTACGCCCAGTCTGGCGAATGCTGCAGCCACTGCGCTCTTGCCGCTGGCGATGCCGCCCGTGAGACCAATCCATAGCGGCTTGCGTGCAGGCATGGTCAAAGCTGAATGGAGCGCAGATAGGCGTCGGTCACGTCATTGCCCCACAGCATGGCAATCCACCCGGCCGTCGCGAGATAGGGGCCGAAGGGAATGGGAATGTTGCGATCGCGACCGCGCAGCACGATCAGGCTGATGCCTACCACAGCGCCCACACAGGCCGATAGCAAAATGATCAGCGGCAACATCTGCCAGCCCAGCCACGCACCCAAAGCCGCCAGCAGCTTGAAGTCGCCGTAACCCATGCCTTCCTTGCCGGTCACCAGCTTGAACAGATGAAACACAACCCACAGGCTGAGGTAACCGACGATGGCTCCGATAATGGAGTCAGCGGGAGTCACTGGCAGGACTTGCAACACGCTGAGCAACAGCCCCAGCCATAACAGCGGCAGCGTAAGGTCATCCGGCAACAGCTGATGATCGAAGTCAATGACGCACAGCGCCACCAGCGTCCAGCTCAGTACAAGCGATGCGCCCAGATGCCAGGTAAAGCCAAGCTGCCACGCAACCACGGCGGACAATATTGCCGTGACCAGTTCAATGACCGGATAGCGAGGTGAGATAGGCGCCTTGCAGTTTGCGCACTTGCCCCTGAGCAAAAGCCAGCTGATGACTGGAATGTTCTGCAGCGCAGTGATTTGTGTTCCGCAGTGAGGGCAAGCCGAACGGGGAACGATCAGGTTGTACCTGGCTGTGGGCTGTGAGCTATGGGCTGTGGGTTCAGAAGCCAATAATTCCTGTGCTTGCTGGCGCCAGTCGCGCTCCATCATGATGGGCAGACGATGAATCACCACATTCAGGAAGCTGCCAACCAGCAGACTGAGAACGAATACGCTGCCAATCAGCCAGGCAGGTTCAGTGGCATAGAGTTCAGTAAGGGTCATGTTCTTCTGCTTGTGTCTGGCTAGCCAAAGCAAACGCCGCAGCTGTTTTGAACAACTGCGGCGTGCACGTTACTGCATACAGCGGAATCCGGCGACGGGTTACACCACCGCGCCCAGCTTGAAGATCGGCAGGTACATCGCGATCACCATGCCGCCTACCAGCACGCCGAGGATGGCCATGATCAACGGTTCCAGCAAGCTGCTCATCCCATCTACAGCGGCATCCACGTCGGCTTCATAGAAATCGGCGATCTTGGCGGACATGGCGTCCAGCGAGCCGGATTCCTCACCCACCGAGATCATCTGGATCACCATGTTGGGGAACAGCCCGGTGTTTTCCATGCAGCGCTGCAGGCGCTGGCCGGTGGATACTTCGTCACGAATTCTCAACGTGGCATCTTCATAAACGATATTGCCAGTGGCGCCGGCCACTGAAGTCAATGCTTCCACCAGCGGCACGCCGGCAGAGAACATGGTGGACAGAGTTCGCGCAAAACGGGCAATGGCGGCTTTGACCAGAATGGGCCCAATCACCGGTGCTTTGAGCAAAGCGCGGTCGATAGCTTGGCGCATGGGCTTGGAGCGCTTTTTGAAATACAGGAAGGCATAAACGCCACCTGCCGCGATGGCACCCATCATCATTCCATAGGCCTGCACAAACTTGGACATGCCGATCACCATCATGGTGAAGGCGGGCAGATCAGCACCGAAGTCATTGAAGATGGTTTCAAACTGGGGGATCACGAAGATCAACAAGATCAGTGTCACGATCACGGCGACTACCAGCACAGCAGCGGGATAGAACATCGCTTTCTTGATTTTCTTCTTCAGCGCTTCGGTTTTTTCTTTATAGGTCGCGATCTTGTCGAGCAGGGTTTCCAGCGCACCGGCGTGTTCGCCTGCTTCCACCAGATTCACGAACAGGTCATCGAAGTACAGTGGGTGCTTGGCCAGCGACTCGTGCAGGGTGGTGCCGGATTCAACATCACCCTTGATGGCCATGATCAGCTTCTGCATGGCCGGCTTTTCATGGCCATTGCCGACGATCTCGAAGGCCTGCACCATCGGAATACCGGCTTGCAGCATGGTGGCCAGCTGGCGGGCAAACAGGGCGATGTCCGCCGTTTCAATCTTTTTGCCGCTCTTGAACAGCTGCGACTGCTTGCGGACTTTTCTGGCAACAATACCCTGCTTGCGCAAGTCGGCTTTAACGGCCAACTCGGACACGGCCAGAATCCGGCCCTTGACCTTCTGGCCCTTCTTGTCCGTGCCTTCGTACGTATACGGGAACTGTTGTGTCGCGATGACCTGAGCCATTGTTATGTTCCTGAGTGCCTGCGCCAGCCAATCATGTGGTGAGCCAAACTACGGCTCCATCTGTAGCCAGTTGCCTACGGTTACCGGTGCAAGTGTAGCCCTGTTACCGCTGGAATCTGTGAATCCCGTCTTATTCCACCGTGCATTGATGCAATTCGTCCAGACTGGTCAGGCCGTTCTTGACCTTTTCCAGGGCAGCCCGGCGCAAGTCCCAGACGCCTTCTTTGGCGGCCTGGTCGGCAATTTCCAGCGCGTCACCGCCGCGCAGGATGATGCGGCTGATGGCTTCAGTCACCGGCATCACCTGATAAATGCCGACGCGGCCCTTGTAGCCATCGGAGCACTGACTGCAACCTACGGGTTTGTAAATCTTCACCCCGGCGTTAATGTCCGTTTCGCTGAAGCCTTCCTTGCGCAGTGCTTCAGCAGGCAGATCCAGCGGTTGCTTGCAGTGCACGCAGAGTTTGCGCGCCAGACGTTGCGCGATGATCAGGGCCACTGAAGTGGCAATGGCGTAGGGCTGCACACCCATGTCCACCATGCGGCTGAGTGTCTTGGGCGCATCGTTGGTATGCAGCGTCGACAGCACCAGGTGGCCGGTCTGTGAAGCCTTGATGGCGATTTCGGCGGTTTCCAGGTCGCGGATTTCACCGACCATGATGATGTCCGGATCCTGACGCAGGAAGGCGCGCAGTGCGGCGGCGAAGGTCAGGCCCACCTTGGGATTAACGTTGACCTGGTTGACACCGGGCAGGTTGATTTCCGCCGGATCTTCCGCCGTGGAAATATTGGTGTCTTCCTGATTGAGTATGTTCAGGCCGGTGTAAAGCGACACGGTCTTGCCGCTACCGGTGGGGCCGGTGACCAGAATCATGCCGTGCGGGCGAGCCAGCGCCTGCATGTACAGCTCTTTCTGGAAGGGCTCATAACCCAGCGCATCAATGCCCAGCATGGCGCTGGACGGATCGAGAATACGCGCCACGATCTTTTCGCCAAACAGGGTCGGGCAGGTGCTGACACGAAAGTCGATGGCGCGGGTCTTGGAGATACGCAGCTTGATGCGACCGTCCTGCGGAATGCGGCGTTCGGCAATATCCAGACGCGACATCACCTTGATGCGCGCCGCCAGCTTGTAGGCCAGCTGTACGGGTGGCGTGGCAATTTCTTTCAGATAGCCGTCGATGCGCAGACGGATACGGTAGATTTTTTCGTAGGGTTCGAAGTGAATGTCCGAGGCGCCTTTCTTGATGGCGTCGAGCAGGATCTTGTTGACGAAGCGCACGATGGGCGCGTCATCCACTTCATCGCGACCGACGGCACCCTGATCCAGATCGTCATCGCCACCGGTGACATCCAGACCTTCCAGATCGACGTCATCGCCGCCCAGCTCAGGCATCTGCGTGTCAACTTGCTCCAGCGTTTTGGCCGCCAGCTTCTGCAGTTTGTCTTCCTCAACCACCACGGCTTCCACCGACATGCTGGTCTGGAACTTGATTTCATCCAAGGCATGCATGTTGGTGGGGTCGGACACCGCCACAAACAGACGTTTGCCGCGCCGCGACAGCGGTAGTACCCGGTGTTTTTGCAGCAGCTTGTCGGAAACCAGCCGCACGATGTCCAGATCGGGCTGGATAGCGTCCAGATCCAGCAGTGGCACGCCGAACTCCTGGGAGGCGGCAATGGCGATTTCGCGGGGATCGGCCAGACCCCGGGACACGAGATGCGCTACCAGATAGGTATTGGCGGCTTTGGCATCTTCCAGCGCCTGCAAGGCAGTTTTTTCGTCCAGCAGCCCATCCTGAATCAGACGCGCCGGCAGTCCTTGCAAGGACATGCGTTGTGCGGCGGTGGACAGGTTGGAGGGGTCAATCATGGGTGCGCAGTCTGGTGAAGCCGAGAGCCTTAAGTGTGGCCTGAAGTGCGGATTCGATCAATTGTCAAATTGGGGTCGATTGTGCCGGAGCGATGACTGCGGCTACAGGATGCAAGTCACAAAATTCCCCGTCTGGGCGCGCGCCACAGGGTTGTGTGCGACGAGCCGATCAAGTGGACGCAGGGTTTACCCTCCCGGGCCTCAGTCTTGCCGGCAGTGAAAGTAGCCATTTGTGAGCAGGACGTTCGATCCATTGATAGGCCGCTGCAGCAGCCAGGAAGCTGGCCACCAGTCCCACGGCGGAAACAACTTGATGGTTCAGGTCAAACGCATGTTCCATTGACCTGCCTAGCAAGAGGACTGGCCAGTGAAACAGGTACAGGGCAAACGAGATGCGTCCGAGGTAATTCAAGATGGGTGCGCTCAGAACTTTTGAGCTCGCCATGCCCAACACGACGAGGCACGCGAGCAGAGGCAGGTATGCCAGCGTCTGATATTCGCCCAAGAGCAGCTCAAGCCAGATCGAGCCTACAATGAGTAACGACAGCGCGGTGGGTCCAAGATAGGGCAAAACAGGTCGTTGTGCGTAAAGACGGTAAAGCATCACACCAGACGGAAATTCCACAAGAATTCGATGCATGCCATACGCCATCTGTCCGGTGTACTGGTGCTTGATAATGATGATGTTGAGCCAAAGGAACATGGCTGCTATCAGTAACAGGGAGATGGAGACGGGGCGAATTCTGCTTGCATAACGGACTACGATTGGGAAGCAGAGAGATGCTGCCCATTCGCAGCTGATGGACCACGATACGATGTTCCATATTTGGGTGACAGGAGGGTTCCACGCGTGGACAAGGGCAAGAGATGTCAGAATGCCAGCTGACTCAAATCGCTCATCTGAAAGGAGTCTTGGGTAAAAGTTGCCGGCGCCGAGCACGATCACTACGGTCAGCGCCAGAGACACAACGTGTAGCGGGTATATGCGGGCAATTCTTTTCCAGAGAAAATAGCCCCATGAGTTATAGCCCTGCGAATAGTTGTGCGCCAGGACAAATCCGGAAAGCACAAAAAACACATCAACGCCGAGGTATCCGCCCGGAAGTTTGTAGTAGTGAAACAGCAGCACCCAGATAGCAGCAATGCCGCGCAGCCCGGTAAGTGACAATAGCTCCTCTTTGGCTTTATCGTTCATTCAAAAGCTGGCCATGTTCAAGGAGTCGCACTTACGGCTTGTGGGTTTGATGGCTACTTGGTTCTGGTGGTCATCCTTGACGGGGACAATGCATGAAGGACGTATCGGGGAGCTGTGTAGTGTGGCGATTGTTTCGTCAAGAGTCTGATGCGTTGAGTCTAGTGCGAAGCATTTTGCGATACTCATTGATCTGCTGAACTGATTGAGCGTTCGGCATTTGTTCCTGCTTCGGTAGTCCCTTTTCATCGAGCGATAACTCGAAGAATTTATCTTGCGAGAACGAATAGAACGTCAGACGATCCTTGCAGCGTAGACCCACATCCTTGGTAGGGACCAGATCCTGAAGGTCCTCCTCACGCAGTCGCATTCTGCCCGCAGAGTCAATCTCGTAGTAGCTGGCCGTATTGGCGGCAAGTTGAGCTACGTCCAGTTTGCGGTAATCTGCGGCAGCCGTGAAACGCAGTCCGGTTTCGACAAACAGGCATTGTCTAGTCGGTTCTAGGCTGATTGTTCCGCTATGGATGTACTGTTCAATAGCGGGTTTCAGATCAATCAGCGATACCTGTCTGTTGTCGCTGCGGGAACTGCTTGCGGACTTTCCATTCCTGAACTCTACGGCGCTGAGAATGATGTGATTTTGATGGTCACTTACTACGCTGGTACCGTGTCCCCACGTATTCAGATCATACGGCTCACTGCCGAGTGTGGAACTGACCTCGATTTCGCCCAGTCCTTCGCCGTGGTCTGACAATACGATGACCAATGCATTGTTCAGGAAGCCTGCGTACTGCAGCCCTTGCAGCAGTTGACCCACCTGAGCGTCGACTACGGTAAGGGCTGCGGCATGTGCATTCCAGAAGGAATTGCTATCTGAAAATTTTTCCGTTGCATGGCGTGTCTGGAACGGAAAATGAGCTGATTCAAAGTGTGTGGCCAAAAACAGTTGGTCTGCGCCATCTGTTGCATGGAGGATGTTGTTGACAAAGCCCCGCGCATCATAGTTGGTCCATGAGGCAGTATTGGTGTAGGAGAATGGCATGGCTATCCGCCCCACGCGGGTTTGCAGCAGCAGGTTGGTCAGTGGTGCGTCGTTGAAGCGCTGGATGGCAAAGTCCAGGGCGCCAGCTTCAGGGCCAACGACCTCATCAAATCCGAAAGATTCATCAATATTATTGAACCGGCGCTCGTCAATGGCATAGACGGTTCGATAGCCCGCTTTTCGCAACTCGTTTGAAACCAGAGGACTTTTTTCTACCTGCTCCATGTTGCGTAGATTGAATACACCGCCGTGTTGCGCCGGATTCTGGCCGGAGAGTATCGACATCCAGGCGGGAAATGTTCGCCCAATCGGGGTGTATGCGCGTTCGTAACTGGTTCCGGACTTCATGAGGCCGCTGATATTCGGCAGATGGTTCTGAAGTTTTTCATAAGCAACGTGCGACAGGGAGTCCACGCCGATTATGATCACATGGCGTGATCCATTCTGGTCATGGCCAATCACGGTGGTAATAATGTGGCTTGATATCCATACGCCCAAGCACAGAGAACTGATGACCGCAAGCCGTCTTGGGCCAAGCTTGCCGGCAATCTGCCTCATGGTTCGGAAGAGCAGAATCAAAGTTCCGCAGGCTAGCCCCGCAGCGATTGCTGCGGCTAGAGCGGGTCTGGCCAGAAAGGGGAAAGCAAATGTATAGCCCGAATCAGGAAAAAGCATGGCGTTGCCAGAAACCAGTAGTGTCCAGCCCAGACTCAGGATCAACGTGCGGGAATCCATGGTTTGATGTGCCCCACTTTGCTGACCATGCTGGCGAGTGAAACGAGGAGCCCGTAAACAAGTACCAGCAAGGCGAGGTGCGTCAGGATGTTGGTGGCGATGTCCATGCGCACGGCAGGGGTGTTCGTCACCTGCTCAAACAGCTGTTGCGCACGCTGATCCTTGATGATGGATGTCGTGCCATCCATTGCCATTGGCAAGTAGTAAGCGCAGACGAACACGACAAACCAGAGAGGCTCCTTTTTGTTGAGCCTGAATGGTTTCGTAGGGCTGGTTGCGAGGGTTGTCTCCATCGCTGGGTCTTCCGTGTTGGGTTGTTTGTTTCGTTCTAAATCAAAAAAGGCGGAATACAGTGGTGTACTCCGCCTTTTGCTTACTACACGAAAGTAAGTGCTGATTAGATCAGTTCTTGCAGATGTTGGCAGTAAGGCAGGTTGATGCGGCGTTTACAGCCCAAGTCACGCGACCGCCAATGCCACCGGAGCCACCCTGCCAAGTTCCGTCCAGCAGATATGTTTCAGTACCCAGGCCATTCGTTCCGTTGGCTGCGGCTTGGATCTGTACAAGACCACCAACAACAGCCAGAGTGACCGGACCGGCGTACTTGTTGCCAGCGCCATCTGGCATAGTACCGATACCGTTGCTGCCTGAAGTGACGCAATTTGCGTAGACACCATTCTGGTCGTCCATGCATAGTTCAACGTCGGTCTTCACGCCGGCGGTGGCCTGCACTACTTCAGTAAACTTCGCCTTCTTGGTGTACTGGTTGTAAGCCGGCAGCGCGATGGCGGCCAGGATACCGATGATGGCTACCACGATCATCAATTCGATCAGGGTAAAGCCCTTTTGAACTTGCTTCTGCATATGAATCTCCACGAGTGTTGGTGAACTGAAAAAAGCGTCGGCGATTTGCGCCTGAGTGGTTAATAGCAAGTGGCGTGCCAGTGGCTTCATCCGATTGCTAAGTGCTTGATACACAATAGCGGCTAAGTTTGCGGCGTGATTGTGTTCACAATCGGTGATGCGTTACTGCTGCTGGCTCAGTGCCACTAAGTGACACATCGTGTCACTTAGTGGCATGACTGGCATTCTGGATGTGTATTGCGGAGATCGGCCTACTGCTGATTTTCTTCAGTGCAAACTCATGATCCGTGCGAGGCACATCACAGTGAGCCGGAGCCAGACAACAAAGAAATTACTCCAGCCCCAGTTTCTTGATCCGATAGCGCAGTGATCTGAAGCTCATGCCCAGCAGTGCGGCGGCCTTGGTCTTGTTGTAGCGGGTTTGTTCCAGTGCTTTCATGATGGCGTCGCGTTCGATGTCTTCGAGGGCGTCGCCGAGCGCTTCCCCGGGCATCACCTGTGGGTTGCTGCTGGCTGCCATTTCAGCAGACGCAACAGTTTTCGGGCGCAGCTGCAGGTCGCTGAGATCAATGGTGTGATCCGGACACAACGTGGCGGCACGTTCGAGAATGTTTTCCAGTTCGCGTACGTTGCCCGGGAAGTGGTAGTGCGTCAGGGCGTCCTGCGCGGCAGGCGTGATCCGCAGGGTTTGTCCCAATTGCTTGCTCTGGCGTTTCAGTATGGCCGTGGTCAGTTCACCAATGTCGTCATCCCGTTCGCGTAGCGCAGGCACGCGCATCTCGATGACGTTGACGCGGTAGTACAGGTCTTCGCGAAACTTGCCTTCACTGACCATCTGGCTGAGGTTCTTGTGCGTGGCGGAGAGGATGCGTACATCCACCGGAATCTCTTTCGATTCACCCACCGGCCGCACAGTCTTTTGCTGGATGATGCGTAACAGTTTCACCTGCATGTGCAGCGGCAGGTCAGCGATTTCATCCAGAAACAGGGTGCCACCTTCAGCGCTCTGGATCAGGCCTTGCTTGTCGGATACCGCACCGGTGAAGCTGCCTTTCTTGTGGCCGAACAATTCGCTTTCCATCAATTCACTGGGGATCGCGCCGCAGTTCACCGGCACGAACGGCGCGTCGCGGCGTGCGCTGGTGTCGTGGATCAGGTGTGCGACCAGTTCTTTGCCGGTGCCGGACTCACCATAGATATGCACGGGGGCCTGGCTGCGCGCGACTTTGTCGATCATGTCGCGCAGCGAATCCATGGCGGGTGACTGACCCAGCAGCCGGATCTTCGGCAACACGCCGGTGGCTTCCAGATTGTCGGCCAGCTTCAGGGTGGCCGAGATCAATTTGCGCAGCGCCGCCAGATCCAGCGGTTTGGAAATGAAATCGAAAGCGCCGAGTTTAAGTGCGCGCACTGCGGATTCCACATTGCCATGCGCAGTGATCACGGCTACGGGCAGTTGCGGTCGATTGCCCTGTATCCATTCGACCAGGTTCAGGCCGTTGCCGTCCGGCAAATGCATGTCAGTCAGGCACAGCTGAAATTCGGTATTGCGCAGCAGGCGGGTGGCGGTGGCCAGATCGGCTGCGGCGGTGACATCGATATCCATGCGTTCGAGCGTGATGCCCAGCAATTCGCGGATATCGGCTTCGTCATCGACGATCAAGGCACGGGCATTGCCCATTTATTCTTCCCAGCGCTGTGGATCAGAGAACACGATCCGGAAAATGCTACCACCTCCGTGGCGTGGCTCGTAGATCAGTACGGCGCGATTGCAATGCGCCAGTTCGCGGGCGATGAACAGTCCCAGCCCGGTGCCGCTTTCGCCGGCAGTAAAGAACGGCTCGAATATCTGTTCCGCTTCCTCGGCGCTGATGCCCGGGCCACGATCCGCTACTTCCATGTAGGGACGGTTGGTATTGCTGATCCGGCCAAAGCGTAGCTCCAGTGATTTGCCGTTTGCGGCCTGGCCATATTTGAGCGCGTTCTCGCACAGGTTCGAGACGATCTGATGCAGGTGTGAGGAATCAGCCTTGACCGTCACCGGATAGCCGGGGCGTTCAATGCGCAATTGACTCTCATCCAGCTCAAAGCTCTGGCGAAACTGGGTGCTGAACTCTTCCAGCCAGTCGTTGAGCGACAGGGATTCTGCGTGGGTTGCTTCGCGCCGCGACAGTTGCAGGATGTTGTTGATGATGGTGCTGACGCGTTCGGCATTGCTGGTAATGATCTGGCTAAGGCGTTGATCCTGTGTCGTCAGCGTCGGTGACTCTGACAGCAGTTGCGCCGCATGACTCATTGCGCCCACGGGATTGCGAATTTCGTGGGCGATGCTGGCGCTCAGGCGGCCCAGTGCGGCGAGTTTGGATTGCTGCACGCGTTCGGCAACGATGCTGGTGTCTTCCAGAAAAATCAGGGTCGGGCCCGGTGTCTGATTGGCCAGCGCCACAAAATGCGGCTGGATCAGGGTGCCGCCATTGGCGGAAACCAGGTTGCCAGCCATGCTGGGTTGTGTGACTTCCTGCCTGCGCCAGATGTCCAGCAGATACAGCAGCCGTGGTGAGATTTCGCCGAGCAAGGTATCCGTCGTCACCTGGCCGTCCTTGAGCAGCTGGGCGGCGGATTCGTTGATAAGACGCACACGATCCTGCGCATCCACCACCAGAATGCATTCACGCAGGTGCTGCACGATGAACTCGTTGAGCTCAGCGAGATTGGCAATGTCTACTTCCCGCTGCTTGATCAGCGCTTCACTGTCACTGAGTCGTTTGCCGGCATAGCTGGCGCTGAGACTGAGAATGAACAGCAGCGCGCCGATCATTCCGGCAGCAGTCAGCTCGCCGGTATCGCTCACTCCCCTGAGGACATCCATGCCCTGTTGAAACAGCAGCGACAGGGTGGCCGCCGCTGCCAGCAGCAGCCCCAGTCGTGAGGGAATGATCAGGCTGGCGGCGGTCACCGGCAGGATCAGCAATGCGCCCAGACCGCTGTTCATGCCGCCGCTGGCATACACCAGCATGGTCACAACCACGATGTCCACCAGCACTTGGGTCAGCGTCTGGGTCTGAATCTCCGGCCAATGGCGCTTGAGGCTGACGAACGTAAGCAGTGCAAACAGCTCGTAGGCGATCAAGCTGCCGGCAAACAGCGCCGGTTGCTGGGCTCCCACCGGTTTGGGAGTGAGAAACAGAAACAGACCGCCCAGCACCAGTGGAACCAGAAAGCGAAACAGATTCAGCAGCAGCAGGATGCGCCACGCCGCCGCGTCGGCATGCGGCTGTCGCAATGCGGGCGCAGCAGCAGGTGCAACGACGATTTTTTCAGTACTCATTTCGCACCAAGTTAGCACAGGCCGCGCGGTGCGCAGAAACCTACTGCCTCGCAATTCGGAAAACTATGAAAGCGAAGACCCGCAGAGTTCTTTGCTTCTGCGGGCAATTGCCCCAGAATACGCCGCCCTTTGGTCGGCCTCTGGCATTTGCAACACGCACCAGTAGCCGATTTTGTCCAACCCCTTAGCACATGAGACGCATCGCGCATGAATCTGCACGAATATCAGTCGAAACAACTGTTCGCCCGTTACGGCATTCCAGTACCTGCCGGCCAGATTGCCAACACACCGGAAGAAGCGGCCGATGCAGCCCGCAAGATCGGTGGCGCCAAGTGGGTGGTCAAAGCCCAGGTGCACGCCGGAGGCCGCGGCAAGGCCGGGGGCGTCAAACTGGTGGATTCACCGGAGAAAGCGGCTGAAGCTGCGCGGGGCATGTTCGGCAAGTATCTGCATACGCATCAGACTGGTCCTGAAGGCCTGCCGATTCACCAGGTGTATGTCGAGACAGCTGGCAAGATCGAGCGTGAGCTGTATGTCAGCATGGTGCTGAATCGCGAGCTGGGCCATATCGCTTTCATCGTGTCGCCTGAGGGTGGCATGGACATCGAAGAAGTTGCGGAAAAAACCCCGGAAAAACTGATCCGTGTTGACGTGCATCCGGCAGCGGGTCTGCAACCTTCGCAGTGCAAGGTCATGGCGTTTGCGCTGGGGCTATCCGGCAAGCAAGTGGAAGAGTTCACCGGGATTGCCCAGGGTCTGTACAAGCTATATCTGGAAAAAGATGCCAGCCTGCTGGAAATCAATCCGCTGATTGTCAACGGCGAAGGTCGTCTGGTGGCGCTGGATGCCAAGCTGAATATCGAAGACAACGCCCTGTTCCGTCAGAAAGAACTGGCCGGCTGGCGCGACCCTTCGCAAGAGGACGCGACTGAAAACGAAGCGGCCAAACACGAATTGAACTACGTGTCCCTTGATGGCGATATCGCCTGCATGGTGAACGGCGCAGGTCTGGCCATGGCCACCATGGACGTCATCAAGCTGCATGGCGGCGCACCGGCCAACTTCCTTGACGTTGGCGGCGGCGCCACCAAGGAACGCGTGACCGCAGCGTTCAACCTGATCCTGTCCAACAAGAAAGTGAAGGCCATTCTGGTCAATATTTTCGGCGGCATCGTTCGCTGCGACATGATTGCCGAAGGCATTATCGCGGCGGTGAAAGACGTCGGTGTGCAGGTGCCGGTGGTGGTGCGTATTGAAGGCACCAATGCCGAAGCCGGTCGCAAGTTGCTGGGCAGCAGCGGTCTGGCGCTGATTGCCGCCACTGACCTGACGGACGCGGCCAAGAAGGTCGTGGCAGCCGTCAAAAAGGCCAAGTAAGCAGGCCAAAGGCCTTCACTCAAACGAACAATCGAGCACATCACTCCATGAGCATTCTCGTCAACAAACAAACCAAGGTCATCTGCCAGGGCTTTACCGGCAAGCAGGGCACCTTCCATTCCGAACAATGTCTGGCCTATGGCACCAAGCTGGTTGGTGGCGTAACCCCGGGTCGTGCCGGTGAAAAGCACCTCGGCCTGCCGGTGTTCAACACCGTGCGCGATGCGGTGGCCGGCACCGGCGCCACGGTCAGCATGATTTACGTGCCAGCGCCGTATGCGGCTGATGCCATTCTTGAAGCCGCCGATGCGGGCGTTGAATTGATTGTCTGCATCACCGAAGGCATTCCGGTGAACGACATGGTCAAGGTGAAGTCGGCGCTCAAGGACTACGGCAGTCTGCTGATCGGTCCGAACTGCCCCGGCATCATCACGCCTGGCGAGTGCAAGATCGGCATCATGCCGGGCTTCATTCATAAGCCGGGCAAGGTGGGCATTGTGTCGCGTTCCGGCACGCTGACTTATGAAGCCGTGTTCCAAACCACGAATATTGGTCTTGGCCAGAGCACCTGCGTCGGCATCGGCGGCGATCCGGTGCGTGGTTTGAATTTCGTGGAAGTGCTGGCGCTCTTCGAACAAGACCCCAAGACTGAAGCCATCATCATGGTCGGCGAAATCGGTGGTAGCGACGAAGAAGCCGGCGCACGTTTCATCAAGGACAATGTCACCAAGCCGGTGGTCTCGTACATCGCCGGTGTGACTGCTCCTCCCGGCAAGCGCATGGGCCATGCCGGCGCGATTGTCGCGGGTGGCAAAGGCACGGCCGCAGACAAGTTTGCGGCGCTGGAAGACGCCGGTGTGCGTACCGTGCGTTCGCCTGCCGAGCTGGGCGCTGCGATTGCCCAGGAATACGCCAGGCATGGCAAGAAGAAGGCCAAGAGCAAGTCGAAGTCCAAGTCCAAGTCCAAGGTTAAAGCCAAGGTCAAGCCTGCTGCCAAGACCAAGGCTGCGCCGGTGAAGAAGAGCAAACCCGCCGCTAAAACGGTCAAGAAGGCGAGCAAAAAAGTCGCCAGGAAGCCGGTGAAAAAGGTTGTGGCCAAGGCCAAGAAGCCTGCGGCCAAGAAGTCCAAAAAGCCGGCCAAGAAGAAGTAACCCGTAGGGGCGGTTCGCGAACCGCCTTCTTTCGTCCGAAGCCGCTACGACACAGGGCGATTCGCGAATCGCCCCTACGATAAGATGCACGCCTCCCTCCGGAGGCGTTTTCATTCAGGTTCCCCACATGTCCACCCTGCGCATTGCACTGGCCCAGCTCAATATTCCTGTTGGCGATGTTGAAGGTAATACCCATCGCGTCATCAAGGTCGCCGCGCAGGCGCGTGATGAGCTTGCTGCCGATCTGGTGCTGTTTCCCGAACTGGTGCTGACCGGCTATCCGCCGGAAGATCTGCTGTTTCATGCGGGTGTGCGGCGTCAGGTATACGACGGGCTTGAGCAGGTGTGTGCTGAAATCAAAGGCATCGCGGCGGTCATTGGCTATCCTGAGTATGTCGACAAAACCATCTATAACGCCTGCGCTGTCGTTCGTGACGGACAGCAATTGCTCAACTACCGCAAGCGTGAACTGCCCAATTACAAGGTGTTCGACGAAAAGCGCTACTTCAAGCCGGGCACTGAAACCGGACTGATCGAGATCAAGGGTATTCGCGTGGCCACCCTGATCTGCGAAGACATCTGGGAACCGGCGCCGGCGCGCGCTGCGAAGGAGGCAGGTGCGCAGCTTATTGTGGTGATTAATGGCTCGCCCTATTCACTCAACTATCAGCAGCGTCGTGAAGCGGTGGTGCGTGAGCGCATTGCCGATGTCGGCGTGCCGATCATTTATCTGAATCTCGTCGGCGGTCAGGATGAACTGGTGTTTGATGGCAACTCATTCGTCATGAATGCACGTGGCGAAGTCGTGCAGCGCATGCCGCCGTTCAAGGAAGGGCTGTATCCGGTGGATATTGATGTGATCAAGGGTGTAGTTGAGCCGCGCCCGGCCTATGTTGAACCGCTCCATGCTGAAGAGGCCAGCGTCTATGGCGCGCTGGTGCTGGGCGTGCGTGACTACGTGGAAAAGCATGGCTTTCCCGGCGTGGTGATTGGCCTGTCAGGAGGCATTGATTCAGCACTGACGCTGGCGCTTGCAGTCGATGCCATCGGCGCCGAGCGCGTGCACGCGGTGATGATGCCGTCGCAATACACCTCACAACTGAGTCTGGATGAAGCTGCTGCGCAGGCGCGCCAGCTGGGAGTGCGTTACGACATCATTTCCATTGAGCCCATGTTTGCTTCGGTACAGGCTGCATTGCAGGAAGTGTTTGCGGGCGCCAGTGCGGATGCCACGGAAGAAAACATTCAGGCCCGCTGTCGCGGCATCTTGTTGATGGCCATTTCCAACAAGCAGGGCAAGATGGTGCTGACCACCGGCAACAAGAGCGAGATGTCGGTGGGTTATGCCACGCTGTATGGCGACATGGCGGGCGGCTTCGCGCCGATCAAGGATTGCAGCAAGATGATGGTGTATCGCCTGTCGCGCTACCGCAATGCCAAGTCGCCGATGATTCCGCAAAAAGTAATTGACCGGCCGCCTTCTGCAGAGCTGCGCCCGGACCAGAAAGACACGGATTCACTGCCGCCTTATGAAACGCTGGACGCCATTCTGGAGTTGTTCATCGAATCAGACTTGTCAGTGGATGAGATTGCCGAGCGCGGCTATGACCGCGCCGTGGTGGGCCGTGTGTTGCAGATGGTCAAGCGCAATGAATACAAGCGCCGTCAGGCGCCGCCCGGCATTCGCGTCAGCAATCGCGCCTTTGGTCGCGACTGGCGTTATCCGATTACTTCCGGGTATCGCAGTCACTGACCTTAGAACAGGTTCTTAAGTTAGCTTGCTGACTGTCACGCAAGGATATGTGGCAGTCGGAGTCAAGTAGCGCAATTCGCGACCTGCATCGCGTCCATGCAGAAAACATCGTTGCATTGAAATTTTTCGGGTTTAATCGGGCATCAAATTCAAACCGGATAATGCATTGCCCATTGAATGGCCAGCAGCGCGGGTACGGCGCAATCACTGCTTCAGCATCGGCTTGTTGCTGAATGGGTTGATGTGGACGCCCCTGTTTGCGCAGAGCCCCGAGCCTGGATCAATCCGTGCCGAACCCGAGCTGCAGGAGGTTGTCACGCAATCCCTGCCCGGCGACGAGCAGTTGCTGGCGGCGGGCGCACGCATCGGCAAGATCGAGATCCAGGTCGATGATGTGTTTGATACCGGCAATCCCAAGGAAAGCAGTGCTGCGTATCGGGCGGCCAACTGGTTGCATATCAATAGCCGTGAATCGACGATTCGCCCGCAGCTGCTGTTCAAGTCCGGTGATCCGTATTCACGGCATGTACTCGATGAAACGGCGCGCAATCTGCGCGCACGGCGTTATCTGGAGGACGCGAGCATCACGGTGACGGCCTTTCACCCTGAGTCCAATACCGTCGATGTGCTGGTGCGTGTTCATGATGTCTGGACGCTTAATCCGGGCGCGTCTGTGAGTCGCAGCGGTGGCGAGAACCGGAGTGGCTTTCAGCTTGAGGAAACCAATCTGCTGGGTCTGGGCAAAGCGGTTTCCGTCGACTATGTACAGGATGTGGATCGGGACTTGTGGAAGTACGCGTACCGCGATCCGAATGTGCTGAGTACGCGCTGGGAAATGGAAGCGCGGTATCACCATGCTACGGATGGTGAGCTGAAGAAACTGTCGCTGGGGCATCCTTTTTATTCGCTTGATACGCGTTGGAGTGGCGGACTGCTGGCGTCGCAGGAACGTCGTATCGATCGTCGCTATCAGCAGGGTGTGGCCATCGACCAGTATCAGACACGTCTGGCCTCGCTGGATATTTATGGCGGCTGGTCTGCGGGCTTGCGTGTGCGGGGTGATGGTCCCGGCTGGGTGCAACGCTGGTCGCTGGGCTGGCGCGTGGATGACCAGCAATATGCGGTTGCGCCGGTGCTCGGCACCAGCCTGCTACCAGTCAATCAGCGATTGCGTTATCCGTGGCTGGGTCTGTCATGGTTTGAAGATCGCTACGCGGTGGCGCGTAACCGCGATCAGATCGAACGTACCGAAGACGTTTATATGGGACGCGCCTTGAACCTGCGTGTGGGCTACACCAGCACTGCGCTGGGCGCAGATCGCAATGGGCTGATTCTCGCCGTACGCTTGCAGGATGCATATGCGCTGAGTGACAACCAGTCGTTGTTCGTGGAGCTGGGTCTGGATGGCCGGCGCGAATTCGGCCTGTGGCAGGGGACATTGTTGACCGGCGGTTTCCGTTATGACTGGCGTCAGGGGCGTAACAGCATGCTGGTGGTGAAGTTCAATCACGCACAGGTGGAAAATCCGGCTGATTCGCAGCAATTGCACCTGGGCAGTGATGAAGGCCTGCGCGGCTATCCGCTGCGATTCCGCAGTGGCAACCAGCGCAATGTGCTGATAGTCGAGCAACGTGCCTACACGCGCTGGCAGATACTGCGATTGCTGAGTGTAGGCGGAGCGGCGTTTGTCGATGTGGGGCGCATACGTGGTGGCGAGTCATTGGCCATTGCCGGCCAGCGAACCTTTGCGGATGCCGGGTTCGGATTGCGTTTGGGCAATATCCGCTCCAGTCGCGGTGAAATGTTCAACCTGGATCTGGCCTATCCGATCAATGCCACCGGCGCAGATCGCAAGCTCCAGTTTTCGGTCACTACCAAGTCCTCGTTTTAGACCGATACTTCGAGCGGATTTTTCCAGCAGCTAATTTATCGCTCCAGTATTCTTCGCCGCTGGTGAATCAGGATTTTTATCGCAATGCGTTTTCTGCCCGCCGATCGTCTGGCTCTGCTGAATAATCGCAGCTTCGTCCTGTTCATGCTGACGCGTCTGCTCAGCACTATCGGCGCGCAGATGCAGACCGTGGCGGTGGGCTGGCAGGTTTACGAAAAAACCGCTAATCCGCTGGATCTGGGCTGGGTCGGTCTGTCGCAGTTCGCGCCGTTCATTTTGTTCATCCTGCCGGCCGGTTATTTCGCGGATCATCATGAGCGACGCCGTATCCTGGCTATGTGTTACAGCGTGCAAGTGCTCTGTGCGCTGGCGCTGGCGGTGTACACCTGGTCGGGCGCCGCTGAAGTCTGGCCCATCTTTGTGGTGATGACCTTGTTGGGCACGGCGCGGGCGTTCTCCATGCCCGCCGGACAATCAATGTTGCCGAATCTGGTGACCTCCGCGCAGTTCGGAAAATCGGTGGCGATCAGCTCCACCGTGTCCCAGGGCTCCAGCATTCTCGGCCCTACGTTGGGCGGCTTGCTGCTGCTGGTAGGTGTGCAGACGGTCTACATTGTGGTGATGTTGTGCGCGCTGGCCAGTTTTATGGCTATCCAGTCGGTGCGGGAACTGCCTACACCAAGCGCCGCCAACAGGACGAGTTCATCTGAGCTGGCGGAGGAAAGCGGCTGGCGCAAGTTACTCATCGGGCTGAACTTCGTGCGCTCCAGGCCGCTGGTGCTGGGCGCCATCTCGCTGGATCTGGTGGCGGTTCTGTTTGGTGGCGCTACGGCGTTGCTGCCCATCTATGCCAGCGACATTCTGCACGTGGGGCCGGGCGGGCTGGGTATGTTGCGCAGCGCGACCGGCGTCGGCGCGGTGGCCTGCGCGCTGTGGCTCACGGCGCATCCCATCAACCACAAGGTGGGCCACTGGCTGTTTGGCAGCGTGCTGACCTTTGGCGTGTCCATCATCGTATTTGGCTCCTCCACCCATTTCTGGTTGTCACTGTGTGCGCTGACGCTGCTGGGCGCCAGCGACATGATGAGTGTGTTCATACGCAACTACCTGGTGCAGCTGGTCACCCCCGATGCCATTCGCGGCCGCGTCAGCGCCGTTACCGCAGTCTTCGTTGGAGCGTCCAATGAGCTGGGTGAATTCGAATCAGGCGTGACCGCAGCGTGGTGGGGGACGGTGCGTGCGGTAGTGATCGGCGGGGTGGTTACCGTTTCGGTCAGTCTGCTATGGATGAAGCTGTTCCCCTCATTGCGGAAGATGGATCGTTTTCCCGAGCCGGTGCGCTAGGCGTTAGTCACGCGGGTTACCCGTGAGCTGAGCAGCGAGGGTCGAGTCCGGGTATGCTGAGCTATAACTACCGGGATTAAGGAGGCGTTATGCCGCACTGGGGATGGTTGGTCACTGGCGTGCTGCTGCTCAGCGCCGAAATGTTCCTGATCGACGCACAGTTTTATCTGGTGTTCATCGGTGCTTCCGCGATCGTTGTCGGCGTGGTGGGCTGGATGGGGCTGTCCCTGCCGGACGCTGCGCAGTGGTTTCTGTTCGCGGTGCTGGCCCTCACGGCCATGCTGGGCTTTCGCAAGCGACTTTACGAGAAATTACGTCAGCCGCAGGATTCCGTGCCCGAATCATTGAGCGTGGGTGATCGCGTGCAGCTACCGGCGTTGCTGGCGCCCGGTGACAGTTGCCGCGTTGAATATCGGGGCTCCAGCTGGACCGCGCGCAATGTGGATCAGTCGAGCTTGAGCGGCGAAGTGGAGATCGCGCACATTGAAGGCTTGACGCTGCATGTGCGGTCGCGCAGTTCTAACAGTTAGCAGATCAGCGCAGCGCTCGCGCTGCCAACCAGAAATCAGGAGATCGAGATGGACATGACCTTTGTGGCGATTGTGATTGCGATGCTGGCCATCGTCATTCTGATCAAGACGGCGGTGGTGGTGCCGCAGCAAAGCGCATTTGTGGTGGAAACACTGGGTCGCTACAACCGCACCATCCAGGCAGGCTTTCACATTCTCGTGCCGTTCGTTGATCGCATTGCCTACAAGCACAACCTGAAAGAGCAGGCGATGGATATTCCCGAGCAGGTATGTATCACCAAGGACAACGTGCAGGTGGGCGTGGATGGCGTGCTGTACCTGCAGGTACTTGATGCGCGCATGGCTTCTTACGGCATTACCAACTATCAGTTCGCCATCATTCAACTGGCGCAAACCACACTGCGCAGCGAAATTGGCAAAATCGATCTGGATCGTACCTTCGAAGAGCGCAGCACCATCAATTCCAATGTGGTCAGCGAACTCGACAAGGCCTCCGCTGCCTGGGGCGTGAAGGTGCTGCGTTATGAGATCAAGAACATCAATCCGCCTACCGATATCCTGCATGCCATGGAAAAACAGATGCGCGCCGAGCGTGAAAAGCGCGCGGTGGTGCTGACCTCGGAAGGCGAGCGCGATGCCAAGATCAATCAGGCCGAAGGCGAGAAGCAGCGCGTCATCAAGGAATCGGAAGCCAACCGTCAATTGCAGATCAATCAGGCTGAAGGACAGTCAGCCGCCATTCTGGCGGTAGCGACTGCCACAGCCGAAGGTCTGCGTCGCGTCGGTGAAGCACTAAGTGGACGTGGCGGCATGGAAGCCATGCAGCTGCGCGTGGCCGAGGAATACGTGAAGCAATTCGGTACGCTGGCCTCTGAGGCGCAAAGCACCCTGATCGTGCCGGCCAATCTGTCTGATATCGCTTCGATGATCAGCATGGCGACGACGGTCATCAAACAGCAGGGCGCAGGTAAGCAGGGTTGAATTCGGGTTTGAGCAAGTCGATGCAGTGGCTTCCATTGCGTTGTCATCCGTCCAGCCCCTGTCCCGCCATCCATGCGATCAAGGTTGCTGGGCAGCGGCTGTCGGATTCGCTGTTCAGCGTGAGCTATGAGCTGAGCGGCGAGCTGGACAAGATACGGATTCCGCCGATCGCAGGCAGCATACGCCGCGACGAATTGTGGCGTTACACCTGTGCAGAAATGTTTGTGACAATCCCGGATCAGGAAGCGTATTACGAGTTCAATTTTTCTCCTGCTACACAGTGGGCAGCGTACGAATTCAGTCTGTATCGTCAGGGGATGCGGCCCGCAGAGTGTGAAGCGCCGACAATCAGAGTGAATCAATCCGCAGCCACGATGGTGCTTCAGGTTGAGGTGAATGTTCCCAAGGTGCTGGCAGTACATGCCCACTGGCAGGTAGGGTTGACCATGGTGATTGAAGACCTGCATGGACAATGTTCCTACTGGGCGCTGTCACATGCCGACGCGCGGCCTGATTTCCATCGACGTGAAAGCTTCATCGCGAATTTCTGATTTATTCGGGTATGGCCAAAATGTTCAAGACGGGTCTGGATGTATTGATCACAGATGCTGAGTTACGCAAGCCGCTGGCAGGCAAGCGCGTCGCCTTGCTGGCGCACCCCGCATCGGTGACCCGCGATCTCACGCATGCACTGGATGCGCTGGCCATGTTGCCCGAGATCAAGCTCAGCGCCGCCTTCGGGCCGCAACACGGTCTGCGTGGCGATAAGCAGGACAACATGATGGAGTCGCCGGACTTCAATGATCCGATGCATGGCATTCCAGTGTTTAGTCTGTACGGCGAAGTGCGTCGCCCCACGCCGCAGATGATGGACAGTTTTGATGTGCTGCTGGTCGATCTTCAAGATCTGGGTTGCCGCATCTATACCTTCATCACGACATTGCTGTATGTGCTGGAAGCCGCTGCGCAGTACAAGAAAAGTGTATGGATTCTGGATCGCCCCAATCCTGCCGGTCGTCCGGTGGAAGGATTCACGCTGCGTGCTGGTTGGGAAAGTTTTGTCGGCGCAGGTCCCATGCCTATGCGTCATGGTTTGACGCTAGGTGAACTGGCGCACTGGTTCGTCAAACACTTCAAACTGGATGTCGACTACCGCGTGATTGCAATGCAGGGCTGGCAAGCCGATGCTGCGCCGGGATTTGGCTGGCCGCTGGGTGTGCGAACCTGGATCAATCCCTCGCCCAATGCGCCTAACTTATGGATGGCGCGTGCTTACGCCGGCACGGTAATGCTGGAAGGCACCACCTTGAGCGAAGGTCGCGGCACCACAAGGCCATTGGAATTATTCGGCGCGCCGGATATTGATGCCGACAAGATTATCGAACGCATGTTCGAGCTCGCGCCGCAGTGGTTACAAGGTTGTCGTCTGCGCGCCTGCTGGTTCGAGCCAACATTCCACAAACACGCCGGCAAGCTGTGTTCCGGCGTGCAGATTCATGTTGAAGATGAGTCTTATCGACATGAGGTGTTCCAGCCGTGGCGCGTGCAGGCGCTGGCATTCAAGGCCATTCGCCAGTTGTATCCCGACTATCTGCTGTGGCGTGACTTTCCTTACGAATACGTACTCGACAAACTGGCGATTGATGTCATCAACGGCAGTCCGTTGTTGCGTGAGTGGGTGGATGATCCGGCTGCTGCGGCCGTTGATCTGGAGTCTCTGGTGCAGGTTGATGAACATGCATGGCGACAGGAGCGTGACAGCTTCTTGCTTTACCGCTGAGAGTCGCCAGTAAAAAGGCCCCACATGGTGGGGCCTTTAACCAGGGTCGAGGCAAAACGGTAATAAATCAGTTGGACGTTTTTCCGTGAGCGGGCATGCCAGCGCCACTATTCGGGCCCATGCCGCCCATACCCTGCATGCCAGCTTTCATTTCATCCAGACTGAGCTTGGCATCCTTGTTGGTGTCCATGGCGTCAAATCGATCTGCCATGCGTGAACCGGAAACTTCGGTTTTAGAAACGAAGCCATCGCCATTCGTGTCGCGCTCCTTGAAGCGGGCATCAACATTCCGTCCCTGCATCTGCTGACGATTACCGCCCTGACTTTGTGCGCCCGTGCCCTGCGCCTGCCGACCCATGCCTTGACCCTGCATCGAATCCCGGCCGGTTTTGTATTCGGCCAGATTCAGCTTGCCATCCTTGTTGGTGTCGAATTTGTCGAAACTGTCGGCCAGGCGTGAGCCGGTGATCTCAGTCTTGACCAGGAAGTTGTCCTTGTTGGCGTCGCGATTATTGAAGGACTGTTCTGCAGTCTGTCCGCCTTGCGGGCCATTGCCGGCAGCGCCGGGCTTTTGTGAGTTTGCAGGCGCTTGTGCCCAGATGCTGGTGGCCATCAACAGGCCCAGTGCGGTCGCAGTAATTTTCATGATGATCTCCGGTTAGTGATCGAAGCGAGTGCTTCGTTGAGGGAGATTCTGCGCGTGCCAGGCAGCAAGGTGAGCAAACGAACTTGGACTTTGGTGCAGTTTTATCAAGGCACGCCAAGCTTGCGCTGGTTAGCTCGACTAACTACAGGATATCTTCAGGAAACTGCACACGATCAACTTGGTTGTCTGTGTCAGACGGTATGCCTGCTGGGCTGCGTCCTGGTTGCTTGTCGGAGTCAGCGACCTGTTCAGGCTCCTCCACCGACCATTGATTGCGGAACGCCTGAACGGCTTCGTTGTAGATACTGGCGTGGCGGTTGCTGAGCAACAGTGATGACAAGTCACACACCCGCGCGCGCAGGATGCCCAGATCCTGCGCGGCATCGAACAGGCTCGGGTACCAGCTCTGCCAGCCGGGCAGCAGTTCATCTACCTCATCACGCAGGCTGCGGCTGCCTTGATGTGTGTGGAGTGGAGCGGGAGCATTCATGGTGGAATTGTGCCACAGCAGTCCTGCGCATCCAGCCATGTGTTACGGGTGTTGTCACGGGAATTACCATGGGAATTACTGAGGCGACTGTCTTCGCAAGCTATACAATCAGGCGCATGTTCTGGTGTTTCAGGTTCACGGTCATGAAAAACTACTGCTTGCGAGCCATTGCCGCTGCCGGATTGATCGGCGGTGTATTCCTGATGCCCCCTGCACACGCAGCCAGCGAGCCGAAACTGGTGCCGGATGTCTATCTGGGCAATGCGCTGGGCAAGCAGCCTGACGAAACCCGGGGACAGAAAATATTCCAGCAGCATTGCCAGTCATGTCATCAGCCCGGTGCAGCAGGGCTTCCGGCCCAGAAGGTTCCGGCACTGGCCGGCCAGCAATACGAATATCTGGTCAAGCAGATCGTTGATTTTCTGGATCAGGAACGGGTCAACAACGTCATGCACCAGCAGCTGTTGCGCAGTGGCATGAATAGCGCCACCAGCATTGCCGATGTGGTGGGTTATGTGTCGAACCTGCCGATGAATCCAGTGCCTGAAAAGGGGCCCGGCACCGCGTTACAGAACGGCAAGGGCATATACGACGGTTTCTGCGCCAGCTGTCATGGCCGTACTGCCGAGGGCAATGGCGATCTGTGGGTGCCCAATCTGCGTGGCCAGCACTATGGATATCTGCTCGACCAGATGCAGCGCATGGCGCGTAGCCAGCGGGCCAATATCAGCGAAGATCTGCACCGCATGTTCTCGACCTATGCGGACGAGGAGTTTCAGGCGGTAGCTGATTACCTGACCCGCTGGTCCGGGCAATAGAAGCTGAACGGACGTGTTTGTCGCGCGGCAGTCAAACCGATTGGCTTTGCCCTCAATAAAGTGAACAATACCCGTCTTTGTCCGGGCGTGGCTTGACCGTCGTTGCTGGAACCTTCCTGCCACCGGGCAATCGAAAGTCAGTCATTCGACCAGATCTTGTCCTGTTGACAAGACCCCCGAATCGGAGTGTGTTTGTGCTGAATCTGTTTATCAATGGCCGGAAGAATCGTTGGGCGCTAGTGGGATTTGGGCTGGGTTTGCTTACCGCCCCGGCGTTCCAGGCCAGTGCCGCAGTCACCTATTCCAGCGTGTTCACGTTTGACCAGAGTATTACTTCTATTTCGGGCGGTGTGGTGGCCAGTGGCGATAGCCTGTTTGGCACACTGACCAACAGTTCGTTTACCTATGGCGGAGCGATCTACAAGGCCAGCATTGCGGGCGGTGCGCCGCAGACCATTTTTCAGCTCAGCGACAAGGACGGCTACACGCCCAGCGCAGGTTTGTTGGTGGGCAGTGACGGCAATCTGTACGGCAGCACGGTTTATGGCGCCCGGAGTGTTTTCAGCGTGCAGTCGGGTGCGGGTACGCTGTTTCGTGTTGCCCAGAATGGCACGGGCTTTCTGAAACTGCATACCTTTGATGTCAACCTCACCTCCAGTTCCGAGGCCGTGGGCGGGCAGGCGCAGACCTACACAAAGAATGCCGATGGTATTTATCCCTCATTCCCGCTGATCGAAGATGGCACCTACCTGTATGGCGTGACCAGCTCGGGTGGCAACAATGGCACGGGCGTTATCTTCAGATTGCAACGGGGCGGCGGTGGCTTTGTCGTGTTGCATCACTTTGCGGCACAGAATTCCAGCGGCGGTGGTATTGAGGGTGCCTTTCCCAGCGGCCCGTTGCTGCTCAGCAATGGTCGCCTCTATGGCACCACCGACAATGGTGGCGGCAACCTGTATAGGCTTAACTCCGTGACGACTGAGGCCACCGTTATCACGACCCAGGGTACCGGTACGGTGTTCAGTCTCAACACCGATGGCAGTGGCTTCCAGACCATTTACAACTTCAGCGCCTTGACCGACACGGTCGATAGCGACAGCAGCGACCAACGACAATGTTGGCGAAAATGGTGATGGCGCGTTTCCTGCGGGCGGCTTGATGGAGGTGAGTCCGGGTGTGCTGGTAGGCACCACGGGCGGTGGCGGCATGACCAGTGATGTGGCCGTGGGTGGACTGGGTACGGTTTTCAGGCTGAATACCAATGGCACGCTGGCGGGCACAACGCTCACCACCCTGCATAATTTCGACATTGATACCGGCATAGCGCCTGTTGGCAAGCTGGTGCTGGGCAATGACGGTCGCCTGTATGGGGTGAGCGGTACTGGCAGCACCACCACCACACCCGTTCTGAACTATGGCAGCGTGTATTCACTGAATACAGATGGCAGCGGCTTTGTCGTGGAGCATGCATTCACTGCGGAGGAAGGTGTGTCACCCGGCGCCGGACTGGCCAAGGCTGCCAATGGCGATTTGTTCGGCGCCACTACTCAGGGCGGCGCCTGCAGCACGGTGTTCGGTTCATACGGTAATGTATTTCGCCTGAGCTTTACGGGCACGAAAGCATCGGGCTATGCGAATTGCACTACCTACGAGATCGACGATGGCGGTGGTGGCGCGATGAGCTGGCCGTTGTTGTGGCTGCTGGCCGCTCTGGGCCTTGCGCCACCGCTGCGGCGGTTCGCGTCCAGATAAGTTACCTGGGTAAGTTGTCTGGGCAAGTCACTTGTCGAGAAACTGCCATTCATAGGCGAAACGCAACTGGTCATAGTCGCGTTTCAGATTGGCAGGAAATGGATCGAACGGCGCAGCTCGCCTAAGAATGTTCAGCGCCGCCTGATCCATGGCGGCATCGCCGCTGGATAGTTGAATCACGGCGGACTTCAGCTGACCGTTGGCGATAATCACCACTTCCACTACCGGGTTACGCTGGTTGAAGCGTTGCCGCGCCGCCAGCGGATAGTTGAGGGTGCCGATGCGTTCGATCTTGCGCTTCCAGCCATCCAGATACGGCGCCAGCCGCGATTCGCGTGTGTCCGGCGTGATGAATGCTTCGCGGCTGTCCTGTCCACGCAGACGCAGGTCATCATCAATCAGGCTGGTGGTGATCGGGTTGGGTGGCGTCGGTGACAGGGCCAGCGGCGATTCGTTGCTGCGCGCCGGCAGGTCGGTGCCGCTCTGATACGCCAGTGCCGAACGTTCGGCACGACTGGCCACCACTTCTACCGCCGCGCTGCCGGCCAGTGCCTGAGCAAACTCCAGCGAGTTGCCCTCAGCGGTGCCGTCATTCATGGCCGCCAGTGGCGAGTCGGCCGGATTGGCGGCGCGCTCCCGCTTTTGCGTGTTGCCATTGCCCACCTGGCTGCGCTGCGCCAGATACACCGCATCCGGGTTGGATTCACGGCTGGGCGCGTTGTCGGTGAGCAGCAGTACTTCCAGAGTCGGAGCCGGGCTTTTGCTCTGACCGATGGGACCGATGAAGGTCACGCCGGTGATCACGATGACATGCAGCAGCGCCACAAGAAACAGCGTGGTCACCAGTCGATCACGTACCGGCGCGATGCCTTCACGTAGCTGGATGACGGATTGCAGTTCCAGCGCGGCGGCATCGACCAAGGTTGGCTTGAGTGATGTCTGAGTAGAGTGGGAATTCACAGGTTGATTTGCTGGATGCGAGTTGTCTTGATCTGCGGCTGCCACTTAAGGCGCGCATACAGTGCCGCAGTCACTTCAATCTTGCCAGTGGCATCGATACGCAGCACTTCCCGAATCCCCATTTGTCGTGCGATGCGTTGCCAGTGTTGTGGACCCGCTGCCATCAGTGCGGTTGATGCGGTATCAGCCAGCGTGGCGTTGTTAGCCAGTACGGTCACCGCCTGGGTGTGTGAAACCGGACTGCCGGTATGCGGATCCAGCAAGTGATGAATCCGCTGGCCTTGAACCATCGCGCTGCGTTCATAGTCTCCAGACGTGGCAATGCTCTCGCCGGAAAGCAGTTCGACCGTGGCCAGGTTGAATGGCGGAGGCTGGCGCGGATCACGGATGGCGATGTGGGTTGCTGTTTCGGGTGGCGCAGTACCCAACAAGGCCACCTGGCCACCGAGATTGAGGCGTGCCGCAGCGACTCCGGCGTGCTGCAGGGTTTGCATCGCCTGTTCCAGTGCATAGCCCTTGGCAATGGCGCCCAGATCCAGTTGCAAATCGCGCCGCTCGCTGCGGGCCAGTCCCTCGACCAGTTGCAGATCGGCAAGCCGTGCCCGGGTTGTCTGCCACGCGCTGAGCTGTGCAGGATCGGGCAGTGTGGCAATGGCAGGTGACTGAGTGTCTGCGAAGCCCCAGGTCTCGGTCATCGGTGCGATGGCCGGGTCGAAGTAGCCGTCACTGCGTTGATATAGCTCCAGCGCCTGTTGCAGCAGGTCGGCGAGCGCAGCGGACAACTGCAAGGGCTGTCCTTGCGCCAGTGCTGTATTCAGGCGTTTGAGTTCACCTTGGGGATTGCTGGTCCATGGATACCAGTCAACGCCTTGCTGGAGCAACTGTTGTTCGATGGCTGTGCTCTGTTGGGCAGCTTGCTGCGGCGTTGCTGCCCACAGCGACAGGCTCACCTGTGTGCCCATCGCCAGAAATGCGCTGTCGTAGCGCTGTGGACTGCGATCCGTGCAGGCCGTGAGCAGGCTGCACAGCATCAACAGCCAATCAGCGTGGTTATTTGCGGCGTTTTTCAATCGCGTCAATGAACAGGCCGATGAGGTCGCACTTGAACTGCTTTTCCAGTTCGCGCACCCCGGTGGGACTGGTGACATTGATCTCGGTGACGAAGCCACCAATCACGTCAATGCCGACAAACAGCATGCCGCGTTCGCGCAGGGTGGGTCCGATCTGACTGACCAGCCAGCGGTCGCGCTCGTTCAGTTCACGACCCACGCCATGCGCGCCGGCAGCCAGGTTGCCACGGTTGTCGGTGGCGGAGGGAATGCGCGCCAGCGCATACGGGGCGGGTTCGCCGTCAATGATCAGGATGCGTGAGTCGCCACTGTCGACGATTTCCGGCAGATACTTCTGCACGATGGCGAAGTTATTGCCGTAGTCAGTCATGTTCTCGAAGATCACATTGGCATTCTTGTCGCCTTCACGGATGACGAAAATCGAACGTCCGCCCATGCCATAAAGCGGTTTGCAGACAATGTGGTGATGCTCGTGCAGGAAGGCGTGCATGTCGCCCATGTCGCGGGTAATCAGCGTCGGCGCGCAGCATTGCGGGAACCAGGCGGTGAACACCTTTTCGTTCATGTCGCGCAGACCCTGCGGTCTGTTGGCCACCAGCACCCCCTCGGCTTCGGCGCGTTCCAGGATGTAGGTGGTATAGATGTACTCCATGTCAAAGGGCGGATCCTTGCGCATCAGGATCACGTCCATGCTGGCCAGGCGCTCGGTGTGTTCGGCGCCGACGGTGGCCCAGTTTTCCGGGTGATCGCGCACTTCCACAGGGTGCACCCGGCCCCAGGCCACGCCATCGCGCAGCCACAGGTCGCGCTGTTCCAGGTAGAACAGTTCATGGCCGCGTTTCTGGGCAGCCAGCATCATGGCCAGGGTTGAATCCTTGGCCGGTTTGATCCCTTCAATCGGGTCCATGACGATGGCGATACGCAGGCGCCGCTTGTTCATTGAGTCGCTGTGCTCCGGAAAATGCTCATGCTGGAAGTCAAACGACCGTCCGGGGTTGTCTGGCGCGTTGGCAGTTCTGCGCACTGCGCCTCAGAGCGAGTCGTGACAGGCTTCATACTATACGCAGGACAGCGATGGCAGTGGCTATATCAATATGTTAAAACCGATTCGCTGCAACCACTCGCCCAATGTACCGGGTGAGTGGGTATTGATAGAGCATTGAGGTATTCATGATGAACGGGGCAACTGCCGAAAAATTGCGTCTGGCGGGTTTGAAGGTGCTGGTCATTGATGACAGCAAAACCATCCGCCGCACCGCCGAAACCCTGCTGGCCAAGGAAGGGTGCGAAGTCTTTACCGCCGTGGACGGCTTTGATGCTCTGTCCAAGATTGCGGATCATCAGCCGGATATCGTGTTTGTGGACATCATGATGCCGCGTCTGGACGGTTATCAGACCTGCTCGCTGATCAAGCACAACAAGGTATTCAAGTCGATTCCGGTGATCATGCTGTCCAGCAAGGATGGCCTGTTTGATCGCGCCCGGGGCCGCATCGTCGGGTCCGAGCACTATCTGACCAAGCCCTTCACCAAGGATGAACTGCTCAGCGCCATCGAAACCCATGTCGGGCATCTGGCCTCCTAGGAGCAGTCATGGCCCTGATATTGATTGTTGATGACTCGCCCACCGAAGTGCATGCCATGAAAACGGCGCTGGAGCGGCATGGCTATCAGATTGCCTCTGCTGCCGATGGCGCCGAAGCCTTTGAGATGGCGCGGCAGATGAAACCCGACCTGATTTTCATGGACGTAGTGATGCCGGGCGTGAATGGCTTTCAGGCCACTCGCAAGCTGGCCGCTGATCCGAATACCAGGGAGATCCCCATCATCATGGTGACCTCAAAGGATCAGGAAACCGACCGCATCTGGGGCATGCGCCAGGGCGCGGTAGATTACCTGGTCAAACCGGTTTCGGCCGAACGCCTGCTGGCCAAGGCCCGCGCGGCGCTGGCGGGATGAAAAACAGGCTGATGACTCTCGAACAATGCAAAAGCAGAACAGATCCTACTCATCATGACAGCTATTGAATTGCGTTCCCTGCTGGACAGGCCCTTCGCGTTGTTGCTCGAGATCGAGCAGCGTGCGCGTGCGGCGCAGGCCGGCCAGATTCGTGAATCAAACGCGGGTGACGAATGGGTGGGTGTGGCGTTCCGTCTGGGCGCTGAAACTTTTCTGGTGGCCCGCGAAGAAACGCGCGAGGTGATGGGTGTGCCCACCTTTCTGACCCGTGTGCCCGGTGCGCGACCGTGGATTCGCGGCCTCGCCAATGTGCGTGGCCAGTTGCTGCCGGTGGTGGATCTGCGCGCCTTCCTTGGCGGCGGTTCTTCGCCCATCAATCGCAACGCCCGCATCCTGGTGGTGAATAATCGTGATGTGCCGGCGGGATTGCTGGTGGATGAAGTGATCGGCTTCCGGCGTTTTACCGATGCCGAGTTCACCTCGCAGCCGCCTGCGACCATGCTGAATTGTGATCGTTACCTGGCCGGCGCATTCCGGCGTGGTGGTGATGTGGCTCCGGTGTTCGGCTTGAGCACCCTGCTGGAGAGTAATGAATTCCTGATGAGCGCGGCACATTAGCGCGCCTGATCAGAACGGGACGAGAACCTGATGGCCAGTGACAACAGTTTCAAGATGACGGCGATACGCTTCAGCCCGGTGCTGATGGGCGTGGCCCTGCTTGCCATCCTCGCGGCGGGCGCCAGTTTGCTGACCGATATAGCAGGTGACGCAGTAACGCTGGTGCTGCTGGGCATGGCCGCGCTGGCTGTGGCTGCTCTGGGCATCATTCACCTGATGACGGCCGAGCTGCGTAATGCTGCCGAAAGACATCGCACCCAGAATGAGCGTAATCAGGAGGCCATCCTGCGACTGCTTGATGAGATTACCAACCTTGCTGAAGGCGACCTGACCGTCAAGGCTACTGTCACTGAAGAAATCACCGGTGCCATTGCCGACTCGATCAACTATGCCATCGAAGCGCTGCGCGAACTGGTGACCACCATCAACAAGACAGCTGTGACGCTGGATGGCTCGGCGCGACAGGCGCTGGCTTCGGCCGGTCATCTGGCGAAGGCATCCGTGCAGCAATCCAAGCAGGTCACTGCCGCTTCCGAGTCCGTGGCGCAGATGGCGGTATCGGTGGAAGAAGTGTCGGGCAATGCCGAACGTTCATCCGACGTGGCGAGGCATTCAGTCGATGTGGCGCATAAAGGCAGCGATGCAGTGCGGCGCACCATTGATGGCATGAACACCATCCGCGAAACTATTCAGGAAACTTCCAAGCGCATCAAGCGTCTCGGTGAGAGCTCGCAGGAAATCGGCAACATTGTCGAGCTGATCAATGATCTGGCCGAGCAGACCAATATCCTCGCACTGAACGCCTCGATTCAGGCGTCCATGGCGGGTGAGGCCGGTCGTGGCTTCGCCGTGGTTGCTGATGAAGTGCAGCGTCTGGCCGAGCGTGCCGCGCAGGCCACCAAGCAGATTGAAGTACTGGTGCGCACCATTCAGGCCGACACTAACGAAGCCGTGGTGTCGATGGAACGCAGCACTACCGACGTGGTGGGCGGCGCGTTGCTGGCGGAGAACGCCGGCGCGGCGCTGGAAGAAATCGAACAGGTATCGAATCAGATCGCCTCACTGGTGCAGAACATTTCTGCCAGCGCCCGGCAACAGTCCGAATCGGCGCAGAACATTGCGCGCAACATGCAGGTGCTGCGCGAGATCAGCGCGCAGACCGCTGACAACAGCGCGGCGACTTCAACCTCGATTGGCAAACTGGCGCAGTTGTCCGGCCTGATGCGCAAATCCGTGGCTGGTTTCCGGCTGCCGGAAATCCTGACTGGCAAACCTGCGGCAGCCACTGCGCCGACTGCCGGCAAGTCCGCGAGCAAGCCGGATGAAACACGCACCAAAAAAGTCAGCGGACTTTCCTGAGTGATGACGCTGACCATGAAACTAATTTCCATGACTATCGTGATCGCCGGAGCGACTGACGCATGAGTGAGGTATCGACACAAACACTGCATGTGGTTGCGCGCGAGTTGAACAATGAGCTCAATGACGCCCGTGCTGCGCTGGAACTGTTTGGCGAACAACAGGACCAGGTCGCAACCCTGATCAAGTGCCGCGAACATCTGCGCCAGGTGCGGGGTGCGCTGCGTCTGGTGGAAGTATTTGGTGCGGCGTTGCTGGTCGAGGAGATGGAGCAGCTGGCGCAGTATCTGATCGACAACATCGCCGAGCAGCGCCATCTTGCTGAAGGCCTGGATGCGTTGATGCGCGCCATGGTGCAGTTGCCGACTTATCTGGAGCGTGTGGTAGGCGGCGGACGCGACATGGCGCTGATCCTGTTGCCATTGCTCAATGATCTGCGCGCGGTGCGTGGGCAGCCGCTGCTGTCCGAAGGCACCTTGCTGCTGCTGAATCTCAGTTCCGACAAGCAGGCCAGTCCGGTCACGCCTGCGCCGGGTGAAGTCGCGCTGACGGTGTCGCACTGGGCGCGCAAGATGCGCACCCGCTTCCAGCTCGGGCTGCTGGGCTGGATCAAGGGTGAACGTACTGACCAGAATCTGGAGATTCTGGCGCGTTCAGCCGAAAAGCTGGAGCAGGTAGCCGCGACACAGCCGGTCTTCCAGTTGTGGTGGGTGGTGGGCGCTGTAGTTGAAGCGTTGCGTGACAAGGGCATGGAGGGCACGGCATCGGTAAAGCGCTTGCTGGGCCAGGCCGATCGGCAAATGAAACGGCTTTATGAGATGGGTGAGCAGCACTACTCGCAACAGCCGCCGCTGGATCTGCTCAATAACCTGCTGTACTACGTGGCGCGCGCCAGCAGTGATGGCCCGCGCGTCACGGCAGTACGCGCCTCATTCCGGTTGAACGAACTGCTGCCGCTGGATGAACAGGTTGAAGCGGCGCGTGAAAGTCTCTCAGCGCCCTCCATCAAGCTGATGAAGACCGTGGCGGGGGCCATCAAGGAAGACCTGGCGCGCGTGAAAGATGCGCTGGATATGTTCGTGCGCAAGGAAGGTTCGCAGGTTGCAGAACTCGCGCCACAGATGGAGTTGCTGAAGAAGATTGGTGACACGCTGGGTGTGCTGGGGCTGGGCGAGTTGCGCGAAACCGTGCAACAGCAGACCGTTGCCCTGCAGGACAAGATGAAGAACCATGTCATTCCGGATGAAGCCGCCCTGCTGTCGATGGCAGCAACCCTGATTCGGGTTGAAGACAATCTGGACGAGCAGCTGATTGGTCTGATCATGCCAGTGCGTAGTGACGCCAGAGGTGATGCGGAAAGCGAGACCGGTGACAAGGATGTTGAGTTCCGTCAGGTCTCCGAAGCCGTGTTGCGCGAATGTATTGTCAATATGGCGCGTATCAAGGAAGCCATCGGATTGGCGCTGGAAAAACCGGGCGAAGCACAGGCGCTGGACCAGATTCCACATCTGATGCGTGGCATCACCGCCGGCCTGCTGATGCTGGGCAAGTCGCGTGCGGTGGAAATCAGTGAACGTATTCGCGCGGCGCTGGCTCGCTACGCACGTGCCGACCTGATTCCGAAAATGTCGGAGAAAATGGATCGGCTGGCAGACGCTATTGTCGCAGTCGAGTACTACCTTGAGACCTTGCAGGCCGGACGCAGCGATCCCTGGTACATGCTGGATAACGCTGAATCATGCCTGCGTGCGCTGGATGCACTGTCTACTGGTGTGACCGGCCTGCATCGCATGCCACAACGACTGGCGCCGAATACGCCGGTTGAACAGACAGTGGCGATTGAACCGCTGGCTGGCTACCAGCGAGCCGACTTGCGTGATGCCGATCGTACCGCGGTGTTTGGCGATGCGCCGACGCTGGCTGGCACGCAGGTTGAGCCGGTCGTAGCGTCTGTAGTCCGGGCTGCCAGTAATGCGCAGCAGAGCTTCGTATTGCCACCCGTGCTGGTGCTGCCGGATGACAAGTCTGATCCGGAATTCCTCGAGATGTTCATTGAAGAGGCGCGCGATGAAGGCGCGCGCTTGCAGCAAATGCTGCCGCGCTGGGATGTCAATCCGCTGGATCAGGAAGCGCTGATCAACTTGCGCCGCTCCTTCCATACCTTGAAGGGCAGTGGCCGCCTGGTTGGCGCGCAGTTGATCGGCGAATTTGCCTGGTCGATGGAGGCCATACTCAATCGCATCATCAACCAGACGCTGGAGCGCACGCCGGAAATGCTGAGCGTGCTGCACCAGTCCGTGCAGGTCATGCCTGAGCTGATTGAACAGCTCGAAGTGGGTCTGGCTCCGAAACATGACATTGCCGCGCTGATCCTGCAGGCACGCGCACTGGCGCAACCGGTTGCAGCGACGGGCTCGACCACGATGGCCCAGGCACTGCAACAGGAAGAATCCGTTGCCGAAGCGCCGGTGGTGGCTGCGCCGCCGATGGATCCGACCTTGCACGACATTTTTTCCAAGGAAGTGGCGGGGCATCTGCACGCCATCCGCGAGTACGTGAATGGCTGTGCTGGCTTGCTGGCGCCGTATGCCGTCACCGAAGATCTGCATCGTGCCTGCCACACCCTGAGCGGCGCTTCCAAGACCGCTGGTGCGCGGCACAGCATCAAGATTGCCGAGCCACTCAATCACTACATTCGCAAGCTGTTTGATAACGATATGACCTTGCCTGCCGAAGGCTTGCAGGTTTTACAGGCGTCAGTCAGTGCCATTGACCACATCATTGCGCACCTTGATGAGAGCACGGTGTTTTTCAGTTCGCAGACGGAAATTACCGAGCGCCTGCAGCAGCTCGAACTGCAACTGGATGCTCAGCTGGCGCAGCGGCAGCAATCAACTGATGCAGCCAGTCTCGACACCACCAGTGAAGTTGCGGCGCTTGCCGATATCCAGCAATTGATCGAGCTGTCCGACGATGCAACGACTGGTACAGACGATTCTGATGAGCAGTGGGTCGAACTGACGTTTGCTGATTTGCATCAGACGGGTGAGTTTGCCGCGCCGGTAGTTGATGGCAACGAACTGTTCATTGATGAAACCATGCAGCCACAGGCTGAGGCGGCAGACCATGACGCGACAATGACGCAGTCAGAGGAGCCGCAAACCATCATTGAAGTTGCACCCTGGGCGGCCAGTTTCACGGCGCCAGTTCTGGATGATCACCGGCCCGTGTTTGAGGAAGTGAACACGTTGCCTGCGGTGGTGCAGAACATGCTGGATGCCAGTGTGGCGGCAGATGAACCGACTGCTGCGCCGGCTGTTGGCTCGACTATTGAGGGGGCCGGGCAGGATTTCGCCGATGAATTCGATGCAGATATTGCCGCCATCTTCACCGAGGAAGCCACCGAGCTGCTGGAAGCGGCCGATGTTTCATTACAGGCGTGGCGTGGCGATCGCAACAATGCAAACAATGTATCTGAACTGAAGCGTGCCCTGCATACCTTGAAAGGCGGCGCACGCATGGCCGGTATTCGTTCCATGGGTGATCTGAGCCACGAGCTCGAATCGTTCATGGAGCTGGTGGAGCACAATGCCGTTGCCGCCAGTACGGATGCCTTCACGGTGCTGCAGGCCAGTCTCGACGAGTTGAGTCGCATGCGTGACATCGTCACGCATGGGCGCAATGCGCCCCCCGCAAGACACTTGCTGGACAGCATTCAGGCGCTCAGTCGGGGTCAGACATTGCCTGCTGCGCCGGTTGAAGAGGTGCCTGTCACAGCGATCGAGAGCATCAAGCCGGATGTTGAAGCCGAGTTTGGCGCTGACGATCTGGCGGAGCACAGCTACGCGCCACAGTTTGCCCCCACAGTTGAACAGACCATTGATTTCGAGTTGCCGGATACCGCCGAGGTGCCGGTACTGGCGCTGCCTGAAGTCACGACTGAGCCGGTCGAGGCATCAGTACCGCCCAGTTCGGTGACCAGTTTCGTAGCAGATGAACCCGCCACTGAACCGCCGACGCTATCGGAAGTGGTGGCGCCGGCTACGGCGCTGCCACCGGGACGCACCCAGCCTGCCCCTGAACGCGGCGAAGTGGCGCGCGTGGATGCCGAACTGCTCGACAATCTGCTCAACAACGCCGGTGAAGTCAGCATCCTGCGCTCGCGTCTTGAACAGCAGGTGTCATCACTGGATTTCAACCTGTCTGAACTCAGCCGCACTGTCACTCGCCTCAAGGATCAGTTGCGGCAGCTGGAAATAGAAACCGAAGCGCAGATCCTGCACAAGCATCAGGAAGATTCACGAGGGCGCGAAGATTTTGATCCGCTGGAACTGGATCGCTACTCCACCATCCAGCAGTTCTCGCGTGCGCTGGCCGAGTCGGTCAGCGACGTGGATTCGATTGAGGGCTTGCTGGAGACCATGACGCGCGAAGCGCAGAACCTGTTACTGCAACAGTCGCGTGTGGTTAATGAATTGCAGAATGGTCTGATGCGTACGCGCATGGTGCCCTTCTCACGTCATGCGCAACGTCTGACGCGCCTGGTGCGGCAGGTGGCCAATGACACTGGCAAGCAGGTCGAGCTGAATATCAGTGGCTCCAGCGGCGAGCTGGACCGGCAGGTGCTGGAGCGCATGCTGCCGCCGTTTGAGCACATGCTGCGTAACTCGGTAGTGCATGGCATCGAGTCGCCGGAAGAACGTCGCGTCAGCGGCAAGCCGGAAGGCGGCGTCATCAATGTCGGTCTGCGGCGCGAAGGCGCGGAAATGGTCATCACTCTGCAGGACGACGGGCGCGGCATTGATGTGAATGCAGTGCGCGAGAAAGCGCGCAACAAAGGTCTGATCAGCGGCGAGCGCGCGCTCACTGATGAAGAAGCGCTGCAACTGATTCTGGAACCGGGCTTCAGTACCGCCAGCGCCATTACCCAGCACGCCGGTCGCGGCGTGGGCATGGATGTGGTGGTTACGGAAATCAAGAAGCTGGGTGGTGCGCTGTTCACCGAAAGCAGACCCGGGGAAGGTGTGAAGTTCACCATCCGTCTGCCGTTCACGCTGGCCATCAGTCAGTCGCTGCTGGTGCGTGTGGGTGAGAATGAAATCTACGCACTGCCGTTGCCCACCGTTGAAGGCGTGGTGCGACTGCCGCGTACCGAAGTGGCGGCGCATCTGCAACAGGACATGCCCAGCTTCAACTATGGTGGCCAGCTGTACAAGGTGCAGCACCTGGGCGCATTTATTGATGCTGGCCCGTCCGTATTGCCGGAAACCGGTGATATTTCACTGCTGCTGATCAAGGCCGGTGAGCATTCCACCGCGCTGGTTACTGATGAACTGATCGGCAACCGTGAAATCGTGGTGAAGTCAGTCGGGCCGCAGGTGTCCAGCATTCGCGGCATTTCCGGCGCCACCATTCTCGGCGATGGCCGCGTAGTGATCATTCTCGACATGGGTGCGCTGGTGCGTTCTGAGTGGCGCGAGCGTCCACCTGCAGAACTGGCAGCGCGTGGCGAAGACCGCCGTACTTTCGCGCTTGGTGGTGGATGATTCCATCACCGTGCGGCGCGTGACGCAACGTCTGCTGGAGCGTCATGGCATGCGGGTGCTGACTGCAAAGGATGGTATCGATGCGCTGGAAATCCTGCAGGAACATGTTCCGGATATCATCCTGCTCGACATCGAAATGCCACGCATGGATGGCTACGAACTGGCCTCCCGGGTGCGCAGCGATCAGCGTCTGGCCGACATTCCGATTGTGATGATTACCTCGCGCGTCAGCGACAAACATCGCGCCCGTGCGATCGAGCTTGGTGTGAATGATTATCTCGGCAAGCCCTATCAGGAAAACCAGTTGCTGGATGCCATTGAACCACTGGTCAATGCACGGCGTCGCCAGCAGGCGGTGATGTAATGAATGCAGTCAGCGATGAACTCTACAGCCTGCTGGTGCCACTGGGCGATGAGCGCCTGTTGGTGCCGCGCGCCTGTGTCGCCGAAGTGGTTACCTGGCAACAACCCGAACTGGTAGAGAATGCGCCGCCCTGGTATCTGGGCAACATCAACTGGAACAGTCGTGTCGTGCCGGTGATTTCGTTTGAAGCCGCCTGCGGCAAGCACATTCCCCTCGCCGGTGGCCGTACCCGCATCGTCATCTGCGTGGCCATCAGCGGCAAACTGACCAGTGGCTACTTTGGTTTGGTTACGCAAGGTTTCCCGCAACTGGTGCGCCTCGGCCCTGATATCGTCAAGCCCGATCCCAATCAACCCTTCTTTGATCGTCAGCCCGTGCTGTGTCAAGTGCGCATGATCAATGAGGCGCCGTTGATTCCTGACTTTGAGCGGCTGGAGTCGATGATCAGTGAGGAATCGAGAGCCTTATGATCCTTGCGCCCGCGCTTATTGGCGCCGGGCTGTGCTACCGAGTACTTAATGTTATGGGAGCGGCTAGAAATGAAATCGACTACGAGTGCAGGAATGGTTGTTGTGCTGGTGCTGATCGCCACAATGGCATCAGCCGCCAGTTACACCTTCGTCAACAAAGAGCTGGCAGCATCTGGTCAGTTCAATTACACCTACAAGTACTCGTGCCCCAGCAGGGCCGAGGGCTTCATTTCGGTTGTTGCGAAGACCGACGAAGAGGCACAGAAATTGGCTGCAGTCAAAGCGCGCCGGGTATGTGAGGAGTAGCAACAGTCAGGTGCTGTTGAATGGCGCTTGCCGAGTCGCTATTGGCGGTCTTTTCCAATATGGCTTGAGTCTGAAGGCACTGGGGTGAGCTGATCCTGCAGGGATGGTCGCTCGCATTCACCTCGATCAATTGGCCACTGTCGATCTGGTTCGGGCGTTTTTTACCGGCTATGAACGTACCGGGCAGAACGACGCGCACTGTGTTTACTGTAAATCCCCCCACAAGGCCTGCAACACCGATAGCGCCACCACGGATGCAGTCTCGGTTCGCAAAACGCGTGGACCTAACCGTACCGGCGTGAATCCAGCGTTCTCGGCCAGCATCACTTCATCATCATCCAGCCCGCCCTCCGGCCCGATCAGCAGCTCGACCCTGCTTGACAGGCTGCTCAATCCGGCCAGTGATGCGGGCGCAGTGGGGCTGAGCACAAAACTCATTCCGTCCTTGTTGCGAGTGCTCAGGTAGTTGCGCAGGCTAAGAGGTGTTTGCACGACAGGTACAACACTGCGGCCGCTTTGCTCGCAGGCGCCGGTCACCACCGCTTGCCAGTGCTCCAGTTTCTTTTCTGCTTGCTGATCATCCAGCCGCACTACGCTACGGGCGGTAAGCACGGGCGCAATGCGGGTAACGCCCAGTTCGGTGGCTTTCTGCAGTGTCCAGTCCATGCGCTCGCCACGCGAGATGCCCTGCACCAGTGTGATCAGCAGCGGCGATTCGCTGGATACCGAAAGTTTGTCGCCGATCCGTGCGTAGGCTTTGCTGCCCTCAATGCGCGTGAGCTTGGCGTGGTGCTCATGTCCCGTGCCATCAAATACGGTCAGGGGTGCGCCTGCGCGCATTCGCAGTACGCGTACCAGATGATGCGCGCCGCTTTTGGGCAGTTGTACCTCGCTACCCGGAGTCAGTGTGGCGGGAACATGAATCCGGGTCAGTCGCATGTGGCCAGCTCAATACCTTGAAAGGCGGTCTCGACCAGAAAGTCGATCTGCCCGGGCGTGATGACATAGGGCGGCATGAAGTACACCACGTTGCCAATGGGGCGCAGCAGTGCGCCTTGCTGCAGCGCATGGTGATAGACGCGCAGCCCACGACGTTCGCGCCAGTCGTATTGTTCGCCCGTGTGCTTGTTCTTGATCATTTCAATCGCGCAGATCATGCCGTGCTGGCGCACCTCGGCCACATGCGGGTGATCATTCAGACTTTCAGTACGTTGCCTGAAGCGTTCACTGAGGATGCGATTACGTTCGAGCACGGGTTCACTGGAAAAAATATCCAGTGTCGCCAGTGCCGCAGTGCAGGCCAGCGGATTGCCGGTGTAGCTGTGCGAATGCAGGAAGGCACGCAGGCTGGCGTATTCGTCGTAGAACGCCTCGTATACGGCTTCCGTGGTCAGTACGGCAGACAGTGGCAGGTAACCACCGGTCAGTCCCTTGGACAGGCACATGAAGTCCGGTGTGATGCCGGCCTGTTCACAAGCGAACAGCGTGCCGGTACGGCCAAAACCCACCGCGATTTCATCCGCGATCAGGTGTACGCCAAATTCATCGCAGGCCTGACGCAGCAGCTGGAGATACACCGGGTGGTACATGCGCATGTTGCCGGCGCATTGCACCAGCGGTTCGACAATAACCGCGCAGGCTTCATGCGCATGGCGCGCCAGCACCACGCGCATGGGTTCGATCAAACGCCGTGAATACGCTCTCCCAGCTTTCGCCCGCCTCGCGGTTGAAGCAGTCAGGCGAGGGCGCTGTGATCACGTCCATCAGCAGCGGTTGATAAATTTGTTTGTACAGTTCGACATTACCCAGCGCCAGTGCGCCCAGCGTTTCGCCGTGATAGCTGTTCTCCAGCGTGATGAAGCGGCGTTTCTGCTGCTTGCCCTGGTTGTGCCAGTAGTGAAAGCTCATCTTGGCCGCGACTTCAATGGCCGACGAACCATTGTCGGCATAGAAGCAGCGAGTGAGGCCTTTTGGCGCCAGACTTACCAGTTGTTCGGAAAGCTTGATGACCGGCTCGTGGGTGAAGCCAGCGAGCATCACCTGTTCCAGCGTATCCAGCTGTTGCTTGATGGCCGCCCCAATCCGTGGATTGGCATGGCCAAACAGATTGGTCCACCACGAGCTGATGGCGTCCAGATAGCGCTTGCCGTTGAAATCTTCCAGCCACACACCTTCGCCACGCCTGATGGGGATCATGGGCATGGCCTGCATGGCAGCCGCGTGGTCGCTCATTTGCGTACACGGATGCCACACATGCGCCAGATCGCGGGCGGTGAGTTCGGTTTGCAGGGTAGGATTCATTGTGGCCTTGAGTGCGGTATCGCGATTGTGCCAAAGATCGCCGCCTCTGGCATGATCGCCGCTATGACTGGCTACCAAATCAATACGCAGACGGGTTTGCTGCATCCGGCACGGCAGGTGGCTTCGCCCAACTTCGATGCGCGACCTGAGGCCAACGTGCCTGATCTGATCATCGTGCATGGCATTTCGCTGCCGCCCGGCGAGTATGGCGGCGCGTGGATTGATCAGCTGTTCACCAACCAGCTGGACTGGAATGCGCATCCCTATTTCAAGCAGATAGAAGGCATGAAGGTATCCTCGCACCTGCTGATTCGTCGTGACGGCGAAGTGGTGCAGTACGTGCCGTTTCAGGAGCGCGCCTGGCATGCCGGTGCGTCGAATTATTGTGGTCGCGAGCGCTGCAATGATTTTTCCATCGGCATTGAACTGGAAGGCGTCGATGACTCGCCCTACGAGGCCGGGCAATACCGCGAACTGGCGCGGGTGATTCACACGCTTTGCGCCACGTATGCTTCGTTGTCGCTGGATCGCATTGTTGGCCACAGTGACGTGGCGCCGGGGCGCAAGAGTGATCCGGGTGAGAGTTTTGACTGGCCACGTCTGCGGGCGATGTTGCGGGCGTGGCGTTAGTGCAGCGCTGCGTGTCGGTCATGCTGCTTATTTTGCTTGCGGGCTGCCGGCAACAGAACGCGCTGCCGCAGCAAGAGCCTGTGGCGGCTCCCGCCCACCGTATTGTGTCACTCACGCCCGGCCTGACTGAACTCGTTTATGCAGTGGGCGCCGAAGGCTCGCTCATCGCCACGGTTGAATATGCCGATTATCCCGCAGCCGCCAAACAGATACCGCGCATTGGCGACGCGTTTCGGGTCGATATGGAAAAGCTGCTGGCACTGAAGCCCGATCTGGTGCTGGTATGGACGTCGGGCACACCGGCTACAGTGGTGGAGCAGATCAAGTTGCTGGGCCTGCGGGTTGAAAGCATTGAAGTGCAGCACCTGAGTGAAGTCAGCGCTTCACTGCTGCGCGTGGGCGAGCTGACCGGCAGATCGGCGCAGGCACAACAGGCAGCACGTCAATTCGAGCAGGGCATCGCGCAGCTGCGTGCGCAGCACGCCGGTTCATCGCTGTTACGCACCTTCATCACCGTGAATCGTCAGCCGCTTTACACCGTCAACGGCCAGCATGTGCTCAGTGAGGTACTGAGTCTGTGCGGTGGCGTGAATGTATTCGGGACGCTGAATCAGCTGGCGCCTGTTATTGGAGTTGAAGCGGTGCTCAAGGCTGATCCGGAGGTCATCCTGTCTACCGATGGCAACTTGCAGCAGGTACGGCAGGACTGGCGCTCATGGCCACAGGTTCACGCTGTCAAAGAAAATCATGTCTATGTGGTGTCGCCCGATACCACGACGCGCGCGACACCGCGTTTGTTGCAAGGCGCGCAGGAGATTTGTGGAGTGCTGGAGACTGCCCGGCATTCTGGCGGATTTGCAGGACATTGAGCAGCATCAGCGCGACAAGCGCCGTTTTACGGCGGCGACCAGCGATTCCATCTCCGGTATGCGTAGCGCATAGGCGCAGGCAAAGAACGCTGCGCCGGCAACCGAAATGGTGGCCAGCAGTGCGGCCAGCTTGGGTAGAAATGGCATGGATGCCCACTGCATCAGTAACCAGTGCTGACCCGCCCAGCAAATCGCGCACAACACAGCGCCTGACAACAGCAGCTTGCCCAGCAGAGCGAACATCGTGCGCGAATCCAGCCCGTGCAGATGACGGCGCATCAGCCAGTACAGAATCAGAAAATTGATGGTAGCGATACAGCCGGTGGAGAACGCCAGGCCACGATGGCCCCAGCCAAGGTGAAAGGTGAATAACCAGTTGAGCAACAGGTTCAATATCACGGCGAGGAAGCTGATCAGCATCGGCGTGCGGCGCTTGTCCACTGCATAAAACGCATTCACCAGCACTTTCAGCGCCGCGTAGCCACACAGGCCAACGGCATAGAAGCGCAACGCGCCCGCAGCCTGTGCAGTTTCCATCGCGCCGAACTTGCCGTGCTGGTACAGCACGGAAATGATCGGTTCAGCGAGTATCATCAAGCCAATGGTCGCCGGAATGGTGAGCAGCAAACCCAGGCGCAGACTGCGCGCCAGTTCAGTCCGGAATCCATCCGTGTTATTGCCGGCAGCCAGTCGCGCCAGCAGTGGCAGCGACACGGTGCCGATGGCGACGCCGAACAATCCCAATGGCAATTGCATCAAACGAAAGGCAATGTTGAGCCAGGAGATCGAGCCATCAACCAGGTACGAAGCGAAAAACGTATTCACCATCACATTGATCTGCGTAGTGCTGGCCGCGATCACTGATGGCCCCATCAGCAGCAGTACGGTCTTGACGCCCGAATCACGCCAGTGAAAGTTGGCCTTGAAGCGATAACCCAGTTTCCACAGCGAAGGAATCTGTACCCCCAGTTGCAACGCACCGCCGATCAACGTGCCGATGGCCAGACCAGTCAGGGCACGCGGCCCGAACTCCGGATCCATCCAGTAACCCAGCACCACGCCGCCGATAATCGAGCCCAGATTGAAAAAGCTCGACGCCATCGCCGGCATGCCGAACACATTGCGCGCATTGAGCATGCCCATCACCAGCGCAGCCAGCGACACCAGCAGGATGAATGGGAACATGATGCGTGTCAGGGTGATGGTCAGCTGCGCCTTGTCGGCATCAAAGCCGGGCGCCAGCACCGCCACAATCCCCGGCGCAAACCAGATACCCAGCAGGGTGAGGACGCTCAGCGCAATGGCAGCCAGCGTGACGACTTTGTTGGCCAGTTGCCAGGCGCCCTGTTCGCCTTCGTTGAGCGCCGTCTTGCTGAAGGTGGTGACGAAGGCCGTGGACAGTGCGCCTTCGGCAAACAGGTCACGCAGCAGGTTGGGGATGCGGAAGGCTGCGTTGAAGGCATCCATCAGCCGACCCGCACCGAACAGATAGGCGAAGATCTGTTCGCGGATCAGCCCCAGTACCCGGCTGCACATCACGGCCAGACCGATGATGCCGGCGGCCCGGGTATTCAATTTTTCGTGGGGTGCTGCCGATTTCATCAGGCGACCATGTGAAGTGGGTACGGTTCGGGCTTTTCTGGCCGATTATTCTACCCATTGTCATTTGGATGCGGTTGGCTCCGTTCCGGCAAGCGTCAAGATGCTTGCATTCACCACGTTTCGCTGCGGTAATACGCGGCCATTTTCCGGGTAAGACCTCGATGCGATCAGTTTTCATGAAATTCGCGCCAGCCCTGTTGCTGGTGACCGGACTGAGTGTGGCCCAACCGCTGGTGCCTGTGTCCGGAAGTCACGCCACCAACGCCATGCCCGATCTCAAATCCGGATCAGTGCTGGTGTTCGACGAAGCCAGCGAATCGGTGTTGCTGTCGCAGCATGCCGATGTGGCCGCGCCCATTGCCTCGATTACCAAGTTGATGACGGCGCTGGTGGTGCTCGACGCCCGCCAGCCCATGGCGGAGAAAATCGGTATCGCTGCCGCAGACATTGACCGTGAGAAAGGCAGCTCGTCGCGACTGGCCGTGGGTACGCGACTGAGCCGTGGTGATCTGATGCATCTTGCCCTGATGTCTTCCGAAAACCGTGCGGCGCATGCGCTGGGCCGCAACTATCCGGGTGGCTTGCCAGCCTTTGTAGTGGCGATGAATGCCAAAGCGAAGGCGCTGGGCATGACGCAGTCCATGTTCGTTGATCCCACTGGCCTGTCCAGCCGCAACGTGGCCAGTCCTGAAGATCTGTCGCGACTGGTGCTGGCTGCCTCGAACAACGCCACCATTCGGCTGTACTCGACTGACAACAGCCATGCCGTACGCGTGGGCAAGCGGACGCTGCAATTCAATAACACCAACACGCTGGTGGCGAACGCGGGCTGGGATATTGCCGTACAGAAAACCGGCTACATCAAGGAAGCGGGCAAGTGTCTGGTGATGAAAGCGCGTATCGCAGGTCGTTCGGTCGTCATCGTGTTGCTGGACTCCTACGGTACGTACACGCGAGTCGCGGATGCGAAACGCATCAAGACCTGGATGGAAGCGCAACTGCGCGCCAGCGCGGTGGTGGCTGCTCCGGCCAGGCGTCCCGTATAAGTCTGTGGTCGCACCAGAACCTGGTGCGACAACTCATGCATGATTTGATGCCCCGGTAATCGTTCAACCGGGTTTGCCGCATGACACTTCCTTCCCTGTTGGATCTCACTGGCACGGCCGCGCTCATTACCGGCGCGTCGCCGGACTGGTATCTGTGAAAAATGCGCTTATTATTCCTGTCCCAAGCGCTTGCCTATTTATGACACTCCATTCCATTCGCTTTTGTGTCTACGCCTGTTGTGCGCTTTTGACGTGGCCGGTGCGGGCGGCGGTAAATCTCGATTACGTTGTCGAGCATTTGCCGGAAGTGGCGATGGATAACAGCCTGGCGTTGTTGCCACTGTGGAGCGCAAGTGAAGTAAGCACCTCGCGCTGGAAGGGGGTGGCGCAGGTGGCCTACAACGACATTGAATCGCACTCGATGACGCTGTCCGGTTCGCCGATTTCAGTAGCCGTGTCATATCGGTTCCGCGATCGCTGGTCATTGCGCGGCGCAGCGTTTTTTAATCACGGCGAATTATCCGGTACGGGTTTCTTTGAATTGGCTCCAACCTTCCTGGTCTCACAGCCGCCACTCATGTTGCCCGCTGCTGCCCAATTTGTGCTGGATGGATCCGTCACGCATCAGGGTTTCGCCATGTCGGCGCATCGCGAGAACGCTGGGGGCTGGTTTGATGGCAGCGTATGGACTTTTGGCATGGTGTGGGAGCGCCTGCAGCTGGAGGATGTGTTTGCCAACTACGTGTTGTTGAGTGGCAACGATGTTGGCGCGCACGGCGTCGTGGATTACAGCGCGAACTATTCATTTTTTACGCCGTTCATCGGCATGCAGTGGCGAGTACATCGTGGCAATTGGCTGCTCGTGCCACATTGGCACTATGCTGTGCCCATGCCGCGACGCGGCTTTGCCGCAGCCATCAGTGGCCCCGGATTTTCATTGAGTGGTGATAGCGGCGCGGCGGGCAATGGCAAGTATGTGAGCGATTGGCTGCTCACCGCGGGTATTTCTATCGTGCATCGGCGCAGTGGTATCGGCGTGGATCTCGGCACGAGTATTGCGCAATATTTGATCGAGCCGTTCACGCACAACGGCGTAGATAAAAATTGGGTATTGGCCGTTAGTGTCGAGTTCTGATTCACTGGCTCATAAGCAAGGGAAGATAACCATGCTGTCTGTCCGAGAGTGAGCAGCACCAGAGTGAGCAGCACCGGGCCACAGGTTAGGAGTTATTGCAGATAGCAGCGATCATTGGTTTACGGATAGTTGGACTATGCGCGCAATCATCAGTTGCTCAGCGCAGCTTGCTGAGCAACTGATCCAGCTTGCCGTTGAGCCATTCCCGCACGCGCAGATGCCAGGGACGTTGCAGCCAGCTTGCATAGTGAAGTTCTTCACTGTGGGTGAAATCCTGTTCCACCAGGGCATGCACCTGCGCCGCGAAATCCGCGTCGTCGACTTCCTGGTTGGCATCCAGATTCCAGTGCAGGTTCCAGCGATCAAAATTGGTTGAGCCGATGCTGCACCAGTCATCACACAGCGCAATCTTGGCGTGGATGAACCTGGGCTGATACTCGAAAATGCGCACGCCCTGTTTGAGCAGACGGGCAAAATGCCGTCGCGAGGCATGCCGGATGGCGGGATGATCGGTCAGATTTCCCGGCACCAGTATGCGTACGTCGAGTTTATTGAGGGCGGCCTGAATCAACACGCGCCGCAGTTTCAGTGACGGGAGGAAGTAGGGCGTTACCAGCCATACGCGCTGCCTTGCCTGTGCGATGTGTGTGTACAGCGATTGATTGACGTAATGCGCACGCGGACCATTGCTGGCGCACACCCGGCTGCGTGTGATGCCTTGTTGAGCAGGGCGTACAGGTGTTGCGAGCGGTTCTGCCTGACCCCGGATCAGACCCCACCAGGTGCGTTCGAACAGTTCAGACCAGTCGGCAACCACCGGCCCACTGACTGACAGCATGACTTCATGCCAGGGTGTGTCGGGCGTACCCGGGTAGAGAAACTCATCCGCCAATCCCGCGCCACCGGTAAATGCCAGTTCCCGGTCGATGATCAGCGCCTTGCGATGATTGCGCAGCAGATTGCCCAGTCCCTTGCGCCAGCGTAGCCGGTTATAGAACTGCAACTCCATGCCGGGTTCATGCAGCGCCAGCCGGTCGATGTCGGCTATTTTCTGCGTACCAAAATCATCCAGCAGGATGCGTACTCGGACACCACGCTGTGCGGCGCGCGTCAGTGCAGCCAGGAATTGCGAGAACACCCGGCCACTGTGCACCAGGTACATCTCCAGCTTGATGCTGTGCTGAGCGGCATCAATAGCGGCCAGCATCGCCGGAAAATAGCGTTCGCCATCCACCAGCAATTCGATGCGATTGCCATTCCGCCAGGGAAAACGTGGTGGTAGCAGCGATCTGAGTGAGTAGCGACGCATTACTTGAGTGTGTCGTTCAGTACTTGCGCGATGTGAACGCCCGCCTTGACCAGTTGTTCGGGCAGCCAGATTTTCGCATCCTGCACATAACCTTCGGTCAGCGTGATGGTCTCACTGCGGCTGATATTGCAGGCGAACCTCGGCAGAGTTGTATACACCCGGTTTTTCGCCAGTGCATGAGTCTGAGCTGCCCATGCGTCGGATTTTCCGGTGCGCCAGAGCTGAAACCGAGGCTGGTAGCGTTGCCGCAATTGCGTGGCATAGTCTTTCAGGCGCACATTTCCTTGCAGTTGTTTGAGCAGTACTGAATCAAAAACGTCATGCAGGCGATATCGTTCGCCGCCTGTATAAAGACGCACATACAGAGTGTTGCCACCCCGATCCGCATTGTCGGCCATGTGCAGTGGCTGATGAATATCGCCCAGCAGATGCATCAGGATGCGCAAGTAAAGCGCGCGCTCGGCACGGCTGGTGCTCTGATTGCCCAGCAAGCTCCGGAAATGTTCAATCTGCTGCGTGGCGCATTGACCATCAGCGCAATGGGGTTTGCTCTGGCATACCGGAACATTGTCGTAATGCCAGCGACCCGATTCGGGCCAGCGTTGTGCGAGCGCAGCGCGTTGTGTATCCATGTAGGTGGCGGCGACATCAAGGCCTTCGTCACCCAGCAACTGCTGCGCCTGTTTGCGTGCAGCGGGCGTGAGCAGCGATTCGGCGATCAAACCGGTCAGGCGATGGCCGGAATTACCCCAGGCATTGGCAGGGGGTGCCCAGACCAGGCACAGCATCACTAACAACAGGAGATGGAGGGGTCGTGACATGACCGCAGCTTGCCACATGCTAAGCTTCCTGCGTAACAGGAGACGCTCATGCCCAAGCCCGCGCCGAAGAAAGTTGCCGTGAACAAAAAGCAGCCAGAGATTTCACGCACACAGGCCGAAGATGCCATCCGCACGCTACTACGCTGGGCAGGCGACAATCCACAGCGTGAAGGTCTGCTGGATACGCCCAAGCGGGTGGCTGCGGCCTATCGCGAATGGTTTTCGGGTTATGCGCAGGATCCGGCGCAATATCTGCAGCGGACCTTTGAAGAGGTCGCCGGCTACGATGAGATGATTGTGTTGCGTGATATCGAGTTCGAGTCTTACTGCGAACATCACATGGCGCCCATCATTGGCCGCGTTCACATCGGCTATCTGCCCACCGACAAGGTAGTGGGCATCAGCAAGCTGGCGCGGGTGGTGGATGGTTATGCCAAGCGCCTGCAGGTGCAGGAAAAGCTCACGGCTGAAATCGCGCGTTGCATCAATGATGTACTCAAGCCGCGTGGCGTCGGCGTAGTGGTGGATGCTGTTCACGAATGCATGACCACGCGTGGCGTGCACAAACGCGGCGTGTCGATGATCACCAGCAAGATGCTGGGCAGCTTCCGCGAAGATGCACGTACGCGACAGGAATTTCTGAGTTTTATCGGTATTCGCGGCGCGGGATGAGGTGACGCTGGCTAGTGTGTGCGTTCCTTCCCCTGTTCGACGGGGGAAGGACAGGATGGGGGCAATATTTTCCAGTATTTGATCCCTCCCCCGCACGCAGGGGAGGGAACAAGAATCTCTACAGGAACTTGGTTCCCAGCCACCAGGCAATGGCGGCCATGGTGGCAGATGCAGGAATGGTCAGAATCCAGGCCACTACAATACTGCCCGCTACGCCCCAGTGCACCGCGCGTGCGTTATGCGCTGAACCCACGCCGACAATCGCGCCTGTAATGGTGTGGGTTGTGGATACTGGGATACCAAAGCTGGAAGCCAGAAACAGCGTCATGGCGCCGCCGGTTTCAGCGGCGAAGCCGCCCACCGGTTTCAGCTTGGTGATTTTCTGGCCCATGGTTTTCACGATGCGCCAGCCGCCGAACATGGTGCCCACTGAAATGGTCACGTAGCAACTGACGGCTACCCAGGTGGGCAGGTGATCCTGAGTGGTGACACCGGCAGAAATCAGCAGCAGCCAGATGATGCCCATGGTTTTCTGCGCATCATTGCTGCCATGGCCAATGCTGTACAGCGCCGATGAGGCCAGCTGCAGGCGGCGAAACCAGCGATCCACTTTGCGGGTGGAGGATTTGAAGAAAATCCATGACACCGCCACCATGATCAAGCCGCCTAACAGCAGGCCGAGCATCGGTGAGATCACGATGAAAATGGCGGTCTTGGTAATACCCGCTGACAGCAGTGGCGCGGTGCCTGATTTTGCTACCGCTGCGCCGATCATCCCGCCGATCAATGCATGTGACGAACTGGAGGGCAGGCCGTAGTACCAGGTGATGATGTTCCAGGTGATTGCACCCACCAGCGCGCCGAAGATCACATGATGATCAACAAAGTCGGGATTGATGATGCCCTTGCCGACGGTGGCGGCCACTGTCAGATCAAACAGGCCGAAGGCAACGAAGTTGAAGAACGCCGCCCACATCACCGCCTGATAGGGTTTGAGCACGCCCGTTGAAACAATCGGTGGCGATGGAGTTGGCGGCGTCATGAAATCCATTCATGAAGTCGAACGCCAGCGCCAGCACGACCAGGAAGGCCAGCGTCATGAAAGCCATGTTTGCATCCATGATCAGGCGTTCTCCAGTACCACGCCTTCAATCACATTGGCCACGTCCTGACACTTGTCGGTAGCGGTTTCCAGCAGTTCGAAAATGGCTTTCTGCTTGATCAGCTGGCGCACGTCGGCTTCTTCACGGAACAGCTTGGACATGGCCGAGCGCATCACGCGGTCAGCATCGGACTCCAGTTTGTCGATTTCCTGACAGGTCTTGAGGATGGCGCTGCTGTTGTCCATCGAGGACAGCATGCCCACTGCGAACTGGACGCGCTCACAACAGATCTGTACCAGATTCGCCAGGTGTGTGGCTTCCGGGCCGACGCTCTGGATGTCGTACAGCTTGAGTGTTTCGGCGGTGTCCTGGATCAGATCGAGGATGTCATCCATGCGCGTGATCAGGCGATTGATCTGGTCACGATCAAATGGCGTAACGAAGGTGGCATGCATCAGCGCCACCGTCTCATGCGTCACGGTGTCGGCGGCTGACTCGATTTCTTCGATCTTGTTGATGTATTCGTTGCGGCTGCTGGCGTTGTCGTAGTGCTCCAGCAACTCGAGCATCACCTTGCTGCCCTGAACCACCAGCGAGGCATGTTGATTGAACAGGGTGAAGAAATGCCGTTCGCGCGGCATCAGCGCAGACAGGAATCGCATGGTGTGGTCTCTGGAAGGGTGGGGTGGAATCAGAGTTATTGGTATGGGCGGGATTATGCGGGAGCTTCGGCCCGAGCGCGAGGGTTGGCCATCGGCTAGCAGCCTGTCGAGCTTAGGTGATCGTAGCGAGGCGAGTGGACCTGTTTAATTAAAGCAGGTGAGGACAGTTTTTCGATCGTTTGAGGAGAATAGCCGTAGCTATTTGACGAAAAGGGTCGAAAAAATGAACCGATTAGACACCGCCGCAGTAGATCAATCCTAAGCTCGACAGGCTGCTAAAGTAGGCTGAATGTCATTTGCGGGTGTCCCATGAATACAGTGCTGGCCGATCTGCTTCAGGTTTTGCAGCTGGAACGCCTGGAAATAAACCTGTTCCGGGGCGCCAGTCGTGATCTGGGGTTTCCGCAGGTGTTTGGTGGCCAGGTGCTGGGGCAGGCGCTGGCGGCCGCCTGTGGGACGCTGGAAGCGGGCCGTGAGGTGCACTCCCTGCATGCCTATTTCCTGTTACCGGGCGATGTGAACGCCCCCATTATTTATGAGGTGGATCGCAGTCGCGATGGGGGCAGCTTTTCCAGTCGGCGGGTGGTGGCGATTCAACATGGCCATCCCATCTTTCACATGTCGGCCTCATTCCAGATTGAGCAGCACGGGCTGGAACATCAGGACAACATGCCGGATGTACCCGGACCGGAGAATCTGCCGGATATTCGTGCGCTGGTTGCGCAGTCAACGGACATTCCGCCGGAACTCAAGCGCTGGTTCCAGATTCCCTTGCCCATCGAGTTTCGTCCGCTCAATGCCGAGCAGCTGATGTCCGCGCATCCGTCGGAGGCGCAGACCCGCTTCTGGTTCCGCGCAATTGATACCTTGCCGGACGATGCCGTGCTGCATCGCTGTGTGCTGGCTTATGCGTCAGACTTTTATCTGTTGCGCACCGCCACGCAACCACATGGCATTCCTTTTCCCAGTGCGCATTTGCGACTGGCCAGCATTGACCACGCCATGTGGTTTCACCGGTCGCTGCGCGCCGATGAGTGGTTGCTGTATTGCATCGACAGCCCCAGTGCCTCGGGTTCACGTGGACTTGCGCGTGGCCAGATATTTGATCGTAGCGGCCGGCTGGTGGCCTCCGTGGTGCAGGAAGGTCTGGTGCGGATGCGACCTTGAGTTGTGAATAGCACTACTCAATTCGGGTCATGTGCCGGTTAAGGTAAGTTAATCAGTTTATCTGCATGTTATCCGGGCGGATTGCCCGGAACTCTGTAGATGAAATTGACTGCCAATCGTCTGTGCCTGCTGGTGGCGGCATGGATTGTCCTGACTGCCAACCATGCTTTCTGGACGCTGTTGTTCAAGGTTGATGGCCTGGCGCCACGCTCCCTGTTGTTTGCCGCCAGTCTGGCGGTTTCCCTGATCGGCCTGAACCTGTTTGTGCTGCGCCTGCTGTCTCCGGGGCGCAGCCTGCGGGTGATGCTGAGCCTGATGTTGCTGGTCACGGCCGTCACCAGCTGGTTCATGGATACCTATGGAGTAGGTATCGACAGCGAAATGCTGCGCAATGCGATTCAGACCAATCCGGCCGAAGCGCGCGATTTTCTCGGCTGGCCCTTGTTGTGGCGGGTGTTGTGGCAGGCAGGGCTGCCGATGCTGTGGGTGTGGGGCGTGGCCTTGCCGCCGGTAACCTGGTTTCAGGCGCTTCGGCAGTATGTGCTCGGCGCGGTAGTCGGGCTGGGGTTGCTGTTCGCTGCTGCCTTGCCGCTGTACGTGTCCTATGCCTCGTTCTTTCGCAATCAGACTCTGGCAGAGCATCTGCTGGTGCCGACCAATGTCATCCGGGCCAGCGCCAAACTGATACGCAAATCGCGACATGCCGGCATGCCCTTCGTAACAGTTGGACTGGATGCGCAGCGCGTAGCGCCGCTCAGCGACAGACCCCTGCTGACCTTGATGATCGTGGGTGAAACAGCGCGTGCCGCCAATTTTTCGCTGGGCGGCTACGCGCGACCGACCAATCCGCTGCTGCAACAACGCAATGTGCTGTACTTCAGTAATGTGCGCAGTTGCGGTACGGCCACGGCCATGTCAGTACCCTGCATGTTTTCTGATCTGCCACGTGAGGAGTTTGACCTGAATGCTGCAGATCGGCGTGACAACGTACTCGATATGCTGCAACGAGCTGGGCTGGCGGTGACCTGGGTGGACAATCAGTCCGGCTGCAAGGGTGTCTGTGTGCGCGTGCCGACCGAGCAGGCTGAGCAATACCGGCCATCGCTGTGCAAGGACGGTGAATGTCTGGATGAAACACTGCTGCGAGTGATGGACAGCAAGTTGCCTGCCATCCAGTCAGACAGCGTGCTGGTGCTGCATGAAATGGGCAGTCATGGCCCGACGTATCAGCGACGCGTGCCGCCGGATCATCTGGTGTTCATGCCCACCTGTGCCACCGAACGCATTGAAACCTGCACTCATGAGCAGCTTATCAATGCCTATGACAATACCATCGCCTACACCGACTACATTCTGGCGGGTTTGATTGATCGACTGAAACAGTATGAGGATCGGGTGGACAGCGTGCTGATCTACGTGTCCGATCACGGTGAGTCGCTGGGCGAGAATGGCCTGTATCTGCATGGCCAGCCATTCCTGATGGCGCCTGATGTGCAGGTACATGTGCCGATGCTGATGTGGTTCTCCGCCCGTGCACCCGCACGGCTGGGGCTGGATCAGGTCTGTCTGCGCAACAAGTTGGCCGAGCCGTATTCCCACGACAATCTGTCGCATACCTTGCTGGGCCTGAACGATGTCAGCACCCGCGTCTACCGGACACAACTGGACTATGCTGCATGCCTGCCGGGGTATTGATTCCTGATCGCGCTGCATCCTTGATCAGAGATGCCCTAAGATTGCATTTCCCAGTCTGCATTCTGATTTGAGGTGAGCCATGTCTATCGAAGGCGGTTGTTTGTGCAAAGCGGTGCGATACCGCATCGACGCCGAACCCATGGCAATGCGGCTGTGCTGGTGTCGTGTTTGCCAGTATCTGGCGGCGGGTGGTGCTGCGGCGAACGTGGTGTTTCCGAGTGCTGCGGTCACGGTGGACGGCGAGCTGCGCGACTATCGCAGCATCGCCGACAGCGGCAATGTCATGCACCGCAAGTTCTGTCCCACCTGCGGCACAGCCGTGTTCAGTCAGGCGGAAGTTCGGCCGCAGGTGATCATTGTGCGAGCCGGGACGCTGGACGATCCGAATCTGATCAAACCATCGGTGAATATCTGGACCGATTCAGCGCCGACTTGGGCGTGTTTGAATGAATCGCTGCCGAAGTTTCCGAAGCAGCCGCCGCATGTGATGTTTGTATGGGGCGGTTCGTGAGCCGCCCTCTTTATGTCGGTGCAGGTGTATGGGGAAGGGCCGCTCGCGAGCGGCCCCTACGTGGACGAGAAGGCGGTCTTGCCTTACCAGCGCAACCCGAACTTGATGCCATAGCTGGTGATGCCGCCGGTCTGGTCGGCTTCCACCGCAATATTGGGCAGCCCCAGGTTGAAATTCAGACCACCGAAGTACTTGGTCTGGGTGATGCTTTCGCCCCTGAGCAGTGGCACGCCGACTGGTGTGGCATTCGTCCATACCTGACCGACGCCCGCGTAAGGCGTGAGCACGGTGAACCCCTTGGAGATCGACACATCCACGCTCTTTGTGTTCAGGTCGAGCTGATCCACGCCGGTGAGTCTGGAGTAGGTGCCGTGCACTGACACGGCCGGGGTGGCGACGCCGCCTTCAATGAATGCCCAGCGCATCTCGCCGCCGTACAGGCGCACATTGGTGTCGGGGATGGCGAGATAGAACGCGCCGACATCGATATTGAAGGGCAGGCCCTTGGCCACTCTCAGCATGGGCACGGGTAGCGTGCTGGGGATGGAATCGCCGCCGGTGGCCTTTTTCCAGGTGGCCAGGCTATCCAGCGAGGTGCCGGTGACGGACAGACTCAGATCAAAGCCGGTAATACCCAATGCCTTCGCGGGGCTCAGCGATTTGTAGGACAGGGTGGCGCCCAGATCCTCGGACAAGGCGCGGAACTCGGTTTGCGCCAGGTTCTGCAGGGTGTCGATGTCACTGGCATTGGCCAGAGAGGCGGCCAGTGTGCTCGCCAAGGTTACAGTCAGGGTTCCAGCCAGTGTTGCGCCAACCAGTAAGTGCTTTTTCATTGCGTCCTCTAATCCGGGAAAAACAGGGCGCGATTATCTGCTGAAGACGTCTGAACCGGGTTCCTGTCGGGGGTTGAGTACACAGTACTGCGACGCGGTGCGCATGACCGGCGCAGCCTGGCTGGGGCGACGGCGTTTTCATCTGCTCATAGCCAAAGCCTCTGGCCGGATTTAGCCCCCTCCGCTAAAGTTCGCGACCATGTACAAGTACGATCAAATTGACCAGCAAATCGTCGACGAGCGGGTGGCGCAGTTCCGCGACCAGACGCAGCGATTTCTGGCGGGACAGCTGTCCGAAGACGATTTCCGCCTGCTGCGGCTGCGTAATGGCCTGTATATCCAGCGTTATGCGCCGATGCTGCGCGTGTCCATTCCCTACGGCCTGTTGTCCAGCGAGCAGCTGCGGGTGTTTGCGCGCATTGCGCGCGAATATGACAAGGGCTTTGGTCATTTCACCACTCGCCAGAACATCCAGTACAACTGGCCGGAGTTGCCCAAGGTGCCGGACATTCTGGCGCTGCTGGCCAGCGTGGAAATGCACGCCATCCAGACCAGCGGTAACTGTATTCGTAATGTGACTTCCGATCACCTGGCCGGCGTGGCCAAGGATGAGCTGGAAGATCCACGTCCGTGGTGCGAGCTGGTGCGTCAATGGGCCACCGTACATCCGGAATTCGCCTTCCTGCCGCGCAAGTTCAAGATCGCCGTCACCGGCGCAGTGGCTGATCGTGCTGCGGTGCGCGTGCACGACGTGGGCCTGATCCTGAAGCGTAATGATGCCGGCGTGCTGGGCTTCGAAGTACTGGTGGGCGGCGGCCTGGGCCGCATGCCGATTATTGGAAAAACAATTTACGACTTCGTTACGCCGCAAGAACTGCTGGGCCGACTGGAAAGCATCCTGCGCGTGTACAACCTCGAAGGACGTCGCGACAACATCCACAAGGCGCGTATCAAAGTACTGGTGAAGGCGCTGGGTATCGACAAGTTCCGCGAACTGGTGGATGCCGACTGGCAAGCGTCACGCAGTTACGCGCCCGTCATTGACGGATGTCGAGATTGCGCGCGTCAAAGCCTTCTTCGCGCCGCCTGAGTATGAGAAGTTAAACGATACCGATGTCGTTACGGGCAAGGGCAATGATTTCCGTCGCTGGTATCAGCAGAACACTCGCCCGCACAAAGTGCCGGGTTATCGTGCGGTATTCCTCTCGTTGAAATCAGTGAAGCGTCCGCCGGGCGATATCACCGATGCGCAACTGGAAGCCGTGGCTGATCTGTCGGATAAATATACCTTCGGTGAGACGCGCGCCACGCACGACCAGAATCTGGTGTTCGCCGATGTGAAGCAGAGTGATTTGTTCGCGCTGTGGCAGCAACTGACAGCGATTGATCTGGCCACCGCCAATATCGGCACGCTTACCGACATGATCGCCTGCCCCGGTCTCGACCTGTGCTCGCTGGCCAATGCGCGTACTTACACTGTGGTGGATCTGATCAACGAACGTTTTGATGATCTTGATTACCTGTACGACCTCGGCGAAATCCAGTTGAAAATGTCAGGCTGCATGAATGCCTGCGGACATCATCACGTCGGTCACATCGGCATCCTCGGCGTCGATAAGCACGGTGAGGAGTGGTATCAAATCACGATCGGCGGCGCACCCAATGGCCAGGAAGCCGATCTGGGCGAGGTGATCGGTCGCTCGTTCAAGCAGGAAGAAGTGCCCGATGTGCTGGAACGGCTGTTCCGCGTGTATTTGCAGCAGCGCACGGAAGGCGAGCGTTTTGTCGACACCGTGCGTCGCACGGGTATTGCTCCATTCAAGGCAGGTGCGTATGCGCAAGATACTCAAGCAGCGTGAAGTCATCGCTGATGCGTGGCGCTATGTGGAAGAAGACGCAGAGGCTCAATCAATCATTGTGTCTTTGACGCAATGGCAAGCCGAGCGCGACGCGTTGCTGGTTTCCGGAAAAAAGCTGGGCGTAAAAATCGGTCCTGCCGACAAAGTGGAAGTGCTGGCCCAAGACGCAAGCAAGCTGGCCCTGATCGCACTGGAGTTCAGTGGTCTGGCTGAAGGCCGTGGTTATAGCCAGGCGCACTTGTTGCGACGTCGCTATGGCTTTACGGGTGAGTTGCGTGCGACCGGCAAGGTTCAGCGCGATCAATTGTTCTACATGGCGCGTTGCGGTTTCGATGCGTACGAGTTGCCGGAAGGCACTGACCTGAACGTGGCGCTGACAGCGTTCAAGGACTATACAGTGGCATATCAGCCCGGCATTGATGTCGGTGTGCAGCTGGCACACCGCGCTGGCGGCTAAGAACCTGTTCAAAGTCTCGCTGAAGGGCGCATTGCTGCGTTGAAACCGCCCAAAAAATACTCACGTACTACGTGTACGCTGCGTTTTTTTGGGTGGTTCCGCCTTGCACTGCATCCCTTGATCGAGACTTTGAACAGGTTCTAAGCCAGCATTTCCAGAAGCATTGGGTTTATACAGGCGGAGTTTGACTCCGCCTTTTTTGTTTCTGTTGGCGGTGTCTGGAATACAGGCGTTCTGGACGGCAGTTCGCTAGACGGCAATTCCCAGCACCCACTGCGAGCGATAACCGGCGGCGACACTGCCGGTGGTGGTGGCGATCTGACCGGTGTTGCCGCTGAACACCATGTCGCTTGCAAGCGTGGTATCGAAGCTGCCGCGACTGCTGTACAGGCTGGAAGCGTAAACGCTGCTCAGTACGCTGGTTGGCCACGCCATCTGGGTCACCGCCCGGCTGGTGGCGCCCATCGCCACTGCAAGATGCAGGTGCGGATGGCGACCGGAATACCAGCCCGGGAAGATGGTGTTGAAAGTCACTTCCCCGCAGGCATTGCTGGTCTGGGCTGCGCGCAGAAAGTAGCTGTTCAGGAAGCTGCCGTAGAAAGAATAATTGCCGTCCTTGTCGCAGTGCCAGACGTATACGTCATAGCCTACGAGGGGCGCACAGTTGTTGTTGGTGTTGACGATCTTGATGTCCATTGTCAGGGGCACGCCGGTGCGCTGTGCAAAGGTTCCGGCGGGGTCGGGTGTCATGTCCTGACGGAAGATTGACGACAACGTGACAATGCCGTTGGCGAAAGCGGGGTAGGGACCAAGCGTTTCTGTGGGAGCAATGGTGCAGCTCGGCACATTGGTGATGATGCAGCTACCGGAGCTCGAAGATGAACTGGATGCTGAGCTGCTGGAGCTGGATGCGCTGCTCGATGCACTTGAACTGCTGGAAGTACTCGATGAGCTGGATGCGCTGGAACTGTTGCTGGACGATCCGCCGCCACAGCCGGCAACTGTCAGTGCGCCCATGGCGCTTAATGCGTGTCGACGATTGAAATAGTCTGTTCTGAAGCGACCGATAGTCATGGCGTGGTGATCTCCGATTTACCCTGAATGGCGGATGGTCAAGTTGCGGGTAGCGCGTTTTGAAAGTGGCTGTACGAGCGGCGACGGCCATCATGCAGGGTGCGAATGAACTCAAACTGAACGCAGCATGTGTATCCGGCTGGACGTCAGTGGTCGTTGCGCACTGTCTGGACAGGCAGCCGGGATGCATAAAAAAGCCCGCAGTGAGTGCGGGCTTTATGCCGAAAGGAAAATGCGCTTCAGTCAGTACTTGCTGATGAACGCCAGTACCGTGCGATTGAAGTCGTCGGGATTCTCCCAGTAAGCGGAGTGGCCACTCTCGGCAATCACGGCAGACTCAGCCTGCTTAAGACGTGCAGAGAACATGCGCAGTACTGAGGGCGGCGTGTACAGATCCGCATCGCCGGTCATCAGCAAGACGGGCAGCGTAAGCCTTTCCAGATTCGCCCAGGTAACCGCATGGGGGTTGTTGACCGGGCTTGAGCTACCGGAGGGGCCGCCACCCATACCGCTACCTGAATCGGTAACTTGGCCTGTCTTGGTAGCGGGTTCACCACCCTTGGGCTCGCGACCCAGAGCTGATAATTCCAGCCAGCGCTTCACGCCCTCGGCGTTAGCAGCGCGATAGGATGGCCCGAGTTCCTGCATCTCCAATGGCAGTTGCTTGAACGCCGCTGGGTGCATGCGATTGCCCAACTCCATGAGTTCCTTGTCCTGAAGGTTGCCGATGCTGTTGGCCACGATCACGCTGCGCAGTTTCTCGCGGTTGGCCAGCGCATATTGCAAGGCCGTGCCGCCACCGACCGCAGTACCCAGCAAGTGAAATTTCTGCAATCCCAGATAAGCCACGAGTTCATTGATCAGGGTCGATGACTTGTTGCTGTGCGGGCTGCCCGCATTGCCGCCGCCGCGATAACGATGATCAATGGCGATGAAGCGATAGCCGGCCTTGGTGAACGCGGGGATCTGATGCTCCCACAACATGCTGTTGCCCGAACTGGCGTGCAGGAAAATGACGGGTATGCCTTTGCCGCCAGAATCACGATAAAAAACCTTGCCGCTGGGCAACTGCACGAAGGCATCAGTCACTTTGAGCGCTGGGCCGGCAAATGCCTGCAAGCTCAGACTCATCAGCAGGCAACTGATGAGTGCGGATGCGTACTGGCGAAATGGCGACCTTTTCATGATGGGCAAGCTTCAGAGCGGAATGGTTTGTTGCGACCGATTCTGGCACGCACCCCGGCGCGAGGCCATTTAATAAATGCTAAAAAGCATCAAGGAACCACTTGCTTGCGCCAAGCTGGCGGAGTGGCAGCCAAAATCCGGCAGGCGGCTCTTGGAGCAGGTTCTTACATGTATGAGAAGTCGTCTGGTACAGGCGCGTGCTTGACGAACCACACCAGCACGCCGACCACAATGGCAAGCAGCACCAGCGCCAGCCACAGGCGCGAGGAAGAGATTTCTTCCTGTGGTTTGACATGGGCGGCGGGTTTGTGGCCGGTAAACATCGCGTGCACCAGTTTTTCGCCCTTGAATATGCGATGCGCAACCACCGCCACCACATGCAGCGCCACCGCGCCCAGAATCCAGTAAAAGAGCTTGCGGTGCAGCGAGGTGAGTTCGAGGCTCAGTTCGTTGGTAACGTAACCGTAGAGGGGGCCAAAGTTGAAGATCTCATCGTTACTGAACAGTCCGGTAACGCTCTGCACCAGCAGCCCGGCCAGCAATATCAGCACCATGATGGCGCCAAGCGGGTTGTGACCGGCATAGTGAGCGTCCTTGCCGCGCAGCAGATCTGCGCCGTAGCGCAGGGTATGGATGGGACCACGTACAAAATTCCAGAAGCGCGCGTGATAGGTGCCCACCACTCCCCAGAGGATGCGGAAACTCACCAGCACCACCACTGTATAACCACACCACAGGTGATATTTGAAGTATTCGATGCCAGCCTGGTTGGTGACATAAGCCCCGATCATGGCCAGCACCAGCAACCAGTGGAAGACCCGTACCGGGAGATCCCACACACGGCGGGTAGTGACTGAAGTGGACTGCGGCGGTGAGATTTCGGAGTTGCTCATGGGTGACGCTGAGCTCGTGTGGCAGAACAGGTCCTGAAACAAAACTGCCTCCGTTCATGCAGGGCACGGGCGGAGGCAGTGACTTTGCCAAACAGATGCAGTGGCTTATTCGGCCCTGAACTTGTCGTGGCAGGCCTTGCAATCATTGGCGACTGCAGTTGCAGCGGCCTTGAATGCATCCGACGCGGTCGCGTCCTTGGCCAGCAAGGCAGCCAGAGCGGCAGTGTGGTCGGACAGGTTCTTGTTGAGCTTGTCGAACTCGGCGCGATTGGTCCAGATTTCCGGCTTGGCTTCGGTGTTGCCGGTCTTGGAAACGTCCGGGTAGGCATCAACCGCCATGGCGGCGATTTGTGCCGCGCGGGCAGCGCGCTTGGCGGCTTCAGGACCGTTGAAAGGCATGCGACCGGCCACCATCTGACCTACCGGGCCCCAGTTGCCAGCCAGCACGGTATACAGCGCCTGGCGATATTCGATGGCTCTTTCAGCAGGTGTTTTCTGTGGCGGTGCACCCGCAGCAGGCGCCTGTGCGAAAGCGGTGACCGAGATGGCGCTCAACAGCAGAGTGCTGATGGCGGCGACAATGCCCTTTGATGGTTTCGAAATCATGAAGCCCTCCGATAAAAGCGTCGAACCCAAGTTTAGTGGTACGACTGTTGTGTGTATGACCCAAGCCAAAAATCGTCGCCAGATTAGCGGAATGGTTTGGGCTTTGCTAGCTGGCCTGAGCGGCATTACCGAACTGTAACGTTGCCAGGCGTTCATATAAGGGGTTGCTGGCCAGCAGCTCAACATGCGAACCGATCGCCACCAGGCGTCCATGATCCAGTACTGCGATCCGGTCGGCTTTCAGCACCGTGGCCAGTCGGTGTGCGATGACCAGCGTGGTGCGTTTGTCCATCAGTTTTTCCAGCGCCTGTTGCACCAGCCGTTCGCTTTCAGCATCAAGCGCGCTGGTGGCCTCATCGAGCAGCAGAATGGGCGGGTCACGCAAAATGGCGCGCGCAATTGCAATGCGCTGACGCTGTCCGCCGGACAGGCGGGTGCCGCGTTCACCGAGATAAGTGTCGTATTTCTGCGGTAATTGCATGATGAAATCATGCGCGGCAGCGGCGTGTGCTGCGGCCTCGATGTCAGCATCACTGGCATCGGGTCGGCCATAACGAATGTTCTCCCGCGCCGTGGCGCCGAACAGCACCGTGTCCTGCGGCACCAGCGCAATGCGCGCACGCACCTCGGCAGGATCCGCATGCGACAGGTCCACGCCATCGATTAATACGCGGCCTTGTTGTGGATCATAAAAACGCAGCAGCAGTTGCATGACCGTGCTTTTGCCGGCGCCAGAGGGACCCACCAGCGCCACGGTTTCACCCGGCTCAATCCGCAGTGTTAAATTTTGCAAAGCTGACTGTTCGGGACGCGATGGATATTGAAACGACACCTGATCGAACGCGATCCGGCCCTGACCCGGTTGCGGCAGTGATGTGACATTGGCCTGCGCACGGATCTGCGGCTCAGCGTGATACAGCTCCATCAGGCGCTCCATCGCACCCGCAGCACGCTGCACATCGCCCCACACTTCAGTGAGCATGGCTGAGGACATGGCCAGGTACACCGAATACATCAGGAACTGGCTGAGTTCACCAAAGCTCATGTTGCCGGCCAGCACCTTGCGGGCGCCCATCCACAACACCAGCGTCACTGCCGAGAACACCAGCATCGTGCCCAATGCCGTCAGGAATGAACGGGCGCGAATCCGCAGCAAGGCAGTGGTGAAGGAATCGGCAACTGCGGCGCTGTATCGCTGACTGTGCAGGGGCTCCAGTTGAAACGCCTGCACCGTCTGCATGGCATTCAGTGTTTCATCCGCCATGGCGCTGGTATCGGCAATGCGGTCCTGTGAGGCGCGCGACAACACGCGCACTTTCCTGCCCATCAGCAACATGGGCGCGACAATCACTGGCAGCAGCACCAGAAACATCATGGTCAGCGACGGACTGGTGATGATCAGCAGCGCGAGGGCGCCCAGCACCGTGACGGCGGAACGCAAGGCCATCGACAGACTGGAACCCACCAGCGATTGCACCAGCGTGGTATCAGTGGTCAGTCGCGATAGCACTTCACCGGTACGTGTGACTTCAAAGAAGGTGGGGTCCATGCGAATCACGCGTGCATACACCGCACTGCGCATATCGGCCACCACACGTTCGCCCAACCAGGTCACCATGTAGAAACGCAGCGCGGCAAACGCGCCAAAGGCCACCGCCGCCAGCAAGAACAGCATGAAATAGCGGTTGATGGTGCCGGCGTCGCGCAGCGCCAGGCCATCGTCAATCAGATGTTTGAACGCAACCGGCAACGCCAGTTGCGCACCGGCGGCAATCAGCAGGAACACGCCGGCCCAGATCAGTGTCCCGTAGTAGGGTCTGATAAATGGCCATACGGCTTGCAGGGGCTGCAGTGACTTTGCTTTTGGGCGGTCAGGATGTAATGGTGGTGGCATGTCTAGTCGATGGTAGGGGCGATTCGTGAATCGCCCTGCTTGTACGAACCTGGAAAGGCGGTTCGCGAGCCTCCCTTACGAGCGTTCTCTCCACGGCGCGCAACGACCGCGCAAACCGGTGCTCAGTCTCTCACGTTTCCCGGATGTCCTTTGCTGCCATCGTCATCAATGCTGAGACAGCTGAATGAGGCTGGAAAATATTATTGGCTACAAGCCCCTGCGATTGACAAATTTGGCTGTTGAGTTTCAATGCACTCCGTCCAGCTTTGTCCATTTAACGAGAGTCCATGTTGTCCTCCCTGCATTTCGACAATGCGTTTGTGCGCGAGCTGCCCGGTGATGTGCAGGTAGGTGGGCGGCCGCGGCAAGTGCAGGGAGCTTGTTACTCTCGGGTGAATCCCACGCCCGTTGCTGCGCCGAAATTGCTGGCGCATTCACCTGAAGTGGCTGAACTGCTGGGCATTGATCCCGCCGAAATTACTTTACCGCGCTTTGCGGCTATCTTTGCCGGCAATGAATTACTCGCAGGCATGCAGCCCTATGCCGCCAATTATGGCGGTCATCAATTCGGTCACTGGGCGGGGCAATTGGGTGATGGTCGCGCCATTACGCTGGGTGAAACCATCAACGCCAAAGGCGAACGCTGGGAGTTGCAGCTGAAAGGCGCGGGTCTGACGCCGTATTCGCGCACGGCAGATGGTCGTGCGGTGCTACGTTCATCGCTGCGTGAGTTTCTGTGCAGCGAGGCCATGTATCACCTGGGCGTACCAACCACACGCGCTTTGTCGCTGGTGGCCACTGGCGAACCGGTGATTCGCGACATGTTCTACGATGGTCATGCCAAAGCGGAACCGGGTGCGATTGTTTGCCGCGTTGCGCCTTCGTTTATTCGCTTTGGCAATTTCGAGTTGCCTGCCTCGCGAGGTGAAGTTGAGCTCTTGAAGCAACTGGTCGATTTCACCATTCGTCGTGATTTTCCGGAATTGTTAACTGTGGGGCAAGGCAGCGGCGAACCGTTATATGCAGAGTGGTTCGCGCAAGTCTGCGCGCGCACCGCACGTATGGTGGCGCACTGGTTACGCGTTGGCTTCGTGCATGGCGTGATGAACACCGACAACATGTCGATTCTGGGGCTGACCATCGACTATGGCCCGTATGGCTGGATCGACAACTTCGATTTCGACTGGACGCCCAACACCACTGATGCCGAAGGACGTCGTTATCGCTTCGGTCAGCAGGCGCGTATTGCCTACTGGAATCTCACCTGTCTGGCGAATGCGCTGGTGCCGGTATTTGCTTCAGTTGAGCCGCTTAATGCAGGCTTGCAGCACTTCATTGATGTCTATACTCAAACCGAGCGTGAGCACATCGCGGCCAAGCTGGGATTAAAGCAATGCCTCGATGACGATGTGGATCTGATGCATACGCTGTATGCCTTGCTGCAAGCTGCCGAAGTGGACATGACCTTGTTTTTTCGTGCGCTGAGCGAGGTTGATCTGGCCGCACCAACGCTTGCACCGTTCACGAACGCATTCTATGACGAGGTAAAGCAGCAACAGGCCGCGCCACAATTCAATGAATGGTTGCTGCGTTATGCTGTGCGTCTGCGTCAGGATGATTTAACGACAGATGAACGCCGTGCCCGCATGTTTACTGCCAATCCGCGTTACGTGCTGCGCAACTATCTGGCACAGCAGGCTATCGACCGCGCTGAGCAAGGTGACTACGTGGGTATTCACGAATTGCTGGCAGTGTTGCGACATCCCTATACCGATCAACCCGGCCGTGAAGCATTTGCACAACGCCGTCCCGATTGGGCGCGTAACAAGGCGGGGTGTTCCATGCTGTCGTGCAGTTCGTGAGTGCGATTGTCGTTCAGGACACGGCACGAATTCTGTCAACGCTAATGGTTAACAGACCCTAACCCGCGTTGCGTTCCGGCATCGTCTCGTTGTCTTTGCTGAGCTGCCTCGCCAGGGTGGAACTCAGTGCCTGAGTGCGCATGCTGTTGCTGGGGTCCAGCACTTCCGCCACCAGTTGTTCCGGCAGTGTTGGTGAAGGGCTGACGCTGACGCGGTCGCGACCATCTTGCTTGGCGGTGTATAGCGCCATATCCGCCCGGGCCAGGCACTGCTCAAAGCTTTCGCCATATGCACTGCGCCATTCGGCTACGCCAAAGCTGGCGCTGGTCTCCACATGTGTGGTCCCGAATTTCACGGCAATTTGCCGGATGGCTATACGCATGCGCTCAGCGGCGGTACACGCGTTTTCAAGGTCAATACCGGGCAGCACCACCAGGAATTCTTCGCCACCCCAGCGCGCAACGTGATCCTCAAGGCGCACGCATTCACGCAAGCATCCGGCAGCGCTGATGATTACCTGGTCGCCAAAGGGATGACCGTATTGGTCATTGATGTTCTTGAAACGGTCAATATCGCAAACGATGACGCTGACGGGTGTGCGTGTGCGGCGTGCGCGCGCCAATTCAGCTCGCGCCAGTTCCAGGGTACGGCGGCGATTGCGCAGACCGGTGAGAGCATCAGTGGTGGCGTGCTTGTGAAGCCGATGTTCCGCTTGAGCTACTGTATTGGCGTAGACGAAGCTGAGCACGGCCATGATGGCGAGATAGGCGCCGAGGTTGATGGTGTGCAGCAGGTTTATGGTTGTCGCTGGCAGCTCGATTTTTGCCGGCGTGAGGCCGACCAGAAAATCGGCCAGCAGACAGACGGCGCCGATTACAGCTGCGCGCCAGAGCCGTGCTTTCAGTGTGCTGCGCGCACTGGTAGCGGCCAGTGGAATCAGGATCCAGGCGTAGTATTGGAAACCCGTGCTACCGCCGAGCAGCATGGCAGAAACGACTGCATGACCCAGCAGCTCGATGGTTACCAGCGCATAGACCAATTGGCCCTTGCGGCGGTGAAACAGTTCCAGACAAACCCCATAGACAGCGATGCTCACCAGGTTGACCCAGATCATGGCATTGACGCCCATGACCAGGAACATGACCGCAAACAACACATGCACCAGCAGCGCCACCTGCAGCGACTGCCGGGCAAAATTGGCGTAGCGGATATTGGTGACAAAGGCGCCGGTGACCGCGAACGCAGAGCTGGCGGTCAACTGTCCGGTGCTGGTTTCCTGATGGTGTCCGCGCATGACGGGAGGCTGAGTTTTCCTGACATCTGGAGCCGGAAATTTCCGGCATGTGGGTGGGCGTCTTGTCGCAGTGTCACCCAATCCCCTGGTCCGCACTGTGGCTCTGTGCGCAGTTTTACAATGCACGGTTTATCGGCTGATCGGGACAGGCCGGGACGTTGCCAACTGGCACAGTTCCACCGAAATAGATGGCCTCTCTTTTTCCAATATATTTCAGTTGGTTATGGCGAGCCCGCTGTTCGTATAACGCCCCCGCATCTGGTGAGAACAAAACAGTCTTTTTGCCCCTTTGCCGGCTTGGTTACAGTGCCAGTTACCAGAGGAGGCACCGGCAGTGACAGGGCCTCCTCAGTTTTTTCTGTACCGGATACCCATGAGCATCGATAACCTTTCCCCCCGGCTGCAATCGCTGCAACGCGACTCGGCGTTGTTGTTGCAGAAGGCGGTTGCTGATTATGGCGATCAGGGCGAGGTGGTGTATTCCACCAGCCTTGGCATTGAAGCCATGGTGCTAATGGATCTGATTTTCAGCTTCGCGCCGGAGATCAGCATCTTTACGCTGGACACCGGCCGTCTGCCGCCGGAAACGCTGGAGCTGCTGGATCGTGTTGAGCGTCGCTACAAGCAGCGCATCGATGTGTTCTACCCGGATGCGCAACAGGTGCAGAACTACGTACGCGAAAACGGTATCAATGGTTTTTACATTGGTCTGGCTGAGCGACAGGCCTGCTGCGCAGTGCGCAAGGTCGAACCCTTCATGCGCGCCATCAAGGGCAAGAAGGCCTGGGTGACGGGTGTGCGTCGTGAGCAGACTGCCGAACGCGCCAAGGGTCAGCCCATTGAATGGGATGAGCGTTACGACATGTGGAAGGTCAGCCCGATTCTGGACTGGACTGAACAGGATATTCACGACTACGTGAAGGCCAGGGCGCTGCCCTACAACCCGCTGCACGATCAGGGTTATCCCAGCATCGGTTGCGCACCCTGCACGCGCGCCGTGGAGCCGGGCGCCGATCCGCGCTCGGGTCGCTGGTGGTGGGAAAATCCCGAGACGCGTGAATGTGGTTTGCAGCCACGTAGCCGTGTCATTCCCATCAAGCCTGTGAAGCAGACCGTGACTTCATAGTCACGCCTGCTCACGGAACCTGCTGCAATGGATTACTTCCCCATCTTCCTGCGTATTACCAATCAACCCGTGGTGGTGATTGGTGGCGGCGAAGTGGCGGCGCGCAAGGCGTTGTTGCTGGCGCGCGCCGGTGCGGTCATCACCCTCATTGCGCCGCAGTTGTGTGAGTCATTGCAGCAGCGATTGGCGCGTGGTGAGCTGAAGCATCTGCGTGAAGAATTCCGTCCCGATCATCTCGACGGCGCACGACTGGTGGTGGCAGCCACCGACAACCATGAAGTGAACGCCTGGGTGTCGCGCAGTGCTGAAGCCCGCAACATCCCGGTAAATGTGGTGGATGATCGCGAACTGTCGCGCTTCATCATGCCGGCGATTGTGGATCGTTCCCCGGTGATTGTGGCGGTGGGCAGCAGTGGTGATGCACCCGTGCTGACGCGCCGTCTGCGTGAAAAACTTGAAGCGCTGTTACCGGTGGGGTTGGGCAAGCTGGCGAAATTGTCCGGCGAATTGCGCGGCAAGGTAAAGCTGCAAGTCGGCAATGCGGATGCGCGGCGGCGTTTCTGGGAACGGTTTTTTGATGGCGACATTGCCGCTGATGTACTCGCGGGTCGTGAGCAGGAAGCCAGACAACGCATAACCAGCGCCATCGATGCCGAGCTGCAACAGATCGATACCGGCACAACGCCGGTTGGCGAAGTGGCGCTGGTGGGGGCGGGCCCCGGCGATCCGGGTCTGCTCACCATTCGTGCGCTGCGCGTCATGCAGAACGCCGACGTGGTGGTGTACGACCGCCTGGTGTCCGACGAAGTTCTGGAGCTGGTGCGTCGCGATGCCGAGCGTATTTATGTGGGCAAATCGGCGGGACAGGCCTATGTGGCGCAGGAAGACATCAACCAGTTGCTGGTGGATCTGGCCAGGCAGGGCAAACGCGTGTGTCGTTTGAAAGGCGGCGATCCCTTCGTGTTTGGTCGCGGTGGTGAAGAGCTGGAAAAGCTGGCCGAACACGGCATCCGTTTTGAAGTGGTGCCGGGTATCAGCGCCGCCGCCGGTTGCGCTGCGTATGCAGGCATCCCGCTGACGCATCGCGATTACGCGCAGATTCTGAGTTTTACCACCGGGCATGCCAAAAACGAAGATTCACCCGATATGCCAACGGACTGGTCAATGCTGGCCCGTCCGGGGCAAACTGCGGTGTTCTACATGGGGTTGGCGGGGCTGCCGAGGATTCTCAGGCAGTTGCAGGCGCATGGCATGCCGGCTGATCGCGCTGCGGCGGTGATCGAGCAAGGCACGCGTCCGGGGCAACGGGTGATTCTGGGTACGGTGGCGACACTGGCGCAACAGGTTGTACAGGCTGGGGTGAAGTCGCCGGCCTTGCTGATCGTGGGTGAAGTGACCCGACTGCATGAACAACTGCGCTGGTTCAACACCACGGCAGAACAGGCGCAGACAGATCAGCATGAAATGCGCATCAACAAATTGTAGGGGCGGCTCGCGAGCCGCCCTTGTTTGAAAATGTTGCACAGGAGGGCGGTTCGTGAACCGCCCCTACGCGGGACGAAAGACGAGAAATTCTGGATTGTTAAAGATGGATTCAACTGAACAACAAGTAGCTGCCGGGTTTGCCGATGCCATCGGCAATACGCCCTTGATCCGCTTGCGGCAACTCAGTGAAGAAACCGGTTGTGAGATTCTGGGCAAGGCCGAGTTCATGAATCCCGGCGGCTCGGTGAAAGATCGTGCGGCGCGCTGGATTATTGATGCAGCGGAACGCAGTGGTGCGCTCCAGCCGGGGGGTGTGGTGGTTGAGGGCACCGCCGGCAATACCGGCATCGGTCTGGCCCATGTGTGTAATGCGCGTGGCTATCGCCTGCTGATCACCATGCCCGATAACCAGGCGCCGGAAAAATTTGCCACGCTGCGCACGCTGGGTGCAGAAGTACTGCCTATCAAGGTAGTGCCGTATTCCAATCCGAACCAGTACCAGCATGTGGCCGGTCGTCTGGCTAGCGCGATTCCCAGGGCCATCTGGGCCAACCAGTTTGATAACACCGCCAATCGTCAGGCGCATATCGACAGCACCGGCCCGGAAATCTGGCGGCAAACGTCGGGCAAGGTCAGTGCCTTCGTGTGTTCGACCGGCACGGGCGGCACGCTGGGTGGGGTGTCGCGCTCGCTGAAAAGTTTCAATGCGAACGTCAAAGCCTATCTCGCCGATCCGCAGGGCAGTTCGTTGTATCACTGGGTGCGTGATGGCGAACTGAAGGCCAATGGCCCCGGTTCAATCACCGAAGGCATTGGCATTGGTCGCGTCACTGCGAATCTCGAAGGTTCGCCGCTGGATGGCGCGGTGTCTGTCAACGACGTTGAGGCGGTTGCCATGGTGTACCGCCTGCTGCGCGAAGAAGGCCTGTTCCTCGGCAGCACCAGCGGCGTGAATGTGGTGGCTGCGGTGCAAGTAGCGAAGTTGCTTGGCCCGGGTCACACCATCGTCACCATCCTGTGCGACAGCGGCCACAAGTACCAGTCACGTCTGTTCAATCGGCAATGGTTGATCGAGAAACAACTCGACGCCGCTGCTGGTCCGGTTTCATCTTCCATTCTTGATTCGGAGTCTCATCGTGTCATCCATGTCTAATACAGCGGGATCTGCTGCCAGCGCTCCTATCAGCACCGATGTTGTCATCGTGGGCGCGGGTCCTTGCGGCCTGTTTCAGGTGTTCGAGCTGGGCTTGCTGGGCCTGAAAGCGCATGTGGTCGATTCATTGCCGAAGGTCGGCGGTCAATGTGTGGAGCTGTATCCGGACAAACCCATCTACGACATTCCTGCGGTGCCGGTGTGCACGGGCCAGCAACTCACTGATTTGCTGCAGGAACAGATCAAGCCTTTTGGTGCGCAATATCATCTGGGTCAAACCGTGCAGACCGTGCAGAAGCGGGACAACGGCCGTTTCCAGGTGACCACCAGCGCAGGCACTGAATTTGATGCCGGTGCGGTGATTGTCGCCGGCGGTGTCGGTGCGTTTGAAGCGCGCAAACTGGCTGTGCCCAATGTCGAACTGCACGAAGGCAAGCAGATTCATTATCGCGTGCGTGATCCGCAATCCTTTGCCGGCAAGGATGTGGTCATCATGGGTGGCGGCGATTCAGCGCTGGACTGGGCCGTGGTGCTGGCCGACATCGCCAACAGCGTAGTGTTGATCCATCGTCGTCCCGAGTTTCGCGGTGCACAGGCCACGGTGGACAAGCTGCTGGCGCTGCGTGAAGAACACAAAGCCGATGTGCTGGTGGGCCAGGCCAAGGAGCTGATTGAAGACAACGGTCAGGTCAAGGGTATTCGTGTGGTCTGTGCTGATGGCGTAACGCGCGCCGTGGATTGCGATCAGATACTGGTGTTCTACGGCCTGCATCCCAAGCTGGGACCGATTGCCGAATGGGGTTATGAACTCAACAAACGCACCATTCATGTGGACACTGAAAAATTCCAGACCAGCATTCCCGGAATTTATGCCGTGGGCGATATCAATTCCTATCCCGGCAAGAAGAAGCTCATCCTCTCAGGTTTCCATGAAGCCGCGCTGGCCGCGTTCGCCATCAAGGAATACCTGGAGCCCGGCAAGAAAGTTCACCTGCAATACACCACCACCAGTCCGATCATGCACAAGCGCCTGGGCGTGTCGGAAGACGGTGAAACGGGGGTACATAGTCATAGCTGAGCCTGATTGCCAGCTTTGAGTCAGTGATGCAGCAGGGCGCAGCGATATCGCTGCGCCTATTTTATCTGGAATAATCACGATGCCAATGCGCTGGTGTAGTCTGCTTGCATTATGAGTAAGTCACGTATGCGAACTCCGTTGGTGTTCATAGTCGGGATTGGCGGACATTGTTTTGCATGGAACTGTTCATGGTGACTTCCTGTGGAATCAGCGCTACCGGTATACGTTCTTGCTGTATTGGCGCAACTGCTTCGTATCATCGACGACCACCAAGCTGATCTTGCGCAGTCGTGGGGATGTACGTCAGATAGGGCTGGAATCTCCTGCAGTCGTCCAATCCACACTCGAACTGCGGAAACCCATCTGGTACGAACAATGGATACTCCAGTCATGGCGGAATTCGTCACTGATCCGCGGCATTCAGCCGGTCGAGCAGTGCGGGCAGGGGGTTCAAAGGATACGTTAGTCCTGCGTGAAGTGTCGCCGGAGTCATTCAAGGATTGCACTTCGACGTCAGATTGCCACCTTATGCTACGTTCGAAGCTCGGCAACTTGCACCTGCGGTGCAGGTGTACCTGGCTACAAAGTGCAGTTCAGACGGACTTGGTACGGCGAGTTGCGCACGTCATTTGTTGATTGCATGGTTCGATGCTGATTCGTTATTGAGCGCCACGGACGGGTCCTCGTTGTTCTCGATAATAATTGCAGCCAGCGCACGGATGGTGGTGTTGCTTGAGATCAACGCGTCACAACCGAATATGTGGTATGCGAGTTTTTCCGCGAGCTCCTGCGCGTCCAACGAGCCGTTCAGAATGCCTGCTGACGCATGAGTAAATGTTGCCCTCGTAATGCGCGCAGGTCATGACCGCGTACGTTGTGCTCGGTAGGTTGGCGCTGAGTCCGCGAAGCCCAACATCTGGCAGAGTGAAAAAATTGCGCCGGGCACGGGATAGCCCATAGCTACGCACGTGCCCGCTTCGAATCGTTCTCAGTCCTTGACGCAGCTCAGTCCCCGCTACCGATGCCCACTCACCTCCGCACCCGCATCGGCCGGCAATCTCAGGTAGGCCAGTGCAGCGAGGACAGTGAGCGACCCCATGACAACAAAGCCCAGGCGTATCTGGCTCAGGCCAGCGTGAACACCGGGCTGGTTGAGCACGGCGAAGTTGAGCACCAGGGTGGTGAGCGCCACGCTCAGCACGCTGCCCACCTGACTGAAGATGCTGAACAGCGTGGTGGATGAACTGCGCTGTGCCGGTGTGGTGTCGGCGAAGGCCAGGGTGCTCAGACAAGTGAACTGCATGGAGCGCGTGATGCCGGCGAGCAGCAGGCTGGCCATAACCAGCCACTTGCTGGTCTGTGCAGTGAACAGCGCGCACAGCATGATGGCGAGGCCGGCCAGACAGCCGTTGATTACCAGCACGGTGCGGAATCCGAAGCGACGCAGGATGGGCGTAGTAATGGGCTTGATGCCGAGATTGCCGATGAAGTACATCAGCAGAAAACCACCCGCCGCCAGTGCGGTGCTGCCGAAGCCGACCTGGAACAGCAACGGCAGCAGGAAGGGCACGGCATTGATGGTGGTGCGCAACACGGTGCCTGCGGTCAGGGTGGACATGCGGTAGGTCTGTATCGACAGCGACGACAGGTCCAGCAATGGCCGTGGTGTGAGTCGCAGGTGCCGCACCGACAGCCAGGTAAAACCCAAGCCCAGCAGCGTCAACACACTGGATAGCGCCCAGTCGTGCGCGGTCCACTCTGCCTGTGCATGCGACAGCAATTCCAGACCGTACAACACGGCAACCAGTGCACTGGCCGAGAGGATGAAGCCGGGCCAGTCCAGGCCATGGCGATGCTCGTCTGCCTGCCGGGGTACATGGCGCAACACCAGCCACACGCCGGCAATGCCCAGCGGCACATTGAGCAGGAAGTTCCAGCGCCATGAAAAATAGGTGGTGATGAAGCCGCCCAGCGCCGGCCCCATGATGGGCGCGGCCAGTCCCGGCCAGGTGATCAGCGCTGTGGCGTTTATCAACTGGTTCTTTTCGGTATTGCGCAACACGATCAATCGGCCCACGGGCGTCATCAGTGCGCCGCCTAATCCCTGCAACGCACGCGCGGCGCTGAACTGCCACAGGCTGGTGGCGATGCCGCACAACAGGGATGCGCCGGTGAATACCACAATCGAGATGATGAAAATCCTGCGCGCGCCAAACCGGTCGGCCAGCCAGCCGCTGACCGGAATGAATGTAGCGGCGGTGAGCATGTAGATGGTGATGCCGATACTCAGGTCCAGCGGCGCGACATTGAATGACCCCGCCATCTGCGGCAGCGAGGTGTTCATGATCGAGCCATCCAGGCCCTGCATGAAGAATGCAGTGGCGACGATCAGGGCGATCAGGCGGGATTCATTGCGAAGCGAAGGCATCGCAGCATCATACTTAAGCTATCAAGACCGCTGCATCATAAAAAAGCCCGGCACTGGTATGTCGGGCTTTTGCTGCTGGTCAGAGAACGAAATCTGTCTAGCCTATGCCGTACACCGGCATCATGCGCCCGCCCCAGATCACCAGTGTCCACAGCACAATGGATGACAGGCCCACGGCCCTGGCTGACACGCTGACATCGCCGTCATCAGACACTTTCTCCAGCTGCTTGCGAATTACAAACCAGAACACCAGGAAGTTCACACCTGCCAGCAGGATGCAGATCATCTTGAACCAGAAGTCCGGGTTGGGCCAATACCGTTCCATATCACGCATGACGAAGCCGACGCCGGTGGCCAGGTTGAGCAGAAAACCAATCAGTGCCCAGGGTGTCAGCGCGTGTACGGCATGCAGCGAAATTTCCTTGCGAAAAAAGCCGATCAGACGAATATCCATGATCATGATCGAGCCGAACAGCAGCGACATGCCGATGAAGTGAATGGCCTCGGCCCAGGGCCATATCCATGGCAGGCTCATGAATTGAGCGATGCTGCTGCTGGCCATCCACGCAATCAGTTGTTCTTGCATTGTCTGTCTCCAGAATCGATTGTGTACGTGTCAGTGGCTCAGATGCCGGAGTCTGTCAGGTACGCAATCATGCGTCCGACGATGATGACCGCCACCCACAGTGCAAAGGAGAAAATTGCCTGCACTTTGGCGCTGCCGGTATCGAGCACGGCGGCATCGCGCGTGGCGGCAGGGTCAAGAATGTTTCTGCTGAACCACCAGGTGGTGATCATGCCGATGGCGATCAGGAACAGCTTCCAGCGGAAGGTGTTGTCGTAGTACATCTTGTTGGCTTCGGAAAAGAATATGACCACACCGGACAGGGCGTTGATCCAGAAACCCCACCAGCCGATGGTGACGAGTTTGGGTAGCGCCTGTGCAGAGATGCCACGCGCCACGCCCAGAATGCGCAGGTCAACGATCATGAGTGCACCGACGATCATCGCCAGTCCCAGCGAGTGGAACCCCAGCATGATGTAGTAGCCGCCCCAGGACTGGGCTATGCAGACGCCCAGTGCGCTTTGCTCCATCCAGTCCAGTGTCGTCAGGGTGACGCCCGGATCAATACCCATCGGCTCCACACCGCAGGCGCTATAGGTAATCTGGCTAAGCCAATCAACAATGCTCATATCGGACTGATCCTGTTGGTCTGGTAGGGGCTTGGAACAAGTACAAGTGCGAACTCTGCTTTGGCGACGAACGTGGCGTTGACGGTGCGTTGGCTGCGCTCGCCACTATCCTGCACGAATCCGGTTCTGTAAATGCAGAACGCATGTCATCACCAGAAGTTACTGTTAGTGCACGACAGTTAACGCACGTTAACTGTCGCATTTACGCTTTTATTAAGCAGCTTGTGGAAACTACGTGGTTTGCACCGGTGCAGCTGGCCTCAGGTCGTTACTTCGGGAAGGCCGTCCAGCGTTGCGCCTGATAGTCATACAGCTGGCAGGTGCGTACGCAGCGCAGATAGTGTTTGAGTGTAAAGGGCGTGCTGGTGAAACGCGCGCCGATGTCACGCAAATGCTGCTGTGCCTGCTTGAGGTTGTAGAACGGGATGGTGGCATCCAGATGATGTGCCGGGTGTTCCATGATGTGGTGCATCAAGGGGCCTACTGGCCATGGCATCACCATGTGCAGGGTGGCGGACACTTGCGCGGCTTCCTGTTGCCAGGTGCTTTTTTCGCTGAACCAGGGTACGTCAGGATGGGTGTGGTGCAGGTACACAATCAGCCCGATGGTCCAGTTCCAGAGGATCAGGGGAATGACAAACGCAATCAGCAAGGTGGGCCAGAACGCGTCACCCTGACTGCGGGTGTACCACCAGATGGCGCCGAGCCACACTGCGGCAACGACCGTAACCAGCAATGAGTCCAGCTTGAATTCCCAGCGCAGCGTGGGCATCTGCTGGCGATTCGGGAAATACATTTTGCGCCACCAGATTTCGATCAGGTAATACGCCGCAGGACCGGCAGCCCCGCGATACAGGCGCTCCAGGCGTTTACGCCAGGGTGTGAGCGCTGCATATTCTTCCGGGGTCTTCGGTTCCCAGACAAAATCGCGTTTACGCAGGCTGTTGAAGCCGTGGTGCACCACGTTATGGCCGACACGCCACAGCGAGTAGGTTGACAGGGACGCCATGAAGGCGATGCGTCCCATCCAGTGATTCAGGTTGCGATTGCTGGTCAGCGCCTGATGGCAGGCGTCATGACCGATCAGGAACAGGCGCACGATGCCCACCCAGGTAACCAGCATTCCCAGCAGCTGGATGCCGATGTTGCCGCCGGTAATCGCCAGCCACAGACCGGCGCCGAATACGCCCAGATCAATAACCAGCATCAGTACCGCATAGGCGTTGCGTTTCTGGCGAAACGGCTCCATGGCCTTGCGTGCTTCATTGGCAGACAGCGGTGCGGGAGCTTGACGGGTTTCGGATGACGGGGAGTCAGTAGCAGTAGAAACGGAGGGTGTTGCGTAGTTCAGATTCACGGCATGCCTTAAGGGGTCGGGTTCATCAGATTACCTGCCCGCCCCGACAGGGCGTGCAGGTGAGTCAACATAGCACAGGGCCTGATTCAGGCGTGAAACTGGCGACAATCCACGGCTCAAGCCGTAATTTCCGTACTGTGCCCCGAACAGGCTGCTTGGGGGAGCCCTTGAACAGGTTGTGAGGGGGCGCATCAGGCCGGATTTGCCCCGGCGTTGTCAACCAATCCAGCCGGGCGGCGTTATGAGTCTCTCTTCAAGAGCGGGGACTTATGCCAGGCAGTACCGAAGCAGTGATTGCCGCGAACCGGTTCGGTCTGGGCGCACGGCCCGGCGAGCTTCAGAACATTCAGGCCGATCCGCGTGGCTGGTTGAAGACCCAGGTGCAGGGCGTGCGGGCCTTGCCTGAGGTTCTTAAGGCGCTGCCAAGTTCGCCACAGCTGTTTCAGGAGCAGGTGCAGGCGCTGAGGGAGCGGCGCGAGGCGCAGCAAGCGGCCGCCAGCGCGGGCGACGCCAGCAAACCAACCGCCACGGTCAGGCGCAGGGTCATTCAGGAGGCCTATCTGGCTCAGGTGGCGGCGCGCTATCAGATGGCTGTCCGCAGCAACGAATCCTTCCGCGAACGGCTGGTACATTTCTGGACCAATCATTTTGCGGTGTCCATGGACAAGATCGTGGTGGCGGCGATCGCCGGCACGCTGGAGAACGAAGCGATTCGCCCCAATCTGCATTTGAGCTTCTTCGATTTGCTGCTGGCGGCGGACAGCCATCCGGCCATGATTCTGTATCTGGACAATCAGGCGTCCATGGGACCGAATTCGCAACTGGCGCAGTGGGTGAAACGCCGGGCCAGCCAGTCGGAAGCAGGGCAGCGACGCAAGGTTGATATCAATGAGAATCTTGCCCGTGAAATTCTGGAACTGCATACGCTGGGCGTAAACGGCGGTTACACCCAGGCCGATGTCACCGCCTTTGCCAGAGTACTGACCGGCTGGTCGGTGGGTGGCGGACAGGGTCTGGCCAATGTCGCGGCTGGCGCGACTCTGGAGAGAGGCGAACCCGGTGAGTTCGTGTTTCGCGAAGCCTTGCATGAACCCGGCGCACAGACACTGCTGGGCAAGCACTATGACGAGAGTGGCATCAGTCAGCCCCGAGCGGTGCTCAAGGATCTGGCAGGGCATCCCTCTACTGCGAGATTCATTGCCACCAAGCTGGCGCGGCACTTCATTGCAGATGAACCACCCGCCGCCGCAGTGGCGCGTATTGCCAAGGTGTTTCTGGACAGTGATGGCCATTTGCCCACGGTGCATGCTGCGGTGGTGGATTGCGCTGAAGCTTGGACACCTGCGCAGAGCAAGTTCAAAACGCCACACGAATTTGTGGTTTCCACCTTGCGCGCGCTCGACTACCTGCCGGACAGGCCCGCACAGGTTTTGCAGCCCTTCGAGTTATTGGGGCAACGTCCGTATTCACCGGGATCGCCCGCCGGTTGGGATGACATCGCCGGACGCTGGGATGGATCGGACGCATTGATGAAGCGCATCGAATGGGCGACACAAGTTGCGCAGCGCGTGAGTGAGCGCAAGTCACCGCTGCAACTGGCTGAACTCAGTCTTGGTGATGCACTGGGTGAACATACACGCATGGCGATCAGTGGCGCAGCCGATGCCGCGCAGGGCATCACACTGTGGTTGGTTAGTCCGGAATTTCAGCGGCGCTAAGAACCTGTTCAAAGTCTCGCTGAAGGGCGCATCGCGGCGTTGGAACTGCACAAAAAATACTCACGTACTTTGTGTACGCTGCGTTTTTTTGTGCAGTTCCGCCTTGCGCTGCATCCCTTGATCGAAACTTTGAATAGGCTCTGAGGAGACGGACATGAAAAGGCAAATCAGTTCATCCATACCACGCCGCGAATTCCTGTGCGCCACCGGCATGGCGGCGATGGCGTCGTTCATACCCCGCATGAGTTTTGCTTATGCACAGACCGACGCACGATTTGTGTTCATCATCCTGCGGGGTGCGCTGGATGGGCTGGCTGCGGTTGCGCCCTATGGTGATGGCAACTATCAGCGCGTGCGTGGTGCACTGGCATTGCCTGCGCCGGGTGCAACCAACGGCGCATTGAAACTGGATGGTTTGTTTGCGCTCAATCCCGCGCTGAAAAATCTGCATGCGTATTACCAGGCAAAGGAATTGCTGGTGTTGCATGCGGTGGCTTCGCCGTATCGCGAACGCTCACATTTTGATGGTCAGGATCTGCTGGAAAATGGCACCACCGCGCCGCATGGTTCACTGGATGGCTGGCTGAATCGCGCCCTGCTCAGCATGCCGGCTGCCAGCAAACAAAGTACTGAACAGCTGGCAGTCGCTTTTGCGCAGAATCTGCCATTGGTACTGCGTGGTGAGCAGAAAGTGGGTTCGTGGGCGCCCTCGAAACTGCCGGATACCGATGACGACACGCTACAACGGATTGCGGCGTTGTATTCCAGTGATGAATATTTTCTGTCGCGTCTGCAGACGGCTGTCAGCACGGATGCCATTGCCAGTGAGGGGGCCAGCGAAGGCGGCATGAACATGACTGGCAACATGAATGCTGTCGGGCAGGGGCAGCGCAACAACTCATTAGCGCCTGTCGTTACTGCTGCCGGCAAGATGCTCAAGCAAGATGATGGCCCACGTATTGCGGTGATGGAAGCCGGTGGCTGGGATACCCACGCCAATCAGGGCGCAGAACAAGGGCAGCTATTCACGCGCCTTGAAGGGCTGGACAAAGCCATTGATACGCTGCGTGTTGCGATGGGCGATGTCTGGAAAAATACGGTGGTAATGGTGGCCACCGAATTCGGTCGCACCGTCGCCAGCAACGGCACGCGTGGTACCGACCATGGCACTGCAACCTGTGCGTTCCTGGTGGGTGGCGCCGTGAACGGCGGCAAAGTCATCGCTGACTGGCCCGGTCTTGCCAGCAGCAATCTTTATCAAGGTCGCGATCTGCAACCCACGCTGGACCTGCGTTCAGTATTCAAAGGTGTGCTGGCTACGCATATGGGCGTGAGTGAATCGGTGCTGGAAAACAAGGTTTTTGCCAACAGTCAGGCAGCGAAGCCGATGCTGGAGCTGGTGCGGAAGGTATCAGCGAGTTGATTCGCTCACTCTCCCAGCGCCTTGCGCTTATCCCGCATCGACGCCGCTGACCTGGCAAAGCTGAACTCAGCTTCAATCTTGTCTTTGCCCAGAATGCGCGCCAGCGTCGCTTTCACCGTGGGCGCATCATCATCAAAGTCGCCATGATGGCGGGCAGTTGACGCGCCTGTTGTTCCAGCAGTGGCAGCGTTGGGCGCCAGCACGTAGTCAATCTTGCCCAGCTTGATCAGTTGTTGCAGCTCGCGATGCCGGGTTGCGAATTTGTCCATGCCGAGTATGGGCTGGCCATCTTTCTTCAGTGGTGAACGCAGTGTTTTTTCAAAGCCATTGGACACCATGTACAGCAGTGACTTGTTGTACATCTGTGCGCAGTGATCATCCTGTTCGGCCTGATCCTTCAGGTTGAACAGCGTGAACTTGCCAAGCTGCCCGGACTGGATCGCTGGCAGGTAAGTGCGATCAAACAGGCCGGTGGTGCAGGCCGCCGCCCACAGCGAGCACGTCTTTATTTTCAGATTCAAGCCATGCGCAATTGACCAGGTGCAGCCGGTTTCGGCTTTGAGCGAGTTGCTATCCAGCAAACCCTTGCTGCTGATGAGTTGCGTCAGCGGCGCCATGAAAATGCTGCCAGCGCTGTGTCCGGCGACATGTATTTCAATATCCGGAAACTTCGCACACAGCTTGCGCAATTGCTCAGCTACCAGTCGTGCGCCACCATCGGCATGCAGAGTTGATAGCAGGGCATTCTCCTTCATCTCATCCCAGATGCGCTTGCCGCCGGCAATGCGTGCGATGGGTTCGAGCGTGTCATCCAGTCGATCCAGCATGAAGTCCTTGGCGGCATCCAGCGGGCCTTCGGGACGACGCTGACGCAGGGCATCGTTAAGCAGATTCTTCACTGTGCTCCAGAAATCCGTGCGCCAGATGAAGGCCAGCGGATATACCTCGGCTTGCAGCAGCGCGGGCAGATAATTTTCCACACGCTGTATGGCGTTGGCTTCGGCAACCAGTCCGCCGTGTGCATACAGCAGGATGCGGCGCTGTTGCCAGTTCGCCGTGATGCGCGGCAGGTCGGTGTTGATGATGCGCTCGATATCCTGCGCAGTATTGCCATAGGTGCCATCGCTGCGCAGTCGACCGTCGTTGCCAATGCTGATGAGGTGCGGGCGCAGATCGGGATACGACAGACGCGAAGTGGTCAGCCCCGCTGTCTTGTTGCCGGTGCTGCGCGCTTCGTCAATGATCACCGGTGCGCCAAGTCGCGCCACCCACACATCACTGCCGTTATCCAGCCAGTCGGCGTAACTCAGATGACCAAAACCGCGCTGGCCCCAGTCAGCGGCCCAGGAATTCTGAAACCAGAAACCACGCTGGTCATAGCCGACAATCGCGAACGCATGTGCGCCGACTACATTCGGATCATGGGGCACGCGACCATCTTTCTTCACCTTGCCCCAGCCCTTGTGAACCATGCTGGTGACATACAGGATGCCGACTTCGGCCAGCGCCGCATGCATGGCGACGATGTCTTTGTGATTGACGCGGAAGTAGGCACCCAGTGGTCGCTGCGCGGCGTCTTCAGCGCGCTGTCGGGTGATGCCCTGATTCAGTTGTTTGAGTTCAGCGGGCCATAGTTTGCTGGCGCAGACGCCGTGCTTGTGCCAGCCCTTCATGGCGCCGCGAGCGCTGGAGCCTTCATAGTGTTCGCCGCGCCACTCGTCATACAGTCTGGCGGTTTCGTACAGCATGTGCGGACTGACAGGCTTCTTGTCGGGATACACGGCGCGGGCGCGCAGCAGATAGTTGCAGGTCGCGGCCAGGGCGAACCCGGCGCAAGCGCCTTCTTCACCCTGATCCAGAATCAGCGCCTTGCCGCGCAGGCGTTTTTCATAGGCGGCCAGACTCAGTTCTTCCGGCACTTCCACCAGCGTGGGTACAAACATGCGATCACGGAAATCGATGGTGTCGGGTCGCGCATCGAAAGTGCGTTGCAGAGCTTTGGCGGCAGCGTTGCCGGGTGGAACGGGTTTGCGGCGTTTCTTGCGAGCGGTGGTTGCCGGCTTGACATGCATGTGGGCCCCCGATGAACTGATTGGCTGTTGCTTGATGCGGCGCGCGCATAGCATGCTGTCGCGGTGGCCGGTTGGGCAAGCGGCACGGTGATCGTTAACAGGCCCTGGTGGCGGAGTGAGTCATCTGTGCGCAACGGCGATACGCTATGCTCGTTGCACTGAGCGCGAGTGATGAGGATGGAAATTCATGAGTGAGCTTGTTCCCAATATCGGCAGCATTGCGCAGGTCATCCAGTTATCCGTTGCGCCGGTATTTCTGCTTGCCGGCGTGGGCTCTGCGCTGAATGTGCTGGTGGGCCGGCTGGTGCGTATTGTCGAACGCGCGCGCATTACCGAAGTTCAGATCAAACAAGCCGACGAAGCGCAGGTAGCCGAGTTGCAGGAACGTCTTGAAGTACTGGCCAGACGCGCTCGATTGATCAGCCGGGCCATCGCCTTGAGTGTGTTATGTGCCGTGCTGGTGCCCATCGTGATTGTGAGCCTGTTCGTCGATGTGCTGTTCGAGGTGAATCTCGACGTGCCGATCGCGGTGATCTTCATCATTTCACTGATGAGTCTGGCGATCGGTCTGATCTACTTTTTGCGCGAAGTGTTTGTGGCCACGGCGGCACTGGGCTTCGGTACTCAGGAAGGGGAAATGAGTGCGTCGCAGCGGCTGCGGCGTGTGGTAAAGAACTCCTGAGGCTCTAAAAGCCTTTCCCCAAAATAAAGCCAAGGCGGGAAATCCCGCCCTGATTCAGTCTTTCTTCTTGGCGCGGCCCGGACGGGTTTTGCCGTAGCTGTTACGCCAAATCTTGCCCTTGCGGGTTCTGCGATCGCCTCTGCCCATGATGAAACTCCTGAAAATACTGCCAACCCGGCCAATGCCGCCGGGCACAAACCGTAAACCGGGCGCGCACTGTAGGCGTTGCCATCAATTATTTCCACCGCCGCGAGGCCCCGGCTGGCCAGCCGGGGTCGAAATTCGTGAAACAGCGCCACGAGCAACAGGCAGGTTGCCGGGCAAGATCGCTTCGCTCCACAATTGAAAGCCATGTCCGAACCCTCACCCGATATCCTCATTCAGCCCGGTGAATACCGCACTGCCGAAAATGGCGGCGTGCTGGCTGCCCAGTTGAGCCATTCCCTGGCGATTTGCCTGCACGATGACACCCGGGGAGTGGCGGGCCTGCTGCATTTCTACTATGCCGATTCCCACGAGGGGCGCGGCGTGGACCTGACCGACGCAGTATTGAGCTCGCACCTGTTGCTGCTGGATCTGTTTTGCAAGGCCATGCGCGGGCTGGGCGCACGCAAGACCAGCTGGCGGGTGCGGATCGTCGGGCACATTCCCGGCGATCAGGGCATGGAAGCGCCGGCGGCCTCGGTGATGGATCTGCTGAAAGTCTATTTTGACGACTCCCGTCTGCCTGTGGACTGCAAGGAACTCAGCCGGCCCCGGGATGTGCTGTTGCGAATGGATGCGCATAGCGGCCGCGTGGTCGTGAGCGACGCTCCCGCCGCCTGAGAGTCTGAGAGCCCGTACCGCTGGTGTTGCGCCGCCATTGCAGGGAATATCTCACCCGCGATTCAAGTCTTTGGCCTGTAGCCCGGCAGGGTGACCGGGTTAGGGTGGCCGCGCCTGAATCTGCGCTTACCAGAGGCTATGACGTGTGATTCAGCCGACAACACTCGAATTCATTCCCGTTCATAACGAGCAGCAGATTGTCAGCGTCGTGGAGCTGGCGCGACAGATCTGGCCGGAGCATTACCTGAGCATCATTGGTCAGGCGCAGATCGATTACATGCTGGAGCGCTTCCAGAGCGCAGCGGCCATCGCCGCCCAGCTGTACGAGGGTTACGAATATTTCCTGCTGGCGCAGGGTGGTCAGTACATTGGTTACGCAGCGGTGCGTGATGATCAGGAATCGCAGCGACTGTTTATCAGCAAGCTGTACTTGCTCAGGGAAAGGCGCGGTCAGGGTCTGGGACGTGCAGCCATGCAGCAGCTGGCGCAGCTTGCCGCGCAACGCGGGTGTGGCCAGTTATGGCTGACGGTGAACAGGCATAACCCGGCGTTGCTGGCGTATTTGCGCATGGGGTTCGTGAACGTCGCCGAGGTGATCACCGACATCGGCGCGGGCTATGTGATGGATGACTATCAACTGGAATGGACGCCGCAGGTGTCTGTACAACTATAACCAGGCTGATAACGGCCTGACCGGGGAGAACCATGAATCTGCGTTTCGCTGAAAACAGTATCCGTATTCGCATCTCCACCGAAGAATTTGCGCAGCTGCAAGCTGGCAAGTCGATGGCGCTGGAAGTGCCATTGCCGCGTGGCCACCTGTTTCGCGCCAAGATCAATCAGAGCAACGCCCCCGATTGGCAATTCGACAGTGATCCCACTGGCCTGTGGTTGAGCGTGCCACGTAATGAACTGGAAGTGCTGGCGAAACAGCTGCCCCGCAAGGAAGGTATCGCGCATGACTTCGTTACGCAGCAAGGCGGACTGCAGGTCAGTCTGGAAGTGGATGTGAAAAGTGGCAGGAAGAAGGAATGCGCGTAACAACGAGCGCTGACTATTTTGTTTCTGGGGAACGCGTAGTTGCTTGCGTTACCCGCAGTGTACTGGAATGCCACGCGAGCAGCTGCCAGCGACCATCGCGATACACCTGAACCTCGGTGTAGATCAGATCGGCTTCGCTGTCGGCGCCGCGAATGGTAATGCCGACGCTGGCGTTGCCCGTGATCACGGCGACAGAACCGTTGATCTGTACCTTGCGGGCACCGGCTTCCACGCGCCGATACACAGTGCCGCCGTTGCGCAGGCCGTCGAGGTACTCCATTCTGGTTTGCCTCAGGCCACTGGAGTGCGTGTAAGTGGCATCGTCGGCCATCAGCTGCTCCAGTGCGGCAAAGTTACCATTCAGCTGGGCGCGAAAGCGCTGAGACTGTGCCTCCACGACAGCAGATTCCGCCGAGCCCGCGGCCCAAGTGGGGGAGACCATGGAAAGCAAGGTCATGATGGTGGCAAACGTTGTGGTACGCATGATCTTTTCCTGCTGACTCAGAGCCTGTTCACGATCTCGCTGAAGGGCCCATTGCGGCGTTGAAACGACGCGAAAAATACTCACGTACTCGCATGTACGCTGCGTTTTTTCGCGTCGTTTCGCCTTGCACTGCATCCCTTGATCGAGATCGTGAACAGGCTCTAAGGCCGCACTCTTTCACGGCACCAGGCTACGTGCAAGCCGTTGTTAATTCCGTAAATCAACCAGCGGGCAGGGCTTGCTTCGTATCATGGGTCTGCAACTCGACGATGGTCTTGATGATACTTGGCTGGCCCCAGAAGCTTCGAGGCGATTCGCCAACGGTCTGGTGCGAGCGGTGGCAAAGTAGCTTTCATTGCCGTACACCGCTATGGCATTATCAATTGTTGGCCCGCACTCGACATGGCGTTGCGCGCGGGCAATTTTGTTCCAGATCTTACGAAACGGGGCCGCAGTACTCGAGCACAAGGAAGCAGCAGGGTGGGCTGGGGCGGACTGAGGTTCCAAACGGTGATTCGAATTGCTGCGGCTGTTTGCCGCCAGAGACAGACTGTTGCCTGCTGGCTGGTACTGAGCCTGCTGTCTGTGCGGCCATTGGGCGCCATGGAATCGGAGTCGCCGGCTGTATTGCCTGCTGCCCCATCAGTCGAGGCGCTGTTGATCGAAGGCAGCGCGCCACCCCTGATCGATGGCGACATATCCGACGCGATCTGGTCGCGTGCCCAGCGAGTTGAGCTTTCATATCAGTTTGAACCGCAGGCACTGGTCAAGCCCACGGAACGTACCGAGGCCTGGATACTGTACGACCGCAACCGGCTGTATGTCGCTTTTCATGCCTATGACAGCCAGCCACAAAATGTTTCGGTAACCACCATGGCGCGCGATGCACCACTACGCAATGACGATGCAGTGCGGGTGTTGCTCGATCCGCGCCACACGCGCCGGGAAGGCTATCTGTTCTCATTGAATCCAGGTGGTTCGCGCATGGATGCGCTGATTCCGGCTGATCGCCAGCAGGATGCCGTCCAGAAATGGAACATGCTGTGGCGCGGCAAGTCGCGACGCGTGGCTGACGGCTGGACGGCGGAATTCGAGATACCGTTTCGTGGCCTGCAGTACGACTCGGCGGACAGCAGCTGGGCATTCGATCTGGTTCGCAATCTGCGGCGCAATGGCGAGAGCATGCGCTGGGCAGCAGTGCCGCAAGGCTCGCGCGCCATCGAACTGGGATACGCCGGTGAGCTGACCGGTCTGCAGGGCCTCAGTCAGGGCCGTGGTCTGGATGTGCAGCTTTATGGCATGGCCACCGCCACCCGCGACTGGATCGCTGGCGATACCACTGTCAAAGGCAAACCCAGCGGCACCTTGTACTACAAGTTCACGCCGTTATTGACCGGCCTGGTAACGGCCAATACGGATTTCTCCGACAAGCCTCTCGATACCCGACAGGTCAACACGACGCGTTTTTCGTTGTTCGAGCCGGAGACGCGCGAGTTCTTCCTCGAGGATGCTGACGCTTTCGAGTTCGGCAGCTTCGGCACCGGATCGGCTGCGAATGGACGGCCGTTCTTCTCGCGCAACATCGGCCTGGTTCGTGGACGTGTGGTCAATCTGGATGTGGGCGCCAAGTTGTCAGGAGATATCGGCGGTGTGCGTGTGGGCGCGCTGACGGTGCGTACCGGCGCCAACGAGCAGATACCAGCGCAGACCCTGTCGGTGGTGCGTATGTCAACGGATGTTCTCGACGAATCGCGTATCGGCGCCATCTTCACCAGCGGTGACCCCACCGGTTTGAGCAGGAATGAAGTCGCCGGCGTGGATTTCCGGTACCGACGTTCGGATTTCCTGCCCGGAAAGCGGCTGGACGCCGTGCTGTTTGCCGAGCGCAGTTTCAGTAACGTGTATTCAGACGACAATGCCTACGGCTTCACTGTCGATTATCCCAATGAACCCTGGCAGGCGACGTTGCGCGCCTATCAGATCGGCGAGGATTTCCGCCCGGCGCTGGGCTTCGTCAATCGCCCCGGCGTGCGTCTGTACGAAGGCGAGCTGGCCTCCATCCGGCGTCTGCGCAACTCTGTCATGCGCAGCGTCGATGTCAGGGCTTTTGAGCAGAGGTATACCGGGCTCGATAACCGGTTGCAGTCCAGAAACGATCGCCTGTCGACTCTCATCGAGACCCGGACCAACGGCGAGATCTCCGCCGGGATCGACAACTATGTCGAAGTTTTGTCGGAGCCGTTTCCGCTGGCGGGCACCTTGATCGTGCCGGCCGGCCGGCATGAATACCTGCGTGGCTATGCGGGATTTGTCACGTCGACCACGCGACCGCTCTCGTTGTCGCTGAAGGTCACCTGCTGCGAGTTTTTCGACGGCCACTCCACCGAAGTCGAGACCGGACTGGGTTATCGGCCGGGCCCGCGTTTCAATCTGGAATTCAAGCACAAGCTGCAACCCATCCACCTGCCCAGCGGCACAACCAGCATTCACATCGAATCGCTGAACACAACGCTCAATTTTTCGCCAGACATGCGCCTGGTCAGTGAATTGCAGTATGACAATGTGAGTAATCGTTTCAGTGGCTCGCTGCGCTACCTGTGGGATATCCGGCCCGCCACGGAACTGCTGGTGGCGATCAGCGAGTCGTCGCTGTTGACCGGCATGGTGCCGCATGGCAGCTATCAGTCACAGGGTACGGTTTTCTCCTTGCGACTCGGCCATCGCCTGCAGCTCTGACTGCAGTACGCCACCCTGACCTGATTTACTCTCGGCTCAGACTGGCGGCAGCGCGTCGATGAAATCCGTCATGCGCTTGCGCATCGCTGCATCGGGTAGACGACCGGTGCCGCCGCCGAGGTTGTCCAGCATGTTCTTCACTTGAGTGGTCGCTGGCGTCACGACGGTTACCGCCGGATGGCTGACGACGTATTTGAGGAAGAATTGCGCCCAGGTCTTCGCCTCGAAATCGGTGGCCCACGCGGGTAGCGGACGGTCACCGACGCGACGGAACAGGCTGGTGCGGCCGAAAGGCAGATACACCATCACGCCGATCTTCCGCTCCTGCGCCAGCGGCAGAAGCACATTCTCCACATCGCGGTTGTCGATGGCGTAGTCGAGCCCCACGAAATCCAGGGTGTCGGTGCGCATGGCTTTCTCAAGCAGCGGGTACTGCTGCGGCGACGTGGTCGTCGCGCCGATGTACTTGACGCGACCGGCGGCCTTCAGCTCCTTCAGGATCGGGAATTGCGTTGCCATGTCGCCCATGTTGTGGACCTGGATCGCATTGATCGTATCGACGCCGAGATGTCTGAAGGAGGTTTCGATCTGTGCGCGTGCTGCAGCGGCATCGGCCGCTCCACCGCCCCGACCTGCCACGTTAACCTTGGTGGCCCAGAAGATCTGTTTGCTGATACCCAGCTCCTTGGCGATTCGTCCGGAGACTTCCTCGGAGGCCCCGTAGCCAGGCGCCGTGTCGAATACTGTGCCGCCGTTGTCGACCAGCGTTTTCATGACGTCCTTGATCCGCTGCACGTCTTCTGACCGGGCAACTTGAGCGAAGGTGGCAGAGCTGCCGAGACCGATGACAGGCACGCGTTCCCCGCTCGACGGGATGGTGCGCTGGATGACAGCCTGTTGCGCTGCCAGAAGTACACGTGGATTCATCGCCAGCGCAGCGCCGGCGCCCAAGGTCATTCCCATCCACTGACGACGATTGATCATGATGAACTCCGCGGGCTTTTCTGGTTCAGGAGAACGAAGCGGGATCGTAGGCAGCAGGGTTTTTCCGGGTCAACTGATGCAGCGTCAAGAATCGTCAGTCCGCCCTGTGTCCCACCCGCAGCCGGTAAAGAAGGTAATAGGTGTTGAACAACGCGAGTCAGTATCTGAACTCATGGCCGTCAGTCTGGTGGATGCGCTGGCTTCTGGCGAACAGGGTGTTTATTCTTCCTGCTCTCAAACGTTTATTCATATATCAGGCTCCAGCCGGGCATTCAGGGGATTCAGGAAAATGAACACGAACAGAAGACAATTTATTCAAACGATGGGCGTGGGTGCAGTTGGCCTGGGCTTGGCCGCCGCATCTTCTTCAGCCACAGCTCAAGCCGCGAAGGGTGGCAGGAAGATGGTCGTCAGAGCAGATGACGTCGGCCATTCCAAAGTGTGCAACATCGGCACCTTCGAAGCCGTCGATAATGGTGTGGTGACCTCAATTGACATCATGCTGGATTCGCCGGGCACTGAAGATGCGCTTGAGCGCCTGCGTGCCTATCCCTGGCTTTCTCTCGGCTGGCACATGCACATGTGGGGCGCGCCGGTGCTTCCGGCCAGCCAGGTCCCTTCTCTGATCGAAAAGGGCGGGCAGTTCGACGGACGATTCAGGATGGACCTTGCTCGTGCACCGGATGTGGTGCCTGAACAAGCCGTGGCAGAGTTACGCGCCCAGCTCAATCGATGCATCAAGATTCTGGGCAAGGTGCCGGATACCGGCAACGGTGGAAACAATGAAACTCCATGGGGCAGAGCTATCAAGCAGATCAGCGATGAGTTTGGCATTGCTTACAATTTCGCAGGCAGCCGCCCCACCATGCCCCACTATCAGAAAAAGGTAAACGACGCGCAGAAAGCCGGCGAGGAATGGGCGAAATTCTACTCAGCCACACCCAGTGCTGGCAGCAAGGCCGACGAGAAATGGGCCAGTCGCAAGATCTATGCTGCAGCAGGTACCAATGCCTATATCGATCTGCTGACCGACTCCATTTCCAAGGTGGAGAAGGAATACGATCCGGTTCTGTTCTATACCGAAGACCGCGCCGGAATTCTGAAGACGCCGGAGGACTGGATTACCTGGCAGGCATGGCATCCCGGGTATGTGGATTACTACGTCTATCGTCTGGGTGAGCGTGTCAGTCGCGCCCGCGCCCAGCAGTTTGTCGTAGGCCGTACCCAGGACGTTGCGGCGCTATGCGATCCGAGGCTGAAAAACTGGATCAAGGAAAATCGAATCGAACTGGTCAATTTCCGTGATGCGTTGTATGGCACTCGGGAATACCAGAATCATCTGAGAACTATTGGAAGCGATCTGGCCATTGGCTGATCGCGTTCAGGAATAGTTGGTTCTGGAAAGGTCAAGGATGCAGCGACGATTCGCTGCATCCTCGTTCAACCCGCCAACAAAACACCGCAATGCGCCCTTCAGCGAGATTGTGAACAGGCTCTTATGCCTGCGGCGCTGACTCGACCGGTGTGTGCGAATCGAGGAACAACCAGCACACCGCACCCACGAGATAGATGCCCGACGAGATCATGAACGTCAGTGTCCAGTCGTTGTTGGTCCAGGTCAGGATGTAGGCCACCACGGTCACCGAGAAGGCGCCGGCGATGCTGCCCATCATGTTCATCGCGCCCGATACTGTGCCCGCGTATCGACCGCCGATATCCATCGTTCCCGCCCACGCGGCCGGCATGGTTACGTCGTTGAAGAAGCCGGCAAGGCCGAGTACGAACATGGCATACAGCGGATTGTCGATGCCTGTGAAAATGTAGATGCAGGCGGACGCTCCCAGGAAACCCGTGACCGCCACGATGCGACGCGCCACGCGCACGCTGCCGACGGCTTTTGCGATTCGCGGCAACACGGCCGCCGATGCGAGACAGCCGAATCCGCCCAGCAGCAGCGGTAGTCCTGCCAGCAGTGCGGTCAGGAATGGCCCCAGTTGCAGGCCACCGAACTGAATACCGCCCTGTTGCTCGCGCAGATACGTCGGCAACCAGTTGACATAGAACCACCAGCCATATGCCAGGCACATGTACTGGATGGATAACAGCCAGACGGACCGGTTCGAGAAGATCTTCTTCCAGGGTACACCGTCGTGCGCCACGGCCACCTCGCTGGCCGGCGGCAACATCGCGAGTTCGGCCTTGTTGACGGCCGGGTGCTGCGCCGGGTCGTCGCGGTACCAGCGGAAGAACACGATCGCCCAGATCACGCCGATCACGCCGAACACCTGGAACATCCGCTGCCAGGTGAGCACCGAGATCAGCCAGACCACCAGCAGCGGCGTGAACGCCCCGGTAAAACGTGTGGCCAGCCAGATCAGCGACTGGGCGCGCTCGCGTTCGTTCTTCGGTAGCCAGGTGGTGAGCATCCGGGTGATGCTCGGGAAGGCACCTGCTTCGCCGGCGCCAAACAGGCCGCGCGTGATGATGAGTGAGGTGGCGCTGAACGCCCATCCGGTTGCAGCCGTGAAGAACGACCACCAGAGCACGATGCGCATCAGAACCTTGCGTGGACCGATGCGGTCGGCCAGCCATCCACCCGGGATCTCGAAGAGAGCGTAGGCGAAGCCGAAGATTGACAGTGCCCATCCCATCTGCACGCGGGTCAGCCCGAGATCTGCCGTGATGAAGGGCGCCGCCTGCGAAATGGAGACACGATCGATATAGGTAATGATCGCCAGGATGACGGCGAACGTCAGCGCCTTTGAGCGCGCATTACTGGCGATATTTGTTGGAATTTGTGACGACACGATAACCCCTTGTGGACGCCACGGTCCCCCGCAGCCCGCAGGATAATGCCACAGGTCGCGGCATAGCGTCGTCTGGAAGACTAGGCTCGCATGACATCTGCTCGTACTTGAGCAGCACGCTTATTGTCTTCCCCCGCGAATGATTGCCACTCCAGCAGGAAAAGAAATGTCGAGATCGCCGTCTCTCGTTCCCCCTCTATCCACGATGCACTAGGATGCCCGCTCTCGTCGACGTGTAGAGGGGAGTTATGCGCATCAACAGTTTGCTTGGGGTCGTTTGTGCAGGCGTGGTGTTGGCGTCGTCGGCCGTGGCCAAGGACGAAGCGCTGGCCAAAGCCGTTGCGGGTTCGCACCGCAGCGCGAATTTCGTCGCGCGCGATGCCGCGCGTCATCCGCAGGAAGTCCTGGAGTTTGCCAGCTTGAAACCGGACATGACCGTGGTCGAGATTGGTCCGGGCGGCGGCTACTGGACGGAAATCCTCGGTCCTTATCTCAAAGACAAAGGCACGTACTACACCACCGTATCGCCCGCAGCCACGGGTGAGCGCGCCGTGCAAGGCGCGGCTGCCTGGCGCGCCAAGCTTGAGGCCAACAAAGCGGTGCTCGGCAATGTCAAAACCGCGGAGTTCGGTCGCGGCGTGGCGCAAATCGTTCCGGACGGCACGGCAGATGCGGTTCTCACTTTCCGCAATATTCACAACTGGATGGGTTCTGGCTTTGCCGAAGATGCATTCGCGCTGTTCTTCAAGGCGCTCAAGCCCGGCGGCGTGCTGCTGGTGGAAGAGCACCGGGGACGTACCGATCAGCCACAGGATCCGAAGGCTGGCAGCGGCTACGTGCGCGAGGACTACGCCATCGCACTTGCCGAAAAGGCTGGCTTCAAGTTCGCAGGTAAATCCGAAGTGCTGGCCAATCCCAAAGACACCAAGGACTATCCGGGCGGCGTGTGGACACTGCCACCTACCTTGCGTGGCGTTGATGCCGAGCGCGAAAAATACCTTGCCATCGGCGAGGCCGACAACTTTCTGTTGAAGTTCGAGAAACCTGCAAAGTAGGTTTTGTTTTTAGAGCCTGTTCACGATCTCGATCAAGGGATGCAGTGCAAGGCGAAACGACGTGAAAAAACGCAGCGTACACGTAGTACGTGAGTATTTTTCGCGGCCCAAGTAATAAACAAATCAACGCAGCAATGCGCCCTTCAGCGAGATCGTGAACAGGCTCTTACACCATGCTCGATCCGGTTTGCTGCCTGACCGTACTGAATTAACAACCCCTTCGCGTGGAAAGGAACAATGGTTCCGTTCCTCTGTTTCGATAAAATGACGGGAGATATTTCGATGAAAAAAATCCAGGGCATTCTGGTTGCCTGCCTGATCGCGGTGTTCGCGATTCCCGGTGGCGCTGTCCAGGCGGCGCAAGCAGCGGGCCAGCAGTTGTTTGTCGGTGCCGCGGTTCGTGACATCACGCCAAAGCAGGAATGGCTGCCCCTGTTCGGTACGGCCCGAACGAAATTGGTGGGAATCATCGATCCCATTCATGTGCGCGTGATTGCGGTCGGCAATGGCGCAACCCCGGCCCTGGTGGTTACTTTTGAGTCGGGTGGACCTCCTGCGCCGGAAACCTTTCTGACGGGCCTGTCGAAGCACACCGGAGTGCCGGTTGAGGCTATCTATTATGGTGGGACCCATGGCCACACATCGCCGAACACCGCTATTGATCCGAAAGTGCCATCCACGGAGCTCTATAACAAATTCGTCTATAACCAGATGATTGAAGCGGCCGATCAGGCCATCAAAAGTATGCGGCCTGCGAGCGTCGGCATCGGTTATTCGGCAAGCTACATCAATACCAACCGCCAGGGCATTTTTACCAAACCGGATGGCACGACGTATGGCGCACAGGGTTACAACCCTGTTGGACCTTCTGACAAGACGCTTGCGGTCATTCGCTTTGCCGATATGCAAGACAAGCCCATCGCGTTCATCGTGCACTACGCTGTACACAACACGGTCATGTATGCCAACAAATTGAACAAAGACGGCACAGGCATCAGCGGCGACATCGCTGGCGCTGTTTCGGGTGCCCTGGAGGCCAGATTTCCGGGAGCGGTTGCCAACTGGCTCCCCGGCGCCTCAGGTGACCAGAATCCCATCATCTCCAACGAGTATTTCACCCCCAGCATCACCACCGGCGAGCAGGAAATTTCTTACATGTCCACTGCGGTTGTTGAGCTGCTGAGATTCTATGGAAAGGTTCAGTTTGCTGACGTGCTGACGGCTCTTGCGAAGATCAAAACCGTCACCAGCGACGCGAAGGTCAGCTATGCCTTCGGCACCGCCACGCTTCCGGCGTACAAGTCAGGCGAGCCAGATGCCGGTATACAGCTGAAACTGTTGCGCATTGGGGATATCGCTCTGATTGGCAACCCCGCCGAGTTGTTCAACTCGACCGGCGTCTATATGCGGGATCATTCCTTGCTCAAGGACACGCTGGTCTCCAATCAGAACCGCTCGTACAACGGGCAAGCAGCGCCTTATACCTCGTATATGCCTGACGACTACGCCCTGATTCACGATGGCTGGCACACGGGTAATAACAAGCGGTATAAGGTGGGTACAATTGACGGCACGTTCACCAGCTTGATGAATAAGCTTATCGAATCCACCCAATAGCAGATTCTGGTCTGGAGGGCAGCGTGACCGGGTGATCCCTGTAGATGTCCGGTCGGTAATACCCTGGATACGCAAGAAACGGAAAACGAATTGAATTGTAACGAGGGGAGACATTGATTATGAAGAAGTTATTTGCTTCAGGGCTTGCTCTCATGCTGGCTGTGGGCATAAGCAGCTGTGCAAAAGAAAAGGCTGGGGATCAATCGCTCAGCAGCGCTGGCCTCGACGACAAGGCCTTATATGAGATGGGATATGCCATCAAACACATCACTCCGGTCACCCCGGAACTCACTGACATGACACTCAAGCTGTTGCGAGCTTCCGCTGACATGGGCAACGCTGAAGCAATGGTGCAATTGGGTGAAATGTATCTGGGTGGTCGTGTCCCGCTCGAAAATGGTCAGGATACAAATCAGGAAGCCATGAAGTGGTGGAACTCAGCATGGGAGCACGGCGCCACCCGGGCTTATCACAACCTGGGTTTGTTGTATTACGGCGTGTCTGTCCCCGGCACGGGAGGTAAAGGCAAGGGTGTTGTCGAACAGGATTACGCCAAGGCATTCCAGTACTTCAAAGCTGCCGCGGACAAGGGTGACACCAAGGCGGTTCGTTATGTCGGCATATCTTATGAAAATGGCCAAGGGGTAGAGCAGGATTACGCCAAGGCTGCGGAATACTATGAGAAGAATGGCGAGGGTTTTTATCTCGCCAGTCTGTTACTTGAGGGGAAGGGTGTTAACCAGGATGTTCAGAAGGCAATAGGCATCTACCAGGAAGTCGCTGCAAAAGAAGGTGGTGGTAGTGCTGACCAGGATAGTGCTGAAGCCCTTGCCCGGATCTATGCAGAAGGCCGCTACGTTGCGGCCGATCAGAACAAGACACTGGAGTATTATCAGCTGGCTGCAGCTTATGGCAGCTCTGATGCCAAGGCCAAGTTGAGTGATTTTGCGGCAGGCCAATACAAGAAAGGTTATGCACTCTTGAAAGCCGGTAACTACGAGGCTGCTTTCCCGCTGCTGTTGAAGTCTGCAAACCTTGGTAACGCGGACGCCTTGAAAATGACGGGTACGGACAAGAAGTAATTTCGTTGTGCAGGCTGTCACGATCTCGGCGTGCTTGATCCCGACTTCGTACAAAAAACTATAGAGATCATTGGGGAGACGAATGTCATGAAACACATAAACTCCGTGCTGCTGTCGGCAGCGTTTTTTCTTGCCTTTTCTGCTTCGGCCTTCAGTGCCGATGTGGTAACCGCTTCCCTCAAGGAAGCGACGATCGTTACCGAAGTTCTGGATTGGGGTGAGACTGTTACGGCCTTGCGTCTGGAATACAGCGATGAAATCGATAGCCGGGCGATTGAGCATAGCAACGAACATCCTGGCAAGTTCACCTACCACCTCGTCAATAACCGCTCCATTGCCAATCTGTATGTAAACAACAGCGGCAAGAAGGACGATGTGGGGCTCCATGGAAAATATGTGTTCATCAATCTGACCATTCAGAACATGGATCAGACCACGTATCGGGATCAGATCACCTTCAACACCGCCAGCAAGTACCGGGACAAATTGAGTGCGTTCTACGGCTTCCAGTCAGAGCCGATTGTGACCCGCTCCGGCAAGGTGGTTGCACCGAACCGGTTTGTCACGACCCGCGAGATGTCCCTGGGCGTGGATGACTTCAAGACCTTTACCTGGAAGAACGAGAAAACTGGCCGCACGCTGTACTACCACCTCTACATCCCCAAGGGATATGAAGTCAGCAACACCAGGAAGTTGCCGCTGGTTGTGCATTATCCATCCGGTGACTATTCCTATACCGACAATGTCGGCAAGTATCGCGGCGCACTGTTCACTCACCCCGATGCGCTGTATTGGGCGTCCGAAGAATCGCAGGCCGGCAATCAGGCGTTTGTTGTCACGGTAGGCGGTCCTGTGGACGCAACCTGGAATGCAGAGTTCGCCAAATCGGAAATGCAACAGAACTATGTGAAGGTCATTGAGAAAATCATGGCCGAATACAGCGTTGATCCCTTGCGGATCTACGCCATTTCTCTGGCGGGCGGCAGCGTCCCCATGTGGAATACCATCCTGGCGAATCAGAACCTGTTCGCTGCACAGATCAGTACTGCTTACGATCCTTATCACGCTTTCAAGGATCTGAAGCTCGGAGAAGACAACTTCGCCACCATGCTGAAAGCCATGCCGGGCTGGTTTTTTACAGGCCTGACGGATGGTTCCGGTCCCGGCAGTCTTGGCCCGAACGACACCCGCCTCAAGGGTGATCGTCTCAAGGATGTCTCGGAAATCATGAACAAGCAGGGCATGAACATCGACATCGGCTACGGCAAGGAAGGCGAACTGATGTGGAACGGCCTGCTGCGCGGTGACAAGGCGGAACAGCTTGCCAAGGCCCAGTTGACGCGAGCCAAAGCACGGAACGCGCAACATCTGGTCACGCTCTACATTCCCGGGACGATCTCCCAGACCATGCACTGGTCCTGGAATGCGACCTACTCCAACGCCGTGGTGCGCAACTGGCTGTTCCAGCAGGCCAATGACGCTCCATATATTCCTGAAAAATAGACAGTGCTCAGGCTAGGTCATCATCCTGTGTTCAATATCTGGAAATTCATGGGCGTGGCTGAGTAGTTCGTATGCTGACGGTTCGCCTTCAATCTTAGTTGCGCAAAGTTTCTTGCATATCCGCAACCTTTTCCTGTGATGCGCTGTCGTAACGGCTGCTTCCACCCAGGTGCATCCGGCTGACGTGCTGGTCAGCGGCGAATCAATGTGAGGTTTGCGATGTTTGATCCCAGGCAATTGCTTGAACAGGTACTCGGCGGCCAGGTTGCTGGCGGGCTCGGGCAGGTAACGCAGCAGGCGCGCGACCGGCTGAATCAGGCCAGTGGCACCCAGTCTTTCGGTGCGGGTGCGGTCACTGGCGGTTTGCTTGGTCTGCTGCTGGGCGGCAAGAAAGTGCGCAAGCTGGCAGGCGGCGCCGTGGGTTATGGTGGTGCTGCCGTGCTCGGCGCTCTTGCGTATCAGGCTTATCAGAATTACCGCCGCAACCAGCCCGGTGTCGTGCCAGTCGAACCGACTACGCAGCTGCCGCATGCCCAGCCCGCAGCGGATGGCGGCTCGTTCGAACTGGTGCTGATCCGCGCCATGATCGGCGCCGCCAAGGCTGATGGACACGTGGATGCTACCGAGCAGCAGCGCCTGTTCACGCAGGTGGAGAAACTGGGGCTGGATGCTCAGGCCAAGGCCCTGGTGTTCGACGCGATGACGCAGCCTGTGGATCTCAACCAGCTGGCTGCACAGGCCGCTACGCCCGAGCAAGGCGCGGAGCTGTACCTGGCCTCGCGTCTTGCCATTGACCCGGATCATCCCGCCGAACGCGTCTGGCTGGACGCGCTGGCTGGTCGTCTGCAACTGCCAGCGCAGCTGCGCGCATCGCTGGATGACCAGGTGGTTACGCAGTAGCCGGTATTGCGCATGGTTCCAGACAAACCCATGGTTGCAGACAGCTGGATGACAGCAACATAAACTAGGCTCGGCGAAGCCAGATTCGCTATCTATTTTTGGGGGACATATGACAAAGAAGCCTGATTTACCGGGCGTGAGCCGCCGGGATTTCCTCTCGGCCAGCGCGCTCCCGCTTGCCGCAGCCGCCATGATTCCGGCAGTCGCCATGGCCCAGACCACTACGAGTGGCGCGCGCGCGGGCAGCTCAGCACGTTCCCGGAAGATTCGCATCGGCATCATCGGTGCAGGCAACAACCTTCAGAACGTGCAGATTCCCGGCTTCCGGAAAATTCCGGAGTGCGAGATTGTTGCCGTGGCCAATCGCAGCCTCGAGTCCAGCAAACGGGTGACGGACAAGTTTGGTATAGCGAAACCCTATGCCAACTGGCGAGACCTGCTGGATGACAAGGAAATCGATGCAGTGTCGATCGGCACTCCGCCGTACATGCATCGCACGATGACCCTGGCGGCACTGGAAAGTGGCAAACACGTTCTCACTCAGGCACGCATGGCGAACAACGTTGCCGAGGCCCGGGAAATGCTGGCTGCAGCGCAGCGCTACCCCAGGCTCGTGACGCAGATCGTGCCCATGTCGCAGAGCTACTGGCAGGACAACCTGCTGAAGAAGATGATCTGGGGTGGCGATATTGGCGAAGTGCTGTCGGTAGATGCGCAGCGTGTACAGACCACACGGCGGCAGCTGACCGGTGAGGGGGGGTTCGCCGACGAAGATGGCGAACTGAGTTTCCGGCAAAGCACTGAGGAGTCCGGCTATAACGCGCTCAGTGTCGGTCAGACCTATGAAGAGATATCCCGCTGGGCCGGGCTGGCCACGCGGGTGATGGCCATGTCGAAGGTGCAGGTGCCGTACCGCAAAACCCCGGAGGGCCAGATGGTGTCCATCAGCGTACCGGATCACATCGATGTGCTGTACGAGTTGGTCAACAATGCGCAAGTCCACTTGCGGATCAGTGCGATCTCGGGTCTGTCCACCGGCAATTACACGTGGATCTACGGTACCAAGGGCACGATATACACGAATCAGGAGCGGAAGATTTTTTTCGGCAAGGCCGGCGACGACAAGCTTGCCGAGGTGCCGAACCCGAGAGAAGCGCAGGCGCGTTATCGGGTGGAGGAGGAATTCATCAATGCCATTCGTGGCATAGAGGAAGTGAAGATGAATACCTTCGAGATGGGCGTCCAGAACATCGAGTTCGTGGAAGCGGTGTATCGCAGCTCGAAAACGGGCCAGGCGGTTTATTTGCCGATGTAGTCAAGCATTGCAGGTGGACCATTCAGAGCCAGAGATGAAAGAGAAAGCCCCGCATTGCGGGGCTTTGTTCACGCCTGACCGCGTGCGAATCCGGGCTGTTTTCTGGGCGTCGTTGTGTTGCCTCAGAGTTGTTTAAGGGTAGCGCCACTCCGCGCTATGTCGGCAGAAATACACTCATTTTTCTGGAGCACGATGATGAGTAACACAACGAAACATTTGTTCGGCGTGTGCCTGATGTTGCTGGCAGCAGGCCCTGATGCTTTCAGCGCCGATGTCAATGCAGGCCGCACTGTATTTCGACAGCAGTGCACGATCTGTCACACCGCCGAGCCGGACGACAAGGGAGGTGCACAGGGACCAGCGTTGAATGGTACTTACGGCAAGCAGGCAGCGAGCACGTCGAGCTTCGCCTATACCCGTGCATTACGTGACTCCAGACTCACCTGGAATGCCGCAACTTTGGCGAGCTTCCTGGAAGCACCAACCACGGTGGTGCCCGGCTCTTCCATGGTCAATGCGGTGGTGGACAAGAATGATCGCGATAATCTCGTTGCCTATTTACAGAGCGTGAAGGATGTCGTCGCCGCTGCAACTGCGGTGACCGCTGTAACTGATCAAGCGGATTGGCGCAAGGATAAACCGGGCCGCGTGCATCGCATCGATGCCGCCAAATTGGCTATGCCGTTCGCTACACCCACGGTGCGCAACAACCCCAAACTCGTAGAACGTCCGTCCGACGCCAATCTTGCCTTGCCCCCGGGGTTCAAAGTCGAGGTATTTGCAAAGGGGCTTGAGGGACCGCGTCGCATGCTCGTTGCAGCCAATGGCGATGTACTGGTCAGCGAAACCCGTGGTGGGCGCATCTCCGTGCTGCAACCGGCGGCCGGTGGCGCTATTGCAGCCAGTTCGCAGGTATTTGTGGATGGCTTGAAGCAACCTTTTGGTCTGGCTTTCTACCCGGATGCCAATAAACCGGAATGGCTCTATGTTGCCGAGAATCATCGAATCGTGCGCTTTCCTTACCGTACTGGCGACAAGCAAGCGCGCGGCGCACCGGAGGTGGTGACAGAGGTGCCCGGCGGACGGGGTCACTACACCCGCGACATGGTGTTTTCGAAGGATGGAAAACGCATGTTCGTCACCATCGGTTCAATGTCGAATGTTGCCGAGACCATGCCAAAGAAGACGGCTGCGGAGATCAAAGTATGGGAAGCCGAGTATGGGCTGGGTGCTACCTGGGAGCAGGAAACCAATCGCGCTGCCGTGCTGGTTTACGAGGTAGGTAGTAATCAAGGCAAGACTTTTGCTACCGGCTTGCGCAACTGCGTCAGTCTGGCTATTGAACCGAAGACGCAGGACCTCTGGTGTACGGTTAATGAGCGCGATTTGCTGGGCGACGATCTGGTGCCGGACTACTCGACGCGTGTCAAACAGGGCGGCTTTTATGGCTGGCCCTGGTACTACCTGGGCAACAACGAAGATCCGCGCCTGAAGGGCGACCGGCCCGATCTGCTCGGCAAGGCGATTGTGCCGGATGTGTTGTTTCAGGCGCATTCGGCTGCATTGCATCTGAATTTCTATACGGCGGCATCAGGTAGTGCCGCATTTCCGGCTGATTACGTGGGCGATGCCATCGTGGCATTGCATGGTTCGTGGAATCGCAGCTTTCGCACCGGCTATAAACTGGTGCGCGTGCGGATGAAAGACGGTGTGCCCAGCGGCGAATACGAGGATTTCATGACCGGCTTCATTGTTGATGACGGTAATGTCTGGGGCCGGCCTGTGGCTACTGCCATCATGAACGATGGCTCGTTGCTGGTGAGCGATGATGCGGCTAATCAGATTTACCGCACTTACTACACGCACTAAGAACCTGTTCAAAGTCTCGCTGAAGGGCGCATCGCGGCGTTGGAACTGGACAAAAAATACTCACTACTCCGTGTACGCTGCGTTTTTTTGTCCAGTCCCGCCTTGCGCTACATCCCTTGATCAAGACTTTGAACAGGTTCTAAGTAGTCGCAACTCTCAAGAGGCTGCGACAGTCGACCGGTTCACACTCGCACAGAGCACTCTATCCCGACGCAGACGGAATCCAGATTCCAGCTCAGCCCTGACTACTGACTGGTAGATTCGATCAGTCTGTTCATCAAGCTGGTATAGCCACCATCAATCGTACCCACCCTGTAGCGTCTGGTGTCGGTGTGCCAACCATCCTGTATCAGGGCATGGTCATCCGGCTGATAGCCGGACAAAGGCTGAACTCCCTCTACATAGGTAAGGACCTTGTTGGAAACGAGCGTGTGTTCAAGCAGGGAGTGATTCCGCATGTAGACACCGATCGAATTGAACAGCTCGCCAGAGGTACCTACCAGAGCAATGTTGCCAATACGCAGTAATTGCAACTGGATCGGCACAGCCGGATCACCTTCCTTGTAGGCCGGAAGCGTGGAGTTCGCGGTTGCGTAACTGATCTTCGCATCGCGAGCGACCCCATCAATCTTTGAAAGAGCGGTGAGCACATCGGCAAACTGGATCTTGCCGTAGAACTCGAGCAGTTCAACTGCCGCGCGACCCATCAACTGGATTTCCTGCTTTCCGGTTTCGGGATTTGGCGTGAAGTACTCATTGGAAATGATCGGGTTCTGATCACCGGCAGTGCCGATAATCCAGTTAGCCACCGCGCCGTTGAACTTCTTCTCGAGATAACCAGAAACCTGACCACCAATATCGCCACTGACACCGTTACCCTTCTCGTTGAACCGGTTGCCGTACATCACGGTGTTGTGCACGGCGTAATGGACGATAAATGCAATCGGCTTGCCGGTCATATCGGCGAAGCGGATCACTGACAAGGTTTTGTCAGACGGCCCAGTCGGGTTGTAGCCCTGAGCTCCGACGCTCGTTCCATCCTGCAGATGAAAAAAGGCCTGGCGGTTGGTATTGATGTAGCTTTGCGACGTGCCGAAGCCGACGGTCGCGGGCCGCATGCTGGCGATGGCTTCATCTGCGGCGTCAAGCATCTGCTTGTAGACAAACTCGTTATAAAGCTTGCTGGACGGCACCTTGGGATTGATGTCGGTGGTCGGTGAAGAGTGGCCATGCGTTGCGCCGAAGTAGATCGCTGCAACCGGCACTCCGGTGTGCTTCGACAGTCCCGTCAGGAAGTTCGCTGGATCAGGTGGTGTGCCCGTTTCGAACGTCACAATCAGTGCCGGAGTACCGCCGTTTCCGACGGCAATCACACGCACATGGATTGGATCGATGATACCAACCAGCTGCGCGTACTGGAGTCGCGATGTAGCACCGAGGGGCAGCCATGCCTGCTTCGGCGTGGTTTCACGTTTGGCAGCTCCGGCAAACAATGAATGGGACGTCTGCTGAGCCACTGCCGCAGACGTGGCAACAGCACTGAGGCACAGGAGCAAAAGGATATGCAGCTTTTTCATTGATCAGTTTCCCACGCTCTTGTTGATTGGATAAGCAGAAAGCCACGTCGATCTCGCCGCCGGCTATTGAGTAGCGCGCAGCGAGCAACAAACTTCACTTCGACTATCCCTGATCTGCTGAGATAGCTTCGAACCATTGCAACCGGCACTGTTTACTTGTGAGGATTTCTATTCATCTGAACGATCATTGGCCGGAGTACCGGAACCCGGCTCTGTTAATTTGAGTGCGACCAGCTCTCCGGACACGCCGCGTGCGCCAACGGGCACAACGATGTACTGCTCGCCGTCGAGACTGTACGTCATCGGTGTCCCTGAAGCGTTGGCGGGCAATTCCATTTCCCAGAGCACCTTGCCGGTCTGTTTATCGTGTGCCCGGAATTTCTTGCCACCACCACCGGGCCCGGACACATACAAACCAGAGCCCTCGCCGGCGAACAACAGCGTCCTGGTCACCAGCATACGTGCGCGCTCGGGGTGTCCCGTTGGCGGCAGATTCACGCCCTCAAGTTTCGGATTGCTCTTGATGTAGTCGGGCGTATCGCCATTGGCAATCTGCCAGAGGTGTTTGCCGGACTTCATGTCGATTGCCGTGATGGTGCCGTAGGGCGGTTTGTTCAGCGGCAAGCCGAACGGTCCATCGATGCGTGGACTCGATCCCACGAAGTTCATGTCGGATCGGGGACTTTTGATCATCCCTACCACCTTGGCGATCATCGCTGACCCGACATAGAGAATCGACGTTTCCTGATCGACCACTGCGCCGGGCCAATTCGCTGCGCCACCTGTACCGGGCAAGGATATGGTTCCTTTGTTCGTTTTTGTCACCACGGTCGGTGGTGTGAAAAGCGGCCCCAGCGTGTACTCGGCGCCAATGCGTTTGGCTTCGGCGTGAATCTCCGGTGTCAGGTCATTCAACCATTCTTCTGTCATGCCAAGGGGCGCAAACGCCTTGGGTAATGTGGGAAATGGCTGAGTCGCTGCCGTTTTTTCACCCGGCACGGTAGAGGCGGGCACCTTGCGATCTTCAATCGGCCAGATCGGTTTGCCATTGCGCCGATCAAAGGCGAAGACCAATCCTTGCTTGGTGACCTGCGCAATGGCGGGAATCACGCCACTTGAGGTGGGATAGTTGTATAGCACTGGGGCTGCGGGTGGATCCAGGTCCCAGATATCGTGGCGCACGGTCTGGTAGTGCCACACACGTTTGCCAGTTACCGCATCCAGCGCCACCAGACTCTGACTGAAAAGGTTATCGCCGGGGCGATGTCCGCCGTAGTAATCGCCCGTAGGCGCTTCAACCGGGATATAGACCAATCCCAATTTTGAATCTGCGGACAACTGTGTCCAGGCGCCGGTGTTGCCGGTGTAACGCCATGACTCCTGTTCCCAGGTTTCCACACCGACCTCTTTTTCCTGTGGAACCGTATGGAATATCCAGCGGCGCTTACCCGTGACGGCATCGAAGCCCAGGATATGTCCCGCCACCATTTTTTTCGATGACGGCGCGCGGCCTGATGGAAAGGCCGAGCCAACGATGACCACACCCTTCACGATCACCGGCGCCGAGCTCGCACCGATCGGATCACGTACCAGATCAACCTCCTGATCCAGCTGGGTCTTGAGATCGATCACGCCATAGTCACCAAAGTCTTTCAGTGGCTGACCACTCGCAGCGTCAAGCCCTACCAGACGATAGCCAGGAGTAATGTAGTAAATCCGTCCCTGACCATTGATCTCGGTATAAGCCACGCCCCTTCCGGAACCGCGTCGTGGCACGTGATTGCCGCGCTCACCTTCATCGATGCGATGCATCCACAGGGTTTCACCGGTGGCGGCATCAATGGCCACTGCGTCACGGCGAGTACCGGCGGTGGTGTAAATCCTGCCCTTCACCATGATCGGCGTGGACTGGAAATTGAATTCGGGACTTGCCCCAAAGTTATGGGCTTTCCAGCGCCAGGCAATATTCAGCTTGCTGACGTTGTCTGCGTTGATCTGATCAAGAGCGGAATAGTTGCTGCTGCCTTCATCACCACGAACATGTGCCCAGTTCACTGACTCCTGGTTACTGGCTTGCACCAATCCATCAAGTTTTGCGAGCAATGCCTGAGCATCGCCACTGGGCGATGGCAATTGAATGGCGCTCAATTCGGCGATACCGCCGGACAGTTCCCTGTCGCCTGGCGGATAGCCATTGGCCAACAACATGTAGGCCACCACTTGCCGGTATTGTGCAGCACTCAAACCACCCGGATTGACCTTGGGCATGGTGCCTTGAGTCACTGCGTAGAGTCCGGACAGGGGCAGGTTGCTCCATTTCCCGAGGAATTCCGTGCCGAGTAACGCCATGCCTTCCTCGCCACCGGCAAGATTGACGCCGTGACACGACGAACACTCCCGCAGATAAACAGATTCCCCGGCACGTGCCTGTTGCAGCGTGAAAATGCCACCGTCACTGGTGGCTGCGTTCGTTCCTGTGGCGAATGCCGACAGAAGCAAGAAGATCCCCGCAGACAAGACTTTCATTACCAGATTCTCCAGTCTCGATGTGGTCAATCCAGATGTCGAGTGAGTGATCTTTAGAGTGATTGCCGCAGCATTACCGTGGGTGCAGAGCTACAAAACATCCAGAACGTAACAGCAGCGACTGTCATTTACCTGTCACAAGCCTCTTGTGATAAACGAAGTAAGTAGAAGTCCGGGTGCTGCCCTTCACCGTCGGCGCGCACAAGGAACCCGGCTACGCACGTAGAGGCCTGTCGCGATTACCTGAAAGTATCCGAACTGCAATCACCTGGGAAGATCCCAAACGCGCACTCACCCGGTTCGGCGTACGCAGATTACGCGCCACGCTCAGAAGGTCATGGAGAACAGCAGATTCACCGTATTCGAGGAGAACCCGCCGGGCGCCTGCCTGCGGGCGTAGTAGGCATCGAGCCTACCCCAATTGCCGACAAGGACTGCGGCGCCCGCCTTGCCATAGAGCAGGAAGTCGTTGTTGCCTTTGGCTGCGGAGTCGTTCACCAGTTCCTGCTCAATGCCCAGTTCAACATAGGGACCAACCTGGCCCGCACGAAACACGTCCTTCTGCAGACGTGCAGTCAACAGCCACTGTGCAAAGTAGTCGGTACTGGCCAGTCCCTGTGGATTCCGGTCATGGTCGCGCTGGAACAGCACATGGGTGACCGGCCGCAGACTCCATCCATTCGGGATCAAAGCAAATTTCGTGCGGTCGAGCAGGGTTGTGAAAGTCATCTCCACGTATGTCCGGTTTGTGGATGAGCGGATCGACAGCATTTGTCCATTGGGCAGCGGCCGGCTGAAGGTGGAGTGTCCCTCAAGATGAATCAGTTTTACTGCCAAGCCACTCTTGTTACCCAGACGCTGCAGCAGGTCGAATCGCAACCCGGTGCCTCGTGCATCGATGCTGGCGCCATTCAACGGGATGGCAATATCGGTCTTGTCAGGCATAACCCCGATACCGATCAGTGTTCCTGCTGCGGGACGGTGCAGCAGCTGGAACAGAAAGTTGTGACTCGTGCTTTCCGGCATGTCGCCACCCGGATAAGTGCCGTCGCTATTGACGTACACGGCGCCGACTTTGGTAAACCATTTTCCATCCCGACTCAACGAGACGATGGCGTTTGCAGGTGCAACGAATGTATTGAGGCGGGCATCACCTGTGCCGCTGGCACTGTACGCACCGAGCCGCGACTGCAGCGCGCCGTAGTGTTCGGCGCTGTTCATTTCGCCGATGAGGCCAGCTGCGCCGAAATCCGCGCTGAGCGCAGGCATGGCTGCGGGGCCACCCTCAGTCACCTGCGCCTGAACTGTCGGAGAAATACCCGGGGAGAGTGCAAGCAGCAAGACCATCGGCAATGACAAGGCCTGGGTGTGCTTGGTAATTGTCATCGTCACAGGACTGATCGTCGCTCCGCTTCAGAACCTGTTCAAAGTCTCGCTGAAGGGCGCATTGCTGCGTTGAAACCGCCCAAAAAATACTCACGTACTCCGTGTACGCTGCGTTTTTTTGGGCGGTTCCGCCTTGCACTGCATCCCTTGATCGAGACTTTGAACAGGTTCTCAGTGATTCTCGAATTATCGGCAATGATGTAGTGAGCGCGCGCGACCGTCCACTCAGTGGATCTACAGCCCTGATCAGTAGATATACAACGCTGAGCGGCCAATCCCACACGAACTTGGCTGATGGGCGGCGATGTTGCCCGTGTCAGCAGGGCAATCCCATCGCTTCGAGGAACTGACGCCGCACCTCATCGGGTTGTCCCGCTGCCCATGGATTGCCGTTGGCGCGACGACCGATGAACGGGTGGTTCAACCATTCTTCGCGTGACATCGGCGCGTGATAGTGCGCATTGGCACTCGGCAGGTCGACGAACCTGGCGCGTTCCGGATCACGGATCAGGCCGGAAGGATCATTACCCTCCGCCACGGCCTTGAGATCCCTGAAAAACCTTCTGCGCAGCATGCCAACACCTCGATCGCTGGCCGACAGCATCTCCTGGGTTCGATCTGCGATGCGGCCCTGTCCAACCCAGCCGACAATGTCCTGATTGATGACATGGCTGGTAATCCAGCGTCCGTTCGCATCACGTATGGGGCTGTGCCACGCGGGAATCTTTTCTTGAACGTACGGCTCGCGATCCTTCGGCACGCGCGTGTAGAACCAGGAGACCGAGAGCGTGTTTTCATCATCGACCGGCACGCGCCATTCCAGATGATCACCCAGACAGAACGCATTCGGCCACAGACAGACACGGCCGATGGTCCACATCTGGTCGGACTCTTTCATGCCTTCGCGCAAGCGCCGATACGTCAGGCCAAATTCAAACTCGTCGAACTCGACCTTGAGATGCCTGGCGGCATGGAAATCTGATTTCCCCTTGAGTCGCGCCGGCCAGTTGTCGTGCAGCCATTCGAAATGCACGGGATCGATTGAGTTCTCCTGACACTGAAGCCAGTTACACGGAATGTCCGAGATAACGACTTCGCAAAAGCCATGCGTGCGTGTGAAGGGTTCCCACACTGGCAGTTCAGGTGCGGGCGCAGGGCCCATATACGCCCACAGCATGCCGGCGAGTTCGCGCACCGGGTAGGCTGTGGACTTGCACAGGCTTTTGATTTTTGCTGCGGCACCCGGATTGACGATGTCGTCGTAGGGAATCGCCACGACGCTGCCAGCCTCATTGACAGTCCAGCCGTGATAGCTGCAACGCAGGCCGTTTTGTTCTACAAACCCGTAAGACAGGTCGGCGCGACGATGCGGACAGTGCCGATCGATCAGGCCGTAGTGGCCGGCGAGATCGCGATAAAGAACCAGATCTTCACCGAACAAGCGCAGGGTCTTGATCGGTTCGGCGTCCAGCTCGGCCTTGCCAGCTATCGGATGCCAGTAACGGCGCAGGAGATCGCCCATGGGTGCGCCGGGCGCGACTCGCGTCAACAGTTCATTCTTCTCTGCGCTGAGCATGATGCAGCTACCCCCTCGGGACACACTTCAATTTTGAAATTCGATTGTCGCGAACGAGTGGGTGGGTATCAAGGCAAGACTCAATGGGCGCGCCGACGCGCTGCTTGATTCCGCTGGCAGGGTGGCTGAAACTGTACCGGAACTCCGTCTGATCGACGGGATCGACCATGCGTTGTTTGGCAGGAGGTTGTCATGAGTCGCCATCACTCCCTTGTAGTCTTGCCCCTGTTGCTGGGCACCGTAAGCGCTGCGGCCCAAAGCCCGGTGACGTTCGTCGATGGCGCCTATCCTGAGATGTGCGAGGCAATCGCCAAAAATGTGAGTAATCCGAGTCCCAGTGTGATCACCGGCTCGCGACTCGAAATTCCGGCGCTGGAGATCTGCACATTGGCGATTGAAGCCGCCGGATCCACCCTCGAGCAGCGTGCCGGTAGCTTCAACAACCGCGGCGTGTTGAAGTTTGAACAACAGGATTACGCGGGTGCGCTGGCTGACTTTGATGCTTCAGTCCAATTGCAGAGCACGCTGGGTCAGGCCCATGCCAACCGCGGCTATGTGCTGGTCGTGCAGAAGCGCTGGCAAGAAGCGGTCGCCGCATTCGACCAAGCCGTTGTCCTCGGTACGGAGGAGCTGGCCCGGGTGCACTTCAGCCGCGCCGGCGCGCACGAAGAACTCCGCCATGCCCGCGAAGCCTACCGCGATTACCTGAAAGCCTCCGAGCTGCGGCCGGAATGGGAAGACCCCAAACGCGAGCTCACACGTTTCAGCGTACGCCGCTGAGGCAGCTATGCGTAAGATCGAAGGCGGCAAGCGTCGCTGCCGGTTGCGTGTGCCGGCGGTACGGCAGTCGGAATCTACTTGCTTGCAGGCTGGTACTTCTCGTTGGTGATGCGCACCTTGTATTCCTCAAGGCTGAGTAACTTGTCCTTGTTCGCGTCCAGTGCGGCGAAGCGCTCGACGTAGTGTTTGATCTTGGTTTCGTCAACTTTGCCAGCATCGCGCATCATGCGGGCCGCCTTGTACTCATCGTAAGTCAGTTTGCCATCGTGATTCGTGTCACCCTCTCTGAACTGCGCGGCGAAATCAGGCGGCGTCGCAGGCGCATCGGCCGCCAGCGCAGGACCGGCCAGCGTGAGCAGGGAAATAGCGTAGACAAAATGCTTTTTCATGGAATCCCCCGTCATGTGATGGTTGTGCCGCAATGATAGCGCGGCATCTGCAAATACAAGAGAAATAAACAGCGTCCCGTGTCGATATCAACACGGGCTTGCGCCTGCGCGCCTACAGAAAGCGCCCCGGCTTGCTCAGCCACTTGTCGGCATAGTCGTAGGTCGTTTTCACGGTGTCGCCGAACTGCCCCGGCGTTTTCTCGCAGGGCTTGCAGGTGTTGTAGCCGTGCCCGGCCCCGTCGATGAAGGCCAGCTCCTTGTCAGTGCTCTTCGCGAGTTCGTAGATCGTCTCGCTGGCCCATCCTTCGAAACTGCCGGTCATGCCAAGCAACAGCAGGGGCGCGGACACGGTTTGTACATTCCCCGGAGGACTGGCGTAGGTTGAGGCCCACTGCACGCCACGGATGTAATCAGCGCCGTAACTGTAGGTGTCGACGTCGGCGCGGATGGCGTAGCTGGTGAGGAAGCCTTGCACCGTTGTCTTGATGGCGCCACGCCGATAGAAGGCCGAAGGATTATCTGTTGGGCGGGCAACGCGCCGGCCCGGGATGATTTCGGTGGTGACCGAACCATCGGCATGCACCAGCGGCCAAGGCTTGAGTGATCGCGACATCAGGCTGACATCCATCGACAGTAGCCGGTTGTTGCCGATGTAGCCACCCGGAATGACGAAAGGCTCGTCGTCCCGGAACTGACCATTGCCCGACTTGATGGCCGCAAGTCGCTGCTCGGCCAGCTTGATGATGGCGTTGTTGCGCTCGGCCTCGGCCTTGAAGAATTTCTTTCGGAACTCCTCGCTATAGGTTGTCGTTCCGGCCTTGTAACCGTTCTGCGGGTTGTACATGTCGAGCGCGGGATTGAGCTTCAGGCCGCTGCTGTTGTCGATCACCGCCGGATCGACGCTAAGCAAAGTGATGGTGCCCAGGCCGATGTTGGTGTCACCCAGTATCACACCATCGGCCACCGGCAACCCGGCCAGCGTGTCGGGACACTTGTGGATCTTCTGCGCGTCCTGACAGACCTTCACGCCGTTCTCGGCAATCGACTGGTAGGCGGTCATCAATGTGCCACCACCGCTGTGCCCCCAAAGGACAACCTTCTTTACCCCGGAATAGCCGCGCAGGAACTTGATGCCCTGGCTCGCTTCCAGAATCGAGCCATCCAGCCGACCGGTGTCGAAGGTGCCGGACTTGTCGCCGCTGGTATTGGCGCACAGCACGCGGTAGCCACGCTTGGACAACTCCGTGCAGGCCGAGTGAGTCAGATAGTCCGCACCGGTGTGCATGACGAAGACACCGATCTGCGCCTTCGCGCCAGGCTCGGTCGGTTCATAGAGCACGCCCGGAGCGCCGTTCGACAAGTAGATGAAGGTAGTCTTGATCCCGGCGACATTGACGGGACCCGGTTGCCGTTGCGGCCCTTGCTGTGCCCAGGCCGATGAGACGCTGGCGAGGCCGAGCGCTGCGGCAAGCAGCATGCGAGAAAGTTTCATGACGTTATCCTGTCTACTTGTTGGGATGTGGTCGGTCTTACCGAACCTGGAACCGGCCAGGCTTGCTCAACCACCCATCCATGTAATCGAAAGCGCGTTTGTAGGTGTCACCGTATTCCGGCTTGCATGGCCGGAAGAAATGATTGGCGCCCTCTACACCGATGAACTCCTTGTCCTTTGCTGCAGCACGGTCATAGCCGATCTCCAGCAGTACAAGTTCCGACGAACACGTAGGCGGCCATGATCAGCGTGGGCACTCTGATGCCTTCCAGATTCCCCTGCATGCTGTTGGCTGTGGAGCGCCATTGAACACCGAGGACATTGTCCTCTGTCATGCGATAGTCCGGCGTCACGCGCAGAGCGCGAAAGGACAGATAGTGCCGGACGGTTCTGTCCAGGCTGATCTGCGACAGCCTGTTTTGGTAGGGCTGCCCCTGCGGTGACGCTATCCGGGTAATCGCCTGCACCTTGGTGCTGCCGTCCGCCTTCAGCAGCGGATGCGGCGCGCGCGTGCGCGACATCAGGCGGATGTCCGCTGTCTCGGGTCGTGCCCCGCTCGCATTCACACCCGCGCCGGCGACCACGAACGGCTCGTCGTCCAGGTACTCGCCGTCACCCTGCTCGATCTTGCGCAGACGCTCCAGTGCTGCATCGATGACGCGATTCGCTTTCGCGCCCTGGGCCGTAAAGAACTTGCTCAGGAACTCAGCACTGTACGTGGCCGAACGCGTGGCCACGTCATACCCGTTGCGCGGATCGTAGAGGTCGAGGGCGGAATCGACCTGTCGCGGGCGATGCTCGTTGACGGCCGGATTCAACGCCAGGGTCTTTTCCGGCGCACCGGTGTTGGCATCGAGCAGCATGATGCCATCGGCCTTCGGCAACCCATCCAGACCGTTGCTCGCGCACTTGTAGATACGCTCCACGCCCTGACAAGCCGCCGGGCCGTTTTCAGCCACGTCCTGATAGGACGACAGCTCGGCGCCACCCGAGCTGTGGCCGGCCAGCACCACCCTCTCCACACCGGGAATGGCACGCAGGGCCTTGATGGCCGCGGCGATCGGCTGGAGAAACTCGTAGTACGAATCCTCCTTGCCGTAGTAGTTCAACATCATGGCTCGATAGCCATACTTCGGCAGTTCCTGGCCGACGAAATAGTTGAAGTTATTGATCCGCTCCGGGTGCGTGATCAGCAGGGCGATGCCGCTTTTATTGTTCAACGTCGCTGGCTCGATCAGCACCGCGTTCGCCTGCGGTCCCAGCGGCACGAAAGTCGTCTTCAGCGAAACGTCGCCCGCCTGCGCGGCAGGCGTACCTTGAGCCGCCACAAGCTGGCTGGCGCCAGCGATCATCAAAATCAGCAGCCCACACAGACGTTTCATCATCCGCTCCCTACAGGAACCGGCCCGGCTTGCTCAGCCATTTGTCGGCATAATCATAAGTTGATTTCGTGGTATCGCCGTACTGGCCGGGCGTCTTCTCGCATCGCTTGCAGGTGTTGTAGTTGTGCGTGGCGCCTTCGACATACACCAGTTCCTTGTCGGTGGCCTTCACATGATTGTGAATGGTCTCGGCTGATCCCATTTCGAAACTGCCCGTCATGGCCATCGTCAGGAATGGCACCGCGATACCTTCTGCGTTGCCGGGGTTGCTGCCCTGGCTCGATCGCCATATCACGCCCAGTTCCCCGGTGTCTTCATCGTAGCCGTATTTATCGGTGGCCCGGGTGGCGTAAGTATTCAGAAAGCCGCGCACCGTCGTCTTCAACGCGCCGTTCTTCATGGAATGCGATGGTGTTTGCGTGGCCGTCGGCACACGCACCGAATGCACAATCCCGGTGGTGGTTGAACCGTCTGCATGCAGTAAAGGCCAGGCTTTCTGCGTATACGCAAGCAAGCGCATATCGGAGGTATATAGCTTGTTGGCTGTGAAAATGGCGCCTGAAATGATGAAGGGCTCATCGTCGGAATACATACCCTTGCCGGCGTTGATGAGTGCGAGTCGCTGCAATGCCAGGTCGACGACGGCGTTGTTGCGTTTTGCCTGTGCAGCCAGGAAACGCTTGATGAACTCCTGACTGTAGGTTGATCCCGCAGATTTGAAGCCATTCTTCGGATTGAACATGTCCAGATCCGGATTGAGATTCATACCGTTGTCGTAGCTAAGCAGGGCCGGATCAGTGCCGGTCAACACATCGTTGGCAATACCCCAGTTGGGGTCACCGAGAATCACACCGTCTGCGGGCGGCAGGCCCGCCAAACTATCGGGACATTTGTAGATCTTGATTTCTTCCTGGCAGGCCTTCACGCCGTTTTCAGCCACATCCTGATAGGCAGTCATGACGGTTGCGCCACCGCTGTGTCCCCACAGCACAATTTTTTTCACGCCGGGATAACCGCGCAAGAACGTGATGGCCGTTTTGGCGGTGAGCAGCACATCGTTCAGCATGCCCTCATTGAACCAGCGTGACTTGCTGTTGGCGTTATTGGCGCACAACACCCGATAGCCGCGCGTGGATAACTCCGTACACGAGGAATGCGTTAAATAGTCGATGGCGGAGTGCATGGCGAACACCGCGATCTGCGCCTTGGGACCGGGGTTGACCGGCTCGTAAAGTATGGCGGCCTGACCGCTGCCCAGCGGCACGAAGGTGGTCTTGATCCCCGGGACGTTGACGGGACCTGCCTGCCGCTGAGGTCCTTCCTGTGCCGAGACCGATGAGACGCCGGCGAGACTGATTGCGGCAGCGACGGCTAGCAGCATGCGAGCGAGTTTCATGAGGTCTTCCTCTTGAGTTTGTGGGACGAAGGGCGGGAAGAATAAACACCCGTTTCGGTCAGGGCCAATTAACTACGCGTCACGACTGATAGATATTTGCGAGCGCTCGGCGTCGCTCATCGTCATGCCTGGCTTGAATCAAAATGAATATTCTCTCGTCCGCTGGTGCGCATGATCGAATCATTGCGCACCAGGCTGGCAGCGTGTCTTAACGAACCTCGAGCCTGCTCGCAAAGAACTTTTTCAGCTGCTCGAATCTGGCCTTGTCCGCCACCGGTATGGGCCGGTAGTGGTCGCCCAGTTCCATCGTTACCGGGCTGGCGGGATCGATCGCTGGCCATGTCGCCAAGTCCTTGCCGTTGGGGTCGCCGGTCATCACGAAATTCACATAGTAGGACGACATGGTGTCGGCGATCTGGTGATCGATGGGCTCAAACGGACGCGGTGATTCATTCAGTGTGTTCAGGAAGTAAGGAATCTCGGAACAGTGGAATGCACCCCAGCGATCCTTCTCAGGTCCTGGAATGGCATGCGTCCAGTAGTACGTGTACGCCTTGGTCTTCGAGGTCTTCTGGCGATCAACGGCCCACATATACATGCTCATTCGTTCGTAGTCGCGCATGACGGCGTTGAAGGCTGCAGGCGCATCCGCGTCGGACGCGACTGGGTAAAGTTTCAGGAATACATCCGCCATGTCACCGAAGCGGTCGTGGACAGCCTTGCGAAAGCCGGCCGCATCCACTTTGGGATGGGGCTCCGCGCCGTGCTCGTCGAGGTCAGCGCCGGTCATAAACGGCACATCGTTCTGCTGGCCTTTGGCAAAGGTGGCGGCGAAGCCCTCTGGGAAATACGGCCCGCCCACCACCGCGCGGTTCGGCACAGGTTCTTTCGACGTCAACAATTGTTGCCAGGGCATGGCGCGCAAGTCCTGCAATGACTTGGCGCCCAGCGAGTCAGCGTACTTCAACCCATTCCGCTCGGCATCGGCCAAGTTCATCCACATCATGGGATTGGGCAGTGACTGATCGTTCCAGGCCTTGGAGCCACTCTGGGCTATCAGTCCATGGAATAGACCTTTCGCTCTGGGCGAAATGGCCAGAAAGTGCACGTCGCCTGCGCCCGCCGACTGCCCCGCTGCGGTCACCTTGGCCGGGTCGCCGCCAAAAGCCGTGATGTTGCGTTGCACCCATTGCAGCGCCGCCTGTTGATCCATCAGGCCGTAATTGCCGGAGTAGTGATGCGGCGACTCTTTCGATAGTTCGGGATGAGCCAGGAATCCGAACACGCCGAGCCGGTAATTGATGGTCACCACCACGATGCCTTTCCTGGCCAGACCCTCGCCGTTATAAATGGGAATATCGCTGGAGCCTTCGCGGTTGCCGCCGCCGTAGATGTACACCAGCACGGGCCGCCGCTCGTTTGCCGAGGCGGCCGCAGTCCAGACGTTGAGATACAGGCAGTCCTCGCTTTGAAAACCATGTGCGTTGAATTCGATGGTCCACGGGCGAGTGGGGCCCTCACCGCCAACGTTCTGCGAGCACGTGGCCGAGAACCGGTCTGCCGTGCGCACGTTTGGCCACGCAACGGCGGGCTGGGGCGGACGCCAGCGCAAGTTACCCACCGGCGGCGCTGCAAACGGGATGCCGAGGAATTGCGTCACTGCAGCATTTGTACCCGGAATGCCGAGAATCGTGCCGCTCTCGATCTTCACTGGGCCATTCATCTCGGCGAACACATTTCCTGCGCCTAACAGCGACAGGAGGCACAACGAACACCACAGCACCGAGAACGAATGACTTCGATGACTATATGTCTTGAGCATATCTATCCCCTTGCGCAGACGTGTTTCTGTGTGCACGCCGCATTACCAGTGTTTATCAACCAGGCTACACAGCCACAGTGTATTAAAGGTTGGTGAGATTGGGCACCTTTTTCCGTCAGGAACAAACTGAGATGGCGCCATGGAAGCGCCTCAGGTTAAGCTCGGCGCGACGCTGGAACCAGATCCTGTCAACTGACTCCTTCTGTTTCAGCTCCCTGTTCCTGAAACGACGTTATATAAAATCCTGAGATGTCAGGTTGCTCCTTGCCATGGAAGTGCCACAACATTTTCTGTAGGGGATTTACCATGACGATACGTTCTCTTCTGGCGAAGACGACTACCACCGTTGCGGCATTGTTATTCATTTCCGGACTGTTGGCGGCTCAGTCCCCATCCGGCCGCCAGACGGTGAAGCAAGAAATATTCAACGGAACATCTCTGGCGGGATGGCACACGCTGGGTGGCGCGGACTGGCGCGTCGACAACGGCGCCATTGTCGGCACGGTGCGCAACGGCTCCGATGGCTGGCTGATTCTCGACGAGGTGTACGGGAACGCGAACATCACCATGAGCTTCGAGTGCAACCAGTGCGAGACCGGATTGCTGTTGCGTTCTGAAAAAACCGGGAATCAGGCCAGTGGCGTCTATGTGCCGCTGAGCGGCACCGCAATCGGCAAGATGGCGCGGGTGACGCTGGATGCCAGCGGCAAAGAAAGTTCCCGCACGCCGCTGCCGGAAAATGCCAGCATCTCCAAGATCGTTGAAAGCCCCGACTATCTCACCACCGGTGGCTGTGCGCCGATCCCCTGTGCGGGCATTCGCGATGCCCATGGCGGAGGAGGCGGCTCGGCCGGCTCTCTGATCATTCCCGCTCCTCCCGCCCTGAAACCCGGCGCGAATGTACTGACGGTTTCCATGGGCGATGTGTTCGCCGGCAACCTCAACGGCATGCGAATCCAGGGCTACAAAATGGATGGCGGACATGCCTACGGCCAGATCGCGCTGCATGTTGCCGGCGCCAATGGTGCGACGCTGCGCATTGCAAAGATCGAGGTCCAGGATCACACCACGCGCATTGCCACACTCGCACCGGAGATAACCGATCCGAAGTTCGAGCGCGTGCAGTTGACGGACATCTTCTACGCCGAAGGCATCGCGATGGGCGACATCAATCGCGATGGCAAGCAGGACATCGTCTCCGGACCGTACTACTACCTTGGACCTGACTTCAGGGTCGCTCACGAAATTTATCCGCCGGCCGCCATCGCGGTTGCAGGCGCGGAGTATCCCGGTGGACCCGCCGTGCCACAGGCAGGCTCAATTACCCACGGCAACTATCCACCTTCCTTCATGTCCTGGACCCATGACTTCAATGCCGATGGCTGGCAGGACATCTTCATGGTGATGGCGTTCGGACCACGGCCCACCTTCTCCGGTCACGTGTTCTTGAATCCGAAGGGACAGAAGCGCCACTGGGACAACTACCAGGTGATTCCGCTGATCACCACCGAGGCCAATCAGTTCGTAGATGTGGATGGCGACGGCAAAGCCGGAGCTGACCATGCAGTTGGCAACCAGGTCTGACTGGTCCGACGGCCAAGTGGGTTATGCACAACCGGATTGGAGCGACGCGACGAAGCCCTGGAAGTTCGTCGCGGTGTCCGACCGCGGCCGCTGGAGCGGCCACGGGCTCGGAACAGGCGATGTCAACAAAGACGGACGCATGGACCTGACTTCACCAGCAGGCTGGTGGGAACAGCCGGCGACCAACGCGGGCGCGGGCAACTGGAAATACCATGCCACGCGCTTCGGCAATGGCGGCGCCGAGATCGCGGTGTATGACGTCAACAACGATGGTATCAACGACATCGTGACCAGCCTTGCGGCACATGGCCCCGGACTCGCCTGGTTCGAACAGCGTAAGGACGGTACCTTCGAGCAGCATGTGATCATGCGCGCGCCGGCGGATACCACCTCCAAGGACGAAGTCGCTTTCACCGAATTACATGCCCTGACCATGGCCGACGTGGATGGCGATGGACTCAAGGACATCGTGACTGGAAAACGCTGGTACTCCCACGGCTATCGTTACGACGAAGAAAACGACTTCGACGATCCGCCGGTGCTGTACTGGTTCAAACTGGTCCGTGGTGCCGGCGGACAGGTTTCCTTCCAGCCGCAGCTGATCAACAATCGCTCCGGCGTGGGCGTGCAGGTGATAACTGGTGACGTCAACGGCGACGGCAAGCTTGATGTGCTGACAGCAGCGCGCAAGGGAGCGTTTGTGTTCCTCAATCGAACACGGTGAAACATGAGCAATGAGCTCAGCCCTTGTATGCGATCAACCACTCAGCGCTGCGTTTGTAAGATTCGAGGATGGTGAGCTCAGCTGGCTCGAGGGCCACGCCGTCCAGCGTCGACGCTCCATAGGCGCCGACCTCTGCGATGCAGCTCTCGACTCCAGCCTGCCGCGCCAGCTGGAAAATCTGCTTCCAGTCGAGAATGCCGGCTCCGACCGGCACGGCGGCCTTGCCCGGTACGAAGTCCTTGGCGTGAAACGAGAAGTAGCGATTGTTGTACTTACGGAAGTACTCGACGGCATCGCCGCCGCCGAATGTCAGGTTACCGACGTCGATCTGGAAGCGGACGATCGCGGGGTCGGTGTTCGCCATCAGCAGATCCCAGGGTATATCGCCTTGCGGGGTTCGGATGAATTCAATCTCGTGGTTGTGATACGCGATGGTCAGGCCTTCCTTCTTCGATGCCATACCGAAGCGGTTGAGGTCTGCGGCCATAACCTTCCAGTCGTCGGAGGTAATCATCTTCGGCCGCGGGCCGCAGATGACGTGGCGCACACCCAGTGTGTTGGCGTAGTCCAGCGTCTGGCCAAGGCTGTTGCTCCACAGTCCGTAGCCGAAGTGGCAGACGTTGCAGTCGAGGCCGACCCGCGTGAACTCGGCGCGCAGCTGCTTGCCGGTACGCGTGGTGTACGGGTTCATCGCGACCATGTCGATGAGCTTGTAGCCCATCGCCACCATCTGCCTGAGGGTGCCATCCCAATCCTTGTTGAGGTCGGGCACGATCTCGAAAGCCTGGAAGCCCAGCGGGATATTGCCAGGACCATTGCAGCACTCAGACATGTATTCGACATCATTGCACTGGCCATTGCGGCACTGCTCTGGGACAGAAACTGACGTCGAGTAAGGATCATGCAAGTTCTCCGTGGTCTATCGCGCGCAACTAACGCGTACCTTGCTTCGTCTGATTGAAGAAGATGAACGTACCGCTGGCGCCGGAGGTGACGAAGTCAGTGGTGCCATCCTTGTTCAGATCCCCGGTCGCAATGTGCGAGCCGACGCCGGAGCGGTTATGTACGAGTTCGGGCACGAACTCCGCGCCGCCGGCTGCCTTCGGATTACGCACCGCCTTGTAGACGTACACCACCGGCATACCCCAGTTGTCGGGATCGGCGTACTGGAAGTGCGAGTGATGCCGCTTGCCGGTCACCATATCGAGAATGCCATCCTGATTGATGTCCGCAAACGCAACCGCGTGTGGCTGAGTGAACCACACGCCGCCGGCGTTGTTATCGAGCGCACTGTCCATGATGGTGTGCTGCACGAACGTGATCTCACCGTTGGCACTGCGCTTCTGCTCGTGCCACGCAAGACCGAAACCATGGCCTTCAAGCGCAGTGACGACATCGTTCAAGCCGTCGCCGTTGACATCATAGATGCCCATCTCGGCGCCACCTGCGCCACCTTGCGATGCGCCCCAGCGCGCGAACGCCACCGGATGCCACTTCCACAGCGTACCTGCCGGGCTGCCTTTCGCGGGCTGTTGCCACCAGCCATATGCGGTGACGTAGTCCATCAGGCCATCGCTGTTGATGTCGCCGATGCCCATCCCGTGACTGATGTTCACGCCCCAAGGTCCCGGCTCCGAGATCGTCGTGACCTTCCATGCACCTGTCGGGTTCGCGGAATCGGGTGACGAATAGCGCAAGGTGTTCTGTCCAGTATGGATGATCTCGGGTTTGCCGTCGCCATTCACATCCTTCAATAACGTTTCTTCGTTTCCAACGACGCCTTCTGGTGGATTCATCACAACATGCGAATCCCAGCGCCGGCTCTCGCCCTTGGGGTTGACGAACAGCGTACCGACACCGTTGCCGGCGTTGCCTCCCATGTTCAGAACATCGGGCCAGCCATCACCGGTCCAGTCATACGCCAGTTGCACCATGGACGCCATGGGCCACTCGCTGGTCGGGTTGTAAGTGATGCCCGCGTAGAACTGGCGACCCACAGTAAAATCCGGTCCGAGGTAGTAATACGGACCGGCGACGACGTCCATGTGTCCATCACGATTGAGATCGGCAATCGCCGCCGAGTACGAGTAGTAGAACTCGCTCAGGCGCTGCACCCGGAAGTTCGCTGATGTCTTCTCGGTATCGAATGGGCGCGAGTTGAGGTCGGCATAGGCCAGAGTCTTGAACGTTGCCGGTGCAGTGCCGCCGACGTACAGCGCAATCGGACCGTACTTGCCGAAAGTGTCTTGCACCGGATTGCTGCCGCCACCGAGCGACCCGCCGTTCAAACGCAGCGTCAGCGAGTTGTTCGCGAGCGTGATATCCACGACGTTGGCCTGGCCAGACAGATATGCGCCTCTGGGCCGGGCCATCAGTCCGGGAAGATTGATACCTGCCGGAAGCTGGGGTGGACCGGCACTAGCTGTTGCTGGCGCCGCAGCGGCTATCGGCGGCGCGCTGCCAGCATTACTTGCGCGTGCGGCTGCGGCGAGGTTGGTCAGCGATTCACGTGAAGTCTCGCGACCCTGCGCATCAAGAGTTACCGCGTACGAGATCGTGTCGCCTTCGGTCAGCGACACAAACACGCCTTTCATCCCACCATCAGCTGTTTTTTCGGCACGCAGCAGCACGCCGGCCTTGCAACCCGCAGCACAGGACAGCGTCGTGTAAACCGCGACATCCTGGAAAGAGGTGTTCAGCACCAGCCACCCACCGGTAGCCTGACTCGGTGTGCCGATGATGTCGCCGTCTTGCGCGCGCCAGCTTGCACCCTGGCCGAGCGGCGTCCATCCGCCCAGCGTCGAGCCTTTGAAAACCACATCCGGTCTGAATGTCGGCCCGGCCGCGACGGCCACACCGACACAGAAGAGCGTGAGTGAGAACATGAGAGCAGGGCGTCTGGTCATCTGGACTCCTGTGCTGTTCCGCGTAGAACTACGGCTGAACAGCGGACTACGATTGGTCTCTGGTATCAACTTGCGCAGAAAAGCAGTGCCACAAATATCAGTAATCTTTGCGATCTTTCCCCACGGCCCAATCGATGGCTTGGTTCAACCAAAGCGGGCCCGGCATTGCAGTACAGGTACAGGAGAATATCAGTCTTGGAGTCCATCAGTACCGAACGGCGCGCCTTGTTGCCAGAGCGATAATAACCCCCCGATCCCCAGACCGGCATCGTTCATACGCATCACCTGGCCGCATGCGGTGGAATCAGTAGAAGCAGCCAACAGAGTCGCTGACTTATCTTACAGACCACAGCGGATCCGACATATCCGGCGGAGTGTCATTCAACCAGATCTGTCCGTCGATGATTTCGATTTTCACCGGGCGCAGCCTGCGCCCGATGCAGGGGCCACCAATACACTTGCCCGAACCGGGATCGAACAACGCGTCATGTGAGGTGCAGATGAGCTGGGTGTTGTCCGGCGTAAATACATTGTCCGTATTCCAGTTAAGCAAGTGACCGGCATGCGGGCAACGATTCACATACGCGCGCACTCTGTCCTGATGCCGGATGACAAACGCACGCAGTGGCCATTCGCCACTGCCCAAGGGGAAATGAAACACACCGGGATCGGCCAGATCGGACAGCGCGCAGATCAGTTGTTTATCAGGAGGGGTCACGAGATTATCGTTCGCCAATGAATGTCGATAACCCACAAGTGTAAAGGTTGATGGCCGAGCACGCCTACCGGCATGCATTTCGCCTTGATGACTTCAGCGCATACGTTGAGGCTCAAAAAGAAAGCCCCGCAAGCGGGGCTTTCTGATCATCAACGACCACTCATCGATCCACCTACGCAGCGGAAACAGAACTCCAATACTCCTCCATCTTCTTGCGGCCCGCCGCATCGGGAAGGGACCGCGGCCCGCCGCCTGGTTATCCTCGATATGCGTCAGCTTGGTGGAGCCCGGGATGGCGCCGATCACGGCCGGATGCGAATTCACGTACTTGAGGAAGTACTGGCCCCAGCTCTTGATGCCATAGTCCGCGGCCCAGGCAGGCAGCGGCTTACTGCCCGCCGCGAGTAATCAGCGAATTGCGCGCGCCATCGAAAGGCTGCGCCACCTGGACGGCGATCTTGCGCTGCTGAGCCAGCGGCAGGATTTCGTCTTCCGCGGCGCGATCGCCGATGGAGTACTTTATCTGCACAAAGTCGAGCGGATACTTTTTCATGAACTCGGCAATCTGCGCGTACTCGGCTGCGACGAGTCGATGTGACACCGATATAGCGCACCCGGCCCTGCTTCTTCATGTCCTGCAAGGTGGGCATCTGCGCCTCGATGCTCGCCACGGAATGGATGAACAGCAGGTCGATCTTCTTCAGGCGCTGGAAGGAACGCTCGATGCTGTCCACGCCGCCTACCGCCGTCGTTTACGTGTTCCGCCCGGCGCATTGAACTTGGTGACGATGAACATCTTCTGCGTCAGGCCCAGCTCCTCAAGCGCCTTGCCGATCTGCACCTCGCTCTCGCCGTACCTCGGCGGCCGTGTCGATCACCGTGCCACCCAAATCGTACATGCGCTTGATAACGTCGCGGACGAGCCGTGTATTCCACGCGTCCGAACTGGTTGGTGCCGACGCCCATGACGGGAATCTTCTCACCGGTCGCGGGAATCACCTTGGTGATGAGGGGCAAGCCGCCGTCTGCGGCCAGCAATACGCGCGGCAACGCGGCACCCAGCCCCGCCAGCAGGCCGGATTGCAGGACGGCACGACGGGAAATATCAGAGTGTTCTGAAGACATGGCGGGTACTCCGGGGTTGATATAGCGCGAGCGTAACGCGTCTGCGAGCGAATGAACGCCAAGAAACGTAAACGGCCCGATGAATACCACCCTCGTTGAATATCGCCCAGTGCCGGTAGCCGACCCCAAACCGAAGACGCCCGGGATGCTTCATGGTCAGTCATCCAGAGTTGGTGGAGAAATTCGGATAGCGGCTGTTGTTTGTGCGTGATCAGTTGGCGTAGAAAACCACTGTTGCCGCGTTAGGGATTTTTAGCGTTGAGTTGGTCGGGCTGAGTTTGCCCGCAGCAGGATCGACCCGGAAAACGTTCACTGAACTTGAAAGATCATTCATGACCAGCATCCAGCGGCCGGTCGGATCGAAGTCGAAGCTACGTGGCGACTTGCCGCCTGACGGCAGACGCTGAATCTCAGTCAGTTTGCCGTCCTGCGGGTTCACTGCATACACGACCAGGCTGTCCTGATCGCCGCGAACCGATGCGTACACAAACTTGCCGTCGCGGGAGATAGTGATTTCAGCGGCGCTCCTGTGCACCGTCCCGGCATAGTCGGCAGGGTAGGCAGAGAACGCCTGAATCGATTGCAGTCGCCCGCCGTTTGCGTCCCAGCGATATACGCGAATCTCGGCGGTTATTTCGGTCACGACATACACGTACTTGCCATCAGGACTGAAGGTGAGATGTCGCGGCGCCGAGCCGGGCGGCACGGCTTCGAAAGGTATCTGCGCCGGTGTCAGCGCACGCGTTGCCGGATCGAAGCGATAGATGAACATGCGGTCGGCGCCAACGTCTGTAGCCACCACATAGCGGCGCGAGATGGGATCGATGGCGGTACTGTGCGGCTCAGGCTTGTCCTGTCGAGGATTTGGGCCGGTACCATAGGTCTTCTGACCTGATACCACCTTGCCCAGACTGCCATCGGCCTGCAATGGCAGTGCAGTCACATCGCTGCTTTCATGATTGGCGACAAACAGAGTCTTCGACGCTGCGTCGAGATGCAGATGCGTGGCATCCCGCCCGCCGGTGCCGACTTTGTTGATCTGCGTCAGCTTGCCCGATGCCTTGTCGATCGCGAAGCTGTGCACATTTGATTCAACGGCCAGACCACCCTCGGCATTGGCAACCGAATAGATCACCGGCAGGCTGGGATGAGCGGTCAACCATGCGGCGTTATCGAGTTGCGCTTGCTGCCCCAGCAACGAAAGCTGTCCCGTCTGGCTGTCGAAACGCGCGGCATAAATACCCTGGCCAGGCTCAGAGCCACGAGTGCCGATATAAACCAGGGCACTCTGAGCGTGTGCCGATACGGCAAAGCCAAGACTCAGAAGCACTGCTATTGCTTGCGATTTCATCAGTGAACCCCCTTCAACGGATTACTAAGGATAGATACTTCTTCCGCCAACGCCAACCAGATCTTCGGCTGCATGGAGCCATCATGTCGGATGGTACGCTGGCCATGCCACTACATTTTTTTCTCGGCTTTCTTCAGATTGATCAGAGAACTTTTGGCGCACTAGCCAGGATGTAGTCGATTTCACCCACGCTTTGCGTATCGTTGCGCCGCTGCCGGCTGATCTGGACGGCCGGCAAATCGGGTTGCATGGCGTTGAACAGATACACGCTGATTGCACCCATATGCCGGTTCTCGAACACCAGCTGGTGCGCACCGGGCTGTGTGTTTTTGACAGCGGCAGAAAACACCAGCCGGATGATGCCTGAACCATCGCTCAATTCGGCGGGTGTATCGAACTCGGAATCATCCAGCTTCAATTGCAATCGTTGACCATCCAGATGCAACATCAGCTCGCGCTGCACGGTGCCGATGTAGGCCGCTGCTTCAGCACGCGAGATCGTTTGATCATGGTCGAGATCTATTTTCTGCAGAACTTGAGCGGCAACTTCGACGCCGGGCTCAAGCACCAGCAGTAATCGCACCTGGGCCGGTTCAATCACCACCTGCGCAGCCTGCAGGTATTCGTCCAGTCGGTGTGCCTGCAATACGCATGGCACAACCAGCAACAAAAACAACAGCCGCAGCGCGCTCAGCGGGACCACCACTTCGCTCCATAGTCATTGCCGGGATCGCGATAAATGGTGTGTATGTGATCGCCGCCCCGACCTTGCGGTGCATATTCAATATGGACTGTTGGACCCTGGATACGAAAGTACGCAGCGCGATCACGCTCAACCGGACCGCTCCATGCGAACCAGGTTTCGGCAATGTTGTTACGCAACTCATCCATTTTGGTCCTGGCGTGCGCATTGTTGAGGATGCCAGTCCATTCACTGGCCAGGTCCAGCAACATCTCGCGCTGCTGTGTCGTCAGCGCCGAACCCTTGATGCCTTCCGGCTGGATCAATACGCCGTCACGCCCGGGCCCCAGCACCAGATCGCGTATCTGAAATCCAAGAATCGCCTGCTCACGTTGTTGCGCATTGAGCGAACTGACCAATGCAAAAGCCTTGTCGACTTCGCGTCCCAGGGGTCGTATGAGTTTGCCTTCCAGCGTGAAGCTGGCCGGTTGCGCGCCGGTGAGCGTGGGCGCGAGCGTGCCGCGTTCGCCCACCAGCGTCACATTGAGCCCCAGATGGTGCCCACCGAACTGCAACATCCAGGGTTCAGTGATGGAAGGCTGACCGAGAAGGGATACATAGTATTCGTCACGGCCGAACATTGAGCGACCGAACGGCCCGCGCAGTACTTCATCGCCCTCAGTGATCTGCAGGACTTTTTCGTAGCCCTGTGGACTAAGCGCCGCGGCCAATATGGCCAGCACTGCCTTGCGTTGCCCAGGCTTGAGGTCGCCCATACGCAGGCCACCCCGTCTGTTGCCGGAAGTCGCGGGGAAATTTGTCCAGCGTTTACGTTGCGTATCGTCTTTGAAGTCATACTCGACGCGAGCACGCTGTGCCGCATCCAACGTTGCCAGAAAATTTTTCGCGGCCGTGACGATGCCAGTCATGGACACGGTTGTCGTCACTTCGGATGCAATTGCTCCGGTGCTAAAACCATGCACCAGCAAGACTGTCAGCAGCAATACGAATTTTCTTGGCATGGGTGGATGAGAAGCCAACCGCATCGGAAATTCAATGCACCAGACAGTTCTTTGCATGCGGTATCAAGTTCACTAAACCGCAGGGTTGTTCCTGCTCGGCGAACAGCATTCGGCGCACACATGTGTACCCTGCACGGGCTGTTGGTGCTGCGTTTCAGCGTGTCTGTGGAGCGAGGCGAGAGATGGAGGGATTGGAACCCCGCTGCTCGTAAAGCAGACCATCCGCCGGCCGTTCGAGACGGCGCAGGTACATGGTGGCACCGCCGTCGCGGGCAGGTGAGCCGGATACCGTCACCCGCTCACCGCTGCGGAAAGTGGTATCAGTGATACCAATCGCCACTAACTCGAAGCGGTTGTCCATTTCAAGCGTCCACGTCCGGCCATCCACCTCGACCATCAGCACCGGATGCGGATTGATGAAGCGGAACTCCGTGACCTGGCCCTCCAGAGTGACCCGACGGTCGTACTCGTAATTCGATAACGAATGATGAGCCGACGATGGCGCGACGAGCATGGAGGTGAGAAGACCCAGGGCAACGCAGGGTTGGAAAAATCGGCTGTTCATGCGCTCAGTCTAATCCTCGGCCAGGAGTCAGTGGAACCGTAACTCGCGACGATCCACCGTCCCCACAAAGCCAATCAAAGCCCGGCGATGCGTTTTGGTAACAGCCGTGCCGAATGCCGCACGGTCAAGATGTCAATTCGATCTGTACGAATGCGATAGATGATTCGGTATTCGCCTTCGTACAACTCGCGGATATCGTCGTGGCCATATTGAGACACAATTTTTCCGCTGCTGGGTGTCAACGCAATGCGGTTGGCTTTCCGAGTCAGGCGATCAACAAAGTTTCGGGCATTGACGGGTTGATCAAGGGCAATGTGATCGTGAATTTGTGTAAGACGGAGAAGTGCTTTGTGCGTCCATGCCACTTTCATGACGCGCGTTACTCTGGAAGCCCGAAGCGGCGACGCACCTCAGAGTTCTCAACCACGAGGTCTGCGTCACTTTCCTGCAACGCTTCCTCAAGGTCCTGCAATACCGATGCTTCATGAGCAAGATCTTTCCAATCGGCTGCCTCGGGCAGCTGCTCGATCAGCTCATGGGCCTGTTGTTTGAAATTTCGTGCCGGCGGGTTCATTGGCATACCTCGGGTATGGAGTAGATCGTACTCCTGAAGATTATTCCAAGAAAGACCGTTCTCACGCTCGGCTGAATCGTTTCGCGCCTTCTGCTTTTGCCCTTGCCCGTTCGATCTCGCGATCTTTTGGCGGAGCAAGGGTGACGAGAGAGGCTATGAGAAGGCGCGCCGCGTCGCTGACTTGTTCGACAGCGCGGTTGAACGCCACTTCATTGATCTTTGAGGGCGCATTGAAGCCACTGAGCTTGCGCACGAATTGCAGCGCTGAAGCTTTGATCTCTTCCTCGGTCGCCGGTGGCGCAAAGTTGAACAGCATTTTGATATTCCGGCACATGACAACCTCCAGAACTGGGAATAACCTCTCTGCATATCCTGCAATTTACTGGGCTGACACAAGGAGTCAATCACGAAAGCCGGAGAACACAGAAAGAAGATGCAGTGAGAATACCTGCGAACCTTTGCACCGGCACCAATCACGCCGGCACCAATCCACAACGTTACATGTGCCCCACTCATGCCGGGCAAGTGGCAAGACCTGACCGTGACCGCGTAGAAAGCAGACTCGGGTTGGCATAAGCTCAGCGCGACAGCTAATAATTCACCTACAGACTCGGCTTCGGGGAACCATCGTGCAGAGGCTACATCGCTATCTCGCAGTCTTCGCCGTATTCCTCGCGCTCTACCTCGGCGCTACCGGCACGCTGCTCCAGCTGACCGACTTGTGGACGCTGCTGAGCCATGCGCCGGCGAGTGATCCCAACCTTCAGTCGATGCGCCAGGGCCGCAATGGCCCGCAGAATTTCCAGGTCGTGGTCGACGCCGACTACGACGCCCTTGCCCTACCGGCAGCGTTCGACTTCGACCGCGCCCTGACCAACGTCGTCAGCTCGGCACGCACCGTTGCCGCGGGCGCTTCGCTGCGCTTCGTCGAACTTCGCATGTCCGACGACAAGCCGATCGGGCAGGTCGCCTCCGAAGGCAAGCTGCTGCGCTTCGACGCCACCACCGGCGCCGTGCTGGCAGGGCCCGACACTGCGGCAGAACTTGTCTTGCCGTCAGTGGGCGACGGTCCGTCGTTTCGCATCACGATCAAGAACATTCACCGCATGGTCGCGTACGGCTTCTATTCCCCGTTCTTCTTCGTCGCCGTCGGCATCACTCTGTGTATCGTTGTCGTCAGCGGCATTGTCCTCTACTTCCGGCTACTGACCGCCCGCGCCCGCATCGGACGGCGCTTGCCTTACTGGTCGGCGGGCGGGCGATGGCGCACCCTCCACCGTTCGGTCGCGCTCACTGCTGCGACCTTCCTTGTCGTGGTCGTGTTCAGCGGTACCGTGCTGGCGATCGGCACTGCAGGCGTCCGCGTCTATCAGCTGATGCATGGTGGCCGTCCGGGCCTGACAGCGGACGTTTCCTCACCGCTGAGCGACACCGAACTGCCTGCCATGCTGCACGCGACTCTGGCGGCCCATCGCAAGGAAGCTCCAGGCGAACCCATCAAGGTGATCCGCTTGCGCTATTTCGCCGGCATACCTCAGGGAGTGGTCGTCAGCGGCGAAGGCGAGAACACCCGGCAGGTGGCATTCGAGACTGCGACCGGCCGCGTCGCCAGCCTGTCGGGTCCGACCTACCCCGCAGACGGGTCAACCGTTTGGCTGGCAGGTGAGTCAGACCTTCAAGCGCATCCACGACGGCGACTTCCTCGGCCTGACTGGCAGGTTCATCAGTCTGCTCACCGGCCTGTCGATGCTGTTCCTGGCGATTTCCGGGGCGGCAATGTACTCTCGACCTCTGGAGCAAGCGGCGCAAGCTCGGTCGCCGCGGACTGTTCTGGTCATAGCGGCGGGCCGCCGGCCTGCCAAACAACACCGTGATAACCTGACTTCAGGAGAAACTTCATGACACGATTCCTGGCGACTCTCATTCTGTCTGGCTCGTTGTTCACAACCAGTGCGATGGCACAGGCGGTCGAGCCTTTTGACGCCTCCAGGCTGGCCAAGGTCGGCGACACCGTGCGGTACGGCGCCTACAACATCCTGAAGATCGGGGATGGAATCTATCGATTCGATAACCGCGGCATTCATCCACCCATCGGCACGCCGGGCGCACTGGGCACCGACTTCTATCTCGATCAGCGGCAGCGCAAAGGCGCTGATGGTTGACTCCGGCAACAACTACATGGACGGCAATCGCCAGGTCCCGAAACGAAAGAACGCTGCCGAAGAACTGCGTGCCGCCGTCAAGGCGCTGACGGGCGACGTGCCGCTGGAGCTCGCGGTCACGCACATGCATGCAGATCACAATGGCATGACGCGCGCCTTCCTCGACAGTCACGTGAAGTACTGGGCGGGCGAGGGTGAAGACCTTGGCATGCTGAAGACGGAGTTCAATCTGCCGCCCACGACCTATACGCTGTTCAAGTCGGGCGAAAAGACCTTCGAGCTGGGTGGCGGACGCGTTGTTGAGACTTTTCTGGTCAACGGGCATACCAAAGGCTGCACGGTCTACATCCTGCACAAGGAAGGCATGATCTTCACCGGCGATTGCTACGGCAACGGCGAAGGACTGGGTGCAGGCTCTGGCGACAGCATCAAAACGTTTGCGCAATCCAGCCAGAAGTTCGCGGATTACCTGCTGGCAAATTTTTCTCCGTATGAGAGGTATGCGCTGAAGGTTTACTCCGGCCACAGCTGGGAAAACGGCTATCAGGGCTTTTATCGGGAAGGCATCACTCCCGTCGATGTTGGATACCTGGATTGGCGTTTCCTGCAGAACATGGCCTCCTGCGCCAATGGCATCGTGAAGGGCCGATGGCTGGTTGAAGGCAGCGGACTCCGCTACATCGAGTACTCGACCGATCCCAACAACGGCCACTACAACGCCTCGGCCAGGCCCGGCCAGAGACGCGGCGCGATGATCTATGGCCTCGGCAGCATGATGGGATCGCTGGAGGCGTTCTACGATGCGGCTGGTTTGAAGATGCCGCAGTAAACCACGATCTTCTTCGTCAACATCAACCGGACAAGTCAACGAATGGCCGGGGATTTCACCGAAATCTGTGGCTTGCCGAGTGTTGAGGCTGCTGCCCCTCAGGTTCGGGCTAATTCAGATGCATTACGTTGAGTACATACCTGCAAATGTCGCCGCGTTGAAGTCTATGGATCAACCGTCCGGTGCCGACTTTAATACGCGAGCCGCAAATACAACGCCGCTGCAAGGCCGGGCACATCAGGTGGTTGACGTGCAGTGCGCGGACGCTTACCGCTCCCGGCAACAACGGCGGGTTGCGCGTTTCCGGAGTGCCTGAATGACATTCATAAATGCACTGATTGCATTCAAATTCCCTTAGTTCCATTGATGCAGTTTCTTCTTTGGGATTGAATGCTCACCGCCCGCAACATTCCTTTGACACCAAAAAGATTGATGGATTCATTCATGAAATATCTTCTGACGTCTCATAAAAAGCTCCACCTGCGGGTGATTTCTGGTGGGCTAATGCTATGCCTCTTATTCGGCCTCCTGTCGTGCAGTGCGCTACAAGAGAAAGGCAGCGAAGCCAGCACGGCTGCTCACACCTCGGCGCTCAAGGCAGGCGCCGGTAACGGCGACATTGTGTTCCCGGCAACCCTGTTTCCGGTGGAAGGCTTTGGCGGCGTCATCCATGACAATCCTCGTGCCCGTGTGCTGGTGATGGAAAGGGGCATCAAGGTCGCCATCGTTGCGCTTGAATTGGTTAACACGCCCGACCAGGGGATCGAACTCACCAAGAATATCGTCCACCAAAAAACCGGCACACCGTTGGAAAATATCTGGGTACATTCGACTCACGCCATCACGACACCGCACGCACCCAGAGATCCCGCGAAGAACAAGATGTTCATCAGCGCACTCAGTACTGCGGTGACCCAAGCGGCTGACGAAGCGGCCGCCAGCTTTCAGGACGCTGTGGTCGGCGTTGGCACAGGCAAGCTGGATATCAACGTAAACCGCGACATTCAAATGCCGGATGGCAGTTGGAACTATGGCTTGGGCGGCACCCTGTTCTCCAACAAAACCATGACCATCGTGCGCTTTAACTCTGCGTCAACCGGCAAGCCCATCGGTTTTTTAATCAGCTACGGCATCAAACCCACCGCCATCGACAATGTGGGCATGTCTGAAAACATTCGCCAGATTTCGTCCGACGTACCCGGCTTGGCAACAACAATCATGGAAGCGCGCTTTGGCGTTCCCGCGCTGTTCGCCATGCCGGCTGCTGGCGACCAGATTCCGAAACAAACCACGATGTATAACGTCTGGAATCCCGAGCAGAAGACGGCGAAATTGGTTGAAAACAGCGTCAAAGACGGACTGAATATTGTGAATCAGCTGGGCACCGAAATGGGCAATGCAGCCATCGCCATCGCGAACAGCATTACCCCTAGCCGGCTTTCTCAAAACATCAAGCAGCGCTCAACCACGCTGACAGTGCCAGGCAGAAATCGCGAGGGCGCAACCGAAGGCACAGCCGATCTGGCCATCAGCGCCATCAGTCTTGGCGACACCGCATTTGTCGGGTTCAAGCCGGAAGTCAACGCGATCACGGAACAACAGCTTCAGAATGCCTCGCCCTACACCCACACCCTGCTGTTGTCTTTTGTGGATGGCGATCAGAAATACATGCCAGACGCTGATGCGTACAACAAAAACACCGTCGAAGCACAAAAAGCCGGTTTTGCGCCAGGCGCTGCAGAAAAGTTTGTTGAAGCCTCGCTTAAGCTGCTGCGTGGCCTGAAATAACGTATGGCCTGAAAAAACGCACGACTGCCGGAAAGCCGAATCCCAGATGGATTGGTATCGACTTTCCGGCCACTGATTTGAACCCAGCTCATCTGAAGCAAGTCTTCGCGTATTGAAATCCAGCCGCGTTGACGCCACGCAAAAGTTGATTGAGTCACGTTAGACGATTGACTCATTGGTCGGTCCAGTTTGAATTGCTGCAGGCCTCGGCCGCGAAGCCCTGAACGATCCCAGTGGTTGCCTGGATGCCGGGTAGCGGGTAACGTGACGCCCGGTTTCGCCATCTGGGAAGGGTCAAGATGCGTATCGAAAGAGTTCGTCTCCGCTATTTCATTCCGCTGCTCGCAGTGCTGGCTGCAGTGGGTGTAAAGACCGCTTCCGCCGCACAACCAACGCTGGTGGCGCAACTGCGGGCGGGTGCGGCGCGCGTCGACATCACGCCCGCGCCGGGCGAACTGCCCGCGGAGTTCACGTCGGTGCACGACCGCATCCACGTGCGCGTGCTGATGCTGGAGAACGGGTCGGCGCGCGCGATCGTGGCGGTCGCCGAAGTGCCGATGATTCAGAGCAACATCCACCGCGACCTGGTCGCGCGGTTGTCGCAGGAGTTCGGCGTCGCGAATGAATTTATCCTGCTCGCCAACACACACACGCACAACTCGCTGCGCGTGGCTACCACGACGGTGGGCGAAGGGGGCACGACACCTGTACCAGCGGCTTCCAATGAGGCCGTCAACCGGACGCTCCAACACGTCATTCCGATCGCGGACCGGTTCAACCAGTCGGTGATCGCGGCAACGCTGTCCGCCGCCCGGCAGGCTCGCGCGGCGCTGCAGCCGGCGCGCGCGGGCTATGTGGCGGGCTCCGTTGGCCTGCTCGCCAGCCGCGACGCATGGCATCCCACGCAGCGCCGGGTGATCGACGGCATCGACCGCAGTGGCACCCGGCCGATCGATACGTCGCTCGGCGTGTACAAGTTCGAGTCGTTGTCCGGCGAGCCGATCGCGCTGCTGCTGGATTACGGCATGGAGCCGGTGGTGTTCATCGGCAACAAGCAGATCAGCGGCGATGTGCCGGGCGCAGCATCACGCTACATCGAGAGCCAGCTGGGCGGAAAGGCTGTGGCGCTGTTCACCATCGGCGCGCCGGAGAGTCCCCGCTTCCGGGTGGACATCGGTACCGGAGCCGGACGCGGCCCAGAGGCTGCGGCTCGCATCATGGATGCGATGGGACTGATCCTTGGCGAGGAGGCCATCGCGCGTGCGGCCGAGATCAGTGCGCCAAGCTCGAGCCTCAGGATTTCCGCCGCGAGCGCAGCGCTGCAGTGCTCGGGCAAGATCACGGCGCCGCGCAACCTGCCAACGCACTGTGCCTACACTGCGGATTCCAAGCTGCCCGCCTGCGTCTTCGAAGATCATCCGGGACCCGCAGTGAATCTGGCGATGGGCTTGCTGAGACTGGGCGACGTCGCCTACGTGCATGCCGACGCCAACGTCGTCACGGCCGTCACCGACAAGCTCCTGCGCGCTTCCCCGCTGGCCAACACCCGGGTGATCTCCGCGAACTTCGGGCAGTTCCGGTTCCTGGTGGACGACGCGGCGTATGCGCTCAACACCTATCCCGCCACCGATACACGCGCAGTGCCCGGTTGCGGCGAGCAGGGATTCATCGACAACGCGCTGCGAATGATCGAACAGGCGCCCTAGGACAGGCAGCCGACCGGAAAGCCGAATCCCTTGTGGATGGGGGATCGACTTTCCGGCCAATGATTTGAATCCAGCTCATCTAAAGCAAGTCTTCAAGTATTGAGATCCAGCAGCGTTGACGCCACGCGAAAGCGCTTCGACCTCTGAAACAAGCGGCGCAAGCTCGGTCGCCGCGGACTGTTCTGATCATAGCGGCGGGCCGGCCAGCAACGTGACGCGATTGATCTGCGCAATCGGCAGCGTGATGGGACCGCTGGAGGCGTTCTACGATGCGGCCGGTTTGAAGATGCCGCAGTAAACCACGATCTTCTTCGTCAACATCAACCGGGATAGTGTGGCCCGACGACTATCCTGAAGCCGTGCCCATGCGCGCCACAGTGGAAGCGGCGTCGGTGAGAAGATTTGAAGTTGTTGCAGTGAAACGCAGCAAAAAGATGCTATGGGAATACCTACGAACCTTCGCACCAAATTCGTCATCCCGAACCTTCGCACCGGCACCATTCGTCATCCCTCTTCAACGACGCATCCCCAACGCAACTATATGAGTCAAAAACAACACGCCCGGTGCATGGACCCGGCGGCCCGGAGCGAGTACATGGCTAACATGTTTACAATCAGAGCCTTTTAAGTTAACAATGTGATCCACTTAGGTTTACAACAGCGACTGCCCTAGCACCTATGGCCAAACCTTCACGGTACGACGACCTTCTATCCACTATCACGCGAGACGTCACCGAACACCCGCGTGATCTGACGCGTTATTACGCCGCGAAGCTCAAGATCTCACGGGTTGCAGTCAACAGATATGTTCAAAGACTAGAGACGGAAGGCTGGATTGCTCGTAGCGGCCCCTCAACACATCCCGTATTCAGCCCCGGGTTCAAACGCCGCTTATCAAAGCTATATCGACTCGCCGGTTTAGAGGAGCACGTTGCATGGGAACGTGACTTCAAGCCTTTTCTGACGTTGTCATCAAACGTCCTTAGCATTGCCAGCCATGGCCTTACGGAAATGATCAATAACGCCATAGACCATTCCAATGGACACTCGGTATTCGTTTGGATGACTCAGGACGAAAGCGATCTGCGAGTCATCATTTCGGACGATGGAATTGGCATTTTCGAGAAAATCACCAAAGCGCTCAACCTTCCAGATATGCGGCAGGCCCTGTTTGAATTGTCCAAAGGCAAATTGACAACAGATCCCAGCAAGCACACCGGGGAAGGCGTTTTCTTCACTTCTCGGATGTTCGATTCGTTTGAAATAGAGGCGAATGGACTTCAGTTCAATCACAGAGATGGGGCACCAGAAGACTGGCTCAGGGAAGAGAAAGGGATATTCCAGGAAGGAACAGCTGTGTACATGCAAATCGCACTCAACAGTCAGCGAACCACCGCAGATGTTTACGCTCAGTTCACCGACGCCCCAGAGGACTACGCTTTCTCCAAGACGGTCGTACCGATGAAGCTAGCTAGATACGGTGAGGAACAGTTGGTGTCTCGTTCTCAAGCAAAGCGACTAATCGCCAGATTCGAACGCTTCAAAATAGTCATCCTCGATTTCGATAGTGTCCAAGAAATTGGGCAAGCCTTTGCCGACGAGCTGTTCCGTGTCTACAGCAGCAACCATCCTGAAGTTGAATTACTCCCCAAAAACATGACAGCACAGATTGAAAGGATGTGGCTGCGAGCTATAAGTTGGCGACCCGAAAGCGAACCTGGAAAAATCTAGCTTTATGCAATGAGAGCAAACTGATTCCAACAACCATCGCACACTTTGTACTACTTAACCAAAAAGAAAGCCCCGCAAAGCGGGGCTTTCTCGCACATTGCAACTCAGATGAGCCGCAGCGTTGGTCAGCAAGGCCTTACATGCCCATGCCGCCCATTCCACCCATACCGCCCATGTCACCCATGCCGCCGCCGTGACCATGCTCGGCCTCGTCCTTCGGGGCTTCAGCAATCATGACTTCGGTGGTCAGCAGCAGACCGGCAACCGAGGCGGCGTTCTGCAGGGCCAGACGCGTGACCTTGGTGGGATCCAGGATGCCCATTTCCAGCATGTCGCCGTAGGTGCTCGATGCGGCGTTGTAGCCGAACGTGCCCTTGCCTTCTTTGACCTTGGCCAGCACCACAGCAGCATCTTCACCGGCGTTGGTGACGATCTGACGAAGCGGCTCTTCAATGGCGCGCGACAGGATGCGAACGCCGAAAGCCTGGTCTTCGTTGGATACTTCCAGCTTGTCCACGCCCTTCTGTGCACGAATCAATGCAACGCCACCGCCAGGAACCACGCCTTCTTCAACGGCAGCACGGGTTGCGTGCAGCGCGTCTTCAACGCGGGCTTTCTTTTCCTTCATTTCGATTTCGGTGGCAGCGCCCACCTTGATCACGGCTACGCCGCCGGACAGCTTGGCAACGCGCTCCTGCAGCTTTTCCTTGTCGTAGTCGGAGGTGGTTTCTTCAACCTGCTTGCGGATCTGTTCAACACGAGCCTTGATGTCAGAGCCTTTGCCCTTGCCATCAATGAGCGTGGTGTTTTCTTTTTCGATCACCACTTTCTTGGCTTCGCCGAGGTCGTTCAGCGTGGCCTTTTCCAGTGACAGACCGACTTCTTCGGAGATCACGGTGCCGCCGGTGAGAATGGCGATGTCCTGCAGCATGGCCTTGCGGCGATCGCCGAAGCCCGGAGCTTTCACAGCAGCCACCTTGACGATGCCACGAATGGTGTTGACCACCAGTGTCGCCAGCGCTTCACCTTCAACGTCTTCAGCAACGATGATCAGCGGACGACCGGCCTTGGCAATGCCTTCGAGCAACGGCAGCATTTCGCGCACGTTGGAGATCTTCTTCTCGCACAGCAGGATGTACGGGTTTTCAAACTCGGCGGTCTGATTGGCCTGGTTGTTGATGAAGTAGGGCGACAGATAGCCGCGATCAAACTGCATGCCTTCCACGACGTCGAGTTCGTTCTGCAGACCAGAACCTTCTTCAACGGTGATCACGCCTTCTTTGCCCACTTTTTCCATTGCATCGGCAATGGTCTGGCCGATGGATTCATCGGAGTTGGCGGAGATGGTGCCAACTTGCGCAATGGCCTTCTGGTCTTTGCAAGGCTTGGACAGCTTCTTCAGCTCGTCGGTCGCTGCAATCACAGCCTTGTCGATACCGCGCTTCAGGTCCATCGGGTTGGCGCCGGCAGCAACGGCCTTCATGCCTTCACGAACGATGGCTTGCGCCAATACGGTGGCGGTGGTGGTGCCGTCGCCGGCTTCATCGGATGTGTTGGAAGCTACTTCCTTCACCATCTGTGCGCCCATGTTTTCGAACTTGTCTTTCAGTTCGATTTCTTTCGCAACGGACACGCCGTCCTTGGTGACGGTGGGAGCGCCAAAGCTCTTTTCGAGCACGGCGTTGCGGCCTTTGGGACCCAGCGTTGCCTTGACGGCATTGGCCAGGATGTTCACGCCGCGCAACATGCGTGCGCGAGCGTCATCACTAAAACGTACTTCTTTAGCTGCCATGTGAGTAAAACCTCAATAAAAATGTATTTGAACGGCTTAACAGGCGCTTGGTGGTTTTGTCGTAGAGGCGATTCGTGAATCGCCTTGCTTCGGAAGGACGGCTCACGAGCCGCCCCTACAAAAACATCAAGCAGCCAGTGTTGAGCGAGTCTTATTTCTCGATCACGGCCATGATGTCTTCCTCGCGCATCACGAGGAGTTCATCGCCATCGACCTTCACTTCTGTGCCGCTGTACTTGCCGAACAGGATGTTGTCGCCAACCTTGATATCCAGGGCACGGACATTGCCGTTTTCCAGAATCTTGCCCTTGCCGACGGCGATGACCTTGCCGCGGATCGGCTTTTCGGTGGCGCTGTCCGGGATCAGGATGCCGCCAGCCGACTTACGCTCTTCTTCAAGACGCTTGATGATGACGCGGTCGTGCAGGGGACGAATTTTCAATTTGTCAGCCATAACAAAACTCCGACTGATGAGGGTTTAGGAAAGGAATCGAAATCGGTGGGGGAGGGGCTGTGGTCGGTCCGGGAGCCCGGAACTTGTTAGCACTCTACCCAAGCGGCTGCTAATGATAGGGGCCGAGCTTGAGAATTCAAGGGGGAGGGCAAAGAAAGGCTGTGGAGGGAAGGCCTTGCTGCCACCAGACCGGCCCACTGCCGGTCGTTGATGGCGTAGCCATGAACCGCCAGAGCCGACCACTGTCCCAGTGTGCGTCGGTAGCAAGTCTTGTCTCGACTTAATCAGGCAGAATACCGGCCCCGAAATCCTGTCCTGGGCCCTCAGAACTTAGCAATGCAGGTTTCCATGTATCCGTCATCACTCATTTCCCGCTTGGTTATGAGCATGCTGTTGCTGCTCGGCTCGGGAATGTCCGTCAGTAACGCCCAGCAATCCGGTGGGCTGGCAGAACTGCTGAATTCCAGCGACGACGAGTTCCTGCACCCGGATGTGGCCTTCAAACTCAGCGCTCGCGCCACCGGGCCGGATACCGTCGAGGTGCAATGGCAGATCGCCGAAGGCTACTACTTATATAGGAAGCGGATGGGCTTCAGCACCGAGACGCCGCAGGTGCAGCTGGGTGAGGCCGGCTTTCCCAAGGGCGAAATCAAGAACGATGAGTTCTTTGGTGAGATGGAGGTGTATCACCAGTCCGTCACCGCCAAAGTGCCGGTTGCCCGCCCAGCGGGCGACGCCATCAAGCTGGCCCTGACCATCAAGTACCAGGGCTGCGCTGAAGCCGGGCTGTGCTACAACCCTTTAACAAAAGTAATTGATGTAGAGCTGCCTGCCAGTAATTCAGCGGCTGGACTGGATGGAAAATCAAGTAATTCTGTATCAGGCGCGGGGATGGTTTCGGAACAGGATCGGCTGGCCAACCTGATTCGCACCGGCAGCCTGTTTGCGGTGCTGGCCACCTTTTTCGGACTGGGCGTGCTGCTGTCGTTCACGCCCTGCGTGCTGCCCATGATCCCGATCCTGTCCGGCATCATTGTTGGCCAGAGTGAAAAAGTGACCCCCACCAAAGGCTTCTCGCTGGCCTTCACCTATGTCCAGGGCATGGCGCTGACCTATGCAGCCGCTGCAGTCGCCTTTGTGCTGGCCTTCAAACAGGCACCACAGGCGTTCTTCCAGAAACCCTGGATTGTCGGCACCTTTGCCGGGTTATTTGTAATTTTGGCGCTGGCCATGTTTGGCAACTTCACCCTGCAACTGCCCAGCGCATTGCAGACGCGCCTGACCGACGCCAGCAACAAACAGAAGGGGGGCACCTATCTGGGCACCTTCATCATGGGTGCGCTGTCGGCGTTGATTGTCACCGCTTGTGTTGCGCCGGCACTGATTGCCGCCCTGTCGGTGATCAGCCAGACCGGCCAAGTGGCGCGCGGCGCGGCAGCGCTTTATTCCATGGGCCTCGGTATGGGTGTGCCACTGCTGTTGGTGGGCGCCTCGGCCGGCACACTGTTGCCCAAGGCAGGCGCGTGGATGGATGCCATCAAATCCCTGTTCGGTGTGATGTTCCTGGGGTTGGCTATTTACCTGCTATCCACCCTGCTGCCCGGCGCATTGACCATGCTGTTGTGGGCGGCCTTGGCGATTATTTCGGGCTACTGGATTTTTTCGCTGCAACTCAAGCCCGGCCAGCCAGCACCGGCGGCATGGCGTGGCGCTGGCCTGGTTATTCTTGTGTACGGCATTTTGCTGCTGATCGGCGCTGGCTCTGGCCGTACCGATCCATTGCAACCCCTGCAAGGACTGGCCAGCAGTGGCTCAACCACCGCCACCGCAAGTGGCGAGCAACATGCCTCGGCGCTGCCTTTCAAGCGCATCAAGTCAGTGGCGGATCTGGATGCAGAAATTTCTGCCGCCACTGCCGCAGGCAAGACCGTGATGCTGGATTTCTATGCGGACTGGTGCGTGAGCTGCAAGGAAATGGAGAAATACTCCTTTACCCAGGCCGCCGTGCAATCGGCGCTGGCCAGCAGCGTCCTGCTGCAAGCCGATGTCACCGCCAACAATGCCGATGACCAGGCCTTGCTCCAGCGCTTCGGCATCTTCGGCCCGCCTACCATTGCCTTCTTTGTTGACGGCGCAGAACGCAAGAACTACCGCGTGGTGGGTTATCTGGCTGCCGAGAAGTTTGCGCCGCATATCAACGCCGCTTTCGGCAAGACCTGAACCCCGGCCATAATGGCGGCAGGAATATCCAAAAGCCGCCTCATGAACAATAAACTTAGCTATGCCCTGATCGCCCTGCTTGCCATTGGCGTCGGGTTTTTTGCCGCCAAAACCTGGCGTGAGCGCAGCACCCCTGTTGCTGACACGATAGTGGCCGATTCTGCCCCTGCCGCCAGGCCGCCGGTGCTCACCCTGCCGGAATTTTCCCTGAAAAACCGCGCCGGCGAGCTGCAATCCATCCATGCCTGGCCGGGCAAGTCCATGGTGGTCAACTTCTGGGCCACCTGGTGTGCACCCTGCCGTCGCGAGATTCCGCTGCTGACGGAATTGCAAAAACAGCATGAAGCCGAAGGCGTGCAAGTGGTGGGGATCGCCGTGGATTTTCGCGAGGACGTACTGAAGTACGCCGACGCCATGAAAATCAGCTATCCGCTGCTGATTGGTGAGCAGGATGGTCTGGAGGCGGTGGATGCCTTTCGGCATCGATGCCGTTGGTTTCCCCTACACGGTATTCACTGACGCCCAAGGCAACATCATCACCACGTACATTGGCGAGTTGCATAAGGAACAGGCCGAGCTGATTCTGGGGACTATCAAGCGGGTAAACAGCGGTGAGCTGGCCGTGAATATGGCGAGAACCGAGCTGACCGCCGCGCTTTCCAATCTGAAAGCAGCGGTGGCCAGCGATGACTGAATCTACCTGGCGGCAGGAGCAGCGGCTGCCGCCGGATTCAGCTTGGTAACCGGTGCGGGGTGCTGTGAACCCACGGGGCCGGTGAATTCTTCCTTGCTGCCATCGGCATAAGTCTGGACGAATTTCCAGGTCAGGCTGTCCTTGTCCTTGGGATTGACCGCCAGCATGCCAAACTCCACGAATTCATCGGGTTGCAACTTCCCCGTCCAGGTGGCACCAACAATATTGTCATCGGCGTCCTTGCGAAGATCCACCTTCCATCCCGGTTTGAACTCGAAGGCATATACTTTCAAACCGGCTGGAAACTCCCCTTCCACCTTGACCGCATCCAGCTTACTTTCGTTGGGGACCCGCATGGTGTAGCGCTCACGCCCGCCGGCAGTGCTTTCGGTCTGCACGATGCGGATATGCGCGCTGGCGATGCTGACAAACATGACAATCGCCAGGCCCAGACCACTGGCATTGCGTCGATTGAAATTCATAAAGCCCCCATATGTAGTTGATTGAGCCGTGATGACACCGATATGTGCTGGCGAGCGTACGCCAGTCACCCGTTAAGCCGCCTTAATACAACCTCATACCAACAAAACCATCGCCAATTGCACCGATTGGCAGCTAAACTTGCCGCCATTTTCCAAAAAGTGGCGTCTACCGCTCCAACCAATGGCGAACCTGCTCCTGCTCAATGGCCCCAATCTGAATCTGCTCGGCACGCGCGAGCCGGACAAGTATGGCGTCAAGACCCTGCCCGCCATCACCGAAAACCTGACCCGGCTGGCGCGCGATGCCGGTCATCAGCTGGCCACACTGCAAAGCAATTCCGAGGCTGAACTGATTGAGCGCATCCATCAAGCCGGGCGTGACAAGGTGGACTTCATCCTCATCAACCCGGCCGCCTTCACTCATACCAGCATTGCGCTGCGCGATGCCCTGCTGGCGGTAACCATCCCGTTCATCGAAATCCATCTCAGCAATGTGTATGCCCGCGAAAGCTTCCGGCATCACTCCTATTTTTCCGACATCGCCGCCGGGGTGATTGCCGGTTTTGGCCCGCTCGGCTACGAGCTGGCGCTTTATGCAGCCGCCCAGCGGCTTGCCCATTCCGACTGACAAGCCGACTGATGATTCAGTCCTGCCTTCGCAGGGCTGAAACAGTCACTTAAGAAAACCTGCACCCAAACAAGAGGTCTGTATGGATATCCGCAAGGTCAAGAAACTGATCGAGCTGCTCGAAGAATCCGGCATCGCCGAACTTGAAATCAGTGAAGGCGAAGAATCGGTGCGCATCAGCCGCTACCCCAAGGCGGGTGGCATGCAAGTCCCGATGCACTATGCCGCTGCGCCAGCACAGATTGCCGCCGCGCCCGCTCCGGTCGCCATTGCCGCACCGGTTGCTGCCCGCAAGGATGACCATGCAGTGACCGCGCCGATGGTGGGCACCTTCTATGCGTCATCCATTCCGGGCGCCAAGGCCTTTGTCGACATCGGCAGCGAAGTGAATATCGGCGACACGCTGTGCATCATCGAAGCCATGAAGATGATGAACCAGATTGAGTCTGACAAAGCGGGCCGGATTACTGCGGTCATGGCCAAGAATGGCGAGCCGGTGGAATTCGGGCAGCCACTTTTCATTATCGAATAAGCATTGCAATGACGGCGACCCCCTGGGCTCGCCGCACAACAGCCTCAACGGATTTCATACCCAGTCATGCTAGAAAAAGTCGTTATCGCCAATCGTGGTGAGATTGCCCTGCGTATTTTACGGGCGTGCCGTGAGCTCGGCATCAAGACCGTAGCCGTACATTCCACCGCCGATGCCAGCCTCAAGCATGTGCTGCTGGCGGACGAGTCGGTATGCATCGGCCCGCCCGCATCCAAGGACAGTTACCTCAACATGCCCGCCATTATCAGCGCCGCCGAGGTGACTGACTCCATGGCCATTCACCCTGGCTATGGCTTCCTTTCGGAAAATGCCGACTTCGCCGAACGCGTGGAAAAAAGCGGCTTCATATTTATTGGCCCGAAAGCGGAAACCATCCGCATGATGGGTGACAAGGTGTCCGCCATTCGCGTGATGAAAAAAGCGGGCGTGCCCTGCGTACCGGGTTCCGATGGCCCGCTGGGTGATGATCCCGCCGAAAACGTGCGCATTGCACGCCAGATCGGCTACCCGGTCATCATCAAGGCCTCGGGCGGTGGCGGCGGTCGCGGCATGCGCGTGGTGCATAGCGAAGCCACCCTGATCAATGCCATCAACGTCACCCAGGCAGAAGCCATGGCGGCGTTCGGCAACGGTCAGGTGTATATGGAAAAATTCCTGGAGAAGCCGCGCCATATTGAAATCCAGGTGATGGCTGACAACTACGGCAACGTCGTACATCTGGGTGAGCGCGATTGCTCACTGCAACGTCGCCATCAGAAAGTGATTGAAGAAGCGCCCGCACCCGGCATAACACCCAAACAGCGCAAGCAGATCGGCGAACGCTGCATCACAGCCTGTAGCGAAGTGGGTTATCGCGGCGCGGGCACACTGGAATTCCTGTACCAGGACAATGAGTTTTATTTCATTGAAATGAACACCCGCGTGCAGGTGGAACATCCGGTCACAGAACTGATTACCGGCGTGGACATCGTCAAGACGCAGTTGCGCGTGGCGGCAGGTGAGCGCCTGCCGTGGAACCAGAGCGACATCGTCATTCGTGGTCATGCCATCGAATGCCGCATCAACGCCGAAGACCCCAAGGGTTTTGTGCCTTCGCCGGGGCTGGTCAAGCTGTATCACCCGCCCGGCGGTCCCGGCATCCGCATCGACAGTCATCTGTACAGCGGGTATGTGGTGCCGCCGTACTACGATTCGCTGATCGGCAAGCTGATTGCCTATGGCGAAGATCGTGACACCGCGATTGCGCGTATGAAAACCGCGCTGTCGGAGATGGTGGTGGAGGGCATCAAGACCAACATCCCGCTGCACCAGGAAATCTTCAATCACACTGCCTTCAAGGCCGGTGGTCTGGATATTCACTATCTGGAGCGGCGTCTCGGCATCAAATAACTGTCGCGCGGGTGGGTTGCAAACCCGCCTCTACGAATCCATATGCCTTTCCTGCAACTTACACTCGAGCTTGGCAAGACCAATCCGGAACGGATTGAAGATGCGTTGTTCGCCATCGGCGCCTTATCGGTGACGCTGGAAGATGCCGCCGATGATCCGATACTGGAACCGGCCCCGGGCGCACTGCCTTTGTGGCCCACGATCAATGTCAAAGCGCTGTTCGACGCACAGACCCATCAGCAGGCCGTACTCGATGCCCTGCAATTGCAGCTGCAAACCACCTTGCCGCCGCACCACTTCGAGCAACTGGCAGATCGACATTGGGAACGCGAGTGGCTGAAAGATTTTCACGCCATGCAATTCGGCAAGCGGCTGTGGATCTGTCCTGATGGCCAGCGTCCGGATGATCCCGACGCGGTGGTTGTTGATCTGGATCCCGGGCTCGCCTTTGGCACCGGCACGCATCCCACCACAGCGCTGTGCCTGCAATGGCTGGATGCACATGCGCCTTTGCCCGAATCCATGATTGATTACGGGTGTGGCTCGGGCATTCTGGCCATCGCCGCACTGAAACTGGGCGCACAGCAGGTATCTGGTGTGGATATCGATCCGCAGGCACTCACGGCCAGTCGCGATAATGCACAACGCAATGGCGTCAGCGAGCGGTTATCGCTCAGTCTGCACGATCGCGAACTGAAACCTGCCGAACTGCTGGTTGCCAACATCCTGGCCGGGCCGCTGGAGTCACTGGCGCCGCGACTGGCCGAACTGACCTGCTCGCCGGGATATATTGTTTTGTCCGGCGTGCTGACAGAACAGGCGCCCGCAGTCCAGAATTGCTACGCGGCCTGGTTCGATATGGATCCGGTCATGACGCAAGGTGACTGGGCGCGATTGAGCGGCAGGAAACGTCCCGCCGCCTGATTGCAGATAGTCAAACAACCAACAGGGAATCGATGTGCTGACTCAATGCCCCGGCTGCCAGACCGTGTTTCGTGTCACCAGCACGATACTGCGTGCTGCGCACGGCCAGGTGCGTTGCGGTCGCTGCAATCTGCAGTTCGACGCCATCGATCAGTTGCTGGAAGCGGACGAGCCGGACATTGCCGCCACACAAACCGCGCTGAAGGCGCTCGATCCGGGTGAAGCACCGCTGGATCAGGCAGCGCCGGATACGCCGGGCGATGCAGACGATGAACACACTTACGGTGGCACAGCAGTTGCGCACGAAGACATTGTGCTGGAAGGCAATCGCATTGAAATCAGCGGCGTCTATCCCGGCGTCAACCGCGATGATGAAGACCAGCTGTCGCACACCCATACCATCATTGAAGAAATTGATCTGGGTCAGGATGAGTGGCAGGCAGCCCTGTCAGATGCGGCGGCGGGGCACCCGGATGAGCTGGCTGATGCCGAACTGGAAGACGTTGAGGAGGCGATCAGCGAAACCTCACTGATGGGCGCACTGACCAGCCTCGATGAAAGCATGGCTGCCAATGAAGCAGAGATTGAACACGATGCGGCAACGAATGCAGTCAGTCGTGATTCAATCCGCACTGTCTCATCGCCGTCACTGACCCAGATGAATCCGTGGCTGGCGCTGCGCCAGAATGGCCCTGAGGAGGAAGTATTGCGGACTTCCCCGCAGCAACCCCGCCGCTGGCCCTTGGCATTCGCCAGCATGGTGCTGGGTCTGGCATTGCTCGCGCAGGTGCTGCATCACTACCGGCAGCAACTGGCGCGCCATCCCGGCTATGGCCCATCACTGGCGCGCCTCTATGCAGCGCTGGGCCAGCCACTCACGCCGCAATGGGATTTGAGTGCCTATGGCATCAAGCAGTGGGGCATGGTGTCCGATCCGCAATTGCCCGGCACCTTGCGGGTACGCGCCAGCGTCACCAATAGCGCCCACTTCGCACAGCCGTATCCGCTATTGCAGATCAGCCTTGAAGATCGTTTCGGCAGCAAGGTCGGCAGCCGCGCCTTCAAGCCGGGTGAATATCTGGGTAACGCAGCGCAGGCTGCCCGACTGCTGGCGGCGGGTGAATCTGCAAACATTGATCTGGCCATTGTTGATCCGGGCGAAACGGCAGTGGGCTTCCAGTTTGATACCTGCCTGCAGTCAGACGCTGGTCTGCGCTGCACACACGCCAGTGGCAGCTAATGCGTATCGGCCCCTATCAACTGAGCAGCAACCTGGCCCTCGCGCCCATGGCGGGCGTCACTGATCTGCCGTTCCGGCAACTGTGCCGCAGCTTTGGCGCGGGTCTCGCTGCGGGTGAAATGCTGACCAGCGACATGAACCTGTGGGATTCAAAAAAATCACGCGGTCGCTTGAGTCATGCCGATGAGCCTGAGCCGCGAATCGTGCAGATTGTCGGTGGCGATGCGGCGATGATGGCCGATGCCGCGCGCGTTAATGTTGAGCTGGGTGCACAGATCATCGACATCAACATGGGCTGCCCGGCGAAGAAAGTCTGCAACAAGGCCGCGGGCTCAGCCCTGTTACGCGATGAACCCCTGGTTGCCGACATCCTGAATGCCGTGGTCAAGGCCGTAGACGTACCCGTCACATTGAAAATCCGCACCGGCTGGAATCAAAACCACCGCAATGGCGCACAGATTGCGCGCATCGCCGAGGATTGCGGCATCCAGGCGCTCGCCATACATGGCCGTACCCGCGCCTGCATGTTTGAGGGTGATGCTGAGTACGCCACCATTCGCGCCATCAAGAACGCCGTGCAAATTCCGGTGCTGGCCAATGGTGATATCGACTCGCCGCAAAAGGCGCGGCAAGTACTTGAACTGACGGGGGCTGATGGCTTGATGATCGGACGTGCCGCGCAGGGACGGCCATGGATCTTCCGTGACATTGCGGCTTTCCTTGACTCGGGCACGTTGTTGCCACCCCCGGATATACACGAAGTCCGTGCTATCATGCGCGCCCATTTGCGCAAGCTGTACACGTTTCACGGTGAACACACCGGCGTGCGGATTGCGCGCAAGCACATCGGTTGGTATGCCGCAGGTCGCACGCAAGCGCAGACTTTCCGGCAAGTAGTGATGCGTGCTGAGACGGCGGAGAATCAGCTGGCGGCTGTTGAAGACTACTTCGACGCGCTTGACTCTGCTGCCTGAGGCACATTGCCCGGCGAGCAGACAACGGAATTTATTGCGTATGGCGTCCAAGAAAAAAACCAGTGCGCGCAAACCAGCGCGGAACCTCGCCAGAAAACACCCGAACAGCCTGAGCAAGACCAATGGTCATGCACACAGCAGCATGCCGCTGCGTGCGCAGACTGCGGCCGCGCTACAGACATATTTCAGTCACCTGAATGGCGACAAGCCCGCTCACTTGTATGAACTGGTGCTGCGCGAAGTTGAAGAGCCGCTGTTCCGTGCCGTGCTCGATTATGTCGATGGCAATCAGAGTCGTGCCGCCACCGTACTGGGCCTGAATCGCGGCACCTTGCGCAAGAAATTGCGCGCCTATCAACTAACGGACTAGGGCCTGTTAACACTATGGTGATCACTGCGTTGGAGTCCCAGAAAGCGCCAGGCAAGGCACGAGGAGTGAGGTTTGGTCATTCCAAATAAGCGACGAGCAACGCCGCATGGCGCTTTCTGGGGCCCAACCCGAAGGGACGGGGCCAGCAAGGCTCAGGACTTTGTTGCACCTCGCTTGAGTACGTTAAGTACACAGCGCTCGGTGCGCCGCGTCCTGAGCCTTGCTGACCGCCGTCGCAGTGATCACCATAGTGTTAACAGGCCCTAGATTGGCTGCATTGCGGCTCCGGCGCGAGTCGCCTCCTGAATTCTTCCCTTTCCATGAGTTAATTACGTGAGCACATCCATCAAACGTGCGCTGATCAGCGTTTCCAACAAGGACGGGCTGCTCGATTTCGTCCGTGCGCTGCAAGCGCACAATATCGAAATTCTTTCCACCGGCGGCACCGCCTCCTTGCTGATGCAACACGGCATTCCGGTCAAACAGGTTTCCGAACACACCGGCTTTCCCGAAATCATGGATGGTCGCGTCAAGACCCTGCACCCGAAGATTCATGGTGGCCTGCTCGGCCGTCGCGGCGTGGATGAAGCGGTCATGAAGCAGCATGGCATTGAAGCCATCGATCTGGTGGTGGTGAATCTGTATCCATTCGCGGCCACCATTGCCAAACCGGATTGCAGTTACGAAGACGCCATCGAGAACATCGACATCGGTGGTCCGGCCATGGTGCGTGCCTCGGCCAAGAATCATGATCGCGTGGCGATTGTGGTAGATCCACTTGACTACGGAATCATAGTGGATGAACTGAATGGGCATCATGGCAGCGTCACTGAAACTACCCGCAGGCGTCTGGCTGCCAAGGCGTTTTCGCACACCGCACAATATGATGCGATGGTGGCCAGTTATCTGACCCGGGTTACACAGAATGGCAATGAGTTTCCGGATCTGATGCCGCTGCAATTCCGCAAGCGCATGGATCTTCGCTATGGCGAGAACCCGCATCAACATGCCGCTTTTTATGCCGCCAGCGACTCTAAAGGCGCCAGCGTCGCCAGCGCTTCACAGGTACAGGGAAAGCAGCTGTCGTACAACAACATTGCAGATAGCGACACCGCACTGGAATGTGTTCGTCAGTTTGATGCGCCTGCCTGCGTGATCGTGAAACATGCCAATCCCTGCGGCGTAGCAGTCGGCGCCGATATTCTTGCAGCCTACAACCGTGCGTACAAAACCGATCCGACTTCAGCGTTCGGCGGCATCATTGCCTTCAATCGTACTCTGGACGCCCAGACCGCCAGCGCCATCATCGAACGCCAGTTCGTCGAAGTCATCATCGCACCCAATGCCGACGACGAAGCGCGCGCCCTGTGCAAGCGCAAGGAGAACGTGCGACTGCTGGTCACCGGTCCGCTGAACGACAGCAACACGCAATATGATCTGCGTGGCGTGAATGGCGGACTGCTGGTGCAGAGTCGCGATCTGGGCATGGTTAAAGTGGCTGACCTGAAAGTGGTCACCGAGCGTCAGCCCACTGCTGATGAGTTGCGTGATCTGCAATTCGCCTGGCAGGTCTGCAAGTTCGTCAAGTCCAATGCGATTGTGTTCGCCCATGACAACATGACCATTGGCGTCGGCGCCGGCCAGATGAGCCGCGTGTATTCCACACGCATTGCCGCCATCAAGGCCAAGGACGAAGGGCTGACGGTGAGCGGTTGCGTGATGGCGTCAGATGCCTTCTTCCCATTCAGGGATGGTCTGGATGTGGCCGCCGAGTTTGGCATCAAGGCGGTGATTCAACCCGGCGGTTCGATGCGCGACAGTGAAGTGATTGCTGCCGCCAACGAACATGGCATCGCCATGATTCTCACCGGCATGCGGCATTTCAGGCATTGATTTAAAACATCTTATGAACGTTCTCATCATCGGTAATGGCGGTCGCGAACACGCACTGGCCTGGAAGGTTGCGCAGTCTCCTCGTGTCAATCATGTGTACGTTGCACCCGGCAACGCCGGCACGGCGCTCGAAAGCAAAGTCAGCAACGTCAACATCGCCGCTGACGATGTGCCGGCTCTGGTGCAGTTCGCCAGTGACCACAAGATTGAATTGACGGTTGTTGGTCCAGAAATGCCACTGGTCATGGGTGTAGTCGATGTTTTTCAGGCGGCAGGCCTGCGCTGCTTTGGTCCTAGCAAGCTCTGCGCGCGACTGGAAGGCTCAAAAGCTTTCACCAAGGATTTCCTCAAGGCCCACAAGATTCCTACTGCCGCCTACGCGACGTTCACAGTTGATTCATTCGACGCAGGCTGGGTGCGGGCGCAGCGTGCACCGCTGGTCGTCAAGGCCGATGGCCTCGCGGCCGGCAAAGGCGTCATCATCTGCGCCACACAGGAAGAAGCCGTGCAGGCCGTGCAAGACATGTTCGCCGGTCAGTTTGGCAAAGCCGGTTCGCTGGTGGTGGTGGAAGAATTTCTGCAAGGCGAGGAAGCCAGTTTCATCGTCATGGTGGATGGCGAGCACATTCTGCCCATGGCCACCTCGCAGGATCACAAGCGGCTGTTCGATGCCGATCTTGGCCCCAATACGGGTGGCATGGGCGCGTATTCACCTGCGCCGGTGGTCACGCCTGAAATCCACAAGCGCATCATGCGTGAAGTGATTGAGCCCACCGTGCGCGGCCTGGCTGCCATGGGCACGCCCTATACCGGCTTCCTGTATGCCGGCGTGATGGTGGCCAGCGATGGCACGCCCAATGTACTGGAGTTCAATTGCCGGTTTGGCGATCCCGAGACGCAGCCCATCATGATGCGACTGCAATCCGATCTTACCGTGCTATGTGACGCAGCGCTGGATGGCAGGCTGGATCAGGTCACGGCGCAGTGGGCGTCGCAAGCCGCCCTGGGCGTTGTGCTCGCCGCAGGCAACTATCCTGAAACTCCACGCAAGGGCGATGTCATCAGTGGTCTGGATGCCGCTGCGAAGCTGCCCGGCAAGGTGTTTCACGCCGGCACGCAGTTGCAGGGCAACGATGTCATCACCAGTGGCGGGCGCGTACTCTGCGCGGTGGGTCTTGGCGATACGGTCAAGGCGGCACAGCAGCAAGCTTATGCTCTGGCAGATGTCATCACATGGGACGGCGTGCAGTATCGTCGCGACATCGGTTATCGCGCCATTGAACGCGAAGGCTGAGTTGTGTCAGAGCCAGTCGAACCCATCGTCATTCCACATACCGAGCTTCCAGCCGATACTTTGCAGGGCGTGATCGAATCCTTCGTGCTGCGCGAAGGTACGGACTACGGTAGTGCTGAATACTCACTGCAACAGAAAGTCGCGCATGTGCTGCGTCAGTTGCAACGCAAGGAAGCGCAGATCGTGTTCGATCCGGATACGGAGAGCGTGGGCATCGTGCTTTGCAAGAGCGCCATCCGGCGGGAGCAGGAATAGCACCATCAAATTGCAGATGCACTTTATCTACGTCTCGCTCATAGCTGCCTGCTGGTCTCAGGCTATCCTTTGGTGATGCCATGAATCACAACAATATCAACAAGTACTTGCGGCTCTCATTGAGCGCGTCACATACGTAGTTATCCGATCAGCAGAAGTTCGTATGTCCTGAAGCAGGTTGTCCGCTTACGTTCTTTGTATTCACTCCAGCTATGCGAGAAATACAAAGATGAGTCAGGTGCTTCTGGTCGGCACGGCAGTCAGCCGCAATAACTCAGTGGGAACTCTTTATCGTGCAACATCCGGCGGCGACTGGAGTCCCGTGGAAGGCATGCCGCTGAATACGGGTGTGCAGGCCATTACGCCGCATCCGATGCGCGATGGTGTGGTTTATGCGGCAACCTGTTCCGGCATCTACAAATCCAAAGATGGTGGCCAACGCTGGAACAAGCTGCATATCCCCGATGCCGAGGGCAAGGAATTCTGGTCGCTAAGCGTGCACCCGCAAAAACCGGATACCCTTTTTGCCGGCAGCTCACCTGTGGGTGTGTATCGCAGTGATGATGGTGGTGAGACCTGGAAATTCTGCGGCGAACCTGTTGGAAGTGAGGAGCGCATTGAAGGTCTGCCTTGGCGCACGGCGAGCTCACGCGTAATGCGGATTGTGTTCGATGCCAAAAACCCTGATCTCATGTTCGGCGCTGTGGAAATCAACGGCTTCATCGTGAGTGAAGATAGTGGCAAGAGCTGGCGTGATGCCAGTGCTGAACTCATCAAACTGGCGGATCAGCCCAAGCTCAAGAATCACATTGTCTCCAAACATGACTTTGAAGGCATGATCGACGGCCATGCGGTGTGCACCACTCCGGCAGCGCCGGGCTCGGTCATTTATGCCTGTCGCACCGGCCTGTTTGCCACCGACGATCTGGGCAAGAGCTGGCGCAGTCTCAATGTCGGTAACTACGCACCTATCGACTATGGTCGTGATGTATGGGTCGCCATCGATGACCCAAACACGATCTATACCGCGCTCAGTTTATCTTCACGTGCCGAGGGGGAAAGCGTCGGCGCGATTTATCGCAGCAGCAATCTTGGCCAGAGCTGGGAGCGTGCAGACAACGGTGTGTCGCCCCAATCGACGGTGATGGGCATGCGGGTGCACGTGACCGATCCCGACAAGGTCATCGATGTCACTCGCGGTGGCCAGGTGTTCTGGACAGTTGACCATTGCCGCAGCTGGCAGGAAGCACAACTGCCGGCCAATGCCGGTGATGCCTATTGCGCAGCCATACTGTAAACAAAAGGAAACATAGCATGAGCTCGATAATTTCAGGCATTGCCTACGCGCGTCTTAGCGCACCCAATCTGGATGAAATGCAGGAGTTCCTGGAGCACTTTGGCCTGCGTCTTGCGCACAGAACCGATACCCGCCTTTATATGCGTGGCTTGGGCGATGAACCTTTTATTCATGTGACTGAACTCGGCAAACCGGGCCACATTGGTTTTGGTTACAACGTTATTGATGCGTCCGTGCTGGAAGATCTGGTCAAGTCAGGCAAGGCGAGAGCCATCGAGAATATCGATGAACCCGGTGGTGGTCAGCGCGTGGTGTTGCACGATCCAAATGGCTTCGAGATCGAACTGGTGCATGGCCGCAAGAAAGTCGAGGCCATTCCCCGGCGCGCTGTGGTGCGCGCGCCCAATGCTCCAAGTATGGTTCCGGGGCCGTCGCAGATCCGTCGCCTTGTCCACTGCGCCATCGCTACTCCCTTGCTGGACGAAACCATCAACTGGTGGCGCGACACGTTTGGCTTGCTGCCCACCGATGAACTCTATGTCGGTGAGCCGGACAACCGTCTGGGGTTGTTCATGCGTATCGATAGCGGTGACCAGCTGGTGCACCACCACATCCTGTTTGTGGTCAGGAATCCCAATGCCGGGGTGCACCATATCTCCTTCGAGGTGGATGACACCGACGATCTGTTCATGGGGCACGATCATCTCAAGCGGCTCAAGCGCTACGATCATGTTCGCGGTATTGGCCATCATCCACTGGGGCGACAGTTCTTTGATTACTGGATGAGTCCGTGGACCCAGATGCACGAACACTGGAACACCACCGAGCTGATGAATGCCGACAGCGCCTTCAACAAGCACCGGGTAGATGGTGGGTTGACTCATGAGCACGGCGACAAACCGCCCGAGCGATTTGTCAGACAGTCGTCACCGGTGATTCGCCGCGCCTGAGTGCTGGCACTATGCAGGCACAGGCGCGGTTACTGCGCCGCAGTAAAAATGGCAAAGGCTGACAGCAAAGGTCGCGCCTCACCGGTCAGCCGTCACGCTCGATCCGTTAGTGCCGGCGTCACTAACGCGCAAGTGAATTCGACAAATCTGCGATGGACGGATAGCGCTGTCATTGTCATGATATTGATGAAGCATGCAGGCAGGCCACCATCCGTACGACGCAAGTCCCGGATAAAGCACGACCGCGCTGCAAGCCAATATTCAAATGCCGGGGGCGAAAATGCGGGGATTGTTCCCAAGTCGGACAGGTATGTTTGCGACCGCTATGTTGTTGCTGGGAGCATCAGATGGCTATACCCAAATCTTGGCGACTTCGCCTGCGCCGATCGAGCACTTCAAGCTGTTTCCCGGCTTCGTCGGTGAAGTAAAGAATGAGGAAGGCTGGACGACGGCTTTCTCAGCCCCGAACCCGTGGGGCCAGTACACCGCCTATCTGATGTCCACCAATGTGAAAGGGCATCGGACAATCCGGATCGAGCAGTATTTCCCTTACCCACGTCCTGAGGGCCGCGGGTTGCAGGGCACAACCATGTACCTTCTGGAAGGACGTGACCGTGCGCTGCTGATCGACACCGGCAATCCAGCTACCGCGACCGACAACGTCAATGATCTCAAGACCGTTGTCCGCCATATTCTCGCGCGCGAAAGCGATGGTTCACAGAAGGTCAAACCGCTGGATTTCGTGGTTGCCAATACTCACAGCCACGGCGATCACACCGGCCAGAATTTTCGCATGTGGGACCGGCCTTTCTATTACATGGACCTCGATTGGCCCGTATTGGCGCCAGCCAACTATGTACCTATCCGCGCCGGGGGTGGCACCACCAGGAATGGCAATGGCACCGCCGTTTCGGAAATCGATCTGGGTGATCGCAAAATCACTACGGTTGCGTTACCGCCGCACACACCCGGTTCGACCGGCTACCTCGACACCGAGAACCAGATGCTGTTCAGTGGTGATGCACTGGGGTCGGCCTTTGTCTGGGTGCAGGGCGGGCCGATCGCTCGATATCTGGAATCCACACGCCGCCTCTACGATTTGACCGCTGCTTATCCAAAACTGGCGGTATTCGGCTCCCACTTCTATCAGTACGCGCTGGGCCCCCGCCGCGCGGCGCCGATCAACGGTCGTCCGGGGGATCGCCAGTACATTCTCGATCAGGCCGAACTTGCAGAGGGCCTGCTCAACGGCACGATTGTGGGCGAGGCTTACGAGGTTGGGCGTGAGTTGGTGTGGGGCACGCTGCGCTCGGCGCAGATCGTGTATTCGCTGGCGACCATGTATCCAGCGGGCGCCGCACCTTCGGTGCCCTATCACGCCGTCCGGATTCCAAACAGCTATCCGGAACAATGGCAGATCACACCCGCGCAGAAGACGGCATTGAGTATCAAGGCCGAGCTATACCTGATACGCGGTCCCAAAGGCGAAGTGTTCCATGTACTCAAGGGCAGCAAGAAAACACTGCTGATTGGCGCGAGCTCGGGCGCACCGGGGCTGACCGCCTTCGTGCGGTCACTGATCGGCAAGGGAACGTTGGAGGTGGCGCTGACCGATAGTGATCCCGATCAGATCGGTGGCCTTGCGCAATTGTCACCGTCTCGCGTTTACGCGCCGGCAGGTGCAGTCAAAGGGCGGCGAACCACATCACTTAAAGCAGGCGATGTCATTGATCTCGGTGTAGACAAGGCGGGCAGGCCATTGCGGCTTGAAGTGCAAAGCTTCGGCGCATCAAGCGTGACCCTGCTGGATGTGAACGACCGGATCCTGTTTGCAGGTAATGCACTCGGCGTGCAGGGGGCGGATTCCGGCTGGACTCCGCCGGGCGGCGCTGCGGCCTACAAGGCTGCGTTGGCGCAGTGGCGGACCAGAACCGATGGTCGCTACGACATCCTTTACACCGCTCGTAACCACCAGTGGTTAACCAGCCCGTCGTATGTCGATCAACTGGGTCAGGCGTTGGACAAGGTCATTGCCGGTGGTGCACCGACTACCGACTCCAGGGTCAAGCCGGGCTTGAAGCTGGTGAAGTCAGATGGTGCCGTCGAAGTTGTGGCAAGTGTGGGGATACCGTCCATCTGACGGAGCGATCAGGCGCGCCTTGCGCTAGATCGCCACGGCAAATGCTTCTGGCGTTTCATTGTTGCGATAACGCGCCCACATGGTCTCGAACGCCGCCTCCACGCCGCGGCAATAGGCAGTGGTGTCGAACAGAGGATGGCGCATCCGGTTCGCCTCCAGATGTGCCTTGAGCGTTGCGAGCTGTTGCGGGTCGCGGGCCAGCGCGAGCGCAATACGTTCGTATTCAGCCAGATCGCGCGCCACCAGTTCTTGCAGCCCAACTGCGTGACACAGACTTGCACAGACACGTCCGGCAAAGCTGCGCCCCAGACAAGTCACTACCGGTACGCCCATCCACAGTGCATCACTTGCGGTAGTGTGCGCGCCGTAGGGCAGCGTATCGAGCAGTATGTCCGCCAACCGGTGACGCGCCAGATGTTCAGCTGGCGAGACACGCGGGGCGAACACCAGTCGATGTGGATCGATGCCGCGCACAGCAGCTGCGGTGCGCAAATTAGCTGACGCTTCAGTATTGTCCTCAATCAGCCACAGTACTGAACCTTCAACAGCGTCGAGCAGGCGCATCCATACATCGAAGAAGGTGGGTGCGATCTTGAAATTGTTGTTGAAGCTGCAAAATACGAAACCGTTTTCCGGCAGGCCGGCTGCGGCACGCGAGAGAGTGTTGACCGGGATGACGCGCCTGGAGTCGTTGGGTTGATAGCAATGTGGCAGCTGCACAATGCGTTCTGAAAAGAACGGTTGTAGCGACATCGGTGCGACAATCGCATCAGCCAGTATGTAGTCGTAGAAATCCGCTCCCAGCGTGCCCGGAAAGCCGAGATAGTTGACCTGCACCGGTGCAACGCGCTGCGCGAATACCATCGCGCGCGCATCTTGCGTGTAACCCTTCAGATCAATCGCGATGTCTATTTCAAGCCGGCGCAGCAGCGCGACGATTTCAGCGTTGCGCATTGAGCGGACGTCGTGGAAGGTTTCAAAGGCCGCCTTGGTACGCGCACGCATCGCACTGCCATCGTCCGGCCCGAATGAAATGGCAGTCACGTCGAACCGCGACCGGTCATGGCGCTCGAACAACTCCACTGCCAGTCGCGCTGTGGGGTGCTCGTGAAAATCCGCCGACAGATAGGCAATTCTGATCCGGTCATGCGCGTAGATGGGGCCGTTGTAAATTTCCTGTTTAGGTACGTTGAACTTCACGTGATTGCGCGCGCAAGCAAGCTGCAGTTCCGGATCATCCAGATAGCCCAGCAACGTTCCCGGCGGAATATCCGTCTTCGCCGCCAACACGCGCTCACGTAGCCCCGCTTCGATCTCGTCGCGATGCAGCCAGTCACAGGCGTGGAGCAAACAATGGGCGATACCGCCAAAGGCGAAGACGTGGTCAGGTTCATGCGCCAGAATGCGCTCCATTCCCGCGCGCGCTTCGGCAAACCGGCGCAGCAGACCGAGCGCGCCGCTGCGATTGTTCAGTGCGGCGATATAGTCGGGCCGCAAGGCCAGCGCCCGATCGTAACTTTCGACAGCGGTTTCATGGAGTCCCAGCTCTTCCAGCGCGAGCGCACGATTGAAAAACGTCTCCGGACTGTCTGCATCAAGCGCGATGGCGGCGTCATAGCTGGCCACGGCCTGGTCAAATTGACGGCGCTGCGCCAGGGCCATGCCGCGCAGCATGAGCAAATCGGCTTTGCGTGGATCAATGCGTAGTGCCGCATCAAAATCGGCGATGGCTTCGTCATAGCGTTCGGCCAGCGCCAGCAAGTGTGCGCGTTGTCCCAGCGCAAACACGTCGCCCGGCTTGTAGCGCAGCAGGACGCGATAAGCGACGATGGCTTCCTCATTGCGTTCCAGCGCGGCGAGTGCAGCGGCGCGACTCATCAAAGCGGGGTGCAGGTTCGGCGCCATCGCCAGCGCTGCATCGCTATCGGTCAGCGCTTCTGTCGGGCGCTTGAGTGTGAGTAGTGTTTCAGCCCGGCAGACCAGGATTTCTGCCGAACGTGCATTGAGCAGGAGCGCCTGATCGTAACTGGCCAGCGCTTCTTCAAACCGTTTCAGCCCGCGCAGTGCATCACCGAGATTGCGTCGTTGTGTGGGATCACCTGGTGCAGCGCCAGCGGCCCGCTCGAACATCGCTGCTGCCTCGTTGAATTTGCGTAGCCGCAGCAGCGCCACACCGTAGAAAGCGAGCCCCTGTGGCGCCTGGCCGTTGATTTTTACCGCGGCCTCCAGAATCTTCTCGGCCTCCTCGTGCTGGCCTTGTTCAACACGCAACCGGCCGAGCATGCAGCGGGCGGGATAGTCACGCGGGTCGGCGCGCATGATCTGCCGGTAGGCCGTTTCGGCCTCGGCCAGTCGCCCGGCCTGGTGCAACGCCAGCGCTTGTTGAAACAGGGCCTGCATGGGACTCAGTGACATGGGCAGTAATGCCGCACTGTCATTAACTCTACTGTGTTAGAAAGCGCTGAAGGGCGCATCGCTGCGTTGAAACGGCCTGAAAAATACTCACGTACTTACGTGTACGCTGCGTTTTTTCAGGCCGTTTCGCCTTGCGCTGCATCCCTTGATCGCTTTCTAACACAGTAGAGTAATTGCGCTGCAAGAAACTCAATTCGCCAGCCTGGCATCCATGGTGATGTCGGCTTTGAGCACACGCGAAACCGGACAGCCGGCTTTGGCGTTGGCGGCAGCGGTATCAAATTGTTGCTGAGTGGCGCCGGGCACGCTGGCGGTAACGTCCAGGTGCACCGCAGTGATGGTGAAGCCAGCGTCGGTCTTGTCCATGGTGACCGTGGCGTTGGTGTTGATGCTGGTGGCCGTCAGTCCGGCGCCTTCGAGCTGTGCCGAGAAGGCCATGGAGAAACAGCCGGCGTGTGCGGCAGCAATCAATTCTTCGGGATTGGTGCCCACGCCATTCTCGAAGCGCGTGCCGAATGAATATTGCGTGCTGGACAACACGCCGCTCTCGGTGGAAATGGCGCCTTTGCCGCCTTTCAAGCCGCCGTTCCAGATTGCTGATGCTTTGCGTTTCATGGCGATCTCCTCAAGTTAAGTGGGTGCGGGCTGAGCCGCTATGTTGACACGGGTTGGTTATGGTTGTTCAACACTAAGCAGATGGGTGGGCCGCACCATTCAAGGCGCATCCAGGCCATGACGGCGCTTGGCCGCAGTAGTTGTCGGAGATGCCATGTAGGCCAGCACGCGCCGGGCTGCTTCCGGATTCTGGCAACGGGTTGAGATACCGCCAGAGAAGGTGGTCATGGTCTGGATCGAGGCGGGCAACGGCCCGAGCACTTCGATCCCAGACAGGTTAATCAGCTCGCTGAGTTGTTGAAATCCCAGATCACTGTCGCCTCTGGCGAGCAGTGTGCCCACCGCCATGCCGGGTGGCGGCACCACGATCTTGCTGCTGATTTCGTCGAGAATGCCCCAGCGTGTAAACAGCTGTTCCAGATATACGCCGCTGGGGCCGGTGGAATAGCTGGGGGTCTTCGCAGCAAGCACGGCGTGTTTAACGGCGTCTTCACTGCTGATGTCGGGGTGCGCTGCGCCGGCGCGCACCGCAATCGCGATGCCGGATTGCACCAGATCGACCCGGCTATCGGCCAGCAGCTTGCCCTCGGCGATCAGTTTGTTGATGGCATTGCTGGCCAGCACCACCAGATCCACCTCTTCATCGGCATACACACGCCTGGCCACATCCACGCCGCCGGCGGCTTCGGTGGTCAGGGGTTGTGCCAGCGCCTGTGAACATTGCGCGGCCAGCTCGACCAGCAGTTCGCGAGTGGCCATGGAAGAAATCAGTTTGAGTGGCGTGGGTGACATGCAGGGTCTCGATGCAAAGCAGAAAGTGGGTGGCCATGTTACCGGATAGGCATCCGGTCTCGAAGACCCTTGGAACCCGTTCACGATCTCGCTGAGCGCTTCGCCGCATCGCTTGCGAGTGGCGCGAACTGTACCTGGCCGCTTATGCTTCACGCTCTGTTGTCCAACCCGTGAGCCACCGTGAATCAACTCGAACAACTCAAGCAGTACACCGTCGTGGTGGCCGACACCGGTAACTTCAGGCAGCTGGCGCAATTCGCGCCGCGCGATGCCACCACCAATCCGTCGCTGATTCTCAAAGCGGTATTGCAGCCTGAATATGCACCTTTGCTGAGGGAGACGGTGGCTGCTCATCAGGGCAGGCCGCTGGAAGAAATTGTGGATGCCGTACTGGTGCGCTTTGGTCTGGAAATTCTCAAGGTTGTTCCGGGACGAGTGTCAACCGAAGTGGATGCGCGCTTGAGTTTTGATACCGCAGCCACCATAACACGTGCGCATCGTCTGATTGATCTGTATGCGCAGGCCGGGATTGGCCGCGAGCGGGTACTGATCAAGATTGCCGCAACCTGGGAAGGTATCCAGGCTGCCAGGGAACTGGAAAAACAGGGCATTCATTGCAATCTGACCTTGCTGTTCGCGTTCTGTCAGGCGGTGGCCTGTGGTGCAGCGGGCGTGCGGTTGATTTCGCCGTTCGTGGGTCGTATCTACGACTGGTACAAAAAAGCGGCGGGGAGCGCCTGGGATGAATCGGCCAATGCGGGGGTGAATGATCCGGGCGTCAAGTCGGTGCAGCAGATCTACACCTATTACAAGAAATTCGGCATTGCCACCGAAGTGATGGGGGCGAGCTTCCGCAATGTGGGACAGATCCTTGGCCTGGCTGGCTGTGATCTGTTGACCATCAGTCCCGAGCTGCTGGCGCAATTGCAGGCCAGTGAAGTGGCCTTGGTCAAGGCGCTGGATGCGAACGCTGCGCAGGCGGCAGGCATCACTGCGGTCAGCTATGACGAAGCCGGGTTTCGCTACGCTCTGAATGAAGATGCCATGGCCACTGAAAAACTTGCCGAAGGCATTCGTGCTTTTGCCAGCGATGCGGCCAAACTGGATCGGATGATTGTGGCGGGCGACTGAGCGCCTGTTCACGATCTCGCTGAAGGGCGCATTGCGGCGTTGAAACGACGCGAAAAATACTCACGTACTGGCGTGTACGCTGCGTTTTTTCGCGTTGTTTCGCCTTGCACTGCATCCCTTGATCGAGATCGTGAACAGGCTCTGAGAACTTGCCAACTGACGGAGAGCGCCATGCGGAAACTGTTGCTGTTGTTACTGTTCACGAGCGGCCAGGTGCTGGCTGCGGATGCGCCGGTCAGCACTGATAGAGTCATCACCTGGGATGTGACCGATCTGTACGCAACTCAGGAAGCCTGGCAGCTGGAGTTTGAACGCGTGCGCGCGGTGGCCGGCCAGCTGGGCAGCTATCGGGGAACTCTGCAAGGAGCGCCGCAGCTCTACACCGCGCTGGATGCAATCAGTCGCGTCAGTCGTGATTTTCAGCGCCTGTCCGTGTATGCAGGTTTGCGTGCTGATGAAGATGTGCGGGTTGCCGCCAATCAGGAGCGGGCACAGCAGGTGCGTTCACTGGGCACCACCATCAGCGAACAGACCGCGTGGCTGGCGCCGGAAATACAGGCGTTGGGTGCTGAGCGGGTGCGTGGCTATGTGGCCGCCAACCCGTCGCTGCGTGAACGCTTCGATGTTTTCCTCAACAGCACCTTGCGCGATGCGCCCCATACGCTGGGGCTGGAGGCAGAAGGGGTACTGGCTTCGGTCGGCAACGTGTTGCAGCAACCCGCCGCCATTCACGGCCAGTTGGCGTTCGCCGAACTGCCACTGGCCAACATCACGCTGGCCGGTGGCGAGCAGGTGCGTTTGACGACGGCCAATTATGAGAAATACCGGCAGGGTAACAATCGCGCCGATCGCAAGGCGGTGTTCGATGCCTTCTGGAACAGCTGGAAGCAGCTGGAAGGAACGGTGGGAGCCACACTCACAACCCAGGTGATGGCGGATGTATTCAGCGCCAGAGTGCGCAAGCACGACAGTGCGATGGCGGCGGCGCTGTTTCCCGACAACATGCCGGATACGGTTTATCGCACACTGGTGACCGAAGCCAACGCTGCGCTGCCCACCTTGCATCGCTATCTTGGTTTACGCAAACGGGTGCTGGGCATTGCAGATGACCTGCAATACTTCGATAACTATCCGCCGCTGTTTCCGCTCAAGACCGAGCCGACCTTCACACTGGAGGATTCAAAACGCATTACCCTTACCGCACTCAGCCCACTTGGCGAGGAGTACCTCGGTGCGCTGCGGCAAGGATTTGCAGGTCAATGGATGCATGTATATCCGGCGTCCGGCAAGCGATCCGGCGCCTACATGAACGGCTCCGCCTACGATGTGCATCCTTATCTGCTGCTCAATCACAGTGATGACTATCAGGGGCTGTCGACTTTTGCCCATGAGTGGGGCCACGCCGTACATACGCTGTTGACCAACAAGTCACAGCCCTTCGACAAAGCGAACTATTCAACCTTCATTGCGGAATCGGCTTCGATTGGCAACGAGATGCTGTTGTCAGACTATCTGGTGTCGAACGCCAGCAGCCGCGACGAAAAGTTGTACTACCTGGGTGCAGCGGTGGAAGAAATCCGCCAGACCTATTTCCGGCAGGTGATGTTTGCCGAGTTTGAGCTGGCTGCGCATGTTGAACTGGAGCAGGGCAGGCCGCTGTCAGGCAAGCGACTGAGTGAGTTGTATTGCACCCTGCTGCGCAAGTATTACGGCGAGGCGCAGGGTGTGATGAAGATTGATCCCGCCTATTGCATTGAGTGGTCTTACATCCCGCATTTCTACTACCGGTTTTATGTCTATCAATACGCAACCTCGATTGCCGGAGCGGCGTATCTCACCGAAGATATTCTCAAGCAGGGCGCGCCGGCGCGTGAACGTTTCCTCAATCTGTTGCGTGCTGGTGGCAATGGCTATCCCTACGAACTTTACCGTCAGGCCGGCGTGGATATGGCTACCAGCACGCCGTACCGTGCGCTGATGGCGCGCATGAATCGGCTGCTTGACCAGATTGAAGCGCTGCTGGCCTCAACGCGAAGTGACTGATTCCGTCAAATCTCAGCAGCTGGACTGGATGCGTGCGCTCTGAGCCTGTGCTGGCGCGGACAAGAATTGAGCTATCCATGTCAACCGCAGGGCGCTGCGCTCGTTATCACTGGCAACGGGCGCAGGCCTGCTGATTTGCAAACCGTCACTGACATCTATGGGAGATCACATGTTTACCAGATCCGTTGTATTGCTGACCGCCACCCTGCTGTCATCACTGGCCCTTGCTGCTGAAACGCCAGTAGTAGACCAGCGTCTGGAAAATCAGGAAAAGCGCATTGAAAACGGCGTCAAGTCTGAACAGCTCAATCAGCGTGAAGCCGCTCGCCTCGAGCATGCCGAAGATCGTCTGCAAGCCAATGTGGAAAAAGCCAAAGCCGATGGCAAGGTGACCGCTGCCGAGCGCGCACGCCTCAATCGTGAAGCCAGAGTCAACAGCGCACGCATTGCCCGGCAGAAGCATGATGCGCAGGGCGATCGCACTCGCGACGTGGGCGTCAGGAACAAAGCTGAAAAGTAATATTACAGGTCGTAACGTAACGCCAGTTGCAGCTGGCGTTCACGGGCTGCCGCAGGCAGGCCAATCCGGGTTCTGCGGCGATGTTGACTGTCGACCTGCATGCCTTCTATCGACACGCTCCAGTGTTCACCCAGCTGTTTACTGTAGGCCAGCGTCCACGCATGTCCTTGTTGATGGTCGTAAAAGCGGTAGGTGCTGACCATCTGGTTCATGTCGAACTTGTCGTAGCGAATCGAATAACGGTCTGATCCCGACTTCACGCTCATCAGACCAAACCAGGAACTGAACAGAAAACAGTTCGGGGCCGGTGGATCACCGGCATAGGTGCGACCGTACAGGCGTTGCCAGATGAAGGTGAGCTGTTCGTTGGGTGTGATACGAATGCCGAAGCTGTTGAAATGCGTCAACCAGCCGGTGTCATCAATTTCAGCAGAGTACACCGCCGGATCGGCGCGGTTGTCGTAGTGCAAAGCGTGCAACTCGATCAGGCCGCGATAGTCTGCCTTTACTGCATAGTGATAGCCGACTCGCTGGTCCATCTCGTCGTAGAACAGGGTGCGCTCGGGCAGTGGTTGCTGATCATGCTTGCCAAAATCACCGAACAGTCCGGTCTGCTGATCATGTAATCCCCAGCCCCGGGTGGCGATCACGGTGCCTGCCGGATCATTCCAGCCAAACAGTGCAGCGCTGAAGCCCACGTCGAAAGCATGACCGCTTTTCTGGCCGAGCCAGTCCAGCGCGTACTCGGCGCCAATCGTGCGCAGCTCTTCACCCACCCAGCTGTTGATGGCCGAGTAAGACAGTGTGTACGGCGAGCTCCAGCCACGCAGGCGGTTTTCCAGTGAAATTTCCGGATAGAACGCGCCGAGTTTTACCTGCGAGCGCCAGGCCGAATCCGGAATCGGACGCCAGTGCAGATACGCTTCGGTAATGTCGAGCACCGGTTCACTGCGTTCGCCATAGCTGATGGCTTCGCCGGTGAATTGCAGCGTATCAGTCAGATCGCCACGGTAGGCCAAGCGCAACAGACCCGCTTGCAGACCGTTGTTTGCTTCGGCATAGCGGGTCGTCCCCAGTCCACCGGTCAGGCGTGATTGGGTTGCATTGGAACTGACCGCGCGAAGGTCGATGCTCAGATCAAGATCGTGGCCGATGGCTTGCTGAAAAACTGTCTGCGCGCAGCAGAGGGCAAAAATCTTCAGTAGTCTTGCCATTGCTTGCCCGTTGTGTGGTGGTGCACCGCGCCACGCAGTGCTTTCCTGAGCTGGATTTTCACGCTGCCATCCGCATTGTCGCTGAGCGTCACAGCTTGCTCGATGAGCTGGCGACCCTCATTCATGCGCGGATGCCAGATCTTGACCAGATAGTTTCCAGCAGCCAGATCAGCCAGTTGCAATGCGCCTTTGTCGTTGCTGCGTCCATGCCAGGGCGAGTCCGTTACAAAAATGTAGGCAATCATGGCGTCGTGGATATTGCAGCCCACGGTCACGATGCCGGCGCGATCAAATACCACTGGAGGCTGGGTTTTGCCGGCGTAGAGCGGCAGCTGGAAGGTCTTGGCGCCGGAGAATGAATAGACCTGGTGACGCACCTGATCGCTGTTGGGGAACTCCACCGCGGTACCGGTCCTGATCAGCAGCACTTCCGGTACGAACATCAGATCGCGCTGATCCATGATGGCTTTCACATTGGTGCGCGCCGGGTAAGCCAGCTTGCTTTCTGCAACCACCACGGCGCCCGTCAACGGCCTGCCATCGGCTTGCAGGATCGTGACCGACAGCGCGGCAGCCTGTGCCGGACAGCCCAGCAAGGCCAGAACCGTGCAGGCCATCACATCTCGCAGCGCTTTGAAGCACATAGCATTAGTCATAATTCCGATTAGAGCAATGCGCGTGCGCAGCTTCAAGAACCGACTACTCATTTTGATCGTTACCCTGATGGCGTTGGCTCAGGGTGTGACGATCGTGCTGGCGCTGGCAGATCTGTCGCAGCGTGTTCAGGATGAATCCGCCCGTCAGTTGCTGGCCTCACGGGTTTTGCTTGACCAGCTGCTGACCAATCGCGCTACCCAGCTGGATTCAGCCAGTCGGGTGCTGGTTGCAGATTTTGCGTTTCGTGAAGCCGTGGCCACCAATGATCACGACACCATCCTGTCGGCGCTGACCAATCATGCGGGGCGCATCAATGCGGATATGGCGGTTATCTATGATGTTGAGGGACAGCCCATCGCCAATACGCTGGAAAGCCTGGGCACTGCCGTCGGTCGACTGTCCTTGCCCGAAGATCTGACCACGGATGCACTGACGCCGGTCTATGCCGTGATTGATCAGCGTGCTTACGAACTGGTGTTTGCGCCGGTGCGTGCGCCACAGGTCATCGGCTGGGTGGCGCTGGGGTTCAGACTGGATGCGGCGCTGGCCGAGCTGCTCAAGAAACAATCTGGCAGTGATGTCAGCTTTGTCGTACAGGGCGGTGGTGCGCAGCAGGTGGTGGTTTCCACCTTGCCTGCCACGGTATTGAAATCACCCGACATGGGTATGTCTGATGGGGCGCCTGATGGGGATGGTGTGCCACGCGGGATGCTGCTGAATGACCAGGAATACCTTACGTTGCGTGTGCCGCTCGACACCCAGAACGGTCGCATTGATCTGGTGGTGCAGCGTTCACTGGATGAAGCCATGCAGCAGTACCGGCAGATGCGTCTGGCACTGCTGCTGATTGGTGGCGCCGCATTGCTGGGCGCGATTGTGGTGGCGTGGCTGACCGGGCGCAGTGCAATCCGGCCATTGAGCAAGCTGGTGGCTGCGGCGCAGCGTGTTGAAGCCGGTGATTATCAGCGTGGCATCGACGTCAGTGGTGGCGAGGAGTTTGAACAGCTGGCGCAAACTTTCAACACCATGCAGCTGGGCATTCGTGAGCGCGAAGCGCGCATCGTGCAGCAAGCCAATCACGATGCATTGACCGGGCTGCCCAATCGAACCGCACTTCGTAACGCTTTGCGGCAACAAGCCAGCATGCCGACCTTGAGTGTGGCGCTGCTGGATATACAGCGCTTTCGTGACATCAATGCCTCACTGGGGCACAGCATGGGTGACCAGTTGCTGTGCGCCCTGGCTGAATATCTGAAAAATTCATGTGGCAGCGCCGTGCAGATTGCCAGAGTGGGTGCGGATCAGTTTGCAGTAGCCATGCCGCTGCACGATTCGCAGATGATGCATCGCATGCTGTTGCTGTCGGAAGAATTGCAGCAGGGGCTGCCAGTGGCCGATCTGCGCATCAATATCAATTTGCTGGTTGGCATCAGTGAATGGCGCGCGCCGCGCGTGGCCGTTGATGACTGGTTGCGCCAGGCCGATGTTGCGCTGCTCGAAGCCAAGGAACACGGGTCAGCGATAACCACTTATCAGGCCAGCCACGATGCCGAACATCGCCGCCGTATCATGCTGGTGAGCGAGTTGCGCCGGGCGATTGCTGAAGGTTCATTGTCGCTCATGTATCAACCGCTGGTGCAGATGACCAATCGCGACCCGGTCAGCTTTGAAGCCCTGGTGCGCTGGACGCATCCGACACTGGGGCCCATATCGCCGGCGGAATTCATTCCACTGGCCGAGCGCGCCTCGGTCGTCGGCGACCTGACGCGCTGGGTGTTGGGCGCCGCCATTACGCAGCTGGGCCAGTGGCGCAAGCAGGGTTTTGAAACCGAAGTGGCCATCAATCTTTCTGCCGCAGACATGACCGATCCGGCGCTGGTGCCGAACCTGCTGGCGCTGCTGCGTGAGCACGATGTGCCGACCCGGCAGCTGATTCTGGAAGTGACTGAAAGCGCCATCATGAACGACCCGCAGCTGGCGGCGCAGGCCATGCAGCAGTTGCGATCGCTGGGGATTCGTTTTGCCATCGACGACTTCGGTACCGGTCATTCATCGCTGGCGCAGTTGCATGCCTTGCCGGTAGATGAGCTGAAGATTGATCGCGCCTTCATCATGAATGTGGATACCTCGGCCAGCAATGCAGCCATAGTGCAGGCCACTACGGAGTTGGGTCACAGTCTCGGTCTCAAGGTAGTGGCGGAGGGCGTGGAGACGCCTGAGGTATGGAGCGCCTTGCTGCGGCTGGGTTGTGATCTGGTCCAGGGGTACTTCATCAGTCGGCCCATGCCGGCGGCTGCGGTGGTCGAATGGACCCGCAATCAGCGCATGAATCTGTCGCAGGTGATCCATGACGCCGCTCAGGATGGCACGCTGTCGGATATCCGTTCGCGGTTCCCTGGCTAAGCGCAGCATCGTTCTCCTTGATTACATGCCCGGGCTCACACTAGTCTGTGCATTGACCATTACGGAGAACTGTCATGAATCGCTCAACAGTGGCTATGACCTCGATCCTCTTGCTGGTTTTGTCTGGGTGGGCCAGTCAGTCCGCAGCGCAGAATACGAGTACTGCCTTTCATCCCAATTCCATCCAGCCCGAAACCACCATCACTATCAATGCGGCGGGTGAAGTCAGTCGCGCACCGGATATTGCCTACATCAATGCCGGTGTGCAGAGCGAAGCCAGAACCGCGAAAGAAGCTATGGCCCTTAATGCCCGCGACATGAACGGCATGCTCAAAGCGCTCAAGGCTGCCGGTATCGCTGACAAGGATATTCAGACCTCGAATTTCTCGCTCAATCCGCGCTACGACTATATTCAGGAAAAGGACGGGCGCGGCCGTCAGGTGCTGGCGGGCTATACCGCTTCCAATCAGGTGACGGCCAAGGTGCGCAAGCTGGATACCCTGGGCGCAACGCTCGACACCCTGGTGAGTGGTGGCGGCAATACCCTTAATGGCGTCAGTTTTGCGCTCGATGATGATCGGGCTGCCACCGATGAAGCGCGCCGGCTGGCCATGCAGACAGCCACCGAACGCGCCGAGCTGTACGCCAGGGCAGCGGGTTACCGGGTGGCGCGCATTGTCACCATCAACGAAAGTTTTCAGTCTGATCAGCCGCAGCCTATGGTGATGATGGCGCGCGCCAAGACCATGGCGGATGCGGCGCCGACGCCGATTGCTTCAGGCGAAGTGGGCTTTACCGCCAACGTCAGTGTGCTGTACGAACTGAAAAAATAGGCCTGCTGTGCGTGACCCAAAGCCAGTAGAATCTGCGGTTTGATCTTCCGCAGTTTCCCCCTTGGCTTTCAGGGCTTGCAGGCAAATGTCCGCTAAAGAATCAGCAAACACTCCGGCGCTCGCTGGTAACTTCGTCCGCAATATTGTTGAAGCCGATCTGGCCGCAGACAAATATGCCGGTCGCCATTGGTCCGGCAAGCCCGGTGATGCTGCACAGCATGCGGCAGCCGGAGTTGATCAGGCGCGCATCCGCACCCGCTTTCCCCCTGAGCCCAATGGTTATCTGCATTTCGGCCATGCCAAGTCGATCTGCCTGAATTTCGGTCTGGCGCGCGACTTTGGCGGCGCCTGTCATCTGCGTTTTGATGACACCAACCCTGAAAAAGAAGAACAGGAATACGTCGATGCCATCATAGATGCGGTGCGCTGGCTGGGCTTTGACTGGCGTTTCAATGCGGGTGGCGCTGAACAACAGAATCTGTACTACGCCTCGAATTATTTTGAGCACATGTATCGCTGCGCCGAGATCCTGATAGAAGCAGGCCATGCCTATGTAGACAGTCAGAGCGCGGAGGAGATTCGCGCCACGCGTGGCACGCTCACCGAGCCCGGCAGCAACAGTCCGTTTCGTGAGCGCAGCATTGTCGAGAATCTCGATCTGTTCCGGCGCATGAAGGCGGGTGAGTTTGCCGATGGCGCGCATATCTTGCGCGCGAAGATCGACATGGCCTCGCCCAACATCAATTTGCGCGATCCGGCCATCTATCGCATCCGTCATGTCATACATCACAACACGGGTGATACCTGGTGCATCTATCCCATGTACACCTTTGCGCACCCAATCGAAGATGCGCTGGAAAACATCACCCATTCCATCTGCACGCTGGAGTTTGAAGCGCAGCGGCCGTTTTACGACTGGCTGCTGAATCGACTCGCGGATGCCGGTTTCTTTGCGCAGCCCTTGCCACAGCAATATGAATTCGCGCGTCTCAATCTGTCCTACACCGTTCTCTCCAAGCGCAAGCTGATCCAGCTGGTTGAAGAAAAGCATGTGGAAGGCTGGGATGATCCGCGCCTGCCAACGCTGGCGGGCGCACGACGACGTGGCTTCACGCCGGAAGGCTTGCGCGCCTTTGCTGAGCGCATTGGCGTGTCCAGGTCGGATTCCTGGATTGATATGGGCGTGCTGGAAGACTGCATGCGCGAGCATCTGAATGAAGCCGCACAGCGCCGTATCGGCGTGCTCGATCCGGTGAAGCTGGTGATCGACAACTATCCGGAAGGCCAGACTGAACTCTGCGAAGCGCCCAATCATCCACAGAAGCCCGAACTCGGCAAGCGCAGCCTGCTGCTGGCGCGTGAATTGTGGATTGAACGCGAAGATTTCATGGAAACACCGTCCAAGGGTTACTTCCGTTTGTATCCCGGCAATCGCGTGCGTTTGCGTTATGGCTATATCGTGCAGTGCACCGGCTGCGACAAGGACGCCGACGGTCGCGTGACTGCCGTGCATTGCGAATACCTGCCTGACTCGCGTTCCGGTTCACCCGGCGCTGATCAGTACAAGGTCAAGGGCAATGTGCACTGGGTGGCCGTGTCACAGGCCTATGCCTGCGAAGTGCGTCTCTACGATCGACTGTTCGGCGTGGCCAGTCCCGGCGCAGGCGAGCGCGATTTCCTGCTCGACATCAACCCCAACGCCAGGCAGGTGCTGCATGCGCAACTGGAGCCGGCGCTGCGGGATGCACAGCCGGAAGATCGTTTCCAGTTTGAACGACACGGATATTTTGTCGCCGATCGTATTCAGTCCCGGCCCGGCATGCCGATATTCAATCGCACGGTTACGCTGCGCGACTCGTGGGCCAAGGTCGGCAGATAGCGGGCGGAGGGCGCAAGCACGGCCAGGCTGCGTCGCTATTCTTGATGAATTGAGAAGCCGGTCGGGTTTTCAGCCCATTCCCTGTAAGGGCAACCCCTAAGTTTTCGCCAGAACGGACGATACAGCCTGCACAACAAACGAATGCAGGTCTGACTATGCGTTATCGAGAACCCGCCGCCCAGAGTGCCGAACTGCTGCGCCTTGCCTTGCCGAATATCGCCAAACATGGCGGCCACTACTACCCCACCAACTACGCGGTCTGGTACGAATATCTGTCAGGCGGAAATCTGTCGCTGGCCAAAGAGATTGGTCATCGACTCGAAGCGGGTGACAGCCTCACGCAGCCCGATATCGACAAGCTTTACGAGTTACACATCGACACGCGCAACACGCATCGCGTTGAGCAGTTGCAGGCCGGTCTTGGCAATTTGTTGCGCAAGCTGGCTGAAGTCGCCGCCACCTCGGGCGAAGGCGCCGCTGAATACGCGCGCACCCTGGCCGAATGCGAAGAGGAGCTGAGAAAAATAACGGATATGGAAAGCATGGGCCGGCTGGTATCCACCCTGCTGACCTCTACCGCTGCCGTGCGCAACTCCACCGAAATATTGCGTTCTGAATTGACAGCGACGCGTGATGAGATGCAGTCGTTACGCGATCAACTTGGCAGCCTGCAAAACGAAGCGGTAACCGATCCGCTGACTGGCCTGCGTAATCGCCGTGGCTTCAGTCGCTCACTGGAAGAATTGTGCGCCGGCAATCCCGATGCCCTGACCACTTGCTCAGTGATGATTGCGGACATTGACCACTTCAAGCGCGTCAACGATACCTATGGCCATCTGTTTGGCGATCAGGTGATTCGCACCGCAGCGCAGGCGCTCAAGTCGGTACTCAAGGGGCGCGACATCGTTGCCCGCTTTGGCGGCGAAGAATTCATCATGCTGCTGCCCAATACCCCCCAGCAGGGCGCGTTTGCACTGGCAGAACAGCTGCGCAACACCTTTGCCAAGGGACGCATCCGTCGCGCCAACAGCAATGAATTCATTGACAGCGTCACCATCTCCATCGGCGTGGCCGTGCCCGCGCCCGGCGAGACCATCGAGCAAGCCATCGAACGCGCCGACAAGGCGCTGTATCAGGCCAAGGAAGAAGGGCGGAACTGCGTGAGAGTGGCGGCCTGATATTTGTTACCCCTGATTGGTTCGTTACGTTGAGCGAACCAGTCCAGTTTCGTAGCGAAACCGGGTGTAACGCTCGTTTCCCAGGTCATTTCATTTTCCGGGTGTAGCTCGTCCCGCTTTTTGTGATAGTCCTCCGGTGGAATGGAATATCCGGATATCACGAATATGGGGTTCAATAGCGGCCTATGCCAACCCCAATCGACTGGACGCGTCCATGGTACGCATCCATCACTGCTGCTGCAGAAACTGTGATCGGTCATGCCGACCAGCTGGCTGCGCTCAATCGGCGCAGCGCCTCGCTGTCACTCACAAACCAGCGCGGCCTGCCGGTGTCTTTCGTCGATCAAACCGCCTTGCCGGAAGGCATGGCTTATGAAGCTTTCATCAGCGCCACTGGCAAGGTTCCCACGCGCAACAACCTGCATGATTTTTTCAATGCGCTGGTGTGGCTGAGCTTTCCCCGTATCAAGCGCCAGCTCAATGCACTACAGGCAGCGCAGATCGCCCGTACCGGTATCGGCAAGTCACGCGGTTCAGCGCGTGATGCCGCAACGATTTTTGATGAAAATGCCGCGCTGCTGGTGGTGCGTGACGGTGTACAAGGCAAGGCATTGGTCGAGGCATTGCGCAATCATCAATGGCATAGCCTGTTTATCGATCAGCGCAGCGCCTTCAGTCAGCTGGCTGAGCCCTGGCTATTCGGTCATGCGCTGATGGAGAAACTGGCTGCCCCTTATAAAAGCATCACCGCCCATACATGGGTCGTCATGGCGTCTGATGATTTCTTTGCGATGTCGCACCACGCCCGGCGTGAGTGGCTGGACTTGAAAGTGGCAAACGAACTGGCGGAGTGTGCTCTGCATGGTCTGAGTACCAACTGCTTTACGCCCCTGCCAGTGCTGGGCATCCCCGGCTGGTGGCAGGCGCAGGATCAGCAGTTCTATGACGATGCTACGGTGTTTCGGTCCGAAACGTGGCAGCCAATAATGAAGGGGTGGCAGCCCGCTCGAATGGATTAGGCCGCACCTTGCTGCAGACGCAGTGACATGAAAACGCTGTTGGGATCTTCGGCATACTCGCCGAATGGCCCGCAGTACCTGAAGCCAAAACTCTCGTACAGCTGTTGCGCGGGCTTGAACGCTGCCATGGAGCCGGTTTCCAGGCTCAGGCGCTCATAGGCGCGAGACCTCGCGACCTCAATGATGTGAACCAGGATGGCGCGACCTGCGCCTCGGCGACGAAGTGCATTGGGAGTGCGCATGGACTTGACCTCGCCATGCTTGCGATCAAGCTCTTTGAGTGCGCCGCAGCCGAGCAGGAGCGAGCCTTCCCAGGCAGACCAGAATGTGACCTCTGGCGAGCGAAGTCTGTGCAGGTCAAGCGCGTGAACGCTCTCGGGAGGCGACAGCGCATACATGCTCTGTAAGTGCTCATTGAGCAATGCGTGTATCTCGGGACGAGAGAGGTTGTCGATCTCGATCTTCATGGTTGAAGAGGCTCACTTGCCCACCGCGCCAAACACCTTCTGCAATATCTTGCTGGTCTGGCCGATGGGGTTGGCGCGGATGGCTTGTTCTTCCTTGGCGATCATGGTGTACAGGCCATCCAGTGCTTCGGCGGTTACGTAGTCATCAATGTTGGCGGACTTGGCATCCAGCAAGCCGAACTGTGCAGCTTTGCCGGCCAGTGAGTTGTACTGTTTGACCGCACCAGTTTTGGCGGTGGATTGCATGATGATGGGTTTGAATCGGGCAGCCAGTGTGGTTTCGGTCTTGCTGCGGAAATACTGCGTGGCGGAATCCGGGCCACCGCTGAGAATGGCTTTGGCGTCGGTCAGGGTCATGGCCTTGACTGCATCGACCAAGAGCGTTTTCGCTTCGGGTACGGCGGCTTCGGCGGCGCGATTCATGGTCAGCACCAGGTTGTCCGCCATCGAGCCCAGGCCGACCCGGCGCATCAGTTTCTCGGCCTTCTGCAGGTTTTGCGGCAGCGGAATTTTCACTTCCGGATTGCCAAGGAAGCCGTCTTTCTGCGCCAGCGTGGTGACAGCCTTGCCTGCGCCCTGAGTCAGCGCCGTGCGCAGTGCAGTGGTGGCGTCGGTGTTGGTGATGCTGGCAAGATCCAGCGCCAAAGCCAGGCTGGATACAAGCAGCAGCGACAAAACGAATATACGCATGGTGACTCCCCTCATGGTTGATAGTCGGCCAACCCGGTCAGCGTAATGGCTGCACGTCCCGACTGTCACGCAATACTGCTTGATCGCTGACTGGGCCTGGCATAGTTTGCCGCCATGGCCGAACTACTCCTTAACGACTCTCTGAATGGGCGAATCATTGCCGTGCCGGAAACCCGGCAACTGGATGTATTCGCCGGCTTGCTGGAACGGCGCGGCGCCAGCGTGTTGCGTTGCCCGCTGGTGGCTATCAAGGACGCGCCCGATCCGCAGCCGGTGCTGGCCTGGATTGAGCAGTTCATCGCAGGCGCCTGTGATGAATTGATTCTGCTCACCGGCGAAGGCCTGCGCCGTCTGTTGTCCTGTATCGAACAGCATCAGCCGGCATGGCGCGATGCCTTTGTGCAGCGTCTGGCGCAGGTGCCCACCCTTACGCGTGGCCCCAAGCCGGCGCGCGTGTTGCGAGAGCTGGGCTTGCAACCTGCTTACAGCGCCGCCGAGCCGACTACTGCCGGCGTGATAGCCACCTTGCGCACCCTGGATTTGCAGGGCCATTGTGTGGGCGTGCAGTTGTACGGCAGCGAACCCAATCTGCCCCTGATTGAATACCTGCGCAGCGCCGGCGCGAAGCCGCTGATCGTTGCGCCCTATATCTATGCCGACGCCATTGACGATGCACAGGTGCATGAGTTGATAACACGCATGGCGCAGGGCGCAGTGGACATCATTGCTTTCACCAGCATGGCGCAGGTGAATCGCCTGTTTGCGGTAGGTGATGCGCAGTTGTTGCAGCAGGCTTTTGCAAAAGTGCAGGTGGCAGCGGTGGGGCCGGTGGTGCGTGACGTACTGGCGCAACACGGCATCACCGCCAGTTTCATGCCGGAAGATTCGTTCTTCATGAAGCCGCTGGTGACCACGATGGCCGAACAGGCGGGGCCGGCGCAGGCATGAAGTTCGAGCATCTGGTGCAGGTGAATGATCCCCTGAATCCGTTGATTGAACCGATGACGCGCGCACAGCTGTGGCAGGGACTGTTGTTGCGTGCCGAGCAGCCTGCGGCATTCATGACGAATCTCACCGGCTCGCGCATTGTGGTGCGCGGCGACCTGTCGCTGGCGCGTGAACTGGATTTTGGTTCGTTCAAGGTGCGTGATCGAGTACGTCTGGAACCCATGCGACGCATCATGATTGAAACCGAGGCCACGCAGGATCGGGGCGTTGGCATGCTGACCATTTCCATTGAAGAGCCCGGCGCTGCACTGCTGCAAATGCGTTTCGATTACCAGCTGGAACGCACGCGCCTTGAGGATGCCGCACAGGAGGCCATGTACGATCAGTTCATCCGGTCCGCGTATCTGGAAGCCGATATCGATTGCGTGCGTATCATTCGCCAGCGCGCGGCAGAGGAAAGCTGGGTGCCGTAGGGGCTTGAACTGCTTTTATCTCAGGAGGGTCGCTGGCGAGCGAGCCCTACCGTCCCAGCAGTTGTGCGCCAATATCTTTGCGCAGCGGCAGGAACCACAGGACGGAGATGAAGCCCAGCAGGCTCATCAGTGCAAAGCCAATCTGGAAATCAATCTGCGCCAGCGCCTGCATGGCATCAGCGCTGCGCAATGACACGGCAAAGTTCAGCACGATGGCGCCCAGCGTCACACCCATGGCGCGTTGCACCTGTTGAATGATGCCGGACAAAGTTGATGCGTTGGTCATTTCCGCCTGAGAAATATCCGCGAGCTGCAGCGCGTTCTGTGCGCCCATCTGCAGCGAGCGAGCGCCACCCGCCACGACCAGCACAATTCCGATCCACCAGTACGAAGTTTCGATGGTGAAGGTGGCGCAAATCGCCATGCAGGCTGCAAACACGCAGGCCGTCAGTATCAAGGCGCGCCGGAAGCCGGCCCAATTCATGAAGCGTCGCGTAAATGCTTTCATCAGCAGATCGCCGCCGGTGTGCGTCAGGATCAGCAGACCGGAGACAAACGCGCTCATGCCCATGCCCATCTGGAACATCAGCGGCATGAGGAAGATGGGCGCGGCAATGGACAGGCGAAACAGGCCGCCACCGGTCAGCACCGATACCTTGAAGCTCTGGATGCTGAGTGGGTGCGTGGTGACCAGTGGCTGCGCGGCGCGGCGCGCATGACGAATGGCGAAATATCCCAGCACCACACCGACAGCAATCAGGCTGACGCTCAGCGCATCGCCCGGCCAGCGTTCGGCGAGTATATCCATGCCGTAGATCAGGCTGGCCAGGCTAACGCCATTCAGGACGAATCCGGTGTAATCAAACGGTCTGGGTTCGAGACTGCGCAAGTTGGGTGTATGCCGGTATACCAGGTACAGAATGGTCAGGCCGATGGGGACGTTGATGAAGAAACACCAGCGCCATGATGCGTAAGTGGTGATCAGGCCACCGATGGGTGGGCCCAGTACCGGGCCGAGCAGTGCCGGCACCACCATCAGATTGGTGACGCGCACCAGTTGGTCTTTGGGTGTGGCGCGCAGCACCACCAGTCTGCCGACCGGCGACATCAGCGCCGCACCAATGCCTTGTACGATGCGTGCCAGCACGAACTCGTTCACGCTGTGTGACAGGCCGCACCAGATGGAGGCCAGCACGAACAGGGCGGTGGCAAAGCAAAACACCGTACGTGTGCCATAGCGATCCGCAATCCAGCCGCTGGCGGGCAACAACACGGCCGTGGATAACATGTAAGCCGTCAGGCCCAGACTGAGTCCCACCACGCTGGTATTGAACTCTTTGGCCATGGTGGGCAGGGCCGTGACAATCACGGTGCCATCAAACAGCTCCATGAAAAACGCGGCTGCAATCACCATGGTGATAAACAGCGGATTTTTCAGGGTGTGCGCTTCGTCATTGGCTGAGGCATTCATTGCAGGTGCAGCTCGCGCTCAGGGATTGGCAAGCAGATGACTGATTACATGATCCACTTCATCCGGGCTGCCCAGCACCACGGGCACGCGCTGATGAATCGCTGTGGGTATTACCTCCAGAATACGCTGACCCGGCATGCTGAATGCCTTGCCGCCGGCCTGTTCCACCAGCATGGCCATGGGATTGGCCTCATACATCAACCGCAACTTGCCATTGGGCGCTTTCTGCGTCGGTGGATACATGAATACGCCGCCCTTGAGCAGGATGCGATGCACGTCGGCCACCATCGCGCCGACATAGCGACTGGAGTAACCATTGGCCTGCGCCCAGTCCAGATACTTGTTGTAGCCGGTGGGGAAAGTGAAGCGATGACCTTCGTTCAGTGAATAGCTCTTGTTGGCCCTGGGGATTTGCAGTTGCTCCTCAACGCGTACAAAGGCGCCGATGGCGGTATCCAGCACGAACATATCCACGCCCATGCCGATGGTCATCACCAGCACCGTGGACGAGCCATACAGCACATAGCCTGCGGCCACCTGTTTCACGCCGCTTTGCAGCCAGCCATCCTGTTTGTGTGCCGGATTGTCGTAACGCAGGATGCTGAAGATGGTGCCGACGCCGCCACACACATCCAGATTGGAAGAACCATCCAGTGGATCGAACAGTACGCAGTACTTGCCTTCGCCCACTTCACGCAGCATGACGGGTTCTTCGTTTTCTTCCGAAGCCACCACGGCCACGCCGTCGCGCTTGCCCAGTACCCGCAGCAGCACTTCATTGGCGATGACATCCAGCTTCTGCTGCTGCTCGCCCTGTACGTTTTCACTACCGATATTGCCCAGCACATCATCGAGACGCGCACGGCGCACGCTGTTGGCAATGATCTTGGCCGAGATCGACAACGCCGACAGAATCCAGCTCAGCGTGCCGCTGGCTTCGGGAAAACGCGACTGCTGTTCCAGAATGTGGGCTTGCAGCGTGACCAGTGAATCCTGGCGGCCGAGGGTGGGGGCGGTGCTCATGAGAAGTGCTGGTAATGATCTGGAAAGTGGTGATGTGCCCCAGTTTATCGCATCTGTGGTGGATGATGCGTCAGACCATTGGGCACGGGCTTGATGCACCGTCATTTATTCACAATCTGCTGAACAGCAGCATCAGGTACTATCCTGATGCCAAGTATCCGAGCCTGGATGCCGTGAACCGGACATGACACAACCACCACTTCCCGGATCAGCAAGGAAAACAGCCGTACGACGTCCACAGCGTGATCGCTGGGATTTGACTGCGCTGATCAATGCGGCGGATAGCCGTGCTCCCAGACCGTATCGACACTTGTGGCTGGTCAGGCTGGCGCAGTGGGTTCGCGGAGCTGAGTCGTCGCCGGATACTGAAGCCACCGACGTGGCGGTGGGTACGCCCTGGCCAGTGCGACGCATTCTGCACTTGCTCAATGTGCTGGATCGAAATCCGGGGCAGCGTGAACAGTTGGCAACGCTGCTGACCATCACGCTGAATGAACTGGATGACCAGGGTTTGTGGGCAGACTTTGGTTTTGCGCCGCGCAGTGCGTTCCTCAGTGAACTGTCGGAACGACTGCGGCGTATCTGCCTGCCCAGCACGCCGGATACAGCTGATCTCGGTATCCTGTTTCGCTTGGTTTTCACCGATCCGCTGGACGCCGACTGGATTGCCGCGCTGGATGAGGCGACCTTGCAGCGTATTGCGCAGCTATTGCGCAGTGACCCGAACAGTTCACGCATTGCACGCTGGCCAGACACCGTGGCGGACGCAGTGCAGCTGCTTGCCAGCCAGATTCGCGCTTCCGGATTTTCTTCACTGATGCGCCAGCGCATGGATGAAACTGCGCACACTGAACGGCCCTTTCATGCCTTGACCAGGGCGGTTGAAAATCTTGATGATGCGATCAGGCAGGGCGCTGACCAGCAGGTGGTTGCTGAAATTGCCGCACTGCGGCTGGTACTGGAAAAGTGTCGCTACTACACCGATACCATCTATGCACATCTTGAAGACTATGGCATCTCCATTGATGTCATCTTCGAGATTCATCAGCTACGCGAACGTACCTATCGAATTGAAGCGCTGCTGCAAACGCTGACTGCGCCACAGCAGTTACTACCGATTGCAACGCTGGTCAGCGATCTGGTGGGTGCTGACCATCAGCGCAAGGGCATTCGCGCGTTGTTCTCACATCACTATTCGATGCTGGCCAACAAGCTGGCGCAGCGCAGTGGCGTGATTGGCGAGCATTACATTACCAGTACCCGCAGCGACTACTTTGACATGCTGCGCAAGGCGCTCATCGGTGGTGCGGTCATCGCATTCACGACCTTCCTGAAATTCATGCTCACTGCCCTGGGGCTGTCACTATTCTGGTCGGGTTTTCTGAGTGGCATAAATTATGCCGCCAGCTTTGTGGTTATTTATTTGTTGCATGGCGTGCTGGCCACAAAACAGCCCGCCATGACCGCAGCGGCACTGGCCGCCAGGCTGGAACACATCAGCGACGACAGTGATGCTCTGCAGCGGTTTGTAATGGAAGTCGCCAAAATTCTTCGTTCCCAGTTTGCCGGGATAGTCGGCAACCTGTTGGCCGTTGCGCCACTGGTGCTGGCCATTCAATTGCTGGTATGGACGTTGTCTGGCGCACCGGCAATCGATGCAGAACATGCCGCGCATATCCTGCATGACAATACGTTGCTCGGCCCCACTGCGCTATATGCCGCGTTTACCGGGGTGGTGCTGTTCGTGGGTAGTTTGTTGGCGGGCTGGATTGAAAACTGGTTCACCTGGCATCGACTGGATAGCGCCATTGCCTGGAATCCACGCTTCATTGCCGTGCTGGGCGAATCACGCGCGCAACGCTGGTCAGGTTGGTCACGACGGAATATTTCCGGCATGGCTTCCAACATTACACTGGGGTTGATGTTGGGTCTGGTGCCCATCAGTGCGCAGTTTTTTGGCCTGCCGATTGAAGTTCGTCACGTCACGCTGGTGACCGGACAAATTGCCGCAGCAGCAGGCACACTGGGCGTCGCCGTACTTCACGAACCACAGTTCTGGTGGTGTATGGCCGCCATTCCGGTGATTGGTCTATGCAATCTGGGCGTGAGTTTCACCCTGGCATTCCGCGTTGCATTGCGCTCGCGTGGCATCCAGGTCAAGGATCGCAAGCGCGTTGTCAGGGCAGTACTTGCGGGCATCCGCAGTGCGCCTGCCGGCTTTCTGTATCCAACGCGCCGCTCGTTGGCGGAAGCTGAATTGAATTCAGGGCCGGTGTGACTTCACTTGCATGAGCAAAATATTGGCCCTCTGCCGTAATCGCGATACGCGATTCAAGCTCACGCCGCGCCCCGCGCCTTCTGTTCCAGCAGAATCGTTTTCAGTTCAGGAATGCAGGAGCCGCAGTTGGTGCCGGCTTTCAGTTGCTGGCCGATCTGTTGCGGTGTATTCAAGCCCTGCTTTTTGATCGCAGCGCAGATGGTGTTGCGGCCGACACCGAAGCACGAACACACGGTGGGGCCGGCATCGGCGGCAGGATCAACCGAACGACCTGCCAGCAAGCCGCCACGATCGGCATCGTTGATCCTGGCTTTGCTGAACAGGCTGGCCAGCCATGAACGTGAGGGCAGGTCAGGGCGCGGCGACACATACACGCAGGCTTCAATCCGGTTATCAATCAGGTACGCGGCGCGGTAGATACGTGTGCCGACATCGTAGTACTCCAGAAAGTCGGCATCTGCATCATCAGCACCCAGCAGCTTGCGGGCCCATGGCGACCAGTCGGCATAGGTGCGACGTCCGGCGATTTCATGACGAATGAATTGTTCGCCCTGTGCCTGATTCCACCAGATGGCGTCTTTTGCAATGATGTTCTGGCGCGACAGCACAAAGCCCTGCCAACTAACCACGAAGGATTCGACACGCACCGGCGTGTGTTTGAGTTCGGGTTCGCCGGAAATCGGATCGACCACTGGATTGACGACTGCCCCCACGCGCGCATCGGAGGAGAATGCGCCATTCCAGTGAATCGGCACGAACACCATGCGGCGCGGCATTTCACCGCTGAATTTCAGGCGTGCCACCATCGAGCCCCAGCGCGAGCTGACGCGCACCAGCTCATCTTCACGCACGCCGTACAGCAAGGCGTCCTGTGGATGCATGTCCACGTAAGGTTCGGGAATGTGGTTGTTGAGTCGCGCTGCTTTCCCGGTACGACTCATGGTGTGCCAGTGATCGCGGATGCGACCGGTGTTCAGCGCCAGTGGATATTCGTCATTGGTGGCGTGTTTGGGAAACATGGGTTTGGTGGCGATGAAACGCGCCTTGTGATCACCGAAGGAGAACTTGCCGTCTGCATACACCCGTGCGCTGCCTTCGCCTTGAATCAACACCGGCCATTGCACGGGTTGCAGGTCGTCGTACTCGGCACGATTCAATGATTGCAAGCCACGCAGGTTGAACAGACGCTCGCCGTGGTTGTCGGTGCCGGACAGCCGCGCATGCTCCAGAAAAATTTCATGAACCGAACTGAAGTTGAAGCCCTGCTTGTAACCCATGCGCTTGGCCACTTCGCACATGATCCACCAGTCGGGCCTGGTCAGCCCCGGCATGGGCAGAAACGCGCGTTGCCGCGAGATACGTCGTTCGGAATTGGTGACGGTGCCGTCCTTCTCACCCCAGGCGGCGGCAGGCAGTAATACATGCGCGACATTGTTGGTGTCAGTGTTCAGCACCACATCGGATGACACCACCAGTTCGCAACGCTCCAGCGCGGCGCGTACCTTATTGGCATCGGGCAAACTTACCACCGGATTGGTGGCCATGATCCATACGGCCTTGACCTTACCGGCATAGATGGCCTTGAACAGATCCACCGCTTTCAAGCCCTGCTTGTCGGCGATATGCGGACTGTCCCAGAAGGTTTGCACGGTGCGGCGATGTGCGCTGTTATCCAGATCCATGTGCGCCGCCAGCATGTTGGCCAGCCCGCCGACTTCACGACCACCCATGGCATTGGGCTGGCCGGTGATGGAAAACGGGCCCATGCCGGGTTTGCCGATGCGTCCTGTCAGCAGATGGCAGTTGATGATGCTGTTGGCCTTGTCGGTGCCTTGCGAAGACTGGTTCACGCCCATCGAATACATGGTGATGCTGCGTTCAGTGCGCGCGAACAGGCGATAAAACTCTTCCAGCGTGTTTTGACTGATGCCGCAAGCCTTGGCCACTGACGAAACTGATCCGGCGGTGTTGTCCGCCATGATCATGGCTTTTTCCAGACCCTTGGTATGCTGGTTGATGAACGGCATGTCTTCCACGCCATGCTGGTGCAGGAAACTCAGCAGGCCGTTGAACAGCCACACATCACTGCCCACCTTGATGGGCAGGTGCAGGTCGGCGACTTCGCAGGTGGAGGTGCGGCGTGGATCAATCACCACGATCCTGAGATCAGGATTGTTTTCTTTGGCCTTGACGATGCGCTGGAACACGATGGGGTGACACCAGGCGGTGTTGGAGCCCACCAGTACAATAAGGTCGGCGTGATCCAGATCGTCATAGTTCACCGGCACCACGTCTTCGCCAAAGGCGCGTTTGTAGCTGGCCACGGCGGAAGACATGCACAATCTGGAGTTGGTGTCGATATTCGCCGAACCGATGAAGCCCTTCATCAGCTTGTTGGCGATGTAGTAGTCCTCAGTCAGGATCTGCCCTGAAACATAGAACGCCACCGCATCCGGGCCATGTTCATCAATGATCTTGCGAAAGCCCTGCGCAACCCGATCCAGCGCTACATTCCAGCTGACATCGTTCCAGTTGCCCGCTGCGCCCCGCATGCGCGGATTGAGCAGACGGCCATCCAGACTGAGGGTTTCACCCAGCGCTGAACCCTTGGAGCACAGGCGTCCGTAGTTGGCGGGATGTTCAGTGTCGCCACTAACGATGGGATCCTGTTTGCCAAGCGAAACTTTCACGCCGCAGCCGACGCCACAGTAGGGGCAGGTGGTTTTGATAATGTCAGAAGGCATGAAGAGGGTCAGGTTCAGTCGCAGGTTGGGCTGAGTCCGCGAAGCCCAATTTCGGTGTTCGATGGAAACAGCAGATTGGGCTGAGCGGACTCAGCCCAATCTGAGAAAAAAGCGGAAATTACGCCGCCGACTCGGTATCCGAAAACGATTCACCAAATAACAGGCGGTCGCGGATGTTACCAATGTCGCGGCCTTCATTCATCAGCTCGAAGTACCACGGGCCATCCTTGGTGTCGCCGTATAGCACACAGCCTTTGACCTGCGTGCCTTCAATGACAATACGCTTGTAGATGCCGCGCTTCACGTCTTTCATCACCAGTGCTTCGCTATGGGCGCCGCCAATGAAGTCGCCCGCCGAGTACAGATCAATGCCGGTGACTTTCAGCTGGGTCGACAGTATCGAACCACGATAGTAGGCCACGCCCGACTCGGCCAGATGCAAGGCGCAGATGCGTGCCTGTTCCCACAGTGGCGCGACCAGTCCATAGGTCATGCCGCGATGCTGCACGCATTCGCCCACCGCATAGATGCTGGGGTCATAGGTCTGCATGCTGTCATTGACCACCACGCCGCGTTCGCAGCGCAGGTTGGCTGACTGCGCCAGTTGAATATTCGGACGAATGCCGGCGGCCATCACCACCAGGTCGGCATTGAGGGTTTCGCCATCTTCAAAACGGATACCGGTAACGCGCTCGTTGCCGATCAGTTCCACCGTCTTGGCCAGCATCTTGAAGTTCAGGCCACGCTGTTCCAGCGAGGTTTTGAGCATGTCCCCTGCGACCTTGTCGAGCTGACGTTCCATCAGTGAATCGAGCAGATGCACCACGGTGACATTCATGCCACGACGCTTCAGACCATACGCGGCTTCCAGTCCCAGCAGACCGCCACCAATGATGACCGCATGTTTGTACTGTTTGCTGGCAGCCAGCATGGCATCCACGTCGTTGAGATCACGGAAGCTCACCACACCGGACAGATCCTTGCCGGGCACCGGCAGGATGATGGGGTTGGAGCCGGTGGCTAGCAGCAGGCGGTCATAAGCGAACTCGACGCCTGAAGCCGTGACGACTACACGACGAGTGCGATCAATTTTCACTGCTGCATCACCGGCATGCAGCTGGATGCCTTTTTCGGCATACCAGTCGATGCTGTTGATCATGATGTCTTCGGCTTTCTTTTCGCCGGACAACACGGGTGACAACAGGATGCGGTTGTAATTGCCGTAGGGTTCGGCGCCGATCACGGTGATGTCATAGACCCCGGGCGCCATCTGCAGCAGTTCTTCAATGGTGCGCATGCCGGCCATGCCATTGCCGATAACGACCAGCTTGCGACGCCCCCCCTTGCGCAGGGCAGTGGCCTGAACCCAGACACCACCGTCCTGTACGCGTACCGGATAGGCACAAATGGAATTGTCCGGATCTTCCTGGCAACGGCCGGTGAGCAGGCTGTAGTGATGCTTGTAGATGGGCGAGGCCACCACCAGCTCACCATTCAGGTCACCGACCAGACCGCGCGAAATCACATTGGCTTCTGACGCCGGGTCATAGTTGTCCACCGCGAACACCATGTCGTCAAAGCGGAAGATGGCGATCTGCTTGCCATCCACCAGCGCGCAAACGCCGGTGTTCGGGGTGATGTCATCGAAGGCACAGATCTTGTGCCAGAGATTCTTGACAGAGTCGCTAGCCATGATTACACCGCTGCCTTCAGAACTTTCTGATTCAGGCGTTCAGTCAGTTCTTCGCTGTTGGCCGGACGAATCTGGCCGCGCTCTTCAACGAACATCACACGATTGTCAGTCTCATTGCTATTGACGAAGTGACGGAAGCGCTTGAGCGTCTGCTCGTCGTTGATCGCCTTCTTCCATTCGCATTCATAAGTGCCAACCACATGCTGCATATCAGCTTCCAGCTCGGCATTGATACCCAGCTTGTTGTCGATGACTACTGACTTGAGATAGTCCAGGCCTCCTTCCATGTTCTCCATCCAGGTGGAGGTGCGTTGCAGGCGATCGGCGGTGCGTACGTAAAACATCAGCACGCGATCGATGTATTTAATCAGGGTTTCCTTGTCCAGATCGCTGGCAAATAAATCCGCATGGCGCGGCTTCATGCCGCCGTTGCCGCACACGTACAGGTTCCAGCCCTTTTCGGTGGCGATCACGCCAATGTCCTTGCTCTGGGCTTCGGCACATTCGCGGGTGCAACCCGACACTGCAAACTTGATTTTGTGCGGTGAGCGCAGGCCTTTGTAGCGATTCTCCAGTTCAATCGCCAGACCGACGCTGTTCTGCACGCCATAACGGCACCAGGTGGAACCGACGCAGGATTTCACGGTGCGCAGCGACTTGCCATAGGCGTGACCGGATTCAAAGCCGGCATCGGTGAGTTCCTTCCAGATCAACGGCAGCTCATGCACCTGTGCGCCGAACAGATCGATGCGCTGCCCGCCGGTGATCTTGGTGTACAGGCCATACTTCTCGGCGACTTCACCAATGATGATCAACTGGCGTGGCGTGAGTTCACCGCCGGCAATACGCGGCACCACCGAATACGTGCCGTTCTTCTGCATGTTGGCCAGGTAGTAATCATTGGTGTCCTGCAGCATGGCGCGGTCGCGCTTGAGCACAAATTCGTTGTACACCGAGGCCATGATCGAGCCGACCGCAGGTTTGCAGATGTCGCAGCCATGGCCGCGGCCATGTTTTTTGACCAGTTCTTCAAAGCTCTTGATCTGGCCCACCTTGACCAGATGAAACAATTCCTGACGCGAGTACTTGAAGTGTTCGCAAATGTGGTTGGCCACCGTCACGCCGCGGCTTTCGAGTTCGGCTTTGAGGATCTGGCCGACCAGAGTGCTGCAGCCACCACAGGAAGTGCCGGCCTTGGTGGATTTTTTGAGCGCGCCGAGCGAAGCGCAGCCCGCGTCAATGGCGGCGCATAAATCGCCCTTGCTGACATTGTTGCAGGAACAGATCTGCGCCGAGTTGGGCAGCGCCGCCACACCCAGTGCAACGGGCTTCTTGCCACCTTCAATGGCGGGCAGGATGAGTTCTTCAGGATGTTCGGGCAGCGGCAGCGCATTAAGCATCATCTGCAGCCAGTTGCCGTAGTCAGCAGCATCGCCGACCAGAATGCCGCCGAGCAGAACCTTGCCGTCTTCGCTGACCACCAGCTTCTTGTAAATCTGTTTGCGTTCATCGACGAACGAGTAAGCGCGCGCGCCGGGCGAGGCGCACAGTGCATCACCCAGTGAAGCCACGTCCACACCCATCAGCTTCAATTTGGTGCTCATGTCGGCACCCATGAAGGTGGCATCTTTGCCAATCAGGTGATTCACCGCGGTCTGCGCCATCTGGTAGCCGGGAGCCACCAGCCCATAAATCCTGCCACTCCACAGCGCACATTCGCCAATGGCGTAAATGTCCGCATCCGAAGTCTGGCACTGGTTGTTCACCACCACGCCACCACGCGGGCCAATCTCCAGGCCAGATGCCTTGGCCAGCGCATCCTGCGGACGAATACCCGCAGAAAACACAATCATGTCGGTTTCAAGCACGCTGCCATCGGCAAACACCATCTTGTGACGTGAGGTCTCACCATCAACAATTTCCCTGGTGTTCTTGCTGGTATGAACTTTCACACCCAGCTCTTCAATCTTCTTGCGCAGCACCAGGCCACCGGCATCATCCAGCTGCACGGCCATCAGGCGCGGCGCGAACTCGACTACATGGGTTTCCACGCCCAGATCTTTCAGCGCCTTTGCGGCCTCGAGACCCAGCAGACCACCGCCAATCACTACACCAATCTTGCTGACCTTGCCCGCCGCAGCGATGGCTTCCAGATCTTCGATGGTGCGATACACCAGGCAGTGTTCGCGGTTGTAGCCGGGTACCGGTGGCACGAAGGGATACGAACCCGTGGCCAGCACCAGCTTGTCATAGCTCAGCTCATGACCTTGCGAGGAGCGCACCATTTTGTTGGCGCGATCAATGCTCTCTGCTCTGGCGTTCAGATGCAACGCGATGTTGTTCTGCTCGAAGAAGCCATCCTTCACCAGCGACAGATCTTCAGCGGTTTTCCCCGAGAAGTAGCCTGACAGCTGTACGCGGTCATAGGCCGGGCGCGGTTCTTCGCACAGCACGGTGATTTCGTAATCCGCGCGGGCATCGGCCAGCGATTCCAGCAGGCGGTGCCCCACCATGCCATTGCCGATCACCAGTAATTTTTGCGTGTTGCTCATCGATGTCTCCTCGCTCAGGCGGCTTCGGCGACAGGGCTCAAGGTGGCTTCACTGTTCTGCTTGTGCTGCAAGGCGGCGGCATAAGCATCACGTTCCGAGGCCTTGTGTGAGGCGCTGAAGCGAACCGCAATGGCGCACACGGCGCTGGCGGTCACAATCAGGCCCAGCGTGTACAAGCCTTGCTGCGTGGTGGCGCTGCCCTTCATCAGGAAGCCCGCCAGCACTGCGCCGACGTTGCCACCGGCGCCGATGATTCCCGATACGCCACCTTTGGCTTTGTTATTGATGAATGGCGTCAGGCTGTAAGTTGCGCCGCAGGCCATGTGTGTGAACAGACCGAACACCAGCAGCGCCGCCAGCGCCGCTTGCGGGCTGGCGGTTTTGGCGAACAGTGTCAGGCCAATGCCTTCGGCCAGAATCAGGATGAACAACCAGCTGGTGCGGCCATCCAGTCCCTTGCTGTGCGCCAGTTTGTCGGAGACATAGCCACCCAGCGCACGGGCGAACAAGGCCAGCAGACCGAAACAGCCTACGTACAGACCCGCTGTCTTTACATCCAGCGCAAACTGATCGACGAAGTAAATCGAAGCCATGTTGTGGATAGTCAGCTCCACACCGAAGCAGGCACCGTAGGTGATGAACAGCATCCACACGCGATAGTCGCTGGCCGCCAGCAGGAAGCTCTGCCAGCCGCTCAGACCCTTGGCGTCATCGTGATGCGGCAGATCATTCAGGTTGCCGCGCGGCGTGTCCTTGGTGCAGCGGTAATAAAACACGGCCATCACCAGCATCAACACGCCGGGGACAAACATCGCAACACGCCAGCCCATGGCCTGTTCCACGCCAAAGCTGACAATGGCGGCCAGAATCAATGGCATCAGCGCCTGCGTCGCGCCACCACCGGCATTGCCCCAGCCCGCGACGGTGGCATTGGCCGTGCCCACCACATTGGGCGCGAACATGGTTGAGGTATGTAATTGAGTAATGACGAAGGACGCGCCAATCGCGCCAATGCACAAGCGGAAAAACAGGAAGCCTTCATAGCTATGTGTGAAAGCAATGCCGATGACCGGGATTGCGCCCAGCGCCAGCAGCCAGGTGTAGGTCAGACGCGCGCCGTATTTATCGCATAGCGGCCCGATCAATAGCCGGACCAGGATGGTGACCATCACGGCAGCAATGTTGATGTTGGCAATCTGGTCCTTGGTCAGACCCAGGTCATCGCGGATGATGGGCATCAGCGGCGCGACGGCAAACCAGGCGAAGAAGCAGGCAAAGAATGCCATCCAGGCCATGTGAAAGGCGCGCATCGGAATGCTGGAAAAATTGAAAAGCTGTATGCGGGTTGCACGTCCGTTCATTCGTTCAAGCCTCACTCACAAAAACAAGCCAAAAAATCGTCCAAAAAAAACGCCGCGCGAAAATCAGAAGGGCCCGGAGTGCTCTGCTGATCGTCGGCGGCGTTGCCAAGGAGACTTCTCGCCAGAAGGAGAAGCCTCACCAGAGTTGCGGGGGGAAGCGAACTCTGTTGCTTAGGCAGATGCAATGGCTGTGCCAGCAGGAACGAACACGATAAAACAGCGAGTTAGCTTGCGAATAAGCGGGTTCTGGCCTGAAACGCAGGCATAACCTGTGCTCAAACAGCGCAGATTGGAGTCTTGGGCGCACGTTTATTGTGCAGTGCGGCAGTACCCCTGATTGGCGGTCAGGTTGGCGCTTTTTTATTATGTGAAGTGAGGGCGCGGGCATACCGAAGCGAATGCTGGCACGCATATCGTGGTCGCTGGATGTAACCCATCCTCCGCTGGGCAAAAAATCGGCTACCGAGATCATTCAGGCCTGTCTTGGAATTGAATTCAAGGCAGGTCTGATCAAGCGCAGGTGGTGGTCGGTTCCTGCTGCTCAGATGTTATGTAACCAGCTGCGCCTTGCGGTATTGCTACCGATGTTCTGGCACGCATAATGCTCCTGTGATCAACGTACTTGATCATCAATGGAGATCTGACCCATGAGCACCAAGCCCGACACGGATCTGGACATTACTGCAGAACTGCCGCAACTGAATATCGGCAGTACCACTGCCGTGCATCACGCAGGTCTGCAAACCAGTCTCGAGGGCACTGCTGTATTTGAAGCGCAAACCGGCGTAACGGCCACCTTGCGTGTCGATGCGGGTGAGCATTGGGACCTGATGGATGAGCTGATTTCGGTGCGCGACAAGATTGTCGGTCTCGAAACGGCGCTGGCCGATGCGGAAACCAAACTTACCCGACTACAGACGCGTCACGATACCTTGCAGTCTCAGCATGCTGACTTGCTGACCCATGGTCAGGAAGTGTCGCGTGATCGCGATCGACTGGCTGAAGAGCGCTTGTTATGGCTGACGACCCGGCAACAGCTGCAAGACCAGCTGGAGCAGCAGCGCGTCGAGACCAGTGCAGCGATACTGAATTTGCAGCAAGCACTGGAACAGCAACAACGAGTCAGTGACGACCTGACTCAGCAGCTGGCTGCGCAGCACGCGGAAGCAGAACGGTTGCGTCAGCAGCACGGACAGCAGCTCACTGAACTGAGCCGGCAATTGCATGAACAGCAGCAGCGAGGCGAGTCACAGCAGGCTGAGTTACAGGCCACGCAGCAGAAATTTTCGGAGCAACATGCTTCGGCTGCGGCACTGGCGCGCAGCATGGCGCAGGATCTGCTGGAGAAAGATGCTCTGCAGCATTTACTGGCAGGCCGTGAGCAGCGTATTGCTGTGCTGGAGAGTCGGCTCAACGATACCGCAGCACAGCTGGCCAGTGCGCTCGCCAATGGTGAGGCGCTGGTGCAAAACGTGGCGCGGCACCAGCAGGAGATCAGCGACAGAACCCGGCAGGCTGCTGAGTTACAGCGTGATCTGGCGCTCGCCGCCGAGCGCATCGAACGACTGGTTAGCCAGGTTGAAACCGAGAACACCCATTGGCGTTCTGCCGAACAGGACAAGGAACGGCTGCGTCAGGTGGCTGATAGCGAACGCGAAAGCTTCGAGCGTACTCGTCGCGAACTGACGGAGCGTCAGGCCGAGATCAGCACCTTGCAGGACAAGTTGAGCCGGGCTGGCGCTGAGAACGACCATCTGAGTCAGCAACTCGCGGAACGCAACAGCAACTTGAAGTTGCGTGATGACGCGTTGATCAGCCGGGATCGGGAACTGCATGTGCTGCAGGAGTCGCAGGCGGCGCAGGTGCAGCGTGAAGCTGCCTTGCAGGACAGTCTGGCCGTGTTGCGTGAAGAGCTGGGCCAGTTGCAGTCCGCATTGCAGCAGCAGGTTGAGTTGCATGCAACCAGTTCAAAATCGCTGGAAGAGGAACGTCAGCTGCGCACCCAGCAGGATGGCGAAATGACATCCTTGCGGCAGCAGCTGGAACAGCTCCAGTGGCAGATGCAACAGCGTGACAAGTTTGTGCTGGAGCAGTCGCGTGAACTGGATGGGGTCAACAATGCCAATCAGGAGCTGACCGAGCAGATCAAGCATCGTGAACAGACCGTGCTGGTGCAGGCTGAACGTATTGCTGAATTGTCAGCCAGCCTGCAACGCGTGCAGGACGACAGTGCCCGTCAAGCCGCGACCCTGCAGCAGGCGCAACATGAACTGGATGCGAAGAATCTTGAGCAGGGCGCCAGCGCCCGACAGGTTGAGTCGTTGCAAGTTGAATTGCGCCAGCATGTAGACGCGATGAACGCCATTCGTCGTGACATTCACCAGGTGGCGTTGCAGACCCGCAAGCAGGATGGCGAGATATTGCTCAGAACCCTGTCGCGTGATGATGTCGAGGGCGTGGTGCATCTGCTCAACAAGAATTCCATGACCCTGGGTCGTGGTCATGATGCTGATATCCGCCTTCAGTCAGACTCAGTGAGCCGGCAGCACGCCATACTCAGGATCAGCCGCGATGCCGTCATCCTGGAAGACATGGGCAGCACTAATGGCTGCTATGTTAATGGCCGGCGCATCAAACGGCAGCTGCTCAAGGATGGCGACAAGCTGGAAGTGGGTTCAGTGCCATTGCGTTTTGGCACCCGCGCCATGCAGTCCTGATTGCTGACAGACTGCTAGCGCCAGCGCAGCAGCGTGTTGCCAAACAGTGCGCCGGCGGCCGCAGGCAGCAGCATGCCCAGCGTGTACCAGGTGGTCACGAATGACACGCTGCCTTCGCGGCAGAACAGACCGTAAGCAAATGCGCCGATGGCGCCGGCCAGCAAGCCGGCTATACAGGCTGTGGTGCGCAACTCAGTGGGTGCAGCACGGCGCAACATCCGGCACAGAATCGCAAAGGCGGGCAAGGACAGTAGCCCGATATTCCACGGGCAATACAGCGCCGAATGACCCAGCCAGGTACCCATGCGTGCTGACTCCGGCAACGCCAGCTGGGTACGAATCGACAACATCACGAGTAACGTGATCGGCAGCAGTGGCAACCAGCCCTGCCAGCCCAGCTTGCAGCCGGGACGCGCCAGGCGTTCGCACAGAATGTAGGCAATCAGGCCCAGACTGAGCGCATAGGTCCATTTCATCCAGAACGGCGCACTGAAAAATGCGCTGTTCAGATCGTCACGTAACCCGTAGCCTATTGCCACAGCCAGTAATGCAATACCCAGGCCCACGATCGTGCCGTAAATAATCAGACGCGGCACCACGGCCGCAGGTGCTGGCTGCAAGTCTGCTGTCAATGACTGAATCAGTTCATTCGTCTGCATATCAATATCAGTTCCGGTTGCTACCGTTCAATAACGCGCTCAGCTTTTTCAGGCCACGATGCACGCCCACCTTGATGCCTGACACAGACTGGCCACTGCGTGCTGCGGCTTCTTCCATGGACAGGCCTTCAATGCGCGTCAGCTCGATTGCGGTGCGTTGCGCAGCGGGCAATCCGGCCAGCAGATCATGAACATCGCGCGTTGCCGATTCTGCATCCACGGTCTCAACACCGAACAATTCGGTGCAGTCATCAATATTGATGGTTACCCGCAGTCGTTGCCGACGCAGGTAATCAATCAGTTTGTAACGCGCCACGGCGTACGCCCACGAGGTGAACGCCAGATTCGTATCGTAAGTGCCGCGGCGGGTATGTACGGCCAGCAAGGTTTCCTGCACCAGATCCTCCACTTCAGCATGATCCCGTCCCAGCCGACGCTGGTAATACCGGCGCAACAGCAACGTCAGTTCGGTCAGCAGTTGCCCATGCGCGGCTGCGTCACCTTGCAGGCCACGCAGCATCAACGTACGCAGCTTTAGCTCGGTGTTCTGCAACGACTCGGCAGTGGACGGGGTTGAACTCATATTCGAATACGAATGAAGCCAGCTTCCGGTTACAGCATTTTTCATGCGGGCAGGGTTATATTGCCGTGAACTGTAACCGAATACGCCAGCCTTGCGTACTTGCGCTGTGCCAGCCTGCTGCGGCTGCGGTGAGCTGACTCAAAAAACCATTCAACCAATCGCTTCAACTGAATTGACGGAGACTTTCATGAAATCTGCAAACCTGATTCTGGCTTCAATGGCATTGACCGCCCTGGGTGCGGGTGTGGCGCTGGCCGCTGACGACATGAAGAAGGACATGGCCAAGCCCGAAATGGAGAAATGTTATGGCGTGTCCATGGCCGGCAAGAATGACTGCGCAGCGGGTGCTGGCACCAGCTGCGCCGGCACCTCGAAAATGGACTATCAGGCCAATGCCTGGAAGTACGTACCCAAGGGCACCTGCGTGACCATCAAGACGCCCAAGGGCATGGGCTCGCTGGCCGAAAAGAAAATGTAATTCGCCGGCCTGACTCTCTCCGGGTGGCTTTTACGGCCAGCGGAGAGAGTCAGAGTGAACGAATATGCGAAACAACAGGCAAGTCAGCGCAGGCATGAGTTTCAAGCCCGAGTACTTCGAGGCGGCACATACCTGTAGTGCCGATGGTCTCTGGTACGAAATTCATCCTGAGAACTACATGGTTGCGGGCGGTCCGCGACTGGCCATGCTGGATGCCATTTGTGATCGCCACCCTGTTTCCGTGCACGGTGTCGGGTTGTCGCTGGCATCAGCGGAGTTGCCGGATACGGCGCATCTCGGGCGTCTGTCGGAGGTGATTCAGCGCACGCAGGCGTTTGTGGTATCAGAACATCTGGCCTGGTCGGTGGTGCAGGGGCGGTATCTGCCAGATCTGCTGCCATTTCCACGTACCAGACAGTCGCTACAGTGCATCGTGCGCAATATTGAATTCACCCAGACGTTTCTGAAGCGCCGCATCCTGGTTGAAAATCCTTCGCTTTATGTGCAGCTGGATCACGACTATGCAGAGACAGAGTTTCTGCATGAGCTGGTGCGACGTACAGGCTGCGGCTTGCTGGTGGACGTCAACAATGTCCATGTCAGCGCGCACAATCTCGGCTATGACGCGCAGGCTTATCTGGATCAACTGCCTGCTGACGCCATTGGCGAGATCCATCTGGCTGGACATGCGCCTGATGCAGGCGCAGACAGCAGTTTGCTGATCGATACCCATGGCGCTCCGGTAGCGGAGGCGGTGTGGAGTTTGTATCAGCACTTGATTGACCGGATCGGTTTCATCCCGACGTTGATTGAACGCGACGACAATCTGCCGCCATTTTCTGAGCTATTGCAGGAGCGCGAGCGGGCGGCGTTGCTGTTACAAATGTGCCAGCCAGGGGAGCGCCGACATGTCCACGCTGGCTGAATTCCAGGACAGCTTCAGGCTGGCAGTGTTGCATCCTGATCTGCTTGCAAAGCAACAGTACGGGGCCGGCATCGGCGTATATCAGAATACAGTTGCCAAAGGCTTGATCGATGCGTTGCGCGCCAACTATCCCACTGTGGAGCGACTGGTGGGCACGGAATGGTTTGATTCTGTAGCACGTCGCTACTCACTCGAACAGTTGCCCGAGCAACCCTCGCTGAATCTGTATGGCCTTTCATTCCCGGATTTTCTGCTGACTATTGAATCGGCTGAGCCGTTTCCTTATCTGACCGCAGTGGCGCAGCTGGATCGATGCTGGACTGAAGTGTTTTTTGCGCCGGAGGCGCCGGTGTTGCGTGCTGCGATATTGCAAGCCCTGTCGCCTGAGCAATTGCAGCATCTGCAATTGCAGCTGCATCCCGCCACGCGGGTGAAACAGGTGGCGCATTCAGCCGCAACCGTCTGGCAACACAATCGGCCCCCCGCGCTGCCGCCTGAGTCGCTGGAAGTAACGGGTGACGTTGAGTTCGTATTGTTCACCCGTCGCAATGGCGCAATCGTCCTTGATTTTCTGAGCTGCGCTGAGCATGAATTCCTGCGCCTGATCAGTGCGGGCAGTTCGCTGGGAGATGCGCTACTGGCAGTGTTAGCGAGTCATCCCGATACCGGCGCGGTGATGTTGGCCAGATTGATTTCTCTGGGTGTGTTCCAGTCCTGCACAGCAGGCCCTGCTGCGGAGTCCTGACAAGGAGTATTGAATAATGACTATCAGTGTTTGCAAGGCCGGTTATGCAGCCCTGACTGCAAAAGCGGTACGGCTGCTGCCGGATGATTTTTTGCTGCTGATCGCCCGTCTGGGCATTGCTAGCGTGTTCTTTCTGTCCGGACGCACCAAGGTGGAGGGACTGCTGACAGTTTCAGATTCCGCTGTGTATCTGTTTGAAATCGAGTATTCGCTACCGCTACTGTCACCCGTGGTGGCGGCGCATGCGGCCACCTATGCCGAGCACCTGCTGCCGTTGTTACTGGTACTGGGCCTGTTCACCCGTCTGTCAGCGCTGGGTCTGTTGCTGATGACAGCTGTCATCCAGATCTTTATCTATCCCGATGCCTGGCCAACCCATCTGAGCTGGACAGCCATTCTGTTGCCGCTGATTGCGAGAGGCAGTGGGCGCTGGTCGCTGGATCGCGTGTTGGGTATTACCTAGTGTCGTTGCTGACACCACACAGCGTGCGCTGGCTGGCAAGGATTGCCGTGGTACTGGCTGTGCCCGTCATTCCCTGTTGTGCCTACTACACACTCGCGGAGCATGGCGATGTGGCTGGGCTGTGGCCGTTAACAGTGATATTGGCTGTTCCGGTAGCGCTGCTTGGTTTCATCGGACTGGTCATGGGGCTGCTTGAGCCGCGTGCTTCAAAGTTAAAGCTATGGCTTGCCGGGATAGCACTGGTGGCGCCGGCGGTATTCCTGCTGTGGATACGCATATGAATGCCAACTTCGGTTGTCAGCTACCAGTGAAAATTCGCTGCTGCAACCACAGCAGTGAGGGATAGGCGGCGATCCAGATCCAGAAAAACCGGTTCAGGCCAAACAGGCAGGCGTTGGCAAGGTGGAAGCTGGCGGCGATAACCAGCGCGACGTACAGGCTGGAGGCTGTCAGCAGTGATAGCGGAAACAGCAGTTCAAACAGCATCACGGTCCAGGACATATACAGCAGCCATTGTGGCCGCTGTGCCCAGCGACGCAAGGATTCACTGACCGGATAGGCGGAGAACTCGAATACATCGCGTAGTGCCCGGCCATTGCGCCATTCCGGGTTGACTACTTTCACCCAGCCGGAAATGAAGTAGGACAACACCAGTTGCAGCGCAAGATAGCCGAAGGCCATTTCACGCCAGCGTTCGCTGGGTAGCCAGTGAGTCAGGCACAGGCAGCACAGGATCAGCAGACCCATGCGGTCACTGCCGCCGTTGTACGGGCCTTGAAAGCGTTGCAGTAGCAGTAGTCCGAACAGCAGCAGTACTGCCGACGCCAGCGCGGTTTGCAGGCCAATCATCAGCAGCACAGCCAGCAGCAGGCGGAGCACAAACAGTTTGCGTTCGCTTGGCTGGACATGAAGATGCTCGATGCTTTGCTGCGCGAAGGCAAAGCCCATTAACATTTCGGTCAGGCGGACGGCCTCATCCAGCATCATGGCTTGTCGACCACTGCAAGTATCACGGCTTGCGAATGAAAGTGCACTTGCTCAACAAGCGCGCCATTCTGTCGCTCAATAAGCACCAGACGAAACTGCACCAGTGGTGCCTGCGGTATCCCCGGCTGATTGCGCAAGCTGTCGAGAATGCGCGTCATGATTTCATTTTCGCTGTGTGTGGTGTGTTGCTCCAGAATCCGCTCGGCACAACTGGTCATGAACAGGGATTCGTTCCAGTGCGGGTTCCATAACAGGCGTCGCAGCAGGGTGGCAACGGATACATGGCCCGGGCGAGGCTGAAATTCCTGCCAGTCAACGATCAGGCTCTGTTCTGTATCCAGCAAGGCATACTGAATGCGCGGCGAGGGTGCGATGTAGTCAAAGAAGCGCCATGAAGGCAGCAGCGCCGGCAACAGCAGCTGTAATGGGCGAAGCATGCGCGCACTCTCCGGTAAGAACCTGTTCAAAATCTCGCTGAAGGGCGCATCGCGGCGTTGTAATGGCACAAAAAATACTCACGTACTCCGTTGTACGCTGCGTTTTTTTGTGCCACTCCGCCTTGCGCTGCATCCCTTGATCGAGACCTTGAACAGGTTCCAAGGTACAGCGATCAGCCGAACGACTTGATGTATTCCTCCACCGCAGTGGGCTCGAATACCTTGCCATCGAAAAAGCCTTCGCTGGTGAAACTTAACTGGTCTTGGCTGGTGGTGAGTGCAAGGTGGGATTCGCTGGTAAGTTCGGTCTTGAAGTCGGTCATGGGTGTCTGCACGTTGATGGCTTGCAATGCCTCACGATACAGATCCGGGCGATAAGTGGCGCGGGCAATGTGCATGGCGTTCGCTGCGTAGGGTATCTGCTTCCAGCGCACCATCTGGCTGTAGAACCACAGCGCATGGCTGGCCCAGGGGAAGGTCGCCAGATGACTGGCGGCGACAAAGAACTCCGGAACAGGGACCGGCTCGGTGTTGTTTGACAGACGCAGGTTACAGCCCAGCGCCCGACGCAGCACTTCACTGGGTGCGCCGATGTAACGCGGCTGCGCCAGCAACAGGGCCAGCTCGGCATGATGCTCAGGTTGATCAACCCAGTGTGCGGCCTGGTAGATCGCACGAATCAGTCCTGCCAGTTGATCCGGATGCCGCTCGGCCCAATCGGCACGACAACCCAGTACTTTCTCCGGACTCAATCGCCAGATGGCTTGCGTAGTGCTGATGATGGTGCCCACGCCGGCCTCAACGGCCAGACTGTTCCAGGGTTCACCCACGCAGAAACCATCAACATGGCCCTCGCGCAGGGCATCCACCAGCAGTGGCGGCGGAATCACCACCAGTTGTACGTCGTGATCAGGGTCAATGCCACTGGCCGCCAGCCAGTAACGCAACTCATAGTTGTGACAGGAGAAAGGAAACACCATGCCAAAGGTCAGTGGTGCTTGCTGATCGCGTGCGCGTTGCGCCACCACTTGCTGCAGTGCCTTGCCCTGCGTCGCCGGGTCAGCACCCAGTTGCGCCCCTGCTGCCTGCATGTCGGCCCATAGCTGGTTGCTGACAGTGATGGCGTTGCCGCCCAGTCCCAGTGCAACCGGCGCGACCATGGGTGAAGTCAGATGACCTATGCCCAGTGACGATGCCACCGCCATGGGGCCGAGCATATGAGCTGCATCAAAATGTCCGACGACAACGCGATCACGGATATTGGCCCAGGAGGTTTCGCGCACCAGCGTGACCTCCAGACCTTCCGCTGCGGTGAATCCCTTCTCGACTGCGGCGATCAACGTGACGCAATCCAGCAGCGGTACAAAGCCGATAATGAGGCCATTATTTATCATGCGTGGGGGCGTCATTTGAATAACTTCGCGGCAGTGATAATGCTCTGCGCAACTTCGGCCAGCTTGATGTTTTCGTTCATCGCCGCCTTGCGCATCAGGGCATAGGCTTCTTCTTCATTCATGTTGCGCTGCTTCATGAGAATGCCTTTGGCTCGATCCACCAGTTTGCGTTCTTCCAGTTGCTGCCTGGTTCGATCCAGTTCATCGCGCAACTGGTTAAAGGCCTTGAAGCGGCTGATGGTCAGTTCCAGAATGGAATTGATGCGCTCCTTCTTCAGGCCATCCACCACATAGGCGCTGACACCTGCCAGCACGGCCTTTTCCGTCATGCCGGCATCCGACTTGTCGACAAACATGGCGATGGGACGTTGCACCACCCGCGATACCTGGAACATCTGCTCCAGTACGTCGCGATTGGGGTTCTCCAGATCCATGAAAATCACGTCGGGCCCGACATCGACAATGCGCTTGAGCAGGTTCTGCATGTCACGCACCACGATCACGTCAGTGTGACCGGCTTCGCGCAGCCCGTCCTCCAGAATCGCGGCGCGCGAAACGTTCTGGTCGACGATCAGGATTCGCAAAGAAGAGTCGGACATGCATCACAGTGAGGTTGTGGACACGGTGAAGCATACCCGACTCGCAGTTACACCAACATGGCTACATCAACTCTTACCAGACAAAATCAACTTGCGCCCACAGCTTTTTGGTATCGCGTGCAACGGTGGGTGGCGTGGTCGCATCAGCCGAGTAGTCACCATACTTCAGGGTGCCGGTGTAGCGACCCTTCTTGGCGGCCAGCGACACATTGAACTCACTGCCGTAGTCAACATTCAGTCGATCGGACTCGTAGACGTGGTAAGCCACCACTGCGGTAACGGTTTCCAGCGGGCCCACGCCCTTGAAGTTGGTGGTGAATTGCGCATAGCGATCATCAATACCATTGCCCGGCGTGGTCAGGAACTTGTCTACCCAGCCCTGGAACTTGTGCAGCGTGGCCAGTGGTGTGGCAAAGCCGACGGGGGTGGCGGAGCCGGGAGCCAGGTAGCTGCCCAGGACTTCGTTGCCCACCAGCAGGTTGTATTGCTTGTAGGTGGCGCTGAGTTCGGCCAGAAAGTAGTCATTGTCGTATTGCACCGGGTTATCGCCGTAATCCTGTTGCTGTGCATAGGAGAGCGCATAACCAAGCTTGATTTTGCTGAGCGGCCGTTCACCCGTAAAGCGCAGGCCAACCGTGTTGGTGGAAACCCGCAGCGGATTAAGGCCGGCAGCGACGGTCGTGATCGGATCAAAATCCAGCAGATAGTTGAACGCGGTCAACTTGCCGAGTTTGAACTGATAAGCGAAGTTGCCCATGAACACATCGCCCTTGTAACTGCCTTGTGGCGAATCAGGTCCGAAAATGCGGTTGACGCGATTGGCGTAGGTCACATCGATGAAGAAGTTGCCCGCAGCCGGCCGGTTGACCACGCGTAATGCATCGTAGGTCTGCTCGTTCATGCGCCAGGCGACGCCGCCGACAAAACGCTGATCATCCAGATTGATGCGTTGCCGACCCAGCGTGATAGTGGTGTTGGGAATGCTGATGTTGGTGAGGTGGAAGCGGTTGAGTTCGTAGTCTTCCGGATCGGGTACCACGGGATAAAGGGTGTTGATCGCCACGGCGGGATCTTCGCGGTAGTCATCTACCAGCGCACCTATGAACTCGCCTTCCACCAGCAGCGCGGTATTCCACGCCCTGCCGGTTTCAAAACCGAGACGGGCGCGTGCGATCAATGCATCTGCTTCCTCTGTCAGCGGCACCTGGTCCACCGATTCATGGCGCAACCGGATATCAATGATCGGCTTGGTTTCGCCGAACGCGCCGGTAACCGGATTGGCCGCTGCGGCAGTGCAGGCGGTCGTGATGGCCAGTGCCAGGCCTAGAGACAGGGAGGGTTTCGAGGTCTTCATCATCAGCAAGCGAGTCATTGCATGCTCCTAAGTTGCTTAAGCGCCTTTGCCTAAGGTTGGTTAAAAACTGATAAACGGTACATTCGTGAATACCCTCTCCCTGTAGGTGAGGCTCCACTTTGAATCACGCCACCTTGTGCGCGTCATTCACTTCGTATTCCTCCAGGAAGCTCAGCAGCTCTTCGCGGTAATGCCAGTACTGCGGATGTTCCAGCAGCGCCTTGCGGGTGCGAGGCCGGGGCAGGTTCACCTCCATGATCTTGCCGATGCGCGCATGCGGGCCGTTGGTCATCATCACCACGCGATCCGCCAGCAGGATGGCTTCGTCCACATCGTGCGTGACGCAGATGGCGGTGATCTGGCTGCGCTTCCACACTTCCATCAGCACTTCCTGCAGTTCCCAGCGGGTCAGCGCATCGAGCATGCCGAAGGGTTCGTCGAGCAGCAGCAGCTTGGGTGACAGGGCGAAGGCGCGTGCCAGACCGACACGCTGACGCATGCCGTTGGACATGTCGCTGGCTTTCTTGTCCATGGCGTCGGACAGGCCCACCCGGCTCAGGTAGTACTCGATCACGTCGATTCGTTCGGCGCGACTGGTGTGTGGGTAGACTTTCTCAACACCCAACGCCACGTTCTCGCGTGCGGTCAGCCACGGCAGCAGATTCGGCGACTGGAACACCACGCCGCGATCCGGGCCGGCATTCACTACTTCACGACCATCGAGAATGATAGCGCCATCACTGATGTCGTTCAGACCGGCGACCATCGACAGCACGGTGGATTTGCCGCAACCCGAATGACCAATCAGCGAAATGAATTCACCCTTGCGCATGTTGAGCGTGAACTTGTCCACCACCGTAAGCGGACCCTTGGGCGTGGGATAGATCTTGGTGCAGTCGTAAAACTCAACGTACCTGTTGGGATCCTGCGCCGGCTTGGGCTTGAGTTCCTTGCGCACCACTTCCGGCAAGCGATCGGCAGCCGTAATCGGCACTACCGTCGGTGCGGCGCGTTCTTCGCTCTCCGTGACCCGCTCTGCGCCCATGTCGAGCAGGTACTGGGTGATTTCAGCGCGTAATTTCTTGTAGGCCTCGTCGTGATTGACGCCCTTGCGATCGCGTGGCCGTGGCAGATTCACCTTGAACTCTTTTGCCAGCGTTGCGCGCGGCGCCACGGTCAGGGGAATGATGCGATCGGCCAGCAGCAGCGCTTCATCCACATCATTGGTGACCAGAATTACGGTCTTCTTGTCCTTCTCCCAGATGCTTTCGATCTCATCCTGCAGCTTGGAGCGCGTCAGGGCATCCAGTGCCGACAGCGGTTCATCCAGCAGCAGGATTTCCGGGCTCATGGACAGGGCGCGCGCCACTGCAACACGCTGCCGCATACCGCCTGACAGTTCTGCCGGGCGACGTTCCGCTGCATGCGACAAGCTCACCATGCTGATGTACTTGTCGACATGTTCAAGACGCTGCGTCTTGCTCCACTCCGGATGTACGGCTTCCACCGCCATCAGGATGTTGCCGCGCACGGTCAGCCACGGAAACAGCGAGTAGCTCTGGAACACCAGGCCGCGATCATGGCTGGCGCCGGTAATGGGCTTGCCTTTCAGCAGCATCTCGCCGCTATCGGGTGTGATAAGCCCGGCGATGCTGTTGATCAGTGTGGTCTTGCCGCTGCCGGAGAAGCCGACAATCGCCACGAACTCGCCTTCTTCAATGCTGAGATTGACGTTGTGCAGGACTTCGCTGACATGACCATCAGCCGTGTAGCTTTTGCAGACATTTTTCAGTTCAAGGATGGGCATGATCTGATCCCTCGATTAGCGACGGCCGCTGAAGTTGACCAGTGTCTGAATCGTGAACATCACCCTGTCCAGCAAGAATCCAATAATCCCGATGGTGAACACGGCGACCAGCAGACGGCTCAGTGAGTCAGCACTGCCGTTCTGGAACTCATCCCAGACGAACTTGCCGAGACCGGGGTTCTGCGCCAGCATTTCCGCAGCGATCAGCACCATCCAGCCCACGCCCAGCGACAGACGCAGGCCGGTGAAGATCAGTGGCAATGAGGAAGGAATCACCAGCTTGAACAGCTTGGTCACCCAGTTAAGTTGCAGCACCTTGGCGACGTTGAGCAGATCCCTGTCGATCGAGGCCACGCCCAGTGCGGTGTTGATCAGCGTTGGCCACAGCGAACACAGCGCTACGGTAATCGCCGAGGTGATGAAGGATTTTTCAAACATCGGGTCATCAGAGACATACATGGCGCTGACCACCATGGTGACCAGTGGCAACCAGGCCAGTGGCGATACCGGCTTGAAGATCTGGATGAAGGGATTGATGGCCGCATTCATGTTGGGGCTCAGGCCGCAAATGATGCCGAGCGGAATGGCTACCACGCTGGCAATCACGAAGCCGGCGAACACGGTGTACAGGCTGGTGAATATCTGATCGATGTAAGTTGACTTGCCGGTGTACTTCATCTGGCTGGCTTGCGTCGTGGGGTCTTCAGCCAGTCGTTCCGCATTGCGTTGTGTCTGACGCTCATAAAACGCCACTTCCTTTTCGCGTTCGGCTTTGTGATCGGCCCATAACACGCCCACCTGATTCCACACCGCGACCGGACCGGGAATGGTGCCCAGACTGGTGACGATGCGCGATGACATCTGGCTCCACAACATCAGGAACACCAGCATGGCGACGATGGGTACGCCCGCCAGTCGCCACAAGTCCTTGAGCTGGGTGCGTGGGCTTTCACCCCGCAGCATGCGAATCACCGGCACGAGGAATCCCAGTCCGGCCACATTCAGTACGCCATACGCTTTTTCAAAGGCGCGCGCGGTACCGGGTGATGCAGCGGCCTTGGCCTTTGCTTCCGGCGTTTTGCTCGTGACCGCTTCTGCGGCGGGCGCCGCAGAGGATTTGGTAACTGCATTGGATGCAGGCATGGAGGATTCCTCGTGCTGTGACATTGCTTGCTTACTTGATGTTGCCGGCTTCGACTTTCTGGCTGGACTTCAGGCCGATGGCGAATTTGTTGATGTATTCGTTAGGCTTGCGGCCGTCGTACTCGACGCCATCAATGAAGTCCTTGTTGGCTGGCTTGTAGCCATCACTGCCGAACGGGAAATCTTCCTTCTTGGCTCTGCCTTCATCGATCAGCAATTGCGCCGCCTTCAGATACAGGTCGGAGCGATACACCTTTTTCGCAGTGTCGACATACCACGCATCCGGTTTGGCTTCGGCAATCTGGCCCCACCGGCGCATCTGCGTCAGATACCAGATGGCGTCGCTGTAATAGGGATATGTCGCGTTGTACTTGAAGAACACGTTGAAGTCGGGGGCGGGACGTTTGTCGCCTTTACCGAACTCGAAGGTGCCGGTCATGCTGTTGGCAATGACACGTACATCGGCGCCGACATACTCGGAGCGCGACAGGATGGATGCAGCCTCCTTGCGGTTGCCGCCATTGTTGGCGTCCAGCCACATGTTGGCCCGGATCAGAGCCTTGGTCAGCGCCAGCAAAGTATTCGGGTTCTTGTCTGCCCAGGCTTTGGTGACGCCGAAGACCTTCTCCGGATTGTTCTTCCAGATCTGGTAGTCGGTAATGACCGGTACGCCCACGCCTTTGGCAATGGCCTGCTGGTTCCAGGGTTCGCCAACGCTGTAGCCATGAATGGTGCCGGCTTCAAGAGTGGCGGGCATCTGTGGCGGTGGCGTAACCGACAGCAATACATCGGCTTTGATCTGGCCCGATACATCGCTGGGCGAGTAATAACCGGGATTCAGTCCGCCAGCCGCCAGCCAGTAACGCAGTTCGTAGTTGTGTGTGGAGACCGGGAAGACCATTGCCATCTTGAAGGCCTTGCCATTGGTCTTGAACTGCTCAACCACCGGTTTCAGGGCATCAGCCTTGATGGGGTGAACAATCTTGCCTGTGGCATCTTTCTGCAAGTTTGGCTGCATCTGTTTCCAGACCTCATTGGAAACAGTGGTGGCATTGCCATTCAGATCCATGCTGAACGCGGTAATCACGTCAGCTTTGGTGCCGTAGCCGATGGTGGCTGCCAGAGGTTGTCCGGCCAGCATGTGTGCGCCATCCAGTTCGCCGCTGATAACGCGATCCAGAATCAGTTTCCAGTTGGACTGTGCTTCGAGGGTGACGTACAGACCCTCGTCTTCGAAGTAGCCTTTTTCATAGGCAATCGCCAGTGGCGCCATGTCGGTGAGCTTGATGAAGCCGAGCTTGACCTGCTCTTTTTCCAGCTTGAGAGGTTTGGCTTGAGCCGCGCCCATGCCCAGCAAGGCGGTGGTGATGGCAGCTGCAATCAGTTTCAGGCCGCGACGACGAGTGGCGGCGCCGGCCAGTTCAGTATCACGAAGACTTGTCATGTTCACTCCAGTGTGTGTGCGTCGTCATTAGCGCTGTTCTCTGGCCACGCCGATCAGGACGTGATTCGAGAACCAATAAAAAAGCCGCCGTTCATGGACGCACGTGGAGTGCATCTGTAAACGGCGGCGTTGCCTGTTGATCCAGCATTGGATCCGTGAGCAGTTGCCTGCTCGTAACAGGTACTAAGCAATCACTGTGCCAACCACTGAAATAACGCTGAAAAAGCCGGGAAAAACGCGATTTCAGCGCGCGCCTGAAATTGATTTTTTGAATTTGCGAGCGCCGTTTTGCTACGGATGCGTGCATCCATTTTGGTGCATTGCACAAACCTTGGGCTGTTTGTTCAACATTAGAAGTGTGTTGAGCGATACGGGCGATTCTTATCAGACAGGTGATGAGTCGCTGGAGTCCGATGCTTCAATCAGCTCACGCCAACACTTGTTACAAGTGGCAGATTGAATGCCGGTCACTATTGTGGTGATAACGGCTGTGCTAAATTCCCGGCCGTCATGACCTTCCTTGAGCAACTTCGTCGTCGCCCGCGCCTGAGCCGCAGTGTTTTTGCGGTGTTCGTGCTGGCGTGGTTGCAGACGGCGGTAGTGCCATGTGCCATGGCCGTCACCCACGTTGTTCAGGATACCGCCGTCCAGGATAACCGGGTTGCGGTCGAGCATCCGGCTGGCAAGGACATGGGTATGGATACGTCAACCATGGATAAACACGCTGCGATGGCTGACATGCCGGATTGTGTGTATTGCCCGCCAGAGCATCAGCAAAGCAGCGATACCGACGCTTCAGTTCACAGTTGTCTTTACCCGCATGAATCGCAGGTGGATAGCGGCAAGGCCCAGCAAGTAAGGATCGATCAGCTGCTTGCCCAGCCTGTTTTCATTGATTCATTTGTCTTCAGTTTTTTGCTGGAACCCGTCCATGCCTTGCCGCCGCAGCGATATCTGCTTCCGCCTCTCCCGGAACGATCGCTTAATCTCACTCACTGCAAACAGCTGAAGTAGCGCACCTCGACAGCCTGGTTTTTCCATGTTGTTTCGAGGAGAGGCGCTATGTTTATCGCAGCGTGGTTGGGAGCAATGCTCCGGCCGCAATTTTTCATCCGCACTGTTCATTGTTCGCTAGCACTGTGTCTGCTGGCGCTAACTGCTATTCAATCCAGCATCGCGCAGGCCGAACCACTGAGCTTCACCGCGGCGTTGGCGATTGCTGAGCGGGAATCGCCTGACGTGGCAGCCTGGAACGCGGACATTGCCGCTGCACGTTCCGTGTTTGTCGCCGCGGGTCGTTTGCCAGACCCGAAGTTAATTGCAGGTATCGACAATCTCCCCACTGCGGGGGTGGATCAATGGAGTCTGAATCGCGACTTCATGACCATGCGGAAAATCGGCGTGATGCAGGACATCCCGAATGGCGGCAAACGGCGCGCGCAAGCGGAGATTGCATCCGCAGTGATTGATCGTGCCGAAGCGGAACAGCTTGTCAGGGTAGCGAAGGTCCGCCGTGGCGCCGCGCTGGCATGGCTGGATCGTTATTACCTCGAACAAAGCACCACATTGTTCGATGAGCTGGATCGCGAGAATCAGCTATTTACAGCGAGCGTGCAGGCACAACTTGCGGGTGGTAAAGGCCTGCCCGCCGATGCGCTTATGCCACTGCAAGAGGCGACGGAACTGGCTGATCGACGTGATGAACTGAGCGCGGCTATTACAAAAGCAAAAGCAGCACTGCGGCGCTATGTGGGCGCTGCGGGTGATGAGCCGCTGGCAAGTGATGTACCTGTACTGGCGATTGATGCAGAACACTTGCGCGCGCAGCTGCACGAACATCCTGAGCTGAAGGTCGAAGCGGTTTCCGCATCGGAAGTGCTGATTTCACATGGCCCGGTTCCATTGCGGCGTGGGGCGCAGGAGCGGCCGTCATGACGGCATACAGTATGAAAAACGTCGTGTTCGGATTATTTCGCAGCATCCATGCCTGGGGAGGCGTGACGCTGGCGCTGTTAATACTGATCGTCAGTGTCACCGGCACGTTGCTGGTCTGGAAGCAGGAGTATCTCCGCCTCACTATTCCTGAAGCGCAAGTTACCTTCACGCCCACACCGGAGGCGCTGGCTCACCTTGCCGGTGCGGTGGAAGCACAGTTCAATCGTGATGAAGTCTTCCTGATCGAGTTTGCAACGGCAGACTTGCCACTGACCAAAGTCACGTTGTCCGACAATCGTTATGCCTATCTGGACACTCAAGGCAGGGTTGTCGATCAATGGGTGATGAATGAACGCTGGGAAGAGTGGCTATACGATTTGCACCATCGGCTGTTGCTGGGTGACGGGGGGCTGATCATCGTGGGCTGTGCGGCCATGGCCATGATTATCCTGCTGATGGCCGGCCTCGTCGCTTTCTGGCCGATGCGGCGTGGTTTCCGTCAGGGAGTGTGGCCGAAAAGTACTTCCCGTCCGCAGCTGCTGAAGGCACATCGCAATATCGGCCTCATTGAGGCCGTACCGTTGCTGCTGAGTCTGGTGACCGGTGTCATCCTGACGTTTCCGGATCAGTCACAGAAACTGTTGCTGGAGCCGTTTCGCACTGAGGCATACAGTATGGATTTTGCCGAACATCTCGATGGCATATCGGGTGGTGATTCCGGCGAGTGGCTGCCGGCCATGCGGCGCGCGCTGAAAACTTTTCCGGGTTCCAGAATTCGTTCTGCTGCAGTGCCGAATGCTTTTTCTGCCTATCGCATCATCGGTGTTCAGCAGCCCGGTGAGTTGCATCCCCAGGGCCTTAACAAGGTCTATATCGATGCCCGTGGCGGACAGATGGACATCAGGATAGACGCCCAGGCGCAGCATGTTTCCGAGCGGCTGTACAATGCTGGCTACCCCTTGCACACCGGCCGGTTCGATAATCTGTTTTACAAGCTGCTGCTGACACTGAGCGGTTTGCTGGTGGCAACCTTGAGTACCCTGGGACTGGTCAGCTTCATCAAGGGCAGGTTGTAATCCTGCCACCGAAATTTTTTATCTTGATTGTTTTCATCAAACCCGAATCATCATGGGCTACCATCCGGAATGTCCTCGGCCAGCTTTGCTTGCAATAACGACTTCATTCGAATAATCAATAATCCTGCAACATGAAATATCTTCCCATACCTTTGTTGTGGCGTTTGTTGTGGTTGAGCCTCGGTCTGCTGGCCGCAACGGTCAGCCTTGCACACGGCGTTGCGGAAGCCGATGCCGGATTCATCCAGAGCGTGCAGGGCGTTGCCTTCATTCCCTATCTGTATCTGGGCGCCAAGCACATGGTTACCGGCTACGATCACTTGCTGTTTCTGGCTGGCGTGATCTTCTTTTTATATCGCCTCAAGGAAGTGGCGCTGTATGTCACGTTGTTTGCGGTAGGTCACAGCACCACCTTGTTATTGGGCGTGCTGGCTGACATCCATGCCAACGCTCATATCGTCGATGCCATCATTGGCCTGTCGGTGGTCTACAAGGCGTTCGAAAACCTGGGTGGTTTCAAACGCATGGGATTGCAGATCGATACGCGGGCAGCGGTATTCCTGTTTGGTCTGGCGCATGGTTTCGGCCTGTCCACCAAGTTGCAGGAACTGGCGTTGTCTTCTGAAGGTCTGGTCACCAACATGATCGGCTTCAACCTGGGCGTGGAGCTGGGACAGTTTGCGGCGTTGGCGCTGATGTTGATCGGCTTCAATCTCTGGCGGCGCAACAGCAGTTTCATGAGCGGTGCATACCTGGCCAATGTGCTGATCATGGCGGCAGGCTTCGCCTTGTTTGGGTATCAGTTGACCGGATATTTGCAAACAGCGTGAACTTTGTAAGTGCGATTCGCGAATCGCCCCCTGGATGTCGATAGTTAGTTGAGAAAAATCATGTCCGAACCAGCACAGTCGCCTTATCAAGCCAATCCGCCCAGTAGTCGCCGCCTGTTACTGAGTGTCATCGCTGCCCTTGTTCTGGCCGGAGTGGTATTGCTGGTCGCAGTACTGCCCGCTGAATATGGCATTGATCCCACCGGGCTGGGTGGCAAGCTGGGTCTGGCGCAGATGAGTCAGGAAGTCGATGCCTCCATCAAGCTGACTGACAATATCGGTGGCAATGAAAATGTGGAGAAAGCGGCGATCCCTGACGCCGGTGAGCCCTTGCCGCTACCCAATCCCGCCGTGCATCAGTCGCAAGCCGAGTCGCCCAGGTCGGAGACGATCACCGTCACTATCCCGGCCTTGGGCGAAACCGAAGTGAAGACGGTACTCGCCGCCAACAAGGTGGTGCTGTATTCGTGGAAGGTGGACAAAGGTCTGGTGTATGTGGATTACCACGGTCATTCACCCGACTGGGTGAACAAGGAAGCCTTTGTGCGCTATCAGGAAGAGCAGGATGGCATCACAGGCGCCAGTGGTTCGCTGGTGGCGCCGTTTGCCGGCGAGCACGGTTGGTACTGGCTTAATCTCAACGAACATCCAGTGGTCATCACGCTGAATGTCAGTGGTTACTACGACGAGATCAAAAACTACGGCTTGGCCAAATAGTCGAACCGATGCCAGTGCGCTACATGCCAGGCTCGTGCAGATAACCACGACACACCGCTGCCAGCTTGTTGCCGTCCGGATCACGCACATAGGCGGCATAGAAGTCATCGTTGTAGTGCCGGCGTAGTCCCGGCCCGCCTTCGCTGCTGCCGCCATGTTGCAGTGCTGCGTCATGAAATTCGCGCACGGCGCGCCAGTTGCTTGCTTTGAAGGCAATCATGGTGCCGTTGCCGACCGTGGCGGGTTGCTGGTTGAAAGGCTTGCCCACCCACAACGCCAGCTCGAACAGTCCATGTTGTTCGTAACGGCCCCAGCCCACCCAGCCTTGCCATTGATCAATGTCATCGCTGCTGGTATCGCAGCGTACATGCCCTAGCGCCTGCATCACCGGATCATAGAAATACAGGGCGCGTTGCAGGTCGTTGGTGCCCAGCGAAATGTATGTGAACATGCAGCCTCAAAGCTGGTCTGAAGGTGAGAATCGTACTGATGAAACGCTCAATAAGGCATGGTATGGCATCGACGACACTTCTGGCAGTGATGCTCGGCTTTAGTTCGCTGCTGCTGGCTCAGACGAGCGCAGCGGCGCAACGCTCGTCCACTCCCCGATCCATCACTTCGCCTTTCAAGGTGGAGACCGTGGCCAGTGGTCTGGAAAATCCCTGGGGGCTGGTATTCCTTCCTGATGGCCGCATGCTGGTGACCGAACGGCCGGGATACATGCGCATTGTCGAGCGTACTGGCAAGTTGTCCGCGCCTTTGCAAGGCATGCCGGCGGTATTTGCGCGCGGACAGGGTGGCTTGCTGGATGTGGCGATTGATCCGCAATTCACTGCGACTCAGCGGGTGTACTGGTCCTATGCCGAGCCTGGCGCCGGTGGTGGCGTGGCCGGTACCGCGGTGGCGCGTGGTCGGTTGCGTGGCAACACGCTGGAGAATGTCACGGTGATCTGGCGACAGACGCCCAAGGTGGACAGTGCGCTGCACTGGGGTTCACGTCTGGTGTTTGACCGACAGGGGCGCTTGTTTATCACCACCGGTGAACGCTCCAGCTACAAGGAGCGTGCGCAGGATCTGTCGGCCACGCTGGGCAAGGTCATTCGCATCAATGCCGATGGCAGCATTCCAGCCGACAATCCATTCGTGGCGCGCAAGGATGTCAAACCGGAAATCTGGTCATATGGCCATCGCAATATCCAGGCCGCTGCCCTGCATCCTGACAGTGGCGCATTGTGGACGCTGGAGCATGGCGCACGGGGTGGCGATGAACTGAACCAGCCGCAGGCGGGCAAAAACTATGGTTGGCCGGTGATTACCTATGGCGTGAACTACAACGGATTCAAGATTGGTGAGGGCACGGCCAGAGACGGCATGGAGCAGCCGGTGTATTACTGGGATCCGGTGATCGCGCCCTCTGGCGCCGTGTTCTACACCGGCGGGGTGTTCAAGGAATGGCGCGGTGATCTGTTCATTGGTTCACTGACGCCCGGTCTGCTGGTGCGCCTGCATTTTGAGAACGGTCGTGTGACCAGCGAGACGCGCTATCTGGAAGAGCTGGAGGAACGTATTCGCAATGTGCGACAAGGTCCGGATGGACTGTTGTACCTGCTGACTGATAACAGCAGTGGCCGTATCCTGAAACTGTCGCCAAAGTGAAGATAAACACGCCAATGATTTTTTCCGAGCAATTACAAAGTCACGCCGAGCGTATTCGCGTCAGTGGCACGCTGGGGCGTTCGGAGTTATTGCTGCGCCTGTTCAATTTCTTTGTCGACTGCTCGCTGGCGCAGCGCGTGCCCAAGGAAATTGAGGTCGCGCTGGATGTGTTCGGCAAGAAGGCGGATTTCGACGTGGCGCAGGATGCCGTGGTGCGTGTGTATATCCACAAGCTCAGGCGCAAGCTCGATGAATATTACGCCGGGCCGGGCAGGGATGATGCTGAGCGACTGCTCATTCCCAAGGGTGAATACCGTTTCGTGTTTCAGGATCATGCCGAGCCCTTGCCGGTTGCCGAAATCGAACCTGAAGATCCGGCGCTCACCCGCGAGGCCGAAGCCGAGCTCGAATCGCTGGTAGCCGAAGCTGCTGCACGCAAGACCAATCGTCTCTGGCTGCCCTGGGTGGTGGGCGTGGCGGCCCTGTTATTGTTGGTGAATTTGGCAGTGATGTTGCTGCGACCGGGTGTTCCGGGCGACATGCAGGCATTGCAGGCGGTGCGCACCAATCCGGTGTGGGCGCGGATGCTGGATGACAATCTGCCGATATATATAGTCGTCGGTGATTACTACATCTTTGGTGAGCTGGATGACAGCTCAATGCAGGTGCAGCGGCTGGTGCGGGAGTTCGACATTAATTCCACGAATGATCTGGAGCAGCATCTGAAGAACAATCCGGAGCTGGCCGACCAGTACATGGATATGGCGCTGCAATACCTGCCCACCTCGGTTGCGTTTGCCATGCGTAATGTCATGCCGGTGCTGGTGCCCAACAGCAAAAGCGCGCGTCAGGTACAGGTGATTCTCGCCTCGGGCCTCACCCCGGCCATGGTGAAGTCATCACATGTCATTTATATCGGCCTGTTGAGTGGCATGGGCATATTGCGTGATATGGGCTTTACCGATTCGAGTTTCAGGATTGGCGATTCCTATGATGAACTGTTCGATACCAGGACGCAGACGCGCTATGTCAGTCAGGCCAGCATCCAGACGGATGCACGCGCCCGTTACCTGGATTACGGCTTCGTATCGACGCACACCGGCGCAGATGGCAATGAGTTACTGGTGCTGGCGGGTACGCGCGATGTGGCGTTGATGCATGTGGCCGAGATGTTCACCAGTAAATTGACATTGCAGCAGCTGAATCAGCGGGCTGGCGCCACACAAGATTTTGAAGCGTTGTATTCGGTGCAGGCGCTGGATCAGACCAATCTGGATGGAAAACTGTTACTGGCCTATCGGCTGGGGCTGCCTGTCGCTGACGGCAGCGGGGGTTCGCCTTGAGGGCTGATAATTTGCTTCACCGCACGGCTGCCACATGGAGCAAGCTGCGGCTGTTGTTGTTGCTTGCTGTGGCCGGTTCGCTGGCGCTGGCCGCAGATGATTCAATGACTACGGGGCGACGCGAGTTCATGCGTGCCTATGCCATGCCCGATGCGACCGCGCGTGATGACAGCCAGGGTCTGCGTGACTATGTGTTGTATCCGTACCTGCAAGCCGCGCGGTTGCAGCAGGCTCTCAAACCGCCTCTCAATCAAACTCTCAATCAACCCAGGCGCGACATGGCGCAAGTAGATCAGGACATCCGTTCGTTCCTGCTGGTGCAGCGGCAGCAGCCGGTGGTGCGCGGGTTGCGGCGCGTTTGGCTGCTGGATCTGGCGTCGCGGCAACAATGGCAGGAATTTCTGGAACACTTTCCAGCCGGTACCAGCGATGCGGAGCTGCGCTGCTGGAATGCCACTGCGATGCTGGCCACACAATCGACCACTGAACAACGCGCTGCCTTGCAGTCCGTGCTTGCAACCCTGTGGCTGAGCGGTGCGCGCTTGCCCGAAGCCTGCAATGCGCCCTTTGTCTGGGCGCGCACTAACAATGTCATTACCGCCGCGATGATCGAGCAGCGGGCGCGACTGGCCCTGCAAGCAGGCAATGCGGAGCTGGCGCGTGAACTGGCTGTTGATCTGCCGCGCGAGCAGGCAGAGCCGATCCGGCAATGGGCGGTGCTGATAAACAAGCCATTACAGGCTATTGATGCCCTGATTGCGAATCCGGATATCAACGTTGAAAGCCTTGCGCTGCAGGATGGCTGGCTGCGTCTGGCGCGCAAGGATGTGGATGCAGCGCTGGCACGCTTTGATTCATTGATACGTGCTCGCGGATTCACCTCGGCGGCTGCCAGTCCCTATGCGATGAGTCTGGCGCTGAGTCTTGCCTGGAGTCGGCGCAGCGAAACCCTGGCGTATTTTGCCAGGGTGCAACCGGGTGACCTGACTGATCAGGCGCATGAGTGGCATGCGCGCGCGGCGTTGCGGGTGGGTCGCTGGCAGGTGGTGAAGCAGGTGATCGGGGCAATGCCGGAGGCGCTGCGTGCACAGGCGCGCTGGCGTTACTGGCTGGCGCGTGCGCATCAGCAGTTGAACGAACTGGATACGGCGCGTGGGCTGTATCAAACGCTGGTGGCCAATGATGACAACTACTTTGCCGCGATGGCGGCTGCGCGTCTCAAGGTGAGTTATGCGCCGCATGTGCAGGTGATTGCGAATGATGCGGCGCTGGCTGCGCAGCTGCGTGAACACGACGCCATGCAGCGGATACGCGAACTACTGAGCGTGAAACTGCGCGATGAGGCTACTGCGGAATGGATGGTCGCCTTCGGCGGCTGGTCACGCGAGCAACAGCTTGCCGCCGCACGATTGATTGCCGGGTGGGGTTGGCACGAGCAGATGGTCGCGGTGACTGCCCGCATGGGCTTGTACAACGACTACGAACTGCTGTACCCGACGCCCTACGATGATGCGGTGAATGCGGCAGCCAGCTTGAGCAAGCTGAGTGCGGATCTGATCTACGCGCAAATGCGTCAGGAAAGCCTGTTTCGCGCCGATGCCGTCTCATCCGCCAATGCGCGTGGCCTGATGCAGTTGCTGCCGGCCACGGCACGCAGTACGGCGCGTCAGTTCAAGTTGCCATCCCCTGCGCTTGAGGATCTGTTCAATCCTGTCATCAACGTGCCGCTGGGCGCAGTGCATCTCAAGTCACTGATAGATAATTTTGATGGGCAGGTCGTGCTCGCGCTGGCGGCGTACAACGCCGGATCAGGCGCTGCGCGCCGCTGGTTGCCGAGCTCAACGATGGACTCGGATATCTGGATCGAGAACATTCCCTACAACGAAACGCGCGCCTACGTGCAGCGCATTCTCTGGCATAGCCTGGTATTCCACTGGTTACGTGAGGGCAAGTCGCTGGATACCACGGCCTGGCTTGCGCAGTTGCGACCCTAGTCCGTCAACTGCGCCAACTGTTCCGCCTGATACTCGTTCTGCAACGGTGCAATCACATCATCCAGATCGCCGTTGACGATGCTGTCGAGTTTGTACAGCGTCAGGTTGATGCGATGGTCGGTGAGTCGTCCCTGTGGAAAATTGTAGGTACGGATACGTTCGGAACGATCACCGGAGCCCACCTGCAATTTTCGTGAGGCCGCTTCCTGCTGGTCACGTTTGGCCTGTTCGGCGGCCAACAGTCGGGATTTCAGCAGCGACATGGCGCGCGAACGATTCTTGTGCTGTGAACGTTCATCCTGACATTCAACAATCGTTCCGGTGGGAATGTGCGTGATGCGAATCGCCGAGTCGGTCTTGTTGACATGCTGGCCGCCCGCACCCGAGGCGCGATAGGTGTCGATGCGCAGATCCGCCGGATTGATGTCGATGGCGCCGATTTCATCCACTTCGGGCAGGATGGCCACGGTACATGCTGAAGTATGAATGCGACCTTGCGCCTCAGTGGCCGGGACGCGCTGCACGCGATGTGTGCCCGCTTCGAACTTCAGTCTTGAAAACGCGCCTGCGCCGATGATGCGGGCAATCACTTCCTTGTAGCCGCCATGTTCGCCGGAGCTTTCCGACATGGTTTCCACCTGCCAGCCCTGATTAGCGGCATAGCGGCAGTACATGCGGAACAGATCGCCGGCAAAGATGGCGGCTTCATCACCGCCGGTGCCGGCGCGTACTTCCAGATAGATATTGCTGTTGTCGCGCGGATCTTTGGGGATCAGCAGTTTTGACAGACCGGCTTGTTCCTGTTCGATGCGTACATCAAGCGCCTTGAGTTCCTCGCGGCCGAGATCGCGCATCTCCAGATCACTGCCTTCGGCCATGTCCAGCGCAGCAGCGCGTTCACTCAGTAACTGCTGATAACCGGCGTATTGCGTGACCACCGGCTCCAGACGCGCGTACTCCATCGACAGTTCGCGGAACTTGTTGTTGTCATTGATGGTGTCAGCGTCGGACAGTAAGGCGCTGAGTTCAGCATGACGTTCGGCCAGCCGGTCGAGTTTGTGTTGGATCGAATCTTTCATTCTTTATCTGGTTTGGAGAGCGCAAACAATTCCTGCGCGGCGCGGATGAGTTCGGTTTCGCCCTGTTCACCAGCGGCGCGCAGGCGCTGACTGGGTGCGTGCATCAGACGATGCGTCAGCGTATCGGCGAGAAATTCCAGCACTTCGGCGGCAGGACGGCCATTGCTCAACAGGCGTTGCGCCTGTTCGATGGTCTGCTGGCGGATCGATTCAGCCTCATCGCGCAGCTGGCGAATGGTGGGCACGGCATCAAGGGTGCGCAGTTGTTGTGCAAAATGCTCGACTTCCTCCAGCAGCAGCAGGTTGGCGTCCAGCGCCGCTTCCTGACGTGCAGCCAGGTTTTCCGTCACCACATTCTGCAAGTGATCCACGGTGAACAGATACACATCATCCAGTTCGCCCACTTCTGCTTCGATGTCACGCGGCACGGCAATGTCGACCATGAATATCGGTCGATGCTTGCGGATACGCAGCGCGGCCTTGACCGCAGCGCAGGTAATGACGGGCGTGGGGCTGGCGGTTGAGCTCACCACAATGTCGGCTTCGGACAGGTGGGTGGCGAGGTTATCCAGCGTGATGGCGTACCCGTTGAACTCCGTGGCCAGCGCCTGCGCGTTTTCCAGGGTGCGATTGGCCACGATCATGCGGCGCACGCCGTTGGCATGCAGATGCCGGGCGGCCAGCGCAATGGTTTCACCGGCGCCCACCAGCAAGGCGGTGCGCTCGGCCAGATTCTCGAACACGGTGCGCGCCATGCTGACGGCGGCCGAGGCCACCGATACGGCATTGGCGCCAATGCGGGTTTCGGTGCGCACCCGCTTGGCGGCGGAAAACGCGGCCTGAAACAGGCGGTTCAGATACGGGCCGGTGCTGCCATGCTGCTGCGCTGTACGGTAAGCCTCTTTCAGCTGGCCAAGGATTTGTGCTTCGCCCAGCACCATGGAATCCAGTCCGGCGGCGACCGAAAACGCGTGCCGCACCGCCTGATCATCGCTGTATTCATACAGGCAGTGATGCAGATCCTGATGGCTGAGTTCATGCCATTCGCTGAGCCAGTGAATCAGGGGCCGGGCGTGTTCCTGTGCGGCCAGTCCGGAGTCGCCCTCCACATGGCAGTACAGCTCGGTGCGATTGCAGGTAGAAACGATCAGCGACTCGCTGACCTGCGGCACCTGCCCCAGCTCGGCGAGCGCCGACGGCAGTTCGTGATCCGCGAACACAACTTGTTCGCGAATCGCCACCGGTGCGGTGCGGTGATTGATTCCTATGACGATAAAGGGCATTCAGGGTCTGTAAGCGATGATTACCTCAACCGGCGCGGATTGTCCGGGAAGGCTGCGGGCAACACAAGGAATGAGACATTCCGACGCAATAGCGGCGGCGATGCGAGCCTGCGGCCATGTATAGCGCCATGTATAGTAAGGCACCTATGTCGCAATATTCCTTGTCGTTATCCGCAATCGTTCCGGGCCGCGCTACGGCCCGCGCTACGGCCCATGTTATGGGTAGGGTTGTCACGTGCCCGCCGGGCGTGATGCTGGTCGCCGTCTGCGCGCTGGGTCTGGTGGCCTGCACTACCCGGAGTCCATCGCAATCGGTCGCGCTGCCTGCGGTGGTGACGTCGGTACAGACCTTGCCGGAAGTGCTGCTGGCCGCTGAGCAGGCGCTGGCGGCGGACCGGTTCCCGGATGCCGCGCGCTGGTATGAGCAGGCAGCACAACTGACGGATGACGAGCAGGTCATCGAGGAAGCGGCTACGGCGTGTTACGACTCCCAGCAGCTCAAGTGCGCCTTGCAGATTGCCCAGCGCTGGCTGGTGATCAATCCCACCAGTGAACAGGCGCGCGAACTCGCGGCGCTGGCGGCGCTCAAGCTGTACAACGTGGAGGTGGCCACTGAACAGTTGCAGGCGTTGCTGGAATCCAGCTACATCAGCCCGGCAGCGGGCTTCATGCAGTGGTCGGACAAGTTTGCCGCCGTTGATACCAACGCGGCGCTGGCGGTCATGAAAAAGCTGGTGATCAGTCATCCGCAGGTGGCTGAAGCGCAGTACGCACTGGCCCGGCTGGCCGAGCAGTCAGACGACCTTGGTTTGATGCTGGCGTCAGCACAACGTGCGCAGGCGCTCGCGCCATTCTGGTCGCCGGCGGGGCTGTTGCTGGCCAAGGCGCAGTTGTTGCGTGGTGAAAAACAGCTGGCGGTGCAGACCGCCCAGGCAGTGGTGAAGAACGATGACAGCATCGCCACCCGTTCGGAGTACGCCGCGCTGTTGCTGGGGGCGCAAATGCCCAATGAGGCGATGCGGCTGTGGCGCGAACTGGAAGAAACTGAAGGCGACAACAGTGCGGCCATGCGGGCGCTGGCGCAGATCGATTTCGAAGTGGGCAACTACCAGTCGGCGTTCAATCGATTCAATCAACTGCTGAATACCGGCCGTGATCTCAGTGAATCCATTTACTTTCTGGGCGCCATTGCCGAGCGCACCGGCGCCAACGACGAAGCCCGCCAGTTGTATGAGCGTGTGCAGGAGGGCCGGTTTGCCGCCGCCGCGCAGTTGCGGGTGGCGAAGCTGATTCAGGACAAGGAAGGGATCGCTGCCGCGTTGACCTCCTTGCAGGCCTATGGCGCGGCCAACCCGGAGCAGCAACTGCTCAGTCTGGATGCGCGCGCGCAGATGCTGAGTGCGTCGGGTGACGACGCGGCTACCTTGCAGTTGTATGACCGGGCGATTCGTGACTATCCGGATGTGGCCTCGTTGCATCTGTCGCGTGCCTTTCATCTGGTCAAGATGAACAGGACACCTTTGGCTTTGCAGGCCATGCGCGACCTGGCGCAGCAACGCCCGCAGGACCCGACCATACTCAATGCACTGGGCTACACGCTGCTGGACAACAGCAAGGACTATCAGCGCGCCCATGACTACATTGCGGCCTCATTGCAGTATTCACCGGACAGCGCCGCCGTGCAGGACAGCATGGGCTGGGCGCTGTACAAGCTGGGCCGGAAGGAAGAGGCGCTGACCTGGCTGCAACGCGCCGCGCAAGGCATGGTGGATGACGAGCTGGATCTGCATCTGGGCGAAGTGCTCTGGTCGCTCGACCGTCGCGACGAAGCGCGCAGCGTGTGGCAAAAAGCACTGGCGCGCACGCCGGATGACAAAGTCCTGCAGCAGCGTCTCAAACGCGCTGGCAAGTAAGCGGGCTGCGTGAAATGCCGTGGCTTATGCGTCTCTGCAAGCTGCTGGTGTTATCGAGCGCAATCACTCTGCTCGCTGCCTGCATGACGCAGCCGCAGATCATCACGGGTGTCAGTAATGCACGCAGCGCTGATACATTGCATCGCTGGCAGGCGCGCGGTCGTATCGGCATCAATGCGGCGCAACAATCCGGTTCGGGCGGGTTCACCTGGGCGCAGCAGGCGACATTGAGTGAAGTGCAGTTGCGTGGTCCGGTTGGCATCGGCGCCTTCTCGCTTTCGCTCGATGGATCAGTTCTTACCATTCGCGGCAGTGATGGTGCGTATTACGACGCTGATGCAGCGCTTGATGAATTGCAGTTGCGTCTGGGTACGCCGCTGCCGGTTGCATCGCTGCGTTACTGGTTGTTGGGGCTAGCTGCGCCCGGCGAACCGCGCTGGCTGGACGATCAGCACAATCAGCTTGAGCAGGATGGCTGGCAGGTGACGTATGAAGTGTGGACGACGCGCGGTGAGTTGCGTCTGCCAGTGCGGCTGGCGCTGACCCGTGCCGATGCACGCATACGCATTGTGGTGCAAAGCTGGAATCTGGAGTCATGAGTCTTAATACGCAGCGCGACACAGTGAGCTGGCCGGCGCCCGCCAAGCTCAATCTGTGTTTGCACATCGTGGGTCGCCGCGTCGATGGTTATCACCTGTTGCAAAGCGCGTTTCAGTTCATCGATCTGTGCGATGAACTGCGTTTCTTTGACCGTCCTGACGGCAGGATCGAACGCATCGCCGGTCCTGAAGAGGTGCCGCCCGAAAAAGATCTGGTCATTCGCGCGGCGCGCCTGCTGGCAGTGACGACTGGCGCGAAGCAGGGTGTTGGCATCGAACTGATCAAGCGCATTCCCATGGGCGCCGGGCTGGGGGGCGGCAGTTCCGATGCCGCAACGGTGCTGGTGGCGCTGAATCAGCGCTGGAATTGCGGGCTGACACTGCCACAACTGGCCGATCTGGGCCTGCAACTGGGCGCTGATGTGCCTGTGTTCGTACACGGTCGGGCGGCCTGGGCCGAAGGCATCGGCGAACGGCTGACGCCGGTGGATTTCCCTGAATCTTGCTATCTGGTGGTGCACCCGGGCGTTTCAGTCAGCACCGCAGAGATCTTTCAAGCATCTGAATTGACACGGGATACCCCCCTCACCACAATACGCGCCTTTCTCGCCGGGGGCGGGCGTAACGATTGCACGTCCACGGTTCGAGCACGATATCCGGCCGTGGCGCAAGCCCTTGATTGGCTTGGCGGTTATGGCGAAGCACGACTGACGGGTACCGGTGCCTGTGTATTTATCGCGTTGCCCGACCGCGCGGCCGCAACGCGCGTTGCGGCGCAGTTGCCACCCGCATGGCGTGGCTTTGAGGTGCGTGGTTGCAACCAGTCGCCCCTGCTGCAACGTTTGCAGGCCGCAATGCGTTGAGCGAGTTGATGAGTCGGTTTTTCGTGTTGTTGGGGTGTCGCCAAGCGGTAAGGCAGCGGGTTTTGATCCCGCCATTCGGAGGTTCGAATCCTTCCACCCCAGCCATTTTGAGTGGCCTTGAGGCAGGCGGCTTGCCTTTGTTACAGCCTTGAGATTTCAGCGGAGCGTCTTTCGTGGATCGATCCAGCATGATGGTTTTGACCGGCAACGCCAACCCAAAGTTGGCGGCTGATATCGCGCGCCATCTCAATTTGCCGCTGGGGCGTGCTTCGGTGGGCCGCTTCAGCGACGGCGAAATCTCCGTAGAGCTGATGGACAACGTGCGTGGCCGCGATGTGTTCATCGTGCAATCCACCTGTGCGCCCACCAACGATCACCTGATGGAAGTGCTGATCATGGTGGATGCCTGCCGCCGCGCCTCGGCCGGCCGCATCACTGTGGTGATGCCGTACTTCGGTTACTCACGTCAGGATCGTCGTCCCCGTGCGCAGCGTTCGGCAATCACGGCCAAGCTGGTGGCCAACATGATCATGCGCGCCGGCGTTGACCGTTTGTTGACCGTGGATTTGCACGCGGATCAGATTCAGGGCTTCTTCGACATACCGGTGGACAACGTGTATTCCTCGCCGGTGTTGCTGGGCGATGTGTGGAAACAGAAGTACGACAACCTGGTGGTGGTGTCGCCCGATGTGGGTGGCGTGGTGCGCGCCCGCGCGCTGGCCAAGCGACTGGATGATGCTGACCTCGCCATCATCGACAAACGTCGGCCACGCGCCAATGTCTCGGAAGTGATGAACATCATTGGTGAAGTCGAAGGCAAGTCCTGCGTGCTCATCGATGACCTGGTGGATACCGCAGGCACCTTGTGTCATGCCGCCAGCGCGTTGAAGAAAGCAGGCGCAAAGCGCGTCGTGGCCTACATCACCCATCCGGTGCTGTCCGGCCCGGCGGTGGAACGCATCAGCAAGTCGGATATGGATGAGCTGGTTGTCACTGACACCATTCCGCTGTCGCAGGCAGCGAAGGAATGCCGCCAGATACGGCAGCTGTCGGTAGCCGGCCTGCTGGCCGAAACCATGCGGCGTATCCGCGATGAAGAGAGCGTCAGTTCGCTCTATGTAGATTGAGTAGGGGCGGTTCGTGAACCGCCCTCATTGAAGATGCCTCAGCGTGTTAATCCACGCTGGCTAAGTGGACAGACAGTGCTTGGTCGCGACACTGCCTGTCTTGTTTGACTGTCTTGAATAGTCTGTCTTGAAATAGTTGATAGTTGGAGATTGATATGAAGACTTCATTTGAACTCATCGCCGAAGTGCGCGCTGACAACCAGGGGAAGGGTGCGAGCCGCCGCCTGCGTCATGCTGGCCGCGTTCCGGCGATCATGTACGGCGGTCACGCCGAAGCCGCCACACTGTCGTTTGATCACCAGAAGCTGCAAGTTGCGCTGCAAAACGAGCGCTTCTACACCACGCTGCTGGGCATCAAGATTGGTGACAAAATCCAGGTGGCCATTCTGAAAGACCTGCAACGTCATCCGGCCAAGCCGACGATTCTGCATCTCGATTTGCAGCGCGTGCTGGACGATGAGCCGATCCGCATGACCATTCCGTTGCACTTCAAGAACGCCGCAATTGCGCCGGGCGTGAAGACCGGTGGTGGTCAGGTGTCGCACCTGCTCAACGAAGTGGAAATCATCTGCTTGCCCAAGGATCTGCCGGAATACATCGAGCTTGATCTGGCCGAGATGGAGTTGAACGACTCCAAGCATCTGTCCGATCTACCTCTGCCAGCGGGCGTGGAAATCGTGCTGCTGTCGCATGGCCATGATGAAGCCGTGGTGTCCGTGCACCATCCGCGTGTGGCTGAAGAAGCAGAAACGCCTGCTGCTGCGGCGGCGGAAGCAGCACCTGCTGCTGCGGCGGCTGCGGCCAAGCCTGCTGCCGGCGCCAAACCAGCTGCTGCGGGCGCGAAGCCTGCTGCGGCGGCGCCTGCCAAGAAGGAAGGCGGCAAGAAGTAAGCACCGTCATGCTGACGGGGCTGTCCTTGACCGGACAGCCCCGTTCGCATTTCAGCTATCCGCTATTTTTCATACAGCATGTCAGGCACTCCCTTGCTTTTGATTGTCGGACTGGGAAATCCCGGCGCCGAACATCTGCAAACCCGTCATAACGCCGGTTTCTGGTTTGTGGACGCACTCGCGCGTCGTTACGACGGACAGTTTCGCGGCCACACCCGCTATCACGGTGAAGTGTGTCGTATCCAGATTGGCGCGCAGGAAGTGCAACTGCTCAAGCCACAGACCTACATGAACCGCAGTGGCCTGTCGATTCGTGCGTTGTCGGATTACATGAAGATCCAGCCCGAACAGATTCTGGTGGCGCATGACGAACTGGATCTGTTGCCCGGCGTGGCGCGTTTCAAACTCGGTGGTGGTCATGGCGGTCACAATGGCCTGCGCGACACCATCACGCATATCGGTCAGAACTTCTGGCGCCTGCGCTTGGGTATTGGTCATCCCGGCGACAAGTCCGAAGTGATCGACTATGTACTGCAACGTGCCTCGCGCAAGGAAGAAGACCTGATCATCGAGGCGCTGGACGCCGCGTTGCAACAAGTGCCGGTGTTTATCGAGCAGGGCGCAGAAAAAGCCATGCATGCCTTGCACAGCAAATCGCCGCCAGCCACTACTAACTGAACTTACCCGGAACCAATTCATGGGCATCAAATGCGGCATCGTCGGACTGCCTAATGTCGGCAAGTCGACGCTCTTCAATGCGCTGACGCGTGCGCAGATTGCAGCGGAGAACTATCCGTTCTGCACCATCGAGCCCAATGTCGGCGTGGTGCCGGTGCCTGATCCGCGTCTGGATGCGCTGGCGGTCATCGTCAAGCCGGAACGTATCCTGCCCACCATGGTGGAGTTCGTGGATATCGCCGGTCTGGTGGCCGGTGCATCCACCGGTGAGGGACTGGGCAACAAGTTTCTGGCGCACATTCGCGAGACCGATGCCATTGCCCATGTAGTGCGCTGCTTCGTCAACGATGATGTGATTCACGTGGCGGGGAAAGTCAGTCCGCTGGATGACATTGCCGTCATCAATACCGAACTGGCGCTGGCGGATCTGGATGGCGTTGAACGCGCGTTGCGACGCGCCGAGAAAAGCGCCAAGACCGGTGACAAGGATGCAGTCAAGCTGGTGGCGGTGCTCAAGCGCCTGCAAACCCATCTGGACAGCGGCGAGCCCGCGCGTTCACTGCACATTGAGCCGGAAGAACACAAGCTGCTGCACGAGCTGCACCTGATCACCATCAAGCCGCTGATGTACGTGGCCAATGTGGCCGAAGATGGCTTTGAAAATAATTCACGCCTCGATGAAGTGCGCGCTCTTGCTGAAAAAGAAAAGGCGCAAGTGGTGCCGGTGTGCGCCGCCATGGAAGCGGAAATCTCGCAACTGGAAGAAGCCGACCGTGCCGACTTCCTCAAGGAAATGGGCCTGAGCGAACCGGGCCTGAACCGCGTTATCCGCGCCGGCTACGCGCTGCTGGGCCTGCAAACTTATTTCACCGCCGGAGTGAAGGAAGTCCGCGCCTGGACGGTGAAGGCCGGTTCCACTGCGCCGCAGGCCGCTGGCGTAATCCATACCGACTTCGAGAAGGGCTTCATCCGCGCCGAAGTCATCGCCTACGACGACTTCATCGCCCTGAAAGGCGAACACGGCGCCAAAGAGGCCGGCAAACTGCGACTGGAAGGCAAGGAATACCTGGTCAAGGAAGGCGACGTCATGCACTTCAGATTCAATGTCTGATTTCCCTGTTTTATTTCCCCTGGGTCGGGGCGGCTTGGCTTGACAGCAACCGGCGCGGCCAACAGAATTCGCGCCCCTGAGGGTGGCAGGCCTGCGTCCCGTCATCCCTCAGGCCGGAATAACCCGCAACAATTTAACGAAAAATGGTGATGTAGCTCAGACGGTTAGAGCGAGGGATTCATAACCCCTAGGTCGGCGGTTCGATTCCGCCCATCACCACCAATAATCCATCCATGGACATTCACCAATGTCCATGGATGTGCATAAAACCTCTTAAAGATGAGGTTTTATCTTCCGAAGCTGTCCACCACGATTGTGGCCACGCAGATAGAGCCGGCCCGGCACACTAGGCATTAATCGCGGAACCGAAGACGAAATAAGTCGAAAATTGGGTGGATGAGTGCGTCTTCGCAAGGAAGCACCGTAACCATCTGGATAAAGTGAACGCATCGGCTGGCCCGGAGAATTGCGATGCGTATCGGTGTACCGAAAGAGATCAAAGTTCATGAGTATCGTGTCGGTCTGACGCCGGCTGGTGTGCGCGAGTTGTGCGGCAGCGGACATCAGGTGCTCATCGAAACCAGCGCTGGAGCAGGCATTGGCTTTGACGATGCAAGCTACGTCGCTGCAGGCGCTGCCATTGCGCCTACAGCCGCCAGGGTATTTGCAGAGGCTGACCTGGTGGTCAAAGTCAAAGAACCCCAACCCGCTGAGTATCCGTTGCTGCGGCGCGGACAAACCCTGTTCACCTATCTGCACCTTGCTGCCGACAGGCCACAAGCGCAGGCGCTGATGGACGCTGGTGTCACGGCGATTGCCTACGAGACCGTCACGGCTACTGATGGTTCCTTGCCCTTGCTGACACCCATGAGTGAAGTCGCTGGGCGTATGTCGGTGCAAGTGGGTGCAGCCTGCTTGCAGAAAGCCAATGGTGGGCGTGGGGTTTTGCTGGGTGGTGTGCCGGGTGTTGACCCAGGAAAAGTTCTGATCCTTGGTGGAGGAGTGGCTGGTACTCATGCTGCTGAAATGGCGGTGGGTATGCGTGCCGATGTCACCGTGGTGGATCGTTCAATCAAACGGCTGCGCGAGTTGTCCGTGCAGTTTGGCGCTTCACTCAAGACGGCGTATGCAACTACGGCGACGATTGAAGCGCTGGTTGCCGAGGCTGACCTGGTCATTGGTGCGGTACTGGTGGTTGGAGCCGCTGCGCCCAAGCTGGTGACGCGCACCATGTTGAAAACCATGCAACCCGGCGCGGTGCTGGTCGACATTTCCATCGATCAGGGCGGTTGTTTTGAAACCAGTCAGCCAACCTCGCATTCCGATCCGACCTTTGTAGTGGACGGTGTGGTGCACTACTGCGTGACCAATATGCCGGGTGCGGTGCCACGCACTTCGACCCTGGCGCTCACCAACGCTACTCTGCCGTACGTCAAGCAACTGGCGAATCTTGGTGTCGTGCAGGCGTTGGCCAAAGATACGCATCTGGCGAATGGTGTGAATGTGCACATGGGAAAGGTGACGCACGCTGCCGTTGCCCAGGCCTTGGGCATGGAGTGTCAGCCATATCGCTCCGCTGCTTGACGAATTGTTGCTGTGCTGGCTTTTTCACTAACTTGGTAGTGGGGAGTGTATTTGTCAGGTCAGCCCGGTCTGGCCATATTGTTTTATTGAAGCATTCGATCTAGTCTGGAAACGTGCGTCGACATACTACCTCAAGATTATTTTTGTCCGTCCTGCTGCTGTGGCCGCTGGCTGCGGGCATGTTTGTGCCTGCCCACGCAGTTGCCGCACCACACTTGCAACCTGCGATTGTGATGTCCGAGGCAGAGGGCACGCTTAACGAACATTGTGCGGAGCACGATGCAATGCCTGTTGACGCCACTGCACACACTGACATGGTCATGCAGGATGCCGGCACGCAACATGAAGATCCGCACGCTGATTGTTGCAGCTCGCTGTTGTGTCAATGCCCGTGCATGCAGGCGTTCGCATTGTCGATTACCTTGCCGCATGTCATGACGGGGACTGCGGTTGCTTCGACAGCATTCACTGCTGATTCATCCTTGTTGCATGCCGGTGTCTCCGGTCAGTTCCGGCCGCCCATCTAGGTCAGCTCTGTCTTCAGAGTTCAGCATGGATACGGTTCCTGCTGAGTTGACCCTGGTTCTGACCGCAGGCCTGTGCACTGTGGTCGTCGGAGGCTAAATGAAATCCTTGATGCCTGTTACGGGCGCAACATTGTTGGGTATCTTGCTTGCTGGCTGTGCAGCTATTCCTGCTGATCGGGGTGGATCGGTCACCACTGCATTACTTGAGCCGCGTTCCAGTCTGGCTGCCAGCATTCCAGTCAAGGGTACGGGTGATACTCAAACTGAGGTAGCAAAAATTCTTGCTGAGCCGATCAATGCGGATCAGGCAGTGCGCCTCGCGTTGTTGCAGAGCCCACGGATGCGGGTGCTGTTCACCGAGCTTGGCTTTGCACAGGCCGAAGTATATGACGCCAGCCGTCTGTCGAATCCCTCATTGGGATACATGCGGCTGACTGCCGATGGTGGCGCGACCAAGACGACCTGGAGTCTCTCGCAAAGTTTTACGGAATTGTTATTTCTGGGTTATCGCACGCGCGTCAGCCGTAGCCAGCTGCTGCAAACCCAACAACGCGTGGCCAGCGAAGTTCTGGCGCTGGAGGCGGATGTTCGCAGCGCTTACTACCAGTATGTGAGCGCCGATCTGGTCGCCCAGATGCGTACCCAATCGGCTGCACTGGCCACCGCTTCGAGCCAGTATGCCCAGCAGCTGTTTGAGGCCGGCAATATCAGTGCACTGCAACTCAGTCGTGAGCAGGTGCAGGCCAGCGAGGCGGCCATTCAGCAGCGCAGGTCGGCAATCGATGCCAAGGCTGCACAGGGACGCTTGATGACTTTGCTGGGCCTGTCGCTGAGCAACCCAGCACAGTGGCTGGTGAGCTTGCCGTTACCGGTGGCGCTGACTGCAGAGTTGTCAGCATTGCAGGACTGGGCGCGTGCCCAGCGGCTGGATCTGGCCGCGTTGCGTGAACAAGCCAGCCTGTTCAGTGACAGCCTGACACATGTGCGTCGCTGGCGTTGGCTGGGTGGCGTACAAGTTGAGGCCGAACGCGAACGGGAGAGCTCTGGTGAAACCTTCGCCGGTCTGGGCGCTGGCCTGGAGTTGCCGCTGTTCAATCAAGGAGGCGGTAACCTGTTACGCGCTCATGCCGGTCTTGAGGCAACCCAGGCCGGATTGAGCGCACTGGAGCTGGAGATCGGCAATGACATGGCGGTGCACTATGCGGCAGTACAGGCGGCGCAGGCCAATGTTGAAGAGTATCGACAACGCCTGGTGCCCGGGCGCGAGCAGATCGTGGTGCTGAGTCAGCAACAGCAGAACTTCATGCTGATTGGCGCGTTCGAGTTGCTGTCAGCCAGGCAGCAGGAAATGGATGGTTATCAGGCGTATCTGGAAGCCGTGCGTGACTACTGGATCGCGCATACCGAATTGTTGCGCACAGCCGGTGGCAAGTTGCCGGCAGGTGCAGATGCCGGAGATACCGGGATATCGGTCGGTCTTGCTGCAATGGCCAAAGACAGTGCTGGCAACAGTGATACCGGACAGCCAGCGCAGAGTATGGATCATAGCGGGCATGACATGTCCAGCATGCAACCGGCCAGCGGAGACGCACCATGAAACTTTCACGACGTCATGTATTACTTGCATCCAGCAGTGCTGCACTGGGTATGGCCAGCGCAAACGCAGCCCAGGACAACGGCGCCACAAGCTCACCTGCGACGACTGCATCGAACGGTCGCTACACACCAGTCAGAACCCTGAATGGCTGGACCCTGCCGTACCAGATGAAAAATGGTGTGAAGGAATTTCATCTGGTCGCAGAAGAAATAGAACATGAGTTCGCACCGGGCAGTCGCGCCAAATGCTGGGGCTACAACGGCAGTACTCCGGGACCAACGCTGGAAGCAATTGAAGGTGATCGCGTGCGTATCCTGGTGACCAATCGTCTCAAGGAACACACCACCATTCACTGGCATGGCATCTTGCTGCCTTCCGGCATGGACGGCGTGGGCGGCTTGTCGCAGCCGCAGATAGGCCCGGGTGAAACCTTTGTATACGAATTCACGCTCAAGCAGCACGGCACTTACATGTATCACCCGCATGCGGACGAGATGGTGCAACTGGCTGTCGGCATGATGGGCATGTTCATCATCCATCCCAGGGCTGGCGAAGCGGTGCCTGTCGACCGTGACTATGCCTTCCTGTTGCACAACTGGGCTCTGCATCCGGGGACGTATCGACCCGATCCGGCCATCATGCAGGATTTCGATTTGTGGACCTTCAACAGCAAAGTCTTTCCGGCCATCGACGCGCTGGTTGCGCGTGCCGGCGAACGGGTACGCTTGCGCATTGGCAATCTGTCCATGTGGAATCATCCGATGCACTTGCATGGCCATGTCTATGAAGTCACCGGCTCCGATGGCGGTCGCTGGCCACGCGCGCAATGGCGCAAGGAAGTCACCGAGATTGTCGGTGTCGGTCAGACGCGCGATCTGGAGTTCATCGCCACGCCGGGTGACTGGGCGCTGCATTGCCACATGTCGCATCACACCATGAATGCCATGGGCCATGAGTTGCCGAATGTACTCGGTGCAGACATTGCGCAGAGCGAAGCGGCCATCAAGCAGCTGCTGCCGGGCTATATGGCCATGGGTACCAACGGTATGGCCGAGCATGCCGACCATACCGCCATGGGTCACATGCAGGGGCCGGACAATACCTTGCCGATGATGATGGGCGTTGGGCCCTATGGAAATCTGGAGATGGGCGGCATGTTCACGGTAGTGAAAGTGCGTGAGCAACTGGCTGCCAATGATTACCGCGATCCGGGCTGGTACCAGGCACCCGCAGGAACGGTGGCGAGCCTGGTCAGTGAGGATCCTGATTATGGATCACCCGTGCGCCGGAACCCGGTGACAAATGCGGGTTCGTCGTGAGGCTGGATATGCAGCCACAGTTTTGTCCAGATGCTTTATTCGATACAAATTCAACCAGGAGATGGTCATGAAACGTTACTTGTCCTTGATTGCCATGGCGTTGTTAGCAGTAGCAGGTGCAGCGCATGGACATACCCGGGTGCAGAAATCAGAACCCGCCAATAACAGCACGATTACGCAATTACCGAAGAATGTGGTGCTGGCTTTCAGTGCAGCCGTGCAGCTCACGGTGCTCACCCTGCAGAAAGGCGATGGCAAGGCGCAGGATCTGGGGCCGTTGCCCAAGGCAGCTGTAAAGGAAATCAGCGTACCCATGCCGGCGGTGGGTGCGGGCAACTACATCATCAAGTGGCGCGCAGCGGGTGATGATGGTCATGTCATGTCCGGCAAGGTGCTGTTTACCGTGGCTGCCGGCGCCGCAGCCAGCAAAGCGCAATAAGTGCTGAGCCACTAGCCTTATGTCCGTTGATCTTGTCTCGGTAGTGGTGCGTGCGCTGGGCTTTATAGCCATGTTTCAGGCGGCAGGCACGGTAGTATTTGTCGCCCTGTTTGGCCAGTTTCTGTCTGCGTCAGATGCTCCGGTAAGGCGGCTCGGACATCGTAGCGCGTTGCTCGCCATTGCCCTGGTTGTCCTGTATCAATTGCTGGGTGCAGCGCGCATGACGGGAGAATTTTCCGGCCTTGCCGATCTGGACATGCAGCTGTTGTCGCTGAGTTCAAATGTCGGCGTGGCAAACGGGCTACGCCTGTTCGGTTTGCTGTTGATTGCGGGTGCTTTGACCCGTAACCATCCTGGCTGGATGATTGCCACACTAACCGGCGCAAGCCTTGTTGCGGCCTCTTACGCCATCACCGGGCATACTGCGGGCGATCCGCAACGCTGGTTGCTGGCGCCGCTGTTGCTGATCCATCTTTGGGTGGTGGCATTCTGGTTTGGCAGCTTGTGGCCGTTGTTGCTGGTGAGTGAACAGGAAACAACTCCGGTAACCGCAGCAGTGATTGAACGATTCTCGGCCCTGGCTACCTGGTTAGTGCCGGGGATCGCGATGGCAGGGGTGCTGATGGCGATCGCGCTCCTCCCGGATATCAAGGCGTTGTTTTTGCCCTACGGGCAGCTGCTGTTGGTGAAAGCAGCTGGCTTTGCCGTATTGCTGGGGCTGGCGGCGCTTAACAAGTGGCGACTGGGGCCGGCGATTGCCTTGGGTCAGGGTGGCGCACTACGGTCATTCCGCCGCAGTGTCCTGCTGGAATACACATTGATTTGCGGAGTGCTGATCGCCACGGCGGTCATGACCGGCTACTTTTCACCCGAGCCATGAAAACCCGGCTGGCAGACGTTAGTCGTGTTGCCAGTGCTGCGTAGCACAAGTTGCGGCTCATCCCTGAACATTGATACAAAACGGCATTCTGACAAACACACTCAGAATAATATTCTTGCTGCAGGCCCGTAGCATCAACTCCAGAAGGCCACCCCTAGGAGCCTGTCGGACTTAGGTGATCGTAGCGAGGCGAGTGAGAAATTGAGGACAGTTTTTCGATCGTTTGAGGAGAATAGCCGTAGCTATTTGACCCAAATTTATCGACATGGGGATCGGAAAAATGGGCCAATTTCCCACCGCCGCAGTAGATCAACCCTAAGTCCGACAGGCTCCCAGGTGGCCGTTTGCGGAGAGAAGGGCGTGCATGGTGCTCTCCGGTGTTCTGGAAACTCTACCGTTGGGAGATTCCGCGATGGACGCTGATATAGCCATCCTGTCCTCCACTTTGACTACCGGGCGGTCGATGCCATCGGCGTCCATTGAGAAGACCCTGCAATTCATGCAGCTGCACTTCGTGGAGCCGCTGTCGCTGAGCCAGCTGGCGGCCCTGACCGGTTTGAGTGTGCTGCAATTTGCGGCCGTATTCCGTCGTGAAGTCGGTATGCCACCCTACCGTTATCTGTCGCATTTACGGATTCGGGTGGCCAAAGCCTTGCTGGAGCAGGGTATGCCTACCGCCACGGTTGCGGCTGAAGCGGGATTCTTTGATCAGCCACATATGTACAGGCACTTCAAGCGCGTATGCGGGGTGACGCCGGGTCAGTACCAGGCCAGGGCAATGCGTAGTTCAGCAACATTTGCTGCGACCGTCATGAGTGCGAGCGCCGCTGAACGGCATTGATGCCCGGGTTTCTTGCGATGTCCGCGGGCATCAATGCCGGCTCAATGAGCGCGGCAATTACTTGAGCGTGAAGTTCGCGCCCATTCTGGACTGATCTGCGCGTATCAGCTGTACGGCGACCTTGGCGCCGCCGGGAATTTTCACGCCTTTGGCTTCCAGCTTGTTATCACCTGCTGCTACCAGCACCGCTTCGGTTTTGACGCCGTTACTGGTGATGGTCAGTTTGCCGGTCATACCTGCGCTGGGCAGCGCCTCGCCGTCTTCGGCAATGTACACCTCGGTCTTGTCGGCCAGTGCCACCAGCTCGAACGAGGTCTCTCCGACCATTTGCACAATGCCGCCGTGCTCGGGCTTCATATTGCCGTGAGCGCGGGCGACATTGAATGTCAGTGCGGCAGCGACAAGCAGCAACAGGGTCAGCAGTTTCTTCATGGCGAATCTCCTTCAGGACGCAGTTGGTAAGATGAGTAGCCGAAAGGGCGGTTCACTCCGGCGCATGAGGCAGTACGAAAGTGAGCGTGGCCAGGTGTTCCATTTTGTCAGCCTTGGTGGGTTCGTTCGACGGCCCATCAAAGATGGCGGCAACCACATTCAATCCCTGATTACGCACCTTGATAGTGACGGTGCCGTCCGCAGCGGTCTTCAGCGGCTTGGCATCCGGATCGTTGACCATATCAGTCAACACTCGGGCGCCAGCAACTGGCTTGCCCTGAAACAGGACACGCAGCTTCAGGGGCTTGCCCAGCATGTCCGGCAGTGCCGCAGTCACCGGTACGATTTGCAGGGTCTGGCCCGGCAAAGCCGGTATGGGGCTGGTCAGTGGTCCATTGATATGTACCGTGTACTTGTAGTTCTTCTCGCTGATGAGTGCATTGGGAACTTCGTCGCGGCCTTTCTTCACCCACTCACCGTCCGGAGTCCGGCTCCAGATGCCGTTGAACAGTACTGCCGTCACCACGGTTGGTTGGCTATCGCTGTCAGCCAGCAACAACGGACCGGCGACCCGCAGCTTGGTGGGTACCGGCTGCCAGTCGGCGTCGAAGCCGGCCACAGTCTCGATCAGCGGCAGTCGTTTTACCGAATCCAGATCATCGGCGCCAACGCCGTAGATCAATGCCAACTGAGTCGCGCGCTGCGCAAACCAGATGCCATGTGCCTGCGCTGCGGAGGTTGTCAGCAGGCTGGACGTCAGGGTCAGGGCGGCTATGAGGATACTGCTGCGTTTCATAAGGGCCTCTTGATAAAGACAATCGGGAAGATTGATTCAGAAGGTTGATCCGGCTTATTGCCGATGAAAGTAATTTCACCGGCGTAGCAATCAGGGTCAGGTGAGATCCATTCGCTGCGGGTGTCGGCAATACACCTGGATGTATGCACCGTTGCGACTGATTAAAGCAGGTTGAGCAGGAGCAGAGCGCTTTTTTACCCGGGTTTGCCAGGCAAATAAATGGTTTTTGCAGGTTGCAAAGGCATAAGTTGCCGACGCCGGGCAGCTTGCTGGTTGGCCAGTCTGTCCAGAAACCGTACCCACGCAAAAATGCTGTGGCGACAGGATCTACGCAATTAAACGCTGCGCGCGTTTTGCAATGCAGCCAAATATTTTCCGGGAAGGTATTAGTTTTACCGGAGTGACAGGGATCTGGTTGAAAAGTCATTTATTCATGCACAGAAACAGCCGAAACCATGAAACCGGATAGTTCATTCATCAGCGGGCGCAGCCTTATTCTGCTGCTGGGGCTGTTATTTACTGCACTGGTTCAGGCGCACGGTATCGCCGGCAGTGATGCTGCGTTTGTTGCCGGCAACCAGGGTACACAGATCATTCCTTTTATATATCTTGGCGCCAAGCACATGGTGACCGGCTACGATCATCTGTTGTTTATCTTCGGCGTGATTTTCTTTCTGTATCGACTGTCGCATGTCGCGTTGTACGTCACCCTGTTCAGCATCGGTCACAGCACCACCCTGCTCGCTGGTGTGCTGGGGGGTATCCATGTCAACCCGTACCTCATCGACGCCATCATTGGTTTATCGGTGGTGTACAAGGCATTCGATAACCTTGATGGCTTCAAGACGCTGTTTGGCGTCGAATTCAACCAGAAGCTCATGGTGTTGATCTTCGGTCTGTTTCACGGCCTGGGACTCGCCACCAAGCTGCAAACCTTGAATCCCGCAGCGGATGGCTTGCTGCCCAACATGATTGCGTTCAATGTCGGTGTAGAACTGGGGCAGCTCATTGCACTGTCATTCATGCTGGGCCTGGTGATTTTATGGCGGCGTAACGCCAGCTTTGCCCGGCATGCGGTGCTCGCCAATGCCGCGATCCTGACCGCCGGTCTGGTTCTTGTCGGCTATCAGTTAACCGGTTTCATCACTACCCACATTACGGCACAGGGGGTCTGACTCATGAGCGAAGGACACATCGAAGTAGCGCCCTCACGCAAAACACTGTTCACTGTGCTGGCTGGCGGGTTGCTGGTGGCTACGATCATTCTGGTGGGTGCGGTGCTGCCCGCTGAATATCACATTGATCCGCTGGGCATCGGCAAGGCCAGCGGTCTGCTGCAAATGTCGCGACCTGCCGAGACCGAAGTGGTGTTGCCTGCGAGCGCTGCGTCAACGGCGACAGCAAATTTTTATACGACAGCGTTCCGCACCGATACCGTTGATATTCCACTGGCTGCTGCGGGTGATGCCGATCATCGTGACCAGCTGGAATGGAAGGTACGCATGAAGGCGGGTGATACGCTGGTGTATTCATGGCATGCCAATGTATCCGCCGAGCAGTTTTATGTGGATTTTCACGGTCAAACCGATCCGACGCCTGATGTGAAAGTCCTGACTTACAGGAAGGGGCAGGCTGCCACCGACAATGGCGCCGTGGTCGCGCAGTTCGACGGCATTCATGGCTGGTATATACAGAACCAGTCTGAACAACCGGTGACGGTGCGTTTGCAACTGGGCGGTTTCTACCAGATGCGGCCCGATCCTTTTGCAGCTGAGTAGCGGGCGCCTGATCGGGTGGCGTGCCGAATATTTCAGGGCGCAGTCATTTTTGCAACAAAGACCCTGTTTGGCTGGCAATGCGGCATAAAATATTTACACCAGGGACTAGCTTTATCGCAACCTTCCGATGAACGGGGTACCCATTATCATGAACACTACTGCGACGGCTTCATCCTCACTGGCGACCAGTCTACGCTCGCGCATTGCGGCTATCGACGTGCTGCGTGGATTGGTCATGCTGTTCATGCTGATCGACCACGTCCGCGAGACGATCTACCTGCACTTGCAGGTCACTGACCCGATGACTGTCGACGCAACAGCGCCGGAACTGTTTTTTACACGCCTGACCGCGCACATCTGTGCGCCGGTATTCGTATTCCTGACCGGTCTGTCGGCCTGGTTGTACGCGCATCCTGCCTCGGGAGTTGAACGTTCGCCCAGCGGGTTTCTGTTCAAACGTGGCTTGTTGCTGGTGGTATTTGAATGGACGCTGGTCAGTTTTGCCTGGACCGGCGAGTTGTTCCCGACCCGCATCTACTTGCAGGTGATCTGGGTGATTGGCCTGAGCATGATCGCCCTTGCCTTGTTCACCCGATTTCCACGCTGGATCATTGCGACCACTGGCTTTGTGATTGTGTTCGGACACAACCTGCTGACCTCAATTCACTTCCTGCCCGGAGAATTTGGCTATACGTTGTGGACGATTCTGTACGAGAAGAATTACCTGATCGCGCCCGGCGGTCCGCTGATGATCAAGGTGAGTTACCCATTGCTGCCGTGGATTGGCGTGATTCTGCTGGGCTATACCGCGGGTCCGCTGTATGCACGCACGGTAGACAGTGAGCAGCGCAGCAAGCGATTGATTGCGCTGGGTCTGGGTTGTCTGGCGCTGCTGCTGGTTATTCGTGGCTTCAATATTTATGGTGAGACCTTGCCGTGGGTGCATGGCAGCGACTTTGTGCACACCCTGATGTCGTGGCTGAACTTTACCAAGTACCCACCGTCACTGGATTTTCTGTTGCTGACCCTGGGTATTGCTTTGCTGTTGTTGTCGCGCTTCGAGTTGCTCGACAACAAGGCGACGCGCGCCATTGCCATGTACGGCGGCGCGCCGATGTTCTTCTACCTGCTGCACCTGTACACCCTGCTGGTGTTGCAGAATGTATTGGTGGCCGTGTTCGGCGCCAATCATGGCGAACGGTTTGGTGTGGATAACATCGTCTGGGTATGGACGACAGCCGTCTTGTTGGCCATTGTGCTGTACTTCCCCTGCAAGGCGTTTGCCAACTACAAGCGCACCTCAACGCAAGCCTGGGTACGCTACTTCTGATGTCACAAGCAGCCGGCAAACATACACCCGAGATCGTCCTGCGCCGCATGCGCGCGGACGATCTCGCTGCAGGACTCAAGCTGACACAGTCCGTCAACTGGTCGCATCGCATGGGCGACTGGCAGTTTCATTTCAATTTTGGCCGCGGCTGGGTGGCGTGTGATGTGCACGATCAGGTGCTCGGCACGGCGATGTGGTGGCCGTATGGCGATGACTTCGCAACCATTGGTCTGATCGTGGTGGATCGCAGCCTGCAGGGTCAGGGCGTGGGTCGGCAGTTGATGACCATGATCATGAACGACGCCGGGTCACGCGTGCTGCAACTTGTGGCGACCAATGCCGGACTCAAGCTGTACCGGCAAAGTGGTTTCAAGGAGCTGGGTGGCATTGAACAACGCCAGGGCACGGTATTGCCCGCGGCGGCAGCACCTGTGCCTTCCGGCACACGCCTGCGTGACGTCACTCACGACGATGTGCAGGCACTGTGTGCGCTGGATGCCCGCGTCATGGGTGTGTCGCGTGATGCGCTGATCAGCGCTCTTGTCAATCAGGACGGTGGCATTCTTGCGGAACGGGATGGTCAGATCGTGGGCTGCGCACTGATGCGTCCCGCTGGTCGTGGCACCACCATCGGACCCATCATCGCCGATGAGCAGTCGCTGGCCATGGCCCTGATTGATCGCTGTCTTGAGAAGCCAACCGGCTTCACCCGTGTTGATATTCCTGCGCAGACAACCGAGCTGGGCAATTGGCTCGACACGCGTGGTCTGGTGTGTGTTGATCGGGTGACGCTGATGCGTCGCGGCGAGCTGGCGCAGCCGCCGGGCAAGACGCGGGTTTTTGGGCTGGTTTCACAGGCGCTGGGCTAGGACGGCCGTGAGCTTCCTGTATCAATCCGAGCCGGTGCGCGGCGCCACCTGGGCAAAAATATTCGCGGCAGAAATGCCCGATATCGAATTTCGCATCTGGCCCGACAGCGGCGATCTCAATGCCGTCGAGTATCTCGCGGCATGGCAACCACCCCCTGACTTGCTGACCCGGCTGCCCAATCTGAAGGTACTGTTTTCAGTGGGTGCGGGCGTGGACCATCTGGATCTGTCCACCGTGTCCGAGCATGTACAAGTGGTGCGCATGGTGGAGCCCGGCATCATCAATGGCATGGTGGAGTACGTCTGCATGTCGGTGCTGGCTTTGCATCGCAACCTGTTTGACTACCAGCGCCAGCAAGCCAATGCAGTGTGGCGCGAACTGGACGTTGTACCGGCTAGCAGTCGTCGTGTCGGCGTCATGGGCCTGGGCGTGCTGGGTCAGGCGGTACTGGAGCGACTGGGTATGTTTGGCTACGACCGCTCCGGCTGGAACCGTTCCCAGAAGGATATTCCCGGTGTGCGCTGTTATGCGGGACCGGCAACGCTTGAGTCATTTCTGGGACAGTGTGACATCCTGATCTGTCTATTGCCCCTGACTGACGCCACCCGCGGCCTGCTGAATGCGCGGTTGTTTGCCGCCTTGCCGCGCGGCGCTGCGCTGATCAATGTCGGTCGTGGCGCGCAACTGGTATCACAGGATTTGCTGGCTGCTCTGGATTCCGGGCAGTTATCGACCGCCATTCTGGATGTGACCGAGCCCGAGCCGCTGCCGGTGGCCCATCCCTTCTGGCGCCATCCACGAATCATCCTGACCCCGCATATTGCCAGCATGACGCAGGCGCATAGCGCGGCTCAGGTACTGCTCAACAATTTGCGACGCCATCAGCGTGGTGAGCCACTCCATGATGTCATTGACCGCCGCAAGGGATACTGACGGGCAACGCTCAACCGGAACCGGAATTCGTGCAATGCAGCTCAGTGATTTTCAGGCGCTCTGTTTTGATTGCTACGGCACCTTGATTGACAAGGAGTCGGGCATCTACAGCGCGTTGCGGACACTGCGCAACAAGGGGCAGGTCACGCTCGGTCGCGACGAAATACTGGCGAGCTTCGCGCAGCACGAGTCGGCGCAGATGCTGGCAACGCCGGAGCTGCCGTATTCCGACATTCTGGTTGAAGTGCACCGGCGACTGGCCAAAGCCTGGGGCATTGTCCCGTCCGATAACGATCACCTGCTGTTCGGTCAATCGGTGTCGAATTGGCCGGTATTTGCCGATGCGCCGGCGGCCTTGCAGTACCTCAAATCGCTATTTCAAGCTGATCATTCTGACCAGCGCTGGTCGCGAAAGCCTTGCCAGCAGCAAACGTCAGTTCTCGGTGCGATTTGATGCGGTACTGACCGCGCAAGACATTGGTTCGTACCAGGCCGATAGCCGGACCTTTGACTACCTGCTGGCAAGACTGGCGCCGCTGGGCATCAGCAAAACACAAATTCTGCACATTGCCGCGAATTTGCCTGATGATCATGTCCCGGCATCGGCCTGTGGCATTGTCTCGGCCCGGATTGATCGATATCGTCCGGCGGTTGGCACAGTGGTTACCAGTCGCGAGTCAAACAGCGCTGCATGCGCATTCCGTTTTGCGAGCATGGTGGACATGGTGCGCGCGCATCAGGAACAATTGGTCGCCTGAATTATTCAGGCTGAATCTGTATCTGAGGATAGTTGCCGATGGCCCACGTCAAACTGGATCGCACCGATATCAATATCCTGGCGCAGTTACAGCGTAATGGGCGGATTACCAACATCAATCTGGCCAACGCGGTTTCGTTGTCACCCAGCCCCTGTCTGTTGCGGGTCAAGCGCCTTGAAGAAGCGGGTTACATCACCAGCTATAACGCCAATATCGAACTGGCCAAACTGGGCGAGACCGTTACCGTGTTCACCGAAGTCACCTTGAATGACCATCACCGCGAAGACTTCGTCAAATTCGAAGCCAGTATCCGCGCCATCGACGAAGTCATCGAATGTCACCTGATCAGCGGCGGCTATGACTATCTGCTGAAGTTCCTGACGCGCGGTGTGGCACATTACCAGTCCGTGATCGAAGATATCCTCGAACGCGACATCGGCGTCGCCAAATACTTCAGCTTCATTGTCATCAAGTCGCCCATTCAGAAACTGCACTATCCGCTGGCGAAGCTGTTTAATTCTGAGCGGTAGGGAAGGGTGGTTTTGAGGGGGATGAGCTTCGGCTATTGGCCCGGAGCTGCCGGTAGTCCGGAGACTCTGCTTTCCTCGTTAGCGGACGTTCGCGAATAACCAAAATACCGAAACCCGGTGCTATTTCTGCCGCCATTTCTGGGGTGCTTACAGGGCACCCTTTGCGAGATGCCTTTGTCTCGACAAGCGACGTTTTGGATCTTGCGGGGGCCAGAAAATGGCGCCATAGTTCGGCACCATGAAACGGACGCCCAAAGAACATCGAATCAACCTCAGATTACCCGAACCTGCATTTGACGCTATTGAGCAACTAAGGCGTGAAGGTATTGGGAAGCTGTCATACAACGCATGGGTCGCACAGGCAGTCCAGGAAAAGATCGAGCGCGACAGAGTCAGAGAGGTTGCTGCTCCCGACTATGGCGAATCCCACAAAACGTTTTACGAATTCTTTGCAGGCGGAGGCATGGCTCGGCTGGGCCTTGGACAAGAGTGGCGTTGCCTGTTTGCCAATGATTTTGACCCCTTAAAGGCGAGGGCGTATCGCGAGAATTGGTACGGCGGGCACGAACTACACGTAGAAGACGTCAACAATCTGACACCAGCCGATTTGCCTGGGGTCGCAGATTTGGTCTGGGCATCCTTCCCATGCCAAGACCTGTCACTGGCTGGTAAGTACGCTGGGATTGGTCGACAACATGACAAAGCCCAGACGCGCTCAGGAACCTTCTGGCCGTTCTGGAAGCTGCTCAGCGCTCTAGATGAAGACGGACGAAAACCCAAACTAGTAGTTCTTGAAAACGTCTACGGCGTGTTGACATCAAATCAAGGCAAGGACTTCGCCGCGATCGGCGACGCCTTTGCCGAATCAGGTTATGAATTCGGTGCTTTGGTCGTCGACGCCAAGCTGTTCGTTCCTCAGTCCAGACCTCGCGTATTCATCGTCGGAGTAAAGAGCGGACTTGCGATTCAAGGCGAGCTGGTTGCCGAGCACCCATGCGACAACTGGCATCTTGATGCTGTGAAGTCGGCATATGGAAAGCTGAGTCTTCGCGCCAAGCGGCATTGGATTTGGTGGAAGTTGCCACAGCCACCTGAGCGCCGACATTCTTTTGGCGACTTGATCGAAGAAAACCCGCAGGGCGTTGACTGGCACGATGCGACGGAAACTAAGCGCTTGCTTGCAATGATGAGCCCGCTTAATTTGAAAAAAGTAAAACAAGCCCAAGCATCCGGTAAGCGCTTTGTCGGTGGCGTGTATCGGCGTACTCGCGTAGATGAACACGGTGAAAAGGTTCAAAGAGCAGAAGTACGGTTTGATGACATTGCCGGTTGCCTGAGGACGCCCTCCGGCGGGTCGAGCCGACAAATGATCTTAGTGGTGGAAAAAACAAAAATTAGGTCGAGGCTCTTATCGCCGCGCGAAGCTGCGCGCCTCATGGGTCTGCCGGACAGCTACAAGTTGCCAAAGAACTACAACGATGCTTACCACTTATGTGGTGATGGCGTCGCAGTACCTGCGGTAAAGCATCTTGCCGATCATCTGCTAAGTCCGCTAGCGGATGACAACAGGGCGCAATCGCGTTTGCCGCTGAGAGTTGCATAGCAATGAGAAACGCCCTTGAAGCATTTGCTAAAGAAGAGAAATTCTTCGGAAAAGGCCCGCTGTCTGTTGCGCTGGTAGTCACAGACCTCGCATCCAAGAAAAGCTTTCCGCTAGCAGAGACAGATTTCATCACCGACGGTGGTGGGCAAGTGTACGGTTTGGGTAAGTCTGCCGTTCAAGCGATTCTCAAGAAGCACGATATTGATCGTGTCCTTGCAGCAGAAGGCGGTCGAACGAGCCGCAACAGTCTGCGAAACATGAAAGCCTATGTGGCGTTCTTGAATCGTGCCCATCAAAATAAGTTTCTTGATCTTAAGGATGCAGAACGATTCTGGATTGAAAGAGTCCGCGCTTTTTTTTCCGGCAAGCCACTGACTCTGCGCGTCGATGCTCACTTCGGAATGCGGATGGTGATTCGTCAGCTAATGGACCAAGCGAAGACAAGGCAAGCAGGCAGTGGCGGTGCAATGGTGGTTGGAACTGTGATGCAACATTTGGTCGGCGCTAAGCTTGAGCTGGCGCTCGGGACGGACGCCAAACTTGAGCACCATAGTTCAAATCAGAGCGACCAAAAGCCGGGCCGGACTGGAGACTTTGATATCGGCTATGCCTCCATTCATGTAACTAATGCGCCAACCGAGGCGCTATTGCAAAAATGTCGAGCAAACCTAGCGGCCAGCAAAAAACCAATCATCATCACCGGCTACAAGGGAACAGCAGCAGCTGAGGGCTTAGCAGAAAATCTTGGAATTGCAGACTCTGTCGACATAATTGAGTTTGAGCAGTTCATTGCCACCAATATTCACGAACTTGGCGGTTTCGACCCCACAAAACGAAACGTGAAGATCGGCGAACTAATCGATAGATATAACGACATAGTTGACACTCACGAAACCGATCCAAGCTTGAAGATCGAAATCGCCTCAGGTAAGTAATACAGAGAGTTTATCTCTTTCAATATGCTTGGCGTGCATCGAATGCCCGGCAACGCCAGATGAAAAATAGCCAGCAGAGTCGCCCACACAGCGCCAGAGAAACGACAGCGCAGCGGTCTCGCACTATGCGTGCGGTCAAATCAGTGAATACTGCACCGGAATTGGCCGTGCGTGGGTTGATAACTAGTCTTGGGTATCGCTACAGGCTGCATCGAAAAGATCTACCTGGAAAACCCGATTTGGCCTTCATGAGTCTGAGAAAAGCAATCTTCGTACACGGTTGCTTCTGGCACGGACATAGCTGTGCGCGTGGCGCACGGGTTCCAAAGAGCAATGCCAACTATTGGACGGGGAAAATCTCTCGCAATAGAACTCGCGGCCGCAGGCAACAGCGACAACTCAACTCCATGGGATGGAAAACCATGGTGATTTGGGAATGCTCGCTCGCGAATGAAGAAAAAGTAACTAAGAAGATTTCTCGGTTTCTTGCGATGCCTAGCGCCGAATAAGAACATGCAACATCGCCGGGTCGGGGGTATTAGCGAGTGACCGCTATGATGGTTTCTTATGACTGCTTCCGGGCGACGTGAATGAAAGTTCCGGGTCGTAAGCAAACAGTGCCGATCAGCTCTCCATCAAACAAAAGCCGCTCACGTCATAACAACGTGAGCGGCTTTTCAATCACCACTACTTTCCAATATCAGAACTTGTACGCGGCGCTCACGGTATAGCTGCGCGGTTCACCCGGGGCTACCCAGAAGCGTGAATACGAACTGGGGTAGTAAGTCTTGTCGAACAGGTTGTCGATATGGGCCGAGAACTTCCAGTTTTCGGTGGGCGCATACGATCCCAGCAAGTTGAACAGCGTATAGCCGGGCAGTACGAACTTGGGTGTATAGCCGGTTTCACCCAAACGCTTGCCGATGTAGCTCACGCCACCACCGACACTGACCTCGGCTTCGTTGAAATGAAAGTCCTGAACCACTAATGCATGCGCGCTGTGCTTCGGGATGTTGATCAGTTCGCTGCCTTTGGGAATGTTGTAGCCGAAGTTGAAATCGATGATGTCCTTGGTGGTTTTAGCATCGGTATAGGCATACGACAGGTTGAGTTGCAGGTCGTCAGTCAGTTTGCTGACAAGGTCGAATTCCACACCCTGGCTTTCCGCCTCACCACCCGCAATGGAGAAGCCGGCATGGTTCGGATCGGGATCGGTGGTCAGGAAGTTGGTCTTCTTGCCCTTGTACACAGCGATGGTGCTGCTGGTGCTCTTGTCCAAGGTTTCGAACTTGGCGCCGGCTTCATACGACTTGCTGGTTTCAGGCTTGAACGCGACGCGGAAAAAGTCAGAACCGCTGTTGGGGCGGAAGCCCTTGGAGTAGCTGGCATACAGCGACACCGCCGGAGTGGCTACAAATACCAGACCGACGCGCGGACTGGTGGCGGTTTGCGCCTGATGACTGGGGTTGGTGGCGCTGAGTGCGGCAAGCCGATTGGTGATGTCCTGACTGAAATCATCGAAGCGCACGCCGCCGAGCACTTTCCACTGTTCGGTCAGATCGATCTGATCCTGTAAGTAAACGCCCCACGCCTTCTGTTTTTCCAGGCTATTGGTCAGCACCGCTTGAGCAGGTGCGACCGCACCATAGACCGGGTTGTAGATATTGATGGCGTACACCAGACTGCCGACACCCGGCCTGAAGCGCGTCTGTAACTGATCGCTCTCGAAGTGATAAGCATCGCCGCCCAGCAGCAGGTGGTGGGTTAACGGTCCGGTCTCGAGCTTGCCGCTCAGTTCTACGCGGCCGGAAAGATCGGTGGCCTGATAGTCACGAAAGCGTCGCTGACGATTACAGCAGTCCCGCGCCGGGATTCGCGGACAGCTGTTGACGAGCGCCAGCCAGCTCCGCATCGCTGGAGTAGCCCTCGAATGTGGAATCGCGATAGCCGCCGCCAATCAACAGTGACCAATCAGCGTTGAACTGGTGTTGCAGGGACAGCTGATGGCCAAGTGCATTGATCTCGGTGACGCCATCGTTCGGTTCGCCGAGGAAGCGTGAGTTTGGCACCGCGACCCAGTACCCCATTGACGGCCACAATGCCACGATCGAAGGGCGCTTCCTGCTTGACCAGTTCGAGTTCATAGCTGAGTGCGGTTGAAGACGAGAATTTGACCAGGATCGACGGTGTCAGGGTGTACTTCTTGGACGTGAAGTAATCGCGGAAGCTGTCGGCATCTTCATAAGCACCGTTGATACGAAAGGCGACTACATCGCCCGCGAGCGGGCCGGTGTAATCACCGGCAACACGATAAGTGCTGAAACTGCCGGCTGATAGTTCGACGCTGCCTTGTGGGTCAAACTGCGGCTTCTTGGTGACGATGTTGATGGTGCCGCCCGGTTCGCTGCGACCATATAGCGCTGAACCGGGACCTTTGAGCACTTCAATGCTCTCGATGTTCGAGGCATCACGTCGTCCGCTGAAGCCACGACCGGCATTGAAGCCGTTGACCAGGTAACCCGAAGGCACGTTCTCGTCGCCGGCAAAGCCGCGAATCGCAAAGCTGTCCCACAAACCACCGAAGGTATTCTGACGGGCAATGCCGCTGGCCAGATCCAATACGGTATCAAGCTGGGTTGCGCCAATGTCCTCGAGTAGATCGGCGCCGAGGATTTGCACGCTTTGTGGTAATTCCTGCAGCGGTGTGTCGCCACGATAAGGTTGCCGTATGGCAGTGACGGTGATTTCTTCCAGGTTCACCGCCGGGCTGGGCGCGTCGGCGGCGAGCACTGCGGCACTACTCAGGAGAAAGGTAGTGGCTGGAACCAGGGTATGACGAAAACAGCGTGAAGTAACCAAGGCGGTCTCCCAATTTTTTGCTGATGATACTAACGCGCATGTATTGCGTTGGTGGCCAGCATCGGCCAGTGGCTGGGTGGCGTCTTGTACAAAAAACAGTGTGGTTTATGGTTTTCCGGTGTTTCGTTCCGTCACAGCTATATTGTTGTAAAAACACGGCTTTTTCCGCACCAAAATGACGTCAGCAGTGGTTTTTTGAACGCGATATTGCGCCCGGGTAGTGCGGACTTTGTGACCATGCTAAAACGACCCCTTAATTTGGTTTAGTTGTTCTGTGTAATGTCATATCGAGGCAGAAATTGCGGTCAGCGATCCATACATTAACCAGTCCCGGGCGGCTGTTGTGGGCGGAGGATGCCAGCGTTGTGCATTCGGCCGGGCATGCCCTCGAATTCACAATGACCGCATATGCCAGCAACTTCGTTCTGACACCGCATTGAAGAAGCCCCCCCTACTCCTGAAAGCGTCCAGACCGGTGGCGATCCTGCATCGCTGGCTGGGTATCGGGCTGTGTGTGATGTTCGCACTGTGGTTTGCGACCGGCAGTGTGCTGAGCTTCGTGCCGTTTCCCGCCTTGAGCAAGGTCGAGCGCATTGCCAACAGTGACGCGATTGATACTGACCGGTTGCGCATCGATCCGGCGGCCGTGCTGGCCGCAGCACCAGATATCGAACGCCTGCGTCTGATCAGCGTGTTGGGGCAGCCGCGCTATGTGTTGTCGCCGTCGGGCCAGCGCGTATTTGCAGTCAGCGCCGAAACCGGCAACCGGCTTGAACCTGTGACAGGCGGGGCGGCGAGCGCGATTGCCGAGAAATTTTCGGGGCTGCAGGTCACGCGAATACAAGGCCCATTCGATTACGATCAATGGACCGTACATGGCGCTTATGACGTCTATCGGCCTTTTTACAAACTCAGCATGAACGATGCGGCAGGCACACAGTTGTATGTTTCCGCAGCCTCAGGCGAAGTTGTGCAGCGCACGCGCCGCACCGAACGTGCCTGGAACTATGTGGGCGCCGTGGTGCACTGGCTGAATCCCACCTTTCTGCGCAAAGACTATGTGGTGTGGCATCGGGTGATGTGGACGGTGGCGCTGGGTGGGTTGCTGCTGGCGCTCGCCGGTGTGTTTCTGGGGCTGGTGCGGTTCATCAATCTCAAGCGTCAGCAGCGTCGCGGTTTGTCGCCCTTTACCGGTTGGCTGCGCTGGCATCATTCAATCGGCTTGTTCGCCGGTGTGCTGGTGTTGAGCTGGATTGGCAGCGGTTGGTTGTCGCTGGATATCGGTACTTTCTTTTCCAGTGATCAGCCCACCACCCAGCGTATTGCAACCCTGCGCGGCATGTCCTTGCGTGAGGTTGCTACTGCATTTCCCGTGACGACGCTGAAGACACTGGATACCGCGCACGAGATTGAATTCACAGCAGTCGCCGGACAGCCACTGTTGTTGTTACGCACAGGTGAACCATCGTTATCGCGAGTGGTGTCGGTTGATGTGCAGCAGGCACTGCATGTCATGACGCTGGTTCCGGATTCGCTATTACTGACTGCGGTGCAAGGTGCATGGGCCCCGCAACGTGTAATACAGATGCAGACTGTGGACGCAGATGATGCTTACAGCCTGCGTGTCAACCCGCTACCGGCAACGACACGGCGCGTGATACTCGATGATGCCGCCGAAACATGGGTGCATATCGATGCCGCGACCGGGCAGATCATTTCAGTGTTCGATACCAGTCGCCGCGTCTATCGCTGGCTGGTGGCAGGTTTGCACAACTTCGATTATCCGTGGCTCAACCGGGCTGGTTCGTTGTGGCATGTGTTGTTGCTGATGGGCACCACGACCGGTTTTGTGTTCAGCTGCACGGGCATTGTGCTGGGGGTCAAGCGGTTGCGAAGATCGTTCTCGTAGGTCTGGGCAGATGATCATTGGTTACCGGTTTAGGGAAACTCTGATTAACGTCATTCCCGCGAAGGCGGGCATCCAGAAAGAAATTGATTCAACTGGATTACAAACTGCATCGTGCAGTTTGCCCTAACGGGCCATCGGCTAAAGCCGATGTTCGCTTCAGCATCCTGCCTGCGCAGTCCCGCCTTCGCGGGAATGACGAATCCGAGGTAAATCAGACCCTCCTTAGCGTAGGGGCGATTCGCGAATCGCCCTTCTCGTTTCTGAATCCGGAGGGCGGCTCGCGAGCCGCCCCTACACGACCACGCTTTTTAATACAGCACCATGGAGAGCGGAACCGATGCCTTCGTTGCTCAAGTTTCCTGCACCCAGTACAGCTTCTTCACCATCACCGGGCTATGCCATGCGCAGGGTGTGCCTTTCGGCACAAACACGATGTCGCCCTGATTGAACACATGTGGTGTTCCTGTTGAATCCGTAAGCGTCACGCTGCCTTCCAGCAGGTACATGAGTTCGTTGAGACGGTGCGGTATTTCTTTGCGGGTGTAGGGCGTTGAATCCCAGATACCGACGCGTACCTTGATGTCCTCATCGGCAAACACGCCGCCGCTGCGGCACTGTGGTTCGCTGCTGAGCAGCACTTCGGCTGCGGGTGGTGAGGAGGGTTTCAGCGGCACGGCAAAATTTATCTTCTGCACCGGTTGCTCGATACCGATGTTCGCCGCAGTTGCAGAGCAGAAGCTCCATTGCACGGGTGCGGTTGCGCGAATGCTGATAGCGGTGCCCTGTGGAATCAGGGCTGCTTCACCGGCTGTGATGTGTAATGTGGTGGCGCCAGCTTCCAGCAGCAGTACTCCGCTGTGCACCACGAACAATTCGGTGTGCGGGTAACGTCCGTGATACAGGGAGCCGTGCCAGGTGATCTGGCCAATCGCCGCCCGGCGCTCGCCTTGCCAGGCAATCAACCGCTGGTCCGCAAACGGATCATTGTCGCCAAGGCCGGTGGGTGCCAGCGCACTGAGGTCGGCAGGGACACCACCGCGCAGTAGTGAACACAATGCGGTTGTCACTCGATTTCTCCATAACAGAGATACTTGAGGTGCATGTAGTCATCCAGACCATAAATGGAACCTTCGCGGCCATAACCCGATTCCTTGACGCCGCCGAAGGGTGCGGCTTCGCTGCTGATCACGCCTTCGTTGATGCCGACAACCCCGGTTTCCAGCTGATCGGCGACGCGCCAGATACGCTTGATATCGCGTGCATAGAAATAGGCGGCAAGTCCAAAGGGGGTGTCATTGGCCTGTCGCACTACGTCGGCTTCATCGCTGAACCGGAACAGCGGCACTACAGGGCCAAAGGTTTCTTCGCAGCTCAGCATCATGTTGGGGCTGGCATCGCCCAGTACCGTGGGTGCGTAGTAGTTGGGGCCGTTGGCGATGTCGTTGCGCAGGCGCTTGCCGCCGGCCAGAAGCTTTGCGCCACGAGTGATGGCGTCCTGCACATGGCGTTCGATCTTGTCGACGGCGCGGGCATTGATCATGGGGCCGATCTGCGAGTCTGCACGTATCGCAGGGCCGACGCGCAAGGCGTCAACCCGCTGCGCCAGCTTCTGCGAGAAAGTTTCGTACACAGATTCATGCACGTAAATGCGGTTCGGACTGACGCAGGCCTGACCACCATTGCGGAATTTGGCGCGCATCAAACCTTCAACGGCGGCATCCAGATCGGCATCCTCGAACACAATGAACGGCGCGTTGCCGCCCAGTTCCAGCGATAACTTTTTGAGAGTGTCAGCCGATTCGCGCGCCAGATACTTGCCCACGGCCGTGGAGCCGGTGAAAGTAATTTTGCGTACCCGGGAATCTTTCAGCCAGGCGCCCACGGTATCCGGTGTGTGTGGACGTGATGCGGTAACGATGTTCACTACACCGGCCGGACAACCGGCTTCTTCCAGCAGCTTCACCAGCGCAAGTGCAGTCAGTGGTGTGTCTTCCGCCGGCTTGGCCACCACCGTGCAACCGGCGGCCAGCGCCGGGGCAATCTTGCGGGCAATCATGGCCAGCGGAAAATTCCAGGGCGTCACGGCGGCGACGACACCGACGGGTTCTCGCACCACCATCATTTTCCTGTTGGGGGTCAGTTTCGGCAGGATGTCGCCATTGGCGCGTACTGCCTCTTCCGAAAACCATTCGACATACGCGGCGCCATAGGCCACCTCGCCGCGTGCTTCCGCCAGCGGTTTGCCTTGTTCGCGGGAAATGAGTCGAGCCAGATCTTCGCTGTTGGCGATCATGGCCGCATGCCAGCGCTTCAACAGGTGTGAACGTTCGCGTGCATTGCGCGCGCGCCACGCGGGAAAGGCTGCCTGCGCTGCGTCCGCCGCAGCCTGCGCGTCGGCAATGCCGCTGTCGGGCACGTGGGCAATAATTTCATTGCTGGCGGGATCTTCGACCACATAGCGCTGCGCGTCGCTGGCGTCTCGCCATTCACCGGCGATGAAGTTCTGGGTGCACAGCAGGTCGGGGCGGGTCAGGGTGAGTGGCATGGTGGTGGTCTGCAGACGAAGTATTGTGAGCGGAGTGGTTCGACAAGCTCACCACGAACGGAATAGAACAAAGAACAATGAATGGAATGGCACAGACAACGATTTCACTTTCGTTCGCCCTGAGCCTGTCGAAGGGTTCTGTGTTTCAATCACCCCGCGCAATCTCCGCGGCAATCGCCATGCCCATGTCGGTAGTCGATGCTTCGCCGCCCAGATCGGGTGTGCGCGGGCCGTTTGCCAATACGGTTTCAATGGCCGCGACGATGGCGTTGTGCGCTTCATGGGCCGGACCCGCGCCGTTGCCCAGAAAATCCAGCATCATCGCGCCGGACCAGATCATGGCCACTGGGTTGGCGATGTTCTTGCCGTAGATATCCGGCGCCGAACCATGCACGGGTTCAAACATCGATGGATGATTGCGATTCGGATTGAGATTGGCCGAAGGTGCGAGGCCGATGGTGCCAGTGCAGGCCGGTCCCAGGTCGGACAGAATGTCACCAAACAAGTTGGAGGCGACTACCACATCAAAGCGCTGTGGTTGCAGCACAAAGCGTGCACACAGAATGTCGATATGCTGTTTGTCCCAGCTGATATCCGGATACAGACTAGCCACTTCGGCAGCGCGTGCGTCCCACCACGGCATGCTGATGGCGATGCCATTGCTCTTGGTGGCGACGGTGACATGTTTGCGTTTGCGTTGCATGGCCAGGTCGAAGGCGTACTTGAGTACGCGTTCACTACCGTGACGAGTGAATATCGCCTGTTGCATCACCACTTCTCGCGGTGTGCCTTCAAACATCACGCCGCCGACTGAAGAATATTCGCCTTCGGTATTTTCGCGCACGATCATCATGTCGATATCGCCCGGACCTTTTCCACTGAGCGGGCAGGGCACACCGGTAAAAGTTCTGGCCGGCCGCAGATTAATGTACTGATCGAATTCGCGGCGAAACTTCAGCAGCGAACCCCATAAAGAAATGTGATCAGGCACTACGGCCGGCCAGCCAACTGCACCAAAGTAAATCGCATCCATTCCGGACAATTGCGCTTTCCAGTCATCGGGCATCATCTGTCCGGTGCGTGCGTAATAGTCGCAATTCGCCCAGTCGATGTGTGTGTACTGGATCTGCATGTCGAAGCGTGCCGCCGCAGCATCCAGCGCGCGCAGGCCTTCCGGCATGACTTCCTTGCCGATGCCGTCACCGGCGATCACTGCGATCTTGAATTGCGGAGTCATATAAAACTCATATGAAGCAGTCGGGTCTTCATTGAAACTCCCTCTCCCTAAGGGAGAGGGTTGGGGTGAGGGTGCTTCTCGATGCAAACCCCTCACCCGCGCTGCGCGCGACCTCTCCCGCAAGGGGAGAGGTGAAGTTCAAAGAGAAACTTCGGCTTATCTATTGCCATCTACTTCAAGCTCATTTCAAAGCAGCGCGCACGTCGGCGTGCTCCAGCATGTCGTCCAGGGTCTTTTGCAGGCGCGCAAACATCAGTTCAAAATCTTCGTGGCTGTAACACAGCGCCGGAGCGAAGCCGATGATGTTATCGGCGAATACACGGACTATGACGCCATTGCGATACGCAGTTTGCGCGATGCGTTCATGCAGGCGCAGCTCCGGCGCAAAGGCGCGTTTGCTGGCTTTGTCGGAGACCAGTTCCAGCGCGCCCAGCAGACCCCGCTGACGTGCATCACCGACCAGGGGATGCTGCAACATTCGCTGCAGACCTTCGGCAAAGTAGGGCGCTTGTGCAACGCCATTCGCCAGCAGGCCGCCTTCGTGATACAGGCGCAGCACTTCAAGGCCAATTGCGGCGCTGACCGGATGTGCGGAATAGGTCTGTCCGTGCCCGATGGCTGCATCTTCCGGGGTATTGTCGGCGATGCCGGCGTAAATCGCCTCGGACATCAGCAGCGCACCCATGGGTGCATAACCGGCGGTGAGCCCTTTGGCCATGGTCATCAGGTCGGGTTTGACGTCTTCGGCTGCACAGGCGAACAAGGGACCGGTGCGGCCAAAGCCGGTGATCACTTCGTCCACCAGCATCAGGATGCCCAGCTCGGTGCAGGTGTCGCGCATGGCTTTCAGCCAGCCTTTGGGCGGCACCAGCACACCACCGGAACCGATAATCGGTTCGCAGAAAAATGCGGCGACGCGATCCGCGCCCAGCTCGTTGACCTTGGCGCGCAATGCCGCCACCGATGAGGCAATGATCGCTTTCGGATCGCTGCCCACCGGGCTGCGATACGGGTAGGGCGGCGGAATGTGATGCTGATTGGCCTGTGGCACATCGAAGTTGCGATGAAACGCCGCCAAGCCGGTCATACCCGAGCCCAGCGCGGTCGAGCCGTGATAGCCGCGCTGCAGGGCAATGAAATGTTTGCGTTGGGGTTGGCCCAGCGCGTTGTAATAGTGAGTGATGTAGCGAATGGCCGCGTCCACCGCATCCGAGCCACCAAGCGAGAAATACACATGGCGCAACGATGAAGGCGCCAGTTCAATCAGCTTCGCGGCCAGACGGATCGCGGGTTCCGAACCGAAGTCGAAATAGCCGGTGGCATAGGGCAGACGGCTCATCTGCTCGGCGGCCACGCGCACGATGCTTTCCTGGCCGTAACCCACATTGACGCACCACAGCCCCGAGAATGCATCCAGCAGCTCGTTACCCTGGGCATCGCGCAGATAAGCGCCGCGTCCCGACTCCAGCACCGTGACGCCCTTGCGCTCATGGGCGCGCAAATTGGTCACGGGGTGAATCAGGTGATCGCGATCAAGTGCAACAAGTGAGGGGGTAGGCATGATGTGTACACCGGTTAGGTGGTAGCTACCTTAGCGGGTCGCATTTGCTCAGTAGTCCTGCATTCACCGCCGCGACACGAACGAGATTCCGTTTTTTTGCCACGCTTGGCATTTTGTGCCGATGTGCAGGAATGCGCCTGTTCTGAGCAGGGCAAACGTGCCGTGCCACTGGCTCGATGTATGTATTGAAAAGACGCTGCCGGTGCCAGCTCCAGAGCAGCGCAAAATTTTTGTGCACGGCAAAGTATGCTGATTCAGCCCGTCAAAATGGCGCATTGTGCGATTGCAGGCCGCAAATCCGGGAGATCGCCAGTCATTCTCATGTTGTAGTTGTACTTACCTTGCGACGGCTGGTTGCTGCTTGCGGCAGCGGCCGAACCACTGCAGATAGTGATCCGGATACGGCGGCTTCCGGATGTTACTGATGTAGTCCGCCACCAATACTGGAAACAGAACCATGAGCAGCTTCAGGCCCAAGTACATCAGCTTCGATTGTTACGGCACCTTGATCCATTTCCGCATGGGCGATATGGCGCGCGAGATTTTTCCCGATCGCATCAAGCCGGAACACATGGATCAGTTCGTGCGCGACTTCTCGGCCTATCGCCTCGATGAAGTGATGGGCGACTGGAAGCCGTATGCCGACATCCTGCACAATGCCGTGGAGCGAACCTGCAAGCTCTGGAAGATCGAGTTCCGTTCCGAAGAGGCGCGTCGCTTCTATGACGCGGTGCCCACCTGGGGCCCGCACCCTGATGTGCCGGCGGGCCTGGCGAAAGTTGCCAAAGAGATTCCGTTGGTGATTCTCTCCAATGCCATGAACGAACAGATTCATGACAACGTCGCCAAGCTGGGCGCACCGTTTCACAAGGTGTATACCGCGCAGCAGGCGCAGGCGTACAAGCCACGCCTGAAAGCATTTGAATACATGCTCGACCAGCTGGGTTGTGGTCCTGAACACATCCTGCATGTGTCATCGAGCTTGCGTTACGATCTGATGTCGGCCAACGATATCGGCATTCGCAACAAGGTGTTCGTGGCGCGCGGTCATGAGCCGGGTTGTCCCGCTTATGGCTACACTGAAATCAAGGATATCGGCGGTCTGGCCGGTGTCGTGGGTCTGTAGCGTCATATCAATCACCGCAGCTTGCACGGTTAACGAGTCGCATGAAACTCGAATCCTACTGGCTCGATACTGCACCGGTCTTCACTCACGGCGCCGCGGGCGCCGTTGAGGGCCGTGCCGATGTGGTGATCATCGGCGGCGGTTTTACCGGCCTGGCCACCGCGCTGGCGCTGGCCAAACGCAATGCCTCGGTGGTGGTGCTGGAAGCCGGTCGGGTAGTCGGTGAAGCCTCGGGCCGCAATGGCGGGCAATGCAATACCGGTCTGGCGCATGACTACGCCGCGCTGGCGCAGAGCCTGGGTCGCGAGCAGGCCGGCAAGTTTTATCGCGCCTATCAGGCAGCGGTGGATTCAGTTGAAAAGATAGCTGTCGAAGAAGCCATCGATTGCGAGTTTCGCCGTGTGGGCAGGCTCAAGCTGGCGGCCAAACCGAAACACTACGACAAGCTGGCGCGCACTTGTGCAGCGATCCATGCGGATGTTGACCAGAATGTGTATCTGATTTCACCCGAGCGCATTCGTGATGAAGTGGACTCGGATCAGTTTCATGGTGGTCTGCTGCAGACCACCAGCGCGCAATTGCATGTGGGCAAGTTTGGTGTCGGTCTTGCCGACGCGGCAGCACGGCGCGGCGTGCGTATTTACGAATCCGCAGCCGTGACTGGTCTGCAACGTCTGTCGGGCAACAGTCATCGCGTGACGTCAGCGCGCGGCACCATCGATGCGGCGCAGGTGCTGGTCGCCACCGGCAGCACCAGCAACGGTCCCTTCTACTGGTTCCAGCGGCGTCTCGCGCCGGTAGGCAGTTTCATCGTGGTGACTGAACCGCTTGATCCTGCGGTGCTCAAGCGTCTGATACCGCAGCAACGTTCGTATGTGACCAGCCGCAACATCGGCAATTATTTTCGCGCCACGGCCGATGGTCGCTTGTTGTTTGGTGGGCGCGCACGCTTCGCCATGTCCAATCCGCGTTCCGATCAGAAGAGTGGCCACATCCTGCGCGACACACTGGCCAAGGTGTTTCCCGAACTGGCTGCGGTGCGCATCGACTATTGCTGGGGCGGTCTGGTGGATATCACGGCTGATCGCCTGCCACGCGCAGGCGAACATGAAGGCTTGTTCTATTCCATGGGTTACAGCGGCCATGGCGTGCAGATGTCGGTGCACATGGGGCAGATCATGGCCGATGTCATGGACGGCAAGACGAACAGCAATCCCTGGCAGCTGGACTGGCCGGCGATTCCCGGCCACTTCGGCAAGCCGTGGTTCCTGCCCATGGTCGGCGCCGTACTACCGCGTGCTGGATACATTTCAATGAGCCCAAAGCAATGAGTACAGGGCAATGACTACACGTCGCGATGTACTGCAATCGTTGCTGGCCGCCGGTATGGTGGCGTCTGCGGGTGGCGTTCTTGTGCCTGCCGATTTTGCCCATGCTCAGACAGCACAGCGCCCGCCCAAAAAAGGCGGGCGCATTCGCGTTGCCAGCCTGTCGAGTTCCACTGCCGATACGCTCGATCCGGCCAAGGGGGCGCTGTCCACCGACTATGCGCGCCACTACATGTTGTACAGCGGGCTGACGCAGTACGACGCCAACCTGCGGCCGCAACTGGCGCTGGCCGAAAGCATTTCCGACACGGCGAGTACCGTGTGGACCATCAAGCTGCGCAGCGGCGTGGTGTTTCATGACGGCAAGACGCTGACGGCAGCCGATGTGGCGTATTCCCTGCTGCGCCACAAGGATCCCGCCGTGGGTTCGAAGATGAAGGCGATTGCCGAGCAGTTTCAATCGGTGAAAGCCATGGCGCCGAATGAAGTGCAGATACAACTGGTCAGTCCCAATGCCGACCTGCCTACCATCCTTGCCGATGCGCACTTCCTGATTGTCAAAGATGGCACGACCGATTTTCGTACTGCCATCGGCACCGGACCCTACAAGCTCAAGGAGTTCAATCCCGGCGTGCGCACCGTGGGTGTGCGCAACGAAAACTACTGGAAGCCCGGCAGGCCGTATCTGGATGAAATCGAATTGATCGGTATTCCCGACGAGTCGTCGCGCGTCAATGCCCTGCTGTCGGGTGATGTGCAGTTGATCAATGCCGTCAATCCGCGTTCAACCAAACGCATTCGCGCCTCGAGCAATTACACCGTGCTGGAAACCAAGTCGGGTCTGTATACCGATCTGATCATGCGTCAGGATAAAGCGCCCACCAGCAATCCCGACTTCGTGCTGGCGATGAAGTATCTGCTGGATCGCGAACTGATCGACAGGGCGCTGTTCCGCGGTTACGCCACGGTGGCCAATGATCAGCCCATCCCGCCCAATAATCCTTACTACCTCGCCGGTTTGCCGCAGCGGCCATACGATCCGGAACGCGCGCGATTTCATCTGAAACGGGCCAATCTAAATCTGTCGGACGTTCGCTTGCCGGTATACGCCACGCCGGCCGCCGAAGGTTCGGTGGATATGGGATCGTTGCTGCAGGAGTCGGCAGCAAAGGTTGGTCTGAAGCTGGCGGTAAATCGCGTGCCTGCTGATGGTTACTGGTCGAATCACTGGATGAAACATCCGCTGGGCTTCGGCAACAACAACCCGCGACCCACCGCCGACATGATGTTCAGCCTGTTCTTCAAATCGGATGCCACCTGGAATGTATCGGGCTGGAAGAATCCGCAGTTCGATCAGCTGCTCATGGCGGCGCGTGGCGAAGCCGATGAAGCCAAACGCAAGCAGATGTATGGCGACATGCAGGTGATGGTTCACGAAAAATGCGGCGTCGGTATCCCGGTGTTCATCAGCCTCATCGACGGTTACGACAAGCGTCTCAAGGGTGTGGGCTCCATCCCTATCGGTGGCCTGATGGGATATTCGTTTGCTGACCATGTTTGGTGGGATGCATGAACGCGACGCTCACCCTGATCGTCAAACGTATCGGCCTGGCAATGCTGACGCTGTTGCTGGTATCGATCGTGATCTTCGCCATCACCTCGCTGCTGCCCGGCGATGCGGCGGAAGAAGCCCTGGGGCAGGGCGCAACGCCGGAAACCGTCGCTGCACTGCGCATTCAATTGGGCCTGGATCAGCCGGGTTATGTGCGTTACTGGCACTGGTTGTCGGGCATGTTGTCCGGCAATCCCGGTCAATCGCTGGCCAACAACCTGCCGGTGAGCGAGCTTATCGCCAAGCGTTTGCCCAAATCCCTGGTGCTGGCTGGCACGACTGCGGCAGTGTCGGTGCCGCTGGCCTTGTTGATCGGCATTCTCTCAGCGATGTATCGCGGTTCGCCGCTGGATCGGGTGATGAGTGTGATGACGCTGTCGATGGTGGCGGTGCCGGAGTTTCTGGTGGCCACGCTCGCCGTGCTGATTTTTGCGGTGAAACTGAACTGGTTGTCGGCGCTGTCGTCGCCGCCCGATAACCCCACGCTGGCGGAGTTTGCGCGTGCCTATGCCATGCCGGTGATGACCCTGAGCTTCGTGATCGTGGCGCAGATGGCGCGCATGACGCGTGCTGCCGTCATCGATCAGCTGGCGCAACCCTATGTGGAAATGGCCATTCTCAAAGGCGTGCGTCCCACGCGTGTCGCGCTTACGCATGCGCTGCCCAATGCCATCGGTCCGATTGCCAATGCGGTGGCGCTGAGTCTGTCGTACCTGCTGGGCGGCGCGATCATCGTCGAGACCATCTTCAACTATCCCGGCATTGCCAGCCTGATGGTGGACGCCGTGACCAGTCGCGACATGCCCCTGCTGCAGACCTGCGCGATGATTTTCTGCGGCGCGTATCTGGCGCTGGTGTTGCTGGCCGATGTCTGCGCCATTGTCTCCAACCCGAAGCTGCGCTACCGATGAGCACTCAACCGCTACCCATGCCATCAGTTGCCCGGCCTGCGGGTGCGGTGCGGCGTTTGCTGAGGTCGTTGCCGTTGTCGGGGCGCATTGGCTTATCGCTGGTTTGTTTCTGGCTGTTGATTGCCATCATCGGGCCGTTGCTGGCGCCGTACGAAGTGGGTGCGATTGTGGCGCCTGATGTGTTTGGTCCCTTGAGTCTCGAATATCCGTTGGGCAGCGACTATCTCGGCCGCGACATGCTCAGTCGCATTCTGTCCGGAACACGATTTACCGTAGGTCTGGCGTTCGCCGCTGCCTTGTTGGCCAGCGGCACCGGCGCGGCGTTGGCCTTGTTTGCCGCAGTGAGCGGCCGCTGGATTGATGAAGTGGTGAGCCGTCTGATGGATACCCTGATTTCCATCCCCAGCAAGATTTTTGCACTGGTGATGGTGGCGGCATTCGGCTCGTCGGTGCCGCTGCTGTTGCTGATTGCCGGCATCAGTTATCTGCCGGGTGCATTCCGCATTGCGCGCGCGCTGGCGGTAAATCTCAACACCATGGACTATGTGCAGGTGGCGCGGGCGCGCGGCGAAGGCCGGGTCTATATCGCCGTGGTTGAAATCCTGCCCAACATGATCAATCCCATCCTGGCGGATTTCGGTTTGCGTTTTGTGTTCGTGGTGTTGCTGCTCAGTGGTTTGAGTTTCCTGGGCCTGGGCGTGCAGCCACCCGATGCCGATCTGGGTTCACTGGTGCGCGAAAATATTTCCGGCCTCGGCGAAGGCGCACCGGCGGTCATCATGCCGGCGCTGGCGATTGCGACACTCACCATCGGCGTGAATCTGGTCATCGACAGTTTGCCCGGGCGTGCGCGCCGCAACGGAGGTGCTTGAGATGAGTGCTCAGGTACGTGTTGCCGGTTTGCGCGTGACGGTGGGTAGTGGCGACGGTGCAAAGACCATCGTCAAAGATGTGGGCTTCACCATTCAGAAAGGCGAAGTGCTGGCGTTGATCGGTGAATCCGGTTCTGGCAAGACCACCATTGCGTTGTCATTGATGGGTTATGCGCGCAGTGGTTGCCGTATCGCCGGCGGTTCGATTCACATCGGCGAGACCGATGTGTTGTCGTTGAGCGCAGAGCAGTTGTTCAGTCTGCGTGGCACCAAGGTCGCCTACATTGCGCAGAGTGCCGCGGCAGCATTCAATCCCGCCAAAACCATCATGGCGCAAGTCACTGAAACGGTGCTGATCCATGGTCTGATGAATCGTGCAGCTGCCGAAGCCAAGGCCGTGGAGCTGTTTCGATCACTGGCGCTGCCCGATCCGGAGCATATCGGCCAGCGTTATCCGCACCAGGTATCCGGTGGACAACTGCAGCGACTGATGGCGGCGATGGCGCTGATCACCGATCCGGCGCTGGTGATTCTCGATGAACCCACCACGGCGCTGGATGTCACCACGCAGATTGAAGTGTTACGCGCCTTCAAGAAAATCGTGCGCGAACGTGGCGCCACTGCGGTGTACGTATCGCACGATCTGGCCGTGGTGGCGCAGATGGCCGATCAGATCGTGGTGCTCAATCACGGCGAGATTCGCGAGGCCGGCAGTACCGATCAGGTACTGACCGCGCCGCAGGATTCCTACACGAAGATGTTGCTGGCCGCGGCGCGGCCGGCGATGCGACAAACTGCTGCCACTGCCACACAGGCTGCGCCGCTGCTGTCCATTGAGGGTTTGACGGCGGGTTATGGTCCGGTGGATGCACAGGGCTTGCCGCGTTCACTGGTATTGCATGACATCACACTGACCATGCAGCGCGGCGCCACGCTGGGTGTGATTGGCGAATCCGGATCGGGAAAGTCCACGCTGGCGCGCGTAATTGCCGGTCTGGTAGCGCCGGCACGGGGCACGCTGCGGTTCAATGGCGAGCCGTTGTCGCCGTTGCTGAGTGGCCGCACCCGCGATCAGTTCCGGCGCATCCAGATTGTGTTTCAGAACGCCGATACTGCACTCAATCCCGCCCATAGCGTGGCGACCATTCTGGGTCGACCACTGAAGTTCTATCATGGCATGGACGGCGCAGCGCGCGATAAACGTATCGCGCAATTGCTGGAGCTGGTGAAGCTGCCGGCCGAGATGGCGACACGCCATTGCAGCGAGTTGTCGGGTGGCCAGAAGCAGCGCATCAACCTGGCGCGGGCGCTGGCTGCCGAGCCGGACCTGATCCTGTGTGATGAAGTGACCTCGGCGCTCGACACGGTGGTGGGCGCGGCGATTCTGGAACTGATGGCCGACTTGCGTCGTCAGCTCAATGTTTCGTACATGTTCATCAGTCATGACATTTCCACCGTGCGCGCGGTGTGCGATGAGATTGTGGTGCTGTATGCCGGACGCAAAGTCGAATCCGGCAGCCGTCAGAGTTTGCTGGCGCCGCCGTTGCATCCCTACACCGACTTGCTGGTGTCGTCAGTGCCGGAGTTGCGGCGTGGCTGGCTGGAACAGATCGGCGCACCCCGTGCCTTGCCTGCCATCGGCGCCGTATCTGCAGAGGGCAAAACACCTGCGTTATGCAGCTTCCTGAACCGCTGTCCGGTGCGTATCGATGGTATGTGTAATCTGCAGCCGCCAAAACACGTCGTGATGCGTGACGGCAAGGAAATCCTGTGTCATCACACCGATGAGGAACTGCGGCAGCTACATGTGAGACAACCGGTTGCGGCAGTTGATGCCGAACATCTGTAGGATGAGAATCGGATTCGTCGCAACAGGTTTTATTCATCCAGGATAGGGCACATGTCTGAGCACGCGGAAATTGACGACCTGGTGCAGCCGCTGATCGCGTTCCGGCGTGACCTGCATGCACATCCGGAACTGGGCTTTGCCGAACATCGCACTGCGGCGCAGATTGCCGATGTTTTGCGCACGCTCAAACTCGATGTGCACACCGGCATTGGTGGCACCGGACTTGTCGCAGTACTGAAAGTGGGGAACTCCAATCGCACGGTCGGGCTGCGCGCCGACATGGATGCGTTGGCCATTCACGAACAGACCGCGCTGCCCTATGCCAGCAACAATCCCGGTGTGTTCCATGGCTGTGGTCACGATGGCCATGTGGCGATGCTGCTGGGCGCGGCGCAACATCTGACACGTACGCGGCGTTTCGATGGCACGGTGAATTTCATTTTTCAGCCGGCTGAGGAAGGGCTGGGCGGCGCCCGTGCCATGGTAAAGGACGGTTTGTTTGAACGTTTTCCCTGCGAACGCGTATTCGCACTGCATAACTGGCCCGATCTGCCCGCCGGCACCATTGCCACGCGGCCCGGCCCAATCATGGCGGCGGCCGACAAGTTTGAAATTACTGTTGAGGGACGCGGTGGCCACGCTGCCATGCCGCACCACACGCCCGATGCCATCCTCGCCGCCAGCGATCTGGTACTGCAACTCAACACCATCATTGCGCGACGTATTGCGCCGACGGCGTCTGCAGTGTTGTCGGTCACGCAGATCAATGGTGGTCATGCGCACAATGTCCTGCCCGCACAGGTGAAAGTGGTCGGCACGGTGCGCAGTTTCGATCCGGCTGTGCAGGACAGGATTGAACAGTCAGTGCGTCAGATCGCCGAAGGCGTGGGCATGGCAACCGGTACGCGCATCAACGTGAACTACACCCGCTACTATCCGGCCACCATCAATGATGCTGATTCAGCCGCAGAAGCGCTCACCGTAGCCGCGACAGTTGCGCATGCCGAGCTCGCACCGGAGCCTGCATTCACGTCGGAAGATTTCGCCTTCATGTTGCAGGCCTGCAAGGGTGCTTATCTGTGGCTTGGCCAGGGGCGTGGTGAGGCCACTGTGCCGTTGCATCATCCCAAGTATGATTTCAACGACAATGTGCTGCCGATTGGCATTCATTTGCTGGCGGCATTGGTGGAACGAAGACTCGCCATGTGAGCTTGTGTAGGGGCGGTTCGCGAACCGCCCTCTTCATCCGCGAGGAAGGGTCGCTCGCGAGCGACCCCTACGGTGAACCGTTTCGATGCAAGGCGGGTTTCTTAATTAATTGATATGGCCCGCCCCTACTAACCCGAAAAATCAACCAGCACACTCTTGTATCTCAGATTGGCTTCAAAGGCCTGTCGGCCCAGATCCTTGCCAATGCCAGAGCTCTTATAGCCGCCGGTCGGAATGATGTAGTCGGCAGTGCGGCCATAGCGATTCACCCATACCGTACCGGCCTTGATCTGCTCGTACGGCGCGCAGCGCCTTGTTGATGTCCGCCGTAAACACCCCCGCTGCCAGACCATAGGCAGGATGGCTGGCCAGCTGCAGGCCTTCTTCTTCATCGTCAAATGTCTGCGCGGTCAGCACCGGGCCGAAAATTTCTTCACGCACCGCCTCCATGTCTGACGCCACGCGCGTGAGGATGGTGGGTTCATAGAATGCGCCGGCGTTACCGGCATCAAGCCGGTGACCACCGATCAAGGCTTCGCTGCCGGCAGCAACGGCGCGCTTGACGATGCCATCAATGCGTTCCATCTGCGGTGTCGAAATGATCGGCGCGAAGGTGGTATCTGCAGACCATGTGGAACCGGGCTTGACGCCACGGGACAGTTTGACGATGCGCTCCAGCAATTCGGCTTCAATGCTGCGTTGTACGATCAATCGTGATCCCGCGACACAGACCTGACCGGCGTTGTAGAGAATCGAACCGGCGATGGAGCGTGCGACGCGATCCAGATCGTGCACATCGGCGAACACCAGTTGCGGACTCTTGCCACCCAGTTCCAGCGTCACCGCCTTGATGCCGCTTTGTGCCGCAGCCGTCATGATCGCCGCGCCGGTGCGCGTTGAACCGGTGAACGAGATCTTGCCCACGGCGGGATGACGACACAGCGCATCGCCGGTGACTGCACCATTGCCCTGCACGATGTTGAAGATGCCGCGTGGCATGCCGGCTTCAATGGCCAGTTCCGCCAGACGCAATACCGAGAAGGGCGTCAGCTCCGAAGGTTTCAGCACCACGGCATTGCCCGCAGCCAGCGCCGGGCTGATCTTGGTGACGGCCTGTGTGATGGGGAAATTCCACGGCGAGATGGTGGCGACCACGCCATACGGTTCCGCAATCACCAGCCCCAGATGATCAGCACGCGTAGCGGCTACATCGCCACCGTGCTTGTCGGCCAGTTCTGCGAAGAAGCGAATGCAGTCGGCGGCATAGGGAATATCGATGTTGATCGCGTCCTTGACCGGCCGCGTCGAACTCATGGCTTCGAGCTTGCCGAGTTCGTTGGCATTGGCTTCGATGAGATCGGCCCAGCGGCGCAGGATGCGTGCGCGTGCGCGCGGTGCGCCGCTGGCCCAGTCTGAAGTTTGAAAAGCACGCTGTGCATTGGTTACTGCACGGTCCACCAGCGCGGCAGAGGCAATTGACAGTTCGTCGTACACCACATTGTCGGAGGGACGCAGCACCGGCAGCGTTGGACTGCCGGCTTCACCGGCGACCAGTACGCCATCGATAAAGTGGCCTTGCGGCACGTGTACGTCATTGGGATTGAAGTCGAGCATTGCTGTCACCTGCACCAGATCATTGGCTGCGGCTCACGCCGGTGTTGCCGCTGCAAAACGTCGAATATGAAATGGATCAATCGGTGTGACTGTACTGCCGGTATCAATCAGCTCCGCCATCACATCGCCCACGCCGGGTCCGATCTGGAAACCTGCGCCGCAAAAACCGAAGGCATAGAACAGGCCGGAGACCTTGTCACTTGCGCCCATGATGGGCAGATCATCCGGCAGATAACCTTCGATGCCGCTCCACACCCGGATCAGGCGCAACTTCGCAATGCCCGGCAGCAGACGTTGTAACTGCGGCATCTGGTTCAGGGTGTTTTCCGGATTGGGGTACACGCGAATCCGGTCGAGGTCGACTTCATTACGATGACCTCCGCCGAACACGATGTTGCCGCGTGTGACCTGGCGCAGATACACGGTTTCTTCGTCCAGTGGCGAACTCACGCCCAGGGTTGGCTTGATGTGATACGGCGCAGGTTCGGTCACGCCCATTTGCGGCCCGCGCGCCACAAGTGGCACCGCTTCACCAAAACGCGCCGCCATGGCGCCGGCCCATGCGCCCGCGGTTACCAGTAGCGTGGGCGCGCGGAACGTGCCGCGATCACGCGTCTCCACCTGAAAGTCCGCGCCGATTTTTTCAATCGACAGTACTTCGGTGTTTTCGCGGACCAGCACACCTTCGCGTCGCGCGGCGCGACCGAATGCCGGCGCCACCAGGCGCGGATTGGCATGGCCATCCAGCGGTCCCAGCGATCCCATGACTGCCTTGTGGCCGAGATACGGAAATCGATTTTGCAGGGCGCTGGGAGTGAGTATCTCCAGTTCGAGACCATAGTCTCTGGCATCGCGCGCGTAAGTTTCCATCTTGGCTGCCAGCTCATCCGTGTAGCACACCCGTAGATGTCCACTGGCCAGGAACTCGCAATCCTCGCCCACCAGTTCCGGCAACTTGCCCCAGATTTCGCGGGCACGGTTGGCCAGCGGCAGTTGAAACAGGTAACGCCCCTGACGACGTACATTGCCGAAGTTCACACCGCTGGCCTGCTGACCAATCAGGCCGCGCTCCAGCAGGATCACCGAGCGCCCGCGCTTGCGCAGGAAGAACGCAGCGGACGCACCCATCAGGCCGCCGCCGACAACGATCACATCGGCGGCTTCATCGTTTGCGTGAAAAGTGGCTGTCATTTCGACACCTCAAGCCTGCTGTCCAGCGGCAGCGGCTTCACCGGTCCCTGGCCACGCAAGCGACCCACTGCGGCCACGGTTTCCTGGCGCGCATCCGCCAGAATTTCCGCTGCTGCGGAACCGCAGAAACGTCCCTGACAACGGCCCATGCCGATGCGCATGAGGGCCTTGGCGCGATTCAGTTCAGGCGCGCCCTTGAAACTCACCGCGCGCCGCAGGTCACCGGCAGTCAACACTTCGCAGCGACACAGGATCACATCGTCCGCAACTGACTTGGCCAATGCCGCCGGCCAGGGGAAAGCTTTAGCCAAGCCGCGACGAAAGGTCTCCATCCGTTGCTGCTGTTGTCGCAGTTGCTGCAGGCGTGCTTCGTCAACCTTATGTCCCAGATCCCTGAGGGTTGCCAGCGCTGCCAGTTGTCCGGAAATTTCTGCGGCATCCGCGCCGAGAATGCGTGCTCCATCACCCGCGAGATACACACCGGCAACACTGCTGCGACCATCGAAATCGGCTTCGGGACGCCAATAACCCAGTTCCTGATCGAAGGTGAATGCACAGCGTGCCAGATCGGCCAGCTGCGTTTCGCTGCGCAAATGAAAACCCATGCCGACGGCATCGCAGGTTATGTGTTGTTCCGAACCATTGCTGCGGCGGAAGCGAACGCCACTGACCTGATTGCTGCCCTCAATCTGCAATGGTGTGATGCCGTTGTGTACCGGGATATTTCGCAACAGCAATTGCGCACGGTAGTACACGCCCTTGGCCAGCAGCGAGGGACGACTGGCCATGTAACGCAGCGCCTTGAGCTGGCCGCTGAACGGTGAAGTATCCAGCACCGCTGCGACCTTGATGCCGGCCTTGGCGTATTGATAGCTGACCAGGTACAGCAAAGGGCCGGTGCCGAGAAACACCACCTCTCTGCCAATCGCACAAGCCTGCGCCTTCAGCGCAATCTGCGCCGCGCCCATGCTGTAGCAGCCGGGCAGTGTCCAGCCCTTGATGGGCAGCAGTCGATCGGTGGCGCCGGTGGCGAGAATCAAGGCATCGAACGGCAGCTTGCGGCTGATGTTGCCCTGCGCAGTGAACAGCGCGCTGTTGTGAATATTCCAGGCCAGCGTATCCGGTTGATAGTCGATGCGTGTTACCAGCTCATCGAAACTGTCATGCACCGCTTTCGCCTTGCCGGCTTCAAAGCCGTACAGCGTTTCATAGCTGCGACGAAACACGGCCGGCTGCCGCCGATAGATCTGCCCGCCGCTGACCGAGCCTTCATCGATGACGGTTGGCCGGATGCCGGCCGTAACCAGCGTTTGTGCGGCGCGCACACCCGCGGGTCCGGCACCCACGATGATGACTCGCGGAGCGATTACCGCTGGTTCGGCCATAGGTCCTCTCCGGGCGGATGGGTGAGCACACTCATGCCGGGTACGACGACACTGGTGCAGGCGCGAATGCGTTCACCACTGGCGGTCCACATCCAGCAATCCTGACAGGCGCCCATCAGGCAGAAGCCGGCACGGGCGCCATCGCCGAATTCCGATTGGCGTAATGCTGGCGCATGCGTGAGCACGGCGACCAGCAAGGTGTCGCCTTCCAGCGCGGTGCAACTTACACCGTCGACTTCAATTTCGATGGAGCGCCGATCCTGTTCGGCGACCCGGACAAAGCGTGAGCTCATCACCGCTTTCCTTTACTCGTACGCGGCCTGTTATTCATGGTGGGCACAATTATTGGGGTATTGCTGGTGTGGCAGCGGCTATTTTTTGCTGCCTGCTGATAGACAGTGCTGAAAATCCGCGGCAAACGGCAGGATGTTGGCGGTTATCTTGCGACGTGTTTTGCAACTGATTGAGATGGAACTCGGACCCTCTATTCGATCAATTTACGAGATCCTTAAAACGGTAATAGGCGCCGACGACCGGCAGGAACCATGGTTTCCCGAAATGACCGGGGATCGCGGGCCATTTGAAGTCGCGCCAAGGATTGAGCTCGGCCTTGCCATCCAGGACTTCCGCCATGACGGCGCCCATATAAGTCGCCATGTGAGTGCCGTGGCCGCTATAACCCATCGAGTAGAACAGGCCGTCGTGCTCACCCGCGCGCGGCAGACGATCGCGAGTCATGTCCACCATGCCGCCCCAGCAATAATCGATTTTCACATCCGCCAGTTCGGGGAATACGTCGATCAACGCCGCGCGCAGGATGATCCCGCTCTTGAGGTCCGACTTTGGGTTCGATACCGCAAAACGCGCGCGCCCCCCGAACAGCAGGCGATTGTCCGGGGTTGTGCGGAAATAGTTGACCAGATTCTTGGTGTCCGTTGTCATGCGCCGGTTCGGCGTCAGTCGGTCGAGCAACTCTACGGGAAGCGGTTCCGTGCCGATGATGAACGCGCCCACGGGCACGATGCGCCGCCTGAACCATCCTAGCGGGCCAACTGCCGACGTCCCGGTCGCAAGCAACACCTGGTCAGCCTTGATGCTGCCATTCGGCGTCCGCACCTCGTGGGCATGTCCGCCAAGGCGCCGCACTCCGATGACCGGATTATTCTCATGTATCACCGCACCGCGCCTGACCGCAGCCTCGGCAAGGCCCTGTCCATACTTGCCCATGTGCATGCCCGCGCTCTTCTCGAACAACATCCCGCCGAAGTAGCGGTCGCTACCGATCTCGCTGCGCATATCCGAGCGTTGCACCATCCGGGTGTCGGGATCGACGTGCCTGGCCAGTAGTTCCTGTGAACGGGCCAGCTGATCGTAATGTTCCGGCTTCGCGGCGAGCTTCAGTTTTCCCACACGCTTGAAATGGCAATTGATTCCTTCCTCAGCGATGATGGACTCAACCTTGGCGACCCCCGCGTCGAAGGCGCGATACAGCATGTTCGCGCGCTCCGTCCCCAACCGGCTGGAGAGCGTGTAGTAATCTTGCGCAAAGCCGTTGTTGCACATGCCGCCATTGCGGCCGGACGCTGCGTTGGCAACACGTTCGGCTTCCAGCACAACTACCCTGGCATTTTTTTTCGCCAGTGCGAGGGCTGCCGAGAGCCCCGTAAACCCGCCGCCGACGACCACGACATCCGCGGTTCCGTGCGGGGCGTGTGATGCACCTGCGGAGAAGGGCGTTGACGTATCGAGCCAATAGGATTTGAGTTTCATGGTAGCGGCGCTGGCATGCGTCACCTTCGTATCAGCGAGCGAAGCACGTCGCGCCGTTGCAGGGGAATGGATTTATCGTGAGTCATGTTGCTTGCGGCATCCTCAGTCGCCGGCCGCAAGAATCGCGATCGCATCGATTTCAACCAGAAAGCCGTAGTGAAGCTCCGGTACCGGGACGACGGTGCGGGCGGGGCGCACATCCGGTAGCAAGGCAGCATAAATTCCGTTGAAGCGCGGCCAGTTGGCGACGCCGACGATGTACGCCGTCACTCTGACCAGTTGCTGGGGTGTGCCACCTGCGGCAGTCAGGATCGCCAGCATGTTGTTGATGGCCTGGGTAGCCTGTGCATCGAAGCTATCTTCTGGGCTGTCGTCGGGCAGTGCCAGACCATCGGCTCTGATGGGCAGCTGCCCGGAGATATACACCTGTCCGCCCGCGACTATTGCCTGCGAATAGTGTCCGGCAGGTTTCGGAGCGCGATCAGTGAAGATCTGCGTGATTGATTGAATGGCGTGCATCACCAGCCTCCAAACCGCTGCCACTCAGCTGCGACAATTTCCGAAGCGCCGTGCACCACATGGTAACTGCGATGTTGGGCACCGGTTGAACAGGCATGGTTGGGCAGGATGCGGACGCGATCGCCGATCGCGAGCTCCGGCAGCGCGCCATTTGATCCAGGCCGTACCGTGATGATGCCGTGCTCCTGATTTGCATCGGCGAGAATCAGATCGGCGTAGGTATTACCTGCGATGTCGCAGACCACTCCGTAACCCTGATTCACTGCCTGTTTGGCCGTACCGCGATCCTGCGACATGGCCATCCAGCCAGCATCGATCAGGATCCAGCCCTTGTCGCGCTGATGGCCGATCACGGTTGCCAGCACTGACAATGCGATGTCCTCGATCCGGCAGATGCCGACGCCGGCCATCACCAGATCGAAGAACATGAAGACGCCCGCGCGCACCTCGGTGACGCCGGTCAGGTCGGTGAAGTGGTGCGCGGTGGGCGTGGAGCCGACGCTTACCACGGGACAGGGCAGCCCGGCATTGCGCAGGAGGGTGGCTGCATCGACGACGCCACGTCTTTCAGCTTCGGCACACTGCCGAAGCGCTTCAACGCCGCGCGCCGTGTAGCTGCCGCCGGCATGAGTGAGCACGCCGCGCAGTTGCGCACCTTGTTCGAGGGTGCGGCCGATCTCAATCAGACGCGCGCTGTCTGTGGGTAGAACACCGGAGCGATGACCGTCACAATCGATCTCGATCAGCGCGGGGATGCACACGCCCGACTCTCGCGAAGCTGCGGCGACCGCCTGCGCCTGTTCGACGGTGTCCAGTACGACGGCGAGATCGATACCTGCGGCGCGCAGTTCGAGAACCCTCGCCAGTTTCGACGGCGCGATACCCACGGCGTAGATGATGTCGCGCACGCCCGCTGCCGCGAACTGTGCGGCCTCCTTGAGTGTGGATACCGTGGCCGGACCCGCCGGGGAAGCCATCACGCGCCGGGCGACATCAATCGATTTGGCTGTTTTCAGGTGGGGGCGCAGCGATACCTTGAAGCCATCGAGATGTCCTCGCAGCCGCGCGATGTTGCGATCCATCCGGTCGGCATCGAGGATGAGGCAGGGGGTGTCGAGCGCTCGCAGCGTAGTTGTGGGCGCATTGATGGGGTTCGGATTGATCATGGTTGCCGGGTACCGATAGATTCTTTCGTGGAGCCAGCTTCATCCCATATGTTGTGGATTACAATTAACGAATGCTGCATCTTGTCTTAAGGCAACGTTAATGCTGACAGCAGATGACCTCGCGTTCTTCACTGTGCTGGCCAACTCGGCCTCGCTGGCGGAGAGCGCCCGCAAGCTGAATGTCACGCCACCGGCAGTCACCCAGCGCCTGCGCGCACTAGAAGCTCGGGTGGGTGTCCGTCTCATCGATCGCTCCAGTCGCCACCTCAGCCTCACCGATGAAGGCGCACTGGTCGCGTCGCAGGGAATGATCGTTGCCGATGCAATCGAGACGCTGTCCGAGGCGTTGGCGGACCGCAGGAGTGTCGTCAGGGGACACCTCAGGATTGCGGCGCCACATGGGTTCGGACGTATTCATGTCGCGCCGGTGGTCGAGGCTTTCGTGCAGTTGCACCGCGCGGTGACGGTCACGCTCGACTTGTCCGATCATCCCGGTTCGCTGCAGATCGAAAGTCATGACGTCATCATCCACATCGGGTCATCCGGCCCGATGAATCAGGTGGTGACCACGCTGGCACCCAACCGGCGCATCCTTTGTGCTAGCCCTGAGTATCTGGGTCACGCACCGCCAATCCATTCGCCCGATGACCTGCCACAACATCGTTGCCTGGTGGTACGCGAGAACGATGAAGATGTGACGCTCTGGCGTTTCAGCCAGCTGCAACATGATCCAGTTACCGTCCGCATCCGCCCGACGATGTCCAGTAACGATGGTGCGGTTATCCGTGAATGGGCGCTCGCTGGCCAGGGCATTGCCATCCGCTCGGAGTGGAACATCGCCAGTGATCTTGCCAATGGCCGGTTGAGACAAATTCTGCCGGAGTGGCAGGTGCCCACCGCTGATGTGGTTGCCATGCTCGGCGCGCGCCATGGTCGCAGCGCGCGGACCACGGCGTTCCTCGCGATGCTGCGGCAATCGTTGACACCGACGCCCTGGCGGCATGAGGACGACTGATCCATCTTCATCAATCAGGACGCGTTGGTAGCGATCAGTGTTTGCCTTGCGTGTAGGTCGGCAGGTTCGTGACGCTGATACTGATCTGACAATGGCGATGCGAAGCCCGATGTCGATGTAAAGCCCGGGTGATCACCGCCATTTTTTACGGGTTTATGGTAGCGCGTGCCGAAACCGCTTGGGCAAACGGCAGGATGTTCATGGCGCGTAGGCTATCTTCAGTGCTCCGGCGCGAATCGACATATCACTGGGTAATTGCTGCATGACTACTGCTGAATCCACCACCCGCGAAGAACACGACCTGCTGGGCGTGCGTGCCGTACCTGATGACGCGTATTACGGCATTCATACCCTGCGGGCTGTGGAAAATTTTCCGATCACCGGCACGTCGATTGCGATTTATCCGGAGCTGATCCAGGCGCTGGCCTGCATCAAGCAGGCGGCGGCGATGGCGAATAACGAACTGGGCTTGCTCGATCAGGTCCGGGCGCAGGCCATCGTCAAGGCCTGCGAGGCGGTTCGTGGCGGCCAGTACAACCAGCACTTCGTGGTGGATGTTATCCAGGGCGGTGCGGGTACATCGAGCAATATGAATGCCAATGAAGTGATTGCCAATGTGGCGCTGGAAATGCTCGGGCATGAAAAGGGCGACTACGCGTACCTGCATCCCAATGAACACGTCAATCTCAGCCAGAGCACCAACGATGTGTATCCGACGGCGCTGAAGCTGGCGGCGCACTTCGGTATTCATGATCTCATCGATGCCATGCTGGAGTTGCAGGGCGCCTTTGCCGCCAAGGCCGAAGAGTTCAAGGATGTGCTGAAGATGGGGCGTACCCAGCTGCAGGATGCGGTACCCATGACGCTGGGTCAGGAGTTCCATACCTATGCCGTGATGCTGGGTGAGGACATGCAGCGTCTCAGTGAAGCCGCATTGCTGGTGCATGAAATAAATCTGGGCGGCACGGCCATCGGCACGGGCATCAATGCGCATCCTGAGTATGCGCAGCGGGTGTGTCAGCGTCTGTCGGAACTCAGCGGCGTTACCTTGATGACGGCACCCGACCTGATTGAAGCCACGCAGGATTGCGGCGCCTTCGTGCAGCTGTCCGGTGTGCTCAAACGCGTCGCAATCAAGCTGTCGAAGACCTGCAATGACCTGCGCCTGTTATCCAGCGGGCCACGCGCCGGTCTGGGCGAAATCAATCTGCCGGCCATGCAGGCGGGCTCCAGCATCATGCCGGGCAAGGTGAATCCGGTGATTCCGGAAGTGGTCAATCAAGTGGCGTTTGAAGTAATCGGCAACGATGTGACCATCAGCTTCGCCGCCGAAGCGGGGCAGCTGCAGTTGAATGCCTTCGAACCCATCATCGCGCACAGCCTGTTCAAGAGTATCAGTCACCTGCGCAATGCCTGTCGCACGCTGGCGCGTCGCTGTGTCACCGGCATCACCGCCAATCGCGAACTGTTGCGACGTCAGGTGGAAAATTCCATCGGCGTGGTGACCGCATTGAATCCCTACATCGGTTACGCCAATGCCACCAGTCTGGCGCAGGAAGCCTTGACCAGTGGTCGCAGTGTTTATGATCTGGTGCTGGAGCGAGGGCTGCTGTCACGGGAACAACTCGAATCCATTCTGCAGCCCGAGATGTTGACCCGGCCGCGCGCTCTGGTGCCGTTGCGGGACGAAGCAAAGCGGGTTGTGAGCCTTGCCACCCCGTTGCCAGCTTTGCCAATGCAAAACAGCAGGAGTTAACGATGTCTGACCGGTTGGCGGAAATTGACGATCTGTTGCCGCCGCGTTCGAGCACCTGCGGGGAGTAGTGGATAGCTCGGTCAGCGAAGCTGATATCGATAAGGCCGAAAAGCGCATTTCGGACTTGCTCGATATGAGCGTGGTGGTTGACCAGTCACGACAGGGCGAAAAGCCCGGTGAGTACCGATCCATCCGCCAAAGCGCTGGATGTTTTTCCTGATTTTGCCTGCCGGGTTTCTCGCCGGGTCAGTCTTGCGTGATGCGTTGTGGCCAGGCGTTGCCGGAATCCACAATGAGGGCGATCGGCAGGGTTACGGTCCGCCAAGCCACGTGGTTACGGTCGGTCTCGATTTCGCAAAAAAACTTTTGTCTGGCGGGGGTGCGTGGCACAATCGCGACCCTTTTGTACCCTGAGGAAGGGGCGATGGCGCGTTTCTGACGGCATCTGTTATGGAAACGCCTGTCTGATCGTGGTGTAAATATCATACGGGACAATGACTTGCGTTGTCGGTGTGATCGTGCCTTTCACCACTATTCCCGGCCACTCACCCAGACTGCGTTCATGACTACACTGAATGTTACCGACCGAGATGGTGTTGAACACCAGCTCAAGGCTCCGTCCGGCGCAACGCTGATGGAAGTGCTGCGTGACCAGGAAATGGGCGTGGCCGCATTGTGCGGTGGCATGTGTTCCTGCGCCACCTGTCATGTCTATGTTGACGGAACTTGGGTGGGCAAGCTGCCTGCGGCGCAGTCGGATGAAACCGAACTGCTGATTGATGTGCCGGATCGCAAGCCCAATTCACGTCTGAGTTGTCAGATTGTCGTCTTGCCGGCTTATGAAGGCCTGAAGGTAACCGTTGCTCCGGAAGAGTGATTGTTAGGGGTACTGCAGGATTGGTCCTGTGCAGCCCGCAATGACCCTGCCGAATGAATTAGTTTGATTTGATTTAACCTTAAAACTGTCCTGGAAATTTGCCATGCCCCGTACTACGCCCCTTTCCGATATCCGTAATATCGGCATCATTGCCCACGTTGACGCCGGGAAGACCACCACCACCGAGCGCATCCTGTATTACACGGGGCGCAAGCACACCATCATCGACATTCACGATACCAAGGATCTGAAGACGTCGACCACTACCGACTATCTGGAACAGGAACAGAAGCGCGGCATCACCATCCAGTCTGCTGCCGTGTCGGCGTTCTGGCGCAACAAGAAGATCAACGTCATCGACACCCCCGGACACGTTGACTTCACCATTGAAGTGAATCGTAGCTTGCGCGTGCTCGACGGTGCGGTAGTGGTGTTCGACGGCGTGGCCGGTGTGGAACCGCAATCCGAAACCAACTGGCGTCTGGCCGACAACTACGGCGTGCCGCGTATTTGCTACGTGAACAAGATGGACCGCAGCGGTGCTAACTTCCTGCGCTGTGTGGACATGATCAAGAAGCGTCTGGGTTCGCGTCCGCTGCCAGTGCAACTGCCGATCGGTTCGGAAGACAACTTCAAGGGCATGATCGACCTGGTTGAAATGAAAGCCCTGGTCTGGGATTCAGACGACAAGGATGCCGAGTGGCAGATCATTGACGTGACCGATGGCATGGCCGACAAGCTGGGCATCACCGTGCCGAGCGATCGCGCCATTCTGGATGCCATTCCAAAATATCGTACTGAACTGATCGATACCTGTCTGGAAATGGACGATGCGGCGATGGAAGCGTATCTCGGAGACGAGATTCCCCCTTCCGCAGAAGTGCTGCGCGCCTGCCTGCGCAAAGGCACGATCACCTCGGCATTCAACCCGGTATTGTGCGGGTCGTCGTACAAGAACAAGGGCGTGCAGCAGGTGCTCGATGCCGTGGTTGACTACATGCCGGCGCCGACCGACGTAGCCGCTATCAATACGGTGGATGCCGACGGTAATCCGGTCGGTGAACGTAAATGCTCCGACGACGAACCGTTCTCGGCACTGGCATTCAAGGTGATCAACGACGCTTACGGCGCGCTCACCTTCATCCGCGTGTACTCGGGCGTGCTGACCAAGGGCGCCTCGGTGATGAACACCACGCGGGGCAAGCGCGAAAAAATCGGCCGCATGGTGGAAATGTTCGCCAAGGAAGCCAACCCCATTGAAGAAGCCCGCGCTGGTGACATCGTTGCTCTGGTGTCGATGGCAGAAACCGAAACCGGTGACACGCTGTCCGATTCCGCCAATCAGGTAGTGCTGGAGCGTATGCGCTTCCCCGATCCGGTGATCAGCGTGTCGGTGCAGGCCAAAACCAAGGCCGAGCAGGAAAAATTCAACGCCGCCCTCGGCAAGATGGTGCGCGCCGATCCATCGCTGCATCTGGAAACGGATCGCGAAACCGGGCAGACCATTCTGCGTGGCATGGGCGAGTTGCACCTGGAAGTGACACTCGATCGTATGCGCACCGAGTTCAGTGTTGAAGGCACCATGGGCAAGCCGCAGGTGGCGTATCGCGAAACCTTCACCAAGAAGCTTGACGAACAGTACGTGCACAAGAAACAGACCGGTGGTTCGGGTCAGTTTGCCGAAGTGTGGATCACCTTTGAACCGCTGGAACGCGGTTCTGGCTTCGAGTTTGTCGACAAAACTGTCGGTGGCTCGGTACCGAAGGAATACGTGCCTTCCGTGGAAAAGGGCCTGAAGATGCAGATGGTAGAAGGCGTGCTCGCCCAATACCCCACGGTAGATTTCCGCGCCACGCTCACCGACGGCAGCTACCACGATGTGGATTCCAACGCGCTGACCTTCGAAATCGCCGCCAAGGCCTGCTTCCGTGAAGCCATCCGCAAGGCCAGCCCGATCCTGCTTGAACCCGTGATGAAGGTTGAAACCGTGACCCCGGGTGACTACCTGGGTGATGTGATCGGCGACATCAACCGTCGTCGCGGTACGATTCTGGAGCAGCTGGAACGTGGCACCAACATTGCCGTGGTGTCCACCGTGCCGCTGTCGGAAATGTTCGGCTACATCGGCCACCTGCGTGGCATGACCTCTGGCCGCGCCTCGTTCACCATGGAATTCGCGCACTACGATCCTGTGCCGAAAAATGTGGCTGATCAGGTGATCGCCGACGTTGCCAAGGCCAGGGCTGCTGCCAAGGCCTGATCGGTCAAGACCTGCTGCCTGTTGATAGATATAAAAAAGGCCTGTCACCGACAGGCCTTTTTTGTTGATGTGCAGGGATTCTGTACGAATGCAATCACGAGTATGAAGCGGGCTGGCGTTGACGGTTCGGATCGCTGGTTTTTCGCGCAAAGGGTGTTTAATCTTCACTGCTTGTCATGGCAATAATCTGGTTAGGGGGATGTATGCGTAAAACGATATTGGCGACGAGTTTCGTCTGGCTGGCTTTGGCGGCTACGGCCGCAGCGCAGGCCCCGGCGGCCGCGCCCAGACGTTCGATCACCCACGTTGCGGGGGACGTATACCGCTTCCAGAACAATGACCATTTCGGCGTGTTTATGGTCACGCCTCAGGGCGTGGTGCTGGCAGACCCAATCAACCTGGACACTGCAAACTGGGTCAAGGGCGAGATTGCTGCCCGCTTCAACAATGCCAAGGTCGTCGAAGTGCTCTACAGCCATCGCGACTGGGATCATGCCTCCGGTGCGGCGGCTTTCCCGGGTGCGAAAGTGATTTCGCGGATGGAGTCGGTGAAAGAGTTGCAGCCACCGCCAGCGAACACCAAGCTGAGTGGCGGCAACGTGGCGGCCGACAAGAACAAGGACGGTCTGTTACAGGCCGACGAGGCGAGCGGAGCTAATGCGCAGAACTTCGCAAAAATAGACAAGGACGGCAATGGTGGACTGTCGGCGCGCGAACTTTTCCAGGCGCAATTCGCCGATGTCGTCCTGCCCACCGAAACCTACGACACACCGGTCAAGAAAATTACGCTTGGCGGCAAGCAAGTTGAATTGCATTACGTGCCGAGCCTTCACGCCAGCGATTTGTCTTTCATTTACTTCCCCGCCGAGAAGGTGCTGTTCGTGGTCGACGTCATTTCCTTGAAGCGCGTGTTCTACCGCGATATGGGCGACTTCGGCGAGCAGGACATGATTGCCACGCTGGATAAAGCGATGTCCTTCAATGCGGCAGTGATCGTGCCCGGACACGGTGAAATGGGGAACAATCAGGATGTTCAAGACCTTCGCCAATATATGGTTGATCTGAAAAATGGCGTGCAGTCGGGAATCAGCAAGGGGCAGACACTGCAGCAGATCCAGGCCGGGCTTACCCTGGACAAATATGCGAACTGGTCAGGCTATCCTGCATGGCGAACGATGAATATTGAGGGCATGTACGCATACCTGACCAGGAAATAGATCAGGCTTGGTTGCGTCTACGATCACCCCAGCAGCTCACTCAGCGCCTGCATCAGACGATCCACGTCCACGGGTTTGTTGAGCAGCACGGATGCAGTGAGTTTCTGCTGGGTGCGTAGTGCCAGCGAGGTATCGCCGGTGAGGAATACCGCAGGCAAGGGTTTGCCGCTGCGGGCGCGCAGTGCTGTGACGATATCGACGCCGGTGTGTTGTGGATCAACATGAAAATCACTGACTACGGCGGCGATACGATCCATGTATTGCGCATGTAACTCTTCGGCAGTGGCGGCGCTGCTGGCGCCCAGTGTGGCGAAACCTTCGAGTTCCAGCGTCAGTTCAAGGGCTTCGCGCACGGCCTGATCATCTTCGATGATCAGGATGTATTGTCCATGTGGCACGCTGTGTGGTCTGGTGGTCATCACACGCTGATCCGTAGCCAGCTCTTCTGTGGTGACCTTGTCGTTGGGGATGGTGATGCGAAAGCGGGTGCCCTTGCCGGGCTGTGATTCCACCTGAATACCGTATCCCAGCAGTTCGGTGATCTGTTTGACGATGGCAAGGCCCAGACCTACGCCGGGCCGATCGGGACGTGCGGCATGCGGCTGATAGTACGCATCGAAAATCCTGGCCATCTGTTCGCGGGGAATGCCGACACCGGTGTCGGTTATTTCCAGCGTGGTTTCCTGCGGTGTATGTAATAACTGAAGGCTGACCTTGCCCTGATCGGTGTACTTGATGGAGTTGCCCACCAGGTTATTGAGCAATTGACGAATCAGGACGCGGTCGGTCAGCAGACTGACATTGGCGAACCGGGTTTCCAGTCCCAGATTCTTCGCTGCCACCAGCGATTCAAACTGTTCGCGCACTTCGCTTAACAGTTGCAGCGCGTTGACGGGCTCCAGCTGCACTTTGACGGTTCCGGATTCAAGCTTGCTGATATCGAGCAGGGCGTTGAGCAGCTCGGTCAGCGTATCGATGGCATGTTGCTGGCGGGTGATGAGGGCTTGCGCATCCGGGTCGGCGGTCTTGCGCATCAGGCTGGCATTCAGCAGTTGCAGTACCTGTAGCGGTTGCCGCAGGTCGTGGCTGGCCGTGGCCAGAAAGCGGCTCTTGGTCTGGCTGGCTTTTTTGGCTTCTTCGCTGGCTTCACGCAGGTGCTGGGTCAGTTCTTCCCAGTCGGTGACGTCACGAATCGCGGCGGCAATGTGCAGCGTGTCACCGGACTTGATCGGACTGAGGCTGACCCAGATGGGAAATTCGCTGCCATCGCGTCGTCGACCGAATAGCGGCACGCCGCGCTGGCCCATGGTGCGATGGGCGGGGCGTTCAACATAGTTGTTGCGATGCTGCTGGTGCATGCCGCGATAGCGTTCGGGCAGCAGCAGCTCCAGTGACTGGCCCAGCAGTTCTTCAGGGCTGTAGCCAAACAGGCTGGTGATGGCGGCGTTGGTGAACTGGATCTTGCCATGCCGATCTGCCAGCAACAGCGCGTCAGGCGCTTGTTGCAACAGCAGGTTGGCGATTTCAGGTTGCAATGTTCTATCTCGACTGCGGAGTCTGGCAGGGCAGGCTGATCGGGGGCGGAAGCACTTGGAGCTTGCTCTTACGTGCAAGTACTTAACAGCGTGGCTGGGACCAAGGCTGGCGCACATTGTAAGATGCTACCGCCTTCTGGTGACAAGTTGTGGCTGCATGTCTGTGCCTCCTAATTCCGCGCATCCATCCGTTCAGCAGTTACAACAGGATCTGTTGTATCAGCTGGCAGGCGTTGTGCCGTTTGTGGCGCAGGCGAAAGGTGGCAAGTTACGCATCACTCTGAGTTCGGCGCTGCGCAGGTTATTCGGTGTGCCGGCTGCGCCGACGCGTCTGAATGGCGGGCCGTTGCTGAATCGATGGGTAGCGGCTGACGATATGCCGGTCATCCGTGCCGGGTTGGCTCGCCTGATTGAGCTCGGTGAGCGCATCGAGTTGCGTTACCGCATGCAGTGTGGCGAGGAGCTGCGCTGTTTTCGGCTGATCGCCCAGCCGTTGTCACCTGGCTCGGAGCGCATCATCGGCGCTTTTCAGGACTGCACTGTCCATGCGCGTGAGGAGCAGCAATTACGCGCTTCGCAGGAGCGCTTGCAGAGTCTGGGGCGACTGACTCTGCTGGGTGAGGTGGCTTCGGGTCTGTCGCACGAACTCAACCAGCCGCTGGCGGCGATCACGACCTTTGCGCAGGCGGGCGAACGTTTGTTGCAGTTGCCCGAACCGCGCATTGAAAAGGCTACCAGTGTGTTCAAGGAAATCAGTCAGCAGTCGTTGCGTGCCGGCGATACGCTGCGGCACATGCGCGGGCTGATCAAGCGACGCGCCACCCATACGGATCGGATATCCGCCGAACAGTTGATGAAGGATTTTCTGTCGCTGGCCGAGCCAGTGGCGCGGGTGAACCAGGTCAAGCTGCAAGTAGCGCTGGACCCTTCCGGGAAAAGCGTCGAGGTGGATGTGGCGCAGATCCATCAGGCACTGATGATCCTGTTCCAGAATGCGGTGGAAGCAAGTCAGCAGGCTCCACTGCCACAGGTGCGTGTGGAGCTGCTGGCGCAGCCGCAGGGGCTGGAACTGGCGATTGTCGATGCCGGGCCGGGCATCAGCGCCAAGGTGGCGGCGCAGCTATTCCAGCCTTTCTTTTCCACCAAGGATCAGGGTACTGGTCTGGGGCTGGTGAGCTGCCGCAATATTCTCGAAGCGCATGCCAGCCGATTGACCTATACCAATCAGCCCGGCGGTGGTTGCCGGTTTGCATTTGTGTTGCCATACGCAGCGTGAACACTAACTAACCTGACCTGACAAGTCAGGAATTACCGAAGTGTTTACGCGGACGCACCGGACTAGGCTACGCCACGTCGCTATGCGAGTTTGTCCGCAAGAGAATATTCAGCCATTGGAGTATGCGTATGTCCCTTTCCACAGCCAGAACCGAGCCTGCTCCAAGATCCACCGTGTTTGTCGTGGATGATGATGATGCGGTGCGCCGCGCCTTGAGCACCCTGATGGAATCCGTAGCCTATCCCTGCGTTGCTTATGGCAGTGCTCAGGACTTCATCGCGCACTACGATTCATCCCGTCCCGGTTGCCTGATTCTGGATATCCGCATGCCGGAAATGAGCGGGCTGGAATTGCAGGTCGAGCTGAACAGGCGTGGCTGGCACATCCCGGTGATCTTTGTCACCGGTCACGGTGACGTGCCAATGGCAGTTGATGCCATGAAAAAGGGTGCATTCGATTTTGTCCAGAAGCCGTTCCGTGATCAGGATCTGCTGGATCGTGTCAATCGTGCGTTGCAGATGGATATCAGCATCCGTCAGGAATCGGCCGGCAAGGATGAGGTGTTGCAGCGCTGGGAAAGCCTGACGTCCCGTGAGAAGGAAGTCATGGCGCTGATTGTTGAAGGCAAGGCGAACAAGGTGATCGCCCTTGATCTGCACCTGAGTGAGCGCACCGTGGAAATTCACCGCGCCCGCGTCATGGAAAAAATGAAAGTCCGTTCAGTCGCGCAACTGGTGAAGGTGTCGTTGCTGCTGCCGGGCAGCCACTGACTATTGCTTGCTCGCAGCTTGATACAGCGGCATCACCTTGGGCAGATTGGTCTGCAGGTCGGAGATGCGATTGCCGCTGCTCGGGTGGGTGCTCAGGAATTTCGGCCCATTGCTGCCCGCCTGCTGATTCATTTTCTGCCACAGGCTGATGGCGGCGTTCGGGTCATAGCCGGCGCGCGCCATAAGTTCCAGGCCAATGCGATCCGACTCGGTTTCCTGTTCGCGGCTGTGTGGCAAGCCGAAAGTCACCTGAGTCACGGTTGAGGCAATCTGCATGACGCCTGCGCCAGCACCTGTGACTGCGGCGATGACCCCAAGTCCAACCTGCTGTGCATAAGCGCGCGATACCCGTTCGCGGGTATGTTCGCGCAAGGCATGCGCAATTTCGTGACCAACGATGGCCGCGATTTCAGCATCGCTCAATTGCAGTTTATCAATGATCCCGGAGTACACCATGATCTTGCCGCCGGGCATGCAGTAGGCATTGAGTTCATCGGTTTTCTGGACGTTGATTGCCCACTTCCAGTTGCTGGCGTCGGCGCGAAATGCGCTGACTTGCGGGATCAGCCGATTGGTAATCATGCGTACCCGCTCCACCTGCTTCTGATCCACATTCAGCGCGCCCTTTTGCTGCGCTGTCGTCAGCTCCTGCTGATAGGCCTCGACCGCGCCGGCTTCAACTTCCTGCTCGGATACCAGCATCATTTGCTTGCGATCCACTCCCACGACGCCACGGTCAGTGGTTTGCACCGTGGTGCAGGCCGCCATGAACGCCAGCAGCAGGCTGGTGATGAAGGTTCGCGTGTGGTTCATATGCATCTCGACAGCGCAGGGTGTGTACAGGTTCATTTGAATGAAGAAAGAGTGTAGTGTCCGGCCGGACACTTAATTTTCTCAACATGCCCTCGTACCATACATTAACTAAATCAAGGTGAGGCTCATGACAAGATTTCTGCTGCTGTTGATACTGTCTTGCTTGGCACTGCCCGGCTGCAGTGGTCAAAAGAAAGAGGCCGAAGCGGCATTTGCCCAGATTCAGGCATCGGCGGCGCCGGTCAGTGCTGACCTGGAAAAATACGCACCGGACGAATACGCAAAATTCAGTGCGCTGCACAGCGACATGAAACGGTTGTTGAACAGCAAAAACTACGCAGATGTGCTGGCGTTGCAGCCACAGGTAATGGGGCAATTTACTAGCGCATCGGGTGCAGCGGCGCGCAACAAGAATGCAGTCGCAACCAAGGAAAGCCGGGAGTGGCGGCTGCTGAGCACCAGCGTGCCGAGTCTGGTGTCGCAGCTGCGTGAGCGGCTGACCGGGCTGAAGAGTATGACGGGACAGTTGCCAACCGGCATTACGCGGGCTCATTTGCGGGAAGTGGAAGCAGCCTTGCCGGAACTCAATGCTGAATGGTCAGCGACCCTGGCGGCGGCAAAGAGTAACGACCTGTCAGCCGCGATTGAGAAAGCACAAGCCATTCGGCAACGCTGTGTCGAACTGAGTGCGCGTCTGGGGATCAGGGCGACTTGAGGGGTGATGAGCCCTTCAGCGAGATCGTGAGCAGGCTGTTAGCGCGTGCCGGTCAGGCTTTCCATCATCAGTCCAGTGCCGCCGCGCGTGATGTGCGCAACGATGGCAGTACGGCGATGAATCTTGGTTACCACGCCAAGATTGATGGCAAATGTCAGCTGCACTGTCGAGCCTTTCTTAAGGCCCATGTTGTTGGTCTCGATGAACACGCCATTGGCGCTGAGGTTCTTGGCGCGGCACAGCCTGCCCGGACGACCCGGGGTCGAAACGAATACGATGGTTCGAGCCTTGTGTCGATTGTGGAGTCTTCGCTCCATGGCTGGCCTCGCGGTGTTACGAAAATCTTGCGCAGTCGAATGGTGCCACGGATTATGCAGCAGTTTTGTGTGTATCAGAATACTTGAACTACAATGCCGCTGCGCTTATGTCATAGGCTATACGCGGCGGCCCTGACTGATAATTCTGTCTGAGCCACGAGGTGCAGGCGCACTGGTTACGCCATCCAGTCTGTTCAGCCTGTTTCGCGCCTGAATTAGTGAGTGACCTCTTGTCCGCCAATGAAGCCAGTACTGCTGTGACGCGTCATGACCAGCGTTCGTTGCCCATTGGCGTGTTCGACTCCGGCGTAGGGGGGCTGACGGTGTTGCGATCTTTGCAGCGACACCTGCCCAATGAGTCGTTTCTGTATCTCGGCGATACGGCGCGATTGCCCTATGGCACCAAGAGCGCTGACACCATTGTGCGTTACTCGTTGCAGGCGGCGGGTTTTCTGGTGCAGCGCGGCGTCAAATGTCTGGTAATTGCCTGCAATACCGCGTCTGCAACCGCGCTGGATGCCTTGCAGCAGCAGTATCCGGATTTACCCATCATTGGCGTGGTGCTGCCCGGCGCCAGAGCGGGATGTGATGCTTCGGCCAACGGTCGTATCGTGGTAGTTGCGACCGAAGGTACGGTTCGAGGTGGCGCCTATCAGCGCGCCATTGCCGCAATTCGTCCCCGGGCGGAGGTGATCGCCCTGGCCTGTCCCTTGTTTGTGGCGCTGGCGGAAGAGGGCTGGATCTCTGGGGCCATCGTTGAGGCTATTGCGCAGCGTTACCTGGGTGATTTGTTTGCCGGTGCCGGGCATCCCGATACGCTGCTGCTGGGGTGCACGCACTTTCCTGCCATTCGTCCGGCACTGCAGTCAGTGGTGGGCAATCAGGTCACTATTGTCGATTCCGCAGAAACGACGGCCATGGCACTGTGCGGACTGCTGAAATCCAGTGACTTGTTGTGCGCGACATCTGCACAGTTACCCGAGCAGCGAGTCCGATTCTTTGCCACTGATGGCCGCGAACGGTTCGCCCGCGTGGCAGCATTTTTTCTTGATCAGAAGATTGATGCGGAGTCGGTCGAACTGATCGATGTGGGTCTGACGGGGGCTGCCTGAGGGCATGCCGTTGGATGAACTTGGCGACAGCACGCAGGCCTGCCGCAGCGCGAATCGTCAGCAAATCACGAGTCTGATGCAGCCGGGCCAGCGTGGCATTCAGACCAGAGGTCGTCAGGACCTGATGGATATGGTGGCTATGGCGGCATTTCCGGAGCGATCCCGTTGATCCGGTCATCCAGCCATTGAATTCACGGGCAATAACGCTGTTGACACGGAGCGTCTGGATACACAGAATACCCGGCTCTTATGTCCGCGGGAGGGGTACTCAAGCGGCCAACGAGGGCAGACTGTAAATCTGCTGGCTTATGCCTACGTAGGTTCGAATCCTACCCCCTCCACCATGAGTGGCTGTCAGGGCGAATGGCGGTGCTGGGCTGAATGCTCGAGCGTCGGGTTTGCGCAAAGCGGGTGTAGTTCAATGGTAGAACCTCAGCCTTCCAAGCTGATGGTGTGGGTTCGATTCCCATCACCCGCTCCATTGGCTGGCTCGAGCTTTCAGGCATTGGTGCGGACATGAGAATGAGGATTTAAGCGGTTCAGTTCGGGAAGGGTTGACTCGAGCGGAGTGCCGCAGGTTTCAGGGCCCACGTAGCTCAGTCGGCAGAGCACGTCCTTGGTAAGGACGAGGTCATCGGTTCGATTCCGATCGTGGGCTCCAGTTGCCACCAGCGGGGTGGCGGAAGATTTTGGGATGTGCCGCAATGCGGCGCGTTTTGGGCGTTTGGTCAGTATTAGTCGCTATTTAGAGGATCGCCGCTGTGGCAAAAGAGAAATTTGAGCGTACGAAGCCGCACGTAAACGTCGGCACGATTGGTCACGTAGACCATGGCAAGACGACGTTGACGGCAGCGTTGACCAAAGTCATGGCCGAGAAGTTTGGTGGTGAATTCAAGGCGTATGACCAGATTGACAAGGCGCCTGAAGAGAAGGCGCGCGGTATTACCATTTCGACCGCGCACGTGGAGTACAGCTCCGCGAATCGCCATTACGCACATGTGGACTGCCCGGGGCATGCGGACTATGTGAAGAACATGATCACGGGTGCCGCGCAGATGGACGGCGCGATCCTGGTGTGCTCGGCCGCCGACGGTCCGATGCCGCAGACCCGCGAACACATCCTGCTGGCGCGTCAGGTGGGCGTCCCGTACGTGGTCGTGTACCTGAACAAGGCCGACATGGTGGATGACGCCGAGCTGCTGGAGCTGGTGGAAATGGAAGTGCGCGAACTGCTCAGCAAGTACGAATTTCCGGGTGACGACACCCCGATCATCGTCGGTTCGGCGCTCAAGGCGCTGGAAGGCGACCTGAGTGACATCGGCGTACCCTCGGTGATCAAGCTGGTGGCGGAAATGGACCGGTATATCCCCGTTCCGGAACGCGCCATCGACGGCGCCTTCCTGATGCCGGTGGAAGACGTGTTCTCGATCTCCGGTCGTGGCACCGTGGTGACCGGTCGAATTGAGCGTGGCATCGTCAAGGTGAACGAAGAAGTCGAAATCGTCGGCATCAAGGACACCGTGAAGACCACCTGCACAGGCGTGGAAATGTTCCGCAAGCTGCTGGATCAGGGTCAGGCCGGCGACAACGTCGGCGTGCTGCTGCGTGGTACCAAGCGTGAAGACGTGGAGCGGGGTCAGGTACTGTGCAAACCCGGTTCCATCAAGCCACACACCAAGTTCGAAGCCGAAGTGTACGTGCTGACCAAGGAAGAAGGCGGTCGTCATACCCCGTTCTTCAAGGGTTATCGTCCACAGTTCTACTTCCGCACCACCGACGTAACGGGTGCGTGCGAGCTGCCGGAAGGTGTAGAGATGGTGATGCCGGGCGACAACATCAAGATGGTGGTTGAGCTGATCAACCCGATCGCGATGGAAGACGGTCTGCGCTTCGCCATCCGCGAAGGTGGCCGCACCGTCGGCGCCGGCGTCGTGGCGAAGATACTGAAGTAATAGCTGCAAGGCGAGGTGGCTGCACGTTCTGTTGAAGTGTGGTCGCCTCAGTCTGGCTTGCGTGCCGGAGTGTCTGTTTGGATTCCGCAGGCAAGGTTTCGAGTCTCAGTGCGAGTAGGCCAGTAGCTCAATTGGCAGAGCGGCGGTCTCCAAAACCGCAGGTTGGGGGTTCGATTCCCTCCTGGCCTGCCACTTGCTCGAACTGACGCTTGGCCTGAGTTGAGCCGGAAGCAATTCCGGGTACGAGTCGAATCTGAAAAGGTCACATGACTGAACAAGTTCAAGAGCCCCAGCGTAGTGGGGATGTCCTCAAACTGGCTGCTGGCGCATTGCTGGTGGTGCTCGGTTTTGTGGGCTTCTATTACTTCGCCAGCTGGCCGGTATGGTCGCGCTGGCTGATGGTGCTGGTGGGACTGGCGGCGGGTGCAATTGTGGCGGTGCAGTCCACCCAGGGTGTGCAGTTCTGGCAGTTCGTGCAGAGCTCGCGTATCGAATTGCGCAAGGTGGTATGGCCGACCAAGGATGAATCCTGGAAATTGACCGGGCTGGTATTCGTGGTGGTGATCATCATGTCGCTGTTCTTCTGGGGTCTGGACTCGATATTGCTGGCGTTGACCCGTCATTTGACCGGGCAGGGAGCTTAAGCATGGCCTTGCGTTGGTATGTGGTTCACGCCTACTCGAATTTCGAGCATCGGGTTGCTGAGGCGCTGAAAGAGCGCGTCAAGCGCGATGGTCTTGAGCACAAATTTGGCGAAGTGCTGGTGCCCACCGAAGAAGTGGTGGAAATGCGCGATGGTCACAAGCGCAAGAGCGACCGCAAGTTCTTTCCCGGCTACGTGCTGGTGCAGATGGAAATGGATGAGGACACCTGGCACTTGGTGAAAGAGGTGCCAAAGGTGCTTGGTTTTATCGGCGGTACGCCGGAAAAACCGGCCGCCATTTCGGAAAAAGAAGCCAACGTCATCCTGCGCCGCGTCGAAGAAGGCGTGGACAAGCCCAAGCCCAAGGTGCTGTTCGGGCCGGGTGAGGTGGTGCGCGTCATTGATGGGCCATTCAACGATTTCAATGGCGTGGTTGAGTCGGTCAACTACGAAAAGAGCCGCCTGCAGGTGGCGGTGCAGATTCTGGGTCGTTCTACGCCGGTCGAACTTGAGTTCGGTCAGGTGGAAAAGGCCTGATTCGCAAGGTTTCAAGCTGAGGCTGTCGCGTCATGCGGGCAGCTTCAAATGCCGCAGACCGGATGCTGTGGCTTTATCAACGAAAGGATTATTGGGGAGCTTCTTCGGAAGCGTTTGTACCCGGAGAGTAAATCATGGCCAAGAAAGTTACTGGCTATATCAAGCTGCAGATCCCTGCAGGCCAGGCGAATCCGAGTCCGCCGGTTGGTCCCGCACTGGGCCAGCAGGGCGTGAATATCATGGAGTTCTGCAAAGCCTTCAATGCCCAGACCCAGAGTCTGGAAAAGGGCCTGCCTACTCCCGTTGTGATCACGGTGTACAGTGATCGCAGCTTCACCTTCATTCTCAAGACGCCGCCCGCGTCGGTGCTGATCTGCAAGGCAATCGGCATTCCCAAGGGCAGCGGTACGCCCAATACCAACAAGGTGGGTCGTATCAACCGCAAGCAACTTGAAGACGTCGCCAAGATCAAGCAGCCGGATCTGACCGCTGCCGATCTGGACGCTGCCATGCGTACCGTCGCCGGTACTGCGCGCAGCATGGGCGTCGATGTGGAGGGCTTCTGACATGGCAACTGTTTCCAAGCGTGTAAAGGCCTGGGCTGGCAAGATTCAGCCGGGCAAGCAATATCCGATCGAGCAGGCGTTGGCCCTGGTGCAGGAGTTTTCCGGCGCCAAGTTCAAGGAAGCCGTGGATGTCGCCGTGAATCTCGGCATCGACGCTTCCAAGTCCGATCAGCAGGTGCGTGGCTCGACGGTCATGCCGAATGGCATCGGCAAGTCGGTGCGGGTGGCGGTGTTCACCTCCGGCAAGAATCAGGAAGCAGCGCTGGCTGCGGGCGCTGATCTGGTCGGTATGGAAGATCTGGCTGAAAAGGTCAAAGCCGGCGAATTCAATTTCGATGTGGTGGTGGCCAGCCCGGACGCCATGCGCGTCGTCGGTCAGCTGGGTCAGATTCTCGGTCCTCGTGGCCTGATGCCCAACCCGAAAGTCGGCACCGTGACGCCCGATGTGGCGACTGCGGTAAAGAACGCCAAGGCTGGTCAGGTGCGCTATCGCGCTGACAAGGCCGGTGTCGTGCATTGCACGATTGGCAAGGCCGAATTCGAAGCGGGCAAGCTGAAGGAAAATCTGCAAGCTCTGCTGGCTGACCTGCAGAAGGTCAAGCCCTCCAGCGCCAAGGGTATCTATCTGAAGAAGATCTCCGTGTCTTCGACGATGGGGCCCGGTGTGCCGGTGGACTTATCGAGTTTGTAACGGGTCGAGTTTGTAACTGATTTTTTGAATTGATGCAGGGCCGGTCAGTGTTGGCGTAAAGCTCAACAGCAGCCGGTTCATCATCGAAGACCGCAGGTGAGTGACGACTGCATGCAAGCAGCCGGGAAACTCTTAATCGCTGCAACCTGCGCAGATGGTGTTACCCGATTCAGTGCTGCACTGGTGAAGGTCACACCGACGCACGCTTCCTCAGGGAGGTGTGCAAAGGGTGGGCGCTGACGGAATGGCGCCTTGGGTTAGTTGATCTTCAAGCCAGGAGGAATTCATGGCACTTAGATTTGAAGACAAGCAGGCGATGGTCGCCGAAGTGCACGCTGTCGCCGCCAAGGCGCAGTCGGTTGTGGCCGCGGAATACCGTGGTTTGCCGGTTGCGAAATTGACGGATCTGCGCGCCAAGGCGAGGAACTCTGGCGTTTATCTGCGCGTGGTCAAGAACACGCTGGCTCGCAAGGCTGTCGAAGGCACTCAGTTCGAGTGTATCGGCTCCAGCCTGAAAGGCCCGCTGGTATTGGCGTTCTCGCAGAACGATCCGGGTGCGGCAGCGCGCTTGGTCAAGGCCTTTGCCAAAGACAATGACAAGCTGGTGACGACCCTGGTGTCGCTCGGTGGCGTGTTGTTGACAGCCAAGGATCTGGACCGGGTGGCTAGCTTGCCAACCCGCGATCAGGCGTTGGCCATCTTGCTCGGTACCCTCAAGGCGCCGATCACCAAGTTCGTGGCGACGGTGGCTGCACCGCACGCGAAGCTGGTACGCACTATCGCTGCTGTCAAAGACCAGAAGCAGGCTTCGGCCTGAGACCGGTTGGCAACAGCCGGGCACTGATTTTTAGGTAATTCTGTAACTTTTTATTTATTTGGAGACTCACATGGCCGCAACTAAGGAAGAAATCCTTAATGCCATTTCCGGCATGACCGTTCTTGAGATCGTTGATCTCGTGAAGATGATGGAAGACAAGTTTGGTGTGACTGCTGCTGCCCCGGTGGCTGCCGCTGCCGCTGCTCCGGGCGCTGCGGCTCCCGTTGCTGAAGAGCAGACCGAGTTCAACGTGACCATGACCAGCTTCGGCGCCAACAAGGTTGGCGTGATCAAGGTCATCCGCGAAATCACCGGTCTGGGCTTGAAAGAAGCCAAGGATCTGGTTGAAGGCGCACCGTCAGTTGTCAAGGATGCGATTCCGAAGGCGGATGCTGAAGGTATCAAGAAGAAGCTGGAAGAAGCTGGCGCCACCGCGGAAATCAAGTAGTTTTGTCTACTTGGCCGCATGCGGGGCAGTTTCTGTCCTGAGCCATTGGGAATCGATCGCGAGCCAAAACTCGCGGTCGTATTCCCTTTTCCTGTTTGTGTTCGTGAATTGTTTTTATGTAGTCGTGAGTAGCGGTTTGGCAGCGGCATTGCCCATCAGGCGTGCAGTGGTGCTGCCAAACCGTAATACCGGTTACCAGAGGTGACAAAGATGGCCTACTCGTTCACCGAGAAGAAGCGTATCCGCAAGGATTTCGGCAAGCAGCAAAGCATCCTTGAGGTGCCCTACTTGCTGGCAATCCAGCTCGATTCCTATCGGAAATTCCTGCAAGCAGAAGTGGCGGAAAGTCGTCGTGGCGAAGCGGGCCTGCATGCCGCGTTCAAGTCGGTATTTCCGATCGTCAGTTACTCAGGCAATGCCTTGCTGGAGTACGTCAGCTATCGCCTCGGCGATCCGGTGTTTGACGTCAAGGAATGCCAGATCCGCGGTCTCACCTACGCGGCGCCGCTGCGCGTCAAAGTGCGTCTGGTGGTGTATGACAAAGAAGCGTCGACTGCCAGCAAGAAAGTGCTGAAGGATATTCGCGAACAGGAAGTGTACCTGGGCGAAATGCCGCTGATGACTGACAACGGCACCTTCGTGGTGAACGGCACCGAGCGCGTCATCGTGTCGCAGCTGCATCGTTCTCCGGGCGTGTTCTTTGATCATGACCGCGGCAAGACCCACAGCTCGGGCAAGCTGCTGTTCTCGGCGCGCATCATTCCTTACCGCGGCTCATGGCTGGATTTCGAGTTTGACCCGAAAGACTGCGTGTTCGCGCGTATCGACCGTCGCCGCAAACTGCCTGTAACCATCATCCTGCGTGCGCTGGGTTACACCGAAGAACAGATTCTGGATCTGTTCTTCGAGAAAACCGTGTACCACCTGTCGGCCAAGAAAATCGAATTCGATCTGATTCCCGCGCGCCTGCGTGGCGAGACCGCTGCATTCGCCATTCGGGTTGGCGATGAAGTGATCGTCGAAGAAGGCCGTCGCATCACCGCGCGTCATGTGCGTGAGCTGGAAAAGAAGGGCGTCAATCGTCTGGAAGTGCCGCGTGAATATCTGATCGACAAGGTGCTGGCGCATGACGTGTTCAATGCCGATACCGGCGAAATTCTCGCCAAGGCCAATGACAAGCTGACGCTGGTCGCCGTGGAAAAGCTGATCGAAGCCGGCATCAGCGAGATTCGCATACTGTTCACCAACGATCTGGATCGTGGTCCGTATATTTCCGACACTCTGCGCATTGATCCGTCACGCACGCGTCTGGAAGCGCTGGTGGAAATCTATCGCATGATGCGTCCCGGTGAGCCGCCAACCAAGGATGCAGCGGAAAACCTGTTCCAGAATCTGTTTTTCAATCCGGAACGTTACGACCTGTCGGCCGTGGGCCGCATGAAGTTCAACCGTCGCGTCAAGCGCGAAGGCGACACCGGTTCGGGCGTGGTGTATGACGCTGCCTATTTCTCCAAACGTACCGATGAGTTTTCCAAGAAGCTGGCTGCCGAGCGCGGCGAGAACTCGGACATCATCGATGTGATCCGTACCCTGTGCGACATCCGCAACGGCAACGGCAACGTCGACGACATCGATCACCTCGGCAATCGTCGCGTGCGCTCGGTGGGCGAAATGGCGGAGAACGCCTTCCGTATCGGACTGGTGCGTGTTGAGCGTGCGGTCAAGGAGCGCCTGACGCTGGCTGAATCCGAAGGTCTGATGCCGCAGGAAATGATCAACGCCAAGCCGGTGGCGGCAGCGGTGAAGGAATTCTTCGGCTCGTCACAGCTGTCACAGTTCATGGATCAGAACAACCCGCTGTCGGAAGTGACGCACAAGCGTCGCGTCTCGGCGTTGGGGCCTGGTGGTCTGACCCGTGAACGCGCCGGCTTCGAAGTGCGCGACGTGCACCCGACCCATTACGGTCGCGTCTGCCCGATTGAAACGCCGGAAGGTCCGAATATCGGCCTGATCAATTCGCTGTCCGTGTATGCACGCACCAACGATTACGGCTTCCTCGAAACGCCCTATCGTCGCGTCGAGAGCGGTCGTGTAACCGATCAGATTGATTACCTGTCAGCCATTGAAGAAAGCCAGTATGTGATTGCACAGGCCAATGCGGTGCTCGACAAACACGGCGCTTTCGTCGACGACCTGGTGTCATCGCGTCATCTCAATGAATTCACCCTGTCCACGCGTGACAAGCTGCAATACATGGACGTGAGCCCGAAGCAGATCGTGTCGGTGGCGGCTTCGTTGATTCCGTTCCTGGAACACGACGATGCCAACCGCGCCTTGATGGGTTCCAACATGCAACGTCAGGCAGTGCCGACGCTGCGTTCCGAAGTGCCGCTGGTGGGTACGGGTATGGAACGGGCGGTAGCGATTGACTCGGGCGTGACCGTGGTCGCGCGTCGTGGCGGCGTGGTCGACTCCGTGGATGCGGGACGTATTGTTGTGCGTGTGAACGATGCAGAAACGTCGGCTGGTGAGGCGGGTGTCGACATCTACAACCTGACCAAGTACACCCGTTCCAACCAGAACACCTGCATCAACCAGCGTCCGCTGGTCAATGCGGGTGATGCAATTGCACGTGGCGATGTGCTGGCTGACGGCCCGTCCACCGACCTGGGTGAACTGGCGCTGGGCCAGAACATGCTGGTCGCATTCATGCCCTGGAATGGCTACAACTTCGAGGATTCGATCCTGTTGTCCGAGCGTGTGGTGCAGGAAGATCGCTTCACCACCATTCACATTGAAGAGCTGAGCTGCGTCGCACGCGACACCAAACTCGGTTCTGAAGAAATCACCGCCGACATTCCCAATGTGGGCGATACGGCACTCGCGAAGCTGGATGAAGCGGGTATCGCGTTCATCGGCGCCGAAGTGAAGGCAGGCGACATTCTGGTGGGTAAGGTCACGCCGAAGGGCGAGACCCAGCTGACACCGGAGGAAAAACTGTTACGCGCCATCTTCGGTGAGAAGGCCAGCGATGTGAAGGACACGTCCCTGCGCGTACCACCGGGTATGGATGGCACGGTGATCGACGTGCGCGTATTCACGCGCGATGGCGTGCCGAAAGATGCGCGTGCTCTGTCGATTGAAAAAGCTGAACTGGATCGCGTGCGCAAGGATCTGGAAGATCAGCGACGTATCCTCGAAGACGACTTGTTCCAGCGCCTCAATTCCCTGTTGCTGGGCAAGACGGCAGAGGCCGGCCCGAAGAAGCTTAAGGGTAGCGTCACTGCCGAGTATCTGGCGGATCTGCCGCGTGAGCAGTGGCTGGAAATCCGCTTGAAGGATGATGCCGCCAACGCCGATCTGGAAGCGGCTGCAGAACGCCTGAAGCATCAGCGCAGCGAGTTCGAACGTCGCTTTGAAGAAAAGCGCGGCAAGATCACCCAGGGTGATGATCTGGCGCCGGGCGTGCTGAAGATGGTCAAGGTGTATCTGGCGGTGAAGCGTCGCATTCAGCCGGGTGACAAGATGGCCGGCCGTCACGGTAACAAGGGTGTGGTTTCCACCATCCAGGCTGTCGAAGACATGCCGTACCTTGAAGACGGTACGCCAGTGGATATCGTGTTGAATCCGCTGGGTGTGCCTTCGCGCATGAACATCGGTCAGATTCTCGAAACCCATCTGGGCTGGGCGGCAAAAGGCATTGGCCTGAAGATCGGCCGCATGCTCGATGAGCAACGCAAGTTGGCCGAAGTGCGGGCCTTCATTGACGAGGTGTACAACTCCACCGGTGGTAAGAATGAAGACATTGCTTCGTTCAACGATGCTGAGCTGTTGAATCTGGCGACCAATCTGCGCAAAGGCGTACCGACCGCAACGCCAGTGTTCGATGGCGCGGCCGAGTCCGAGATCAAGCACTTCTTGCGTCTGGCAGATCTGCCGGAGAGTGGACAAACCACGTTGTACGACGGACGCACCGGCGAGAAGTTTGAGCGTCCAGTCACGGTTGGCTACATGTACATGTTGAAGTTGAACCATCTGGTTGACGACAAGATGCACGCGCGTTCAACGGGTCCGTACTCGCTGGTCACGCAGCAACCGCTGGGTGGCAAGGCGCAGTTCGGTGGTCAGCGCTTCGGTGAAATGGAAGTGTGGGCGCTGGAGGCCTACGGCGCTGCCTACACCTTGCAGGAAATGCTGACCGTCAAGTCCGACGACGTGAACGGTCGTACCAAGATGTACAAGAACATCGTGGATGGCAATCACCAGATGGATGCCGGCATGCCGGAATCCTTCAACGTGCTGGTCAAAGAGATTCGTTCGCTGGGTATCAATATCGAACTGGATACAGACGCCTGATCGGCAGGGGCAGGTTGCAAACCTGCCCGCTTTGCTCACGCGCCACATATATCCAAGGTGAAGACATGAAAGACCTGATGAAGATGTTCAAGCCCCAGGCTGCACCGGTCGAAAATTTCGACGCGATCCGCATTGGCCTGGCCTCGCCGGAAATGATCCGCTCCTGGTCGTTCGGCGAAGTGAAAAAGCCGGAGACCATCAACTACCGCACGTTCAAACCGGAACGTGACGGCCTGTTCTGCGCCAAGATTTTCGGACCGATCAAAGACTATGAATGCTTGTGCGGCAAGTACAAGCGCCTCAAGCACCGTGGCGTGATCTGCGAAAAGTGCGGCGTGGAAGTCACGCAGGCCAAGGTGCGTCGCGAGCGCATGGGCCACATTGATCTGGCCAGCCCGACTGCCCATATCTGGTTCCTGAAGTCGTTGCCGTCGCGTATCGGTTTGATGCTCGACATGACGCTGCGTGAAATCGAACGCGTGTTGTACTTCGAAGCCTTCGTGGTAATCGATCCGGGCATGACGCCGTTAACTCGCGGCCAGCTGCTCACCGACGAAATGTATCTGGAAGCCATCGAAGCGCATGGTGATGAATTCGATGCCCGCATGGGCGCTGAAGCCGTACATGAACTGCTCAGTTCCATGGATCTGCCGGCTGAACTGGTCAAGGTGCGCGAGGATATTGGTAACACCAATTCCGAAACCAAAATCAAGCGCCTGTCCAAGCGCCTGAAACTGATCGAGTCGTTTATTGATTCCGGCAACAAGCCCGAGTGGATGGTGCTGACAGTTCTGCCCGTGCTACCACCGGATCTGCGTCCGTTGGTGCCTCTGGATGGTGGCCGCTTTGCGACCTCGGATCTGAATGATCTGTATCGTCGCGTCATCAACCGCAACAACCGTCTGCGTCGTCTGCTTGAGCTGAACGCGCCGGACATCATCGTGCGCAACGAAAAGCGCATGTTGCAGGAATCGGTGGATGCGTTGCTCGACAACGGCCGTCGTGGCCGCGCCATCACTGGAACCAACAAGCGTCCGCTGAAATCTTTGGCGGATATGATTAAAGGCAAGCAGGGTCGCTTCCGTCAGAACCTGCTCGGCAAGCGCGTAGATTATTCGGGCCGATCAGTCATTGTGGTAGGTCCGACGCTTCGCCTGCATCAATGCGGTCTGCCCAAGAAGATGGCGCTGGAACTGTTCAAGCCATTCATTTTCCAGAAGCTGCAATTACGCGGCGAAGCCTCGACCATCAAGGCTGCCAAGCGCATGGTGGAACGTGAAGGCCCGGAAGTGTGGGACATTCTCGAAGACGTGATTCGCGAACATCCCGTGATGTTGAACCGCGCACCGACCTTGCACCGCCTGGGCATTCAGGCCTTCGAACCAGTATTGATTGAAGGCAAGGCCATTCAATTGCATCCGCTGGTCTGCACTGCGTTCAACGCCGACTTCGACGGTGACCAGATGGCGGTACACGTGCCGCTGTCGCTGGAAGCCCAGCTGGAAGCGCGCGCCTTGATGATGTCGTCGAACAACATCCTGTCGCCTGCCAACGGTGATCCGATCATCGTGCCGTCGCAGGACGTGGTGCTGGGTCTGTACTGCATGACTCGTGAGCGCATCAACGCCAAGGGCGAAGGCATGATGTTCTCCGATGTGGCTGAAGTGCATCGCGCTTATGAAAGTCGTGGCGCGGATCTGCAAGCCAAGGTGAAAGTGCGTATCACCGAAAAGGTGTTCACTTCCCCGGGCGTGCTGGAAACCCGTATCCGCGTGGTCGATACCACCGTGGGTCGTGCGCTGCTGTCGGAAATCCTGCCGGATGGCCTGTCATTCGATCTGGTCAACCGTGACATGACCAAGAAGGTTATCTCCGGCACCATCAATGCCTGCTATCGAACGGTGGGTTTGAAAGAGACCGTCGTGTTCGCCGACCAGCTGATGTACACCGGCTATGCCTATGCGACGCGCTCCTCTGTGTCGATTGGTGTGGACGACATGGTGGTGCCGCAGCAGAAGGACAAGATTCTGGCCGGCGCCGAGCGCGAAGTGAAAGAGATCCAGGAGCAATACGCTTCCGGTCTGGTCACCAACGGCGAGCGTTACAACAAGGTGGTGGATATCTGGTCGCGCACTAACGACCAGGTGGCCAAGGCCATGATGGAAAAGTTGGGTGTGGAAGACACCATCAACGCCAAGGGCGAGAAGGTTCAGCAGAAGTCGTTCAACTCCATTTACATGATGGCTGACTCCGGCGCCCGCGGTAGTGCGGCGCAGATTCGTCAGCTCGCCGGTATGCGCGGCCTGATGGCCAAGCCCGACGGCTCCATCATTGAAACGCCCATCACGGCGAATTTTCGTGAGGGCCTCAATATTCACCAATACTTCATCTCGACTCACGGTGCGCGTAAAGGCTTGGCCGATACCGCGTTGAAGACCGCGAACTCCGGTTACCTGACGCGACGTCTGGTTGACGTGGCGCAGGATCTGGTGGTGACCGAAGTGGATTGCGGCACGGAACACGGCGTGATCATGGTGCCCATCGTTGAAGGCGGCGATGTAGTTGAGGGTCTCGGTGAGCGCGTGCTGGGCCGTGTGGCGTCAGTGGATGTGCGCAAGCCCGGTCACGACAGCGTCGTGCTGGTGGCAGCGGGCACCATGTTCGACGAAAAACTGGTGCGGTTGATCGAAACCGAAAGCGTGGACGAAGTGAAGGTGCGTTCGCCGATCACCTGCGAGACTCGCTACGGCGTGTGTTCGCAGTGCTACGGCCGCGATCTGGCGCGTGGCCATCGCATTAACGATGGCGAAGCGGTGGGTGTTATCGCGGCGCAGTCCATCGGTGAACCTGGCACCCAGCTGACCATGCGTACCTTCCACATCGGTGGCGCCGCATCGCGAGCCGCTGCCGTGAACTCGGTGGAAATCAAGAGCAAGGGCACGGTGCGTCTGCACACCCTCAAGACCGTGCACCATGAAAAGGGTCACTGGGTCGCGGTATCGCGCTCCGGTGAACTGGGCGTGGTGGACGAGTTCGGTCGTGAGCGCGAGCGTTACAAAATTCCTTACGGCGCAGTCATTACCGTCAAGGATGGCGATGCCGTCGCTGCTGGTCAGATTCTGGCAACCTGGGACCCGCACACCCACCCGGTGGTGACCGAAGTGGCGGGCCTGCTCAAGTTCCAGGATTTCTTCGACGGCATTACCGTGTCCAGCCAGGTTGACGAAGTCACCGGTTTGACCAGCACCGTGGTGTTGGATCCGAAGCAGCGTAGCTCCAGCGGCAAAGATATGCGCCCGATGGTGCGTCTGCTCAATGCCAAGGGTAAGGAAGTGACCTTCGCGAATACCGATATCCCGGCCGCTTACGCACTGCCGGCTGGCGCAATCGTCAGCCTGGAAGACGGCGTGAAGGTCTCGGTCGGCGACATCATTGCGCGTATCCCGCAGGAATCCTCCAAGACTCGCGACATCACCGGCGGTCTGCCACGTGTGGCCGACTTGTTTGAAGCCCGCAAGCCCAAGGATTCGGCGATTCTCGCCGAGTTCTCGGGTACCGTCAGTTTCGGCAAGGAAACCAAGGGCAAGCGTCGCCTGGTGATCATTGACGAGAGTGGCGAAAAATATGAAGAGCTGATTCCGAAATGGCGTCACCTCAACGTGTTCGAGGGTGAAACGGTTACCCGCGGCGAAGTGATCGCCGACGGTGAGCCCAATCCGCATGACATCCTGCGCCTGCAGGGCGTGCAGTCACTGGCCAATTACCTGGTGCGCGAAATTCAGGACGTTTACCGTCTGCAGGGCGTGAAGATCAACGACAAGCACATTGAAGTGATCATCCGTCAGATGCTGCGCAAGGTTGAAGTAGTGGAAGTGGGTGACACCGGTCTGCTCAAGGGCGAGCACATTGATCGTGCCCGTTTGGCGCAGATCAACAGTCAGATGATGAAGCAGGAAAAGGTGCCGGCGCGTCTGGAACCGATGCTGCTGGGTATCACCAAGGCGTCACTGGCTACCGAGTCGTTCATTTCAGCGGCATCCTTCCAGGAAACCACCCGCGTGCTCACCGAAGCCTCGGTGCGTGGCCTGAGGGATGGTTTGCGCGGTCTGAAGGAAAACGTGATCGTCGGTCGTCTGATTCCGGCCGGTACCGGTTCGTACTTCCATGCCCGTCGGCGCCGTAACAAGGCTACCGATGACCCGCGTGCGGGCCGTGGCTTCATGGACATGGGCGGTGGCGTTGCCGAGGCGGATGATTCCGTTTCCGACGAAGCCGACGCTTCAGCATAGGATGTGTAGGGGCGGGTCTTAGACCCGCCCTCATACTTTAGTTGACACCTTGCGGGGGCGTTCCTAAAATCGCGCCCCTTTCTCTGGAACCCCGTTTGTCCTGAATCACGGGCGGGGTTTCGACTAACCACTTCCGGGCCGCCTGAATTACTACGGTTCTTACCCAAGTAATTCAGGCGACCCGGTGTTTTGCCGCCCGGTGTTCGGGTGGTGCCCTCGAGGAATAGTTTTCATGGCAACCGTAAGTCAGTTGGTCCGCAAGCCGCGCAAGTCGCCGAACTTCAAGACCAAAGTACCGGCCCTGGCCGCCTGCCCGCAGAAGCGCGGTGTGTGTACTCGTGTGTACACCACCACGCCGAAAAAGCCGAACTCGGCCCTGCGTAAAGTGGCCAAGGTACGCCTGACCAATGGTTTCGAGGTCATCAGCTACATCGGTGGCGAAGGCCACAATCTGCAGGAGCACTCGGTGGTGCTGATTCGCGGCGGCCGCGTAAAAGATCTGCCGGGTGTGCGTTACCACACCATTCGCGGCTCACTGGACTGCGCCGGCGTCACCAACCGTCGTCAGGGGCGTTCCAAGTACGGCGCCAAGCGTCCCAAACAGGCCGCTGCCAAGTAATTTATTGAATCGAGATTGCCAGTTACTGGCACCACTTCTGAACTTATCCCGGTAGTCATCCATGTCCCGTAGAGCTGCAGCGCCCACCCGCACCATCCTGCCCGATCCGCGTTTCAACAGCCTGCTGTTGTCCAAGTTCATGAACATGGTCATGCAGAGCGGCAAGAAATCAGCGGCCGAGCGCATTGTTTATGGCGCGGTGGATCGCATTGCCGAAAAGACCGGCAAGCCCGCTGAAATCTCGATCGAACTGTTGACCCAGGCGCTGGACAATGTCAAGCCGGCGGTGGAAGTGAAAAGCCGTCGTGTCGGCGGCGCGACTTACCAGGTGCCCGTCGAAGTGCGTACTCCGCGTCGTCAGACTCTGGCCATGCGCTGGGTGATTGAAGCCGCCGTGAGTCGCAGCGAAAAGACGATGGCGCACCGGTTGGCCGCTGAGCTGATGGATGCAGCTGAAAACCGTGGTACGGCCGTGCGCAAGCGCGAAGACACGCACCGCATGGCAGACGCCAACAAGGCGTTCGCGCACTATCGTTGGTGATTGGCTGGTAATTTTTTCAAGGGAGTTTTGTGCTGGCTTATTGGGCTGGTGCAGTGCTCCGGGTTGTCGTGAAGCGGCTTTCGGGCCTGAGCACGGGAATCTGCACAACTGGTGGCCGCACTGAAGCGCCTCGTCTCCTGCAGGCGGGGCCTTATTTGTTTGTGATTTGGGTTTGTTCTGAACTGAGTTTTTAGACCGGACTGGCGAGGAAATTTATCCGTGGCACGTACGACACCAATTGAGCGCTACCGGAATATCGGTATTTCCGCGCACATTGATGCCGGCAAGACCACTACCACCGAGCGCATCCTGTTCTATACCGGCGTGTCGCACAAAATTGGCGAAGTGCATGACGGCGCGGCGGTCATGGACTACATGGAGCAGGAGCAGGAGCGCGGTATCACCATTACTGCGGCGGCGACTACCTGCTTCTGGAAGGGCATGGACGGCAGCTTCCCCGAACATCGCATCAACATAATCGATACGCCTGGACACGTTGACTTCACTATTGAAGTAGAGCGTTCGCTGCGGGTGCTGGACAGCGCTGTGGCAGTTTTTTGTGCGGTAGCCGGTGTGCAGCCGCAGTCCGAGACGGTGTGGCGCCAGATGAACAAGTACAAGGTGCCGCGCATTGCCTTCGTCAACAAGATGGACCGCGCCGGTGCCAATTTCCTGCGTTGCGTGGAGCAGATCAATACCCGTTTGAACGGCAATGCCGTGCCTATTCAGCTGCCCATTGGTGCTGAAGACAAGTTTGTTGGCGTGGTTGATTTGATCCGCATGAAGGAAATCTGGTGGGATGACGCGACTCAGGGCACCAAGTTCGAGTACCGCGCCATTCCAGCCGACATGAAAGTGCAGCTGTGACGAATGGCATTTAAAGTTGGTGGAAGCGGCCGCTGAAGCCAACGAAACCCTGATGAACAAGTATCTGGAAGGTGAGACGCTGACCGATACCGAACTCAAGGCTGGCCTGCGCGAGCGCGCGCTGCGCAATGAACTCACGCTGACCGTGTGCGGCTCGGCCTTCAAGAACAAGGGCGTGCAGGCCATGCTCGATGCGGTCATTGAGTTCATGCCAGCGCCGACAGAGATGCCGCCGATCAAGGGCTTGCTGCCCGATGGCAGCGAAGGGCATCGAGCAGCCAGCGATGACGAAAAGTTCTCGGCGCTGGCGTTCAAGATCCTCAACGACCCGTTCGTGGGTAACCTGACTTTCTTTCGTGTCTATTCCGGCGTCATCAATTCCGGCGACCCCGTCTACAACCCGGGCAAGGACAAGAACGAGCGGCTGGGTCGGTTGCTGCAAATGCATGCCAACGAACGCAGCGAAATCAAGGAAGTTCGCGCTGGTGACATTGCGGCTGCCGTGGGCCTGAAAGACGTGACCACCGGCGACACGCTGTGCGATCCCGGTCATGCCATCCAGCTGGAAAAGATGGACTTCCCGGAACCGGTGATTTCCGTGGCCGTGGAGCCCAGGACCAAGGCCGATCAGGAAAAGATGGGCATGGCGCTGGCGCGACTGGCCAAGGAAGATCCGTCGTTCCGCATGCATACCGACCAGGAATCCAGCCAGACCATCATTTCCGGCATGGGCGAGCTACATCTGGAGATCATCGTCGATCGCATGAAGCGCGAGTTCAAGGTGGAAGCCAACGTCGGCAAGCCGATGGTGGCCTATCGTGAAACCATTCGTGGCAAGGTCGATCAGGAAGGCAAGTTCGTGCGTCAGTCCGGTGGTCGTGGCCAGTACGGCCATGTCTGGATCACGCTGGAGCCTGCCGCGCAGGGCAAGGGTTTTGAATTCGTCAACGCCATTGTCGGTGGCACCGTGCCGCGCGAATACATTCCTGCGGTTGAAAAGGGTATCAAGGAAGCCACTGAAACGGGCGTGCTCGCCGGTTATCCGGTGGTGGACGTCAAAGTCACCCTGTTCGACGGTTCGTACCATGATGTGGACTCGAACGAAATGGCTTTCAAGATTGCCGGTTCCATGGCCTTCAAGGACGCCATGCGCGCCGCCAGGCCGGTCATTCTCGAACCGATCATGAAGGTCGAAGTGGTGACTCCGGACGATTATTACGGTGATATTGTCGGCGACCTGAACCGTCGTCGCGGCCAGATTGTCGGCATGGAAGATTCCGTGTCCGGCAAGGTGGTCACCGCCGACGTGCCGCTGGCCGAAATGTTCCAGTACTCCACCTCCATGCGCTCCATGAGTCAGGGTCGTGCGACCTATACCATGGAATTCTCGAAGTACATGGAAGTGCCGGGCAACGTGACCGCCGTGATTACCAGGCAAGCCTGATCAACATATTTAAAGATTGACTGATTCATTTACCTGTACAGACATAGACCGAGGATTCACCCGTGGCAAAAGAGAAATTTGAGCGTACGAAGCCGCACGTAAACGTCGGCACGATTGGTCACGTTGACCATGGCAAGACGACGTTGACGGCAGCGTTGACCAAAGTCATGGCCGAGAAGTTTGGTGGTGAATTCAAGGCGTATGACCAGATTGACAAGGCGCCTGAAGAGAAGGCGCGCGGTATTACCATTTCGACCGCGCACGTGGAGTACAGCTCCGCGAATCGCCATTACGCACATGTGGACTGCCCGGGGCATGCGGACTATGTGAAGAACATGATCACGGGTGCCGCGCAGATGGACGGCGCGATCCTGGTGTGCTCGGCCGCCGACGGTCCGATGCCGCAGACCCGCGAACACATCCTGCTGGCGCGTCAGGTGGGCGTCCCGTACGTGGTCGTGTACCTGAACAAGGCCGACATGGTGGATGACGCCGAGCTGCTGGAGCTGGTGGAAATGGAAGTGCGCGAACTGCTCAGCAAGTACGAATTTCCGGGTGACGACACCCCGATCATCGTCGGTTCGGCGCTCAAGGCGCTGGAAGGCGACCTGAGTGACATCGGCGTACCCTCGGTGATCAAGCTGGTGGCGGAAATGGACCGGTATATCCCCGTTCCGGAACGCGCCATCGACGGCGCCTTCCTGATGCCGGTGGAAGACGTGTTCTCGATCTCCGGTCGTGGCACCGTGGTGACCGGTCGAATTGAGCGTGGCATCGTCAAGGTGAACGAAGAAGTGGAAATCGTCGGCATCAAGGACACCGTGAAGACCACCTGCACAGGCGTGGAAATGTTCCGCAAGCTGCTGGATCAGGGTCAGGCCGGTGACAACGTCGGCGTGCTGCTGCGTGGTACCAAGCGTGAAGACGTGGAGCGGGGTCAGGTACTGTGCAAACCCGGTTCCATCAAGCCACACACCAAGTTCGAAGCCGAAGTGTACGTGCTGACCAAGGAAGAAGGCGGTCGTCATACCCCGTTCTTCAAGGGTTATCGTCCACAGTTCTACTTCCGCACCACCGACGTGACGGGTGCGTGCGAGCTGCCGGAAGGCGTGGAGATGGTGATGCCGGGCGACAACATCAAGATGGTGGTTGAGCTGATCAACCCGATCGCGATGGAAGACGGTCTGCGCTTCGCCATCCGCGAAGGTGGCCGCACCGTCGGCGCCGGCGTCGTGGCGAAGATACTGAAGTAATTTACTCGAGTCGTTTTTTCAAGGCCGGCCTCTCTGGGGTCGGCCATTACCAAAGAGCTCTTTAATTTATGGCTACCAATCAAAACATCCGCATCCGTCTGAAAGCCTTCGATCACCGCCTGATCGACACCTCGGCCAAAGAAATCGTGGATACCGCCAAGCGCACTGGCGCCACGGTCAAGGGGCCGGTGCCCCTGCCCACCAAGCAGGAGCGGTTTACCGTGTTGACCGCCCCGCACGGCGACAAGGACGCCCGCGACCAGTTCGAGCTGCGCACCCACAAGCGCCTGATGGACATCCTCAATCCCACGGACAAGACCGTGGACGCGCTGATGAAGCTGGAATTGCCAGCCGGCGTGGACGTACAGATCAAGTTGAATTGAATTGTAGGGGCGGGCCATATCAATTGATAAGAAACCCGCCCCCCACAAACCGCTCCAGCGGTCGCAAAGAATTTGGGTTTTTCGCGGATTTTTTTACTGCCAAGGCTTGCAATCAGGCTCGGCATCACTAGAATACGCGCCTCTTTACACGCCGAGGTCTGGCCCTGACGGGGTACCGCTTGAGCATGCGTCAACTTCGACGCGCTTGTTCAACGGTAAACGCAGTACAGATTCCTGGCGGAGCGGGTGGTTTCACCTGCTTCAAGGTTTGTCATCGGTCATTTAAATGTGGCGGTGATGTGAATTTCAGCGTCAGCCAATCGAAGCGGACGTGGTGAGATGAGGAATTACAGATGAGCACTGTCAAGACCTTGGGTCTGGTCGGTCGCAAGGCCGGCATGACGCGCGTGTTCACGGAAGCTGGCGAATCAGTGCCAGTGACCGTGATCGAAGCGTTGCCCAATCGTGTTACACAGATCAAGACTGCCGAAAGCGATGGCTATCGTGCAGTGCAGGTTGCTTACGGCAGCCGCAAGCCTTCGCGTGTCAGCAAGGCGCAAGTCGGTCACTATGCCAAGGTCAAGGTTGCTCCCGGCGCATCGCAGGTTGAGTTCCGTCTGGCTGAAGGTGAAACCACGGATGCGCAGCCGGGTACAGAATTGACGGTCAGTCTGTTTGCTGCTGGTCAGGCAGTGGACGTGGCGGGGACCACGATTGGTAAAGGCTTTGCCGGCACCATGAAGCGTCACAATTTCGGCGGTGGTCCTGCTTCGCACGGTCACTCGGTCACGCACCGTGCGCCGGGTTCGATCGGTCAGCGTCAGACGCCGGGCCGCGTGTTTCTGGGTAAGCGTATGTCCGGTCACATGGGTGTTGATCGCGTCACCATCGAGAATCTGCAGGTGGTGCGCGTCGATGTCGAGCGCAATCTGTTGCTGATCCGTGGCGCCGTGCCGGGTGCGCCAGGCGGCGAAGTGTTTGTTCGTCATTCCGTGAAAGCAGCTCGTCGCGCGCAGCGTGTCAAGCTGGTTCCCACCAAGAAATAAGTAGTAGCGCATCATGAAGCTCAAGCTGGTCAACAAGACTGCGCAGGCTGGAGAGTTGCAGGTATCCGATGCAACCTTCGCGCGCGAATTCAATGAAACCCTGGTGCATCAGGTGGTAGTGGCCTACATGGCTGCTGGCCGTGCAGGCACCAAGCGTCAGTTAAGCAAAGCTGAAGTGCGTGGCGGTGGTCGCAAGCCCTGGAACCAGAAGGGTACCGGTGGTGCGCGCGCTGGCTCGATTCGCAGTCCGATCTGGGTGGGCGGTGGTCGTGCTTTTGCAGCGCGTCCGCGTGACTATTCGCAGAAGGTCAATCGCAAGATGTATCGCGCCGCGTTACAGGTGATGCTGTCGCAGCTGGCCCGTGAAGATCGCTTCTCGGTAGTTGAATCGCTGGAAATTGAAGCCCCGAAGACCAAGTTGCTGCTTGCCAAGCTCAAGGAGTTTGGCCTGGAGCGGGTACTGATTCTGATTGAAGGCTTTGATGAAAAGCTGGAGCTCGCTGCGCGCAATCTGCCCTATGTGGATGTGTTGCCTGCTGCTTCGGTTGATCCCCTGAGCCTGGCCAAGTTCCAGCATGTGCTGGCGACCGTGGGTGCGGTGCGTGTTCTCGAGGAGAAGCTGGCATGAGTAACGTAAGCAAGGAACGGATGTTGAGCATCCTGCTGGCGCCGCATGTGTCTGAAAAGAGCGCGCGTGCTACGCAAGATGGTAACCAGGTGGTATTCCGCGTGCGTCGTGACGCCAGCAAGCCTGAAATCAAGGCAGCTGTAGAAATGATGTTCGAAGTGAAAGTGTCCGGTATCAATGTGGTGAACGCGATCGGCAAGCAGAAGCGCTTTGGTCAGCGCCTGGGCTGGCGCTCGGATTTCAAGAAGGCCTATGTGCGCCTGGCGCCGGGTCAGACCATTGAATTCGCCGGCAACGAAGCTTGATCGGCAGGGTTGAATAATCATGGCTCTTATCAAAGCTAAACCGACATCACCTGGACGCCGCTTCCAGGTCAAGATCGACCGCTCACACCTGCACAAAGGTGATCCGGTTGCTTCGCTGGTGGAGTCGAAGAACTCCACCGGTGCGCGTAACCATTTCGGTCGCATCACCACGCGCCACAAGGGTGGTGGTCATAAGCAGAAATATCGCATTGTCGATTTCCTGCGTGACAAGGACGGCATCCCAGGCAAGATCGAGCGCCTTGAGTACGATCCGAATCGCAGTGCGCATCTGGCGCTGGTGTTGTACGCCGACGGCGAGCGTCGCTACATCATTGCCCCGAAGGGAATCAGTGCCGGTGACTCGGTTACCTCTGGTCCTGAAGCGGCTATCAAGGCTGGCAACGCGATGCAGTTGCGTCACATCCCGGTGGGTTCGACCATTCACTGTGTTGAATTGAAGCCTGGCAAGGGCGCGCAAATGGCGCGCAGTGCGGGCAGTTCGGCGCAGCTGGCTGCACGCGAAGGTTCGTATGCCACCGTGCGTCTGCGTTCTACTGAAACCCGCAAGGTGCATGTTGATTGTCGCGCCACCATCGGCGAAGTGGGCAATGGCGAGCACAATCTGCGCAGCTTCGGCAAGGCCGGCGCCAAGCGCTGGCTCGGTATTCGCCCGACTGTTCGCGGTGTAGTGATGAACCCGGTTGATCACCCGCATGGTGGTGGTGAAGGCAAGTCCGGCCAGGGTAACCCGCATCCGGTCAGCCCGTGGGGCTGGAAGACCAAGGGCAAGAAGACCCGTCACAACAAGCGCACCGCCGGCATGATCGTGCGGCGTCGTAACTGATCTCCAGAGGAATAAGCAAAGTGCCTCGTTCGATCAAAAAAGGTCCGTTTGTGGATCAGCACCTGGCAAACAAGGTGCGTGTTGCAGCTGAAAAGAATGACCGCCGTCCCATCAAGACCTGGTCGCGTCGTTCCATGGTGCTGCCTGACATGGTTGGGTTGACTATTGCTGTGCATAACGGCCGTCAGCATCTGCCGGTGCTGGTTTCGGAAAACATGGTTGGTCACAAGTTGGGTGAATTTGCGCCGACGCGCACCTTCAAGGCCCACTCTGGCGACAAGAAGGCTTGATCATGCAAGTAGCTGCCAAATTGAAGAACGCGCGCATTTCGCCGCAGAAGTGCCGACTGGTCGCGGACATGGTTCGCGGCAAGCCGGTTGGCCATGCGTTGGCGACGTTACGGTTCACCCCCAAGAAGGGTGCAGACCTCATCCTTAAAGTGCTCGAGTCGGCGATTGCCAATGCCGAAAACAACCTGAGCGCCGACATCGATGAGTTGAAGGTTGAGTACATCACGGTGGATATCGCGCCGGTTCTGAAGCGGTTTCATGCTCGCGCAAAAGGTCGCGGCGCCCGCATCTGGAAGCGTAATAGCCATATTTCAGTCACAGTGGGGGACGGCAAGCAGAGCTAGGCATTGCCTGGTTGTTGCAAGCGTTAAAGAGTTCAGCACATGGGTCAAAAAGTAAATCCAGTTGGTATTCGCCTCGGCATCACACGCGACTGGACGTCGAAGTGGTATGCGCCGACGCGCACCTTCCCGGCGTTCGTTCATTCGGACTTCCTGGTTCGCGAGTTGCTCAAGAAGAAGCTGAGTGAGGCTTCGATCAGCCGTATCCAGATCGAGCGTGCCGCTCGCAAGGTGAACATCACCATCAATACGGCTCGTCCGGGCGTGGTGATTGGCAAGAAGGGCGAGGATATCGAAAAGCTGCGCGCCGAAGTTGCGAAGCTGATGAAGTTGCCGGTGGCCGATGTGCGTATCAACATCGCCGAGATCCGCAAGCCGGAGCTCGACGCGCAGCTGGTTGCTGAAAGCATTGCGCAGCAGCTGGAGCGTCGCGTGATGTTCCGCCGCGCCATGAAGCGTTCGGTGATGAACACCATGCGCATCGGCGCACTGGGCATCAAGATCCGCCTGTCAGGCCGTTTGAACGGTGCCGAAATTGCCCGTACCGAGTGGGTGCGTGAAGGCCGTGTTCCGCTGCACACCTTCCGTGCCGAGATCGATTACGGTCTGGCTGAAGCGAAGACCACTTACGGCATCATTGGCGTGAAGTGCTGGATCTTCAAGGGTGAGGTATTCACCGGTGCGGATATCAAGCCAACTGTTGCTGATGTGCAAGCGCCAGCAATTGAAGTGGTTGCTTAAGGTTAGCGGAGAGTCTCTATCATGATGCAACCCAAGCGCACAAAGTTTCGCAAGCAGTTCAAGGGCAGTCTCGGCGGTCTGGCGCAGCGCGGCAGCCATGTTGCTTTCGGTGAATTTGGCTTGAAGGCCACCAGTCGCGCCCGCATGACGGCGCGTGAGCTGGAAGCGGCGCGTCGCGCCATGACCCGCTACGTGAAGCGCGGTGGTCAGGTGTGGATTCGCGTGTTTCCGGATGTGCCAATCACCAAGAAGCCTCTGGAAGTCCGCATGGGCAGCGGCAAGGGCAACGTGGAGTATTACGTGGCCAAGGTGTTGCCTGGCAAGATCCTGTTCGAGATGGAAGGCGTGACCGAAGAAATTGCCCGCGAGGCATTTCGTCTGGCCGCTTCCAAGCTGTCCGTTGATACCCAGTTTGTCACTCGCCAAGTTCGTTAAGTAGGTGCGGTAGTGGACGCTAAAGAATTCCGGCAGAAATCGACGACTGAGTTGCGCACCGAGTTGCTGCAGCTGCGTCGTGAACAATTCAACCTGCGCATGTCGCAGGCCACGGGTCAGGCTGTCAAGCCTGATCAGATCAGCAAGGTGCGCAAGAACATCGCGCGACTCAAGACAGTCATGGGTGAGCAGACCCGTGCAGGTGCGAAGTAATGAACGAGCAAGTTACCCAGGGGCAAGTAGACCCGACTGCTGCTGAGCAAAAGACCATCCGTCTGCTGACCGGCAAAGTGGTCAGCAACAAGATGCAGAAGACCATCACGGTTGCGGTGGAGCGTCTGGTGAAGCACCCGATGTACGGCAAGTACGTGCGTCGCACCACCAAGTTGCTGGCCCATGATGAAGCCGGTGAATCGCGTGAAGGCGATGTGGTCGAGATTGTTGAATGCCGTCCGTTGTCGCGCCGCAAGGCCTGGCGTCTGGCCCGCGTGGTTACCCGCGCTGGCGCCTGAACGACAGAACTGACTACAGACAGAACTAGCTAAAGCCAGACTGGAAGCTTAAACATGATTCAGATGCGGACACTGCTCAAGGCAGCCGACAACAGCGGAGCGCGCAGCGTGATGTGCATCAAGGTGCTGGGCGGCTCCAAGCGTCGCTATGCCAGCGTGGGTGATGTCATCAAGGTGAGCGTCAAGGACGCCATCCCGCGTGGCAAGGTCAAGAAGGGCGAAGTTTATGACGCCGTTGTAGTGCGCACCCGTCATGGTGTGCGTCGCGCCGATGGCTCGCTGATTCGTTTTGATGGTAACGCTGCGGTGCTGCTGACCGCCAAGCTGGAACCCATTGGCACGCGTATTTTCGGACCAGTGACTCGTGAGCTGCGCAATGTGCAGTTCATGAAGATCATCTCGCTGGCTCCCGAAGTACTCTAGTCGTTAGTGGGCGCGCGGAGTTAGAGATATGAGCAAGATTCGCAAAGGTGATGAAGTCGTGGTCACGGTTGGCAAGGACAAGGGCCGTCGCGGCACTGTCAGCGCCATCCTGGAAGGTCGCGTCATTGTCGAAAATCTGAACATGGTGAAGCGTCATACCAAGCCGAATCCGCAGCGGAACATTCCCGGCGGCATCGTGCAGAAGGAAGCGTCGATCCATATATCGAACGTGATGTTGTGGAACACCGCCGCCAGCAAGGGCGACCGGATCGGTTTCAAGGTTTTGGCTGACGGCCGCAAGGTGCGTTATTTCAAGTCCAACAACGAGGTCGTTGACCGCTAGTGTCTGCAGGACATGGCTCAACGTTCATTGCTGGTCGCACAGGTGTAAAGAAATGGCAAGGCTGAATCAGGTTTATCGCGAAAAAATCGTACCCGAGCTGAAGAATACGCTCGGTGTCGCCAACGTCATGCAAGTGCCGAAGATCATCAAGATCACGGTCAACATGGGTGTGGGCGAAGCGGTGGCCGACAAGAAGATCATGGACAATGCCGTGGCCGATCTGACCAAGATCACCGGGCAGAAGCCGCTGGTGACCAAGGCCCGCAAGTCAGTGGCTACCTTCAAGGTGCGTGACGGTCAGGCCATTGGTTGCAAGGTCACACTGCGTGGCGCACGCATGTATGAATTCCTGGATCGCCTGATCTCGATTGCCATGCCGCGTATTCGCGACTTCCGTGGCGTCAGCGCCCGTTCTTTCGACGGTCGTGGTAACTACAATTTCGGTGTGAAAGAACAGATCATCTTCCCGGAAATCGCTTACGACCAGATCGATGCGATTCGCGGCATGGATATCACCATCACCACTACTGCAACTGACGACAAGCAAGGTCGTGCGTTGCTCGAAGCATTTAGTTTTCCGTTCCGTAAATAAACGGCAGGGGATAGCAGGCAATGGCTAAGACATCGATGATCAACCGTGAGACCAAGCGCGAAGCGCTGGTCAAGCGTTATGCGGCCAAGCGCGCCGAGTTGAAAGAGATCATCCGCAACCCGAAATCAAGCGACGCGGATCGCGAGGCTGCAGGCATCAAGCTGCAAACCTTGCCCCGCGATTCCAGCGCAAGCCGTCTGCGTAATCGCTGTGCGATTACCGGCCGTCCGCGCGGTTACTACCGGAAGTTTGGTTTGTCACGAACCAAACTGCGTGAAGCCACCATGCGTGGCGACATTCCGGGCCTCGGAAAGGCCAGCTGGTAACAGCTGGAACCACTGGAGCATTAAATAAATGAGCATGACCGATCCTATCGCGGACTTTTTGACCCGCATTCGCAACGGACAGTCTTCGGGTAAGACCGAGATCACCTGTCCCGCGTCCAAGATGAAGCTGGCCCTGGCCAACGTCCTCAAGGGCGAAGGCTATATTGGCGACTTCACGGTGAGCGAGGAAGACGGCAAGTCGACCCTGCGCGTCGAGCTGAAGTATTACGAAGGCCGGCCGGTAATTGACCGTCTGGAACGTGTCAGCAAACCTGGCCTGCGTATTTACAAGGGCAAGGATGAACTGCCCACCATTCTCGGTGGCCTTGGTGTGGTCATCGTCTCCACCTCAAAGGGTGTGATGACGGGCCGCCAGGCGCGCCAGGATGGTCATGGCGGTGAGGTGTTGTGCATCGTCTCGTAAGACGGGCACATCATTAACTTCAGAGAGCTGCAAATATGTCTCGTATAGCCAAACAAGCCATCTCGCTGCCCAAGGGCGTGACGGCAACGATTTCACCGGAAACGGTCACCGTGAAGGGCGCCAAGGGTTCGATGACCCTGACGCTGTTGCCTGGCGTTGCCGTGGTGCAGGACGGTAATGACCTGAAGATTCAGCAGACCGTTGAGACCACTCAGTCAAATATGGCGGCAGGTTCCATGCGTGCGCACCTCGCCAATTATGTGGTCGGTGTCAGCACCGGTTTTGAACGCAAGCTGGAGCTGGTCGGCGTGGGTTACCGTGCGGCTGCCCAGGGCAAGAATCTGAACCTGACGCTGGGTTTTTCGCATCCGGTGGTCTACGTCGCGCCGGAAGGCATCACCATCGAAACCCCGAGCCAGACCGAAATTCTGGTCAAGGGCAATGACCGTCAGAAAGTGGGTCAGGTCGCTTCGGACATTCGCAGCTACCGTCCGCCAGAGCCATACAAGGGCAAGGGTGTGCGTTACAGCGGCGAAAAGATCGAGATCAAGGAAGCGAAGAAGAAGTAATCAGGTTTGCTGCTGATTATGTCAGTGGCTGACGGTTACGTGGATTGAACGGTTTTTGAATGTGAGGCCGGTGCGCACAGGTGTTCCGGTTCACACAAAGCTAGGCAAGAGATCATGAGCAAGAAAGAGCAACGTTTGCGTCGAGCCACCCGCTCACGCGCCAAGATCCGCGAGCTGAAGGCTCTGCGTCTGTCTGTGCATCGTACTGCGCAGCATATTTACGCGCAGATCCTCGACACGGAATCACATGTGCTGGCTACGGCCTCTACGGTGCAGAAAGCTTTGCGCGACAGCGTCAAGTACACCGGCAACAGCGACGCCGCTGCGGCGGTGGGCAAGGCCATTGCCGAAGCGGCCAAGGCCAAGGGCATCACCGAAGTTGCGTTTGATCGCTCGGGTTTCAAGTACCACGGTCGTGTCAAGGCGCTGGCAGATGCGGCGCGTGAACACGGACTCCAGTTCTGATTCGACTTTATTAATTTCACCCTCCCTCTGAGTCCTGTCCCGCAACCGGGAAAGCGAATACAGAGAAGAGGCCGCCGACTAGGGCGTGTGTTTGAGGAATCGCAATGGCAAGAGCTGATAAACCTACCGGTCCCGCTGATGAGTTCATCGAGAAACTCATTGCGGTGAATCGCGTCGCCAAGACTGTCAAGGGTGGCCGTCAGATGAGCTTCACCGCGCTGACTGTAGTCGGCGATGGCAAGGGCAAGGTCGGCTTTGGTTACGGCAAGGCGAAAGAAGTGCCGGTGGCCATCCAGAAGGCCATGCAGTCGGCGCGCAAGCGCATGATCAGCGTGAACCTGAAAGGCACCACCCTGTTCTACGCAGCGAAAGGTCGTCACGGTACCTCGAATGTGTACATGCAGCCTGCGTCTGACGGTACTGGCCTGATTGCGGGCGGCAGCATGCGTGCTGTGTTCGAAGCCGCCGGCGTGCGTAATGTGCTGGCCAAGAGCTACGGTTCGCGTAATCCGATCAATGTGGTTCGTGCCACGGTTGCTGCCCTCGAAGGGCTGCGTTCGCCGGATGAAATTGCAGCCAAGCGCGGCAAGCGTCTTGAAGAGATTGTGGGTTAATACCATGGCCAAGAAACCAGTAGTAAGCAGCAAGCAGGTCAAGGTCACGCTCATCAAGAGCATCTTTGGCCAGCTCAAGGCGCATCAGGAAACCGTCCGCGGTCTCGGCCTGCGCCGTATCCGCCAGAGCCGGGTTGTGACTGACACACCCGAAGTGCGCGGCATGATTGTGTCGGCTAACCACATGTTGCAGGTTGAAGAAGTCTGAGCGATGGCGCTCGGCAGATTGAGGTTGATATGAAACTGAATACCATTACTTCCGCCCCCGGTGCCCGCAAGACGCGTTTGCGCGTTGGTCGTGGCGCATCCGCTGGCCAGGGCAAGACCTGCGGCCGCGGTGTGAAGGGACAGCGCGCGCGCAAGGGTGGTTACCACAAGGTGGGCTTCGAAGGCGGCCAGATGCCTTTGCAGCGTCGTCTGCCGAAGGTGGGTTTCCGTTCCAAGATGGCGAAAACGGTAGCTGAAGTGCGTCTGAGCGAGCTGCACAAGCTGGCGGATGGCGTGGTGGTGACGGTAGAGAGCCTGAAGGCGGCCAGCCTGATTCCGTTGCAGGTGCTGCGTGCACGTGTAGTGGCTTCCGGTGAAGTCAGCAAGGCGCTGACCGTTCGCGGCGTGCATGTCACCAAGGGTGCGCGTGTTGCAATCGAAGCGGCAGGCGGCAAGATTGAGGCCGACGCTGCGGAATAATCCGCAGCATCGCGCATAAAGACCAACGTGGCTAACAAACCAACAAATCCAGGTTCCGTGGGTGCGCTCGGCGAAATGACTCGTTTCGCTGAACTGCGTCAGCGCCTGTGGTTTCTGGTGGGCAGTCTGATTGTGTACCGCATTGGTACCTTCATTCCGGTGCCGGGTATTGATTCGGCGGCGCTCGCCCAGTTCTTTGCTGACCAGTCGGGCACCTTGCTGGACATGTTCAATATGTTCTCCGGCGGTGCGCTGGAGCGCCTGTCGATTTTTGCCTTGGGCGTGATGCCCTACATTTCTGCCTCGATCATCGTGCAGATGATGGGTGTGGTGATGCCGCAGTTCGCCTCCCTGAAGAAAGAAGGCGAAGCCGGTCGTCGCAAGTTGACCCAGTACACGCGTTATGGCGCCGTGGGCTTGGCGGTTCTGCAGGGCGCCAGCGCCGCATCGGCCTTCCAGAGTCAAGGTGTTGTGCTTAATGCCGGGGTGCAGTTCATCGTGATCGCCACCGCCACCCTGACCGCTGGCACCATGTTCCTGATGTGGCTGGGTGAACAGATCACCGAGCGTGGTCTGGGCAACGGTATTTCCATGATCATTCTGGCGGGTATCGTCGCCGGTCTGCCGGCCGCCATTGGCGGCACGTTGCAGCAGGTCAGCAATGGTGAAATGAACGCGCTGGTCGCTTTCTTCATTTTCGCCATGGTGGTGGCGGTGACCTACTTCGTGGTGTTCGTCGAACGGGGTCAGCGCAAGATTCAGGTCAACTATGCCAAGCGCCAGCAGGGCCGCCGCATGATGATGGGCCAGAGCACCCACCTGCCGTTCAAGCTGAACATGTCGGGCGTGATTCCGCCTATTTTCGCCTCCAGCCTGTTGCTGTTCCCGGCCACCATCGCCAACTGGTTTGGCAATGCCAGCGAACCCGGCGTGGTGCAGAACTTCCTGACCCAGCTGTCCGCCTCACTGACCACCGGTCAGCCGGTACACATGTTGCTGTACGGGTTGCTGATCATCTTTTTCTGCTTTTTCTATACGGCGTTGGTGTTCAACTCCCGGGAAACGGCCGAGAACCTGAAAAAGTCGGGTGCGTTCATCCCCGGAATCCGCCCTGGCCAGCACACCGGTGAATACATCGACAAGGTGCTGACCCGTCTGACCGTCTGGGGTGCCCTGTACGTGACCGCGGTCTGTCTGTTGCCCGAGTTTCTGGTGGCCAAGTTCAGCGTGCCGTTCTACTTCGGTGGCACCTCGCTGCTGATCATGGTGGTGGTGATCATGGATTTTCAGGCCCAGGTGGCGGCGCATCTGATGTCGCACCAGTACGAAGGGCTGATGAAGAAAGCCAATCTGCGCGGCTACGGCAAGCAGAACTGAATCGCTGAGAATTGAAGGTTTCTGGCCTGCGCGGGCGCTCCGGCAGCGCGCAGTAGTGGAGAGAGAGTCATGAAGGTACGTGCTTCGGTCAAGAAGATCTGCAAGAACTGCAAGATCGTGCGTCGTCGGCGCATTGTTTATGTCATTTGCACTGATGCCCGCCACAAGCAGCGTCAGGGTTAATGGCTGAACTGCCAAATGGGTTGGTGGATTGAGTTACCACCTTTTTTAGTTTAGAGTTCCGCGCTTTTCGAGCCGGGAGAGGTCAAGATGGCCCGCATTGCTGGCGTCAATATTCCAATGAACAAACATGTATGGGTCGGTTTGACTCATATTTTTGGTGTGGGCCGTACCCAGGCAAGGAATGCCTGTGAAGTTGCCGGCGTCAAGCCGGAAACGCTGGTCAAGAACCTGACTGACGCGGAAGTGACTGCACTGCGCGCCCAGGTCGCCAAATTGACGGTTGAGGGTGACCTGCGCCGCGAAACTTCCATGAACATCAAGCGATTGATGGATCTGGGTACCTATCGCGGCATTCGTCATCGTCGTGGCCTGCCGATGCGCGGTCAGCGCACCCGCACCAATGCCCGTACCCGCAAGGGTCCGCGCAAGGCGGCGGTCAAGATGAATGCGCCCCCTGGCAAGTAAAGCGGGCAAGTAAGAGCACTGGCTGTTGAATGACGGCCAGTCTGAAGTAACAGTTTGCATACGGGTTTAGGGCTAATGGCTGACAACAAGCAACAGGCGACTGCCGCTGCGGGCAAAACCCGCAAGAAAGTGAAGAAGCATGTGACCGATGGTATCGCTCACGTGCACGCTTCCTTCAACAACACGATCATCACGATCACGGATCGTCAGGGCAATGCCTTGTCCTGGGCGACCTCGGGTGGTTCGGGTTTCCGTGGTTCGCGCAAGAGCACGCCTTTCGCTGCGCAGGTGGCCGCCGAAAAGGCAGGCAATGCCGCACAGGAACATGGCCTGAAAAACGTTGAAGTACGCGTCAAGGGCCCTGGCCCGGGTCGCGAATCGGCAGTGCGCGCCCTGAACGCCTGTGGTCTGAAGATTTCCAATATTGCGGATGTCACACCTATTCCGCACAACGGCTGTCGCCCGTCCAAAAAGCGTCGCGTGTAATGCCTGCCCGGGTTGCCTGTAAGGGTGTGAGGAATTAGAAATGGCTCGTTATATCGGTCCCAAGTGCAAGCTGTCCCGTCGTGAGGGTACAGACCTGTTTTTGAAGAGCGGCGTCAAGTCGCTGGAATCCAAGTGCAAACTCGAAGTGCCACCCGGTGGCGTGAAGGGCGAGCGCAAGACCCGTCTGTCCAGCTATGGCTTGCAGCTGCGCGAAAAGCAGAAGCTGCGCCGCATGTACGGCATTCTCGAGCGTCAGTTCCGTGGTTATTACACCCATGCGGCCGGTCGTCCGGGCGCTACGGGTGAAAACCTGCTGAAGCTGCTGGAAGGCCGTCTGGATAACGTGGTCTATCGCATGGGCTTTGCGTCCACCCGGTCTGAAGCCCGCCAGCTGGTCAGCCACAAAGGCGTGTCCGTCAATGGCGAACTGGTCAATATCGCTTCTTATCAGTGCAAGGCCGGTGACGTGGTGACCGTGCGCGAAGATGCACAGAAGCAGGCGCGCATCCAGAACGCCCTGACGATCAAGGGCCAGATGGGCTTTCCGCAGTGGGTGGAAGTGGACGAGAAGAAGTTCACTGGCGTACTCAAGCAGTTGCCTGACCGTGGAGACATTCTCCCGGATATCAACGAAAACCTCGTGGTTGAGTTGTACTCGAAGTAATTTGCGGTGCGGCGCTGAGGTCGATGGATCTCATGCGCCGGTTGCTCCTCTAAATATAGGTGATGTCCATGCAGGCATTCGGTGCTGAACTCCTGAAGCCACGCGTTGTGAAGGTGACTCCCACCACACCGCGTCATGCCAAGGTTACGATTGAGCCGTTTGAACGCGGTTTTGGCCATACGCTGGGCAATGCCCTGCGTCGTGTGTTGTTGTCTTCCATGCCCGGTGCGGCCATTACCGAAGTCGAAATCGACGGTGTACTGCATGAATACACCAGTGTCGAAGGTGTGCAGGAAGACGTGGTCGACATCCTGTTGAACCTCAAGCTGGTCGCAGTGCGTCTGAATTCCCGCGACGTGGCTGAGCTGCGCCTATACAAGAAGGGCCCGGGCCCGGTGACCGCAGGCGACATCCAGCTGGATCACGATGTGGAAATCATCAATCCGGGTCTGGTCATTGCCAACCTGACCAAGGCTGGCGAGCTCAGCATGACCTTGAAGATCGAGAAAGGCCGTGGCTACCGCCCGGCTACCCAGGCCAATGTCGAAGGCGCCACGCGCAGTATCGGCCGCCTGCAGCTGGATGCCTCGTTCAGCCCGATCCGTCGCGTCACTTACACGGTGGAAGCGGCGCGTGTTGAGCAGCGTACCAACCTGGACAAGCTGCTGATCGATATCGAAACCAACGGAACGATTGATCCGGAAGAAGCCATCCGCCGTGCCGGCTCGATCCTCAAGGATCAGCTGTCGGTGTTCGTGGATCTGCAGGGTCAGGAAGAAGGCACCAGCAAGACCGCCGAAGAGCTGTATGACCCGATTCTGTTGCGTCCCGTGGACGAACTGGAACTCACCGTACGTAGCGCCAACTGCCTCAAGGCAGAGAACATTCACTACATCGGTGATCTGGTGCAGCGGACTGAGGTCGAGCTGTTGCGCACCCCTAACCTGGGCAAGAAGTCACTGACCGAAATCAAGGAAGTGCTGGAAAGCCACGGTCTGAGTCTGGGCATGCGTCTGGACAGCTGGCCGCCGGTCAGCCTGCGTCGTGAAGACGAGCGCAGCATCATCTGATTTGCCGGGCTGCATGGCATCGGCTGTGCGGCTCACCTGAGTATTTAGAGTAGAACCATGCGTCACCAACTTTCCGGCCGGCAATTAAGCCGCAACTCCTCACATCGCGGCGCGATGCTGAAGAATATGGCAGCTTCGCTGTTGCAGCACGAAACCATTCGTACCACCTTGCCCAAGGCCAAGGAATTACGTCGCGTGGTGGAGCCCCTGATCACCCTCGGCAAGCGTGACAGCCAGGCCAACCGTCGTGTGGCCTTTGCCCGTTTGCGCGATGAAGCGGTGGTGACCAAGCTGTTTGAAGACCTGGGTCCTCGTTTCAAGGCCCGCGCGGGTGGTTACACCCGCATCCTGAAGATGGATCCGCGTCCGGGCGATTCTGCACCGATGGCGCTGATGCAGCTGGTTGACAAGCCCGTGGCGGTGGAAGCCGCTCCTGAAGCTGCACCAGCCAAGAAAGCCAAGCGTGTTGCAAAGAAGGCTGCTCCTGCCGCCGAGGCTGCAGCAGAGGCACCTGCCAAGAAGCCTCGCGCAAAGAAGAAGCAGGCTGAAGGCTGAGGCAGTCGCATAGACATCGTTGAGTAAAAGGCCGGGCAATCACCCGGCCTTTTTGTTGGTGCGTTTTGCTGAATGGTGTGCAGTGGTTGCGCATAAGTGGCATTGGTTTGCGCAACCTGCGTCGCTCATGGGCAACCAGGCAGGTTTGAATGTAAAAAATACGTCAAAGCAGTGGGTGAATTTTCACGGCACTTTCACGTTTGAAGCATTGTTTAGATTTGTTATTCAAAACACAAAATAAAGTTACTAGAATCGCGCCGCTCAATACGTTGTGGCCTTGCCGCAGAGTGTTGACAGATATCGAACCCGGTTCAACTCTTAAATCTGGAAGTACACACATGAACGCAAAATTCGTAATCAGCGCCCTCGTTGCTGCCCTCGTCCTGTCTGCCTGCGCCAAGCAGGAAGAAGTTGCTGCTCCTGTCGAAGCTGCTGCTGAAGCCGCTGCTCCTGCTGCTGAAGCCGTTGCTACTGCTGCTGAAGGTGCTGCTGCCGCCGTTGAAGGCGCTGCTACCGACGCTGCTGCCGCTGTTGAAGGTGCTGCTACCGATGCGGCTGCTGCCGTGTCCAGCATGGCTTCGTCCGCTGCTGCCAAGTAATAGTCACCACGTAATCATCTTCTGGTGATTATCTGCTGATACGGGCGGATGGATGAAAGTCCATCCGCCCTTTTGATTTCCGGTAGCTGTTAAAGGATTCAACCGTGACCATCAGTCTGCGTGACGCGCGTTACTCACCAGAAGCGCGAAGCTTTATCGAAAGCATGTTTCCCGAGTATCTGGAAACACTGATGTCGGTGTCGATGAATACCGGTGTATTTCCTGTGCACGGTGAGTTCGGTGATCGTGAGCCGGACATGCTGGCGCGCTGGTTCAATGATGACAGTTCAACCCCGCTGGTGTTCATGCGTGATGACGTGCCTATCGGCTTTGCGGTGGTCGGCAAGCCGTCTCCAATACAGCGTGGACAGCTGGATTTCCGGATGGCCGAGTTTTTCGTGGCGGCCAACCAGCGTCGACGTGGTATTGGCCGGGAAGCGGTTCAGCTCATTTTCAAGCGCTTTGCTGGTCGCTGGGAAATTATCGAAAATCACACCAACAAGGATGCCATTGCCTTCTGGCGCAGCGTGGTGCGGCAATGTTCGGCGGGACAATACCGCGAGCGCGCTGAAAATGGCGAAGTAAAACAGTACTTCGACTCGACACCGATGCGGCCAGTTGCCCGCTAGCGTTTCTTCTTGACCGGTTTCTGCGCGCGCAGCAGTACCGGCGCGAGATAGTGGCCGGTATGTGACTGTGGATGTCTGGCCAGTTGTTCCGGCGTACCGCAGCCGATGATTTCGCCACCGCCACTGCCACCTTCCGGGCCCAGATCAATAATCCAGTCCGCGGTCTTGATGACATCGAGATTGTGCTCGATGACGATCACGGTATTACCTTCATCGCGCAGTCGATGCAGCACTTTCAGCAGCTGTTCGATGTCGTGAAAGTGCAGGCCGGTGGTGGGTTCGTCGAGAATGTACAACGTGCGACCTGTGGAGCGTTTGGACAGCTCCTTGGCCAGCTTGACGCGCTGTGCTTCGCCACCCGATAACGTGGTGGCGTTCTGACCGAGTCGCACATAGGACAGTCCCACATCCATCAGGGTTTGCAGCTTGCCGGCGATGGTGGGCACGGCGCTGAAAAATACCAGTGCATCTTCCACGGTCATTTCCAGCACTTCGTGAATGCTTTTGCCCTTGAAGTGGATATCCAGCGTTTCGCGGTTGTAGCGTTTGCCCTTGCAGACATCGCAGGGCACATACATGTCGGGCAGGAAATGCATCTCCACCTTGATCACGCCATCGCCTTCGCAGGCCTCGCAGCGACCACCCTTCACATTGAAACTGAAGCGGCCCATCTCGTAACCACGGGCGCGCGCTTCGGAGGTTTGCGAATAGATTTCGCGAATGGGTGTGAATACGCCGGTGTATGTCGCCGGGTTGGAGCGCGGCGTGCGGCCAATCGGACTCTGGTCGATATCGACAATACGGTCGATATGTTCCAGTCCTTCAATAGCGTCGCAGGGCGCGGCATCGACGCTGCTGTCGTTAAGCTGGCGCGCTACATGTTGCAATAACGTGTCATTTACCAGCGTGGATTTCCCCGAGCCCGACACGCCGGTGACACAGGTCATCAGGCCGATGGGAAAATCCACCGTCACGCCACGCAGGTTATTGCCGGTGGCGTTCACGACGCGCAAATGACGATCCTTCTGCACCGGATTACGCAGAGCGGGTACGGCAATGGCGCGTTTGCCGGACAGAAACTGTCCGGTGATGGAGCTGGGGTCGTTGATGATGTGATCGGGTGTGCCCTGCGAAATGATTTCGCCACCATGTATGCCCGCACCGGGGCCGAGATCCACGACATGGTCGGCATGGCGAATCGCGTCTTCATCGTGTTCCACCACAATCACGGTGTTGCCGAGATTGCGCAGATGGATGAGTGTCTTCAGCAGCCGATCATTGTCGCGCTGATGCAGGCCGATGGAGGGTTCATCCAGAATGTACATCACGCCCACCAGACCCGAACCAATCTGGCTGGCCAGACGAATGCGTTGTGCTTCACCGCCAGACAGCGTTTCGGCGCTGCGATCCAGTGTCAGGTATTCCAGGCCCACATTGGCGAGAAAGCGCAGGCGATCGGCAATTTCCTTGCGGATCTTGCTGGCGATTTCGCCGCGCCAGCCGGGCAGGTTCAGGTCATCAAAGAAGGCCAGCGCGTTGCCGACACTCATCGACGTGATCTGCGGCACCGCGTGATTCGCCACAAACACATTTGAGGCGGCGCGATTCAGACGCGTGCCACCGCAATCGGAGCAGGGACGGGTGCTCAGGTACTTGCGCAGTTCTTCGCGTACAGCAATCGATTCGGTTTCGCGATAACGACGCTGCATGTTGGGCAGGATGCCTTCCCATGCGTGAGCACGTTTGGTCATGCCGCCCTTGGCATCGATGTAACGGAATTCTATTTTCTCGGTAGTGCCCTCCAGCAGCAGTTTTTTCACACTGACGGACAGGCTCTTGTATTCGGCTTCCACGTCAAACTTGAAATGTTTGGCCAGTGATTGAATCAGCTGGAAGTAATAAGCGTTGCGCCGATCCCAGCCGCGAACCGCTCCACCGGCCAGCGACAGCTCGGGATGATGTACCACGCGCTTCGGGTCGAAGAATTCCTGCACGCCCAGACCATCGCAGGCCGGACAGGCGCCAGACGGATTGTTGAATGAAAACAGACGCGGTTCGAGTTCCACCAGCGAGTAGCCGCATTCAGGGCAGGCGAATCGGTTACTAGAATACCCATTCCTGCGGCGATTTCTTGCTGCCTTCATCCAGCATCTCCACCACCCGTGCGGTGCCATTGGACAGGCGCAGCGCGGTTTCAAACGATTCCGCCAGCCGTTGCGCCAGATCGGCACGCACCTTGAAGCGATCCACCACGGCATCGACGCTGTGTTTTTTCTTCGGGTCGAGTTTGGGCAGCGCGTCCAGCTCATGTACGCGGTTGTCGATGCGCGCGCGCACAAAACCCTGCGCCTTCAGTTCATCGAACACCTGGCCGTGTTCACCCTTGCGTTCCTGAATCATGGGGGCCAGCAACAGCAGCGGCGTGCCTTCAGGTTGTTGCAACACCTGATCCACCATCTGGCTGACCGTCTGTGCGGTGAGGTCAATGTGATGATCAGGACAGCGCGGCGTGCCGGCGCGGGCATATAACAAACGCAGGTAGTCATAGATTTCGGTAACCGTGCCCACCGTGGAGCGCGGATTGTGCGAGGTGGACTTCTGCTCAATGGCAATGGCCGGTGACAGGCCTTCAATGGTGTCCACGTCCGGCTTTTCCATCATCGACAGAAATTGCCGCGCGTACGCCGAGAGTGATTCCACATAGCGACGCTGGCCTTCGGCATAAATCGTGTCGAACGCCAGCGATGATTTGCCGGAGCCGGATAATCCAGTCAGCACGATCAGCTTGTCACGCGGCAGATCCAGATCAATATTGCGCAGGTTATGGGTGCGGGCGCCGCGGATTCGAATCTCGGACATGGATGGGTCGTCTGGTTGGGTGGCTGAGTCAGTGGTGGTCAATCAATTGCAGGCCACTTGATGTTGGCCGGCGCGCAAGCGGATTGGGTACTATACGCAGCTTGATCACGAGGAAAAACCCATTCCCACTTCTGCTGAAAATACGACTGAAATCACGACTGCACCGCACGCACGGATCAGCCTGAGCGCACTGGAACGTCGCGTTGTTGCGGCGCTGGCGGGCATCTATGCCACGCGCATGCTCGGTCTGTTTCTTCTGTTGCCGGTGCTGTCCATCTATGCCTCGCAGATGCCCGGCGCCACACCGACGCTGATTGGTCTGGCCATGGGCGCCTATGGTCTGACGCAGGCGTTGTTGCAGATGCCCTTCGGCCGCTGGTCGGATCGCTATGGTCGCCGGCCCATTATTATTTTCGGTCTGATCCTGTTCCTGCTGGGGTCGATAGTGGGAGCGCTGGCCGAGTCGCTGTGGATGATCATTTTCGCGCGCTGCCTGCAGGGTGCGGGCGCGATCTCTGCCGCCGTCACGGCCCTGCTGGCGGATTTCACCCGCGAAGCCGTGCGTACCCGGGCGATGGCCTTCATTGGCATGAGCATCGGCGCTTCGTTCGTGGTGTCGCTGATCGCCGCGCCGCTGCTGGAAGCCATCATTGGCGTATCGGGCATTTTCTGGGTGATGGCCGGACTGGCGTTGCTGGGTATTCTGCTGCTGAAAGTGGCCGTGCCGGTTGAGGGTGGGCAGACGTCCGACCCCAGTGCGACACGCATTCCCACGCTGCGGGTCGCGGCGCTACCCGCGCTGCGCAGTTACTTCGTGGGTGTGTTTGCCTTGCACTTCATCCTCACCGCCACGTTCCTGTCCGTGCCGCTGGTGCTGCTTCATTCGCTGGGCATCACCGAAGCGGCGCACTGGAAGGTGTACCTCGGTGTGTTCCTGGTGTCCTTCCTCGGCACCGTGCCGCTGATTCTGGCGGCCGAACGCGCTCGTCGTCCGCACTGGATCGTGGCGCTGGCGGTTGCCGCGTCCGCGCTGGCCCAGGCGGTGCTGGCGATCAGTTATGCCGAACAGTGGCCAGTGTTCATCGCCTTCACGCTGTTTTTCGCCGCCTTCAATTTTCTGGAAGCGCGGCTGCCGGCGGGGCTGTCCAAAGCCGCGCCCGTCACGGATCGCGGCGCGGCCATGGGCGTGTTCGCCACCTGCCAGTTTCTGGGCGCGGCCTGCGGCGGCATGCTGGGCGGTCAACTGCTGAAATTCTTTGGTCTTGGCGGCGTGTTCTGGGGTAGCGCCCTGGTGGCACTGGCCTGGGCGGGCGTGGTCATGGTCGGCGAAGCAGAGTAGGAAAAATAAGTCTGAATGCTGTCATTCCCGCGAAGGCGGGAATGACGTGACGCGGTTTTTCCATATGGACTTCTGGCTGAACTTTGCCCGTCTAACGCTTACAATTCGGCCCTCAAAAAATACTCACGGAGCAACTCATGGCGCGCGGCATCAACAAAGTCATTCTGGTTGGCAATATCGGCAAGGACCCGGAAACGCGCTATATGCCCAATGGCAAGGCCGTAACCAATTTCAGCGTCGCCACCTCCGAAGGCTGGACCGACAAGCAATCCGGCGACAAGCAGGAACGCACCGAATGGCACAACGTGGTGCTGTTCGAAAAACTGGCCGAAATCGCTGCTGAATACCTGCGCAAGGGTTCACAGGTGTACATCGAAGGCAGCCTGCGCACCCGCAAGTGGCAGGACAAGGAAGGCAAAGACCGCTACACCACCGAGATTGTCGGTCGCGACATGCAGATGCTGGGTGGGCGCAGTGGCGCGGGCGGCGGTGAAGGTGGCGGACGTGCCGCGCCGGAGCGCAGCAGTGCGCCAAGTTCTTCTGCACCACCACCGAGTGACGACAATGCTTTTGATGACGACATTCCGTTCTGAGTCGATTTGAACGGATGCAAGTCAGGATGACCTACACTGAATCCCGATGTGCGCCAGCCATCGGGATTTTTCTTGGCGCAACATCAATACCTGATGTGCCATAGTCGGCCCAACACAGAGGAGGCGTCATGACCCTGCTACCCGCCGTCGCCGTTGCGGCTGTCATGGTGTACTGGCTGAGTGGTTTCATCAGCCAGCATTTCTCCGAACTGGCAACCCAGATCATCGACCTGCTGTTGTTCGTGGTCATTATGGTGTCGGTCAATACCCTGCTGAAGAACTGGCGGGGGGATTGATTCAGACATCTCAGTCCCACTGGAGACTCCCATGCGTATGACTCTGTGGACAAGTTTGCTCTGTGCGTTCATCGCCAATGCTGCCTCTGCGGCGGATACCTCTGCCACGCTGCCGGCTGTGGTGGCCACGGCTTTGAAAGCGGTCGCGGCCATGTGCAGTGAGGTCGGTGGCAAGCCGCTGACAAAAGAGGCGATCAAGCGCGCTGATCTGAATGGCGATGGCAAGCAGGACTTCGTACTTGATATCGGTTCTGTCAACTGTGATGGTGCTGCCAGTATCTACGGTGATCGCGAGAAGGGCGTCAGCGTCTATGTCAGTGATGGCAAGGGCGGGGTGTTATTGGCGTTCAGTGATTCGGTTTATGGCGTGACGCTGGAAGGTAAAGGCGCTGCTGCCAAACTCTGGCTCACCGTTTCGAGTCAGCAGTGCGGCAAGAAACCGGCGCGTGACTTTGCCAGCGAAAACTTCTGTGATCGTGCGCTGGTGTGGAATGTCCGGACCAGCAAGTTTGACTATGCGCCGGTGGCAACCGTGAAGATGATTCAGTAGGTGGGCAAATTTCATGACCAATACCCATTTTCCGACCGCTATTCATCGCATGGTGTCCGCGTGCCGGGCGGGTGAATGTCCCGAGTTGATCACTCACATGTCGTCCGGGTGGGCGGTGCTTGGGCACTCGCAGTTCCTGCGTGGCTACAGCCTGTTGTTGCCCGATCCGGTGGTACCACACCTCAATGAAATGGCATCTGGTCATCGCCAGCAGTTTCTCAGTGACATGGCGCAACTGGGCGATGTCGTGTTCAAGGCGACCGGTGCGCTGCGTATCAACTATGCGATGTTCGGCAATGTTGAACCCGCGCTGCATGCGCATGTCATTCCACGTTATGCCGATGAAGCGCCGGAATTGCGCGCGGCGCATCCCTGGATGTACGACTGGTCAAAGGCGCCGCTGTTTGATGTGCACAGGGATGGCGTGTTGTTGATACAGCTGCGGGCGGCGTTGCGGGGTTAGGGGCTTTCTCGTAGGGGCGGTTCGTGAACCGCCCTCTGAAACCCTGAAAAAAGTAGGGCGGTTCGCGAATCGCCCCTACGAGAAACCAGAAGGATTGTTGCGACAAGCATGTCACCGACTCAGTGCAATCAGCGCCTCCAGTGATTGCACCGGTGCACTGCAGGTCGTGCCCTGACATACATAGGCAAGCGTGGTCGTGGCGCTGGCCTTGCTGGCCAGAGGGTCCGGCAATACAGCCTCCGCAGGAATCGCGAACACCAGCCGAGTCGGCTGATACAGCTTGCTCAGCGCCTGCTGCCATTCGCTGCATTCAGTCGCTGCGCCGCGAATGATGATGAGCTGCGGTGCATCCAGTTGTTCTTCCAGAGCGATGAGCAAGCTGGCGTGAGCAGACGGGATGATCTTGCAGGGCGGCCCAATCCGCACGCAGCGTGTCTTCTGCTGCTTGCAAATAACGCGGCTCACCCAGCAGGTAGCCCAGTCGCAGCAAACTCTGCGCAGCGAGGGCATTGCCGGAGGGAGTGGCTTCATCAGAGAAGGACTTGCTGCGATGGATCAGTGCCTCGTGATCATCGGCGGTGAAGTAGAAGCCACCGCGCTCATGGTCGGCAAAGCGACTCAGCAGCGTTTCGGCCAGTTCAATGGCCCAATGCAGATCGGCACTGCGCCAGCGGGTTTGCAACAGCTCCAGCAAGCCGGCGAGCAGGTAGGCATGGTCATCCAGATACGCGGAGAACTGCGTGTGACCACCGGCTTGCACCGCATACAGACGCCCGTCACGCCAGGCTTTACTGCGTAACTGATCGACGGTGGCGCAGGCAGCATCAATCAAACTTGCATCGTCCAGACAGCGGGCTGCCTGACACAGGCCCGCGATCAGCAGGCCATTCCATGCGGTGAGGATCTTGGTATCCAGTCCCGGCGCAATCCGTTCGCTGCGTAAGGAAAGCAGTTTCTGCCGTGCATGGTGCAGTTCATGCTCGGCTTCGGCGACGCTGAGGTTCAGTTCTTTGGCAATGTCATCCACGCTGCGATAGCTGTGCAGATGCCAGCGGCCTTCAAAGTTGGCAGCGTTATCCAGGCCATAACGGCGTGACAATACGGCGTATTCGGCCGGCTCAACAAGCGCGCCACCTGCGCCGCATCCCAAACGTAGTAGCGGCCTTCATGACCTTCAGAATCGGCATCCAGGGTTGACCAGAAGCTGCCTTCAGGCGCGCGCATATCGCGCAACAGCCAGCTTGCCGTTTCCTGTGTGATGCGTTTAAACAAGGGATCGCCGGTAGCGGTCGCAGCCTGTGCATACACGCGCAGCAATTCGGCGTTGTCGTACAGCATCTTCTCGAAATGCGGAATCATCCAGTACTGATCCACCGAGTAGCGATAGAAGCCGCCGCCGAGTTGATCGTACACACCGCCTTCGGCCATGCGGGTCAGGGTCAGTGCGCACATGTACAACGCATGCAGATCGGGTTGTTCAGCGCCGCTGCTGGCGCGCCAGTGGCGCAACAGGAATTCCAGTGTGCGTGGATGCGGGAATTTGGGTGCGCCGCCAAAGCCGCCGAATTGCGTATCGAACTGGGATTGCAGGGTTGCGCGTGTATTTTGTATGGGTGAGCTGTCCAGCGCATCCATGCGATACGGCTCGGGTTGCAGGTCATCAAAAACACGCAACAGCGCCTGATGTTGCTGCTGGAGTTCGGTCTGATGATCACGGTAGTACTGCGCCACCCGTTGCAGCAGGTCCTTGAATCCCGGCAAGCCATGGCGAGGTGTGGGTGGAAAGTAAGTGCCGCCAAAAAACGGCTGCTGCGTGTCATGACTCAGGAACATGGTGAGCGGCCATCCACCGGCATGTTGCGTCAATACCTGTTGCGCCAGCTGATAGATCTTGTCGAGGTCTGGACGCTCCTCTCGATCTACCTTGATGTTGATGAACAGTTCATTCATCAATGCCGCCGTAGCTTCGTCTTCAAACGACTCATGCGCCATCACATGGCACCAGTGACAGGCGGAGTAGCCGATAGATAACAGGATGGGTTTGCCGCTATCCCGCGCCAACTGCAATGCCTGTTCGCCCCACGGATGCCATCGCACCGGGTTGTGCGCATGCTGCAACAGGTAGGGGCTGGTGCTGTGTTGCAGCGCATTGGCAGGCAGGGATTTGTCGGACTCGTTCATGGGCGAGGGCGCTTGAAGTATGGCTTGCCACTATAGCGAATCGGGGGCTAGGCTTGGTCCGGAACATCCTGCCTGCCGGAGCGGGTCAAAACACAACGCGGGGGAATCATGAATATCAGATTTTCTTTTGCGCAGTTATTGACGGTCCTGTTGCTGGTGTCTGGTGTGTGCGGTGCACCGGCGATGGCTGCGGATGACGTGCAAACCAGGGTGCTCGGCAACTGGTTGACCGAACCGAAGGACGGCATCATCCAGATCAGTCAGACTGCCGACGGCACGCTGCAGGGGCGCATTGTGGGTGGCAACGAACCTGGCAAGCTGGACAGCAATAATCCCGATTCGACCAAACGCAACCAGGTGTTGCGTGGCCAGATCAACCTGACCGGCATGAAGTATGACGGCGCGGGCAAGTGGTCGGGTGGCGCCATCTACGATCCCAAGAGCGGCAAGACCTACAAATGCAAGCTGGAATTGAACGCCGATGGTTCGGTGAAAGTGCGCGGGTTTATTGGTGTTTCATTGTTGGGCAAGAACCAGGTGTGGACACGCTATACCGGCACGTCGATGGATCTGCCCAAAGCGGCGCAATGACCTGGGCGGCCGGATAGCAAGGCGCTCAATGTCGATTTGGGTGGTTTTGGCCTGAAATCTCTCCCGTAACCCCATCCGAATTGGCATGCGCATGGAAAAAACCGGCCCCGGGCCGTATCCTTGACGCCCCTTTCGACTGCGGTTGCGCCCGATTCGCCCATGCCTCGCCTGTTTATTCGTACCTATGGCTGTCAGATGAATGAATACGATTCAGCCAAAATGCTGGACGTACTCAATGCGGCAAGCGGTTACGAACTGACTGAAGACCCCGAGCAGGCCGATGTGCTGCTGCTCAATACCTGCTCGATTCGGGAAAAGGCGCAGGAGAAAGTGTTTTCGCAACTGGGTCGCTGGCGGGAATTCAAGCAACAGCGTCCGGGCCTCATTATCGGCGTCGGTGGTTGCGTGGCCAGTCAGGAAGGCGAGGCCATTACCGCTCGCGCGCCCTATGTGGATCTGGTATTCGGGCCGCAAACCCTGCATCGCCTGCCGGAAATGATCGAAGCGTTGCGCGCCACCGGCAAGCCACAGGTGGATGTCAGCTTCCCCGAAGTGGAAAAGTTTGATCGCATGCCGGAGCCGCGTGCGGAAGGCGCTACGGCATTCGTGTCCATCATTGAAGGGTGCAGCAAGTTCTGCACCTTCTGCGTGGTGCCCTACACGCGCGGTGAAGAAGTCAGTCGCCCGTTTGAGCAAGTGATGACGGAAGTGCGTTCACTGGCGGCGCAGGGCGTGAAGGAAATCAACCTGCTGGGTCAGACGGTCAATGCCTATGCCGGCGACATGGATGGTGACGAATGTGATCTGGCCACCTTGATTCGCCATGTAGCCGAGATTGATGGCATCAAGCGCATTCGTTTCACCACTTCGCATCCGGTGGAGTTCAATGATGCGCTGATTGCGGCGTATCGCGATGTGCCGAAGCTGGCCAACTATCTGCACCTGCCGGTGCAAAGCGGTTCGGATCGGGTGCTGTCGCTGATGGGGCGGCGTCATACCGTTCTCGAATACAAGCAGAAGCTACGCAAGCTGCGTGAGGTTCGCCCGGGCATCAGCATTTCATCGGACTTCATCGTCGGTTTCCCCGGTGAGACTGAAAAAGATTTCATGGACACCATGAACCTGATTGCCAGCGTCGGTTTCGATCAGTCTTTCAGCTTCATCTACAGCCGCCGCCCCGGTACGCCGGCGGCGTCTTTGCTGGATGAAGTCAGCCATGATGAAAAGCAGCAGCGCCTGGAAAGATTGCAGGCACGTCTCAACAGCCAGGCGGCGGCCATCAGTGAGCAGATGCTGGGTTCGGTGCAGCGCATTCTGGTCACCGGCCCTTCAAAGACCAATGAACAGTTGCTGTCGGGCCGCACCGAGAACATGCGCTGGGTGCATTTCGAAGGTCCGCAACATCTGATCAACCAGTTTGTGGACGTAAAGATCACCGAAGTGCTGAAAAATTCACTGCGCGGACGCTGGCTGGAGGCGCCTTGCCCGATCTGGCGCGTCTGGCGGTCGCTCTGATGCACAGTACTTCAGCAAAGCGTCATCGCTGTAGGTCGGGCTTCATCCCGACAATTAACTATGTCGGGCTAAAGCCCGACCTATCAAACGGCCAGACCAACCCTGTGAACGCACCCCTGACCAAGCCTGTAGCCACGTCGCGTGAGCTGACACTGCAATCTTCTGACAACACCCGGCTCGCCAATCTGGTCGGGCCGATGGATGAAAACTTGCGTCAGGTGGAGTCCCGCCTGAGTGTTGAGATTCGTCGGCGTGGCAACTTGCTCAAGGTCATTGGCGCCGAGTCGCAGGTCGAACAGGCCCTGCAGGTGCTGGGGCATCTCGACCAGTTATCCGCGCAGGAAGAGCTCACGCCGGATCGCGTGCATCTGTGCATTCAGGATATCAGCGGTGCGCATGCCGATGCATCATTGGCCGATGACGCATTAACAGACGAGTTGCAGAAAGACCCGGTGATTCACACGCTGCGCGGCGGGGTGCGCGGTCGCGGCCTGAATCAGCGCCAGTATCTCACTCATGTTCGTACTCACGACCTGACCTTTGGTATTGGCCCGGCGGGTACTGGCAAGACCTATCTGGCGGTGGCCTGCGCCGTGGACGCGCTGCAATCGGATCGGGTGCGCCGCATTGTGCTGGTGCGGCCGGCGGTTGAAGCGGGCGAGCGCCTTGGTTTCCTGCCCGGCGATCTGACACAGAAAGTGGATCCTTACCTGCGTCCCATGTATGACGCGTTGTACGACATGATGGGTTTTGATCGCGTTGGCAAGGCCATTGAACGCAATATCATTGAAGTAGCGCCGCTGGCCTTCATGCGTGGCCGTTCCCTGAATGATTCTTTCATCATTCTTGATGAAGCGCAGAACACCACCATCGAACAGATGAAGATGTTCCTGACGCGCATCGGCTTTGGTTCCAAGGCGGTGGTGACCGGCGATATTACGCAAACCGATCTGCCCCGCCATCAGACTTCCGGCCTGCGGCATGTCATGGATATCCTGCCCGGCGTTGAAGGTGTGGCGTTCACTCATTTTCATTCGCGTGATGTGGTGCGTCATCCACTGGTGCAACGCATTGTGCAGGCGTATGAGCGTCGCCAGCAGGCCATCGATGATCAGGCAGGCAGTGATCGCAATCAGCAGAATAGCGAGCGCAACAATGGCCAGTAAAGCCAGAAAGAAAGTGGTTGCAAAAAACAAGGCCGCGAAGCGCGCGGTGACCAAATCAGCCAGCAAGAAAATTCCCTTGTCCCTGCGGCTGGACGTGCAGTTCGGTACTGCGCGTGCCGGGGTGCCCTCTGCCAAACGGTTGCAGACCTGGGCCACCGCAGCTTACGAAGTGCACCATGCGGCGCACAGCAAGGGCCGCATACGTACCGTGCCGCCGGTGCAGGTGTCATTGCGTATTGTCGGCGCGGCCGAGAGCCGCAGGCTGAATCGTGACTGGCGCGACGAAGACCATGCTACCAATGTGCTGTCGTTTCCAGCGGGCGAAGGGTTTGATTCTGATGAGTTGCCTACGCTGGGTGATCTGGCGATATGCGCGCCGATCGTGAAGCGGGAAGCCAGAGCGCAGGGCAAGCCACTTGAAGCACACTGGGCGCACATGATCATGCATGGCGTACTGCATCTGCTGGGCTACGATCATGAAGAAGATCGCGACGCGCAGGTGATGGAAGCCTGCGAAGTGGCGATTCTGGAAAGTTCTGGTTTTGCCAATCCCTACGATGTGTGAGCAGGAATTCAATGAGCGATGACTCTGATCAGGACATAGGCCGCACCGGACGCTGGATACGCAAGCTGGCCGATTCACTCAGTGGCGAACCACGTGATCGTGACGAACTGCTGGAAGTGCTCAGCGATGCCCGCATACGCGGCATTGTTGATGAAGATGCGTTTGCGATGTTGCAGGGGGTGCTGGAAGTAGGCGAGCAGCAGGTGCGAGACATCATGGTGCCGCGCTCGCAGATGGTGGTCATTACCCGCGATGATGCGCTCGATGAAATCCTGCCGGCCGTGATCGAATCCGGCCACTCGCGTTTCCCGGTGATGGATGAAGATCGCGAGAAGGTGCTGGGCATCCTGCTCGCCAAGGATCTGCTGCGCATGGTGCATGAAGACGAAGAACGCTTCGACATCAAGGAATGCCTGCGCGGTCCGGTGTTCATCCCGGAAAGCAAGCGACTCAACGTGTTGCTGAAGGAGTTTCGCGCCAATCACAACCACATGGCGATTGTGGTGGACGAGTATGGTGGCGTGGCCGGCCTGGTGACCATTGAGGATGTGCTGGAACTGATCGTCGGCGACATCGGCGATGAATATGATCTTGATGATGAAGTGGATATCGTTCGAGAAGATGCCCGACACTTCACCGTACGCGCCCAAACCCGCATTGAAGACTACAACCAGTACTTCGGCACCCGTTACAGCGATGAAGAATACGACACCATCAGCGGCTTGCTGCTCAGCCACCTGGGGCGGTTGCCGCGCCGCGCCGAGAGCGTGGTGATCGATGAGTTTGAATACAAGATGCTGCGTGGCGACCGGCGGCGGATTGAACTGTTGCGCGTGGTGGCACCACGCGATATTGCCGAGCCGGAAGCGGAGTAGCTTGGCGGGAGCAGGCAGCCTGCGGCCATTCCCTATTGCGCTTTGAGTCGTTGTAGTTGAAGGTCCGGCTTGATCAGCTGGGGAAGCCGCCTCATGTCCCGAATTGCCATCATCCAGGGCCATCCTGACGCGAGTCAGCCGCATTTCGGTCATGCACTGGCACTGGCTTATACGCAGGGTGCAACAGCGGCCGGACATGAAGTGCGTGCAGTTGATATTGCCAGACTGGACTTTCCCCTGTTGCGCAGCAAGCAGGATTGGGAACAGGGTGCAACGCCAGCAACACTCCGCGACGCACAAGAAGTCATTGCCTGGGCGAATCATCTGGTGATTGTGTATCCACTATGGCTGGGCGGTATGCCAGCCATGCTGAAAGCATTTCTTGAACAGATCGCGCGCCCCGGGTTTGCCTTCGGGCCTGCCGGGAAGAATCCCCTGGGCAAGCAATTGCTCAAGGGCAAGAGTGCCCGCATCGTGGTGACCATGGGCATGCCGGCACTGTTGTATCGCTGGTATTTCCGGGCTCACAGCCTCAAGAGTCTGGAACGCAATATCCTCGGCTTCGTCGGCATCGCACCAATCCGCGCCACCGTGATCGGTATGGTGGAAAGCCCTGATACGTCGCGACGTGACAAGTGGCTGGTCAAGTTGCGTGAACTGGGCACCCGGGCGGGCTGAGCACCATGGTGTGGTTGCGCTGGATTGTGCTGGCGCTGGGAGCATTGATCGTTGTTGCGACAGTGGTATATGTGCGGCAGATCGACGCCGCCTACGCACGGGTAACCGGCAAGGCCACCGTTATTCCTTCGCCTGATGGTGATATCGAGTTCACTCAGGGTGGCTCGGGCCCGGCAGTGCTGGTTATTCACGGCAGTGGCGGCGGTTACGATCAGGGCGAATTGATTGCTCAGTCGGTGCTCGGATCTGGGTTCCACTGGATCGCGCCATCGCGCTTCGGCTATCTGCGCTCCACTGTTCGCAACGACGCCACCTTTGATGATCAGGCGCATGCCTACGCACATCTCCTTGATCAGCTGGGCATCGACAAGGTGGCGGTGATTGCGCTGTCCCATGGTGGCCCGTCGGCACTGCTGTTTGCGGTTCTGTATCCACACCGCGTTGACTCGTTGATACTCATCTCGTGTGGTGTGGCGTCTTCATCAGATGCCCGGCAAGCGAAGGCGAATCAGCAGGGCGATGTGTTGATGACGATTTTCAGATACGACCCGCTGTACTGGGGCGTCAGCACATTACTGAGGCGGCAACTCATGGAACTGATGGGAGCCAATACCTCCGTCATTGCCGGCCTCAGTCGCGAACAGCGCAAACTGGTTGACCGGGTGATTGACGACATGAATCCCGTGGCACCACGTTTTTCCGGCGTGGCATTTGATAACCGGGCAGCCATGCCGAATGAACGGATTGCAGCGATTCGTGCACCGACGCTGATCCTGCATGCCAGGGATGACACCCTGCAGCTGTATCGCAATGCCGAGTTCGCTGCCGCGGTCATTCCCGGCGCGCAACTGCAACACTTCGAGCGCGGCGGGCATCTGCTTATCGCCGTTGAGCAGGCTGCCGTCCGTACGGCCGCGCAGCAATTCATCCTCACCCACCAGAGCCATCCTGGCGTATCGAAAGGCTGATCAGGACTTCACTGCTGTTCGCTGCGTATTTCAATCGCCAGATGCGCAATGCGGGTGAATAACTTCTGTCGCTGGCGAATCGGCCACCATTCATACAGAAATATTTCCAGGGGCCGCCACAGCGCCACCCAGCCGACGATCAGCAGTCCTTCCATCAGGATCTGCTCACTGGCATCCAGATCCAGTAAACCAACCAGTTCACGCAGGCTGAGACACAGGAACAGAAAGCACAGTCCGATCAGCAGGCTGACTGCGCCGAAACGCAGAGTCTGGCCCAGCTCGGCGCCCGCATGCTGGGCACGATAGGAAAAATAGTGATGGATGGCGTCAGGAATGCTCTGCGCATCCGGCGTGTCAACAATGGCGGTGGGCAGATACAGCACCAGCTTGCTGTGACGCGTGCCGAGTTCGCGCATCGCGCCGACGATGTATTCCTCGGCGGACGGCATCCAGATCTTTTTCATGAAACGGCGCAGGGTCCAGGCTGTTGAACAGCTGTCGTGGCTCACGCAACCGGATCTCCACCAGATGCAGGCCCTGTTCAAGCCGATAGCTGGCAAGGTTGTGTTTGCGCCGCGCAGTCACGGCTTTGATCCCGATTACGTGCCGCGAGCTGTTTGCGCAGCACATAAAACGCCACCACGCTGAACAGCACCAGCAGCAGCCCCATGAACAGCACGACGGTGCCCTGACGCTCGACGAAACTGGCGCCCAGATGCACGGTGGCCAGTGCATAGGGCAGTTCCGCCAAGGCAAGGGACAGCAGATAACGTGCCGGGCTGTAGCGCACCAGTCCCAGCACATAGCCGGGAATCTCCGATGGCAGCGCCAGCTGGAACAGCAACACCAGCGCAAATGGCGTATCGCGCTGAATCAGTCGTTCCAGACGCTGCAAGCCGGTGCTGGCGGTCAGCCAGCGCACCACCGGTCGGCCCAGAAATCGGCCGATGGTATAGGCAATCACGCCACCCAGCAGCCAGCCACTCCATAGCAACAGGATGCTCAGCGGTTCACCCCATGTAAACACCGCCACCGGAACGATAATGGCCACCGATACAAACGCGAACATGGCCGATACCGCCGAAAACACCACAAACAGTACGGCCCCCAGCGCCGGGTTGTGCGCGATCATTGATTGGCTGGCCTCCAGAAAGCTCATCAGTGCCGAATGCAGCAAGTCGGATGTGGCCAGAAAGGCCAGCACCGCACACAGTACGATCAGGATGATGGCGCGCCGCCATACCTGACCCCGCTGCGCGGGCAAGTCGGTTGAGTGATCAGCTTTCATTTCTCTCCACATTGCCATTGCGGTTCATAATAGGCGGAGTAACCCCATTGTGGCCAACTGTCATGAATGCAGCAAATCTCGAACAGATCGAATTGAAGATCGCGTTTCTGGAGCGCGCCAATCACGAGCTGAGTGATGTGGTGTATCGCCAGCAGCGTGAGCTGGATGAGTTGCGTGCGCGTCTGAGTACTTTTGCCGGTCGTGTGGATGAACTGGTCGGACAGCAACGGCCCTATTCCGAAGACGAAGAACGGCCGCCACATTATTGATTGATGTCGGCCTGAACTGCCCCCTTTATTACAAGAGAACTGATGGCGCTCAAATCCACGGTGTTCAAGGCTGATCTGCAGATCAGCGATATGGACCGCAACTACTATCAAAACCATGCCCTGACGCTGGCGCAGCATCCGTCTGAAACTGAAGAACGGGTGATGATGCGCCTGCTGGTCTTTGCCCTGCATGCCGATGAACGGCTGGAATTCGGCAAGGGATTGAGCTCTGAGGAGCCGGATCTGTGGCGCAAGGATCTCACCGGCCAGATCGAGTTATGGATACAGCTGGGGCAGCCCGATGAGCAAGCCATTCGCCGCGCCTGCGGGCGTGCTCGTGAAGTCTATGTGTATACCTACAGCGGCAACAGCGCGCAGGTGTGGTGGGACAAGACTGGTCCGGATCTGCAACGCTGCAGGAATCTTGCCGTCATTGATATTCATGCCGGGAGCAGCAAGGCGCTGGCCGCATTGGCGCAGCGGGGTTTGCAGTTGCAATGTTTTGTGCAGGATGCGCAGGTGCAGATCATGACCGATACGGACATGGTGACCATTGAGAGGACGCAACGGATGGCTGTGCAGCGCTAGTGAAGGAGGTTGGAAAGGCAACGCAACTCACGGCGCATTGCTCACCGTGCGCGTTGCCTGCCGGAACACGTAATCCGGGCGTCCATACAAGCCGTATTGCGCACGTGAAGTGAGTTGATACACCTGGTAGGTGATGCCACCCAGTGTGTGGTTATGCGCGATGCAGTTCACCACCACCGTGAAGTTGAGCAGCGCCGCTTGCAGGGCAGGCAAGGGCAGGTTGATGCAGAGGCCACTGTTCAGGGCCAGGTACATGCCGAACTCCAGGCCGCTGTCGGCCGCCGCCTGCACGCGTGAGCGTTGCAGTGTCATGGTCACACTGTGTTGCTGGTTGCTGCTCAGTTTGCCAGCTGCGACACCGAGGCCCGCCAGCGCCACAATCAGGAAGATCGCGGCCACCAGCGCCATGCCACCCTGTTGCCGACGTGCTGCGCGGTGTTTGATGGTGCGTGTCATGGCAGCTTTCATCGAGCATGCTCCAGCGCGATCTGCTGCATGACGTTCATACTTTCGCCATCGCGTGACCAGATCATGTTCAGCGTGACCGCAGTGCTGCATTGCGCCGTGCCGGGGATGCAACTGATGGCGCAGGCCGCAAGATCGTTGCTGATCACTGAACTGATGACGCCTGCGCCGCCGGGTGTGGCGGTACTCAGTGCAGGATTGATGCTGTAACGGGTATAGCGGGTCAGTGTCCTGGCAGCAGTATCGCAGAGGTAGGTGACGGGCTGATCCACCAGGTACAGACGATGTTGTGCAGAGGGCGCGACAAACTGAAAACCACTGCCGAGTGTCAGGTGTGCTTCATTGGCAGGCAATGCCGGTGAAAAACTGCCGGTGCTGGTGTTGTCGATGCGAATGCTGGTGCCACTGGGCGTGATGACATTACTCAGCTCGTAAGCATTCGCACCCGGCTGGCCGAGGTTGTTGATGACCAGATGATGCTGGGTGGATACGAATGGATAGGTGATGCGTGTGAATGGCAGGTAGGTGGCAAATTGATTGTCGCTGGTGGTGAAGTCAAGTTCATGTAATTCGTTGCCCGCCCCCAGTGAGCCACTGTCGCGATAGTGAGCGACATCTACCACCGGCCACACTTCAATCGCCAGTCGCGTACCGCTCTGGGTATAACGAACGCTGTTGGGTAATGCCGCGCCAATGTCACGCTTGAGATGTAGTTCGGCAAGCTGCGCCTGATGATCCAGTTCCGCACGGCGGTTCTGCGCCAGATACGCCTGTACCGGTGTAGTCAGGAACATCGTCATGAAGCCGACGATTACGGCGGAAATGACAATGGACACAATCAGCTCCACCAGTGTGAAGCCGGATTGCTGCAATTTTAGTAATGATCGTCTGCACATCAGAGATGCCGCGTCTTGTAAGTACTCAGCGTCACGACTGCACCTGTGCTGTGTCGCACGGTCACGTCGACACGCCGTACATTGACCGCAGGTATCACCCCCAGCGCCGTACCCACCAGCCTGACAGTGACGCGATACTGATCGAGACCGGTAATGGCCACACCACGCTGATCGCGTGCGCCGTTGTTGTTCAGGCCGTTGTAATCCTGAATGTCATCGAACAGCGCACGTTGTGTTTCACCACTGACGCCATCCGGGTCCTGGAAGGGTTTGTGGCGAATCTCTTCCAGGTACGCATCGGCAATGGCGGTGGCCTGATCCATGAACCAGGCTTTGCGCACTGCGTACCGACACGGCCGATAACGCGCCCATGACGCCGGTGACGGCGATACTGGTGACGGTGATGGCGATCACCAGTTCGATCAGCGTAAAGCCGCTCTGCGCCTGCTTCGCTGCCAATGTCAATGAATGAGAATGGCGCATCACTGCACGCTGACCAGTCCGCTCTGCGGATCAATCGTGATGGAGAAGCCACTGACCAGCAGCACCGGTGGCGCTGCGCCGGTAACACGGCCTTGCGGGTCAAAGGTGATGCGTGTCGCAGGCGCAACAGTGACGCCAGTGGGGCGAGTGCCGCTGACCGCGCTGCCATCGGCGCGTAATACCGGCACTGACCATGCGCCGCTGGTGGCGCAGGGCGGCAAGGCGCTGGCCGGCGCCCGTTGCTGGGCGACGTAGGCAGTGGCAGTGATGTTCAGGGAGCTGGCGCAGCCACTGTTGATGGCCGTGGCCTGCGTGTACCGAATGGCGCTGGCCAGCTCATCGGCATAACCGCGCGCACTGAAGGTGGTGTTGCTGAAAAAGCGCGGACCGATGACGGCGGTCAGAATCCCAAGAATGATGATGACCGCGATCAGTTCAATCAGCGTGAAGCCACGTTCATTGCAATCAGTGAATGACATTGTGAACGTGGCTTCCGCATAAACATCAGCAGCCGGTGGTGATGGTCGCGATGGTGGGGGCGAGGTTGATAGTGGCGGGTGAGGTATAGGTCACGCGGCAATTGGCTGGTGTGGCTGGCGCCGTTCAGCCTGAATTGGCCATTGGCCTGCGTTATAGGTGAAGCGTCCGCTTTTGGTTGCATCCACGGTACCCACAGCGAGGGTATCGTCAATGGTGGCGCGGTTCGGATAACCCCGCAGCAGGGTAATGGTCTGACCTTCCACGGTAATGGTGCCAGGGTTACCGGAAGCCATCGCCACGCCATGCGCCATTGATGCAGAGCTGCGCAGGGTGCCTTCCAGCGCGTTGACTGAGGCAATACGCGCCTGGGTTTCCAGACCCATGAAGCGCGGCACCGCGAACGCGGCCAGAATGCCGAGAATGACGATGACCACGATCAGTTCGATCAGAGTGAAACCCTGCTGTCTGCGGGCGAGGGCGAGCGGGCTGGAAAGCATGGTGTATTCCTTCGGTAGATAGACTGCCTACAGAATTTATCGGTCAGTCAGGCGGAAGCTTGAGTCACGTTATGGTGTGCCGCGGCTGCATGCGAGCCATTTCGTGAAGATGGTCACGAACGGGCCGCTGGAGGCGGCCGATTCAACCCAGCCCGGCCTTGGCAATCATTTCCCACATGGGCAGGAACACGCCCAGTGCCAGGATCAGCACCATGCCGCCGACGAACACAATCAGGATGGGCTCAATGGCAGCGCTGATGTTCTGCAATGAGTAGTCCACTTCGCGTTCATAGAAGCCGGCCACTTCATCCAGCAGTTCGGACAGGTCACCGGTTTCTTCACCGATTTCCATCATCTGCAGCACCAGTGGCGTGAACATGCCGGCGGCGTGGGCGGCGCGACTGAGCGGGTCGCCGCGCTCGATGGCAGTGCGCACCTGCATCACGCGTTCGGCCATATATTCGTTACCGGCCGATTTGGCGATGACACTCAGTGCCGACAGCATGGGCATGCCGGCATTGAGCGTAATGGCCAGGGTGCGACAGATGCGCGCCAGTGTTGATTGCTGAGCCAGAGGTCCCAGCGCCGGCAAGCGCAATTTGTACTCATCCCAGCGATAGCGCCCCGCTTCGGTTTGCAGATAACGGCGCACGCCGACAATCGTTAACGCGAGCAAACCCAGAATCACTGCCCAGTAAGCTTGTACAAAATTGGACAGGCCGAGAATCAGGCGGGTGGGCAGCGGAATGTTGTTACCCAGTGACGCGAACAGCGGCGCAAACTTCGGAATGACGAAGGTGGTCAGCACGCCGATGGCGACCGCGATCACGATCATGACGATCATCGGATAACGCATGGCGCCCTTTACCCGTGCCGCCATGTTGGCGTCCTGTTCCATGTATTCAGCCAGACGCTTGAACGAAGTTTCCAGCGTACCGGTGGCTTCGCCGACGCGCACCAGATGAATGAACAGTGAGGGAAAAATATCCGGATGCCGCGCCAGTCCGGAGGCCAGGTCGCGTCCCGATTCCAGACTGCCGAGAATGTCCTCCAGCGCCTCGCGCAGCATCACGTTATGTGTGGTGGTCATCAGGCTGCGAATACCACGCAGCAAGGGCATGCCGGACTTGACGATGGTGTACATCTGCCGACTGAACAGCACCAGATCCTTGGTATTGGGCGCGCCCACGCCCATGCGCCTGATCAGTTTGTCGAGATGGATGGATTGCACATTGCCCGGCAACCAGATATCCACCGGGGTAATGCCGCCACTGAGCAGGCGCAAGGCAATGCGTTCTGCGGTGTCGCCTTCCATGCGCCCGGTGACCAGTTCACCGCGATTGGAGCGGCCCTTGTACTGATACAGCGGCATCAGGCGCTCCGCTGCGTTTCTTCGGTCAGCGCATCGCTGAGCAACGCATCGTCGGTTTCATCCAGACCGCTGCTGATGCTGATGGTTTCTGCCAGCGTGGTGATGCCCTGCGTGGCCAGTTCGAGTGCTGCGCGTGTCAGTGGCACATAGCCGGGCAAGATTGCGCGCCAGTGCCATGAACCGGTTGGTGTCGTTGCAACGGATGGCGTCACCCAGCGTGTGATCCATTTCCAGGAATTCATAGACGGCAATACGGCCGCGATAGCCGGACAGGTTGCAGAACGTGCAGCCGGCGCCGCTGCGAAACCGCATTGCGGCAGCGCGTTGTTTGCCCACCTGTGCATGCAGCCAGGTGAGCTGGCGTGCATCAGGTTCATGGTCCTGCACGCAGTTGTCGCAGATGCGGCGTAACAGACGCTGCGCGACGATGCCGTGCAGCGCGGCGGCAATCATGTAACCGGGCGCGCCCATGTCGAGCAGACGATTCAGGGTGGCCAGCGCATTCATGGTATGCAGCGTTGAAAACACCATGTGGCCAGTGATGGCGGCACGCAGGCCGATATCCACGGTTTCCTGATCGCGCATTTCACCGACCAGAATGATGTCCGGATCCTGACGCAGCGTGGTGCGCAGCACGCGTGCGAAATCCAGACCGATGCGGGTGTTCACCTGAACCTGGTTGATACGATCCAGACGGTACTCCACCGGATCTTCGACGGTAATGATTTTGGTATCGGGGCGATTGAGATAGCTGAGCGCCGAATACAGCGTGGTGGTTTTGCCGCTGCCGGTGGGGCCGGTGACCAGCACCATGCCGGCGCTGCGTTCGACGGCGGTGCGGAACCGTTGCAGCATGTCTGCCGGCATGCCCAGTTGTTCCAGCGTCATCAGGTTGCCGGACTGATCCAGCAGTCGCAGCACTACCGATTCACCATATTGAGTGGGCATGGTGGACATGCGCACATCAATGGATTTATTGGCCACCTTCACCGAAAAACGACCATCCTGCGGCAAGCGTTTTTCCGCAATATCCAGTCCGCTCATCAGCTTCAGTCGCGTCACCAGCGCGCTGGCGATGCGGGTGCCATCGATGTTCTGTTCCTGAAGAATGCCGTCCACGCGCTGACGCACCCGCAGGTTGCGTTCGCCCGGTTCAATATGCAGATCCGAGGCGCGTACCTGCACGGCATCCAGAAACATGGTCTGGATCAGACGAATCACCAGCGCATCCGGTGAACTGTCGTCGGCGCTCAGCTGATTGATATCAATGTCGCCTTCACGCAGTTCGTCATTCATCTCCTGCGCCAGCGAAGCAATTTCCTGGGTGCGGCGGTAAACAGATTCCAGGGTGGTCAACAAATCGGCTTCACGCACCAGCGCAATGCGCAGCGGTTGTTTCAGTCGTGACGCGATTTCATCGTAGGCGAGCAGATCGGTGGGATCGGCCATACCGACCAGCAGGCCACGTGTATCGGCTTGCAGCACCAGCGCGCGAAAGCGGCGCGCCAGCGCTTCCGGCAGCAGATGCACCGTATCGTGGTCAAAGCTCAGCAGCTTCAGATCAATGAAATCAATGCGCAGGTGTCGCGCCAGCGCCTCGTGCAGCACGTCTTCGCGCACCATGCCCAGCTCGGTTATCACCCGGCCCAGCTTGCGGCCGGTGCGTTTCTGCTCGGCCAGTGCTGCACTCAGCTGCTCTGGCGTAATGAGCTTGTTCTCCAGGAGCAGGTCACCCAGTCGAACTTTCTGTTTGCGATTGATCTCGGACATGATTGGCCTGGTTACTTGTCGGCCTTGGCCTGATTGAACTTGGCGGTGGCACTGTCGTTGCTGGCTTGCGCCATGCTGTTCATCTCGTTGTCAGAAACCACGATCGGACGCAGCAGGATCACCAGCTCCACGGTTCTTGATTGTTTGCGCTTGCTCTGGAACAGCTTGCCCAGCAGCGGTATATCGCTGAGAAACGGTGTGCTGAACTTCTGGTCATTGCGGGTTTCACGCATCAGGCCGCCAATCACGATCAGCTGGCCGCTGCGGGCCTTGACGATGTTGTCGGACTCGCGGATCTGGCTTAAGGCAAGCGGCAGTACGTCGGTGCTGCCGGACATGGTGAGTGTCTTGATCTGGTCAGTCACTTCGCTGACGGTGGGATGCACGTGCAGGATGACGCTGTTGTCGTCACTGATCTGTGGCGTCACATCCAGCGCCACGCCGGAGAAGAAGGGCGTCAGCTCCACATCACGCGAACTGGAAGTCGAAGTTCCAGTCACGGTGTTACTGGTGACCTTGGTGACAAAAAACTCATCCGAGCCGGCCTTGATGATGGCCTTCTGATTGCTGAGTGTGGACACGCGCGGACTGGACAGCACATGGGTCTGGCCCTGGGTGCCGAGCAGTTCGATGAAGGCGTTGAAGTCGGAAAAGTCAGCGGCAAAGGTGAAAGCGCTGCCGATGGCGCTGCTGATCAAGCCGTTGACCGGATTGCCCGGGCCGACGGTGATCGGGCTGCCGCTGCCTTTGAGTGGATCGACATTGAAGCCGCCGGGTGGCGCTGACTGGCCGGTGAAGTACTGGCTGTTGCCATTGGTGATCACCGAAGCCCAGTTGATGCCGGCCTGGAAGCCGTCATTCAATTCCACTTCGACAATCTTGGCTTCGAGAATCACTTGTCGTGACACCGTCGCAGCGATCCTGCGCAGATACTCATCGACATGGCGCAGTTCATCGGGCATGGCGCGCACCACTACCAGTCCTGACTGACGGTTGATCACCACGCTGCGTTCGTCTTTATCGCCAATAATGATTTTGAGGTTGAGCTCAATGTTCGACCAGAAGTCGGAATCGGTGCGGGTGATGACCGAGGTGCTGTTCATGTCCAGCCCGCTACCTGCATTCTGTTCTTCAGTTCCGGTGGTGCTGGCGCTGCCACTGCCGCCTTCGCTGTAGCTGGAATTGTTGCCCTGCGTGATCTGTCCGGAGCTGACGCGGGTATTGGAAACGCCATGGCGTTGCAGATCCAGATAGTTCACCTGGAATATTTTCACCTGCATCGTCGCCGGCAGAATCAGGAAGCCGCTGCTGGTGGGCTTGAAGTCAAAGCCATACAGGTCACGCATGGCTTCCAGGGTTTCCGGTACGGTGACATTCTTCAGGCTGACAGAGATGCGCCCCGCGACCTCCGGATGAATCAGGATGTTCTGGCTGGTGCCAGCTACCAGTCCCTGAAAGAAGGTTCTGGCCGGCGCATCGTTCACGGCGACATCGAAGCGCACCGCGTTAGCTGCTTGCATCTGTGCGGTGTCAGCGGCGAGGCTGGCCATGGGCAACAGCAGGGCTGAAAGTAACAGCAGGGATTTCATGGCAGGTCCTTGGAGCGGGTCGGTTCTGAACTGATTTGTGCTGAGTGCAGTTGTGCTGATAGTTGTGCTGATTGAGTCGGCGCCGAACGAATCGGGTTGAGCGTTCCAGCCGGGCTTGACCCAGACAGGTACAACACGCCACTGACACCCTTGCGGGTGTAGCGCACCTGATCATCGGTAATGACCTGAATTTTCAGCTGGTTGAGCAGATCGCCTTCGCGCACCAATGCGCCATCAATGATGGCCAGCCGTTCGCCCGCAAAGCGATAGATGGCTTGTAGTTGCAGCGACTTCGGTTTGTGCTGGCTGCTGGCAGGCGCGGTGCGGCCCGTATAAGGTCGGGTCGGGTCGCTCAGCTGCTGCGCATGAATGGATTGCAGCGGCAAACACAGCAGCAGGCTGTACAGAATGTGTGAGGCGGGCGGGTGGTGTTGGTTCTTCATGGCGGTTGCGGCACTTACAGGCCCAGCAGGTTCCGGTCGAGGCTCAGGGTATTGATGTCAATACGGGCGCGGCTGGTCGGATAGGTTTGCGTGCTCAGTTCAAAACTCTGCCAGTCGAATTGCCAGCGCGAGTCTTCCAGCGCGTGCAGGTAAGTCAGGATGTCGCTGAATTGACCATCGACAGTGATCTGCACCGGATGCATGAATACGCCCGAGTTTTGCGCCAGCGGTTGTGTGTCGATGGTCTCTGCATCACCATCGGTCTCAACAGTGTCAGTGCCAGTGGCTGCGACCACCGGTGCGGGCAATTCGAGTGTTGGCTGATTGGTCAGGGACACCAGCTTCACCGCGGAGTGACGCCGCAATAGTTCGTGAATGACCTCGTTCATTTCGGTGGGCGTGATCAAGCCGGTTGAAGCGGTGGAGAGTTGCAGGTCGTAGCGCCGCACCAGCGCGCGGGTGTTGTTCACCTGCTCCAGCAGCGCGCTGGCGTCGGCCAGTTCGCTCACCGGATTGCCGTCTGCGTCAGTGCCGGCTTCGGTCGATGCGGCGGCCATCAGCGCGCTGACATTGCGATAACGCATCACCACCGGTTCCATCAGCGTGCTGTACCAGGCCAGAAGAATCAGGGTCAGCGCCGAGCCCCACAGCAACAAGCGCTCGCGCATCGCCAGGGCATCGAATCGGTTAGCCAGTTTTTCAAGCAGTTTTTGCAGCTGGTCTTTCATGGCCTATCCCGGTTGCAACAGGTCGCTGCCCTGACCTTCAGGATTGTTGGTGGCGCTGAAGCGATAGCTGTCGCTGCGCAGGGGTTGTTTGTCGCCAGATTCTTCGTCGTTGGCAGAGTGGCCTTCGATACGGAACTCGTTGAAGGCGGTGCCGGTCAGTGAAGTCTCGCGGGCCAGACCCTGAAGGTACTGTGGAATCAGATCGACGCTGACCGTGCCGCCGCCGATGCTCGACACGCCGCGCGAGTTGGTCAGCAGGATGTGATCCAGCCATACGCCTTGCAGGTGGCGACGCGCCAGCGCTTCCAGGCGCGGCGAAAACCCGGTGGCATTGCTGGCCAGACGTGACCGCAACAGATCCAGACTGCGCTTGCGCATCTCCGCCAGGGTTTTCAGTTGCTGTAGCTGTTCGCTCAGCACCGCAGGGTCGGTGGAAACGGTTTGATCATTGCCGGTGGCGATGGTCAGTGACTGTTGTTGCTGTTGCAGCTGGTTAAGGCTGGCCACATTGCGTTCCAGCGAGTTGACCTGCCACAGGCCAAAGCCCCAGACGCCCAGCAGCGCCAGACCGGTGATGGCCAGCGTCATCAGCGAGGCACGCGCAGTGAACGCGGTCAGGCCACCGGTGCTGTTCTGATAGAGGTTGATCTGTTGTGTGAGTTGAATCATTGCGTCAGCTCCATGCCGGGGCTGCGCAAGGCGGCGCCGAGGGCGATCAATCCATGCCAGCTGGTATCGATGGCCGTGCCATCCGCGATTTCAAAATAGTGTTGTGGCTCGAAGAACCCGATGTTCAGACTGGTTTCGCTTTTCAATTGCGTTGCCAGCGTCTGCGAGCTGGCGTCGCTGGACGCGATGACCAGCGAGGTGATCGCCGGCAGGTCAAAGTGACTTTCGTAATAGTCCATGGATCGCTGGATTTCCAGCGCCAGCGTGGCGGTATCGAACTGACCTTCGCCATAGCCACGGCGCTGCAACTCGATGCGACGCGACAGATACAGTGTGCCCTGACGGGTCAGCAGCAGCTGCGCCACGCCGTGATCCAGGGTCAGCAGCGCCACGCCACGTTCATTCTGTGGCAGCAGTGAGCTGAGATTGCGCAGGCACAGTTCCGGAATGTCGATGACATCAAAACCACGTGCGCGTGGCTTGACCAGGTTCACCATGTCAGTCACGGCTTGCGCGCGCGCCGCGACGGCGTACACCATTTTCTCGCGTCCCTGACGTGGCGACGGCGGCGTGTCGAATACATCGACCACGGCATCCTCCACCGGGAAGTTAATCAGGTCGCGCAATTTCCAGCGCACGGCGGCGCGCAGTTCGGTGGCAGGTACGTCCGGCGCTTCCACCTGCACCAGTTGATAGGCCTCGCTGGCGATGACGGCGCTGACTGCCGAATGGGACAGCGTTCTGCCATTGAGATAGGTGCTCAGGATCTGCTCGGGTGAAATGTCATCCGTAGCGTGGCTGCCGCAGTATTTGAGCAATGGCCGCTGACCGGCGCGAGACTGCACCAGCGCCAGCGCTGCCACGCCTTCGCCGGGGAAAAATCCCGCACGCCAACCCACACTGGTTTTCTTGTTCCACCGCGATAACAAACTGGTCTCCCGCAACTGCAATGCGTGAAGCCTCAGGGTATGAGGCTTCCTGCCGGGTTAACGGGCATAACGTCTGGAACTTGACGGTGCAAGGCGGGAAACAGGTGCTGGCGCACGCCAGCGGCAAGACCTTGCCGCCAGGGCCGTTAACCGCTAGCGCGGCAGCAGATCGGCGTGCTCGGGATGTCGCTGTATGTAGATGCGTATGAAGGAGCAGACCGGCACCACCTGTTCACCCTGTGCGCGGGCTAAATCTAGCGCCCCCTTGACCAGCGCCGAGCCGATGCCGCGACCATTGAGATGCGCGGGCACCTCGGCATGCATCAGGGTGACGACGTTCTGCTGGCGGCGATAGTTGATGAACGCCAGTTCGTCGCCGATAGCCAGCTCGTAGCGGCTGCGTTCGGGATGGTCGATGACATTCATGTGGTGGGTTCGTCTTCTGGCAATGCTTCGGCCAGCACCTGTTCAATGTTTTGGGCCAGGCTTGCGGGTTTGTCAGCAGGTGCGTAGCGCCTGACCACCTTGCCTTGTGGATCAACCAGAAACTTGGTGAAGTTCCACTTGATGGCTTCCGAACCGAGCAGGCCCGGTCTGGCTGATTTCAAGTACTGGTACAGCGGATGCGTATTGGCGCCATTGACTTCAATCTTGGCGAACAACGGAAAGCTCACCTCGTAGTTCAGGCTGCAAAAATTCCTGATCTCGGCCTCATCGCCGGGTTCCTGATGCCCGAACTGGTCGCAGGGAAAGCCCAGCACGGCAAAGCCGCGTGACTGGTACTGGCGATACAGGGCTTCAAGGCCGGTGTACTGCGGCGTGAAGCCACACTTGCTGGCGACGTTGACGATCAGCAAAGCCTTGCCGCGATACGCGGCCAGCGACTGTTCGACGCCATCGATGCTGCGCACGCTGATGTCATGGAGGTTCATGGAGGCTCCGCTGTGCATGGGTAATGGCCTGAGCTTAGAGGAATCCGGCTGGTTCGCGCAAAAGTGTCACGGGCCGCTGTGAAATGCTGTGTGATAATCCCGCCGTTAATGACTCAAGGATCAACACCCTTCGTGCCCCCTGTTCTGCAAGATTTTCTGGATCGCTGCGCGGTATGGCTGGCGTTTCCCGTCGGCGCCGCACTGGCGCTGGCGTTTGCGCCGTTTGGCTTCTGGCCGCTGGCCATTATCTGTCCGGCGCTGTTGTTTCTGGCCTGGCAGGGTGTCGCCCCGCGCCGCGCCGCGCTGATCGGTTTCTGGTTTCACAGTGGCACCTTTCTGGCTGGCACTTACTGGCTGTACCACAGTGTGCATACCATCGGTGGCGCGCCGGTGTGGGTAGCTTTGCTGCTGATGCTGGCGCTGGTGGCCATCATGGGGGCGTATCTGGCGCTGCTCGGATATGCACAGGCGCGCTGGTTACCGACCAGTGGCGCATTGCGCTGGCTGATTGGCTTGCCAGCCAGCTGGCTGTTGCTGGAGTGGTGGCGCGGCTGGTTTCTCAGTGGTTTTCCGTGGTTGTCGCTGGGTTATGCGCAAATCGATTCACCGCTGGCAGGACTGGCGCCGGTGCTGGGCGTATATGGCGTGGGGCTGGTGTGCGCGTTGAGTGCCGGTGCGCTGGTCGTTTTGCTGATCGGGAGCAAGGCGCAGCGCATGATGGCCTTGCCGCTGCTGATCCTGCCGTGGCTTGCAGCAGCCGTGCTGTGGCAACGCAGCTGGACTCAGCCCATTGATGCGCCGATCACCGTGGCCGTGGTGCAGGCCTCGGTGCCGCAGGATCAGAAATGGAGTCCCGCATGGCGTGACAAGACGCTGGCGCAGTACCGCCAACTCGCCACGCCGCATTTTGGTACGCAACTCATCGTGTGGCCTGAAGCAGCGTTGCCGGATCTCGCGCATCAGCTGACTGATTACCTGAGCCCGTTGTGGAGTGAAGCGCGCGCCGCCAACAGTGACCTGGTCATGGGCCTGTTGCACTACGACCCGCAGCAGGATGCGTACTACAACGGCGTACTCGCCTTGAGTGATGAATTACAGTGGTATCACAAACGGCATCTGGTGCCATTCGCCGAATATTTTCCGGTACCGGACTTTGTGCGCAGCTGGTTGCGATTGATGAACCTGCCGTACAGCGATTTCAATGCTGGCGAAACACAGCAGGCTGCATTGAGTGCGGCAGGCCAGAAGATTGCGCCGACCATCTGCTACGAAGACGGTTTTGGCAATGAACAGCTGTCGGTGCTGAAAGAGGCCACGCTGCTGGTCAATGTCACCAACGACGCGTGGTTTGGTGATTCCAGCGCGCCGCCGCAGCATCTGGAAATCAGCCGCATGCGCGCGCTGGAAGCAGGACGTGACATGGTGCGCGCCGCCAACGATGGCATCTCTGCTTTAATTGCCGCCGATGGCAAGGTGATGGCCACCCTGCCGCGTTTTGAAGTGGCCGTACTGGCAGGCAAAGTGCAGCCGCGTACTGGACTCACGCCTTATGCACGTGTCGGCAACTGGCCGGTGGTGCTTGTTTGTTTGTTGGGCATGCTGCTGGCAGTGCGCCGGCGCGTCGGGGCGGTTCGCGAACCGCCCTCTGAACTTTCTTGAATTTAAACCGGGCGGTTCGCGAACCGCCCCTACCGGATTGTCATGGATCAACTGCTGCAAACCATTCTGCTGGGTATTATCGAGGGCATCACCGAGTTCCTGCCCATCTCCAGCACCGGCCATCTGCTGATTGCCGAACACTGGCTGGGATATCGCTCTGATCTGTTCAATGTGGCGATTCAGGCCGGCGCCATTCTGGCGGTGGTGCTGATTTACTGGCAGCGCCTGTGGGATCTGATACTGGGCTTTTCCAAACCCGCTAACCGCGATTACTTCCTCAAGCTGAGCGTGTCGTTCCTGATCACCGTGGCAGGTGGTTTTGTCGCCAAGCAGCTGGGGCTGGAACTGCCGGAAACGGTTGCACCCGTAGCCTGGGCCTTGATCATCGGTGGCTTCGCCATTTTTCTGGTGGAGCGTTACGTCAGTCATCATGAGCCCAGCGAAGCGGTCACGTGGAAGGTCGCCGTGGTGGTGGGTCTGGGGCAGATTCTGGCTGCGGTGTTCCCCGGTACCTCGCGCTCTGCCGCCACCATCTTCGCCGCCATGCTCGCCGGCATGACCTCGCGACCGGCCGCCACCGAGTTTGCGTTTCTGGTCGGTATTCCGACCATGTTCGCCGCTACCGGGTATGAGTTACTCAAGGTCATCAAGAATGATGGCCTGGCGAATGAAGACTGGACTGCGCTGAGCATTGGCTTTGTTGTCTCAGCCATTGTCGCCTTCATCGCCGTGAAATGGTTGCTGCGCTATATCCAGACCCACAAGTTCACGGTGTTTGCCTGGTATCGTCTGGCCGTGGGTGTTTTCCTGCTGGTATTTGTGTGAGGGGCTAACCCAATGCGCATCACCGTTGCCGCCACTCAATTTGCTTGCTCGGATAGCCGTAGCCAAAACCTGCAAACCGCCGAACGCATGGTGCGTGCTGCACATGCGCGTGGCGCACAGGTGATTTGTTTGCAGGAACTGTTCGAGACGCCGTATTTCTGCAAGGATCACGACACGAGCTACTTCGATCTGGCGTTACCCATTGCTGATAACCCCGCCGTGCAACGCCTGCAAGTGGTGGCCAGAGAACTGCAAGTGGTGTTGCCGGTCAGCGTATTCGAGCGTGCCGGCAATGTGTTCTATAACTCGGTGGCGATGATTGATGCCGATGGTTCGTTAATGGGCACGTACCGCAAGGCGCATATCCCCGAAAGCCCCGGTTATCACGAGAAATTCTATTTCACGCCCGGCGATACCGGTTTCAAAGTCTGGCCAACCCGCTATGGAACGATTGGCGTGGGCATCTGCTGGGATCAATGGTTCCCCGAATGCGCCCGCGCCATGGCGCTGATGGGGGCAGAAATACTGCTGTATCCCACTGCGATTGGTGATGAGCCGCAGGATAAAAGCATCGATTCACAGCCGCACTGGCAAAGAACCATGCAAGGTCATGCTGCCGCCAACATCATGCCGGTGATTGCAGCCAATCGCATTGGCGTGGAGCAGGGTAAGCAATGGTCAGTGCGGTACTACGGCTCGTCATTCATTACCGATCACACGGGTGCGGTAATTGAACAAGCGGATCGGGTTAATGAATCGACTCTCATTGCCAGCTTTGATCTTGATGTCATTCGCGAATATCGCCGTGCATGGGGAGTGTTCCGGGATCGCAGGCCGGAGTTGTATGGGGCGTTGGCGTAGTGCAGTAAACGGGTTACCGAAATCCATCCGTCGCCCGAATCAGTGCATCGGTATTGCCCGGCTCATACGCTGAATGTCCCGCATCAGGCGTGACATGAAACTGCGCTTCCGGCCAGGCCTGGTGTAGTTCCCATGCCGTTTGCATCGGGCACACCACATCGTAACGACCCTGCACGATGACGCCGGGAATGTGTCGGATGCGATGAATGTTCTTCAACAGCTGATCATCGCTGTCGAAGAATCCCTTGTTGACGAAGTAGTGGCATTCGATGCGCGCCACGGCGATGGCGAAGTCGGGCTCGCCCCAGTTGTTGATGTTGGCTTCGTTGGGTAACAGAAAGCTGGTTGCCGCTTCCCAGATGGCCCAGGCTTTGGCGGCCTGCAATTGTTGGTTGTAGTCGCTGCTGGTCAGGCGTTTGTAGAAGGCGGTAATCAGGTCAGGGCGTTCGGCTTCGGGAATGGCGGCAATATAGTTCGCGTAACGTTCGGGATAGATCGCGCTGGCGCCTTGCTGATAGAACCATTGCAGTTCCCGGTGACGCAGCAGGAAGATGCCGCGCAGCACCAGTTCCGTGACACGCTGCGGATGTGTCTGTGCATAGGCCAGTCCCAGCGTTGAACCCCATGAGCCGCCAAACACCAGCCACTGGTCGATATTCAGATGTATGCGCAGTGCTTCCATGTCACTGACCAGATGCCAGGTGGTGTTGTCTTCCAGACTGGCTTGTGGACGGCTGCGGCCGCAGCCACGTTGATCGAACACGACGATGCGCCAGGCTTTGGGATCAAAGAAACGCCGCGACTGACTGCCTGCGCCTGCACCCGGGCCACCATGTACAAATACGGCGGGTTTGCCGTTGGGATTGCCGGATTCTTCCCAGTAGATTTCATGCGTGCCGGAAACACGCAGATAGCCGGAGCGGTTGGGTTCGAGGGCGGGATAGAGTGTGCGTGGTGTGGCGGGCATGAAGGGTTCCTGTGCAGGGGCGGCTCGCGAGCCGCCCCTGCGACGATACCAGTAACCCTGGCTGTTTTAGAACTGCAAACGCATTCCCAGCAATGCCGATCTTCCCGGCAGCGGTGCGTATTCCTTCAAGGGCGAGGTATGCCGCCGTGCTTCCGTGTCCGTGAGGTTGCTGCCCTTGAGGAAGACTTGCAGGCTACTCATGGCGCTCAAGCTCCACTCGTAACTCACACTGGCGTCCACCAGTGTGTAGCCATCGGTAGGTGTTTCGTTCTCGGCGATGCGATCCTGTTTGGCATAACGAAAGGCAGACACCATGCCCTGCCATGGGCCATCGGCGTAGTTGAATTCGACGCCGATACGGAAGGGTGGAATCTGTGGCACGGGGCTGCCGTCATCCAGGGTGGCACGAACTACATCGCTGCTTAGCTGAACATCCAGATGTTGACTGCCCTGTTCAAACACATGCCAGCTTAAGGAAGCTTCCGCGCCGACATAGCGGGCATCGGCTTGACGATATTCGTATACCGGCAGATCGTCTTCGACATCACCGGTGGGCAGCAGATAGATGTAGTCGCGGAACTGATTCAGATAGGCGCTGACATGCCAGTGCAGCGCCTCGCCGCCGCGCCAGATCACGTCCACGGTATTGGCCGACTCCGGACGTAATGCGGTGCTGCCGATCACAAACTGTCCGGTGGCTTCATGCGGACCGTCGGCATACAGCTCGGTGGCCGTGGGGTGACGCTGCGAGCGTGTCACATTCATCGCCAGCGAATGCTGATCGTTCAATTTCCACAAGCCGCCGAGCGAGGCGCTTGCAGCGGTCTTGCTGTAATCCGGCAGGCCGCTTTCAGCAGCGGGTTCGATGCGCTGGCGTTCGGCGCGCAGGCCGGCTTGCAGCGTGAGTCCATTCTTCGTAAGCGAGGGGATGGGCAATTGCTCAAACACGAACACACCGACGTTGCGGGTTACCGACGGCGGCACAAAGCTTTCGTCGCCGATAGCGGTGAAATCCAGATGCTTGTACTGCACGCCGGCGCTGCCCTGCAGAACGCCGAATTGATGGTCCAGCGCAGCGCGTACTTCAGTACCTTGCTGTTTGAACTGCGTGCCCACTGCGCCATCGGGTTCGAGCTCGGCATGCTCATAATTGTTGTGTGCAGCGCGAACCCGCAGTGCTTTGAACCAGTCATCACCGCCCTTCAATTCACCCTTCAAATCAACGCGCGTTTGCTTCATGTCGATATGTGGTCCGCCATCGGCGGGATTTTCACCGGGCGCCAGCGGCACGCCGTAGACGGTGTTGAAGCCGCTCACCGACACGCCGACAAATCCGGCATCGCCCAGCAACGACATACCGGCCGCACCACCCCTGGAGTCGCTGGCCGAATTGTAAAGGCGATCTTGTGGAATAAAGGCATCCGGGTCGGCATCCAGGGCCGCTTGTTGTGCGGCAGCGGAAAACGCCGAGCCGGGCACCTTGACGTCATCGGTTTTCTTCTTGTAACCATCGAAGTGCACCGCAAAGTTGCCGGCGCCGAGGTCCACTGCGGCCACGCCGTTGCGTTCGTTAGTGGCGCTGTCGGTGCGCAAATTCACCGAGCCCTTGATGGCGCTTGCCGGCGCGCGATCAGGAATGCGATTGGTCAGCACGTTCACCACACCGCCCACTGCGCCGCTGCCATACAACAATGCGGCAGGGCCTTTGACCACTTCGATCTGCGTGGCCAGCGAGTCTTCGATGCTCACCGCGTGGTCTTCGGACAGCGATGACACATCCAGTGCGCTGAGGCTGTCTTCCAGCATCTGCACGCGTTCGCCGCTTAGTCCACGAATAATAGGTCTGCTGGCGGTGGGGCCGAAGTAGGTGGCGGTGATGCCGGGCTGTTTGGCCAGGGTTTCGCCGATGCTGCTGGAAAGTTGCTGTTGCAATTGATTGCCGCTCAACACTTCAACGGGTTGAATGGCGTCATCGATGCTGCTGCGCATACCGAGCGCCGTGACGATCACTTCTTCAAGAGCGTCATCGGCAGCGAAACTGGTGCTGGTAAGGGCTACCAGGGAAACCAGTACGGGTGAAAAAAAACGAATGGCTGACATGGAAGTATCCTGCTGAACGCGCCGGTAAAAGCGGCGCAAACCCAAAAAGACGCGCGTATATCCGGCAAGGATTCACGCTGCGGAAGTTTCTCTACGGGGTTTCAGCAGGCAGGCGGGGCGCGTGCCTGTGCGACGTTGACGGGTCGCGCAGGGAGGATGGGCTGGGTCGGCAGCCGGAGGTTTTCGGACGAGGCAAAACACGGTAACGGCGCGGCTGGCGCGATGGGCGCATCAATCAGGCCGCCGAAGCTGGTGCAGTAGTCGCAGTTGTAGTGCGTGTCATGGCACTGGCGCTGCCCTGTTCATGGGTGTGACTCGCATGCGCCAGCGTACCCAGCACAAAGCACAGCGCCAGCACGCGCAAAACGGTGCTGAGCCAGGATGCTTGTCGGAGGTGAGCCGGGAACATGTGGGTCAATGTACTCACGAATGCGCTGTCCGGCAAATGAGTGAGAGGCAGCGAGACCGCTCCGGGCCCCTCGCCACACCTGCGATCGCCAAAGAATTGGTGCCGGATGCCCCCTCCAGTATGATGCCCGACACTTCATGAAGCTCAATCCCGAAAATCTCGCCACGCAGCTGAAAAAAGGCCTGCCCGCCATTTGCCTGATTTGCGGCGACGAGCCTTTGCTGGTGGGCGAAGCCTGCGATCAGCTGCGCGGCGCGGCGCGCGATAAAGGCTTCAGCGAACGACAGGTATTTTTTGTCGAACGCGGTTTTGACTGGCAGGAGCTGCGCGCCGCCACGCAGGCCATGTCCCTGTTTGCCGAGCAACGCATCATCGAAGTACGTCTGGCTGGCGCCAGCCCCGGCAATGAAGGCAGTGAAGTGTTGTGCGATGTTGCTGCCCAGCTTGGTTCGCAAGGGGGAGCGACTGATCTGATGATCATGGTGGTGTCTGAAAAACTGGATTCACGCTCGCTGTCCACCAAGTGGGTGACCGCCATCGAGAAACACGGCTGGCTGGTACAGGTGTGGCCAGTGGAAGTGACACAGCTGCCGATGTGGGTGGAAAAGCGCATGCAGCGTGCTGGCCTGAAATTTGAGTCCGGTGTCGCTGAACTTATTGCCGAGCGCGTGGAAGGCAACCTGCTCGCCGCGCAGCAGGAAATTGACAAGCTGGCTTTGTTGCATGCCAGTGCAACCCTGACCAGTGAAAACGTGCTGGCGGCGGTGGCGGACAGTGCGCGTTATGACGTGCTGCAACTGGGTCTGGCCGCCATGCAGGGCAATGCCACGCGTGCGCTGCATATTCTCGATGGCTTGCAGGAAGAAGGCATCGATGCGGTGCTGGTGCTGTGGGGACTGCACAAGGACCTGCAATGGTTGGCGCGTGCGGCTTTGAGCATGAGTCGCGGCCAGAGTGCGGATTCGGCGATGTTTGCTGCGGGTGTGTGGAAACCTCGCCAGCCCGCCATGCGCCAGGCCCTGCAGCGCCTGAAATTACCTGCCATCCGCGCGCTGCTGTTAGACGCTGCGCAGACGGATGCGGCCATCAAGGGCGTCAATCGCCGTGATCCGTGGGTGGAAGTACGCGGTCTGGTAGCGCGCCTGTCGGGGTTGAAGCTGGCCCGGCCGAAGGTGGCGTGATGCGCCGAGGCCCACCCCTGGGGCGCATCTACAATTGTTTGCGACACGGCGCCCCGAGTTTTCTTACACTAGCCGCTTTCGACTTCCAGAATTACTGACCGCAATGCATCCCACCATCGGAATTTTTGGCGGCACCTTTGACCCGATTCACTACGGTCACTTGCGTACTGCATTTGAACTGCTGCAGGCCCTGCGCCTGAGCGAAGTGCGCTTCATGCCGGCAGGTGATCCGCCGCACCGGGATGCCACGATCGCCAGTCCCGAACAACGCTTGAAGATGGTGAAAGCCGCTATTGGCCAGCGGCCCGGTTTCAATGTCGATGATCGCGAAATGCGTCGCTCCGGGCCGTCATACACGGTGGATACGCTCAAGGAATTACGCGCTGAAATGCCGGATCATTCGCTGTGCATGATTGTGGGTATGGATGCGTTCCTCAGCTTGCCGCAGTGGCGTCAGTGGCGCGACATCCTGACACTGGCGCATCTGGTGGTGGCCCACCGTCCCGGCTGGCGTGCGCCCACCATGGGGCCGCTGGGAGAGTTGCTGGTGGATGGTGGCACCGGCAATGTCAATGACCTGCACGAAGCCAGGGCGGGACGTATTTTCATTCACGCCGTGACGCAACTGGAAATATCTTCGACCGAAGTACGCAACCTCATTGCCTCCGGACGCGACCCGCGTTATCTGATGCCTGATGCGGTGTGCGATTTGATCCAGCAATCGGCGTGTTATTTGCGCCAGCCCTGATTCGACTGTGTTAGAAAGCGCTGGAAGGCGCATTGCGGCGATAAAACGATTCACCCACTGAGGTCAGCATGGCAACTGCCAAAAAGAAATCCAGCAAGTCCAGACCAGTCGCGAAGAAGTCGGCAGGCAAGAAAACAGTTGCCCGCAAGAAGGTCGTGAACAAGCGCCCTGCGGTCAGCAAGGCGCCTGCCAGGAAGAAAACCACTGCAAAAAAGACGGTCGCCAAAAAAGTTGCCAGTAAGTCGGTTGCCACCAGGCGTCCAGCCAGCGCCAAATCACCACTGGTGAAACTGGTGGAAAATTCACTGGCTGACCTGAAGGCCGTCAACGTGACGGTACTGGATGTGCGCGGCCTTACCGATATTGCGGACACCATGATCATTGCCAGTGGCAATTCCGATCGCCACGTGAAATCGATTGCCGAGCGGGTAGCCTTCGATGCCAAGCATGCCGGTTTCCCGGCCATGGGCCTGGAAGGTGAGCGCGATGGCGAATGGGCATTGGTGGACCTGCACGATGTCATCGTGCACGTCATGCTGCCGCGTGTGCGCGAGTTCTATCGTCTGGAAAGCCTGTGGGATATCAGTGCTGCCCGCCGCGAAGCGTCGAAGGGGTAAGATCGCAATGCGGCGCAGGGGCGTTTCGTGGATCGCCCTTTTTGCCTCTTGTTACAAGGCGGCTCACGAGCCGCCCCTGCAGCGGAGGCATGATGTGCGCTGGTGAGAATTTCACATGAATCTCCGCCTCATTGCCGCTGGCACCAAACTGCCTTCGTGGATCAACGAAGGCTATAACGATTACGCCAGGCGCCTGACCCAGGACTACAAGCTCGAACTGATCGAAATTCCACTGGGACAACGCAGTGGCGGTGATACCGCGCGCGCCATGGAAAAAGAAGGTGAGCGCATGCTCAGCGCGATGACCGGCAATCCCTGCATTGTGGCGTTGCAGGTGGGCGGCAAGGCATTCAGTACCGAGCAGCTGGCGAAGTTTCTGGAGGCCCGGACTCATGAAGGGCGTGGTCTGGCGTTTTGTATCGGCGGCCCGGAAGGTCTCGCTGCGGCCGTGGATGAACGTGCTGAACTGCGCTGGTCGCTGTCACCCCTGACCTTGCCGCATGCGCTGGTTCGGGTCATTGTGGCTGAAGCGCTGTATCGCGCAGTGATGGTGATCAAGGGTCATCCGTATCATCGCGCCTAGCCATTTTCTGGCCAGTCATTCAAACCATTGAATCCGCTGTGCTGACCGCTGCGTATCTGTAGTCATCAATGTCCGTATTCATGCCACCCGAACTATCCCGTCGCCTGTTGCTCACCTCCGGCATGGCCTTGTTCAGCAGCGCCTGCACGCAACTGGCGTTTCTCGGCGCCAACATTCCAGCCAGCTTTGGTGACTATTCGCGTGATCGTGACCTGGCCTATGGCAAGGAGCCGCGCAACAAACTGGATGTGTACCTGCCCGTCACTTCCGGGCGCGCCCCAGTGGTGGTGTTCTTTCATGGTGGTGGCTGGAACAGTGGCGACAAAGCTGATTACAAGTTTGTCGGCGCGGCGCTGGCCGAGCAGGGTTACATCGCGGTGCTGCCCAACTATCGGCTGTATCCACGGGTGAAGTTTCCGGTATTCATGCAGGATGCAGCGCAGGCGGTGGCGTGGGTGCAGGCGCATCTGCAAGACCCATTGCAAAACTGGGGCGCGGATGCGCAGCGCGTGTATCTGATGGGGCATTCAGCCGGTGCGCATATCGCCGTGATGCTGGCCTTGAATACCAGTTACCTGCAACAGGCCGGTATCAGCGCTGCCACTCTGCGCGGTGTTGTTGGCCTGTCTGGCCCATATGATTTCATCCCCTTCACTTACGACTACATGTTCGATCTGTTCGGGCCGCCTGCACGCCATGCGGAATCACAACCCATCAACTATGTGCGTGCCGATGCGCCGCCCATACTGTTGATGCACGGCCTGCATGACCGTACGGTAGGATCGCACAACACGGTCAATCTCACCCAACGGCTGAAAGCAGTGGGTGCGCAGGTGACAACAGAATACTTTTCAGAAGCAGATCACGCTGATCTGGTCGCCGCATTTTCGATTCCGGCGCGCAGGCGTTTGCCGGTGTTGCAGCGGGTTCGCGAATTTATTGGCGGGCCGGCATAGGGAACTCAAACCTTGAGTCTGGCCATCATGGCCAACGCATCGCTGGCCGATTGCACACGCTGCGCAGGGTCTTTTTCCAGCAGGCCAGTGACCAGAGGCTGGAACTTGGCCAGTGCTTCGGGCAAGGCTGGAATCGGCGCCTGTTTGTGGGCTTGCGCAATTTCGATGATGGTCTTGCCCTGGAAGGGACGTGCGCCGGTCAGCAGCTCGTGGAACAGGATGCCCAGACTGTACAGGTCGCTGCGGTGATCGCCACTGGAACTGCCGTCAATCTGTTCGGGGCTGATGTAGTAGGGCGAGCCAAATACTTCGCCAATGCCGGTGAGGCTGGTGTTTTCCAGTGTCATCGCCAGACCGAAGTCGATCAGTACCACGCTGCCGTCCTGCCGCAACATGACATTGGCGGGTTTGAGATCACGGTGACACAGGCCGGTGCGATGGATGGCGACCAGTGCACCACAGATCTGCAAGAAGAAATCAACACTGTCACGCACCGAAATCAGGTTACGGATGCGCAGCTCCAGACTGCCAGCCGGAAAATATTCAGTGACCAGATAGTGTGACTCGCCGTTCTGATCGCTGGTACGGCCCCAGTCGTATAGATCCACTACCGAACGATGTTTGACGCGCATCAGCAGCTCGCGCTCGCGTTCAAAGCGCTGGATCTGTTCCGGGGTGAGCGCACGGCGGTCGCTGTTGCGCAAAACCTTGATGGCCACGTCCTGATTCAATTCGGCGGAATGGGCGAGGTAAAGGGCGGCATGCGCTGAACGCGCAATGGGCTGGATGAACCGGTAACCGGCAATCACCGGAAACTCCGGACGGCGAACCTCCGCCATGATGAGTTTGTTGTGTTTGTGCCCCTGACTCATGAAAGCGAATCCCTGTGGCTGGAGTTGATCTTGTTATGGGTCGCTGATGTGACGACAGACGCCAAGGCTAAGGCAGCGCCGGTTGTGATTCCGCGCCCTGGATCACACCTGGCAGTGATGGGGCAATGTTGGGGTCTGTGCCTGATGTTGGTAGCGAATGCAGCTGCTTTACGGCAGGTAAACGAGCCCGGAATCCCCGCCCTCCGGTATGCTTGCGGAATGACCATACAAGCCATTTATCTCGCTTCAGCCTCACCCCGGCGCAGCGCCCTGCTGCGGCAGATTTTCGTGCCGCACCAGATTCTGATTCCCGACATCGACGAATCGCGTCTGGCCGACGAAAGCCCGGCTGACTATGTAGTACGTCTGGCGCGCGCCAAGGCACAGCGCATCTGGGAGCGGTTGCGACCGGAGGAGCGCAAACCGGTGCTGGCGGCCGATACCACCGTGGCGCTCGGTGACGAGATTTTTGGCAAGCCACATGATCGTGCTGCAGGCGTAACGATGCTGCAACGCCTGTCCGGCCGCACTCATCAGGTTTATACCGCCGTGGCGCTGTGTCATGCCGGTGGCCTTGAGCACGCGCTCAGTTGCAGTGAAGTGCGCTTCAGGTCGTTGTCAGTGCCTGAATGTAATGCGTACTGGAATAGCGGTGAGCCACAGGACAAGGCGGGTGGCTATGCGGTGCAGGGGCTGGCGGCCGCGTTCATCACCGAATTGAAGGGCAGCTATTCCGGCGTGATGGGCTTGCCGTTGGCAGAAACCGCACTGTTGCTGGCGCCACTGGGCTGGTCAGTCGGCATAGCCGCAGATGAATCGCCGTTGGATGCAAGCGGAGCAACAGCATGAGTGCAGAGGTCTTGATCAATGTCAGCCCGCGTGAAGTGCGCGCTGTGCTGGTGGAAGAAGGCGTGTTGCAGGAGCTGTATATAGAACGCGCCAACAAGCGTGGCCTGATCAGCAATATCTACAAGGGCCGGGTGTCGCGAGTGTTGCCGGGCATGCAGGCCGCGTTCATTGATATCGGACTGGAACGCACGGCATTCCTGCATGCCTCCGATATCGTCACGCCGTCTGACGCTGAACACGTCGAACATCTTGAGAATAACCAGAAGCCGGAACGCACCGCTGATATCCAGTCGCTGGTGGCAGAAGGCCACGAAATTCTGGTGCAGGTGCTGAAAGATCCACTGGGCACCAAGGGCGCGCGTCTGACCACCTTCATCACCATCCCCTCGCGTTACCTGGTGTTCATGCCCAAGGGTCGCGGCGTCGGGGTATCGTCGCGCATCGAAGATGAAACTGAACGCAAGCGGTTGCGTGAAACCATGCTGGCCTTCGTGCAGCCGCACGATACCGGTGGTTACATCGTGCGCACAGCGGCCGAGGGCGCCAGCCCCGATGCCCTGCGTACCGACATGATGTTCCTGCAGAAAATGTGGCAGGTGCTCAGCGAGAAGACGCTCTATGCCAAGCCCGGCGAACTGGTGAATGCGGATCTGCCGCTGCAGGTACGGGTGTTGCGCGACGTGGTGCTGGGCAGCATCAGTAAAGTGAGTATCGATCATGAAGAGTCTTTTCAGGCCATGACGGAGTTCGCGCGCACTTTCATGCCGGAAATGGGCGACCGCATCGAGCTGTTTCGGGGTGATCGGCCCATCTTCGATCTGTATGGCATTGAAGAAGAAATTGAGCGGTCGCTGGATCGCAAGGTGCCGCTCAAGTCAGGTGGCTATCTGATGCTGGATCAGACCGAAGCCATGACCACCATTGATGTCAATACCGGCGCCTATGTGGGCCATCGCACGCTGGAAGAAACCATCTTCAGGACCAATCTGGAAGCCGGTGTGGCCATTGCCCGGCAACTGCGTCTGCGCAATCTGGGTGGCATCATCATCATTGACTTTATCGACATGGAAGAGGAAGAGCATCGTCGGCAAGTATTGCAGGCGCTGGAAAAGGCGCTGGCGGGTGATCATGCCAAGACGCATATTTCCTCGGTGTCGCCGCTGGGTCTGGTGGAGATGACTCGCAAGCGTACCCGCGAAAGTCTGGAACATATGCTGTGTTCGTCCTGTCCCACCTGTGAGGGACGGGGCTTCGTCAAGACTACGGAAACCGTGTGTTATCAAATCTTCCGCGAGATCCTGCGACAGGCGCGGCAATTCAATTTCCAGGAATTGATGGTGCTGGCGCATCAGGATGTGATCGAACGGCTGCTGGATGAAGAATCGGCGGCGCTGGCGGAACTGGAAGTCCATACCGGCAAGCCCATTCGTCTGCAAACTGAAGCCCTGTATCAGCAGGATCAATACGATGTGGTGTTGATGTAGTGTGGTCTGAATTGTAGGTCGGGCTTCAGCCCGACTTCCGACCGTAGTGACCATCGAAGATGTTGGGCTGAAGCCCAACCTACAAGACGAGCAATGAACGATAGCAACGCCAGTACCATTACTGACAAAACCCGCTTTAATTGGGTAGCCAAGTGGTTTGCGATCAGTCTTGGGGTGATGATTCTATTGATCAGCTTGACCCTGGGCGCCTTCACTCTCGTGATGGCGCGCGTGCCGGAATATCGTGCGCAGATGCAGAGCTGGCTGAGTGAGCGTGCGAAACTCGATATCCAGTTTGCAACACTCAGTGCCGGCTGGCGCGGTTATGGCCCGGAACTGAAATTCACTGCGGCAACACTGCGCAGCGCTGACCGGCAGCGCGTCATTGCCGTGGCTGAGCAGGGCAGTGTGGGTTTTGATCTGTGGCAGGCGTTACGCACCGGTCGCCTGAGCGCCGCACGGTTCCAGCTCGAAGGCACCGAGCTGAAATTGCAACGCAATGCAGATGGCAGCTTTGAACTGATCGGTCAGGCCGACTGGCCCGAATTCAACAGCGGGCGTGCTTTCAAACTGGATTCACTGCCCGTGGGCGAGCTGGCCATTCGCAAGGTGCGCCTGAGTTTTCGCGACCTGAAAACCGGTCGTGGCCCCTGGCAGTTTCCTGAGGTCTCGCTGGATATCACGCGCGATACCAGGCGCTTCGTGCTGCGGGGCAGTGCGGCGTTGCCCGGCACTCTGGGCAAGGCGCTGGAGTTTTCCGGCTCAGGCACTGGCAACCTGAATGACGTCAGCCAGCTGGTGTGGCAAGTCTCGGCAAAGGGCACTCAGTTTGATTTGTCAGGCTGGAAGCAGGTGATGCCGGATGACTGGCCCGCGCCGGTGCGTGGCCAGGGTTCATTCCAGTTGTCGGGCCGGTTTGTCGGCGCGCAGCCGCAGCACTTCGAAGGCAACATCAATTTTGTCGATGTTGGGCTGCGCTTGCCGGTATGGAGCCAGCCATTGCCACAGGCAGATCCACTGCGACGCCGTGATGATGAAGACAACGTTGCCGCAGCGAATTCACTTGTGAACTCAGAAGCGAACTCAGAAGTGAACCCGGTCGTACCGGTGGCAAGCAGCACGGGCGTCATGGTTGCGCCGCAAGCATGGCAGTATGGGAATGTGGCCTTGCAGTTCAGCAGTGACCGCACTGCTGCCGGGTGGCTGACCCGCTTTGACAATCTGCAACTGGCGCGCAGTGATTCGCCCTGGCCCGCCAGCACCGCCAGCGTGTTGCTCAAGTTCGCTGCTGCGCAGCCATCAGGTGATGTTCGGGTGTCAGCTGCACAAGTGAACGCGCAGTTGCTGGTGCTGGAAAATCTGTGGCCCTTGCTGGCTTATGCTCCGGAGGGCGAGGCACTGGCGCGGGTGCGTGCCCTGTATGCCTCGGGTCAGTTGCGTAACCTTGCCCTGCGTTATGAGCGGGATTCCGTAGCCGCTGAACCGCGTTTCGGCATGCGCTTCGAGTTTGCACAAATAGGTCTGTCACCGGTGTTGCGCACGCCGGGTGTTTCGGGGTTGTCAGGGTCGGTGACGGCAACGGGGGCACGCGGCACGTTGCAACTCGACAGTCATAGTCTGGCGCTGTCGGCGCCACGTATTTTTCGTACGCCTTTGCCCATGGATCGAGTCACGGGCAAGCTGGAGTGGTTACGCACTGCACAGCAGCTACAGCTGCATAGCCGTGATCTGAAAATCGAAACTGAAAATGGCAAAGTGCAGGCACAAGGATCGTTGCAGGTGCCACGTGATGGTGTGGCGCAGGTCAGCATGCAAGCTACCGCTAACGATATCGATGTCAGTGCCGCGCCGCGCTACCTGCCTGCGGGCATCCTGCGCAGCAAGACACTGGCCTGGCTTGACGCAGCGTTTGTGAGTGGTCGGGTGCAGCAGGCCCGGATCAAGCTGCAAGGCCCGCTGAAGAACTTTCCCTATCGCAACAATGAAGGCGAGTTTGCCATTGACGCACAGCTGGAGAAGCTGACGCTGAATTACCAGAATGGCTGGCAACCGGCGACTGGTCTGCAAGTGCGGGCTGAATTCAGGAATGCGGGATTAAGTGCCACTGCCAGCGCCGGATACCTGAATGGTCTGGTGCTGGATCACGTCGAAGGTAGTCTCAAGGACTACCGTGATGCTGAAATATTCATCAAGGCGCAGGCGCACGGCGAGCTGCCACAGGGTTTGAGTTTTGTGCAGCAGAGTCCGGTGGGGCCACAGATTGGTGACCTGTTCATGCGCTTGTCGGGTGAGGGCCCCTTGCAGGCGCGGGCCGACCTGTACCTGCCACTGCGGGAGTTTGCCAAGCGCAGGATTGATATTGATGTAGGTCTGGACAAGGGCCGGATCAATCTGGCGGGTTATACGCAGGCAGCCGAACAAGTCACTGGTTCGCTGCATATTGCCAACAATGCCGTTACCGCTGCTGATCTGAGCGGCAGATTCCTGCAGGGCAACTTCAGGGCAAAGGCAGAGCCAGTTGCCACGGATCGCAACAGCACCGCCCGCTACAACCTTGTCGCCACCGGACAGGCACAGGCACAGCCAGTGGTGCAGTTCCTGAAATTTCCGGCCTGGGTAAAACTGTCTGGCGCTGCCAGTTATCGTTTCACCATGCCGGGCTATGCGCAGCGTGACGCCAATGGTGTGCGGCATCTATACAGCGTGGATAGTGACCTGCAAGGCCTGTTCATCAATCTGCCGGCACCGGCCAACAAACCTGCCAGCATCGCGCGCAACCTGCACATCGATATGGATATGAGTGGCGGTGATTCAGCCAAGCTGATGCAATTGCGCGGTTCGCTGGGTGAGTTGCGTGCCTTGGTGCGCTGGCAGGATGTGGCCAATCAGTGGCAGTTTGATCGCGGTACTTTGCGTGCGGATGCGGTGGCGGCTGCATTGCCGGCACACACCGGATTGCGTATCGAAGGGCGGCTGGATAATTTCACACTGGATGACTGGCTGCGTCTGGGTGATGGCGCTGAAGCGAATACGCAACCCGCAGGCGCTGTGGGCACACGTGTACAGGACGTGCTGCGCGCTGCCAATGTCAATATCGGCCGCTTTAATCTGTATGGTTTTGAATGGCCGGATGTGCGTGCCGTCATGCAGGTCACCGACAAGGGCTGGCGGGTAGATGTGGCCGGTCCCCAGGCCAGTGGTCAAGTGATGGTGCCGTATGACTTCGGCGGCGGACAACCTTTGACGCTGGATATGGATTCGTTATGGCTGACCTCGCGTGTAAACAATCAGAGCGCAGGCAAGCCGGACAGCCGCAAGGAAATCGACCCGCGTGATCTGCCCGCGATTCGCGCCGACATCAAACACTTTCAATATGGCGAACATGACTTCGGCGCCTTGTATGCCAGCGGCACACGGATGGCGCAGGGCTTGCAACTGGATAGCCTGCGCATCAGCGGCGAGTCATTCAAGGGCGCAGGCAAGGGTAGCTGGTTGCAGAATGGCGCCGGGTCGCTGGCGCATCTGGCGCTGAGTGTGGACAGCACCGATGTGCGCGCCACCATGCGCCAGTTCAACTATGCCGATTTCATCGCGGCGAAACGCGGCAAACTGGTGGCTGACCTGCAATGGCCGGGTGGACTCGATGAAAACCTGCTGGGGCGTTCGTCCGGCAAACTGGAAATACAGGTGGACGAGGGACAGTTGGTGAATGTTGAGCCGGGGGCGGGCCGAGTGCTGGGTCTGCTCAGTGTGGCCGCGCTGCCGCGTCGCCTCGGCCTGGATTTTCGTGATGTCACCGACAAGGGTCTGGCCTTCGACACGATTCATGCTGATTTCACGGTACAGAACGGTGAGGCGCGTACCCAGAATCTGCTGCTGCGCGGCCCCACTGCGGAGATCGGCATTGCCGGTCGCCTCGGGCTGGGTGCACGCGACTACGATCAGACGGCCGTGGTCACCGGTGATGTTCGTGGTGCGTTGGCAGGCGCAGGCGTGATGGCCGGCGGGCCGGTGGTCGGTGCTGCCGTGTTGCTGTTCTCGCAGCTGTTCAAGGAACCCCTGAGAGGCGTGGCGCGTGCTTACTACCACATCGGTGGCAGCTGGGAAGATCCGCAGGTGGAACGCATTGATGCCGATGCGGGCAAGGCATCACTGTCTGATGCAGATACGAGTATCAAACAATGAGTATTTTTCCATGAGTACGTCGCCATGAGTATGGCCGCAGTCATACAGATGACTTCAGGCGCAGAAGTTCATGAGAATCTGCACACGGCTTCGCAGTTGTTGCAGCAGGCGGCCCGGCAGGGCGCACAGCTGGCTGCATTGCCGGAAAACTTTGCCCTGATGGGCATGAGTGATCAGGACAAGTTTGCGATCGCTGAAAACGACCATGATGGACCGATGCAGCGCTGGCTGGCCGATACGGCGCGCGAGTTGGGCTTGTGGATAGTAGCTGGCACCCTGCCACTGAAATTGCCCAATAAGTCGCGTGTTGCGCCGGCCTGCCTGGTCGTGAATGCGCAAGGCGAGCGCGTGGCGCGTTACGACAAGATGCATCTGTTCGATGTGGAAGTGGATGACGCCACGCGCAGTTATCGGGAGTCAGACACCATCGCGCCGGGAAAAAACGTGGTGGTGATCGATACACCCATCGGCAGGCTGGGTCTGGCGATCTGTTATGACCTGCGTTTTCCCGAGCTGTTTCGTCAGATGAGTCAGCAGGGCGCCGAAGTGTTTGTGCTGCCATCCGCGTTTACGGTGCCTACGGGTGCTGCGCACTGGGACGTTCTGTTACGTGCCCGCGCCATCGAAAATCTGTGCTACCTGCTGGCTCCCGCGCAAACCGGGCTACACACCAATGGCCGCGAAACCTGGGGCCATTCAATGATCGTGGACTCATGGGGCGAGCTGCTGGCCTGTCGTGCCACCGGGCCGGGCGTGGTGCTGGCAGAAATTGATCTGGATCGGCAGCGTGCGCAGCGCCAAGGCTTTCCGGCGCTGGCGCATCGTCGGCTATAGATATGGGTGACCAAGCCAATACCTACGGATCGACGGCCCGGCTCCATCACGCGCACCGGCTCCATCACGCGCAGGCTCCATCACGTGCGGCTCCATCACGTGGTGAGGTCCGAGGAAGCTCAGCACGATTCGAGTTGTTCACTCGGGGACACATTTTAGAGAACTTTGCCAGATTTGCATGAACCGCTGGCGATACCCCTTAGGGCCTGCACGGCGCATGACCGAAAACCCAGCTCCGCAGATATTTGACGCCCAAGGAATGAATCTATTTCACGTTTTATCCATATTCACATCCTCTGGTTTCGTTGCGAATAGAGGATCAGAAATCTTGCGCCACATCATCAAGAGGTTTTGGTAGTCCAGATTCTCGTTTGGGGTGAGCATGAGCCCGATCTCTGTTGGAGTGGATCGGTTTTCGACGTTTTCAGTGGTTCTCCAGTGTTGCATCAACCTTTCCGGGCTCTTCGGTGTCGGATATCGCCCATCCCAAACGATGTAGCCTGTGAGGACACTCAAGATGTCCATTTCTGTCCGCGAGAGCCTGATACCAACCGTCTTAGCAAGTTCCCTCAAGTCATGGATGTGCGGAGCTTGAAGCCTGTCTTTAATATGAGTTGCCTTGAGCAATAGCTCAAACGAATAGCCCATCAGCATCCTGTAAACAGGCAAGCAATTGGCCCGCGTTCTATTTTCGATAACACCCTGCCAAACAAGATGCGCGGATTCGCGTAGGCAGTTGGCCTTATCGTACCAATATGCCCATTCAGCGTTCTGCCGGTCGTAATGAATCCCGTATGGGTTCCAGTCCATGAAATGCTCCTCAAATCAATGTCGCCTCGAACCTTTAGGCTTTCAAATAGCCATCCCTGCCAGACCTGTTCGTGTAACTTGTGTCTATAGCATCACCGCTTCGTCTCACGCTTGATACCCTGGCCGGGCTTCCACTTGCTGCTCAGGCGTTGCGCTTCGGCAATTTGTGCCGGAGTGAGCATTGCGGCGATCGCATTGCGCCCCTCCCTTAGCTCCTCCAATCCGATTTTGGACGCGCCAAGGTTCAACCATGCGTAAGTAAGGACATAGTCCTGCGGAACGCCTTTGCCTTCTGCGTACATGGTGGAGAGCAGTAATTGCGCTTTGGTGTTTCCTTGTTCGGCGGCCTTGCGAACCCAGCTGGCGGCCTGCACGTAATCCTGCAATACACCTTCCCCCGCTAAGTGCATGCCGCCGAGCATGCGCTGTGCGTCGTCAGTGCCTTGCTCGGCAGCTTTGCGGAACCAGCCAGCGGCTTGTGCGTAATCCTGCGGTACGCCTATTCCCTGATAGTAAGCATTGCCGAGCGCGTATTGCGCATGAGCATCCCCTTGATCAGCAGCCTTGCGGTACCAACTGACAGCCTGCGCGAAGTCCTGCGGTACGCTTGCTCCAATATCGTAAGCACGGCCGAGCATTAACTGTGCGCCGGCTTCGCCTTGCTCGGCGGCTTCGCGTATCTCCGCCGGGCTGGATGCAGAGGGCGCCGATTGTGCCCGTACGGGAGCGGGTTGCGAAAAGCTCTGGATCGGGAAGAACAAGGCGGCGGCGAGAAGGATTCGTTTCATTTTTTGTGCGTCCGGTTCGTGTGTTGGAATTGCGTGTCCACAACGCGATGCAGCCAAAGCATATCGAAAATCTCTTCTAAATTGTCCATACCGTAAGGAGGTGCAAGCGCATGGTGCCGCACAGGCCAACGGTGCCGGTGCGAAGGTTCGAAGGTATTTGGCGTGGGTTGCGTGTGGCGTGAATGGTGCCGGCATCGTTCGCCGTTCGCCAGGTCTTTTAGCGGGCGATAGTCGCTGGGCTCACAGCAACATCCGTCCGCCATCGACGAATAGGCCTCGCTGCGGCCACTCCGGGCACAGCGCTTCAACGACTACCATCAACTCATCCAGCGCCGCGAATGGATCGGGCGTTGCTTCGGGCGTGATGGTGATGCCGCCTTCTGCGACGAAGGGGGCATCAGCCGAGTTGGGTAAGGAGTTCATCAAGTAATGCGTTCCGGTCAAAGAGCTGAAAGTAGCTGCGCACTTCAAGCAGATCAAGTTGTTCACGGTTGGCGCGCAGCAGGGCTCGGATGTCTTCAAGATCCTGCGTGCGCCGTGGATCATTGACCCATCCCTGAAGCTTGAAGCCAATCAACCCCTCGCTACTGATCACGCGCAATTCACCTAGCGAGGTGTTCAAGGTCGCAGCGCCGGCCAGTAGTTGACGTGCGATCGGGCGGCTTGCGTACAGAAAGTCTACACGCTCGCGGCCACGCTGGTAGTTGCCTGCATCGGCACTGCGATGCAGACACTGATAACCAAGGCTGAGCAAAGCTGCGTCAACGTTATCGGCACGCTCGCTGGCCACCAGCAGATCGACATCCTGGGTGGCACGAATGACTTTGTGCGACGCCAGCGCCAGTCCACCGATCAGGGCATATTGCGCGCCCAGCTCTTTCAGGGCTGCTGTGACTTCAGCAATTTGTTTGCCAAGGCGTGAGTGGGTAGGCATCGCAATCTTCGTAGTGCTGGTCAGCTGGATTCCGGGCAGAGGATAGGAGCCAATACTGCCGAAAGCCAGCATCGGGTGGAAAGCAGTCTTCGCGCTGCGGTAGAAAACCGTCCACTCATGTGCGTATTTCGCCCCAAACCGGGCCACTGATTTCACGGCATGTCGGTCCAGTGATCTCACCTGATGCCGGTCCACCTGACGAGGTGGTTGGTTTGAGCACGGGGAACAGGTCTTGACTCCCCAATGACGACCTTATCCAATGAGGAATCGAAATTTCCGCTACGTTGCCGCCTTGATGCATGGGGCGAGCTGCTGGCCTGTCGTGCCACCGGGCCGGGCGTGGTGCTGGCGCAGCGTCGGCTATAAGCGGTAGGCTTGTCGTCTGCCCGAAATATGTGAGTCTCATGTCCATCCTGCCCAGTCGCGTCGATGAATCCTTTGTCCTGTCTGCCCTCAACTTGCAGCCGGCGCGTACCGCCGATGTACTGGCGTTGCCGGCGCTGAGTGTGGCGCGTAATACCATCCTGGAGCCTTCCGGGCTGGATGAAAATCAGCTGGCGCAGGCGCTGGGTACGGTCATGGGCTCGGCGGTGGACTATGCCGATCTGTATTTCCAGGTATCACGTGAAGAGTCGTGGGCGCTGGAGGATGGCATCGTCAAGGAAGGTTCACACAGCATTGAACAGGGTGTGGGCGTGCGTGCACTGGCGGGTGAAAAAACCGGCTTTGCCTATTCTGATGAAATCGTGTTGCCCGCCCTGACCCAGGCATCCAAAGCCGCGCGCGCCATTGCCCGTGGTCAGGGCAGTGGCAGTGTCTCGGCGTGGCAGTCAGCGCATACGCGGCAGCTGTATGCCGTAACTGATCCGTTTGACGGTCTGAGCGATCAGCAGAAAGTGGCCTTGCTGGGCGAGGTGGATGCGGCGGCGCGCAAGCTGGATACACGGGTTACGCAAGTGATGGCCAGTATGGCTGCCGTACACGAGACCATCCTGATCACCGCCAGCGATGGCACGCTGGCGGCCGATGTGCGGCCGCTGGTGCGCATGAATGTGTCAGTGATCGTTGAACACAATGGTCGTCGTGAGCAGGGCTATTGTGGCGGGGGCGGTCGTTATTCATTGACCGAGTTCCTGCGCAGCGGTCGCTGGCAGGGCCTGGTGCAGGAAGCGGTGCGCACTGCGCTGGTCAATCTTGAAGCGGTGCCGGCGCCTGCCGGACAGATGACGGTGGTGCTCGGCTCCGGTTGGCCTGGCATCCTGCTGCATGAAGCCATTGGTCATGGTCTGGAGGGCGACTTCAATCGCAAGGGCACTTCGGCTTTCACCGGCAAGGTGGGGCAGCAGGTGGCGTCACCGCTGTGTACCGTGGTGGATGACGGTACGCTGCGTTATCGTCGCGGCTCGTTGAACATTGATGATGAGGGCACGCCCACGCAATGCACCACGCTCATTGAAAATGGAGTTCTTAAAGGTTACATGCAGGACAAACTCAATGCGCGCCTGATGGGCGTGAAACCCACCGGCAATGGTCGTCGCGAATCTTTTGCGCACATGACGCTGCCGCGTATGACCAACACCTACATGCTCAATGGCCCGCATGATCCGCAGGAGATCATTGGCTCGGTGAAAAAAGGTCTGTACTGCCACAACTTCGGCGGTGGTCAGGTGGATATTACTTCCGGCAAGTTTGTGTTCTCGGCCAGCGAAGCCTATCTGATTGAAGATGGCAAACTCACTGCTCCGGTGCGCGGCGCCACCTTGATTGGCAATGGGCCGGATGTGCTGACTCGCGTCTCGATGGTGGGCAATGATCTCAAGCTGGATGAGGGTGTGGGCACCTGCGGTAAGGAGGGTCAGGATGTGCCGGTGGGCGTAGGCCAGCCCACGCTGCGCATAGATGGCTTGACGGTGGGTGGCACCGCTACCTGAGAACAATACAGACGAGGTGAGTCATGTGGTTGTCGCGTCCGGTGTATGAGTTTCTTCCCTACGCCTACATGCTGGCAGGGGCGCTGCTGCTGGGCGGCGCAAGTTATGCCGGCGCTGCCTGGCATACGCTGTTGCTGATGCTGGGGGTGGCGCTGCTGGTGTTTGGCGCCGTGTTGTGGCTGAGGCGCCGCGACTACCGGCGTTCGCAGAGTGAATACAACAGCATCCTGGATCGCTGTTCAATGCTGAAGGGCGCATTGCTGCGTTGAACCGCTACTCACGTACTCCGTGACGCTGCGTTTTTGGCGGTTCCGCCTTGCACTGCATCCCGATCAGTCACTGGATGACTAAGAGCCTATTCATCCTCTGCGATGGTTTCATCGTGTGCTTTTTCCTTATTTTTACGCACTGCCATTGATGGCGGCAGATGGGTGGTCTCGGACAGCAACGGCACGGCGTCATCGGTATGCGGCCGATCCGGACGGTTACGCAGATTACGTTCATCCATGTACGCCAGCTCGTGTTCACCCAGCTGCAGCACGTCACCGTCATTCAGCACGCGGCGGCGAATGCGCTTGCCGTTATGCGCGATGCCGTTGGTGCTGTTCAGGTCTTCAATAATGCAGCTGCCCTGGGTACTGATCACCTGTGCGTGGTGCCGGCTGATGAAGGTGCTGTCGATCTGCAGATCATTTTCCTGGGTACGGCCAATCAGGAATCGGCCGGGGCGCAGCTCAAAATCATGCAGTGACTCGCCCTTGTGGGACAACAACAGATGCGCAAGGACATTGTTGTCGCGCTGCATCGTTTTTCGCTCAGCAGCGTCCGGACGGTACACCGGCAGTTTTGATGAGCGCGCTGCATAGTCCTGCCAGCGCAACTCCGCGATGGCGCTTTTCAGGGTTTCCAGACTGACTATGTCTTCATCCTGCGCGAACGCCGCCATCATGGCGGTATCACACAGTGTGTTCACCAGACGTGGCACTCCGCCCGTGTAACGGAACAGCATGTCGTAGGTATCGGCGGCAAAAATCTCGCGGCCATTCGAGCCAGCCACTTCAAGGCGATGCTGGACATAGTGTTCGGTGTCTTCACGTGTCAGCGGCGTCAGGTGAAAGCGCAGGCGTACCCGCTGCGTCAGCTGCGCCAGTTCGGGCATGTCCAGTTTCTCGTTCAGCTCGGGCTGACCGGCCAGGATGATGCGCATCACCTTGTCCTTGGTAGTCTCGATGCCGGACAGCAAACGCACTTCTTCCAGCACTTTCATGGACAGGTTCTGGGCTTCATCGATGATCAGCAGCACGCGCCGACCGTTGGCGTATTGTTCGATCAGGAAGTTGTTCAAGGTGGACATCAGTTCCACCTTCTTCATGTTGAACGGCTGAAAACCGAACTGCACCAGGATGGATTGCAGAAATTCATTGGGGGATAGCTGTGTCTGGTTGATCTGCGCCACCACCACGTCTTTTTCCAGCTCGCTCAAAAAGGTTTCGATCAGTGTGGTTTTGCCGGCGCCGATTTCGCCGGTGATGATCACGAAGCCGTCGGTAAACCAGATGGTCGACTCCATATACGCCTTGGCGCGGGCGTGGTTTTTCGACAGGTACAGAAATGCGGGGTCCGGTGACAGCCGGAACGGCAATTCTTTCAGTTTGAACAGTTCGAGATACATGCGCGGCGCGAGTCCTTGTTGGCGTATGGAGTCAGCCCAATCAACTGCGCCAGTCTAAACCCTGAGCGTCAGCTGTCCAAAGCCGTTATGTCATGACGTGAGCCGCGTCACTGCTGGCCAACCAGTTTGAGCAGTTTTTTCAGCGCCTGATCGCGTTGCGCAGCGGTTTTTGCCACCACCGTGGCGTGGCCCAGCTTGCGTGCGGGGCGCGCTTCCTTGCCATAGTGGTGGAAATGCACGCCGGTCTGCTTCAGCGCAGTTGCCCGTTCCGGAATGGCGCCGACGAAATTCAGCATGGCGCTATGGCCGCGTGGCGCGGTGCTGCCCAGTGGCAGGCCGCAAATGGCCCGCAGGTGGTTTTCAAACTGGCTGGTTTGTGAGCCTTCGATGCTGGCGTGTCCGGAGTTGTGCACGCGCGGCGCCATTTCGTTGGCAATCAGCTTGCCGCGCAGGACAAAGAATTCGATGGTCAGGATGCCCACGTAGTCGAAATGCTTCAGCAGTTTCTTGAGGTAGGTTTCCGCCTGTTTTTGCAGTTTGGCCTGGCGATAGGGCGCTCTGGTGGTGTGCAGGATGCCGTCCCGATGCGTGTTTTCCGATAGCGGGTAAATGGCGATTTCACCCCGGCTGCTGCGCGCACCGATAATGGACACCTCGCGCGTGAACGCTACGAAGGCTTCATAAATCAACGGCGAACCCTGCAACGCGGCCCAGGCTACAGTCACGTCGGCCGGTTTACGAATGCGGAACTGGCCCCGGCCGTCGTAACCCAGCCGGCGGGTTTTCAGGATGCCGGGAATGCCGATGCGGGAAACGGCCTGCTGCAAGTCCGCTAGTGAATTGACCGCGCAGAAACCCGGCGTCGGAATGCCGAGTTTGCCGAACAGGGTTTTTTCGGTGAGCCTATCCTGTGACGCACCGAGTGCTGAAACAGGTGGGTAGAAGGGTTTGAGCCTGGCGATGGCTTCCACCGCAGCAACCGGCACGTTTTCAAACTCGAAGCTGATGACATCCACCTCTTCGGCGAGCTGGCGCAGCTTGGCGGGATCGTCATACGCGCCCTGAATGCAGTCGCCCACCTGTGCTGCGCAGGCATCGGGACTGGGATCGAGGAATGTAAAGCGCAGGCCTAATGGGTAACCCGCCAGCGCCAGCATGCGGCCCAGCTGGCCCGCGCCAATAATGCCAATTTTCATTAGCTTACTTGTGCGCGGTGACCGAACGCGGATCAGGTTGTGCCAGCACTTTGTCAGTCTGGCTGGCGCGGAAGGTGGCTACCGCATCATGAATCTTCGGATACTTGTTGCCCAGAATGGCGGCCGCCAGCAACGCGGCATTGGTGGCGCCCGCCTTGCCGATGGCCAGCGTACCCACCGGAATGCCGGCCGGCATTTGTGCGATGGACAGCAGCGAATCCATGCCATTCAACGCTTTTGACTGCACCGGCACGCCCAGCACCGGCAGCGTGGTTTTGGCCGCAGTCATACCGGGCAGGTGGGCTGCGCCGCCCGCGCCCGCAATGATGACTTCAATGCCGCGACCTCGCGCGCTAGCCGCATATTCAAACAGCAGATCCGGTGTGCGATGCGCGGAAACCACGCGCACTTCATGCGCAATACCCAGCTGGGTGAGCATGTCTGCGGCGGGCTGCATGGTCTCCCAATCGGAGCTGGAGCCCATGATGATGCCAACGAGAGGAGTATTCATTCGCGAATTTTACCCGGTAAATCTTTGCGCGCGTAAGGTTAGTAGGGGTTTATGCCGGGTCGAGCAAGGCACGCAACACCGCAAATAACTCGCGTGCGGCAGCAGGGGCCTGCTTGCGCTGCTGTTCGTGCCGTGCCCTGGCCAGCAGTCGTTCCAGCTGATTGCGATCAAGCTCCGGGTGTTCTGCCAGTAACTGTGGCAGGGCGGTGGCGTCGTCGCTCAACAGCCGGTCCCGCCATTGTTCGACGCGCCGGAAGCGCAGCAATTCCGTGCGCTGCACCAGACGCTTGGCTTCCAGTGCAGCGCGGATGGGTTCCACATCGATTTTGCGCATCAGCTTGCCGATGAATTGCTTCTGCCGATACAGACCGCCGTGGGCAGTAATGCGCTTGGCGATGTCGATGGCATCGCGCAGTTTTTCCGGCAGTTCCAGCGCATCCAGTTCATTGGGCGCCAGTTCGATCAGCGACTCGCCCAGCTGTTGCAGTTCGGTGCTCTGGCGTTTCAGCAGGCTTTTGCTGGGGCCGTCATCAATGTCTTCATCGTCGGGCTGGTGGGTGTCGTAGAGCTTTCTCATGGCGCACATGCTAATCGCTGACGCTGCTAAACTCCCGGGAATTTTCCGCAACACAGTCGAGACACATGGTTACCACACGCGAATTGACCCAGGCAGATTTGCAGTCCTGTGTGGAACTGGCGCTTGCCGCAGCACGCCAGCTGGGCGCCAGCGAAGCCGAGGTCGGGGTGAGTGTGGATACCGGGCTGTCGGTGACTGCGCGCATGCGTGAAGTGGAAACGCTGGAATACCATCGTGATCGCGGCATGGGTGTGACCGTCTATCGCGGCAAGCGCAAGGGTTCAGCCAGCACCGCCGATCTGAGTGCCGCGGCCATTCGCGAGTCCGTTGCCAAGGCATACAGCATCGCCGGATTTACCGCAGAAGATCCCTGCGCCGGTTTGCCGGACGCGGACACGCTGGCGCGCGATATTCCCGATCTGGATCTGAATCATCCCTGGGGCATTGAGCCTGATGTCGCGCGTGATCTGGCTGTGGCCTGTGAAGCGGCGGCGCTGGATGCCGATCCCCGCATCAGCAATTCCGAAGGCGCAACGTTGTCCAGTCATCAAGGGCTGCGTGTGTTTGGTAACAGTCTGGGATTTGTGGCTGGTTACGCCAGCACCATGCACAGCCTGAGTTGCGCTGTGGTGGGTGAGCAGAACGGCGAGATGCAACGCGACTACTGGTACAGCTCGGTGCGCGACTATCGGGACATGGACAGCCCCGCCAGCATCGGCGCGCGTGCCGCCAAACGCACACTGGAGCGTCTGGGCGCGCGGCAGATTTCAACCTGTGTGGCGCCCGTGCTGTTTGTGCCCGAACTGGCGCGTGGCCTGATTGGCAGTTTTCTCGGCGCGATTCGCGGTGGCAGTCAGTATCGTCGTTCGTCGTTCCTGCTGGATGCAGCGGGCCAGAAAGTATTTCCGGACTGGTTCCGTTGCACTGAGCATCCGCATTTGCTCAAAGCGCTGGGCAGCGCACCGTTTGATTCCGAGGGCGTGCAAACCCGGGATCGCACGCTGGTGGATCAGGGCGTGCTGACTGGCTATGTGCTTAGCACCTACTCGGCGCGCAAGCTGGGCTTGAAAACCACGGGTAATGCCGGTGGTGTACACAACCTGATGGTCGAGCCGGGCTCAGCGACGGGCGCACATGATCATGCGGCGTTGCTCGGGCAGATGGATCGTGGCCTGGTGGTGACGGAACTGATGGGCAGCGGCATCAATGGCGTGACCGGTGACTATTCACGTGGTGCGGCGGGCTTCTGGGTGGAGAACGGCCAGCTGGCCTATCCGGTGCATGAGATCACCATCGCCGGCAACCTGAAGGACATGTACCAGCACGTGGTAGCGGTGGGCAGCGATGTGGATGTGCGCGGTGGCATCCGTACCGGTTCGATACTGCTGGAGTCGATGACGATTGCGGGTGCCTGAGTGTTCCACCTGCAACGTCTGGCGTTGAACGCTTATTGATTCACCAGCTCAGACAGGGTCTTGTCCTGCAGGCTGGCGCGCATGGCGAGGTTGGCCTGCTCGGCAATCCGCTCGGCGGCGGCCGCGCCGCGCACTTTGGGAATGTGTACATTGCGCATGTCATTGCGCAGCACATCAAAAATTTCTGTCAGGGCAATCTGATTCGGGTCGCGGCCGGGCAGGTAGCGTTCGGTTTCGGTGCTGGCCAGCAGTTCATGTGATTCGAGCATGGCAATGACTGGTTTCAACGAAGCGGCCGGCACGTTGAAATGATCGGCCAGATCATTGAGCGTCCAGTGCGGCGTGCCTTTCTGGTAGTCGCGCGCAATCAGGTACATCACCGACAGACCCAGTCGTTCCTGCAGGGCAGCAGTGAGCTGCACCTGGCGATGACCGGAACGCAATGACTGCGGATGCTGCACGTAGAAGGATATCTGCGCGCCCAGCAGCAGGATCACCCACGACAGATAGATCCAGAACAGCGCGAGGATGACGATAGCAAAGCCGGTGTAGATCAGTACTGTGGTTTGTGAAAAGGTGGCGACGAAGTGGGCAAACAGATTGCCGCCCGCAGTCCACAACGCGCCACCGATCAGCCCGCCGATCAGCGCCGCCTTGAAGCGTACAAAAGTATTGGGAATGAAACGGTACAGGAAAGTCAGTGCAATGCTGACCAGCAGAAAAGTACCGAGCTGGCGCGTGTGTTGCACGAACCACGCGACTGGCGATAGCTGGGTGATGTTTTCGACGGTGCTGGAATGCAGCAGCGCAATCAGCGCCACGATGAACACCGGCGCCATCACCATGACGCTCAGGTATTCGCTGAAACGACGCGCCCAGCTGCGCGGCTTTTCCACCTGCCAGACGAAGTTGAAACTTTCTTCCACTTTCTGGATGGTGGAGATCACGGTGTAAATCAGGAACGCCAGACTGATCGGCCCCAATACGCCGCCGCGCACATTGTTGACGAAGTCCATGACGCGTACGGTCAGCTCACTGGCCTTGTCGCCGATGGGTTCCAGGAACTGGTACACCACAATTTCCAGATCCTGCGCATAGCCCAGACCCTTCAGTACCGAGAAGGCCAGCGCCAGAAATGGCGCAATCGAAAGCAGCGTCGAATACACCAGACTCATGGCGCGCAGGTTCAGATCGCCATGGGCGAGGTCGCGCAACAAGGCATAGGGATAACGCAGCACTTTCAGCAGGGGTTGCAGGTAAGTGGCCAGCCAGTGTGTGCCGGGCTCGAACAGCCACTGCTTCAGTTGATTTGCGTAAGGTTGCAGCATGAATTGATTACAGCGTGTTGCCTGCGGGCAGTGTGCAATAAAATGCGGCGCCCTGCTGTGGACTGGTTGCCACCCTGAGCAGGCCACCGTGTCGGCTGATGATGCGTTGTGTTATGGCCAGACCCATGCCGATGCCATCCAGTCCGGACGCAGCATGAAAGTGCTGGAAGGGTGCGAACAGATGTCTGGCGAACTGCAAATCGAACCCGATGCCATTGTCGCGAACACATAGCTCCACCTGGTTGCCGATGCCTGCGCCAGTGACTTCAATCCGCGCAGCGTGACCATTGCTGGAGTACTTCCAGGCATTGTCGAGCAGCTCCAGCAAGGCGCTGCGGATCAACGCGGGGTCGGCGCAGGCGAACAGCCCCGGAGCGATGTGGACGGCGGGTGACCATTGCGGATAGCGGTCGGTGAGTTCGGTGACCAGCAGTTGGCACAGCGCACTGATGTCCACCGGGACAAGCCGCAGTTCGGCTTGTGACACCTGCGCCAGTCGGGTCAGGCCTTCGAGCATCTGATTCAGGCGCTGTGTCGATTGCTGAATACGTTGCAGGTAGTGTTCTGCATCCGCATCCAGCTTGCCCGCACACTGCTGTTGCAACAGCTCAGTAAAGCCGCTGATGGCGCGCAGCGGCGCACGCAGATCATGGCTGATGACATGGGTCAGTGATGTCAATGCCTGCTGCATTGCCGCCACTTCGGACGATACTTCGTTCTGACCAGTGGCAGGCTTGGAATTCATGTCGGTGACAAAGTCAGCCGCTGGTGAGACGCCGCAACGCTTCCTGATACTTCTCGCTGGTACGTTGCAGGATTTCGGCAGGCAGGCTTGGGCCGGGCGCACGTTTGTTCCAGTCCAGCGTTTCCAGATAGTCGCGCACGTATTGTTTGTCGAAACTGGGCGGGCTCATGCCTGGCTGGTAAGTGTCCATCGGCCAGAAGCGCGATGAATCGGGTGTGAGTGCTTCATCAATCAGCACCAGTTTGCCGGCGTCATCCACACCGAATTCAAATTTGGTATCCGCAATAATAATGCCGCGTTGCAGGGCATAGTCGGCGGCGAACTGGTACAGGGCAATGGCGGTGCTGCGAATCTGTTCAGCCAGTTCAGCGCCCACGGTATTGACCACCTGTGCGAAGTCGATGTTTTCGTCGTGTGTGCCGACGGGGGCTTTGGTGGTCGGCGTGAAAATGGGCGCGGGCAATTTGTCCGCCTGTCGCAAGCCAGCGGGCAGCTGGATGCCACACACGCTGCCGGTTTGCTGATAATCCTTCCAGCCGGAGCCGATCAGATAGCCGCGCACCACGGCTTCAATCGGTAGCGCCTTGAGGCGTCTGACCACCAGGCTGCGATCTGCAATCAGCACCAGCTCGGCAGGATCGGTGACCACGCTGGCCACGTCGCGATTCGTCAGATGATTAGGCACAATGTGCGCGGTTCTGGCAAACCAGAATCTGGAAATTTCGGTCAGCACCCGGCCCTTGCCCGGAATCGGATCAGGCAGAATCACGTCGAAGGCGCTCAGCCGGTCGGTCGTGACGATCAGCATCGAGTGTGCATCCACCGCGTAGATGTCGCGCACCTTGCCCTGATGCAGGCGCGTCAGGCTCCTGAGGTGCGATTCGCGCATGGGCGGAGAGATGGGTAGTGGGTTCGACATGGTTTGGGTGGCGGTGCCGGCGCAATGAGTAAAGCGCAATTCTGGCAGTGCGGAGTGCTGCCGCACAAGGCGCGATTTCGGTTTGAACAAGTACTTAGGCAAGTCTGCGATGAAGGATTGATAGTCGATGTGGTATGGCAAGTTAATTGGCGCCTTGATTGGTTATGCGATCGGACGGCTGCCGGGCAGCATGATTGGCGCGTTCATCGGCCATTTGTTCGATGTGGAACGCACCCAGGGTGGCATCCACAGTGCACGCACCGTACAGCAGCTGTTTTTCCGCGACACCTTCCAGTTCATGGGGCATATCGCCAAGGCCGATGGCCGGGTGTCGGAGCAGGAAATTCGCGCCGCACGCAGCGTCATGGCGCAATTCCGGCTCGCTGAAGCGGACGTGCAACGCGCCATTGCCCTGTTTACCGAAGGCAAGGCCGCTGATTTTCCGGTGAACGAACGTCTGCGCGAACTGGCGCGAATACTGGGCGGGCGTATCGACCTGCGATTGATGTTCGTACAGATCCAGTTGCAAACCGCCTTGCTCGGCGGTGGCCTCAATCCAGCCAGCCGCGCCATCCTGAGCCGTATCTGTGCCGCCTTGCGTATTTCCGAGCAACAGTTTGCGCAGATGGAATCCATGTTGCGCATGCATGCGGGAGCCGCCTCCGGCGCGAGAAGTGGTGCATCTTCGTTGAGCGAGTCTTATCAGGTTCTGGGTGTAGGCAAGACTGCAACAGATGCCGAAGTCACCAAGGCCTATCGCCGGCTGATGAATCAGAATCACCCGGACAAGCTGGTGGCGAAAGGTCTGCCGGAATCGATGATGAAAGCCGCTGAAGAAAAAACCCGCAGCATTCGCGCCGCCTATGAAGTGATTTGCGAGGCGCGGGGGATCAAGTAAGCTGCGCGCGCCGTGTTGATCAAACCTGTCGATCAAGCCCGGCTCAAGATATTCCGGAGTCAAGATGCAAACGCCCTGGATTGCCCCGTCGATTCTGTCTGCTGACTTCGCCCGTCTCGGCGAAGAGGTCAACGCCGTGTTGTCCGCTGGTGCGGATATCGTGCACTTCGACGTGATGGATAATCACTACGTGCCCAACCTCACCATTGGCCCGCTGGTGTGTGAAGCGCTGCGCAAGCATGGCATCACCGCGCCCATTGATGTGCATCTGATGGTCAAGCCGGTGGATCGAATTATTCCGGACTTTGCCAAGGCGGGCGCCAGCATCATTACCTTCCATCCCGAAGCCAGTGAACACATTGATCGCACGCTGGGCCTGATCAGGGAATGCGGTTGTCAGGCGGGGCTGGTATTCAATCCGGGTACGCCGCTCAGTCATCTGGATTACGTGATGGACAAACTCGACATCATCCTGCTGATGTCGGTGAACCCCGGCTTCGGTGGCCAGAAATTCATTCCCGGCGTGTTGCCGAAAATTGTCGAAGCGCGGCGGCGTATTGCTGCTTCCGGTCGGCCGATTCGTCTGGAAATTGATGGTGGCGTGAAAGTGGATAACATTGCGGCCATCGCGACAGCGGGTGTCGATACCTTTGTGGCTGGCTCAGCCATTTTTGGCACGCCTGACTATCAATCCACCATTGCGGCTTTGCGTGCAGAGATTGCTCGGGGGTATCAGTCAGCGAGAGTGTAAGAACCTGTTCAAAGTCTCGCTGAAGGGCGCATTGCTGCGTTGAAACCGCCCAAAAAATACTCACGTACTACGTGTACGCTGCGTTTTTTTGGGCGGTTCCGCCTTGCACTGCATCCCTTGATCGAGACTTTGAACAGGTTCTTAAGGGGTCGCTCGTGAGCGATCCTCCGGCGTTCGGAGCAGGAACAAGAGGGCGGTTCGCGAACCGCCCCTGCAAAAAAGCAAAAGGCACGGCCACAAAAAAGCCCGGACGAGCCGGGCTTTTTAATTTCGTGCAGTCAATGCTGGCGTATCAGCTATTCGTCATCATCATCCGCAGTCACCCGCGCTTTTTGCAAGGGGCGTATTGCCATGGCGGGTCTGACTTTGACCTTGGGACGTGCGCCGAACACCACGATGGTTTTGCCGGTGGCGCGCAGCAGGCCCTGTTCTTCCAGTACTTTCAGAACGCGGCCGGCCATTTCGCGTGAGCAGCCCACCAGTCGCGACAGCTCCTGACGGCTGACCTTGATCTGCATGCCCTCAGGGTGGGTCATGGCATCGGGTTCACCGCACAGGTCCATGATGGCGTGGGCGACACGACCGGTGACATCAACGAAAGCCAGATCGCCGAGCTTCTTGTTGGTGCGATCCAGGCGGGTGGCCAGCTGGGTGGCCAGTTCAAATACCAGGCCGGGGCTTTCCGATGCCAGCTGCCGGAAACGCGGATATGTCATTTCTGCCAGTTCACATTGCTGGCGGGTACGCACCCAGGCGCTACGGGTGGGCTGGTCATAGAACAGGCCCATTTCGCCGAAGAACTGACCCTTGTTGAGGTAGGCGAGCACCATCTCGTTGCCTTCCTCGTCTTCGATCATCACTTCGACCGAGCCGCTGACGATGTAGTACAGCACGTCTGGCAGATCACCCGCGTGGATGATAACCGTCTTGGACGGTACGGTGCGAATGCGGCAATAGCTCAGAAAGCGATTGATCGCGGGAATATCACTCAATGGCCGGGCGCCTTCATCCATTTCGGGACCTCTGTCGTTGTTCTTGTATGCATACATAACATAGTACGCAAACCCTGGTGCGCGTTTTAATACAGTATCCAGGCTATCGCAAGTGTTTACGCGTTTTGTCGGCGGTGATGCGCTAGATTCTTTGTGCAGTGAAGGTCATCAATCTGGCAGTCAGCTTCATCAATCGTTGAATCGGAACGGGTGGTAATTCGCCACCTTTTTGCAAGGCATCGCCGCCATGCCGGGCTTCATCACTGACCATCTGTTCCAGCACTGCACGGGTGCGCGCATCATCTTCCGGCAGCTGCGCGAGATGCGCTTGCAGATGGGCAACCACCTGCTTTTCGGTTTCGGCAACAAAGCCGAGACTGCGTCGGTCGCCGCTGATTCCGGCCAGTGCGCCGATGGCAAACGAGCCTGCATACCACAACGGGTCGAGCAGGCTCGGGCGCGCATCCAGTTCCTTGAGGCGCTGCGCGCACCATGCCAAGTGGTCAACTTCTTCCTGGGCGGCCTGAGCCATGCTGTGCCGGACGCCGTCCAGTTTCGCCGTGGCGGCCTGTCCGTGGTACAGCGCCTGAGCGCAGATCTCGCCGGCATGATTGACCCGCATCAAGCTCGCGATCCTGCGCCGGGTAGCCGGGTCGGTCACCGACTCGGGAATCCCGCCAGCCGGGTAGGGGCGGCTGGCGAGGTGAGGCCCGACGGCAGACTTAAGTAATTGATCCAGCCTGCCAATCAGGGCATCGGCCGGATTGGACTGGCGTCGTCGGGCGGTGGGGTTCGAGGTACTCATGCTGAAATTATGGTCTGCGCCGCAGGCCGGGTCACCCCCTAATGCTGGGAATTCCTCCGGGTTGTTCCCAAGGGCGCAAACGAGGGCAGGGAGGGCGCTGGTGTACCGATTGACTGGCCAATTCATATATATGTATGTCGAGTACCCGCAGGCTGGAATTTCGGCGGTTCTCCACCGCTGCTGAGTAAGCGATTTCCGGTTTGCAATGCCGGGGGGTGTCCATTAGAATCGCGCGCCTTTCGCCTCAGTCTTGAAGCCTTCCGGAGTCTTTGATGAAGACCGTTTTTGCAAAAGCGTCCACCATCCGCCGTGACTGGTACGTGGTAGATGCCTCAGAACAGACCTTGGGTCGCCTTGCTACCCAGCTGGCCATGCGCCTGCGCGGCAAGCACAAGCCCGAATACACCCCGCACATGGATACGGGCGACAACCTGATCGTCATCAATGCCGACAAGGTACACGTCACCGGCCGCAAGCTGACCGACAAGCTGTACCACCACCACACTGGCTGGCAGGGCGGTTTGAAGACTGTGAATCTGGAAAAGCTGCTCAAGGAGCACCCCGAGCGCGTGATCGAATTCGCGGTGAAGGGCATGCTGCCCAAGAATCCGCTAGGTCGCGCCATGTTCAAGAAGCTGCACGTCTTTGCCGGTGCCCAGCACCCACACGCCGCGCAGCAACCCAAGGCGCTGGTGATTTCCTGATTCAGGAAATCCATCGACGCCTTTTCCAATATTTCGATACGACAGAGTAATTTATGGCGACTTCGATTAACTATGGCACCGGACGCCGCAAAACGTCCACCGCACGCGTCTACCTGCAAAAAGGCAAGGGCGCGATTACCGTCAACGGCAAACCGATTGACCAGTTCTTCGGTCGCAAGACCGGCAGCATGATCGTGCGTCAGCCGCTGCAGACGGTGAGCATGGAAGAAAACTTCGACGTCACCGTAACGGTTGCCGGCGGCGGCATTACCGGCCAGGCCGGCGCCATTCGCCACGGCCTGACCCGCGCCCTGATCGAATACGATGAAACCCTGCGCAAGCCCCTGCGCGATGGTGGTTTCGTGACTCGCGATGCCCGCGAAGTCGAACGCAAGAAGGTCGGTTTCCGCAAAGCCCGTCGCGGTACCCAGTTCTCCAAGCGTTAATGCTGCTGCATTGATGTGGTGGGCGTGCTGTCAGAAGGTGCGCCACAACTGCTGGAAGTATCGCCTTCAAGGTATTGGGGGATCGTCTAGTGGTAGGACTGCGGATTCTGACTCCGCCAACCTAGGTTCGAATCCTAGTCCCCCAGCCAAACAAAGCCCGCTTCTTGCGGGCTTTGTTGTATGTGGCAGAAGCCGTTTAATGTCTCGCCAGTATCCAGTGAATTTATGATGTATCCACTCCTGCGAAGTTTGTTGTTCCAGCTGGAGCCCGAACGCGCCCACGCGCTGACATTGACTGCTTTGAATCGCCTGCATCGCGTGGGATTGTTGCGACAACAAGTAACGCCGACTGAGCCGGTCAGTTTGATGGGGCTACGATTTCCGAATCGGGTCGGCATTGCCGCTGGCCTGGACAAGAACGCACAGTGTCTTGATGCGTTGGGTGCGTTGGGTGTGGGGTTTGTTGAAGTGGGCACCATCACCCCGGTTCCGCAGGCGGGCAATCCTGTGCCGCGTGTATTTCGTCTGCCTGAGGCGCAGGCGCTGATCAATCGCATGGGGTTTCCGAATGACGGTATGGAGGTTATTCATGACCGGCTCAAAGTGCGGCGCTTCCGTGGCGTTTGTGGTGTCAATATCGGCAAGAACGCCAGCACGCCGCTGGAGCACGCGACTCAGGACTACCTCAGTTGTCTGCGCAAGCTCGGGCCGGACGCCGATTACATCGCGGTGAACGTGTCGTCGCCAAACACGGCAGGGCTGCGCAACTTGCAGGCCACCGAACAGTTGCGGCCGATGCTGGTTGCGTTACTGGCTGAGCGTGTACGGATGGTTGAGTCCATGGGCAGGCCGCTACCCATTGCAGTGAAGATTGCGCCCGACCTGACCGACGATGATTTGCACAGCATGGCGGATCTGTTTCTGGAATTGCGTGTGGATGGCGTCATTGCCACCAATACCACGATCAGTCGTCCGGCGGGCCTGGGGTCGCTGGCGAAGCAGGCAGGTGGCCTGAGCGGTCGACCAGTTCATGCACTTTCAGTGGCCACGGTCAGCAAGTTGCGTCAGCGACTGGGACCCGGATTCCCCATCATCGGAGTGGGTGGCATCGGCTCCGTGGCCGAGGCGCAGGCCATGCGTCAGGCGGGAGCTGACCTGGTGCAGATCTATACGGGATTGATCTATCACGGCCCGGGTTTGATCAAGGATGTTGTTGCAGCGCTGAACTGATCGCGCAGCAATCAGCACTGATTTCTACGGCAGTATCTTTACGCCATCAGCGCTGCCGACGATCAGTACGTCAGCTGGTCGTTGGGCAAACAGGCCGACTGTCACCACGCCGACAATCTGATTGATCTGTGATTCCAGACGCACCGGATCAACGATGCTCAGGCCAAACACGTCGAGAATCAGGTTGCCGTTGTCGGTGATGACCCCTTCGCGCCAGACCGGATGACCGCCGAGCTTCACCAGTTGTCGGCCGACGTAAGAGCGCGCCATCGGAATCACTTCTACGGGTAACGGGAACCGGCCCAGCACGTTCACCTGCTTGCTGCCGTCGACGATGCAGACGAAGCGTCGCGATGCGGCGGCGACAATTTTCTCGCGGGTAAGCGCCGCGCCACCGCCCTTGATCAGTCGCAGGTGCGGATCGCACTCGTCGGCGCCGTCCACATAGACGTCGATATCGCCAACCGCGTTGAGCTCAAAAATTTCAATTCCGTGACCCTTCAGACGCTCCGTGGAGGCGTTGGAACTGGAAACTGCGCCCCGAATGCGCAACTTTTTTGCGGCCAGCGCATCGATGAAAAGGTTGACCGTAGAGCCGGTGCCGACCCCGATGATGGTGTCTTCGTCAATGTACCTGAGGGCTGCTTCGGCGGCGCGCTGCTTGCCAGTGTCGTTACTCATGCGTTACTTCTGTTCCGGGCGTGAGTGAGAAAATATCTGTTTTTCCAGTCTCAAAAATGACTGTGCCCGCTTTCGCGGGCACAGTCATTGAGGTTACATCCTCAGAAGAATCTACTTCTTCTTAGCGGCCTTTTTAGTTGCCTTCTTCTTAGAAGCTTTCTTCTTGGATGCTTTCTTTGCTTTAGCTGCCATGATAAACATTCTCCGTATCAAGTTAGTCCGAGCGCAGTATATACATAAAACAAATTTGTCATGCAAGAGGGGGGTGCAAATTATTTGTGAGCGACTTCACGCTCATGCCTCGCTCGAGTACCTGCCGATGCATCGTTCGCATCGATCGGGCATCACTTCCGAGCATCACTCCATGCCGACGATGTACTGCCACTCGTGCTTGCTGACGGGTGTGATGGACAAGCGGTTGCCGCGTTTGAGCAGCAGCATCTCCTGCAAGTGACTGTCTTGCTGCTTGCGCAGCTCATCAAGGGTGATGATGCGTTTCAGTTTGCGCTGCAGCTTGACGTCCACCATCAACCAGCGTGGCGCATCGAGCTTGCTGTCGGGGTCGTAGTGAACATGCTTGCGATCGAACTGGGTTGGATCCGGGTAAGCAGTTCGGGTAATGCTGACGATGCCAGCGATGCCGGGTACTGCGCAGCTGGAGTGATAGAAGAAGCATGAATCACCGCGTTTCATGACGTCGCGCATGAAATTTCTGACCTGGTAATTGCGTACGCCATCCCAGCCCGTGGTTTTGCCAGCGGCAGCGGCAAGATCATCAATGCTGAAGGTTTCCGGTTCGGACTTGAACAGCCAGTACTGCATGCATGAACTCCACTTTCAGCTAGTTTCAGCCAGTTTATGTAGGGGGTGGCGGTTGCTTCCCGTCATGGCGGGAAGCTGCTTATCGGTTTGTATGTCGGGTGTGCAGCATGCCACGCTCGGTCATCACGGCGGGCATGGCCACATCATGTGGCAGGGCGGGCACCTGGGCGACCTGCTGTAGCGCGTATGCCACGCCCAATAGTCGGGGTCGTTGCCAGGCGCGTTGCAGTCCTGCTCGTGCGAGGTACCGATCATAGAATCCCGCGCCCATGCCGAGACGATGACCCTGCGCATCAAATGCCACCAGTGGCACCAGCACCAGGTCAAGCTGCCGGATGGAAATGCCGCCGCGTGGTGGGAAGCGAACCTGCGGCATGCCCCAGCGATGGTATTGCAGCGGGCTGTCGGCTGTAAGGGCAACAAATTTCATTTGTCGGCGGTGCGTATTGATGACGTGTGGCGCGTACAACTCGCAGCCACGGTGTCGTGCCTTGGTAATCAGTGCGTGCAATGAAATTTCACCGGGTAGCGCCAGGTAGACGGCGATGCGCAGACCGGGACGCAGCAGGTGACAACGATCGAATTGCCGCGCCAGTGATTGCGCAGCCTGTTGCTGTTGAGTTTTGGGAATGGAGCGGCGCAGTTGCCGCATCTGCTGTCGCAACAGGCCGCGCTGATGCATCAGCACGGCTTGCGAAGAGAGGATGGCGCCACCCGCCTGTGCCGTCATAGGCCATTGCTCTCGACGCGGAGCAATAGGTGGGACCAGGCTACGACACATAAGGCTTTCCGCACGAGACGGACTTGCACAGTGTTGCCGCGAACCATAGCCCCGAGGGTATTTACATTAGGGTCGAGAGGTAACCCGACCATATGTCGAACACCGCAGGCAGCGCCAAAACAAACCCGGAAACAAGACATGGACTGACAATACACCATTCCGCAGCAGGAACATCGCTTCCTGGGATTCAGATTTCCAGCTGCTTGCCGCGAGTAATCGCCGTTTCGACACGCTCGCGCAGATGACGCATCCGGTCCACCAGGTCTACATCGACGCCGGCGCCGACTTTCTTGAGCTTGAGCAGTTCATTGGCCATGTTCAGGGCGGCCATCACGGCAATGCGATCCAGGCCCATCACTGCGCCCGACTCGCGAATCTCGCGCATCTTGCCATTGAGGTACTCGGCTGCATCCAGCAGGTCGGTGCGTTCTTCCACCGGGCAGGCGACCTGGTATTCCTTTTCCAGTATGCGAATGCTGACCCGGGAGGTTCGATCGTTCATGCGCCATGCTCCAGCGATCGTAACCGGCCAATCATGCCTTCCACGCGGGTGCGTACCTGCTCATTCTTCTGCAGCAGCCCACCGCGTTCTGTCACCAGCAATTCATTGCGTTGCCGCAAGGAGTAGTTTTCCTCCTTGATCTGCGCCAGCGTGGCTACCAGTTCCGCGACCCGCAGTTCCAGGCGGCGGTATTCCTGCTCAATGGCAGATTTCGGGGTGGCTTCACTCATGGGGAAATTATGCGGGTGACGGTTCAGCACGGTCAAACCTATTTCGATAATGGAACTGTTCAGTTGCTGCGCCGGAATCCGCCGCCCAATCTCGATCCGGATCGTGCTGATGGAATAGATTGATCGCAGGCCCTACCATAGCTGCATGAATCAACAAGGTTTTGCTGAAATCGAGCACGCCCTGACCATGTCGGATGCCGTTGTTCCGGTGTCCGAAGCGCATGGCTGCCTGTGTGGGGCGCTATGTACCCTGGCGCAGTTCTCGAGCTTGCATTGGCTGCGCGAACTGTTGCCCGACCCGGCGGATGGCGAGTTGTTGCCTGAATCAACCGCCATCGACTCGGTGCTGGAACATCTGCACGACGACACTCTGACCGCCCTGCGCGGCGCTGATATGGGCTTCGCACCCTTGTTGCCGGACGACGAAGCGCCAATTGGCCAGCGTATTGAAGCCCTGGCGCAATGGGCGCAGGGGTTCCTGTATGGCTTCGGCATTGGCGCGCAATCCGCGGCGATGGCCCCCCTGCCGGATCAAGTCAAAGAGGTGCTCAAGGATCTGAGCGAAATTGCCCGCGCCAATGAAACTGACAGCGGCGGCAGCGAAGAAGAGGAAGACGCTTACGCCGAACTGGTCGAATACCTGCGCGCCGCCGTGCAACTGGTGCATGACGAACTGGCAGAACAACGCAGTGCCCAGACCAAGATCGTCGCGCACTGAAGTATTTACCGATTTTCCAACTCATATAGCAGCCCGAGCCCCCATGCGTACTGATGAATACCAGCGTCGCCGCAAGCAGCTGATGAAAATGATCGGCAAGGGCGGCATTGCCATCCTGCCCACGGCCACCGAAAAGCAGCGCAACAACGATGTGCTGTATCACTTCCGGCCGGATAGTGACTTTCATTACCTGACCGGTTTCAACGAGCCCGAGGCGGTGGCGGTGCTGATTCCGGGTCGCGAACAGGCCGACTACGTGATGTTCGTGCGCGACCGTGACCCTCTGCGCGAAACATGGGATGGTCGGCGTGCCGGCCCGGAAGGTGTAATTAAAGACTTCTGTGCTGTGGATGCCTTCCCGATCACGGACATCGACGACATCCTGCCGGGGTTGATGGAACAATGCCCGCGCGTGTACTACACCATGGGTCTGAATGCCGAGTTCGATCATCGAGTCATCGGCTGGGTGAATGGCCTGAAGGCGCAGGCGCGCGCCGGCGTGCAGCCACCGCAGGAGTTTGTGGCGCTGGATCATCTGCTGCATGACATGCGTCTTTACAAGTCGCGTGGCGAAGCGGCGCTGATGCGGCGTTCGGCCCAGATTGCGGTCAAGGCGCATGAACGCGCCATGCGTTTTGTCGAGCCCGGCCGCAAGGAATACCAGGTGATGGCCGAGTTGCTGCATGAGTTCCACGGTAATGATGCGGACATCTCCTACCACCCCATTGTCGGCGGTGGCGAGAACAGCTGCATCCTGCATTACCACGAGAACAACGCGGTGCTCAAGGATGGCGACCTGCTGTTGATCGATGCTGGCTGTGAATATGGCTTCTATGCTTCGGATATCACCCGCACTTTTCCGGTGAATGGCCGTTACTCTGCCGAGCAGCGGGCGGTTTACGAAGTGGTGCTGCGTGCCCAGTACGCGGCTATTGCGGCGGCCAAGCCCGGCAATCACTGGAATGATCCGCACGATGCGGCCGTCCGCGAAATCACGCAGGGCCTGATCAAGCTGGGGCTGCTGACCGGCAAGCTGTCTGCGCTGATCAAGGAAGGCGCCTACCGGCAGTTCTTCATGCACCGCACGGGGCATTGGCTGGGCATGGATGTACATGATGTAGGCGACTACAAGGTGGACAACGAATGGCGGGTGCTGGAGCCGGGCATGGCGCTGACCATCGAACCGGGCATTTATATTCCAGCTGGCAGCAAGGGCGTACACAAACGCTGGTGGAATATAGGCATTCGTATTGAAGACGATGTGCTGATTACCCGCGACGGTTGCGAAGTGCTGACCGGTGCTCTGGTGCGAGAGCCCGACGACATTGAACGCCTGATGGCTTCCTGAGCGCGGCTGTGAGCGCAACACCCTCTGATCAATCCGGTCCGGTTTACGACCTGCTGATTTGTGGCGGTGGACTGGTGGGCGCAAGTCTGGCGCTGATGCTCAAGCCCCTGTGTACAAGCATGGGTTTGAAGGTGGCGCTGGTTGAAGCGGTGCAGTTCAATGGCGCGTCTCACCCCAGCTTCGACGAACGCACCACCGCCTTGTCCAATGGCAGTCGCCGTGTGTTCGAGGCCATCGGCGTCTGGCCGTTGCTGCAACACGCCGCTACGCCAATCAAATACATTCACATCTCCGAGCAGGGCCGTTTCGGTTTTGCGCGACTGTCGGCGCAAGAGCAGGGGCTGTCGGCACTCGGGCACGTGGTGCCCAACTGGCAGATGGGCCAAGCGCTGGCGCAGCGGTTGCAGCAAGAGCAGATTGAAGTGATCGCCCCGGCGCGTGTGTTGCAGCTCACTGCCGCGACGGAGACGCGCACCGTGACGATTGATGACAATGGCCGGAGCAGGGACTTGAGGGCGCGCCTGATCGTCGCTGCTGACGGTGCACAATCGCTGTTGCGCGAGGCCGCCGGCATCGGCAGCAGCCAACAGGATTACGGTCAGACGGCCATTATCAGTAATGCGCTCACGCAACGTTTTCACGAACACGTAGCGTACGAACGCTTCACGCCGCGCGGTCCGCTGGCGGTGTTACCACTCAGTGATGCGCGGGTGGGTTTGATCTGGACGGTGGCGACTGATCAGGCCGAAAAAACATTGGCCTGGTCGGAGGACGAATTCCTGACTCGTTTCCAGAATGAATTCGGCTTTCGGCTGGGTCGTTTCCTGAAAGTGGGCGCGCGTCATGCCTATCCACTGTCGTTGATTCGCGCAGAGCAGCACACGGCGCCACGACTGGCGGTGATGGGCAATGCTGCGCAGATGCTGCACCCCATTGCGGGGCAGGGTTTGAATCTCGGTTTGCGCGATGCCGCCAGTCTGGCCGAATTGCTGGCCGATGCGCAGCGCAGCGCAGCTGCATTTGACGCGGGTGCTGCCGAATTGCTGGCGAGTTATGCCGCGTGGCGTCAGGAAGACAGCAAACGCATCGTCGCATTCACTGACACGCTGGTGCGGGTGTTCAATCAGCCGCTGGGTCTCATCAAATTCGCGCGCAATGCCGGCCTGCTGGCATTTGACCTCATGCCCATGGCCAAGGATGCGATGGCGCAGTTATCCATGGGTGCGTCGGGACGCATTCCGCGTCTCGCGCGGGGGGCGCCGCTTTGAACGCTGCGCCTGATTTCGACATCGCCATCTGTGGTGGTGGCATGGTAGGCGCGACGCTGGCTGGGTTGCTGCTTCACGAACCGGCGCTCAACGAGTTGCGCATCGCACTGATCGAAGCGCGTCTGCCCAATCAACCGCCGGGGCCAGAGGTTGATCTGCGCGTCTCGGCCATCTCACGCGCCTCAGAACGCATCTTGTCACGCGCTGGCGCGTGGCGGCATCTGGCCGCAACGCAATACAGCGCTTATCAGGATATGCATGTCTGGGACGCGCAGAATCGTTTTGACAGTGAATCGGCGTTGCACTTTTCCGCCAGCGCGCTGGGTGAGCCCAATCTGGGTCACATCATTGCCAACAACTGCCTGCAATGGTCAGCCCTGTTGGCCTGCCAGCATGAGCGGGTAACCCGCTTTGCCACTGAGCTGAAGGCGATTGATCTTGCCGATGCTGCTGCGCACCTCGCGCTGGCTGATGGCCGACGCTTCAGTGCACGCCTGGTGATCGGCGCCGACGGCGCAGCCAGCGCCAGCCGCGAATGCGTGGGCATTGCTTCACGCAAGCGGCCCTATCAGCAGGCCGCACTGGTGACGCATGTGCGCACCGAACGCAGTCATCAGCACACCGCCTGGCAGCGTTTTCTGCCCGATGGGCCGCTGGCCTTGCTGCCGCTCAACGATGGTCGCAGTTCGATTGTGTGGACCACTACGCCTGAGCATGCCGAACGATTGCTGAGGCTGGATGAAGCCGCCCTGGGTGTGGCCATTACCGATGCATCGGATCATGTGCTGGGTGCGGTGAGCATCGCCGCGCCACGCGCCGCATTTCCGTTGCAACTGGCGCAGGTGGATGAATACTGCCGGCCACGTTTTGTGCTGGTGGGCGATGCGGCGCACAGCATGCATCCTCTGGCCGGTCAGGGGGTGAATCTGGGCTTCATGGATGCCGCGTCGCTGGTGCAGGTGCTGAGTGAGGCCCGCAAGGCCGGCGCCAGCAGCGAAGCTCTGAGCGAGCTGCGCGTACTGCGTCGTTACGAGCGTTGGCGCAAGACTGAAAATACGCTGGCTCTGGGACTGGTGGATGGCATCAATCGGCTGTTCAGCAACGAACGGCAGACCACAGGCTTGTTACGGCGCACCGGCATGCGGGTGCTGGAGCAATTGCCGTTTGCCAAACGTACCTTGATGTTGCGTGCGCTGGGACTGAGCGGAGATCGGCCAGACATGGTCAGTCATTACCATCTCTGATGCCGGCTGAACAGGTTCTCAGAGCGGTCTGCGTTCCCGCTGCAGCTGCAACTGATACTCACGCCAGAAAATGATCAGACCCGAGGCAATCACCAGCGGCGCACCCACCCAGATGGACCAGCCGGGGATCTCATTGAACACGTAGTAACCGAGCAGCACCGAGATGACCATGCTGCTGTAATCCAGCGGCGCGATGGTGGAGGCTTCTGCGTAGCGGTACGAATACGTCATCAACAGCTGGCCGAATACACCAAAGGCGCCGGTCAAAAACAGGATCAATGCCTGGTGCGCCGTGGGCACGATCCAGCCCCAGGGCAGAGTCAGCAGCGCGCAGGTCATCGAAGTCAGCATGAAATAAAACGTAATGGTGATGGCGTGTTCGCCGCCACTCATGTGGCGCAAATAGATCATCGCCACCGCCGAAAACGCCGCAGCGCCGAAGGCAGCGGCCACGCCAGCCGGATTGCCCTCTGCGAAACTCACGTGCGGGCTGATCATGATCAGCATGCCGATCATGCCAATGCCCAATGCTGTCCAACGGAAGGCGTGAATGCGCTCACCCAGAAACAGCATGGCCAGTAGCGTGACAAACATCGGCGAAGTGAAGTTGATGGCGGTTACTTCCGCCAGGGGAATCAGGGTCAGGGCGGTGAACAGGCAGAACATGCTGATGGTGCCGGACACGGAGCGCAGCGCATGACGCTGCCAGCGATCGGTTCTGAGCACCTGCAAGCCGACCGTAAAGCGGGCAATCAGTGCCAGTACGACCACCGCGATCAAACCGCGCACGAAGATCGTCTCGCCCATCGGCATGTCGCGACCCAGGTATTTCACGCAGGCCGCCATGCTGGTCAGGAAAACCAGGGAAATCAGTTTGAGCATGACGCCCAGAACCGGACGATGGGGACGATTGGAGGTGGACAACTGGGTGATCTGGCGCGGGAAAGTGCGGCCATTCTAGCAGTTTGCTGCATAGCAATAGGCATCGCCTATGGGCGTTCACCCATCTATCGATTGGCCATGCCTGCAGTGGCTGGCTACTGTGCGGCCACACAGTTTGTGTTCCCTGTTTTATCTGGAGTAAATCGAATGAGTTCGTTGATCAACACCCAAGTGCAACCTTTCAAGGCCCAGGCCTTCCACAACGGCAAGTTCGTTGAAGTCACCGAGGCGAGCCTCAAGGGCAAGTGGTCCGTGCTGATCTTCATGCCGGCGGCGTTCACCTTCAACTGCCCCACCGAAATCGAAGATGCCGCCGACAACTACGCCGAGTTCCAGAAAGCCGGCGCTGAAGTTTATATCGTCACCACCGACACCCATTTCTCGCACAAGGTGTGGCATGAAACCAGTCCAGCCGTGGGCAAGGCCAAATTCCCGCTGGTGGGCGACCCTACCCACACGCTGACCAACGCTTTTGGCGTACACATCCCCTCTGAGGGCCTGGCTCTGCGCGGCACCTTCGTGATCAATCCCGATGGCGTGATCAAAACCACGGAAGTGCATGACAACGCCATCGCCCGCGATGTGAAGGAAACCGTGCGCAAGCTGAAGGCAGCCCAGTACGTAGCCAGCCATCCGGGTCAGGTGTGCCCGGCCAAGTGGAACGAAGGCGCCAAGACGCTGACGCCGTCGTTGGATCTGGTCGGCAAGATCTGACCGTTCTTCTGGAGTTGTAGGGGCGGGCTCTATTCATTGAATAAGAACCCGCCCTGTTTAATGCAGGTGAATCATGCTTGACGCCAATCTCAAACAGCAGTTGCAGACCTACCTCGAACGGGTCACGCAGCCCATTGAACTGGTAGCGACGCTGGATGACAGCGATGCCTCGCGCGAAATGCTCGGCCTGTTGCAGGACATTGCCTCGCTGTCGAGCCTGATCACGTTGCAACAGCGCGATGATGAGGTGCGCAAGCCTTCATTCAGTGTGAGCCGGGTTGGTGTTGACATGAATATCCGCTTCGCCGGTATTCCCATGGGCCACGAGTTCACTTCGCTGGTACTGGCGCTGTTGCAGGCCGGTGGCCATCCGCCCAAGGTGGATGCAGCGGTGATCGAGCAGATCAAAAGCCTGAAGGGCGAATTCAAGTTCGAGACGTTTATTTCCCTGACCTGCCAGAACTGCCCGGATGTGGTGCAGGCGCTGAACCTGATGGCAGTGCTCAATCCGGATATCAGCAACACCATGATTGATGGTGCGTTGTTCCAGCCGGAAGTTGAAGCCAGGCAGATCATGGCGGTGCCTTCCATCTACCTGAATGGCGAAGTGTTTGGTCAGGGTCGTATGAGCGTGGAAGAAATCCTTGCCAAGCTCGACACCAATACCGGCGAGCGTCAGGCCGAACAGATCAATGCCAAAGAAGCCTTCGATGTGCTGGTGGTGGGTGGTGGCCCCGCAGGTTCATCCGCCGCCATCTACGCGGCACGCAAGGGTATTCGCACTGGCGTGGTCGCCGAACGCTTTGGTGGCCAGGTATTGGACACCATGGGCATTGAAAACTTTATCTCGGTGAAAGAAACCGAAGGCCCGAAGCTGGCGGCGCAGCTTGAAGAACACGTCAAGAGTTACGACGTGGACATCATGAACCTGCAACGCGCTGAGGCCTTGTTGCCTGCCGATGCGGAGGGCCTTTTCACCGTGCAATTGGCCAGTGGCGCGTCGCTCAGGAGCAAGAGCATTGTGATTGCCACCGGCGCCCGCTGGCGCGAAATGAGTGTGCCCGGCGAGCGCGAGTATCGCGGTCGCGGCGTGGCGTACTGCCCGCATTGCGATGGTCCCTTGTTCAAGGGCAAACGGGTGGCGGTGATTGGTGGCGGTAACTCTGGTGTGGAAGCCGCGATTGACCTGGCCGGCATTGTCAGCCATGTCACGCTGATAGAATTCGATGGCAAGTTGCGCGCCGACGAAGTATTGCAACGCAAGCTGCGCAGTCTGCCCAATGTGCGGGTGATTGTTTCCGCTCAAACCACGGAAGTGTTTGGCGCGGAGGGCAAGGTGAATGCCCTGTCGTACAAGGATCGCGGCAGCCACGAAGTGCATCGTGTCGAGCTGGAGGGCGTGTTCGTGCAGATCGGCCTGTTGCCTAACACCGATTGGCTGAAAGGCACGGTCGCACTCAGCCCGCGTGGTGAGATTGAAGTGGATGCCAAGGGCCAGACTTCAGTCCCCGGTGTGTTCGCGGCAGGTGATGCGACGACCACGCCATACAAACAGATCATCATCGCCATGGGCGAGGGTTCCAAAGCCGCGCTCAGTGCGTTTGATCATCTGATTCGCAGTTCTGCGCCGGTGGAGCAGGCCAGCGCGGCTTGAAACGGCTTTTTTTGATGGGTGTGTTGACTGGATTACAAACTGCATCGTGCAGTTTGCCCTGGTGGATGCCATCGGTATCCTGCCTGCGCAGTCCCGCCTGCGCGGGAATGCCAGAAAGCTGGTAGTCGTCATTCCCGCGCAGGCGGGAATCCAGCAGTAATACCATTCATTCAATCTGCTGTTTGCTCCTGATCGACGAACTTAGCTGGCGCGTAATCGATCCATCTCCTCCAGCAGATCACTCACCAGCGCGGCCAGTTCCGGCACGGCGTCAAAGTCACGTTCCATTTGCCGCATGCGGCGGGCGCGTAACAGGCTGCTGCCGGCGAGATGCCAGGTGCCGGCAATGCTGGTGGCGCCGGGCAGCAGGCCTTCTTCAATGCGATGAAGCAGCCACTCGGGTTCCACGCTGCACGCCGATGCTACCTGTTCCAGCGTCAGCCAAGAGTCTTCCACCAGTACGCCGATCAATACTTCGTCATGCATGGCTGGATTCTCCCCGACTCTTCTCATCCTGACGTGGATCGAAACTCAGATCGCGTGACATCTGTTCGTATAGTTCGCGTGCTCTGGGCGTCGTTGCAGCAGGCAACACCACCTGCAACTCCAGCAACAGGTCACCCGGCGGTGTGCTGGGCAGCCCCTTGCCACGCACGCGCAGTTGCTGTCCGCTTTGCGCACCTGCTGGAATGCGTACCTTGATTTCGCTGTCCGGCAAGCGCAGCGGTAACACTGTACCCAGCGCCGCTTCCCATGGTGCGATGCGCAAGCTCATGTGCAGATCTCGACCCTCGCAACGCAGCTGGGCATGTGGATGGAATTGCACTTCCAGCAGCAGATCACCCGCCGCTGCACCGCCATGACCATGGCCCCCCTGGCCTGCCAGCCGAATGGTTTGTCCGTTGCTGACGCCCTTGGGAATTTTCACGTTCAAGGCGCGTGGCACCACCCGTGGTCGTCCCTGCGCATCAATCTGTGTGGTGCGCAATGCAATCTGCCGGGTGGCACCAGTGAAGCTGTCTTCAATCTCCAGCAACACCTTGGCGTGGTGATCCTCGCCGCGTAGTTTGAAGTCGCCGGGCTGACCGCGAAACCCGCCGGCGCGACCAAACAATTCCGCAAAGAAATCGCTGTAGTCGGCCTGGCCACCTGCGTAGTTGCGATCGGAATACTCGAAGCCCGCGTCCCAATCCGGTGGCGGTTTGAATTCCTGGCCCGGTTGATAGTTGCTGCCCAGCTGATCGTAGGCCGCGCGTTTTTCGGCATCGGACAGCACCGCATGGGCTTCGTTGACTTCCTTCATGCGCGCTTCTGCATCCGGCTCTTTCGAGACATCCGGATGGTACTTGCGCGCCAGCTTGCGGAAGGCTTTCTTGATGGCTTCCGCCGTGGCGTCGCGCTTCACATCAAGGATGGCGTAGTAGTCCTTGAATTGCATGTGGGCTCCAGAAAACTATTCGGTGACGATGCAGCATTGGCTAACAAATCCGCTAGCGCTCGTTCATTCCCACCTGCGCGTGAATGACGCAGCTGGTTAATGATTAACTCAATTTGCAACTCCTGCACATGGTGGCGCGCCGTGCCATTTTCAAGGCATTGAAATCTTCCCGTCCATCCCTACATCCATGTCATCCGACGCGGCAGGGCTGCGTCATGCGTTCAACCAGTATGGAGGACCTGATCATGTACCGAACCCTGTTCCCTCGCGACCTGTTCGCTGAATTCGATCACCTGCAGCGCGCCATGCAGCAGTCATTCGACATCTCGCCCAGTATTCGCGGCCTGGCGCGCGGCGCCAATGCTGATTGGATGTGGCCGGCCCTGAACGTGGGCAGCACCGCGAAATCGGTGGATATTGACTGCTTTGCCCCGGGCCTTGATCCCGCCAGTATCGAAGTACAGCTGGACAAAGATGTACTGACAATTGCCGGTCAGCGCACTGTGACTATTCCTGATGCCGATGCGAAAACTACTGTGCATATCGATGAGCGTTTTGCCGGCCGTTTCCGCCGCGTCATCACGCTGCCTGACGATATCGATGCCAATGCCGTGAGCGCCAGCTATGACGACGGCGTACTGCACGTCAGCGTGCAGCGTCAGGAAGCCGTGCAACCACGCCGCATTACCGTGCAGTGAAGTAGCCCGTGATCGTCATTCATGGGCATGACGAATTTACAACCAGTCATCTATTTTGAGAGTACTACCATGAGCAACAAAACCGAGCTGAAACAAGCTGAAAACACCCGGCGCGACGTCTTCATGACACCGCCGGTGGATGTGACTGAAGACGCCAGCGGCATCACCTTGTATGCCGATCTGCCCGGCGTGCCGCGCGACAAGCTCAATCTGCATGTCGAAGCTGACACGCTGATCATTGAGGGCGAACTGGCGCTGACCGTTCCGGAAGGCATGGCATCAACGCATGTCGAAGTGAACCTGCCGCGCTTCCGGCGCATCTTCACACTGTCCAAGGAACTCGACGCCGAAAAAATCAGCGCCGAGTTCAAGCAGGGCGTGCTGAAACTGCACATTCCCAAGGCGGCGCATGCGCAGCCAAGGAAGATCAGCGTCAGCGTGCACTAATTGCACTGCGCTTGTTAAACCCTCCTCGCGAGCGGGGGAGTGCATTTTCTGTCCCTCCCCCGCAGGCGGGGGAGGCTTCGGTCTGGCGGCAGTCTCAAGCAGAATTACTTTTCTATCGCAAAGCCGCGCTCGGCCCATGCGCGCATGCCACCGTCCAGCGCCACGGCATGCACATAACCCAGTTCACGCAACGTGGCCGCAGCCAGCGTGGAAATCTTGCCGAAGTCACAGACCGTCAGCACCCGCAGCGTCGGGTCCGGCAACTCATCATTGACGCGTAGTTCCAGCTGGCCACGCGGCAGGTGGCGTGCGCCGGGAATGTGTCCGGCCAGATAAGCCTCTTTTTCGCGCACATCCAGCACCACCAGTCGGGGCAGGCCCTGCGCCAGACGTCCATGCAGTTCCTCCAGCGACATGAAGGGTATTTTTTGCGTGGCATCCGACAGCATCTGTTGCACGGTCTTGCCACCACTCATATTGGTGCGCAGGGCTTCGGTGAGATGCGTGGGTGCAGCCAGGTTCAGGTGCTGCATCATGTCCACAAATTCGGCGCGATCGCGCTTCTGCAAGCGCGGATTGTTGGCGAGTTCCTGCGCAATGGTGCTGGAGCCGAGACCTTTGTAGTCATGCGCCGGATACACCTTCAGCGCCGGATCAAGTTTGAGAATGCGATTGAACAGGCTGTCGTACAGTGCTTCGGCATCGCCGGTCGGCAGGTCGGTTCGGCCCGTGCCGCCAATAAGCAATGTATCGCCGGTGAACAGCCGATCCTCCAGCAGCAAGCACATGGAGTCGCGCGTGTGCCCCGGCGTGTGCAGCGCCTGTAATCGCAGCGCGCCGATGATCAGTGTGTCGCCATCATCCAGGCGAAGGTCGGCGAACGGCGCGGGACTCAGGTGATGCATCACCACCGGCACGCCCAGCGTCTGGCCGAGATGATGCGAAGCGGAGAAATGATCGGCGTGAGTGTGGGTATCGATCACATAGCGCAGCCGCATGCCATGTTGCGCCAGCAATCCCTGATAGCGATCCAGCTGGCTGATCTCGGGATCAATCAATGCTGCGACGCATTTGTCCTTGCAGCCCACCAGGTAAGACTGACAGCCGCCGGTTGCGATTTGCTCGAAGAGCATCGGAATTACCCCTTTGATCTACAAGTCACATACTGGCGACAATATTACACGCCGTGAGTAAGCTCAGATGCGGATGGTGCAACGGACTGCTTGCCCGGCTGCGGTGAATGCCATCCGTAACCACCGCATAAGTAGCGGAGACTACAATTACTTCTGACAGGCTGGCGTCGAGGCTGTTGCTTCACACGGGGCATCAACTCATTTCCTCGTTTTCTTTTTTGTCAGTTTCTTCTTCGCCGATTCGATCTGCTGGATGCTTTTGTCAGGCGTGGGCAATTTTTCCGGCATAGTGCCGCCAAGTTCGGCAATGGTCTGGCGCACCTTGCGGCCGACATCGAAATGCGTTCTGTTTGCCTGCGTCTTGCCGCGCACGTTATCGCGACGCAGCTTGTCTTCGGTTTGCGTGGCGCGGAACAGGTTGGCGGCCAGCTCGGTGCTACCCATGTGGTCGAGAATCCTCTGCTGCTTGCCCAGGCGTTTGCGGGCATGAATGTCCTTGTTGCCCAACCCGCCATACAGCCCCTTGTAACCGTGATCCTGAAAGATGGCGTAATCCAGTGGCGTGATCACACCCGCACCTTTAGCTGCGGCCGCCAGATGTTTGTTGTGCGTGGCTAGCTCGTTGCGAATCGCCAGACGTTTATCGTCCTCGTTGAGCTGCGCGAATTGGGCATCTTCGCTCAGTTCCTGTCGTCGGGTTTGCAGCGCGAAGTAGGTTTGGCCGTTGGCGATCACCGGTTTGGCGGGATCGCCGTTCTGTACTATCAGATAACATGCATAGCGGGACAGGCGTACTTCCGGCAACTCGCGCCGGGCGCCGGAACCAATCTCGACCATTTCGAGGATATCCTCGAAATGGTCGGTCACGGGCTGGCCGCTGTTGCGACAGGCCTCGCTCGCGCGCTCCAGCACCGGCAAAAAATGGCGAAACTCCGAATACTCCAGCACCCGGGCCAACGGTCGCGCCAGCCAGTATTCATTGCCCTGCGCATCCATCTGGCGAATGCTTTCAAACGTCGCGTGATGCTGCTGGCTAACCTTGCTCTTGCTCATCATGATTCTCCTTGGTGGTGAAAAGCCTGCGCCGCGACGTCGTAGTCAATCGACGTGGCATAAATGGTGGTGATTGTTTGGTAGAACTTACCAGCTGGCTGATTTCCGGATCGATCAGCGCCGCGACACACTTGTCCTTGCAGCCCACCAGGTAGGACTGGCAACCACCGGTTGCGATTTTCTCGAAGAGCCATTCTTTTCTCCCCAGATATCGTTGCGTTACTTTCGCAGCGATTCTACGCCGCTTTCTTGCTCAACCCCGCTGCCACGTCCTTGAATGCCGCAATCGCCGCCTCCAGGTTGTCGATGATTTCCTGCTGCAACACCTCCGGCGGCGGCAGATTATCCAGGTCGTCCAGGCTGTCGTCCTTCAGCCAGAAAATATCCAGGCTTGTCTTGTCGCGGGCCATCAGCTCGTCGTAGCGGAAGAACTTGAAGCGCTCGGTCTCCTTGCGCTTGTGGCGGTTGGCCGGGTTGTAGCAGTCGATGAAGTCCTGCAGGTCCTCGTAGCTTCAGCGTGCTTCGTCTTCAGCGTGTGGTGGATGTTGGTGCGGTAGTCGTAGAACCAGACGTCCTTGGTGTGCATCTGGCCGTCCTTGCGGCTTGGTTGTCGAAGAAGAGCACGTTGCCTTCACGCCGTGGGCGTAGAAGATGCCGGTCGGCAGGCGCAGGATGGTGTGCAGGTCGCGTGTCTCCAGCAGCTTCCGGCGGACCTTCTCGCCCGCGCCGCCTTCAAACAGCACATTGTCCGGCACCACCACGGCGGCCCTGCCGTCGATTTGAGCATCTGACGATGTGCTGGACGAAGTTGAGCTGCTTGTTCGAGGTGGTCGCCCAGAAATCCTGGCGGTTGTAGGTCAGGTCGTCCGTTTCCTCCTCGCCTTCCTCGTTGGTGAAGCTCATGCTGCTTTTCTTGCCGAAGGGCGGATTGGCCAGCACGTAGTCGTAGCTCTGCTTGCGGCTGCGGCGATCAAGCGCATCGTTGGGCGATCAGCGACGGCTCGCCGTCGATCTCGCCGATGTTGTGCAGGAACATGTTCATCAGGCACAGGCGGCGCGTGCTCGGCGACGATCTCGTTGCCGTGGAAGGTCTTGTGCTTCAGGAACGCCTTCTGCGCGCTTGTCGAGCGTAGTGGGCCGGGTTGGTCAGGTAGTCGTAGGCGGCCAGGAAGAAGCCGCCGGTGCCGCAGGCGGGGTCGGCGATGGTCTTGCCGGCTCGGGCCGCATGCATTCGACCATCGCCTGGATGAGCGCGCGCGGCGTGAAGTACTGGCCCGCGCCGGACTTGGTGTCCTCGGCGTTCTTCTCCAGCAGGCCTTCGTAGATGTCGCCCTTGACGTCGGCGCCCATGCTCACCCATTGCACGTCGTCGATCAGTCTGATGAGGCGGTAGAGCTTGGCCGGGTCCTGAATCTTGTTCTGCGCCTTGGTGAAAATCTGCCGAGCATGTCCGGCTCTTGCCCAGTTCGCGCAGCAGTTCGATGTAATGCGCCTCCAGCTCCTGCGCCGCGCTTGCTGCGTCAGGTTCGGCCCAGTCGTAGTTCTTCGGGAATGCGCGATGTCGCGGTTGTACGGCGGCTTGCGCGTACTCATCCGCCATCTTCAGGAAGATCAGGTAGGTGAGCTGCTCCAGATAGTCGCCATAGCCCACGCCGTCGTCGCGCAGGGTGTTGCAGAAACTCCAGACTTTCTGGATGAGGGTGGAGGTGTTCATCGCGCCATTCTCGGTTGTAGGCTCATGAGAGAAAAGGCTTTTATGCCAAGCGCCGCACGCCTTGACAATTTTCCGGTTGTGCGGCGGCAACCAAATTCACTAAAGTTCGCTCCGGCGGATAAGTCCTGTTGCGTGCCCCAGACGTTCCCTTCCATCGGTTGGCTAGAGTCTGAGGAAATTGGCGTAACAGGCGCCGCCTTTTTTATTGCCCTTAATCGCGCAAATACTCTGTCTCGAAGGCAATCCGCGCGGCGTATTCCCAGTACCAGGCCAAGTCGGTGTGCTCGTACTTGCGGAACACACCCCAGCAGAACAAATCCACCGCCTGCAAGCCTGCGTTCTCGTGCGAATGTTCGTGTGAAATCCTCAGCGGCACATCATCGGCAACATGGCATCCAGTCGATTGCCCAGATACTGGTTGAAATCCGCCATTTCATCCTTGTTCTTCGAGCGATCCACAACCAGCGTCACGACACTGCGCACGGCAGTCAAATCGACCTTCTCCAGCAGAAAACGCGAAATGTAGTTGTATAGCTTCTTCTTGCCTGTCCGCGAAGTCAGGTGCTCATACACACGTCGTTTATTCACTGCCACGGTGTATACCCGCCACCCCAGCTTGGGCGCATGACGATAGAAATAGCGCTTGATTTGCAGCGTCGTGTTCGTACCCTTCAGTTCCGACACCATGCGCTTGCGCTGGCCCGGACTATTCAACTTGTTTTTCAGCGTGCGGCGTACCGCCACTTTGAACCCGCGAGTAACTTCACCTGAATCACAGGCCAGTAATGTTACCACAAACTTTTCCGACGGCCGCTTGTGCGCGAAATCAAAGCCCAAGTCACCCGACTCATCCAGGTAGATGATCATTCCCGATCTCCATAGAAGACGCGCCAATTCTACTTGCGAAGACTTCCTTTGTGAGTATCTGGAAATCTGGCCACAACGCCAGCGTAACATTCCGCCTACAGGCAAGCGTGAGGTTGGTAGAGGTCGCCAACAAAGCGACAACCCGAACGGGCCGGACACTCGAACTCAGGGCCTGTACATCCACCAGCAAATGGTCTGACTAACACGGTCCTCGCCTCTACATCTTCGGATGCACGCGAGGGTTCTTATTTTTCACTGCAATAACCATCGGCGAGTTCGCCTGTTGCATCACGTAACATGCCCCTCTCGTACACTTCACAGCAAGTGGATTGGGGGTTCCCGGTCGGCGTCTATAACCTCGGTGAGTTCACCGGGGTTTTTCGCTTTCTGGGGAGCGAAACGACCACCAACACAGCGCCTCACCACCAATCACCCGCGTCATGCTGACTTTCTTTGTCTTGGGTGCTGTTTTTCTATTCGCCGCATGAGAAGTGCGCTCCGCGATAATGCGTTCCAGCAGCACACTGGCGGGTTCGTCGTTCGGGTCTTGCGGCACTAGCTGGCCGGAGAACGCGGCTTTGAGGATATTCTTGCGCTGAGCAGCAGATTGTTTGAGTGCCTTTTCAATTGTCTCGATAAGACGGCGGGAGTCATCCAGCGACTCATTGAACAATCTGAGCACCTGCAATTTGCTCTGCAATAGGTGGCACTGGGATAAGTGAGTCGTTCAGTGATTTTTGGCTGATGGAGAGGCCGATCACCACCTTTTGCACCAAGGCCAAGTTGCCGTTCCTCAGTGCCAGTTCAGCAAATTCCCATGTGATAAGTTCGAGCCTCGACGTTGCAGTATATCTGCGTTATCCGTTATCCATGCAGCGCCATACTGTGCAGGTAAACATTTCCGCAATGCAGCACCTACGCGACCAATAACGATTGTTCTATCGAACCAGCGTTTTCAGAGTCATGATTGCTCCAGATATTCCATTACCCCCAAAAACCGGATACGCCACCATTTTATTTGGCTTTGACGAAGGCAAGAAATCACCGCTGCCCCACGTTTAAAAAAGATTTCGCCTGTCGCCCACACCCACCCCTCCGGCAACGCCGGCAAATCAGTGGTGTCGGGCTCCACGGGCTCGGGGTATTTGGCTTGCCAGTCTTTGGGTGGGGCTTTGCCTTGTTCCTCGAACTTGGCGAGTTGTTTGGCTTCCCAGCGGGCGCGGCGTTCCTTGAGGATGCGTTCCAGCAGTTGCGCGCCGGTTTCTGTTGGCTGATTTTTCGCGCGCCACTCGGCGGTGAGCGCGCCTTCGACGGCGGCCTTCAGCAGCGACTGGCGGTATTGCGCGAGTTTTGTCTGCGCGGCCTTGAGTTCCGCCACGCCGGCATCGAGATCGGATAGCAGTTCTTCCAGTTTTTCGACGATGCGGGTTTGTTCGGCGGCGAGGTGGCAGCTGGCACAAGAATTTGCCCGATGTGCTCTTGTCCAATATTGCGCGTAGAGTCCTGATTTCGAGATGCTAATGCCTCAATTTGTCGGCGTCCTTGGGCGCTGCGCAATAAGTCGAGAACCCACGACTTCATTAGCTCGTTCACAAATCTGAAGCGAAGAATCTTGTCGCTGAGCATCACACGCAACATGCACTCGCTCTAGCGATGACGCAAATCACCGACAAGTTCGATCGTGTTAGCGCGTGACAAACAGAAAATCGCCTGGTCTGCACGAACAAGCCGGATTGATGCCGTTCTGCATCCATGCAGGTCTTGCTTTCCTGTTCTTGATACTCATCCCAAGTAACGGTCGCTAACTTTAACGACGCGAACTTCATCGATCTTTCAGTGGATCGCTCATCGCACTTGAAGCTTTTTCCGGATTCCAATCGCCGTCAAGCGGTCGGCTAAGCGGTGATACATGACCAAGCTCAGCTTGCAGCTTCTCAGCTCTCACTCACGCCACCAACTCCTCATTCATCTCATCCATCAGCCGTATCCAGCTCCTTGCCAAACAACCCCCAAGCCTTCTGCAACCCGCCCTTGTCCGCCAGTTCGGCGTAATCGAAATCCTCGCGGCTGATGCAGCAACTGCTGGCGATGTGGTCTTTCATCAGACGCAGCCATTCGGTTTGCTCGGGCGTAAACGCAGTGGCGCGCTGGGCGTTGTGGCGGAAGATCCAGTCCTGAAAGCGCTTGTCCACCTCGTCGCTGAAGGGCTTGAGTTCGCTGTCCAGCCCCAATGGCAAAGCGCACCAGCGACACCAGATCGGTGAGCTGGCGTTTGCGGTCCGCGCCTTTCACCTGAGTCTGCTTGCACGCGGGCATAGGCGCTCCACAGGCGTTCGGTGGTGAGCATCAGCGGCGGGCGCGTCAAGCGTTCGTGCAGTTCTTCGATCATGTCGAAGGTGAGCGCGCGGCGCTGGTAGGGCTGCTGGTAGAAAAAGCTCAAGCGCGGCAATTTCGTCCTTGTGCTGCGGCGATGTAGTCGGCAAAGGTCTGAATACGTCTTCTGGCCTGCGCTTCGGCCTGTGCGCTGTAAGCCGGCGAAGGTGACCTGGTCCAGGTTGATATGGTCGATGAGTCTGCTCGCGCTCGCGGCGGGCGGTTTCGATCTCGTCGCGCAGTGCGGGTTGATCGAAGGGTGCGCAGGCGGCGGCACGCGCTGTGCGCGCGCGCTGCGATTTCTCTCGGCGCAGTCAGCGTGTCTTCGGTCGCGGGTGATGCCTTTGGCTTTGTGCGGTGGCCATGCGCAGCTGCGACGATGGCGTCGGGGTCCAGCGCGGCAATCAGGCCTTGCCCAGTTCGCGCCACCGGCATACCGCCGGCCGCTTTTTCGATGCGGGCCTGCGCTTTGTCGTCGAGTTGCTTGGCCAGGCGCACCAGGCGGTTGGCGAGGCTGAGCACGGTGTCGTCATCGCGGCTGCCGATGGCCACGCCTTGCAGCAGGTCTTTCAGCGGCACGCCGGGCTTCTTCTCCAGCGGGCGGCTGTCGGTCTTGCAGCGATTTCTCCACGCCCACGGCGTCGATCAGCACAAAGCGGGTCTTGGCGCCGTCGGCACTGTTGCTGACGCGCTTGCAAGCTGTCGCCAGTCGAGGCTGCGCACGCCGCGGCCTTTCATCTGCTCGAAGTAGCCCTTGCTGCGCACGTCGCGCATGAACAGCAGCACTTCCAGCGGCTTCACGTCGGTGCCGGTGGCGATCATGTCCACGGTGACGGCGATGCGCGGGTTGTAGTCGTTGCGGAAGCTGGCCAGGATGCTGTCGGGGTCTTCTTCGGCCCGGTAGGTGACCTTCTTGCAGAAGGCGTTGCCCTGGCCGTAGACCTCGCGCACGATGTGGATGATGTCGTCGGCGTGGCTGTCGGTCTTGGCGAAGATCAGGGTCTTGGGTATTTCTTTGCGCGCTGGGAAAGATCTGCGTTTCCACGGCGTGTTTTCATGGCCTGGATCACCTGGCGGATCTGGCTGGGGTTGACGACGGAGCGGTCCAGCTCCTTGCCGGTGTAGGCGGTGTCTTCTTCGGTTTCGGCCCAGCGCTTCTTGCGGGTTAGCCGGTCGCGGTGGTCCACCCATTCCTTGGCTTTGAGCTCGCGCGCCCTTCTGGGTGATTTCGGTTTCGATCTCGTAGACGTCGTAGCCGACGTTGACGCCATCGGCCACGGATTTTTCGTGGGTGTATTCGGCGACGACGTTTTCGTTGAAGAAGCCGAAGGTGCGGTTGTCGGGCGTGGCGGTGAGGCCGATCAGGAAGGCATCGAAGTAGTCGAGCACCTGCTTCCACAGGTTGTAGATGGAGCGGTGGCACTCGTCGATGATGATGAAGTCGAAGATCTTCCACCGGCACGGCCGGGTTGTAGCGCACCAGCTTTTGCTGGCTTGGCGGTTTGCTGCACTTCGTTGAGCGAGACGTCTTCGGCGGATTCATCGATCGGCTCGCCGTACAGGATGGAATACATGCGCTGGATGGTGCTGATGCACACCTGCGCTGCGGGTCGATGTTGCGGCGAGGCCAGCCGCTGCACGTTGTACAGCTCGGTGAACTTGCGGCCATCGTCGGGCGGCGTGTAGGCCATGAATTCCTGTGGGCCTGCTCGCCGAGGTTGCGCGTGTCGACCAGGAACAGGATGCGTTTGGCGCCGCCGAACTTGAGCAGGCGATAGACCGAGGTGATGGCGGTGAAGGTCTTGCCCGCGCCGGTGGCCATGTGCATCAGCGCGCGCGGGCGATTGTTCGCGCGAGCGACTTTTCCAGCCCGGTGACGGCGCTGATCTGGCAGTCGCGCAGGTTGCGTGTCGGGCAGCGCGGGCATGCTGCTCGGCCAGGCGGCGGCGCAGGGTGTCGGGCTGCGCTGAGCCATTCGGCCAGCTGTTTCGGGCTGGAAGAAGTGGAAGACTTCGCGCGAGCGCGGCGCGGGGTCGCGGCCGTCGGTGAAGCGGATGATCTGGCCGGTGGCTTCAAACAGGAAGGGCAGCGGCGTGTTGTCTTTGCGCCATTTGAGCTTGGCGGTGGCGTAGCGCTCGGTTTGCGGCTCGACGGCGGTGATGTTCTCGCCCGCGCTCGTCGCGCTTGGCCTCGATCACGCCGACGGCTTTGCGATTGACGAACAGCACGTAATCGGCCGGGCCGGTGTCGGTGGGGTATTCGCGCACGGCCACGCCCGACGCCTGCGCCCAGATTGAGCTGCTTCATGTCCTGAATGACCCAGCCGGCTTGTTCGAGCTTCTGGTCGATGAGCTGGCGGGCCTTGGCTTCGGGTGTCATTGAGGTTGCTCGTTGTTATTCCTTGGCATTCGCCAACTTTATTCGCTGCGGCGTTGGGACGGAAGGGATTCTTGCGGGTCCCCAACGGACATCCATTTTCTTCGCGCCCAATTGCACCCATTTAGCTTGTGCGTTTCTGTGTTACGGATTCCTGCGCTCCACCCAGTACTCGGCGCGCGGTGTTGGTGGCCACTGCGATGATGTAAATGCAATCCGCTTCCACCGAGTAAAGCAGCTTGTAGGGAAATCGACTGATGAGCAGTCGCCGGATGTTGCCGCGCTCCACCGCGCGGCCAGCGGCCAGTTGTGCAGTCGTTGCAGGGCATGTCGTACTTCATCGCGCAAGCGCTTGCCCAGTCCTGTCGCCTGGTGTTCGTAATAACGTTCGGCGTCGTCGAATTCAGCCTTCGCTTCCGGCGAAAACTCAATGCGCATCAAGTGTTCCCAATTACCTGTTGTGCCGGAATGCCCTTCACCTCGCCCCGCCTGAAAGCGGCCAGCCGGCGCTCTGCTTCTTCCAGCCACAACCGGTCGATTTCCGGATCGGGCTTGTCCAAGCTGTGCAGGATTTCATCCGCCAGCGCAAAACGTTCGGCGGGTTCGAGTTTCAGAGCAGATTCCAGAAGTTCTTGCGTACCCATGGCGTTACCTGTTGTCAGCGGGTTGTCAAACAAGGCCGGTGTTCGGGAATATCTTGCACCCAAGTCTATAGCCAAATTGCACCCATTTTTCATGATGCAGTTCGAATGGCGCAGCGGTATGGAAAAAGGCCCGGAATTTCTTCCGGGCCTTTGTTGGTGGAGGCGGCGGGAATCGAACCCGCGTCCGCAAGTCCTACACTACAAGACCTACATGCTTAGCCATCGTTTTTGTATCTCGCCGCGCGCTACCCAACGGGCAGGGAAGACGCGAAGCCAGCTCAGGAGTCGTTTAGCCATTCAACCCTCAGCACATTGAATGGCGATCTTGTGAGCGCGTCCCCCGATTCTGGATGCACAAGCACATACCAGGCGAGGGTTAAGCGGGATTAAGCCGCTAGAGCGTAGTTGTCGTCGTTTGCAACTATAAGTTTGAAAGCGGTTTAACGAGGAACCTTTCACCTCGGCATGCACCTGGAGCTTCGTAACCCACGTCGAAACCGGTCGCCCCCAGTGTGGCTCGGACACCCCAATCGAGTGCTCGGGCCACGGCGCTAGTGTAGGGGCGACTTTGTAAATAACAAGGGCCAACAACAAGAGCAGTCGCCTCAGCGACAATCAAGAATGTGCGAAATACCGATATTGCGGCGCTCGCATTGTTCCTTGGTCATGGGCGTGTGGTTGGAGAGCGGCAGGAAGAACAGATAGGACGCCAGGAACGCACCCATGACGCTTGCCAGAATGGCAGTGCGGTGTCTGGCAAACCATGCGTATACCTCGCTCAGGTACTGACTGATCAGGGCCAGCAGGATGTAGCTGATGATCAGTCCCAGAAAGTAATGATAGAGATACATGACTCGCAGGCTGATGATCCACAGATGCAACAGCATGTAAGCGGCATACAGGCCGGTGAAGACTTCGATGAGTTGATATGTGGCCCGGGTGCAGCGCAGCGGAATGCCGAACATCCGGTAGTTGATGATCAGCAGCAGCGAGGCGAATACCGCCAGGGTGCCCGAGTACCAGGCGAGCTGATTGCCGATCAGCTGCACATAGGCAGTCTTGCCGTCTTTGGAATCCCACCGATAGTTGATGTTGCGATCATGGAATGGCCAGTGCAGCGGGTGGGAGCCATTCTCGCCCGGCTTGTTGACATCCAGTTTGGGTACGCCCTTGTGATCCTTGTTCATGAACTTGAAATAGTCGCGGGCGATGGTGACCGTCATGCCCGGCGTCAAGGTTTCATGCTGGGTCAGATGCTGGAGGTACGCCGGTGACATGTTGGCCAGATCCTGTTTGCCGGCGCTGCTGCCGACATCCGGCAGATTGGGCGTGAGCCAGGCATGCACATGGAACACCACGAAAAACACCAGCAGCACCGAGGCGATGGCGGCGCCGCTTTTGGCGGCGAAGTCCGCCACCCACAGCGGCGCTTGCCGGTGGCTGCGCGCATCCTTGAAGTACAGCACCGGAAACAGCACCAGCAGAATGAGTGCGTTCACTTTGACCATCATGGCCAGCCCCACCAGCAGCCCGAGCATGGCGTAATGCGCCGGATGCAAGGGCGCATCGCGACGCCACAGGCGCACGAACTGCCAGAGAAATGCCAGCGAGAAAAACATCTGGAAGCTGTCCAGATGCACGGCGCGGAAGTGCACTGCAAACGCGTTCTCGAACAGATACAGACCGCTGAGCAACAGTGCATGCAGGCGATTGGCAAACAGCTCATGCAGCAGGCCGAAGAATGCCAAAGCGCCGAACACGGCAAACAGACCGGGCATGAGTCGCATGCCGGCATAGTTGAACCCGGCGGGCATGTCGCTGCCGCCGATCTGCTTGGTGGTGGTCAGTACATGTTTGTCGATATGGGTGTTGACGCCGGATAATTTTTCACCGGCGGCAATCAGCATCAGCCCCAGCGGCGGATGAGGTTCGAGGTGCGCGATGCCTTCGATATAACGCTCGGCCGAGGTTACGTGGTAGTTTTCATCCCAGAACAGATTGGCAGGCTCGCCACGATTGACCATGAAGCAGCACCAGGCGATGCCGGCCACCACCAGGTAACACAGAGCGGTCAATGGCCAGCGGCGGTTTGTAGCGACGGGATGAAAAGCGGGTGAATTGGTAGCGTTCAGCATGCTGGATATGGTTGCACATCAATAGCTATGTAGCCCAGACTTTGTGTGTGATTTTCCATGTCTTGATCACCTGTGTATTGTTACGACGCTATGTTTTCACCGTGCAGAAAGCCCCCACATAATGATAATGGCCAATTCCGGAGAATCTCGCATGACCGCTGAACATCAATGGAACCCACCGCTTCGCCGCCGCAGGTGGCCATTGTTGTGCCCTGCTACAACGAAGAAGCGGTGCTGCCCGAAACCACGCGCCGCCTGCGGGCGTTGCTGGACAGTCTGATAGCCAATCACAAGGCGGCTGCCAGCAGTCACGTGCTGTATGTGGACGACGGCAGTTCAGATCAAACCTGGGCCATGATCCGGCAACTACATGACGAGCATCCCCAGGTACGCGGCCTGAAGCTGTCCGCCAATCGTGGCCACCAGATCGCGTTGATGGCCGGCCTGTTTTCTGCACAAGGGCAGGTGGTGGTCAGCATTGATGCGGATTTGCAGGACGATGTGTGCGCCATTGAAGCCATGCTGGATGCGTATGCGCAGGGCAATGAAGTGGTGTATGGCGTGCGTAAACTGCGTCGCGTCGATACCCTGTTCAAGCGCTCCAGCGCCGAGACTTACTACAAGTTGCTGAAACTGATGGGCGTGAAGGTGGTGTTCAATCACGCTGATTACCGCCTGCTGAGTCGTCGTGCGGTGGAGGCGCTCAAGGAGTATGGCGAGGCGAACCTGTTCCTGCGCGGCATCGTGCCGCTGATCGGTTTCAAGTCGACGTCGGTGTACTACGAACGCGGCGAGCGTTTTGCAGGTGAGTCCAAGTATCCGCTGAAGAAAATGCTGATGCTGGCCTTCGATGGCATCACTTCCTTCACGGCATTTCCGCTGCGCATGATTTCCGTGCTGGGCATGCTGGTATCACTGGCCAGTCTGGGCATGATCGGCTGGGTGCTGTGGGTGAAGCTGTTTACCGAACAGGCGCTGCCCGGCTGGGCGTCATCGGTGATCCCGATTTATCTGCTGGGTGGTATCCAGTTGCTCAGCATTGGTGTGCTGGGTGAATACGTGGCCAAGATTTATTTTGAAACCAAACGTCGGCCGCGTTATTTCATCGAGGAGCAATTGTAGGGGCGGGTCGCGTACCGCCCTCCGAAAAATCCTGAAGAGGAAAAATCAAAAGAGGGTCTTCAAAACGACCCCTACGTCATCGCCGCATCAACCGCGCTTTGTCACGTTGCCAGTCACGGTCTTTTTCGGTGGCGCGTTTATCATGATCCTGCTTGCCCTTGGCCAGGCCAATTCGCAGCTTGGCGCGGCCGTTTTTCCAGTACAGCTCCAGCGGTGTAATGGTGTAACCCTTGCGATCCACGGCGATACCCAGTTCATCCAGCTCGGCACGATTCAGTAACAGTTTCCGGGTGCGCACCGGTTCCGGTACAAAATGGGTGGAAGCGGTGGGTAACGCGGAGATGTGTGCGCCAAACAGGAAGGCCTCGCCATTCTTGACGAACACATAGGCTTCTTTCAGCTGCGCACGACCGGCGCGCAGACTTTTGACTTCCCAGCCCTGCAAGGCAATGCCTGCCTCGAAGGTGTCTTCAATGAAGAAGTCATGGCGCGCCTTGCGATTCTGTGCAATCGAGGCACTGGGCTGTTTGGGTTTCTTGTTGCTCATTCGCGGCGAGGCACGGGCTCAATTCAATCGATATACGGGGGCGGGCATTGTACAGACGGGCTGCAACTCCCGCTAAGATAGCTGCCTGTTATCCGGATTTATCCTGCATGCGTGTTGTCAAGCGAAGTGCCCTGGTCAGTTACACACCGGCGCAGATGTTTGCCCTGGTGGAAGATTTCGAGCGTTATCCCGAGTTCCTGCCCTGGGTATCGGCGGCAACACTGTTGTCACGCGAAGGGGATCAGCTGGTTGGTCGTCTGGATATGGAGCGCATGGGTGTGAAGGAGCACTTCACGACGCGGAATGTGCTCAAGTCTCCCACGCAAATGGACATGTATCTGGTCGAGGGGCCGTTCAGGCAGCTGACCGGTAGCTGGTGTTTCTCCGCGATTTGCGATGCGGACGGCAAGCCGCGTGGCACGCGGGTGGAGTTGCAGATTCAATTCGAGTTCAAGAACGCCTTGCTCGACATGCTGATGGGCAAGTCATTTGAAACTAGTTGCGGCTCGCTGGTGGATGCCTTCACGCAGCGCGCCAGAGCCCTGTATGGCCAGAGGCTCGGGGCTCTAGCCAGAACCGGTCAGGCTTTGGGCACGGTCGGGCGCTCGATGCGCACCACGTTGCCGTTCTCGAAATACACCACGAAGTGACGCTGGTCCGGGGTCCGCATCTGGCCTATTTTCAGGTAATACACGTAATCCCAGCGATCCTTGGTGAACGGGTCAATCACCATCGGCGTGCCCAGCACATAACGCACCTGTACCTGGGTCATGCCGACCGTTACCTGGTCCACATCCTTGCTTTCGAGAAAATTGCCTTGCTGGACCGGTGCGCGGTAAACGCAGGCGCTGGCGCCCAGCAGCAGGACGATCAGTACGCCGCCGGACAGGAGGCCGCGCAGGCGCAGGGGTGAGGACAGGAAACGCATGAATGTGTACATCATTGCCAAGATTGTGGGTGGAGGCGGCATTACGTGATAATGCCGCCGGATCATACCGAAAACCTGAGTTCTGTACGAACCGGCATACTCATTGTTTTGAGCAACGCCAACAGGCTCAGGCCGTTCATCTATCGGGAGTCGCGCGTGCAAACCAATGACCTACGCAAAGCCGGGCTGAAAATCACCCTGCCACGCATGAAAATCCTCGACATTCTGGGTACCGCCCAGCCGCGTCACATGAGTGCGGAAGATATCTATCGCCATCTGCTGGATACCCATGAAGACATCGGTCTGGCCACGGTGTATCGCGTGCTGACCCAGTTTGAAGCTGCCGGTCTGGTGGCGCGCCATCACTTTGAAGGCGCGACGGCTGTGTTCGAGCTGAACGAAGGCGAGCATCACGATCACATCGTGTGCATGGACTGCGGCATGGTGGAAGAGTTCATTGATGCCGGTATCGAAAAAAGCCAGCACGATATTGCCAAACGGAAGGGTTACGAACTGGCCGACCATTCCATGATTCTGTACGGCCGCTGCCAGAAAGTGGATTGTCCGGAGAAGGGCACGCGACGGCGCTGATTTATTTTTGTAGGGGCGGTTCGTGAACCGCCCTTGTGTGGGGATTGTTAAGAGGGCGGTTCACGAACCGCCCCTACCATCAGGATCGCGCGCCTTTGCTTTTGGCACCCTGCACCGGTTTCTTCCCGGACTTTGCCGTCACATTCAGCATCTCCGCTGCATGCGAGCGCGCCATATCGCTGACCTGCGCACCACCCAGCATGCGGGCGATTTCTTCGATGCGTGCTGTTTCACTCAGGATTTCCAGGCTGGTACGGGTGTGTTTGCCATCGGTGAGTTTGGCAACGCGCGCCTGGGCATGAGCCTGACTGGCGACCTGTGGCAGATGCGTGACGCATAACACTTGCGCACGCTGTCCGGCTCCAGCCTGACCGCGTTCAGCCAGCGCACGTAACTGACGCCCCACCATTTCTGCAACGCCGCCGCCCACGCCGGCATCCACTTCATCGAACACCAAGGTAGGCACGGCCCATGAGAAGGCAAGAGATTCGACCGCCGCCACCTGAATCGACAGGCTGATGCGTGACAGTTCGCCACCCGAGGCCACTTTGGCCAGCGGTTTTAGCGGTTGACCCGGATTGGCGCTGACCATGAACTCGACTTCATCGGCGCCCCATTCATTGGAATTGGCACTGGCGTCTGCTTCATCAAGTTTGCGCACCTGGGCCTCGAACCGCCCACCGGGCATGCCGAGGCCCTGCATGAGATTGCTGACGCGCTCAGTCAGTGTGCTGGCGGTCTTGCTGCGTGCGGTGCTCAGCGCCAGGCAGTCGGCAGCAAAGCGATTCGTCGCAGTGGTTATCTGCGTGTCGAGCCGCTCCAGCGTGAATTCCAGCGTTTCCAGTCGTTGTACTTCCTCACGACATTCGGTTTGCACCTGCAGCAGTGCTTTGACTTCAACGCGATGCTTGCGTGCTGCGGCTTCCAGCGCCGCCAGACGATTTTCCACCCATTCCTGCCGGGTGGGGTCGGCGTCGAGCGCGGATTCATAATGCTGGATGGCATCGGCGGCTTCGCGACAGGCAATCAGTGCTTCATCCAGCAGCTTGAGTGTGCTGTCGAGTTGCGGGTCGATCTGCTGCAGTTGTCGCGCCACATTCAGGGCGCGTGACAACGCCTGTTCGGCATTGCTGTCGTCTGCGTCACGTAGCAGCTCGGCGACTTCACGCACGCCCTGCGCCAGCTTGCCACTGTGGGTATGACGTTGCCGTTCCGCATTCAGCTCTTCAGCTTCATTGAGCTGCGGTGCCAGCGCTTCCAGCTCGCTGAGGTGATAACGCAGCAGGTTCAGTCGTTCATTGCGATCCTGCGCGCTGCGCTCGGTCTCGGCGCGTTGCAGCCGCAGGCTTTTCAATCCTTTCCAGCTGTCGCTCACCTTGGCGAGCAATTCACCGTGCTGGCCATGCTGATCCAGCAGCTCCCGCTGCGCGCTGCGCTTCATCAGCGATTGATATTCCATCTGGCCATGTACATCGACCAGGGTTTCGCCCAGTTGCCGCAGTGCCTGCACCGGCATGCTCTGGCCATTCACCCAGGCGCGCGAACGACCGTCGCTGCCCATCAGGCGACGCAGTACACATTCGCCGCCATGTTCAAGATCCTGTTCCTTGAACCAGGCGTCGGTCAGCGGGTTATCAGCAACGGAAAAACTGGCGGTGACTTCGGCTTTGTCGTAGCCATGACGGATGATTTCAGTGCCAGCGCGGCCGCCGACTACAAACAGCAGGGCATCGACCATGATGGATTTGCCCGCGCCGGTTTCGCCGGTGAGTGCCGTCATGCCGGCGCCCAGCTCCAGCTCGACGCGGTCGATGATGGCGAAATCCCTGATCTGGATCGTGTTCAGCACACGCTATTCCTCGTCATCGCGCATGCGCTGATTCAGCGCGCTGCGGCCCCAGTGAAGTTTGGAGCGCAGGATGCGGTAATAGTCGTGACCAACCGGATGCAGCAGGTTGACGCGCACATGGGCTGGGCCCACCTGCAAACGATCGCCCAGATTCAGGTCACCGAGGATGTCGCCATCACAAGTGACCTCCGCCTTGGTGGCGCGATCCTGCACGCGGCGGATTTCCACCGTGCTGCTGCCGGAAATCACGATGGGGCGATCCGAAAGCGTGTGCGGACAGATTGGCGCAATCACCATCGCATCCAGTCCGGGATGAATGATGGGGCCGCCACAGGACAGGGCGTAGGCTGTCGAGCCAGTGGCGGAAGCGACAATCACGCCATCACCACCATGTGTGTTGACGTACTGGCCGTCAATCCAGGTTTCGTAATCCAGCATGCGGCCGGTTTCCCACTTTTGCAGCACGCAGTCGTTCACGGCCAGGCGTTGCTGTTGCTTGCCCTTGTTTTTTCCGGGGGCGGGAATCAGTGTTACTTGCAGCAGCGAGCGTGAACCGCGTTCAAACTGGCCCGCCAGCAGATCATCTATGCGTTTGAACAGATGTTTGGGACTGATGTCGGCCAGAAAACCGAGACGACCGCGATTGATGCCCACCACTGGCACATCGGTACCGGCCAGCAAGCGGGCGGCGCGCAGCATGGTGCCATCGCCGCCGACGGCGACCACCAGATCACTGCGTGAGGCGATGTCCAGTTCGCTGGCGCGCTGTGCTTTTTTGGGTAACGGGGCCGTGAACTGTTCATCCACCAGCACGGTCAGGCCGCGCTTGAGCAGGTGCTGCGCCAGAGTGGTCAGTGTTTCGACCACTTTTTCATCGCTGGCGGGGCCGATCAGCGCCAGGGTCTTGAAGGCGCTGGCGGTCGGCGTGGTAGCGACCGGTCTGACAGATTTGCGTTTGGCGGCAGGCATATGAAATTCGTTGTTGGCTTGCTTGCGATCAGGTCGATACTGTAGCCGGTATTCATCACGCATGCGCGCCCGGCTTGACACCTGCCGGGCTGCTCAATAGCGTGCGTTGTATCCCGTGCCGAAGCGCCGTTCCCGACCTTCCCGAGCAGCCAGTGCCACCGCAATGAGTCTTGAGCCAGTTGATGACAATCTGAACGAGCGTGCCCAGCAACTGCTGCGCATTCTGGTTGAGCAATTCATCCGTGACGGCCAGCCGGTGGGTTCACGCACGCTGTCCCGTGAGTCCGGCATGAGTCTGAGTTCGGCCACCATCCGCAATGTCATGGCGGATCTGGAAGATCACGGCTATGTGGCCTCGCCACACACTTCCGCCGGGCGTATCCCCACCGACAAGGGTTATCGTTTCTTTGTGGACATGCTGCTGAAAGTGCGGCCTCTGGAACTGGAGGCAGCACAGATCATCCATCGCGGTCTGGCGCCCCATGCCGATGATCCCCGGGCGCTGGTGTCGGCCGCGTCACGGATGCTGTCCTCAATCACCCATCTGGCGGGCGTGGTGACGCTGCCGCGCCAGGGCCACACCGAACTCAGCCAGATTGAATTTCTGCCGCTGTCGGACAACCGTGTGCTGGTGGTGCTGGTCACCAATGGTCGTGAAGTGCAGAACCGCATTCTGCACCTGGAACGCAATTTCGGCGCTGAAGAGCTGCGTCGCGCGGCCAACTATCTCAATCATCAATTCGCCGGTCGTGACTTGAACGCAGTGCGCGAGCAATTGGTGATGCAGCTAAAGCAAACCCACGAGCACCTCAATCAAGGCATGCTGGATGCCATCATGCTGGCGCAGCAAGCCGTTGCGCCTGCAGAAACCACGTCCGCCATGCAGTATGTGATTGCCGGCGAAACCAACCTGATGGGCTTTGCCGAATTGTCCAATGTTGAAAAGCTGCGCAAGCTGTTCGAAGCCTTCAACCAGCAGCGCGATGTGTTGCACCTGCTGGACCAGAGCCTGCGTGCTGATGGCGTGCAGATCTTCATCGGCCAGGAATCCGGCCATGCCATTTTCGATGATGTCAGCGTGGTCACCGCGCCCTACACCATCGACAAGGAAGTGGTCGGTGTACTCGGCGTCATCGGCCCCACCCGCATGGCCTACGAACGCGTGATCCCGATTGTGGATCTGACAGCGAAAATGCTGGGCGCGGCGCTGAACAGCAAGGCTTGATCACCTTTGGCGACTTGCGCCATTCCCCGTGCTCATTGTTTCGCAATCATACCTTGGGCTTACTTCGAGTCGGTGGCGAACGCACTGGCGCAACTACAAACATCCTTGCATCAAATCGGTACTGCCATTGGCGCAGCACGCTGGCGTTGTGAATCTGCGGGTGTTGCGGGTTCAGTAGCACATTAAATTCCGTACTGGAGTGAATGGACGGAACGCGCAGGGCTGTCGATGAATTCTGCATCAGCCAGTCATCGCCAATGGCTTGCGAAATCGATGAATGCGGCACCGCGTTCCAGCCGTCAGGAAGTTGCGTAGCCGATAGCGACTGGATGAGCGCATCCTTGATCTCGATTTCGTGCATTACAAACACATCACGAGGCAGGTAATTGCCGACATGCACGCGCAATTCCAGCACCGCCAGTGATTCGGACGTTGCACAGTAAACAATGGCTCGGCCTTGTGTGTGCCAGCGGCCATCAGCCAGCAAACCACCTGAGCCGCTGAGTACGGTGGCGGAATAGCGTTCCTTGCATAGCCGATAGATCAGCATGACTGCTGATGCACGTTACGCGAGTTGCCCGTGTTCAATCCGGCGCAGCAGCGCACGGGTCTGGCGGCGGCCAAAGTCTGAGGACAGCAAATCGCGCGGGCGACGTTGCGCCAGGGCGAACTGTGGTTCATTCAGCCACGCCAGGGCTGTGGCGTGTTCACCGAACACTTCATCCGCCTGCTGGTAAATAGCCGCAATCGACACCAGCCGATCAGTGAGATCCGCAGGCAGGCGCTGCACCTGCTTGTTACGAAGATTGCTGCGCAGGCGCGTAAAAGTGCGACTGCTGAGATTCAGCACAGCGGCCAGGTCGGTATCCGTCAAGCCGGTGGCCGTTTTGAAAGCGGTCAGGCTTTTGGTGGGCAGTCCGGTCTGAATCAGATCCAGCAAAGCCATTGGCTGGTTTTCAGGTATCTCGGTGCCCAGCAGCGCGTGCATGTTCATGGTGATATCTCGCCAGTAAAATGGCCATATGGCTTGACAGTAGTCGCCATATGGCCAAATAGCAAGGCGGTTTTCCGCACATCCACCCTGTTGCAGCAGACCCGACAAGTCAGGCCATTCAATAACATGGGCCAAAATGGCCTTGATTCCCGGTAATCCATCCCCATACTGCCGCCATCCTTAAGTTTGACCGCCCTTGTTGGCCGCGATTCACGTCCCTGAATCGGGCCCGGGCGGCGGTTTTGTCTGGAGTATTGAGTTAAATGAGCACCCCCGAAAACAACGTGCAGGCAGACGTCGAGTCGCAACAAGCCGCGACTGAGCAACCTTCCGAACTGGAGCAGCTGCAGGCGGCGCTGGCCGCTGCCGAAGCCAAAGCCGCCGAAGGTCGCGATCAGGCGCTGCGGGCCATGGCGGAGCTGGAAAATGTTCGCCGTCGTGCGACTCGCGATGTGGAAAACGCCCACAAATACGCGCTGGAAAAGTTTGCCGGCGAACTGATCGGCGTAAAAGACTCACTGGAATTGGGTCTGGCGTTGCCGAATGCCAGTGTCGAGGATCTGCGTTCAGGCAGCGATGCCACCCTGAAGTTGCTGGCCAAGGCGTTTGAAAAGGCCGGGATAGTCGAAGTGATTCCCGAAGGCCAGCCCTTCAATCCGGAATTCCACGAAGCCATGGCCATGGTGCCGGCCGATCAGGCCCCCAACACGGTAATCAACGTGATTCAGAAGGGTTATTTGCTCAATGGCCGACTGGTGCGTCCGGCGCGGGTGATCGTTGCGAAGGCACCCGATTAAACGGGTGTGGGCGGGTTACTGGTTTGATCTGATGTGGCCCGCCCCTACTTGAAACCCCCTGACCCGACCACATAAACAGCGTCAACGGCCCAACCTACAAATTGGGAAACATCTTTCGTTCAAAGTTTTCTGCGGAGTTTTCAACATGGCAAAGACAATCGGCATTGACTTGGGCACCACCAACTCCTGTGTGGCGATCATGGAAGGCGGCAAGCCGCGTGTGATCGAAAACAGCGAGGGCGATCGCACTACGCCGTCGATCGTGGCCTTCACCAAGGATGACGAAGTATTGGTCGGTCAGTCGGCCAAGCGTCAGGCGGTTACCAATCCGCAGAACACCCTGTTCGCGGTAAAGCGCCTGATCGGTCGCAAGTTCAAGGACGATGTGGTGCAGAAAGACATCAACATGGTGTCCTACAAAATTCTGGCCGCCGACAATGGCGATGCCTGGGTGGAAGCGCAGAACAAGAAACTGTCGCCACCGGAAATTTCCGCGCGCGTGCTGATGAAGATGAAAAAGACCGCCGAGGATTTCCTGGGCGAGACCGTCACTGATGCCGTGATTACGGTGCCGGCTTACTTCAATGACTCGCAGCGCCAAGCCACCAAGGATGCCGGCCGCATCGCGGGACTGAACGTCAAGCGCATCATCAACGAACCCACTGCTGCTGCGCTGGCTTACGGCATGGACAAGCAGGGTGGCGATCGCAAGATCGCGGTGTACGACCTCGGTGGCGGTACTTTCGACGTGTCCATCATTGAAGTCGCGGACGTGGATGGCGAACGTCAGTTCGAAGTGCTGGCCACCAACGGCGATACCTTCCTGGGTGGCGAAGACTTCGACATCCGCATCATTGGTTATCTTGCCGATGAGTTCAAAAAGGAAACTGGCGTCGATGTGCGCAAAGATCCGCTGGCCGTGCAGCGACTGAAAGAAGCCGCTGAAAAAGCCAAGATCGAGCTGTCCTCCAGCCAGCAGACCGAAATCAATCTGCCGTACATCACGGCCGATGCCTCTGGTCCCAAACATCTCAACATCAAGCTGACCCGCGCCAAGCTGGAGTCGCTGGTGGAAGAGCTGGTGACCAAAACCATCGAGCCTTGTCGTGTGGCGCTGAAAGATGCCGGTCTGTCGATCAACGACGTTGCCGAAGTGATCCTGGTCGGTGGTCAGACGCGTATGCCCATGGTGCAGAAGGCCGTAAAGGACTTCTTTGGCAAGGAACCACGCAAGGACGTGAATCCCGATGAAGCCGTGGCCGTGGGTGCTGCGATTCAGGGTGGCGTATTGTCCGGTGAAGTGAAAGATGTGTTGCTGCTGGACGTAACCCCGCTGTCACTGGGTATCGAAACGCTGGGCAGCATCATGACCAAGCTGATCGAGAAGAACACCACCATCCCGACCAAGGCTGCGCAGGTGTTCTCGACGGCCGACGATAACCAGAACGCCGTGACCATTCACGTGCTGCAGGGTGAGCGTCAGCGCGCCGGTGATAACAAGTCGCTGGGCCAGTTCAACCTCGAAGGCATTCCACCTGCACCGCGCGGCATGCCCCAGGTAGAAGTGACCTTCGACATCGATGCCAACGGCATTCTGCATGTATCGGCGAAGGACAAGGCTTCGGGCAAGGAACAGAAGATCACCATCAAGGCGTCCTCGGGTCTGTCGGAAGACGAGATCAAGCGCATGGTGAAAGATGCCGAGGCGCACGCTGAGGAAGATCGCAAGTTCAAGGAAGTGGTGGAAGCGCGCAACAAGGCCGATCAGTTGCTGCATGCCACCGAGAAGTCACTGAAAGAGCTGGGCGACAAGGTGTCGGCAGAAGATCGCGCCAGGATCGAAGCGGCGGTATCGGATCTGAAGTCTTCGCTGAGCAGCGATGACAAGGACATCATCGACAAGAAGGCGCAGGCATTGGCCGAGGCTTCAGCAAACCTGGCGCAGCAGGCTTATGCACAGTCAGCAGCGGAAGGCGCAGCAGCTGGTGGTGAGCAGGCCAATGCCGGCTCAAATGCCGGGGCTGGCAAGGACGATGTGCTCGATGCCGAGTTCGAGGAAGTGAAGGACAAGAAGTAAACCTGCATCAACCTTCTCCCGGTCGTGGGAGAAAGTGGCCCGCAGGGCCGGATGCGGGTGAAAGTTAATGAGCCGCCACTGCTGACAAGCCGTGGCGGCTTGTGCATGTTTGATGATTGACGATCCAGCGTTGGATCTTTTTATTAAAATTTAGGCAGCCATGTCCAAGCGCGACTTTTACGAGATTCTGGGTGTAGAGAAAACCGCCAGCGAAGCCGATATCAAGAAGGCTTATCGCCGCATGGCGCAGAAGCACCATCCGGATCGCAATCCGGACAGCAAGGAATCCGAAGACAAATTCAAGGAGGCCAAGGAAGCCTATGAAGTACTGACTGATGCCCAGAAGCGCGCGGCCTATGATCAATATGGTCACGCCGGTGTTGATCCACAGCGGGGCGGTGGCGGCGGCTTCAGTCCCGGTGGTGATGCTTTTGGTGACATCTTCGGTGAAGTGTTTGGCGATATCTTCAGCGGCAATCGTCGCGGCGGCGGCCGTCAGGTATATCGCGGCGCGGATCTGCGCTATGAACTGGAGTTGACACTGGAGCAGGCGGTGTTCGGCGACACGCTGAACATTGATTTCACCACCCTGGGTGAATGCGAAAGTTGCAAAGGATCGGGTGCCTCGCCCGGCTCCAAGGTCAGTACCTGCGATACCTGTCATGGCACCGGCCAGGTGCGTATGCAGCAGGGATTCTTCGCAGTTCAGCAGGCCTGCCCGCGCTGCAAGGGCCGCGGTCAGGTCATCACTCAACCCTGTGATACCTGTCTGGGTCAGGGCCGCGTGCGTCGCAAGAAGACACTGTCGGTGAAAGTGCCGGCAGGTGTGGATACCGGTGACCGTATTCGCCTGTCAGGTGAAGGTGAAGCGGGCGCCAATGGCGGACCGGCGGGCGATCTGTACGTGGAAGTGCATGTGAAAGTACATGCATTGTTCGAGCGTGAAGGCGCGAACCTGTCCTGCGAAGTGCCGGTGAGTTTTGCCACTGCCACGCTGGGTGGCAGCATCGAAGTGCCGACGCTGCATGGCAATGTAGTGCTGAAAGTGCCTGCCGAAACACAGTCTGGCCGCGTGTTCCGGCTCAAGGAAAAAGGCGTCAAACCGGTGCGTGGTGGCTCGACGGGCGATCTGTTCTGCCGTGTTATGGTGGAAACGCCGGTGAAGCTCAACGAAGAGCAGAAAGAGTTGCTGCGCAAGTTTGAAAAATCCATGTCTCAGGACGGTAGCAAGCACAGTCCACGCGAATCCTCATGGCTGGATGGAGTGAAGCAGTTTTTCAAAGCGTAGTAACCGGCGCAGTGACTATAGCTGTACTTGCTTGTTGTGAGGGTCAGGCTTTAGCCTGAGTCGGTCGTTGTCAGGCTAAAGCCTGACTTACAGGGGCTTTTCAGATGACTCAAACCACTCCCATCGCCATTCTCGGAATCAGCGGCCGTATGGGCCGCACGCTGCTTACCGGCATCGACAGCTCCACTGATCTGAAATTGAGCGGCGGACTGGATTCGCCGGACAGTCGTTGGGTGAATCAGGATGCGGGCGCGTTGGCGGGTTCGGCGGCGGGCGTTTTGATCAGTGCTGATCCAGCGACCGCCATTCGGGGCGCGCAGGCGGCGATCGCATTTGCTTTGCCACAGGGTACGCCCGCGATTGTGGCGGCGTGCGCGGCAGCCGGGGTGCCGCTAGTGCTGGGTACCACGGGGCACAATGCCGAACAGCTGGCCGCGATTGAGGCGGCGGCAAAGCTGATTCCGATTGTCATGGCCTCCAACTTCTCGCTGGGTGTGAACCTGCTGTTCAAGCTGGCGGAGCTGACCGGTCAGGCGCTGACTGCTGACTACGATGCGGAAGTGTTCGAGGCCCATCATCGCCTGAAGAAAGATGCACCTTCGGGTACGGCGCTGAGTATTGGCGAGGCGGTGGCCAAGGGGCGCGGCACCACGCTGGCAAAAGATGCGGTGTGGGCACGTCATGGCGAGACCGGCGCGCGCGAGCGCGGCAAGATTGGTTTCTCCGTGCTGCGCGCGGGCGACATCGTCGGCGATCACACGCTGACTTTTGCCGGTCCGGGCGAGCGCATTGAACTGACGCATCGTGCGCATGACCGTATGGCCTTTGCCTCGGGCGCCTTGCATGCGGCGCGCTGGGCGGTGGGTAAACCAGCGGGACGCTATTCGATGCGCGATGTGCTGGGGTTCTGATTCACCGGGCCAGTTGCGACAGCTTCTGGCCGACTCGCATGAGTTGCGTGTACTCCGCCCGCTTGTCAACACAGCGGGACAGTTTTGGCAAGTTTTCCGATAGACCGAACCTTCCTGCTCGCGTAGACTGCGCCGCTTAGCACGCGGGTGATTTTATTTTGAAACGGGGTCGGCTTTTGCCACCTCGATTTCTGTATGTCCGCGCCTGTCGCCCCCGGGGTTTGGGCCAACAAACCCGTATCTTTCAGCTTTTCAAATGAAGGGGCTGCGCTGTAATGAGCTCTGCATCTGCGGTTCTTGCGCTTGAGGACGGCACGGTTTTTCACGGCCGTTCGATTGGCGCCAAGGGCAATACAACCGGTGAGGTGGTGTTCAACACCGCCATGACCGGCTATCAGGAGGTTCTCACCGACCCTTCCTACTCACGCCAGATCGTGACGTTGACCTATCCGCATATCGGCAACACCGGCGTCAATGCCGAAGACATGGAGTCGAGTGCAATTTATGCCGCCGGCCTGATCATTCGCGATTTGCCGTTGCTGCATTCCAGCTGGCGCGCCACCGAGTCGCTGGAAAGCTTCCTGCAACGCGGCAAGATTGTTGCCATTGCCGACATCGATACCCGCAAGTTGACGCGAATTCTTCGTGTAAAAGGCGCGCAATCCGGCTGCATCATGACCGGCGATACGATCGACGCAAAAGTTGCGGTGACGGCGGCGAAGAAGTTCCCCGGTCTGAAGGGTATGGATCTGGCCAAGGTGGTGACCTGTAAACAACCATATCAATGGAATGACGGCACCCATTGGGGCAGCGAGACCGGTCCCGAAGTCCGTCCCGGCCAGCGTAAACATGTGGTGGCCTACGACTTTGGTGTCAAACGCAACATCCTGCGACTGCTGGCCGATTCGGGCTGCCGGATGACGGTGGTGCCGGCGCAGACTCCGGCCGACGAAGTGCTGGCCATGAATCCGGACGGCATTTTCCTGTCCAATGGCCCGGGCGATCCGGAGCCTTGCACCTACGCCATCGAGGCGATCCAGCGATTTCTTGAAACCGACATTCCGGTGTTCGGCATCTGCCTCGGACATCAGCTGCTGGGTCTGGCCAGTGGCGCCAGGACCGTGAAAATGAAATTTGGTCATCACGGCGCCAACCACCCGGTGCTGGATCTGGACAGCAAGCAGGTGGCCATTTCCAGTCAGAACCACGGTTTTGCGGTGGATGAAGCGAGCCTTCCTTCCAATGTGCGCGCCACACATCGTTCGCTGTTTGATGGCTCGTTGCAGGGTATCGAACGCACCGATCGTCCCGCCTTCAGCTTCCAGGGCCACCCGGAAGCAGCGCCGGGCCCCCATGAGTTGCAATCCCTGTTCGCCCGATTCATGAATCTGATTGAGCAGCGCGGCGCGAATAATGTGCGTCGTCGTCGTGCTGCGGCCGAATGAAGTTATCCAACCGAAGTAAGCGATGCCAAAACGTACTGACATCAACAGCATTCTGATTATCGGCGCCGGTCCCATCGTGATCGGTCAGGCCTGTGAGTTCGATTATTCGGGCGCGCAAGCCTGCAAGGCGCTCAGGGAAGAGGGTTACCGCGTCATTCTGGTGAATTCGAATCCGGCCACCATCATGACCGATCCGGAAATGGCCGATGCCGTGTACATCGAGCCGGTGCATTGGCGTACCGTGGAACGGATTATTGCGAAAGAGAAGCCCGATGCGTTGTTGCCGACGATGGGTGGCCAGACGGCACTGAATTGCGCGCTGGATCTGGTGCGCGAAGGCGTACTGGAAAAATATGGCGTGGAACTGATCGCTGCCTCGCGCGAAGCCATCGACATGGCCGAAGACCGCGAGAAGTTCCGCAATGCCATGCGCGAAATTGGTCTGGAGTCACCGCGTTCGCGCATTGCGCACACCATGGAAGAAGCGCTGGCAGTACAGGCTGAGATTGGCTATCCCACGGTGATTCGTCCGTCGTTCACCATGGGTGGTTCGGGTGGCGGCATTGCCTACAACCGCGAAGAGTTTGTCGAAATTGTTGAACGTGGTCTGGATGCTTCGCCCACCAGCGAAGTGTTGCTGGAAGAGTCGGTCATCGGCTGGAAAGAGTTCGAGATGGAAGTGGTGCGCGATAAGGCGGACAACTGCATCATCGTCTGTTCCATCGAAAACTTCGACCCGATGGGGGTGCACACGGGCGACTCGATTACCGTTGCGCCGGCGCAAACGCTGACCGATCGTGAGTACCAACGTCTGCGCGATGCCTCGATTGCGGTATTGCGCAAGATCGGTGTGGAATGCGGCGGCTCCAATGTGCAGTTCGCCATCAGTCCACATGATGGCCGTGTGCTCATCATCGAAATGAATCCGCGTGTGTCGCGATCTTCCGCGTTGGCGTCGAAAGCCACCGGTTTTCCGATTGCCAAGGTCGCTGCCAAGCTGGCCGTGGGTTACACACTGGATGAACTGAAGAACGATATCACCGGTGGCACCACGCCGGCTTCGTTCGAGCCGACGATTGATTACGTGGTGACCAAGATTCCACGTTTCACCTTCGAAAAATTCCCCGGCGCCAATACCCGTCTGACCACGCAGATGAAGTCGGTGGGCGAAGTGATGGCCATGGGCCGCACCTTCCAGGAGTCACTACAAAAAGCGCTGCGTGGACTGGAAGTGGGTATTGATGGTCTGAGTCCCTTGCTCAAGTTGCCGCTGTCGGACAGCGACGCCAATGTACTGCGCGAAGAGCTGCGCATGCCGGGAGGTCAGCGCATTCGTTATGTAGGCGATGCCTTTCGTGCCGGTTGGTCCATGGCGGAGGTAAATAAGCTGACCAACATCGATCCCTGGTTCCTCATTCAACTGGAGGATCTCATCAAGGAAGAAGCTCGTGTTGCTGAGGAAGGGCTGGAATCGCTCGCGGTGGATCGTCTGCGTCAGCTCAAGCGCAAAGGTTTTGCTGATAGCCGACTCGCCAAATTGATCGGCACCGACGAAGCCTCGGTGCGTCGTCGCCGTCTGCGTCTGGGCGTGCGTCCGGTGTACAAGCGCGTGGATACCTGTGCCGCTGAGTTCGCTACATCCACTGCTTATCTGTATTCAACCTACGAAGAAGAGTGCGAAGCCAATCCGACCGATAAAAAGAAAATCATGATTCTGGGCGGTGGTCCGAATCGCATTGGTCAAGGCATTGAATTCGATTACTGCTGTGTCCATGCCGCGTTTGCGTTGCGCGATGCCGGCTATGAAACCATCATGGTCAATTGCAATCCGGAAACGGTTTCGACGGATTACGACACCTCGGATCGCCTGTACTTCGAGCCGCTGACTTTTGAAGACGTCATGGAAATTATCGACAAGGAAAAGCCGGTTGGCGTGATTGTGCAGTACGGCGGTCAAACTCCGTTGAAGTTATGCCGTGCGCTCGAAGCAGCCGGTGCGCCGATCATTGGTACGTCGCCGGATGCGATTGACGTGGCTGAAGACCGCGAACGATTCCAGCAACTGGTCACGCAACTGGCCTTGAAACAACCACCGAATCGTACTGCGCGGACTGAAGAAGCGGCCGTGCAAGCTGCGCGTGAAATTGGTTTCCCGCTGGTAGTGCGTCCTTCTTATGTGCTGGGTGGCCGCGCCATGGAAGTGGTGTTCACCGAAGACGATTTACGCGTCTACATGACCGAAGCCGTGACCGTATCGAATGACAGTCCGGTGCTGCTGGATCGCTTCCTGGATGTGGCGATTGAAGTCGATGTGGATGCCATCTGCGACGGCGACGATGTGTATATCGGCGGCATCATGGAGCACATTGAGCAGGCGGGCGTGCATTCGGGCGATTCCAGTTGTTCATTACCGCCGAATAGTTTGAGTGCCGAGATACAAGCCGAACTGAAAGTGCAGACGCGCAAGCTGGCGATGGGCCTGAAGGTTAATGGTTTGATGAACATCCAGTTCGCCATCCAGAACGGCATCATCTATGTGCTGGAAGTGAATCCGCGCGCCTCGCGCACTGTGCCGTTTGTGTCCAAGGCCACGGGCGTGCCGTTGGCCAAGATGGCGGCGCGTGTCATGGCGGGCGAGAAGCTCAAGGACATGGATCTGATCAGGGAGCGCGTGCTGAAGTTCTTTGCAGTAAAAGAAGCCGTGTTCCCGTTTGCCAAGTTCCCCGAAGCTGATCCCATCCTGGGACCGGAAATGAAATCCACCGGTGAAGTGATGGGCACGGGTCGCAGCTTTGGTGAGGCCTATGCCAAGGCGCAGCTAGCTTCGAGCGTGGTGTTACCGACGCGCGGCGTGTGTCTGATCAGCGTGCGTGAACGCGACAAGGAACTGGCGGCCAGTCTGGCGAGCAAGCTGGTAACGCGCGGCTTCGAGATTGTCGCGACTGCGGGTACCGCGAAAGTGATTGCCGATGCCGGATTTCCGGTGCGCGTCGTCAACAAGGTGCGTGAAGGTCGTCCGCATATCGTGGACATGATCAAGAACGATGAGATTGCCTTGATCGTGAACACCACCGAGGGTAAACAGGCGACGCTGGAGTCGCGTTCGATCCGTCGCGAAGCCGTGCATCGCAAGGTGACTTACTACACCACCATCAACGCCGCGTTCGCGACCTGCGAAGCGCTGGATCATCTGGATTCGGGCGAAGTCAATCTGCTCCAGGATCTTCACAAAGAAGTTGGGTACAAAGAGGTCGGCACATGAAGCGCGCACCCATGACGAAACAGGGCGCTGAGCGCCTGCGGCTGGAATTGAAGCGCCTCAAGGGTGAAGAACGTCCGCGTATCATTCAGGCCATTGCCGAGGCGCGCAGCCACGGTGATTTGAGTGAAAATGCCGAGTATGCCGCCGCGCGCGAAGCGCAGAGCTTTACCGAAGGTCGCATTAAAGACCTTGAAGCGCATTTGTCGAACTCTGAAATTATTGATGTTGCCAGCATGCCGGCGGGTGATCGCGTGGTGTTTGGTGCGACCGTCGAACTGGAACCCGAAGAAGGTGGCAAAAAAGTGGTGTACCAGATCGTGGGTGATGCCGAAGCCGACATCAAAGCGGGGCTGATTTCCGTTTCTTCACCCATCGCACGCGCGATGGTCGGCAAGAGCGTTGGTGATGAAGTGGAAGTGGTCGCCCCCAACGGGGCGCGTGGTTACGAAATTGTCGCCGTCAAATATCTCTAGGTCTAGCCTTGGGTAGTGCGCGATGTTAGACGACAGCAGCCGATGGCTGAGACGTTTCTGCTGGTATGCTGAGCGGATCGCCTTTCAATGCTGGTACTGGCGGCCTGGGCTGGTGGTCTGTGGACCATTTGCGGTGTGGTCGTCCCGGGCCTGTTCTGGCTGATTCCCGACACCAGGCAGGCGGGCAATCTCGCCGCGCAGTTTTTTGATGTGGAAGTTTTCCTGGGCACCCTGTTCGGCCTGATGTACTGGGCCTTGCGGCGTCAGCTGCTGGATCGCATGGATAAACGCTGGCTGCTGGCCGCCATTGGCGCACCGCTGGTGTTCTTCGCAGTGCTGAAGCCGGTCATGAATGCCGCGCGCGCCGCTGGCAACATGGCGCGCTTCGGACAATTACATGGTGTGGCCACCCTGCTGTTCCTGATCGCCTGTGTCGCAGTGGGTGTGCTGGTCTGGCGTTTCAGAGCCTATCGAGAATCTCGCTGAAGGGCGCATTGCTGCGTTGAAACGCCCCAAAAAATACTCACGTACTACGTGTACGCTGCGTTTTTTTGGGGCGTTTCGCCTTGCACTGCATCCCTTGATCGAGATTCTGGATAGGCTCTCAGGCGTCCGGGATGACGATTTTGGGCTTGTCCTGACGGGCACGATAGAACACGCCGACATTGCCGATGCGTTGCACCAGTTCGCTGTGGGTGGCCTTGAGCAGTGTGGCAAACACTTCATCACGCGCTTCGCGATCACCGAGGCGTGAGCCGACCTTGACCAGCTCGTGGGCATTCAGCGCGCCGTCCAGTTCCTTGGTGATGGCTTCCAGTTTGCCGGGCTCGCCGATGGCGCTGCCGACGGTGACAATCGGATGCAGGGGATGCGCCAGACGACGCAGGTGTTTTTTCTGATTCTCGGTGAGTGACATGTTATTGCGCTGGCAGGGGTGGCTTTCCGCCCGTTTTTGAAAGGGCGCAGAGTTTAACCGTATCGACTATGCCAAAACGAACCAAATCCAGCGCCCGCTGGCTTGAAGAGCACGAAAGCGACCCGTTTGTGAAAGCGGCCCGGGCGGCGGGTTATCGTTCGCGCGCGGTGTACAAGCTGGAGGAAATCCATCAGGCCGACCGGCTGCTCAAGCCGGGAATGAGCATTGTTGATCTGGGCGCGGCTCCCGGTGGTTGGAGTCAGTACTGCGCACGCTACCTGAAGGGCAAGGGGCGGATTGTGGCGCTGGATATTCTGCCTATGGATGCCATTGCCGGTGTCGAGTTCATTCAGGGCGATTTCGGTAGTGACGCCGTTTTTGAGCAATTGATGACGCATCTGGGCACCAACAAGGTGGACCTTGTGCTCTCGGATATCGCCCCCAATATGACTGGCATGCCAGATGTGGATCACCTGCGGGCCATGCACCTGGTGGAGCTGACGCTGGATTTTGCCGAGCGAAGTTTGCAACCCGGTGGCGATTATCTGGTCAAGGTGTTTCAGGGGCGTGATTTCCAGCCATTCATGCAGCGCTTGCGGGGTTTGTTTGGAACTGTGAAGACGCGCAAGCCCATGGCGTCGCGCTCACGCAGCGCCGAGCTGTATGTGTTGGCGCGCGGATTCCGGATGGTGTAGTGTCGAACGTGATTTTTGTTGCAAAAAACCACCCTGAAATTGCCTGATCGGGGCGCCTTGATCTGGTAGTTGTGGGTGGTCAGGAGCTTGTCTTGAACGATTTGGCCAAAAACGTGATTCTCTGGGTGGTCATTGCCGTGATTCTGGCGGCTGTGGTCAACAACTTCAGCAGCCGCAGCGCTGCGTCACAGCCCATTGCCTATTCCGCATTCCTGGAGCAGGTAAAAAGCGGTGAAATCAGCGAAGTTACCTTCAAGGAGGGCAACCAGATTTCCGGCAAGCGCCGCAATGGCGATGCCTTTGTCAGCTACAGCCCCGAAACCGACAACTCGGCGCTGATTGGCACCCTGCAAGCCAGCAAGGTGAGTTTCAGTGCTTCAGCGCCGGAGCGCACCGGTTTCCTGATGCAATTGTTCCTGTCGTCCTTCCCTATCCTGTTGCTGATTGGCGTGTGGGTGTACTTCATGCGCCAGATGCAGGGCGGCGCGGGCGGTCGCGGCGCCATGTCCTTCGGCAAGTCGCGTGCGCGCATGCTGAGTGAAGACCAGGTAACCGTGACTTTTGCCGATGTGGCGGGCGTGGATGAAGCCAAGGACGAAGTGGTCGAGATCGTTGAATTCCTGAAAGACCCCGGCAAGTTCCAGCGTCTGGGCGGCAAGATTCCGCGCGGCGTGCTGATGGTCGGTTCCCCCGGTACCGGCAAGACCCTGCTGGCGCGCGCCATCGCCGGCGAAGCCAAGGTGCCGTTCTTCACCATCTCCGGTTCCGATTTGTGGAAATGTTTGTCGGCGTAGGTGCTTCGCGCGTGCGCGACATGTTCGAGCAGGCCAAAAAGCATGCCCCATGCATCATCTTCATCGACGAAATTGACGCGGTGGGCCGTCATCGTGGTGCGGGCCTCGGCGGTGGGCATGACGAACGCGAGCAGACTTTGAACCAGCTGCTGGTGGAAATGGATGGCTTTGAAGGCACCGAAGGCGTGATTGTTATTGCGGCCACCAATCGTCCCGACGTGCTCGATCCGGCACTGCTGCGTCCGGGTCGTTTCGATCGCCAGGTGGTGGTGCCGTTGCCCGATGTGCGCGGTCGCGAACAGATTCTCAAAGTCCATATGCGCAAGTTGCCGCTGGCTGATGACGTCAAGCCGCAGCTGATTGCGCGGGGTACGCCGGGCTTCTCCGGTGCCGACCTGGCTAACCTGGTCAATGAGGCGGCGCTGTTTGCGGCGCGCCAGAATCGCCGCACCGTCACCATGGAAGAATTCGAAAAAGCCAAAGACAAGCTGATCATGGGCACTGAGCGCAAGTCCATGGTCATGGATGATCAGGAAAAGAAGCTCACTGCCTATCACGAGGCCGGTCATGCGATTGTTGGTCTGACGGTGGCCGAGCACGATCCGGTTTACAAGGTATCGATCATTCCGCGCGGCCGTGCGCTGGGCGTGACCATGTTCCTGCCCGAGGCGGATCGTTACAGCACCAGCAAGCGTCGTCTGGAAAGCCGCATCGCGACGCTGTTTGGTGGGCGCATTGCCGAAGAAATGATTTTCGGCGCTGAAGCGGTGACCACGGGTGCGTCGAATGACATTGAACGCGCCACTGAAATTGCCCGCAACATGGTCACCAAGTGGGGCCTGTCCGACAAGATGGGGCCGCTGTCCTATGCTGAGGAAGAAGGCGAAGTGTTTCTCGGCAGACAGATGACCCAGCACAAGCAAATATCGGATGTGACCGCCAATGCCATTGATGCGGAAGTGCGGCGTCTGATTGATTCCAACTACACCAGCGCCAAGCGGATTCTGGAAGCCAATGTCGACAACCTGCACAAGATGGCGCAGGCCTTGATCAAGTTCGAAACCATTGATGATCAGCAGATCAAGGACATCATGGAAGGTCGTGAGCCCCGTCCGCCCCAGGATTGGGATGACACCCCGGCGACACCGGGCGCAACCCCGCGTGAGCCGGAAGCCAAAGATGGCACGATTGGCAAGCCGGCCAGTCAGCACTAGTCGTTCGCGCTCACCATAACGGTTGGCGTCAACAGCCAGCTCTTCGAGCTGGCTGTTTGTTTGAGCGAACAGGATAATTACCTGACTTATGCTGCTTCACTGTGGTTCCCGGATTCTCGATCTCGCCACGCCGCGCGTGATGGGGATATTGAATGTCACGCCGGATTCCTTTGCGGATGGCGGATACTTTGCTGATCAGCAGCGGGCGATTGCACAAACCGCAGCCATGATTGCCGACGGCGCCGACATCATTGACGTGGGCGGCGAGTCCACCCGTCCCGGTGCGGCGCTGGTCAGTGTCGAAGCAGAGTTGCAACGGGTAATCCCGGTGATTGAAGCCATTCGCGCTGCACATCCCGAAATCCTGATTTCAATCGACACCAGCAAGCCTGAAGTGATGCAGGCCGCCGTGGCGGCCGGGGCAGGGCTGATTAACGACGTGCGGGGATTGACCGCGCCGGGTGCGTTGGCGGCGGCGGCACAGACTCAGGCTGCCGTATGTTTGATGCACATGCAGGGCCAGCCAGCGTCCATGCAGGCAGCGCCACAATATCGGCAAGTGGTACGCGAAGTGAGCGAGTTTCTGGCCATGCGGGTGCAGGCCTGTCTTTCAGCAGGTTTTGCTCGCGACCGGATTGTGGTTGATCCCGGCATCGGCTTTGGCAAGACCTTGGCCCACAATCTGGACTTGCTGGCGCATTTGCCGCAGTTGCTGGCGATGCAGTTGCCGGTGTTGATCGGCGCGTCGCGCAAGCGACTCATCGGCGAGGTGCTGGGCAGACCGGTGGAGCAGAGGTTGATGGGTAGTGTGGCGCTGGCAACCGCCAGTGTGCTGGCTGGAGCGCATATCATTCGCGCCCATGATGTGGCGGCTACCTGTGATGCAGTGCGTATGGCGCAGGCACTGCGTCAGGCAGGCTATGCGATCAACTGATAGTTGATTTCAGATTATTCGAATTCATGAAATTGGCGGAGTAATTGTGGCTAGAAAATATTTCGGTACGGATGGTGTGCGCGGTCGGGTCGGGCAGTCGCCGATGACGGTGGACTTCGCGTTGCGTCTGGCCAGTGCGGCGGCGCGCGTACTGGCGCCCAAGGGCGGCACCGTACTGGTGGGCAAGGACACGCGCGTTTCCGGTTACATGTTTGAATCGGCACTGGAAGCCGGGTTCGTGGCGGCGGGGGTCAACGTCATGCTGATCGGGCCGTTGCCGACACCGGGCATTGCCTACATGACGCGCAAGTTTGAATGCAACTTTGGCGTGGTGATCAGCGCCTCGCACAATCCCTTTGAAGACAACGGCATCAAATTCTTCGATGCTCATGGCGGCAAGCTCAACGATGAAGTGGAAGCGCAGATTGAAGCGCTGCTCGATTCACCTCCCGTTACCAATGAGTCGCATCTGCTGGGCTCGGCCAAGCGCGTCGACAAGTCGCGCACGCACTACCAGGAATTCTGCATGCAGAGCATTCCCGGGAACGTGAATCTGTCGGGTCTGAAGATCGTCATCGACTGCGCCCATGGCGCTGGTTACAAGGTGGGGCCGCGCATCCTCACCGACCTGGGTGCGGAAATCATCCCCATTGGCTGCTCGCCCAATGGCCGTAACATCAATCTGAATTGCGGCTCAACCTCGCCGGAACTGTTGCAGCACACGGTGCCCGGTGTGCGTGCCCACGTAGGTGTTGCGCTGGATGGTGATGGCGATCGCCTGACCATGGTGGATCACCTCGGGCGCGTGGTGGATGGTGATCAGCTGCTGTACGTGCTGGCGTCGGCGCGTCACGCTGCGGGAACCCTGCAAGGGCCGGTGGTGGGCACGGTGATGAGTAACCTCGGGCTGGAGCATGGTTTGCAGCAGCAGGGCATCCAGTTCCACCGCGCCAAGGTGGGCGATCGCTATGTGCTGGAAATGTTGCGTGAAACCGGCGGCGTGCTGGGGGGTGAAACCTCGGGTCACTTGCTGTGTCTGGATCGCACCACGACGGGCGATGCCATGATCAGCGCGCTGCAGGTACTGTCGGTGATGCAGCAGTCCGGCAAGAGCCTTGCCGAACTGGCCGCACCCATGGCCAAGTATCCACAGGTAATGGAAAACGTGCGCGTGGCGCACAAGATTGATACCGACAAATCCGGGCCCATTCAGCAAGCGGTGCGCAAGGCCGAGACTGAGCTGGCAGGCACCGGGCGCGTTGTGCTGCGGGCATCCGGCACCGAGCCGGTGATCCGGGTCATGGTTGAAGGGCGCGACGAAAAGCAGGTGCGCAAGCTGGTCAAGGATCTGGTGCAGGTGGTGGCCGCAGCCGTTTGACTCATAGTTGACCTGTAATTGACTGCCGGTTTGCTCGGGCCGTTTGATTTTGGGGGACTGCGCCAGTAAGCTTCCGCGCCTTTCGCGAGGCTTGGTCGGCGAGTCGCCGACTGGCAGTTGTGGAATTTCAAGGCTGGCATGAACAACAAGCGGCGTCCCTTGGTGGCGGGTAACTGGAAAATGCATGGTTCGCGCGCGGAAAACACCGCGTTGCTGGACGGTTTGCTTGCCCAGTTGAAGGCCCCGGCGGTGGACGTGCTGGTGTGTGCGCCTTTTGTGTACCTGGCCGAGATCGCCAGCCGCCTGACGGGTTCGGCCGTATCGGTCGGCGCGCAGTCACTGTGTGCCGAGGCGATCGGAGCTTTCACCGGCGAAATTTCGGCCGGCATGTTGAAGGATGTGGGTTGCCGGTACGTGCTGGTGGGCCATTCGGAACGGCGCAGCCTGTATCACGAGGACAGCGCACTGGTGGCGCGCAAGTTTGTGGCGGCCCAGGGCCAGGGTTTGGTTCCGGTGCTGTGCGTGGGTGAAACCCTGGCGCAGCGTCAGGCGGGCCAGACGTTTGCGGTGGTTACCGAGCAGCTGGATGCCGTGCTGACCACGGCGGGTATTGCGGCGTTGGGACAGGCCGTTGTGGCTTACGAGCCGGTCTGGGCCATTGGCACGGGTTTGACGGCCACGCCGGAGCAGGCTCAGGAGGTGCATGCCTTCATTCGCCAACATCTGGCGACGCAGGATGCGGTGATTGCGGCGGGCGTACGGATTCTGTACGGCGGCAGCGTCAAGGGCAGCAATGCCCGGGAATTGTTTGCAATGGCTGACGTGGATGGCGGACTGGTGGGCGGCGCTTCATTGAAAGCAGCTGAATTCCTGCAAATCTGCGCTGCGGCAGAATAGATTTATTAATAGATTTTATTAAGGGGCGGGCCAATTAAACTGAATTGGAAACCCGCCCGAATTGAAACAAGGTAAGAACGTATGAACTGGTTACAAACTGGCGCCATGATCCTGCACATGTTCCTGTGCGTGGGCATCATTGGTCTGGTGCTGCTGCAGCGTGGCAAGGGTGCTGATGCCGGCGCAGGTTTCGGTGCGGGCGCATCCGGTACGGTATTTGGTGCACGCGGGTCGGCTTCATTCCTGTCGCGCACTACGGCGGTGCTGGCAACGCTGTTCTTCGCCACCTGTCTGACCCTGGCATACCTTGGGAACTCACAGGTCAAGTCAAGCAGTGTGATTGATCGTGTGACCGCACCCGCCGCCAGTGAAAGCGCCAGCAGTGAATCCTTGCAGATTCCGGCTTCGATTCCTGAGTCTCCGGCACCAGCCTCTGCGCCCGCCAGCAACTGACGAGCAGCAAGCAAGTTTCAATTCACGTTTAAATTATCGGGTTTGGAATTGCGGATGTGGTGGAACTGGTAGACACGCTACCTTGAGGTGGTAGTGGCGAAAGTCGTGGAGGTTCGAGTCCTCTCATCCGCACCAATTCTTCAGTTGTCGTGACAGTCAATGGACCAGACGTAACTGAAGTCAGAACAAAGCCGGGCATGGGCCCGGCTTTTTTTGTGCGTCATATTCCGTATTGCTTTTCTTGCGGGATTCAGCATGGGCAAATGCGTGATGCATGTGTGCTGCCGTGATCATGACTTTCAATTGCAAGGGTGTATGACTTGCGCATTGTGTCCTGTACAATTCTCACGGCTTTTGTCGGCTGAATTTCCGGACCATGCTGCAAAACTATCTACCCATATTGATTTTCCTCGGTGTAGCCACCGGCCTGTCCCTGGTGTTGATGACGCTGGGGTTCCTGTTCGGGCCGCGCAAACCCGATGCCGAAAAACAGTCCGCCTACGAGTGCGGTTTCGAGCCTTTTGAGGACTCGCGCATCAAGTTCGATGTGCGTTACTACCTGGTTGCCATCCTGTTCATCGTCTTTGATCTGGAAATTGCCTTCCTGTTTCCCTGGGCGGTATCGCTCAACAAGATCGGCGTGCTGGGTATTGCTGCGGTGGGCATCTTCCTGCTGATCCTGGTGGTCGGCTTCATCTATGAGTGGAAGAAGGGAGCGCTGGAATGGGACTGACCGCTGCAGAACTGTTTGATCAAGTCAGGCTTGAGCAACCCGGCAGTGAGCCTGTAGGTCCCGCCAATCCGCTCAATGATCCGGATTTGAAAACCACGATGGAGCAGCGTGGTTTCGTGACGACGACGGTCGACAACCTGGTGAACTGGGCACGTACCGGTTCCATGTGGCCGATGACATTTGGTTTGGCGTGCTGCGCGGTAGAAATGATGCATGCCGGCGCGTCGCGTTATGACCTCGACCGGTTTGGCATCGTGTTCCGTCCCAGTCCGCGTCAATCTGACGTGATGGTGGTCGCTGGAACCCTGGTGAACAAGATGGCGCCGGCGCTGCGCAAGGTGTACGACCAGATGCCCGAGCCGCGCTGGGTCATCTCCATGGGCTCCTGCGCCAATGGTGGTGGTTATTACCATTATTCTTATGCAGTCGTGCGTGGCTGTGATCGCATTGTGCCGGTCGATGTGTACGTGCCGGGATGTCCGCCCACGGCTGAAGCGCTGCTTTACGGCATTCTGCAACTGCAGAACAAGATCCGTCGCACCAGCACCATTGCCAGGAAGTAAACCATGGCATTGCGCATTGAACTGTTGGCCGAGCGTATTGAAGCGCAATTTGCGGGACGTGTAACACGCATTGCTTCAACCTGCGGCGAGTTGAGTTATGAGCTGGGCGCGGATGATCTGTTGTCCATTTGCACCAGCCTGCGCGACGGCGTCGATTTCAAATTTGAGCAGCTGATCGATCTGACCGGGTTGGACTATCTCGACTATGGTCAGGTGGAATGGTCTACGCAGGAATCCACAGGCACTGGCTTCAGTCGCGGTGTGGCGCGAGGCGCGGAGTCCTTGCCTGCATCAGCGGCTGGTCGTTTCGCCGTGGTGTACCACCTGCTGTCGGTAACCAACAACATCAGGGTGCGACTGCGCGTGCGAATTGCCAACAACTTGGCTGATAACGATGCGCCGATGATTGATTCACTGGTGGGCGTGTGGGCCTCAGCCAACTGGTTCGAGCGCGAAGCCTTCGACATGTTCGGGATTCTCTTCAAAGGTCATCCCGATCTGCGCCGTATCCTGACGGACTACGGTTTCATCGGTCATCCGTTCCGCAAGGATTTCCCGCTGATTGGCAATGTGGAAGTGCGCTATGACGAGGCAAAGGGGCGGGTGATTTATCAGCCGGTGTCCATCGAGCCGCGAACGCTGGTGCCGCGTGTGATCCGCGATGACAATCGTTATGACCCGGCCTTGAAGTAATCCGGAAGCAGACTAAACATGGCTGAGATTCATAACTTCACGCTGAACTTTGGTCCGCAGCATCCGGCGGCGCACGGTGTGCTGCGTCTGGTGCTGGAGATGGACGGCGAAGTTATCCAGAAAGCGGATCCGCATATCGGTCTGTTGCACCGTGGTACGGAAAAACTGGCCGAGTCCAAGCCCTTCAATCAGTCCATTGGTTACATGGATCGTCTCGACTACGTGTCGATGATGTGTAACGAACACGCCTATGTCATGGCGATTGAAAACCTGCTGGGTATCAAGGCGCCGATTCGCGCGCAATATATTCGCGTCATGTTCGACGAGATCACCCGCATCCTGAATCACCTGATGTGGCTGGGGGCGCATGGTCTGGACATCGGCGCCATGACCATGTTCCTGTACTGCTTCCGCGAGCGCGAAGATCTGATGGACTGCTATGAAGCGGTGTCGGGCGCGCGCCTGCATGCAACCTATTATCGTCCGGGTGGCGTGTATCGCGATCTGCCGGATTCGATGCCGAAATATCAGGCTTCCAGGTGGCGCAGCCAGAAGGAAGTGGACAAGCTCAACGAGCGGCGCAGCGGCAGCATGCTGGACTTCATTGAAGACTTCACCAATCGCTTCCCCGCCTGCGTGGATGAATACGAAACCCTGCTCACCGATAACCGTATCTGGAAGCAGCGCACCGTGAATATTGGTGTGGTCACGCCAGAGCGCGCGTTGCAGCTGGGGTTTACCGGCCCGATGATTCGCGGCTCCGGATTTGCGTGGGATTTGCGCAAGCAGCAGCCTTACGAAGTGTATGGCCTGATGGATTTCGATATTCCGGTGGGCGTCAATGGCGATTGTTATGACCGTTACCTGGTGCGCGTTGAAGAAATGCGTCAGTCGAATCGCATCATCCGGCAGTGCATCGATTGGCTGCGCAAACATCCCGGCTCCGTGATGCTGGAAGATCACAAGGTGACGCCACCTTCACGCGAGGAGATGAAGGGCGACATGGAGTCGCTGATCCATCACTTCAAGCTGTTCACCGAAGGCTACTGCGTACCGGCGGGTGAAACCTACGCTGCTGTGGAAGCGCCCAAGGGCGAGTTTGGTATTTATCTGGTGTCCGATGGCGCCAACAAGCCGTATCGACTGAAATGCCGCGCGCCGGGTTTCATTCATCTGGCGTCTCTGGAAGAAATGGTCAAGGGCCACATGCTGGCCGACGTGGTGGCGGTGATCGGCACTCAGGACATCGTATTCGGAGAGGTTGACCGGTGAGCAACACTGAGCACACAACGGGGCAGGGTGCTGGCGCGCTGTCGGCCCATCTCAAGGAAGAAATCGATCACTGGCTGGTCAAGTTTCCGCCGGAGCGCAAGCGTTCGGCTGTGCTGGCTGCCTTGCGCGCTGCGCAGCATGAGAATCGTGGTTTTCTGACTACAGCACAGATGGATGCGATTGCCGGGTACCTGCAACTGCCGCCGATTCAGGTCTATGAAGTGGCCAGCTTCTATTCCATGTTCGAGACCCGGAAAGTGGGCGAACATCATGTTTCCGTCTGTACCAACATTTCCTGCTTTCTGTGCGGTGGTGAACAGATTCTGGAGCACGTTGAGAACCGCCTCGGCATCAAGGTGGGCGAGAGCACCTCCGATGGCAAGTTCTTCCTGAAGAAGGAAGAAGAATGTCTGGCCGCCTGTACCGGTGCGCCGATGATGATGGTGGATCACGTCTTCTATGAAAATCTCACGCCACAGAAGGTGGATGAGATTCTCGATCAGATCAGCAAGAGCGAGCATCCACATCCATGAGCAAGCTCGAACAGAAAAATCTGGTGTGCTTCGAGACGTTGCAGTACGAGCGGCCATGGCAGCTGGAAACCTATCGCAAGATCGGTGGTTATCAGGTGTGGGAGAAAATCCTGCGCGGCGAAATGACCCGTGACCAGGTGATCGACGAAGTCAAAGCTTCCGGCCTGCGTGGCCGTGGCGGCGCCGGCTTTCCTACCGGGGTGAAGTGGGGCTTCATGCCGCGTACTTCGCCCATCCAGAAATATGTGGTGTGTAACTCCGACGAAAGCGAACCGGGTACCTGCCATGATCGTGACATCCTGCGGTACAACCCGCATGCGTTGATCGAAGGTATGGCGATCGGCGGCTTCGCCATGAACGCCACCGTCGGTTACAACTACATTCGTGGCGAATTTCTCGGTGAGCCGATTCCTCGTTTCGAAGCCGCATTGCAGGAAGCCTATGCCGCTGGCCTGCTGGGCAAGAACATCAACGGTTCGGGCATTGATTTCGATCTGCACACGTACATTGGTGCGGGCGCCTACATCTGCGGTGAAGAAACCGCCTTGCTGGAATCGCTGGAAGGCAAGCAGGGCCGGCCGCGTTTCAAGCCACCGTTCCCGGCCAATTTTGGTTTGTATGGCAAGCCCACTACGATCAATAACACCCAGAGCTATGCCTCGGTGCCCACCATTCTGCGCAAGGGCGCGAAGTGGTTTGCGGATCTGGGCGTGCCCACTGCGGGTGGCACCATGGTGTTCTCGGTCTCTGGTCATGTAGCCAGGCCGTTGAACATCGAATTGCCCCTGGGTATTACCTTCCACGAACTGCTGGATCAGGCTGGTGGCGTCTGGAAGGGACGCAAGCTGAAAGCCGTTATTCCAGGTGGCATCTCTACGCCCGTGGTGCCAGCCGCGTTGCTGGCTGAGGCCACCATGGACTACGACGGGTTGCGCAAGGTGGGTTCTTCACTGGGTACCGGTTCGATGATCGTGATGGATGACACCACCTGCATGGTGAAAACGCTCGAGCGCATCTCGCGTTTCTTCTATGCCGAATCCTGCGGCCAGTGCACGCCATGCCGCGAAGGCACCGGCTGGGTGAATCGCGTGCTGAAGCGCATTGTCGCCGGGCAGGGCACCCAGCAGGATCTGAATCTGCTGCTGGAAGTGGTGGGCAAGATCGAAGGCCATACCATTTGCGCCTTCGGCGACGCCGCCGCGTGGCCAGTGCAGAGTTTCATCAAACATTACCGCCACGAGTTCGAGTACTACGTCGAACACGGGCACAGCATGGTTGACAAGGACAAGCGTCCTGCCTCGGCAGCCGCCTGATCTTCAGCAGGTTAAAGCAACAGCATGAGCGACGCTCCAGTTCAATCCCCAGCGCCAGACCTGGTCAACATTGAAGTCAATGGCCGACCGGTGCAGGCCCGCAAGGGTCAGATGCTGATTCAGGCTACTGACGCCAGCGGCGACTACGTGCCGCGTTTCTGCTATCACGAAAAATTGCCGATCGCCGCCAATTGCCGCATGTGCCTGGTGGAAGTTGAAAAAGCGCCCAAGCCCATGCCCGCCTGCGCCACGCCGGTAGCCGAAGGCATGAAGGTATTCACCAAATCACCCAAGGCCATTGCTGCGCAGAAGGCCGTGATGGAATTTCTGCTGATCAACCATCCGCTGGATTGCCCGATCTGCGATCAGGGTGGTGAGTGTGAGTTGCAGGATCTGGCCATGGGTTTTGGTCGCGACATCTCGCGTTACGCCGAGCGCAAGCGCGTAGTGAAGGACAAGGATCTGGGTCCGCTGGTGTCCACTGACATGACGCGCTGTATTCATTGCACGCGCTGTGTGCGGTTTACTTCAGACATTCAGGGCTTTCAGGAAATGGGCACCTGCGGTCGCGGTGAACATGTCGAAATCGGCACCTTCATTGAAAAGAGCGTTGAACACGAGCTGTCGGGCAACATCATCGACCTGTGTCCGGTGGGTGCGCTGAACAACAAGCCGTATCGCTACAGCGCCCGCGCCTGGGAAATGACGCAGGCGCCATTGGTCTCGCCGCATGACAGCATGGGCACCAACCTGTTTGCGCATGTACTGCGCGGCAAGGTGATGCGCGTGGTGCCGCGCGCCAACGAAGAAATCAACGAAACCTGGATAACCGATCGTGACCGTTACAGCTACGAAGGTCTTTACAGCGAAGACCGCCTGAGCAAGCCGCTGGTACGCCAGCGTGATGACAAGGGTGATGCCTGGAAAGAAGTGGATTGGGAAACGGCGCTGAATCTGGCTGCGGAAAAACTTGCAGCGTTCAAGCAGAGCCCGGCTCAACTCGGCGCACTGGTTGCGCCCACCGCCACACTGGAGGAGGCCTATCTGACGCAGCGCATAATGCGGGGTCTGGGCAGCAACAATGTGGATCATCGTTTGAGTCGTGCAGACTTCAGCGATCAGGAATTTGATCCAGTGTTCCCGTGGCTGGGTTGCTCAATTGCGGAACTGGAAAGTATCAACAGTCTGCTGGTGATCGGTTCCAACCTGCGTCGTGAAGCGCCGCTGCTGGCGCATCGGGTACGCAAGGCCGCAGTCAAGAGCGGTGCGAAAGTCGCTTTCATCAATGCGCGCACCTACCAGTATCTGTTTCCCGTCACTGCTTATTTGGCCAGTAATGGTCTGGGTATGCTCGATCATCTGGCCGCAGTAGTGGCTGCGGCAGCGCAGAGCAGTGGCAGCAGCGTGCCGGACAATGTGAGCGCACTGGTTGCCAGTTCCAAAGTAAATGACACGCATCGTGCTGTCGCTGCGCAACTGGCTGAAGGTGCGCAGCGCATGATTCTGCTCGGTGCATTGGCGCAGCGCGATGGCGCTTTTGCGCAGTTGCGTGTGCTGGCGGCAGCACTGGCGCAGCTGACGGGCGCGCAACTCGGTTACATCGCTGATGGCGGCAATACCGTGGCGGCGCATCTGGCCGGTGTATTGCCGCATCGTAGTGTCGCGGGCCAGTCGTTGAATACGCCGGGCTTGAACGTGGCTGACATGCTGGCCGCCAGACTCAAGGCCTATGTACTGGTGGGTTCGATTGAAGCGCAGGACTTGCCGGCTAATGCCGTCGCCAATTTGCGTGCGGCTGAGTGTGTGGTTGCCCTGTCGTCTTACGCCAGCGCCAAACAGTATGCCGATATCATTCTGCCCATCGGCGCCTTTGCTGAAACCTCGGGCACCTATGTGAATCTGGAAGGTCGCTGGCAGAGTGTGCCCGGCGCCGCCAGACCATTGGGCGAATCTCGTCCGGCGTGGAAAGTGCTGCGTGTGCTGGGCAACCTGCTCAACTTGCCGGACTTCGACTATCTCAGCTCCGAGCAGGTACGTGACGAAGTGCAGACCAGAGTGGGCGCCATGATGCTCAGCAATGCCTATGTAAATACGGCCGTGGTGTCGCGTGGTAGCGATGTTGCTGCGCGTGAAGTGACGCTGTACGACTGCGACGCAGTGGTGCGTCGCGCTACTGCACTGCAACTCACGCACGAAGCGCGGCAGAGTCAGGAGGCGCGGGCATGAACGCCATTCCCGAGCTGATCCAGCCGGTATTTGACTGGCTCGGCATGCCCGACTGGCTGCAATTCGTAGCCTGGACGGTAGTGACTGCGGTGGTGATGTTCCTCACCATCATCATCTTCATGGCGTTTCTGACGCTGGCCGAGCGTCGCGTCATCGGCAGCATGCAGGCACGCATCGGTCCGAACCGTATTCAGTTGTTTGGCCTGCCGTATTTGCGCGGACTGGCGCAGCCGTTCGCGGACGTGATCAAGCTGATGTTCAAGGAGATTATTCTTCCTGCGCGCGCGAACAAGTTCCTGTTCTTGTTGGCGCCATTGCTCACGGCGATTCCGGCGCTGGCTACCTGGGCCGTCATGCCGTTCTGGCCAGGCTTTACGGTGGCCAACATTGATGCCGGCCTGCTTTATATTCTGGCGCTGACTTCGACCGGTGTGTACGGCGTGATCCTCGCCGGCTGGGCTTCCAACTCCAAATACGCCTTCCTCGGCGCGATGCGTGCGGCGGCGCAAGTGGTGGCCTATGAAATCGCGATGGGTTTTGCCCTGGTGGGCGTGGTGATGGCGGCGGGTTCGCTGAATCTGGGCGACATCATTGCTGCGCAGAGCGGCGGCATCTCCAACTGGTTCTTCATCTGGCTGTTCCCGCTGTTCATTGTTTATTTCATTTCCGGCATTGCCGAAACCAATCGTGCGCCGTTCGACGTGGTGGAAGGCGAATCGGAAATCGTCGCCGGCTTCCATGTGGATTATTCAGGCATGGCGTTCGCACTGTTCTTCGTCGCCGAATACATCAACATGATCCTGATCTCGGCGCTTACTGCGGTCTTCTTTCTCGGTGGCTGGCTGTCGCCCTTTGCCGGGATGGAGTCACTGCCGCTCATCCTGACGGCATCCGGGCTTCACTGGCTGGTGTTCAAGATCTGTTTCTTCCTGTTCTGTTTCCTGTGGTTCCGCGCCACCTTCCCGCGCTATCGCTACGACCAGATCATGCGTCTGGGCTGGAAGGTATTCATTCCGGTGACGCTGGTATGGATCACGGTGGAAGCGGTGTTGGCCATCATGAAGATGGGTCCCTTCGCCCGACTGATGGGTAACTGAGCCAGACCATGAAAAGTCTTTTCAAAACATTGTTTCTCACCGAGCTGTGCCAGGGGCTGTATATCACCGCCCGCCAGTTCTTTGCCCGTCCGCATATCGTGGTGCAGTACCCGGAAGAAAAGACGCCGCAATCGCCGCGTTTTCGTGGTCTGCATGCCCAGCGTCGTTACGCCAACGGTCAGGAGCGCTGCATTGCCTGCAAGCTGTGCGAAGCGGTATGTCCGGCGCTGGCAATCACCATTGAATCCGGCGTGAGTGATGACGGTACACGCCGCACCACGCGCTACGACATCGACCTGTTCAAGTGCATCTTCTGTGGCTTCTGCGAAGAAGCCTGTCCGGTGGACGCGATTGTGGAAACCCGCATTCACGAATATCACATGGAAAACCGGGGCGAGAACATCATGACCAAGGACAAGCTGCTGGCCGTCGGCGACAAGTTCGAAGCCATGATTGCCGCTGACAAGGCCGCTGACGCACGGTATCGCTAAACAGGCTTAATTAAATGAGTTTCACTGAAATCCTGTTCTATGTGTTCTCTGCCGTGCTGGTGGTCGCCGCCCTTGGCGTGATCACTGCGCGCAATCCGGTGTACTCGGCGTTGTGGCTGGTGTTTGCCTTCTTCAACAGCGCCATTATCTGGATGCTGCTGGAAGCCGAGTTCCTCGCGATCATTTTGATTCTGGTGTATGTCGGCGCAGTGATGGTGCTGTTCCTGTTCGTGGTGATGATGCTGGACATCAAGGTTGAAGAAATGCGTGCCGGTTTCACCAAATACGCCTGGCTGGGCCTGCCTGTTGCGCTGCTCGTGATTGCTGAAATCGGCAGCGTGGTGTGGGTGAAGTCGCTGGATAGCGCGCCACTGGGTTTCAGTAGCGTGTCCGCGCCGCCCTCCTATGCGATTGACTACAGCAACACCAGGGCGCTGGGCCAGTTGCTGTACACCGAGTATCTGTATCCGTTGCAGCTGGCAGCGGCCATTCTGCTGATCGCCATTGTTGCCGCTATCGTCCTCACCATGCGCAAACGCACCGGACAGAAGTTGCAGGACATCGGCGCGCAGGTGGCGGTGAATGCGAAAGATCGCGTGCGTATCGTCAAAGTGGCTGCTGTCAAACCCGATTCAGGCATTAACGACGTGGAGGGCCAGCCATGATCAGTTTGCAGAATGTGTTACTGCTCTCCGGCGTGTTGTTCAGTCTGTCGGTGGCCGGAATTTTCCTGAACCGCAAGAACGTGATCCTGCTGCTCATGTGCATCGAGCTGATGCTGCTCGCCGTGAATTTCAACTTCGTGGCGTTCTCGCGCCAGCTGGGCGATCTGCATGGGCAGATCTTCGTGTTTTTCATCCTGACCGTGGCGGCCGCCGAGTCGGCGATCGGTCTGGCGATCCTGGTGGTGCTGTTCCGTCAACGCAAGAGCATCGACGTTGAACAGCTCGATACGATGAAGGGTTAAGACGTGGAGAATACTCTCTTAACAATCGTGCTTGCGCCACTGATCGCGGCCATTCTCGCGGGCGTGTTTGGCCGCTTCATCGGTCGTGTCGGCGCGCATACCGTCACCATTCTCGGTGTGGCGATTGCCTGCGGGCTGTCCATCCTGGTGCTCACGCAACTGCTCAGCGGCGCAGCCGAAAACTACTATGGCAATGTCTACACCTGGCTGGTCAGTGACGGCGTGCAGATGAATGTCGGTTTCATGGTGGATCGCCTCACTGCCATGATGATGGTGGTGGTGACTTTCGTATCGCTGTGCGTTCATGTCTACACCATCGGCTATATGGCCGATGATCCGGGCTATCAGCGTTTCTTCTCGTACATCTCGCTGTTCACCTTCTCCATGCTGATGCTGGTGATGGCGAACAACTTCATGCAGCTGTTCTTCGGCTGGGAAGCGGTAGGCGTGGTGTCGTACCTGCTGATCGGTTTCTGGTACCAGCGCCCGACGGCGATTTTCGCCAACATGAAGGCCTTCATCGTCAACCGTGTGGGTGACTTTGGTTTCGTGCTGGGTATTGCGGCGGTGCTGTACTACACCGGTTCGCTGGATTATCGCGAAGTATTTGCGACGGCTGAACAATCATTCGTTGGCAAGACCATTGAAATTATTCCCGGCTACGCATGGGAGGCCATTACGGTCACCTGCCTGTGCCTGTTCATCGGCGCCATGGGCAAGTCGGCGCAGATGCCGCTGCATGTGTGGTTGCCGGATTCGATGGAAGGCCCGACGCCGATCTCGGCGCTGATCCATGCGGCAACCATGGTGACGGCCGGTATTTTCATGGTGGCGCGTATGTCGCCGCTGTTTGAAATGTCCGAGACGGCGCTGAATACCGTGTTGATCATCGGCGCAACCACGGCCTTCTTCATGGGCTTGCTGGGCTTGGTGAATAACGACATCAAACGCGTGGTGGCGTATTCCACGTTGTCACAGCTGGGCTACATGACCGTGGCGCTGGGTGTATCGGCCTATGCCGGTGCGGTGTTCCACCTGATGACGCACGCCTTCTTCAAGGCGCTGCTGTTCCTCGCTGCGGGTTCAGTGATCATCGGTATGCATCACGAGCAGGACATGCGCAAGATGGGTGGCCTGAAGAAGTACATGCCCATTACTTACTGGACATCGCTGATTGGCTCGCTGGCGCTTGATTGGCTTCCCGGGTACGGCGGGTTTCTTTCTCCAAGGATGCGCTGATCGAAGCGGTGCATGAGTCGCATCTGCCCGCAGCGGGTTATGCCTACTTCTGCGTATTTGCCGGCGTGTTCATTACGGCCTTCTACAGCTTTCGTCTGGTGTTTATGACTTTTCACGGCAAGGAACGCTTTGATACCAGCGGACAGGATGTACATGACAGCCATGCGGCAGCCAAGCATGATTCGCACGGCCATGACTCACATGGTCACGATGCAAAGGGACACGACTCACATGACAGCTCCATGATCATCATGGCGGCGTGCCACACGAAAGCCCGTGGGTAGTGACCCTGCCACTGGTATTGCTGGCGATTCCGTCGCTGTTCATCGGCTGGTTCACCATTGGGCCGATGCTGTTCGGCGATTACTTCGGTAGTTCCATTGTGGTGAAGGAAGCGCATGACGTGCTGGGTGAACTGGCGCACGAGTTTCATGGCCCTGCACAATTCGTACTGCATGGTGTGCAGGCTGCCCCGGTCTGGCTGGCGTTGTTCGGCGTGTTCCTTGCCTGGCTGTTCTATATCAAGAAGCCTGAGCTGCCTGCCAAGGTTGCTACCACCTTCGCTCCCCTCTACAAGCTGTTTTCCAACAAGTTCTATTTCGACGAGATTTACTTTGCGGTGTTTGCCAAGGGCAGCCGCAATCTCGGTCAGGCTCTCTGGACGGTAGGTGATACCAAGTTCATTGATGGCTTGCTGGTGAATGGTTCGGCGCGTGCGGTGGGCTGGTTCTCCGGCATCCTGCGCGGCATTCAGACCGGTCGACTGTACAGCTATGCCTTTGCCATGCTGATTGGCCTGGCTGCCATGTTGTATTTCTTCGTGCTCAGGCAGTAAGCGGCACGAAACAAGAATTTATAAAGAGCATCTCGCATGACTGATTGGCCCATCTTAAGCGTACTCATCTGGCTGCCCATTGCCGTTGGCGTGGCGTTGCTGGCCCTGGGTGATCAAGTGGGTGAACGCGCGGTTGTTGGGCGCTGGCTGGCTTTGCTGGGCTCACTGGCTGCCTTTGTGTTGTCGCTGCCGCTGTGGATCAACTTTGATTCCGCGACCGCTGCGATGCAGTTCCTTGAGCATCGTGAGTGGATTAATGCGCTGAATGCCACCTACCACCTGGGCGTGGATGGTTTCGCCATGCCGCTGATCGTGTTGACGACTTTCGTTACCCCTTTTGTGGTGGCGGCGGGCTGGACCGTGATCGACAACAAGCCCAATCAATACTTCGCCGCCTTCCTGATTCTGGAAGGCCTGATGGTGGGGGTGTTTGCCGCGCTGGATGCCTTGCTGTTCTACGTGTTCTGGGAAGCCATGCTGATTCCGATGTTCATCATCATCGGTGTCTGGGGTGGTCCGCGGCGTGTGTACGCCACCATCAAGTTCTTCCTGTACACCTTCCTCGGTTCGGTGTTCATGCTGGTGGCGCTGATCTACATGCGCGCGCAGTCCGGCAGTTTTGAGATTGCCGACTTCCAGATGATGCCGCTCACTCTCAATGAGCAAATACTCATCTTTGTTGCCTTCCTGCTGGCGTTTGCCGTCAAGGTGCCGATGTGGCCGGTGCATACCTGGTTGCCGGATGCGCACGTGGAAGCTCCCACCGGTGGTTCAGTCATCCTGGCCGCCATCATGTTGAAGATGGGTGGCTATGGTTTCCTGCGTTTCTCGTTGCCGATTGCGCCCGACGCCAGTCGTGAACTGGACTGGCTGATGATTTCGCTGTCGCTGATTGCGGTGGTTTACATCGGTTTTGTGGCGCTGGTACAGCAGGACATGAAGAAGCTGATTGCGTATTCCTCCATTGCACACATGGGCTTTGTCACGCTGGGTTCGTTCCTGGTGTGGGATATCTATCGCGCCACCGGCAGTACTCAGGGCGCGGCCATGGGGCTGGATGGCGCCATGGTGCAGATGATTTCGCATGGCCTGATTTCCGGCGCGATGTTCCTCAGCGTGGGCGTCATGTACGACCGCGTGCACAGTCGCGAAATCAGCGCCTATGGTGGTGTGGTCAACAAGATGCCGATCTTTGCCTCGTTCTTTGTATTGTTCTCCATGGCCAATGCCGGTCTGCCCGCCACTTCGGGTTTCGTCGGTGAATTCCTGGTGATTCTGGCGGCGTTCCGCGCTGATTTCTGGTACGCCTTCCTGGCAGCCCTGACCTTGATTCTTGGCGCTGCGTATACGCTGTGGCTGGTGAAGCGCGTGATCTTCGGCACGGTCACCAATGATCATGTGGCACATGTTGATGACGTGAATGGCCGCGAGTTCATCATGATGGCCGTGCTGGCCATTGCCGTACTGGCGCTGGGCCTGTGGCCTGCGCCGTTGCTGGAAGTGATGAAACCCAGCGTTGAGAATCTGGTACAGCACATCATGACTTCAAAATTGTAGGACGGACGAACTGCTCATGTCAGCGAACCTCAATTTCGTCGCCGCGTATCCGGAAATCTTCGTGCTGACGGCGGCCTGCGTGATCCTGTTGGTGGATCTGTTCCTCAGCGACGAACAACGCATGGTGACTTTCCTGCTGTCCATGCTGACGCTGGTCATCGCTGCCTGGGTGACGGTGCGTTATGGCGTCACCGAACGGGTGGTGACGTTCAATGGCAGTTTTGTCGCCGACCCGATGGGTAATGTGCTCAAGCTATGCACGTTTGGCGCGACCGCACTCAGCTTCCTGTATTCACGCGAATACCTGCAACGTCGCGGCCTGTTCAAGGGCGAATACTTTGTATTGGCGCTGTTCGCCATGCTGGGTGTGATGGTGATGATTTCGGCGGCCAGCCTGCTGACGGTTTATCTGGGCGTGGAGCTGCTCTCTCTATCGCTGTACGCGCTGGTGGCGTTTGATCGTGACAATGGTGTGGCGGCTGAGTCCGCCATGAAGTACTTCGTGCTGGGCGCGATTGCCTCCGGCATGTTGCTGTACGGCATGTCGATGATTTACGGCGTCACCGGTACCCTGGAGCTGGCGCAGATTGCCAATCGCATTCCTGAAATTGGCGTCACCAATATTGGTCTGGCGTTTGGTCTGGCATTCCTGGTGGTGGGTGTGGCCTTCAAGTTTGGCGCGGTGCCGTTTCACATGTGGGTGCCCGATGTGTATCACGGTGCGCCCACGGCAGTAACCTTGTTCGTCGGCTCTGCGCCGAAGATCGCTTCGTTTGCACTGGCCATGCGCCTGCTGGTGGACGGTCTGGGTGGCATGGTGGAGCAGTGGCGACCCATGCTGGTAGTGCTAGCCATACTGTCCATGGCCATCGGCAACATTGTTGCGATTGCGCAAACCAATCTCAAACGCATGCTGGCGTATTCCACCATTTCGCATGTGGGCTTCATCCTGCTCGGCGTGCTGGCCGGCACGGCGCAGGGTTATCAGTCGGCGATGTTCTACACCATTACCTATGTGCTGACGGCCATCGGCTCGTTCGGCGTGATCCTGCTGCTGTCGCGTGCAAGGTTATGAGTCCGATCAGCTGGATGACTTCAAGGGCCTGGCCAAAAAGAGTCCGTGGTTTGCCGCCGTCATGGCCATGCTGATTTTCAGCACCGCCGGTGTGCCGCCGTTTGTGGGCTTCACCGCCAAGCTGGCTGTGATTCAGGCCATCGTCGGCATTGGCTATACCTGGCTGGCGGGCGTCGCGGTATTTTTCTCGGTGATCGGTGCTTACTACTACATCCGCGTCGTCAAACTGATGTACTTCGATGCGCCGCTGGACAACGGCCCGATACAAGCCAGTGGCGCATTACGAACCGTGCTCAGTGCCAATGGTCTGGCCGTGCTGGCGCTGGGGGTGTTGCCCGGTGCATTGCTGGAAATCTGTGCCCGAGTGATTGGCTGACAGTATTCGGCCGGGTATCTTCAAGCGTCGAACTGCGCTGGCAGAACCTCAGCGGTACTTGCCGGTTCGACTTTCTCCACATCATCAAAAGATTTAATTTGCAGGGGCGTTATGGCAGAGGCAACCGGAACAGATCGCATCAGCATCGACAATGTGGAGAGCTGGGTGCGGTCAATGGGATGCAAATCCTCGCGGACCACCACTCCGGAAACCAATTGGATACTGGAAATTGAGTATCCAATAAACTCCACGCACCGCATCAACGTCATCAACACCAAGCAGCAGCCCCTGGCCATCGGGATTGTCACGGGTATTGCACTGGCTCAGGAGTTCACCGATGCCTATGGCAAATTGAGCAGCGCAGCTCAAAAGGAATTTCGCTGGGAACTGGTAAAAACACTTGGCAATGGTGATACGGAGTTCAATCTCAAGGAAACATCTGATGGTCGTCCACAGGGTTTCGAAATCATGGCGACGCGTTACTGGGATGGCCTGTCGCTCGATGCCTTCGCACGCAGCATGTTTTCAGTCTACAAGACCGAAATCGTCGCCATTAACTGCGTGCGACGCTTCCTGTAAGGAAGCCCGGATATCTGTGGTTTCAGCGCGGTATCTATGGACTCCTCCCGGTTTGCAACGCCTACAAGACGCTTGAGCGGAGGTAAGTTGCACGTATCTATGCGGCCTGTTGGGTGAGTCATACTGACTCTGGCCATGATGATATCTGCGCATCGGGTTCCATATAGGGGAACACGCGGGGAACAGCACCGGGTGCGTCGATCCGTATGTATTTTGAAAACAAATGCACCTCGGTGGCTATTTTCAATCACTCCCCTTCGGCCCGACCCGAGGCTGGACCTGGGGCAACAACACCTTGACGGTCTGAGAGTACGATCAGGATGGTCAACGGCCTCGTCGTGTTGGCGCTGGGAGTGTTGCCGGGGGTGCTGCTGGATCTGTGCCTGCGCGTACTGCCCTGAAAATAGTTGATCTTGCGGCTGGAATTTGTCTTGTAAACGCCACAGGCCGTCATTAGAATGCGCGGCCTCTGTTGCGGGGTGGAGCAGTCTGGCAGCTCGTCGGGCTCATAACCCGAAGGTCGTAGGTTCAAATCCTACCCCCGCTACCATTCCTGACTGCGGTCAGGTCCTGACTAGTCAGGTTTTGGGCCCCTTCGAAGGGGCTTTTTGATTTCTGGTTCAGTGGTTTGTCGTGAGACGGAGTACTGAACCTGCCATGCAGGCCCACAACGGACGCCACTGACTAGCTTGGTGGCAGGCAGGGATTGAGCATCATGAATGGGCCATCGGCCCATTTTTTGTTTGTGGCCCTGGTGCTGGTTTGTGGGGTTTTGACGTGCGGGAGGCGGTGTGCGCGAGAAATTGATCGAGCTGCTGGAACCTGTCGTGCGTGGTCTGGGTTTCGAGCTTTGGGAGCTGGAATACCATGCGCGCCGCGGCAATGGCTCGCTGCGGCTGTTTATTGACGTCGCACCGAGCGACGTTGGGAACGACGAGACCGGGCAGGGCATTGATCTGGAGGCCTGCGAAAAGGTCAGCCGGGCAGTGAGTGCGTTGCTGGACGAGGCCGACCCGATTCCGGTGGAATACACCCTGGAAGTGTCCTCGCCGGGCATGGATCGGGTGCTGCGGACCGTGGCGCATTTTGGTCGATATGTCGGCGAGCGTGCGCAGGTTGAAATGGTGTTGCCCGTCAACGGGCGACGCAAGTTTCTCGGCAGGTTGCTGGCGGTGACTGATCGCGAGCTGACCCTGGAGCAGGACGGACAGCCGGTGCAGTTGCCGCTGGATGGCATCAGCAAGGCGCGTCTGTCGCCCGAGTTTGACTGAGCCAGTGCTGTCAGCAAGGCGCTGCTGACTGGTTGATGATGAATTGAATCATGAGTGTCTGGAAATTTAACTCTCGAGCGGGAGAGCAATGATGTCGATGAACAAAGAAATTCTGATGGTGGTGGACGCGGTCTCCAACGAGAAGGGCGTCGACAAGGAAATCATTTTCGAAGCGCTGGAAGCGGCGCTGGCCTCCGCCACGCGCAAGCGTTATGGCGAAGGCTTCGAAGTGCGTATCGCCATCAATCGCAAGACCGGTGAGTACGACACCTTCCGGCGCTGGAAGGTATTTGCGGATGATTCCAACGAACTGGAATTTCCGGATTGCGAGCTGCGCATGGACGACGCCATTGACATCGACAAGAGCGCAATGCCCGGTGGCTATGTGGAAGAACCGCTGGAATCCGTGGCGTTCGGCCGCATTGCTGCGCAGACCGCCAAGCAGGTCATCGTGCAGAAGGTGCGTGAAGCCGAACGTGCGCATGTGATCGAGCAATTCGCTGACCGCATGGGCACCATGGTGTCGGGACTGGTCAAGCGCGTGGATCGCAGCGGTATTACGGTTGACCTCGGTGGCACTGCCGAAGGCTTCATTCCGCGCGAACACATGATCCCGCGCGAGCCGGTGCGCGCCCAGGATCGCATCAAGGCGTACCTGAAAGAAGTGCGTAACGAACAACGTGGGCCGCAGTTGATGCTGACCCGCACTGCGCCCGAGTTCCTGATTGAATTGTTCAAGCTGGAAGTGCCGGAAGTCGGCCAGAGCCTGATCGAAATCATCGGCGCTGCGCGCGATCCGGGTGTACGCGCCAAGATTGCGGTGCGCAGCAAGGATCAGCGTATTGATCCGGTGGGCGCCTGCGTCGGCATGCGTGGCGCGCGCGTGCAGGCGGTGTCGAACGAGATTGGCGGTGAACGCGTCGACATCATTCCCTTCGACGACAACTCCGCGCAGTTTGTCATCAACGCCATGCAGCCGGCGGAAGTGGTTTCCATCGTGGTGGACGAAGACTCGCACTCCATGGATGTGGCGGTCACCGAAGAGAAGCTGTCGCAGGCCATCGGTCGCGGTGGTCAGAACATCCGTCTGGCCAGTGAGCTGACCGGCTGGAATCTCAACATCATGACCACCGAAGCCGCCGAGAAGAAGAGCGAGTCGGAAGCGCGTGCGCTGGTCGAGATGTTCATGAAGCAGCTGGATGTGGATGAAGAAGTGGCGGCCATCCTGGTGCAGGAAGGCTTTTCCACGGTGGAAGAAGTGGCCTATGTGCCCGCTTCCGAGCTGGCCGGCATCGAAGACTTTGATGAAGACATCATCAAGGAACTGCGTAATCGCGCCCGTGACGTGTTGCTGACGCAGGCCATTGCCACGGAAGAAGTCGCCGAAACGCCGGATGACCTGTTCCTGGTGGAAGGCATGACGCAGGAACTGGCCGAAGTGCTGGGCAAGCGTGGCATCAACACACGTGATGATCTGGCCGAGCAGGCGATTGACGAATTGATGGATATCGAAGGCATGGATGAAAAGCGTGCCGGTGAACTGATCATGGCGGCGCGCAAGCACTGGTTTGAATCAGCCGAGCAGAAAGCTTGAGCTTGTACAGGTTCAGACTGGATGCGGTAAACAGGCGAGGCGGCGCGGAGGAACTATGGCTGATGTAACGGTGAGCCAATTTGCAGAGGTGCTGAAAGTACCGGTGGATCGACTGCTGATGCAGCTCGATGAAGCCGGTATCAAGGTATCGGGTGCAACTGATCTGATAAGTGACGAAGCCAAGATGGAGCTGCTGACCTTCCTGCGCAAATCCCATGGCCGTGAGGAAGGCGCTGCTGCGCCCAGCAAGATCACCCTCAAGCGCAAGTCGCAGGGTGAAATAAAGGTAGCCACGGCGCAGGGTCGCGCCCGCACCGTCAATGTCGAAGTCCGTACCAAGAAAACCTATCTGAATCGCAGCGTGCTCGAAGAAAAAGCACGTGTGCATCAGGAAGAAGTTGACCACAAGCGCGATCTCGAAGAGCAGGCTCTGCATCCTGAAGCCGCGCCGGTCGAAGCCAAAGTTGAAACCGAAGCCGAGCGCGAGGCGGCGCAGCGCGAAGCCGAACGCCTGCAGCGCGAACGTCGTGAAGTTGAATTGCGGCGCATGGTTTCCGAGGAAGCGCATCAGCGCGCCGAAGAAGAAAGCCGTAAAATTGTTGAAGAGCGTGAGCGCGCTGAATCTGTCAAGCGTCAGCAGGAAGAAGAACGCCTCGCACGCGAAGCCAAGGCCGCCAAGGAGCGCGCCAAGCCGGCTGCTGCTGGCCGTACTGAACTGCACATCTCCTCGGATGCCAGCGCCCGTTTCAAGAAAAAGAAGCAGCAACAGCAACAGCAGGCGATACAGAATCGCTCGCGTGGCAAAACTGCGCAGGTTTCCGTGGGCTCGCAGCATGGCTTTGAAAAGCCGGTGGCGCCGGTCAAGCACGATGTGCAGGTGCCGGAAACCATTACCGTCGCCGAGCTGGCGCAGCGCATGGCCGTCAAGGCCACTGAAGTCATCAAGGTGATGATGAACATGGGCGTGATGGCTACCATCAATCAGCCCATTGATCAGGATACGGCAGTGCTGGTGGTGGAAGAGCTGGGTCATACCGCCGTGCTGCAAAAAGAAAGCGCCATGGATGACGAACTGCACAGCAGCGAAGCGAAGCACGAACTGCTGCCGCGTCCGCCGGTGGTTACGGTCATGGGCCACGTTGATCACGGCAAGACTTCATTGCTCGATTACATTCGCCGCACCAAGGTGGCATCGGGCGAAGCGGGCGGCATTACGCAGCATGTCGGCGCCTATCACGTCGAGACGCAGAAAGGCGTGGTGACCTTCCTGGATACGCCCGGCCATGCGGCATTTACCGCCATGCGCGCGCGCGGTGCGCAGGTGACCGACGTGGTGGTTCTGGTGGTGGCTGCGGATGACGGCGTCATGCCGCAAACCATTGAAGCCATCAATCATGCGCGTGCGGCCGAAGTGCCGATCGTGGTGGCGATTACCAAAGTGGATAAACCCGAGGCCGATGCCGACAAGGTCAAGAATGAACTGGTCAAGCATGGCGTGATCCCGGAAGAATGGGGTGGTGACACCATGTTCGTGAACGTGTCGGCGCGTGCCGGTACCGGCATTGATCAACTGCTGGACGCTCTCCTGTTACAGGCTGAAGTACTGGAGCTCAGGGCCGCCATCGACGGCATGGCTGCGGGCGTGGTGATCGAATCGTCGATTGAAAAGGGCCGTGGCGCGGTGGCCACGGTGCTGGTCAAGCGCGGTACCCTGAAGCCGGGCGATCCCATCATTGCTGGCCAGGAGTTTGGTCGCGTACGTGCGCTGTTCGATGAGAATGGCAAGCAGATCCAGTCCGCAGGTCCGTCATTGCCGGTGGTGGTTCTGGGTCTGTCCGGATCACCGCGTGCCGGCGATGACATGCTGGTGCTGGAGAGCGAACGCAAGGTGCGTGAAGTTGCGCTGTATAGACAGGGCAAGTATCGCGATACCAAGCTGGCCAAGGCAGCCGGCGCCAACAAGCTTGAAGACATCTTCTCGCAATCGGGTGATGGCAAGGCAGCCGTGGTGGCGGTCATCATCAAGGCCGATGTGCAGGGCAGTGCTGAGGCATTGCGCGATTCGCTGGTCAGTGTTTCCACTGACGAGGTGATCGTCAAGGTGCTGTCCAGCGGTGTGGGTGGCATTACCGAATCGGATGTGTCGATGGCAGCTGCCTCCAACGCCATGATCATCGGTTTCAACGTGCGCGCCGATGGCGCGGCGCGTACCGCCATCAAGGAAGGCAGCGTCGATGTGCGCTACTACAGCATCATTTACGAAGCCATCGATGACGTGAAGCAGCTGGCCTCCGGCCTGCTGGCGCCTGAAGTCAAGGAAACCATTGTCGGTCTGGCTGAAGTACGCGATGTGTTCCGCTCCAGCAAGTTCGGCACGGTGGCGGGTTGCATCATCACCGAAGGCTACGTCAAGCGTAACAATCCGATTCGCGTGCTGCGCAACCACGTGGTGATCTTCGAAGGCGAACTGGAATCGCTGCGTCGCTTCAAGGATGACGTCAACGAGGTCAAGTCAGGCACCGAGTGCGGTATCGCTGTGAAGAACTACAACGATGTACAGGTGGGCGACCAGATCGAGTGTTTCTCACGCGTTGAAGTGGCGCGCACGATGTGATGCATAGGAGGGCGGTTCACGAACCGCCCCTACCTCCGGCATGTAGGGGCGGTTCGTGAACCGCCCTCCACATAGAGGTTCTCATGGCCAAAGCTTTTTCCCGCAGCCGGCGTGTAGCCGAACAGATCCAGCGTGTGCTGAGCGAACTCATTCGTCGTGAGCTGCGCGATCCGCGTCTGGGCTCGGTGACCATCGTCGATGTGCAGGTCACTCAGGATCTGTCACACGCCAAAGTGTTCTATTCCATTCTCGGCGGCAACAAGAATCCCGAGATGACCCAGGAAATCATGGATGAAGGCGCGCGTATCCTGCGTGGCCCGCTGGGCCGTGCCTTGTCACTGCGGCATGCGCCGCAGCTGACTTTCGTGGCCGACAATCTGATCGAGTACGGCACGCACCTGACTTCTGTCATCAATGAAGCGGTGAAGAACGATGAGCAGCGTCATCAGGATGACGAAGCGTAGGGGCGGTTCGTGAACCGCCCTCTGGTGCTTAAAGAGGGTCGTTCGCGAACGACCTCTACGCAATCGGACCAATGCCGGTCATTCCATGGCCACTAAGCGTTTCGACCGCGCCGTAGATGGCATCCTGCTGCTCGACAAGCCGCAGGGCCTGTCCAGCAACGCGGCGTTGCAGCGCGCGCGGGAGTTGTATCGCGCCCTGAAAGCCGGGCATGCCGGCAGCCTTGATCCGCTGGCTACCGGCATGTTGCCGGTGTGTTTCGGACAGGCGACCAAGGTGTGCGGTTATTTGTTGAACTCGCGCAAGACCTATCGGGTTGCCGCCTTGCTGGGCGTCAAGACAGATTCCGCGGATGCCGATGGTGTGGTCATTGAACAGTGCGAAGTGCCGGCCTTCGACGCGCAGCGCGCAATAGCCGTGCTGGAGTCTTTCCTCGGCGCGCAGCAGCAGGTGCCGCCCATGTATTCGGCGCTCAAGCATGAAGGTCGGCGCCTGTATGAACTGGCGCGTAGTGGCGAAACCATCGAACGCGCACCGCGTGACATCTTCATCGAACATATTCAGCTGATCGCCTGTTCCCCCGACACCCTCGAATTTGAAGTGCGTGTATCCAAGGGCACTTATGTGCGCTCGCTGGTGGAGGACATCGCTGCCCGGCTGGGCACGGTTGGCCATGTCACCCTGTTGCGCCGTACTCAGGTCGATCCTTTTGATGCCACGCGCAGTGTGACGCTGGATGCCCTGGCCGGGATGTCGGTGACCGAGCGGGATGCCTTGCTACAGCCAGCCGACTCGGCCCTGACCGGAATGCCGATTCTGAAGCTGGATATCGGGCAAACCACGGCCCTGTTTCACGGCAAGCCGTTGACGGGACTGGGTGAGCTGGCGATGGGTTTATGCCGGGCTTATGGCCCGGATGGGCGATTTTTGGGGATTGTCCGGGCGGGCGAGCAGGGTGAGGTGGTGGCCGAGCGCCTGTTTACAGCCACGCCCGACCCCTAAGTGGCCAGGAGTAGCCCCGCGTAGGCGTGAGTGAATGTAAGTGCCGGTCACGCCGGGATAATTCAGCTTGAGCTTGAGGGAGTCGCGACATAGAATGCGCGCCCTGTTTAAAGGTCAATGTAGGGACGACGTGCGTCGTCCGTTGGTAAGCGAAAGAGGTTTTGCAGATGTCATTGTCGATTGAGCAAAAGAACGGCGTGGTGAATGATTTCCGTCGTGGTCCTGCGGATACCGGTTCTCCTGAAGTGCAGATCGCGTTGCTGTCGGCACGCATCAACGGCCTCAGCGAACACTTTGGCGCGCACAAGCGCGATCACTCTTCGCGTCGTGGCTTGCTGAAGATGGTTAACCAGCGCCGCAAGCTGCTGGACTATCTCAAGACCCGCACTCCTGAGCGTTATCAGGAAGTCATCAGCCGTCTCGGTCTGAGACGCTAATCGTACCGGGTTACTACGGGCTGCCTCTTGCAAAGTGGCAGCCCGTTTTTCATTTACGCAGAAATCATCTGCGGGTTTTTCAAGCTAATACTTCAAGTTAAAAGCGGCAGGCATAGGTAGGTAATAATCGTGAGCGTATTCAAAAAGAGTTTTCAGTACGGCAGTCATCAAGTCACCCTCGAAACGGGCGAGATGGCGCGTCAGGCCGATGGTGCCGTGTTGGTCACCATGGGCGAAACAGTAGTGCTGGTCACTGCGGTTGCCAAGAAGCAGGCAGATCCCAACAAGGACTTCTTCCCGCTGACCATCAACTATGTCGAGAAGACCTATGCTGCGGGACGTATCCCCGGCGGCTTCTTCAAGCGCGAAGGTCGCCCTTCTGAAAAGGAAACGCTGACCGCACGTTTGATCGACCGTCCCTTGCGTCCGCTGTTCCCCGAGCATTTCCTGAATGAGATTCAGGTGGTTGCCACCGTGGTGTCCGTCAACAAGGACATCGATCCGGATATCGCTTCCCTTCTGGGTGCCTCGGCTGCGCTGGCGCTGTCCGGTGTGCCGTTCCAGGGTCCGATTGCCGCTGCCAAAGTGGGTTACAAGGATGGTCAATACATCCTCAATCCCGGCAATGCACAGCTGAAAGAATCACAGCTCGACCTGGTGGTCGCCGGTACTGCGCAAGCCGTGCTGATGGTGGAATCACAAGCCAGCTGCCTGTCTGAAGAAGTGATGCTGGGCGCGGTGATGTTCGGGCACCAGCAGATGCAGGTGGCCATCAATGCCATCAATGAACTCAAAGCCGAAGCGGGCAAAGCGGCCTGGGACTGGCAGCCTCCGGCGGCGAATACCGCGCTGGAATCAGCGGTTTCTACCCAGGTGTATGCCGGTTTGACGGAGGCCTATCAGATCACTGAAAAGCAGGCGCGTTACAGCCGCGTCGGCGAACTCAAGAAGGCCGCTGTTGCTGCATTGGCCTCGGGTGATGCACCCCAGTTCACCGCGGGTGAAGTGGGCAAGGAATTCGGCAACCTCGAATACAAGATCGTGCGTGAGCGCATCCTGTCGGGCGCGCCGCGTATTGACGGTCGCGACACCAAAACGGTTCGTCCTATTTTCATTCGTACCGGCGTGTTGCCACGTACTCACGGCTCCGCGCTGTTCACCCGTGGTGAAACCCAGGCTCTTGTTGTAACGACTCTGGGTACGGGTAAAGACGCACAGTTGATTGATGCCATCACCGGCGAACGCAAAGAGCCGTTCATGATGCATTACAACTTCCCTCCGTTCAGCGTCGGCGAAACCGGCATGATCGGTTCGCCCAAGCGCCGCGAAATCGGCCACGGCAATCTGGCCCGTCGCGGCATCTATGCCGTGCTGCCGGACATGGAGAAGTTCCCGTACGTCATCCGTATCGTGTCGGAAATTCTGGAATCGAATGGTTCGTCTTCCATGGCTTCGGTCTGCGGCAGCAGCCTGGCGCTGATGGACGCCGGTGTGCCGCTCAAGGCGCCAGTGGCCGGTGTGGCCATGGGTCTGGTAAAGGAAGGCGATCGCTTCTCCGTGCTCACCGACATCCTGGGTGATGAAGATCACCTCGGCGACATGGACTTCAAGGTGGCCGGTACCGCCGATGGCGTCACCGCGCTGCAAATGGATATCAAGATCAACGGCATCACCAAAGAAATCATGGAAGTGGCGCTGAGCCAGGCCAAGGCCGGTCGTCTGCACATCCTCGGTGAAATGAACAAGGTGCTGGCCACCTCGCGTTCCAGCATGTCCGAATGGGCGCCGACCATCATCACCATCAAGATCGATCCGGAGAAAATCCGCGAAGTGATCGGCAAGGGCGGTGCAGTGATCCGCGCGATTACTGAAGAGACGGGTACCTCGATCGATATCGACAACGACGGCACCGTGAAGATTGCCTCGGTAGATGGTGCGGCCGGTCGCGAAGCGCAGCGTCGTATCGAACTGATCACCGCCGATGTGGAAGTCGGTCGTATCTATGAAGGCAAAGTGGTCCGTCTGATGGACTTCGGCGCCTTCGTCAGCATCCTGCCCGGCAAGGATGGTCTGGTGCACATTTCGCAGATCAGCAACGAACGCGTTGAGCGCGTCAGCGACAAGCTCAACGAAGGCGATGTGGTGCGTGTGAAGGTACTGGAAGTTGACCGTCAGGGCCGCGTGCGTCTGTCGATGCGCGATGTGGATGGTTGATTAACCTTCACGCTGAACGCATGTTCACAACAGGGCGACGGAGAAATCTGTCGCCCTGTTTGTTTTTCAAGCCTCCAAAATGGGTGTCGGTAACGATACTTCAGTGCCTGCCGAGACCGATCAGGGTCTCTGTTTCCGGGAACGCCGTGAACCCATCCATGGGGGCTCCGGGTTCGGCGTCCTGCCTCACACGCTCCCGGTAACAGAGACCCTGATCAGTCTCGGCCGATATCGCGTGCCGGATTCATTTGTTGTTGGATGCTTAAGAAATACTCTCAACAAAGCCTTGTGATGGCGCTGATTCAAATTCCAAAATCAGGTCAATGTAAAAAATACTTGTCATTTTTAGTGGTGGTGATAATGTAAAGCAAGCTTTACATATGGAGTGCTTACATCATGAATATTCGAATATTCCCGCCACCGCATATCTGGAAGCCAATTAAGGCCTTTTGTATTGAGTTCTTGATCTATCTGTTCATCGTGGCTGCATCGTTCTCATTTGTGCGTGGTTGGCTCGATGACACACATAGTCTGCGAACATATGTGGCGGCGTTACCCGGATTGGCAATGTGCGGAATATTCTGGTTGCTTTACCGCTACTTCCGTAGCACGGATGAGTTGGCACAAAGAATTGCATTGCATGCGTTGGCGGTAACTTGTGTGATCGGGCTGGCGTCCCTTGTCATCTCGATTGTCCGGTCGCGAATTGGTGGTTACGTCGAATTCTCCGGCAGTACAATTTTATCAGTCATGGGTGGGGCGTTCTTTGTCACCACAATGCTGTTAACGCGGAAGTACCGATGAGGAATCGAGTACGAGAATTGAGAAAAAATCACGGATGGACGCAGGATCAATGCGGAGATTTTTTGGAAGTTTCGAGACAAACAATAAATTCGATTGAAAACGAGCGGTTTGAGCCGAGCCTGACGTTGGCTCTTAAAATAGCGAATCTATTCGGCGAGTCGGTTGAAGATATTTTTTTCTTGACTAAAGAGTAACTGTAAATGGCACCGGTGCGGAGAATTGGGAGATTCCTCCGCGCGACTCCGCATCGTGTTTTGTGTCGAATACTTGAACCATCAATGGAAGTTGGTTGACGGCAGGTTACGCGGCAGACCGCTAACCCGTCCTACGTTCCAGCTTCCTCAACGCGCCCGCGCCACCACTCGTTTGAGCGTCTGATCAATGCGTGTCTGCCAGCCGGGGCCACTGGCTTTGTAATGCGCCAGTACTTCTGGCGACAGGCGCAGTGAAACGAGTTGTTTGGTCGGGGCTATTTGCGGGCCGCGTTCGCCCACTTTGCGCAGTTTTTTCTGCAGGGATTTTGGCAGGCCGGACAGACGAGTTCCGCGCGCCAGATCAGCGCTCTGTAGTTCGCGTACCTTGCCAGTGGCGTCAGTCAATGATTTTCGATTTGCCATGTCTTTTCACTTCTCTGTCATTCGCCTTGCGGAAACTGATGACCCGAATGCCTGTCCTGGTTTCGACAAAGCACAGTACATGCAATCGTTTATCCAGATAGCCCACTGCGATGCGACGGGTTTCGCCGTAGTGACGACGCTCATCCAGATAATACAGGGCTGTTGCAAAATCAAAATCGCAGGCGCGCTCAAACGGTAAGCCGCGTTCACGGCGATTCCATGCGTCCTTGTCTGGATCAAACTCGATTTCCATGAGTGTCGACTGTAGCTACAAATAAATAATGGCGCAACTCGCCTTTGAGCTGATTCTGAATGGCGGGTTACGCGGCAGACCGCTAACCCGCCCTACGAAGCGCTTCTATCCTTCCATCTGTTCCAGTTCCTTGCCCTTGGTTTCCTTGACGTACTGCATCACGAAGAAGATCGAAAGTACGGCGCAGGCAGTGTAAATGCCATAGGCGCCGACCAGTCCCAGTGAAGAAGCCAGCAACATGGGGAAGGTCCAGGTGATCAGGAAATTCGCCAGCCATTGCGCCAGGCCGGCAATCGCCAATGACGAACCGCGAATCTGGTTGGGGAACATCTCACCCAGCATGACCCACATCACCGGTCCCCACGACATGTTGAAGAACACCACATAGGCATTGGCCGCGATCAGCGCCAGTGCGCCAGCTGAGCTGGTCAGTTGCAGTTTGCCGGCCGCATCCACGGGTGCACCCGCGAAGGCGTAGGCCACCAGTCCCAGCGTGATGCTCATGCCGATTGAGCCGAGCAGCAGCAACGGTTTGCGACCAATTTTGTCCACAACGAAGAATGTTACGAGACACGCAGCAATACTCACCGCGCCGGACAGGACGTTAATGAACAGCGCGTCGCTTTCCGAAAAACCTGCCGCTTGCCACAGCACCGCGCCGTAATAGAACACCACGTTGATACCGACGAACTGCTGCAACACTGCCAGGCCGATGCCCACCCATACGATGGGACGCACCTTGCCGCTGCTCTTGTTGAAAATATCGGACAGGCTGGGTTTGTGGTCATGCGCCAGTGTGTCGTAAATCTCCTTGACCTTGGCTTTGCCTGCGGTCGCACCGTAAATTTTGCCCAGCACGGCTTCGGCCTTGTCGCGTTTGCCGCTGGCTACCAGAAAACGCGGACTTTCCGGAATGAAAAACAATGCCACCAGGAACAGGGCAGCCGGTATCGTCTGTACCCAGAACATCCAGCGCCAGGTTTCGTAACCCATCCATAAAATCGCTGTGGAAGATCCCGCTGTTTTGGCGAGGAAATAGTTGCTGAGGAATGAAAAGAACAGACCGGAAATGATGGCGATCTGCTGTACCGAGCTGAGCTTGCCGCGGTAATGCGCCGGCGCAACTTCGCTGATGTAAGCCGGGCAGATGATGCTGGCGGCGCCCACTGCCAGCCCGCCGATCACCCGGAACATAATAAATTCAGCAGACGAGCCCGCAATGCCGGCGCCCCACGCGGAAACCAGAAACAACGCAGCGGAAATAATCAGCACCCACCAGCGACCGAACTTGTCGGCGGCTTGCCCGGCAAAGAACGCGCCGACTGCGCAGCCCAGCAACATCGATGACACACTGAAGCCGGTGCCCATCGAATCGGAATTGAACGCCAGCTTCAAGCCATCGACAGTGCCGTTGATCACGCCGCTGTCATAGCCGAACAGGAAGCCGCCAATCGTGGCGATGACGCTGATGAGAATGACAAAGCCGTGGTTAACCTGCGCTGCATCCGCTGCGCTGGCCGGTTCGTTGTGAACTGGAATGTGTGCCGCCATAAATCCCCCGGGAGTGAATGAAATTGTTGTTTGCTGGTGGTGACGTGGTAATTGCTTTGCGATTTGCTGATGTTCAGCGCCAGCCGGCATCGATCCAGTACTCGTGGCCAGTGCACATGCGGCCATCGTCTGACGCCAGGAACAGCACCAGCGACGCCACATGCTCCGGATCGATGCGGGCTTTCAGGCATTGTGCGGTAACGATCTGCGCTTCGGCTTCCGGCGTGTACCACTTCTGTTGCCGTGGTGTACGCACATTGCCCGGCACCACGCAGGTGACACGAATGTTGTCCGGACCCAGTTCGCGTGCCAGCGCGCGCGTCATGCCTTCGATGCCGGCTTTGGCGGTTTCATATGCGACCAGGTCCGGCAGACCCAGATGCCAGGAGATAGAGCCGAAATTGATGATGGCGCCACCACCGCGCTGCTGCATGCCCGGCACGACCGCCTGTGAGCAGAACAGCAGGTGACGCAGATTGACGGCCATGCGTTCATCCCAGTAAGCGGGGGTGATGTCGCTGAGCTTATGGCGATCATCGTTGGCGGCGTTATTCACCAGCACATCGATAGGTCCGATCTGTTTGAACGTCTGCGCTACCGCATCCAGATCGGTGAGATCGCAGCGCCTGAACACAGGCGAGTACAAGTTATTGCCAAGCGACTGACTCAGTGCAACGGCGGCTTCCTCCTGCACATCCAGAAAAGTTACTTGCGCGCCCTGACGCACAAAGGCGGTGACAATGCCTGCGCCAATGCCGGAGCCACCGCCGGTGACAACCACACGCTTGTCTTTCAGACTGGGATAGATGGCGTTACTCATGTTGATTCTCCGGCAGGACCCAACAGGCCACGCTGCGCCAGATTGCGCATCAAACTGCCGATGCCGAATTGCCAGGGCGGCGCCTGGTCGCAACTGGCCACTTCATTTTCCAGCACACCCAGAGATGGCGTGCTGACATACACGCGGTCGCCCTGTTTGTGAGTGAAGCCTTTGCCGGACGCATCACGATCCTGAATGGGCGCGAACATGGTGCCGAGGAACAGCACGAAGCCGTCCGGATACTGGTGATGTTCGCCCATGGTCTGTTTAACCAGTTCGGTGGGTGAACGACTGATGAGTTGCATGGAGCTGTCGCCGTGCAGGATAACGCCGCCCTGCTGGTCGCGAATTTCAAGATGAATGATGGCTCGCTGCACATCATCCAGAGTGAAATGATCGTCAAACAAGCGAATGAATGGGCCGATGGCGCAGGAGGCATTGTTGTCCTTGGCCTTGCCCAGCAACAATGCGGAACGACCTTCGATGTCGCGCAGGTTGACGTCATTGCCCAGCGCTGCGCCACGGATGCGACCCGCGCCGTCGCAGGCCAGGACCACTTCCGGTTCCGGATTGTTCCAGTGACTGTCCGAGCGCACGCCGATGTAATCGCCCCAGCCCACCGAGGCGAGCACCGGCGCCTTGGTGAACACTTCGGCATCGGGACCGATAGCCACTTCCAGATACTGTGACCACAGACCATCGGCAATCAACGCCTCTTTGAGTCTCGCCGCAGCTTCAGAGCCTGGCTTGACCTTGCTGATTTCGTCACCGATGAGGTGGCCCAGGTTTTTGCGAATTTGCTCAGCGGCCCCCAGGTCGCCACGTGCACGTTCCTCAATGACACGTTCGAGCATGGACACGGCAAACGTGACGCCGGCTGCCTTGATGCATTGCAGATCGATGGGCGCCAGCAGGCGTGGTGTATTGGCAGCTGCGTTGATCTGCGCCCGCAGGTCGAGGCCAGTCAACGACCCGAGATCCCGGCCGGCCGGCAGGGACTCACCAGGTCCGAATGTATTGAGCAGGTCAGCAACGGTAGGTGCATCCCGCGAAACATCAGTGACACGCCCATGACGCACCAGGACAGGGGAGGGGCCGTGGCCGAAATCAATGCGTCCAAGCAAGGTGGCGGATTGCCAGTCTGCTGGAAGGCTGTCCGCGAAGTTCATGTGTGAGTGACCTGTTGAGCATCAGATGGCTGCATCGGAGCGATATACGAGTGCATCATTCAATATCCAGAGTGCTGCAATTAGCTGACTAAACGTATGTGATGGGTTGGTACCCAATGGGTATGTTGATGCACTGCGGGCAGATTGCCTGTCATGCTCAGCAGCCGGTGTATCAGAAATTCCGGACGACGTGCGACAGTTCAGACCTTGGGAGTATCGTCGCCATCCAGTTCCGGCTCTGGACGCTTGGGAGTATAGCCGGGCTTGCTGCGCGTTGCAGAGCTGCCGCTGGTCATGGAGGCAAAGAACTGATCCTGCATGTTGCGCCAGAATTCCAGATTCTTCTGTGTGAGGTTGGTGAAGGCGGTGAACGGATCGGGGATGTGCTGTTCCTGCATGCGTTCGCGCATCTGTGCTTGCTGGTTGGCGAACAGCTTGAGACTGTTTTCCAGATAGCTGCCGACGAAGTTCTGCATGGTGCCGCCATACGAGCGGATCACTTGCGACAGAAAGTCCTCGCTCATCATGGGTTCGCCGTGTTCCTGTTCGGCGATGACCTGCAACAGGATGCTGCGGGTGATGTCTTCATTGGACTTCTTGTCGATGACGACGAACTCGGCTTTTTCCACCACCAAGTGCCGGATATCACTGAGCGTGATGTAACGGCTCTCCACCGTGTCGTACAGACGGCGGTTGGGGTATTTCTTGATGACTCGAGGGCCTTTGTTCGACTCTGACATGGGGCTAGCCTGGGTGAAGCTCACCTGAAGTGTCGTCCTGGCGTGGTGGCCTGGTTGCGGATTCTGCTGCGCTTTGCTGCGCAGCGGCAATAGTAGTCCAATCGACGGTGATGCCCAAGCATCGATTTCATGCGTGGCTTCTCAGGCACTGGATTCAAGCTGGCGCAGATTTCGTAATACGCCGGGATTCCAGTGTTCATGGGCCCACTGCCAAAGCGTTTTGACCGAGCCGGTCTGCAATGCCGCAGGGGGGCTTTGCCGCAGAAACCGCAACACTTGCCATAAGGTCTGCACCGGGTTTTGAGTGTCGACGGGTGGCGCAAAGGTGGATTTGCCCAGCTTCTGTCCTGCGGCATCGGTAGCCAGTGGCAGGTGCAGGTAGCCGGGTGTGTGCAATCCCAGCGCACGCTGTAAGGCAATCTGTCGCGGGGTGTTGAGCAGCAGGTCAGCGCCGCGCACGACTTCAGTCACGCCTTGCGCGGCGTCATCAACAACCACCGCCAGCTGATAGGCAAACCAGCCATCGCGTCGCTTGATGACGAAATCACCGGTGCTGGTATTCAGGTCAGTGGACTGTTCGCCCTGTAATGCGTCGATAAAACTCACTGGTGCTGCCGGTACGCGCAACCGCCAGGCATGAGGCCCCTGGCTACGCAACGGGCCATGGCGGCACAGGCCGGGGTAGCCCAGTTCTTCCATGTCCTGATCTGGGCCGGCCTGTTCACGCGCCAGCGCCTGCAACTCGCTGCGGGTGCATGAGCAGGGGTAGGCCAGATTCAGGTCAATCAATTGTTGCAGCGCCTGTTGATAGGCTTCGCTGCGCTGGCTCTGATAGAGCACCGGGCCATCCCATTCAAAACCCAGTGCGGCCAGCGTATGCAGGATGAGATCGGCCGAGCCGGGCACCGTCCGGGGCGGATCGAGGTCTTCAATACGCACCAGCCACTGGCCCTGTCGCTGGCGGGCCTGCAGATAGCTGCCGACGGCGGCGACCAGTGAGCCGAAGTGCAGAGCGCCGGTGGGTGAGGGGGCGAAGCGGCCGCGATAAGTCATGGGCGGCCGGGCAAGCCGGCAGCAGGGGCGGTTCGTGAACCGCCCGCGACCGGATTATCTATACCGATCATCCCGATCGCCGTACTGGCGTTCGCGACGTTCGCGGCGTTCCTGGGCCTCCACTGACAGCGTCGCCACCGGGCGGGCCTCCAGGCGCTTCACGCCGATTTCCTCGCCGGTCTCGGTGCAGTAGCCATAGCTGCCGTCCTCGATACGGTTAAGGGCCTCTTCGATCTTGCGGATCAATTTGCGCTCACGGTCGCGGGTGCGCAGTTCCAGGCTGAACTCGGACTCCTGCGTGGCGCGGTCGTTCGGATCGGGGAAGTTGGCGGCCTCGTCCTTCATATGCAGCACGGTGCGATCAACCTCGGTCATGAGGTCTTTCTTCCAGCTCTGCAAAATGGTGCGGAAGTGCTCCAGCTGCGTGGGGTTCATGTACTCCTCGTCACGCTTGACCTGGTAAGGCTTTACGTTACGGGGGCCGGACAGCAGGCTGAGGCTGTCATGCAGATCACTATCTTCGTCGTTAACAGAAGCGTCTTTGTTGGGTTTGAGTGCGGACACAGATGATTTCACGGCTACGGCCGACCGGATCGGGGTCGGGGTGGATACGGGTACCGCAGCTTTGCTGGCTGCGGCAGGCTTGGTACTGGGTTTGGCACTTGCTGGGGCGGCAGCTTTGCTGCTCACTTTGTCGGTAGCGACCTTGTCAGCCACGGATTTGGCTACAGGCGCCTTGGCAGGTGTTTTGATTGGGGGGGCAGATTTGGTTACGAGTTTCTCCGGTGCTTTGGCCACTGCGGGTTTTGTGGCGGGTTTGGCGGCGGGTTTCACCGCAGCCTTGCTGGGTATCTTGGCTGGAGCGGCCTTGACTGGTGTGGCCTTGACCGGTGCGGACTTCGCTGCCACCGGTTTCACAGCAGGCTTGGCAGGTTTTGCAGCCGCTTTGGCTGCCGGCTTCGCTACTGGCTTGGCCGCGGTTTTTACAGCGGCCTTCGTCGCCGCTTTGGCGCAGTTTTACAACTGGTTTGCTGCGACTTGCAACGGGCTTGGCCTTGCTGACTGCAACCGGTTTTTTCTTGGCGGCAGCGCCCTTGCTGGCCGCGGGTTTGCTGGCTGGCTTGGTGGGCTGCTTCTTGGTTTTGGCAGTTTTCTTCGCGGGCATCGACGTTGCCTCCTTTGTGCGCGCTGACCCCGGAGGTCGCACGATCGGTGGACGATTATACATACGCAGCGTCGGATGCAAGCGCGTTTTGTCGCTCTTGAATCCCGGCTTACGCACTTGTCGCGATGTGCCTACGGGTCGCGAAACATTCATCTCGCCGGACAATTTTTTTTAGGGCGCACAGATGCTTTCCCGTACACTACGCAACCTTCAAATAATGATTGCCGAACTCAGGCTGCAATGCGTTTAAGCAAGATAAAACTCGCGGGTTTCAAGTCCTTTGTTGACCCCACCACGGTTACTTTTCCCAGCAATCTGATTGGCGTAGTCGGGCCCAATGGCTGCGGCAAATCCAACATCATTGATGCCGTACGCTGGGTGATGGGCGAGATTTCCGCCAAGCATCTGCGCGGTGAATCCATGGCAGACGTGGTGTTCAATGGCTCAGCTTCACGCAAACCGGTGGGCACCGCGTCGGTAGAGCTGGTATTCGACAACAGCGACGGCAAGCTCGGTGGCCAGTACGCCAGTTTCAGTGAAGTCTCCCTGAAGCGCGTGGTGTCGCGCGATGGTCAGTCGGCGTACTTCCTCAATGGCGCACGTTGCCGCCGCAAGGACATCACGCAGCTGTTTCTCGGCACCGGGTTGGGATCACGCAGCTACGCCATCATTGAACAGGGCATGATTTCGCGCGTCATTGAAGCGCGTCCCGAAGAACTGCGCGGCTTCATTGAAGAAGCCGCCGGCATTTCCAAATACAAGGAGCTGCGCCGTGATACCGAAAACCGCATCTCGCATACCAAGGAAAATCTGGAACGCCTGAACGACCTGCGCGACGAAGTTGAAAAGCAGCTGAATCGCCTGCAACGCCAGGCCGCCACCGCGCGCCGCTATCAGAACCTGAAAGGCGAAGAGCGCACTCGCCATGCCGAGTTGCTGGCGATGAAGCTGCGCCAGATTGCCGAAGATCTGCAAACGCGCGAACTGGCCTTGCTGGAGCGGGATACCGCCATGCAGGGCGTGATTGCCGAATTGCGCAGTCATGAATCGGGCATCGAGACTTATCGCGAAGCCTCGCGTGAAAAATCCGAAGCGCTGTCGGCGGTGCAGGGGCGTCACTATGGACTGAGCGCCGAGATCGGTCGTATTGAACAGGCCATCCAGCACGCCCGCGAACTGCGTCAGCGTCAGCGCAATGATCTGCAGCAGGCCGAGCGTGGTCACGAAGAGTTGTCCGCGCATTCGCAGCGTGACAATCAGCAGATCGAAGAATTCAAGACTGAAGTTGCCGAACTCGAACCGCTGCTGGAAACCGCACGCGCCAGCGAAATCGAATCGGCCGAAGCACTCGAACGCGCTGATCTGGCCATGCAGGAATGGCAGGAAGACTGGAATGCCTTCAACGTGCAGGCGCGTGATGCCAGCGAAAAAGCGCAGGTGGAGCGGGCGCGTATTGAACAACTGGATAATCAGTTACGCCGCCTGATGGCGCAGCGTGAACGTACCCTGGCGGAGATCGACAATCTGTCGGTGGCCGAGTTTGAACAACGTATTGAAACTTTGTTACAGGATGATCTTGCCTCCGGCGAGCGCTTCGAACATCTCGAAACACAGGTGCAGGAGGTGGCGGGCACGGTGGAGCAGTTGCGTGCACGACAGCGCGAGCTGGTCAGCGCCAGCGATGGCAGCCAGCGCGAATTGCAGCAGGCGCAAGGGCGTCTGGTGTCGCTGGAAGCCTTGCAGAAAGCGGCACTCGGTCAGGCTCAGGGCAAGGTGGCAGACTGGCTGTCGGTGCATTCGCTGGGCAATCGCCCGCGTCTGGCGCAGCAGTTACAGGTGCAAGGTGGCTGGGATCGCGCCGTTGAAACCGTGCTGGGCGCCTATCTTGAAGCCGTGTGTGTGGATCGCCTGGATGATGTGGCGGGTATGCTCACTACCTTGTCAGCGGGCACGGTAACCTTTCTGGCGCAGGCGGATGCCGCTGCGTCTGCAAGTAGCGATACACAGCAACTGCTGTCGCATGTGCGTGGCCCGTCCAGTCTGACTTCGCTGCTGCATGGCGTGTATGTCGTCAATGATTTGCAGGATGCGCTGACGATGCGTGCGCGTTTGCAGGTGGGCGAGTCGGTCATCACCAAAGATGGCGTATGGATTGGTCGCGACTGGCTGCGCGTCAGTCGCGATCAGGATGTACATGCCGGGGTGTTGTCGCGAGAGCAGGAATTACGCAGCCTGCGCGAACAACTGCAATCGCTGGAAGCAACCCATGAGTCGTTGCAGTCGGAAACCCAGCAGGTGCGTACTCAGCTTACCGATCTGGAAGCGCAGCGCGATCAGGCCATGCAGGAACGCAATCAACTGCATCGCAGCCACAGCGAGATCAAGTCGCAGCTCAGCAATCTGCAATTGCGCGTTGAGCAATCACGCGAGCGGCATGTCAAGCTGCAGGGCGACATGCAGGAGCTGGAGCTGGAGCTGGCCAGCTCCCATGAGGACATCAGCGTGGCACGCGGCCGTTTGCAGGAAGCCGTTGATGAGATGGAAGTTGCATGAGCTGGAGCGTCATGAACTGGAGCAGCGTCGCGAGAATCTGCGTGCGCAATTGTCGATGGCGCGGGGTCGCGCCCAGGACGATCGCGCTGCGGCACAGCAACATGCCATTGCGCTGGAATCCAGACGTTCAGCGTTGAGTTCCATTATTGCCGGGCTGGATCGAATTCGCTCACAGCTGCTGCAATTGAGCGAACGTCGCGAGCTGTTGCAGGCGCAATTGCTGGAAGGCGAATCGCCGCTGGCCATGTACGACGAACAGCTGGCCGAACGCCTCGAACGGCGCATCACCCTGGATCAGGAACTGGCCGCAGCACGCGAAGCCGTTGAGTCCGTCGAGATGTTTATTCGCGAGCTGGATGAAGCACGCATGAGCACCGAGCGGCGCGTGGAAGCCGCGCGGCAATTGCTGGATGAAGTGCGCATGAGCCTGCAGGAAAGTAAAGTGCGTCGTGAAACACTGTCAGAACAGTTCGTGGCGACCCAGTTTGAATTTGATCAGGTGCTTGCCGCGCTGACGCCGGAAGCGGATATCGCCACGTGGGAAGCCGAGCTGGCGGAAATTGCCGGCAAAATTGAACGTCTGGGACAGGTGAATCTGGCAGCCATTGATGAATTCAAGGAACAGTCCGAGCGCAAGGAATACCTGGATCGTCAGTACGGCGATCTCACTGAAGCGCTGGATACGCTGGAAAGCGCCATGCGCAAGATCGACAAGGAAACGCGCACGCGCTTCCAGGATACCTTTGATCGCGTCAACGCCGGTTTGAAGGAGCGTTTCCCGCGCCTGTTCGGTGGCGGTCACGCCTATCTCGAACTGGCCGGCGAAGATGTGCTGAATGCCGGCGTGGCCATCATGGCCCGCCCACCCGGCAAGCGGAACAGCACCATCAACCAGCTGTCCGGCGGTGAAAAAGCACTGACCGCCGTGGCGCTGGTGTTCTCGATCTTTGAACTGAATCCCGCACCGTTCTGTCTGCTGGACGAAGTGGATGCGCCGCTGGATGACAGCAACAACGTGCGCTTCTGCGAGACCGTGCGCGAGATGGCGCAGAACGTACAGTTCATCTTCATCACCCACAACAAGATCACCATGGAGCTGGCTGATCAGTTGCTGGGCGTGACCATGCATGAAGCCGGTGTGTCGCGTCTGGTCGCGGTGGATACCGAAGAGGCTGTGCGTCTGGCTGCGATGTAGCGCAGGAAATTAACGGCGATGATGATATAGAGGCGATGATGAACCTCAGTGGCCAGTTGCGAATCATTCTGCTGCTGATCGGCGCGGTCACGCTGTGGGCCATTTATTTCTTTGGCAAACGACGCAGCACTGAAGCCACGCCGCGTGCGGAAGTGTTGCACGCCAATGGCTCACCCATGACCGAGGCGGAGCTGGCGCAAGACAGCGAGCAGCCGGAGCTCGATGAAGACGCGCTGGATACGCCGGCGTACATGCGCCGTCAGCCGCATCATGAAGTGCAGTTTGAAGAGCCCCTCGAAGATCTGCCTGAGATGCAGGCCGAAGCGGCTTACTCCATGACCGCAACTGAAGTGCGCTACCAGCCGGAAGCGGTTCCGGTGCAGTCCGAGCCGCCTGAAGCGCAGATCGCATCGGTGACTCATGATGAAGTCGAGGCGCAGCCACAAGCCCCGACCTTCGTGATGAATGATGAACTGGACTCAGCACAGCCTCATGAGCCGGTGTTTGCGCGCGATGATCTCGACAAATTCCAGATGGGTGACATGCAGTTCACCGCTCAGTTGGACGAGCCAGTGCTGGAACGTGTCAGCGATGCGCGGTTTGCAACCGCAGTCACGGATGAATTTGAAAACTGGCCCATGCCGGAACATGCGCAAGCCAGCTCTTCGTCCCATTCGCTGCGTGAGGCCGATGAGCCCACCATTCCATCGATATCAGAAGTGGTCGCGCCTGCTGCAAAACCGCTGCGTGCCGGCGCTGCGCATGACACGTCAATAAATGTGCAAACACCTACCTTGTCTGAATCCGTAGCGGTACCGCCACCAGCCCGGCCCGCAACCCCTGCCAGGTCCGCAGAAAAGCCGGCAGATAAAACAGTGAGCCCAGCCGCCCGTCGCAAAATCGTGGCGCTGCGTCTGGCCATGCCGGAAGGTGCTCCCGGCAGTCAGTTGCAGGCATTGCTGCATGTTGAGCGACTGGAGTTCGGGCGCTTCGGAATTTTTCATCGCATGCAGGGCACCGGTACGGTGTTCAGTGTGGCCAGCATGGTGGAGCCGGGTACGTTTGATCCCGTGCAGATGCCGCAGCAGCAGATTCCGGGCGTCACCCTGTTCATGCTGCTGCCCGGACCGCTGGATGGCCTGATTGCGTATGACCAGATGCTCACCTGTGCGCAGCGAATTGCCCATGCGACCAATGGCATCCTGCAGGACGAACGTGGCAACAAACTGACACCGCAGTTCATGGAACGGCTGCGCGAAGAAGTGCTGGATTTTCAGCATCTGGTTGGTCACTCTGCCCACCAGCCACTAGCTGCATGAGCATTCCGGCGGACATCCAGGCTCGTGCACAATTCTTGCGCGACCAGCTCAATCATCACGCGTATCTGTACTACGTACTCGATCAGCCCGCACTGCCCGATGCGGAGTACGACAAGTTATATCGTGAGCTGGAAGCACTGGAAACAAAGTACCCCGCGTTGCTCACGGCGGATTCACCGACCCAGCGCATCATTGGCAAGGTGCTGGATGGGTTCATGCCGGTTCAGCATGCCGTGCCGATGTTGTCGATTCGTACTGAAACGGATACCGAACCCACCGGTGCAGAAAATTTTGATGCGCGCGTGCGTCGTGAACTTGAGCTCGAAGCCATTGATCCGCCCATCGAATATGCCTGCGAGCTGAAGTTCGATGGTCTCGCTATTAACCTGCGCTATGAAAATGGCTTGCTGGTGCAGGCCGCCACGCGCGGTGATGGCGAGACCGGTGAGGATGTGACGCAGAACATTCGCACCATCAGACAGATTCCCTTGCGATTGCTCAAGGTTACTGCACCGGTGCTGGAAGTACGTGGCGAGGTGTACATGCGCCGCGATGACTTCGAGCAGCTCAACGAACGCCAGCGCGAACTGATCGCTGCCGGCGCGAAAAACGAGAAGACTTTCGTGAATCCACGCAATGCCGCTGCTGGTGCGGTGCGCCAGCTTGATCCCGCCATCGCGGTCAAACGACCGCTGAGTTTCTTTGCCTATGGTCTGGGTGAAGTGCAGGGCTGGGAGCTTCCCTGCAACCCACGGTGGCATTCTCGATGCCTTCGTCGTGATGGGGTTGCCGGTGTGCGCAGATCGCGCGGTAGTGCAGGGCGCAGCCGGGCTGATCGAATTTCATCAGCGCATGGGCGGCAAGCGCGATGCGCTGCCATTTGATATTGACGGCGTGGTGTACAAGGTCAACTCGCTGGTTTGCAAAAACGACTGGGCTTTGTGACGCGCGAACCACGCTGGGCGGTGGCGCACAAATATCCGGCGCAGGAGCAGATGACGCGTGTGCTGGATATCGACATTCAGGTGGGCCGCACCGGCAAGCTCACGCCGGTGGCCAAACTTGAACCGGTGTTTGTTGGCGGCACCACCGTCAGCAATGCCACGCTGCACAATGAAGACGAAACCCGGCGCAAGGATGTGCGTGTGGGCGACACCGTGATCGTGCGGCGTGCGGGCGATGTGATTCCGGAAGTGGTGAGCGTGGTGCTCGACTCTTCCGTTCGTCCTGAGCCTGTCGAAGGGCTTCCACAGACCCTTCGACCCTTCGACAAGCTCAGGGCTCAGCACGAACGGATGCCGGAACGCAGCGCGCCCTTCGATCTCTTCAAACAACTCAATGGCAAATGCCCCGTCTGCGGCAGCGACATCGCCCGCGAAGAAGGCGAAGCCGACTGGCGTTGTACCGGCGGTCTGTATTGTTCGGCGCAACGCAAGCAGGCCATCCTGCATTTTGCAGGGCGACGTGCGATGGATATCGAAGGCTTGGGTGACAAGCTGGTGGATCAGCTGGTGGATGGTAATCATGTAACGACATTGGCTGATCTATACAAACTGGATGTGCAGACGCTGATGCAGCTCGAACGCATGGGTGAGAAGAGCGCGCAGAATCTGGTCGATGGCCTGAATGCCAGCAAACAGACGACGCTGGCAAGGTTTCTGTACGCGCTCGGCATTCGCCAGATTGGTGAGGCCACGGCCAAGGATCTCGCGAAACACTTCGGTTCGCTGGATCGCATCATGAATGCCAGTGTTGATGAACTGTTGCAGGTCAACGATGTCGGCCCCATCGTCGCGCAGAGCCTCCATGTGTTTTTTGCGCAGGATCATAACCGCGAAGTACTGCAAGCCCTGCGCGATGCAGGCCTCCAGTGGGATGAACATGCATGGCGTCAGTGCCGACGCGTCACCGAAACCCCTCGCTGGAAAAGTATTTGTACTGACGGGGGCGCTGCCAACGTTAAGCCGTGATGAAGCCAAAGACCTGATCGAAGCCGCCGGGGGCAAAGTCAGTGGCTCCGTGTCGAAGAAGACCCACTATGTGGTGGCGGGCGAGGAAGCGGGCTCCAAACTGCAGAAAGCGCAGGAACTGGGTGTTGCGATTCTGGATGAGGCAAAGCTCAGGGAGCTATTGGGCTAGTTCTATTGCGTTGGGATGCTGTTTGAGTCGTTTTCGCTGTCCACTGCACATTCAGAATTGCAAGCGATGTCCGATGCGCAGCAGGGCGTCCGTCCGTTGCGAGCGATAAGTGGAATTCAGCAGCGGGGTGGTGGCGCTGGCGTCCTCGCCGATGGCTGCAAAGATCTCGGTGCCCGATGAAGGCTCCCACTTGTAGCGGACCAGACCGCGAAAGCGCTGGCTGATGTTGTCATACTGAAATTGCAGCTTCAACTGCATGTCGGGATTGAACTGGATGGCCATTTCAATCGCGCCAACGTGAATGTCCACGGATTGCCCGGCGCGCTCGATGCGATTCAGCGCGTGACGCGCCACGAAGTCCCAAGTGCCGTTGGGGCGATAGTTGAGCTGCAATTCGCTGGCAAGGCCGCGGCCGTCGTAAAACTCGCAGCATTCGAATAACCAGCTGGCGAAAAGCGGCCGCGCCGCAGATGTCTCGATGCGTGGGTTCAGGGTTATCCAGTGGTGGCGACCCGCCGGTATCGTGATGGCGCCGGGCAAGTTGAATGCCTGTTCCAGATACTCGTACTTGTGGTTCGCGGTCAGCCGGAAGTAGTCGCCGGCATTGCTCTGCAATCCTCCCAGCAGACCATGACGGCGGGACAATGTTCTGTTGCTCAGATCAGTGGTGACGTCGTTGATCGCGCCGTATTCATACCAGCGCAGCGCTGCACCGCTGCTGGACAGCCGCGTGCGGCGCGACACTTCGCTGTTGTATTCACGCACGCCGGTGCGATTGACGAAGCCCAGCGCCGGCAAGAAATCCTCACCCAGATGCTTGGCGTACAGATCGAAGTACCAGGGCTCGTTGGGATAAATGATGCTGACCCCGAAGGCATCATCGTCATCACGGATGTTGGAGTAGCTACGTTCGAAGTAGAAATCGGTCAGCAGGCGCTTGCCATCACCGAGGTCTGAGTTGCGGTACTGGAAATCGGCGCCGACCACGGTGTTGTCGCTCAGGCCGGTGGGATCACCATGGGTGAGGATCATGCCCAGCGACGATTCATCGAGCACCGGTGTGGCAAGACGCGCCACGCTCAGGGCCTGTCCCGGCATGGCGCCAGTACTATCGCCAGTACTATCGGTATTGACCGCCAGCAGCCCCATGCGCAGCGGTCCCAGTTCTCCGGAAATCTTGCCGCCCAGCTCAACGCCCACGGGCGAACCGTCAACCAGTCCGATGTTGCGCGAGAAAAATGGCTGACCATTGCTGAAGGCGGAGAAGCCGTTGCCGCCGAATTCAAATGCCGCGGCGTCCTGCAGGAAGAACTCGCGCGTTTCGGCGTCGAATAGACTGAAGCGCGTGGTATTCACACGGCGCGTGTCCAGCGGCGTGTCGGAGAAATCCGGGTTGTAGGTCAGCGTACCGGTCAGCGCCGGCGTCAGCTTGTAGTAAGCAGTGGCGCTGACGTCGCCTTGCCGCACGCTGTTGCCTGCGCGCCAGTCCTGACTGTAATTCCCTGTGCCGTACAGTTGCAGATCCAGACCATGGTTCGCGGTCAGCCCGCTGGGCGCGACCAGTATGCCGGCCAGGCTGATGTCGTTGCCCGCCACGCTGGCGCCCACCGGCGCAAAGCGTACCGTTTCTGACTTGCGTTTGATCTGACGCATGATATCGAAGCCCCACTGCCTGTGTTCCGTGTGAAATGACATCGTGCGAAAGGGAATGGCCAGCTCAGCCGTCCAGCCATTGGAGACCCGGCGCGCCTCGCCACGCCACAGTACGTTCCAGTTGGCGAGAAAACTGCCATTGTTCTGAATCAGTCCATCGCTGCGGCCGCCGAGCGCATTGATTTCGAAGACGTAGCCGTTGCGTCGCGTCATCTGCGGATCGAGCATGATGCGCACAAAGTCATCGCGCGCCACGGCGCCATCCCGCGATTTCACCGTGGCGGTGATCTTGTCGGGCTCGCTGTCGAAGGCGTGAATCGACACGTACAGTGTGTCCGCGTCGTACAGCAGGCGCACTTCGGTGCGCTCGCTGGGTTCGGTAAACGCCATCGGCTCCACCTGGTAAAAGCGATCGATGAGCGTGGCGCGCGCCCAGACGGCGTCGCCGATGTCGCCATCGATAAACGGCTGCTCCTGCGCAGTAATTGCGGTGGCTTCCGCCACCGCACGTTCCGTCACCGCTTGCGCCAGTGCAGACTGCGGCATCAAGGCCGCGACCATGGCAAGCGTCAGTGGAACTCTGCGCAGCACAGGGCGCGTCAAAAGCAGGGTCATGCAACGGTTGTCTCGGGCGAGGAGGGTGTTGTGCGGTGTCATCCGCATGCTCATCGTTCCCCGAAGCGTCGTACCGGTACCGAGATAGAGCACACGTCCACATAACCACTGGGCTGTAGGTAAAAATCGTCGTGACGGTTACGACGCGCGATGATCAACGCTTTGAAGCTGGGTGAGTCGGTGCGCAGAATTTCGAGCGGGCTGCGCTCGCCGGTCGGTACATCTGCCGCGACGCGCACACTGAGAATGCCGGCGGCGCTCTCGCTGTCCTTGTAGAAGCCCAGATCTTCGTGGCCGCGCGGCAAGGCGGCAAGCAATTCCATGCCTGCAATCACACGACCCACCAGTGCGATATTGCGATCCAGTTGTCGCGGCGCATGGCCGATGACGGCATACAGCTCGGCGCCATTACCGCTATCTGGATCGAGGCCGCGCGCAGCGCCGATCATGCCGTAACAATGAGTGAGCCAGACTGGGCCGTTGCGGTCATTGCGCGCTGCCGGAAAGCCATCGACAAAACCGCTTTGGCGCGCATAACCGTCGCGATCCGGTAATGCGGTGAACGGCAGTTGACCGGGCCGGTCTAGTTGAAATTCCGGCGCCACAGTGTCGGCGGCCTGAGGCACCCGGGCGAGCTGTTCACCATCGCCCCATTGCGTTACAAAATTGTCGTGCACGCGCCTGATTTTCTGGTCATCGAAGAATTTGCCACGTACCAGGGTTTTGATGTTGGCCGCATGCAAGGGGGCGAAACGTGTATTGAGTTCGATAGTGACACGCCCCGCCGCCAGTTCCATGTACAGAGTGCTTTCCGGATCCAGCAAGCGCCACTCGCCGGGTTGGCTGGCGGCGAGAATCTCGTCGGCGGTAGCGGTGTGTTTTGAGGTGGCCGCGCCGGCCAATCCGGCAATCAGTACACTGATGAGGCTGAGTGTTCGCATGTCCGATGCGTTCATTTCCTGGCTCCATTCGAAATCATGCAATCCGCCCGACATCTGTTCGAACGTCAGGGTTATATCACGGGTAGTGTTGAAGGCAGTGCTGCAAAGTGCCGCTGTGCAACAGCAAACTGCATGGATAGGTAGAATAGCCGTCCTGTTCGATCCAGGCCAGAGTGCCAGTTCCGGTTTTCGACGCCCGTCCCGGTGTCCCGGGCGTAGGGGCATTCCACACAGAGTCCGACTCCTTCAACAAGCCTGAGGCGAACCCTATAAATCAGACATATGCTGTGACGCGGGTCAGGGCATCCTCAACTGGATGCATGCGTTGGATACACAACTTTCGAGTCGAACAAACGTCTGCTAATTCGTAACTTGCAAGATGCAACGCACAGCTTCTGTGCCCTGGATGTTTATCAAAACGACTCTGTGACTCGCAAAGGCGAAGCGCCTTTGTTCGCGGCACAGCATGGGCGTTTGCCTATTCCCAATGTCCGTCTCTCATGTATCGAGTGACTGCTATCAGGTAAGGCTAATGCCTTCAATGTGTCGATCTCAGTCATTCAAGCAGGAAAAAGTACAGGTGAATTGATACGTCCGTGCTGGCGTAAACAAAAAAGGCGCTGATCTTGCGATCAGCGCCTTCAGCTCAACCGGTTTTCAGCGGGTTATTGTGCAGCTGCTTCGCTCGATGCGGAAGAAGAGCTGGCAGCAGCAACTGCCACTTCCTTCACTTCAACCTTGGCGGTCTTGCGCAGTTCGCCGAGATACTTTTCGACCCGGCTGTTCTTGACCATCGATTCCACCTGGGTCTTCACGTCGGCCAGAGCGGGCGGGGTCGGGGTGCGGCTTTCGATCAGCTTGATGATGTGGAAACCATACTGGGTCTGCACCGGCGTTTCAGTCATCTTGCCGTTCTCCAGTTGCGCTACCGCTGCGCCGAATTCGGCCACCATGCTGCTGGGCGAGAACCAGCCCAGATCGCCACCGTTTGCGGCTGAGCCGGGATCCTGCGAAGCCTTCTTGGCCAGTGCGGCGAAATTACCACCGCCGTTGATCTGGGCAATCAGCTTGTCCGCTTCTTCCTTGGTCTTCACCAGAATGTGGCTGGCGTGATATTCACGCGGCATCTTGGCGATCTGGGTGTCGTATTCGGCCTGGATGTCGGCGTCGGTGATTGCGTTCTTGTCCAGGTAATCCTTGGTCATGGCATCGCTGAGGATGTTGTTGCGGTACAGATTCAACTGCACGGCGGTATCAGCCTGCTTGTCCACGCCAGCTTTGACGGCGGCTTCAGCGGCCAGATGAATGCCGATCAGGCGATCGGTCAGGGTCTTGCGCTGGTCAGCGGTGAGCTTGTCAGCCGTGGTGCTGCCTTGGCTGATGGCGGTGACGAATTCTGCGAATTCCTTGTTGGAGATTTTTTCGCCGTTGACGGTGGCGAACAGATCGGCATCGGCCACTTCAACTCCGCCCTTGGAGCAGGCAGTGGTGGAAATCGCGGCGATAGCCAGGGCAAGTGCGTAACGGTATTTCATGGTGGGCCTTTTTTCTCTCGGTAAAGTTCTAAATCGATTGGCAAGACGTTGAATGACAGGTTGTGGTTGTATCTAAACTGTTTCAGTGGGCCGTGCCCGGTGCTTCATCCGGCGTGTGCGCGGTGATGCTCAGAGCATGAATATCGGTTTGCATCAGATCCCCAAGGCTGCGATACACCAGCTGATGCCGGGCGATCATGCGCAATCCGGCAAACCGGGCGGAGACGATGTGGACGCGATAGTGTCCGCGTCCGCCTTCGGCTCCGGCATGACCGGCGTGTTGATGGCTTTCATCGTGCAGTTCCAGGCGGGCGGGTTCGAATGCAGCATTCAAAAGCGCGCGGATGATGTCATATCGTTGGCTGGACATGGGTTAAGAGACGTTAATTTGGCCGGTCTGAGGGGTTCTTTTCAGCCGTTCTGGCTGCCGGACCAGGATCTTTGGGCAGCTTGCCCGCCAGCCAGATGCCCTGCAGCACCACGAATACCAGCGTCGCGCCGAGGGTGCCGAACATCTTGAAGTTCACCCAGGCGGCTTCGTCATAGTTGTAGATGACGTAGACATTCACCGCACCCAGCAGGATGAAAAACGCAATCCACATCCAGTTCAGGGTGCGCCAGTGTGCATCGGCCAGCTGGAGTTGTTCGCCCATCAAGCGTTGCACCAGCGTCTTGCCGCCGAAGTAAGGCGCGATGATGAAAGCCAGCGCAAACAGCCAGTCGAGCACGGTCAGTTTCCATTGAATGAAAGCCTTGTTGTGCACCAGCAGCGTAACGCTGCCAAACACCAGCACCAGTGCCGTGGACGCCAGCAGCATGGAGCTGACCTTGCGGTTCTTGAGCCACAGCAAGGCGCATTGCAGGGTCATGGCGATCATGATGGTGGCGGTGGCCACGTATATCCCGCCCACTTTGTAGGCGATAAAAAAGGCCAGCACCGGCAGAAAATCGAGCAGCAGTTGCATGAGTTACTTCTTGGGCAAACGCAAAGGCGGCGTATCATACGCGATGAAATGCCCGATGAAATACCGTGACTGGTCTGACGCCGGACGGCGACCGGAACACGAACAATACTGACATGCCCAGTACCTATCTCGAAGTTCACCCGAAGAACCCACAGCCGCGTTTGATTCAGCAGGCTGTCGCACTCATTCGCGACGGGGGCGTAGTGGTGTATCCCACCGACTCCTGCTACGCACTGGGCTGTCATATCGGTGACAAGGATGCGATGGCGCGTATCGGGCGCATCCGCCAGATCGACAAGCACCATCATTTCACGCTGGTGTGCCGCGATCTGTCGGAAATTGCCACCTACGCCCGGGTCAGCAACCAGAACTACCGGTTGCTCAAGGCGCATACCCCCGGGGCGTACACCTTCATCCTCGAAGCCAGCCGCGAGACCCCCAAACGTCTCCAGCATGAGCGCCGCCGCACCATTGGCATCCGTATTCCCGACCACCCGGTACCGCTGGCGTTGCTGGCCGAGCTGGGCGAACCGCTGCTCAGTTCCACCCTGCTGTTGCCGGGCGACGAGCTGCCCATGACCGATGCCCGCGAGATTCAGGAACGCCTGAAAAATCAGGTAGATGCGGTGCTGGACGGCGGTAACTGCGGTTTCGAGCCCACCACCGTAGTGGATCTGGAAGGGCCGGCTCCGGTGGTGCTGCGTACCGGCCGGGGGGATGCCACACCCTTCCTGTAGGGGCTGGTTTTAAACCGGCCCGTCCGTGATGGGACTTCCTCAGGGCAGGCGCTGCCCGCCGATTGGATTTGCCCGTGTCGGCCGGGGACTAAGCCCCTATAATCGCCGCCCTCGTTTTTCGAATAATGAAAGGATGCGGATCGGCGGCTTCCAAACCCGTCCCCCGCAAGGGTCACTTTGAGTTCACCTAATGCCAATAACCGGATCCTGTCGGGCATGCGCCCCTCGGGCGAGCTGCATCTGGGCAACTACCACGGCGCGCTCAAGAACTGGGTGGAGTTGCAGTACCAGTACGAGTGCTACTTCTTCATCGCCGATATTCATGCGCTGACCACCGGCTACGAAGACACCACCCAGCTGGAAGACCGTGTCTGGCGCATGGTGGTGGACTGGCTGGCAGCGGGCTGAACCCGGCGGCCTGCACGATTTTTATCCAGTCGCGGGTGCCGGAACATTCCGAGCTGCATTTGTTGCTGTCCATGGTCACTCCCTTAAGCTGGCTGGAGCGTGTGCCCACCTACAAGGATCAGCAGGAACAGTTGAAGGACAAAGACCTCGCCACCTATGGCTTCCTCGGTTATCCGCTGCTGCAAAGTGCTGACATCCTGCTGTACAAGCCCGAGTTCGTGCCGGTGGGTGAAGATCAGGTTGCGCATGTGGAGATCACCCGCGAAGTGGCGCGCCGTTTCAACTTCCTGTTCGGCCGTGAGCCGGACTTCGAAGCCAGAGTGGACAAGGCGCTGAAAAGTCTGGGGACCCGCGCCAAACAGTATCGCGAGATGCGCAAGGCCTATCAGGAGACGGGTGATGCCAACGCGCTGGCCACCGCACAGGCACTGCTGGACGACAACACCCGCCTGACACTGGCGGATCGCGAACGCCTGCTGGGCTTTCTGGAAGGCACCGGCCGCAGCATATTGATCGAACCACAGGCCTTGCTCACGGCCACACCGAAAGTACCGGGGCTGGATGGCCGCAAGATGTCCAAGTCCTACGGCAATACCATCGGCCTGCGAGAGGAGCCGGACAGCGTGGTGAAAAAAATGCGCGCCATGCAGACCGACCCGGCGCGGGTGCGGCGCAGTGATCCCGGTGACCCGGAGAAATGTCCGGTGTGGGATCTGCACAAGATTTATTCCGATGATGAAACCAGACAATGGGTGCAGACCGGCTGTCGTTCCGCCGGTATTGGTTGTCTTGATTGCAAGAAGCCGCTGATCGACAAGGTGGTGACTGAAATCAGCGCCATCAGGACACGCGCCCAGGAATACGAAGAGAATGCAGATCTGGTGCGCGGGATCATTGCTGAAGGCTGTGAAAAGGCGCGTGATGTGGCGCGTGAAACTTTGGACGAAGTCCGTCAGGCCATTGGCATGAATTATCGATGAAAATTGGCCGGTAGAGATTTGTAGGTCAGGCTTCAGCCTGACTCCTTCCAGATAGTCAGGCTGAAGCCTGACCTGCGAGTGATGTAGCGAATCGCAATGAACTCAGAGTTGAAACAAGTGGTTGAAGAACTGAGCAATACCGAGGCGGAGCAGATTGCCGAGCAGCAGGCATTGGCTGCGGCTGTCGCTGTGCCCGTGTCTGTGTCGGGGCCCCAGCAAACGGAGATGCCGTTTGCGATGGTGGATGGCGAGCCTTACACCGAAGTGCCGCGTGATCTGTACATTCCGCCGGATGCCTTGCAGGTATTTCTGGAGGCCTTTGAAGGGCCGCTGGATCTGCTGCTGTACCTGATCCGCAAACAGAACCTCGATATTCTTGATATTCCCATCGCGGAGATTACCCGCCAGTACATGGGGTATATCGACGTGATGCAGGACATGCAGCTGGAGCTGGCCGGCGAGTACCTGCTGATGGCGGCAATGCTGGCCGAGATCAAGTCCCGCATGCTGCTGCCGCGCGCCAGGGTTGAAGATGGCAAGGAAGAAGACGATCCGCGTGCCGAGCTGGTGCGCCGTCTGCAGGAATACGAACGCTTCAAGAAAGCGGCTGATGATATTGATCATCTCAAGCGCATGGAGCGCGATGTTTTGCCGGCGCTGGTGGAGATGGTGGAAAAGCGCGTGGTGAAACAGCAGGCGGAAGTCAGCCTCACCGAAATGCTGAAAGCCTTTGCGGAAGTGGTGCGACGTTCCGAGCACTTCAGTCATCACAACATCCAGCGCGAACGGCTGTCGCAGCGACAGCGCATGTCGGAAATTCTCAGCTTGCTGGAAAGCGCAGAGTTCGTGGAGTTCATCCGCCTGTTCAAGCCTGAAGAAGGCCGCATGGGCGTGACGGTCACTTTCATTTCCATTCTGGAACTGATGAAAGAAGGTCTGCTCGATATCGTGCAGGCCGAGCCCTATGCGCCCTTGCATGTGCGCAAGGCAGTGCGTCGTGGTGAAGTTGATCTCAGCAATGACGTGACCGATGCAGAGAATGAAGCGGCGCTGTCGCAGCCCGAGCTGAGCGGCGAGAATGATGTGGAAGAAGAGCCGGTTCCGGTGGTGCCCGGCGTCAACACAGCGGCGCTGCATGCAGTAGTGCCGGATGTTGCGCAAGCCGAACCGGCGGCAATTGATACAGACGGTTCGATGCAGGATATCAAGCCTGCAAGCTGATCTCGGGCCACTTCCCGCAGGGTGGATCCCCAGGGTGAAGTGGTCATCAACAGATTCAAGACGGAATGCCTGCCCATGAATGAACTGGATATGAAATACCTGTTTGAAGCCGCGTTGCTGGCAGCAGGACGGCCTTTGCCCACGCAACAGCTTGCCGAGCTGTTCGACGAACGTGAGCGTCCCAGCAACGAACAGGTGCTGAATGCACTGAGTGCGCTGCGTGAGGACTATCAGGCGCGCGGCATTGATCTGGTGGAGGTCTCCAGCGGCTGGCGCATCCAGGTGCGCAGCAGCTGTATCGATTTTGTGTCGCGTCTGTGGCAGGAACGGCCGGCGCGTTATTCACGCGCCTTGCTGGAGACGCTGGCCTTGATTGCCTATCGTCAGCCGATCACGCGTGGCGAGATTGAAGAGATCCGGGGCGTGGCGGTGGCCAGCACCATCATGCGCACGTTGCATGATCGCAACTGGATACGTGTGGTAGGCCATCGAGAGGTGCCGGGCCGTCCCGAGTTGCTGGCTACCTCGCGTGAATTCCTCGACTATTTCGGTTTGAAGAGTCTCGATGAATTGCCGACGCTGGCCGAGTTGAAAGATGTGGAAACCATTGGCGTGCAACTGGAGTTCAGCACGGGTGAGATCACGGCAGCGGAAGCTGACGGCGCCGAGAGTGGCGCAGAGTCTGTCGATGGTGAACAGGGTGATGCGGAATCGGTGGCTATAGCGGAGCCGGAGTCCGAGGGCGAGTTGGTTGCAGCTGCCGACACCGCTTTCAGCACGGAAATGCCAGAGGTGTCCGAGCCTGTTGCCGACGCGCAAGTGCAGTAGGGCATGTCAGAACGCATTCAGAAAGTTCTGGCTCAGCACGGTATTGGTTCGCGTCGCGAAGTCGAGCGCTGGATTGTTGAAGGCCGCATCCAGATCAATGGCGTGAAAGCAAAGACGGGTGATCGCTATGAGTCCGGTGATCGCGTGTTGCTGGATGATCGCGATGTGACGCGGCGTCTGGAACGCACCTCGGCCATGCAGGTGATTGCCTATCACAAACCGCAAGGCCAGCCGATTGAACGCAGCGCCGCGCCGCGCAAGAACGCTGAAGGTGTCGAGTATCCACCGGAAGTGATTGAGGAATCAGCTGAGGAGCGTCTGCCGGTGCAGCGTGGTTCGCGCTGGGTAGCCATCAATCCCATGCATCCGGGCGACAGCGGTCTGTTGCTGTTCACCAATGATGGTGCTTTGTCCTACGCGCTGACGCGACAGAAAAAGAAAATACCGACGAGTTATATGGTGCGCGTACATGTGCGCGGTGGTGTGGCTGCTGCACCGCAGCTGCCGACCACGCTGCGGCTGGATGATGAAACCATCGAATTCACGGAAGTGACGGTCAGTAACAGTGCCCCTGAAGGTGAAAGTGACTCCGGCAACATCTGGTACAGGGTGGTTTTGCCGCGTGCCGACAAGCGCGCAGCGGTGCGCGCGCTGTTTGTCAGTCACGATCTCACCGTCAGTCGCATGATGCAGGTGGCGTTTGGCGATATCGCGCTGACCAAGGAAATGCCGCGCGCACGTCATGTGCCGCTCAAGCCCAAACAGGTGGAGAGTCTGTATGCGCTGGCGCAATTGAAGATGCCGGAACCGCCTGGAGTGGAGGCTGCGGGTATCAAGCGCAGCAGGGGTCATGGCGCGCAACGGGAATCACAAGCCGAGGTCACCGCGCCCACCATGACCGCGCTGGAAGCACGTGCCGCCACGCGGGCACGCCGGCCCCGCCCTCAGACGCCGGAAGTTGAAGCGTCACCACGTTCGCGTGGCCCACAGCAACGCTCGGCGTTGAAGCGTAGCGCAGGTGGTGGCTCGAATCGGCCGTCACGGCCCGGCGCACGCAAGCCCGGAAAATGACCGTATTCATCTGCGCGGTAGTAGTCAGCCAAACAACATTGTGTGCTTAGGGTCTGTTAACCATTCACCCTAAGCCTTGCCTGCATTGCCCAGCAAATACAGATACTGAGTCAACACATCCTCCGGCTTCGGCAGTGCATCGCGGTTTTCCGCCGGATAGGCCTGCAAACGGATCTTGGTGGCCACCGGGCCGGGGTTGACGCTGTTGACGCGAATCTTCGTGTTGCTCAGTTCGTCGGCGAGCATGCGCATCAAACCTTCGTTGGCCCATTTGGAAACCAGGTATGGCCCCCAGTGCGCGCGCGCTTCGGTAGCGACATCGCAGCTGCTGAAGATGATGGCGGCGTCTTCTGATTTGCGCAGCAGCGGCAGGCAGTAGCGCGTCAGGATGAAGGGCGCGTTGGTATTGACGTGCATGGCGCGCAACCATTTCTGCACATCGTGATGTTCAATGGGCGCGCGCTCAGCCAGCATCGCTGCGTTATGCACCAGACCATCAAGCCGGCCAAAATTCTGCTGGATGGCATCGGCCATGGTTTCGTATTCAGTCGGGCCCGCTTTCTCGAAATCCAGCGGTAGCAGCGCCATGGGTCTGGTATTGGGGTCGGTCACCAGATTCGCCACTGCTTCCAGCTTGCGCTGCGTGCGGCCATGCGCAATCACCTGCGCGCCCAGATTCGCACAGGTTATGGCCAGCGCTTTGCCGATGCCATCAGTTGCGCCAGTGATCAGGATCACGCGGTCTTTCAGGGCATGGGTTGTCGGATTGTGTTCTTGCATTGCGGCACGCGACTGTTTGCAGGCGGCGAATGATAGGGGGTGTTGAGATGGATACCAAGCATCAGTCGGCGTGCAAACCGTTTTCGCCTTGGTAGGGGCGGGTTTGAAACCCGCCTGTCTTTCGTTGCTGCGTTTTACAGAAGGGCAGGTTTGAAACCTGCCCCTACTTTACCGTGCGGTTCGGGCTGCTTGCCAAGCCATCCACAGCTTTTGTATCGCACTCAGTTCAATACGTTGTCGGGTGTGCGCGGCCGGTTCACTGGCAAGAGTCTCTAAAACGCGCGCATGCAATGCTGCCAGTACCAGCAGAGGACGCAATATTTGCTTCTCGCGACTCAGTAATCCTTGCTTGAGTGCTTGGTATGCAGTCAGTTGCTGTTGGCTACGTGATTTAAGTAACTGTACAAAACTCTCCGGCCAGCTGTCGCGCTGCAGGGCTTCATACTCGATGTTGAGTTCATCGAGTGTTGATAACGGCAGGTACAGTCGGCCGTGATGAAAGTCCTGACGCAGGTCGCGGGTGATTTCAACCTGGCGAATGAATGCGCCGAGCTGTGAAGCGGCATCCAGCGTTGTTGCCGTGGCGGGCATCACTCAGAAAGCTGGCGGCGAGCTAGCATAGCGAACCCAGCCCCATTGCGCAGGTATTGATGCAACTCGACATCGGTCTCGTAGGTGGCATGGGCCAGCTCCTGCGCGGCGCTCAGTACTACTTCTTGCAGTACTTTGAAATCCATGCCGGAGCGCGCAGCGGCTTGCAGTGTTTGTGTCGCCGGATGCTGTGCCTTGCCGGCGATCAGCCGATCAAATTCTTCACGCCACCATTGCAGGCGGATATGCGCTACTTCATGCGGCGCGCGCGCGGTGTCGTGTAATTCGGCTTCAATCAGGAACAGCGCGGCGATCACGTCGCGCTGTGCTTCAGGCGTATACAGCCAGGCGTAGTAACGCATCGAGCCGGGCGGCACGGCCCGGGTGATCAGTGACGAATCGAGCTTCATGCTTTGTCGGCGCTGGTTTGATCAGCAATGGCTGTATCAGCAATAGCGGGCGTAATGGGCGTTCTTGCCAGTGCTTCGATGGGCTCGATGCTGTCCAGTTCCTTGTCGGGACGAATGCCCAGTTCCGTGAACTTGCGTGCGCCGGGCAGTACCTGTCGTTCCAGTGAACCCATGGCTGCATTGAAGGCTTCGACGCTGCCATTCAGATTGCGCGATAGCTTGCTTAAATGCGTGGTGAATACATTAAGGCGTTTATAAAGGTCCGCGCCGAGATCACGGATCACCTGCGCATTCTGCGCCAAGGAGGTTTGTCGCCAGCCATAGGCCACGGCCTTGAGCAACGCGACCAATGATGAAGGCGTGGCGATAATCACATCCTGACGAATGGCGTCTTCCAGCAGCGAGGGATTCTCGGCGAGGGCTGCGCTCAGGAATTGATCACCCGGAATGAACAGGATGACGAAGTCCGGGCTTTTCTCAAACTGCGCCCAGTAACTCTTGGCGGACAATTCGCGTACGCGTTGCGCCACCATATTGGCGTGGCGTTGCAATGCAATTTGCTTCGCTTCATCAGTGCTGGCTTCAACGGCTTCAAGGTAGGCATCGAGCGGGGTTTTGACATCGACCACCAGCGTGCGGCCATCCGGCATGTTGACGATCATGTCCGGACGTAATGCACCATCGGCCGTATTGGTATGCACCTGTTCGTTGAAGTCGCAGTGCTCCACCATACCGGCCAGCTCGGCCAGTCGCTTGAGCGTGAACTCGCCCCATTGGCCGCGCACTTCGGGGCGACGCAGGGCGGTGACCAGATTGCGGGTTTCTTTTTGCAGTGCTTGCTGGCCGAGCGTGACGGTTTCCAGCGATGAACGCAGTGCACCGAAGGTCTCGGCGCGTTCTTTTTCAATGCGACCAATTTGTTGTTCGGTTTTTGCCAGCGCCTCACGAATCGGCGCGACCATGGTTTCGATGGCCTTTTCGCGTTCGCTCAACGCGGCGCTGGCGACTTGCTGGTGCTGACCCAGATGTTCACGCGCCAGTTGCAGGAACAGTTCGTTGTTGGCGCGCAGTGAAGTGCCGGCGACATTGTCGAATTCTGCGGTCAGCCGCTCCATGCTGAGTTGCAAGGCGGTCTGACGTTCTGCTTCCAGCAACTCCTGCGACTTGATCTGCGATTGTGCCACCGCCAGTTCATTGCCAAGTTGTTGCTCGCGCTGGCTGGCTTTGTGGCGCGCCAGCAGCCAGCCCAGTAACAGGCCGAGCAGCAGGGCAATGAGGATTATAAGATTGATGTTCACGTTCAGATCGGTGTGTCTGTGTAGGGGCGGTTCGTGAACCGCCCTGCCATGTCGAATCGATATCAGAGGGTGGTTCGCGAACCACCCCTAAGAACCTGTTAAAAGTCTCGCTGAAGGGCGCATTGCTGCGTTAGAACTGCCCAAAAAATGCTCACGTACTGCGTGTACGCTGCGTTTTTTTGGTCAGTTCCGCCTTGCACTGCATCCCTTGATCAAGACTTTGAACAGGTTCTAAAAAGTTTGCCTCACTCAAACAACCACGATTGCAATTGCTCAGGCTGTTCAATCATGCCGTCGGCCTGCCATTCATGCGGTTGATCAGTGTGGGCAATATACCCCCACAGCGCCACCAGCGAACTCATGCCGGCGGCGCGTGCGGCCTGAATGTCCCGCTCGGCATCGCCCACATACAGGCAATCGGCAGGTGACAGGTCAAGCAGTTGTGCGGCGTGCAGCAGCGGCAGGGGATGTGGCTTGCGTTCACTCACGGTATCGCCGCTTACCACGCAGTCGGCCTGCTGATCGATGCCCAGCTCCGCCAGCAGCGGATCAGTCAGCCAGGCGGGTTTGTTGGTGACAATGCCCCAGCGCAGTTCATGCTCGCGAATTTGTTGCAACAGTTGCGTGAAGCCGGCAAACAACTGCGAATGCACCGCCAGCGCATTCCGGTAGAGGGCCAGAAAGCGCTGGATCAGGCGTTGCCGTTCGGCTTCTTCGGGCTTGCCAAAGGCCAGCCGGATCAGGCCCGTGCTGCCGTGTGAAACCACCGGACGAATCTGGGCAAAGGGCAGAGGTGCGCGCTGTTCTTCAATCAGCAGTGTATTGAGCGCGGCCGCCATATCCGGTGCGGTGTCCAGCAGCGTGCCGTCCAGATCCAGCAGCAGTGCCTGTTTGCGGGTGCGCCTCGTCATGAATTCAGCAGGGCTTGCTGACATGCATCAGGTAGTTCACATCCACATCCGGGCCCAGTGAGCACTGGCGGGTGAGGGGATGAAACTGCAAGCCGGTGATGTCCTGCAATTCAAGGCCCGCGTCGCGTGCCCAGCCTGCCAGTTCGGAAGGCCTGATGAATTGCGCGTAGGTGTGTGTGCCTTTGGGCAGCAGCTTCAGCAGGTACTCCGCACCCAGGATGGCCATGGCATAGGACTTGGGATTGCGATTGAGTGTGGAAAACACCGCGTGACCACCGGGCTTGAGCAAGCTGGTGATGCTGCTGATCACGGCCGCCGGATCGGGCACGTGTTCCAGCATCTCCAGACAGGTCACCACGTCGTACTGACCGGCAAAAGCGATGGCGTGGTCTTCAGCCGACTGGCGCAGGTAGCGAATATTGAGCTGCGCATCCAGCGCATGCAGCGTCGCTACTTCGATGGTGGCCTCGCCCAGATCAAGGCCAGTGACCTGCGCACCGCGCTTGAACATGGCCTCACACAGCAGCCCGCCACCGCAGCCCACATCCAGTACCCGCTTGTCCTTGAGAGAAACGCGCTGGTCTATGTAAGCCACGCGCACCGGGTTCATGGTGTGCAACGGCTGAAACTCACCGTGCTCGTCCCACCAGCGCTGCGCAAGGCTGTCAAAACGGGCGATTTCGTCCGGATCAAAATTGTCGTGGCTGGCCGGTTGGGATTGAGTTTGAGCAGTCATGTGCAGGCCTGATTTTTAAGGCTACGCAGTATAGCCGGATGGTGTGCGGCTGGTATGTCTGACAGCGGATCAGCAGAGATGGAAAGCCGGTGATTTCATCGTGGTTTCCGGGGCTGTTTTGCGCATGGTTTATCATGCCGTTTTGTGTCCATTTCAGAGCGCTGTCTGTGCTAGAATTTCATGAATAAGCGCCATGATTTGGCGGGCCTCTGCGGAGGCTGAAAACGATGCTCAGAAACCTGAAATCTGGATCTGTTCTTACAGTGGAAAACCGGTTGAAAAATGGCTGAATTCGCACGCGAACTCCTGTACGTCAATCTCGAAGACGAGATGCGTCAGTCCTATCTTGATTACGCCATGAGCGTCATTGTTGGACGCGCGCTGCCGGACGTGCGCGATGGTCTCAAGCCGGTGCATCGGCGTGTGCTATTTGCCATGCGTGAGCTGGGCAACGACTGGAACAAGTCCTACAAGAAATCCGCCCGCGTGGTCGGCGACGTGATTGGTAAATATCATCCCCACGGCGATGTGGCGGTGTACGACACCATCGTGCGCATGGCGCAGCCATTTTCGATGCGTTATCTGCTGGTGGATGGTCAGGGTAACTTCGGTTCGGTGGACGGCGATTCGCCGGCGGCCATGCGTTACACCGAAGTGCGCATGTCCAGGCTGGCGCATGAACTGCTGGCCGACATCGACAAGGAAACCGTCGATTTCAAGCCCAACTACGACGAATCCGAACACGAGCCGGCGGTGCTGCCGGCGCGTATTCCCAATCTGTTGATCAATGGCCAGACCGGTATCGCGGTGGGCATGGCCACCAACATTCCGCCGCACAATCTGGGCGAAGTGATTGATGCCTGTGTGGGCTTGCTGGATAACCCGGCGATTACCATTGCCGAGCTGATGCAGCATATTCCGGCGCCGGATTTCCCCACCGCCGGCATCATCAATGGCACGCAGGAAATCGCGCAGGCTTATCACACCGGCCGTGGCCGTGTGTACATGCGCGCCCGTACCAACATTGAGGAAGACGACAAAGGCCGTCAGACCATTGTGGTCACCGAGCTGCCGTATCAGGTGAACAAGGCGCGCCTGATCGAACGTATAGCCGAGCTGGTGCGCGAAAAAATCATCGAGGGTATTGCCTCGGATGGCCTGCGTGACGAGTCCGACAAGGACGGCATGCGCATCGTTATCGAACTGAAGCGCGGCGAAGTGGCGGACGTGGTGCTGAACAATCTGTACAAGCACACCGCCATGGATTCGGTATTCGGCATCAACATGGTGGCGCTGCTGGATGGCCAGCCCAAGCTGCTCAACCTCAAGGAAATTCTCGACGCCTTCCTGCGTCATCGCCGCGAAGTGGTCACCCGGCGCACGGTGTTCGAAATACGCAAGGCGCGTGAACGCGCCCATGTGCTGGAAGGTCAGGCCGTTGCGTTGTCCAACATTGATGAAGTCATCGCGCTGATCAAGGCCTCGCCGACACCGGCCGAAGCCAAGGTTGGCTTGATGAGTCGTGACTGGGCAGGCGGTGCGGTGCCCGCCATGCTGGAGCGCGCTGGGTCGATCTCGACGCGGCCTGAGGGTCTGCCCACCGAGTTTGGTCTGCATGGTCAACGCTATCGCATGTCCGAAGCACAGGCGCAGGCCATTCTAGACTTGCGTCTGCATCGCCTGACCGGTCTGGAGCAGGACAAGATCATTGCCGAGTATCAGGAGCTGCTGCTCAAGATCCAGGATCTCGGCGACATCCTGGCGCGCTCGGAGCGTCTGGTGCAGGTGATCCGTGATGAGCTGCTGGAAATCAAGACGAATTATGCCGATGCCCGTCGTACTGAAATCAATCACACCCATTCCGACCTGACGCTGGAAGATCTGATCGAACCGCAGGATGTGGTGGTGACGCTGTCGCATGGCGGCTATGCCAAGTCGCAGCCGCTGGCCGATTATCAGGCGCAGAAGCGTGGTGGACGCGGCAAAGCCGCCACTGCCATGAAGGATGAAGACTTCATCGACAAGCTGTTCGTCGCGCACACCCATGACACGCTGCTGTGCTTCTCCAGTCAGGGCAAGTTGTACTGGCTGAAGGTGTATCAGTTGCCGATGGCCAGTCGTGGCGCGCGTGGCAAGCCGATCGTCAATCTGCTGCCACTGGTGGAAGGTGAGCGCATCAATGCCGTGCTGCCGATTCACGAATTCGATGCCGACAAGTATGTGTTCATGGTCACCAGCCAGGGCACGGTGAAGAAAACTTCGCTGGAAGCATTCTCGCGGCCGCGTCAGGCCGGCATCATTGCCGTGGATCTGGACGTGGGTGATCATCTGGTGGGCGTGGATATCACCGATGGCAGCAAGCACATCATGTTGTCTTCAGCATCGGGCAAGGCGATCCGCTTCAGTGAAGACGATGTGCGACCGATGGGCCGTCTGGCGGCCGGGGTGCGCGGCATCCGCCTCGCGGAAGGCGACGAAGTAATTTCACTGATTGTGGTGGATGAAGCCGGGCTGGTGCTTACCGCGTCCGCCAATGGCTACGGCAAGCTCACCGAAGTGGCTGAGTTCCCGGTGCATGGCCGTGGTGGTCAGGGCGTGATTTCGCTGCAAATCAGCGAGCGTAATGGCGAGGTAGTAGCCGCCGTGCAGGTCAAACCGGAGGATGAGCTCATGCTCATCAGTTCCAATGGCACGCTGGTGCGCACACCGGTCAAGGATATTTCCGTGCTGGGCCGCAATACCCAGGGCGTGCGCCTGATTCGCATTGACGATGATGCACGTCTGGTCAGTGTCGAGTGCATCGTCAACGAAGGCGGTGATGCTGAATCGGGTGACGATGCATCAGGTGATAATCCATCAGGTGACGAGGGCACTGAAAGCACGCCTTGAGTGTTGGGCCGCTTGATCTGCCTGCCTTGCAAACGCGACCAGAAGGTCGTGGTTGCGTTTTTTGCGATGGTAAATTAAGGGCGCGCACTCCGTGACCCAGCCTGACGCGATGCGCCCTTCAGCGCTTTCTGACGCAGTAGAACCAGTGTTGTCCCAAAAGTAACTTGCCGGAATTCCGTTTGGCCTGAGCCTGTCGAAGGCTTGTTGATCGGCAGTTCATGGTTCGACAGGCTCACCACGAACGGTAACTTATTTAGGAATTTTTGAATGAATCGAATCTGTCATTTCGACCGAAGGGAGAAATCTTGCCTGTGCTTGATATGCAAAAGCCTCAAACACGGAAAGATTTCTCGCTATGCTCGAAATGACATTCATTCAGAGCTTCCTTAGCGGGGCACCACACTAGCCGCCACCAAACAAGCCCTTTAGTTTGTCCTGCAATTTTTCCTTGGCCTTCTCGATGACTTTCTCTTTTTCCTCTTCGATGCGCTGTTTGGCTTTTTCCTTGATCAGTCCGGCCACATCCGGTCGCACCTTGGGGTCCGCCAGCGTTCCGGTGATGAGTACCGGGATGGTCAGGCCTGACAGTTCCTGCTCCTGTGCCGCCAGCTTGTCTTCTGCGGGAATCTTGTTCACCGTGGCGTTGAGGCGATAGTTGATCGCGTCAGAAGCCAGATTGAATGAGCCTTGCCCGGTTACTTTCATGTACTGCATGGCCGCGATCAGGTCCGGATTGTTCACTACGCCATCGGTAATGGTGGCAGAGCCGCCAAGACTGGTGAATACAGTTCGTAGTGCGTCGGTGCGGGCCGGGATCGCCTGTTGCTTCAGCACGGCGCGGGCACGACGGATCTCGTACCACAGATCAAAGCCTTCAAGCGCGCCTTCTCTGGCGCTGAAATCCAGCGTGCCATTCAAGGACTTTTTCATCGCAGCGGTATCCACACCCACGGCAGCCAGTTTCATGTTGGCATTGCCGCGACCAGCGATACGCTTGCTGTCAAACAACGTAGCAAACAAGGGCGCGAAGTTGATGCCTTCCAGATGCTGTTCCATGTTTATGCGCGGCTGCTTGCCGCTGGCATCCAGCGTGACATTGCCACGGAACTTGCCTTCGTACAGCGTGGCCTGCAAGGGATTCAGTTGTAGCTTGTTGTTGGCGGCATCGACACCCAGCGCCAGTTTGGTCATCGGCAGCTTGCTGACGGTGAGTGCATTGAAGACCAGTTTGCCGCGCAGGTTAAGGTCGCGAATTGAGTCAGCGGGAATGGGTGTGGGCTCGGTGCTGGCCTCGGCTTGCTTGTTTTCAGGTTCTTCCGGCGGCAGGTAGCGATCCAGATTGATGCTGTCGCCGCTCAGGTCAAAGCGCATTGCCATCGTGTCCAGATCAGCAACGCCGACGCTGCCGTTGAGTGTGGTGTCATCCAGATTCAAGGTGAGTGGCTTCAGTTCGACCGCCGTCTTGCTGGCGTTCAAACCAGTTTCCATGCTGAATTTCTGCAGGGTGGTGGTATCGGCGGTAATGGGCAGTTCAATGCCAAACTTCGGCGCAAGGTCGCGCAATGAAAGCTGCGCCAGCTTGAGAGAGCCGGTGACGGCGGGTGCATCCATTATCTGTGTCGCCTTGATATCTCCTGTCAATGTCGCACCGGCGGCCTGTGCCACCAATGCTGCGATCTGCGCAGTCTGTGCATCGAGATTGGTGACTACCGAAGTGGCCTTGATGCTTACCGGCAACCCCTCTTTGGGATACGACTCGCCGCTCAGTGTGGTCGTTATCTCGGGTTGTTGAATGGTGTAGTCGCTGCGCCCGGTGTTGGCGACGATGCTGGTCGCCTTGATGTTCACCGGCATGCCGTCTTTGGGATACGACTCGCCACTCAGTGTGGCCGTTATCTCGGGTTGCTGGATGGTGTAATCGCTTCGTTCGGTATCAGCCACAATGCTGGTTGCTTTGATGTTTACTGGCATCCCGGCCTGCGGATAGCTCGCACCCTTGACGCTCAATTTAATATCCGGCTGATTCAGGGTGTATTTGCTGTTGTCGAGATCGGCCGTGATATTGGCAGTGAGCTGCGCGTCGAGATTCATGTCTGCGCCACGTTGCAGCTTGAAGTCCGATTTCAGATCAAACGGCTGGCCGGGTTGCAGCCTGCCGGTACTCAGGTTGAAGTCGCTCACGCTGGTTTGCGTGCTGGCCGCGCGATCTTCGTAACTGATCGAGCCATTGCGGATGCTGATACTGGCGATGCTGGCATCCAGCTTGCTGGAGGGCTGTTCTGCGGCGGGCGTTTCGGTGTCAGTATCGCCACCCATATCCGACCAGTTATTGCCGTCAGCGGTCTGCACCAGCACGATCTGTGGCGAATCGAGTTCCACTGCGCCGATTTCAAACTGGCCTTGCAGCAACGGCCGCAGCTTGATGCCGAGGCGCGCACCTGCAATGGACACCATCGGCGCATCCCCATAGCCCGGCGCGTTGCCCAGCGTGGCCGGCCCCACCTGTACCGCCAGCCACGGAAATACCGACAGCTTCAGGTCGCCGCTGAGCGTGAAGGTACGGCCGGTCTTGTCCTTGACCAGTTGTTCGATTTCGGTCTTGTAGTCGTTGGGGTCAAAAAACAGCGCGACCAGTGCGACACCGACGATCAGCAGGGTGACGATGCCACCAAGTACCCAGCCCGCGATTTTCAGGATACGCATTGCAATCTCCTTGATGAGGCTCGCTATCGGATAGCGATTGCCAATTGAGGGGCGGCGATATCAATAACAGCGTCCTGTTATTGCCGACTGGCTGAATCCCGGCTGGGGTTGCCGGGTGGTTGCTCAGCTGAAACCGTGACGCAAATGCCGTACACTGCCGCGCTCCAATTTCCCATGATCCCAAGGTGAGTCAAGCATGAAGCGCGTGTTCAATTTCAGCGCCGGGCCGGCGGTTCTCCCTCTCGAAGTCTTGCAGCAGGCGGCGGCGGAAATGTGCGACTGGCGCGGCACCGGCATGTCGGTCATGGAAATGAGCCATCGCGGCAAGGAGTTCATCTCCATCCATGCTCAGGCCGAGGCTGATCTGCGCGAGTTGCTGGCCATTCCGGCCAACTACAAGGTGCTGTTCCTGCAGGGTGGGGCGATTGGCGAGAACGCCATCATCCCGATGAACCTGCTGCGTGGCAAAACCGGTGCGGACTACATCAACACCGGCGAGTGGTCGAAAAAGTCGATCAAGGAAGCGAAGAAATATTGCACGGTGAATGTGGCGGCGAGTTCGGAGAACAGTAACTTCAGCAACGTGCCCAAGCGCGATACCTGGAAGCTCGACCCGAACGCCGCCTATGTGCATATCTGCTCCAACGAAACCATTGGTGGCGTGGAGTATCACTTCACGCCGGATACCGGTGCGGTGCCGCTGGTGGCGGACATGTCATCCAACATTCTGTCGCGGCCTATCGACGTGTCGAAGTACGGGCTGATCTACGCCGGTGCGCAGAAGAACATCGGCCCGGCCGGGTTGACCATTGTGATCGTGCGTGAAGACCTCATTGGTCAGGCCTTGCCGATCACGCCCTCGGCGTTCGATTACAAGCAGCAGGCTGATAACGATTCCATGTACAACACGCCCTCGACCTATGGCGTCTACATTGCCGGTCTGGTGTTCCAGTGGTTGAAGCAGCAGGGCGGCCTTGCCGCCATCGAAGTGCACAACCGCAAGAAAGCCGCACTGATTTATGACTACCTGGATAACAGCTCGTTCTATACCAGCCCGGTGGCGCGTGAAGATCGCTCGCTGATGAATGTGCCGTTCAAGACTAAAAACGAGGCGCTGGATGAAGCCTTCCTGAAAGGCGCTCAGGCGCTGGGCATGCAGCAACTCAAAGGGCATCGCTCGGTGGGTGGCATCCGCGCCAGCATCTACAACGCCATGTCGATTGAAGGTGTGCAGGCTCTGGTTGCATACATGAAAGAGTTTGAGAGCAAGAACGGTTGATTGAATGGCCGTAGGGGCGGTTCGTGAACCGCCCGTTGCCTGGGGTCTGCACAGAATGGCGGTTCACGAACCGCCCCTACAACAAGCACAAATTAACCACATGTCATACAAGATTCTGACTCTGAACAATATCTCGGTGCGCGGGCTTGATCGCCTGCCGCGTGACAAGTACGAAGTGGCTTCCGAGATTGGCCATCCCGACGCCATCATGCTGCGCTCGGCCGACATGCACAGCATGGATATTCCATCCAGCGTGCTGGCCATTGGTCGTGCGGGTGCGGGCACCAACAACATTCCTGTGACAAAATTTTCCAAGCGCGGCGTGCCGGTGTTCAATGCGCCGGGTGCGAATGCCAACGCGGTGAAGGAGCTGGTAGTGGCCGGTTTGTTCCTCGCGGCGCGCAATATCTGTCAGGCCTGGGGTTATACCAGGGCTTTGCAGGGTGATGATCATGCGCTGGAAGAAGCCGTGGAGAAGGGCAAGAAAAAATACGTGGGCTATGAATTACCCGGTCGCACCCTTGGCGTAGTGGGTCTGGGCGCCATCGGCGTGGAAGTGGCCAACACGGCGCATCTGCTGGGTATGAAAGTGCTGGGTTTTGATCCGGCGATTACCGTGCAACGCGCCTGGCAGTTGTCATCCGGTGTTGAGCAGGCTCTGTCGCTGGATGATCTGTTTTCGCGTTCCGACATGATTACCGTGCATGTGCCATTGATCGACGCCACCAAGGGGATGGTCAATGCGGCGCGACTGAAGCTGATGCGCAAGGGCAGTGTGATCCTGAATTTTGCGCGTGCGGGTATCGTTGATGAAGCCGCAATGATTGCGGCGCTGGATAGCGGCCACATTGGCGCTTACATTTGCGACTTCCCCACCAATGCGGTGAAGGATCATGCAAAAATCATTGCCTTGCCGCATCTCGGTGCTTCGACCGAAGAAGCCGAAGAAAACTGCGCCATCATGGTGGCCGATACCCTGCGCGAGTTTCTGGAGCATGGCAATGTACGCAATGCGGTGAACTTCCCCGAGTCGGTGCTGCCGCGTACGCAGAACTCAGTACGGTTGGCCATTGCCAATGAAAATGTGCCGAACATGGTAGGGCAGATTACCGGTGTGCTGGCCAGCGCCAATCTCAATATCGCCGACCTGCTCAACAAGTCGCGTGGTGATCTGGCCTACACCCTGATTGATGTGGATGGTGCAGCCATTCCCGCAGCCGTGGTTGAACATCTCAAGGCCATTCCCGGCGTGTTGTCGGTGCGTGCTTTATAAAAGAGTGAACTGATGTGAGCAGCAAGAGCAAAGCCAAGACACGGCCCGCGACCAGCAAGCGCAAAGCCGCTGCTCCGGTGAAAGCGCCGGCGCTAAGTGATATTCGCGTGCAGATTGATGCCATCGATGCGCAGTTGCTGAAGTTACTCAGCGAGCGCGCCCGGGTGGCGCAGCAGGTGGGTATTTCCAAGAAACAGCAGGGCAGTATCACCACGGCGGATCTGTATCGTCCCGAACGCGAGTCGCAGGTGTTGCGTCGTGCGCTGGATAACAACGACGGGCCGCTGCGTGATGAAGAAGTGGCGCGTCTGTTCCGTGAAATCATGTCGGCGTGTCTGGCGCAGCAGGAGCCGCTCAAGATCGGGTTTCTGGGGCCGGAAGGCACCTTCACGCAACAGGCGGTGTACAAGCACTTCGGTCATTCAGTGCGCGGCATGCCGTTGCCGTCGATTCCCGAAGTGTTTCATGAAGTGCAGGCGGGTCACGCTGACTTTGGCGTGGTGCCGATCGAAAACTCCACCGGCGGTGTGGTCGAATTTTCCATCGACATGTTTCTCAATACCGCGCTGAAAATTTGCGGCGAAATCGAACTGCGCATCCACCAGAACCTGATGGGCGCCATGACCGGGCTGGAAAACATCAAGCGCGTGTGCTCGCATCCACAATCCCTGTCGCAATGCCGGCAGTGGTTGCTGCGTCATTTGCCTGGTGTCGAGACCATACCGGTCAGCAGCAATGCTGAAGCAGCGCGGCGCGCCCGTGATGAGGAAGGCACGGCGGCGATTGCCGGTCAGGTGGCCGCCGAGATTTACAATCTGAAAATCATCGTGCCGGAGATCGAAGATCAGCAGGACAACACCACCCGTTTTCTGGTCATCGGTCCCAAGCTGTTTGCGCCCAGCGGTCGTGACAAGACTACCTTGATGGTCTCCGCCGCTGACACCCAGACGCCCGGTGCGCTGTATCGCTTGCTCGAGCCGCTGGCGCGTAACTCGATCAGCATGACGCGCATCGAGTCGCGGCCCTCGCGGCGCAAGAAGTGGGATTACGTTTTCTTCATTGATGTGGAAGGCCATGCTGATGCCGAGCCACTACGTTCGGCGCTGGAACAACTGAAGAAACACGCGTCGCTGTTCAAGGTGCTGGGCTCGTATCCGGCGGCGGTGTTGTGATTGTATGAGTCGAAGCGACTTGATTTTCCATTTGAAATTGCAATGAAATTCAACGCCCTCGAACTCGCCGCCGCGCCGGTCCGCAATCTGTCGCCCTATGTGCCCGGCAAACCACTGTCGGAACTGGAGCGCGAATACGGCATTACCGACAGCATCAAGCTGGCGTCCAACGAAAATCCCCTGGGGCCTGGCCCCAAAGCGAAAGCAGCCATTGCACAAGCCGTGCAGAGTATTGGCCTGTATCCCGATGGCAGTGGCTTCGAGCTCAAGCAGGCGCTGGCGCGCAAGCATGGCTGTGGCGCTGAGCAGATTACCCTGGGCAATGGCTCCAATGACTTGCTGGTGATTATCGCGGAAGCATTTCTCAATGCCAGTGTGAACGTGGTGTATTCACAGTACTGCTTCGCCATTTATCCCATTGTGGTTCAGGCGACCGGCGCGCCAGCACGGGTAGCGCCCGCGTATCCGGATACACATCCGATGGCGTTGGGCCATGATCTGGACGCCATGCTCAAGCTGGTGGATAAAGCTACGCGCCTGGTCTTCATCGCCAATCCCAACAATCCCACCGGTACCTGGGTGGAGGCGGCCGCACTCAGGCGTTTTATCGCTGCGGTGCCTGCGACGACGCTGGTGCTGGTGGACGAGGCTTACCTTGAATATGTGCAGGATGCGGAGTTTGCCGATGCATCACGATGGCTGAACGAGTTTCCCAACCTGATAGTGACGCGCACGTTTTCCAAAGCTTATGGCCTGGCCGGGTTGCGCGTGGGTTATGCGCTGTCCAGTGCAGACATTGCGGAGGTGCTCAATCGTGTACGACCACCCTTCAATGTCAACTCAGTGGCAATGTCCGCCGCAGTCGCGGCACTCGATGATGCGGCGCACCTGCAGCAGTCAGTGCAACTGGTAGCGCGTGGCATGAAGCAAGTGATCTCTGGTTTGCAGCAGCTGGGTTTGCGTGTGTATCCCTCGGCCGGCAACTTCGTGCTGGTGGATTGCGCCCGTCCGGGTGTGGCCATGTATGAAGCCCTGTTACGTCAGGGCGTGATCGTGCGGCCGGTGGGTGGCTATGGTCTGAATACGCAGTTGCGTATCACTATTGGTACTGAACATCAGAACACGCGCATGCTGACCGCGCTTGGCCGTGGCGCTGAAACAAGGCTTGACACGTATGGAATTTCTCGATCTGCCACCACTACATCGCGCGCAAGGCAAGGTGCGCCTGCCCGGCTCAAAAAGTATCTCGAATCGCACGCTGCTGCTGGCGGCGTTGGCGCAGGGCACGACGGAGATTCGCGATCTGCTGGCTTCCGACGATACGGATCGCATGCTGGAGGCATTGCGCGATCTCGGTGTTGCGATTGAAAAAACCGGCGAACGCGACTATTGCGTCAGCGGCGCGCCGCAGGGTTTTGCCAACAAGCAGGCGGATCTGTTTCTCGGCAATGCGGGCACCGCGTTTCGTCCGCTGACTGCGGCGCTGGCTCTTGCGGGCGGGCATTACAAACTCTCCGGTGTTGCGCGCATGCACGAGCGCCCGATTGGTGATCTGGTCGATGCACTCAGGCAGGTGGGGGCTGACATCACATACTTGGGTAACGAGCATTTTCCGCCGCTGGAAATCAAGCCGGCCAAAATCAAGTCCGGCGGTGTGGTGCGCATCAAGGGCAATGTATCCAGTCAATTTCTGACCGCATTGCTGATGGCGCTGCCGACCACGGGTGTTGAAACCACGGTTGAAGTGGTTGGCGAACTGATTTCCAAGCCGTATATCGAGATCACGCTGAAATTGATGGCGCGGTTTGGTGTCGAGGTGAAACGCGAAGGCTGGCAGCGCTTCATTATTCCCGGCGGTAGGCAGTACCAATCGCCGGGTGTAATACATGTGGAAGGTGATGCTTCCTCGGCCTCATATTTTCTGGCGGCTGGCGCCATTGCGAGTGGCCCGGTGCGTGTCGAAGGTGTCGGCCGCAACAGCATTCAAGGCGATGTGGCCTTTGCTGCCGCACTGGAAAAAATTGGCGCACACGTCACCATGGGTGATAACTGGATTGAAGCTCAAGCACCCACGACCGGCAAGCTCAAAGCATTCGACATGGACTTCAACCATATTCCCGATGCCGCGATGACGCTGGCGGTTACCGCCCTGTTCTGCGATGGCCCCTCACGCCTGACCAACATAGGCAGTTGGCGCGTGAAAGAAACCGATCGTATTACCGCAATGGCCACCGAATTACGCAAGGTAGGTGCGCTAGTGGAAGAAGGCGCTGACTGGCTGCGCATCACACCGCCTGCACGGCTTACAGCTGATGCCTCTATCGCCACTTATGACGATCACCGTATGGCGATGTGCTTTTCGTTAGTTGCGTTAGGTGGAGTGCCCGTACGCATCAATGATCCGAAGTGTGTGGCGAAGACTTTCCCGGAGTACTTCGAGACGTTTTCTTCGGTTACGAGCTAACCCTGCGAGGCGGCGCTGGGTTTAATGCGCCCTGCCAAGCCATCCCTTACACTGCCTGTATCACTGATTTGCACTGGCAGTCTTCATGAGCTCCGTTCCCGTTCTCACCATTGATGGCCCCAGCGGCTCCGGCAAGGGCACGCTGGCGCGGCGGGTGGCCGACCAGCTGGGCTGGAATCTGCTCGACAGCGGGGCGTTGTACCGGCTGCTGGCGTTGGCGGGCGCACGCTATGGGCTCGATCCGCATGACGAGGCGGGGCATGCGGCGCTGGCTGGCACCATGGCCATTCGTTTTTCCGGCGATGCCTCGGGCGAGGAGCAGATCTGGCTGGGTCACAGCGAAGTCAGCCGGGAAATCCGCACGGAAACAGCGGGTGAGGGGGCTTCCCGGGTGGCGGCCATGCCAGCGGTGCGGGCGGCGCTGACCGAGCGGCAGCGGCTGTTTGCGCAGGAGCCAGGGCTGGTGGCCGACGGTCGGGACATGGGTACGGTGATTTTTCCGGATGCGCCCCTGAAAATCTTCCTGACCGCCAGCGCCGAAGAAAGGGCCAAACGCCGCTATAAGCAGTTGAAGGACAAGGGTTTCGATGTTAGCCTTGCCGCCCTTTCGCAGGAGCTGGCCGAGCGTGACCGTCGCGATGTAAATCGTGCCGTCGCCCCGCTGAAACCCGCCGATGACGCCGAGTTGCTGGATAGCACCGGGTTGAGCATCGAGCAGGTTGAGCAGGCAGTGCTGGCCCTGGCGAAGGCTCGTCAACTGTTTCGCTGATCAACCGCCTCTCTCGTTTGAGATTGAGTAAAGCGCGTTCGCGCAGGTAGCCACGGTGCAGTTCGATTGATTGATAGGCGTCATGCAGGATGCGTGACGAGTTGTTGTCACCCTTGGGTTCACCGGATGCGAACCTGGGATTTAATCGGGTCATATGATCCAAGAAGTTCACATGTCAGAAAGTTTTGCCCAAATGCTGGAAGAGAGTTTTGCCACCAAGGCGATCAAGCCGGGTGCCATTCTCACGGGTATCGTGGTTTCCATCAGTCCGGACGTGGTCATCGTTAATGCCGGACTGAAGAGCGAAGCCGTTATCGACGTTTCGCAGTTCAAGAATGAGCTTGGCGAAATTGAAGTACAGGTCGGTGACGAAGTTGAAGTCGCGCTGGAAAGTGTTGAAGACGGTTCAGGCGAAACCCGCCTGTCGCGTGAAAAAGCCAAGCGTGCCCGTACCTGGACGCGTCTGGAACAGGCTTTCGAGAAGCAGGAAATCGTCAAGGGTCTCATCAACGGTCGCGTCAAGGGCGGCTTTACGGTGGAGATCGATTTCGTGCGGGCCTTCCTGCCCGGTTCGCTGGTGGATGTGCGCCCGGTGCGCGATCCCAGCTATCTGGAAGGCAAGGTGCAGGAGTTCAAGGTCATCAAGCTCGACCAGAAGCGCAACAACGTGGTCGTATCACGGCGTGCGGTGGTCGAACAGGAATACAGCGCCGAACGTACCGAGCTGCTGGAGAAGTTGCAGGAAGGCGCCATGGTGCGCGGCACGATCAAGAACCTCACCGACTACGGTGCGTTCGTGGATCTGGGCGGCATCGACGGCCTGCTGCACATCACCGACATGGCCTGGAAGCGCGTCAAGCATCCTTCGGAAGTCGTGCAGGTGGGTCAGGAGATCGACGTACGCATCCTGAAGTTCGACCGCGAGCGTCAGCGCGTCAGCCTCGGCATCAAGCAGCTGGGCAGCGATCCGTGGATGAACATCGCCCGTCGTTACCCCGCCAGCACTCGCCTGTTCGGCAAAGTGACCAACATTGCTGACTACGGTTGCTTCGTGGAAATCGAAGAAGGCGTGGAAGGTCTGGTGCACGTGTCGGAAATGGACTGGACCAACAAGAACGTTGCCCCGGCCAAGGTCGTGCACGTCGGTCAGGAAGTGGAAGTCATGGTGCTGGATATCGACGAGGAGCGTCGGCGTATCTCGCTGGGCCTCAAGCAGTGCCAGTCCAATCCGTGGAAGGATTTTGGCGAGAGCTTCAACCGGGGCGATCACGTTGCTGGCCAGATCAAGTCGATCACCGATTTCGGTATCTTCATTGGCCTCAACGGTGGCATCGATGGTTTGATCCACCTGTCCGACATCTCCTGGGATATTCCCGGCGAAGAAGCCGTGCGCAGCTACCAGAAGGGTCAGAACGTGGAAGCCATGGTGCTGGCCATTGATCCGGAGCGTGAGCGTATTTCCTTAGGCATCAAGCAGCTGGCCAAAGACCCGTTCTCGGGCTGGATTGCAGAACATCCCAAGGGCACCATCGTCAACGGCACGGTTCGTGAAGTGGACGCCAAGGGCGCCATTATCGATCTGGGCGGTGGCGTGGACGGCCACCTGCGTGCTTCCGAGCTGTCACGCGACCGTGTTGAAGACGCGCGTCTGGTGCTGAAGGTCGGTGATGCCGTGGAAGCCAAGTTCACTGGTGTGGACCGCAAGTCGCGCACCATCGCGTTGTCCATCAAGGCCAAGGACATGCATGAAGAAGCCGAGGCGATGCAGAGCTATCGCACCGACTCTTCCAGCGGTACCAGCCTGGGTGACCTGCTCAAGGAACACATTGCAGGTCAGGATAATTAGTCGATACGCAGCGTACAGCTCTGTTTGTACTGCCGGATTCTGGCAGTACAGATGGGGTCGGCGCTGCAAGTGGCCTGACGCAACGGTAAGCAACACATGACCAAGTCAGAACTTATAGAACTGCTCGCAGCCAAACAGAAGCATCTGCCGGCCAAGGATGTTGAGCTGGCAGTGAAGCAGGTGCTGGAAATCATGTGTGATGCGCTGGCCGAGGGTGAACGCATCGAGATTCGTGGCTTTGGCAGTTTCTCGTTGCACTATCGTCCGCCGCGTCAGGGACGCAATCCCAAGACCGGCGATGCGGTGGCGCTGTCCGGCAAGTATGTGCCGCATTTCAAGCCCGGCAAGGAGTTGCGCGAACGGGTCGATGCCAGCGCCGGGATGCCCATTCGAGATTAGCGGCGAGATTGAGTTCCTGTTTTAACGATTGAATGAAAAGCGGATGCAGCAATACTGCATCCGCTTTTTGTTTGGCTTTCGATTGTTGGTCGTGCAGGGTTAGACTTGATGACCATGAGCCGCACCAAATTCTTTCTGCTGTTACTGCTTGCCGCAGCGTTGGCCATGGTGATCGTGGCCCTGAATGCACAGGCCATTGCGGTCGAGCTGGCATTCGTGCAGGTGACTGTCCGGCTCGGTGTCGCGCTGGTTTTTGCCCTTGCCATCGGTCTGGTGCTCGGGATTTTGCTGCGCGGTATCTGGGTCGCCGAGCTGTTGAGTGAACGTGGTCGCCTGCGGCGCGCGCTGAAAGTGTCGGAAGCCAGAGCGCTCGCGGCAACCGCCAATGATGCGGGTCGGCAGGCATGAATGAGCTGCCGATTGATTTCTGGTTGGCGTTGCTGCTGGCGGCCGCTGCCGGATGGTTTGGTCAACAGGCGTTGCGCAGCGCGCGGCAACCCAGGGCGCGTACCCGGACTGAACCGTTCAACATCCAGTATTTCACCGGATTGAATCATCTGCTGAATGAACAGCAGGACAAGGCGCTCGAAGTGCTGCGTGGCCTGGCCGAAGCGGATGCGGACACCGTTGAAACCCAGCTGGCGCTGGGGCATCTGTATCGGCGACGAGGCGAGGTGGCGCGCGCCATCAGTGTTCACGAACGCATCATGCAGCGCGATGACTTGCCCGAATCGCTGCGTGAGCAGGCCAGCTTTGCGCTGGGCGAAGACTATTTCAAAGCGGGCTTGCTGGATCGCGCTGAAGTCTGTTTTCAGCAGTTGATCGAGCGCCCGACGCATCGGGCAGCGGCGCTGCGCAATCTGCTGAGCATTTATGAGCAACAGGGTGACTGGCCCCAGGCAGTGAGCACCTATCAGCATCTGGCGAGCGTGGCCTCGCCGGAACATCCTACGGCGCTGGCGCACTACTACTGCGAAATGGCCGAGCAGGCGCAGCGTGAGGGCTCGCCTGCGCAAGCAACCGGGCTGCTGGACAAGGCATTTCAGGCGCAGCGCAATTTTCCGCGTGGCAACCTGGTGAGCGCCGATTTTTCACTGGCGCAAGACGATGCGCGCACGGCGGCGAGCCTGTGCAAACGCGTGATGGAACTGCATCCGCACTTGCTGCCGATTGCGCTGCCACGCTTCCTGCGCGCCTTGCGTGCGCTGGGACTGAACATGGATAACACGGATGATGAACTGAGTCTGCGTACTGCTGATGTGGCGCAACGCGCTGCGCTGGCCTACGCCGCGATTGTCGCCAACATTCTCGATGAGCCTTATCTGCTGCGCTGTGTGCCGGATTTTCTGCGTCAGGAAGCCAATCTCGGTGAGATGGTGCTGGCCTTGTCGGGCGAACCCGCGACGCTCAGTGTTGAGCAATTGCAGAGTGTCGCTGCGGCGTTGTCAAAAATATTCCGTCGCACCCAGCGTTATCGCTGCGTCAGTTGTGGCGTCAATACGGGCTCGCATTTCTGGCAATGTCCTGGCTGTCATAGCTGGGACACACTGGCGCCGGTCAGTCGGCTGGAGCTGGTGCCCACCGGCCAGCGCCCTTGATCGAGCTCGTGAACAGGCTCTTGGCAGCCTGATTCAGGCGCTTGTGCATTTCTGGGACAAAACCCCAGAAATGCATGCGCACACCCGCTCCGGGTAGTGCCAGTATTTCTCCCACAGCAAGTCGCTGGTTACGCAACGGAACTCAGGGAGAACTCACATGACATCTTCAATTCGCAGTCTGAAATATCTGCTGGTTGCTGCTTTTTCCATGATGCTGGCCGGGCCGTGTCTGGCCTCGGTTGACATCAACAAAGCGGACGCCGCCGTCATCGCCAAGGAGCTTAAGGGGGTCGGGCCTGCCAAGGCCAAGGCCATTGTTGAGTACCGCGCCAAGAACGGCAATTTCAAGTCGGTGGACGAACTGCTCAAGGTCACGGGCATCGGCGAAAAGCTGTTGCTGCAGAACCGCACCAATATCGTGATTGGCAGCGCAGAACCGGCCAGGAAGTAGGCTGAGGCAACAGGTTTGAGACAGGGAAGATGCAGGGACGCAGCAGCGTGCTGCCCGGGTTATCGCAGGTGTTCTTGAGACGCATTTAGCTGGCTGAGGTGGAAGGTTGTTGAGTTGGCGCCGGATCAGGGAGATCGGCGCCATCGCCCGGGAAGGGATTTCCGGAAGCTGACAGGATGCAGCGCAACGCCAGAAAATCTCCGTCAGGGCAATTACGTCAGGACAATGGGATTGGGCATTTCAGGAACACCTGCGATAACCCGGGCAGCACACAGGGATTTCAGGAATGGGTTCGGCATTCGACAGGATTGAATCGGCTTCACAGAAATAACATGCAGCCCGGTTATCATTGCCCGAGATTCGGACAGGCAATATCGGGAGCGGTGGTGAAGCCAACAGCCAAAATTCAGTACGCGGTATTTCCAGTCGCGGGCCGGGGTACGCGTTTTCTGCCGGCCACCAAGGCCAGTCCCAAGGAAATGCTGCCCATTGTGGACAAACCGCTGATTCAGTACGCCGCCGAAGAAGCCTTGTCGGCTGGGGTCACCAAGCTGGTATTCATCACCGGCAGCACCAAGCGCGCCATTGCTGATCACTTTGATACCGATCATGAGCTGGAAGCCGAACTGGAGCAGCAGGGCAAGGCCGATTTGCTGCAAGCCGTGCGCGGCATTGTGCCGTCCTGGGCCAGTTGCATTTTCATTCGTCAGGCGGCGCCGTTGGGACTGGGGCATGCGGTGTTGTGCGCCAAACCGGTGGTGGAAAATCAGCCATTTTTCGTACACCTTGCCGATGACCTGATTGATGCACCCGTGTCCTGCCTGCAACAGATGGCGCAGGTGTTTGACCAGCATCACTCGAGCGTGCTGGGTGTTGAAACCGTGCCGATGGAAGAAACTTACAAGTACGGCATCGTAGCTGCCGATGATCGTGAAGGGCGGCTTAGCCGGGTGCGCAAAATCGTCGAAAAGCCCAAGCCGGTCAATGCGCCGTCGAATCTTGCGGTGGTGGGGCGTTACATTCTCACTGGAACCATTTTCGACAAACTGCAGAACACGGGCCGCGGCGCGGGTGGCGAGATCCAGCTGACAGATGCAATTGCCGACTTGCTGGCGGATGAAGCGGTGTATGCCTATGAGTTTGAGGGCAGACGTTACGACTGCGGCAGCAAGCTGGGCTATCTGCAAGCCACGGTGGAATATGCATTAAAGCATGAGGCGCTGGGCGAGCCCTTTGGGCGATATCTGCAGGAATTGACGGCACAGTTGCCGCGCAAGTAAAGCGGCCAGCACTCATCCGACATAAACCCATCCGACAGAAACGCGCCGATCAGGCGCGTTTTTTTATGCAGAGACTGCCCGACAGAGCCGGCGCTTGCGGCCGGCGAACAAGCCCAGGCCCAGCAGGCTCAGCAGGTTGAATGCGCCACCACCTCCGCTGCTACTGGATGCAGCTGCTGCCGAGCTGCTGGCGCTGCTGCTGGAGCTTGAAACGCCGGTGACGGCCAGCACTGCCTGATAGGCATTGATCAAACCTGCGCCGCAGGTACTGGTGGTGCAGTTGCATTCGGATTCGTTGGTGGTGATCGGCGTGCTGCTGGTGGGAACAACACAGGTATTGGTTGCAGTACTGGGGAAGGGGGTAGCAGTACTGCGCAAGGTGCTGATGATCTGGTTCGGTGTGAGACTGGCATTGGCGCCCAGCATCAACGCAATGGTGCCTGAGACAATCGGTGTGGAAAAACTGGTGCCGAGGTTGAAGTTGGTTTGGTCGGTATAACCATTGAACGTGGGTGCTTCAGTGCCCAGATTCACTGTCGTATCCAGTGAGAACGCACAACTGACGCCTGTGCCGCAATTGCCGCCGGGCGCAGCAATGGTCGCTTCGGTACCCAGACTGCTGAAGCCGACCTTGGTGCCGGCATTGCGTACGCCGACGACGCCAATAACGCCGCTGCAATTGGCGGGAGTATGAACCGTGGCGCTGTCATTGCCGGCCGAAGCCACCACCGAAATACCCGCAGCACGAATCTGGCCAATGGCATCCGCGTAGGCTGAGCTGCAGGCGCCTTCACTGCCCAGACTGATGTTGATAATCTTGGCTGGGTTCGCATTCACCGGCGCACCGCTGACCGTGAGTCCTGCGGCCCAGCGCATGCCTGCGATGATGTCCGAGTCCCAGCCGCCGCATTTACCCAGCACGCGAATGGGCAGGATGCGCGCGTTCCAGCCGACGCCGGCAATGCCGATACCATTGTTGGTAGCTGCACCGATGATCCCGGCCACACGGGTGCCATGCCAGGAAGAATTGGCCGGCTGATCCTTGTCGTCACCTTCGCCACACTCATCAAAGTAGTCATCACTGCGCGCCAGATCGGCAGCGCTGATCCAGTCGCCGGGATCGGAAGGATCGCTGTCCCAGCCATCGCCATCATTCGCAGTGCGAAAAGTTGATCCGGTGCCGGAGCAATTATTCTGATCGCAATCCACGAAGTCGTAACCCGGTAGCAATTTGCCGGACAGGTCGGGATGGTCCAGCCGTACGCCGGAATCCACCACGGCGACCACCACTCCAGTGCTGATGCTGACGCCGCCCTGGGAGTAGTCCCATGCATCAACGGCCTTGATGGCGGCAACCTCGGTGTTGAACAGATACCACTGACCGGTGCGACCACTGCCAGCCGTTCTCAATGGATCATTCGGCAGGGTGACTAATGCATGCCGGCGTTCGTCGACGGCTGCATACTCGACTTCGGCTTGTGTGTTGAGTCGGATGAGGGCGGCATTCAATTCGGATGGCGAGAGACGACGATCCAGTTGCAAAACATCCAGACGCTCACTCAGACGGCGACGATGTTGCAGGTTCATGCCATTGCTGGTGCGCATACGGGCTTCGACAGCGCCCATGACCTGCGCGCGGGTACGGCTTTCATCGACTTTCCATTTGATGATGAAGCGTGGTGGTTGCGCAGATAGTCCCAGGGCCGACCCGGTGGCCAGGCAGCCGAGCAGACAGGTGAGCAGGCAGCACAGGGTGCGGAGTCGGCCGGAAGCTGCTGGAAGGTTAACGTGCGAGTTCATGGGTTGCTTAGTGCCAGAGATAGCGGAGACGGGCAAGTAACTGGAACACATGTCAGAGGCCAGCGACAGCGTGGTGTCAGTCCTGTGCAGCATTTCCAGACTGAACAGTGGCTGGCCAGTGTGATATCGGCTGGCAGCGCCGCTGGCCAACTGCGGAATCTCGTTTATTTTTGTACTAAGTTCACACAATGCTCGGCTATTGTGCATCCCAGCATGACTGACCTCCCGAATCGAGCAAGACTCTCTTAACGTCCACGGAAATCACAAAGGCAATGACATGTTGCACAGGCCGGTGCCAGCAAAAACTTATCGAGAATCGCGTGATTTCGCCTGTGAAAGCAAATTTCTGCTGAACGCCGAACAGGCCGGCCTGATTCGCAGCTGGGCACGTCTGAATCTGGCTGTAGATCCGCATGGCAGCGGCGAGCACGGCGACCTGTATCGGGTAAGCAGTATCTATTTTGATACTCGGGATCTGGATGTGTTTCAGCGCAACGGTTCCTACGGTCGCAGCAAGTACCGTATCCGCCGTTACAACGACAGTGACACCACGTTCCTGGAACGCAAGACCAAGACCGACCAACAGGTCAGCAAGCGCCGTACTTTGATTCATGTTAACGAGCTCAGTCATCTACATGGGCTGCCTGAGCGCAGCTGGGCGGGCTACTGGTTCCAGCGGCGACTACGATTACGCAATTTACAACCCGTTTGTCGCATCAGTTATCAACGCGTGGCGCGTCTGGGCCAGGCCGAGAATGGCCCGTGTCGTTTTACGCTGGACAGTGAACTGGAAGCGTTGACTTGTGGACACCCGGAGTTTGGCAGTATGGGTGGTATGGCGCTGTTGCCCACGGGCCGCTACATCATGGAGCTGAAGTATCGCTATCATCTGCCGGTGTTGTTCCGGCAACTGCTGAATGAGTTCGCTCCCCTGCCACAGAAGATTTCCAAGTATCGGTTGGCCATCACGGCGCTGGGGCTGGCCACACCTGCTGTTGCCGAACAGCGTTGCGAGGTTGTTTGAATACCGATTTCCTCAGTCTGTTCGATAATGCCTTGCAGTCCAGTGCGCAGATCTCGCCGCTGGCAATATTTCTGCGTTTGCTGATGGCATTGATTCTGGGCGCAGTGGTGGCCTGGGTGTATCGCAAGAGTTCTCAGGATCGTGAGACCGGTCCCTCGTTCCCGATGACCCTGGTTCTGTTGTCGGTGCTGATTGCCATGGTGACGCAGGTGATTGGCAACAATGTCGCGCTGGCATTCAGCCTGGTGGGGGCGCTGTCGGTTGTCAGGTTTCGCACCATTGTGCGCGACACGCGTGACACGGCCTATGTGATCTTCGCTGTAGTGGTGGGCATGGCAGTGGGTGCTGCCAATCTCTGGGTGGCTGTGCTGGGTATTGCCGTCATTGGCCTGGCGTCATGGCTGGTAGTGGCTACTGGCATTTTTGCCAGTAGCAGCGCTGAATATTCACTGCGACTGCGTTGCGCTGTGGGACGTGAACCACAGGCCCTCGCGGCGGGCGTGATTGGAAAATTTCTCAGCCAGTGCGAACTGCTGGGTGTATCTACCAGCAAGCAGGGGCTTGGGCTCGACTATCTCTTTGGCGTACGCCTGCGTGCCGGAATGGGGTTGCAGGAGTTTGTCGGAGAGCTGGCCCTTGTTGAAGGCATTCAGGAAGTACGCATGGAACGTAGCGAACTCGATTGATTTGCAGACGGGATCATGTTGACTATCCGTATTGACCCTGCGCCGTTGCCAATCAGGGCGCGGATTCACGAGTAACTGTTATGACCTACCAGAAAGCCTTGTATTGTCTCATCGTTGTCGGGCTGAGCGCCTTGCTGATTCCCCCGGCATTTGCCCAGTTTTCTGGCGGAGGACGCGGTGGCTTCAGCAGTGAAGAGATCGAAGTCCTCGATCAATACGACCAGAATCACAATGGCTACCTGGACAAGGCAGAGCGTCAGGTTGCATTCGCCGATCTGGGAGCGGCGTCGTCCAGTCGTCGTGGCTTCAATCGTGGTGGCTATGCCGCCGATGCCAACCCGGTTGCCAATGTCAGGCTGACCCCGGCCCAGGTGAAGAATTATCCCGAGAGCGCCCTGTATGATCCTGCCGTCGTGCGCACCCTGTTCCTGACTTTCGAGGACAGCAACTGGGAAGCCCAGATGGCCGCCTACAAGAACACCGACATCGAAATGCCCGCCACGGCCATGGTGGATGGCAAGACCTACCGGAATGTCGGCGTCCATTTTCGCGGACAGACTTCATTCATGCAGGTACCGAGCGGTTACAAGCGTCCGCTCAAGGTTTCGTTCGACATGCTGGACAAGCAACAGACGCTGATGGGCTATCAGTCACTGGAACTGCTTAATGCGGCATCCGATCCGACCTTCCTGCGCAGTCTGTTGTACTTGCAGATAACCCGCGACTACCTGCCGGCGCCCAAGGCCAATTTCATGCGGGTGGTGATCAATGGCGAAACCTGGGGCATTTACGTCAACACGCAACCGTTCAATTCCGACTTCGTCAAGGAAGTGACCGGCGGCAAGGGTGCGCGCTGGAAAATTCATGGTTCGCCCAACTCGCGCGGCGGGCTGGAATACTGGGGTGAAAATCCGGAGCCTTATCAGTCCGTGTTCAATATCACCAGCAAGGACAATCCCGAAGACTGGGCAGCGTTGATCAATCTGACCAGGGTGCTGAACCAGACCCATCCGGACAAGCTGGAAGCGGCGCTCAAGCCCATTCTGGATGTTGATGGCGTGCTGCGCTTTCTCGCGATCGACAATGCCCTGATCAATAACGATGGTTACTGGGTGCGCGCCAGTGATTACAGTCTGTATCGCGACGTCAAGGGCGTGTTTCATGTCACGCCGCATGACACCAATGAATCCATGCGCGAGGTGGAGCGTATGGGACGATCCAGAGGTAATCGCAGCAGTTCTGGCGGCACGGGTACGGCGCTGGATCCGCTGGTCAGCGCCAACGATGAAACCAAACCCCTGCTCAGCAAATTGCTGGCAGCACCTGCGCTCAGGCAGCGCTATCTGGGCTATATGCGCGATATCGCCACACGCTGGCTGGACTGGAAAAAGCTGGGCCCCATTGCCATGCAGCACCAGGCGCTGATTGCGGCCGACGTGAAAGCAGATAATCGCAAGCTGTATTCCACTGAAGAGTTCACTGCCGGGCTTGCACAGGATTATTCCGAAGGCATGAGTCTCAAAGCCTTTGCCGAGCAGCGACGTGCGTATTTGCTGGACTATGCTGCTGGCGGTACAGCGACATCGCGCTCAATACTTTGATTGTTCTTCATCCGCGTACATAACAGGTTCATGCGAATGACTACCGGTTTAACTTTGCGAAACAAGGTTGCCATCTGGGTCGGCGTTGCGCTGCTGGCCTGTTCCGCGCTGGTGTATGCCGGACGCGAGTTTCGCGTCTATCGCAGCATGGAGCGGGAAGCGGATATCGAGTTGCCCAGTGACTACCATGTGCCCGCCGAGTTTGTAGTAGGTCGCCTGATGTATCCGTCGCGCGGTGGTGGCAGGATGGGCCGTGGCGGTGGCAACTGGACAGAAGGGGGCACCAACTGGGCAGTGGACTATCCCAAGGGCGACCGTACGTTCATTCGCTTGCTCAAACGTCTGAGTCTGATTGATGCGCGTTCAGTCGAACAGCCGGTCAATCCAGACGATGGCGATGATATTTTCGACTGGCCCTTCCTGATCGTCGGCATGCCCGGCAGCTGGGAGCTCACTGATGAGCAGGCTGGCAAGATTCGCGAGTACTTGCTGCGTGGCGGCTACTTGCTGTGCGACAGTTTTTTTGGCACCCGGGAATGGGCCGGTTTTGAGATCGGACTTAAACAGATATTTCCGGATCGGCCGGTAATTGACCTGCCGGACGATCATCCGATGTTCCACACCGTATACGATCTTGCCGAGCGCAAGCAGGTCGGCAACTTCCGTTCAATGATGGGCCGTGGTGTACCCTATCGTGACGATGGCGCCATTTCGCAGTGGCGCGGCATAGTCGATGATGAGGGTCGCGTGATGGTGGCCATTGCGTTCAATAACGATCTGGGTGACTCATGGCAACTTGCCGATGAACCGCAGTATCCTCAGGAAGATTCCAATCTGGGTATTCGTCTCGGCGTCAACTATGCGGTGTATGCGTTGACACACTAGCAACATAGGTGTATCAAAATACACTGTGAGCGGGGCTACAAGGTTCCAGATATTTGCAAAATAAGCCCTGAATCAAATAACTAAAGGCCAAGTGCATCGCAGCACGTATCACAGCCAAGGGGGAAACCGATGCAAGTTCTGAAGAAGATACTGGCGCATGCGGGCATTGTGTTCCTGTCGTTGTCATCAGCAACGGTATTCGGACACCACTCGTACACCAAGTTCGATATGAACAAGACCGTGACGCTGGAAGGCACCGTTAAGGAGTTCCAGTGGACCAATCCGCACGTCTGGATTCAGCTGATGGTGATGGACCCGGCAACCGGCAAGGAAGTGGAGTGGTCAATAGAAAGTGACAGCCCGAACATGCTCAAGCGACGCGGCTGGACCCGGAAGTCGCTCCAGCCTGGCGACAAGGCGGTGGCGCTCGTTCATCCGCAGAAACTGGGCGATAACATCACCACCGGCGCGCTTGAAAAACTGACGGTGAATGGTCAACCCGTCGGTGCAGCAGCAGTTGCCAGACCGGCAGAAGGAGTCAAGCCATGAAGTACAGGGAATCTGTTCGCATCGTTTTCCTGGGAGGCATTGCCGCAGTAGCGGCCTCTTTGTGCTTTGCGCCTTTGTTTGCGCAAACGCCCTCCACAGCTGCCCTTCCCTCAGGTCCGGGTAGCTTGGCCGGTATCTGGCAAAGTGGCGGTGTTTGGCAAACCAGCATTACCAACAATATCGGCCGAGAACCCCTGGGTTCCCTGCGTACTCCCGAGCGCGACCGGGTGCTGAAGACCATTGATGGCAAGTGGCCGCCACTGCAACCGTGGGCAGCTGAACTGCTTGAGAAACGCATCGGCTTGTCGCAACTAGGTGACCCCTATTTAACGAATACATCAATGTGCCTGCCCGGCGTGCCGGTAATGATGTTGGGCGGTCCTTATCCCATTCAAATCCTGGAGACGCCGGGCTTGGTCACGATCCTGCTGGAAGAGCAGAATCACTTTCGTCTGGTCCATATGAACGGCAAGCATCCAGAGGATCCGGACCCTACTTTTCTGGGTCACTCGGTGGGTCATTGGGAGGGTGGTGCGCTGGTGGTGGATACAATCGGCCTGACCGAACGGACCAGTATCGACCGGGTCGGCATCCCCCATAGTGCGGACTTGCGCCTTATCGAACGGTTTCGCCGCACCGGCAAGGACACAATGGAGCTCGTCATTTCCTTTGACGACCCAAAGACATTCACCGCGATGTGGCAAGCAAAAGTGAACTACAGGTCCGCAGCCCCGGGCGTGGAGATGACCGAGTACATTTGTGAAAATAACCGCGACATTCCCGATGGTGGCGCGACGTCCAGGTAGTCAGCCGGTTTTTCACAGGTGAACTGCAGCGGCTGTTTTGTGATGCTGAAAACCAGAGCTGCGAATCAAGCCAGCGGCCGGCCGCCATCCACGGCAATGATGCAACCGGTGCTGAAGGTCAGTTGCGTCACGGCGGCCACCACGGCAGCCGCTATTTCTTCGGGCTGCGCCAGACGCCTGAGTGGTGTGCGGGATGATTGTTCATCACGCCAGTTCTGATCCAGTGATTTCACGAAATCGGTATCGACCAGCCCGGGTGATACGGACAGCACACGAATCTTTGGCGCGAGGGCGCGGGCCAGTGACTTGGTCATGTTATCAACGGCGGCTTTGGAGGCGCAGTACATCACGTTGCTGCCCATCGCGATCACGGCAGCGAGGGATGAAATGTTGATCACCACGCCGCCTCCCTTGAGCGTGCTTTGTTCCAGCAATGATTTCAGTGCGCGTAATGGCGCGAAGGAGCCGCGCACATTGGTGTTCAGTATTTCGTCAATTAATGCATCATCAAGACCGTCCAGATCATTGTGCGGCACGAAACGGGTGGTGCCTGCGCTGTTCACCAGTACATCGCAGCGCCCGTATTGCTGCTGTACATCGTGAGCCAATTGCTTGAGCGCGTTACTGTTGGTCACCGGTGCGGCCAGGGCGCAGTGGCCATTGCCCGGTAGCTCGCGAGCCAGCTTCTGGGCGGCATCGGCAGAACGGTTGTAACCCACCACCACTTTGAACCCGGCCGCAGCCAGACCGATGCAGATGGGGGCGCCAATGCCACCGGCGCCGCCGGTCACCACGGCCACAGGAGAGGAACTGGGTGGTGCCATGTTTCTGCGCCTCGGTCATTCAGGAAGGTGGTCAGTATAGGTTGAAATCATCCGGCAGACACACGGGGCGCGAGCTTGCGTTAAACTGCCGTCAGTCAGACATTTCGATTCATAACACCAGAGGTCAATAATGCGTCGGGTCATACGTGCCGGTTTTGTTTCCATGTTGCTCGCGATGGTGGGGATGTTGTCATCGGCGGCCCATGCCGCAGACGCGGCAGCTCTGGCAGTTGAGGGTACGGATTACACGCTGCTGAGTCCTGCGCAGCCCACCAGCAATCCAAAGAAGATCGTGGTCTCGGAGTTCTTTTCGTACCACTGCTCGCATTGCTATGCATTTCATCCCTATGTGACCAGCTGGGCCAGGAAACTGCCAGGTGATGTGGTGTTTGAACGCGTGCCAGTGTCGCTGGGGCGTGCGGCATGGCAACCGGTATCACAGGCGTTTTACGCATTGCAGGCGATGGGCAAACTGGAACAGCTGGACACGCTGATTTTCAGCGCCATTCATACGCAAAAGACGACCTTGTACGACGAAGCGGCGATGACCCGATTCGTGGCCAAGCAGGGCGTGAATGCGGCCGAGTTTACCGCGGCTTATAACTCGTTCGGGGTGAAGTCCAGCCTGGCGAGCGCAGAGTTGAAAATGAAGTCGCACAAAGTGTCCGGTACCCCGGCGCTGGTGATCAATGGCAAGTACATCATCATTGCCGAAGGCACCCGTGGCTATGCTGATTTGCTGGCTCGTGCCGATCGGGTCATTGCCAAAGTGCGTGCGGAGCAGGTGCGCAAGTAAGCGGTGCTGCCTTCCTGCAATCAGCCCGCGTCCGCTTGATCAGTCGGGTTGATCTGCATAGGCGTGACGCGCAGGTAGGCCAACAGCGCGAAGAACCACAGCAGTGAGCAGCCCAGCAGCGCCAGCGCCCAGTTGCGTAATGCTGGGTTGGCAACGGATTCAGAGATGCCGATGACAAAATACGGCAGCACACACAGCGTGGCCCATGAGTGGGTGTAGCGCCGGCCTTGCAGCAGGCCGGGCAATGGCAGCAGCAGCGGCAGGCAGTACAACAAAGCCCAACCTGCCTGCTGTGGAGTAAGACCCTGCTGCAATTGCTGCCCGCTCACCAGCAGCAACAAGGCACACCAGCTGCCCAGAACCCAGCAACGTACGACGCGTTGCTGGCTGGTCAGGGTACTGCTCGATTCGTTCATGATGCAGTTCCCGGCAAGTGCGCCGCCAGCTGCGCTACCCGTTCGCCCAGCAATTGCGCCAGATGTTTTTCGTCATCGCTGAGTTGTGAGGTGTTGCTGGCGCCAGCAACATGGGTGGCGCCATAGGGTGAGCCGCCAGTGCGGGTCTGGTTCAATGCCGCGTCGGTAAATGGCAGGCCGACCAAGTACATGCCGTGATGCAGCAGCGGCAACATCATGCTCAGCAAGGTGCTTTCCTGACCGCCATGCATGGTCTGCGTGGAAGTGAACACCGCAGCGGGTTTGTTGACCAGCGCGCCGCTGGCCCAGAGCGCGCTGGTGCTGTCGATGAAGTATTTCATCGGCGCGGCCATGTTGCCAAACCGGGTCGGACTGCCCAGCACTACAGCAGCGCAGTCGCGCAGGTCTTCGACAGTTGCATAGGGTGGGCCCGATGCCGGAACGGCCGGTTCCGGCGCGCTGATGACCGTGGCGACCGCAGGCACCGTGCGCAGGCGCGCCTGCATGCCGGGTACACGCTCGATACCCCGGCAGACTTGACGCGCCAGTTCGGCCGTTGCGCCATGACGGGAGTAATAAACAACCAGGATGTCGGGCACAGGTTCTGCCTTGTCGCTCAGACGTATCGATTGGAAAGGCCGGCATTGTAGGCAGTGACTGCCCGTGGAGATAGCGTCGGGCGTTGATTGACGTGCCCTCCGCGGGTTGTTAGGGTCAACCCACTGGCCGCGCTTGGGCTGGCCGGGGCAGATTCATGATCTACAAGAACCACAATCGATTTTTGCTGCTGCTGGCGTGCTGCATATTGGGCGGGCTACCGGGATGTGTGGTCGCACCGGTGCAGGAAATGAGCGATGCGCGACAGGCCATTCTGGCTGCTGCCCGGAACGGCGGCGAGCAGCGTGCACCGGAACAGATGCAGGCGGCGCGCGCTGCACTGGGTCAGGCCGAACAGGCGTTGCGAAATAGCCAGTACAAGCAGGCGCGCAGACACGCGGAACAGGCACGCGAACTGGCCATTGCCATCCAGCAGCTCAACGCCGGGTCTTGAGCGCACTTTGCCGGATGAAAGCAGATGCGCCGATGATTGCCCGACGCTTTCTGGTTTCCGGTCGAGTGCAAGGCGTCTACTACCGGGCCAGCACGCGTGACGAAGCCCTTCGTCTCGGTGTACGTGGCTACGCAAAAAATCTGGCGGATGGTCGTGTTGAGGTGCTGGCCATTGGCGCAGCGGAAGCGGTGCAGAGTCTGGAAAGTTGGCTGTGGCGTGGCCCGGTGACAGCGCAGGTAACGACGGTGCAGTCAGTGGAACCGGCTCTCGATTCGATCAGCCAAACCTACGCGGGCTTTGTCACCCGATGACTATTTGAATTGCCAGCGGTTGGCCAGCCGCACCAGCACCAGATCCGAATAATTGCGTCGACCCAGGCTGCCGTTGTAGCGCGCCAGTGCTCGAGCGTAGTCGCCTTTTTCACGTTCCAGGTAGTACTTGAGAATGGTGCAGCCCATGCGGATGTTGTGTGGAATTTCGATCAGCTGGCTGTTGTGCATGCCGAGCTGCTGGGGCCAGAAGGGCATCACCTGCATCAGGCCTACGGCGCCGGCCGACGATACCGCCAGCCGATTGAAACGGCTTTCGACATCAATTACTGCCATCACCAGTGCGGGCGGCAATTGCAGGCGCTTGGCTTCGCACTGTACCTGTTCAAGGATCTGCGTACGTTCGGTATCGTTTTTGAGAATGGATTTCAGGCGCGGTTCCATCGCGGCAAACCAGACGGCGCGATCAAATCGGTCGTCAAAACATTTTCCGTCAGTCAGCGCCTTCTTCAGCAAGGGGCCGAGCGCCGGGTCGCGCTGCTGGTTGGCTAGAGCGGTGCCGGGCGCGCAAGCCAGGGCGAGCAGCAGGCAGATCGAAATGAGCAGTGGGGTAATCGGAGAATTCATGTGCATGTGAGTATTGTGGAAAAACTGCCTGAAGGCGCGCGGCAGTTCCGTGAATCAGCTCCCGGGTCGGGATTTTGGGTGAATTCTAGCCTGAGGCTTGGGCAGGGTGTCGATCAGGCCTGATATCATCGGCGCGCCCGGAAACCCGGGCCTTGGTCACGATATAAGGTCACTCATGAGTCTGGAACCTGAAGCCAATGAGCTGGACGATGAGTCCAGACCGGGTCGCGGTGTCTACCTGCTGCCCAATCTGCTCACCACCGGAACCCTGTTTTCCGGTTTCTACGCCATTATTGCGGCCATTGATGGCAATTTCTCGCGGGCCGGCATGGCCATCTTCATCGCCATGCTGTTTGACGGTCTGGATGGCCGCGTGGCGCGCTGGACCAACACCCAGAGCGCCTTCGGCAAGGAGTACGACAGCCTGTCGGACATGGTGGCGTTCGGGCTTGCACCCTCGATCGTGGCCTATCAATGGGGTATCGAGGCCATCAAACTTTACGGCGAGCTCTGGTACCGCTTCGGCTGGCTGGCGGCGTTTTTCTATGCAGTATGCGCGGCGCTGCGTCTGGCGCGTTTCAACGTCAAGGCGGACACTGGCGATAAACGTTACTTCGAAGGTTTGCCCAGTCCCTCAGCCGCCGCCTGCGTGGCCGGTTTCATCTGGGTGGTCAGTCAATATGAACTGGATAGTCTGGCCAAGGTGCTGCTGGGGTTTGTGGTGACCGCCAGCATCGGTGCATTGATGGTCAGCCGCTTCGCTTACTGGAGTGGCAAGGACGTCAATATGCGTGGCAAGGTGCCGGTGGGCTATCTGGTGTTTGTGCCGATGGTGTGGGCGCTGTATGCCGGTCAACCGGCAGAAACCCTGTTGATTACTTTTGGTACCTATGCGGCATCCGCGCCACTGTGGTGGCTGTGGCGCAAGCTGCGTCGCCGCCCTGCGGCCTGACGATCATCCATGAATTCGCGCCAACTGCATTATCTGAAAGCAATGGACATCGACGTATGGGTGCGTCGTGAGTTTGATGAACGTGCGGCAGTGTCTGAAGCGTCCGCGCACATTGCCGTCCTTGACCACCCGCGTGCCTCGGCTGCGTCATCCGGGTCGGCATCGCATGCCGGAGCAAGCTGGGAGCAGCTTGCAGAAAGTGTGCGCACCTGCACGCGCTGCGAGTTGCACAGCACGCGTACGCAAACAGTGTTTGGCGTCGGTAATCATCAGGCCGAATGGATGATCATCGGTGAAGCGCCGGGCGCGGATGAAGATCGGCAGGGCGAGCCGTTTGTCGGTCGTGCCGGGCAACTGCTGAACTCCATGTTGAAGGCCATGGGCTTTCCACGTGAACAGGTCTACATCGCCAATATCCTCAAGTGCCGCCCGCCGGGCAATCGTGATCCCAAGCCTGAAGAAGCCGCCTGTTGTGCGCCGTATCTGGCGCGACAGATTGAGCTGGTGAATCCACGAGTCATCCTGTGCGTGGGACGCATCGCGGCGCAGAACCTGCTGAATACCGATACCCCGATTGGCAAGCTGCGTGGCCAGGTACATCGTCTTGGCGCGCAGCAACGGCCGGTGGTGGTGACCTATCATCCTGCCTATCTGCTGCGCAGTCCCGGTGAGAAGCGCAAGGCCTGGCAGGATCTGCAATTCGCGCTGCAAGTGCACGCACAGACTGCGGAGCGATCGTCGTGAGTGCGCGCTTGCAGGAGCCATTGACCAGCATGGTGCGGGTGCGTCCCATGACCCTGCTGGATGTGCCACAGATAATCGAGATCGAGCAGGATGCCTATCCCTATCCATGGAGCGAAGGCATTTTCCGTGACTGCGTGCGCGTCGGTTATTTTTGTCGTGTGGCTGAGCTGCGCGGTTCCGTTCAGGGCTACGGCATCATGTCGTTTGCCGCAGATGAAGCCCATTTGCTGAACATCTGTATTCATCGCGATCTGCGTGAGCAGGGCGTGGGTCGTCGCCTGCTGCACTATCTGCTGGAAAAGGCGCGTGGCGCCGAGATGCGTTATGCCTTCCTGGAAGTGCGACCATCCAACCCGGTGGCAATTTATCTGTATGAATCCATGGGGTTTGTGCGGGTGGGCATCCGCAAGGGCTACTATCAGGGCAGTCCGACCCGGGAGGATGCCTGGGTTTACCGGCTCGAACTCAAACCTGACCTGGATGTTGGACTCGACAAGATGGTCTGATCTGGACGTTGATAACTGTTTCGCGATGGAGGTGGCTTGTGACTGACCGGTTCAAGACAATCTTCAGCCTGCTGGCTCTGACGCTATGCGCAATGACCGTGTATGGCCAGCAGTCCAACGATGCCCGTCCACCGCTGCCCGCGCTGTCGGTATCCCTGTCCGGCAATCTGTATCCTGAAAATGCCAAGAAGGTCGGAATGCATGGCCGGGTGCTGGTCGAGTTCAGTATTTCCCGACGCGGTGCGCCCGATGAGCCACAGGTAGTCGCAGCGGAACCCGTGGAAATGTTTGATGAAGCGGCCCTGAGGTTTGTCAGGCAGGTAAGATTCGCCGTTCCCAAGGACTGGAGAGACAGTGGCGGCGTCTTGCAGCGCTATCGGTTGAGCGTATTGTTCAAGCTGACGCCCTGCCTGCCCGACAATTGTATTGCACCGAAAATGCATGAAGGGGCAGATGATTTCCTGATCATTACTGCAGAACGGCCCTAGCCCGGATGGCAAAACTCTTCAGCGGCAACCCTGATTGCCAGGACTTTGTTTGACAAGACCGGGGTATCCCGATCCGCTACAATCGCCAGCCTTCAATTCTGGCTGTCTGTCCATGTCTGCCCTGCAAGAAGAAATCGAACGTCGTCGTACCTTTGCCATAATTTCGCACCCTGACGCGGGCAAAACCACATTGACTGAAAAACTGCTGCTGTTCGGCGGTGCGATTCAGCTCGCGGGAACCGTGAAGGGACGCAAAGCGGCGCGTCATGCCACCTCCGACTGGATGGCGCTCGAGCAGCAGCGCGGTATTTCGGTGACCTCATCGGTGATGCAGTTTCCCTATCATGGACGTATGGTGAATCTGCTCGATACGCCAGGTCACGAAGATTTCTCCGAAGATACTTATCGAACACTGACCGCCGTGGATTCGGCGTTGATGGTGATTGACTGCGCCAAAGGCGTTGAAGAGCGCACCATCAAGCTGATGGAAGTGTGCCGCTTGCGTGACACACCGATCATGACTTTCATCAACAAGCTGGATCGCGAAGGCCGCGAGCCGATTGAGCTGCTGGATGAAATCGAAACAGTGCTGAAAATCAAGTGCGCACCTGTCACCTGGCCGATTGGTATGGGTCGTGCACTGCAGGGTGTTTATCATCTGCGTGAAGATCGCATCTATGTGTATCACGCTGCCGAAAAGGGTCGTGCCGGCACCACTGAAACCATCGAGGGTTTGAGCAGTGATGCTGCGACTGAATTTCTGGCTGAGCGTGCGCAGGCTTTTCGCGATGAGGTTGAGCTGGTACGTGGCGCCACGCCCGAATTTGAGCTGAATGAATATCTGGCGGGCAAGCAGACACCAGTGTTCTTCGGCTCCGCCATCAACAACTTTGGCGTGACCGAACTGCTCAACAGCTTTGTGGAGCTGGCGCCGGGCCCATTGTCTCGTCCGACGACAGGACGAGAGGTTGATGCAGGCGAGGAAAAGCTCAGTGGCTTTATATTCAAAATCCAGGCGAACATGGACCCCGGCCATCGCGACCGCATTGCCTTCATGCGTATCTGCTCTGGCAAGTACACCAAGGGCATGCGCTTCTTCCATGTGCGACTGAAGAAGGAAATGCGTATCAACGATGCGCTGACTTTCCTCGCAGCGGATCGCCAACATACGGAAGAAGCCTTCGCGGGCGACATCCTGGGTTTGCACAACCACGGTACGATCAATATCGGTGATACCTTCACCGAAGGTGAATCGCTGATGTTCACCGGCATTCCCAACTTCGCCCCGGAATTGTTCCGTCGCGTGGTGTTACGCGATCCGCTGCGCATGAAAGCACTGCAGAAAGGACTGGATCAGTTGTGTGAAGAAGGAGCCACGCAGTTGTTTCGTCCGCTGCGCAATAACGATTTGATTCTCGGTGCGGTGGGCCAGCTGCAATTCGAAGTGGTGGCGTTCCGCTTGCAGGATGAATACGGCGTGCAATGCAGCTTTGATAACATCAATGTCTACACCGCGCGTTGGGTCTATGGCGACGACAAGAAGCTGGAGGAATTCCGTATCAAGGGTTACGACAATCTGGCCGTCGATCACTCCGGTGCGCTGGTATATCTCGCGCCGACTCGTGTGAATCTCGGTTTGACACTGGAGCGCTGGCCAGATCTGAAGTTCCAGGAAACGCGCGAGCATCTGGCGCAGGCTGGAAACTGAGCCGAAGCACCGCCTGCTTGTCGAGCGGTGCCCTCAGGGCAGGTTAGATGGTCTTGGAGACCATGCCTGACCGATTGCTTTCGACGCTGGAGGTATTGATGCTGGTGATGGCGAAGTACCATGTACCCGTAGCCAGGTTATCGATTACATAGCTGGTCAGGCCATTGCCGACCGACACGGTATAGCTCAGATTACTGCTGGAATTGCCGTAGTAGATTTTGTAGCTGGCCAGGTCGGTCAGAGGGCTGCCATCGGTGTTGGTTGTAGGCGGTAGCCAGCTAAGTGTGGCGCTGCCGGTGGTGTTTGCGGCAGCTGTAACGGTAATGCCGAACGAAGTTAGTGCAGTGCTGACTTTGCCGTCACTCACGCTGATGCCAATGCCAGGGTATGAACCGACACTGGTGGTGCTAGGTGTGCCGCTGAGCTTGCCATTGGCCGTGCTGAAGGTAGCCCATGATGGCTTGTTGACGATACTGAAGCCAAGTGCATCACCGTTGGCATCAGTGGCTGTAGGGGTGAAGCTGTAGCTGCTGCCTGTGGTGGCGGATGTACTGGGCGAGCCAGAAATCGTTGGGGCCGTATTGCTTGCCGAGGACGATGAACTGGAGCTTGAACTTGAACTGCTGCCAGGCACGTTGATACTGAACGCGGGTAGCGAACGGCTGGCCTTGCCATCGCTTACGCTAATGACAATGCTGGAGTAAGTACCAGTGGTTGTGGGTGTTCCCGTCAACAGGCCGCTGGTGGTACTGAAGCCAGCCCAGGCTGGTCTGTTGCTGATAGAAAAAATCAGTGTGTCGCCATTTGCATCGGTGGCCGTTGGCTGGAATTTGTAGGTACTGCCGATCGTGGCGGTAGTCGCAGGGACTCCGCTAATGACAGGGGCCGAGTTACTGCCACGCCAGCGCCATGAGCGTGCCTCTGCGGTGGTGTGCAAGGTGTTTGCAGCGAGTATAACCAGCAGTAATGCTGCAAAAGTTCTGATAGTTGGCATGGCGTCTCGCGAACCTGAATATGTAATGAGGCTGTTTAAATGCAACAGGCCTTTGCTCTGGTAGCAAATGTCATGCATGCGAGATGATCTGAAAAGTTGTCTTGACCGCGAGACGTCAGCGAACTCGCACGTCAGTGAATGGCTACATCAGACGTGCCCCTGATGCGAGGTGCGTAACAGAAAGGTTGAGTTGATGGCCAAGCTGACAACTGTTTATTTTTATGGCTACCAGCATCATGAAAGCCATAGAGTGCATGGAATGAGTATGAGTGCAGTTAAGTGAGTTCCAATTTATGAAAACCAGCACAACTGATCGACACACCCTGCGAAGTATTCTCTGGCGTCATCCAGTGATGCACTGGGCCTTTTACGACTGGGCCAACTCTGCCTTTGCCACCACCATCATGGCGGGCTTCTTTCCCATTTTCTTCAAGCAGTACTGGAGCGTGGGTGCTGACGCGAGCTTGAGTACCTTCAGGCTGGGCGTGGCCAACAGCATTGCCAGTTTCATTCTCGCGGTGCTGGCGCCGCTGTTAGGTGCAGTGGCGGATCGCGGTGGCAAGCGGTTGCGGTTTCTGCTGGGATTTACGGTGTTGGGCGTGGTCGCGAGTGCGAGTTTGTACTGGGTGCAGCAGGGTGAGTGGCAATGGGCTGCGGCCATGTATGTTGCTGCTTCCATGGGGTTCTGGGGCGGGTTGATTTTCTACGACTCGATGTTGATCGATGTCTCACCCGCTGATCAGTACGACCTGGTCTCCGGCTTTGGCTATGGCCTGGGTTACCTGGGTGGCGGCGTGCTGTTTGCAGTGAACGTGTGGATGACCTTGCAGCCGGGTTTCTTTGGTCTTGCCGATGCCGCCGCAGCCGTGCGGCTGTCGTTCCTGACAGTGGCTCTGTGGTGGAGCGTGTTCGCGTTGCCATTGTTGTTCGGTGTCAAAGAAAAGTCAGTTACACAATCTCTGCCATTCAGTCAGGCATTGCGGGCTGGGCTTCGCGAATTGGCACGGACTTTTCACGAAATACGCCGCTATCGCGCGCTGGTGCTGTTTCTGCTGGCGTACTGGCTGTATATCGACGGTGTGAATACCGTGATCAAGATGGCGGTGGACTATGGAATGGCGCTGGGCTTTCCGACCAACAGCCTGATCATTGCATTGCTGATCGTGCAATTTGTCGGCTTCCCGGCCGCCATCCTGTTTGGCTGGCTGGGTAATCGTTATGGCACGCTTGGCGGTATCTTCATCGGCATTGCGGTGTATGTGGGCGTCACTCTCTATGCCGTATTCATGGATGACGTACGCGAGTTTTACTACATGGCCATTGCCATTGGGCTGGTGCAAGGTGCGGTGCAAAGCCTGAGCCGCTCTTACTTCGGCAGTCTCATTCCGCAAGATCGTGCCGGCGAATTCTTCGGCTTCTACAATATGATGGGCAAATTTGCCGCCGTGCTGGGGCCGACCCTGATGGGTACGACTGCCCTGTTTGTAGGCAGCCGCTACTCCATCCTGTCGCTGGTGGTGTTGTTCCTGGGTGGCGCTGCGCTACTACTGGTGGCCCGGAATGCAGCGCGCAGTTCTTAGTAACTGTAACGCTAGCATTACACTCCGCCCCAGACCTCCGTGGCGGTTTCCACCACCAGCCTGAGTTTCGCGCGCTGCGCTTCCATGGCGATGTTGTTGCCGTGCACGGTGCTGGAGAAGCCACACTGGGGTGACAGGCAGAGTTGCTCCAGTGGCGCGTAGCGGCTGGCTTCGTCAATGCGTCGTTTCAGATCATCCTTGTTTTCCAGTTGACCAAGTTTGGTGGTAACCAGACCCAGTACGACATGCTTGTTTCTGGGCAGGAAGCGTAGTGGCTTGAAGTCACCGGAGCGTGCATCGTCATACTCGAGAAAATAGGCATCCACGTTCATTTCCGATAACAGGGCTTCCGCCACGGGCTCATAGCTGCCCTGTGCGGCCCAGGTGCTCTTGAAATTGCCACGGCAAAGATGCACGGCCAATGTCATGCCGGCAGGCTTCTGCGCCACTACCAGATTGATGAACTTCGCATAGCGGTGTGGCAATTCATCGGGGTCGTCGCCACGCTGGCGCGCGGCTTCGCGCATCTTGTCATCGCATAAATAAGCGAGATTGGTGTCATCCATCTGTACATAGGTACAACCGGCTGCCGCCAGTGAACGTAGTTCGTCGCCGTAAGCGTTGGCGACATCCTGATAGAAATCCGGTTCCAGTTCCGGGTAGTGCTGCTTGCTGATGCCCGCGCGGCCACCCCGGAAGTGCAGCATGGTAGGTGAAGGAATGGAAACCTTTGGCGTGCGCGTGCTGTGGGCTTTCAAGTACTCAAAATCTGCGCGCTGGATATCCTTCACATGACGCACCTTGTCCACCACACGCATCACCGGCGGCGCCAGTTCTTCACTGCCGTCGGGCTTGATGATGGTTACGGGTATGTCAGATTTCACGCCACCCAGTTGCTCCAGGAAATCGACATGAAAATAGGTGCGGCGAAACTCACCATCGGTAATCCCGCGCAGGCCGACTTCTTCCTGCATCCGGATGACTTCGCTGATGGCCTGATCTTCGACGCTGCGCAGCTGTGTGGCATCGATCTGCTGGTTCTTGAACTGTTCGCGCGCATCCAGCAGGAACTTGGGACGCAGGAAACTGCCGACATGATCGGCGCGGAATGGCGGTTTATTGCTGATATACATGATATCCCCGTACTCTGTTATGGTTGATTTGCGTTCAATGTCCGGTGCGTGAGGAAATTAGCGCAGCTCGTCGGGAATTTACAGAGTTTTATCTCAGAGGCATACATTGGCTGTCGGTGAGTCGAAAATGGAGAACGGGAATTTTGAGCCGGTCGTGCTGCGGGCGGGTGGTGAAGCGGCTGTCGAGGTATGTCCCTATGGAGCGCAAGTAACGAGCTGGCGTACCCAGGATGGGCAAGAACGATTGTTTCTCAGTCGCACCGCCGAGTTTCGTGCCGGTGCCGCCATTCGTGGCGGAGTGCCGATAATTTTTCCGCAGTTTGCTGGCTTGGGCGCATTGCCCAAGCACGGCTTTGCGCGCATTGCATCCTGGCAGCTGATCGATACAGACAATGAAGCAGGAAATTCAGTCCGATTCCGCCTGAACGATACCGCTGCTACGCAGATGCAATGGCAAAACCGGTTTGTTGCCGAATACCTGATTACGCTGGGGCCCGATGCGTTGCGCTTGCGTTTGTCAGTCCACAATCCGGGTGACGTTGCGTTTGGATTTACTGCGGCGCTGCATACCTACCTGTATGTAAGTGATATATCTCATGTCAGTGTCTCCGGCTTGCAGGGGCTACAGTACAGCGATAGTGCGGCAGGTGGCGTGGAGCGGGTAGAGTCAAACGATTTGCTGCGTATTGCGGGTGAGGTAGATCGTATTTACTTTGACAGCAGGCGGTCGATCAGCGTGATGCAACCAGAGCAACGCACCCTGCTGTGCAGTATCGAAGGCTTTACCGATACAGTTATCTGGAATCCGGGACCAGAAAAAGCGGCAACACTGGGTGACCTTGAACCAGACGGTTATCGCCATATGCTATGCGTTGAAGCCGCCGCGATTGGTCGTCCTATCGTCTTGCAGCCGGGGTCAAGCTGGACTGGTGTGCAGCATTTGCAGGTGGTGTGAGTGGATGGTTCAAGAAACGGAAACATGATGAGTACAACCTTGCTGACTACGCCCGCCAGTGATGGTTTCTACATGCCTGCGGAGTTTGCCCCGCATCGTGGTTGCTGGATGCTGTGGCCGGAGCGCGGTGATAACTGGCGCATGGGCGGCAAACCGGTGCAACAGGCGTTTGTTGCGGTGGCGACGGCCATCGCGGGCAGTGAACCGGTGAGTATTGGTGTGTCACCGGCGCAATACGTGAATGCGCGTGCGCAGCTACCCGGGTCGGTAAGAGTGATCGAGCTGTCCCATGATGATGCCTGGATGCGTGATGTCGGGCCAACCTGCGTGGTGAACAAGGCGGGCGAAGTGCGCGGTGTGGATTGGCAGTTCAATGCCTGGGGTGGCTTGCAGGGTGGCCTGTACTTTCCCTGGGATCAGGATGATCTGGTTGCAAGGAAAGTGCTGGAGATCGAAGGCATGACCCGCTACCGGGCGCCGCTGGTGCTGGAAGGCGGCGCCATTCATGTCGATGGTCAGGGTACCGCGCTGGTTACCGAGCAATGCCTGCTCAATCCCAATCGTAATCCGGATCTGGATATTGGCCAGATCGAATTGCTGCTCCATGAGTATCTCGGCGTGACCACCGTCATCTGGCTGGGCGAGGGCGTATACAACGATGAGACAGCTGGCCATGTGGACAATCTGTGCTGCTTCGTCAAACCTGGCGAGGTGGTGCTGACCAGCACTGCCAACAAGCGTGATCCGCAGTACAAGCGTTCACAGGATGCGTTGCAGCGGTTGCAATCAGCGCGTGATGCGCGTGGCCGGAAACTGCAAGTGCATCTATTGCCGCAACCCGGGCCATTGTATCTGGAGGAAGCCGAAGTGACCGGTCTGGATGCAGTGGAAGGTACGAAGCAGCGCGCAGCAGGTGACCGGCTGGCCGCATCGTATGTGAATTTCTACATCGGTAACTCAGTCGTCGTCGTGCCGTTACTGGATGTACGTCATGACAAGGCAGTGCTGGCCAAACTGCGCAGCCTGTTTCCAAAACGCAGGGTGGTGGGCGTGCCGGCGCGGGAAATTCTGCTCGGCGGCGGCGGAATTCACTGCGTTACGCAGCAGATACCGCGCTGAGACACTTCAGAACTGTAACGAATACTGCACCTGAAACACATTGGCGCCGTAGCTGTACAAGGGCTGATTGATCGGCGCCCGACCACTGTAGCGTGGCAGATTATTGCGGAAATCCTGGTACGAGTACTGGATGCGGTCATAGAACACGCTGGCCACACCAGAGACGCTGGGTGTCCATGCCCTGCGCCAGTTCAGTCCAAGGTGCAGCGTTACATCGTTGAAGGTTGACAGTTCCTTGTCGCGGGCCAGGAAATTCTGCGCATCAATATAGGGAAACAGATCAGCATAGAAGTCCGCGCGGGTCTGGGTGTAGTAACGAACGCTGGCCTCAGCAATGAAACTCTTGATGGGATGCACGTATTCCAGTTCACCGGTGTGCGCCACAATGCCCCAGCTGTCCGAGTAGTAACGGTAGCTGCCTTTCACAGAAGCGCGATACGGCAGGTAGTAACGGCCATCGAGTGTTGCCGCGTTGGCAGTGCGGGTACGTGGATAGATCTCGTTCTGGTAGCTGATGGCGGTGGAATTGCTGGCGCCATAGCGCACCCGTCGATACGGATTCTGCAAATAGCCTTCCTGTGCGGCTGATTCGTAGTTCAGGCCCATCAGAAAATTCCTGGTCACGATCTGCGACAAACCAAGCCGGTAGTTGCGACGATCCACCGTGCCCTTGTCAGCGTATTGTGTGCCACTCTTGTTCAAGCGTTGCTTGACGTCATCCCAGCCACGGGTGAAACCCAGGGTAACCGTAGTCAGATCGCCAAACATGTCCTCGCTGATGCTGAGACTGGCATTGTCAGAGTAGTAGTCCTTCTCGCTGCTGTTGAGGAAATTGACGTTGTAAGTGGTCTTGCCACGCAGATAAGAGACACCGCCACTCCACTGATCACGGGTTTCCTTGTAGGCGCTGGCGGCGGATAACACATCAATCGAAGCGCTGGACACCATGTCAACTTCATAGGTTGCGTTAGCGGCAAGATTCTCGCCAAACTTCTTGCGCACCAGCAGCGAGGGACCGCTGATGGTGACACCACCACCCTCGTATTGATGCAGCAGCAAGTCGGCACGATCTTCCGGCAGCACGCCCGCCCATGCCAGGGGCGAACCCAGCAGTAGCGCTGCCAGGCCCGAACGCAGCCACGTTATGAACCGATTGCGCAACATCGCCTTCATCAGTTGCATCCGCAACCGCCGCCCGCACCGCCGGTGGCGCCGCGCGCGCCTTCGCGCACTTCACGGATATGGTCGCCATACATGCTCAGCGCCGGATTGCGGTCACTGGACATGACTTCATCTGCCAGCGCGGCGCGCTCATACGGCTTTACCCAAGGTTCAATGGAGCTGCAAGCGCCCAGAGAACCGCCCAGAGAGCTGATAATCGCGAGCAGACAGAGCGAGCGCAACATGGTTTATTCCTTGAGCAGGGCGCGAATTTGCGCCAGATATTGCGCTTCATCACCGGCCTTGTAGCCGCGATGTAGCGCGCGCACGTTACCCTTGCGGTCGATGAACACGCTGCTGGGCATGGCGGCGACGGCGTAGAGTTGGCTTACTTTGTTGTCACGGTCAAAGGCAATCGGAAAACTGACCGGAACCTGCGACAGGAATTTCTGTGCATCGGCGGAGTCCGTATCGACATTCACGCCCAGCATGGTGAAACCGGCAGCGCTGTACTTCTTGTAGATCTGATCCATCAACGGCATTTCAGTACGACAGGGGCCACACCAGGATGCCCAGAAATTCAACATCACCACTTGTCCCTTTAGTTTGCCCAGATCAATGGTCTCGCCACTCTTGCCGGGCAGGATAAACGTCGGTGCCGCGGCACTGCTGCTGCCCGTGCCATGGGCGGGTGACAGGCTGGCAATGGCCAGCACGCTGGCACAGGCAAGAGCTTTGAACAATGAATGGGTTCGGATTGTATTCACGGGATCACCTTCAGGTAGTCGCAGTAACGTCATGCTCGCCTAAAAGAAGAAAGTAAGTCCAAGACTCGCTTCAAGGTTATTGACGACCTTTTTCTTGCCGAGCAGATCGGTGTCGTAAAGATAGTCACGAATGTCCAGATGCGTGGCCAGCCAGTCGGTTAACAGTATGCGGTAACCAAACCCACCACTGACTGTAAAGCGGTCATCGCCGCCAAATCGGGTTGAACCGACACCCGCCAGAAAGTAGAGATTGGTATTGTAGGCGCGGTTTTCGCCAACGAATACTTCGCCTGATAGTGCGTTCCAGCCGGCTGACAATGCGTAATAGGTGTAGTTGCGTTGCTCGTCGGTGAGCAACTGGAATGACCCCAGTGATTCGGCGCCGGAAATACCACCCCGACTTTTGCCGAAAGACCCTTCAACGAAGAATCCTTCGGTGACGTGATAAGCAAGTCGTGCGCCTACTACAGGATGACTGCCGAAGTCTTCAATGCCCAGCACGCCGCCAAATACGCCCAGCTCAAGGTTCTCGGTATCAATCCCGGGTGTCTTGATGGTGCGTCGTTCCACCATCGGGTCAATGACCGGTTCGGTGACTTCGGCACTGGTGGGACTGCTGGCATCCGTAACGATTACGGGTGTGCTTGGGCCGCTGTCTGGCACGGCGTCGCGCCGGAACAAGGCACAGCCACTGCCCAGTACGGCCAGCAGGGGGATCAGAAGAAAAAGGCGAAGCCGACTTTCCATTCTGGGGTTTCCTCGTTTTCGTTACGACTGGTGTAAGTGTAGTTGTAGTGGTATTCGGCGCGGGCAATGAAGCGGCGGCTCACATAGACACGCGCGCCACCGCCCACGAAGCTCAGTTGATCCGTGCTGTCCACTTCCTGTACCTGGGTGCTGTGCGGTGAAGTACGAATGATACCGGTACCCATCGACAGATAAGGACTGATGCGCCATGCGGGGAACATGGTGTGGGTGATATCCAGCGTCGCCATCTGTGCATTGGAGATATTGCCCAGCGCGTGATTAAGCGTCAGTTGTATGGACAGATGATCGGTCAGGCCATAGCTGCCGTTGAGCGAGATCAGGCTGGCGCCGCCGAAGTCACCCAGCATCAGGCCGCCCTGGAAGCGACTCTCGCTGAGGTTCTCCAGACTGGGCACATCCAGCGAGATGGCTGAGCCATCCAGCTCCAGTGTCTTGAGCAACTGAGTTTCCTTGACCCAGCCTTCGCGGCCCTGACGTTCGCGCACCAGATACCAGCTGGTGCGCTGCTTCAGCACTTCAATCCTGTCGTCGCGGCCCACCACAAAGAACACCGGATAACCCCGGCCGGGGCCGGTGTGCATTTCCAGATAGGGGTCGGCCACCACCACTTCGCGGTAGGCCTGTTTGGCGAACGTCGGGGTAGAGAGGCATAACAAAAGCAGGAAACACAGGCGTCGCATCAATTCTCCGGCGCCTTGAACGGATCGTTGTAGTACTGCGCGCCGATATCCACCCATTCGGAGATCAGTCGGAGTTCACCGGTGGTCAGCCAGGGAATACCCGCCGTGGCATGCGTGCCCGCTGTGGTGAACCTCGTGAAGAAGCGCGAGGCCGCGGCATTACGGGCGATCAACGATGGCGTAACAGTTTCAAACTGGGCGCAGGTCTGCACCATGGTGACGGGGTCCGTGACTAACTGAATACAGCGATCCTGCAACACATTGCCATTGAGTTCCAGTGCGATGTCACCGAACAGCAGTTCCTGGTACGAAGTAATGCGCAGATTGTTGTCATCTGATGCATCGGTCACCAGCTCCAGTTGACCGGCAGGAACACGCGCGCCCGCTGCGCCAGTGCGGCTGTGGCAGGCAATACAGTTGTCCGCCATGTCGATGACCGCATCGCCATTGGCGTCAAATCCCAATGGACGTTCCCAGAGGGGCTGGATATGTTCCAGGTAATTGATGGTGATGCGGCAGACGTTGGACCACACCGTCAGACAGGTACTGCTGGTGGGAACCCGGGTGGTCAGTCCGCCGCTGCCCGCATAACGCAATGCAAAGTCGCCCGCACGCGGTGGTGTGGTCGGTGTCACCTTGGAGTCAACGGTGCCATTGGGCCAGACATTGGCAAAGACCACGTTGACACTGGGGGCGATGGCGGCGCACTGCTCGCTGATGCAGCTCCACGCCGCACGTGACTGCGCCATGGTCTGGCCACTGGTGGCCGTGAACGTTGTATTCGCATTGGTGAAGCCGGAGCCAGCCGCACCCGCATAAGCAGAGGCAAACAGGCCACTGCGGCCATGTGAACGCCCACTTTGTCCGGCGGGAACATTGGTGGAATTTACGTGGCAGCCATTGCATTGCACGGTTTCGCCGGGGCGAATCGTCAGCCAGGCGTTATGCCGCGGGAAGTTGTTAAGACGACGGCCATTGATATCAACCATCGAGATCTGGAAAGCGACATTGCCGGGAACCTTGGTCACCACTGAACCGTCGGGTTCGATGGGGATATAGCCCAGTATCTCGCGCATGAAATTGGTGGCGCCAAAGGCATTGTTATCAATGTCACGCACATCGTCATCCGGCAGGGAAACTGCCTTTTCGATACGCAGGAAACGCGCGGCGCGATTGGTGTAGCAGGTATTGGCAGGGTCTGCGTTCGTGGTAATGCTGCAACCCGTACCGGTCTGTGCGGTGGTGCCGTCGAAGTCATAAATACTGCGAATGTCCAGTACGCCCACGCCTTCACCGCGCAGGGTCTGATTCAATCCCAGGTTGCCATTCAGGCTGTAAGGACGGAAGGTCGGCGCCGTACGGGGCTGTGCGATAGCCAGATCGGAAACCATCACGCCATCAACGGGCGCGACTATCGGTTGTTGGGTGCCGTCGGCCGGGTTGAACATCCAGGCGCTGTAGATGGGCTGCGCAGGCAGGAAGGTAGCATCGGCCAGACGTGTATCAGTGCAGTTCACTGCAGCATTGCTGACCGGATCAATCACGCGGCATTGCGACCACGACACCAGAATGCGTCCCGTACCATCCCATAGCGGTGCTGCCGAGACAAATCGTCCACCCGGCGAGGGGGCTTCAATCAGGCGGATATTGTTGGGCGTTGCTTTGGTTTGTGCGGATGAACCCGCGCTGCCTGTGAGAGTGGTCTGATTCGCTTCCACATAGTTGTTGGTATCAATGATGTACAGGTCACCGCCGAACTCGGTGCTGTTGAATGGCCGCACCAGTGTCAGGATGCGTCCGTCGAGCATTTGCCGTGGCTTGGTGAACTGCACCGCTGGATAAGTGACTGCGCCGTTGCTATTCGTGTCAGGAATGGTGATGTGGCTGGCAGAGCCATACAGCAGTTGCGAGCTGGTGCCATCCGGATTGGCGGTGTACAGGTGCACACCGTTGCGACCCGGTGCATGATCCCAGCGACTGAACAGGACGCGACCGTCAGCAAGAATGGTCGGATCGAGGTCGTGACTCTGATTGAAGGTGGCCTGCTGGATGTTGCTGCCATTGGCGTCCATCACATGCAGCACGAATGCGGATTCATCGCGGTTTTCATCCTGCGCTTCAAACTGCTGCTTGTTTTCGTCGAGCAGGATGGCCTTGGACTGATACTGGCGCGTGGATGCAAACAGGATCTGGCCATCGGGCAGGTAATGCGGCGAAACATCCTGGCCTTCTTCGGCGATCACATTCGAGGTAATGACGCGGCGCAAGGTGTCCGAGGCAATAGTGTATTCCCAGATATTCCAGGTGGGCGGATCTTCATCCTCCTGATCATCGTCCAGTGGGCCGCGCATGGCAAAGATGACCTTGGCGCCGTCGGCCGAAACATCCACATCCTTCACATCCCAGAGTTCATTCGCAGGATGCACACGTGCCGTGATGTTGCGTTCAATGGCGCTGGGCGAAGCTCGGTCGCGCATGTACAGGTCGGCATTGGTGTTGAACACACGCACGCGGCGCACGTCATCCAGGTCATCAGCCATCGCATCCGCAATGATCGGCGTGATACGTTTGACGTAGAAAATCGGAAAGTCGGCCGAATCCGTGGTGCCGGTGCTGCCGGACTGGCCAGAGCCAATGCGCACCGTATCTTCATTGCCACCACCACCGCCACTGCAGGCAGCCAGCATGCAGGTCAGGGTCATGGCCAATACAGCCTGCGGCAAGGCTGACCGGAGCAATTGTGTGCGCATAAACAGGGTCATTGCGAAGTCCTCGCAGTGAAACTCATGAAATTACTGGGTTGGCGCACGTTGGTTTGGCTACATAACTCGGCAAGTCGTTGCATCATCAACGTGACCAGTGTCCACAGCCGTTAACGATTTCACAGAAGCTGTGCATGCTTTTGCGGTTCCATGCGAATCGTCGGCTGCGTGTGGTTGTGTGGATCGGTTCCGGAGTGTGTTTCAAGTCACAAAAAGGCCGGAAAATAAGCCAATCAACCGTGCAAAGTCGGGCCAAGCCTACTGGCCAAAGTACCTGATCACAGATGTCTCCCCAGCGCGACGTAGTGGCGGCGAGACAGTTAAACGGCAGATTAACGGACCTTAATATTGGCCTCACCCGAAACCCATTTCGGGCCGGGTTTGAATCATTGGACAGGCTCATACAGGGCTTACGCATGAAGACCGCAACGAGAGTGACAGACAACATGGCAGCACAGTCAGCCAGCCGCATGCTCAATCAGGTGTTCAAGGCAAGAATGAGCAAGTTATCCCATGCAGTACTGGGCGCTGTAGTGGCGGGCGTGCTGACAGCAGGCTGGCAAGCAGCCGCAGTGGCTGCGCCGCGTGACCAGGCAAAGCGCCTGCATGATCGCCTGACGGGTACGCCCCCCTCAGACACCTTGTTGACGCAAATGACCAGCATGGTGCAATCAGGTGATGCGCTGGGTGCGGCGCGTCTGGCCATCGACCCGGCCAATGTGGAGTCAAAAGGGTTCTACAACGTTACGCTGAAGAATTTTTCGACGCCCTGGACCAATCGTGATCGCACCGTGTTTGCACCGCTGAACGATTACACGGCAACCGTCATTGGCATGGTGCGCGACAACGTGGCGTTTAATACGCTGCTGTCGGCGGATCTGCTGTATACGGGCAGCACTTCATCAGGCGCTCCGGCTTATGCCACCACCAATAACAATCACTACCAGTATCTTGAGGATAACGACAGTGATCTGCGTACTGTGCTGACTTCACAAAGCCAGTCGGCGCTGAGCGGATTGCCTGCCGCTGCCACAGCCGGTGTGATGACTTCACGCGCTGCCGCGCAGGCGTTCTTCATTGATGGTACCAACCGCGCCATGTTCCGCTACACCATGCTCAATCATCTGTGCAATGACATGGAGCAGGTGCAGGACACCAGTCGGCCACCCGACCGGATTCGTCAGGATGTCAGTCGCAGCCCGGGCGGCGACAGTCGCCTGTTCCTCAATGGCTGTATCGGTTGTCATACCGGAATGGATCCGCTGGCGCAGGCCTTTGCCTACTATGACTTCGATGAAACACAGGCAAGGCTGGTCTATACCGGTGGCGCAGTGAATCAGAAGTACCAGATCAACATCGATAATTTCAAACCCGGCTATGTGACGCCGGATGATCATTGGGACAACTATTGGCGCAAGGGCCCGAACCGGGCGCTGGGTTTCAGCACTGCCCAGTCAGGCTCGGGCACCGGCGCCAAGACCATGGGCCAGGAACTGGCCAACAGCGAAGCCTTCGCGCAGTGCCAGGTACAGAAAGCCTTCAAGGCAGTGTGCTTCCGTGAACCGGGCAACAGCAGTGACCGCAGCAAGGTTTCACAGATTGTCACCAGCTTCAAATCCAGTAACTACAGCATGCGTGAAGTATTCGCCGAAGCGGCGGTTTACTGCATGGGTGATTGACCCGTCATTCAACCAATACCCAATCAGTACCCAACATCATGAAAGTCACGTGCTCAATTGAGGAAGGCCGCATGCGTAATGCATACAGTGCTACAAGATTCTGGCTAAAGCCCATGACCTGGTTCAAGCAGATGGCCGCGTTGTCCATGCTGGCCATGCTCGCTGCCTGTAGTGGCGGCGCCGATACGGAATCGAATGCTGATACCACGGCCACTGCTACAGGTCTGTCCATCAATTACACAGGCCCGGCGCCCAGCTCGACGGACGTGCAGGCATTCAAGAACGAACTGTGGGTGAATATTGTGTCGTCATCGCGTTGCGGTGGTTGCCACAATGCCAATGGTCAGGCGCCGACCTTCGCGCGTCTTGATGATGTGAATCTGGCCTATCAGGCGGCGCTGCAGGCAGTGAACCTTTCGCAGCCGGATCAGTCGCGCATCGTGACCAAGGTAGCGAGCGGCCACAATTGCTGGACCAGCAGCGCCACCGCCTGTGCTGACATTCTCACTACCTGGATTCGCAACTGGGCCAATGCTTCCGGCAATGGCGGCGCTGGCACACAGATCCAGCTGGTCGCGCCCGTAGACAAGGATGTAGGCGCTGCCAAGACCTTCCCGACTTCCCCTGCCTTGTTCTCCACGACGGTATATCCGTTGCTGACACAGTATTGCGTCGGCTGCCACACCTCCGCCGCCGCGACGCCGCAGAAGCCGTATTTCGCCAGCAGCGATGTGGACGAGGCTTACTCGGAGTCGCATGCCAAGATCAATCTGGATACGCCATCGCTGTCGCGACTGGTGGTGCGACTGCGTGATGAGTCGCATAACTGCTGGAGCAACTGCGCGGCGAATGCGACCACCATGCTCAATGCGATCACTGCCTTTGCCAACGGCATTCCGTTGACACAGGTGGATCCGACACTGGTGGTTTCCAAGGCATTGACCATGTATGACGGTACGGTGGCCTCCGGTGGCAGCCGTCATGAGACCAACAGCATTGCCCGCTACTTCTTCAAGGAAGGCACGGGCTCTGTGGCCAACGACACCAGCGGTGTGGAACCCGCTGCCAACCTGACCCTGTCAGGCTCAGTGTCGTGGTCGGGTGGCTGGGGCTTGAGTGTGGCCGCGGGCGGCAAGGCGCAAGCCACCACCACCACCAGCCGCAAGCTGTCAGATCGCATCAAGGCCTCAGGTGAATACACCGTTGAAGCCTGGGTGGCGCCGGCCAATGTGGCGCAGGAAGATGCCAACATCGTCAGCTACTCCGGTGGCAACGATTCACGCAATGTCACGCTGGGCCAGCGCGCTTATCAGTACGAAGCCTTCGCGCGCAGCAACAGGACCAATGCCAATGGCGAAGCCGCCCTGCTGACTCGCGCTGCGGATCGTGACGCGCAGGCTTCACTACAGCATGTGGTCATGACCTACGATCCGGTTGCAGGCCGCAAGCTGTACGTCAACGGCAATTTCACCGGTGATGTGGACGCGCTTGGTGGCGGCAGCTTAAGCAACTGGGATGACACCTTCGCACTGGTGCTCGGCAACGAGACTTCCGGCACGCGTCAGTGGACCGGCCTGATCAAGTTTGTCGCCATCCATGACCGTGCCCTGACGCTGGCCCAGGTACAGCAGAATTTTGCGGCCGGGGTCGGTGAACGTTACTTCCTGCTGTTCAATGTGTCGACCCTGACCAATGTGCCGCAGAGCTACGTGATGTTCGAAGTCACCCAGTACGACAGCTATGCCTACCTGTTCAGCAGGCCGACGTTCATCAGTCTGGCTGCCAATGCGCAGCCGGGCACTATCCAGATCAAGGGCATTCGCATCGGCATCAATGGCGCTGAGGCGCGCGTCGGGCAGGCCTATATTCCGGTAGATGTCACGGTCTCGAACGCCAACTACACGGCGGCTTCCGGACAGCTGTTGTCGAATATCGGCACGGTGGTGGCGCTGGAGAAAGGCCCGAACTCCGACCTGTTCTTCCTGACCTTTGAACAGATTGGCAGTCGTACCCGCGCCTATACCGATGACACGGCGCTGACGACCACCACACCGGTGGATGCGGCGCCATCGTCAGACATGGGTTATCGCATGTTCGAGGAAATCGATGCGACGATGTCCAAGATTACGGGTGTGCCACGCAACAATGCAGCCGTGAAGGCCACCTATGAACTGGTCAAGCAGCAACTGCCATCGGTGGAAAACATGGACGGCTTCCTCAGTGCACATCAGATCGGCATCGCCCAGCTCGGCAGCTCGTATTGCGGCGCACTGGTGGAAAACAGTGCTCTGAGCGCCAGTTTCTTCCCGGCGCTGACGCTGAGCAGCAATACGCTGACCAGCAGCACCGAGCGCAATGCGGTGATCGATCCACTGGTGAGCAGGACGCTCAGCACCGGATTGACAACGCAACCCGACAGCACGCTGGTGAGAAGCAGATTGAACGGCTTGATGGATACGCTGTGCACCGGCGGTGTCTGTACGGCCGGCAGTACGCGTACCAGGGTGGTGGTCAAGGCAACTTGCACTGCTGCACTGGCCAGTGCGGTCACCACGGTCCAGTAATCAATCAGCCCTGTTGCTCAATTACCCGATCGCTCAATCACAAGAGTCGCTCATAGAGAGTTAGCCATGATCATTCGCAAGCAAGCACCGAAAGCGCTGGGACTGAATGAGCCGTTACGTCACGGCGATCACAAGCGACCGGTAACGCGTCGTGACTTCATCGCCCAGGGCTTCATGACCGGCGGCGCAACGGTGGTAGCGCCGGCGTTACTCACCGCAGCACTGAGTCCGCAAAAAGCCATGGCGCTGTCAGCGGATGTCTGGCGTAACAACATCTGCAACATCCAGCAGGGAGCCGGCAAAGTTCCGTTCATCTGCTTTGACCTCGCCGGTGGCGCCAACATTGCGGGTTCCAACGTGCTGGTGGGCAATCAGGGCGGGCAGCTGGACGTGCTGTCCACCGCTGGTTATTCCAAGCTGGGGTTGCCCGGCAACATCATTCCCAATACATCCGTGGCGGGCGCATTCATCGATACTCAGTTCGGTCTGGCTTTTCATACTGACAGCGCCTTCCTGCGCGGCATGTTGATGACGACTTCCGCTACGACGCGCGCCATGGTCAATGGTGCAGTAATTCCGGCGCGATCTGAAAACGACACCGGCAATAACCCGCACAACCCCATGTACGGTATTGCCCGCGCAGGTGCACGGGGTGAGTTGCTGACGCTGATTGGCTCGCAAAGCTCCGACTCCGGTGGCAATTCCATGGCCCCGGCCATGCTCATTGACAACACACTGCGTCCCACCAAGGTGGATCGTCCCTCGGATGCCACCGGCCTGGTGGATACCGGTGAATTGTCGACCTTGTTTCCCAATGCCGCAGACACGGTGGCTGTCATGGAAACCGTTGAACGCATCAGTCGCGACAAACTGGCCGTGATTGATACCAAGTTGAGTAACGATGCGGTACTCAAGCAGCAGGTGGATTGCAGCTATGTCAAGGCTGCCGATCTGGCCGAACGCTTCAGCAGTCCTTCCGTGTTGAACCCGAGCCTTGATCCGAATATCACCAGCATTTTCTCCACACTGGGTGGTATCAGTGCCGACAATGAGTTTGGCAAAACTGCCGCAGTGATGAAGCTGGTGGTGGATGGCATGGCCGGCGCCGGCACCATCACCATGGGTGGCTTTGACTATCATACGGGTGAACGTACTACCGGTGAGGCGCGCGACTTTCGCGCCGGTGTCTGCATGGGCGCGTGCCTGGAATACGCCGCGCGCACCGGCAAACCACTGATGCTGTATGTATTCAGCGATGGTTCGCTAAGCTCCAATGGCATGATCGATAACTCGGTGGGTGGTCGCGGCAAGGGCCAGTGGACAGGCGATAATCAGGGTACGGCGGCTTCGTTCTTCCTGGTGCTGAACCCTGCGGGTCGTCCACAGACTTACAATGTGGGTTCCGTGCCGGCGGCGCGTCGCCAGCAGCTGGGTTATTTCCGTGCCTCGGGTGACGTGGAAACCTCCGGTAGCCCGGGCGCCAACTCGGTGGTCTCGCTGGTGGACATGGTGCTGCTCAACTACATGGCGTTGCATGGCGAACAAAGTCAGTTTGCCAGCCGTTTCCCGGCCAGCGTGCTCAACTCACAGGTGGATAACTGGATTGCCTTCAATCCGGTGGTTAACGGCACCATCGGCAACTGATCCCGCTGTATCCAGAATATGGGCAGATTCCAGCGTCTGCCCGTGGCGTAATGCTTCAGCATCACGCTCAGACTGAAGCCTGACCTTCTGCACCCCACCTCGTATAACATGCGCAACCATCGTTTCCCGGTGTGCGCATGTCACGTCTTTCCATAGAACAACACACGCCCAGCGCCCGCTTGAGCTCAGCGCGTCTCTACGTGGGTGTAGTGCTGTCCATCGTATTCATGTTGTCTGGCGAGGTTGTGCGGGCACAAGACGCCGTGTTGGCAAGACCACGTATTGGTCTGGTGCTCAGCGGCGGCGGCGCACGCGGCGTAGCTCATGTCGGCGTACTGAAAATACTGGAAGAGCAGCGCGTGCCGGTGGATGTCATTGCCGGCACCAGCATGGGCGCGCTGGTGGGTGGGTTGTATGCTTCCGGCATGACTGCCAGCGAGATTGAAACGCTGGTGACCTCGCTGGACTGGCAGGATGCTTTTCGGGATCGACCGCCACGCACTGCGCTGGGTTTCAGACGCAAGCAGGATGACCGTAATTTTCTGGTGCGGTATTCGTTAGGCGTATCAAGGGATGGATTCGAACTGCCTACGGGTCTGGTGCAAGGGCAGAAGCAGACCCAGATTCTGCGCGGCGCAACCTTGCCTGTTGCTGATATCGACAACTTCGACCAGTTGCCTACGCCGTTTCGCGCCATCGCCACCGACCTGGAGTCGGGTGGTGAAGTGGTGCTGAGTTCCGGTGATCTGGTCAGCGCCATGCGCGCCAGCATGTCAGCCCCGGGCGTGTTCACGCCTGTTGAGCGCGATGGCCGATTGCTGGTGGACGGCGGGCTGGTCAACAACCTGCCGGTCGATATTGCGCGCCAGATGGGCGTCGATGTGCTGATCGTAGTCGATGTCAGTTTTCCGCTGTTTGCACGTGATGAACTCACTTCGCCGCTGGCAGTGACCAATCAGTCCGCTGCGATCATGGTGCGTAATCGCACACTGGAAAAACGCGCCAGCCTGCAGACTCAGGACATGGTTATCGAGCCACAGCTTGGCACCATGAGTGCAGCGGATTTCTCGCGCGTGGCGGAAACCCTTGCAGCCGGAAAGCAGGCCGCACACGGCATGCGTGAGCGCCTGGCAGGTCTGGCGGTGCAGGAGGCGGCCTATCAGCAGTATCTGGCCAGCCGTCGGCCAGCAGTGATACAGGCGCCCCGGATTGAATTCGTGACTACCGATGCCAGTTCGGTGCGCTACGCCGCAGCAGTTTCAGCTGTTGTGGGTGATCTGCAGGGTACGTCACTGGATCGTACGCAGATCAATCAGGATCTGGCTGCGCTGTATGCGCTGGATCTGTTTGAAACCATCGATTACAAGGTGATCAGGCGCAATGAACAGGCGGGTCTGGAGTTTCAGCTGAAGCCAAAGAGCTGGGGGCCAAACTATCTGCGCGTGGGCATCAACCTCGAAGATGACTTTGCCGGTAACAGTCGTTACAACCTTGCGTCGCGCCTCATCATGACGGACCTGAATACACTGGGCGCCGAGTGGCTGACCGATGTACAGATTGGTGATCGGCCGAAATTCGCGACCGAGTTTTTTCAGCCGCTGTCATGGAAGCATCGTTACTTTGTCTCGCCACATCTGGAGTACTCCATTCGCACTGTACCGGTGTTGAGTGATGACAAGGTGGTTGCCGAGTACCGGGTACGCAGTGGTCTGATGGGTCTTGATATCGGACGCGAACTGGGTAACTGGGGCGAAGCACGCATCGGCGTGCAACGCGGGCTGGGTTCATCGCGTCTGCGGGTGGGCGATCCGGCGCTGCAAACCGAGCGCTACAACACCGGCGGCTACTTTGCCCGCTTTGCTTACGACACGCTGGATAGCGTGTTTTTTCCACGCACCGGCCAACAGTTCAATGTGCAGTGGAATATTGAAGAAGAAAAGTTCGGCGCAGATACCGAAGGTAACCGGGTTTCGGCAGAGTGGTTGATGGCGCGCACAATGGGACGCTACATCATCCTGCTGTCTGCTGATGTTGGCTCCAGTCTCAGCAACAATTCGCCTGCACATGATTACTTTACGCTGGGCGGGTTCCTGAATCTGTCTGGCGTTGCCACGGGTTCCATTGCCGGCCCGCACTATGGCATCGCGCGCGCGGTGTTGTATCGTCAGGTCGGGCGCGGCGGCTCCGGCGTGCTGCAGTTACCCTCCTACGTGGGCATCTCCCTGGAGGCGGGCAATGTATGGAATCGGCGTAGTGATGCCAGCTTCGAAAGCCTGCGTCACGATGGCAGCCTGTTTTTTGGCGCCGATACGCCGATAGGTCCCGTGTACCTGGCGGGTGGTCTGGATGATCGTCGCAAGACCGCGTTTTATCTGTTTCTGGGGCGGTCGTTCTGAGGTTCCATGAATACACAAGTCAATGAATCACTGCTGCATGCCTTGAAGACTGCCTTCTGCTACATGCCCAAGGCGATCGAAGTTAATAAATACGATCACGGCGATCGTGTTGAGAAAATTCTGGCTGACATTGCCGTTGTCAGGGACGCCTTGCTGGCGCAGGGCGTTGATCCGGAAGAAGTGCAGGGTGAGATGAATCCGGATGCGGGTGGCAGATCGTATTATTGAATTGCAGTGGCGGGCCATATCAATAGATACAGAAACCCGCCTGCGCCGACTCGTAACGAAAAATAACAATGCGGGCAGGTTTGAAACCGGCCCCTACGCAGGTTTGTCCTTGTCATTCTCAATCAGTGCATAGGCCGAATGATTGTGAATAGACTCGAAATTCTCGGTCTCGACGGTGTAGGCGCGAATGCGCGGTTCGTTATTCAGACGCACCGCCAGATCACGTACGATGTCTTCAACAAACTTGGGGTTATCGTAAGCGCGTTCGGTGACATATTTTTCATCAGCGCGTTTCAGGATTCCATATACCTCGCATGACGATTCCTGTTCGGCGATGTCGATCAGTTCTTCCAGATACATGTCTTCGCCAATGCGTGCTTTCAGCGTGATGTGTGAGCGCTGATTGTGTGCGCCATAGTCGGAGATGGCCTTTGAGCAGGGGCAGAGACTGGTGGCAGCGACTACCACTTTCAACCAGCGCTGAGTTTTGCCGTGGCCGTTCTTGTCGATAACGTGCTCGCCAATCAACGAAGCCTGGTAGTTCATCAGACTTTCCACGCCGCTCATCGGCGCTTTCTTCATCACGAAGAATGGAAAGCTCATTTCGATGTGACCAGTCCCGGCGTTCAGGTGGCTGGTCATTTCCTTGAGCATGACGCCGAACGACTCCACCGATATTTCACGTTCGTGTTTGTGCAGGATCTCCACAAAGCGTGACATGTGCGTGCCCTTGAAGTTGTGCGGCAGCTCGACATACATGTTGAAGTTGGCGATGGTGTGTTGTTCGTTGCCGGAACGATCCCGGATACGCACCGGATGATAGACATCCTTGATGCCGACCTTGTTGATCGGAATCCGCCGCGTGTCGGCACGGCTCTGAACGTCCTCAATGGTTGAGGTCTTGGGCTTGGTCGTCATGAGAAACTCGGCAGGGAATTCGGATCAGCCGCCCGCAACGCGAGCCGGGGCAGGCCACCATTGGCTGATAGTGGTGGTGAGAGACTGGATATCAAGTCCGGCCGCAACCAGGCAATCCTGCCGCGAGCCATGTTCAATGAAGCGATCCGGAATACCAATGTGCAGCATGGACAGCGTGATGCCATGTTCGTTCAGGAGTTCAGCAACCGCACTGCCGGCGCCGCCGGCCACGGTGTTTTCTTCCACGGTAATGAAGGCCTTGTGTTTACCGGCCAGTTTCAGCAACAGCTCTTCATCCAGCGGTTTGATGAAACGCATGTTCACCAGGGTTGCATCAAGTTGCTCGGCCACTTGCGCACAGAAACCCACCATCGGGCCCCAGGCGAGAATGACAAGACCGCTGCGGCCTTCACGCACCACCTGTGCCTTGCCAACGGGCAGCGCAGTCATCTCCCGTTCTGTCTGCACGCCCGTGCCCTGACCGCGCGGATAACGCACGGCGGCAGGTGAACCCAGTTGCACGGCGGTGTACAGCATCTGCCGGCATTCGTTTTCGTCAGCGGGCGCCATCACCGTCATGTTGGGAATGCAGCGCAGAAAGCTCAGATCAAAACTGCCCTGATGCGTGGCGCCATCGCCGCCCACCAAGCCCGCCCGGTCCAATGCAAAAGTCACCGGCAGGTTCTGCAGGGCCACATCGTGAATCAATTGATCGTAGGCGCGTTGCAGGAAACTTGAATAAATCGCCACCACGGGCCGCACGCCATCACAAGCCAGGCCGGCTGCAAAGGTCACGGCGTGCTGTTCGGCAATGGCCACGTCGAAGTAGCGATCCGGAAAACGTCGGGAATACTCGACCAGACCGGAGCCTTCGCGCATGGCGGGCGTGATGGCCACGACACGCGGATCGGCTTCGGCCATGTCGCACAGCCAGTCACCGAACACCTGCGAATAACTTGGACCGCTGGTTTTCTCCTTGAAGATCACGCCGCTCTTGGGATCAAACGGGCCCGGGCCATGCCACTTGATGGGGTCGGCTTCAGCCGGCGCATAACCCTTGCCCTTGCGGGTGATGACGTGCAGAAACTGTGGGCCTTTCATGTCACGCAAATTACTCAAAGTCGCAACCAGCGCATCCACATCGTGGCCATCAATCGGGCCGATGTAGTTGAAGCCCATTTCTTCGAAGATGGTGCCGGGCAGGATCATGCCCTTCATGTGTTCTTCGGAACGTCGCGCCAGTTCCCACATGGGTGGCACGCGGCGCAGGATTTTTTTGCCGCCTTCACGCAGGTGTGCATACAACTTGCCGGATAACACGCGTGCGAAGTAATTGGAGAACGCGCCGACGTTTTCCGAGATCGACATGTCGTTGTCGTTGAGCACCACCAGCAGATCGGTATCCAGCGCGCCAGCATGATTCAGGGCTTCGAAAGCCATGCCAGCAGTGATCGCGCCATCACCGATGACGGCCACCGCGCTTGCGGTTGCTGCCGGTCTGTCTGGCGGCAACGGCCATGCCCAGCGCGGCGCTGATCGAGGTGCTCGAATGGCCTACGCCAAAGGTGTCGTACTCGCTTTCGCTGCGAGTCGGGAAGGGCGCCAGGCCTTCCTTGTGCTTGATGGTGTGCAATTGGTCACGGCGTCCGGTCAGCACTTTATGTGGATAGGCCTGATGGCCCACATCCCATACCAGCGGTCTTCCGGGGTGTTAAACACGTAGTGCAGGGCGATGGTCAGTTCCACCGTGCCCAGCCCGGCGGCAAAGTGACCGCCACGCTGACTGACGGTTTCAATCAGGAACTGGCGCAGTTCCGCTGCCAAAGGTTTGAGCTGCGAACCCGCCAGTTGGCGCAGGTCAGCAGGCGCATTGATGTTCGACAGCAGCAGCAAGGCGGGACTCTGGGTCATTGGCGGCAGTGTACTAGAACGAGGCTTGCATCTGGGTTGGTCAATGCTGCCGCAGCACCAACCACCCGGCCAGCGCCCGCAACAGGTCGGCGTGCGCATCAAAGTGCTGAATCGCTGCCAGCGCCTCGCCGTGCAATGCCTGCACTTTGTCGTGCGCAGCCGCCACGCCCACCACGGCCGGATAGGTCAGTTTCTGATGTGCCTGATCCGCGCCGGTGGCCTTGCCCAGCAGGGCGGGGTCACCTTCGATGTCCAGCAGATCGTCCTGAATCTGGAAGGCCAGCCCGACGCACACGGCATAGCAGTCCAGTGCTGCATGGTCAGTCGGGCTGAGGTTCGGCTGGCAGGCAGCCGCCATCAACACACAGGCGCGAATCAGTGCGCCGGTCTTGCGGGCATGGATATCCGTAATGGTCGCCAGCTCGGGCGCCAGACCACTGCGATCACCTTCAGCTGCCAGATCCAGCGCCTGACCACCGGCCATACCCGCCGTGCCGCTGGCCTGCGCCAGGATACGCACCAGTTGCAGCCGGATGGCCGGATCAGCCGGTAAATCAAGGTCGGTGGCCAGCAATTCAAAGGCCAGTACCTGCAGGGCGTCGCCCGCCAGAATGGCCGTCGCTTCATCAAAGGCTTTGTGGCAGGTGGCTCGCCCGCGCCGCAGGTCATCATCGTCCATGGCTGGCAGATCGTCATGGATCAATGAGTAAGCATGGATGATTTCCACGGCACAGGCCGCCGCAGTGACCGCGTTTTGTGTCAGGCCCAGCGCATGCGCGGTGGCAAACACCAGCGCCGGACGTACGCGTTTGCCGCCACCCAGCACGCTGTAGCGCATGGCTTCATGCAGGCGGGTCGGGCTGCGCTTGGCAGCGGGCAGGTAGCGTTCCAGCGCAGTTTCGGTGTCCGTCTGCCAGTTACTCAGGCAGCGTGCGAAGGTGGGCACTTCAGGCCCCATCCTCGGCATCAAACGGTACGGTCTCCAGTGCTCTCGCCACTGCTCTTGCGCATCAAGATTTCCACCTTCTGCTCGGCCTGTTGCAGGGCGGTCTGGCAGCTGCGAGTGAGCGCAACGCCGCGTTCGAACTGTTTGAGCGACTCGTCCAGTGGCAGCTCACCCTGTTCCATGCGTTCGACGATCTGCTCCAGTTCGGCCAGCGCCTTCTCGAAGTCGGGGGTGTCTGCAGCACGGGTTTTCTTGCTCATGTCTCTGGCCAGCAACTGGATCGGGCGGCAAGTGTGCGCAGTGGTGTGCCAAGCGTCAAATCTCTTGCGGCCAAGGTGCCGGCTGGAATAGGCAGGCTCTATGGGGTCAATAGAGTGGCCTGCGTTGACTTGGCCAGAATGCACTCCTAGAGTCGGACGCGTCCATGGATCTGGTGCATCTCTAAAGATTGGCAGTTGCAGCAGATCCTGAGCCATAACCATAACGTACAGGGCAATCCATCAGAGGGTACTACCATGGCAAGCTTGAAAGGCAGCAAGACCGAGCACAACCTCAAAGAGGCTTTTGCCGGTGAATCGCAGGCAAATCGTCGTTATCTGTACTTCGCAGCCAAGGCCGACGTCGAAGGGTTCAATGACGTGTCCGCCGTGTTCCGTTCCACCGCTGAAGGCGAAACCGGCCATGCGCATGGCCACCTGGAATATCTGGAAGCCGTGGGCGATCCGGCCACCGGTTTGCCGATTGGTGAAACTTCCCTGAATCTCAAGGCTGCGATTGCCGGTGAAACTCACGAGTACACCGACATGTATCCGGGCATGGCCAAGCAGGCGCGTGACGAAGGCTTTGCCGAAATCGCCGACTGGTTCGAGACCCTGGCCAAGGCCGAACGTTCGCACGCCAACCGTTTCCAGAAGGCGCTGGACAGTCTGTAATGCCGTAGGGGCGGTTCGTGAACCGCCCTCTGCAATGACGGAATCGCAGCAGGGCGGTTCACGAACCGCCCCTACGGGGGTCGCGTGTCCAATAACAACATTCCCAGTGGCGGCCGCGAAGGTAGCCTTGAAGCCCCTACCCGCCATCCGGTCGCATGGCAGGAAGCGGATTTCTACAACGAAGCTTCGCTGTTCAAGGAGCTCGAACGCGTCTTCGACATCTGTCACGGCTGCCGGCGTTGCTTCAGCCTGTGCAATTCGTTTCCAACCCTGTTCAACGCCATCGATGAATCCAGCAGCGGTGAGCTGGATAGCGTCGACAAGAAAATTTACTGGCAGGTAGTGGATCACTGCTACCTGTGCGACCTGTGCTACATGACCAAGTGTCCGTATGTGCCGCCGCATCCCTGGAATCTGGATTTTCCGCATCTGATGTTGCGCGCCAAGGCGTTCAAGTTCCAGCAAGGTGATGTGCGCCTGCGTGACAAGGTGCTGAGCGCCACCGATACCGTTGGCAACATCGCCGGTATTCCGGTGATTGCGGAAGTGGTCAATGCAGTCACTCGCAGCAAGCTCGGCCGCACGCTGCTGGATAAAACGCTGGGTGTGCATCCCGAAGCACCGGTGCCTGAATATCACAGCGACACCTACCGCAAGCGGCACACCCGACAGCCTGTGCCGCAGATGGAAGTGAAAGCCACTCCTGAAACCACTGGGAAAGTGGCGTTATTTGTCACCTGCTATGGGAATCGTAATGAACCCGATCTGGGCGCTGATCTGCGTGCGCTGTTTGAGCACAACGGTATTCCGGTGGTGATTGCGCAGCAGGAAGCCTGTTGCGGCATGCCCAAGCTGGAATTGGGCGATCTGAAATCCATTGAGGAACTCAAGAACATCAACATACCCGCCTTGCTCAAGCTGGTGGAGCAGGGCTATGACATCGTCACGCCGATCCCCTCCTGCACGCTGATGTTCAAGCAGGAGTTGCCGCTGTTGTTTCCAGACGATGCGCAGGTGCAGCGCATCAGGGCGGCCATGTTCGATCCGTTCGAGTATTTATGGTTGCGCCACAAGCAGGGCCTGCTGCGCACCGATTTCACCGGCAAGCTGGGCAAGGTGAGTTACCACGTACCCTGTCATTTGCGGGTACAGAACATCGGTTTGAAAACACGCGATGTGCTCAAACTGGTGCCGGGCGTGGAGGTGGAAGTGATTGAGCGTTGTTCAGGCCACAATGGCACCTATGGCGTGAAGCGTGAGTTCCGCGATATTTCCATGAAGATTGGCCGCCCGGTATTCAGCAAGGTCGAAAACAGCGCTGCGGACTACTACACCAGCGATTGCCCGATGGCCGGTCACCAGATTCACTCTGGCTTGCCTGATGCTGCGGCGGAACCCACCCATCCGCTGAAACTGTTGCGTATGGCCTACGGAATCTAGTTGCAGTGACACTGATTTAACGGTCTGACGTAGGGGCGATTCGCGAATCGCCCTTCTTTTTCCGGTACTCAGAGGGCGGCTCGCGAGCCGCCCCTACACAATTCAGGAAGATGTCAATTCATTCGCGGTGATCCATGAGTAACAAACTGCAACCCAGCGATCTGTACAGTCTGGAGCAATACGCCAGACACCGCCCTGAAATGCGCGCGCAAGTGATGGCGCACAAACAGCTGCGCAATCTGCACATCGGGCCGAACGTCACCTGGATGTTCGAAGATCGCCTGACCATCCAGTATCAGATCCAGGAAATGCTGCGGGTGGAGCGGATTTTTGAAGAAGCGGGTATTCAGGATGAGTTGAATGCCTACAACCCGCTGATTCCTGACGGCAGCAACTGGAAAGTCACTTTCCTGATCGAATTCCCTGAGGTCGAAGAACGCCGGGTGGAGTTGGCACGCATGAAGGGCATAGAAACTCGCTGCTGGGTGCAGGTGGGGTCACAGCCGCGCGTTTACGCCATCGCCGATGAAGATATGGAACGCGAGAACGACGAGAAAACATCTTCGGTGCATTTCCTGCGTTTTGAGTTGACCGCCGAGATGGTCAGCGCCGCCAAAGAAGCCATGCCGCTGCACATGGGTATTGATCATCCTGTTTACCAGCATGCACAAAGTCCATTGTCCGAGTCGATACGTGCAGCCTTGGTAAAGGATCTTGCCTGAGCGTGCCTTGTCTGGCCTGCGTCGCTCCTTTGTTGCCACTGTTTTCCATGCCGCGTACTCTCTTGCGGCGCTGTAGAGCCAGTCTTCAGGACAAATGGGGGGAACGATGGTCGCTTTTCGCCTGAATGGTAAAGACGTCCGCGTGAATGCACCGGATGACGCGCCCTTGCTTTCGATTCTGTCTCACGATCTGGAAACCAATGGCGTGCACTTCGGCTGTGGCCGCGCGCAATGCGGCAGCTGCACCGTGCTGCTTGACGGCGAACCCGTCCGGTCGTGTGTGCTGCCGGTGTCGACCGCTGCCGGGAAATCAGTAACCACCCTGGCAGGTTTGCGCGAAACAGACGGCAAGCCCAGCCGCCTGCAACAGGCCTTCATCGACGAACAGGCTGCCCAGTGCGGCTACTGCGCGGCGGGCATGATTGTGCAGGCCCATGCCTTGCTGGAACGCAATCCCAACCCCAGTGATGCGCAGGTGCGCAGCGCACTCAACGGCAATCTCTGTCGCTGCGGCACCCACAACCGCATCGTGCGCGCCGTGCTGCGCGCCGCGAAGGAGGGCTGAGCCATGAGCACGCACTCAACCCTTGATCGTCGTGCTTTCCTCACGGCAAGCGGTTATCTGGCGTTGTCATTCACGCTGCCGCTGGAGGTTTTTGCACAGAACGCTGCGCCAACCAGGCCGAAGTTGCCGGGCGATCTCGACAGCAATCGCATGCTCAATGCGTGGATCAGGATCAATCCGGATGAGACGGTGACCTTGCAGATCGGCAAGGTTGAACTGGGGCAGGGAGTTCTGACGGCGATGGCGCAGGTCTGTGCCGAGCAGCTCGACATCGATATTGCCCGGATCAAAATCATTTCCGGCGATACCTTCATCGTGCCCAATGAAGGCACCACATCGGGTTCGCTGTCCATCCCGAATGGCGCGGTGGCGGTCGAACAGGCCGCGGCTGAAGTGCGCGACATCCTGCTGGAACTCGCCTCGCAAAAACTCGGCCAGCCGGTGGCGGGTCTCAAACTCGACAATGGCGTGATCACGGCGGGCAATGGCACACAGGTCAGCTACGGCCAGCTGGTCACGGGACAGGAACTGGCGCGCGAAGCCACCGGCCAAGCCAAATTGAAGCCGGTATCGCAGCAGCGGGTATGTCGGCAAATCCATTCCGCGTCTCGACATCCCCGCCAAGATGACCGGCGAAGCGATTTTCCTGCAGGAATATCGGCCTGCAGGCATGGTGCATGGCCGCATCGTGCGACCACCGGCCTATGTCGCCAGGTTGGTCTCGGTTGATATCGCGCAGGCGGAAGCCATGCCCGGTGTTCTCAAGGTGGTGCGCAACGGCAGTTTCCTGGGTGTGATTGCGCAGCGCGAAGAGCAGGTTGCTGCAGCGGCGGCGGTGCTGGCGCGCACGGCCAAGTGGGATGTCCAGAAATCCATGCCCGGCACAGAAGGCATCTATGACTGGTTGCTGGCGCAGAAGCCCAAGGATATCGAGACGAAGAACGACCCGCGCAAGGACACCACGCCAATCGCGAAGACCATCGAGTCAACGTATTACCGCCCCTTCCACATGCACGCGTCGATTGGCACTTCGGCCGCCATCGCCACACTGGGCGCAGATGGCGTCACCACCATCCAGACCCATAGCCAGTCGGTGTTCGATACCGCCGCCGCCATTGCCATGATGCTGGGCGTGGACAAGTCCAAAGTGCGCTGCCAGCACATGCAGGGCGCCGGATGTTATGGCCATAACAAAGCCGACGATGCGGCAGCCGACGCGGCCTTGCTGGCGCAGGCAGTGCCGGGCAAACCGGTGCGGCTGCAATACACCCGCGAGCAGGAGCACAAATGGGAGCCGTACAGCTCGGCGATGGTCGTCAAGACCAAAGCTACCGTCGATGCCAGGGGTGATGTGCTCGACTGGAATCTTGAACTGTGGTCGTTATCCCACGGCACCCGCCCCAGCGGCAACGCAGGCAATCTCTTGTCGGCGAAATATCTGGAAAAGCCGTTTGCACAGCCGGTGCCGGTCAATGGCGGCCCGCCCAACTATGCGGCGGATCGCAATGCCATCGCGTTGTACGAATTCCCCGGGCAGCGTGTGCTCACGCATTTCATCACCGACATGCCGGTGCGTGTGTCTGCGACGCGCGGGCTGGGCGCATATGCCAACGTTTTTGCCATCGAACAGTTCATCGATGAGCTGGCAGTCGCCAGCCAAGAGCGGACCCGGTTGAATATCGTCTGCGTTATCTCAAGGATCCGCGTGCACGCGATGTGCTGACACAGGCAGCGGAGAAATTTGGCTGGAGCAAGTGGCAGAAACGCGAAGGCCGCGGCCGCGGCATTGCCTTCGCCAAGTACAAGAACATCGCGGCCTATTGCGCGATCGCGATGGAGGTCGAAGTAATACGCCGCACCGGGCGGGTGCGCGTGGTGCGCGCAGTGTGCGTCGGTGACAGCGGCCACATGGTCAACCCGGACGGCTGCATGAACCAGCTGGAAGGCGGACTGATCCAGGCGCTGAGCTGGACGCTGAAGGAAGAAGTGAAGTTCGACGATACAAAGATCACGTCGGAGGATTGGGCCAGCTATCCCGATCCTGACCTTCAGCGAAGTGCCGCCGGTTGAAGTGTCGATGATCAATCGTCCGGGCGCGCCGTATCTCGGTACCGGCGAGGCTTCGCAGGGTCCTTCCGGCGCGGCATTGGCGAATGCGATGGCCGATGCGACGGGCAAGCGATTCAAGCGTATTCCGTTTACGCCGGAGCGGGTGAGGAGTGTGCTTGATTCATGACGCCTGTATGGCATTTCTGCCAATCAAATACTGCGGATCGATTCGGCACTTCGGAAGACAGTCGTACTGGTCAGTGCGATTTAGCGACAGTGAATAACGTAAATCAAGAATGAAATATCCGGTCGTTAAGGAACTGGGTTTGGTCACCAATCGGACTCAGCTACCAGCCAGTTCAGGGTAAATCCTACGGCAAGAGGAGGTGAAAAGCTGTACTGGATCATATGAGTTGAACAGTTATGCAGTGGCTGATCGACCTGACGATGTGACAACTGTCATTTCGAATCAGTTCGAAGACATTTGCGCCGGAACAAGAGTAATGTGAACGACATGCGACGACTCTATTTGTTGGCCCGCGGGAGCAGTAGCGACTGATTTTTCTGCTGTGCATTTGGATGATGCCCAACAGAATAGACGAGGGGACGATAAGCATATGAGTTAGCTGATCAATTTGCGAGATCCAGATTGAAGGAAGCCGACAATCCGGCTATCGATGCAGCGAGCACTGACCACTTGGTCGGTGTCCCGTGACGGCTTGTGGTGGTTGTGCCCGGAATAAACGCAGATTATGAGGCAGCTAAAGACGTACTCGTTTTCGAATTCAGGAACTCGATCAGAGGGCACGATCTGATCGTTATCATAGTTAATGAGTCTAATATCTTGTCAACGAGCAGGCAGAGCGATATCGCGGATGCATACAATCTGACGTGATCGATTTGCTGAGCTGGGTTGCGACGTGAAATGAGCCGATGAAACCTTGTGCACGCGTAGATTGGTTGGAAGCACTGAGGTTCTGAAGTTCGGTGCCGGTTGCATGCGCCAAGCGGGGTGCTTGGTTGAGCAAGCACGAATAGCTGACTTGCATCCCGACGGCTGTGGAAGCGGTGCTGCTTCGCTGCACCAATCTGTCTATTTCTCCCCACAGTTCGCAGTCCCCGGCCTAATCGGCTTTTCCGGGTGCTAGAATCCGCCCGCTTTTTCTCCAGCGGATTTCCTACCTCTAATGGCCCAGTCGTACAACGCAGCTGATATTGAAGTCTTGAGTGGTCTGGACCCGGTGCGCCGTCGCCCGGGCATGTACACCGACACCAGCCGTCCCAACCATCTGGCGCATGAAGTCATCGACAACTCGGTGGACGAGGCGCTGGCGGGGCATGCCAAACGCATCAAGGTGACGGTGTTCAAGGATGGCTCGCTGCAGGTGGAGGACGACGGCCGCGGCATGCCGGTGGACGTGCACCCCATCGAGAAGGTCAGCGGCGTCGAGCTGATCCTCACCCGCCTGCACGCGGGTGGCAAGTTTTCCGACAAGAACTACGAGTACTCCGGCGGCCTGCACGGTGTGGGTGTGTCGGTGGTCAATGCGCTGTCGAAGCAGCTGGAATGCTGGGTGCGGCGCGGCGGCAAGGAATACAACATCAGCTTTGCGGCCGGCCACTTGAAGTCCAAGCTACAGGTGGTGGGCGAGGTTGGCCAGAAAAATACCGGCACCACGCTGCGTTTCTGGCCCGACCCCAAGTATTTTGAAGCCCCGACCTTCGCCATCCCGAAGCTGCGCCATGTGTTGCGCGCCAAGGCGGTGATGTGCGCCGGCCTGCATATCACCTTCATCAATGAAGCTACTGGCGAGAGCGAAGAATGGCAGTACACCGGTGGCGTCAGTCAGTACCTGCTGGAAAGTTTGAATAATGGCGAGTATCTGCCGCCCGAGATGTTCACCGGCAAGGTGGATGGTCAGCAGGAAGGCGCTGAATGGGCGCTGGTGTGGCGTGTCGATGACGGCGAGCGTATTGAAGAAAGCTACGTCAATCTGATTCCCACCACGCAGGGCGGCACGCATGTGAATGGCCTGCGTCTGGGGCTGACCGACGCAATCAGGGAATTCTGCGAGTTCCGCAATCTGCTGCCGCGCGGCATCAAGCTGGCCCCGGAAGATGTCTGGGACGGTGTGAGCTTTGTGCTGTCCACCAAGATGAAGGAACCGCAGTTCGCCGGCCAGACCAAGGAGCGTCTGTCATCACGCGAAGCGGCGGCGTTTGTGGCCGGTGTGGTGAAGGATCAGCTGGCGCTGTGGCTGAATCAGCATCCCGATTCGGGCGAGAAGATCGCGCAGTTGGCCATCGAGTCGGCGCAGGCGCGTTTGAAGGCCTCGAAGATCGTGGCGCGCAAGCGCTCGGTCAGCGGCCCGGCCTTGCCCGGCAAGCTGTCCGACTGTACGGCGCAGGACCCCGAACGCGGTGAGTTGTTCCTGGTGGAAGGTGATTCCGCAGGCGGCTCGGCCAAGCAGGCGCGCGATCGCGAATTTCAAGCCGTCATGCCGCTGCGCGGCAAGATCCTCAACACCTGGGAAGTGGAATCAGCCCAGGTGTTGCAGTCGCAGGAAGTGCATGACATCGCTGTGGCGCTGGGCGTTGATCCCGGTTCGGACAAGATTGATGGCTTGCGTTATCACAAGATCTGCATCCTGGCCGATGCGGACTCGGATGGCTTGCACATCGCGACGTTGTTGTGCGCATTGTTTTTACGCCATTTCCGCCCGCTGGTTTTGGCGGGCCATATACACGTCGCGATGCCGCCGCTGTTTCGCGTCGATGTGGGCAAACAGGTGTACTACGCGCTGGATGAAGCCGAGAAGCAGGGCATTCTGGATCGTATCTCCGCCGAGAACCCGCGCGCCAAGCCGTCGGTGATGCGCTTCAAAGGTCTGGGCGAAATGAATCCGCTGCAGCTGCGCGAAACCACCATGGCGCCGGAAACGCGCCGTCTGGTACAGCTGACCATTGAAGCGGCGGATGACACCGACCAGATGCTCGACATGTTGCTGGCCAAGAAGCGCGCCAGCGATCGTCGCGAATGGCTGGAAGACAAGGGCAATTTGGCGCAAGTCTGATTTTTGAATTGCAGCATCGTAGGGGCGGTTCGCGAACCGCCCTCTGGTGCCACCGTTAACACGGGCGGTTCACGAACCGCCCCTACGCATTGAACCGACCATACGATATGTCCCCCACACAACCCACATTAGATTTCGAAGGCATTGAACGCCAGCCATTGCGCACGTTCACCGAGAAGGCCTATCTCGATTATTCGATGTACGTGATTCTGGATCGCGCGTTGCCGCATGTGGGCGATGGTCTGAAGCCGGTGCAGCGCCGCATTGTGTATGCGATGAGCGAACTGGGTCTGGCGTCCACCGCCAAGCCGAAGAAGTCGGCGCGCACCATCGGCGATGTCATCGGCAAGTTTCATCCGCACGGTGACACTGCGTGTTACGAAGCCATGGTGTTGATGGCGCAGCCGTTCTCGTATCGCTATCCGCTGGTGGATGGCCAGGGCAACTTCGGTTCGCCGGACGATCCCAAGTCGTTCGCAGCCATGCGTTACACCGAATCCAAACTTACGAAGTACGCCTCGCTGCTGCTGTCGGAGCTGGGGCAGGGCACAGTGGACTGGACGCCCAATTTCGACGGCACTCTTGATGAACCCGCCTTGCTTCCAGCGCGTGTGCCGAATCTGCTGCTCAACGGCACCACCGGTATTGCCGTGGGTATGGCCACCGACATTCCGCCGCACAATCTGAAAGAAGTAGTGACGGCCTGCATTCAGTTGCTCGACAACCCCGACATGACGGTGCGTGAGTTATGCAAGTACGTGAAAGGTCCGGATTTGCCCACGGGTGCCGAGATCATCACGCCCACCAGTGAACTGAAGGCCCTGTATGAATCGGGCAATGGCACGTTCAAGGCGCGCGCCGTCTATGAGATCGAAGATGGCGATATTGTCATCACGCAGCTGCCGTACCTGGTGTCGGGCTCGAAGGTGCAGGAACAGATTGCGGCGCAGATCAACAACAAGAAACTGCCGATGGTCACCGACATCCGCGACGAGTCGGATCACGAGTTTCCGACACGCATCGTCATCACGCCGCGCTCCAATCGCATCGAGATCGAACCCTTGATGGCGCACCTGTTTGCCACCACCGATCTGGAGCGCAGCTATCGCGTCAACCTGAACGTGATCGGTCTGGATGGCCGGCCGCGTGTAATGGACTTGAAGAGCATGCTCACCGAGTGGTTGAGCTTCCGCACCATCACCGTCAAGCGGCGTTTGAACTGGCGGTCTGGAAAAAGTACAGGCGCGCCTGCATATCCTCGATGGCTTGTTGATTGCGTATCTGAATCTCGACGAAGTGATTCGCATCATTCGCACCGAGGATGAACCCAAGCCGGCGTTGATGGCACGCTTTGGCCTGACCGAGATTCAGGCCGAAGCCATTCTGGAAACCAAGTTACGGCACCTGGCCAAGCTGGAAGAAATGAAGATCCGCGGCGAGCAGGATGAACTGGCTCGCGAGCGTGATGGTTTGCAGAAATTGCTCGGCAGCGAAGCCAGGCTCAAGCAGTTGATCAAGGATGAGTTGCTATCAGTGGCCGAAGAGTTTGGCGACAAGCGTCGCAGCAAGATTGTCGAACGCGCTGCTGCGCAGGCCATTGATGAAACCGAACTGGTGGCCAGTGAACCGGTGACCGTGGTGTTGTCGACCCGTGGCTGGGCGCGTGCGGCGAAAGGTCATGACATTGATCCGCGCGCGTTAGGCTACAAGACCGGTGATGAATTCAAAACGGCGGCCAAGGGACGCAGCACACAACAGGCTGTATTCCTCGATAGCACTGGCCGCACCTATAGTCTGCTGGCGCATACGTTGCCGGCTGCGCGTGGACATGGTGAACCGCTGTCAGGACGCATTGATCCGCCCGATGGCGCCACCTTCGCCGGTGTGATGCTGGGCGAGCCGGGTGATCAATGGGTGTTGGCCACCGATGCGGGTTATGGCTTCGTGGTGAAGCTCGAAGAACTCTATGTACGCAATCGTGCCGGCAAGTCGGTGCTGAGCGTGCCCGAAGGCGCCAATGTATTGGTGCCGGTTGCGGTGACCGACCCCAAGGCGCTGCTGTGCGCCGTCAACAACGATGGCAAGTTGCTGGTGTTTCCGGTGAGCGAACTGCCGGAGCTGGCCAAGGGCAAGGGCAACAAGATCTTCGGTATCGACAGCAAGCGTTTCGACAAGCGCGATGAATTCATGGTGAGTATTGCCGTGGTGACTTCGGAACAGAGTTTGCTGGTGTGGTCGGGCGAGCGGAAGATGACCCTGAAGTTTGCCGAGCTCAAAGACTATCGTGGCGAACGCGCCCAACGGGGCGGTGTGTTGCCGCGCGGCTGGCGCAAGGTCGAACGTCTGGAAGCCGAATAGACGTCTGCTGTAGCGGTAAACACTCATCGCTCCGGGGAATGGCAGTATTGCGGGAGCTGGGTGGCAGGTGCATCCTTTGTGCAGTGTGAGTAACTCTTTTACAGGAGTACTGCCATGGCGCTGCCCCGATATCGTCAAGAGCTGCAAACCTTGTTGGCTGGTGCAGAAGTGGCTCTGGATGGTAGTCACCCCTGGGACATCCAGGTGCGCGATCCGTCGTTCGCGCAACGAGTGCTGGCGCAGGGGTCGCTGGGTGTAGGCGAGTCCTACATGGATGCGCAGTGGGACTGCGAGCGCCTTGATGAAATGATGTTCCGCGTGTTCCGCGCCGGCATCGACCAGCACCTGCCCGGCCTGCGCCTGCTATGGGCGGCGTTGCTGGCGAAATTGTTCAATCCGCAAACGCCGACGCGTTCCTACAAAGTCGGTCAGCAGCATTACGACATTGGCGATGACCTGTATCTGCGCATGCTGGATGAGCGAATGATCTACAGCTGTGGGTATTGGCGACATGCGCAAACGCTGGACGCTGCGCAGGAAGCCAAGCTGGATCTGGTGTGTCGCAAGCTGGGTTTGCAGCAGGGAATGCGTGTGCTGGATATCGGCTGCGGCTGGGGCGGCGCAGCCCAGTTCGCGGCGCAGCGATATGGAGTGCAGGTCACGGGCGTGACCATTTCACGCAATCAGGCAGCGGCGGCGCGGCAACGGTGTCGTGGTTTGTCCGTAGACATCAAGCTGTGCGACTACCGCAGCCTGCAAGGACAGTTCGACCGAATTTATTCATTGGGCATGTTCGAACATGTTGGCTTGCGTAACTACCAAGCCTACTTTCAGGCATCGCGGCGCTTGCTGGTCAAGGATGGCCTGATGTTGTTGCACACCATCGGCCAGAACACCTCGCAGCACGCCAATGATCCCTGGATTGAGCGCTATATTTTTCCCAACTCCACCATTCCTTCGATGGCGCAGATAGCGCGCGCGGTGGAAGGCCTGTTCGTGATTGAAGACTGGCATGGCTTTGGGCCGGACTACGACCGCACCCTGATGACCTGGCACCAGCGTTTCAATACGCACTGGCCAGAGCTTGAAGCGCGCTATGGCGAACGCTTCCAGCGCATGTGGAATTTCTGGCTGCTTGCTTCGGCAGCGTATTTCCGGGCGCGGCGCGATCAGCTCTGGCAGGTGGTGCTGTCGCCCGAAGGCATTCCCGGCGGCTATCAGGAAATACGCTGATAGCGGGATGATGAATGATTACCTGTCCAGCAGATCAATCTTCGCCGCACAAATAAAATCATTCTCTGACAGTCCGCCAATGGCGTGTGTGGAGAATTTGATTCGGCAGTAGTTGTAGCCCACTTCAAGATCGGGATGATGGTCTTCCGTATTGGCAATGTGCGCCACGGCGTTAACGAAGCTCATGGTGCGATAGAAATTCTTGAATGCATACTCACGGCGAATGGCTTTGCCATCCGTATCCAGTTGCCAGCCTGCTGACAGCTTTTCCAGGTACGGGCGGGTGGTCACTGTATCCAGCGGCGCAACACCACCTTCGCAGGGTACGCAATGTTTACCAGCGAGATCGTTCATGTTGGTCTCCTCGCGTAGGTTCGCGCTACATAGTCTTCAACCAGGGCCTGGAATTCTTCGGCGATGCGATCGCCCTTGAGAGTAGGGCCTTTTTCGCCGTCGATATAGACCGGCGCTACCGGCCGTTCGCCCGTACCCGGCAGGCTGATGCCGATGTTGGCGTGTTTGCTTTCACCGGGGCCATTTACCACGCAGCCCATCACGGCCACAGTCATGTCTTCTACGCCGACATGAGATTTGCGCCACTCGGGCATCTGGTGACGAATGTGGCTCTGGATATTTTTCGCCAGTTCCTGGAAGAACGTGGAAGTGGTGCGGCCGCAGCCGGGGCAGGCCACCACCATCGGTGTGAACGAACGCAGGCCCATGGTTTGCAGGATTTCCTGCGCCACGATCACTTCATTGGTGCGATCGCCATTGGGTTCGGGTGTGAGTGATACGCGAATGGTGTCGCCAATGCCTTCCTGCAACAGCACACCCATGGCGGCAGTGGAAGCGACAATACCTTTCGAGCCCATGCCCGCTTCGGTGAGCCCCAGATGCAGGGCGTAATCGCAGCGTTTTGCCAGTTCGCGATACACGCTGATCAGATCCTGCACGCCACTTACTTTGCAGGAGATGACAATGCGGTCTTTTTGCAGGCCCAGCTCGATGGCGCGCGCGGCGCTGTCGAGTGCCGACACCACCAGGGCTTCATGCATCACTGCTTCCGCATCCAGTGGTTCAGCCAGCGTTGAGTTCTCATCCATCAGGCGTGTCAGCAGATCCTGATCCAGACTGCCCCAGTTCACGCCGATGCGCACCGGCTTGTTGTACTGACAGGCCACTTCAATCATCTCGGCATATTGCGTGTCACGCTTGGAACCACGACCCACATTGCCCGGATTGATTCGATACTTGGCCAGCGCCGCCGCACAGGCCGGATGCGCCTTGAGCAGCTTGTGACCATTGAAGTGAAAATCACCCACAATCGGTACGGCGACATTCATCTGCGCCAGTCGTTCACAGACATGGGGCACCGCAGCAGCGGCTTCATCTGAATTCACAGTAATCCGCACCAGTTCCGAGCCAGCCTTTGCCAGCGCCTTGATCTGCTGCGCGGTGCCTTCCACATCGGCGGTATCGGTGTTGGTCATCGACTGCACGATGATCGGCGCACTGCCACCCACGGTGACAGAACCGATCTGGACGGGAATGGAGCGGCGGCGGGCGATGGCGGACATGGATGGGGCGATCTCAGCGGAAATTTGAGGCGAGGATTCTAGCAGCCTGTCGGACTTAGGTGATCGTAGCGAGGCGAGTGGATAATCGAGGACAGTTTTTCGATCGTTTGAGGCGAATAGCCGTAGCTATTTAACGAAAAGGATCGGAAAAATGAACCGATTAGACACCGCCGCAGTAGATCAATCCTAAGTCCGACAGGCTGCTAGCGTAGGGGCGGCTCGCGTCGCCCCTGCGAAACAATGCAGCGGTTCGTGCGAGAAAGTCGGTGACCTTTGTAAAGGGCTCCGCTAACATGCCCGCGCCCATGACCACTTGGCCGGAGAGAGTCGGATCGCCGACCGCCGAAGGCGCAACCGCCCGGAAACGCTCAGGCAAATGAACGGCACAAGTGATTTCAGAGGAATCGTCTGATCAGCGTCATGCCCGCTAAGGCGGGAATGACGACGATAAAGCCAGACGTTTCTGCTGGATTGATGGGTCTCTGGAGAGCGATCACCTTGTCTGCGGCCATGCCGCTATCAGGATGGTGATCCACCGAAGGGGAGCGGTGCGTAGCCTTGACACTTAATAGTAGGCGCAGCACCCGATCTCTCAGGTACCCGGACAGAGGGGCGCAGCTTTGACTTCCCGCACGGAATCCGTGTTGCAAGGCAGGCGGCGACCTTTATTTGTCCAAGCTCTAATCGCGGAGACTTTTCATGGGTTCACGGACTCCCTTGTATGACACGCACGTTGCTGCAGGTGCGCGTTTGGTCGATTTCGGCGGCTGGGACATGCCGGTCAACTACGGCTCGCAAATCGACGAACATCACGCGGTGCGCCGTGATGCCGGCATGTTCGATGTGTCGCACATGTGTGTGCTGGATCTGAGCGGCGCGCGTATTCGCGAATTCCTGCGTTATCTGCTGGCCAATGATGTGGCCAAACTCAAAACTTCCGGCAAAGCCCTGTACAGCTGCATGCTCAATGAGCGCGGCGGCGTCATTGACGATCTGATCGTCTACTTCATGACCGAGAGCTGGTTCCGCATGGTGGTGAACGCTGGCACCCGCGACAAGGACATTGCGTGGATCAGGCAACAAGCGGTGGCTTTCAATGTCGATGTGAAAGTACGCGATGACCTGGCCATGATCGCGGTGCAGGGGCCGAATGCTCGAAACAAAGCCGTGAGTGTGCTGGGGCCAGACACCCAGGCAGCACTGGAGTTGAAGGTCTTCGCAGGCGGTGAATTCGGCCGCTACTTCATTGCCCGCACTGGCTATACCGGTGAAGATGGTTTCGAGGTGATGATGCCCAAGGAAGAAGCGGGCGAGCTGTGGTTGAAGTTCAAAGCGGCCGGTATCGCGCAATGTGGTCTGGGCGCACGTGACACGCTGCGTCTGGAGGCCGGCATGAATCTGTATGGTAACGATATGGATGAAAGCCAGTCGCCGCTGGAATCGGGCCTGACCTGGACCATTGCCTTCGAGCCGAAAGATCGCAACTTCATCGGCCGTGCCGCGCTCGACGCACAACAGGCAGCCGGCGTGCCGCGCAAGATGGTGGGCCTGTTGCTGGAAGATCGCGGTGTGCTGCGCTCGCATCAGGCAGTGATTGTTGAAGGCCAGCCCAATGGCGAAATTACGTCCGGCACGTTCTCGCCGACGCTGGAACGTTCCATCGCCATGGCGCGCGTGCCGACTGCTGCGCAAGGCAACGTCAAAGTAGATATTCGCGGCAAACAGTTGGCGGCGCGCATCGTGCCGTATCCGTTTGCGCGTAATGGCAAGGCGTGTATTGAGGTTTGAATTGTAGAGGTCGGGTGTAGGGGTCGCTCGCGAGCGACCCTCTTCCCGTCCTTAACAGGGCGGTTCACGAACCGCCCCTACAAAAAATTGTATTGAATCTTTCTTCGAGGAACTGACATGAGCAATATTCCTGCTGATCTCAAATATCTGTCCAGCCACGAGTGGGTGCGCGTTGAAAGCGACGGCACGCTCACCGTGGGTATTTCCGATCACGCGCAATCTGCGCTGGGCGATCTGGTGTTTGTTGAAACACCTGAAGTGGGTCGCACACTCAAGGTCGGTGAAGCGTTTGCCGTGGTGGAGTCCGTGAAAGCGGCATCCGATGTGTACAGCCCGGTGAGCGGCGAAGTGCTGGCGGTGAATGAAGCACTTGGTGCAACTCCCGAGCTGATCAATCAGGCGCCGTATGGCGATGGCTGGTTGATGAAGCTTCGCCCCAGCGATAAAGCAGAAGTAGCCAAGTTGCTGGACGCTGCGGCCTATCAGGCCGTTGTTGACGCTGCGCACTAAGGAAAGCACATGCCGTTCATTCCCCATACTGAAGATGATGTGCGTGAAATGCTGGCGACTATTGGCGCGCCCGACATTGAAGCTCTGTTTGAAGAAATCCCGGCTGATCTGCGGGTTCAGGGCCTGACGCAGGTGCCGGATGCGCTGACGGAAATGGAAGTCGGTCAGCTGATGCAGCAACGTGCGGCGCAGGATGGCAAGTACCTGAACTTCATTGGCGCGGGTGCTTACGAGCATCATATTCCTGCCGCAGTGTGGGCGATTGTCACGCGTGGTGAATTCTATTCGGCCTACACGCCTTACCAGGCCGAGGCTTCACAGGGCACGCTGCAACTGCTGTATGAATACCAGACCATGATGGCCAGCCTGACTGGCATGGCGGTGTCGAATGCTTCGCTGTATGACGGCGCGTCGGCGTTGTCGGAGGCCTGTCTGATGGCGGTGCGCGCCAATCGCAAGTCACAGTCGCAGCGCTTCATCATTCCTTCCAGCGTGAATCCGACTTACACCTCGGTGACCAGAGCGGTGGCGGGCAATCAGAACCTGAAGTTCGATACCGTGCCGTTTGATGCGCAATCCGGCACGACGACGCTCGCTGCACTCAAGTCACTCGAAGCTCAGGACATCACCGGTATTGTCATTCAGCAGCCAAATTTCTTCGGCCAGCTGGAAGAGGTCGATGCACTCACCGATTGGGCGCATGCCAATGGCATATTTGTGATTGCCGTGGTGAATCCGACCTCACTGGCGCTGCTCAAGCCGCCGGGCGAGTGGGGTGCTGAAAGGCGCGGACATTGTGGTGGGTGATGGTCAGCCGCTCGGCGTGCCACTGGCTTCTGGTGGGCCGTACTTCGGCTTCATGACCACGCGCATGGAATATGTGCGGCAGATGCCGGGTCGCATCATTGGTCGCACGGTGGACCTCGAAGGCAAGCAGGGCTTCACACTGACGTTACAGGCGCGTGAGCAGCACATTCGTCGTGGCAAGGCCACCTCGAATATCTGCACTAACCAGGGCTTGTTGGTCACGGCGGCGACCATTCACATGACCATTCTCGGCGCGGCAGGTCTGGAACGTGTTGCAGCGAGCTGTCAGCAACGCACCACTGAACTGGTGAATGCGCTGACCAGGATTCCCGGTGTGAAATCCGCATTCACGGGTCCGCGTTTCCATGAAGCGGTGATTACGCTGACTCGCCCTGTGGCTGATGTGCTGGCGGCATTGACCAAACGCGGCATTGTCGGTGGCTACGACCTCACGCCGCACTATCCAGCAGCTGGGTAATGCGTTATTGGTATGCGCCACCGAGTCACGCAGCAGTGCCGATGTGGCGGCGTATGCAAGCGCATTGGCCGAGGTGTTGCGGGGTTGAGGCGGTGTTGTAGGGGCCGTTCGCGAACGGCCCTTCCGATTTTCCGATATCGATATTGAAGAAGGCGGTTCACGAACCGCCCCTACGAAGACAAGAGACAAATAGAGAATTTTCACATGACTGAAAAACTCATCTTTCAACATTCGCGTACTGGCCGATCTGCCGCTGCGCAATATCCCGCCGCTGTACCCAGCGACATTCCGGCCAATTTGCGTCGTGGCAAGCGTCCGCAATTACCGGAAGTCTCCGAGTTGCAGGCGGTGCGTCACTACACCCGTTTGTCGCAGAAGAATTTTTCCATCGACACGCACTTCTATCCGCTCGGTTCCTGCACCATGAAGTACAACCCGCGCGCCTGTAATCAGTACGCGATGTTGCCGGAGTTCCTCAATCGCCATCCGTTGTCACCAGACTCAACCGGGCAGGGCTTCCTCGCCTGCATGTATGAATTGCAGGAAATGCTCAAAGACGTCACCGGCATGAATGCCGTGTCGCTGACGCCCATGGCGGGTGCGCAGGGTGAGTTCGCCGGCGTGGCGATGATTCGTGCTTATCACCAGTCGCGCGGCGAGTCGCATCGCGATGAACTGATCGTGCCGGATGCGGCGCATGGCACCAATCCCGCTACCGCCACCATGTGTGGTTGCAAGGTGGTGGAGATTCCCTCACTGCCTTCCGGCGACATTGATCTGGAGGCGCTGAAAAAGCCGTGGGGCCGAATACGGCGGGCATCATGCTCACCAATCCGTCAACGCTGGGCGTGTTCGAGCGTCGCATCAAGCAGATGGCGCAGATCGTTCACGATGCGGGCGGCTTGCTGTACTACGACGGCGCGAATCTCAATGCCATTCTCGGCAAGGTGCGCCCCGGTGACATGGGCTTCGATGTGATTCACATGAATCTGCACAAGACCTTCTCCACGCCGCACGGTGGTGGTGGTCCGGGCGCGGGTGCAGTGGGCATGAGTGCGCGCGTTACACCGTTCATGCCGCTGCCCGTTGTAGGTAAAGAGGGCAATGCCTATCGCTGGCTCACTGAGAAAGATTTGCCGCAGTCCATTGGTCGCCTGTCGGGATTCATGGGTAACGCCGGTGTATTGATGCGTGCATATATCTACATGCGCATGCTGGGCAAAGCCGGCATGCAGCGCGTAGCCGAGTATGCCGCGCTGAATGCCAACTACCTGCTGGCGCGCCTGCGTCAGGCGGGTTTTGATCCGGCTTATCCCGAACGTCGCGCCAGCCATGAGTTCATCATCACGCTCAAGCGTCAGGCACGCGAGCTGAACGTGAACGCCATGGACTTCGCCAAACGCCTGCTCGACTATGGATTCCATGCGCCGACGACTTACTTCCCGTTGCTGGTGCCGGAGTGTTTGCTGATCGAGCCCACCGAAACTGAAGCCAAGGAGGAACTCGACGCGTTTGTGGATGCGCTGATCGAGATTCAGCGCGAAGCCGAAACCGATGCCGAGAAGGTGAAAGGTGCGCCGTACACACTGCCGGTGCGTCGTCTCGATGATGTGCGTGCCGCGAAGCAACTGGATCTGGTTTGGAAGGCGTATTGAAGAATAACCCTCACCCCAACCCTCTCCCTTAGGGAGAGGGAGCAGGAATGGCATTTCTCGATTCTTCCCCTCTCCCTCAGGGAGAGGGCAGGGTGAGGGTGTTATCAGAACAGGAACAACAATGAACGATCGCAACAAACCCTCCGGCATGACCCGCCTGCTCAAGGCCTTCGGCAATTCCATGAAAGGCTTTACCGGCGTGTACAAACATGAAGCGGCGTTCCGTCAGGAACTGCTGCTCGCCGTCGTCCTGATTCCGCTGGGAATTTATCTCGGTCACAACGGCATTGAGCGCGCCCTGCTGATCGGCAGCGTGCTGCTGGTGCTGGTGGTGGAGATTCTCAATAGCGCTATCGAAGCGGTGGTGGATCGCGTGGGCCTCGAGCGCCACGAACTCTCTGGCCTGGCCAAGGATATGGGTTCTGCGGCGGTGTTCCTGTCGCTGACGATGGTGGCTGTGACCTGGGGCTTTGGTATTGCTGGGTTAGTCCGCACTTTTTGACATTTCCCGGCCAGCATTTCCGCTATGCTCGCCCGCCATTGGTCTTATCTAACAACGGGCTAACAACAGGTAAAGCATGTCGGCATTGATCTGCGGTTCCATGGCATACGACACCATCATGGTGTTTCACGGGCGTTTCAAGGAGCACATCCTGCCTGACAAGGTGCACATGCTGAATGTGGCCTTTCTGGTGCCGGACATGCGGCGCAACCTGGGCGGTTGTGCTGGCAACATCGCCTATAACCTGAAGCTGCTGGGCGGCAAGGGTGCGCCGATGGCCACGGTCGGGCATGACTTTGCGCCGTATCGCGCCAAGCTGGACCGCGATGGCATCGAGCAGAAATACCTCAGGACCATCGATGGCGAATTCACGGCGCAGGCCTTTATCACCACCGACCTCGACGACAATCAGATCACCGCCTTCCATCCCGGCGCGATGAATCATGCCCACCTGCAGACCGTGCCCGCCGATGGCAGCGTCACGCTGGGCCTGATTTCGCCCGATGGCCGTGACGGCATGATCCAGCATGCGGCGCAATTTGCCGCGGCAAACATTCCTTTCATCTTCGATCCGGGTCAGGGCCTGCCGATGTTCAATGGCGAAGAGCTGCTGCGCTTTGTCGACCAGGCTACCTGGGTAACGGTGAATGAATACGAAGGGCAGCTGCTCAGCGATCGTACTGGCTTGAGTCACGAACAACTGGCGCAGCGTGTTGAGGCCTTGATCGTGACGCATGGCGCGCAGGGATCGGTGATTTTTGCCGGTGGTAACCAGTTGTTTGTGCCAGCCGCCAAACCGGCGGCAGTGAATGATCCCACCGGTTGCGGCGATGCTTATCGCGCCGGCTTGATCTACGGCCTGATGAACAAACTGGGCTGGGAAGTGACCGGCCGTATTGCCTCATTGATCGGCGCGCTCAAGATCGCTTCGCATGGCCCGCAGAATCACAGCTTCACCCGGGAAGAATTTGCGGCGTTGTACAGCCAAGCATTTGGTCAGGCATTGAGCTGGTGATTGCCCTTTCCTGCATCCATGTAGGTCGGGCTTCAGCCCGACTTGAATTGATGTCGGGCTGAAGCCCGACCTACAGTCAGATGAAAATCAGGTATACAGAATGCGTAAACTTTTAGTACTCGCTCTGGGTTACTTGCTGAGTTTCAGCGTACATGCTGCCGATGTCGATGACAGCAAGTGGGCCAGAACGCTGGAGCGCATCACCAACAGCGTGATCAGCATCCAGATCGATCAGGTACGCGCCTTTGACACCGAATCCAACAGTTCCAGTCAGGCCACCGGCTTCATTGTCGATGCCCGGCGCGGTCTGGTGCTGACCAATCGGCATGTGGTAACACCCGGACCGGTGACTGCGCAGGCGGTGTTCCAGAATCGCGAGGAAGTCACGCTGTATCCGGTGTATCGCGATCCCATCCATGACTTTGGTATTTACCGTTACGACCCCACTAAACTGCGTTTCATTCAGCCGGCCGAGTTGCCGCTGTATCCACAAGGCGCAACAGTAGGCCGCGAGATTCGCGTGGTGGGCAACGATGCGGGTGAGCAGCTGTCGATTCTTTCAGGAACGCTGGCGCGGCTGGATCGTCAGGCGCCCGAGTACGGCCCGTTCAAGTTCAACGACTTCAACACCTTCTACATTCAGGCGGCCTCCGGCACGTCGGGTGGTTCATCCGGTTCACCGGTGCTGGATATCGAAGGTCGCGTAGTGGCGCTCAATGCGGGTGGCAGCAATGCGGCAGCGTCGAGTTTCTATTTGCCACTCAATCGCGTGGTGCGTGCGCTCAAGCTGATTCAGGACGGCAAACCGGTCACGCGCGGCACGCTGCAAACCGTGTTCAGTTACACGCCTTACGATGAACTCACCCGGCTGGGGCTTGATACCGCGACCGAAGCTGAAGTGCGTCGCAAGTTTCCGGCCCAGACCGGCATGCTGGTCGCCAGCGAAGTGCAGCCCGGCTCCGTGGCGGCGGCGGTACTGGAGCCCGGCGATATTCTGTTGCGTGTCAATGGCGAGCTGGTGAGCACGTTTGAACCGCTGGAACAGATTCTGGATGACGCCGTGGGTCAGGACATCAAGCTGGAGATCCGGCGCGGCAATCAAGTGCGCACGGCGGAGATCAAGGTTCAGGACCTGTACCAGGTCACGCCCGACAAATACCTGAGCTTTGGTGATGGCGTGGTGCATACGCTCAGCTGGCAGATGGCGCGTCACTACAACAAGCCGGTGTCCGGTGTATTTGTGGCCAGCTCCGGCTATGCACTGGCCACGGCCGGTGTACCGCGTGGCGCAGTCATCACTGAAGTCAATGAAACGGCCATCAGCAACCTTGATGAGTTCAGCAAGATTCTTAAAGCGTTGAAAGATGGTGAACGCGCCACCCTGCGTTTTTTCACCATGGAAGATACGCGCGCCTCGCGTATTGCGGTGATGCGCATGGATCGTCGCTGGTATGCAGCGTCCGAATGTCATCGCGATGACGCGCAGGGCCTCTGGCCTTGCGAAGCCTGGCCGGTAGATGGCGTGGCCGAGCCGCCTGCGCCCGCCACCACCCAGTTCGCGAAATCATCGGATGACATCATCAACAAGCTGGCGCCCTCGCTGGCGCTGGTGAGGTTCGACATGCCGTATTCCGTGTCGGGCTACACGGACCGCAGTTTCTACGGCACGGGCGTGGTGCTGGATGCGGTCAAAGGCCTGGTCGCGGTGGATCGCAATACCATTCCGGTGCCGGTGGGCGATGTGCGTCTGGTGTTTGCGGGCGAGCTCGAGATTCCCGGCAAGGTGGAATACATTCATCCGCTGCACAACCTCGCCGTGGTTTCGTATGACCCGAAACTGCTGGGCACCACGCCGGTACGCGCCGTGAAACTCGATACCCAGCACGTACTGCCCGGCGAAGCCATCTGGGCGGTGGGAATGGATAGCGATTCCAATCTCAAATCACAGTCCGCCACGGTGGCCGAAGTTGCACCGGCAGAGTTTCCACTGTCACGCACCTTGCGCTTTCGCGAAACCAATCTGGACTTGATCAACCTCGTTAATGGCCCCAACAACTTTGATGGCGTGCTGGTCAACAAAAAGGGCGAGGTGCGCGCCACCTGGTCCAGTTATCTGGTGGAGCAGGGGCGTGAAGCGCAACAGGTCATGCGCGGCATTCCCGCAGATCTGCTGGTGGAGACCCTGCAACTGGCCAGCAGCGGCGCTGCGGTGTATTCACTGGAAGCCGAGCTGTCGCCGGTGTCGCTTGCCGATGCGCGTCGTCTGGGCTTGCCGGATGACTGGGCGCAGAAGCTGGTGACCCATGCCCCGCAGCATCGTCAGGCGCTGGTGGTGACGCGACTGGTGGCAGGTTCGCCGGCTGCAAGAGCGCTGCGTACCGGCGATTTGATCCTGGCCGTTGATGGCCGCACCGTGTCGCGTTTCCGTGAAGTGGAACTGGCAGTGCAGCAGCCACGCGTGATGCTTACTGTCCTGCGTAACAAGAAAGAACAGCAGATCGACGTGCAGACCGCCGCGCTGGGTGGTCGCGACATTGACCGGCTGGTGTTCTGGGCGGGCGCCATTCTGCAAACACCGCATCGCGCCCTGTCGGCGCAACGCAATACGCCGGTTGATGGTGTATTCGTCGCCTACTTCGCCTATGGCTCGCCAGCATCGCGTTACCAGCTGTATGCAGGTCGCCGCATTGTGGAAGTGGATGGTGAACAGACACCCGATCTGGATGCCTTCACCAAAGCCATTGCCGCACGCGAAGATCGCAGCTCGGTGCGCCTGCGCACGGTCACGCTCAATGGCGCGAGTGAAGTCATCACCCTCAAGCTCGATGATCGTTACTGGCCTTCCTATGAGTTGAAATGGTCCGAGCAGGGCTGGCAACGGTCGAAGTTGAACTGAGGATTGGCAAGGCGCAGTCGGGCACGCGCCTTGCGGCATACATGACAGACAAATCAGAACTTGCAGCAGCGCGCCAGCTGCTGGCCCGTTACGGCGACGCAGCCGGGCTGCTGCTGGATGCCATCAGACCCGCCGCTGGCGAAGCGGGCCCGGTCATCTATCTTTGCGATGTCGAGAGTGGCCGATCACTGCTGCTGGAAACACGGCAGGGCGCATTGCAGAAGCTGTCCGATCAGGCTGATCTGGATGAGCCGGCCTATCAGGCGATTCGGGCTGCGCTGACCATGCTGATCGGTGATCTGCTGCACAGCAGCGCCGGCATTCATCCCGATACCCGTCGTGGCGTGATTCTCGGCGCGGCGTTCTGCATCACCGAAACCCGCGGCTTCCACATCACCAAACATCACGGCGCAAATGTGCAGTACCTGCTGCTGCGTTATCCAGATGCATCCAGTAACGGTCACGTGCTGATACCCATGCCGGTGTTCAAGTCGCACCCGGTTGCCGCAGTTGAACTGAATTCCACTGCGACACATGTGCTGGCCAGCGAGCAGCTCAATTTTCCGGAGCGATTTGCACGCGGTCAGTCGCTGCGTTTTGTTGAAACGAAACGCAATGTGCTGGCGGGGAAGTCTTGAGGTGAGTGTCACTAACTTAAAGGTCGTCATTCCCGCGCAGGCGGGAATCCAGGATAAAGAAGCATCGTTTTAGACTGGTGAAGCTCTGATTTATTCCTGTTTCGTCATTGCGTAGCCTTTAGCCACGAGCAAAGCGCGGCGAAGCAATCTCAACTGATTGATTCTGCATAACCAGAAAGATTGCTTCGTCGCGGACTCCTCGCAATGACGGAGTTATTAACCCGGCGAACAACAATGTCTGGCATGGCGCTGCAAGTTCTTGTGTAGGGGCGGCTCGTGAGCCGCCCTCTTGCGCCTTTGAACCCAGGAAGGGCGGCTCACGAGCCGCCCCTACGTCGGATAATGCTGTCCGCCGGGTTAATAATCAGAGGTATCCTGGATTCCCGCCTGCGCGGGAATGACGGCGTGACCTGTAGTCATCCTTACCGGATATTGCGAATCCGGAACGTCTTGCCCTTGATCTTGCCGGCGCGCAGCTGTTCAACCGCCTTGCCATGCCAGTTGCGTGCAATGGCCACATAACTGCGGGTCGGGAACACATCAATCTTGCCCACCGCATCACCGGGCAAGCCCGCTTCGCCGGTCAACGCACCCAGCAGATCACCGGGGCGCAGCTTGTCCGTGCGCCCAGCATCCACTGCAATCGTAATGAATGGCGCGACCAGCGCCGGGCCGCTATGGGTACCGCGCGGCAGTTTGCTCCAGCGCAGCGAAATGTTCTGCTGTTCGGTAATGGCGTGAGCGCGCATGGCATCGCGTGGCGCACACAGCGTCAATGCAATGCCGCGACTGCCGGCACGCCCGGTGCGGCCGATGCGATGCACATGGGTGTCCGCATCGGTGGCGATGTCGAAGTTGATCACCATCGGCAGTTCCTTGATGTCCAGGCCGCGCGCCGCGACATCGGTGGCGATCAGCACATTGCAACTGCGATTGGCAAAACGCACCAGCATTTCCTCGCGCTCACGCTGCTCCAGTTCGCCATGCAGCGCCAGCGCTGAAAAGCCCTGCGCCACCAGTGCTTCATGCACATCGCGCACATCCTGACGGGTGTTGCAGAACACCACTGCTGATTCGGGACGATGTTGCAGCAACAGCGCCGCCAGCGCTGCCAGCTTGTCCTGCGGCTGCGCTTCATAAAATATTTGCTCGATCATCACTTCGTCGAGGTCACTCTTGATCGTGACATCCAGCGGCTCGCGCTGGAATTGCCGACTGAACTGGCGGATGGGCGCAGGCATGGTGGCCGAGAACATCAGCGTCTGTCGTTGCGGCGGTGTGAATTCAATGATCTCGGCAATCGCATCCGCAAAGCCCATGTCCAGCATGCGGTCGGCTTCATCCAGCACCAGCACTTTCAGCATCTCTACCGGCAGCGCTTTTTTCTTGAGCAGATCCAGAATGCGCCCCGGCGTACCGACGACAAGATGCGGTTCATGCGTCAGAGAATTGATATGCGTGCGACGCGGCACACCGCCACACAGCGTGGTGACCTTCACATTGGGAATAAACGCGGCGAGACGGCGGATTTCACGACTTACCTGATCGGCCAGTTCACGCGTCGGGCACAGCACCAGCCCTTGCACCTTGCTGACGCCAACATCCAGTGATGACAACAAGCCCAGCGCAAACGCCGCCGTCTTGCCGCTGCCGGTTTTGGCCTGCGCCACCACATCGCGCCGATTCAGGATGGCGGGCAGTGCTGACGCCTGCACCGGCGTCATCTCGGTGTATTCGAGTTCGGTCAGTGCTTTGAGCAGCGATTCGCTTAAGGGGAGTTCGGAAAATTGCTTCATGCGGGCATGATCGCACTAATGGCCTGACGAATCCGGTAAATCACGGTTCCGACGGGGCAAGTGAATGATTCGAGATGCTCCTGCAGGGCAGCACTTCTTGCTGCTACTATTCCCGGAGGAGGCAATATCTTGAACAAAAAGGAACTCACCGAAACCGACATCCGCACCAAGTTCATCACGCCCGCCATTGTTGGTCCTGAAGGCCAGAAGTGGAACGTGATGACCCAGGTCCGTGAGGAGTTTCACTTCACCAAGGGTCGGGTGATGGTGCGTGGCAAGCTGGTCAAACGCGGCGACGCCAGGAAGGCCGACTACGTTCTGTATTACAAGCCCAACATGCCCATCGCGGTGGTCGAAGCCAAAGACAACAACCACACCCTTGGCGCGGGCATGCAGCAGGCGCTGGAATACGCCGAAATTCTGGATGTGCCGTTTGCCTACAGCTCCAACGGCGATGGCTTTCTGGAACACGACCGCACGGGTAACGGCGAAACAGTAGAGCGAGAGCTGGGTCTGGAGCAATTCCCCACGCCTGATGAGCTGTGGCAACGCTACAGTGCCGCCAAGGGATACACGGCAGCTCAGCAACAGATTGCGACGCAGGACTATTACGACGATGGCTCCGGCAAAGCGCCGCGCTACTACCAGCTGAACGCCATCAATCGCACCGTGGATGCCATTGCCCGAGGCATAGACCGCATTCTGCTGGTCATGGCCACCGGCACGGGCAAAACCTACACCGCCTTCCAGATCATCTGGCGGCTGTGGAAGTCCGGCGCCAAGAAACGCATCCTGTTCCTGGTCGATCGCAACATTCTGGCCGACCAGACCAAGACCAATGACTTCAAGCCGTTCGGCACGGCGATGACCAAGATCACCAACCGCACCGTCGATAAATCCTTTGAGATTTATCTGTGCCTCTATCAGGCCGTCACCGGCACAGAGGAAGAACAGAACATCTACACCCAGTTCTCGCCCGACTTCTTCGATCTGATCGTGGTGGACGAGTGCCATCGCGGCAGTGCTGCCGAAGATGCGGCATGGCGCAAGGTGCTCGATTACTTCTCGTCGGCCACTCAGATCGGCCTGACCGCCACGCCAAAGGAAACCGAAGACGTTTCCAACATCAACTACTTCGGCGAACCGATCTACACCTACTCGCTCAAGCAGGGCATTGCCGACGGCTTTCTCGCGCCCTACAAGGTGGTCCGCATCGGCCTGGACAAAGATCTGGATGGCTGGCGTCCCGAAAAAGGCCAGACCGACAAGTTATGGCCATGATAATCGAAGACCGCGAATACAACGATCTCGACTTCGACCGCAGCCTGATTCTCGAACAAGCGCACCGAACTGGTCGCCGCCAAGATCACCGAGTTCCTGAAAGCCACCGACCGTTACGCCAAGACCATCGTGTTCTGCGAAAACATCGACCACGCCGAGCGCATGCGTCAGGCGCTGGTCAATGCCAACCCAGACCTCGCCGCCGCCAACAGCAAGTACGTCATGCGCATCACCGGCGACAACGACGAAGGCAAGGCCCAGCTCGACAACTTCATCGACCCGGAATCAACCTATCCCGGTCATCGCCACCACCTCGCAGCTCATGTCCACCGGCGTGGATGCCCAGACCTGCCACCTGATCGTGCTCGACAAGCGCATCGGCTCCATGACCGAGTTCAAGCAGATCATCGGTCGCGGCACGCGCATCAACGAGGACTACAACAAGCTGTACTTCACCATCATGGATTTCAAACGCGCCACCGCGCTGTTTGCCGATCCCGACTTCGACGGCGACCCCGTGCAGATCTATGAGCCCAAGGCGATGAAACGGTCGTTCCGCCCGATGAAGCAGCACCCGGCGATGAAGTGAAGGAAGACGCCAGCGCGTATACCGCCTTTGGCGATGACGATGCCACAGGCGCCAGCCGCCCCAAAAAGTACTACGTGCGATGATGTCGAAGTGCGCGTCGCTACCGAGCGCGTGCAATACCTCGACGCCGACGGCAAGCTCATCACCGAATCGCTCAAGGACTTCACCCGCAAGACCGTGCGCAAGACCTACACCTCACTCAACGCCTTCCTCAATGCCTGGAACGAAGCCCAGCGCAAACAGGTATTGATCGATGAACTGGCCACCCACGGCGTGTTTCTGGATGAGCTGGCCGAACAAGTGGGTCGCGACTACGACGCCTTCGATCTGGTCTGCCATGTCGCGTTCGACCAGCCGCCACTCACGCGGCGCGAACGTGCCGAACGCGTCAAGAAGCGCCATGTGTTCGCCAAGTACGGCGAGCAGGCCCGCAACGTGTTGCATGCCCTGCTGGAGAAATACGCCGACAGCGGCCTGCGCAGCGTCGAGTCGCTGGACATCCTCAAGGTCGATCCGCTCACTCGCTTTGGCACGCCAGTCGAGATCGTCCGGTTGTTTGGCGGCAAGGAAAGCTATCTGGCCGCCGTGCGGAACTCGAAGCTCAGCTATACAAGGAGTCAGCTTGAATCATGGACAAGCCCAAAAAATCAGTCATTGAGGTCAAAGGTGTCTCGGTCACCATCCTGTCCCGGAAGGACGAGGACTACATTTCCCTGACGGACATGCTCAAGGCAAAGGACGGGGATTTCTTCATCTCCGACTGGCTGCGCAACCGCAATACCGTCGAATTTCTGGGCATCTGGGAGTCGGTCAACAACCCGGATTTTAATTATGGCGAATTCGCCATAATTAAAAGTCAGGCCGGCCTGAACAGCTACAAGCTCAGCGTCAAAGAGTGGGTGGAGAAAACCGGGGCCGTCGGTCTGCGGGCCACCGCCGGACGGTACGGCGGCACCTTCGCCCACAAGGACATCGCATTTGAGTTTGGCATGTGGATCAGCCCGGAATTCAAGATCTATCTGATCAAGGAATTCCAGCGCCTCAAGGACGACGAAAGCACGCCGCCTGTCGCTCGGCTGGAATCTCAACCGCACCCTGTCCAAGCTCAACTACCGCATCCACACCGACGCCATGAAGGCGCATCTGATTCCAGCCGAAGTCACCCCAGCACAGGCGGCCATCACCTACGCCAGCGAAGCCGATCTGCTCAACGTCGCCCTGTTCGGCCAAACCGCCAAACAATGGCGCGACGCCAATCCGAAGCAGACGGCAACATGCGCGACTACGCCAGCGTCGAACAACTGCTGGTGCTCGCCAACATGGAAAGCCTCAATGCCGAATTCATTCACATGAGCCTGCCGCAGGGCGAACGCCTGAAGCGCCTCAATGCCATCGCCATCCGCCAGATGCAGGTCCTCACGGCCAACGCCGCGCGCCTGCTCGGCTCACCCGATCAAAGCAAGTAACCCATGCCCAACGTCTCCAATATCGTCAAATCCATTCAGGACATCATGCGCAAGGACGCCGGCACTTACGGCGACGCGCAACGCCTCGAACAACTCGGCTGGATGTTCTTCCTGAAAATCTTTGACGACCGCGAAGAAGAACTCGAACTGCGGCTGGACCACTACAAGTCGCCGCTGCCCAAACATCTGCGCTGGCGCAACTGGGCCAAGGACGACGAAGGCATCACCGGCGAGGCACTGCTCGACTTCGTCAACAACACGCTGCTGCCCAAGCTCAAGTCGCTCACCGGCGGCGCGGACAAGATCGCCGGCCTGATCCGCATGACCTTTGACGATGCCAACAACTACATGAAGAACGGCACGCTCATGCGCCAGGTCATCAACAAGATCAACGGCATCGACTTCAATGCCAGCGATGACCGCCACCTGTTCGGCGACATCTACGAAAAGATTCTCAAGGATTTGCAGTCGGCCGGTAATGCCGGTGAGTTCTACACGCCGCGCGCGGTCACGCAGTTCATCGTTGAACAGGTGAACCCCAACCTCAAAAAGCGCGAGACCATTCTCGACCCGGCCTGCGGCACGGGCGGCTTCCTCACCTGCGTGATCGACCATCTGCGCAAGCAGGCCAAGATCAGAAGCCGACGAACAGCACATTCAGGATTGTTTCAGCGGCATCGAAAAGAAACACCTGCCGCATGTGCTGTGCATGACCAACCTGCTGCTGCATGGCATCGACGTGCCGTCCAACGTGCGTCACGACAACACGCTGGCCCGACCGCTCACCAGCTGGTCGCCCAAGGAGCGCGTCGATGTCATCGTCACCAACCCGCCGTTCGGCGGCATGGAAGAAGACGGCATCGAAAGCAACTATCCCGCCGAGTTCCGCACCCGCGAAACCGCCGATCTGTTCCTGGTGCTGCTGATGCGCTGCTCAAGCCCGGTGGCCGCGCCGGCCTGGTGTTGCCCGACGGCACGCTATTCGGCGAAGGCGTGAAAACCCGCATCAAGGAAGCGCTGCTCACCGACTGCAACCTGCACACCATCGTTCGCCTGCCCAATGGCGTGTTCAACCCCTACACCGGCATTCGCACCAACCTGCTGTTCTTCACCAAGGGTCAGCCCACCCAGCAGGTGTGGTACTACGAGCATCCTTATCCGCCAGGCGCCAAGAGCTACAACAAGGGCAAACCCATCCGCATCGAAGAGTTCGAAGCCGAACGTCAGTGGTGGGGCAATGAAGCAGATGGCTTTGCCGCGCGTGTGGAAAACGAACAAGCCTGGCGCGTGTCCATCGACACCATCAAGGCCGGCAACTACAACCTCGATCTCAAGAACCCACACAACCCCGATACCGGCCCCGGCGATGTCGATCACCTGTTGCCGGAGTATGAAAAGCTGTTGCAGCAGATTGCGGCCACGCGCGAGGAATTGAAAGCGCAGCTCCAGCAGGCATTGACGCGATGAAGCTGGAGACGTTTTTCGACAAGTTCGAGCTGTTCGCTGGTGCGCCTAATGCGGTGCAGAAGATGCGGGAGTTGATTCTTGAGTTGGCGGTTCGTGGCAAGCTTGCCGAACAACTGGCGGCTGATCAGCAGGATAAGGGCTGGCGCGCGCTTATCGAGACTATTGATAGCGACTCTGAAAACACGGAAGACCAGTTTTCTATTCCGGATTCATGGCGCTGGGTTCGTCTCAATGACTTGGGTGACACCAAGCCACGAAACGATTTGGCTGATACGGTGAAAGTCAGTTTTGTACCAATGACGCTTATTCCTGCTGAGTACGGTCAGTCCGCAAAGTCAGAGGAACGGGCATGGGGCGACATCAAAAAGGGCTACACCCACTTTGCCGACAGTGATGTAGTGATGGCAAAAATTACGCCTTGCTTTGAAAACGGCAAGTCCTGCGTGATGGGTAAATTACAAAATGGTGTTGGTGCAGGTACGACAGAGTTGCATGTCTTCAGAAAAACCATTGATGTTGTTATTCCACAATTCGTTCTGATCTATCTCAAGTCGGGTGGCTTCATTGAGCGAGGCATTCCTCGTATGACGGGCTCGGCAGGTCAGAAGCGAGTTCCTCATGACTACTTCGCCAACTCGCCGTTTCCCTTGCCGCCACCGGGAGAACAAAAACGCATCGTGGCGAAAGTGGATGAGTTGATGGCCCTGTGTGATCGGCTGGAAGCGCAGCAGAACGAACGACAGACGCGCCACACCGCGCTCGCCCGCGCCGCCGTCAGCCGCTTCGCCGACGCGCCCACTCCGGCCAACCTCGACTTCATCTTCCACAACGCCTACGTCATCACCCCCGCCGACCTGCGCAAAACCATCCTCACCCTCGCCGTGCAAGGCCAATTGGAAGTGGGGTTGATCGATGAGTCAGTAAGTGATGATGTTCTGGCAGCGTCAAAAGGAGCAGAAATATCAACGGATGAATTGCCAACAATCCCAAGTCATTGGGTGTGGGTAAGCATAGGAAGCGTGGTCACCAGAATGGATTCAGGCTGGAGTCCAGCATGTCTTACTGAGCCGGCTGGTCCAGAAGATTGGGGTGTACTGAAAACAACAGCGGTGCAGACCTTGGAATACCAAGAACATCAAAATAAGCGATTGCCTCCAAACCTGAAGCCGCGCCCAGAGAATGAGGTCATGGATGGAGACATTCTGTTCACTCGTGCAGGACCTATGAATCGTGTTGGAATCTTGTGTGTGGCGAGACCGACTCGTAAAAGGCTGATGCTTTCGGACAAGATTATCCGCTTTCACTTGGTTGAAGGAATTGATCCCCGATTTGGAGCTCTTGCGTTAAGCGCTGGATTCTCTGGTGAGTTTGTTGAGGGGTTGAAATCAGGAATGGCGGAGAGTCAGGTGAATATTTCGCAGCCGAAACTTAAGGCGGTTCCAATTGCGGTGCCACCCCTCGCCGAACAACGTCGCATCGTTGCTAAAGTCGATGAGCTGATGAAGCTGGTCGATCAGCTCGAAGCACAGCTCGCGGCGTCCACCCAGCAGGCCGAACAACTGATGCAGGCCATCGTCGCTGAACTGGCGGCGTAACCGGCGATGCCGCAGTTCCAGCGTTACATCGGTATCGACTACTCCGGCGCAGAAACGGCCGAGAGCAGCCTGAAAGGACTGTGCGTGTATTTGGCCACGCCGGATTCAGCGCCCGTGGAGATTCCACCACCACCCAGTCCACGCAAGTACTGGACGCGTCGCGGTCTGGCGCACTGGCTGGCTGATGAATTGCGCGGTGAGGTGCCGACGCTGGTGGGCATCGATCATGGCTTTTCGTTTCCCATTGTTACTTCGAGAAGCACCATATACCGCCGGACTGGCAGGTATTCCTCGATGACTTTCAGCAGCACTGGCCCACCGATAGCGAGTTTGTGTATGTGGACTTCGTGCGTGATGGTGCGGTAGGCGATGGCGCAGCGCGCAGCGGCAGTTCGCGCTGGCGACGTATTGCTGAAGAACGCTGTCGCGCCAAGTCGGTGTTTCACTTCGATGTGCAGGATAGTGTGGCCAAGGCCACGCATGCCGGTATCCCGTGGTTGCGTTATCTGCGCCAACAACTCGGCCCGTATTTGCACTGCTGGCCCTTCGATGGCTGGTCGCCACCAGCAGGTCGTTCAGTCATTGCCGAGGTGTATCCCGCATTGTGGAGTCGCGCCTTGCCACGCGAAGCCCGCAACTCGCATCAACACGACGCCTACAGCATCGTCCGCTGGATGCAGCAGAATGATGCCCTGAACCTGCTGCCAGTATTCTTCAATCCGGAGTTGGGTTCGCACGAGCGGGCGGTGGCCGGTGTAGAGGGTTGGATACTGGGAGTTGCATGACATGCCAATCAAACACGCAATCTGGAAAGTAAACGAGCAACCCGCACCGCTGCCACTGACCAAACTGGCCAGCGAACAGCAACTGGAAGACATGATTATTCGCGAGCCGGGAATTCTGTCCGGCGGATGGATGCTGATCGGCCGACGGGAGCAAACCGGATTAGGCGGGTGGGTCGATCTGTTTCTTCATCCCTCACTCACCTCGGGTATCAGGTTTGACTTCGCTTGTCCAAGTGCCCGAGCAACGGGAGCAACAGTCGTAACAGGAGGTCAGGAATGACTGAGCAGGTACAAATTTATCAAACCGAAGATGGGCGCGTTCGCGTCGACGTGCGGGTTGGCCCGGATACGGTCTGGTTGTCGCAGGCACAGATGGCGGAGCTGTTCGATAAGGACAGCGACACGATAGGGTTACATCTGCGCAACATCTATGAGTCGGGCGAATTGGACGAGGCGGCAACTACCGAGGAATCCTCGGTGGTTCGTCAGGAGGGCAAACGGCAGGTTCGCCGCCGCATCCGTCTCTACAATCTCGATGCCGCAGTTTCAGTGGGTTATCGCATCAAGTCCGAGCGAGGCGTGCAGTTCCGGCGCTGGGCCACCAATGTGCTGCGCCAGCATCTGGTGCAGGGATACACCGTGAATCTTTCGCGCTTCGACCAGAACGCCGCTGAATTGCAGCAGGCACTGGCGCTGATTCGCAAGGCAGCGAAGTCTCCCGCCCTGACCGCCGAGGCGGGCAGTGGGCTGGTGGATATTGTCAGCCGCTACACCCAGACCTTTCTGTGGCTGCAACGCTATGACGAAGGCATGTTGAGCGAACCCGGCGGGCATCCCGGCGGCCGGTTGTTATCTGTGTCCGAAGCTACTGCTGCACTGCAGATGTTGAAGCAGAGCCTGATGGCGCGTGGCGAGGCGACCGAGTTGTTTGCACGAGTGCGCGACGATGGACTGGCAGCCTTGCTGGGCAATCTGGAACAAACCGCATTCGGTGAGCCGGCTTATCCCACCATCGAAAGCAAGGCGGCGCACCTGTTGTACTTTGTGGTCAAAAACCACCCCTTTACCGACGGCAACAAGCGCAGCGGTGCGTTTCTGTTTGTCGATTTCTTGCACCGCAATGGTCGGCTGATGAATGCGCGCAATGAGCCGGTAATCAATGACACAGGCCTTGCCGCATTGACGTTGCTGGTGGCGGAGTCCGACCCCAAGCAGAAAGAGACGCTCATCCGTTTGATCATGAACATGTTGGCGGACAAGGGTTAGCGCATGAGCAAGTTACCCGTATGCGCGGGTATGGCAATGACCCATGATCATTCATTGTTCCAAGAAGCTGGCAAGCAAACTATCTGAGGTATCTGCTGCGCCCCTGACTGAAACCAGTCCGCTGGGCAGCTGGCATGGACATCTGTTCGTGATGGATCGGCGGCAGTGAAAGCAGCAATGTCACCGGGCCGTCGATTCGCAGGTATTTGCGAGCCGTTGTGCCAGCAAGACCCGAACGACGAACCGGCTGGCGTGTTGCTGGAGCGCCTTCGCACGAGACATGAGCACGCAGAGCCAAGCCGGCAATCGCGCAAATATCGCAGGCAGTAGGCGTGATGCCGGCCCGGTGACAGGCGGCCTACCTGCCTGACTGAAACAACTTCGGCGTGAATTCGTGCAGCGCGAGTCGCCAGTAGGCCCACTCGTGCCCGTAGCCGTCCGTCTCGACGGTACTGGCGTTCACGCCCTTCTCCTTCAACAATTCCTTGAAAGCGTTGTGCGCGGTGATCAGCCCGTCCTGGGCACCGATGGAGACATGGAACAGGCGCAGTTTGCCATTCGCGCCCGCGTCGAGCTGGGGCAGCAGCGCCGCGAGCTTCTGTTTGTCGATGGTGTTGTTCGCGTCCGGGCCGCGAAGACTGGCCGCGTTCGGCAGCGGCGGGTCGATGCGCACGGCAACGCCGGGCATGGGCGGGAGGCCGGCGCTGAAGGTTCCCACCCAGGCGAATTTGTCCAGGTTGTTGAAAGCCGCCAGCAAGGTCATCGCGCCGCCCATCGACAGGCCGGCGATGGCGCGATTGTCCCGGTTCGGCAGCGTCCGATACGCCTTGTCGATGAATGGAATCAGGTCCGAAATGATGCTCTTCGGGAATGCCAGCATCGCGGTGCCCTGCATCGGATTGCCCGGCTGGTTGAGCGGCAGCGGGGGAATGCCGGCTTCCGGTGATGCGATCTGGTTGTAGTTCTCGTTGGCCATGACGACGATCATCGGCTTGGCCTTGCCCTGCGCGATCAGGTTGTCCAGGATCTGCGGCGCGCGCCCGTGGTTTGTCCAGTCACCCTCATCGCCGCCACCGCCGTGCAGCAGGTAGAACACGGGATAGCGGGTCCTGCCGGTTTCGTAACCCGGCGGCGTATACACGTACAGTCGTCGCGTCAGCTTCAGCGCCGGCGAGGGATACCAGACCTGCGCCACGGTGCCGTGCGGCACGTCGTGGATCGCATAGTCGTTCGACAACCCGCCGCGAATGTGCAGCACATTGCTGTAGTTCCTGCCGTTGCGCGTTTGCAGCGGATTCTGCGGGTCCAGCATTACGACACCATCCACGACCAGCCGGTAGGTGTAGTACTCCGGCTTCAGTGGACCGATGGTGGCGGACCAGATGCCGTTGTCGCCCTTTGTCATCGCGACGTCGTTGCCGCCCGGCCAGTCCGCGAACCCACCGGTCGAATTGCGCACACTAACCGCCGTCGCGTTCGGCGCCGAGAGGCGGATTGTGACTTTCCCATCCGCGGCGATTTCAGGCGATATAACAGGCGCCGCGGCCGCAACGCCTGCTGGCTGCGGTTGGCCGGCGACCTGCGGCCACGCCTGCTGCGCAGTTACCAGGCCAACGCATAACGCAGCGATCATCGCTGCAATACCAGATCCACGCATGCCCCCTCCTTCACTGTGTCTTTCTGACAGTTCGATCCAGTCAGTATAAGGTGTGCACCGACCGTCTCACCGTCAATGTGCTCCCGCCACGCTCGCCATTCCCGGTATGCTTTCAACATGAATCATCGCGCACGCAAGCTGCTGAACAGCGCGGGTACGCCGCCGATGCCCTCGCTGTTGAGGTCCGTGACCCGTCCACCCCAAATTGAGCGGCACTCGCAACTGGATATTTACTGCCGCGAGTACCTGGTGAACGCGCCGCCGGCCTGCGTCAACGAATTCGGGCCCTCAGCGGCGTAGATGTTGCCGTCTGTATCGACCGCCACGCCTTCGCCCGCCGCGCCCTGGTAGACACGATCCTCGCGCTCGAACGGCGGCACGAACGCGACGATGCGATCCTCGTCGACCGGACCGATGCGCACACCGTTGCGCCAGTTCGGGTGATTGATCGGGCTCGACTCGGAGTCGATCGCGTAGACCTGGTTGTCCTTGATCATGAAGCCGCTGATCCGTCCGTAGGCGTAGCGCGACTCGAGATAGTTGCCATCCTGGTCGAAGATTTCGAGGCGATGGTTGCCGCGATCCGCAACCCAGAGGCGGCCGCGCGCATCGAACATCAGCGCATGCGGCGTGCGGAACTGGCCGTGGCGCACACCCAGCCCGCCCCATGACTTCACGAACTTGCCATCGGCGGTGAATTTGCTGATCCGCGCGGTGTCGCCGCGCTTGATGCCCTCGGCGATCGCCTGGTTGGTCGTCATGCCCTGGCCTGTGTGGCCGTCCGACACATAGATGCTGCCATCGGGACCGGTCACCACGTCGTTGGGCTGGTTGAACTGTCCATCAGCGTTACCGGGTTTGCCCGCGATGCCCAGGCTCAACAGTTTCTCGCCCGTCGGGCTGAACTTGTGTACCTGATGGCCCTTGGTGCCTTCCTTGTTACCGGCGAAGTCGGTGACCCACACGTTGCCCTGGCGATCGACATGCAGGCCGTGCGGCGTCACCATCACGCCCTTGCCGAGTTGCGCCAGCAGCTTGCCGGTGCCCTTCTCGAATTTCAGCACGGGATCGACCGGATTGTTGTCGCAGTCCACCGGGCCGCCGCCGGCGGTGCCGGCGCCGCAGCGTTCGTAGACCCAGAGGTTGCCATCGGTCGGGTCGATCTCGATGCCGGCGGACGTGCCCCACTTGCGGCCCGCGGGCAACTCGCCCCAGTTCCGGGTGACGATCGGTGTGGGATTCGGCAGCCCTGCGCCGGTAATGAAGTTCGGCGCGACGCCGGGCTTGGGGGTTGCCTGGGCGTGCGCGGTGTTGTCTGCGTCCCCCGCCAGGAATGGACTCACCGCTGCAATGCCAACTGCCAATACGAGAATGCGCGACACAGCCATGATCGTTCTCCTTGGAAGGGGGCGACAGTCTATCCTGAGGCTCGATGGCGTTCACAACGAAGCTGCGTAAGCGCATCAGGCGTGGCTGCAGCTGCTTGGTCTGCGATGACACGGATTTAGCCTGATCGCCTATCGAGTTGAACTGTTGTCGGAGCAAGCGGACTAACCCCGCTGATATCGGCGCACCATACAAAAGGGGAAGCACAATGATTGTCATGCAGAAAAGTCCAGGTGCGCGTTGCCGCACTGCAATCCTGCTCGTCGCCGCGTTTGCCATCGCAGCCTGTGGCAGATCTGCCGAACAGCAGGCAGCCGCACCGCCAACCAGTGTTGCCTACACGGGCGCGACAGTCATCGTGGGGGATGGCAGCGAACCGATCGTTGGCGCTGTCATCGTCGTCGATGCGGGCCGCATCGTCAGCGTGGGTCCGCTGGCCAGTACGACGCTACCCGAAGGCATGACCCAAGTGGACTTGTCAGGCAAGACCGTGATGCCGGCGCTGGTCGACTCACATGTGCATCTCAGCACGACGCGTGACGCGCTGGTGACGGACCTCAGGCGCCGCGCCTACTTCGGCATCGCGGGCGCCGTGAGTTTTGGTTCGGATGGCCCAGGTACGCCGCTCGAAATGCGCGGCGAGACGCTGCCGGGCGCGGCGCGCTACAAGTCGGCGGGTCACGGCATCACCTCGCCCGAACCCGGCCGCAATCAAGTGCACTGGGTGAAAACTGAAGAAGAAGCTCGCCAGGCAGTGCGGACCGAGGTCGCGCGCAAAGTCGATCTGATCAAGATGTGGGTTGACGATCGCAATGGCCAGTACCAGAAGCTGAGTCCCGCCCTGTATGGCGCCGTCATCGATGAGGCGCACCGGGCCAACCTGAAGGTGGCGGCGCACATCTTCGCGCTCGACGATGCCAAGGGCTTGCTGCGCGCGGGCGTCGACATCTTTGCGCATGGTGTGCGTGATCGCGATATCGACGATGAATTCGTGGCGCTCGTGAAGGAGCGGCCGAACGTGGTGCTCATTCCGAACCTGCCGGGCCGGGGCGTGGCGGCGGACATGAGCTGGCTGGGTGGCGCGCTGGCGGCGGAAGAGGTCGCGAAACTCCAGACAAGGCGCAGTCGACAATCCGCAGCAGCAGGCCACCTTCGGTATTCAGGCTCGCAATCTCGCGCGCCTCGCGAAAGAAGGTATGACCATCGCCATGGGCACGGACGGCAACACGCCCTGGGCGCCGCATGTCGAGATGGAAGACATGGTCGCTGCGGGAATGACGCCGGCTCAGGTCATTGTCGCCGCCACCCGCAATTCCGCACTGGTATCAGGCTGGCCCGATCTGGGCACGCTGGCGCCGGGTCAGAGCGCTGATTTCATCGTCCTCGATGCGAACCCGCTGGATGACATCACCAATACCCGCAAGATCAGTGCTGTCTACATTCGAGGTGAAAGCGTCAATCGCGCGGCGTACTGACGGGCCCGCTTCACGGGCAAAGCGAGTGTGTGCTGTTCTGTCACGACCTGACACGTTACGCCTTGTTTCTGCCGGGGCTGCGCAAGGAACAGTTTGCGGTGCTCGATAACGGGTTCCGGCAACTGTACTTCGAAACGCTGGCGGTGTTTGGTTGCACGGAAACGCAGATCAAGAAAGTGGACCTGGCGCTGGGGCCGGTGCGATATGACACGGCCACCGATCGCTCGGTGCAGGGCTCGATTCGCATTGTGCAGTTTGATCTGGAGCCACACGTCTTTGATGCGGGCCATGTGTTGCGCATTGATCCGCTGGCCATGTCGTGCAAACTCAGCGACCGGCCAGCCACGGTGTACGGCAAGTTTGTCTGGCCACAAAAGGACATGCTGGCGTTGATCGGCAGTCTGTGACGGGGAGGCGGCGCTTGCACGGCAGGCTGTTATTATATACAGTTAGCCACGTCGCTGGTGAATTCAGCTGGCCACAAGGAAATAAGGACATGGGCAAGATCAGTCGATCAGGCAAGGCCTCTCAAACTGAAAGCCGCAAGCAACGCGGACGGACCGATAAAAGCGCGATGTTTCCCGTTGCGCCAGCACGTAATGAGTTGCCGGGCGGTTATGCCGTCGTGCTGGCCGATCTCAAACAACGTATCAGTCAGGAACGCTTGCGTGTGGTGCTGGCCAGCAACGCCGCGATGGTATTGCTGTACTGGGACATCGGGCGGCGCATTCTGGACAAGCAGGAGAGCGAAGGGTGGGGCGCGCGGGTGATTGACCGGCTGGCCTCGGATCTGCGGGAAGCCTTTCCGGAAATGAAGGGTTTTTCACCGCGGAACCTCAAGTACATGCGCCGTTTTGCGGCCGAGTGGCCTGACCGGCTAATTGTGCAAGCACCGCTTGCACAATTGACCTGGTACCACAATGTGGCTTTGCTGGAGAAGCTCGCCAGTGTCGAGCAGCGCTTGTGGTACGCGCGAAAATCACTGGAGCATGGCTGGTCACGCAATGTGCTGGCATTTCAGATCGAAGCGCAGGCCATTGAGCGGCAGGGTACGGCCCAGAATAATTTCCCCGCAACCTTGCCGCCCAATGATTCCGACATGGCAGCGCAGATATTCAAGGACCCGTATCTGTTCGACTTTCTGGGCACCGACGCGCCACGACGAGAGCGGGAGCTTGAAACGGGTCTGGTTGAGCATATCCAGAAATTCCTGCTGGAGCTCGGGCAGGGGTTTGCCTTTGTGGGCAGGCAGGTACATCTCGAAGTAGGTGATGAGGATTTCTATCTCGACTTGTTGTTCTACCACCTCAAGCTGCGTCGCTACATTGCCATTGAATTGAAGGCGCGCAAATTCGAGCCCGGTGATGGCGCGCAGCTGGGCATGTACATGACAGCCGTTGATCGGTTGCTGGCGCATCCGGACGACAAGCCAACATTGGGTCTGTTACTGGTGCGCGAGAAAAACAAGGTACTTGTGGAGTACGCGCTGGGTGGCAGCACAAAGCCCATCAGTGTGGCCGAATGGGAAACGCAACTGACGCGATCACTACCGCAGGAGCTACAGGCCAGTTTGCCGACTATTGAGGAACTCGAAGCAGAGTTGGCTGTTAGTGACAGCGACCAGAATTGATGTTCTGTTGGCGGGTTTCTATTGAGCGGGCACTGATGTCGTGAAAACGGTACCGGGTTTTCGGTGTTTCGTTGAATACCCGGGTACAGCCCATTCATGGCCCGCCACCGATAGCAAAACTCTCGATAAACCTATATATAGTCTCAACCAATGGATTAATTCTCCGTTCGCGTTGAGCCCGTCGAAACGTTCTTGGATTTTGTGGAAGAATCCTTCGACAAGCTCAGGACGAACGGAATAAAGCAGATCTTTCTCTATTTGTAAGGTGCACACATGAACAGAAAACCTCAAGGTTTGGTGGCAGTTGCCGCGTTGCTTCTCTCGGCTACCGTTGCACAGGCTCAGGTGGGCTCGCTGCAAGGTGTGGTCAATGGTGTTCCGGCGGGTACCGTGCTGGCAGTGTTCAAAGGCGATACCAAGGTTGCAGACCTCAAGGTTGAGGCGGGCGGCAAGTATTCGCTGGCGCTGAACACCGGTGTCTATACAGTGAAATGTCCGAATGGCAATACGCCGAAAATTGCCGCGCTGAATGGCGCAGCCAATGTGAATATCAATTGCCAATAAGGAAGGTTCATGGCCAACAAGGACTCAGAGCAAGGCGAGAGCCGCGCTGAGGTGAAGACCCGGCGTGACGTCCAGTTCTGGCTGGATGTGGCGATGAAGTTGACGGTGCCGCTGAGCGCGGTGGTGGCCGCGTTGCTGGCCAACCATTTTGAGCAGAATCGCGCCCGCCTTGAGTTGATCAATCAACGTGAACAGGCCGAGAGTTCGCTGCGCGCCACCATGTTCGGTCAGCTCATCAGTCCGGTTGCCGGCAAGGATGGCAATCAGGATATCGACCCGATCCGCTATGCCGTGCTGGCGCAATTGCTGACCCTCAATTTTCATGAGCACTTCGAGCTCAAGCCGCTGCTGCAGGATGCGGACGACCGTCTTGCTGTGTATCACGGCGCAATACCTCCAGATGCAATCCAGCAGGCGCGTTCCGGTCTGCATCAAGCCGCTCATCGCGTGATTCAGCGGCAGATTGCCCAGCTTTGGGAAGATAAAGTGGGCCAGTGCCAGCCAGCTGCCACCATGGAGACTACCTTTCAGTTCGTGAGTGACAGCGAACTCGAAGATGCCATCAGCCAGTCTGCCGACGCAGGGACCTTGCTGGTGCCCAGTCAATCCCTGAAGACGTTTCTGGTCAGTTCGCCCGATTGCAGGGATACGTTGTCCATTGTGTTCGACAAGCCGGACTTTGCGGCTGAACGCGTACATGTGCTGATTACACCCGCCGCCACTGCAAAACCGGACGCGGACTACCGTTTCGATTTCGATCTGACGTCGTTCGCGTTTCCGTTCACCGACAACGCATTGCTGCCCGATGGAAACCGGTTTGCGTTTTTCGTCAAGGACGTGAGCCTGCTCGATGAGAGCACCAATTCCAAGATCATGCGCGTCGGCATGCGCTGGTTCCCGCAGAACTACTATCCGCCCACCGAAAGACCCACTGACTATAAAGAATTCAAACAAGCCTTCGGTGGTTCGGCGAAATAGAGAATCCGGTGTCGACGCGCCAGATGAAGGAATCTCAACGGATTGATTTTGCATGGCTGGACAGATTGCTTCGTCGCGGACTCCTCGCAATGACGGAGTTATTAACCCGGCGGACAACAATGTCTGGCATGGCGCTGCAAGTTCTTGTGTAGGGGCGGCTCGTGAGCCGCCCTCTTGCGCCTTCGAAGCACAGGAAGGGCGGCTCACGAGCCGCCCCTACGTCGGATAATGTTGTCCGCCGGGTTAATAATCAGAGGTTTCCTGAATCAGGAGGCTGCCTGGAAGTATTCAGGATGTTGAGTGCCAGCCGTCGGGCCGGCGGCTCGCTGGCCATCCCCTCACTCAAACACGCTCAGAATGCTCTGGTACTTTTCGACATAGCCGCGATTTTCATTGTTGTATCTCGGAATGGCTACGGGAACGACGCTTGTGCCCATCCCTTTCCAGAGGCAGGGGCAGGTCACCTTCCTTCCTTGGGGCATTTCTCCGGGGCGGCTCAGTTCTTCAAGTTTGACGCGCATCCTTTTCATGACGTTGTAGAGCCTCGTGACGTTTCTCGGCCCGCCGTTGTAGGCGGCAACAGGAAAAATACCGAGAACATGTTTGTTGTCGCGATACGCGTTGCGAATGTCCGCACGCATTTGCAACAGCTCGATGTCAAACAGACAGATCGCGGCCTTCATGGCGTTCAGCAGATTGGTCGCGCCGCGCTCGAAGTTGGGATCTAGTTTTGCCACGGGGCAGCGCCTGACCACCATCGCATAGGTGCCGTTGCCGCGCTTGTTGGTGAACTGCATGGGGCCGAGCGCGGCGGCAGTGGAGACGCTGTAGCGGTACGCTTCTTCGCGTTTCAGGCCGTAGTGGTTCAGCACCTCATCAACCGCAGCCTGTTTCTTTCGAATGAAGTCTGCATCATCCGTCTGTTCGATGACTGCGAGCGTGGTGATGACTTCAGCGGGCACGATGTCCGCGAGCAGCTCACCCGGAAATGCTGCGCTGGGCGCCTTGGCGAGACGCAATTCCTCAATCGCCTTGCGCGCCGTGGTCAGCAGGTATTCCTTGCCGCCACTGACAAACTGCGGGTCGAGGGTGTCTTCGGTGAATGGCAGATAGATGATGGGCCTGGCGGTCGCGGCAACAGCTCGCCACTGTTTCTTCCTGAGCAGCGCATTATCGAACACCGGGAATTTCCTGCCGTAGACTTTCAGCTGCTCACCGTCTTTGGAAAAAGCGAACATCAGGCGCTCGGCGCCCGTCCCCTTGATGTGCCGTGCCTGAATGCCCGGTGTGCGCACCAGAAACGAAATGGGTCGCCCGCCGGGTCGCCATCTGACTGGAGGGCGGGGAATCTCGATGTGTACAAGGGTCCAGTTTTTCTTCGCCTCGCTCCACAAGGCAAACACCACCGGACGGCCACGCAGCACTTCTCTCCGGCCCCTGCCGGTGAATACATACTCAAGTTCAACCGCGCGCAGCAGGGCTCTCGCTTCGGAGACGTGATCACTGATCACTTCATGACGGGCCGGAACGCGGCCCTGAACAACCACTTCCTCCAGCTTGCCCGGAGAAATGTTGACCGGAGGCTCTGCTTCGGCAACGGCAAATGGATCTTCGCCCTCGTCCGTGAGCGGCGCTGCTTCCTCCACCCGGGGCGAGTCCTGTGGCGCGACCGCTTGCTCTTCCTGGGGAACAGGTTCTTCCTCGATGAAGACAGGCTCTGCTTCATCGAGGCTGCCTTCCGTCGTTGCACATCCTGCCAAAAGCAGGAGAACAAGGATCAGGAGTGAAGTTGTTGCCTGGCGCATGAAGCTCATGGTCATACGATAGCGTAGCGGACTTGGAACATTCTTGCGCGAAGCGTTTCCGGAAATGCAGGCGCTTGCCGACAATCGTAGAGCTGGAGAGTGATGGTGATTTGCAGAGTGATTAACCCGGTGGACAACAATGCCTGTATGGCGATGCGATCTCTTGCGTAGGGGCGGCTGCGAGCCGCCCTCTTGTGCCTTAGAACCCAGAAAGGGCGGCTCACGCCGCCCCTACGTCGGATAAGGTTGTCCGCCAGGTTAGTAGGTGCTTCAGTTTGATGAGCGGTATCTTTATCCCCGCTGCATTTTCAGCAGGGTCGCCACATCCAAGGTTTCTTCATACCGCTTGAACTCCTTGGTTCTGCTGATCGCCCCATACATGGCCATGCGATCAGCCAGTTCGTTGCCCTCGGTGCCGACGTGCGCGGCGACGTGGGTGAGGGTGAGGTCTTCGTCCTTGATGCGCTGGTAGATGGCGTAGCCGTCCTGAATGAGGTCGAGGTTCTTGATCTCGCCGTCTTTCTTCTGCCAGTCTTTCTTTTCCCAACCCTTGGCCCAGACGCTGATGCAGTTGATGGCGTATTGCGAGTCGCTGCAGATTTCCACGCCATAGCCGGCTTTGATCTCGGCTTCGGCCATGCGCAGGGCTTCGTGCAGCGCGTTGAGTTCTGCGGTGTTGTTGGTGCCCTTGGGGTTGTACAGGCCATACCAGAGTTCGGCGAGTACGCTCTCGCGATACATCACCACACCCGAACCAGCATTGCCGGGGTTGGGTTCGCAGGCGCCATCGCAGTAGATGCTGACTTCAGCCTGGTGCGCGACATGCGCTGCGCTGCGTTCAGCCTTGGATGGGCTGGGCTTGTTGCCGGTGCGGCGCACGATGTGTGCGCTGCTGCCATCGCGATAGGCTTGTTCTGCTTCGGCGCGGCTGGGGAAGGCTTTGTACTTCGCGCCCGTGAATTTATCGACAGATGCCAGTGCCGATGGCCAGTTGTCGAATACGCCGGGTTTTCGGCCAGCCCAGACTACGTAATATTTTTGCGCCATCGTTGTAGCGGCCCAGTGACTCATCAGATCGAACGAAAGCTGGCGATGATGCCTGATGGCCAGCAGGTAAATGCGCGTGGCGCGGAGGGCATACAGAATCAGGTAGTCCTCGGCGATGTATTCGCGAAGTTCGGTGTTCTTGCCCATTGCCGCTTTCAGCTTGCGTAGTTTGGTACGCGCAGCGACCGAGCGTATTGGCTGATTCAGAAAGTCGCGTCCCATGTGGGGGAAGGCTTCGAGATTGGGAATCAGCTCATCAAACAGGTGCGTCACCAGTTTCCTGAACGTGCGCGCTTCGTCTTGCTGCGCCAGAAATTCTTCGATGGTATCGAGATTCGCGGCGAAGCTGGCGGTCAGCCTGACAGTCGACCTGGCGGTGTGTCGCATGTCAGCGTTTGGGTTTGCGCGCCTTGGCAGGCGCGAGGTACCTGGTACGGCCTTCCTTCACGCTGAGGGTGCGATCGGCGTTGACATCATTCAGACCGGCGATGGCATCGTCGAGCAGGCCCAGATGAATGCGCTCGCGTTCCAGCCGGTGGTAATGATCCAGTCGTCGCGCATCAATCAGCGCCACGTAGCTTTCGCCATTACGGGTGATGATTTTTTCCTTGCCATGACGTACCTGTTCAGCCAGATCTGAAAGTTTGGCGCGCACCTGGTTCAGCGGCACAATGTCGTTGGTGTCGAAGCTCATGTCCGGATACCTTAACGGATTCGTTAAGGTGTTATACGGGGTGGTTAAGTAACGCGTCAAGTCGATCGGCTCTATGTGGGAGCGGTTCGCGAACCCCCCTTTGAAAAATTGGAGAGGGCCGTTCGCGAACGGCCCCTACGGATCGCTGAGATTGTCGAAACGCAACAAGGGTAGAGTCGCGTCAATAGTGTCCCGGTTCGTTCCATGCAAGAATCACTGGGCTCTGCATAACTGGATAAAATCAATGAGTCAGCAGCCCGCCACACGCGGCAACTCCCCACGCCGTGTGTTATTCGCCAGCCTGATCGGCACCACGATTGAATTTTTCGACTTCTACATCTACGCCACGGCGGCGGTGCTGGTGTTTCCGCAGTTGTTCTTTCCCAAGGGTGATCCGACCTCGGCGATGCTGCAATCGCTGGCCACTTTTGCACTGGCGTTTTTTGCGCGGCCGGTGGGCTCGGCAATATTCGGTCACTTTGGTGATCGGGTCGGACGCAAGGCGACGCTGGTGGCGGCCTTGTTGACCATGGGCTTGTCCACAGTGGCGATTGGGCTGCTGCCTACTTACGCGAGCATCGGTGTGTTCGCACCGCTGTTGCTGGCGTTGTGCCGGTTTGGTCAGGGTCTGGGTCTGGGCGGTGAGTGGGGCGGCGCGGTGTTGCTGGCCACCGAGAACGCGCCGCCGGGCAAACGTGCGTGGTACGGCATGTTTCCGCAGTTGGGTGCGCCGCTGGGGTTTATCTGTTCCACCGGCATATTCCTGATTCTCGGTGCAGCGCTCACCGATGCGCAGTTTTTCGCCTGGGGCTGGCGTGTGCCGTTCCTGGCCAGTTCGTTACTGGTGTTTGTCGGGTTGTATGTGCGTTTGCGCCTGGAAGAAACGCCGGCTTTTCAACGCGCCATTGATAACGATGAGCGCGTGCGGGTGCCGATGCTGACCGTGCTGACGCAGCACACACGCATGTTGCTGCTGGGCACGTTGTCGGCCATTGCCACCTTTGTGGTGTTCTACCTGATGACGGTGTTCACCCTGAACTGGGGCACCACCGAGCTGGGTTATACGCGCCAGCAGTTTCTGATCCTGCAATTGATCGGCGTGTTGTTCTTTGCAGCCACCATTCCGATTTCTGCCGTACTGGCTGACCGCTATGGACGACGCATGATGCTGATGCTGGCGGCGGTGCTGGTGATGGTGTTTGGCCTGTGCTTCCAGCCGTTGTTCGGCGCCGGCGATCAACTGAGTGTGTTGTTGTTCCTGTGCCTCGGGCTGGGTTTGATGGGCCTGACCTATGGGCCGATCGGCACCTCGTTGTCGGAGCTGTTTCCCACTGCCGTGCGTTACACCGGCGCGTCGCTCACGTTCAACCTGGCGGGCATCATTGGCGCCTCACTCGCGCCCTATATTGCGCGCTGGCTGGCGACACATATGGCCTTGCCTATGTGGGCTACTACCTGTCGGCAGCGGGGTTGTGACCTTTCTGGCGCTGTGGCGGATTGGCAAGCGACCCGTTCAGGCATGATTTGCCGGGCCTTTGATTGGAAAATTCACGGAGAGACTGATGTCAAAAAATCGCTACCTGCTGATGCTGCTGGGACTGTTCCTGCTGCTATGGATCGTGCTCGCGATCAACCCGCACAGCCGTGCAGACTGGTTGCTGGAGAATGTGCTGTTACTGCTGGGGGTGGCGGTGATTGCCGGGATGTATCGAAGTCTGCCGCTCTCGCGGGTTTCCTACACGCTGCTTTTTTTGTTTCTCTGCCTGCATACGGTGGGTGCGCACTACACCTATTCGGAAGTGCCCTATGACGCGTGGTTCAAGTCACTGACAGGCTCGACGCTGAATGAGTTGCTGGGCTGGCAGCGCAATTACTACGACCGGCTGGTGCATTTCTGTTATGGCCTGTTGCTGGCGTATCCGGTGCGGGAAGTGTTTGTACGCATCACCGGCATGCGCGGCTTTCTCAGCTACTTTCTGCCATTGGACCTGACCATGTCGACCTCGATGTTGTACGAGCTGATCGAATGGGCAGCGGCAGTGAATTTTGGTGGTGATCTGGGCGCTGCCTTTCTCGGCTCACAAGGCGATGTCTGGGATGCGCAGAAAGACATGGCGCTGGCGTCGCTGGGCGCACTGATCACCGTGGTGGTCGCAGCGCGGCTGAGTTCTCGACGTGTTGCACTCACCCGCCCATATTCAGCGTGCGATCCAGCCAGTGGTCGGTAGTCGCGGCTTCGAGCAAAAATGCCGCCACGTCAGCGCGCGAGATGCGAGCTGGGTACGCGCTGGCCGGTGACTACCTGATACCGGCTGCGGGCCGGACCATGGGTCAGGCGACTGGGGCGGGCCACTGTCCACTACAGAGCCGCTATTGCGCACCAGTTGCTCCTGCCGGGTATGGTCGTCGGTGGCTTCGCGAATGAACAGATTCGTGAACAGGCGTTCCAGCGGGTTAATCAACTTGATCGCCATCGCCTGCGGCAATGTTGCTGAGAATGACTATGCGCCGGCACGCCTGCTGTTTCATGGCTGCAAGCACCTGTCGTGGTGCCGCGCTGAATAAAATTCCGGCTGGCGTTTCAGTTGCCAGCATTCCCGAGGCTGGCGGTGATGATCACGGCGTCCTGACCGGGCATGACCCGGCAGAAACGGCGACCGGATCGTGAAAATCGCCCGCTGATTTTGCGCAAGGAACCGGTGTTGCATTGGCCATTGTCCCCGGCAGAGCGGGCGAAGGCGGTCACGGTCATGACCGCCGTGCCAGCGCCTGTTGCACCATCTGTAGCCCGACGCCGCGCGATGCGCCAATAACCAGCAGTTTCATGTCGAAAGCACCGTTGAATCTGTTTGCTTCACGCCTCAGATACGCCGCCCGGCTGGGTCCGGATTCAAAACCGGGCCGAAATTGCCACAACTTTCCACAACTTTTTACGAGCGTTGCCCGTAAAATGCGCGCCCTTTGCGGCCGCAGCGCCAGCCAGTTCCGGAAACTCGACATGCTCTCTACCGCCAATATCACCATGCAGTTCGGCGCCAAGCCGCTGTTTGAAAATGTCTCCGTCAAATTCGTGGACGGCAATCGCTATGGCCTGATTGGCGCCAACGGTTGCGGAAAATCGACGTTCATGAAGATTCTGGGTGGCGACCTGGAGCAAAGCTCCGGCGAAGTGATGCTGGTGCCCGGCTTGCGTCTGGGCAAATTGAGCCAGAACCAGTTTGGTTATGAAGACCATCGCGTGCTCGATGTGGTGATGATGGGCCATGTGGAAATGTGGCAGGCGATGACTGAGCGCGATGCCATCTACGCCAATGCCGAAGCCAGCGATGACGACTACATGCGCGCCGCCGAGCTGGAAGCGAAGTTTGCCGAGTACGGCGGTTACGATGCTGAGTCGCGTGCCGCGTCGTTGCTTACCGAAGCCGGCATTGGCCCTGAATTGCATAACGGCCCGATGCGCGAAGTGGCGCCGGGCTGGAAGTTACGGGTGTTGCTGGCGCAGGCGTTGTTCTCGACACCGGATGTGTTGTTGCTCGACGAACCGACCAACAATCTGGACATCAACACCATTCGCTGGCTGGAAGACACGCTCAATGGCTACAACGCCACCATGGTGATCATCAGCCATGATCGTCACTTCCTGAATCAGGTGTGCACGCACATGGCTGACCTCGACTACGGCCAGCTCAAGGTCTATCCCGGCAACTACGATGATTTCATGCTGGCTTCCACGCAGGCGCGCGAGCTGCTATCGGCGCAGAACGCCAAAGCGAAGGAGCGCGTTGCCGAGTTGCAGGAATTCGTGCGGCGTTTCTCGGCCAACAAGTCCAAGGCCAAGCAGGCCACTTCACGCGCCAAGCAGATCGAGAAGATCAAGATCGAGGACATGAAGCCGTCCTCGCGTCAGAACCCGTACCTGCGCTTTGAAGAAGAAAAGAAATTGCATCGCGTGCCGTTCGAAATCGAGGGTATGAGCTTCACCTATCCCGATTCACAGGCCGAAGTGCTCAAGAACATCAGCTTCAATGTGGAAGTGGGTGAGCGTGTCGCGGTCATCGGCGCCAACGGCGTCGGTAAAACCACGCTGATGCGTTGCCTGATCGGTGAACTCAAACCTACCAAGGGCAAAATCGGCTGGGCTGAAAACGCCAAGCCCGGCTACATGCCGCAGGACCCAACTACGGACTTTGCTGAAGATACCGATCTGGTGAGCTGGCTGCATCAATGGAAGGCCGCCACTGACGACGAACAAATCGTGCGCGCCACGCTGGGCCGTTTGCTGTTCACCGGCGATGATGGCAAGAAGTCAGTGAAGGTGCTGTCGGGTGGTGAAAAGGGCCGCATGATCTACGGCAAGCTGATCATGAATAAACCTAACGTACTGGTGATGGACGAACCCACCAACCACATGGACATGGAAACCATCGAGTCGCTGCAGATCGGTCTGGAGAAATATCCCGGCACGCTGATCTTTGTGTCGCATGACCGCGAGTTCGTCGGTGGCATTGCCAATCGCATCATCGAGGTGAAGGCCGGCGGCAAGATTGTCGACTTCAAGGGGACTTATGACGAATACCTCAAATCACAGGGTATCGAGGTATGAGGCGGCCGCTGAGGTTTGGGATGGTTCTCCGGATTTGGTCAAACCGTTGTAGCAGTCTGGTAACGCTTCAGCAGTGTGATCTTGCCGGCAGTGTTGCGCGTGTATGATTAGCTGATGGCAATTACCCGAATTTCCCAGGAAGAGATCAATGAAGCCGTTGCGGCGCTCCGCAATGGCGAGCTGGTGGCGTTTCCGACTGAAACGGTTTACGGCCTGGGCGCCAATGCCAATCACCCTGAGGCAGTGCGCAAGATATTCAAGCTCAAGGGGCGGCCCAGTTCGCACCCGGTCATCGTGCACATTGATGATCCCAAGTTTCTGCCGCGCTGGGCGCGCGACCCATCGCCGGCTGCGCTCAAGTTGGCTGCTGCATTCTGGCCGGGACCGCTGACGCTGGTGTTGAAGCGCGCACCTGCCGTGGCGGATGTGGTTACCGGCGGTCAGGACACGGTGGCGATTCGCGTGCCCAGTCATCCAGTGGCGCAGCAGTTGTTATCCGCATTTGGCGGTGGCATTGCCGCGCCTTCTGCCAATCGCTTCGGGCATGTCAGCCCGACCCGTGTCGAGCATGTGCGCGAAGAATTCGGCGACGAAGTGAAGATCGTGCTGGATGGTGAGGACTGCAAGATCGGCCTGGAATCCACCATCGTCAGTTGCGTGGGCGACGTGCCGCATCTGTTGCGACCCGGCGCGATCACCTTGTCGCAATTGCAGGCTGTGGTGCCGGAAGTCACGGCTGCGCCCGACCCGGACGCGCCACGCGCACCGGGCAGTCTGGCGCGTCACTACTCACCCGGCACGCCGTTGAACATCGTGCCCGGCAAGAATCTGGAGCGGGTGATCAGTGAGTTCACCGACGATCGCGAGAAGGTGGCGGTGCTGGCCATGCGCCCACCCGGCAAGACCAGTGAGTTCATGACCTGGGTCAATGCGGGCTCGCGCTCGGATATCTACGCGCGCAATCTGTACGCCAACATGCGCACGCTGGACAAGGCGGGTGCGCGCTTCATTCTGGTGGAAGAAGTGCCAGACGACGAACGCTGGGATGCGGTGCGTGATCGTCTGCGTCGTGCTGCGGCAGCGGAAAACGTGGTGACTTACGATCCCGACATCGCTGCGCTCAAGGCTGACTTTGGCGACGATCTGGGTTAGCGACATACCTCGCTCGGGCGCGTCACCGGTTTCAGGTGCACAAGCGCCACAAAAAATTATTCTCAAAACTGTGAATGAGTTCTTGCATCGCAAAATGAATTTGTTACATTGCGCGCGCCGGTGATGCTCAGTCGCCGTGCCTGTGTAAGAGAGCACCCAGAGCCTGCCTTTGAGAGCAAAGACAGGATGCCTAATTAAGCTGCAGGTGCCGCTCGACCAGACTCTTGAGTGGGTTGGTTAAGTGTGTTTGCAGCGTTAATTTAGTAGAGGTACTACAAGGTGCTACCCCGTGCGGCCGTGCAGGCCCTGTCTCATTACTCATCTTCATCCGACACCGACGCGACGGCGCTGAACGAAGCGGAAATCCGTTCGCTGGCGGCGCGCTTTGGCTCGCCGCTGCTGGTGCTCGACTGTGAAAAGGTGCGCAGCCAGTACCGTGCGCTGAAAGCCGCCTTGCCCGGTGTGGATCTGCATTACGCGCTCAAGCCTTTGCCGCACGCTGCGGTAGTGGCCTGCCTGCGTGACGAAGGTGCATTCTTCGATCTGGCCACCACCGGCGAAATCGAGCTGGTGAAAACCGCTGGCATTGCGCCGGAGCGCTGCATTCACACCCACCCGATCAAGCGCGACAGCGATATCCGCGATGCGCTGCGCTACGGCGTGACAACTTTTGTTGCTGACAATCCTGACGAAGTGCGCAAGTTCGCCCGCTATCGCAAGCGCTGCGAACTGCTGATCCGTGTCTCCTTCCGCAGTCCGAATGCGGTGGTGGATCTGTCGAAGAAGTTCGGTTGCGAAGCCGGCGCGGTGCTCGGCCTGCTGGAGCTGGCCCGTTCGCTGGGTGTGCGCGTCAAGGGCCTGAGCTTCCATGTGGGCTCGCAGGCCACTGAGCCCACCAAGTATGTTGAGGCCATCAACGCCTGCAACAACCTGGTTGCTGAAGCGCTGCTGGCAGGTCTGCCGGCGCTGGAAGTGCTGGACATCGGTGGCGGCTTTCCGGTGCAGTACAACGACGCGGTACCGGCTATTGAAGAATTCTGTGCGCCCATCAGAGAGGCGCTGGCCAAGCTGCCAAAACATGTGCGCCTGATCGCCGAGCCCGGCCGTTTCCTGTCTGCGCCAGCGGGCATTGCCGTATCCACGGTGATGGGCAAGGCCAAGCGCGATGGTCGCTGGTGGTATTACCTTGACGATGGCGTGTACGGTTCGTACAGCGGTCAGATGTTCGATCACGCCAAGTATCCGGTGTCGGCGCTGAAGGAAAGCGCGCAAGCCTTCCCCAGCGTACTCACCGGCCCTACCTGCGACTCCATCGACGTGATCGACGACAACATCGAATTGCCTGAGCTGGACATCGGCGACCTGATCGTCGGCCGCATGATGGGCGCCTACACCTGGGCCAGCGCCACCGATTTCAACTTCTTCCGCCGCGCCAAAGTGGTGGTGGTGAATGAACGCCCGGCGGCTGAAGGCCGGGTAGTGAAGTTGCAGCGCAGGCGCTGAATTCTTGTCCCTTCCCCCGTTTGACGGGGGAAGGCCAGGATGGGGGCGAGATTTGTTTCAAGCTCCGCACACTTGCCAAAGGTGGGTCATCTGCGGTTAGCTGCGCCCATCCGTTGTCTCCCGGTGCCCCATGACACGAGCTGCCCAGCCCACTGAATTGCTTTTATCGCGTCGCAGCCTGCTGGGCGTGGCGGGTGCGGCGCTGCTGCTGAGTCCCTTTGGCGCGCTGCGAGCGCAGTCTGCAAGCACTCGTTCCCTGTCCTTTGTGCACACCCACACCAGCGAAAAGCTGTCGGTAGATTACTGGTGTGATGGTGCCTTCCAGACCCAATGCCTCGCACCGCTGAATCACTTCCTGCGTGACTTCCGAACCGGTGAAGTAGCGAACATGGATGCCGGTCTGCTCGACATTCTGTATGAATTGCAAGTGCTGGCGGATCGGGACGCGACTTATGAAATCATCTCTGCCTATCGCTCGCCGCTGACCAATGCCAAGCTGAGCGCAAAATCCTCCGGCGTGGCCACGAAAAGTCTGCATATGGATGGCAAGGCGATGGATGTCCGTATCACCGGCTTCTCGACCAAGAAACTACAGCAGCTGGCGCTGGCCAATCAGCGCGGCGGTGTGGGCTTCTATGCCAAGTCGGATTTTGTGCATGTGGATACGGGCAGAGTCAGAAGCTGGGTTGGCTGACTGCCGTAGGTTGGGCTGCAAAGCCCAACGTTGTTTCAATGCGTTGATGTTGGGCTTATCAGTCCAACCTGCATCACAACAGCTTCGCCAGCCTGGCGTCGTGCCCGTAAATATCTTCGAAGAACTGCACCACGCCTGATTCCAGTGGCATGACAGTGCCGTACACGATCAATACCGGAATGCTCTGTTGCAGATTCACGCGCTGATTGGGCTCGCCGGTCATCGAAGCCTTGATCTGATCGGTGCTCCATTCACTGTTGGCATTGCGCAGCACGTATTCCGCCAGCGCCACCGGATCGCTGACGCGGATGCAGCCATGACTGAAGGCGCGGCGTGATTGCGCAAACAGCTGTTTGGCCGGCGTGGAATGCAGATACACGTTGTAGGCATTGGGGAACATGAACTTCACTTCGCCCAGTGCATTGCGATCGCCGGGGCGTTGCCGGACACGCAGCGCGCCACTGGCCAGTTGCGCAATGTTTTCTACAGTGGCGGGCATCACGGGTGAGTTGTCGCCCTGACCGCGCACCAGCTCCATATCATTGCGAGCTAAATACCCCGGATCTTTTTGAATGCTGGCCAGCAGCTCGCGTCTGAGGATGTCGCGTGGTACATCCCAGTAAGGACGGAACACCACATACTTCATGTCAGACAAAAATATCGGCGTCTGCGTATGGGGAAAGGCCTGACCGACGATTACATTCATTTGCAACAGACTGGCTTCGCGATCATCGTTCGCTTTGAAGGCAAACAGTTTGAACTGCGGTATGTTCACTACGATCATGGGTGATTGCAGTGGCGGTAACCAGCGCCAGCGTTCCAGTGTGAGTTCAATTTGCTGTACCCGTTTTGCAAAGGGTGTAGTCAGGGTCGCAAAGGTCTGCTTGCCCAGCGCGCCATCGGCCTGTAGTCCATGCCGGGTCTGGTATTGCTTCAAGGCCGCAACTACCGCCGTATCCAGCGTGTCACTGTCAGGCAGCGTATCGCTGGCCGTCATGTCCTGTTCCGCAATCAGCAGACGACGCAACGCTGGTACACCGGCGTATCTTTCACCGGGTTTGATCGAGCGTCCGGTCAAAGCGGGCAGCTGGGTCAGTTCCGGATCCACTGCCAGCAGTCGATAGCGCGCCAGCGCAGACTTTCAACAATTGATAGTGCCCAAACTGCGGTTCCAGCCGGGTTACTGCCAGCACTCATGTCATCCGCTTTCGCCAATGTGTTCAGGGCTGCGACGCCATCCAGTTCGTTGTGGCGGGAAGCGCCGAGATTGAACCCCGCCTTGCGTGGGTCAATACGTCCATAGTGCAGGTGACGAATGAAGCGCAGCGCCGCGATGCTCAGGCCCAGATCCAGCTGTGCGCGCGCCTCGGCAGATTGCGTCGCATCCATGCCGCTGAGCGACGTGAGCCGGTACGTAAGCGGGATGCCCTCGTAGTCGGTGGCGTGCAAACCATAACTGGCGGCATCGCGCAGCACGCCGAGCAACGTCAGGGTCTGGCGCGTTGGCTGGTTCTGGCTGAACCACAGCGGTTCAAAGTTGCGCGATTGATAAAGCGTTTGCAGCGTTGCCTGTTCGGCGTTCAGGTCGCCTTGCTGCAAATAGGGATGTCGCTGGTTCTGCAACATCTCATTGATGGGGTTGCGGCTGACTTCCTGTGCGTGGCTGATGCTGGTCGTCAGTGTGATGGCCAGAAACAGATTCAGGCAGAATGTCGGGATCAACTGGTGCATGGCCTCATTCTAGCCGGCGCAAGCAGAGTATTTGATGTGGATGACTTTGATTTCGTGTTGCGACTTGAGCAAACTGCCCGCCCGGTACGGTAACGGTTGATAGACCCGCGTGATGCCTGAATTACCCCTTGAATTTCTGTTGTTTGCGGCCACGCTGGTGGGTATTGCCATCTGGCATCGGCATTCGCTGCGGGTGGCGCTGTCAGGGCTGATGTTGCTGCTGATCTACAAGCTGGTCATGGTCGGCTTTGCTGAAGGCACGGGTCTGACCGGGCTGTCTCTGCATCTCCGTCACGAATGGGTATTGCTGGCCAATCTGTTTGCGCTGCTGACCGGATTCTCGTTGCTGACGCGCCACTTTGAAGCCAGTCGTGTGCCGCAGTTGCTACCGGCCTGGTTGCCGGATGACTGGACCGGTGGTTTGTACTTGCTGGTGATGGTGTTCGTGCTGTCGGCGTTTCTGGACAACATTGCCGCAGCGTTGATCGGTGGCACGGTAGCCAGTGCAGTGTTTCGCCAGCGGGTGCATCCAGGCTATGTCGCGGCGCTGGTGGCGGCGGCCAATGCGGGTGGTGCGGGCAGCGTGGTGGGCGATACCACAACTACCATGATGTGGCTAAGCGGTATCGGCCCGACAGAAGTGCTGCATGCCTATGTGCCTGCGACAGTGGCGTTGCTGACCTTCGCGATCATTGCCGCACGCCAGCAACATCGTTTTGCCGCCATCAGTCGTGATGCGCCGGCTGATCTGAAGCTGGATTTCGTCAGTCTCGGCATTGTGTCAGCCATTCTGCTGGCTGCCATCGCCAGCAATGTCGCAATCAATGGCTGGCGACCCGAACTGGCCGAGTATTGGCCATGGATAGGTACGGCGGTGTGGGCGACGTTGCTGTTGCTGTCACCGCTGCGTGCGCCGGACTGGTCGGTGTTGCCCAGTGCGGCCAGTGGCGCGTTATTCCTGCTGGCGCTGGTGTTCATGGCTTCACTGATGCCGGTAGACAAGTTGCCGGAAGCCAGCCTGCTCAGTACCTTTCTGCTGGGCTGGGTATCAGCGGTGTTCGACAACATTCCGCTGACCAAGCTGGCGCTGGAGCAGGGCGGCTATGACTGGGGCTTGCTCGCGTACGCGGTGGGCTTTGGTGGTTCGATGATGTGGTTCGGTTCATCGGCAGGCGTGGCGCTGTGCAATCAGTTTCCCCAGTCACGCAGCGTCATGGTGTGGCTGCGCGACGGCTGGCATGTCGCGCTTGCTTACGTGGTGGGCTTTGGTGTGTATGCTGTCTGGCATTAACGTAATTTTTACCTGATATTTGTTATTTGTGGAATTCAATGAAAACAACAATTGATACCGTCATTCTTGATGTGGGCTGGGTGCTGGTGGAACTGAATTATCAGCCTTTGCTGGGCTGTCTCGCGAAGAATGAGCAGCAGTACAGCATGAAGGAAGTCGTTGCGGCGATTGACCTGGAGGCGCACGAGCGCGGCGAGTTCAGTGGCGGGGCATTGATTGACCGTCTGCATGGTCTGACGCCCGGCGTGGATCGAATGCAGATCAAGCGCGGCTGGCTGGACATGTTTCAGCCGGTGGAGGCCATGTTTGATCTGGCGCGACGGTTGGGCGACCGTTATCGCGTACATCTGCTCAGCAATGTCGGTGACCTGCACTGGGCGCATCTGAATTCAAAATATGATCTGCGCCGGCTGGTGGATGATGCGCTGCCTTCGTTTCAGGCCGGCGTCATGAAGCCGCATGCGGAAATCTACCGGCTGGCTGAAGAACGTTTCGAGCTGGATCCGGAGCGCACGGTGTTCATCGACGATCTGGAGCCCAATGTCATGGCAGCGGAGTTGCGCGGCTGGCATGCCATACAGCATGAGTCGCCACAGAAGACCATTCAGTCGTTACGGGAACTGGGTGTGGAGTGCTGAGCAATGTCCGTGCTGTTGCGCACTGTCATCCTGCTGACCTTGTCCAATGTGTTCATGACCTTCGCTTGGTATGCGCACTTGAAGAATATGGCGGCGAAGCCCTGGTATGTTGCAGCGCTGGTCAGCTGGGGGATCGCGCTGTTTGAGTATCTGTTGCAGGTGCCGGCCAACCGCATTGGTTATACGGCGATGACCCTGCCGCAGCTGAAGATCCTGCAGGAAGTCATCACGCTCAGCGTGTTTGTGCCGTTCGTGCTGCTCTACATGAAGCAGCCGCTCAAACTCGACTATCTATGGGCGGCGTTGTGCATGCTGGGCGCGGTGTACTTTGTTTTTCGAAAATATTAACCCGGCGGACAACAAGGTCTGGCATGGCGCTGCAAGTTCTTGTGTAGGGGCGGCTCGTGAGCCGCCCTCTTGCGTCTTTGAACCCAGGAAGGGCGGCTCACGAGCCGCCCCTACGTCGGATAAGGTTGTCCGCCGGGTTAATAGCTTGCTGGCATCAGGCGAGCGCATGCGGAAAGGCCAGCACCGCATTGATGTGATCAGCGCCCACGGCGCACATCACCACGCGATCAAAGCCCAGCGCCACGCCGGCGCAGGCTGGCAGGCCATGCTGCAATGCCGACAGGAAATTTTCATCGATTGGCGCAGATGGCAGTCCATGTTGCTGGCGCTGTTGCAGGTCGCGTTCAAAGCGGGCGCGCTGTTCATCGGCATTGGCCAGTTCGTGAAAGCCATTGGCGAGCTCAATGCCATCCAGGTACAGCTCGAAGCGTGAAGCCACCGGGCCGCGAATCTGCGCCAGTGCCGCCTGCGAGGCGGGATAGTCATACACGAACGTCAGCCGTTGTTGTCCCAGTTTCGGGCCAACCAGCACGGCCATGATCAGATCCAGCAGGCCATCGCGATCCTGGGCAAGCTCAACTGGCACGTCGATGCCGGCTTGTTGCAGGCTGGCCAGCAGCATGGAGTCCGGATCATTCAGGGCATCCACGTGTGCATGTAATTGCACGGCTTCCTGGTAGGTCAGACGCTCACCACGATCCACGCAACGCGCCGGCATCAGGCAGCCCAGCAATTCTTCCACATCATCCATCAGTTGATGATGATCGAAGCCGGTGCGATACCACTCGATCAGGGTGAATTCGGGATTGTGGTGACGGCCACTTTCACCATCGCGGTACACCCTGGCGATCTGGTAAATGTCGCCACTGCCTGCGGCCAGCAGACGCTTCATCGCGTACTCGGGTGACGTGTGCAGATATCTTGGCTGTCCGCAAACCTGCGCCGCAATGCTGGCCAGATGTACATCACTGACAGCGGCGCGTGACAGCGTGGGTGTTTCCACTTCCAGTGTACGTGTCGCGGCGAAGTAGTCGCGTGCGGCGCGCAACATGCGCGCCCGCTGCTGCAAGGTACTGTGCCGCGCAGTGGGTCGCCACTCGCTGTTGCCACCGCTCATGATTCAAACCTGCTCGTTGATGCGGGTAGTGGCGCTGCGGGTCAAAGTGCCGATGCGTTGACCCAAACGCAGTGTGGCGCCGGCTTGCAGATTTGCGTCCCATTTAACCGTGTCCGGCTCGGTTATCAGCACCACGGTTGAACCCATGTTGAAGCGGCCGGCTTCGTCGCCCTTGTTCAGGCGCGTACCGATGCCCTGGGCAATCCGCAGTGCGGCGCTACGCCGGCGTGGCGGTGGGTTGATCTCGCCTGCCCATACGGTGGCGATGCTGCCGACAAACAGGGCGCCGACAAACACCATGGCAAAGCGGCCGCTGGCCGCGCTGAAATCACATACCACGCGTTCATTACGGGCAAACAGTCCGGGTACCGCGCGTGCGGTGGCGGCGTTGACGCTGAACAGTTCACCGGGCACATAGATCGTGTCTTGCAGCTGTGCACCCAGTGGCATGTGCATGCGGTGGTAGTTGTAGGGCGCCAGATAGATGCAGGCGAACTGTCCACCACGATAATGCTGCGCCAGTTGTGCATCGCCGCCCAGCAAGGCCAGCAGCGAGTAGTGATGTCCCTTGGCCTGGATCAGCAGGTCGCCGTCAATCGATCCGCATTGACTCACCGTGCCATCCACCGGACTGACCATGGCCAGCGGATCGGCTTCGATCGGTCGCACACCCGGTTTAAGCGCGCGGGTAAAGAAGGCATTGAAACTTTCATAGGCCAGCGGGTTGCTCTGCGTGGCTTCGTTCATATCAACGCGATAGTTGCGCAGAAAGGTGTTGATGGTTTGTGTGCGCAGCCAGGAATTGCGCTGGCGTGTCAGCGTATACATGGCCCGTGACAACAGCTGTTTGGGTAGCAGTGTTTGCAGCGTGGCAAACAGCTGGTCACTGAAACTGGCGGGGGGTGGTGTGCCGGTCATGCTCAGGATTTCAATTTGCTGATGACCATGCGCAGGTCATCGGACAGGGTTTCAACGGTATGGGGCGGTGAGAATATCGCCGTCATACGCGCCTGTGGATCCAGCAGGAACAACGTCGCCGCATGATCTACGGAATAAGCGCCATTGCCGAGATCATGAATCGCCACCGGCACGCCCATTGCTTTGGTGAGTTGATCAATCTGCACCTGCTCGCCGGTCAGACCGACAAAGGACGGACTGAAGAACCTGATGTAGTTGTTCACCTGTGCGGGCGTATCGCGCCTGGGGTCAACCGAGACAAACACGATCTGCGGGGGAGAGGGTAAATCACTCAATACCTTTTCCACCTGCGCCATCAGGGTCAGCGTGGTGGGGCAGATATCCGGGCAATTGGTGAAGCCGAAAAACATCAGGCTCCAGCGGCCCTGCAACTGCGCCTGTGTATAAGGCTGACCATCGCTTCTCACTAGCTGGAATGACGGTAGTGGGCGGGCGCTGGGCAGCACCGTACCATTGGCCAGATTGATTGCGGGCTGGCTGCTGCCACGCAGGAAGACAGCCGACATGGCTCCGACCAGGATCGCTAGAATGGCGATGCCTGCAAAAATGGGTGCGCGTGATCTGGACATGAAGGTGAGTCCGGGTCTGGAATGGACGCGAATTATGGCACGGGCGACGGGCTGCAAGCGCCACAGCAAGGGTTTCACGAATGACATTGACCGTAGAACAACTGATCGGTGAGCTCGCAGGCCAGCTTGAAGAAGCCTCGCTGAGTTATGGTCATGGCAATGACAATCCGGTTGATGAAGCCGCCGAGCTGGTTTTTTTTGCAGCCGGGTTGCGTCATGAGCAGGCGCCGGATTGCTACACGCAGCCGGTGGATGAGTCCGCCATCGCCACGGCGCGCACGCTGGTCGAGCGGCGCATCACCGAACGCCTGCCGGCTGCCTATCTGACGCAGCGCATGTGGTTTGCCGGCCATGAGTTTTATGTGGACGAACGGGTGCTGGTGCCGCGTTCCCCCATTGCCGAGTTGATTCAAGCGCAGTTTCAGCCGTGGCTGCGGCCGCAGCAGGTCAGGCGGGTGCTGGACATTGGCACCGGCTCGGGCTGTATCGCCATTGCTTGCGCGCTGGCCTTTCCCGGGGCGAATGTGGATGCCGCTGATATTTCACCAGACGCGCTGGCGGTGACGCAGATCAACATCGAACGCCATCAGGTACAGCAACGTATGCGCGCCGTGTTGTCGGATGTGTTCAGTGGCCTGCCGGGCCAGCGGTACGATCTGATCGTGTCCAACCCGCCCTATGTCAGTCATGCCGAAATGGATGAGCTGCCTGAAGAATATCTGCGCGAGCCCGAACTGGGTCTGCGCGCGGGAGATGATGGTCTGGACATCGTGCGCCGCATTCTGGCCGAAGCCGAAGCACATCTCGAACCACAGGGTTTGCTGGTGGTGGAAGTGGGGGATTCCGAGCTGGCGCTGGCCGATGCTTATCCCACCGTGCCGTTTGTCTGGCTGGAGTTCGATTCTGGCGGCGGCGGGGTGTTCGTGCTGACCGCTGCGCAACTTGCCGAACATCGCGCAGCATTCGCCGCCTGCTAGACTGTCTGTCAACCATCAACAACGGTTCTTGAGTCATCCATGTCCGGCAACACCATCGGCAAATTGTTTACCGTCACCAGTTTCGGCGAAAGCCACGGCCCCGGCCTGGGCTGCATCATCGACGGTTGTCCGCCGGGACTGGAAATCAGTGAAGAAGACATCCAGGCCGATGTGGAGCGACGCCGCAGCGGCACTTCGCGCTTCACCAGCCAGCGCAAGGAACCGGACAAAGTGCGCATCATGTCGGGTGTATTCGAGGGCAGGACCACCGGCACCCCCATTGGCCTGATTGTCGAGAACACCGATCAGCGTTCGCGTGACTACGAAAAGATCAAGGATCGTTTCCGTCCCGGTCATGCCGACTACACCTATCAGCAGAAGTATGGCTTTCGCGATTATCGCGGTGGTGGCCGGTCCTCGGCGCGCGAGACAGTCATGCGGGTTGCAGCAGGCGCCATTGCCCGCAAGTACCTGCTGCAACGCTACGGTGTGGTGATCCGTGGTTACCTGGCGCAACTCGGCCCGATCAGGCTCGATGCGCCGCAAATTGATTTTGCTTACGACAATCCATTTTTTTGCGCTGATCCTGCCCGCATTGCCGAGCTCGAGCAGTACATGACCGACATTCGCCGTGAAGAAGATTCCATCGGTGCGCGTGTGAATGTTGTGGCCACTGGCATCCCGCCCGGCTGGGGCGAGCCGGTGTTTGATCGGCTCGATGCTGAAATTGCCTATGCGATGATGAGCATCAATGCCGTAAAAGGCGTGGAGATCGGCGCAGGCTTCGCCAGCATCGAACAGAAGGGCAGCCAGCATCGCGATGTCATGACACCGCAGGGATTCACTTCCAACAATGCCGGCGGCATTCTCGGCGGCATCTCATCCGGTCAGGACATTGTGGTGAGCATGGCCCTGAAGCCCACTTCCAGCATCAGCCAGCCCTGCGACACCATTGATCTGAACGGCAAGGTGGTTGAAGTAGTCACCACCGGTCGTCACGACCCCTGCGTCGGCCTGCGCGCCACGCCCATCGCCGAAGCCATGCTGGCGCTGGTGCTGATGGATCATGCCCTGCGCCATCGCGCGCAGAATGCGGATGTGGTTTCGGCTACGCCGGTGATCACGAATTAGTCGCAATGGGCCTCTATCCACACCGCTGCGGCTCCACCGCCATCAGCTCACCCTCATCGTTCACTGTCACACGCAATTCAATCGGCTGACAGCACACCTGGCAGTCTTCAATGTAAGTGCTCGAACCGGCGCTCAGATCCAGAGGCGTACCGTAACTCTCGCCACAGTACGGGCAGGTTATCGATACAAAGTCGGTGAGCCCGGAACCTGATGGGCCTGCGTCGCCCGGTTCGATGACCGGATCCAGGCCATACAGTTCATCAATATACTTGGCATCGTGCCGGGCATCAGCGCTGTACCACGAATGCGATCTGCGTTTCATCGACTACGGGTCGCGAGTTTCTTCATCGCCATCGTCCGGTAACGGTGGCGGCAGGTTCTTGGGCAGCGGCAATCTGGCATTGGATCGGAAAGCCAGCAGGCCGCCGAGCATGAACAGGACAATCAGTCCGAAAACCATCAGTCCCCTGGACATGGGGCACCTCTTTGCAGACCAGTGGGTATTGTAAGCCAGATGTTATAGGCTTCGTCCCGACAAAATCCCGGTAACGTTCAGGGTTCGATTCAACTGTTCAAGCCAAAGGAGGCTTTATGGCTGTTGCAAGAGTGACTGAGATTATTGCGGGCTCAAAGAAGAGCTTTGATGATGCGTTCAAGCTGGGTGTGGAACGCGCCAACAAGACCTTGAAGAATGTCAGTGGTGCGTGGATCAAGGATCAGAATGCCGTGATCGTAAAAGGCAAGGTCGTTGAATATCGCGTCACCATGAAAGTGACGTTTGTGCTTGCCGAATAGCTTGAAAGTTGGGTAGCAGCGTTGCATTTGACGATGGCATGTTATCTGGTGCAATAGCTGCGACCCCGATTTGAGTTGCTGTTTGTCTGAGGGGATTGGGTGCGACATTGAACCGGCAATACCGTCCGTAGCCGAGGTTCTGCAATGAAAATGATCAACACACGGTGTTTCTGGCTGCTGCTGTGTCTGGGTCTGACGGCCTGCGGGGTCAATCCGGTCACCGGCAAGAAAGAGCTGCAATTTGTTTCCGAAGCGTCGGAGCTGCAGATTGGCGAGCAGAACTATGCGCCCACGCGACAGGGCGAAGGCGGTGACTTTTCACTCGATCCGGATCTGACGGCTTACGTGAGTGAGGTGGGCCAGAAACTGGCGGCGGTATCGGATCGCAAGCTGCCGTATGAATTTGTGGTGTTGAACAGTTCAGTGCCCAATGCCTGGGCGCTACCCGGCGGCAAGATCGCCGTCAATCGCGGTCTGCTGACTGAACTCAACAACGAAGCTGAGCTGGCGGCGGTGCTGGGTCATGAAATCGTACACGCGGCAGCACGACATGGCGCCAAGGCACAGGAGCGTGGCACCTTGTTGCAGGTCGGTATGGTGGCGGCGCAAATCGGGCTGGCCACCAGCAACATGGATGGCAATCTGGCTAATCTCGCCATTCAGGGCGCTGGTCTGGGCGCGCAGCTGGTGCAGACCCGGTATGGCCGTGAACAGGAACTTGAAAGTGACCACTACGGCATGTTGTACATGAAGCGCGCCGGCTACGACCTGAGTGGCGCAGTCACCTTGCAGCAGACTTTTGTGCGCCTGTCCGAAGCCAGTGGTCGCAACCAGAACTGGCTGGAAGGCCTGTTTGCTTCACATCCACCGTCGCAGGAGCGCGTCGCAAAGAATCAGGCGGCAGTGGCAGAGCTGGGCGCGGGTGGTGAACTGGGTGTTGCGCGCTATACGGCGAAGATGGCCGAGCTGCGCAAGATGAAGCCGGCCTATGACAAGTACGATCAGGCGATGGCCGCAGCCAGCAAGAAAGACCTGACCACGGCGAAGAAACTGGCTGGCGAGGCCGCGCAGATGTTGCCGCGCGAAGCGCGTTTTAACCAGTTGCTCGGCGACATTGCCATGACGCAAAACCAGCACAAGGATGCCGTAGCGGCGTATGAGAAAGCCATCAATCTGGACGGCAGCTATTTTGGCCCTTACCTGGGCGGCGGTATTGCGCAGTTCAAGCTGGGCAACAAGGTCAAGGCCGAGGAATGGCTGAAGAAAAGCGCCAGCCTGTTGCCGACTGCGCCGGCGGCCTACTACCTGGGCAGTCTTGCCAGGGAACGCGGTGATATAAAAGGCGCCATGCAGATGTTTCAGGCAGCGGCCGATTCACAAAGCGAATATGGCCAACTGGCGGCGGGTGAATACCAGCGCATGGATCTGACGCAGAATCCCGGCAACTACATTGCCACCGCTGTGCAACAGGACGCATCCGGGCGCGTGTACTTCGCCTTGCAGAATCGCGCGCGGGTGGCGGTGACCAATATCGAGATCACGCCGGTGATGCTGGATGTATCCGGACGAGTCGCACAGCAGGGGCAACGTCGCCCGCTGCGTATTACCCTCAAGTCCGGCGAAACCACGACGGTGGATTCCGGACTGGGCGCGATGACTGCCGAGCAGGCGGCCCTGCTGCGTGTCAGTGTCGGTGCTGTGCAGGTGGCGCCGTAAATTTCTGGCGATAGTCAGCGCATAAGCCTCTGCTTTTCAGTAGCAGCTTATTTATACTGCAAGCCTGTTTTGCTCAGGATTTATTGCGATGGCACTTGTGGGTCTGGTGGGTTGGCGCGGCATGGTGGGCTCTGTGTTGATGGAGCGCATGCATGCGGAGAATGACTTTGCATTGATCGAGCCGGTGTTTTTCTCGACGTCGAATGCCGGTGGCAAAGCACCGGCAATGGCGAAGAATGAAACCAGCTTGCAGGATGCGTTCAACATTGATGCGCTGAAGCGTTGCGACATCATCATCACCGCGCAGGGCGGTGACTACACCACGGCAGTATTCCCCAAACTGCGTGCGGCCGGCTGGCAGGGTCACTGGATTGATGCGGCCTCCACGCTGCGCATGCAGGATGACGCCGTGATCATTCTGGATCCGGTGAACATGCCGGTGATCCGTAATTCACTGGCCAACGGTGGCCGAAACTGGATCGGTGGCAACTGCACGGTGAGCTGCATGCTGATGGGCGTGGGCGCGCTGTACAAGGCGGGTCTGGTGGAGTGGATGAGTACCCAGACGTATCAGGCCGCCTCCGGTGGCGGCGCACAGCACATGCGCGAACTGCTGACGCAGTACGGCACGCTGAATGCCGAAGTGAAGGCGTTGCTGGATGACCCGAAGAGCGCCATTCTCGAGATCGATCGCAAAGTGATTGCCCGGCAGCGCAGTCTGTCGGCGCAGGAAACGGCCAACTTCGGTGTACCACTGGGTGGTTCGCTGATTCCCTGGATTGATAAGGATCTGGGTAATGGTCAATCGAAGGAAGAATGGAAGGGCATGGCCGAGACCAACAAGATTCTCGGTCAGGGTGAAAGTTTTGGTACCGCAGCCGTGCCAGTCGATGGATTCTGCATACGTGTCGGCGCCATGCGCTGCCACTCGCAGGCGCTGACCTTCAAGCTGAAGCAGGATGTGCCGGTGGCGGATATTGAAGCCATGATTGCGGCTGACAATCCTTGGGCGAAGGTGGTGCCGAATACCCGCGAAGCCTCGATTCGTGATCTGACGCCCGTGGCCGTCACCGGTACCATGAATATTCCGGTGGGGCGTATTCGCAAGCTGGCCATGGGACCAGAGTATGTGGGTGCGTTCACCATTGGCGACCAGTTGTTATGGGGCGCAGCAGAACCGCTGCGCCGTATGTTGCGCATCCTGCTGGAAGCCTGAAACCCTTGATATCGGGGCGGCAGGCGGGAAGCGCGTCGCAAAATCAGCGTTGAATCTGTATGGGGATTATTGTCACATCCTCCCGGTGTGGTACTTATGCTGGCGAATGGCTGTCAGTACTTGATGGATGTGGGTCAGGATGCGGTATTGAGCTGCATCCAGATGGTTGAAATCTTGGTGAAAATTTACTTGTAGGCTATAGTCTCCTGCGTTAAGTCAAGTTGACTGCGTAGTTGACAGGTCAGCAGTGCAGTTTCCAGCCGGAGCTGCGCACCAGCAGACCTGACAGGCACGATGACTATGGATTCGCGACCATGATGTTGGGAGATCTGATGAATAAGAATGCCTTGCGCTTCCTTGTTGCGAGCGCACTGCTGTCTCCTGCCACGCTTTACGCGTTGGGGCTGGGTGAAATCCGCCTGAATTCGGCTCTGAACCAGCCGTTCGATGCGGACATTGCGCTGGTAAGCGCTACCTCTGACGAGCTCAGCAGCCTGAAGGTTGCCCTGGCCAGCGAAGAAACCTTTCGACGTTATGGCCTGGATCGTCCCAATTTCCTCTCGAGTTTTTCCCTGCAGGTTGCGGATGCCAGTTCGGGGCAACCCGTCATCAAGGTTCGCTCCACCAGTGCCGTCAGCGAACCCTTCCTGAATCTGCTGGTTGAAGTCAGCTGGACTGGTGGCCGGGTATTGCGTGAATACACCGTCTTGCTGGATCCACCCGTGATGGGGCCCGCCGCCGTGGCTGCGCAGCCGGTGCAGACGCCGCGTGCAGGTGCTGAATCGGCTGGCGCCATCGTGCGTCAGGCACCGGTTCCAGCGCCTGTTCCTGCCTCTCGTCCAAGCGTTGCGGCGGCAGCGCCAGTCGGTGCGGGTGAGTCCTACACAGTCAGAAATGGCGACTCCCTGTCAAAGATCGCCAACACGATCACCCAGGGCAATGCCACTACACGACAGACCATGCTGGCGATTTACCGCGCCAATCAGCCGGCTTTCGTTGGCAACATGAATGTACTGCGCGCAGGTAGCGTGCTGCGTATTCCGGCGGCAGCGGATATTGCTGCCGTATCCAGTGCCGAAGCGTCCGCAGAAATCAGCCGTCAGAATGGCTTGTGGCGCAATGCAGCGGCCAATGCAGCCGGTTCTACCGCCGCATCCGAGCGGTTACGCCTGGTGCCCGCCGAACAGGGTGGTACGACTACCGGGCAAGCGGGTGGTGGCAACGCCGCTTCAGCGGAACGTATTCGCGCCCTGGAAGCAGAGCTGGCGGAAGCGCGCCGACTGCTGGATCTGAAGAATGCTGAACTGGCGCAGATGCAGCAAAGTCTGGGTGCGGGTCAGTCTGGAATGGCTGCGGCTGCCTCGTCCGAATCTGCGGCGCCAGTTGAGTCTGCGGAAAGTTCATCCGCTGCAGCAAGCGAGCCCGCCAGCGTGCCTGCGCAAGCCGAACCAGCAACTGAGGTCAAGCCCGAGACACCGGCTGCGCCGCAGCCCGGCTTGCTCAGCCGCTTGTCACAATACGGTTTGTGGTTGATCGGTGGTGCGCTGTTGCTGATTGTCGCGCTGTTGTTGTGGTTCCGTCGTCGCCAGTCGTCGCTGGTTGAAGATGCGGCGGAGACTTATACCGCACGGGATTTCGAGGCGCATATCGCCCGACGCGCCAGCAGCGCTGCACCAGCTGCGGCTGCGGCCGTATCGGTTGTGGAATCCACCGGTGAGCACGAGGCTCTGGACGATCAGCCCGTCTATGCAGCAGCGGCGCCTGTGACCGCGAAGAAAACGCTTTCGGAAGACACACTCAGCAGTGAAACGGCGATTCATGTTGATCAGCAGGATGCGCTGGCGGAAGCAGATTTCCACATGGCTTACGGTCTGTACGATCAGGCCTCTGACATCGTCAATCTGGCTATCGAACGTGAGCCGCAGCGACGCGATCTGAAGGTGAAGCTGGCGGAGATATTCTTCGTCTGGGGTAACAAGGATTCCTTCCTGGACATAGCGCAGCAGCTACACGACACGCAGGATGCCGCTGCGCCTGGTGAATGGGACAAGGTGCTGATCATGGGCAAGCAGATTTGCCCTGATGAAGCTTTGTTTGCGGGTGATATCGCCGGTTCGCGCTCGGCAGACAGCATCGATGTGAACCTCGAGGGCGGTGAGCATCGCGTTGATATCGATTTGTACGATGCGCCCGAAGGTGATCGGCCAAAATCGGATGGGGACATTGATTTCCAGCTGGATCCGACCATCGAGCAGCGCAAGAACGATGATGCCGGCCTGGACTTCCTGCTCGATGAGCCGCAGCGCGGCGTTGACAATGATCCGACTCGTGAAATGGAAGGCAATGCGCGCACGCAGGAAACGCCGACCATCGAATCTTCCTCGTTGCCGGATCGCGGCGCAGTCACCATCCGCGAAAAGCTGGATACCACGCGCTTTGATGAAGATATTTCCAGTGCGGATCGCACTGCCGAGTTGGCGCTGGATGAAATAGGTCTGGACGTTGATGCGCTCGATGAAGATGGCGCTGAAGGCATTGACTCACACCAGATTGGCGATGACGAACTGACGCGGCTTGCCGAACGGTTTGATGACGGCGCGTCTGAAACCAAGACCCTGCTTGCGCCACATATGGATGACCTCGGCGAGCCTGAGATCAAGATCGGCGACACCATTACGGTCGAAGAAATTGATCTGGACGACACCCAGGATGCCGTGGATGTGGATCTGGATGGGACCGGTACCTTCCGTTCAACACAGAAGATCGATGTTGATTTCGACCAGCTGGGTGCGGGTGTGGGTGATACGGTTGAGCAGGTGCGTCTGGATTCCGGTCACACCGGCATTTTCCATGCGCCTTCTGACCTGGATATGGATCTTGATCGGCTGGCCGATCCCAAAGGCATCAACAGCCTGGGTGACACCGTCAAACAGACGGGTCGTGGTGCTGATTCAGATGATTTCTCGGATCAGGTGTTTGGCGGTCAGGGCGCGATGTCACGCGCCGAGACTCAGCGCACCGAAGTCATCAATGCTGAACTCGATATGAGTGGCATCGAGCCGGCGACGATGAGCGAGGTGGGCACCAAGCTGGATCTGGCCCGTGCTTATATGGACATGGGTGATCCCGATGGTGCGCGCAGCATCCTTCAAGAAGTGCTTGATGAGGGTAATCCTGGCCAGAAACAGGAAGCACAGCGCCTGCTGTCATCCATCGGCTAGTTCATTGCAGATCGTTCGTAAACGAGGGAGCCGGTGCCACCGCGCTCCCTCGCTTGTTTTCAAGCTGACGCCTTTTTATCTGATCGACGACTCATGCCACGCATTGCTCTAGGCCTGGAATATGACGGGAGTGCTTTCGCCGGCTGGCAGGCACAGACCGATGCATCAGGCATCCAGTCGGCGGTTGAGTCGGCGCTGTCGTTCGTTGCCAATGAACCCATAGCGGTGACCGCTGCCGGTCGTACCGACGCCGGTGTGCATGCCACTACCCAGGTGGTGCACTTCGATACTTCTGCATCGCGATCCGAACGTGGCTGGGTGAGAGGCGCCAGCGCCAATCTGCCTGCGCAGGTCAGTGTGTTATGGGCGCGCGAAGTCAGTGACGAATTTCATGCGCGTTTTGCAGCGCTGTCGCGCAGTTATCGCTATGTCATCCTGAATCGCGCGCCCCGCCCCGCCTTGTTGCGCGAACGGGTGTGCTGGATGCGTGAGCAACTGGATGCTGCGCGCATGCATGCCGCAGCGCAGTCGCTGGTTGGCCAGCATGACTTCAGTTCGTTTCGCGCAGCGGAGTGCCAATCGCCGACGCCGATGCGTAATCTGCACAGCATCCAGGTGACCCGAATCCACGAGTACGTGGTGATTGATGTCACTGCCAATGCGTTCCTGCATCACATGGTACGCAATATAGCCGGTGTCCTGATCGCCGTAGGACGTGGCCTGCAAGCTGTAACCTGGCCGGGCGAAGTGTTGCAGGCGCGGGACAGGGCGGCAGGCGGGGTAACCGCTGTTGCATCAGGCCTGTACCTGTTTGGCGTGCGGTATCCGGAGATGTTCAGCCTGCCCACCGCACCGCATTGTTCAGCCTGGCCTCCCGGTCCCATGCTCGCTGACCCAGTCTCGTTGAGCCAGTCTCATTGATCCATGGCTGATGAATGCCACTGCCACACCTGTCGTCTGAAAAGCAAGGCTTGCCCCCAAGGGCGCAAGCGGTAATCATCCGCGCCACTAAAGACCCTATAACGAGCTGACCCCATGACCTGGTTTGCCAAGATCATGCCTTCCCGCATCAAGACCGAACGGCGTACGCGCTCGGTGCCTGAGGGATTGTGGATGAAGTGTGCGGCCTGCGACGCGGTGCTGTACCGGGCCGAACTGGAGCGCAATCTGCACGTATGCCCGAAATGCAGTCACCACATGCGTATCGGTGCGCGTGACCGGCTGGAAACCTTCTTTGATGAAGGTACGGGTGCCGAGCTGGCGGAGAATGTCACGCCCGAAGATCCGATGAAGTTTCGCGATACCAAGAAGTACAAGGATCGCCTGAGTCTGGCGCAGAAGAATACCGAGGAAGCGGACGCACTGATTGTCATAGCCGGCAAGGTGCTGAATCTGGAACTGGTGGCCTGCGCTTTCGAGTTTGAATTTCTCGGCGGTTCGATGGGTTCGGTAGTGGGCGAACGTTTTGTGCGTGCAGTGGATTACTGTCTGGAACATCGACAGCCCCTGGTGTGTTTTTCCGCCAGCGGCGGCGCACGCATGCAGGAAGCCATGTTTTCGCTGATGCAGATGGCCAAGACCAGTGCGGCGCTGGCCAAACTGAGTCAGGCGCGTCTGCCGTTCATTTCGGTGTTGTGTGATCCCACCATGGGTGGCGTCTCTGCCAGTCTGGCCATGCTGGGTGATGTGAACATGGCTGAACCTCGCGCGCTGATCGGGTTTGCCGGGCAACGAGTGATTCAGCAAACCGTGCGTGAAACACTGCCGGAAGGATTTCAACGCAGTGAGTTCCTGCTTGATCACGGCGCAGTAGACATGATTGTGGATCGCCGTGACCTGCGCGAGCGGGTGGTGCAGCTGCTGTCTGCCCTGCTGGGCAAGTCAGCGCCGGATCTGACGGCTGCCGGCGCTGTCGCAGGCTGAGTCAGCGTAACACTCACCGCGATCAAGGCCGGTCACAGACCGGCCTGTTTGTTTCAGGGCAAGTTGCAGGGAATCCAATGCGTTTTGAGCGCCTGACTGACTGGTTGAACTGGCAGGAGTCCTTGCATCCCACTGCCATTGATCTGGGTCTGGATCGCGTGTGTGCGGTGTTGCAACGCCTTCACTGGCAACCACCGCGCTGTCCAGTCATCACCGTTGCCGGAACCAAGGGCAAGGGTTCCTGTGTGGCGTTGCTGGAAAGTATCTACCGCAGCGCCGGCTATCGTGCCGGCGTCTTCACTTCGCCGCATCTGCATCGTTACAACGAACGCATTCACATTGCCGGTCGGGAAATTTCCGACGTCGAGCTGTGCGTCGTGTTCGCACGTATTGACGCTGCGCGCGGCGATATTTCATTGACCTATTTCGAGTTCAACACCCTCGCGGCGCTGCTGGTGTTTGCCACTGCCGCACTGGATGTGTGGATTCTGGAAGTGGGCATGGGTGGTCGTCTGGATGCAGTCAATGTCGTCGATGCCGATGTGGCGCTGGTGACTTCCATTGGCCTGGATCACACCGAGTGGCTAGGTACTGATCTGGACAGCATTGCACGCGAGAAGGCAGGAATTTATCGACATGGCAAACCAGCGCTGTTCGGCGCCGAGGCCATGCCCAGGGCGATTGAAGATATCGCGCTGGCCATCGGTGCGCCGCTGTTACGTGCGGGACGTGACTTTGGTCATAGCCGGCAGGCATCGCACTGGCATTGGTGGATGCAGGACATACGGTTCGATGAGCTGCCGTTACCCGGCATTGCCGGTGAAGTACAACTGGACAACGCCAGCAGTGCGCTCGCGATTGTGCAGTGTTTAAAGGCCCGCTTGCCCGTTGCGCGTGTCGCCATCGATTCGGGACTTGTCAGCGTGCGTCTGCCTGGCCGATTTCAACTGCATGTGGATGCGCAGGGCATGCAATGGATTCTGGATGTAGCGCATAACGCCCTATCCGCACAGGTGCTGGCAGGGCATCTTGCCGCCTTGCCCCGAATGCCCACCGTGGCCATTCTGGGCGTGATGGCCGACAAGGATGTGGCTGGCATGCTGGCGGCGTTAAGTGATCAAGTGGATCACTGGTTGCCGGTGAGTTTGCCGGTTGCGCGCGCCTTGCCCGTTGTCGTGCTGGTGGATCGCTTGCGCACTGCGGGCGTGTCGGTGTATCAAGCAGCAGGTACCGTAACACAGGCTTGCGAACAGGCAGCGGCGGCGCGTCAACAGGGCGTTGCACGCATTGTGGTATGCGGTTCGTTCCTCACTGTTGGGCCTGCGCTGAAATGGCTGAAGACATCGACAGGGCAGTAGTGCCGTGCTGCATAACGAATGCGCTCGCGCCAACGCTGAAAATGGTCAGTCAGCATCGATGCCAACGCTCAAAAGTATTGGAAAAGCAGGATCGGCATTGCCCGACGATATTGAAACCGCCTGTTCGCTTATGGGGCGGGCTTGAAAAGCCGGTAGACAAAACATCAGCGGAACATCAGGACAGATTTATTTGTCAGTTAAGCAAATTAGTCCCCGGCGATCATCGCTTCGCATACTCTGCCTTGGCCTCAAGCAACGGCGGCAAATCAGAATCGGCATCCTTCCATGCCGCGAGGAAATCTTCGTAGGCTTTCTGGCTTTTCGCCTTGTCGTCCACCATCGCGGCCGCGCGCGCTACGCCAAGATGCGCAAGTGGATACAAGACTGACAGCGGAGCCTCGCCGCGATGGTCGAGAATTTTCTGGAACTCTGCTGCGGCTTCCGCGCCTCTATTGAGTTTCAGAAAAGCCTGACCGCGTATGTACTGCGGCCAGAACGCAGCGGCTGCTTCAAAGCGAGCGGCGGTTTGCAGTTGCTCAATGGCCTCCGCTGCCTTGCCGCGTTGTAATTCCATCACCGCACGGATCAACGGCAACTGGAGCTCGTTGATCAAGGTGTCCGAGGGGTAACCTTCAGCGAGCTCATTCATCAGTGACTTCACCTGCTCGGTCTCGCCGCACATCGCCAGCGCGAACGCGGCGAGCGGGAGTGAAGCACGACCGCGTTCGAGATCCAGCCCATTGGTTGCCTGTGCTCTGGCCAGCGGGCAATCGCCAAACAGCGCGCAAACAGCGCTTGCTTCGGTCAAATTTTGTGCGGTGACTTCTTCTGTGTCGCTGCGCGCGGCCAGGTCAATCGCGCGGCGCGACAGCTCCTGCGCCTTGCGCCACTGCCCACCAAAGGCCGCGAGTCGCGATTCGAGCAAGCTGTACTCAGCCAGTTGCCGATCAATCTTATCAACCTGCTGCTGCATGCCGGCACTGTCGCCCTGGATAAAGGCGATCTGATACAGGACGGTGTTGAAACCGCGTTCCACAGGATTCTGCTGAAACGCTTGTGCGAATGCAGCTTTGGCTTCCGCGAAACGATTGAGGCGCAGCAGCGTTTGTTCCTGGAGGGAGTGTCCACCCAAATAATCTGGATGGAGTCGAATAGCCTCGCGGGCCTCCGCCAGGGCCTGGTCGTATCGCCCGATGAGGAGGTAGGCCTGGGCCAGGCCCATCGACCCGCCCCTCTCGCGCGGGAATAGCCGCTTTTGCAGCTTCAGCGTTTCGATAAATTTGTTCATGTCTCCGGTGACCAGCCGGTGATAACGACTCGTGATGGGGAGCTGCTCAATTTCACCCAGTCGATCCTTCAGCGCATAGGCCTTCTGCGCATACACAGCAGCCAATCTTGGCCGGCGAGCCCAGTCGTGCATTAGAGCCAGCATGTGATAAGCCGCGGCGAAGTCGGGATCAATCTCGACGGCACGTTCATAAAACGGAATTGCTTCATTCCATCCGGCGCCTCCTGATGACAGCTCAAAGCCTGCTGCGTATGCCTGAAACGCCTCCAGCTTTGAAGTCATGACCTGCTCCAGCGGCTTGTCAAACCGCCGGATCAAGCTGAGCGACTCGCCCAGCTTCTCGCGCAACTGCGTCGCCGCCTGCGACAGCGCCTTGAGAACCTGATCTTTGCCTTCGGTTTCGACCAGTGTCAGCGCAATCGTTTCGCCCGTCTGACTGTTGATCGCTTCAAGTGTGAGCGAATAGTTACGGTCGAACTTCGCAATCGTCCCGGCAATCACCGCCTTCAATCCCTGTCGCAGCGCGATCTCCCGCCCGACCTCGCGGGTCACTGCTTCATCGGGCGACTTCTGCATCAGCCGCAGCGTCTGCTGCACTTGCTCGTCGGGGAACAGCGTCAGATAGGGCGACTGTTGCAACTGCACCGCAAGACCCTGCTTGAGCGTCGCTCCATCAAAAACCGACTCACCCGTGGTGTTGACGAAATCCACCAGCAGGACCGTGTCCTTGTCCGTAAAGACCGGCTGGCGGTGAAGGTAAGAATAAGTCGCCACGCCGGCGACTATCAGGAATGCGAGAGTGAGCCAGACCCCACGCCTGAGACGCTTGATTGCCCCTGTCCCACTCTGGATCCTGGAAGCCGTGCGCGCCTGGGGTGTGTTTTCACTGCGATCTGTGCCCGACGACCCGCTCTGCTCTGGTACGGGCACACCGCTCGCAGCTTGTTCGGTTGCGAACACCGGTGAAGTCAAGGTCACCGCAGATGGCGATAGCGGCGATTCGGCGGGGTTCGCTTCCAGCACCTCGGTAACGGTCGCAACAAAGCGATAGCCCCTGCCGGGCACGGTCATGATGTAGCGGGGCTGGTTGCGCTGATCCGCCAGCGCGTGCCGCAACGCGGTGATGGCCTGATTGAGATTATTTTCTTCGACGACGGTATTCGGCCAGGCGGCACTCATCAGCCGTTCCTTGCTGATGTCCTCGCCGCGATGATCGATGAGATAGAGCAGTACGTCGAAGGCGCGGGCGGGCAGGTCAATTGCGATTCCGTCCGGGGAGCGCAGCCGGCGACCCGCGACGTCGATCCAGAACCCGTTGAACTCGTACCTCCGTATCGATTCCTGACCCACAGCCACCACCCTTTGCAGAACATTTTTAGAACGTTTTCAGCACACGCCGCCCTTTTTTCAGAACATTTCAGAACGCTTCAACGCGTGCCAAAGCCGATTCAGTCTGTTCCGGCCAGAGTACAGCCACCGCCCGGCACCAACAAGCGCCACACGGCGATCAGTACACAGGCCACTGCAAACGGAGAATCAACATGAACACCCACCTCCTCAATCGCACCAGTAACATCGTCGGATCAAGCAAGTTCCTCATCCTTGGAACGATAGTCATGCTTGGCACTCTGCCCGGCATCCAGGGCGTTGCTGTCGCCTCTGACGATGCTGTTGTCATTAATGCGACTGCGCCGACTGCGCAGCCGGTCAGCCTCGACGATCAGGCCACCAACGCCTGTTTCAACGCCTTCCTTGCCAAGGTTTTACCCGGCAGCATGGCACGGGTACGCAACACCATTCAGTCCGGCGAGCGTCCGGTCTTGTCAGCCAGAAACAATTCTGTGTTGCTGGTCGTCACGATGGAGGCCAGATCAGCGCACGACAATACATTGTTGGCCAGCGCCCGCTGCACGGCGACCAACTCAGCCACAGTGCGCCACCTGTCTACCGTCGTGGCAGACCCGGCGAAGTTGGCGGGACTGACGCCGAAAGGAATCAGTTTGGCGGCGGTCATGCGCTAGCTGAGGTTCAGCTCGGAGGGGTGGTGCAGCTCCGCAGCCATCGCCCCTTCAGAGAGCACGCCGCAATTTCCATCCATATTCCGGCAGAACAGGCGGGCTTATTCTTCCTGTCCTCGAGACCGACATTGTTCGTTTGAATAGTAGACGCTCATTGCGGGTTCGCGTCGGTATACTTCACCGCTGTGGAACGACAACTTCAAGAACGTTTGATTGGTGCTGCGGTGCTGTTTGTCATCGCGGTGATTATGGTGCCGGCAATGTTTTCCGGAGCACCATCGCATGAAGCTGCGCTACCGCAGGACGCGCTTGCGCCTGGCCAGCTCAAGACTTACGAGATTGATCTGCAGGCCAGCTCGGTAGCGGGTTCGGATGAGGTGGCCAAGATTGAGTCGCCAGCCGCAGAACCCCGGGATGAAATCACGGCCCCCCTTACCGATGAACGGGCCGATGAGCAGCCCGATAAAACGGAACCCACAAGCGTGCCAGCTTCAGCAGTCTCCAGCGCCAGCGCAGTCAACAAGGCTGTCGCCCCTGAAACAATCAAGTTGGCACAGGCAAAGCCTGATATGGCTGGGGACAAAGCTGCAGGCGCGGGACGATTTGCAGTTCAGGTGGGCAGCTTTGGTGCACAGGACAAGGCAACACAAATAGCCGCCCGGATCAAATCATTGGGATTGTCAGCGTCGGTTACGCCCATCAAATCGGGTGGCAAAACGTTGTATCGGGTCAGAACGGGTGGATTCTCCGAGCGCGCTGCGGCAGAAACCGCGCTGAAAAAAATCCGCGGCAGCTACCCTGAAGCGTCCATCGTGCCGCTGGGCTGAGACATCTCAGTGAATGAGCTGCAACAGCCCGGTTTGTGGTCTGAGTGGGGTTTTTGTCTGAAAGCCATTTCTGACAGCCGATACCCCTTGCCAGTTTGCTAGAATGCCGCGCGCCTCCCGCAGTCTGGCTGGTCTCAGCCCCGCATCGAACACATGAGTGTCTGAATTCGCATGAACTTCATCGACTACGCCATCCTGATTGTCCTGGTGGTGTCACTGTTCCTGGGTTTCTTTCGCGGCTTTCTCAATGAAGCCATCGGCCTGATCAGCTGGCTGGGCGGTCTGTGGCTGGCCTGGCACTACGCTTATCTGGTCGAGCCGCATCTGGGCGGTCTGCTCAGTGAGCCACCGCTGGGCACCTGGGCGGCGCGTCTGGTGATTCTGGTGGGCGTGCTGGTGCTGGGCTGGCTGGTTGCCGGTATCGCCAGTTATTTTGCGCATCAGTCGGGCATCAGCCTGATGCTGGATCGCCTGCTGGGCGTGCTGTTTGGTTTGATTCGCGGCGTAGTGCTGATTTCCATCGCGGTGATGCTGGGGACGCAAGTGCAACTGGATCGTACCGACTGGTGGCGGGCGTCGCGTTTCATGCCGGTTGCCAGCGAAGTAGCGGGATGGGTCAAGGCGTTTGCGGACTCAGCCGTCAAGGCGCGTGAACAGGTGCAGCTCGAACCGGTTGCAGAGGAATAGCTCCAATATGTGCGGCATCGTCGGCTTCGTAGGCAATACCCCTGCCAATCAATTGATTTACGACGCGCTCAGTGCGCTTCAGCACCGTGGCCAGGATGCCGCCGGCATGATGACCTGTCATGACGGTGAGTTGTTCATGCGCAAGAGCACCGGGCTGGTTCGCGACGTATTCCAGCAACGCCATATGCTGGCGCTCAAGGGCAATATCGGCATCGGCCACACCCGTTACCCCACTGCGGGGTGTGACAGCTCAGCGGAAGCGCAGCCGTTTTACGTGAATTCACCTTATGGCATTGGTCTCGCCCACAACGGCAATCTGACCAACGCGCATGAACTCGCGGAAGTGCTCATGCGTGAAGACCGCCGTCATCTGAACACCACCTCGGATTCCGAAGTGTTGCTCAATGTGTTTGCCAGCGAACTGTCACGTATCGGTACGCCGCGTGCGTCGGCGGCGGATATCTTTGCGTCACTGGGCGCGGTGTATCGGCGCTGTCGTGGCGGCTTCGCCGTGGTGAGCATGATTGTCGGTCATGGGCTGGTCGGGTTTCGTGATCCACACGGTATTCGTCCGCTGGTGATTGGCAAGCGCGAAACGGGTCGTGGTACGGAGTTCATGCTGGCTTCGGAAAGCGTGGCGCTGGATCTGGCAGGTTTCAAGCTGTTGCGTGATGTGGCTCCGGGTGAAGCGGTGTTCATTGACGAAATGGGCCGTTTTTATTCACGCCAGTGCGTGCCGGTCACGGTGCATACGCCGTGTATTTTCGAGTATGTGTACTTCGCCCGGCCTGACTCGATCATCGACAACATCTCGGTGCACAAGGCGCGTCTGCGCATGGGCGAACTGCTGGCTGAAAAACTGCGTCGGGTACACCCCGATCATGATATCGATGTGGTCATCCCCATTCCTGATACCAGTCGCACGTCCGCCGTGCAGATTGCGCAATTGCTGGGCATCAAGTTCCGCGAAGGCTTCGTGAAGAATCGCTATATCGGTCGCACCTTCATCATGCCCGGTCAGGAGCAGCGTGCGAAATCAGTGCGCTCCAAGCTCAATCCCATTGATCTGGAATTCCGTGGCAAGAATGTATTGCTGGTGGATGACTCCATTGTGCGCGGTACCACCTCGGCGCAGATCATCGATCTGGCGCGTGAGTCGGGCGCACGCAAGGTGTACTTTGCTTCAGCCGCGCCGCCGGTGCGTTATCCGAATGTATATGGCATCGACATGCCTTCAGCCAGTGAGCTGGTTGCGCACAATCGCAGCGAAGCGGACGTGGCGAGCGAGATTGGCGCCGACTGGTTGCTGTATCAGGATCTCGAAGATCTGGTGCATGCCTGTCAGCATCATGATTCCAATATCCAGCGTTTCGACACCTCGTGTTTTTCCGGGGAGTACGTGACCGGCGATATCACACCGGAGTATCTGGCGCGTCTGCGCACCGAGCGTTCGGATGCCGCCAAGGCCAAGCGGCGGCAGGGCAGCAAGAGCGACCTGAAAGCCATCCGCGCCGTCTAGGTTTGCGTCGGTAACGGTTGATCACAAGCTGCTCAGGGAGAATGCATGCCGATCAGGGTATTGTGTGTCAGCGATCAGCCCGAGTTCGTCAGATTGCTCGAACATCACGTCGAAGCGTTCATGGCTGATGTGATCTGCAAACAATATTCTCCAACTGCGCGCGGTGTGTTTCATGAGGCCTTTGTCGCTGCAGGCTACGAGCTGGTTCTGCTCGATGGTGCGTGCAGTAGTGGCGCCGGGATTGAATTGTTGCGCGATCTGGTTTCCCGTCACGGCTTTGCGCCCATCCTGTTTTTCTGCGTGACTGCTGAAGAGGAGTCAGCGGCGTTGCAACTGGGCGCAAAGAGCTGCTTTCTGCGTGAGCGCATCAACAATCGCGCGCTGTCAGGCGCGATGCACGATGCCCTTGAACAGCGCAAGCGGGATCTGACCAGTTTTGCCGCGCGTCAGGATGCTGACAAGCGCAGTCAGTTTGGTGAGGTGCAGATTCGCGGGCATCGGCACATCCAGAGTCTTGGATCAGGCGGCACCTCGCAGGTCTATCTTGCTGAAAGCATCAAGGAAGGTGAGGTGGTGGTGCTGAAGGTGCTGGGGCATAACCCGGATATGGCGGATTCACCGGAAGGTTATGACCGCTTCCTGCAGGAATACCAGTTGCTGGCGAGCATCAATCACCCTAACCTCGTGCATATCTATGACTTCGGCGTATCCGATGACCATGCGTTCATCGCCATGGAGTATTTTCCACAAGGTGACTTGCGTCGTCGTATGCAGCAGGCCATCAGTGTCAGGGAAGCCCTGGCCTATGTGGAGCAGATTGCGCGTGCCTTGTCGGTAGTGCATGCCGTGGGCGTGCTGCACCGTGATCTGAAACCGGGCAACATCATGTTGCGCGCCGATGATTCACTGGCGCTGATCGACTTCGGTGTGGCCAAGCAGCTGCACGCCAGCGCTGACATTACCGTGGCCGGCACCATTTTCGGCACACCGTACTACATGAGTCCCGAACAAGGGCACGGCGAGGCCGTGGATGTGCGCAGTGATCTGTACAGTCTGGGTGTCATGCTCTATGAGCTGCTTACACGCAAGCGTCCTTACACCTCCGATTCGGCGATGAATGTCATCTACATGCATCGGCATTTACCGCTGCCCGAATTACCCAAGCCGCTGGCATGGCTGGAGCCAGTGCTGCATCGACTGATGGCCAAGAAGCCGGAGCATCGCTACCAGAGTGCTCCCGAGTTGATTGCTTCACTCGGCCTGATGCGTCTGATGGCGGATGCCAGCGCGGCAACCTGAACCCATGATGCTGCCTGCCGTATTTGCCGGGACGCTGTTGCTGCCGACCCCGGAAGCCTGGTTTGACTGTGCGGCTGAGCGCTGGCGGGAATTGCTGGTCGATCATGCGAATTGCGAGAAAAAAGCGGCTTCTACTGCGCTGTCATTGATCTTCACTTATCACGCAGACATGGATCTGACTGAACGCATGTCGCGTCTGGCACGCGAGGAACTGCGGCATTTCGAGCAGGTGCAGCGACTCATGCGTGAACTCAAGGTGCCGTTTACCCGCCTGTCACCCGCGCGTTATGGAGAAGGACTGCGGCGTGCGGTACGTCGTGAAGAACCGGGACGTCTGCTGGATCTGCTGTTATGCGGGGCGCTGATCGAAGCGCGTTCCTGCGAGCGTTTCATCGGACTGGCGCCGCGTTTGTCACAACCCCTGCAAGGTTTTTATGCGGGACTGGCGGCGTCGGAACAGCGGCATCACGGTCTGTATCTGCGCCTGGCCGAGCAGCGTTATCCCGACCAATGGCAGGCACGGCTACAAGAATTGCGTGGCATGGAGTCAGAATTGGTGACCACTCCGGATGAGCAGTTCCGCTTTCACTCCGGGCTGCCTGTTATAGCCTTGGCAACGTGACCAGCTGATAACCGGTTTCAGACCAGCGCAAAACACTACCTTGCGCATGCCAGTCTCCCAGTACCAAGCGTGTGCCCGTGTCCTGTCCGAGCGTATGTTGATGGATGCCGGGTCGATGCGTATGGCCGTGAATCAACCATCGAACCTGCGCATCCTGCAGGTAGCGTGCAACAGCCTGCTGGTTGACATCCATGATGCTTTCCGCAGCCTGTTGCGTGTGTTTCTGACTGCCCATCCGCATGCGACTGGCCAGGCGTTCACGCTGCTTGAGAGGCAAAAGGCGTAACATATTGTCTGGATGACCGGGTTGCGCACGATGCGGCGCAGGCGCTGATAGGAAACATCATCGGTGCACAGGATGTCGCCATGGCATAACACGATGCGCTGTCCGAACAACTCGATAACCGTGCCATCCGCAATCAACTGGCAGCCGGTGTTGGCGCAGAATGTCTTGCCGAGCAGAAAGTCGCGATTGCCATGCATGACGTAACAGGCCACGCCGGCTTGTGTCAGGGCGCGTAATTCGGACTGAATCTGCAAGTACGTCGGGTCAGGGTCATCGTCGCCCACCCAGAATTCAAACAGGTCACCAAGAATGTACAGCTGCCTGGCCTGTCGGGCTTCGCCACGCAGGAAGGCCGCAAATTGCGCGGTAATGGCCGGTTGCAGCCCGGTGAGGTGGATGTCGGAAACGAAGAGGGTGGTCACCGCGTCAGTTTAGCGTGTGCCAGAAAAGGTGCAGCAAGTTCTGCGCCGGGGCAGGGTTTTCGTTACCATTGAAGCTCATTGTGCCTTTGTCCATAGATTCACCCAGCATGTTGCAGATCCATAACTCGCTCAGCGGCCAGAAAGAAACCTTCAAACCCCTGGTGCCCGGCACGGTACGCATGTACGCCTGTGGCATCACGGTATACGACTACTGCCATCTGGGTCATGCACGCATGCTGATCGTGTTCGACACGGTGCGAAAATACCTGCGCTCGCTGGGCTACCAGGTGACCTTTGTACGCAATATCACCGACATTGATGACAAGATCATCACGCGTGCTGCGGAGAACAAGGAATCCATTACCGAGCTGACCGCGCGCTTCATCCGCGCCATGTGGGATGACTATGCAGCGCTGGGCGTGGAGCGTGGCGATCATGAACCCCGCGCCACGGAATACGTGCCCGCCATTGTGTCCATGACGAATCGGCTGGTGCGCAAGGGCTATGCCTATGCACCGGGCAATGGCGATGTGTATTTCTCAGTGTCAAAGTTCGCCGACTACGGCAAATTATCCGGCAGGAAGCTGGAAGACCTGCGTGCCGGTGCGCGCGTGGAAGTGAATGAAGCCAAACAGGATCCGCTGGATTTCGTGCTGTGGAAGGCGTCCAAACCCGGTGAGCCTGCCTGGGATTCACCCTGGGGTCAGGGCCGCCCCGGCTGGCACATTGAATGTTCAGCGATGTCGACGCAGCTCCTCGGGCCGCATTTTGATATTCATTGCGGCGGCATGGATCTGATGTTCCCGCATCATGAAAACGAGATTGCGCAATCCTGCTGCGCCTGCGATGCGCCGTTCGTGAACTACTGGATGCACAATGGTTTTGTGCGCATTGATAACGAGAAAATGTCCAAGTCGCTGGGCAATTTCTTCACCATCCGCGAAGTGCTGGGTTGGGTGCGCGATCCGGAAGTGATCCGTTTCTTCATGTTGTCCAGTCACTATCGTGGCCCGATCAATTATTCGGTGGACAATCTCGATCAGGCCGATGCCGGTCTGGAGCGCATCTATCTGGCATTGCGCGGGCTGGATCTGCCCAATGAACTGGTGCGTAGCGCCGCCAGTGACCGCTTCGTCGCTGCCATGAATGACGATTTCAATACGCCGCTGGCCTTGTCCGAGTTGCAGCAGCTGGCCAGGGAAATCAACGTGGCCAAGGCGGCCGGGCAGTTGCCACACGCCGCGCAGCTGGCAGGCGAACTGGTGTCGCTGGCGGCGGTGCTGGGCGTCGCGCAGCAGCTGCCGGATATCTTCCTGCGCAAGGCGGCGCCAAAACGCGGGCCCGAAGCCTATTCGGTCAAAGCGGCCAGAGCGGCGACCCAGACCGAAGGCACGGTATTGTCTGATGCGCAAATCGATGAATTGATCAATCAACGCACTGCGGCCCGCAAATCCAAGGACTGGAAAGAGTCAGACCGGATACGTGACGAGCTTTCTGCACAAGGTGTATTACTGGAAGATGGTGCGCAAGGCACGACATGGCGACGCAGATAGTTGTTTTTTCGGTGTGATCAGGCACAAATTGCGTTTGACGCATCACAGGTCGATCCGTATGATTCCGCGTCCCGTGCGGGGGCGGTTCCTCACACGAATGGCAACTGGCGGGGCATGGCGCAGTCTGGTAGCGCATCTGCTTTGGGAGCAGAGGGTCGCAGGTTCAAATCCTGCTGCCCCGACCACTTTTCAGTGTCTTGTAAGGGTAGCGAAACGAGCGCCCGTAGCTCAGCTGGATAGAGCACCGGCCTTCTAAGCCGGGGGTCGCAGGTTCGAGTCCTGCCGGGCGCGCCAGCGACGCCCGGCAAGACAGACAAAACTACGTTTTGGTGGACGTAGCTCAGTTGGTAGAGCCCCGGATTGTGATTCCGGCCGTCGTGGGTTCGAGTCCCATCGTCCACCCCATCTCAGTGCAATGCTGGGCCGTTAGCTCAATTGGTAGAGCAGGAGACTCTTAATCTCTTGGTTCTCGGTTCGAGTCCGAGGCGGCCCACCACTTTCCCGACTGCGGGATACCTCCCCCGGTAACGCCCCGGCGGGCGCACGGCGTAGGGGTAACCCTTACACCCCCATCCCTCGAAGTCACCCCCTCCCTCCCGGCAAGCCCCCAAGGACCCCCTCAAGGGCCCCCGCCCGTACGCACCCGGACAGACGGGTTGGTCATTGGGGCGGCGCGACCGGTGCCGCTGGGGGAGCCAGGGAGGAGGCCATCTTCCGGACCCCGAGGAGAGAGATTTGCGGGGGTGGACCTCCAAAGCACCACTTATGCTAAAGGTGACGCGAAGACCCTGACCACACTCGTTGGGAGGATGATCGCCATGGCTCTCTATTTGACACGCTTCAGCTACGCCCCCGAGACCTGGGCGCGATTGATGAAAAACCCCGAAGATCGCCGCGAGGCTGCGCGAAAGTACATCGAGTCAGTCGGTGGAAAGCTGCACGGCTTCTGGTACGCGTTCGGCACTGCTGACATCAGGTTTCGGGCAGACCGAAACGCCACCGTCGTTGAGTGCGGACAAGGCGCCTGCAAGAGCCTCACCGAGACGGGCAGCCTGCAGCCTCGTTTGCGTGGATTTGGTCAGTTATTCGGCTGGTTTCTACAGAGCTATCCGTGACCGTAAGGCCTCGGGCATTGATCGCCGCGACTGCCGATCGCCGATTCCAGGCTGTTACGACATGCTGTGGCAATAGTTGAACAAGGCGAGCATTCCGGCGTTTTGCTTAACCTAAACGCTGGGCAGGCGTGTCAATTTCTACGTGGGCGACTGCGTGGTACGCGCGGGGCAATGAGTTGGTTGGTAAGCGCTTTCAATCTAAATCGCCACAAGACTAGTTTTTAATTATGAGAGTGTGATATATATAGCTATAAGTTATTTCAGGCGGGCGCAAAGTATTTCGCCAGCCAAGTACAGTCTGGGGAGAAAATGACGATGAAGAAGGGCTCTTGGTTGCTGGTAACCCTCAATGCCAGTCTCTGTTCGCACGTAGGGCTTGCTGTTGCGCAATCTGCTGCGCAGTCGACAACAGCTACACAAACTAGCCGAGTCGCCGCTGCAGAGTCGTCTGGCGGTGCACTTGAGGAAATTGTTGTTACAGGTTCACGTATTCGACGTCAGGACTTTGTTGCCGAAAGCCCAATCGCCACGATAAGCGAGGCTCTGATCGCTCAAAAAGGTCCGGCTACGCTGGACAATACCTTGGCTGCGATGCCCCAATTCGCAGCATCGTCCGGTACGGCGACACAGGCTGGTGCGAATCAGCAGGCTCGCGGCGCGCGCGCCAATCTAAATCTACGCGGCCTGGGTATCGCTCGTACGCTGGTCTTGTTGAATGGTCGTCGTCTGCAGCCTTCTGATCCTTTTGGTCATGCAATTGACTTGAACACCATACCCAACAACATCATCAGCAGTGTAGAAGTTATCAGCGGGGGCGCATCGGCCGTCTACGGGTCTGATGCAGTTGCGGGTGTTGTAAATCTGATTACCAAAAAGTCCATAGATGGATTGCAACTTGACGCACAGTACGGTCGCACATCGCGATCGGATGGGCAGAGCACCTCCGTCAGTGCGCTTCTCGGTAGCAAGTTTGCCGACAATCGTGGTGAGGCTATGGTCTCGCTTTCATTTTTTGATCGAAAGCCTGCTTACAGAGATGCCCGTCGATTCTACGACTTGACGGGTGATACCAATGCGCCGCCTCAGGGACGATTTACTCCCAGTGGCAACAACTTGCCAACACAGGCTGCACTAACGACATTGTTTGCTTCATATGGCTCTGCGGCGCCAACGCCGGGTCAGGCCCTGTCAATCAATTCGGATCTGACGCTGTTTGCAACCGGGCCTGCACGTAATCTGCGTCTCACGGAGTCAAATGGATTTGGCTTGCAGCGCGGCAACACCGGGTTTGTCATTGCACTGACTCCCCATGAGGCTGGTACGCTATCTAACGATCTGCGTCGTTACAATGCGTACAGTACATTTGATTATTCGTTGACCGACTCTACGACAGCCTATGCTGAGATTAACTACACTAACTACCAGGCAACAAACCAGCAGCGCGGCACGCTGAATGGCACCACTCCAGTGGCCACTATTCCGGTGACAAACCCGTTTCTGCCGGCTGACCTGCGAACTGTTCTGGCTTCGCGGCCAACGCCGGGCGCTTCTTTCAACTATTCGTTCTTTGGCGATCGTGTCGGACCCCAGGTATTCAATTATGACTACCAGGTTGGCCAGTTGACGGCGGGGCTTCGCGGCAGCCTGAATTTCAAGGATTGGACTTGGGATGCGTCAGGGAGTTCTGGTCGTACTACATACGACCTCAATGCAAGCAACTATGTGAATATCACCGCACTGCAGACATTACTCAACGCTGCTGATGGTGGAGTCAGCACCTGTAGCGGCGGCTTTCGGCCATTCGAATTTGCACCGATATCTGATTCCTGTCGCGCATACATAGCGCGCACACTCAAGGAAACTACCACGCTCAGCCAACAGAGCGCCGAAGTGAATTTTGAGGGTGGCATATTTGATTTGCCCGCCGGTGAAGCGCGTTTAGCGACAGGTCTGGGTTACAGAAGTCTTGATTTCACCTACCGCGGCGATGATCAGCAGACCTACAGTCAGGTGTTCTTCTCCAGGCCCGTGCAGAACTCTGGCGGCGAGGAAGCTGTGAAAGAGCTGTACGCCGAAGCTCTCTTGCCTATTCTACGTGACAAGCCCCTCATTAAGTCGCTTAGCCTGAATCTTGCGTATCGATTCTCGGATTACAACTCGGTTGGTGGTGTGTCTGCATACAAGGCGAGTGCAGATTGGCAGCTTGTAGAGCCAATGCGCTTTCGAGGCGGCTATCAGCGCGCGGTTAGAGCTCCCAGCGTCGGTGAACTGTATGGCGGTGGTCGTTCAGTCAGTACCGCTATCGGCGCCACCACGACGGGGCAGGGTGACCCCTGCGATTCAACGAGCAGCTATCGGACTGGAGCCAATGCTGCAGCGGTTCGCACGCTTTGCATAAATCAAGGTGTTCCAGCTGGGCTGGTCGATACGTTTCGATTTACTGGCACTACAGTCACTACATCCCAGCAAGGCAATCCAAATCTGAACGAAGAGATTGCAGATACTTGGACAATCGGAACTGTGCTGACGTCGTCTTTTGCATCCCCACTGCTGTCGGATCTGTCATTGTCTGTTGATTACTACAGCATCAGCGTAAAGGGAGCGGTCGGATTCATCACGACCCCGGTATCCTTGCAGCGCTGTTTTAATGCCGATGGTTCCAATCAGTCGTATTCGCAGAGCAATTACTTCTGCAGCTTGTTAAGTCGTGATGCTAACGGTGTGTTGAGCTTCCCGGCAGAACCTGCACTGAATCTGGCCGGTTACCGTACGTCCGGAATAGACATTCTGCTCGACTACAAGGTCGGCTTGAGCGACCTCGGTCTCGGTAATGGCCCGGGAAGAATTGGCTTGAGCACGGCTGTTTCTTACGTGCCAAAGTATGAAATACAGGATCTTGCCAATCGTCCTTACATAAACTACGCAAATACATTTGGAAACACCCAGATTGATACGTTCACTGCCACTCATCCAAAATGGAAGACGCAGACAACACTGAGTTATGATTCAAATCCCGTCAATGTGGCGCTGACATGGACGTACACGGGAGCGGTAGGAAGCGCTACCAATGTCGTAACACCAGCTGCACGCGTGCCAGGCGTAGAATCCGCGAGTTATTACGACCTGATGGGACGTTATCAGTTCGGTGACAGGATTGAACTCCAGGCAGGTATCCAGAATCTGTTTGATGCAGATCCGCCAATCGGACCGACGCCAGGAGCGGCTGATTTGGTCGCTTATGATGTTCTCGGTCGGCGATTCTCGGCAGGTATCTCCGCTCGTTTCTAGCTGCTTGTCTGATAAGTAGTAAACAGCCCTCGCATGCTCGCGTGGGCTATTTGCTGAAACTGGGTATTTCAGTTGGTCATAAATTGCGATTGATGCTCATCCGCATGTGCAGTTCTTGCTTGGCAGGGCCATGATGAAACGTGCGACTTTATTCTTCATGTGCATCGCAATGGGCGTCAGCGGCTACCCGCGTATGACGCAAGCTCAGCCATCAACCAGTACGATTAGTCCCTCAGGCGTTCAGGTTTTGCGAAGTGACGTTCAGTTGCGCGATGGGCGCCGTCTCGGGTTTCTTCGTTGGCCAGAAAGCGACAAACCGGCGATCATTCTGCTTCACGGTAAGGACGGTAATGCTACTGTTTTTCAAACTTTGGCCGAGACAATTCGAGACAGATTTGATGTTTATGCTGTCGACCTCCGCGGCCGAGGGTTCAGTGATTGGGCCCCAGATGGCGACTACACACTTGAGAGTACTGTCGCTGACATAGAGCAAATGGCAGACGCGTTAGGCTTGTCGCGCGTGTCGGTCTACGGGCATTCGTACGGTGCTGTAGTCGGCATTGCTTTTGCGGCGCGCAATCCGCTTCGAGTCAACTTGCTGGTACTTGAGGATGGTGGACCAATTAACATGTCAGATGGGAGCCAGCCACCACTGAATCCTGGGCAGGATAGGCCAGCGGGTTTGCCGTCACCGCAGCCGTCAGCACGAAAGTATGCTTCGTGGAGTGAAGCGCACAAGTCGCTTGTGAAAACATGCCGTGGTACATGCGCTGAGCTTCAGCTCGAAGGCGTGTTTAAACGGCTTCCCGATGCAAGTGTCGTTGAGCGATCCGACATCATCGGTATATGGCAGTCACCTCGAGGGCCTGGATTCGCGGATCAATGGCCACTGGTCTCTGCCATCAAGGCACCTACCCTCCTTATTCGCGGTGACCGCGGTTTGTTGCCCGAAGCGATTGCTCAAGCGATGAAGTCTGTCAATTCAAAAATTACTTACGTGACGATCCAGAATGCGGGTCACAGCGTGAGAATTGAACAGCCTGCACTTGCTATTGCGGCTCTCGACGAGTTTCTGCAACGCCATGTATCTGTCTTGGCGCGCTAATAATTAATTCTGTCACTTTGGAATTAGCGAAACGTGCCCAAGTCAGGTAACTGAGGACTTACGTGAGATGTACGTCTGAGATGTACGTCAGTGCGGACGTGTGATTCGCACTAGGTAAGCATATGAAAAATTACAACATCGGTTTTTATAACAGCTCTATCGTGGTTTATTTTTACTAGCTGATTGCCTTTGCGCGACAGTTGCTGAATCAAAATCGGCAAATGACTTCCGAAAGCATTTCAGCATATGTTCTACAGGTTTAGACATGACTCGATCAGATCTGCGTGCGATCACAATCTCGCGCTGTATTCGCAATTTTCCAAGAGAAATTGCCACCAGATCCTGATGCATCATTGTAGGCCGACATAAGCCAGGCAGAACTGCAATACCAAGACCCGCTGAAACCATCGCCAGACTTGTCATGATCTGCTCGATTTCAAATCGAGGCTTTATTTCTACACCTGCACGGGTCCACTCATTCTCAATGTCGCGACGTATAGTGCCGCTGCTCGCGAGAATTACAGATGCGGAAGTGATGTCTTCCCAGGTAATGCTGCGCTTGTTAACAAGTGGATTATCACGGCGGCAGATGATCTGAAAGTCGTCTTTGTAGACTGTTTCGACAGCGATTTCGGAAGAAGAAATAGGCATGGATACGATAGCAAAATCCACGACCCGATCAGCAACCCATGCCAGAGCTTTTTCTCCGCTAATGTCATTGAGCGAAACATCAAACTCTGGATAGGTCTCGAAGAACAATTTCAGAGCGGTCGGACCAACGGCGGCTGCTACTGAAGGAATAACGGCGATCGACATTCGACCGCGAGATACCATGGCTGCTGAGTGAATATTGCCGATCGATGCCTGAAAGTTACGGACCAGCTCGTCAGCCACCACTGAGAATCGTTCACCCTGTGGCGTCATTACTAGGGTACGGGTGGTTCGGTCGAAAAGTCTTAAGCCGAGTTGCTCTTCAATTTTTGCAATCGTGTTGCTTAATGACGGCTGAGATATGCCCAGTCGTTTTGCCGCCTCGCTGAATGTCTGCGATTTACTCGCCATGGCGAATACTTCAAGCTGGCGAATGGTGAGATTGCTGCTGACTGGCGCTTTCTGTTCTTTATTCACAGTCAAGAAGCTCCTCGGAAGCTGGTATGGATTGAATCAACAGTGGGGATTAATCCTGAAAAATGATATCACGCCAGCTACACAAGTTTAGTCAGCGTTTTTTTGTGGGCACCTCACAATAGGGGAGGGGCTTGCTTCACGTCGTGGCGGTCAGTTTCCACCCAAGGCACCGCGCAAATGTAGCCTTCCTGGCACAAGATTGGAAACGCCAAGTTCAGCCAGCGATCTCCCTACCGGGCAGTATCTGGCATTTGTGCCTAAGGCAGCATGCCGATTTCACGCAATACTTCTTCGGTATGCTCGCCGATGGTCGGAACATGGGCAGTACGTTGTGGTACATCATGGCCGAATCGAAATCCTGAGCCTGTCAGCTTCACTGTCTTGGGCAAGCCCGGTATGCTCGTTTCGACGAAAAGATCGCGTTCCTTGACGTGTGGGTGTTGAATGATTTCAGAAATTGTGCGGACTTTCGCGGCTGGTACTTTCGCCTGTGCCAGCTTCTGTTCCAATTCTTCAGCGAGTTGTTCAGAGAAATGATGTTCAAGCACTGTGCGTAGCTCATCATTGTGTTTGGTACGTGCAGCATGATCAGTAAATCGTGGGTCTTCGAGAATGTCACGCCAGCCAAGGGCAATGCACATGTCCACGAACTGATGTTGATGATTTGCACCAATGCTCAGAAATCCGTCTTTCGTCGGGTAAGTGTCCGATGTGGCTACTAGTCGGTAACCGCGATTGCCAGTCCGTATGGGAGGTGCCCCGCTCATTTGATAAGTTGCAATTCCCTGTGATAGCAGCATGAGGGTCGCATCCAGCATACCGATATCAATAAATTGCCCATGGCCAGTCCGTTCGCGCTGAAACAAAGCGGTCATGATTGCAAATGCGGCAACGTAGCCACTGAATGTATCAGCAAATGGCAATCCAACTTTAAGTGGTCCTTGGTCAGGTTCGCCATTCAGCCACATGATGCCTGACATTGCTTGCACAATGTGGTCGTACGCAGCCCAGTTCTTTAATGTGCCTGTACCTCCGAAACCTGTAATTGAGCAATAGATGACGGAAGGGTTGATGGCTTTCATGGCGTCATAGCCAATTCCAAGTTTATCGGGTACCCCAGGTCGGAAGTTCTCGATGATTACATCTGCGGTTTTTGCAAGTCGGTGTACTGCCTCCTTGCCTTGTTCTGACTTCAGATCAAGTTCGATCGATCGCTTCCCGGCATTTGCGGCCACGAATGGGGCTGACATGTTCTTGGCGCCTGCATGCTCAGTGTAGTGCCGCAAATCGTCCCCAACTCCGGGGCGTTCGATCTTGATGACATCAGCTCCTAACAGAGCCAGGTGGTAGCTCGATAGTGGTCCCGCGAGTGCATGTGAGAAATCAAGAACCCGGATTCCAGTTAAACCCATCATTTGCGAGCTCGCTTTTCAATGAAGTCGGCAACCAGGGAATGCATGTTATTGTCGTCCCAGCTGCGATTATCGTTAGGATCAACGCTGATCTCGAGCACCGGTATTCCGGCAGACTCCAGCATTTCTTTCTGAAACACATTACCGGTCAGCTGGTGGCGTTGTGTAGGACTCGACAGCATGACGGCGCCGTCGACCCTGTGGCGGAGGCCCTCATGAACCATCCATTCACCAGCCCACGGGGGGGCGTGTGCCTGCTCGCCGAGATTCAGGTAACGAGCGGCGAGCGCGCGTAGCGGGTCACGTAGGTTGTGCTTGATGTAGCCATCGGCAGCCAGTGCAAGGTACATCGACCAGACAAATACTGCGCCGTGGCTTTGTTCAAACGCACTGTAGAAGGCGGTGTTCTGCCATAGTCCGACACCAACCCACATCAGACGAATACTTTCATTTGGTGTCACAGAGTGGCCAGCACTAACGCGTGCGGCTACCTCTTCCAGAAAAAATCTACTGTGCGCAACAGACCAGTCCGAGCCCCGGTGCCACTGGGCAGTCATTACGTTGGACATTTGCTCAGATACCCGGACTGGACATTTTGTCGCAGTCGCAATCAGCTCACGGGCCTCGTCGAAATTGGTTTCCTGTGCATTGACCTGATGCAGGCGTTCACGCAGTGCGTCTACATCGAGTCGGCGACCCGCAATTTTCTCTGCAACGGTGATCATGTCGCGATATTGTTCAAGCACAACGTCTATGCGATGGCTCTCATATAGATCTTCCCAATCGCGACGAGCCATCTCCCACCAACGCGGATAGAATCGAGTTGATGCCGGCATTTCTATTCCCACATAGGGAATGCCCATACGTTCGGCAACCATGGCATTTACTCGTTCAGCAGACTGCTCACGGTGTGGGGCGCAAATCAGCGCAGGTTGCGGTAGTCCACCCCAGGGTGGATCGGCCACATCGGCAATCAGGCTCATTAAACCAAGGCTGTTATAGGCGCCAAGCCCGGAGTGATATCCCTGACTGTTCATCCAGTCGAGATAGCTTCCTGCCCTTCGCTTGGCAGATATGACACCGCCCCACCACTCGCCAGTGACAACCGGCAGGCCGAGCGCGTCGAATATTTCATGTGGCATTTCCGCATTGGAAAGCACATAGGGTATGCGTTCATCAATGACTTGGCGTCGCAGATCGCTGAACCAGGTTCGCGAATATGCACGGGCACGTTCGCTGGATTCAAGCTGCTTGTCTGGAGCTGTCGCATTGGATCCTGGCGGCGGAGTGGTTGTGTTCACCCATGTGCTCCGGAAGGGGGTGGCGTCAGTGCTTCAGCGGAGCTCGTGATCTTTTCAACAAATTCGGCAACCTGGCTCTTTATGCGAGTGTAGTTAGAGGGATCGAGCGCTTCATCCCGTATCAGCAAGCTGGGTAGACCGAATTGTTTGGCGAGATCCTTCAGGGCGGGGTATCGCCAACCAAAGAACTGATCACTGGGTGGAATGTAGAAAACCACAGCTTCGGCATCACCCGTTTGCATCTGTTGAGAGATCCACGATTCCCTTTCGGCTCTTAGCATTCGTTGACTTACAGCATGATTGTAGTAGTACGAAAAGATTGCATCGACAGCGGGTATTTCTGTGGCGATGTTTACTGCTACGCGTGACGCACTCCACTCACCATCTTCAGCAACCACAATGACGCCACCTTGTTCCATCGCAGCATGCAAGTACTCGTGATACAGAGGAACAGCAGGGATCAGCAGGATCCGTGGGCGTCGAGGCAGGGCTTGGATCGATTGCGCGCCCTCCAGTCGGGAGGTCAATGTGTTCAGGTAAAGAGGCTGGGGAACGAATGCGTTTAACCGGGCGATGTGGTGGGCTTCGCACCCCGAGAGTTTCTGGTCACGACGCAATTGTCCCAAAGTACGAAGTTGCGCTCTGATCAGATTCGTCGTCTGAATCGCACTAGCAAGCGCAGTGTCGCTGTTGCGGCGGCCTGTTAATACTGAAAGACGTTCAATAAGTCCTTGCAATACCCGCTGGCTATATCGGCGCACTGCCGTACTCCGGCCAAACAGAAAATCATATAGAAAGAGAGGCGGTATCCGATCGCCACGTCCGGTCCGGACCATTTCCTTGAGATACTGATAGAGGGAGCGGTATCCGTCCGATGTGCTTGGTATAACCATCAGGTCGCACATTTCAAATTCTCCATCCACCGCCTGACGGAAAAGTGAACGCACTTCGGGTTCATGGCCGTCTTCCATCGGGTCTGAGTTCCTTGCCCAGTCCTCGGCACGAGCCATCAGGGTTACGGGAACGCAGTTGGCAGCGAGCACCAGCTCGACAGGTACTACTGCGCCCACGAGCCCGATGACAATCTTGCCGTCAAGTTTGGCTTGGCGGGCCCAGCTCAAGCGATCGGTATCTGGTGGTACCAAGTGGCTCGGGTTAGGCTCAGGTGCTGGGTATCTCGAGTGCACTGGCATGAGGAATATGGCTTAAAAAGTCCCGTATCTCTGGAGTCATTGCATTCTACATTGGGCAGTTAGTACAAAGCAATAAATAACTTGCATATATAATCATAATATATTAATAATTGATCCGTCTCATCAGGTGTATGGCTGTGGCCAGATGGATGAGCGGAAGTTGATTCAATTCGAGTCTATACGACTAAATGTGTTGTCTGCGGCCGGGGAACAGCAGTGAAAAATAGTTCAAACGTACGCTGGTGGATCTTCTCGATGTTGCTACTCGTCAACCTCGTAAATAACCTTGATCGTCAGGTCCTGGGCTTGGTTGCACCAACCTTGCAAGAGCAGTTTTCTTGGGGAGAGGTCGGCTATGCGCGGATTGTTGCTGCATTTCAAGTTTCCTTCGCGTTGATGAATCTGATTTCAGGCCGCCTTATCGATCATATCGGTGTGCGAATCGGAATGGCGGTAGCCATATTCTGGTTTTCAGTTGCGCAGATTGCTCATGTGTTTGCACGCGGAGCAGTGAGCTTCGGATTTGTCCGCGTAGGACTGGCGTTTGGTGAGGCCCCGATCTATCCGGCGACCCTGAAGGGAATTGCCGAATGGGCACCACAGGCCGAGCGCAGCTCAGCGGCGGGTTTGGTGCATTTTGGTGTCATGCTCGGGGCGCTGATTGCGCCCTTGACCATTCCATGGATGACTGTGCATTGGGGGTGGCAGTCTGGCTTTGTGGTCACGGGCATCATGGGGTTCATGTTGATCATTCCCTGGCTAGCCCTTTACGAAAGACCTGAAGCTCACCGGCATGCGTCGCCAGATGAACGTGCACTGATTCTTGCTGATCGGCGGCAACCCGTGCCTGGCTCAGCAAAGTCATCCTGGTTCGGTTTATTCCGACACCGGGAATTGTGGGCATATGTCCTGCTGCAGGCGATTGTGAACCCGGCTTGGTGGTTTGTTGTTTACTGGTTGCCTAAATTTCTGGGTGAGACTTTCAATATCAAGGGAGTTGCCCTCACGCCTTATGTTGCGACTGTATATGGGATTGCGGCCATCGGGGCACTGGCAGGTGGCAATCTTTCTACACTGCTGATGAAGCGCGGACTTGGTGTCAACAAAGCTCGCAAGTTCAGTCTGTTAATTTGCGGGCTTATGATGCCACTGGTGATTGTCGCTACGAACACTGACTCGGCCTGGCTCGCGGTGTTCGTGATTGGAATCGCCGCCTTCGTACACCAGACTTGGACAGCTACGGGTGCGGCTATCCTGGCGGATCTGTTTCCATCTCGTGCAGTAGCTTCAGTGGTTGGCATCGCCAGTTTTGTTGGATCTTTGGCGGGTGTTCTGGGTGCCGAAATTACTGGGCGTATACTCGAAAGCAGTCCTGGATTTTACTTGCCAATGTTCTTGTACGCCGGGGCCAGCTACTTGGTTGCAACAGTAATTATTCACTTGCTGACACCACGACTGGAGCCCGTGCAGGGCATTTGACTCAATCGTGGCCCGGGGCAGCTGGATGGTGTATCCGGTTGCCAGTCATCAAGCGAATACTCGCTTCTTGTTTGGCTGCTCTTCAGTACGATAGCTTCAATATCCAATTTCCAATTCTGCGGCATACATGCAAGCTTCTGATACATCAGGTACCGAACAGTCAAAATTCATCTCAGCTGAGCAGATCGCCGCGTTGGTAAAAAGCCATGCAACGATTGCAGTGACTGGATCAGGTGGCGGGTTGCTTGAGCCTGACGAGATTCTTGGCGCAATCGAACGCCGATTCCTTGCGACCGGTGAACCCAGAAATTTAACGGTTCTGCATGCACAAGGATTGGGGGATGGCGATGGACGTGGCCTGAATCATCTGGCGCACCCCGGGTTAGTCAAAAGGGTCATCGGTGCACACTGGACATGGTCTCCTCGGATGCAGGCACTGGCAGCCTCTGAACAAATTGAGGCTTATGCCTTTCCGGGTGGCGCCATTCAGCATCTTATTCGTGAAATCGGTGCGGGTCGTCCCGGGCTGATCACACCCATCGGGCTTGACACCATGGTGGATCCGAGGAGCGGTGGTGGACGGATGAATGCGTGCGCGGAAGAAGCCTTGAACGAGATTATCACAGTGGATGGCCGTGATTATATTCGCTACAAGCCTTTCAAGATTGACGTTGCCATCCTGCGCGGCAGTGTTTCTGACCCTTCAGGTAATACCAGCTTTGTGGAAGAAGGTGCTGAGCTGGATGCACTTGTACTGGCCATGGCCGCACACAATTGCGGGGGGAAGGTATTGGTACAGGTTCGCGCCGCTGCGCAGCTCGGTGAGCTGGCAGCGCGCTCCGCCAGGCTACCCGGCGCGATGGTAGATGCTGTGTTAATAGCTCCTTACCAGCCGCAAAGTTATGGGGCTCAATATGATGTCAGACTGACCGGCTCTGTGCCGCCAGGATTCAGAACAGAGAGTCTCAATGACCCTGCGGGACTCACCGGATGGGAGCGCCGTCTTATCGGCATACGTGCTTTTCGTGAATTGCGCAGCAACAGCGTGGTGAGTTTTGGTTTTGGTATTCCAGATGAAGTAGCGAAGCTGGCCGCACGCAGTACAACGCTACGTTGCTATTCAACTGTGGATCATGGCCACTACGGCGGGCACTCATTGCAGGGCGTGCTATTCGGTTTTGTGAGAGACGGTGAAGCGATGATTGATTCGCCATCCCAGTTTGATTTCTATTCGGGTGGTGGCATCGACGTTGCCTTTCTTGGCTTTGGCGAGTTTGATGGTAATGGTGATGTAAATGTCTCGAAGTTGGGAGGCAAGATTATCGGCCCTGGTGGATTTATCGATATAACGCAAGGTAGTCGAAAGGTTGTGTTCTGCGGAACGTTTGAGGCCAAGGGACTGGAAGTATCGGTTGTGGCAGGTTCTTTGCGGATCATTCGACCGGGACATGTCGTCAAGCTGGTGAACAAGGTTGAACAGGTGACTTTTTCTGCAAAGCGTGCACGTGAATGCGGGCAGGAAGTCCTGTTTGTGACCGAGCGGGCTGTTTTCAAGCTGGTTGAAAAGGGGGTCTCACTGGAGGAAATTGCCAGCGGTGTCGATCTTCAAAGAGATGTGCTGGATCGTATTGGTTTTGTCCCGATCATTGAGCCAGGATTTCCGCGCGTCATCCAGGTTTGAATCACGAAAGTCGATTCGATTATTTGTCAACAAGCCGGAATATTCATGGATAAAGCCGACGAAAACCTGGTGGCGCAGACAGAACGCTATGTAGGCGCTTGACGGTCGGTGGCCATGCAGTCGCGCTGAGATGTAAATAATAACGGCGCTCAAAGTGCGCCCGACAGTCGCTTACCCACAGGCGCCAATGATTTCTGCTGCAAATTGTTAGCGTCGCCAAATCTGATAATAGATAAGTGGAAATTATGCCTTATTGATTGCACGGCATATATATAACAAAAAAATATAGACACAGTAAATTAATAACTAATATAATTGAACGATCGAGGGCGCCTGTGCAACGTTGCCAACTGTGTTCGACACAGCCCGGTGCAATGCATATTTCGGGCGATACAACAAAGTCAGGGGAACAATATGCAGATTCGACGACGTGGCAGCGGGCAGGTTATTTTCCTTTCGATGCTGGCTGGCCAAGCGGCGATCGCCGCCGATTCCTCGCAGCCGGCGAGCAACCAACAAGCTGCTCAACCGGCCGTTTCCCAAAGTTCGGGTGAGGGAAGTTTCAGTAATTTGGAGGAAGTGGTCGTCACAGGTAGCCGTATCCGCGGCGCCAAGCTGGTCGGCTCAAGTAGTGTCACGGTCGATCAGGACATGTTGCAGCACACTACCGCCGTTACAGTTGCTGACATTCTCAAGCAAGTGCCTCAATTTGCTCCTATTGGCGTCAATTCGACGAGTAACGCCGTGCAGGGCGTCAACACGTCAAATCTGACCCGGGCAACCGCACTAAATCTACACGGTGCCGGCCCGGTGGCCACACTGGTGCTGCTCGACGGTCATCGAATGATTGCGAGTGGTCAGGGCGGCATTTATGTCGATCCGTCAACAATTCCAGCTGTGGCGCTGGAGCGGGTTGAGATCGTACCGGATGGCGGATCGGCCATTTATGGATCAGACGCCATTGCTGGCGTTGTGAACCTGATTCTGAGGCGCAACTACGATGGCGCCGAGACCAGCGTCCGGTACGGTAGTGCTCATGGCTACAGCCGTAAACAATTGAGCCAGATTTTTGGTTTCTCTTGGGCGGGTGGTTCGCTGATGGCTGCGTATGAAAACATCCGCAACAGCAACCTGGCCGGATCCGACCGAGACTTTTTCCGTTCAAATCTCACGGCCAGTGGTGGTGCAGACTATCGTTCTTCCTTCTGCAGTCCTGGCAATATTTCCTTGGGCGGCACGTTCTACACGATCCCTGGCCTGACGGTGGGCAGAAATCGATGTGAGCTTGCGAAACTTGGGGACATCATTCCTGCGGAGCGCAAGGACAATGTAGTGCTGACGGTTAATCACGCAGTCTCTGAAGGATTATCGTTGTTTGCAGAGGGTTACTACTCCGATCGGCGATTCGACATCACAAATCCGCCTTACTCGGGGCAGTACACCGTGCCTTCGACGAACCCCTTCTTTATATACCCAGGGGCGACCAGACCAGCGAGTGTGGCAGTTGAGTACAACTTCTATAATGATCTTGGCCACGCAAAGAGCACTGGTAAGGTGCGGGCGGCCAATGTCACCAGCGGCCTGACAGTCGAATTGCCGGGCACCTGGGAGTTGGAGCTCTCAGGTAACTACGGCAATGAGCATGAGAACATCAACTCACCGGCTTTGAATACGGCGGCACTCAATGCCGCACTTGCAAGTAGCAGTACGGCTACTGCTCTGAACCCGTTCGGTGTTGGACCGGCGAACAATGCCTCCGTGCTCGCTTCGATCACAACAGGCGTATTCAACCCTATCTTCGACAATGACCGGAATGGAGTAGTGTTACGCGCTGATGGTGAACTGCTGCAGTTGCCAGGTGGTGTGTTGAGCATGGCGGTGGGTGCGGAGTACTACAAGTACAACCTGCATGTGAACACCATCCGGGGCACGACGGCCGCACCATCACCGTTTGTTGTGACCGGTTCGCGTAAAGTAACCTCAGCGTACACCGAGTTCTATGTCCCGGTCGTTGGTGAACAACAGGGTATTAGCGGTATTCATCGTCTGGATCTTGCAGCAGCGGTACGCGTGGACAAGTACAGTGATTTTGGCACAACCACCAATCCAAAATTTGGTGTCACGTGGACGCCGGTTACAGGGTTGGATGTGAAATCCAGCTATGGCACATCGTTCCGGGCGCCTACGCTGTCTGACGTGTACAACCCAAGTGCGAGCGTGACCGTGAATACTTTGGCAGACCCGCTGTCGCCTACAGGGTCGAGCACGGGGCTCACTGTGTCAAACTTCAATGCACAGCTCAAGCCAGAGAGTGCCACTACGCGTTCATTCGGCTTCGAATTCAATCCGGAATCTATCGCTGGACTCAGGCTCAATTCCAATTGGTTCTCGATTGACTATCGCAATCAGATCATCGTGCCGGGTACAACTGCTTTGCAGCAGGGCGCCATCTACTCCAACCTGATTGTCAGGAATCCCAGTGTTGCGCAAGTGCAGGCGGTTCTAAGCAGCGGTCTCCCGCTGTCGGGTGTCGTCCCCCCTGTCGTTGCTTTCCTGCTTGATAATTCCAAGGCCAATCTCGCTGCCACCCAGATCAGGGGCATCGACTTCGGCGCCAGCTACACGGCGCAGTCGCTGTTGCCGGGTACTGTAACGTTCGGTCTGAATGGTACACGCTATTCAAGATTCGACGTGCAGTTGGCACCTGCGGCGCCGGTGAATGACCGGAACTCATTTATTGGTTACCCCATCAGCACGCGCGCTCAGGCATCCGTAAACTGGCAGCTCGGTGGGTTTTCAGCGGGTGCGACAGCTAACTATCAGGCTGGTGAGACAAATAATCTGGTCACCCCGTTCCAGCAGGTCTCGCCATTCAAGACGGTTGATCTGCAGTTAGCTTACCGTTCGCCTGAATCGGTGCAGGGTATGTTGGGTGGCATCGTACTGGGGCTGGATGTAAGCAACGTTGCTGACACCGATCCTCCTTTCGTGAATCAGAATCTTGGTTACGACCCGGCGTCAGCAAGTCCAGTAGGACGCATGATTTCCGTAAGTCTTCGCAAGAGCTGGTAGTTGCATGTCAGTGCAACCGCTCAATGGCATTCGTGTAATTGACCTGACGCACGCGCTGGCAGGGCCATACTGCACGAGGCAGTTGGCATTATGTGGTGCGGAGGTCATCAAGATTGAACGACCTGAAGGCGGCGACGAGTTCAGGGAGTTTTCGCCAACAACCTTCGTCGCAGCTAACAGCGGCAAGCGTTCGGTGACCCTGGATCTCAAATCGAGCGAAGGGCGCGAGATCCTGGATAAGCTGATCGCGGAGGCGGATATTCTGGTCGAAAATCTGAGACCTGGCAGTGCTGCCGGTCTGGGGCTCAACTGGGAGAGGCTGCAGTCCATTAATTCAAGACTTATCTTTTGCTCTGTAAGCGGGTTTGGGCAGACTGGCACCTTTCGTGACATGCCAGCTATTGAATGGTCGGTCCAGGCGATGTCTGGCTTGAACGCCATGTACATGGGCGACATTGCGGACCCACAGCGGCTTGGGATTTCCATTCTGGATCCCTTTGCCGGCTATATGGCTTTCACGGCTATCCTTACAGCGATGCTTCAGCGTCAACACACTGGTCGTGGGCAACGAGTCGATGTGGCAATGTTTGATGCCGCCTGGGCGCTGTGCGGACCAGCGGTAGCCGAAATCCTCAGGGGTGAAACACCTCTTGCCATGGCACGTCGTCCCACTGCGGCGCGCTTCATGGCCCGCGACCGGAGGCTATTCATCAGTCTGGTCCATTCGAAATGGTTTGATGTCTTCTGCGAACTCACCTGCTCGCCAGAGCTCAAGACAGATTCACGCTTTGTGACGGCGCAGGCGCGCTCGGAAAATGGTGATGCGCTTGTTGTGGAGATCGAATCACGTCTTGCTCACCAGGATGCGGAGCATTGGGAGCAAGAATTCACACGTCGCGGAGTCCCTGCAAGCACTATCAGAACTATCGCGGAGGTCGCGGAAACGGAGCACGTACGAGAGCGAGAACTGCTCCAGGAGGTCAACGCACCCGATACGGGCGAGGCGCTGAAAATCGTCGGCATGGGCTTTCGCTTCGAGCACGATCAGCCCGGTAACACGCTCGGGCCACCGATGTTGGGCGAATCCACGGATAGGATTCTGAGCGGCTTGGGTTATACGCAGCATGATATTGATGGACTGCGAGCACGTGGTGTCATCTGACGCTACGCATGCGTGGCTTTATTATGCAGGCGTAGCTGCGCTGCTTTCTGCGTTTGCTGTGGATGGCTCTACGCTGAACGCACCGAGCAGATCAAGTTCTGCGCTACCCAGGATGTGTGCTGGCGTGGCCGAAAGCGTGTTGCAACGGCCAATCGAAGATCTTCGGGTCATGGAGGCCAGTGTCCAGGATTCAGTATCGGTTGCACCAGACGTCGGCGAGGATCGAGAGAGCCAGCACCTCTGCCGCATTCGCGGTGTAATGGAAAAAGAGATTGGCTTCGAACTGTGGCTGCCTGCGCCAGAGCGATGGAATGGCAAGTTCATGGGCGTAGGAGTCGGTGGCGAAGCAGGTGTGCTGAACTTTCGTGATATGTCCAGGGCCTTGGGCCGTGGATACGCGACAGCATCTACCGACACTGGTCATAGCGCTGATGATGCATTCTGGGCGTGGCGTCGTCCCGACCGTCAGGCAAATTTTGCGTCCCGCGCCAATCATCTGCTGGCGGTAGGCGCCAAAACTCTCATCTCCAGATTCTATGGTCACTCTGCCTCCTATGCATATTTCGTCGGTTGTTCGGGTGGCGGACGCGAGGGTCTGAAAGAAGCTCAGTCCTATCCGGCAGACTACGATGGCGTTCTTGCAGGAGGTGCCGGCCCCGATCAGTTCTCGGCCAGCATGCGTCTGCTCTGGATGCAGTACGTGATGGAACCGACGCATCGAGGACTCATGGATGCAGGTGACTGGAACTTGGTTGCTGACCAGACTGTTGCAACCTGCGACCGCACCGATGGTGTTCTGGATGGCGTGATCGAAGATCCCCGTGCGTGCCGGTTCGATATTGCATCGCTCCGCTGTGCGGCAGGAAATACTGCTGGATGTCTCAGCGAGGCACAGGTGGCGTATGCCAAGAAAATGTTTGCCCCGCTTCGTGACGAACAAGGTGTGGCCATCGATCAGGGTTTGGTGCCGGGGGTGCCCATGCGCTTTGAGCCACGGTCTCGCTTTGCACTGACTCTTTTCGGTCTTGTGACGCACGACGATCCTGCTTGGGATCCAACGACGGTAAACATTGCGCTCGATCTTGCTGCGGCCCGTCGTGCCTGGCCTGATCTTCCCAATGACAATTCGGACTTGCGACCGTTTCAATCACGTGGCGGCAAACTCATTTACTACCATGGTTGGCTAGATCCTTTTCTGCCGGCATTGAGTACTCTGGCCTACCACGAAAAAGTAAAGAAGCGATTGGGTGTCGCGACTGATGACGTAATGAAAGTCTTCATGGTGCCCGGATTAGGGCACTGCAATGGTGGATCTGGACCTGATCAGTTCGGCGGTGTTGGTCAGGGGCATGCCAATGCAACGCCCGACAATGACATGTTGTCCGCCCTTGAAGCATGGGTTGAGCGGGGGCGTTCACCTGAACGTATCGTTGCGTCAAAGATAGTTGGCGGAAAACGAGTACGAACGCGACCGCTTTGTGCAGTTCCCACGGTGGCGATTCATGACGGCATGGGTTCGACGGATTCAGCGGAGAGTTTCCTGTGCAAGAAGCCATGACGATCAGAGGTTCGGCTGCGGATATCAGCGCACGTCTTGAACGATTGCCACTGGAGGGTCCGGTTCTACGCATCGTCGCCATTCTGGCGCTGGGCTGCTTTGTCGAAAACTATTTCTTGCAGATGACTGCATACATCGCGCCCAGCCTGATCAGTGATGGTTTGTACAATCGAACTGCTTCGAGCCTATTCGACATCCATTCTGTTGGCTTTTTCATTTTTTCGGGTTTTGCCGGTATGGGAGTCGGTAGCGTGCTCTTCGGTTCGATCGCTGACCGTTTCGGCCGACGCTCTGCATTCTTCTGGGCAATGTTTCTGTATGCCTTTGCGAGCCTGGTAATGGCATTTCAAACGACGGCGGAAGGTCTGGCGCTGTGGCGATTCATATCAAGCATCGGACTCGGTCTCGAACTGGTAGTTGTCAACACCATGGTCAGTGAGCTCGTCTCGAGCCGTTATCGTGGTAGGGCCGTCGCCTTTTACCAGTTCATTTCACTGCTCGGTGCACCAGTTGTTGCGTTCGTGTCGATGAGGCTGACACCGGTACAGACATCGCTGGGTGGCGGCTGGCGGTTGGTGACGCTCGTGGGCGTCGCGCTGATCGGTCTTGTACTCTGGTTCCGGCGTCGACTGCCGGAAAGCCCGCGCTGGCTTGCTGCCGTTGGGCGGTACGACGATGCGGATCGATTCATGCGGGCTATCGAGTCTGAGGTCGAGCGAACCGGCGTTGTATTGCCAGAACCAGTAGTTATTCTCTCGCAGAGTGCTACGCGGCGCAGCGCAGGGGATCTGTTCAAACCTCCCTATTTGCAGCGAACCGTAATGTTTATGATACAGCAGCTGTTTATGCCGATCGGGTTCTATGGATTCAGCTCCTGGGTTCCGACCCTCCTGATCGCTCAAGGCGTTGAAGTAACCCAGAGTCTGCTTTATGCCGCCGTGATCGCGTTGGCTACGCCCGCAACCCCGCTTCTAATGTGGTTCTTTGCTGATCGAGTTGATCGCAAGTGGCTGATTACGGTGGGCGGCGTGGTCTGTGCGATCCTGATGTTGGGGTTCTCCATGCATGTCAATCCCGTCGTCGTGGTGCTGTTTGGCGTGGGTGTAACCTGTTCGAAGACCATCATCATCACGGCTATAGCTGGCTATATGCCAGAGTGCTATCCGACGACGATTCGAGGTGCAGGACATGGCATGGTCTATGGTGTCAGCCGTGTAACGGCGGCACTTTCAGGCCCCATCATTGCCTACGTGTTGGCAACGTCCGGCGCGCAAGCGGTATCAGCCCTTATTGCAGGCAGCTTTTTTATGGTCGCATTGGTAACGTTTCTGCTTGGTCCGAGAGTACGTGGCAAGACTCTGGAAGAACTCAATCCCTGAATTAATCTCCACATAGTGGCAGTTTGGAGTTGATAGTTGCAGGACGACGACGTTGGCAGGCCCACCACTGGCCCATCCATGGACTTCCACGGAAGTCCAAGTAGATATAATAAAAACAAAATGTTACGGCTATTTTGATTCCACTGAAGTCTTAGGCCATCCGTTGACAGCTTACCCGTAGTGCGGGTAACTCTACGGGTAACGTCATACCTGCCGCTGTATCGCCGAACCGTTACAAAGCCTTGAGTGCCCGGCAAGTGCCTCTATCATGCTTGCGCCTGCCACGATCATTCTCAGAGGTAACATGACTTCAAGTTTGGCCGCGCCTGTTTCGCACTACTACCTGTCGCAACGTCTGCGTTTGCACTACCTGGACTGGGGCAACCCGATCGCGCCGTCGTTGTTGCTGCTGCATGGCAGCCGCGATCACTGTCGCAGTTGGGATTGGCTGGTTCAGGAGCTGCGACAACAATGGCATGTCATTACGCCAGACCTGCGCGGTCATGGCGACAGTCAGTGGTCATCCGACGGCCAGTACAGCACGGCAAGCCTTGTCTACGACCTTGCCGAACTGATCGAACAATTGCAGCTGGCACCGTTGACACTGGTCGGACATTCGCTGGGTGGCAGCGTATGCGTGCGCTTTGCAGGCATTTATCCCGACAAAGTGCGCAAATTGGCCTCCATCGAAGGGCTGGGGCTCTCTTCCAGATTGCCTGCTCAGGAGATACAGATTGAGATGGCCGAGCGCATGCAGAAGTGGATCGGCGAACAGCGTCAGCTGGCAACTCGCGAACCGCATGGTTACGCCTCTATCGAAGCTGCCTGCGCCCGTATGCAGGAGGCCAACCAGCAGCTGTCGCCGCAGCAGATCCGGCATCTCACGGAGCACGGTGTCAAACAAAACGACGATGGCACCTACAGCTGGAAGTTCGACAACTACCTGCGCAGTCGCCCACCGGTCGACATGACCAGTGAGCAAATCCAGACGCTTTGGTCACGTATCAGTTGCCCGACTTTACTGCTATACGGCAACCAGAGCTGGGCTTCCAATCCGCAAGTCGACGGTCGCATCAAATACTTCCGGAATGCGCAGGTTGCCAGTATCAATGGCGCCGGACACTGGGTACATCATGACCAGCCGCAGCAGGTCATGGCCTTGTTGAAGGAATTTCTTTAAGCATTGCAGCGATTGCATACGCAATGTTGCAGCGTCCGGGGCCGAAGAAACGTTGCAGGAGATCCCGGGCATCACGTAATTCGATGCCAGACTCACTAACTGGCATCGCTCACGCCGCCTGCGTTAATTTAAAGTCCGATGAGACACCGCAAAGTCACTATTTCGTTGTAATAACGTCTAGCAGCCTGTCGGAGCGATGAGCGCATTTCAGCAGGCGGCCGCTGTCCATCGAAAACATCACGGGAGCAGAGGATGGGACTGTTAACGAAGCGATAACGGCTGGCAGCGCCTCGCGGCGGTATGGGCGACTACCAGCCCGGGCCCACTGTGATGCCGCCCAGATCGAGCGCTACTGACACGGGCCGATCAATCCATCGCCAGGGTTTGCGCGACAAGAACAAGTTGTATGCCTTGCACGTGGTTCAGGCAGCGTGCACCGCTGATCAGAAACACCGGTTACCATCATCGGAATACGTAGTTGAACAATGAAGGCAAACACACATGAACGCTGACCTGATTGAATTGCGAGTGGAGTCCGGGATTGCCACGCTGCACCTGAACCGTCCTGACAAGCGCAACGCGATGAGCGATGACATGCGTACACAATTCATCGCCGCGCTGGAACGCATCAATGCCGACCGCGAGGTGCGTGCGCTGATCCTGACCGGCAACGGCAAGGGCTTCTGTGCCGGTGGCGATGTGGCCGGTATGGAGAAGCGCATGCAGGCGCCCATCGGTGAAGCCGGGTTCAATGGCTGGCATCGTCAGCAGCGTGTGCATTACACCCAATCTCTGCTGCACACCTTACCCATTCCGACGATTGCGGCTGTCAACGGCGCCGCAGCGGGTCTCGGTGCAGACACGGCACTGGCCTGCGATTTCGTCATGGCCAGCAGTGAGGCGAGCTTCGCTTGGTCGTACATCCATCGTGGCCTGATTCCGGATGGTGGCGGCCTGTATCTGTTGCCACGCCGTGTCGGTTTGTCCACAGCCAAGGAACTGATGTTCACCGGCCGCAAGGTGGAGGCCGAGGAAGCGCTGCGTATTGGCATCGCCGATCGCCTCAGCGCACCCGGGAACCTGCTGACCGATGCGAAGGCCTGGGCACTGGAACTCAGCAAGGGCTCGAGAACCGCGCTGGCTTTGGGCAAGACCCTCATTAACCAGAGCTTCGAGCATTCTGCGGAACAGATTTTTGCGCAGGGCAGTCAGGCGCAGGGCATCTGTTACACCAGCACCGAGCATCGCGAGTCGGTGCTGGCCTTCCTGGAGAAGAGCGCGGCTGCCCGCAAAGCCAAGGGAGAGGGTTGATGGCGCAGGCCGCTTCCCTCCTGCAGAGCCGTTGTGTTCGTGTTGAGCGCGAAGGTGATGTGGCCGTGGTTGTCATCGACAACCCGCCGATCAATGCGGGCTCGTTTGACGTGCGCAGCGGCTTGCTGGCCGCCATTGAACAGGTCGGGGCACAACCTGAGGTCACGGCCATCGTCCTGATCGGCGCCGGTACGACCTTCATCGCCGGTTCCGACCTGCGTGAATTCGGCCAACCGATTGCGGAGCCTTCCTTACCCGTCGTCATCGCCGCGCTTGAAGCCTGTGACAAACCCGTGGTGGCCGCACTGCATGGCGCGGCACTCGGCGGTGGCTTTGAACTGGCACTGGGCTGTGATGCGCGGGTGGCGCTGACCGGCACCGTCGTCGGTTTGCCTGAAGTAACACTGGGGATCATTCCCGGCGCAGGCGGCACGCAGCGACTGCCACGACTGGTGGGGATTCCCAAAGCCATTGCGATGATCTGCAGCGGTGAGCGTGTCCCGGCGGAGGCAGCGTTATCGCTCGGTCTCGTGAACAAGGTGGTGGCCACAGACCTGCGCAGCGCAGCCATTGCTTATGCAAGAGAGTTGGATGGCAAGAAAGCCCGGGTGCGTGATCTCATCACCCCTGAGTGCGATGCAGCGACGATCTCCACCGCCGCTGACAGCGCCTTGCGGGCCGGCAAGAACCGACCGGCCGTGCGTGCGGCGATCGAGGCGATCACGGCTGCCGGAACGTTGCCCCTGGATGCGGGGCTGGCACAGGAACGTGCCGCCTTCCAGTCGCTGCGTATCTCGCGTGAAGCCCGCGCGTTGCGTCACCAGTTTTTCGCCGAGCGCGAGTCGGCCAAACATCCTGCACTCGTGACCGCGGTGGCGCGTCCGGTGAAGCACATCGCCGTGATTGGCGCCGGCACCATGGGGGCGGGCATTGCCATCGCGGCGCTCGATGCCGGATTCGAGGTGACCCTGCTGGAACGGGAAGACGCAGCGCTGGCCAAAGGCGTTGAACGTATCAGCAGTTACTACGCGGGTCGCGTCAAGACCGGCAAGCTCAACTGCCGCAGATGCAGAAGCGCGGCAGGCGCGGCTGAAGCCCAGCCTGGACTGGTCGAGTGTCTCTGACACGGACCTCATCATCGAAGCCGTGTTCGAAGACCTGAAGATCAAGCAGGAGGTGTTTCGACGTCTGGATGCGATAGCGCGTCCCGGGGCTATTCTCGCCTCCAACACGTCATACACGGATCTGGATGCCATCGCGGCAGCGACTGTCGCGTCCGCAGGACGTGGTGGGGCTGCACTTCTTCAGCCCTGCGAATGTCATGCGCCTGCTGGAAGTGGTGCGTGGCAAAGCTAACTTCCCCGGAGGTACTGGCCACCAGCCTGCAACTGGCGAAGCGTCTCAAAAAACTACCTGTGGTGTCCGGCAATGCCTTCGGCTTCATCGGCAATCGTATCTACTCGGCTTATCGCCGCCAATGCGAGTTCATGCTGGAAGAGGGTGCCTCGCCACAGCAGGTGGATGCGGCGCTGGAAGCCTTTGGCTTTGCGATGGGGCCGTTTGCCGTGGGTGACATGTCCGGCCTCGATATCGCCTGGCGCATGCGCCAGAGCCTCGCCGCTACGCGTGATCCCGCGCATCGTTACGTCGAGATCCCGGACCGGCTGTGCGAAGCGGGCCGCCTGGGGCAAAAGACCGGTGCAGGGTATTACCGCTATGAAAAAGCCGGCGCACCGCGGCAAGCCGATCCGATAGTCGAAAAAATCATCGATGACGCACGAGCCGCGAAAGGCATGGTTCTCCGATCATTGACTGATGACGAAATCACGAAACGCGCCGTCCTGTCCATGCTCAACGAAGCCACGCTGCTGCTCAATGAAGGCGTGGCACAGCGTGCCAGTGACATCGATGTGGTGCTGGTCAACGGCTACGGCTTTCCCAAATGGGAAGGCGGTCCGGTGTTCTGGGCGCGCGAACGGGGACTGGAGCAAGTTGAGAAAGACCTCACCTGGCTGGCAGCTCTCAGTGGTCCCGGCTTTGTTCGTAGTGATGTTCGGCCACTGTTTACCCAGGAACAGCCATGACCCGATACGCCTATATCTGCGATGCGATCCGTACGCCCTTCGGTCGTTACGGCGGGGTCCTGTCCGGCATCCGCACGGATGACCTTGCCGCCCTCCCATTACGCGCACTCATGGCGCGTCATCCCGGCATGGACTGGGCAGCGCTGACCGATGTCATCTTCGGCTGCGCCAATCAGGCCGGCGAAGACAATCGCAGTGTGGCGCGCATGGCGCTGTTGCTGGCAGGGCTGCCGCAAAGCGTGGGCGGCTCGACCCTCAATCGTCTGTGCGGTTCCGGCCTCGATGCAGTAGGTACAGCGGCCCGCGCCATTCGCAGCGGCGAAGCCAGCCTGATGATCGCCGGTGGTGTGGAGAGCATGAGTCGCGCACCCTTTGTCATGCCCAAGGCTGATGGCGCCTTCTCGCGTAACGCGGAGATTTACGACACCACCATTGGCTGGCGTTTCGTCAACCAGCTGATGAAACAGCAATATGGCGTGGACTCGATGCCGGAGACGGCCGAGAACGTCGCGCGCGACTTCAATATCGAACGAGAAGCGCAGGACAAGATGGCGCTGGCGTCACAGCAAAAAGCGGCTGCGGCGCAGAAGGCCGGGTTCTTCGATGCCGAGATCACGCCGGTGACGATTCCGCAGAAGAAGGGTGAACCGCTCATCATCACGAAAGATGAGCCCCCGCGTGAAACTTCAATGGAAGCCCTCGCCAAGCTCAAGGGCGTGGTGCATCCCGACGGCACCGTGACAGCAGGCAATGCGTCGCCCGTCAACGATGGTGCCTGTGCCTTGCTGCTCGCCGATGAAGCCAGCGCAGCGAAACACGGGCTGACACCGCGAGCACGCGTGCTGGGCATGGCCACCGCCGGCGTAGCGCCGCGCATCATGGGCATCGGTCCGGTGCCTGCCACGCAGAAAGTACTGGCGTTGACCGGCCTCACGCTCGAACAGCTCGACGTTATCGAACTGAACGAAGCGTTCGCGGCACAGGGTTTGGCCGTGCTGCGCCAGCTGGGTCTGGCGGACGACGATGCGCGCGTAAATCCGAATGGCGGTGCCATCGCACTGGGTCATCCGCTGGGCGCCAGTGGCGCGCGTCTGGTGACCACGGCCGTCAATCAACTACATCGCATCAGAGGACGTTATGCGCTGTGCACGATGTGCGTGGGTGTGGGCCAGGGCGTCGCAGTGATCATCGAGCGGGTGTGAGCTTGCGGTCGCATGAGCTGGCAAGAACACTAAAGAATATTTAGGAGAAAACGAATGACGACGGAAATGTGGAACAAGCACCTGAGCGATGAGTTCAACAAGCAGATCGACGAGTGGGCTGCAGCGCGTAATGCATTGAAGGGCAACACCAACTTTCCGATACAGGTGGGCAACACACCCAATCCTTATGCTCCGCCCTCAAAGAAAGGCCCGAACGAACATTATTTCCTGTTCAACGAATTGATCACCAAGGATCTGATCCGTCATTTCTGCGATGGCATTGGCTGCAAGAATCCATTGTATCGCTGGGATGAATACGCCAGATTCACGCGCTATGGCCGCATCATTGCGCCGAACGGGATTCTGATCTGCATCGGTGAGGCGGGTGCAGGCAAAGGTACTGTTGCACCGGGCTTCGGCCGCAGCATTGCTGGCGGCAACACCTGGACGTGGTTCAGGCATATCCACCCGGGTGATACATTCCACGTCTTCGGTACCGACGGCGGCGTGATCGAGAAGCAGCCACGTCGTGATGTGCCCTATCGCCTGTTCCAGGCGCCGTTTCGCACCACCTTCCTCAACCAGAATAATGAGGTGGTGGCTTTCCGCGACCGTACCCGCATGCACATCGTCGCTGACAGTCGTGAGGAGACGGAGAAGGCCTTCGCGGATCGGCCACGGCATCGTTACACAGAGGAAGAACTGGATCGCATCCACCAGGCCTACGAAGACGAGGAGAAGAACCGTCGCGGTGCCACGCCCCGTTTCTGGGAAGATGTTGTCGAGGGTGAAGAGATATTCCCGGTGGTCGCAGGACCGATGACGATCCTTGACTCGCATGTGTTCTTTGGTGCGATGGGCCAGCAGTCCGCCTTCAATGTCAACTGGGACCAACTCAAAGGCAACGTCGCTGTTCATGGCTGGCATGATCCCGAAACCAATGCACCGCGCTGGCGTGCTGAAGCACACTTGCTCGACGCCGCAGGTCATGCCACCGGTATGAAGATGGGCGCTTACGGCCATCATGCCCAGTTCGAGTCGATCATGCAGAAGGCCATTCAGAACTGGATGGGTGACGATGGCTTCCTGAAATACCAGAGCAATCAGACCCGCCGTCCCTCCTGGATGGGCGATACCACCACGGTGACGGGCAAGGTTGCCCGCAAGTATGCCGAGAATGGCCAGTTCCTGGTTGATCTGGAATGCCAGTGCGAAAACCAGCTGGGTGATATCCACCAGACTTCCAAAGTTACGGTGTTGCTGCCTTCGCGCACCAGCTTCATCTATGAATTGAGCGCAGGAACATCCGGGTGATGCTTGCGAATGTTGAGGTCAACGGTCCTCGCCGTCTGGTAATACGTTGTTTGAGATCAACAGAGAGTTGTTATGAGTGATGGGTCACTACTGAAACTTAAGGTTGTTGAGCTGTGCAGCTTCGCTGCCGGGCCTTATTGCACCAGGCTGTTCGCAGACTTCGGTGCCGAGGTCATCAAGATTGAGCAACCGGGCGTTGGCGATCAGGCCAGAAGCCGCGGGCCGTTCCTGCATGACGTTCCCGATTCAGAAACATCCGGACTGTTTCTGTATCTCAACACCGACAAGCTGGGCGTGACGCTCGATCTTGAAACACCTGATGGTCAAAACATCTTCAAGAGACTGATTGCTGATGCAGATGTCCTGGTTGAAGATAAGTCACCCGGCGAGATGCAGCGACTGGGTCTGGACTATGAGGTGCTGAAGCAGATCAATCCTGCCTTGATCATGACCTCCATCACGCCATTTGGGCAGGATGGTCCTTACCGCAATTTCAAGGCATACCACTTGAATCTCTGTCATGCCAGCGGGCAGGGTTACATGCTGCCGATGAATTCGACCAGCTTTGATCGGGAGCCGGTGAGGGGGCCTGGGTTCTCTGGGGAATATGATGGTGGCATGAGCGCTGCTGTGGCGACCATGGGCGCTCTGTACTGGCGCCGACACGGTGGTACCGGCCAACACATCGACGTCTCAAAGCAGCAATCCACGCTGCATCTTGAGCGGTCGCAGATGCGGCGCTTTCTCGATACGGGTAAAAGTCCTAACCGTACCGGGATGGGGCGACTCCTGGAGTCACTCGTGCAATGCAAGGACGGCAATTACGCCATCCTGATCCTCTCATCCCAGAAGCAATGGGAAGGTCTCTTCCAGGCAATGGGGCAACCGGAGTGGGGCGCACGCGAACCCTTCAACACTCAGGCTGGACGATCCGCAAATTACGCCGAGCTTAAAGAGCATTTGGCGGAGTGGGCCAGGAACTATACCGCGCAGGAGGTGTTCGACAAGGTTCAAAGCTTCAAGAGCGCCTGTGCGCCGGCTTACACCGCAGAACAGTTCTTCAACTCACCACAAATTACAGCACGGGAATTTCTGGTCGAGGTTGACCACCCCGTGGCAGGCAAGCTCAAGTACCCCGGATTGCCTTATCAATTTTCAAACACGCCAAAACGCATGAAACGACACGCCCCACTCCTTGGTCAGCACAATGAGGAAGTGTTTGGTCGTCTTCAGTACACGAAACAGGATCTGGTCAGGCTCAAGCAAGCCGGCGTCATCTAGGCAGAGAGTGGACAATGAGTAATCAATCCGCATTGAAAGGCATCAGAGTGGCTGATTTCGGCCATGTGCTGGCTGGGCCCTATTCGACCATGCTGCTGGGCGCCATGGGTGCAGAAGTCATCAAGATCGAGACTCGCAAAAGACCTGATGAGCAGCGAGTGCAACACGGCGGTGGCGCCAGCACCGACTATGAATCCTCATCCAACTTCTTCGAGATCAATCTCAACAAGCTCAGTGTCAGTCTCGACCTGAGTACTGAGAAAGGGCGTGATCTGGCCCGGAGAATTGTCAGCGTCAGCGACCTGGTCATGGAGAACATGCGCCCCGGCGTCATGGACAAATTGGGTCTGGGCTACAAAGATCTGGTCAAGGTGAAGCCGGACATCATCATGCTTTCTCTATCAGGATTTGGCGCCACCGGCCCCTATCGTGGCTATACCGCCTATGCCCCGTGCTTTTCCTGTTTCGGCGGTCAGGCGCATCTGACCGGCTATGCCGATGCAGAACCCAATACATTGACCAGTAGTTGTGATTCCCGGGCCGGCACCGCAGGTACCTTTGCATTGTTGATGGCGTTGAATATCCGGGAGCAAACCGGGCAGGGGCAGTACATCGATTTGTCCTCTTCAGAGGCGCTCAATGCCCTGGTCGGTGATCAGATGATGGATTTTTCCATGAATCAAAGATCGCCAACTCGTGACGGGAATCATGATGCCATCATGGCGCCTCATAATTGTTACCGCTGCAAAGGCAATGACAGATGGATCAGCATTGCCGTCGCGACGGAAGAAGAATGGCAAGGCCTCTGTAAAGCCATGGGAAGTCCGGAATGGGCAAAGGCTGACGCCTTTTCAACGCCCCTCAGTCGGTGGCAGAACCAGGATCGGCTTGATTTTCTGATTCAGGAATGGACTCTGAACCATGGTCACTATGAGCTCATGGAATTGCTCCAGGGTGTTGGAGTAGCTGCCATGCCTTCGTTCAAGGCCAAGGACTTGTTCTCCGATCCGCACCTTGTTTCACGGGGTGGAATTGCCGAAATGCAGCATCCCAGGCTTGGTACGCGCAAGGCAATCACACCGCCCTGGAAGCTGTCCGAAACACCCGCCGGAATCATGCGCACCGCGCCGCTGCTGGGCGAGCACAACCAGTATGTCCTGTGTGATCTGCTCGGGATGTCACGGCAGGAATTGGCTCAATTGATTGAGGAGAAGATTGTTTATTAGGGGAAACATGAGGAATTTCAGAAGCCTGTGATGTGGGGTGTCTCAGTGGTATCACATCATTCGAAGCCAGGTTCACTAACGGGCATCACTTGTTTCGCCACCAGGCCTACTATTGATGTCTGATTCAAGTCACCCAGTGTCAAGGGCGTGTGAGTATTGTTAGAGCCCCATCTGAAAAATCGCAGCCAGAATTTATTTAACTATTCAGGTGCTCGAAGGAGAATCCTGTGGAAACAAGAAACATAGTCATACTTGACCCTGTATCAATACCGATAACCAAGCGGATAGGTCTCAACCCTCGTCCGAAGAGCATGCAGGGGATTCGGGTCGCCTTTGTTGACAATACGAAACCTAACTTTGACCTGTTCTGCAATCGTGTCGAGGAAATCCTGGTCAGCCAGTACGGCGCCAAGGTTTCAAGATATCGCAAGCCAGGCAGAACGGTGGGGGTCGTCCAGAGCATCATCGACGAAATAAAGGAGAACTGCGATTTCGCGGTCACCGGATTAGGAGACTGAGGGTCCTGCACATCGTGGAGTCTCCACGACGCAGTTGATCTCGAAAAGCAGGGCGTTCCGTCACTGATCGTGACGACCACTTCGTTTAACGGTCTGGCAAAGATGGAGGCTACGGCCTTTGGGTTGCCGGATATTCAGATTTGTGCAGTGCCTCATCCGCTGGGAGCAGGTCTCCCGGAAGATCAGGTAAGGAAAAAGGCTGAAAACGCCGTTGAAACTTTGGTCAAGTTGATGACCTTTCAGGGCTGATAGCTTGATTCACCGGTTTGTCCCTTTTACTCATTGCAGAGTGAAAGGGGCAGTCGGAGCACCTGCGACTCTGCCGAATAAAATCCATAAATCCATCACTTGAGTCCAGAACGAAGATGGCGATGCGATGAAGGCGGGATCTTGTAATGAATTATGATGATTTGAAATCAGACCGGATGGTCTTTCCAGACTCACTGGAAGACATAGAAGACGAGCTGTACAAGAAAGGTTGTACCGATGGTCTGCCAATCATTCCTCCCACACCGGAACGAGTGGCGAGAATGATCGAATATAACCATCTTGATCCCGATGAAGTGATCGCTACCAAGATTCCACCTCGGAACGGCATCGCCACTGTTGAGAAGATTGCGATCAACGCCGTGATGGCGGGATGTCGGCCGGAACACCTTCCGGTGGTGATCGCAGCGGTGGAAGCCATGACCGCCGAAGGCTTCGACTTGTTTGGTGTTCAGGCGACTACACATCCCTGCGCCATGGTTGTTCTGGTCAATGGTCCGATCGCCAAGGCCCTCGATATCAACTCCGGCTCCGGAGCCATGGGGCCCTGTTGGCGTGCCAATGCCACGATCGGGCGGGCAGTCAGGCTGATCTTGTTGAATCTGGGTGGCGCCGCCCCTGGAAACGTTGACAAGTCCACCCAGGGTACTCCCGCGAAGTTTTCATTCTGCTTTGCCGAGAATGAGGAGGCGAGTCCATGGGAGCCCTTCCATGTGGAACGTGGATTCAAACCTACGGACAGCACGGTAACTGTTCTTGGTCTGGAAGGCCCTCAGGACATCAATGGCCAGGATGCCACCAAGGCGGCAAGCTTCCTGAAGATTCTGGCCAACAGCCTCACCTCTACCGGGACGTCCAACTTCAGGTTCACCACCGGTTCGGATCTGTTCATTGCGCTGGGGCCTGAACATGCCACGATTCTCGGTCGGGAAGGCGTCACCAAGGATGCCGTGCGCGAGTATCTGTTCGAGCATGCACGCGTGCCTCTGGACCGGATTTCTGATGAGCACATGAAGCATCGCATCAAGACGCCGGCACAATATGGCGAGTGGGATGGCAAGTCAGCCATTCCGATTGTGAAGGCCAAGGAGAACATCCTCATCACCGTAGTGGGCGGTGCAGGCCTGCATTCCAGCTGGATGCCGTCATGGGGTGGACCAAAGCACAGGGCGGTCACCAGGCTGATCCGGCCAGTGAAGCCAAAATACGAACGTTATGACGTGATCGTCATCGGTCAGGGATACGCGGGCCTGACGGCAGCCAAGCTGGCGTGCGATCGCGGCTTGCGCGTGGCCAATTTCGAGTCTGAATGCATGGGTGGCCTGATCGTCAATCTGAATGAACTCGATCCGGTTCCGGAGGGTGCTGAGCACGCGGGGTTCGAACTTGCCAGTAACCTTGCACTGAAGAACATGGAGCAAGGCGTTGTTCCTGTGTCCGATGCAGTAACCACTGTTGAGAAGGGTCATGACGGCTTGTGGGTGGTCAAGGTCGGCTCAAAGGGTTATGCCGCACCCAACGTCATCGTGGCCAGCGGCGCACGCTTGCGCAAACTGCATGTGCCGGGTGAAGAAGAGTTCTTTGGCAAGGGTGTGTCGGAATGCGCCGATTGTGACGGCCCGATGTTCAAAGGTTTGGAAACCGTGGTCGTCGGTGGCGGCGATTCCGCGTTTCAGGAAGCGCTTGCGCTGTCGGAATACGCCAGCAAGGTCACCATCATCATGCATGGCGCTGGCCCGCGTGCGCGCGCCGACTATCTCCAACGCGCTGCCGCCAATCCCAAGCTGGTTCAACTGACCAATACTCGGGTTCTCGGCATCAACGGCAGTCCTGACAAGGGTGTAGAGAACATACGCATCCAGACGGCTGGTGAGACTGAAAAAGACATGGTCTGTTCCGGAGTATTCATTTTTATCGGGCTTGAACCCAACACCGGGTTCCTGCCACAGGGATTGAGCCGCGACGACAAGGGAGCGGTGATCACTTCGGAGCAGGGTGCGACGGCGCTTCCCGGTCTTTGGGCAATTGGTGCGGTACGCAGCGGTTTTGGCGGACTGTTGACTGACGCTGCCGAAGACGCACAGCGAGTTATTGCCGCGTTCTCTGTAAGTACTTGAACACATCTGGCTCCAGTCGGAGTGGAAGCATTGCAGTTCCCACCGGATGAATCGCGGTGCTGGACGAATCAGGACGGCATTTTCGCGAGGGGACTTCGCATGAGAAGTAATAGAGGACCGAGTTCACATGACAAACGATAGATCGCCCCGACTGTCTGGCCGCATCTGCAAGTGTCTGGTGCTGGTTGGTCTTGTCTTTACAGCGGCATGTTCTCCTTCACCCAAGCCAACAACTGACGGCACATTCAAAGATATCAAGTTGAAGATGGGCGTGGTGTGGCAGACCTCCAGCTCCTTCCCCGGTTACGTCACCTACCGGGACATCATTACCGCAAACATTCCCGGGTTGAGAATCGCGGTGGTTGAAATGGGTGGCGCCGTCATTTCCGAGGATGCCGTTGCCGCCGGTGAAGTGGATATGGGTAACTCGGACTCGCCCGATATGTACATGAAGTACCACGGACTCGGCAGGTATGCGGGCGAGCCCAAGGCGGACATGCTGCGTGCCCTGTGGGTGAACCAGCAGCAACCCAATACGGTATTCGTACTGGCATCCAGTGGCGTCACCTCCATCGAGCAACTTGATGGCAAGCCGTTCGGTGTGCTGATCGGCTCCATTGTTGGCGAAACGTTCAAGGTGATCATGGAGCAGAACGGCATCAAGCCCGTCTATTACGAGGGTGAACCAAGCTCATTGAGCGATGCCGTCATGAACAATCGGGTGATCGGTTACGTCAAGGCCGGTGAAAGGGAGGCTTCGATTCAGGAAATCGGTCTGACGCTGCCCATCAGAATCCTGCCGGTACCTGCAGCAATGCTGGAGCACACGATCGCCAAGTATCGTGGTTTCCGTGCTTCATCCATCCCGGCAGGATCCTACAGGGGCCAGGCACAGACTATGCCTACCTGGACCTCTGCTTCATTTATCGTCGGCACCAACAAACTTCCGGAAGAACTCGTTTACAGCATGATCAAGGCCGTTTACGAAAACCGCAAGCAGGTTCTGGCTACCGTTCCGACCTGGAATCTGCTGGATGAGATGCCGAAAAACATAATTGAGTACGGCAGCATTCCATTGCATCCGGGCACCGTACGCTTCCTGAGGGAGCAGGGCATCACGGTGCCAGACCATCTGTTACCTCCTGAAATGCAGGAGCGGGTTAATTGAAGTGGGCAGCTGTCCGGATCGAGCAAGTTCATTAAGTAGTGCGCAAACTTCATCGGGCATATCGGTGCGGCTGTTATCTCTGTTGTTTTGTCAGTGTTCGCAGTCATAAACGTCAGGTAGGTACATGAGAAAACTTAAGCAACCCTGGCTTTCAGTCATTGAAGGCCTGTCGGTAATCTGGGTTCTGTTTTTTACCTACACATCGTTGCGTGGGGAGTTCCATACTTTTGTGCAGGTGCCGCTGTGCCTGATGGTGGCATTCATTTTTGTGTTCGTGCTGTTTCCGGCGAAGAAAAAACATGCATCGAGCGACAGTCCGACTCCGTTAGACCTGCTGATCATCCTGGTGGCGTCGGCCTGCTGCCTCTATGCGATGTTTCATGCTGCCGACTTCATTGCTCGCCCGACCAAGGGAAGCACTGTCGACTTCATTGTGTCGGTCGTGCTGTTTTGTCTGATGATAGAAGGATCCAGGCGAACACTGGGCTGGACGGTGCCGGTGATCACGCTGTTCATGCTTTTCTATACGTTTTTCCTGGCTGATTTTCTTCCCGGTCGCTGGTGGTTCGGGGATGTTGATGTTGCTCGTGTGTTCGCCAACAGGTTCATCAGAAGCGACATGGGTTATTGGGGAGCCTTGCCCAAGCTGGCGGTTGTCAGCATTCCTCTATTTCTGGTCTTTGGGCCCATTCTGTTCAGTTCTGGCGCAGGTCAGGTGTTCATGGATCTGGCGGCGATGATTGGCAACAGATTCCGTGGTGGTTCTGCCCAGGTTACAGTTGCGGCCAGCGCGATGTTCGGCACCATCTCGGGCGCCGCGGTTGCCAATACGGCAACGGTGGGTGTGCTCACCATTCCGACCATGAAGAAAGCCGGCTTTACAGCCGAGGAAGCCGGGGCGATTGAAGCCGCTGCTTCCACGGGCGGACAGATCATGCCGCCGATCATGGGCGCAACCGCGTTCCTGATGGCTGATTACCTGAGCGTTCCCTATTCGAGCATCGCGGCTGCTGCGCTTCTGCCAGCCATTCTTTATTTCCTCGCCATTTCGATCGTTGTTTACCTGATTGCCCGCAAGCGAAACATGGAAAGACCGTCCAGAGATTCAATGCCGAAGCTGAAAGAAATTCTGGTTCCGTCTTCTGTGGCTCATGTGGTGATACCAGTTGGGGTTCTGGCTACGCTGATGACGCTCAAGTTCACTGCCGTCTATGCGATTGGCTGGGCGTTGATTGCTGCAGTCGTGATTTCACTGGCCTGGTCGGATGTCCCGTTCAAACAACGCGTGAGGAATCTGATCAATGGCGCCCAGATTGGCGCCAAGGCCATCGCATGGCTGTTGATTACCCTGGTTTTGCTGCAGACGACGGTGTCCCTGTTGTCCTACTCCGGGCTTGGTTTGAATTTTGCCGCGACGATATTCGAGCTTGGCAGTCATTCGAGTTTCCTGGCCTTGGTGTTGACGGCGATTATTGTCTTGCTGCTCGGACTGGGTCTGAACACCACTGCCTCCTACGTCATCACTTATTCGGTGGTCTCAACCGCGGTCATCAATCTGGGTTTTGATCCATTCGCTGTCTCCTTCTTCATCTTCTATTACGCGGTGCTCAGCACCATTACACCGCCTACCTGCAACACCGTGTTCGCAGCTGCAATGATCGCCGGTGGCGATTGGTGGAAGACGGCATGGCTCGCCTGTGGCATTGCACTGGGCGCGTTTTTGTTGCCGTTCTCCTGGGCTTATAGTCCCGGCCTCTTCATGATCGGTGACCCCCTCAATATCGTCAGAGCGTTCGCAGCCGGAGCGCTCTCGATTTTCTGTCTGGGTGTGGCCACCGTGGGATTTGTGCTGAGGCCTGTGACGGGGATAGAGCGGTTTGTTTTCCTTGTGGCCGCCATGCTGCTCCTGTTCCCGACGCTCCTGATCAACTGTATTGGTCTGGCTCTGGCTGCAGCGTTGCTGTTTCGCCAATTTACTGCGAGCCGCGATCGTGATTCCGTTGCTGCATGAAAGACCATGTTGACCAGAATAATTTCTGAATTTGTCGTCAATGCTTCATACGACACTCTTCCAGGTCCGGCTATTGTCGCTGCGAAGCGGGGAGTAACGGATCTTCTGGCGGTGTCCCTTGCTGGCAGCTGCGAGCCTGCTCCGGAAATACTGAAGCAGCTGGCAGCAGTCACCACTCAACAGGAAGAAGCGACGATTATTAATGGGGCTGGTCTGAAGACCACCGCCCCCGGTGCTGCCTATATAAACGGAACCATGGCGCATGCACTGGACTACGATGATGTGATTCATGTCGGGCCACTCTGGATGGGGCATCCGTCCGTAGCCATCTTGCCGGCAGTGCTGGCGATTGCTGAAAAAAGCAATGCATCCGGCAAGCAAGTGCTGCTTGCCTACTGCGTGGGGATGGAGGTTTATGCAAAAGTGGGCTTGCTGGTGGGTGACAAACCCTACAAGGAAGGTTGGCACAATACTTCGTTCATCGGAACCATGGCCGCAGTGGCAGGGGTGGCGAAGGTTCTGAATTTGAATGAGCAGCAGCTGCGGCGTGCCTTTGGTATCGCTGCCTCGTTGGCAGGCGGTTTGCGCCAGAACTTTGGCACCATGACCAAACCTTTGCATGCCGGAATCGCAGCCAGGAATGGCGTGGAAGCGGTGCTGCTGGCAGCAGCCGGATTTACCGCTGATGAAAATATATTCGAAGCGCCGCTGGGGTTCAGGAATGTCTTTACAGCTGGCCGTGCAGATATTTCTCAGGAGATTCCTCAGGGAAATGCAACCATGAGTCCGGCGCAATTCGCCGCTTCACTTGGCGAGCCATGGACTATTTATTCTCCGGGGGCAGCATTCAAGATCTGTCCATCTTGCCGGGCCACACATTTCGGCATGGAAGCGGCGCTGAACTTCAGGCAACGGGCTGCCGATCCGTTGCAGATAGAAGAGGTCGAATGCCACGTGCCAAACCATATGGAGTCTGTTCTGTTCTATCACAATCCAGCAGCAGGCCTGGAGGGAAAGTTCAGCCTCGAATATGTGCTGGCCAGGACACTCCTTGATGGAGTGCCAAAGATAGGAGACTTTACGGACGAGAGAGTCAATGAGCCGAAAATCAAGCAGCTGATCAGCAAGATCAGATGGAACTCATTCGAACCTGCAGCCGGCACTTTCGGCGCGCCGGAATTCATCATCAAGCTCAAAGATGGAACCAGGTTTCACTCTCAGGTTGAGTTTCCGCGAGGCGAGCCCGAAAACCCGGTTAGTGCTGAAGTGCTGGTTGACAAATTTCGCGATTGCGCCGGCACGGTGTTATCCCGGAAGGCAGTCGACGAGATAGAACGCTTGATTTCTGATCTGGAACATCTGGAAAACGTGTCGCAACTGACCGATCTGCTTGGCAACTGCAAGCAATAGCAGATCAGGTCTCATTTTTAGTGTGGTCTCGAACATGCAGAATTTTGATGTCATCGTGATTGGCCAGGGTTACGCCGGTCTAAGTGCAGCCAGGTTGGCAGTGCAGCGTGGCTTGAGCACGGCCAATTTCGAAGCCATGTGTATGGGCGGTTTGATTCTTAACTTGAATGAACTCGATCCTGTTCCGCAAGGCGCCGAGCATTCCGGGGCCGAGCTTGCCAGCAACCTGGCCATGCAGAATATGGAGCTGGGCGTAGTGTCTGTACCCGAAGCGGTGACCGCAGTCGAGCGACATGACGATGGGCTGTGGCGGGTCAAGACCGAGTCCGATGAATACGCAGCGCGCCATGTCGTTGTCGCCAGCGGCGCGCGCTTGCGCAAGCTGTGCGTGCCGGGCGAAGCAGAATTTGAAGGGCGGGGAGTGTCGGAATGTGCGGACTGTGATGGGCCGATGTTCCAGGACATGGCAGCGGTAGTCGTTGGCGGCGGCGACTCGGCCTTTCAGGAAGCGCTGACGCTGTCGCAGTTTGCCAGCAAGGTCACCATCGTGATACGTGGTAATGCACCACGTGCACGCGCCGATCTGCTGGAGCGTGCTGCAGCCAACCCCAAGCTGGTCCAGCTGACGAAAACGCGAGTCGTGGCCATCATTGGCGCTTCGGGTAAAGGTGTCGATGCAATACGTATTGAAACTTCGGGGGTGGGTGAAAGCACGCTGCCTTGCGCCGGCGTCTTCATTTTTATTGGCCTGGAACCCGATGCCGGATTTTTGCCTGCGGAGTTACAGCGCGATACTGTGGGAGCCTTGATCACCTCGGAGCAGTGCGCGACCATTTTTCCCGGCCTGTGGGCCATTGGCGCGGTACGCAGCGGATTCGGGGGCTTGTTAACCGACGCTGCGGCAGATGCAGAACGGGTCGTCACCGCCTTGTCGTAAGTGAGTATCGGGTTTCAAGCATGTTCAGCGGGCCCGGCTTTGCACAGTAAATTTATAATGCCGGGAAGGATCAACCGCTGCGCGTTAAAGATGGCGGAAGAGGCAGGAGTCGAACCTACCGAAGATGCATGGCACCTTCCCCCGGGTTTGAAGTCCGGGCACCCCACCGGGGATGTTTCTCTTCCAAGGTTCCATTTTGCACTATTGATCCATTGGTTTCACGCGGCGAGCAGCGATGTTGCAGGGCCTCTGCAGGACGAAACGGCGGTGAAGCGGGTTTCACGCAGTTACTTCAGATTGTCCAGATACCGTTCGGCGTCGAGCGCGGCCTGACATCCGGTCGCGGCGCTGGTGACGGCCTGCCGGTAGATATGATCCTGGACATCGCCGGCGGCAAAGACCCCGGGAATGCTGGTTTGCGTAGCATTACCGCTGCGGCCACCCTGGGTGATGAGATAGCCGTGTTCCATGTCCAGCTGATCGACAAACAGATCGGTGTTGGGCTTGTGGCCAATGGCGATGAAGACGCCCATCAATGCGATGTCTTCACTTACGCCGGTCTGGACGTTTTTGATGCGCATGCGGTTAACGCCGGTCGCATCGCCGAGCACTTCCTCCAGTGTTGTATTCCACTTGATGGTGACTTTGCCGGCCTTTTCCTTCTCGAACAGTTTGTCCTGCAGAATCTTCTCGCCGCGGAACTTGTCGCGGCGATGCACGACGGTGACATGACTGGCGATATTGGCCAGGTACAAGGCCTCTTCCACGGCGGTGTTGCCGCCGCCGATCACCGCGACAGGCTGGTTCCGGTAGAAGAAGCCGTCACACGTCGCGCAGGCGGAAACGCCCTTGCCCGCGAAGGCTTCTTCCGAGGGCAGCCCCAGGTACTGCGCCGAGGCGCCCGTGGCGATGATCAGGGCATCACACGTGTAAGTACCCGCATCGCCGATCAGCGTAAACGGCTTTGCGCCCAGCTGGGCGGTGTGGATGTGATCGAAGATCAATTCGGTATTGAAGCGTTCGGCATGTTTCTGGAAACGGTCCATGAGTTCCGGACCCTGGATACCGTCCGCATCGGCCGGCCAGTTGTCGACGTCGGTGGTGGTCATCAATTGCCCGCCTTGCGCCAGGCCGGTGATGATCACTGGCTTCAGGTTGGCGCGCGCCGCATAGACGGCGGCGGTATAGCCGGCTGGACCGGAACCAAGGATGAGCAAGGGGACATGACGAGGGGACATCCAGGGTTACCTGAGGAAAGAAGGATTGAGGCGCCGAAAGTCGAACCCCTAACGCAGGGTGATCAGATCCGTCCGGGTGAGGGTCACATTGGCCGAAATAGTGGCCGGCGCATTCTTCAGATGCCAGACCGTGTAAAGCTCCGCGAAGGGAGTTACCGAGGCAATGCCATCGACGGGAACAATCGCCTTTATTTTGCGCAACGCCGCGCCACTTGCGGTATAGAGCACGGCGCCTTCCGCTGAAGTACCGGCGACAATGACACTTGTAATGCCGCGGGAAGCAAGGATCTGCTCGAGGTCTGAGCCCAGGAACTTGTCGGCGCCTGTACGCACTGTTGGTTCGCCGGCCACCGGCGCCAAGGCATCCGGTGATTTGGGTGGAGCAGGGGTCGAGGGCGTCACTGGGCCTGTGCTGTAGACCACCAGCATTTTGTGAGCGCGCGCATCCGCAAGCAGGCGCTGAACAAACGGGATGGAGCGGAAGCACGATATCCGCACCGCCTCGCTGCAGGTGCTGGCATACATGTCGAGAATGAGCAGGGCCGTGTGCGCGCTGTCAACGGTCACGGGTTGCAATTCAGGGGGCGGGGGTACGACGACCGACTTCCATGAATCGATGATGGTCTGGGCATTCGCGGCCTGAATGCAGGGGAGCAGAAGCGTCGCCACTGCGCATGCCGTAGACAGAATCAGGCGGCGCATATTATTGGATCGGGTCATCATGGTTCTCCGGAATTCACAAGCCGCGAATCAAACACAAGGACTCAGGTATTTTCTGTCACTGTAGTTGGCGCGGATGGATTGAATGATGCCAGTTGGTGAATCTGGCATCGAATGATGTGATGCCGGGGTACTATCCACATATTCATGAGTACCGCACTTCCTTCAGGACATTATATCTGCGCTCTGGGCGACTTGCCCGATCCCGGCACGTATGAATTCTCCGTCGGTGAAGGTGAATGGCCTGTGCGTGGTTTCGTCGTGCATTATCAAGGTGAGGTGCATGCGTATCTGAATCGCTGTCCCCATGCAGGGCACCTGCTCAATTGGAAGTCGAATAGTTTTTTTGCACCGGAAAGTTCGCTGCTGATCTGCACTTCACATGGCGCTTTGTTCGAAGCGAACACGGGAGCTTGTGTTGCCGGTCCCTGTGTTGGCAAGAGTCTGCGTCCCCTTGAGATCGAAATCGTGGATGGCCAAATCGTGCTGAGCGGCCCGCTGCCGGATGTCTTCGAGTCGTATTGGGCTGGATGAGTCGGTGGGTACAAGCCAAGCCGTGGTGGCCAGTCAATAACGGTGGCTGGCGAAGTGGCTTGCTTTCACATGAAGTTACGCGTGTGCATGTCGGACAGACGCTGCGCCTGACTGGCTTCAAACCCCAGTCGCAGCAACCGGGCCTTGCGGCCTGCAGCCATCTTGAGTTTGAGTTGCTGCACGGCGGCATGACCATGCGCGACAGCGGTGGGTGTCAATGCACCTGCAGCCAGTAACACCAGCGCGTCGAAAACTTCTTCGTTCAGGCCCGCCGTGGGTGCCAGTTCTTCATGCCGTTGTTCGATGGCATTCTGCAGGCGTGTCAGATAGTCGGGTTGCACGGCAAGGCGATATTCCAGATGGGCCATGCCGAAAGCAACGTGGCGCGCTTCATCGATGGCCGCGAGTCGGCAGATCTGACGCGTGACCGGGTCGGGCGCGTGTTCCTGCAGAAAAGTCAGCAAGTTGACGAAGCTGCCTTCGCCCAGCACCGACAACAGGAAAGTCGCCGATGAAAAATCGGGCGCCTGCAGCAAGGAGATCAACGAAGCCTGACCGCCGGCGGTGGACAACATCGGTGACTGTCCGCGCAGCCCGATGCGTCGCGTGAACACTTCGATATGCCGCGCCTCGTCCGCACATTGCAGCGCCAGCAGTTGCTGAACTTCGCGATAGTGCGGGTGTATTTGACCGAGGTGTCGTGCCGGTACGACCAATGCAGCGTTTTCGTTCTCGACCAGATAGGTCATCACCTGCACCACGGCCGCTTCGATGGCTGGGGGCAGGTCAAAGGGTATGTTCCAGTCAATCGCAGTCTGCGGGTCCCATTGAGCGGCTGCGGCCTGCCGGTACAACTCACCGGCAGTTTCCGCCCACAGTTCATCGCGAGTGCGCAGACTGAAAGCAACGGATGGGCTGCCCGCTTCCACTGTGGCGCCGCGTGCGGCCAAGCCCCACGCGGGATCTGCAACCGCCGCAGGCAGTTCGCCATCAGTCAGTTGTGAGTGACCGGTTGTCATTGCGTCACGCCAGCGGCCTTCGGCCCAGGGGCCGCGTGTGACTATGGCCTCGACATCGCCGCTGGGCAGCGTGTTCGTGTGCATGGCATGTCCCTGTTGCCTGCACCATGCCCCAAGATGCAGTTGCCATTGTGGCGCGCGACCGCGCACATGCAGGTTGCCGTCCACCGGCAATTCGGCCAGTGCGCGGCGAACCAGCAGCAACGCGCCTTCGTCCAGCCCGAGGCCTTCTATGTCGAGAATTTCAGTATCGATAGTCGGCATGGAGGATGCGTCCGTCGGTCGCATAGAAGCCATCTTCGTCCACTGCTTTTACCAGCTGCGCATAGCCACTGATACGCCCCGGCAACCACTGGCGCAGACCTTCCAGTTCCAGCAGCGGGCGGACCTGCGCATCATCCCAGCGCATGGATAACAGCAACTCCACGAAGCGCGTCACAGCAGCCTGCGGCGCATCGGGGCTGGTGGTGCCAGGACTGGTAGTAAAATTGCAATGATCATAAGGTGCAGTGCGTTCGATGACACGGGTGCTGCCTGCGGGCAGCGTGCCGTCGAGGCCAAAGGCCAGATGATTGCCGTCGATCATGCAGCAGGCATCCACCTCGCCAGAGAGCAATGCCAGCGCGGCATCGCGTTCGCCACCGATGTGATCACCATGTTTGCCACCCAGCACGTCGAAGCGACGCACGTTGAAATCGCGCCCGCCGATCAGGCCCGACAGACGCAGGTGATGCAGAGGAATCAGTGTTGCTTGTGGTGAATCGATGGCGCCGACACCCACAGTGCGACCACGCAGTTCGGCAATGCTGCGAAATGAACTGTCTGCGCGCACCATGATCACCGAGCGCAGATCGCAATCGGTATCGCGCATGGCAATGGCCTGCACGGACTGGCCGCGACTGTGCGCCATGCGTTCGGCACGCACCCAGGCCAGCGGTGAATTCCAGGCAATGTGGATCGTGCCGTTGAACTGTGCCTCAACCTGGGTTTCGTAGTTGGAATACAGCACGTAGTCGAAGGCCAGACCCTGCTGGGCAAACCAGGCCTTGAAGCCTTCCCAGATGGTGACCACTTTGGGCGCATAGGCCACAGCGCCCATCACGAGTGTCGGTTGATTCATGTCGAGGCCTTCAAAACAGCGGCAGGCCAGTGACGGCTTTACCGATGAAGTCGTAGAGCACATCAGAGGTCGGCGCCATCACGCTGGCTGCCCGGGCATCGCGGAACAGGCGCTCAATGCCGGCCTCCTTGCGGAACGCAGCGCCGCCGCATGCGCGCATCGCGATGTCGGTGACTTCCAGTGCAGTTTCGGCTGCGGCGGCTTTAACTTCGAGTACGCGCAACATCGTATCAGCACGGTTTGTCGTGATCGCCGTCAACGTGTCGTCGAGCAGTGCCTGCGTCATGTCGGTCTTGATACGTGCACGGGCGAGGTAGGCGCGGATGGTGGGCAGGTCGGCCAGCGACGAACCGAGATGCATATGTTTAGTTTGACCTACGTGGCCAATCGCGCGCGACAGAGCACCTTCCATCAGACCAACTGAACATGAGGCGCTGAGCACTGAGAACCACGGCAGCACGACACCCATCATGACGTCGAAGCCCTTGCCGTCTTCGCCCAAGCGATCGCTGGCGTCGATGCGTACGCCTTGCGCTGTGATGGGTGTGGAGGCGTTGCCGCGTAACCCCAGTCCATCGAACTTGCCCGGTTGACTCAGTCCGGCGAGTTTTGTATTCACCAGCCACAACGTGCTGGCGCCTTCTGCAACCAGGGGTTTGCTGGACCAGACATAGCTGTCGGCTTCAAAAGCTGAAGTTATCCAGCTCTTGCGGGCATCCAGAATCACCTGTGTACCATCCGCGCGTGCGGTACTAACCGGAGCCCAGAAGTGACTGCGGGATTCAGCTTCAGAAAACGCCAGCGTCGACAGGTGTTTGCCCTGCGCCACGGCTTTGCGAACTTCATCCGGGCCAAATTGTTCGAGTACAGAAGTGGCGCAGTAGTGCATGCACACCACCATGGCGGTAGAAGGGCAGGTTTGCGCGATGCGCGATACCACTTCACTGGCCTCACGCAGCCCTTTGCCTTGTCCACCTACAATGGTTGCCGAAACCAGACCTGACAAACCCGATTGACCCAGTGCGGTGATCACTTCGCGTGGGAAGCGACCTTCGGCATCGGTTTTCTGTGCCAGGGGCGCCAGCGTGCTGGTGATGATCTCGTCAAGCAAGGCAATGTGATTCATGAGTGCTTCCTTCAACGACAAGCCTCGCCGCTCATCGGGTGAAAATAAAATTCAAGGTGAGACGTTGGCACGGGCCCGTAATCAGTCCACACGGGGCATGACATTCAGGGCGCGTATTTGATTCCGCCGGAATCGTGCTGCAGGTTCCTTTGATCTCGCGATCACCTCCAGGTGGAGGCGGGTCCGGACCGGACACGACGAGAGGAACAAGGCGCGACGAGTGTAGCTAGACAGCCAAATCGACGCAATGACGGATTTCGATGTCGCCCAAGGTTGGGCAAATCCGTTTCTGGATAGGAAGCTGACAGGAGCCAGTCGAGACTTGCCGACGAGAGGATCGCTGAGTTGATTTATTTATCGGGATTCACGTTGTGTATGCACCTGAGACCGGACTGCGTCGAGCACTGCAAGAGCGGCCGGCGACAACATCGCCCCGTCACGCACTATGAGTCCGACCTCGCGTGTTGTTCCCCCAAGTGTCACAGGCAATTCGGTAAGTGATCCAGAACGGATCTCGAACATCAGTTGATGTGGAGAGGTCACTGCGATCATGTCGCTGGCGTCCAGAAGTTGCCTGATTATGGCGGCGTCGCCAGTTTCGATGGAGGGAGTTGGAGGCTTGAGCCCTAGCTTCTCAAAGCAAGCGTCGACCAGTGGTCGTCTGCCGAGACTTGGCAGTATCCATCTCCCGGTCAGGAGCTCTGACATCTTCAGGTTCGTGCGCTGGGCTAGAGGGTGGCCCGCTCTCACCACAACGCCTAATCGATCAGTGAATAGTGGTTCGGTAATCAATCCCTGGTTTAGATGGCTTGGGCGTAGTACGCCAAATACGATGTCGATATCGCCACTGCGAAGACTCCCGATTAGTGGCTCATACTCGCTTTCCACGATGTTCACTCGAAGCCCGGGGTGGCGTGATATTGCTGTCGCTATCGCTGTGGGGAAGACATGGGTTCGACCTAGCGGAGTCGCTCCGATTACAACGGAACCTGTCAAAGTTCCGGATATCGCAGAGATGTCAGAGCTCATGTGGCGCAACTCGGCAAAGACACGCCTTGCGTGCATCACCAGTCGGTCAGCTGCCTCGGTAGCGACCATGCCCTGCATCCTTCGCTGGAACAGAGATTGCCCAAGCACAGCTTCGAGTCGGGAGAGTGCCATGCTGGCGCCAGCCTGTGTCATGTTCATCTGGGCAGCAGCAGCCGAAATATTGCGCAAGGTTGCCAGATGAATCAGCAGCTGAAGTTTGCGGTAATGAAACAGCAGATTGCTGATTACACTCGTGGAAGATGCGGGGGCTTTTGCTTTTGAGCGCAAGAATTCGTCAGTTGCTGACTGGATCTCGTTGTGGATTCGGCGCGCTCGTGCCAACACTGCTTCGCCATACGAATTCAGGAGCATTCCACGGGGCTTGCGTTCAAAGAGCGGAACTCCAATGGCTCGCTCCAGTTCGATTATTGATCGCGTAACTGCCGAAGGCGCCTTGAACAACTGTTCAGCTGCTCGTGTGATGCTTTCCGCATCGGCGACAGAAATGAAGATTCGCAGATTCTGAAGCTGCTGCTCTGCCTCTGGCGGTGAAGAATATGCCTGGGTCATCGCGAGAATCCTGTGTTCGCTTTCATTTTCCTGTCGCTTGCGCGCTAACAGAACGTCACAGTGCCGGGATTCGGCTGGCTGATTTTCCTGCAGGAAGATGGAGAAAGTTTGCCATCTTCGCCAATCGCCCACACCAGAACTTCGTTGCTGGTCAGTGCTGCAATCAGCATAAACCGCCCGTCCGGGGAAATTGCGCATCCTCTTGGGCCCGTTCCGTCAAGCGTAACAGTCTGTACCTTGTCAAGATCACCTGTTTCTTCGTTGATTGCGAACACCGAAACGGCATTGATGCCGCGAATCAGGTTGTAGAGATATTTCCCGGACGGATGAATCCTGATGTCGGACTGCTTCATGTCTGGATCATCCTCACAACCCTCGGGCAAGGGATTCACTGCGCAGATGGGTTCCAGTTTCCCGTCTTGGTCATAGCGAAAAGCACTGACCACCGCTCTGGTTTCATGGTTCACGAACAGGTAAGGACGCGTGGGGTGGAAGACACTGTACCGCGGCGAGCTGCCGGGAATCGTTTTGAAACCCTTGCCGCCACACAGTTCGAGTTTTGCAATCTTGTGGTTGATGCGGAAGAACAGAATCTCATCGTTGCCTTTATCGCACACCGCAAACAGCTTGCCTGTGGGCGACATGACGACCGAGTGAAGTTGCGGATGTGTCTGTCGAGCCAGAGGGCCGCCATTGCCGGAATGCTTGTAGATATCGCAAGGGTCGCCGATAGAGCCGTCGTCGTGCAGCGGAAACAGGACGACCGTAGCGTCATCATATTCAAGTTCAATCCGGTACTTCCCGGACGTATCCTGAGCCACCTTGGTGATGGGCACCCGATCGGTGTGGTGGGTGGTAATCAAATACTTGCCAGTGGCGTCAACCGCAACGTAACTCGGCAGCGTTCCATAACTCGGTTGATGGTTCAGTTCGGTCAGGTCGCCGGTTTCGGGATCAATCGCAAAAGCGTAGACCTGTCCGCCGCCACCCAGAAAATAGCCCGGCAATGTTGTGCATTCATCGGTGCAGTACAGGACATTGCGTCTGGAGTCCAGGCAGGCTGCGCCGACCGAGATGTCCGGGAATACGGAGTTGAGTAACTGCAGCTCGCCGGTTTCCGTGTCATATCTGCAGATGCCAAAGCCGTTTTGGGGCGCTGATTTGCGTACGTCCCAGTTGCCAATATAGGCAAAAGTATTCTGGTGACCGGACATGGGGTTCATTCCTTCGCGATTTGTTTGCACATTTATTAGCCCTGAGCAACTGATCCCGCCAAACCAGTCACTCACGACTTCGGCACATACGGCTCGGCATTGCCCACCACGAGCTGGTAATCGGGCCGCATCTTGCGCAGATCGCCATTGCGATGGGTCACACCGACGCTGTCAAAGAATTCGAGAATCTGGATCGCCAGCGTGCGGCCGGTGCCGATGGCGTCGCGATACTGGGCTGCCGTGAAGCCCTTGCCGCCCACCGCCTGCGCCACTACTGCGGCGCTGGCAGCCAGTGCGGCAACTTGCTGACGCAGCAGGAAGCGTTCTTCAGTGATACGAAATACCTCGCCATTGCTGCGCCTTCGGTACAGCAGCGCCTTGATCATGGCCTCGTTGGTTCGAAAGTCACTGGCCAATTCGCGCACTGTGAAGGGCTGCGCGCCGCGCGCCTGCAACCTGGGCTGCATCTTCTGCCACAGTTCGCTGTGAGCGGCGCTGAAACTGGCGGCATGACCCGGTAGTTTCATGAAGGATCCGACTGATACGATCAGGCGCTTCTCGATCAGATCGCGTTGCAGGACGAGAAACGCCTCGGCCGAAATGGGCTCAGTGAGTGTGGCCTTGAGTTCGCGCGGGGTCATGCCGCCTGCTTCGGGTTGCTCGCGATGAAAGGTCTTCAAGGTCTCGATGATCTGTTCGCTGATGTTGGCAATACGCGCGGCGGGCAAGGCCAGTGTATGGGTACCGCCAAGCAGCACGGCGCCTGATGTTCGGTAGAGTGCCTGGGCGGTGGCGGCTTCAAGATTGAAACAGCGCTCGAAACGCTGCGTATTGACTTCATGACCGGGAATGGCCAGCAAGGCAGCAAGGGACTGCGCTGCATCGGCCAGTTGCAAAGCAGCCGAAATCGGCGCCCGGATGGCCTGGTTACGCCGGTCGCCGGTGATAAACGGATCGACGACGCGACCGCCGCCAATCAGGTGGCGCGCCGACTGGTCACGCAGCACGAATCGATCACCATTCACCGCGCAGGTGGGATGCTCGAGCGCCAGTTGTACGAGGGCTTCACCGCCGGGGGGAATGGCCACCTGCGCTGGAATCAGGACACGCGCTTCGATGTCTGCGGTACCCAGATGCAGGTGCACGGGTGTGTAATGTTTCAACGCTTCGCGCTTGCTGTGCAGAACCCTGATTTTTACTTCAAGGCGCGACGTCGGTGCAAACATGTCAGCCGTGAGCAACCAGTCGCCGCGATGCACTTCGGCTACTTCAATACCGGCCAGATTGACGGCGCAGCGTTCACCGGCCTGAATCCGGGTCACGGGCTGTCCGCCGCTTTGCAGGCTGCGCACCCGCGTCTCCAGACCACGCGGCGATACCATGAGGCGAGTGCCGGTCTCGAGCGCGCCATCGAGCACGGTGCCGGTCACCACCGTGCCCGTACCCGGCACCGAAAACGCGCGATCGATGGCCAGGCGAAAGGGGCGCCCGGCAGTACCACGCGGTACTTCAGTACGTGCGGCAGAGTGTAAAGCTTCGCCCAGTTCGGCCACGCCGGCGCCGGTAACCGCAGACACTTCGAAGATCGGTATGCCCGCCAGTGTCGTGGGCGCGAGCAGGGCTTGCACCTGGGCACGCACCTCATCAATGCGGTCTCGCGAACTACGGTCGCACTTGGTAATCGCCACCACGCCCCGCGCCATCCCCAACAGATCGAGGATCTGCACATGCTCCACACTTTGTGGCATGACGCCATCGTCGGCCGCGACCGTCAGCAGGGCGAAGTCGACCGCACCGACGCCGGCCAGCATGTTGCGCACAAATCGCTCGTGGCCGGGGACATCGACAAACCCGATCGTCATGGCGTCATCCGGTCGCCAATAAGCAAAGCCCAGATCGATGGAAATGCCGCGTGCACGCTCCTCGGGCAGACGGTCCGTTTCTACCCCGGTGAGTGCGCGGATGAGTGAAGTCTTGCCGTGATCAATATGACCGGCGGTGGCGACAAGCATGGTGATCAGTAAAACTTGGGGTGAAGCGAAACTATTGTGAATTAGTCAGAGCTGCGCAATGCCTTCGGCGCTGGATTCCGACCCGATGATCCGCTCGAATATCCCGATGCGCGGTGGCATCTATATACGGCGAAAGGTGAGTGACATCGTATCATGGCGCTATGGCTACCGCAGATGCAGCGAGCGATGCCAGTGGCTGAGTCTGCATGGAATTATTTGATGTCCATGGCCGCGGCACTCCGTTGCATGTGCATAATTCAGTGTCATCAGTCTGTTTCGACACCATGATATCCAACAAGCCTGCAAGCCCTTACCCCTCAGTAGATCGCGTGGCGCGATTCGCGCAGATCGAGAGCCTGTTCGCAGCCTATGGCCGCAGTGCGGTGATTGATGCTATTCGCGTCGTGCTCGACGCTCATCGGGCGCGCAAGGACGAACCCGGACACACGCCACCCGGCGATGCACAGATCGGTACCGAGGTTGCCGAACGGTTGAAAAGACGCAGCGCCCCGTCGCTGCGCCGACTGTTTAACCTGACCGGCACGGTCTTGCACACCAACCTCGGCCGTGCGCTGCTGTCAGACGCGGCTATCGAACATACGAGCATGGCCATGCGCGAGGCCTGCAATCTTGAATTCGACCTGGACAGCGGTGGGCGCGGCGAACGCGACAGCCTGGTCGAGGAAGTGCTGACCGAATTGACCGGCGCCGAAGCTGCAACGGTAGTCAATAACAATGCAGCCGCAGTGCTGCTGGTGCTGGCTGCGCTGGCGTACAAACGCGAAGTGGTGCTGTCGCGCGGTGAGCTGGTAGAAATCGGCGGAGCGTTCCGCATCCCCGACGTGATGCGCAGCGCCAACACACGGCTCGTCGAGGTGGGTACGACCAACCGTACCCACAAGGCCGATTACGAGAACGCCATTGGTCCGGCGACAGCAGCGCTCATGAAGGTTCATGCCAGCAATTACAAAATCAGCGGATTCATCGCCGAGGTATCCGAGACCGAGGTGGCGGCGATCGCCCACGCGCATGATCTGCCTTTCATCATGGATCTCGGCGCGGGCAGCCTGATCGACCTCTCGGTCTATGGGCTGCCCAAGGAACCGATGGTGTGTGATGCCATTGCTGCCGGGGGCGATGTGGTTACGTTCAGCGGCGATAAATTATTGGGCGGACCACAAGCGGGCCTGATCGTCGGCAAGAAGGTGCTGATCGACCGGATCAAGCGCCATCCCTTGAAACGCGCGTTGCGAGTTTCCAAGCTGACTCTGGCGGCGCTCGAGGCCACGCTGTTGGCGTACCGCACTCCTGACCGACTGGTGCAGGATCTTCCTGCCCTGCGTTTGTTGACCCGGCCGCTGGCCGAGATTGAGGCACTGGCGCTACGTCTGCAGCCACACCTTGCCGCAGCGCTCGGTGCCCAATGGCAAGTCACCGTGATGCCAGTTTCAAGTCAAGTGGGCAGCGGCTCGCTGCCGGTTGATGTTATTCCCAGCATGGCGCTGACCATTTGCTCCACCAAGACCAAGTCGGGATCAGCACTGAAAAATCTGGCTGGGAGATTGCGTCGTCTGCCAGTGCCCATCATTGGGCGCATCGCCGACAATCACTTGCTGCTGGATCTGCGTTGTCTCGAAGACGAAAGTGAATTTCTGATCCAGATTGATTACTTGGCGAAACAGTCCTGAATGCCGGCTGTGACCAGCACCGGACTGGCTCTCGCGGACTGGCCGACCAGTGTCACAGTGTCGGGATCGCCACCGAGGGCGAGCGAGCTCATCAGGACAAGAGTATGTGTTTGATCCTATGTGTTTGGAATGGGGCCTAAATCTTCTTCCGCCTTGGCGATTAATGCATCCCAATTACTGGGCAACTCTATTTCTGTGCTGATCGGTTGAGTAGGACAGCACCCCATGCGCATCCAGTAACCATGGCCGGAGTGCTTGCCTCCGGCAACTGCGATCATGAGATTTTCTGGCCTGATTGCGATCGGCCAGGGCTTTCCCTCCTCGGGCACGGTTTGCTTCACCATCGCTCTGCCGCGATGGTAGTGCTCAGAATCCGCTGACACCACAGAATGAGGGAACTTCGAGTGTTCCCACAGAAATTCCTTGACGGTTTTCTTGGTCCAGCCGAAATTCATCATCCCTTGAATGATGCCGCGCGGCAGAACCAGCACACCGGGTGCGCTGTGTTCGTAGTAATTCAGGAAAATGTTGCCGTAGTCACTGCCCATGATGCGGGCGCAGTGATGCAGGGTTTCCAGCACCGTCTCCCTGGTCGATGCATGAATCACCGTGATATTTGTTGAAGTGGCGACTGCGTGGATGGTGATGGCATTGGTGCCTCTGGCGAAGCCTCGTTCCACACTCAACGGCTCCCATCCTTCAGGAAGACCTTCCTCGTCCTCGGCGAAAACGACATTGGCAAATTTCTGCGGCCCACCGAAAATGGCCATGGTTCCTGATGCGGGCACAGCTTGGCCCACGTTCTGCTGCGTCAGTCGCATTGCACGCCCGATGCTCGCCCCGGCAGGGTGATGCGGGTCCGGGCCCAGACAGCCATATCCTGAGTTGAGCCGGATCTGGTTGCTGATCGGTCCATCCACGATCGCGGCTACGTTCACCGAGCAGGTTGTTGCCTGCATCATCGAATGGCGAAACTTGGGATCGGTGAATGCCTTGAACGCAGCGATCAGCACTGGCAGGTACTCGGGACGCCCGCCATTCATTGCAAGGCTGATCGCGAGTGCTTCCACTGTCGCCGTTCTGCCACTGGGCATGATTCGCCCGACTGCGGTATCGCGCGGCAGGTCTGTTCCGGTAAGCAACCAATTCACGCGTTCTTCTGTTGCGGGCATCAATGGGAAGCCATCGCCCCAGCCTTTCTTCAGAAAGAGCGTATTCATCTTTTCCAGACTATCGCCGTAGTCGTTACCTTCAACCGACAGCTTTTCCACTGCGGTGGCAGGCTTTCCTTTTTGACTTGGCTCCCACTTCGTCAAACCAAAGATGATCTTGTCCAGGTTCTGCTCAACCGGTGTGAGATCACTGCCCGGCAAGAACATATTCGCAGGAAATTCAAACAGGGAAGCATCGAACGAGAGCCCCAGCGCCATGAAGCAATTGCGCACCACCGCCGAGAACCCCTGGCGGGCAACGGTAAAAGTCGGTATTCCTTTTTTCTCTATGCGGGCGAGTGCACGGCCCACGGCCGTGGAACATCCCCCTCAGGCAGCACTACTGCCGATGACGGCGTCGCATCCTCTGGCGATGATCAGGTCAGCCAGTTCTTCGTTGTCCTGTATGTGATCAGGATGCGAGGGAAACTCGGTGTATGGCACGAACTTGATGTCGGGATATCTCTTCTTGAGCGCCTCGCGAACAGCCGGAAATATCCTGTCGGCTTCCCACAAGCGGTTTGAGATTTCACCGATGGTCTTGCCATTCAAATCTGGCAGGCGATGAGCGAAAGGAAATTTATTGCTGTCACGGCTAGAACCCGTTGGAACGAATACTTCAAGTTTCATAAGTTCCTCAGAACAGTGAGAGACGGCATGCGGAATGATGCCATTTCGTCGGCATGCAATCGAATTACGTGATGATAGCCGCTCTGCGGGAAAACCCGGCCGCACAGGGCGGCCGGGCTGGAATATCACATGCTCAACCGCACACCCAGGACGTACCTGCGGCCGATAGGGTCGTCGCCGATGGGCATCGGCGTGATGCCGCGGCTTGGGATGGTGGCCGGCGCACCGCCCACCGGAACCTCGGAGAACTTGTTGAACAGGTTCTGGATGTTACCGTAGAGCTCAAACTTGCCATCACTATAGGGCACGGTCAAAGTCATCGTCAGGTGGGTGTATGCCACCGACGGTACCCGATCGACGGCATAAAAGTAGCCGGCGGTCGGGGTCGGCGTGATCTTGGAAGTCGCCCGCATGCTGCTGCGCCATTGTTCCATGATCGAGAATTTGAAATTGTCGGTGAGATTGTAGCTGCCAATCAGCGTCGCGCGCACCTTGGGCGAGGGACCGACGCTCGCCGGCGCACCGCCGTAAGCCCCACCCATGTCAACCTGGCCGGCGGGCCCGAGATCGAAGACATTCTTTGGCTGGTACACCACGAAGGCGCGCAGATCGAGCGGCCGACCGGCCAGCGTAGTCTTGTAGCTGCTCTCGAAATCGATGCCCCAAGTCTCCTGGGTGGCGATGTTCTCGAGCAGCTGGGTGATCAGGGTGGGGAACTGGTTCGGCCCCGGACGTTGATAGAGCGCGCAGTACGGCGAGGTGCCGTTGCTGGATTGGCAGGCGGTGCGGATCGGGGCGTCGAACCCGCGGATCTGCAGGATGGTGTCCTTCATCTTGATCAACCAGGCGTCGACCGAGAGGCTGAAGCCCGGCAGGAACCCCGGGGTCAGGATGAAACCGCCGCTCAGCGTATTGGACTGCTCGTTCTTCAGGGTCGGGTTGCCGTTCTGCAGGCGGCGGGTGAAGCCGGTCTGGCCCGAACCACCGGCCGCAGCCGAGACGTCCGTGAAGTTCACGAAGCTGTAGGTCGGCGGCGAATAGAGTTCATAGAGGTTGGGCGCGCGGATATCATGCGAACGCGAGACGCGCAGGCGGATATCGTCGTTCATCTTCCAGGTCAGGCCCAGCTTCCAGGTCCAGTCCCCGCCGGTCGAACTGTAGTCGGTAAAGCGGGCCGCTGCGTTGAGGCTGACGTCCTCGGCGAAGCTCACGCCCGCGAGCAGCGGGATTTCCGCTTCGACCGCGGCTTCTGCCACATCGATCGAAGCGCTCGGCTGCAGTGGGGAGAGCGTGTTCTGGCCCCAGCGGACCGTCGGGTTGGTGGTCAGCGGTCCGTTGCAGTAGCCGGTGGTGGGCGCACCGCTCAAATCCGCGAAACGGATGCCGTTGCAATCCACGTTTTCTTCCGGAGTCTGCGAGCTCTCGATGTCGAACGTGGTGCGGTGGTATTCGCCAGTCAATGCGATGCTGACCGGTCCAGCCCAGGATTCGAAAGGCGACCCGGATACGGTCGTCTGGATCTCGTCGAGCTTGACATGGGTCAGCGCGCGGGTGGTAGCTGTCACATAGTCAAGCGCGGCCCGGTTTTCCGAGGTGGGGCCGAACGGATTGAGCGGAACGCAGCCGGCGTAGTACGCATTGGTCTGCGCAGCGCGGCAGACAATATTGCCGCCGACGCGCACGGTGTCGACCGCTGCATAGAACTTGCCGAAGTCGATGTTGCCGGTGTTGTAAATGTCCTGGTCCGCCCACGAGTGGCCGAGGTGCAGGTTCCAGTTCCAGTTGTCGCCCATCTTCCCGTCCAGGCCGGCGTAAAGCGTCGCGAACTTCATCTCGTTGACGACCGGATGATCCGCTTCCTGCGCCAGCATGAACTTGGTCATGCGGAAGCTGCCGGTCGGGTTGGCGGCGCGCAACGCCTGGAACTGGGCGGTGGTCAACGTCGGGGAATTGACAGTGACGGAGTCGAGGAATGGATTGTCCAGCCCGACATCAAAGGAGGCATTGGCAGACTGGAAGTAGTTCAGGCTCTTCTGCTGCGAGTAGCTGCCCTGCAGATAGAGACTGAGTTTGTCGGTGACATCAAAGTCGAAGCGGCCGAACGCCTTGTGCATGCGCAGCGACGACTTCATCGACGAATTGTAGTAGTAGGCGCCGTCGCCGCCGCTCTGAACCGTCGTGGATCCGACCACCGGCGCGCCGTTGACGAACGGCGTCATCATGTTGTTCTGGGTGAAGTTCATGTTCGCCAGCCCGGCAAGGGCGCCGGTCGCGTTGGTGATCTTGCCGCCGAAGCTGGTGTTTGAAATGCGCGAATTCTCGATTGAGGTATAGGGCGCGGCCGGGGTTCCGCTGCCGCTGCCGCCTAGCACGCTGGCGAAGAACGGACGTTCATACTTGTCCGCAGGATCAAGGATGCCCTCGTCGTCGCGGAATTCGTAGCTGCCCATGATGTGGGCGCGATCACTCAGGCGCGTGCCAAACGCGATCGAGGCGTTGGTGGTCGGGTTGTCGCCATAGGTTGTAATGCCCTTGGACAGGTCGGCCTTGATGCCGTTGAAGCCCTTGTCGGTGATGAAGTTCACCACGCCGCTCACTGCGTCGGCGCCATAGATGGCCGAGGCGCCGCCGGTGACGATGTCGACCCGCCTGAGCAGAACCTGCGGAATCAGGTTGAGGTCAACGTCGCTGGCGTGCGATTCCTGCGGCGAGGCCGGCAGCACGCGGTGGCCGTCGTAAAGGACCAGGGTGTGGTTGTCGCCCGCATTGCGCAGAGTGATGAAGGCCGCAGCGCCGTTGCGGATGCCCGAGCCCGGGCCGCTGGTTGAGGTCTGCGAGCCGCCGAACTGGGGAAGGGTGTTGAGCGCTTCGGAGATGGTAGTGGGCTGCAACTCCATGATCTGGCTGACGGGCACCACCGTGACGGGAGTGGGGCTCTCGTTGCCGTTGGTGATCAGGCGTGAGCCGGTAATGGTGATTTCTTCCAGTTCCGGGGAGGGCGATGACGCCGTCTGGGCGCCGGCTATGGAAATCGCGAATGTACTGGTCCCGACCAGAAGCGCGAACTCGAGACGTGAGTGTTTCATCATGATGCTGTATCTCCCCTGTAGTCTTTTAAGTCGTACTTGCGTGGAGCAAATCGACCAACACATTTGTGGCGCGCCAACTTCTGTTGTCATGGCATCACCACACTGATGCCCCGCTTGTGGTAAGTATGTGCCTGTACGTTTGCCGCACATGGGTTGAGCTGTGCTAGTTAGTGAACGTGCCGTCGAATTCTGTGATAAAGGCGGCGAAAACGAACTGGGTCCAAGGGTGCTACTCGAGGCGGTCACCTGACCATCCCTGTGTCGAGTTCCCAAGCTGGTCAAGTTTTGAGGGCGATTTGTTGTCGTTTTCTACGCCTATCCTCATCACACAATTACATGTGAAGTTCACTAATTGGTATCGCTCACTTCGCATGTGGCGACTACAGTAGTCTGAAACCTTTGGTGGCTATGCCCGACCGTGTCGTTGGGGTAGCTGCTCGTGCAATTTCAAGAAATACTTCGTTCAGGAGATCGCCATGACCCTCAGCACTGTTACCCGTCGAAACACACTTTGTCTTCTGGGTGCGTTGCCTGTGCTGGTGGCATTGGGCCGCCCCGGCTTCGCTGCGACCGCGCCGCTCAAGATCGCGTTCATCGGCGCGGGGCGTATGGCAGTGGCGATTGGTCCCTTGTTCGTGAAAGCCGGCCACGAGGTCATGTTCTCCTCGCGCCATCCGGATGAACTTAAGTCGATGGTCGACGGTATCGGGCCGCGCGCGCGCGCGGGGACTGTGGCCGATGCCGTAAATTTCGGCGATGTTGTGATCCTGACGGTTCCGTACACCGCAATGCCCGACCTCGCCAGGGATTACGGCAAGACACTTGCCGCCAAGCCGCTGGTCATCGACGTCAGCAATCCGGTTGCAAACCGTGACGGCGAGATTGGTGCGACCGCCAGGGAGCAGGGTGCTGGCCACTATCTTATTGGCCTGATGCCCGGCCTGAAGGTTGTTCGTGCCTTCAACGCCATGAACTATGCCAAGTTGCCAGAGTACGCAACACGCAAGGGTGAGCAGAAAGTCGCTGCACCGATGGTCGGGGACGACCCCAAAGCCGTCGCGCTGGCAGAGACGCTGATTCGCGCAATCGGTTTCGAGCCGGTGATGATCGGTGGCCTCGCCATGAGCAAACATACCGCGCCGCGCGAACCTCTTGCCGACGATCATACGGTGGTGGAAGCGCGCAAGATCATTGAGGGGCTGAAGTAAAACGCAGCGGGTATCAAAGCTGCCCTGTCGGACCTGACTGAGCAAGCTATGTTTGTTGATCAGCCGCGTTGCGACGTCATGTGTTGTCGATTATCCCGGTTCGGCAACTCGCTGACTGGCATGCGCTGAGAGGCGAAATAACTGTTTCATCTATACCATTGCGCATCACGCTTTCAGCCCCATTTTGAATGAACGCACAGAACAGACTTGTCGAACCTCGCCTCACCTCGCTGTCTCACGGTGGTGGTTGTGGCTGCAAGGTCGCACCGGGCGTGTTGTCCGAAATCCTCAAGGGCACCGCATCGATTTCCATCCCCAAAGAGTTGTTAGTCGGCATCGAAACTTCTGACGACGCGGCGGTGTACCGGCTCAACGATGAGCAGGCGCTGATAGCCACCACCGATTTCTTCATGCCTATCGTCGATGATCCGCACGAGTTCGGTCGCATCGCCGCAACCAATGCGATCAGTGATGTGTACGCGATGGGTGGACGACCCATCATGGCCTTGGCGCTGGTGGGTATGCCGATCAATGTGCTGTCCACGCAGACTATCGGGCGCATTCTCGAAGGTGGTGCATCAGTTTGCCGAGCCGCTGGCATCCCCATTGCAGGCGGACATACCATCGACTCGGTCGAAGCCATCTACGGTTTGGTAGTGCTGGGGCTGATTCACCCCAAACACGTCAAGCGCAATGCTGATGCACAGCCCGGCGATGTGCTGGTGCTGGGCAAGCCGCTCGGTGTCGGTGTCATGTCGGCTGCGCTGAAGAAAGAGCAGCTGGACGAAGTGGGCTATGCGCTGATGATTGCGACAGCGACCAAGTTGAATGCTCCCGGTCCTGATCTCGCAGCACTGACCGGCGTGCATGCGTTGACTGACGTGACCGGTTTCGGCTTGGCTGGCCATGTGCTGGAGATGGCACGGGGCGCACATTGCGACGTAAGTCTGGATTGGTGTCGTGTGCCATTGCTCGGCGGTGTGCGCGAACTGGCGTTGCAGGGCTTCGTCACTGGCGCTTCGGGCCGCAACTGGGCCGGTTACGGCCACGACGTAGTACTGCCCGTCAATTTTGCCAAGGAAGACCATGCGCTGCTGACTGATCCCCAGACTAGCGGTGGGTTGCTGGTGTCGTGCGCACCGTCGGTATTGGACGATGTGTTGGCTGTCTTTCACCGCCATGGTTTTGGCCAGGCAGCTGTGGTTGGTGCAGTCGGTGCACAGAGCGCCGCACCACGTTTGTTTGTCTGTTGAAGATCGGTTTTGCTGCCAAATTGGGGACGACAATGAAATATGCGTTTCTGACCCTGTTGCTCCTGAGCTTTACACCGCATGCAGCAACCGCAGCAGCGCAATCGAAGTCCAGTGAGCAATTTCCGCCCGAGGTGAAGCACACCGGCAAGGCGCCCACTGGATATGAGGTGACATTCCGCTACAAGGCGCCGGACGCCACCCGGGTTCAGATCAAGGGTGAGTGGTACTTCGCCGACCCGACTCAGCTCCCGCAAAGGAGTACGTTCGGCAATGTTGTCGTCACGCCGGCATTGATGCCCAGGGATTGGAAGCCGGGTTTCTTCCCAATCCAGAGTCCGAACAACAATAGCCCGAACTTCCCGGTAAGCGACATGACGAAGGGAAGTGACGGGGTATGGACCTACGCCACGCCGCTCCCTTCCGGAGTGTTCAGCTACAGTTTCTACATTAACTGCTCCGGTTCGACTCAGGCGGATTGCAAGGCCGTGTCTGACCCGAGCACGCCATCGTGGAATCAAGTTGGTGGCAGTACGATCGGGTCGACGCAGACCAGGAGCCAGGTGTACGTGCCTTCAGATCCATCCTTCGGCACCATCGACTACTCGTGGCAGGCTCCTCACTCAGTGGCACAAGGACTGTTGTCTATCGTTACTTACCGCTCACCCATCTCCCTGGATGCAAAGGGTGAAAACTACCTCGCCGTCTACACCCCGCCGGGTTACGACCCGCAACGGGCTGCACCGTACCCGACCTTGTATCTGGCGCACGGCAATGGAGAAAACGAGCTGGCCTGGAGCACTGCTGGCGTGGCGGGCAATATTCTCGACAACCTGATCTTGACTGGTCAGATCAAGCCGATGGTTGTCGTCATGCCGGGCGGTAATGCACTGCCGGGCAGACGCCCGGACGGTACGTACGATCAGAAGCCGTACAACCAGAACTTGCTGGATACCGTAATTCCGTACATCGAATCGCACTACCATGTGTCGAAGTCGGTGTCTGATCGCGCGATGGCAGGTCTGTCTCAGGGATCTGGCATTACCAACTCGCTGCTGATCAACCACACTGACAAGTTTGCGTATTTCGGCTCCTTCAGTCGCGGACCGAGTTATATGGTTCCGGCTGCATCGGCGCTGACTCCCCAGCAGCTCGCCGCCATCAAACAGGTCAAGGGTATCTTCGTCGGCTCTGGCTGGGAGGAGTGGCTGCACCCATACTCGACGTTCATGATCAACATGTTGATGAGCGTCGGCGCTCCGGTCACTCCTGAATTCATTCACGGTGGTCATGAGTGGTACGTCTGGCGCATCTTGCTGCGCGAATTTCTCACCAAGGTGGCGTTCTTCCCCCCGGTGAACGAGGACTGTCCGCAATGCGCAGCGAGCAATTAGTTGCTGCGCGTGGCCTCATGACCAAGACGCGGAGCATTCGCAGGGAAATCACCCCAACGCACCGCCGAACAATAAGCATGATCCCGTTGAGTGTGAGTCCGTGGCGACGCAGATCCCTCCCGAGAGCCGATTGACGCCCCCATCAGGGGCGCAAGTCATGGTGCTGCACCAGCCCTGATCCGTGTAACTCGCATAAATGTTTGATTTGTTAGTGGAGCGGCGGGCAACTCCTCTCTATAATGCCGGCCCCCTGCGGCCAGTGGTTGCTAGCGGGGAGCGCCTGAATGCGAAAGTGGCGGAACTGGTAGACGCACTGGATTTAGGTTCCAGCGGGTAACCCCGTGAGAGTTCGAGTCTCTCCTTTCGCACCATTTAACTGACGCTACAGACAGGCTGTAACGTCGATGATCGAGGTTTCCAGAGTCATGCAGATTTCGCTAGAAAACACCGGCGCGCTCGAACGGCGCATGAGCATTCAGGTTCCGGCGCAACGCGTGGCGCAGGCGATCAATACCCGTCTGCAATCGTTGACCCGCACCGTGCGTGTCAATGGCTTTCGCCCCGGCAAGGTGCCGGTGGCGGTAGTCAAGAAGCAGTACGGCGCAGCCGTGCGGCAGGAAGTGATCGAAGACCTGGTGCAAAGCACCTTTTCTGAAGCCGTGAACGAGCAGAAGTTGAATCCTGCCGGCGGCCCGCGCATCGAGGAGTTCAAGGCCGACGAGGGTCAGGATCTCAGCTACCGCGCGGTATTCGAGGTGTATCCGGATTTCCAGTTGCAGGGCGTGGAAGGATTGGCTGTGAGCCGTCCCACGGTGGTAGTCGCCGATTCTGATGTTGATGCAATGATCGACAATCTGCGTCGCCAGCAGGCCACTTACGCCAAGGTGGAGCGTGCCGCCAGGGATACGGATCGTGTGACGATTGATTTTGAAGGCAAGCTCGATGGCGTCACCTTCGAGGGCGGCAAGGGCGAGAACTTCCCAGTCACCGTCGGTGCGGGCCGCATGTTGCCCGACTTCGAAGCCGGCCTGCAGGGCATTGCCGCCGGGCAGACCAAGGAAGTCCCGGTCAAATTCCCGGATAACTATGCTTCAGCCAATCTGGCAGGCAAGACGGCTGTGTTCACCATTACCGCTCACTCAGTGGAAGAACAGCAGCTGGCCGAAGCCAATGACGAGTTCGCCAAGGGGTTCGGCATTAGCGAAGGCGGCATCGCCAAACTGCGTGAGGAAGTGGCCGACAACATGCGTCGTGAACTGGCCGAGAACGTCAAGTCACGCGTGCGCCAGCAACTGTTTGACGGCTTGCTCGCTGCCAACAGCATTGAAGTGCCGGGCGTGCTGGTAAGCAACCAGGTGCGCGACATGCAGATGGATGCCGGTCGTCAGATGGGTGCGCGGGATGCTTCGCAGTTGCCGCCAGTCGAACAGTTCCAGGAACCCGCGCGCAAGCGTGTAGCACTGGGTCTGGTGCTGGGTGAAGTCATCAAGTCCAGTGGGCTGACCGTTGATCGCAATCGCGTTCAGGCCAAGTTGCAGGAAATGGCGGAGCAATATCCTGATCCGGTGCAGGCATTGAAGGCTTATCGCGACAATCAGGATGCGCAGCGCCAGCTGGAAAGTCTGGTGCTGGAAGAGCAGGTCATCGAGTGGTTGCTGGAACGCGCCAAAATTACCGAGCAGCCACAGAGCTTCAAGGAACTGATGAACTTCGGTGCTTAAGGCGCCCGTCAGCAGGTCGATATCCCGATAATTATTGATAGCAAGGCAGGTTTCATGAGCGCGAACGATACGATTGCCCAGCTGGTGCCGATGGTGGTTGAACAGACTGCCCGTGGCGAACGCGCCTATGACATTTATTCACGTCTGTTGAAAGAGCGCGTGATCTTTGTCGTCGGGCCGGTGGAAGACCACATGTCGAACCTGATCGTGGCGCAACTGCTGTTTCTGGAATCAGAAAACCCGGATAAGGACATTGCCCTGTATATCAATTCGCCGGGTGGTGTGGTGACGGCCGGCATGGCCATTTACGACACGATGCAATTCATCAAGCCGGATGTGAGCACTATTTGCATTGGACAGGCGGCGAGCATGGGCGCGTTGCTGTTGGCAGGCGGCGCGGCGGGCAAGCGTTACTGCTTGCCGCATTCGAAAGTCATGATTCACCAACCTTCTGGTGGTTTTCAGGGCCAAGCTTCCGATATTCACATCCATGCCAAAGATATTCTCGACACTCGCGAACGCTTGAATCAGATTCTGGCCAAGCATACCGGCCAGACGATTGAGCGCATTGCCCAGGATACGGATCGCGACAACTACATGGACGGCGAGGCAGCGGTGGTCTACGGCATGATTGACAAAGTTCTGGACAAGCGTGCATCGCTTGCCCCGCCGCAGACAAAGTGAGCGGCAAGTATTTGTAAAGTCTGGCTTATGTCGGATTTTGCAAAATAAGTCCAATAAGTTTCCGGCGGCGCAGGCCGGTTCTTTGCGCCCGATGCTGAGGGCGTGCTATAAGCCGGTTTGCAAGCGCCAGCTGGCTTGCAGCAGCGGTAAATACCCCCATTGAGTTAATGGGTAATCTTAGGGTGACGCATGTCTGACGACTCACGCAGCAAGCAAGATGATGGCAAGTTGTTGTATTGCTCCTTCTGCGGCAAGAGCCAGCACGAAGTGCGCAAACTCATTGCCGGACCTTCGGTGTTCGTGTGCGATGAATGCGTCGAGCTGTGCAACGACATCATCCGCGAGGAGCTTGAAGAGAAAGCCGAGACCACTCGCGACAAGCTGCCCAAGCCGCACGAAATCAAGAAGGTTCTGGACGAGTACGTGATCGGTCAGGATCGCGCCAAGAAGGTGCTGTCGGTGGCGGTATACAACCACTACAAGCGTCTGCAAACCAAGGGTGAGGCGCGCACCAAGGACGAGGTAGAGCTTGCCAAAAGCAACATCCTGCTGATTGGCCCCACCGGTTGCGGCAAGACGCTGCTGGCGGAAACTCTGGCCCGTCTGCTCAACGTGCCGTTCACCATCGCTGACGCTACCACACTCACCGAAGCGGGTTACGTGGGTGAGGACGTCGAGAACATCATCCAGAAGCTGCTGCAGAAATGTGACTACGATGTGGAGAAGGCGCAAACCGGTATTGTCTACATCGATGAAATCGACAAGATTTCGCGCAAGTCAGACAACCCGTCGATCACCCGCGATGTGTCTGGTGAAGGTGTGCAGCAGGCGCTGCTCAAGTTGATTGAGGGCACCATCGCTTCGGTGCCGCCGCAGGGTGGCCGCAAGCATCCGCAGCAGGAGTTCCTGCAGGTGGATACCGGCAATATCCTGTTCATCTGCGGTGGTGCGTTTGCAGGTCTGGAAAAAGTCATTCTCAACCGCACCCAGAAATCGGGTATCGGTTTCATCGCCGATGTGCGCCAGCAGAATGAACGCCCGCATGGTAATGACGTGTTTCATGATGCCGAGCCGGAAGACTTGATCAAATTCGGTTTGATTCCGGAATTTGTCGGACGTTTACCCGTAGTCGCGACGCTGGAAGAGCTGGATGAGGCTGCCTTGATGTCCATCCTGCTAGAGCCCAAGAACGCGCTGACCAAGCAGTATCGCAAGCTGTTCGAGATGGAAGGCGTGGACCTCGAGTTTCAGCCGGACGCGGTGCGTGCCGTAGCCAAGCGGGCCATGGAGCGCAAGACCGGTGCGCGTGGTTTGCGCACCATTCTGGAAAACATTCTGCTTGAAACCATGTACGACCTGCCTTCGCAGAAGAATGTACAGAAGGTGGTTGTGGATGAAGCGACCATTCGTGGCGAAGGCAAGCCGTTCCTGGTGTATGGCTCGGACGAGCAGCGACTGGCGGCGGTCGAGCCACGGCGTGCAACGGGCAGCGATCATCACTGATCTGATGCGCAGTTGATCCTGACAAAGCCGCGCCCGGTCGCGGCTTTGTTGTTTGTGGGCTCTGCTGTTGTCAGCCGCCACGCAATTCTCGCGGCAACACTGGCAGGCATGCGGCGCTTCCGGTATGGTCTTGAATAACGCCGCTTTGCCCCAATCGTCGGCTCCGTAAGCACCCTTATCTTCAGGTGATCGTTGTGAGCACTGATACTCCGGAAACCCCCGCCACTTTGAACACCCAGGATATCCCCGTGTTGCCACTGCGTGATGTGGTGGTGTACCCGCACATGGTGATCCCGCTGTTTGTCGGTCGCGAGAAATCAATTCTTGCGCTGGATCAGGCGATGCGCAGCAGCAAGCAGGTCCTGCTGGTCGCACAGAAGCAGGCCGACGTCGATGATCCGGGCGCCGATGATATTTATCGAATCGGAACGCTGGCGACCATTCTGCAGATGCTCAAGCTGCCAGACGGTACCGTCAAGGTGCTGGTGGAAGGCACTGTGCGTGCCCGTATCAAGGATATCCAGGGAGAGCAGTTCTTCTCCGCCAGTATCGAGATTCTCAAGGATCAGGCGCAGTACGATGAGCGCGAGGTGGATGTGCTGACGCGCTCGGTGGTGTCGCAGTTCGAGCAATACGTAAAACTCAATCGCAAGGTCGCGCCGGAAATTCTGACCGCACTGGCTGGCATAGAAGAGCCTGGCCGTCTGGCTGACAATGTTGCGGCCCACATGGCGCTTAAGCTGGATGCCAAGCAGCGTGTGCTGGAGATGCTCGAAGTACGCAAGCGCCTGGAGCACATTCTGGCGTTGCTGGAAGGTGAGATGGATGTGCTGCAAATCGAGAAGCGCATTCGTGGTCGCGTCAAGCAGCAAATGGAAAAGAGCCAGCGTGAGTACTACCTCAATGAACAGATGAAGGCCATCCAGAAAGAACTGGGTGAACTGGAAGATGCGCCCAACGAACTGGCTGATCTGGAAAACCGCATCAAGAAAGCCGGTATGTCCAAGGAAGCGCGCGACAAGGCCATGACCGAGCTGGGCAAGTTGAAGTTGATGTCACCCATGTCGGCGGAAGCCACGGTGGTGCGCAACTATCTTGACTGGCTGGTGAAGCTGCCCTGGAAGAAGAAAACCAAGGTACGTCACGACATCACCGCAGCAGAGAAAGTGCTGGAAGAAGATCACTACGGTCTGGAGAAGGTCAAGGAACGCATCATCGAGTACCTTGCCGTGCAGCAGCGGGTAAAGGTGTTGAAAGGACCCATACTCTGTCTGGTGGGTCCTCCCGGCGTAGGCAAAACCTCTCTGGGGCAGTCAATTGCACGTGCCACCAACCGGAAATTTGTGCGCATGTCGCTGGGTGGCGTGCGTGATGAAGCGGAAATTCGTGGCCATCGGCGCACGTATATCGGCTCCATACCGGGCAAGATTGTGCAGAACCTGGTCAAGACCGGCGTCAACAATCCGCTGTTCCTGCTCGATGAAATTGACAAGATGGCCATGGACTTCCGGGGTGATCCGAGTTCGGCGCTGCTGGAAGTCCTCGATCCGGAGCAGAACAGCACCTTCAACGATCATTACCTGGAGGTGGATCTGGATCTGTCGCAGGTCATGTTTGTCTGTACTGCCAACAGCCTCAATATTCCCGCGCCCTTGCTGGATCGCATGGAAGTGATTCGATTGCCAGGCTATACCGAAGACGAAAAGGCGGCGATTGCGCGCAAATACCTCATGCCTAAACAGATCAGGCAGAACGGCTTGACGGACAGGGAGCTCAGCATTTCGGATAACAGTATCAAGGACATCATTCGCTACTACACCCGCGAGGCCGGCGTACGTAATCTGGAGCGCGAAATATCCAAGATCTGCCGTAAGTCAGTCAAACAGCTGCTGACCGAGAAAGACACCAGGTCAATCAGCGTGACGCCACGCAACTTGAACAAGTATCTCGGTGTGCGGCGTTTCAATTATGGTCGAGCCGAAGCGCAGGATCAGGTCGGACAGGTAACAGGCCTGGCGTGGACCGAAGTAGGCGGCGAGTTGCTGACCATTGAAGCATCGGTAGTGCCCGGCAAGGGCAAATTGCTGGACACTGGCAAGCTGGGCGATGTCATGAAGGAATCCATTCAGGCCGCCATGACGGTGGTGCGCAGTCGCGCGACAATGCTGGGTCTGGAGCCGGATTTCAATCAGAAGCTGGACTTGCATATTCACGTACCGGAAGGCGCGACCCCCAAGGATGGCCCCAGTGCAGGTATCGGCATGTGCACGGCGCTGGTCTCCGCCTTGACCAAGGTTCCGGTGCGTTCAGATGTGGCCATGACCGGTGAAATCACCTTGCGAGGGCAGGTGCTGCCGATTGGCGGCTTGAAGGAAAAGCTGCTGGCTGCGCATCGGGGTGGAATTCGTACCGTGCTGATCCCGGAAGAAAACAGCAAGGATCTCGCAGAAATCCCGCAGAACATCAAGGAAAGTCTGGATATCAAGCCGGTCAAATGGATTGATGAAGTGTTGCAACTGGCGTTGCAACGGATGCCTGAGCCGTTACCACCCGCGACGTCTGGCAACGATGGCCGTAAAGCCACCGTGCGACGTGTGTCCAAGCGTGCTGGAAAACAGGTGCCTGCGCACTGACCCCGGACACTGACGGTAATCAATGCTGGATTGACCCAGCCTGCTCCCGACTGTTATAACGCGCGCCCCGTAATTGCAGCGGGGCGCGTTCACGCGTTTCGTGGATTATAAACTGGAAGTGAATTTGATGAACAAAGGTGAATTGATCGACGCGGTGAGCAGTGCTGCCGGTTTGGCCAAGACAGATGCAGCGCGTGCAGTTGACGCGGTGTTTGACACGATTACGGCGACCCTGAAGCAGGGCGATTCAGTCGCGTTGGCTGGTTTTGGATCGTTCACCGTAAAGGCGCGTGCAGCCCGCAACGGCCGGAATCCTCGTACCGGTGAGACCATCGAGATCGCCGCGAGCAAAATGCCCGCCTTCAAGGCTGGCAAGGCCATCAAGGATGCTGTAAACTGAAAAGCTAGCTGAGGGTTGTTGATTCGGTACACAAGTTCTACTGAACTTGGTTTCATGAGGCAGCAATTCTTGAGGGTGCTTAGCTCAGCTGGTAGAGCGTCGCCCTTACAAGGCGAATGTCGGCGGTTCGATCCCGTCAGCACCCACCAACAAACAACACAGTTTCGCGCGGAGCGGTAGTTCAGCTGGTTAGAATACCGGCCTGTCACGCCGGGGGTCGCGGGTTCGAGTCCCGTCCGCTCCGCCACTTTCTTCATCGGGCATTCCCGCCATGCTGCAAACAATTCGTGACAAGGTTTCCGGCTGGGTAGCAAAGCTGCTGCTTGGTGCGCTGGTGGTGGTCTTTGTGTTCTGGGGCGTGTCATTGCAGGACGTCACCTCCACGGCAAATTCTGCCGCTGAGGTGAATGGTGACTCCATCAGCCTGACTACAGTTCAGAATGCATGGCAGGAACGTCAGGCCGAACTGCAACAATCCCTGGCGGGCGAAATTCCGGAAGTCCTCAGGAAGCAGCAGCAGGACATGCTCCTCAATCAGATGATTCGTTCGCAACTGGTCCAGCAACGCGCCGGGAAGTTGGGGTTCCGCATCAGTGATGACGATATTGCCAAAGCGATCCGCAGCCTCGAGAGTCTCCAGGTAGATGGCGAGTTTTCACGTGACCGCTATGCCTCTGCACTATTGCAGCAAGGCATGAATGAAGAGCAGTTCGAGGCGCAATACCGCACCGAGATGGAAGTGCGTCAGTTGCAGAATGGCGTCGTAGGTACCGTGTTCATTACGCCTTCGGAGCTGTTGCGGGCACAGGCTCTGCTCAATGAACAACGTGAAGTCGATTACGTTGTAGTGCCGGCTTCGGCCTACGTGAACAGCGTCAAGGTATCTGACACCGATCTGACAGCCTGGTACGAAGCCAACAAGTCCGGATACATGACGCCAGAGACAGTGGATCTTCAGTACGTGGAACTGAGGCTGGCTGACTCGGCGGCCGAAGTAACGGTTGATGACGCCTCCCTGCGAGCGCACTACGAACAGATCAAGGATCGCTTCACCAGCGAAGAGCGTCGTCATGGCTACCACATCCTGATTGCCATTGATAACGATGTAAACGACACCGACGCAAAGAAGCAGGCGGAAGAAGTGCTGGCCAAGCTGAAAGCGGGCGGTGATTTCGCGGCACTGGCAAAGCAGTATTCCAAGGATACGGGCTCGGCGAGCAAGGGCGGCGATCTGGGCTGGGCGGCACGCGGACAGTTCGTCAAGGCATTTGAAGATATGCTGTTCAGCATGAAGCCGGGTGAATTGAGTGCGCCAGTGAAGTCTGAGTTTGGCTACCACCTCATTCGTCTGGATGAAGTTGAAGGTGGCGCCAGCAAGTCTTTCGAAGATGTTCGTGCTGAAGTTGAATCCGACTACAAGAGTGATCGTGCTCGCGCGTTGTTCTATGACAAGACGCAGAAGCTGGCTGATGCCGCGTTTGCCAAGCTCACCGAGCTGGATAGCGTGGCAACGGAATTTGGCACTGCCGTGAAGACGATTGCCGGATTTACCCGTCAGGGTGGTGGTGATCTGGGCAGTGATTCACTGGCGATTGAAGCGGCATTCAGTGAGGCAGTGCTGGAGAAAGGCGAGAACAGTCCGCTGGTCACGTTGGGTGAAGAACGCGCACTCGTATTGCGTATATCTGACCACAAGCCGCCGACACAAAAGCCGCTGGATGCAGTACGTGGTGAGGTGTTGGCAAGTGCTACCGAGCAGGCAGCGAAAGCGGCTGCAGAACAGCAGGTGCAGTCGGTTATTCAGCAGTTGCAAGCAGGTGTTTTGCAGTGGTCCGTGCTGGGCAAGGCCTTGCCTGCCGTGCCGGTCGGCAAAAAGCTGCTGGGCCGTAATGCTGAAGGCGTGGAACCGGCGTTGTTGCAGGGGGCGTTTGCGGTACCACGAGCCAGTATCACTAATGACAAACCTGCGTATCGCAGTGTTGCGCTCGGCAATGGTGATCGAGCCATTGTCATGGTTTCAGGAGTGCAACCCGGTGTGACCGCTGCTGATGCCGGGTTGACATCGGTGCGTTCGCAACAACTCTCTGCGCTTGGCTCGAATGAATTCAGTGCTTATCTGCTGGAGCTGGAACGCACCGCAGAAATCGAGCGCAATCCAGCGGTGTTTGAATAGACCCCAGGTTTAGCCAGATCAAAGCAAAGGCCCGCTTCGAATTCGATGCGGGCCTTTGCTTTTGTCCGGGCAGAAGATTCTGTCGTTACGCTTCGGATTCGTCACCAAACGACATGCCTACATGGCTGTAGCCACCATCCACGTACAGGATCTCTCCGGTAATGCCCGCAGCCAGATCCGAGCACAGGAATGCGGCGGCATTGCCTACATCTTCAGTAGAGACATTGCGACGTAACGGGGCAGCCCCGGCAACGTGCCCGAGCATCTTGCGGAAGCCGCCAATGCCTGCGGCAGCCAGTGTCTTGATGGGGCCCGCTGAAATGCCATTGACTCGTATGCCCTGCGGGCCGAGATCGGCTGCCAGGAAACGCACGTTGGCTTCCAGGCTCGCCTTGGCCAACCCCATGACGTTGTAACTGGGGATAGACCGTACCGCGCCGAGGTAGGACAGCGTAACCAATGCGCCGGCGCGGCCTTTCATCAGCGGCAGGCCGGCGCGCGCCAATGCAGTCAAGCTGTAGCTGGAGATGTCATGGGCAACGCGGAACCCTTCACGGCTGGTGGCTTCGACAAAACTGCCGGCCAGCGCTTCGCGGGGCGCATAGGCCACCGCATGGACGATACAGTCCAGCGTATCCCACTGTTGCCTGAGTGCTGCGAACGCTGCATCGATCTGTTCATCGAAGCCCACATCCATGGGCAGGACAATGTTACTGCCCATCTCGCGTGCTATTTCGCTGACGCGCTCCTTGAGGCGGTCACCCTGGTAGGTAAACGCCAGTTCAGCGCCTTCGCGACGCATGGCGCTGGCGATGCCGTAAGCAATAGACCGTTCAGTGGCGAGGCCGACAATCAGGACACGTTTGCCTGCGAGAAATCCCATGCAATACCTCAGATTCCGAGTTGTACAACTGCGCTAGTGTAGACGATCCAATAATGGGGTGTCTTGCGGGCAGTTTCGATGGTGCGGACAGTTCGCTATACGGTAATCAGCCGCCACTGCGACGGCTGTCATCGATGTAAATCACCAGCCGTTGGCCAGCCTTGATGGCAGCACTGTCTGGCAGCTTGTTCCAGCTCATCAACTGCTTGATACCCACTTTGAATTGCTCTGCTATGCGGCTGAGTGTGTCGCCGTTGCGCACGGTATAGGTCAGTCGTTCCTGATTGCTGCTGCCGACAACCTTACCGGGAATGTTGAGTTTCTGCCCGGCCTTGATGGCGCTGTTCCTGATGTTATTGGTGCTGGCCAGAACTGTTGGATCGACGGAATAGCGCTGGGCAATGCTCCACAGGGTTTCTCCGCTGCGAACCACATGTGTCCTGGCGCTGGTTGTAGAACGCGTGCTTGGCCTGGGTTCTGCGGCAACGGGCTCGGCGGCCGCGCTGGCCAGCAGGTTGGCGCTGTTGCCACGCAGCAGGATTTCACGCCCTGGTTTCAGGGTGTTGGTCTTGAGGTTGTTGAGTGCGCGCAGATCCGCCACGGTCATGCCATAACGTTGAGCAATCTTTGTCAGGGTGTCGCCCTTGCGGACGCGGTAATACACAACAGGGACGCGTTGCTCGGCGGGCAGCGCAGCAAGACTTTCCAGGAACATCTGTTCATTGGCGACGGGGATCAGCAATTGGTGCGGACCATTGGGATCAGTGACACGACGCTTGAACCCGGGATTGATCGCCAGAAAATCTTCCTGCGTCATGTTGGCCAGCTCGGCCGCCAGCGCCAGATCAATCTGGCCACCCACATCCACCTTGACGAAGTAGGGCTGGTTTTCCATGGTGCCGAATTCGAGGCCGTGCCTGGCCGGATCAGCAACAATCCGGCGCATGGCCATCAACTTGGGAACATAGGCTTCGGTTTCGCGCGGCAGATCCAGACTGAAGAAATCCGTGGGCAATCCCCTGGCCTGATTGCGCTTGATGGCGCGCGCCACATTGGCTTCTCCGGAGTTGTAAGCCGCAATGGCCAGCAGCCAGTCACCATCGAATTCGTTGGCCAGAAATTGCAGGTAGTCCAGCGCGGCACGCGTGGATTCGACCACGTCACGGCGGCCATCGTAGTAGTTGTTCTGCTTCAGGCCAAAGCGCCGACCGGTGCTGGGAATGAATTGCCACAGTCCGGCGGCCCGGGCGCTGGACAGGGCGGTGGGGATGAAGGCGCTTTCCACCACGGGCAGCAACGCCAGTTCCAGTGGCATATCGCGGGCTTCCAGCTCGCTGACGATGTAGTACAGGTAGCGCTCGCCGCGACGGAAGGTTCGATCCAGATAAGCAGGATTGCGTGTGTAAGCTGTCTCTTCTTTGGCAATGGCCCGGGCTTCGATATCTTCCAGATCAAAGCCCATACGCAGACGATCAAACAGATCCTGCTCACCCAGTGATACCACTGTGGATTCAATGGTCAGCCATTCAGGGGGCAGTTGCAGTTCGGGTGTGCTGACTTGTGGTGGTTGTGCGGGGGTTGCAGCGGGCGTGCTGTAGGTAAAGGTACTGGGGCTGGAGATCGATGGAAATGTGCTGCAACCTGCGGCGACCAGCGTACCTGCCAACAGGGCAAGTCGCTGCAAGAGGCGATTCAGGTCTTGATTCATCAGCTCGCTCTCCGGTCAACGATCAAGCTGGACGGTGTCCGGGCCCGATCTGGCCAAAATGGTTTTTCCAGTCCCGTAGTACAGCGAAGATCTCGGTATCACTGTCTACCGTACAGCCTGTTCGCAGCGCTACAGCTCGTTTCACAGTCTCCGCACCCAGGCGCAGAAAAGGGTTGATTCTCAGTTCCAGTCCGATGCTCGACGGCAGGGTCGGTGTTCCCGCTTGTCGCAGTGTCTGACACAGGTCCAGATGCGCACGGGTATCCACGTTTTCCGGTTCCACGGTCAATGCGAACCGCAGATTGGCCAAGGTGTACTCATGCGCACAGTACACTTTGGTGTCAGGGGGCAGCCGGGCCAGCTGCTCCAGCGAGCGGGTCATTTGTTCAGCGGTACCGCCCAGCAGCCGCCCACAGCCAGCACTGAACAGGGTATCGCCGCAGAACAAGGCTCCATGCCCGTAGTACGCGACATGTCCTGCAGTATGGCCCGGTACATCCAGTACCTGAAATTTCAGATCCAGCGCCTTCACTGTGACGTCCTGGCCTTGTCGTACCCCGGCAGGGTTACCCGGAATCGATTCACCGGCCGGAGCGTACACAGGCACCGCGTGCTGTGCCAGCAACGTCTCAATGCCACCAATATGGTCGGCGTGGTGATGTGTCACCAGAATGCCCGCCAGCTGCAAGTTTTCACGCTCCAGAGCCATTTGCACGGCTCGGGCATCACCCGGATCAACGACCAGCACCTGTTCCGGCAGTCTGGGTGAGCGAATCAGCCACAGGTAGTTGTCCCCGAATGCCGGGACAGCGACCACTTCCAGGGTGGTTGCCACTTAAACCTGGGGAGGATGGTTCACCATAAGCTCGGCATTAGACCTTTTACGCGCCGTAGCCGCAAGCAAAAAAATGATTAGAGTCCGTGACATAGCGCATTTATCCAAGTTGGCGCACTAGCAGCCTGTCTGACTTAGGGTTGATCTACTGCGGCGGTGGGAAATTGGTCCATTTTTCCGATCCCCATGTCGATAAATTTGGGTCAAATAGCTACGGCTATTCTCCTCAAACGATCGAAAAACTGTCCTCGCCTGTTTCAATTGAACAGGGCTCACTCGCCTCGTTACGATCACCTAAGTCCGACAGGCTCTAGCCGCCGACTCCGGCTATGCTTGGCTTATGGAGAAACTGGTGCAATCTGCAAATCCCGAGGCCCGGACACATTGGTTGTCCAGCCCGCTCGGGCAGCGCGTGCAGAGTCTCGAGCACAAGCTGGTGACGGAGGCGTTAAGTCAGGTATTCGGCTGGCAGCTGCTGCAGATCGGGTCGTGGGGTGAGGCGGGGTCGTTGCTGCAGGGCGCACGTACCCAGCGCACCGCCGTAGTCAGTCCCGAACCGCCACCGGCAGGAATCACCGTGCCGACCATTCGCTCGCGTCTGGACGCGCTGGCCATTGCCTCGGATTCGGTGGATGCCGTGCTGTTGCCGCATACCCTGGAATGCGAGCCCGATCCGCACGAACTGTTGCGCGAGGTGGCGCGCATCCTGCCGGGCGATGGACAGCTGATCCTGCTCGGGTTCAGGCCGTTTTCGGGATGGGGTTTGCGCAATGCGCTGGCGAGTAGCGGTTTTCCGCCGGGTACCGAACGCTATCTCAGCGAGCATCGGGTTCGCGACTGGCTGAAGCTACTCGGCTTTGAAATCACCGATGCGCGGCGATTTCTGTTTACCTGGCCGTGGGGCTCGGCAGCGCCGGGCGCACAGCGGTTTCTGGAGAACACGGGCAGCAAATTGTGGCCGTTGTTTGCCGGGGCTTACATGCTGCGTGCGCGCAAACGGGTTTACACGCTGACGCCCATCCGGCCACGCTGGCGGATGCGTACGCAGGTGGTGGGCGGACTGGTAGAAAGCGGAACACAAATGAAAACCGCACAGCACCAGTGTGCTTCTTTGGAATGATTCAGCACGCTATTACGTCGTACACTCGCAAACTGAACGTCTTCTGATTCTGCAAGGTTGAGCATTCATGGATTTTATTGATCTGAAAAGCCAGTACCGCCGCATACAGACCAGCGTCAATGCGCGCATTCAAACCGTGCTGGAGCATGGCCAGTACGTGCTCGGGCCTGAGTGTGCCGAGCTGGAAGCACAGCTGGCTGCTTACGTGGGCAGCACGCATTGCGTCGCCGCCTCGAGTGGCACCGATACGCTGCTGATCGCGCTGATGGCGCTGGATATCGGGCCGGGCGATGAAGTGATTACCCCGCCCTTCACTTTCATCGCCACTGGTGAGGTGATTGCGCTGGCTGGCGCCAAGCCGGTGTTCGTCGATATTGAAGCGCGTACCTACAACCTTGATCCAGCCTTGCTGGAAAAAGCCATCACGCCGCGCACCAAGGCAATCATGCCGGTGTCGTTGTACGGGCAGTGCGCTGATTTTGACGCCATCAATGTCATCGCAAAGAAGCATGGCATTCCGGTGATTGAAGACGGTGCGCAGAGTTTCGGCGCCACCTACAAGGGCAAGCGTTCCTGCGCGTTGAGTGAAATCGGCTCTACCTCGTTCTTTCCCTCCAAACCGCTTGGTGGCTACGGCGATGGCGGCGCGTTGTTCACCAACGACGACCAGCTCGCCAAGTTGATGCGCGAGATTCGTGTACATGGTCAGGACAAGCGCTACCACCATCCGCGACTGGGCATGAATGGCCGTCTTGATACGCTGCAAGCAGCGGTGCTGCTGGCCAAGATGGAAATCTTTGAAGACGAAGTGCAGTCACGGGCGCGCCTCGGTGCGCGTTACTCGGCCTTGCTGAAAGAGGCTTTTGCCGGTGAGGCGGCAGCCATCATTACGCCCGTCATTGAGGTCGCATAACCTGAGCGTTTACGCGCAGTACACCATTGAAGTACCCAATCGCGCGCAGTTTGAAGTTCGTATGAAAGAGCAGGGCATTCCCACCGCCGTGCACTATCCGGTGCCGCTGCACCAGCAACCCGTATTCGCCAAGCTTGGCTACAAGACCGGCGATTTCCCGGTATCAGAGCGTATTGCGTCACGCGTTGTCAGTCTGCCCATGCATCCGTACCTCACTGAAGTGCAGCAGCAGCAGGTTGCCATGGCGGTGCGCAGCGCGGTACTGGGCTGAGGCGGAATCCAGCGATGCGTCAGGTGATACTTGATACGGAAACCACGGGCCTTGACCCTGCTCAGGGCCATCGCATCATCGAAGTGGGTGCGATTGAACTCGTCAATCGCCGCAAAACCGGGCGCACCTTCCACAAATATTTCAAGCCCGATCGCGAAGTCGAAGCGGGCGCGCTGGCGGTGCATAACATCACCAATGAATTTCTCAGCACGCAGCCACGTTTTGGTGAGCTGGTCGATGAGCTGCTGGAATTCCTCAACGGCGCCGAGCTGATCATGCACAACGCCGCCTTCGATGCCGGCTTCCTGGATGCTGAGCTGAAATTACTCAAGCGCAAAACCAGCGTGCGTGACATCTGTTCGGTACTCGATACCTTGTCAATGGCGCGCAAGCTGCATCCCGGCCAGCGCAACTCACTGGATGCGCTGTGCAAACGCTACGAAGTGGATAACTCCAATCGCGAGTATCACGGCGCGTTGCTCGACGCGCAGTTGTTGCTGGATGTATATCTGGCGATGACCGGTGGTCAGACCAAGCTGATTCTGGATGAGGTGCGTCCAGCCGGTGACAGTGGCAGTAAAAGCAGTGGCTTGGGCTGGGTGAGACCGGCCGGCACGCTGGCCATTCTTAGCGCCAGCGCCGATGAACTGGTGGCGCATGAAAAAGTGTTGACCACCCTCGACAAGACCAGCGGGGGCAAAACCCTCTGGCGCAAGCTGCAATGAAATGAATCAAGGCACATTAACCGCCGCGTTCATTCGCAACTTTCTCGGCCAATCGCCGAACTGGTACAAGTTTGCGGTGGTTGTCTGCCTGCTGCTCAATCCGCTGATTCTGATTATGCTGGGGCCGGTCATCACCAGCTGGCTGGTCGTGGCGCAGTTCATTGGCGCACTGGCAATGGCCCTCAAGTGTTATCCGCTGCAACCCGGCGGCTTGCTCGCGATCGAAGCCGTGCTGCTGGGGCTGACCGATGTCGATTCGGTGTACAACGAAGTAACCACCGGGCTTCCTATCATCCTGTTGATGGTGTTCATGGTGACGGCCATTCACTTCCTGAGTGACCTGTTGCTGGTGATTTTCACCCGCCTGCTGCTGGGTGTGCAGCGTCACTGGGTGTTGTCACTGTTGTTCTGCAGCACTTCGGCGCTGCTGTCGGCATTCCTCGATGCCCTGACCGTGATTGCGGTGGTGCTCACCGTCGGCTCGGGCTTCTACTCCATCTATCACAAGGTGGCATCAGGTAAAGCGCGCGATGAAGATCATGACCACAGCGCCGATGAACATGTGGAGGAGTTGCATCGCAGTGATCTGGAAGCGTTTCGCGGTTTCTTGCGCGGACTGATGATGCATGCGGCCGTCGGTTCGGCGCTGGGTGGTGTAATGACCCAGGTGGGTGAACCGCAGAATCTGCTGATTGCCAAGCAGGCGGACTGGACCTTTGTCGAATTCTTCCTGCATACCGCGCCGGTATCCATTCCGGTGTTCTTCATGGGGTTGCTTACCTGCCTGCTGGTCGAACGTCTGCGCTGGTTTGGTTATGGGCAGGAGCTTCCCGACTCTGTGCGCGCGGTACTCAACGAACATGCACAGTACGAAGCGGGGCGACGCACAGTGCGCGAACGCGCCAGCCTGATGGTGCAGGGCGCAGCGGCCCTCATTCTGGTCATTGCACTGGGTATGCACTGGGCCGAAGTTGGCTTGATCGGCTTGCTGATCCTGGTGCTGGCCACCAGCTTCATGGGCATTACCGAAGAGCATCGTCTCGGTCGCGCCTTTGAAACCTCGCTGCCCTTCACCAGTCTGCTGGTGGTTTTCTTCGCCGTGGTGGCGATGATTCATGATCAGCATCTGTTCGAGCCAGTCATGCAGTGGGTCCTGACGTTGCAGGGCAAGATGCAGACGGTGATGCTGTATGCCGCCACCGGCTTGCTTTCCGCCATCAGCGACAATGTATTCGTCGCGACCATCTACATCTCGGAAGTCAAAGCCGCCTTGCTGGAAGGTGCGATTGATACGCAGCAGTTTGAGCAACTGGCCGTGGCTGTCAATGTTGGCACCAACATTCCCAGTGTAGCCACCCCCAACGGTCAGGCCGCGTTCCTGTTCATGCTGACCTCGGCCCTCGCGCCGCTGATCCGCTTGTCCTATGCACGCATGTTGTGGATGGCGTTGCCGTACACCATCGTGCTGACAATGACAGGATTAGTGGCGACGATTTATTTGCTGTAGGGCAGGTACTCGACCTTCAGGAGGAACCTGATATTCGCGGGGTACTTCTCAAGGACATCCATTCTTCCTGTCCTGGGTTCGTGACCGGCATCACACAGGTTCGCGAACCCTTCCCTTATTGTCCAGCCAGGGTGACCGACTGCAACGGTCGATGTGCACCAGTCGCGATGAGGTTTACAGGGCAGGAGATTGTTCATGAGCTCCACTGGTAACGGCAACGCGGAACGAGTCTCGCTGCTAGGTCCGAAGTCGGAGCTGAAAGGTGAACTTGTTACCGGAGAAGAACTCGTCATTCTCGGCGTAGTCTCAGGCCAACGATTGCAGGCCTCCACGATCACTATCGGGCCCGCAGCGCGCGTGACAGCCGCCATTCACGCCAGGACAGTCCGCATCGAGGGTGTGGTGGTCGGCGACATTCATGCGGAAGTGTCGGTGATCCTGCAAGCCTCGGCGAGGCTTCGCGGTACGATTTACTGTCCATCGATAACCATCATGGAAGGCGCTGTGATCAACGGTGGGGCCAATGTCAGTGTTGACAAGGCCGATGAAGGTCGTGCTACTGGGGAGCGGGCTCCGCGTGCACGCGCGACCCGTCGCGCCTGATGCTTCCCCGACGCAAGAACAAGAAAGCGGATGTGTCCGCCAAGTCGTCTGCCGACGAAGCGGCGAGAAATTCTGAGTCCACAGCGGGCAGCCTGAACGTTTCGGCCACGCTGGATAGCTCAGGCACTCTGGTGATTCATGGCACGGTCATGGCGCCGATCAATCACCACAACGACGTTACCGTCGGACTCAGCGGACGTGTAGTCGGCAAGATCAAGGCGAAAGTTATCGTCATCGAGGGTGAGGTCAATGGTGACCTCTGCGCCACGGACCTGATCCGCGTGACTGCTACCGGCAAGGTAATCGGTAATCTGCATGCCGGTCGCATCAGCACGCAGTCCGGTGCACAACTGCGAGGGCGCATCGTCATGCGACATCGCCCGGATCAAGTCAGGCATCTCGACGAGTCATCCGTCCATCGACTGCTCACACAATTGTGACGCTGGTGGAAACTCTACGCAGGTTCCGCGTCGGTACAGGATCTTCTGTCGACCACAGCTGATATGAATGGTGCTATGCGTGTGATGCTTGGGCGAAGTCGATGACGACATGTGGGCTTGCAGCAATGGCTCAATGCGCCATGGAGTACAACACCACATTACTGCCGAGACGGAATGCATCGGCGCCCGGGCTGAGTGGCGCCGACGGATCGTTGTACCACTCCCAGAAATTCGCCAGGTCATTGTTGTGTCCGGCAGCAACGGCCAGCCGGTCATGGTCGTCATATAGCCCAAGGTAGGTGATATAGCCGCCCGGTACGTAGTCCGACATGGCTTGCAGATTGTTCAGGTCGAAGTGCGTGTGAAACAGGCGATCTTCGATATGCAGCGGCGTCAGTTGCCGATCCGGAAATGCGCGTCGCAGTTGTGACACCAGCTGATCCAGTTGCCACGCGCCGTCAAAATCATCCATCAGCACAAAGCCGCCCCGGCCGATGAATTCGCGCAGGTTTACCACTTCCTGATCGGTCAGCTCCATTTCGCCAGGCTCCGACACGTAAGCAAACGGATAGTTGAATACTTCGTCGCTACCCAGCTCGACAATCCGGAAGGACATCTCCTCCACATTGATGTTGGTGGCCCGCTTGAGAAATTCGTTGAGATTCCTGTCGGAGTTGGGATAGTTGTGCGACCACCCTCTGTGCCCGATGTTGCCGTTGGTACCGAAATGCCAGCGCGCCACCACCAGTTCGGTATTCGGCGGCTCGTTCTGCATCATGCGTCCACGCCGCGAACCGAAGTTCTGTGCATACACCACGGCAGCTACAAGTACGGCAACCGCCAGTACGGTAACAGTATTGAGTCGGGTCAGGTTCATGGGGCGGTAGTAGGCGGTGCGGAAGTTGTCCAAGGGGGCATTCTAGGCGAACTCTGATTCACCGTCGCGAGCGAAGGCAGTTGCACACGACAGGAACGGAGAAATCGGAGTCCGGCTGCGGCGTCAGTGCATTGGACTGTTAGGGTATCTGCCTCGCGATGTAGATTAGATAACCCTGTCATTTACTGCGCCCAAACCTGAAGTTCCGTTTCGCAGAGAAACACATGCAGGATCAACCTGATCCCGGCAAGATTCTGCAGACCGGTCTGGCGTTTTAGGCTCCCAAAACTTTGTTGAGTGCTGTCGAACTGGGAGTGTTCACCGAACTGGCGTGGGCCTGCATCGATTGAGTCCCTCAAGGAGCGGTTGGGTTTGCATCCGCGTTCGGCGCCCGATTTCAGGAAGCAGGCAGGTAACAGGTTGTAACGGCAGTCTGATCCTCAGTAGCGCCCGCGCACACTGACGTAAAAGTTTCGGCCCTGTTCCGGAAAACCATCCACCAGTTGATAGTTGCGATCCAGCAAATTGCGAGCGCCGATCAGCGCATCAAAATGGTTATTCAATGTCCAGCTGGCAGCAAGATTGACCAACGTGAAGCTGCCGGTGCGGTAGTAGCGTAGTGGTGTAATCGCCGAGCTTGAAGTTACTGTCCAGCGACTGGAATCCCATTCAATGCTGGGCGTGATGTTTATCCTATTGGCCACTTGCCAATCGGCATTGGCAAATAGCTTGTGAGTGGGTACGCCCGTCGGGCGAAATGCAGCATTGGTCGGATCAGTTAGATCGCGTTGCAGGTAAGTGTAGTTGCCGCTTAGTTGCAACGACTCTGCAGGCTGCGTTTCTGCTGACAATTCAACGCCGTAATACCGGCCATCGCCCACGTTGCGGGTTTGATTCAAGGTGGCATTAATAGGTGTGCCGAATGGCACTGGTACTGAGATAAGCGCATCGGTAAGCCTGCTGTAAAAAAGTGCGGTTTTCAGATGAGTATGAGCGCCGATGTCCGTCTCGCCACCAATCTCGAAACTGGTGGCGCGTTCCGGTCTGATATCCGGGTTGGGCACCGCCGTGCCGAACCGCGAGCTGAAGCGTTCAAACAAGGTCGGAAACCGGGCGCGCGATGAGATGCTGGCGTGCAATTGCGTGGTATCCGTCCAATGATAGTTAATTGTCGCCTGACCATTCCACGCATTCGCGTTGCGCAGGGTATAGCCGATCGGCTGCAGATTGATGGTCGAACCCGTGACAAACACGCTGATGTCTTCGGCGCGCAGCAAATCAGACCAATCGTATGAAACACCGGTTACCAGCTCGAGTATTGAATCAAACTGTTGCGTATCTTCAAGCGCAATGGAGTAAGTGTCCTCTTCAGTTGTCTGTCTGGATTCCGTGTAAGGCAGATTCGCGAATGGCGAGCCTGACGCGGGTACGCGCACGAAGCCTTCCTGCCATTCGTCATGCTGGTCACGTCGGTAATGCAGCGACGCGCGCAACGTATTGTTGTCAGTCAGTTCCGTACCCAGCTCGGCGCGTGCGCCATAAGCGCGGTCTTCGTAGTAGGAGCGGAAGGCGCGCGGCAGCGACTGAATGGTTTGTGCCGCGTTGTCGTAGGAATACAGTGCATTATCGAATGAGTTGACGTAGACGCGGGTGCGCAAGTAGGTGGCATCGCTTAGTTGGGTATTGGACAGGAAGTACAGGCTGTCGATATCCCAATATGGCCATGCCCAGTAGCGCGTGCTGGCGGTGTCGGTGACGTGATAAGGCGCATTTTTCTCGCCAACCTGCCTGGTGTAGCTCAGAGCGTATTCATCAGTTGCATTTGGTGTGAAGCCCGCCTTCAGATTGACGCGGTAATCGTTGCTATCGGAATGGTCACGCTCATCGCCATCTTCAAGGCTGGTGGGTGCGAAGTCTTGTGCCAGTTTCCAGTGATCCTGTTGTGCCTTGACGCCGCTGACTTGTAAGTAGAACCGCTCCTGACGCGTGCCAATGCGCCCTGACACCGTATAACCATTGTACGAACCGTCGCCATCGAATGAGGCGTTGGTGACGACCTCCGCTTCAAGCGCTTCACTTGGGCGCCGTGTCACCAGATTGATCGCACCACCCAGACCTCCGGGACCATCCAGTACGGAAACATAACCTTTGGATACCTGGATTTTCGACAAGTCAGCGGTAAGGAAGCGTGCGAAATCGATGCGGTTGTCGGCGGGCAGGAAGACGCGTACACCATCAATGGAAAGCGTGGTCTGAAAACGATCAAAGCCACGAATGAAAACCAGCCGCTCGTTGCGCGAGCCGCCGGTGTTGGCGGACGAAGCGCCGGGAATGAGGTCGAGTGCTTGATCAAGCGTGGTCTTGCCGAAGGTGCGCAGTTGCTGTTGCCCGATTTCGGCGCCACCGATCAGGGTGTTATCCAGCTTTCGGGCAGTCACTACCACTTCGCCCAGCAGGAACTGATCCGCTGCTGCCATGCTGGTCTGTGCGACAGCCGTAGTACCGGTAAGTGTGCTCAGTAGTATTGTGTTCAATAGCGTATTAACTGAAAACTGACGTGACCGCATGATTATTCCTGATGGGAAAGGCTTGAATGTATCGTTATATACATTAAGCTATAGCGGGCGCGAATACACAGTCAAGCGCAATCTGGCTCATGGGCTCTAACCAACGGTGGCTTAGTCATGAAATCGGTAAGGAATTCTGTATCGCTTGCGGCCTTGCACTTGACCTTGTTTCTGGCTGTTCTGACGCAGGCAAGCGCTCAGCAAACATTTGTTGATGACGCGCAGCGGATGGTGATGTTGCCCGACAAGGTCGCGCGCGTTTTCGCAGCCGGTGCGCCTGCCGAAGTGCTGCTGTATACGCTGGCTCCCGACAAGCTGGTTGGCCGCAATCACATGCCAATTGCGGCTGCACTGGAATTCATGCCCCCTGAATTCAGAACACCCGTGCAAATCATGCGCTTGCCAGACCCGGATGATGCGAAGAACGATACCGAGCTGCTGGCGCTTAAACCTGACATCTACATTGATTACGGTGATGTGCAGGATGACTACATAGCATCCGTGAATAACGTGCAGCAGCGCACCGACATTCCCGCCATTATTCTGGATGGCGGCATCGAGCGTATTCCTGCGGCATATCGCCAGCTGGGTGTGATATTGGGGGTAAAAAGTCGCGGCGATCAGCTGGCGATGCAAGTCGATGGCATTCTGTCTAGGTATCGAGGTGTGTTGCTGAAAACAGCGAATGCCCCGCGTGTGTATATCGCATGTTCCACCGACGCGGCCATTCCCTGCCTTGAGGATGAAAGAAACGGAGAGGTCGTAAAACTGCTGGGTGCGCTCAATGTGGCGGGCACGGCTGGTAACGCGCCCATGAGGCCGATCACTGTTGAGGACATGCGCGCCTGGAATCCTGACGTCATCATTGCTGCGAACACGGCTGCGGCCGCACGCATCCGCAGTGATGCAGCGTGGCGATCCATCAAGGCCGTTGCCGATGGTCGTGTGTATGCGCCACCCGCACTACCCTTTGGCTGGGGGCCGCGTCCACCATCAGTCAACCGGCTCATGGGCTTGATGTGGCTGGCCTATGTGCTGCCGGGCCGACCTTTCGATTCCGCGTTCTTGACTGACATGCGCAGCTTCTTCAAGGAGTTCTATCACGTCACGCTATCTGATGAGCAGTTGCGGAGACTGTTAGAAACCGGGGGATAGTGGGGTGGCTACTTCAGCACCGTAAAGCCATATTTTCTGAAAGCCGCTTCGCCAGCTGAGCCGCGCAGAAAGTCGATGAACTTGTCAGCGCCGCTGCTAGCGGGGGGAGTCAGGGCAATTGGATATACGATGGGCGTGTGCGAGCTGGCAGGAAAGTAGTCAACAATTCGCACCTGCTTGTCGATCAAGGCGTCGGTTTCATACACGATGCCCAGCGGCGCTTCACCACGCTCCACAAATACCAGCGCCGTGCGTACTGAATCACCTCGCACTACTTTGTCGGCAACGTCATTCCATACGCCGAGGCTGGTCAGTGCCGAGCGCGCGTACTTGCCGGCTGGCACAGAATCGGGGTCGCCTATTGAGAGTCGGCCCTTGCCCAGTGCGCTGACCAATGCAAAGCCCGCTGTAATCGTGAGTTGCAGTTTGCTGTCCGCCGGTGCAATCAGCACCAGCCGGTTACTGAGCAGGTTGCGACGACTATCGTTATTGATCAGCTGACGGTTCTGCAGATAGTCCATCCACTCGTTGTCGGCAGAAACAAAGACGTCGGCTTTGGCGCCTGCTTCGATCTGGCGAGCCAGCGTGGCGCTGGAGGCGAAGGAGAACTTGACAGTCTGGCCGCTGGTTTTCTGGTAAGTCGTACCCAGTTCTTCCAGTACGTCGGTCAGTGAGGCTGCGGCGTACACCAGTAAGGGTGGGGAAGTGGTTTCAGTCGCATGTGCCTGAATGACGAACAACGTGGATAGCAGTAATGCAGCAAGATGTTTGAGAGGTTTCATGTGAGCAGTTAACTGACTCTGGTCAGTGACTGAGAAAAAGCAGCGCCAGGATATACATGGCCACGCAGGGTCACCGCCTTGATCAGCACCCACAGGGACAGCCCACTGCGCAGTTGCAGTTCAGTGGCGGCGCTGGCGGTTACCCGTGCGATCAGGCTCACACCGCCTACATCAAGGGTTACCAGCATGGCATGCCGTTCATCAGGCGTCAGTCTGGTGATCCGGCCCGGCAGCATGTTGCGTACGCTCAGACCCTGTGGCGGCGCAAGCGCCAGGATCAGATCACGCGCCAGCAGTTGCAGACGCACACGCTGTCCCGGTTGTAGTGCCTGTGCATCCACGTTGATATGGCCATGACCTATGGCAACTCGCGCCAGACCGGTGTGGTGATCAATGTCATGCACGATGCCTTCGACTACCGCACCCAGTGCTTCGGCGCCGACCAGTTCGCGTAGCTCCGGTTGCAGGCTGATGTCGGGCAGGTCACCTTGCGCCAGTACTCGGCCCTGCTGCATGAGCACCACCTGCGTGGCCAAATGCAACACCTCTTCAAACTGATGGCTGACGTACACCATCGGAATCCTGAGCTGATCGCGTACCCGTTCGAGATAAGGCAGCACCTCTGCACGACGCGCCAGATCCAGCGAGGCAAGGGGTTCGTCCAGCAGCAGCAGGCGCGGCTGTGACAATAACGCACGGCCCAGCGCCACCCGTTGTTGCTCGCCACCGGAGAGTTGCGGTGGCCGACGTTGCAGCAAGGTGGCCAGCCCAAGCAGTTCCACCACCGTATCGAATGCAATGCCCGGTTGCTGCTGGTGCGAACGCTGCAAGCCATAGCGCAGATTGCCCAGTACCGTGTAATGCGGAAACAGGCGCGCATCCTGGAATACATAGCCGATGCGTCGCTGTTCAGCCGGCAGGTTGATTCGTTGCGCGGTATCCACCAGCACTTCGTCGCCCAGCTTGATGAAACCTGCGTCGGGTTGCAGCAGGCCAGCGATCAGATTTACTGCCGTGCTTTTGCCACAGCCGGAGCGCCCGAACAGCGCGACCACACCGGATTCAGCAGCCGTGAACTCCAGCGTGAGGTTGAAATCACCGCGACGTTTGTTGAGCTGTACGGTCAGCACGATTGCTGTCTCATGCTGCTCGCCCCAGATAACGCCGCAGCGAGCGCGCCAGCCATTCGGCCAGCAGCAAACCACCCAGTCCCAGTACGCATGACAGGATGGCCAGATGCGCCGCCACCGCGTCACCATCCGGTGCCTGCAGGGCGGAATACAAAGCCAATGGCAAGGTTTGTGTTTCGCCCGGCACATTGCCGACGAAGGTGATGACTGCGCCAAACTCTCCCAGCCCGGCGGCAAACGCAGTGACCACACCGGCGAGTACCCCCGGCGCCATCAAGGGCAGGGTGATGGTGCAGAAGCGATCCACTGCACCTGCGCCCAAGGTGCGCGCGGCTTCTTCCAGGCCACGATCCACGCCTTCCAGCGCGATCCGGATTGATCGCACCATCAACGGGAACGACATCACCGCCGTGGCCAGCGCTGCGCCAGTACTGGTGAACACCAGACGCATATCAAAGCTGTCGTGCAGCCAGGCGCCAATGGGGCCACGCACGCCAAACAGCAACAGCAGCAGATAGCCGATGACTACCGGAGGCAGGACCAAGGGCAAATGCACCATGGCATCCAGTAACAGGCGACCGGGAAATCGGCGACGCGTCAGCAGCCAGGCAATGGCAATGGCTGGTAACAGACTGAACAGCACGCTGCGCAGGGCAACGCTCAGGCTCAGTTGCAAGGCCTGTGATTCAGTGGCAGTAAGTGATAACCAGCTGAACATTTCAGTCGTTCACGGCGATGAGTATCATTGAAGCGTTGATGAGCGCACAACAGTCACTGCCTTTTTTCAGTTTCAAGGTTTTAAGGCTTTCATTGGTGACAATGGCGATCAGGGTGCGCGTACCTGCCAGTTGAAGTTTTACTTCGCTGTTCACAGCGCCGGTGGTGATCGACGCTACTTTTCCTGGCAGGCGATTGCTGGCGCTGATGCGGATATCGACATCCGGCGATAACAGCACGAAGCTCGATTTGATTAGCGCAATTGCCTCCCGGCTACGCTTCAAAGCCAGTTCGGTAATGGCCTCGTTGGTGATGTTGGCGAAAATCTCCAGCCCGTCGCCCAGGTCCAGCACCACATCGGCATTGACTGCGCCTTTTCTGATGCTCTTGATTGTGCCGCGTAATTGATTGCGAGCGCTGGTTTTCATGGCTATGGCCTTCAGTAAATCATTGAGTCGATCCGCGTCATGGATTTCTGCCTGCATGCGTGCGAGCACCCGTTGCTGACCAGTTTCCAGCTGGCGATAGAGCTTTATCACTTGCTGGCCATATTCGGTGAGCTGCGTACCGCCGCCGTGCTGGCCACCCGTGGCGCGGATCACCAGTGGCTTTTCCGCCAGGTTGTTCATTGCATCCACCGCATCCCAAGCCGCCTTGTAACTCAACGGAATGGCCCTGGCCGCTTTGCTGATGGAGCCATGTTGTGCAATCCCTTCAAGCAGTGCGATGCGATTGCCGCCGAGAAAACTGGTTCCTGCCCGGTCAAGCCATAAACCGCTGTTGATCTGGAGCGTTTTTGATTCTGGTTTAGCCATGTTTGCCATATCCGGGGCCGCAAAAGCTCGTAATATTAACGACTATATAACGATACTCATGGCGCAGCCAGCGGCTGATTCATATTACCTGCCTGTCCGAATGCGCTCGATCTGTTTCAGCTTTGCACTGACCTGCTCTCCCGCCCGTTGCAGATCCACTTGCTCAATGGCTGCTGCGTTGCGGGTCAGTTCATCCAGTAGTTGTGCCTGAATCTGTCCGCGTTCATATGCCACTGCATAGGGAATCTCGTGGTGGAACATCACCATCGAATAGCGGGGGATGAACTGGTCCGGGAAGCGGCGTTCCAGTTCGAAGGACAGTTCCTTCTGCAGCAGGAACCCGGGATGACGCACGGTGTCGCGCATTTCGAGGTAGTTTTCCAGCGCCATGTCGGCGATGGCGTTGGCATTGGGTTGGCGCTGCCGTTCAAACAGCTCGCAGGCAAGACCGAAGTCGTGTTGCTGCAGGAGCGCGTCCAGCTCGATGCAATCTTCAAAGGCGCAGTTCATGCCCTGACCATGGAAGGGCACGATGGCGTGCGCAGCATCGCCGATCAGCACGGTGTTGCGGGCATTGGTCCAGCACTGGCTGCGCACGGTTACCATCCTGCCGGTGGGGTGTTCGAGAAATTCCTCGGCGAGATTTGGCATCAGCCTGAGGGCATCCGCAAAATATTCGGTGAAGAAGGCATTGATCGCGGCAGCGGTTTGTAGATGGGCAAAGCTGGGCTGATCAGGAGTCGTGCTGTCAAACGGCAGGAACAGCGTGACGGTAAACGAACCATCCAGATTCGGCAGGGCAATCAGCATGAAGCCACCGCGTGGCCAGATGTGCAGCGCGTGTCGATCCAACTGATGCTGACCGTTTGAGGCGGCGGGCAAAGCCAGTTCCTTGTAGCCATGTGGCAGCAGATCGGTGCTGGCGGTGGCGCCGGTGCTGTCGAGCAATGCGTCACGAATGATGGATTGGTAGCCATCAGCCGCAATCAGTCGTGTGAAATGTTCGGCGTGCCCGCGTAGTTCATCATGACGTTGCAGTTTAAGCGTGCCGGAGGCCAGATCGACTGCCACGCCTTCCTGATCAAACAGAATTTCAACGCCGGGTATACGCTCGGCATGATCCAGCAATACTTCATTCAGTCCGGGGCGCGAGATGGAGTAAATCACTTCATGGTCGCGCTGCCCATAGCGCACAAACTGCGTAGCGCCGCCCAGGTCATGCACGCAGCGACCGGGCATGGCAATCAGCAGCGGTGCGACGGTTTCATATATGCCAGCGATCTTCAATGCATGGATGCCGCGATCCGCCAGCGCCAGATTGATGGAGCGTCCAGCGGACAGCTGTTGCTTGCGCAGATCCGGACGTCGCTCCAGCATCCGCACCGGAATTCCACGCTTGGCCAGCAGAATGGCCATCAGGCTGCCTGCCAGCCCTGCACCCAGAATCGTGACCGCAGCTTGCTCGCTCATGGCAACAGGTCGTGCAAGGTATCAACAAATCGCCAGACTTCGGCATGACGGTTGTATAGCGGTGCAGGCGTGGCGCGAATCACATCCGGCTCGCGCCAGTCGCAACTGAAACCGCGCTGCATCAGCTGCTCATGAATGGTCCTGGCCTGATCGCGCTGTGCACGCAGTCGCAGCGATAACATCGCGCCGCGTGCTTCAGTGGCAGTGGGCGTAATCAGCGTGACCTGTTTGCCAAGCCGGGTATTGATGAGATGCACGAAATAGTCGGTCAGTTGTGCTGATTTCTCGCGTAGCGCGGTGATACCAGCGTCCTGAAAAATCTGTAGTGAAGCCAGCAGCGGCGCACAGGCGAAGATGGGTGGATTGGACAGCTGCCAGCCTTCCGCGCCGGGCAGTGGCACAAACTGCTGTGGCATGGCAAAGCGTGACTGCTTGTCATGGCCCCACCAGCCCGCCAGACGCGGCAGGGCAAAGTTGTGCGCATGCCGCTCATGAACAAACACACCACCAATTGAACCGGGACCGCTGTTGAGATACTTGTAGCTGCACCACACCGCGAAATCGATGTTCCAGTCATGCAGCTGCAACGGCACATTGCCGATGGCATGGGCCAGATCAATCCCTACCGTGCAACCCTGTTGCTGCGCCACGCGAGTGATGGTCGGCATGTCCAGCAGTTGTCCGGTGAGATACTGCACGCCGGGCAGCAGTACGGTGGCGATACGCTGACCTTCGCGTTCCAGCAGGGCGACGATATCTTCAGTGCGCAAGCTATCTTCACCGGCGCGTGGCTTCAATTCGATCAGGCTGATATCGGCGTCATGGCCATGCAGTTGCAGTTGCGAACACACGGCATAGCGATCCGAAGGAAAAGCGCTGGCTTCAATCAGTATCTTGTGACGCTGTGTATTCGGACGATAGAAACTGGTGAGCAGCAAGTGCAAATTCACGCTCAGCGAATTCATCGCCACGACTTCGATCGGCAAGGCGCCACACAGCTCGGCCAGTCCGGGCGTCAGCAATTCGTGATACGACAACCATGGACGTGTGTGGTTGAAGTGACCCTCGACGGCCCGGGTTTGCCAGACCTGCAGTTCCTCATTCAGCAACTGGGCGGCACGTTTCGGTTGCAGTCCCAGCGAGTGTCCACACAGATAGGTGAGCGGCTCGCCCGCTGTATTGACTGGAATATGAAACTCATCGCGATAACGCGCCAGTGGATCGGCCGCATCCAGCGCCATCGCTGTGGCAAAGTCGGTTGGCCAGCTAGTGTTGACAGCGTGGGCGTTGTTCATAACAGGGGAAACAGCAGTGGGCGGCTGGGCGTGGCATCGGCGACAAAGGGCGCCAGTTGCAGGCTGAGCAGGTAGCGACCATCGACTATCTGTTCGGGGACGTAGATCAGCTCAGTGATGGTGGCCTGCGGGCGCGTGGCCAGCGCGGCCAGCGTTTCGCCCACCGGCATGCCCCAGAAGGCGCGATGCGCCAGCAGATGTCCGCCATCATCCATGCGATCCACCGACGGTACATCCACCAGCAGGTGGTCGATGCCAAGTTCAGCCAGCCATGCCAGTGCGGCGGGTTCAAAGTAGGCGGGACTGCTGCCGACATCATAGTTGCGCAATTGTTTGCCGCTGGCATTGGGCAGCGTGCGCACGATCAGCGCCGACACCTGCGCCAGTTCGATGCTGGCCAGCTGCGTACGCAGGCAGATTGCACTGATCACCCGGTTGGTTGCATGCGCCGTGTTGCTGGTGGCAATGGGATCAATGGTGATCAGTTGCGCCAGCATCAGCCCGTTGCAGGCCAGCGTATTCACTGCGACTGCATCGCGCGTGATATGACCAACACATTCGGTATGCGTGCCATTGCAATGCGGCGTCAGGTGGTAGCTGCGGCAATTGCAACTGCCGCCTTGTGTTACTGCACCCACAAAGTTGCCAGCACCGAACACCTCGGATCGCGCGGCCGGTGCGCCGTAGGCCTGTAACTGCGGCTCGTTGAAACGCAACGGAATGGAAATGTCACAAGCGGATGCAGCATCTGCCCGATAGGCTTGGCCCGCGACTTCAAGGCACAGACTAGCAGGGTCTTCATCAGCTGTGCTTGACCGGCACGGTGCCACCGCGCCACATTGTTTGCAGGTGCGATGCGCCAGCGAGCTGTAGAAACGCTCGAACACCGGTTGCAGCTGCGTCTCGATATCGCTGACATGCAGATATTCTTCGTACAGCTTGTGGTTGCAGTGTTCGCAGTACCACACCAGGCCTTCAGTTTCGCCCGCTCGCCGTGTGCGCTCGATCACCAGCCCGATGGTATTGGCAGGGCGGCGCGGCGAGTGCGGCATGTTGGCGGGCAGCAGGAAGATATCGCCTTCACGGATAAACACATCCACAGGCTGACCGTCCTGCTGGGTCTTGAGCACCATGTCGCCTTCCAGCTGGTAGAAGAACTCCTCGCTGGGGTCGACGTGATAGTCGGTGCGCGAATTCGGTCCGCCCACCACCATGATGATGAATTCCGAATCCCTGAATACGCAGCGGTTACCCACGGGCGGCTTCAGAAATTGACGGTTTTCGTCGATCCACTGGCGGAAGTTGAAGGCGTGCAGGCGACTCATGGCGTGTCCGGAAGAGCTCATACGGGTAACTGTGCCGCAGTGCAGCGTGCGCCGCAACCGCCACAGTGCAACACTGGCGCATACTTCTGTTTTGGGAGATCCGCCATGAACAGCATTGATTGTCGAAGTGCAGGGAATTTACGGTTATTGGCCAGGCTTTTCTGGGGCAGTGTTGCGTCCATCGGGCTGCTTCAGGTCAGCCATGCTGCAGGTGCAGAGACCGCCGCAGCGCCGGTTACCGCAGTCTGGAAAGCGCATGAGGTGAAGCTTCATTATTATGGCTTCACCACCTATTACACCTGTTCGGGTATCGAAGACCGCCTTGAGACGATTCTCAAACAGCTGGGCGCCAACGACGATGTAAGGGTATCGGCCTCCGGCTGCATGGGCGTCAACGACGTGAGCAACATGATCTCGGCGCGTATTCGGGTGCGTATGCCAGTGGCATCGCCGAGTAACGGAGCCGAATCGTTTTCTGCCGTCAGTTCCCCTGTCACGCTACGAACACTGCGTGCAGGCGAGGTCGGGGCAGGTGAGTGCGAATTGCTGGAAGAGGTGCGTGACCGGTTATTGCCAGCGCTGAATATTGCCGTGGTCAGTGATGACTTGCTCTGTGTGCCGCGTCAGGCCAGTCATGTCTCACGCTCGCTGAAGGTAAGCGCCCTGATTGCTGCGGCGCAGACGCCGCGCTAGCGGCTCTGTTAACAGGCCTAGTCTTCCAGCGGCAGTCCACCGGAGATGGATTTCACGTGGATAGGCTCCGCTGGCTTGTCCAGGCGCACGGCGCAAAGTGTGCCACCCCAAACGCAGCCGGTGTCCAGCGCCAGCACGTTGTCTGCGTCCAGAAATCCCAATGCTGACCAGTGGCCGCAGACGATGCGTTCGTCGCGGCTGCGGCGTCTGGGCACCCTGAACCACGGGTACAGCCCTGCTTCCAGTTTGTCGGGTGCGCCCTTGGCCTTGAGCCTGAGTTTGCCCTGCTCGGTACAGGCGCGCAGGCGCGTCAGGCAATTGGTGATGAAACGCAGCCGGGCAAAACCTTGCAGATCTTCATCCCAGCGATCCGGTTCATCGCCATACATGTTCTGGAACAGCGCGCGGGCAGCGTCTGCATTGCGCAGGGTATGTTCGAGTTCGCGTGCGCAGGCGATGGCCAGCGGCAGATCCCATTGCGGCGGCAGACCGGCATGAATGAGGGTGCGTTTGAGCTGCGGGTCGTGATGCAGCATGGGTTGGTGACGCAGCCAGTGCAGCAGCTCATCGCGATCCGTTGCATTGAGAATTTCATCAAGCGTATCTTTGGATTTGCGCCTGGCTTGCGGATCCAGCGCGATGGCCAGCAGGTGCAGATCGTGATTACCCAGCACCGTGATGGCTGACTGGCCCAGTGATTTCACCAGTCGCAGCGTCGCCAGCGAACGCGGGCCGCGATTGACCAGATCGCCCGTCAGCCAGAGCTGATCCTGCGCCGGATCAAACTTCAGACGCTCCAGCAGCAGTTCGAATTCATCGCAGCAGCCCTGTATGTCGCCGATCGCGTAGACGGCCATGTCTATTGCGCGTGGAACTAGTGCAGCAGGCCGGGCTTGGCCAGTCGAAACGGCGCAATCTCGGCATCAAAGCGTGCGCCATCGTCGGCAATCATCTGGTAGCTGCCCTGCATGGCGCCTACCGGTGTTTCGATCACCGCGCCACTGGAATAACGAAAGCCCTGGCCCGGTTGCAGCAGTGGTTGCTCACCCACTACACCATCGCCACGCACTTCCTGCACCTTGCCATTGGCGTCGGTGATCACCCAGTGACGCGTCAGCAATTTCGCGGGCAACGTGCCCTCGTTGTGGATGGTGATGGTGTAGGCAAACACATAACGGCTTTCATCCGGTTTGGATTGATCGTCGATGTAGCTGGTGCTGACATCGACGCGAATCTTGTGAGCGATTTGTGTGTTCATGATGGGGCTGCAGAAGCGAATACAGGTGATCAATATACTAGGGTCTGTTGACAATCACGTAGTCAAACACGCTGTGGTTTGGGCAGATGCACCGCCAGCACATCGCAGGGCGACGTATGCAATACGGCATCTTCGGTGAAGTTCATCAGTGCCTTCAGGCCATGTCGTTCGTGATTGCCGACCACGATCAGGTCAGCGGCCACTTCGCGGGCTGCGAGCTGAATTTCCGCCTTGGTATTGCCGACGGAGATGCGTTGTGCGCAGTGATCCAGTCCGTGCTGATGTGCAAGGGTTTGCAGTTTTCCGGTGGCGCGGCTGACCAGTTCGCTTTCAATCTGCATGGTCGGCAGCACGGTTTCGCCCATCGGCTCCATGGGCAGGTATTCGACCACATGCAGCAAGGTCAGCGTAGCCGGGGTGCCACTGGCGATGGCCTGCGCGCGTTGCACAATCAGGTTGCTGTCCGCCGATAAATCCACCACGACCAGGATGTTGTTGTAGGTATGCATGGGTGTGCCTCAGATGCCGTGGGCTTTAGTGTGTTGATTTGCAGGGAGCAGGGCAAGCCCGATCTTGCGCGCTGCGGGTTTTTATCCCAGCTGGGCTGCCAGGGCCGCGAAGCTGGCCGGGGCCAGTACTTCGGCGCGCAGGCCGGGATCAATGCCGGCCGCCTGAATCTGGTCGGTGGTGAGCAGGGTACCGAGGGCATTGCGCAGCGTCTTGCGTCGCTGCGAAAACGCGGCAGTCACCACGCGGGCAAACGCGGCGTGGTCATGGATCGCAAACGGCGGTTCAGCAAACGGCGTGAGCCGCACCATGGTAGACACGACCCTGGGTGGTGGACGGAAAGCTTCGGGACCAATGTCGAATAACGGCTGCACGCGCAGCCAGGGCGCCAGCATCACAGTGAGGCGGCCATAGTCCTTGCTGTCCGGCTCGGCGGCCATGCGCTCCACCACTTCCTTCTGCAACATGAAATGCATGTCGTGAAAGTGCTGGCGCTGATCGATGAGCTTGAACAACAACGGTGTGGAAATGTTGTAGGGCAGATTGCCGATCAGTCGCAGCAACCGGTTATCGCGCCGCAGGCTGCTGAAGTCGAACTTGAGTACATCGGCTTCATGCAGATGCAGCGTGCCGACGCTGAATGAGCTGACCTTGAGCGCCGCAATCACGTCGCGATCAATTTCCACCGCATCCATTTCCCGGATGCGCGCCAGCACGGGCAGCGTGATCGCACCGAGCCCGGGGCCGATCTCCAGCAGATGTTCGTCCGGTTGCGGATTGATGACATTGACGATGTTGTCGATGACGCTCTGATCACGCAGAAAGTGTTGACCGAATCTTTTGCGTGCCTGATGCATCAGCGAGTATGGCTCAGTGTAATGGCCAACTTTAACGCAGCGCATAGACTGCCGGCATCGGCCTTGCCGGTACCGGCCAGATCCAGCGCCGTACCGTGATCCACCGAGGTGCGAATGATGGGCAGGCCCAGCGTGACGTTCACCGCATTGCCGAAGCCTGCGTACTTGAGCACCGGCAAGCCCTGGTCGTGATACATGGCCAGCACTGCATCCACCTCCTGCAAACGATGGGGTGTGAACGCGGTATCGGCGGGCAACGGGCCGATCAGCTGCATGCCCTGCGCCTTGAGCTGGTTGATCACCGGCAGCATCACTTCGATTTCTTCATGTCCCAGATAACCCGATTCACCGGCATGCGGATTCAGGCCCAGCACCATGATGCGCGGTGCAGCGATGCCAAAGCGTGTACGCAGGTCCGCATGCAGGATGCGCAGCGTGTCATGCAGTGCGTCGTGGGTAATCGCCGCGCTGACCTGCGCCAGGGGCAAATGCGTGGTGACCAGCGCCACTCGCAGCGAGTCTGCCACCAGCATCATCACCGGCAGGGCGCCGGTGCGCTCAGCCAGATATTCAGTGTGGCCAGTGAAGGCGATCCCGGCTTCGTTGATCACGCTTTTTTGCACGGGCGGCGTCACCATCGCGGCGAACTCGCCCTGCACGCAGCCATCGCAGGCGCGATCCAGCAGCTGTAATACATGTCTGGCGTTGAGTTTGTTCAGCTGACCGGCATGGACGGGCGCGCTGGCAGGCATCGCGCACAGCGTCAGGGTGCCTGCCTGATGTGGCTGATACGTGCCGGGCTGGTAGTCACGCAGCTGAAGTTTGAGGTTGAGTTGCCGGGCGCGCGACTGGAGCAACTCCGGATCGCCGAGCGTGACCAACTGGCAGGGCCAGTCACGCTGTGTAATGGCCAGCACCAGATCCGGGCCGATACCGGCCGGTTCGCCGGTGGTCAGCGCGATGCGGGGCAGCTGCGACATGGCGCTGGCTTACAGCATGGTTTCAACAAAGGCATTGGCGCGCAGACCGCGCAGCCACAGCTCGATTTCTTCTTCCGCCCGGGATGAACGCAGCGCCGCCATGGCCTTGCTGCGGCGGGTGTCTTCGCTGATGTCCTGGGTGCGACGTCCCAGCAATTGCACGATATGCCAGCCAAACTGCGACTTGAAGGGCTCGCTGATGTCGTTCTCGGTGAGTTTGTCGAGCGTCTGCTCAAACTCCGGCACAAACGTGCCCGGACCGGCCCAGCCCAGGTCACCGCCCTGTACGGCAGAACCCGTGTCCTGCGAGGTAACCGCAGCAATAGCGGCGAAATCCTCGCCACCCTGGATGCGGGTGCGAATTTTCTCCAGACGCTGCTTGACGGTGTTGTCATCTTCCACTTCGGTGGTCTTGAGCAGGATATGCCGTGCATGTACCTGCGATTGCAATTGTTGCTGCGCTTCGCTGCCGCGCTGTTCGTTGAGCCTGAAGATATGAAAGCCGCTGGGTGAACGGATGACGTCGGTCAAGTCGCCATCTTTGAGCGCGGGAATGCGCTCAGCGATGATGGACGGCAATTGCCCACCCGTGCGCCAGCCCAGCGCGCCGCCTTCTACATTGGTGGCGCTGTCGGAATAGGCAACCGCCAGCTCGGCAAAACTCTGCCCGGCCCTGGCCTTGGTCACGACTTCGTTGGCGCGCGCTTCGCTTTTCGCCAGTTGCTCCGTCGTCGCATCGCTGTCCACGGCAATCAGGATATGCGACAGGTTGTACTGGACATCGGCGTTGGGTGTCCGCGCCTGTCGGGCCAGAAACTGGTCCAGTTCACGCGGCGTGATCGTGATATCGGACATCACGCTGTTCTGCATGATCTGGATGGCGATGTCGCGGCGCATCTGTTCGCGATAGACCGCATAGGATTCGCCGCGCGCTTCGATCAGTGCGGGCAGGTCGCTGAACTTCACGTTGCTGGAGGTGGCAACATCATTCAGGGCGCTGTTGAGCATTTCGTCGGAAACTTTCAGCCCACCGCGTTCGCCGCGCTGAACCTGCAGTTCCTGCTGGATCAGGCGCTCCAGCACCTGGGTACGCAGCACCGAGTCGCTGGGCAGTTCGGTATTCTGCTGCTTCAGACGATCCTTGATACGCCTGAGTTCATCATTCAGCTCGCTGTTCAGGATGACGCCTTCATTAACCACCGCGACGATACGATCCAGCGACTCACCGCGCGTGGATAAGACACGCTGCTCGGCCTGTGTCGGGCCCGCACCGAGCTGAACGATCAAAACAAGCAGGCTGGAAAGGACGGTCTGGTACTTCATGAAACTCATCGCTGGACGGATAAATGGCTGGTCATGGCTGGGACTATTGGCGCGCGGAGTATCCGGCAATTGCGCCTTCGAGGAAAGCATCGGCGGTTCCGACACTGGACAGGCCCTTGAGTTCAAGTTGCAGCTTGTACTGGGTATCGAACTGACCGCTGCGGGTGGTGACCGCCCGGCCCACCACCGCGCGGACATTGAAGCAGCAGGAGCGGTATTCCATGCCGACAAAGCGATCCAGCACTTTTTTGTCGAGCCGCGAATACACCACCCGCCCGTAACCGCTCCAGGCACGGCCCAGGGGCCAGGCGAAACTGGATTCCCACTGTTCCACCGAGCCACGCTCGAAACGGTAGCCCAGGTTGACCACATGGCTGCTGTCCGTCCGGTATTGCACGGAGGCATGACCCCGCTCGTTGCGCGCAAGGTTGGGGTCCCACTGTATGCCCATGTTCACACTGAGGTTTTTGTAAGCTGCCAGGGACAGTTCGCCGATCAGGTCGGATGATCGCTCACGGTTGGTGGTGGCGTTGCAGAGGGTTTGCGTCAGCGAAGTGACGCAGGGATTACTGAAATACAGGGCGCCACCCAGGGTGCCCGACAAGTAGGTAGTGCCGTCGGCCGAGTTCAGCATGCGGGTGGTCAGCCCGGCGCTCAGCTGATTGGCGTCGCCTACCCGGTCCGGGCCCAGGAATCGATTGGTGCGAAACAGTTCCAGGCTGAGATCGGGTATGCCCGTGTCAAACAACGGCAATTCATTCTGCGTCCGATACGGCACGTAGACATACAGCAGCCGCGGCTCCAGGGTATACAGACGCTGCTGGCGTTTGCCGCCCAGTCTTTCCAAAATCACGCCGGCGTCCAGGGTATACGTGGGCGCCGATAAGCTGGGGCTGCGATCGGCGCCACTGGCCGTGTCCTGCAACTGGTAACGGCTGTAGTGCCAGCGCACGCCGGGCTTCAGATACATGCCGGGTCGGATCAGGGGCAGGCTCAGTTGCGGTTGCAGATACAGTCGTGCACCGGTGACGCTCGGTGTTTGCAAGGTGGTATCGATGACGCCGCGCGTGAAATAACTCAGCTCGGAATCCAGCGCAAACTGCATGCCGAGAGGCAGGCGCTCCGCGCCGCTGATACTCAATCGTGGCAGCTGGGTGTAGGGACGATCGGTCAACGCAATGCTGTCATCCAGGGTTTGCAGGCTTTGCACCAGCAGTTCGCCCCGCCAGTGGCTGGTTTGCGCGTCAAGCCGCAGGGCGCGACCCAGATACACCTGGCTGGTCTGGTCACTGCTGGCGCCGAAATCTTCATACCAGAGCTTGTCCCGGACGGCATTGCCGTTCAGCGCCAGACGCAGGCCACGGTCTGGATCATCGAGCAGATCGTGCTGGTATTCGCAGGCTGACCGCGCCGCGCCATGCTCCTGTTTTGCTATCGCGTGGCAGGTAGCCTGCCAACAGCCTGGCCTTGCTGGACTGATCGAGGTAACGAAATTCGCTGTCCATTCTGAAACCGCGTGCGGTGTCGAAGGTGGGGGTGAGCGTGGCGTCGTACTGGGGAGCGATATTCCAGTACCAGGGAATGGACAGCGCCTGACCGCCACGCGATGACCCGCCAAAGATGGGAAACAGAAAGCCGCTTTTGCGGGCATCGCCTACCGGAAAAGAGATCCACGGGGTGTAGAACACCGGTATGCCCTTGATCTCCAGCCGGACATTACGTCCCGTGCCGGTGCGTGTTTGCTGATTGATATCCAGATCGGACAGCTTCAGTCTCCAGGCCGGAGTGGCTTCCTGGCAGGTGGTGTATTGCACGCCATCAAGCGCCAGATTGCCCTGCGCGCCGAGTTCAATTTTCCGGGCTGAACCGCGTCCTGCGTTGCTTTTAAGCACGAAGCCGGCCGCTTCAACCTGCGCGCCACCAGTCGCGTTCAGGGTGGCGTTGCTGCCGGTCAGGAACACAGTCGAGTCCTCGATGTTGACGCTGCCGCTGGCGATCATTTCGCGGCTACGAGGCTGGATGCGCAACTGGTCGGCGCTGATGGCGCGATCTCCCTGACGCGCTGCGACGCGGTTGGTGGCGCCATCCAGTGTCATCCAGCCATCCGGATTCAGATCCAGGTCAGCGCCATCGGCATTCAATTCGATGGGAGTCTCATCAATCGAGCTGGAGCGATTGAGTGCAGGCGCAGGGATGTTGCTACCAAGGGCAGGAGCCGGGCAGAACAGTGCCTGCGCACGGGTCATAGCCGGTGCGGCCAGCGCAGCCATGCACAGAGTACTGGTGAGTATCCGCACTGATGCCTGTGAAGATCGGGCACTGGCTTGATGGCTGAATGGAAAGGGCATGAAAGCGGCGATGCAGACAGACTCGTGTTGAAGTGCGGCAGGACGGGACAGGCGATGATTATAATCACGGCGATGCACTGGCTGCTGGTGCAATCACAGGAACAACAGGCATGAATGAATTGGTGCGTGATATTCGACTGGAAGCACTGGGCGTGTGGGCCCGGCAAGTATTGGCCACGGAAGAATTGCGCATTGCGCCGGCCTCTGCGGATGCCAGCTTTCGCCGCTACTTTCGCATTCACAAGGGTAATGAAAGCTTCATCGTCATGGATGCACCACCTGACAAGGAGGATGTACGGCCGTTTCTGCAGGTGGCCAACTTGATGCAGGCCGCTGGCGTACATGCACCGCGCGCGGTCGCCGAAGATGTCGCCAATGGGTATTTGCTGCTCACGGATCTCGGTACCCAGACTTTTCTGGATGTACTGACTGAAGCCAATGCCGACGAGTTGTTCAGTGTGGCCATTGACGCACTGATCAGGTGGCAGCTGATCAGCAAGCCCGGCGTATTGCCGCCCTATGATGATGCGCTGCTGCGTCGCGAGCTGAGCCTGTTTCCCGACTGGTATGTGGCCAGACACCTGCAGGCGACCTTGAGCGAGGCGCAGGCCGCAACCCTGCAAAAGATGTTCGACCTGATCATCCGCAACAACCTGGCCCAGGCCAGCGTGTTCGTGCATCGTGACTACATGCCGCGCAACCTGATGATGAGTCTGCCCAATCCCGGCGTGCTGGATTTTCAGGATGCCGTGTATGGGCCGATCAGCTACGACGTGGCGTCACTGTTTCGCGATGCCTTTATCAGCTGGCCCGAGGCGCGTGTCATCGACTGGGTGGCGCGTTACTGGGAACGCGCGCGACACGCGGCGCTGCCCGTACCCGAAGATTTCGGGCAATTCTATCGCGATGTGGAATGGATGGGTTTGCAGCGGCATCTTAAAGTGCTGGGCATCTTCGCCCGCATCAACTATCGCGATGGCAAACCCAAGTATCTGGCGGATACGCCGCGCTTCATTAACTACGTGCGTCAGGTTGGTCAACGCTACGATGATTTGCGTCCGTTGATGAAGTTGCTGGATCAATTACAGGGGACGCAGCCGCAAGTGGGGTATACGTTTTGAGTGCACCGATGCGCGCCATGATTCTCGCTGCCGGTCGCGGCGAACGCATGCGACCCTTGACGGATGTGCATCCCAAGCCCTTGCTCAAAGTGGCTGGCAAGGCGCTGATCGAGTATCACATCGAGAATCTGGTGACAGCGGGTATTCGCGATATCGTCATCAACACTGCCTGGCTGGGTGAGCAGATTCCACAGCAGGTGGGGGATGGTGCGCGCTGGGGTGTGCGTATTGCCTACAGTCACGAAGGCTGGCCGGCACTGGAAACCGGTGGCGGCATCTTCAAGGCATTGCCGCTGCTGGGCGAGCAACCGTTTCTGGTGGTGAATGGTGATGTCTGGAGTGACTGGCAGTTGTTGTCGCCGAAACTGCCGGCTGCATGGCGCGCTGACACGCTGGCACATCTGCTGCTGGTGCCGAATCCACCGCAGCATCCGCAGGGCGACTTCGGCTTGCAGGATGATCTGGTAACGGAGTTTGCCGGGCCGCGCTACACCTATTCCGGTATCGGGTTCTATCATCCAGCGCTGTTTGCCGGTTGCCAGCCGGGTGCGTTCAAGCTGGCGCCGTTGTTATTCGATGCAGCGCGTGCTGGACGCATCACGGGCGAGCTGTATCACGGCCAATGGCATGACATCGGCACGCCGGAGCGACTGTCGGCGCTGGATGAGGTTCTGAGAAACAACTGATCAGAAGGGCAGAGTGGCTTCGTACAGGATCACTGCGTCGCCGGAAATCCGTACCGATTGCGTGACGGCGCCGGTGCAGGTGACGCTGACATCGACTATGCCGGGGCGCTTGACGCTCTCACCCTGATAGCCCCGAAAGCTCAGCACGCCATCCTTCGCAGCAACAATGTTGTGCGCAATGAGATAGGTGCCCAGCATACCGTGCGCATTGCCGCTGACCGGATCTTCCGGAATGCCGATGGCCGGGCAGAACATGCGTGATGTGGTGCTGACTTCACCTTTATTACCGGGTTCATTCAACGCAAATACGAAATAGCCTTCAGCGCCGATGTGGGGCGTCAGGCGCGCCAGCTCATGCATGTCGGGTTTGAGTGAGGGCAGCAGATCGGGTGAACGCATGCCGATCAGCAGGCGTGAGCCCCCTTTGGTGAGAACCTGCAGCGGGCAGCCGGTATGCAGGTAGGGCGAGGAGAGGCCCAGCGCATCCAGTACCTGCAGGCGATGATGTTCGGGCAATGCCGGGCCCAGCGAGGCCGGGCTGATATTCATGCTGACACGATAGTCGCCAGCCAGTTTGGTGAGTTCCACTTCCGCAATGCCGGCATTGCTGCGCTGACGAATCAAACCATCACCACGCAGGCCGCATTTGGCCAGCACGTAGTGGGTGGCCAGCGTCACGTGACCGACGAAGGGTACCTCGTGATCGGGGGTGAAGAAGCGCACCTGCAGGTCATGATCCGGGCCTTCAGCAGCCAGCACAAATGCGGTTTCACCGTTCAGTTCGGTGGCAATGGTCTGCATCTGTTCATCACTCAGGTCATCGGCATCCAGCACCACGCGCGCGGGATTGCCGCAGAAAGGCTGGCGAGTGAATGCATCGACATGGAACAAACGACAGTGCTTGGACATCAATCCTCCGGGATTCCTGCACGCGCGCTGCATGCGAGAAATGTGTTCTGCGGCAGTTATCGCCGAAGCGTCGTGCGCCGTCAACGGTTAACTGGGTCAAATTGCGCCAGACGGCAAAGGGCTGGTAATGCTTGCCGTCTGGGCCGTAGAATCGCGGCTGCCTTGGGGGTGGTCTGAACGACCTGAGATGTCACAGCGTGTGACGAACCCTTAGAACCTGATCCGGTTAGTACCGGCGTAGGAAGTAGGTCGTCGTCGCGAGCTGTCTCGCCCAATCCTTCTCTCTTAGCCTGCTATCGGATCTTCATTACGAATATGAGGATCTGTAATGCGTTGTTTGCTTTTTACCGCCAGTCTGCTGGCCCTGCCGTCCTTGACCTGGGCGGCGGACGTTGACGTGCTTGAAGAAGTCATTGTCACTGCCACGCTGCGGGCGCAGCCGTTGGTGGATGTGCCCAACAGCGTCACCGTGCTGGAAACGCAAACACTCAAGGATGCCGGCCAGCAGCATTTTCAGGACGTGCTGGGACTGGTGCCCAATCTCAACTGGGCGGGCGGCACTTCGCGGCCACGTTTCTTCCAGATTCGCGGCATTGGCGAACGCGAGCAATATGAAGGCGCACCGAATCCATCAGTGGGCTTGCTGATTGATGACATCGATTTCAGCGGTCTGGGCATGCCTGCGACGCTGTTCGATGTAAAGCAGATTGAAGTGCTGCGCGGCCCGCAGGGTACGCGCTTTGGTGCCAACGCACTGGCGGGATTGATTGCCGTGCGCGGCAACGATCCCGAACAGGAAGCACACCATGGTGTGGAGGCCAGTGTCGGCAATTACGGCACACGCTCACTGGGCGTCACTGCTACGGCGCCGGTTGAATCATTGAATTCCGCGTGGCGTTTATCAGTCCAGCAGTACCGCAGTGATGGCTTCCGCAGCAATCCGTACCTGCAACGCAACGATACCGATGGTCGCGATGAACTGACTGGACGTTTCAAGTGGCGCTGGCAGGTCAATGACGATGCCACGCTGGATTTCACGCTGCTGCATGCCAATCTCGACAATGGCTATGACGGCTGGTCGATTGATAACTCACGTGTGTCGCTGTCTGACAAGCCCGGTAAAGATTCGCAGCGCGCCACAGGTGTTTCGGCGCGGTTGACAACGCCGTTCATGAGTTCGCTCCACACCACGGTCATCGCGTCGTATCTGAAATCGGACAGCATCAACAGCTTCGATGCCGATTGGGGTAACTCAACCAGCTGGCGTCCCTACGTGTACGACTACTTCATGAGTTCGGACCGGGAGCGCATCAATCGCAGTCTGGAAGTGCGTCTGGCATCGGATGAATTGAGTAATGATCAGCCATTGGCCTGGCTGGTGGGCGCCTATGTGTTGCGGATGAATGAACAGGGCGGTGATGAATTGTGGGGACGCTACGCTGATCCGGGCGATCCGGTTTATGCAGACCGGGATTCGCTGCACACCGACTATCAAGCCACCAATCTGGCGTTGTTTGGCCAGCTGGATGGTCATCTGGCTCCACGTTGGCGCTGGTCTGCGGGTCTGCGTGGCGAGCAGCGCCAGGCTGTTTACCAGGATCAGAATGGGATCTCGCTGCAAGCGAATGACCTCAGTGCCCGTGATCGCATGCTGGGTGGCCAGCTATCGCTGAGCCGCGAGCTGAACGAACAGTCCAGTACGTATGTGTCCATATCGCGTGGTTACAAAGCCGGTGGTTTCAACCTGGGCGCCAGCATCGCGCCGTCGCAGCGATACTTTGCGCCCGAGTATTTGTGGAGTGCGGAAACTGGGTTCAAGGCGGTGATGCTGGAGGGCCGGTTGTTTGTCGATGCGGCCGCGTTCTACCAGTGGCGACGCAATTTGCAGTTGCGGTCGGGCGAGCAGGCGGATATCACCAATCCGGGCACCTATATTTTCATTACCAGCAATGCCGCACGCGGCTACAACAGCGGTGTTGAATTCAGCGCCCGTTATGCGCTGACCCCAGTATGGCAAGTGGGTGGCACGCTGGGCCTGCTGCGCTCGCAGGTCAGTGGCATGCTGGATGACAATGGCGACGTAGTGCCCGTGCGTGCACAGGCGCATGCACCGGAGTACACGGCCTCGGTGTTTGCCCTGTGGCGTGCTGCATCGGGTTTGATGGCGCGTCTGGATGTCAGCGCCAGGGATGATTTCTACTTTGATGTACCTACTGACCACAACCAGCAATCGCAGGCGTATCTGCTGGCCAACATGAAGCTGGGTTACGAGCAGCCGGTCTGGAGTGCACATCTGTGGGTCAGCAATGTGTTCAACAAAGACTATGACATTCGTGGTTTCTATTTCTCCAACGAGCCACCGGACTGGGAGACCAAACTGTATACCCAGAAAGGCGAGCCGCGTACTGTGGGCGTTACCGCCAGTCTGAAATTTTGATCGAGGTTTGAACATGCGCACCATGATTGAAATCAGTTTGTATCCGCTCGATGCGGAGTTCATCCCGCCAATTCAGGACTTCATAAATCGCCTGAATACCTATCCCGAGCTGCAGGTCATCACCAATGCCATGAGCACACAGATTGCCGGTGAGCATGCACGGGTGTTCGAGATTCTCGGCATGGAAACGGCAAAGAGCTTCGCCGCTACCGGCCGCAAGGTATTCGTGATGAAAGTACTCGGTGGAATCGCCTGAATGCTGGCGAGCCTTACAGATATTCTGCGGGCTTTGCTCGGTACTTCGATCTGGGAAGCACTGGGTGTGATTCTTGCGTTGCTGTACCTGGTGCTGGCCACGGCGCGCAGCCTGTGGTGCTGGCTGTGCGCGTTCATCAGTTCGGTCTGTTACGTGGTGGTGATGTGGCGCGCCCAGCTGGTGATGGATACCTTGCTCAGCGTTTTTTATGCCGTGATGGCGGTGTATGGCTACTGGCAATGGCGGCGGGGCCAGTCAGCCGGAGGCGAGTTGCTGATTGTCAGCTGGACGTGGCGACAGCACGGGGTGGCCATTGCGGCGGTATTACTGGCGACGGCAGTGAATGCCTGGGCCCTGCAGTATGTACAGATAGCGCGTGCGCCGTGGCTGGATTCATTTGTCACCTGGGCCAGCGTGCTGACAACGTTCATGGTGGCGCGCCGGGTGATTGAAAACTGGTTGTACTGGATTGTTGTGGATGGTGTGGCGGCGTACCTGTACTACAGCCGGGGTTTGCTGGCGACTGCGCTGTTGTTCGTGGCCTATGTGTTCATGGTGATGTATGGCTACTGGGCCTGGCATCGCAGACGTGTGGCGCAAACCACTGCCACTGGATCAGTGGCGTGAACCCCATCGAGATTGCGGCCGAAGTGCTGGCGCTGCCTGCTGGCGAGTTGACGGCCGTGCGCATCAAGGGTGGTCTGACCAACGAAAGCTGGCGTGTTGATGGGCCGGATAATTCGGTCGTTGTACGTATCAGCACCGTCGATGAGCAAACGCTGCAACTGAATCGCGCCAATGAAGCGATTGTGCTGAAACGGGTGCAGCAGGCGGGTATTGGTGCGGAAGTGTTGCTGTGTGCGCCGGAGCGACGCCTGCTGGTAACGAGAGCGTTGCCAGCCGAGACCCTGGACATGGCGGCTCTGCGCGATCCATACACCGTGCAAAAGCTGGCATCACTGCTACGTGATTTGCATGCCTTGTCAGTGCCCGCTGCGGTGCAGACTGTGAACCTGCTGACCGTGCTGCAAAATTACTGGGTGACGCTTGATGAACAAACAGCCTGCACTGACGTTGAGGCGCGCAGGCAGGCACGGCTGATTGCAATGGAATCAACTCAGGTCGGTGAACGGTGTCTGTGTCATCACGATGTGCATCATCTGAATCTGATGTCCGATGGCCAGCGTCTGTGGCTGCTGGACTGGGAATACGCGGGGCTGGGCGATCCGCTGTTTGATCTGGCGGCCGTGTGTTGCTATCACGACTATGACGAAAAATTGCGTGAGCTGCTGCTGCGTGAATATCGCGGCAGCATCACGCAAGCTGAGTATCAGCGACTGCTGCGCATGTGCTGGCTGTTTGATTACATCAAAGAGCTGTGGTTGCAGGTGCGCAATTTTCAAATCGGTGGTCAGGCGTAGGGGCGGTTCGTGAACCGCCCTTCCTGTGTTCAAAGGCGCAAGAGGGCGGCTCACGAGCCGCCCCTACACAAGAACTTGCATCGCCATGCCAGACCTTGTTGTCCGCCGGGTTAATAGTTACTTCGTCGCCGACTGATTGGCCACCGCTGCTGCCGCAGCGGCAATCGCTTCCTGATCGCCCAGGAAGCGACGCGGCACACTGGGTTTCAGCGCGGCATCCAGTTCATAAACAATCGGCACGCCCGTGGGGATGTTGAATTCAACGATGTCGGCATCCGACATGCCATCCAGCATTTTCACCAGCGCGCGCAGGCTGTTGCCATGCGCGACCACCAGTACATTGCGACCACGCTTCAACTCCGGCGCGATCTTGTCGGTCCAGAAGGGCAGTACGCGCACCAGGGTTTCTTTCAGGGATTCGGTGGCCGGTAACGCATCCGGTGGCAATGCGGCATAGCGTGGATCAGACACGGGATGACGTTCATCCGTAGTGGCCAGTGGCGGCGGTGGAATGTCATAGCTGCGACGCCAGATCTTCACCTGATCGGCGCCGTGTTTGGCCGTGGTTTGCGCCTTGTCCAGGCCTTGCAACGCGCCGTAGTGACGTTCGTTCAAGCGCCAGCTACGTTCTACCGGCAGCCACATCAGGTCCATTTCATCGAGCACCGTCCACATGGTGCGGATGGCGCGCTTCAGCACCGAGGTGTACACCAGATCGAAGCTGAAGCCCTCGGCCTTGAGCAGGCGACCGGCTTCGCGGGCTTCGCCACGTCCCTGTTCGGTGAGGTCCACATCGGTCCAGCCGGTGAACAGATTTTCAACGTTCCAGATGCTTTGTCCGTGGCGGACGAGTACCAGTTTGCCTGTCACGATCATGCCTTGTTCAGAGGGTTGGGATGAGGGGGTTTTATACCAGAGCAGTATGGCGGGTGTCAGTAAGAGCCTGTTCACGATCTCGCTGAAGGGCGCATTGCTGCGTGGTTATTATATCTGGGCGCGAAAAATACTCACGTACTCCGTGTACGCTGCGTTTTTTCGCGCCGTTTCGCCTTGCACTGCATCCCTTGATCGAGATCGTGAACAGGCTCTAAGAGCTCGTGCTTCTGACGCGGCGCTCAGCTGGCTGATTCGATGTCCGTGATCACTGCCGCCAGGAAGCGGCAAGCTTCGCCACCGGTGATGGAGCGATGATCAAAGGTCAGCGACAGGGGAATGCGTGAGTGCACTTCGATGCCGCCATCTTCAGTAGCCACTACATCGCGATGCACTTTTCCGGTGCCGAGAATGGCGACGGTAGGCGGCACCACCAGCGGCGTGGCGTAACGACCCGCCAGCGTACCGAAGTTGGTGAGTGTGATGGTGTAGTCGCGCATTTCTTCCGGCGCCAGGGTGCGATCCTTGGTGGCCTGTTTCAGTCGATTCAATTCTTCACGCAGTTCCAGCAGCGACTTGTCCTGCGCATCGCGGATCACCGGCACAAACAGCTTGTCGCCAATGTCGATGGCAATGCCCAGATCCACATGATTGAACACGCGCCGCGCCGGACCATTGGGATCCAGTACGGCATTCAATGAAGGTTCAGCCTTCAGTCCGCGACACATCGCGCGAATGATGCGTGCGGTCATGTCGACGCGACCACTCCAGTTGTGAATGTCGGCATCGTCGAACACGGTGACCATGGCGATTTCATCGCGCGACAGGGTCATGGACTGTGCCATGGCGCGGCGTGCGCCGGTGATGGGCTGGAATTCACCAGCCAGTCGTTCACCCAATGCGGGCATCTGATATTGACTGTTGCGCGAGCCTTGGCGCGACAGCCCGGCACTGTTCAGTACGTCATCCACGGTAATCAGTCCGTGCTTGCCGGTGGCATTGATCTGTTTCAGATCCAGCTTCAGTCGTCTGGCCAGCATGCGCACGGCCGGTGCAGCGCGCAAACGAGTGCGTGCTGCGGCGCCGGGTTGCGAGCCGATGACAACCGCATGTTCCACCAGTTCGTGATCGCTGACGTTCATGCGGCCGACCACGGTCATGGCGTCGGTGCTGGCAGCAGTGACCGGCTGCGCTGCGCTGACAGCGGGTTCCTTGTCACCGAGGTCAAAGGTCACAATGGCCTGATTCGTTGCGACAGTTTCTCCTGCCCTGGCCAGCAAGCCAGTGACCTTGCCGCTGTAAGGGCTGGGCACTTCGACGACCGCCTTGGCGGTTTCCACGGACACCATCAGTTGATCCACCTGCACGTCATCGCCTTCCTTGACATGCCAGGCAACGATCTCGGCTTCCTGCAAGCCTTCGCCCAGATCAGGTAGATGGAATGTGGTCACTAATCTTTACCTCTAACTCAGCGTCTTGCGCACGGCAGCCACAATGCGCGCCACACTCGGCACGTAATCATGTTCCAGCCGCGCCAGTGGCACGATGGTGTCGTAGCCGGTGACGCGCTGGATCGGCGCTTCCAGATCATACAACCCATGCTCGGCCACAATCGCGGCGATTTCTGCACCCACGCCGACATTGCGCGCCGCCTCATGCACGATCACCAGCCGACCGGTCTTCGCCACGGATTCCAGTATGGTGTCGGCATCAACCGGACTGAGGGTGACCAGATCGATCACTTCCACACTGATACCCTTTTGCGCCAGTTCCTCGGCTGCTTTCAGTGTCTCTACCGTCATGGCGCCCCATGTAACCAGCGTGCAGTCCGTTCCTTCACGCAGTACATAACAGACATCCAGTGGCAACGCTGCGCCGTTGTCGGTTACTTCCTGTCGGGCATAGCGATAGATGCGCACCGGCTCCAGGAACAGCACGGGATCAGGATTACGAATGGCGGCCAGCAACAATCCGTAAGCCCGCGCCGGCGACGAAGGGCATACCACACGCAAGCCGGGCATATGGCAGAACATGGATTCCACTGATTCGGAATGATGCTCGGGTGAATGAATGCCGCCACCATGTGGCGTGCGGATCACCACCGGACAGGTCAATCGACCACGGGTGCGATTGCGCAGGCGCGTCATGTGATTGACGATCTGATCCACTGCCGGATAGATGAAACCCATGAACTGGATTTCGGCCACCGGCTTCAGGCCCTGAGCGGCCATACCCACGCACAGGCCGGCAATCATGCCCTCAGCCAGCGGCGTATCAATCACGCGCTGCGAGCCGAATTTTTCCTGCAAGCCCTGGGTGGCGCGAAACACGCCGCCGTTCTTGCCCACGTCTTCGCCCAGTGCGACCACGCTCGGGTCATGCGACATTTCCCAGGCATGCGCCAGGGTGATGGCTTCCACCAGCGTGACCTTAGCCATGGTGCGCCTGCTCCTTGTGCGCATGGCTCCAGGCCACGGCTTCATCACGTTGTTCGGCAATGCGCGGCGGCAGCGTGGCGAACAGGTGATCAAACATCGCACTCACCGGCGCTTTGGGCGAGTTGAAGTAATCCTGCACCGCTGCTTCCACCTGTGCGCTGCATTCTGCCTTGAACGCCTGTTCCTGCATGTCGTCCCAGAGGTTCAGCTGTTGCAGGTAATTGCGCAGCCGCTTGATGGGCTCCAGCGTCCAGCCCTGTTCAACCTCACCGGTGGGACGATAGCGACTGGCGTCATCGGCCGTGGTGTGATCACTCAGTCGATAGGTGAGGGCTTCGACGACGGTCGGGCCTTCGCCGCGACGGGCGCGCGCCAGCGCCTGTTCCAGTACATCCCGCACGGCGAGAATGTCATTGCCATCCACCTGAATACCGGGGATGCCGGCGGCGATGCCTTTCTGCGCCAGCGTCTGTGCAGCGGTTTGCTGTTCAATGGGAATCGAGATGGCCCAGCGATTGTTCACTACATAAAAAATCACCGGCAGCTTGCGCACCCCGGCGACATTCATGGCTTCGTAAAATGCGCCTTCGGAAGTGCCGCCATCACCGATAAAGGCCAGCGCACAGCGCGGTTCGTTGCGAATCTGGAACGCCATGGCTGCGCCAGCGGCATGCAGGGTCTGGGTGGCGATGGGTACGCACCAGGGAAAATCATGACGGGTATTGACGAAGTCATTGCCGATTTCATCACCACCCCAGTAACGCAGGATTTCCACCATGCGTACGCCGCGCCAGATCTGCGTACCGATTTCGCGATACACCGGGGCGATGACATCTTCAACACGCAAGGCAGCCGCCGCACCGACCTGGGCGGCTTCATGGCCCAGCGCGGGTGGATAGGTGCCCAGCTTGCCGGTGCGTTGCAAGTTAACGGCCTTGGTGTCAAAGGTTCGCACCAGCACCATCATCCGGTACATCTTCAGCAGTTCTGCCGGGTCACGCACAAAGGCGGGCAGGGCGGCGGGGTCGATCTCAGGCAGGAACCGGCCTTCCTGATCCAGATACTGGTGGTACTGAATGTCGAACTGGGCCGTTATCGTCACCGGGGTCGTCTCCATGCCGCTGCGGGTCCGCGGCCTGACAAAATCAGCGCGCATTATAGCCGAGCGAGCCTTGCCTGCCCGATCATTGTGCGTGTTCGTATGCCATCATGGGTATTGATTTCTGACACCATTTTTCGACCAGTCTCTGCTACGTGGGCAGCCATGAAAACCAACACCTTCACCAATCATCCGCCTGCAATCCCGGTGGCAAGCGACAACCCGTCGCTGGTTGCACCCATCTATCAGTCCGTCAAATTCAGTTTTGATGAGCTGCACGAAGCGGCGCGGCATAGCGCAGGCGAACGTGATGGCTATGTTTATTCGCGTATTGACAATCCGACCTTGCAGCAATTGCAGCAGACGCTGGCGGGCCTGCAAGGTCGTGACCATTGCCTGCTGGCTGCATCGGGTGTGGCGGCCGTCAGCATGACCTTGCAGGCGTTGTGCAAGCAGGGTGATCACCTCATCGTGTTTGCCGAGGGTTATGCGCCCACGCGGCAGATGGCGCGCCGGGTACTGGCGCGATTCGGTGTCACACACACCATCCTGTCGGTTGAGGATCATGCCGCCATCGAGCAATGTCTGCGCACCACGCCGACGCGCCTGATGGTGTTCGAGAGCCCCACCAATCCCATCCTGAAAATTGCGGATCTGGAACGGCTGTGTGCGCTGGCAAAACAGCATGATTGCCTGACGGTCATGGACAACACCCTGGCCGGCCTGCATGCGCATGGCCAGTATCCTGTGGATGTGTACGTACATTCACTGACCAAGTACGCCAATGGTCATGGCGATGTGATGGCCGGTGCGGTGATCAGCAACGATCCGTTGCACACGCAGCTGCGTCATGAATTCATTACCCTCGGCGCCATGCTCGATCCCCATGCGGCCTTCCTGATCCAGCGCGGCCTGAAAACCTATGGCCTGCGTTATGAACGCGCCTGCCAGAATGCGTTGGCCATTGCGCAATTTCTTGAGCAGCATCCGGCAATTCGTGCGGTGCGCTATCCGGGATTGCCGACGCATCCGCAACATGCACTGGCGCTGCAGCAGACGGACAACGGCGGTGCGGTGGTGAGTTTTGAAATTCGCGGTACGGAAGCCGACGCCAATGCCTGCGTGCAAAAACTGAAGCTGTTCAAACTGGCCGCGAGTCTGGGCTCGACCGAATCGCTGGTGTTGCCGCCGTCCATGTTGCAGGCGCGTGATCTGCCGGTGGAACAACGCCGCTGGGCAGGGATAACCGACCAGACCATCCGTCTGTCGGTGGGTATCGAAGAGCTGTCCGATCTGATCGACGATTTGCAGCAGGCATTGCGTCCTTCAGCGGGATCGTGAACCGGCGTCTGCACTGTTCTGAGACGCTGGAGAAGCAAAGCGCGTGACGGTTCTGCTCAGTAGTCTTCTGCCTCGTCAATCGCCAACTCGCCGCGTTCGTAGGCGGCGAGCACTGACTTCGCCGCGACCTGATCCTGCTCATCCACCAAAAGCGACAGATGACCCATCGCCGGGATTTCGCCCAGTGCACCCTGTAGCGCCGCGCCCTGCAGAAACACGTCAATGCCATGCTGCTGCAACAAGCCGGTTAGCAACTGCGCTTCAATGTAGTCACTGCCGCGAAATACGGAAATCAAGGCAGACTCTCCCGTGCATTGTGTCGATCAGGCGGCCAGTGTAGTTGAACCCGGCCGTGTGCGGACAAAGCGAACTCTGCCGAGCGGAAATTCCAGCGCCCGCGCCCAGCGCTGCGGATTCGCTTGATATACTGCCCGCCTTTACGCGGTACGTTGCGTGCCGATCCACAGCGATTTTGCCCAGTCTTGAACCAGCCTTGAAGGAAAGTCATGAGCGCGAAGATTATCTACACCCTGACCGACGAAGCCCCGGCACTGGCCACCTATTCCCTGCTGCCCATCGTGCAGGCGTTCACCAAGGCCGCCGACATTGCGGTCGAAACCCGCGATATTTCCCTCGCCGGCCGCATCCTGGCCAACTTTCCCGACTGTCCTGAAACCCGAGCAGAAGCAGAGCGACGACCTGGCCGAACTGGGCGAGCTGGCCAAGCCAACCGGAAGCCAACATCATCAAGCTGCCCAATATCAGCGCCTCGATTCCGCAGCTCAAGGCCGCCATCAAGGAATTGCAGTCGCAGGGCTACGCCGTGCCGGACTATCCCGAGAATCCGGCCAACGATGCCGAGAAGGCCATCAAGGCCCGCTACGCCAAGGTGTCCGGCAGCGCCGTGAACCCGGTGCTGCGCGAAGGCAACTCCGACCGGCGTGTCGCCAATGCCGTGAAGCAGTACGCCCGCAAGCATCCGCATTCCATGGGCGTGTGGAGCAAGGATTCAAAATCGCATGTTGCGCAACATGACCGATGGCGATTTCTACGGCAACGAACAGTCTGCGGTGATCGGCAAGGCCGGCACGGTGAAGATCGAGTTCACCCCTGAATCGATGGTGCGGCGCCACGGTACTGAAAGAAGTGAAAGTGCAGGCCGATGAAGTCATCGCCACCACCTTCCTGAGCGCCGCCAAGTTGCAGGCGTTCTACGAAGCGCAGGTACTGGATGCGAAAGCCAAGGGCGTGCTGTTCTCGCTGCACCTGAAGGCCACCATGATGAAGGTGTCCGACCCCATCCTGTTCGGCCATGCCGTCAGCGCGTACTACAAGGATGTGTTCGCCAAGCACGCCGACACCTTGAAGCAGCTGGGCGTGAATACCGCGCAACGGCTTCGGCGATCTGCTCGCCAAGATTCAATCGCTGCCGGCCGACCAGAAGGCCGCCATCGAAGCCGACATCAAGGCGGTGTATGACAGGAACCCGCCGCTGGCGATGGTCGATTCCGACAAGGGCATCACCAACCTGCATGTGCCCAGCGACGTGATCATCGATGCCTCCATGCCGGCGGCGATCCGCACCTCGGGCCGCATGTGGGGTCCGGACGGCAAGCTGCCGACATCAAGTTCATGATTCCGGATCGCTGCTATGCCGGCATCTATCAGGCCACCATCGACGATTGCAAAGCCAATGGCGCCTTCGACGTCACCACCATGGGCAACGTCAGCAACGTCGGCCTGATGGCGCAGGCTGCCGAAGAATACGGCTCGCACGACAAGACCTTCGAAATCGCTGCCGCAGGCGTGGTGAAAGTGATTGATGCCGACGGCAAGGTGCTGACACAGCACAATGTGGAGCAGGGCGACATCTGGCGCATGTGCCAGACCAAGGACATCGCGATCAAGGACTGGGTGAAGCTGGCGGTGGGCCGCGCCCGCGCTACCGGCGCAACCGCGATCTTCTGGCTCGACCCACAACGCGCCTACGACCGCAACCTGATCACCAAGGTGAATACCTACCTGAAGGATCACGACACGAATGGTCTGGACATCCGCGTGCTATCGCCGGTGGAAGCCATCAAGGTGTCCTTCGAGCGCATTCGTCAGGGCAAGGACAGCATCTCCGTCACCGGCAACGTGCTGCGTGACTACCTCACCGACCTGTTCCCGATCCTGGAACTCGGCACCAGCGCCAAGATGCTGTCGATCGTGCCGCTGCTGGCAAGGCGGCGGCCTGTACGAAACCGGCGCCGGTGGTTCCGCGCCCAAGCATGTGCAGCAGTTCCTCGAAGAAAACTACCTGCGCTGGGATTCACTGGGTGAGTTCCTCGCCCTGCAGGTGTCCATCGAAGATCAGGCTGCCAAGACCGGCAACAGCAAGGCCGCCGTACTGGCCGAAACGCTGGATGCCGCCAACGCCAAGTTCCTGGAGAACGACAAGTCACCGGCACGCAAGGTCGGCGAGATCGACAACCGTGGCAGCCACTTCTATCTGTGCCTGTACTGGGCGCAGGCGCTGGCCGCGCAGACCAAGAACGCGGAGCTGCAAGCGCAGTTCAAACCAGTGGCTGAAGCGCTGACCGCAATGAAGCACAAGATCGTTGGTGAACTGATCGGCGCACAGGGCAAGAAGATGGATGTCGGTGGTTACTACCATCCATCGCCGGCCAAGTGCTCTGAGGCCATGCGGCCAAGCGCAACGCTGAACGCGGCGCTGGAGAGCATCAAGTAAGAGTGAAAAAAGAAAGCCCGATACGAAAGTGTCGGGGTTTTTTCAAGGATCAATCAGGGAGGTTTCTTATGGCGAGCAAGAAGCGCGGAATTTCCGTTCCGGTGGATCGAATCACCAGATCCATTCTCATTATTCGTGGTCAGCGAGTGTTGCTGGATCGTGATTTGGCTGAGATCTATGGGGTTCCGACTGGACGGCTCAATGAGGCGGTCAAACGCAACAAGGCGCGTTTCCCAGAGGATTTCATGTTTCGGCTAACACGTGAGGAGGCTGAGGCTTCAAGATCGCAAAATGCGATCTTGAAGGAGAGTAGGGGTTCCAATATCAAGTATCAACCTTTTGCCTTCACCGAGCATGGAGCAATACAGGCCGCCAATGTGTTGCGTTCTCCGCGAGCGGTGGAAATGGGTGTCTATGTAGTGCGTGCTTTCGTGCAGTTGCGAGACCTACTGGCCTCCAATAAGGAACTGGCTCAGCAGCTGAAGAAGCTGGAACGCAAAGTCTCCACGCATGACGAAGCCATTGTCGGTATTCTCAAGACCATCCGCCAGTTGATGAATCCGCCAGAACCCAGCAAGCGATCGATCGGGTTTGTTGAGCTGCAGGAGAGGAAGAAGTCCTGATGCAATACCTACGATCCGACGGCCCGGCATCGGCTGGCTGGGGCAAGATGTGCTGTGGCAGGACTCCGATGGAGACCTTCAGGGATGGCAAATCAATCTGGCAGGACAAGTTGATCAACTGAATTTGACCTGACAGTCACAACCGCAAATCCAGTAACTGTCAGATCGGGTCTGAACTTCTACACATAATTGCGGCCAAGATTTCCGATGGTTTGAATTCGCATTGTGGCGTCTACTAGGATACCTTTGGCTCGACGGCCCAGTCCCATTTACGCTCGCTTCGGCGACCGGCGACGCTTCGACTATCTGAGGCAAATGTTTACGGCCTATGAGTGAAACCTCCATATGGGATATTGCTACAGCAATTGGCACCGTAGGTGCTGTTGTAGTTGCCGTGGCTTCCCTTTGGATCCCGAGGCTGCCTTGGTTTAGGCCAAAGCTTGCGATCAGCCTGAACGACGATATAGGGACTCGGCAATCAGTGTTTCACGAGCCGCTCGCTCAAGCGATCAGTGAGCCGGACGGTGAAGCGCGGTATTTCCATATCAAGGTTGAAAACAAACACCGACACGCGAAAGCAACTAGAGTTCATGTCGTCGTGACTCGCCTTGAAATCGTGACCAGCACTGGGCAACAACGTGGGTTCATCGATTTGCCATCAGGAGTTCCATTGGTATGGCAGCACGAGCACACCATGGGAGCCGAGCGGATCTTGGGTCCCGACGCCTACGCTGATCTCTTTAGCCTCGTGCGCGATCCGGCGAATCACGAGCGAGGCTACTTACAAATTCATCTGAAGTTTTTTCCGGCGGGAACCTTTCAGAACATAGGCTACCCTTGTGCTGTTTCTTTCCGAGTGCAGGCGCATAGCGAAGAAATTTAGCAGCGATCCGCTGGAGCTGTCCGTGAAATGGGACGGCCGCTATTCAACCGAAGGTATCAATGTGACGGTTAGTGCGCCTGACAAGAAATAGGCGAGTCCTAGCTGCACACGAGTATCGGGATCAGGTCTTGAATCTTGACTGACTCATCCATTCGCCACTTTCGGCAAGCTCGGCACCGCAATGCGTTTGATCCGCGCTTTGAATTTTTTCTGCGCCTGCCACAAATCATAGTCACCCTGCAAAGCCAGCCAGTGACCGGGCGAGGTGCCCAGTGCCTTGGAGAGTCGCACATCCATGTCGGCGCTGATGGCGGCAGCGCACCACATAGACACTCATCTCGACGGCACGGGGGCTGTTGAGAATCATGGCGGCCATGATGGCGCCATGTTCGGTGAAGACATAGGGCGCGTAGCGGCGGCCGCCGCGACCGGGCTTTGAGGTCGCAAATTGCGACCTCAAACGCTGAGTTCCTCGGTGGTGATCTGAAACATGAAATCTGCCGGGAACCGATCCAGGTTGCGTTTGACTTGCTCGTTGAAGCGCTTGGTGGTGACGCCGTAGAGCCCGGCCAGATCGCTATCCAGCAGCACCCGCTGTCCGCGCAGGATGAGAATGGATTGGGTTATCTGTTCCACCGGAAGAGCGGTGGCTTGCTTCTTTTTCGCAATTGGCATGAGTCGTTCTTACCTGTCCATGAGTATCCACGCGGTAACTTACCCGGTTTTGATAAGACAGAAAAGTTGTGTGCGGAGTCTCCTGTACGGCCTCGATAGCACGTAAGGCGGGTCATTCTGTTGTAAGTCGGATGGGGCATCCACCCTGCGCGGCTATTGGAACAACAACTTGAAATCGCAAATTGCGATTTCAAGTTGTCTGATGTCTAAGCTCGCTGCAAACCCGAACGCGTCAGTTTCTTATTTCCCGCTTCGCAAATGCCGCGAGGCAATCTCCGGATCGCAGGGCGGTTCTACTGGGAACTCGTAATCGGCGACTTTCCGGTAGTTGCCCATGACGGTGTACGGTGCGGTCAGATAGACGGGATCGGTGATTGTGTATGAGGCGGTGATCCCCAGCCCGTCAGGATTCAGCTTGTAGCGTTCAATCGATTTTTTCTGAGCGCTGGAGTCGACGCCTCTCGCAATACCCCAGGATGTGGGTTCGAAGCCGTCTGTCTCGATGACCAGCGTACCGTCCTTTTCGATGCGGCCAACGGACCAGCCATCCATGTGGGGTTTATAGCTGGCCGGCTTCGGTGCGCCGTCCATATGGATGACACGATGTCGCGCCGAGTGCTCCTTGGTAATCTCGAGTGTCCTGGCTGCGCGTTTGAAACGATAGCCGGCCGAGCCGAAGATGACGCGCGGTACGGAAATCATGATGCAGCGAAAGTACGGATCGTTCTTCGTATCGAAAGCTGCGATTTGAGTCTTGCCGAGCGCCGTCAGCTGCGTCAGATCTTTTGGTGCGCCGAAGTGTTCTCCGGTCCGGTTATCCCGGCCGGTGAGTACCCATGTGCCCGAAAAATCGGTAGAGGGTGCAACTTTGGCAGGCGTCGGCTGTTCACGCGAGGGGAAGGTTGCGCCGGTGCTGGTGAGTGTTACGCGCTCCAGCAAGGCGTACTTCACCGTCGGGTTGAGGTTGACGAACGCTTCGATCACGACATGGTCGCCCACCTTGACCGAGTCCTTCTGCCAGCCACGCTTCAGGGCTGACGAAATGTTGCCGCCTTCGAAGATCCACTCATCGACGCCGCCCTTGTCGTTCGGCACCTGCGCCTTGTAGAAGAGATGCGGGTTGCTCCAGCTGACTTCGGTCAGCACGCCTGTGAGCTGCATCGTCTTATCGAGCTTGAATGCTGCACGCGAGTGGTGGGCGAATGCTGCCGTCGACACCACGGCCGCCAGTAAAGCGAGCCAGCTATGCTGTTTCATCGTCGTGTCCCCCGTCTTGAACGCGGTTCTCGATCGCCGCAGTGCGCCGACTATACGACCCGGGGCGGCGGGGCGCAGCAGGGGACTATTTACTATTGAGCAATTTAGGGTGCACTAAGTGCGTAGGGCAACCCAGGCGCAAAAGTTGGCAGCACGGTCACTGGCTCTGGGATGCCGGAAGCTCGCAGGCTGGAATGAAATCCCAGCATCTTGTTTCCCGGATGCTGGGTATCGCATTGCTCCATCCGATCTACGCTGATGTTGCAAATTGCAACATCAAAGCTGGCAGCGAAACCGGAACAATGCCTATTTAAGTGTCGCAGCGATTTTCCGGATCTCTTCCGGCGAACGTTCACCAGCCAGAGGCGTACCCGGAATGAGATGCCTGCCCATCACGTAACCACCAATCAGCACGGGCTCGTAGCCCACGTCGCGTATCAATGCCGAGGCGACTTCGATGGCCTTTGCATCTTCCCCGGCGATGGGCATGCCGAATTTCTCGGCATTCTGGGCGGCCACTGCCATGCGCGCGGAACCGACTGCATTGAAGGCGCGCACGATGCGTGCACCCGGCAGAAATTCTGCAGAAGCCAGCCCGGCGCCTTTTTCCCGCGCCGCGATGCCCATTTCGCCATCACGCGGCACAATGGGATTGCTGGTGTCGATAATGATTTTTCCCTTGATGAGATCGGCCAGTTCTTTGCCGACTGAGGGCAGGGCGGTATAAGGGACCGACACCACCAGCACGTCGCCAAAGGCCGCAGCCTCACGCGGTGTGCCTGCTTTGGCATTGGGGCCCAGTGTGGCGGCGAGCTGTTTGTTCTTTTCCAGATTGGTGGAGGAGAACATGACTTCATGACCGGCCTTGATCCATGCGGTACCAATCGCGGTGCCCACCCGACCCGAGCCGACAATACCGATCTTCATCTTGCCGGGTGCTGCGGCAAATGTTGACAGTGGCGCGGCAAGCGACACTGCAATGACGGCAGCGCCTGCTTTGAGAAACTGCCGGCGAATGTTTGTGCCTGAATTACGCATTGAAATCCCCCGAACCGAGTTGTAGATGGTTGCCGCTCAGCAAGCGACTGGTGAAGTGATGCTACCGCGGCGAGTCAACGGATACCAACTATCTCACCGCCCGCTAATTCGCGCGGTTGGTGGTGGTTGCTTTGCCCTTGAATACGATGTCCATTGCCGCCTTGGCACAATCCTCGCCATCGGGGCCGGAGACGCCCATGGCGCCGATGACCTGACCATCGAGCACGATGGGTAGTCCTCCCGGCTGCGGGAAGTCGTTAATAAAAGTCGGCGCCAGGTTCTGGCCACTGCGAACTGCCTGGTTGGTTTCCGAAGTCGGACGCCGCCAGCGCAAGGCTGATTTGGCCTTCAATAAGGAGGTTTCGATATCGTTGGGCGATGCTCCTTCCATGGCATGGAACTCCATCAGATTGCCGCCCCAGTCGATGATCGCCAGCGCCACGGATTTATTTTTCTTTTCGGCATAGGCGATACAGGCATCGGCCATGGCCCGCGCACCGGCGCTGGAGATAAGTTTTTGTTCTCTGAAGGGTGGGGACGACTCCTGCGACTGAGTTGGAGTAATGACTGATGCCAGCATGAGTCCTGTAGCTGTCACTAAACAAAGGCTCCGGGTCTTTATCTTCATATCGATCTCTGCTCTTCAACCAGCAAAGAAAGCCAGGTTCGCCGCCGCGTTCTGCGCGATGCTCGATACTTTTGTGAGCGTGCCGTCTTTGGCGATGGCCAGCGTCAGGATTTCGTCGCTGTACAGGCAGGGCACCAGGATAAATCGTCCGTCGGGCGAAATCGCACAGCCACGCGGCCAGCTTGCGGCAAGCTCAATGGTCTGGATGCGCTTGAGCATGCCGTTGTTGTCGATGGCAAAGGCCGTCACGCCGTCAAAGCCCTGTTTGTATTTGCGTTCATTGCCTTCCATGTAGTCGAGTGAACCACGCACCACGGTAAACAGGAACTTGCCTGACGGATGCAGGCGCATGTCCTGCTGTTCGAAGTGCGCACCGGCGGGAACCTTGGCCAGCAGCGTCTGCAGTAATCACCGGCTCGGAACCCACCTTGGTCAACGCACCGTGTTCGTCATAGCGGAACACCGCGATTTCGTTGGCGCTCTCGAAGTTCACGTAGGCGAGTTTCTTCTCGGCGTTGAAGCGCACATAGCGTGGCACCGCGCCCGGCTCGAGCACATAGGGCGCGGCGGTGTGGACAATGCGCTGGGCGCGATAGTCGATTGCCATCGAATAAATCCGGTCGGTGCCCTTGTCGCAACAGATAAAGAACCGGCCTTCAGGCTCCCAGACCACGCAATGCGGATGTGATGTTGTCTGGTTGGCGTGCGGGCCGGTGCCGAAGGTTTCATGCACATCCAGCGGCGCGCCGAGCGTGCCATCGGCATTGAGTGGAAACAGATTGATCGAGCTGGTCGGATATTGCGCGACGATCTCGTAACGATGCGGGGCGGTCTCGATCACGCGCGTGACCGGATCGTTGGTGGAATGAATCGAAGCGACCATGTATTTTCCGGTCGGGTCGATGGCAATCATCGAAGGGTTGGCGCCATAGGATTTCTGTGCACCAAGGCTGGTGAGTGCGCCGCTCGCCGGATTGATCCGGTAAACACCGACCGTGCCACCGCCGCCGAGACGGAAATCAGGTTGCTGGTCGTTTTCGTCGGTGATGTAGACCAGTCCGCGTGCGGTATCGACCATGGTGCCGCCGACGCTATAGGCGTCGGTGATTTTCTCGACAAAAGTCAGCTTGCCAGTCACGGTGTCGAACTTGTAGCGGTAAAACCCTTTGTTGCCGCCTTTGCGTATCCAGGATCCTGCATAAAGATCGATTTCATTGCCCGCCGCCATCGCCTGATGCAGCACTGCGCCCATACTCGCCAGCCCGGCTAACGCAGCTGAGCCCTTGAGCAAGGTGCGGCGTGTGAGGGGCTGATCACCGGGTTCGTTGCATTGCGTTTGCATGGTGTCCGTCATCGTTGGTTCTCTCTCATTGTGTCCATGCTGGATAAGCTGGCTCTTGAACAGGTTCTTACAACGTGCTGAAGCATACTCGTGGAAACGGTGCTGGTCATTGGGCTAAATGTGATGCCGCAATCCCAGCCTGCATCACTCCACCAGATTTACCGCTCTGCAAAGTAGTGCAAAGGTGGCCAGCCAGGCCGCTTCTGGAAGGCCGTTTTATGGTGTTATTGTTCTTCTCCAACCGAACAGAGGGATGCCCCATGTCAACACAAGCCACGTCATCAAAAGCCATGTCACCAAAAGAAAGACGCACAGTTCCACCCGAAGCAATTGAACTTTATAACCAGTACATTCACGGTGAGATCAGTCGCCGGGATTTCATGAGCGGCGCACAAAAATACGCCGTCGCCGGTCTCACTGCCGGCGCCATTGTGGCGGCGTTGACGCCCGACTACGCGATGGGTCAGCAGATATCCAGGACCGACGAGCGGATTGTGGCCAGCTATGTCACCGTGCCGTCACCACTGGGTCACGGCTACATCAAGGGCTACCTGGTTCGCCCGTTCAGTGCCGACAGCCGTTCGGAAACGCCGACCAAACTGCCGGGCATCGTTGTGATCCATGAAAATCGCGGTCTGAATCCGCACACTGAAGATGTCGCACGTCGTTTCGCCATGGCTAATTTCATGGCGTTTGCGCCGGACGTGCTCACGGCGGCCGGTGGCTATCCAGGCGACGACTTCAAGGGTGGTCAGCTCTTCACCAAGCTCGACAACGCCAAGAAGTTCGAAGACCTGGTGGCTGCAGCACAGTGGCTCAAAGCACGCCCCGACTGCACGGGCAAGATCGGTGCGACTGGTTTCTGCTACGGCGGCAGCAGCTCGAACGCACTGGCTGTGCGGCTGGGCGCAGAGCTTGCGGCGGCGGTGCCGTTCTACGGCGGCGGGCCGGCTGTGGCGGACGTGCCGAAGATCAAGGCGGCAATCATGGCGCAGCACGGTGAACTGGATACACGACTGGTCCAGGCGTGGCCGGAATACGACAAGGCGCTTACGGCTGCAGGTATCCCGCACGAGGGGCATATCTATAAAGGCTCGGTTCATGGCTTCTTCAACGACGCGACGCCCGAGCGTTACAACGAGGCTGCGGCGACTGAGGCATGGACCCGCACCGTAGGCTGGTTCAACAAGTACGTAAGAGCTTGATGGGAGCCGTCGCTTCAAGCGGCGAGTTGCCCTGGAGTTCTTGATTCGTATCTGACCTGCAAATTGAGGTCGAACTGAACCCCCGCCTGTCCCAGGCGGGGGTTTATCATTTGCATATAATGCAGAAGTGTCGCGGCATCGCCTCAAGCCGCGATTAAACAAGCGTATGGTGTATCCGATAACTATTAACCAAGGGGAGTAAACCGCCATGACACTTCTGTCACAACGCGCCGGAGCCGTTCTCACGCTGATTCTTGCTTCAATGGCATGCATGAGTGCCGAGCCGGTATGGCCTGTAGAAAATGCTCCCCAGTCATATCGCACGGTGCGCAACTGGGGGCAATTCCCCGACGTGCAGGGCATCGTCTGGCCGGCAGCGCTCACGGCCGTGGAGCCTGACCGCTCCGGCAACATCTATGTGATCTATCGCTGTCGCGACAACTCCTGTGCGGGCAGAACCGAGGATCCCATCCTGAAGTTCGACAAGGCCGGCAAGCTGCTGGCGAAGTGGGGCAGTGGGCTGTTTGTTTTCCCGCACGGCGCGACGTCGACCGTGAAGGCAATCTCTGGGTTACCGACGCTGGCGGCGCCAATGGCAAGGGCCATCAGGTATTCAAGTTCAGTCCCGAAGGCAAAGTGCTGATGACACTGGGCAAGGCCGGCGTGGCGGGCAATGGCCCGGATACGTTCAACCAGCCGACCGATGTGGCCATCGCGGCCAATGGCGACATCTTTGTGTCGGACGGTCATCGTGCGTCAAGGATCGGCGTCCGCTGGCGCTGGGCAACAACCGCATCGTGCACTTCTCGAAAGACGGCAAGTACATCAAGGAATTCGGCAAGGCAGGCACCGGGCCAGGTGAACTGCGCGAACCGCATTCGATGGTGTTCGATTCGCGCGGACGATTGTTCGTGGCCGATCGCGTGAACAATCGCATTCAGATCTTCGATCAGGATGGCAAGGTTCTCGATCAGTGGACTCAGTTCGGCCGACCTTCCGGTCTGGCCATCGATGCCAACGACATCCTTTACTCGGCCGATTCCGAATCCGGCCCGGACACCAGCGCCAACGAGACCTATGGATGGCGCAAGGGCATCCGCATCGGCAGCGCGCGCACGGGTAAGGTGACCGCCTTCATCGAAGACATGGAGTCTGTCAGTGGGCCGCACAGCGGCGCAGAAGGCATCGGCGTCGATGCAGAAGGCAATGTTTACGGTGCGGTAGTGCGCAGGACGATGCTGGAAAAACACATCCCTGTTGCGAAGTCGACCGCACCGCGCTTTGAAGTTGATCCGCTGTGGCCGAAGCCGTTGCCCAATCACTGGGTCATCGGCCAGACCATCGGCGTCAGCGTCGATGACAAGGACCACGTCTGGATTATTCACCGTCCCGGCTCGCTGGAGCCGGGCGAGGTGCATGCCACGACCAATCCACCCATCGCGAGTTGCTGCGTGCCTGCGCCGCCGGTACTGGAGTTCGATCCTGCCGGTAATCTGGTGAATGCGTGGGGCGGTCCGGGCAATGGCTACGACTGGCCCTTCTCCAACCATGGCATCACCGTGGATCACAAAGGCAATGTATGGATCGGCGGCAATGGCAGCGGTCCGGAAAGCGCAGCCGGTGCGCGTGATGGCCGGGATCAGCTGGAGACGGGCGTCAAACCTTCCAACGACAATATGGTGCTGAAATTCACGAAGACCGGCCAGTTCCTGATGCAGATCGGCAAGCCGGGCCAGAGCAAGGGCAGCAACGACACGCAGAACCTGCGGCTGGCTGCAAAGGTCTTCGTTGATCCCAAACGCAATGAAGCCTATGTCGCCGACGGTTACGGCAATCACCGCATCATCGTGTTCGATGCCGATACCGGGCAATACAAAAGACATTGGGGCGCCTATGGCAATCAGCCCAACGATATCGATCCGGGACCGTATGTGGCGAACCAGAAACCGGCGCAACAGTTCCGCAACCCCGTGCACTGCGTGGTGGTGTCGAACGACGATCTGGTCTATGTGTGTGATCGTACCAATGATCGCATCCAGGTGTTCCGTCCAGATGGTACGTTCGTGAAAGAAGGATTCTTCGAGACGCAGACACTGGGCTCCGGATCAGTCTGGGATCTCGCGCTGTCACCAGACCCGCAGCAGCGCTTCATCTACGTGGCCGATGGCGAGAACCGCAAGGTGCGCATCATTGATCGCCAGTCGCTCGAACTGCTCACCAGTTTTGGCGATGGTGGCCGACAGCCCGGCCAGTTCTACGGCGTACACAACGTCGCCACGGACTCCAAAGGCAACCTCTACACGACGGAGACCTATCGTGGTCAACGCGTGCAGAAGTTCACTTACAAAGGATTGGAGCGTGTGAGCAGACCGGATCAGGGTGTGGTCTGGCCGGGTAACGCCGCGGCGAAATGCATCGCGTTTCTGACTGTAGGGGTGGCTCGCGAGCCACCCTCCGATTTCAGCAGCATGCAGGGCCGTTCGCGAATCGCCCCTACGAAACAATCTGTTATTTAAACAACACCTGCGCCATGTCAGACAGCGAATGGCGCCATACCTTCCACTCGTGTTCGCCCGGATAGGTCTTGTACGTGACCCCGAAGCCACGCGCCTGCAGATCCTTGGTTGCCTGAGTCATGCCATCAACGCGTGGGTCTTCTGTGCCGCAGGACATGAACAGCAGTTTCAGCTTCTTGTTCGTACCGGCCGGATCCGTCTTGAATTCCGGATTGATTGCTTCCAGCCAGGCCACGCCGCCGGGCGAGGTTGCAGACTTGCGGAAATTGCCGGCGCTCATCAGGCCCACCGATGCGAACACGTCCAACCGCTTGAAACCAACATTTGCGGAAATGCCAGAGCCCATGGACAGTCCGGCAAGCGCACGGTTGTCACGTCCCGGCAGAGTGCGGAAGTTCTTTTCTACGTATGGAATCAGATCGCCAACGATGGCCTGGATGTTGGAGTCGGTGGTCGGGCCGGTACCACCAGAGCCCACGCCCGGAGGACCGGCCTTGCGTGGACCCGCGAGATCCAGCGAAGCGTATTCGTTCGCATAGGCGTTTGGCATGACCACGATCATCGGCCTGGCTTTGCCTGATGCAATCAGGTTGTCCATGATGATGTTGGCGATGCCCATGTCCGGCCATGCGGCTTCATCGCCACCGCTGCCGTGCAACAGATACAACACCGGGTATCGGGTATTGCCAGCTTCATAGCCGGGTGGTGTGTATACGAAAGCGCGACGCGAGGTTTTTAATTCTGTGGATGGCACCCAGGCGGTTGTCACGGTACCGTGTGGGACGGCTTTGGCTTGAAATACGGATGTCGCCTCATCGAGCACCAGCAAGGTGTTCATGAAGCCAACGCCATCACGCACGACGTTATAGTTGTTCGGATCGAGCATACGTACACCATCTACGGAAAAGGTGTACGCCCATAGTTCAGGTTGCAGTGCTGCCGTGGTCACGGTCCAGTGACCCGATGCGTCCTTGGCCATCGCCACGTTGCGACCGCCGCTCCAGTTGCCCACGAGTTTTACTTCCGAGGCTTTGGGTGCGACCAGGCGGAATGTCACGCGTTTGTCCGGCAACACCTCCGGAGAACGAACTTTGGTGGCCTGTTCGGCGCCGGTGGCGATGGAAGTGTTGGCCGCTTCCTGCGCCCACGCGGGAGCAGTGAGCACGAGCGTGGTCAATATTGCTTGAATCAGTTTCATGAGAGTCTCCTTGCAGGGAACGAATGCGGTTACTGCCGGGTTGTGAGCGGGTTATCGGCGCCGTCGAAGAATGCCTTCTGCAAGGCCGCTGCGCTGGTGTCTTCCTTGATGGCCCTGATCGCAGCCGCCAGATTGCGCGCAGCATACTCCGTGGCTGCCTTGCCGCGAACAGCGTTCGCGCCAGACGAGTCGCCCTGATAGTGGTTCGGTTGACTGCCGTACCACCAGATACCGGTGTACACCGAGGCCGGCAGAGTCAGCCGTTTCTGGTCAGCGCCGGACTGTTGTCCGGAACGTTCCGGATGCACGGTTTGTGGTGAATGCGCCATCACATTGGACAGTTCGCCCTCACCGCCGTGGCCATCCACACCGGGCTTGGTAGCCTTGGCTGCATCGGGTACATCTGCCCCGCCTTGTGCGAAGTAGGCATACACCACGTAGTCGTGCCGGGTATCCATCTGCGCCTGAGCAAAGTAGCGCAGCAGGTGCTGATTACCGCCATGCGCGTTCTGGATGATGATTTTCTTGCAACCATTGCGACCCATCTCTTCCACCGTGGCCTGCAACAGTTGCAGCTGCAGGGGTGCGGGATACGCCAGCGTGCCGGGCTGATGACGTGCTTCGGAGATCTGCCCGAAGTAGTAGGCCGGGAAGATGATGGAATATTCCTGCTTGGTCGCGAGATCCGCGACGTAGCGGCCATTCATCAGATCAGTGCCCAATGGACCAGCGGGTCCGTGTTTTTCGATCACGCCAAACGGCAGCACGCAGGTCTGCTGGGATTGTTGCAGCGCCTGTACAAATTCAGCGGCGGTCAGATCTTCCCAGTGTGTGTGCAGTGAAGGCGTCTGTGCGGCGAGGGGCGAGACTGTGATTGCGGCGATTGCCGCGGCAAGAAATATGCGTTTGCAGAACATGGTTGTTTTCCGTCAATTGCAATTCATCTGTGACAACAAGAACAAGGGCGACGGGATTCCAGAAGAATCCACGCCGCCCTTGAGGGTCAGGCCAATCGAACCAGTTAGAACGAGTACTTCAAGCGGGCGCCGAAGTAACGAACATTATCGCGATTGAGGTTGCGGGTCTTGATCGGATAGCTGCCATCCGGTTGCCGACCTGTGGCGGCGCCACCGAGAGCTGAAGCCAGACCTGCGCCCAGACCGGTGCCGTAGGTTTCTGCAAATTCTTCGAACAGGTTCACGCCGAAGAAGGACAGCTGAACATTGCCCTTGGTGAAGCTCAAGTTGGCATCGACGTACTGGGTGGCCGGCAGGGCCAGTGTCGGATTGCCCAGCTGGTCACCCGCCTGACTGGCGTTGTAGCGATAGGTCAGCGATGCATCGTAGTCGATGCTGGAGTTGACACCGAAGGTGCCCGAGTAGGTACCGATCGCAGTCAGCTTGACCTTCGGCGCATTGGCCAGCGAATTACCCGAAATATCGCGCTGGAACGCTCTCGCGATGGGCTCGTTCGGCGGAATGATCCCAGCCGATGCCGGTGTGCAGCCTTCAGCCGCTGTCTGATTGGCGAAACATGGCGCATAGAACCATTCATCAATGGTGGCCTTGTTGTACATGCCTGACAAATCCAGCCGGAAGCTGTCGGTTAGCAGGGCCGACGAAGTCAACTCCACGCCATTGCTGCTGACCTTGCCGGCTGGCCAGGTCTTTAGCTGGGGTGTTGCATTCGGATTAGCGGTATCCGTGACATTGGTCAGCGCCTGGTAGTTGTCGAACTTCATGTCGAACACGTTGAGGTTCACTTGCAGCCGGTTGTCGAACCATTCGGTCTTGATACCCAGTTCGATGGACCGGACTTCTTCCGAGGGCAGAGGCTGCAGCGGATTTGTGGAATTTCTTTCCCGCTCGGTGGTTGCCTCGGCGTCAAACAGGGGTCCCTGATTGGCATACGCATAGTTGAGATAAACCATCATGTCTTCGTTGATCTTCTGCTGCAGGCCCAGATCATAGTTGACGTAGCTGTCGCTGAATGTCGATGACGTGTCCGGCCATCCGTAGGCGGGGAAGTTGAGCACGAGACCATTCTGCAGGCGCTTGGTCGTGGCTGGGGAGTCGTAGAAGTTCCAGATGTAGTCGATGTCATCCTTCTCGTAACGAGCGCCCACCCGTAACGTGGTTTCGCTCGGTAAGGTATAAGAAGTGCTGGCAAACAAGGCCTGCGAGCCGTTGCCAAAGCGACGATCGGCCAGGAAGGTTGGGGTCCAGCGCTGGTAGTCGTAGCGGTTCTCAGCATCGGACCAGAATGCTCCTACCAGATACGTCCAAGCCATGTCGGTGTTGGAAGCGAAACGTGCTTCAAGTGTCTTGGACTTCGAGTGGTTCTGGATGTGGGCGAAACCATCGAAGTTCGGGTGCAGGTTCAGATTGATGTCCGGGTAGTTCTGCCAGACCTGATCCTGCGGGTAGTACTCTACGAGGTGCGAACCGATGAAAGTAAAGGTGCCGGGAGCAAAGTTGTGCTCGTACTTCAATGAGGCGAGATCGCTGTCACGTGACTGCCAAGCTCTCTTTATCGAGTAGTAGTTGTTGTTGTTCGGGCCGGGGGTGATACCGGGCAACAGCTGTGTGAAGGTTCTTTTGCCTGCGGCGGCGGCCGAGCAGGTGGAAGCCGGTGCAGAAGGTGCTGAAGTGATGGTGACGCATTCCACACCCGAGGTGATGGTGTTCAGCGGCACGTCAATCTGGCGATAGATGGAGCTGTAGCCGCCGCTGCCGCCGCCTTCGGATCTGTCCTTGGCCTTGGCATAGGTGAGGGTCAGCTCGGCATCTTCATTGAAGGCCCACAGCAATTTGCCGCGAAAGCCTAGTGATCGGCTGGCCAAGTCCCATTTGTTGAGCGCGATGTTATAGCCCTGACCGCGCAGGGACTGGTAGTTGCCCGACAGGCTGAATGCCAGCTGGTCATTGAGGGGTGCCGAGTAGTAACCACCGGCCACATATTCAAAGTCATCTGTGGCGCTGACCTGGAAAGCCCCGGTTGCCTCGGTGCGTGACGGGGCACGGGTCACCAGGTTGATCAGACCGCCGGTGGCGTTGCGCCCGGCCAGTGTGCCCTGCGGTCCGGGCAGGACTTCGACCTGCTGGATATCCAGCAGGTTTCTGACGGAGGTGGCGCGAGACGGGATCGGGACGTCGTCCAGAACGACGCCGACTTTCTGCGCGGCGCCGATACTCGGAGCTGCGGTGCTCACGCCGCGCATTGAAGTGGCACCCATCCCGTTATTAGTGCCGCTGATGGACGGTACCAGCTTGACCAGGTCCGTGAGATTAGTGACGTTGGAATTCTGCATGCTTTCGATCGAAACCACCTGGACCTGCTTGGGAATTTCCTGCAGATTTTCCGAGCGCTTTTGGGCGGTGACGACAATCTCTTCAAGGCCGACGGTCGTCTGAGCCTGGGTTGTCAGTGAAGCTAACGTGATGGCGCAACTAGTTACAGCGCCAAGGGCTTTTTTCCCATGAAACATTGGTAATCCCCCAGAAAATTATTGGTTGTGCCACAGGATCTATTCAGCTTCTAGCATCCAGTGTCGTTGAAAGCCTAGTCTCTTCGGAATGTGGCTGCAACAATTATTTCATTTTTTTTATAAAGCAAAATCAACGTTCCGTTTGTAAAATTTTTCTTCGCATTTGCCGAGTACCACGAGAGGGGAATGCACCTACGCCGAGCCGCATTCCGGTCGGCGGGCCTGTCAACGAAGGTTTGTAATGAATATCTGGACGCCGAAGAACGCCATTAGCAAGCGCCTGCCGATATTCGTCTGGATTCAGACGGTGGACTGGTGGAGGGATCGGCCAGTGTGCCCGGGGCTGATGGCGTGCTTCGGACATCTGCCCGAAGTAGTACGCCCGGAAGATGCATGGAGTATTCCTGTCTGGTGGCGAGATCCGCGACGTAGCGGCCATTCATCAGATGGGGGCCCAGCGAGCCTGCTGGGCCATGCTTCTCAATGACGCCGAAGGGCAGCATGCAAATGAAATCAGGCGGGCGGATCAAGAGATCCGCCCGCATCTGGAAGTAGAGGCACCTCTACCTGTTGCGTTAGAACGAGTACTTTACGCGAGCGCCAAAGTAACGGACGTTGCTACGATCAAGAATGCGCGTTTTGATCGGGTAGGATCCATCAGGCTGCCGACCGGTGGCCGCGCCGCCCCCCGAGCTGACCGCCGAGGACGTCAGGCCCGCTCCCAAACCCGTTCCGAACGCTTCTGTAAACTCTTCAAACAGATTGACGCCGAACACGGAAAATTGGAATTGGTCTTTCGTTAATGTCAGGTTGGCATCCACGAAGGTGACGGTATCCAGCTTCGTTGCCGGAGCCCCCAGCTGGTCACCGATCTGTTTGCTGTTGTAGCGGGCCGTTAACGATGCGCTGTAGTCCCACGCTGGCGCGAAGCTGAGCGTATTCGAATACGTCCCGATGACGGTCAGCTTGACCTTCGGTGCAAAGGCCAGGGGATTGCCGGCGATATCCGCCTGGTACGTTCTGGAGACGAACTCTCCAGGCGGAATGCCAGTGATGCATCCCTCTGCAGCGGTCTGGGTCACGAAGCAGGGCGCGTTCTTCCATTCGTCGATCTTGGCATCGTTGTACATGCCGGCGACATCAAGCCGCGTGTGGTCTCCGAACAGTGCTGACGAGGTAAGTTCGACACCTTTGCTGCTGGCCTTGCCCGCCGGGTAGGTCTTGAGAATAGGTTGTGCAAACGGGTTCGCCGTGTCCGTCACGTTGGTGAGCGCCTGATAGTTGTCGAACATCATGTCGAAGAAGTTGAGATTGAACGTCAGCCGATCATCCAGCCACGTGCTCTTGAATCCGGCTTCGATGGAAGTGACTTCTTCCGAGGGCAGCGGCTGGAGTCCCACGCCCACCGTTGGCTGGCCGGGTACAGTAACTTGTGATCCCACAATATCCTCACCATCGTAGATGGGACCCTGATTGGCATAGGCATAGTTCGCGTAAAACATCATGCCGTTGTCCAGCTTCTGCTGCACGCTGAAGTCATAGTTCACATAACTGTCGCTGGCGTCTCTAGCGGTCGATGGGTAAAAAGTGCGGGGGTAATTGCGTACGACGCCATTTGCCAGCGTACGCGACACTGCAGGGATGTCGCGGTAGTTCCAGCTGTAATCGATGTCATCACTTTCGTATCTCATGCCGGCGCGTACCGTGGTGTTGGTCGCGAACGTATACGAAGTGCTGCCGAACACCGCCTTGGAGCCTGAGCCGAATATGCGCCGCGCCCAGAACGGCTGTTGATAGCGCTGGTACTCGAAATCATTCACAAGATCAGACCAGAAAACGCCGGCCAGATACGTCCAGGCCTGATCAGTTTTGGATGCGAACCGGGCTTCCAGTGTCTTCTGTTTCGAACTGTTTCCAAGGTGGGCGTAGCCGTCAAATTCCGGTCGGAGATCCAGGTTGACATTGGGGTAGTTCAACCAGTCCTGCACCGACGGGTAATCTTCAAATATGTACGAACCAATGGCCGTAAAGTCGCCGGCGGAGAAAGATTGCTCGTATCTCAGGCTGGCACTGTCGCTTCTGCGCTCCAGCCTCTGTCTGCTGATCGAATAGTAGTCCACGTTGTCCGGGCCGGGCGTGATGCCGGGAAGCAGCTGGGTGAAGGTTTTTTTCGCCTGCCCGGCGGGTACTACGCAAGAGGGGTTGGCGGCGCCGGGGGCGGGATTGGGGCCGGAGAGACCGAGGCATTCAAGCGCCGAGGTGATTGTATTAAAGGGCACGTCAATCTGTCTGTAGATTGAGCTCCAACCGCTTACGCCGCCGCCTTCGTTAATCTCCTGACTGTGCGAATACGCAAGGGTCATCTCCGTGTCGTCATTCAGCGCCCATAGCAGTTTGCCGCGGAAGCCAAGATTCTCGGTAGCGATGTCCCACTTGCTCAGGTAGACGTTGAAAGCCAACCCGCGCTGGTTCTGGTAGTTGGTTGACAGGCTCCAGGCAAGCTGATCATTGATGGGGGCCGACAAGTAACCGCCCACAGTGTATTCAGCGTCGGTTGTACCGGAGGCTTGGAAATCACCGACAAGGTCGGTTTGTGAGGGCCTGCGGGTAACGAGGTTGATCAGACCGCCGGTGGCGTTGCGGCCGGCCAGCGTGCCCTGAGGTCCGGGCAGCACTTCCACCCGCTCGATATCGAGCAGGTTCGCTGCGGATCTGGCGCGCGACGGCTGCGGCACGTCGTCGAGGACGATGCCGACCTTCTGTTGGGCGGCGGTGCTCGGTGCTGCGGTGCCGACACCGCGCATTGAAACCTGTCCGCCCATGCCGTTTGAGTTGGGACCTGACATGGATGGCACCAGCTTGACCAGGTCCACGAGACTGGTGACGTTGGCATTCTCCAGTGATGCGTCACTGACCACCTGAACCTGCTTGGGAATCTCCTGCAGGCTTTCCGAGCGTTTTTGGGCGGTGACGACAATCTCTTCCAGGCCAACTGGCGCCTGGGCTTGGGTCGTTAGTGAAGTTACCGTGGTGGCGAAAATGGCTATGGTGCCAGAAACAACTTTCAGTCTTCTTATCATGGTCGTAAACCCCCATCGAACGTTGTTGATTACTGCTGTCTGAATTAAATTCAGACGCGTACTACTATATACAGCCTCTCACTTAGTCTACTTTATCTGGGCGAGTTGGCAATCAGCTGTCGGATCAGGTACCGGCAGGCAGTAAGGGGAAACATGAAGTCCCTTAAACTGGGTATGGCGGGGATGGTTGTGATCAGCCTGTCTTTGCTGGGGTTGTCCCAGGTTTCAGCCGCCACAGTCAGTGTTGCCCAAGGCCAGTAGTTGGGAGTGACGCTGAAGAACGCCGATGTCTGGTGACAGGCGAAGCTACCTGAACATGGCGGCAGCCGCCGCTACCGTTGACTGCACTTCCTGATAGTGGTGTTGATCGACTGGATCATCGAAACGCAATTGCTCAAACAACTTCTGCAGGTTGTCGAACTCGCGGCGAGTGATGTCGTTCGCGGTGACGTGACCCTGCAGGGTCAGTAGCATGTAACGGAATACTGACTCCAGCAGAATGTACGGTTCGTTGCCCGCGCTCATGGCGCGCAGAAAATACAGTCGTGGATTTGTCTCGAAAATCATGAGGCGATCGATCATCCTGATATTGTCCGCGTCAAAGCGGGAACTCGACGCAGTGTCATGCATATGCACGCGCCACTCGACCCGCAGGCGTACCGCCAAACTGTTCCAGAGCGATGTCCACGGAACCTGGGCCAGTGCAGAGTCGAGTCCGGCGACGCTGCTCCAGTCATTGTCAGCGGCGAAATGCGCCGCACGCAGCACGACGTGGTCGCTTGCGGATTGGCCCGTGAGCGGGTCGGACTCAGTACTGCCACCGAAGCCCAGCGTTGCCAGCCGGCCTTCCAGCAGGGTGTCGCGCAGCAACAAACTGTCCGGATACCGCTTCACGTCATTCGTCTGAATTTGCTGCGCCTCGCTTGAGTGGCGGTCATCGTGCAGCGTCAGGGAACGTATATAGACTTGCAGATACGAATTCTCAAACCGGTTGGCCAACCGATCCATGCGTATGCGAGCGCTGTCGTCGAACTGCATAAATGTGTGGATACGGCGCGCCACGTAGTCAAACGCCAGTTGCCGGCCCAGTTCGCGATAAATGAAGCTGTCGGCGTGGAGCAGTGGATCGTAAGGCGCCAGAAGATGGCCGAGGTTTTCTGCACTGATGTTGCGTCCAGTCTCGTAAAGACTGGCGACGGCGAAGCGATTGGCGTCGTCGGTGATGATGTCGGCTCCGGTGGCGAAAACGCGGCTGCCCTGGCTGTCCATTGCCAGGCTGACAATCAGATCTTCCACTACGTTCAGACCGAGACGTTCATAGTGATCAGGTGCGGCGGCAAGCGTCGCACGCGTTGTGGCCAAGTGTCTTTCCGGTTCAATCGGCGCATCCGATGCCAGAAACAGCAGTGTCGGCGGAGCGGGGCGATACACGCGCACCTGCGGATACACGGCGTTGATGGTGGCCACCAGCGAGCGCAGCAAGGACTCGTCGAGAAAATCCACATTCATCCATTGCACGAACAACCCACCGGGATTCAGATGCTCTTTGGCTTGCTGCATGAATTCGCGTGTGTACAGATGTGATGCCCCGGCAGTCCAGGGATGCGAAGGCTGCGAAATGATCGCGTCATATTTTTTCGAGGTGAGCTGCAGGGCTCCACGTGCGTCATTGATGATGAGATTGACGCGGCTGTCGCTCAATGGATCGCGCGAGCGACGCTCGGCCAGCGCACGGTTGGCGTCGATAACCTTGTCTTCCAGTTCGATCACGTCGATGTGACGCACCGAGGGCGGTACGGCTTCCAGTACCCGACCGCCGCCAAAACCGACGATCAGCATGTCCTGCAATTGCGGTCGCGCCAGTACCGCCAGCGGCGCCATCCAGGCTTCCGCATACAGCTGTGGATTCGTGCCACGCATCTCGATGGCAGCCTCGGGCAAGCCATTGGTGCGCACGGCAATCTGATCGCCCTGACGCAGGGTTACCACTGCAGCGCTGCGTCCCACATCGTAGTAAAGCATTTCGCCCACGCCACTGACCCGCAAGGGCGAATAACGCAACAGCGCGTCGGGCTGTCTGGGGATGAACAGGAAGGCCACGACAAGTGCAGAGACTGTTACAGGAATGCCAAACCACTTGCCGGGCTTGAACAGGACAAAACAGGCAATACAAGCCAGTACACAGCTGGCGATGACGGCCAGTTGCACCGAGCCCTCATAACGCAGCGCCGGCACAATCAGGAAGCCACCGGCGATCGCGCCCAGAATTGCGCCGACGGTATTCCAGCTGTAAACCCGCGCACTGGCCGGCGCGGCATCATCGACACTGCGGGCCAGTACCCGCACGGCCAGCGGATAGGTCAGGCCAATGGCAAACGCCAGCGGGAACAACAGTGCGAAACCGAAGCTGACGCGCTGCGATAGTGAATCAATTGCGGGACTGATTTTTTGAATTGCATACCACGCACCCATGGCGGCGACAGCCGCAGCCAGTTCACTGATGGCCAGCCAGCGTGCTGCAGTCTCGCGACGTCGCGCCAGCACTGCACCCAGCCCACCGCCCAGTGCAATGCCGGCGAGAAAGCTGGCCAGCATGACGCCGAACGCGTAAATGCTGCTGCCCAGCAGGTGGCCAAGCATGCGGGTCCACAACACCTCGTGGAGAAAGGATACGGCTCCGGACAACAACATCAACGGCAGCACCCACGCGGGTGAAGCACCAACGTGCATATATTCCGGCGGCTGCCTCGACGCGTTGTCGTCAATTTGTGAATTGAGCGCACGGTTTGCCGAGGTCCTGCTCAAGGTGAGCGCCAGTACGGCCACCAGCAGATTGATGGCGGCAGCAATCCAGATGGTTTTCATCAAGCCAAATCTGGGCAGCAAGAACAACGCGCCGAGCAAAGCACCACCCACCGCGCCAGCAGTATTGCAGGCATACAACAAGCCGATGCGCCTGCCGATCTGTTGTTCGCTGTGCACGGCATGTCTGGCCAGCAGCGGCAGTGTGGCGCCCATCAGGGTAGTCGGCACCAGCAACACCGCAAACGCCGCCAACAGATAGAACAGGGAGGTTCCACTCAGCGTGGCACTGGGCGGCGCTGGTTGTCCGCCGAAGATCAATATCAGCAACTGTTCGGCGAGCCACAGACCTGCCGGGACCAGTACCACTGCGGCCACGGCAATTCCCAGTTCGAGATTGGCATACCACAGCACCGGACGCTGCACTTGCTTGATGCGCTGTTGTATCAGCGCGGCTCCCAGCGCCAGACCACCCATGTAGGCGGCCAGCACTGCTGCAATGGCGAGTTCGGATGTGCCGAACACCAGTGCGAATTGCCGTGTCCAGGCCGTTTGATACACCAGCGCGGCCAGACCACTGAGAATGAAACACAGGCAGACAACCAGCAGGTTGAGCCAGTTGCCGGATATGTCATTGGCGCTGGATGGGGCGATTGATTCGGGTTGCTCATGGGTTTTCTGATGTACGCGAGACTGCCAGCGATAACGGACACCGCTTTATAGCAATGTAATTCTCACTGCTTGAGGGTCTTCAGGTACTGGATGATCGCCGCGCGCTCGGCATCCGAGGTTATGCCTTCGAAGGCCATGCGATTTCCCGGAACGAATTGTTCGGGCGCCTTGAGGTAGGCATCCAGGCTTTGCTCATCCCAGGTGATGCCGCTGCGTGATATCGCACGGCTGTAACGGAAATCCTCGCGGCTGCCTGCCTTGCGGCCGAATACACCCGCCAGATTCGGCCCCAGATCCCTGGTGGCCTCTGTCCCAGAATGACAGGCCGTACAACGTTCGAATTGTGGAGATTGCGCGTGCGCGTTGAAGAGAGTCGCGAATATCAGCAAACAGGCAACACGCCAGCCTCATCCAATTCTCCGCGGTCGTTGCAGATAGCTCACCAGATCATCGCCCAGCCGCAAGCCGAGTGCGCCAACCGGCCCGGTCGGGTTGTAGCCTGAATTCTGCGGATAGACGCTGGCGCCGCAGATGAACAGGTTGCTGGCATCCCAGCATTGCAGATGCGGTGACACCACGCTGGTGGCCGGGTCCGCGCCCATGATGGTGCCGCCGGTGTTGTGCGTGGTCTGGTAGGGACGCGATATCATAAGGACCGCGGCGCGGATTCGGCATTGCTGAGCGTTGCGCCCATGGCCTTGGCGATTTCCTGCGCCTTGGCGGTGACGTACTCCGACATCTTCAGATCGTTTTCCGGGAAGTCGAAGGTCATGCGCACCAGCGGCCGGCCCCAGGCATCGCGATAGTCCGGGATCGAGATCCAGATAATTGCCGCGCTGTGCATAGCTGCTGCCATGGCAATTGATGTTGGCGCTGCGCAGATACCACTTCGCGTTGGCCTCCTTCCATTTCGTGCCCCAGCGCGGCGTGCCCGCCGGCAGCGGCCGCGTATCGATTGGCCGGGCGTTCATGGTGTTGGCGTTGATGAAGGCGCCGCCCACGAAGCCCAGGCCGGAATGATCGAAGTGGTCGTTGTTGAAATCGTCGATGGCCATGCCGAGCGCGCCGGCGCCCATGAACTGATTGAGGTATTTGTCCTCGAAGAACACTTGCACGCCGGAGGATGTCTGGTAGCAGTAGTTCCTGCCCACCACACCCTGGCCGCTCACCGGATCGTAGGGCCGGCCGATGCCCGAGAGCAGCAGCAGGCGGGTATTGCTGAACACATAGGCGCCCAGTACCACCGTCGACGCCGGCTGTTCGAATTCCTCGCCGGTGCTCGCATCGGCGTAGACCACGCCGGTGACGCGCTTTCTCGCCTTGTCGTACAGCAGGCGCAGCACTTCGGCATTGGCGCGCATTTCAAAATTCGGCTTACCGCGCACCAGCGGAAACAACAGGTTGGTCGCCGTGGCCTTGGCGTTGGCCTCGCACAGGAAGCGTTCGCAGTGGCCGCAGTACTGACACGCGCCCAACTGCATGCCGTCCGGATTCTTGTACGACTGGCTGGCGTTGGCCGCAGGCGTCGAGAATGGGTGGTAGCCGAGCTTGGTCGTGGCCTCGCGGAATATCACGCCGAATTCACTGGGCTCGAGCGGTGGCAGCGGATAGGGCGCGCTGCGATACGGCTCGAAGGGATTACCCGTGGGTTGCTTTACGCCCTTGATATTGCCGGCTTCGCCGGAGACGCCGAACAGGTTCTCGAACTGCGTGTAGTAAGGTTCGAGGTCTTCGTACTTCAGGCCCCAGTCCTGTATGGATCAGTCCGGCAATCGCACTCTTGCCGTAGCGCGATTCCAGATGCGTGCGCAACACGTAGTCGGTGGTCTGGTAACGCCAGGTCAGGCCGTTCCAGTGCGATATCGCTCCGCCGACACCGAAGCCGGGAAGAAAGCTGGTGATGCGCCGCATCGGCAGCGACTGCTCCTTTACCGAATGCCGCAGCGTGATGGTTTCCAGATTCTCGCGTTGCGACATGCCTCGGTACGTGCCCCAGCGCAGCTCATCGCGTTGTGATGGCAATTCAGCTTCCGGACCTCCTGTACGCGCCGGGCCGCGTTCGAGCACCAGCACATCATGTCCGGCGGGCACCAGTCGTCGTGCAAGCAGCCCTGCGGTGAGTCCACCGCCGACGATCACCACCTCACGTTCTTTGAGCTTGATCATGAGAAGTCCTGAATGGATTTCGGCGCATCAGATTTTGGATGGCGCTTGCCGCGATAGGTCACCATGTCACGGTTGTAAATGGCGGGAAGGCCCGGATAGCCAATCATCTTCCACGCCGCCTTGTCGCGATTACCACCGTAGACCGGATCGGCGAATGCGCCCTGCGTAAACAGCGGGTAGAGGAGTTCGTTGAACCATGCTGCAAGGTTGAACTCAGGTGTATTCGCCTTGCCACTGGTTATGGCCAGCAACGCAGCTTCACGTTCGGCCGCGGCAAGGCGATCGAAACTCTTGCTGTGTGCCTGACTGCAATAAACATTCAGCGCGGCGATGCCGGCCTTGTACCAAGCCTGGGGTGTCAGCGGCAGCTGGTAGCCGTGCTGTGGCTTGCCCTTGCGAAACGGACCTTGCGAGTACAGCCGGTCACCGCTGCCGAAAGCACCGGCGAGCTGGCGATCAATGTAGGTTGCGATGCCCAGCTCGACACCGGAAGCGCTGAGTTGATCGGCTGGCCACATGTGCTCGACCAGCGCTTCGGTGGCTGCGGATTCTTCGAGACTCAGCGATTGATAGCCCGGTGCGGTTGTTGCAGAAACTGCCGCAGACTCCGTCTGCGCGAGACCAGGTACCGGCGCTACCGCCGCGCCCGCCAGGCCAAGTGTTGCTCCCGCGCCTTTGAGAAATACACGCCGTGCGTTCGGATCTGTATTTTTTTGATTGTTCTTCATGCCGCATTCTCCTCCGAAGACATGATCTAACGCGAATGGCGCTTACTTAAGCAGAAAGGCTACGAAATACGGAAAAACCGCTTACTCTGTCATTCCCGCCTGCGCGGGAATGACGATGCCTTAAGCAAGTGCCATTCCCCCTGACTCTAAAATCGCCCTGGTTTGCTCAGCCAGCTATCCACATAGTCGTAGGTTGTCTTCAATGTGTCGCCGAACTCACCCGGCGTCTTCTCGCATCGCGTGCATGTGGAGTAGCCGTGAGTTGCGCCTTCCACAAATGCGATGGTCTTGTCGGTGCTCGCGGCATTCTCATAAATGATTTCTGCGGCCAGGTACTCCCAGTTGCCGGTCATGCCCATGGTCAACAGCGGCACCTTGATGTTTCGAACGCTCGCGGGCGGGGTGGTGTAGCTTGATTCCCAGATCACTCCCTGGATGGAATCCTCGTCATAGGAAAAATCGTCGGTGACGCGAACCGCGAAGGTCGTCAGAAATCGGCGCACCGTGGTCCGCAACGATCCGTTTTGCATTGAGGACGTGGTCGGGGTCATATTCGTCGGCACGCGCACCGTGTGGACGATCTCCGTCGTCATCTTTCCGTCCTTGTGCAACAGCGGCCATGCCTTGCTGGTATGCGACAGGAATCGCGTGTCCTGCGCAAAGAACTTGTTGTTGCCGCCGCTGGAGTCGGCCCCCGGCGCGACGAACGGCTCGTCTTCGCTGTAACGACCCTGGCCCGCGCTGATCTTCTGCCAGCGATCCAGCGCCGTCGCCGTCAGCTGATTCATTCGCTTGCCTACCGCTGTCTGCCACCGGCGAGCGAATTCGTCGCTGTATTTCGTGCCGCCAGGGCTGAATCCATTCTGGGGATTCCAGAGGTTCAGTGCGGGGTCAATCTTCTGGCCAGTGCTTTCGTCGACAATGGCTGGATCGAGGCTGAATAACGTCATCGCCGAGGTGCCGTAGTTCGAATCAACCAGCATCAGGCCGTCTGCTGGCGGCAGATCCGCCAGCGTTGTCGGAACACTTGAGGATCTTCTCCGGTCCCTGGCAGGCCTTGAGACCGCCCTCAGCAATGGCCTGGTAACTGGACATCAGTACACCGCCGCCGCTGTGCCCGAACAGCACTACCTTGCGGATGCCCGGATGCTTGCGCAGCCAGGCCACACCTAACTTTGCATCCAGCAGTATCCGGTCCGTATCCCTGTCGGTCTCGGCGCCCGACTTGTTGCTGGTGTTGTTGGCGCACAGCACGCGATAACCGCGCTTCGACAATTCCGTACAGGCGGAGAATTGCAGGTAGTCTCCCGAGGAGTGCATCACGAACACGCCGATTCCAGCTTTCGGGCCAGGCGTCACCGGTTCATACAGCACGCCTGGCACACCGGAGCCGAGCCGCACGAAAGTATTCTTGACCGCCGGAGTCTGCGCCATTGATGGCAAGGCAAAGCAGAGGCTGAGGGCCAGAGTTGCCACCGAAAGCAGTTGTTTTCTTCTCATACTTCGTTCCTCCTCAACCAACGCTATAAAAAGTGACACACAGTATTGTCCCCGCGGCCATCTGCCGCAAGCATATGCAGGGCAATCCAGCCTGCTTGTTATTGATGTATCGATTCTTCATGCTACCCGCCTCAGGTTAACAAGCCAGTCAGCAGGGGCATACAAAGTGACAACAACCAGCCTCATCAGGCAACGCATCGATTCAGGGCCATTTGTACCGACCATGTTCCTCGTTATCGCCATCGGATTCATGCTGAATCTGGTGGATGGATTCGACGTGGTCGCCATGTCGGTCGCAGCGCCGTCGATCACCAGCGAATGGGGTATTTCCGACGATCAGAAGGGCTTTATCCTGAGCGCGGCGCTGTTCGGCATGGCGATTGGCGCCGCCATCATTGCCCCGTATTCCGACGTGATCGGACGCCGCAAGATGATCCTGCTGGCGACCGTGGTGATCGGGACATCGATGATTGTCACGGGATTCATTCCCGTTTCAGTATCGATGATGATCGCCATCCGCGTCGTATCCGGTCTGGGCATCGGCGTAATCATGGCCAGCGGCGCCGCCATCGCCAGCGAATTCGCGCCCGAGAAATACCGCAACCTGGCGGTGACCATGGTGGTCATGGGTTATCCGTTTGGTGCGATGGTGGTCGGTCCGGTAGCGGGGTTCATCATTCCGCGTCAGGGTTGGGAAATGCTGTTCGTCTATGGCGGCGTAGCGACGCTGGTGCTGGGTGCGATCTTCTTTTTTGTGCTGCCGGAGTCAGTCGAATTCCTGGCATCCAGAAAGTCGCCGACCGAACGTGATCTGCTCCAGCTCAACGCCGTGCTGAAGAAACTGAGGCGCGAACCTTTCCCGGAATTTCCGCGCCAGCAGCATGACAGCCACCTGAAATCGGCAAACGTCGCCAGCTTGTTCGAGAACAACCTGGCGCTGGATACTGCTTTTCTCTGGGGAATTTATTTTCTGGGTTTCATGACGCTTTATTTTCTGATTGCCTGGATGCCGTCACTGTTCGTCAGTGCCGGATTCACGCGCGCCGAAGGAATCTTTGCGCTGACCATTCACAATTTTGGCGCGGTGGTGGGCATCATCATCATCGGTCTGCTGACGACCAAGGTTAAGCTGGCGAAGCCGATAGGATTTTTCTTCCTCGGCTCCGCAGTCTTTCTCGGAATGCTCTATGTGCTGAAGCCGCAAAGCACGTTCGTACTGAACGGCGCCGTTTTCATGATTGGCATCCTGCTGCAAGGCGGTTTTACTGCCATGTATGCACTGGCGGCGCGTATTTATCCTGCGTCCATTCGCGCCACCGGGATTGGCTGGGGCGCAGGTCTCGGCCGGACCGGAGCGATCTTGTCACCGACCGTTGCCGGATTTCTTTCTGCGGCCGGCTGGGATATCTATGACCTGTCGCTGCTGTTTGCCCTCCCGTTGGTCGTCGCTGGCGTACTGGTCATGAGGTACAAGGTGTGAAGAATAACGAGCGGATCTTCGATCCTGTGTCCATCGCTTTTTAAGAGTACGTTCAATAAACCTGAACTCAAGATACAAGGAAATTTCATGTACTGCTTCCCGACACACGTATCGCGCCTTGCCAATGGGATGCGTGACTCGCGCAACGCTTCTCTTCGTAATCCCTTGATTCGCAGGTTGATCCGCACCGCTGCTGCGGCAGGGCTCGCGGTCGGCGCGTGGGCTCTGTTGTCACCGGCGCCAGTCCAGGCAATGAGCGCGGCCACCGGGGAGGCGAATGCTGACAGCGCCCTGGCGTTCAACCAGGCCCAATACACACCGATCACCGTCACCATCGACGGCAATCCCGTCGCGATCCGCTGGTACAAGGAACTCTGTTACGTGGCGAAGCCGGTGCTGATGGCGGACGCACAGGTGAGCATGGGCGGACCTGCGGCGCCGATTGCGAATCCGCGCTGTGGCTACCAGAGCATGAACATCTTTGTGCCGGAGCGCGCCATAAATGACCAGCAGACCGCACTCTACTTCGCCGTCAACAATGGCGGCTGGTTTGCCAGCTATGTCAGGGCCAGTGTCACCGATGGCGCCACATTCAACAGCGCCATCAGCCATGTCGGTGCGGCGCTCAAGGCCGGCTATGTTTTTATCGATGTGGCCTCGCGTAGTCGCGGCATCGTTGCGGCGGATGGCTCCTATCCCGGCAAATCGCCCGCTGCCATTGTCGATGTCAAGGCGGCGGTGAGGTACCTGCGACTCAATGACGCGGCCATGCCGGGCAATGCCGAGCGCATTGTCGTCAACGGCACCAGTGGCGGCGGCGCTCTGGTGTCGATCCTCGGCGCCTCGGGCAACAGCCGCGATTACCTGCCGTATCTGGCCGAGATCGGCGCTGCCGGTATTGATCAAGCGCGGTCACAGCACGATTCGTGACGACGTCTTCGCCATCAACGCTTACTGCCCGATCACCGATCTCGGCAACGCCGACCTCGCCTATGAATGGCTGTACACCACGCTCGATACTCGCAAGACCGTGAGCAGCGATCCTGACCCCAAGGGCAGCGCCGAGATTGCGGCTAAGTTTTCTGCCTACCAGCGCAGTCTCAAACTGACCAACGCTGGCAAGCCACTGACGGCCGACACCATGCTGGCCGCCATCCAGCAGGAGGTACTGCGCTCCGCGGAGACCTATATGACCGCCGCGCCGGGCAATGTCATCCCGGATCTGGGTGAAACCATGACCTTCGCGGCCCGTGGCGGCGGTGGCCCCCCGGGCGCTGCCGGCATGGGCGCAGTCCAAATTCCGCCGCAAAGCTTTATCAACGACTGGATCGATGTCGACAACGCCACAAAAAAAGTCGTATCGATCGATATGCAGAAGTACCTTAAGTTCGTCACTACCCAGGCAACGCTGAAGCCCGTGCCCGCGTTCGACCCCACCGGCATCAGCACCTATACGGGAATGGGTGGCGAGACCAACCTTTTCGGCACGCGCGAGCAGAAGTACTCGAACTACACCGAGTTCAGCTGGAACCACAACGACACACGCAATGATGGCATCGGTCAGGACGACACCGGCCTTACCTGGGCCAAGCTAGTACGCAAGCCGACCACCCTTGTTGACGATCAGGTGAAACTCATCAACCCGATGAGCTACATCGGCACGGCTGCTGACACCGCACCGTACTGGTATATCCGCCACGGCACGCGTGACCGCGACACCGCGTTCACCGTGTCGATCAACCTCAGCAGGGCGCTGGCAGCAGATCGTAGTGTCGCGGATGTGAATTACCGCCTGGCCTGGAACCAGCCGCATGCAGGTAATTATGACGTGCCAGAAGTCATGCAGTGGATCGCCGACTCGCTGAAGGCCGCCAATACCCAAGGTGGCAAGCGCTAACACAGTAGAAGTAGGGCGGCTCTGATTTATTGTGCACAGCACGACATGTTGCTGCGTAACAGACTCCGCGCAATCAGCGCACCGACCGGATCGTCAACGTACAACAGCAGGTTGAAGAACTGATTCATGGCTAAAATTATTGGTGCAATTGCGAGTTCTCACACGCCGACGATCGGTTTTGCCTTCGATACGGGCAAACAGAATGATCCGGCGTGGCAGCCAATCTTTGCGGCGTATGAACCGATACGGCAGTGGCTCAGGGAAAAACAGCCTGATGTATTGTTGTACATCTTTAACGATCACGTTACTTCGTTTTTCTTCGATCACTATTCGGCATTTTCATTGGGCGTAGGCGAGACCTTTCCGGTAGCCGATGAAGGCGCTGGTGCACGCGATCTGCCTGCCTTGCGTGGCGATCCGGCGCTCGCACGCCATATTGGCACTGCGCTGATGGCCGAAGAATTCGATATGGCCTTCTTTCAGGACAAAGCGCTGGATCACGGTTGCTTCTCACCTCTGTCAATCATGTGGCCGCACAAGCCGGATTGGCCGGGGCGGGTGGTGCCGCTGCAACTGGGTGTATTGCAGTTTCCGATCCCGACTGCGGCACGCTGTTTCAAGCTGGGTCAGGCGTTGCGACGTGCCATTGAGTCTTACCCGCAGGACATCAAGGTTGCCATTGTGGCGACGGGGGGCTTGTCGCATCAGGTGCATGGTGAGCGTGCCGGATTCAACAACCCCGAATGGGACAGGCAGTTCCTGGAGCTGTTCGAAAAAGATCCGGAAGCGCTGACCCGCATGACCCATGCCGACTACGCACGGCTGGGGGGACTGGAAGGCGCTGAAGTCATCATGTGGCTGGTCATGCGCGGCGCCATGCCGGCGCGGCTGCGCACCTTGCATCAGAGCTACTACCTGCCATCGATGACCGGGATCGCGACTGCTATTTACGAAAGCGAAGTCGAAGCTGCACCGGGTCAGCACATGGACGAGTACCTGGAGTTCTGCCATCGCCAGCTGGCCGGCGCTGAAACCTTGTCAGGCACGCATCCGTTCACCCTGGAACGCAGTGTCAAAGCGTATCGTCTCAATAAATTCCTGCACAGCTTGATCGATCCAGCACAACGTGCGCGTTTCAGAGCCGATGAAGAAGCAACCTTCGCCGCCGCTGGTTTGAGCGACGAAGAACAGCGATTGGTGCGCACTCGCGACTGGCTCGGGTTGATTCACTACGGCGTGATTTTCTTCCTGCTGGAAAAGCTGGGTGCGGTCATCGGCGTATCCAACCCGCACATCTATGCAGCGTTCCGTGGCGAGACGCTAGAGCAGTTTCAGAAAAGCCGCAATGCAGCGGTGCTGTATTCGGTGGCCGGCAAAGACTCCATTGGCGAGCTTGGTTGGGACAAGAATTCAGAATGAGCGGCACATGCTTAATCTGCGACAAATAGAGGTTTTCCGCGCGGTGATGATCGCCAAGACCGTCACCGGCGCCGCACAGCTCCTGCACGTCTCGCAGCCGGGACTGTCGCGCATGCTCCGGCACACCGAAGACCGGCTTGGCATTCGCCTGTTCGATCGTGTCGCCGGGCGGCTGATGCCGACGCGTGAAGCGGAAACCTTGTTCCGGGAAATTCAGCCTATATACGGCTATGTCGAAGGGCTTGGTCAGGTCGCGCAGCGACTGTCCCAGGGATACGACAGCGTTTTTCGTCTCGGTTCTTCGCCATCGCTTGCGGTGCATGTGGTGCCCGCCGTGCTGCGTTTGCTGAAAGAGCGCTACCCGAAACTGAATTTGCGTTTCGATGTGCTCGGAGTTGGCGAGATTCCTGATTACCTGGTCATGCAGCAGGGCGAGTACGCCTTGACGGTGTTTCCGGTGTCGCATCCCAACGTGACCTCGCGACAGATTGGCGCGGGCCGGTTCGTCTGCGTCGTGCCGCGCGAGCATCCGTTGGCCAGACAAAAAACCGTAGCCATAAGAGACCTGATCGACCAGGCATTGATTTCGTTTGGCGCAGACACGCCGCACGGCAGGGTGGTGGCTGATCTGTTCATGCGTGCCGATGTGGAATTAAAGGTCGCCACCTGCGTGCGTTTTGCAGAAACTGCCTGCGCCTTCGTGCGCGAGGGCCTGGGCGTTGCTCTGGTAGACGAATTCACTGCGCGTGGTATCGACGCCGCATACCTGAAAGCAGTGCCACTCGCTGCGTCGGGCAGCTTGCCGCTGTTTCTCAATCGCGCCCAGTATGCCGCGCGTTCTGCGGTCAGCGATGCCTTCGAGGGCTTGTTGCTCAATTCGGTGTCACAGGAGTTTCCTGTGCCGGGTGTTGCCGCTACGGTTTCCCTGCGGCCATCGGTATAACATGGTGTTATGCCTTGGGTCAGGATTAGAATTGGTGCCGGTGTAATGCGCGCGCTTAGCATCGATACTTGGCTAATGCCGATCGCTTGTCGCAGCCGCATTCGCTGCTTGCGCTGCGGGGGATATGCGATCAATAACGACAAGCCGATCAGCCATGAGCACGACAAATTCTGACCTGTCCGAACGTCCGACGCGCGCGGGTCCGGCAGAGTTGTCTTCAGCAAGCAGTCTTTAGATATGTCGATAACCAATAACCAAGGGGAAATACTGATGAGTACCAGAAATATTTTTGCGGCCACTGCGCTTTACGCGGGCGCCTCCGTTTTGTTCGCGAGCAATCCGGCGATCGCCCAAACTGCCGCCACTGCGCCCAGCATCGGCGAACTGGAGGAAATCCTCGTCACCGCGAATAAACGCGAGGAAAGGCTGCAAAGCGTTCCCGCGAGCATCATTGCCGTGACCGCCGATACCATGGAAAAACAGCAAATCCTGCAGATCAAGGATTTCCAGCAGTTTGCGCCATCACTCAATTTTCAGGCTGCTGACGAAGCGCGCCTGTTCAATTTTTCCATCCGCGGCGTGGGATCGGAGTCCTTCTCGGTCGGGGTTGAGCCCAGTGTATCGACGATTGTTGACGGCGTTGTATATACGCGTCCGGGCGCAGCCTTTGACGGCCTGGGCGATCTGGAACGAGTAGAAGTGCTGAACGGGCCGCAGGGTACGTTGCAGGGCAAGAACGCTTCGGCCGGTGCGGTCAGCATCGTGACCAAGCGGCCGAACCGGAATGAGTTTGAGGGCAAAGGTGAATACACCCTTGCTGAAGACAATGACCACAATGCCACGCTGATGCTCACCGGTCCTGTGAACGACAAGATCGCTTACCGTCTCTACAGTTACTACAAAACCGCTGATGGCCAGGTCACCAACGTCGCCACCGGCAAGACGGTGAACAACGTCAAAGGCCATGGCGTCCGCGGCAAGCTGGAGTTCGAGCCGGCTGACGGAATCAATCTGATGCTGGCAGCAGACTACACCTATCGTGAAGCTGATTGCTGTGGCGAGCCCGTCCTAATACCGGCCGCTTCGGGCAACGTCACCGCAGCGTTTACCGGTGCCGCAATTGGTCCCGACAGTACCCAGGTCAATTTCAACACGCTACAAGAGGGTTATCAGAAGAATCGCGGCGTCAGTCTCGAAGCCAATTTTGACGTACAGGACCTGACATTTACCTCGCTGACTGCCTATCGTCAGTACGACGATTTTGCGATCCGGGATCGCGACGGCACCAACGCTCCCTTCACTGGTGTAACCGCGCAGCAGCTGTTTCGCGCCACCAACCCGGGCATCAGTCAAGCCGCAGCCACGACGCTGCTTGATAATTTGCTGCTTAATCCATTGAGCTTTTCATGTCGCGGCGATGTATGCGGTGAAAGTAACAGCCTCGAGCAGAATGATACGTTCACTCAGGAATTCCGGCTCACCTCGCCGGGTGATGGCGCCTTTGACTATCTCCTCGGCCTCTATTACTACGACTCCGCAGTCGAACGCGACCTGACCATTGCAGGTGTGCGCTCCAACATTGCCGGCAATGTTACCTTTCCAACACCAACGACTGTTGTGGTGGCCCGGGACACAGCCTATGTTCTGGCGGACACGATTACCAAAGTCGACACGGTCAACAAGGCGGTCTTTGGTAATTTCAACTTGCGTCCGGCCTCCGGCCTGACGCTGACTGCCGGCTTTCGCTATCTGCAAGATACGCTGAAGTTTGTGCACAAGAAGGTGACCGGCCCCAATGGTGATCACATCGGGGGCGGTGCGGGAACCAATCCTGCGGGACAAGTGGCGCCGGGCGCGAATATGGGTACGCCACAATTCAATGCGGTTCGCAAGTTCAGCGACAGCGCATTGATCGGCAAGTTTACTGCCAAGTATGAGTTCAACCCCGACATGCTGGTCTACGCATCCTGGGCCAAAGGCTACAAGGGTCAGGCAGTGGATGCCGATATCTATGTGTCACAGGCAGGGTTCGATGCGAGCCCAGTTGCGCCGGAAGAGTCGCGTGCGTGGGAAGTTGGTCTCAAGAGCAGTTATCTGGACCGTCGGCTGACGTTCAATGTCACCTACTACGACACACTGTTCACTGGTTATCAGACCGCCTCTCAAGGCACCGACGGTTCGGGAGCACCTGTCCTGCGTTCGGCGGGCAAGCTCTTCACCGATGGTGTGGAAGTCGAAGTGAGTGTCCGGCCAGTTGACGGTCTGACGCTGTCGGCCAATGCGGAATTCGGCAAAGCAGAATTTGGCGATCTGTTTGTCAGTTCGACCGTCAATCTGAAGGGTGGCGTTCCGCTTAATGCACCGGAGCGAAAGTTCGGGTTGAGCGCAATCCATGATTTTGGAATTGGTCAATGGGGTGCGTCGTTGGCCGGCAACTACAGCTATACGTCGAAGACGTTATTCACCAACCTTGCGGATGCAACCAATCCGAATTCGCCGTGGATACGGCCGTCTTACGGTGTGGCCAATGCAAGCTTCGGCCTCAGCTCGCCGAGCGAGAAATACAAGGCGACATTGTTCGTGAAGAATCTGTTCGACGAGCACTACGTAGCCAGCCTGCGCCGTATCTCCGGTTCCGTCGGTGGCGCGGGTGCGGTCGCTCAAGCAATTCCACGCGATTTTGATCGCTACTTTGGCATTACCCTGTCTGCAAAGTTCTGATGATCCTGGCGCCGCAACTCGCAGGAGTTGCGGCGCTCAGCTCGTTGCGATCAAAAAGCTTTACAGTGGTGCATAACAATGACAACCGATACAACAGACAAAGCTGATCGCAAACTCACGATACAGGCCGGGATGACCGGTGGTCTGGTGGGCGGAGTCATCATCTGGATTTACGAAGCGTTTGTGTGGGTGGGTGCGCAGCACTTGATGCCGTTGGCCGGTATTCCGCGTAACGCTGTGGGTCTGGTATTCGGCAAGGATGTGCAGGACTCGCTTGGCTGGCTAGCCTATGTGATCGGCACCAGCATTCACTTTGTCGTTGCCATTGCGTGGGGCATCCTGTTCGCGTTGATATGGCCGTACTTTCGCAAGCGCGGTTACGAGGCCACTTTTGTCGCGCTGTTTTTTGCAGCGTTCGCCTGGGTAATCATGCGCGTATTGATCATGACTGCCTCCGACAATCACCCGAACTACTATGACCCGGTGGTCGCGATCGGCGGCGTCATGTCGCACTTCTTCTATACCGTCCCGTTGGCGCTGGTTGTGAAGCGAAAGATGACCGGAACCTTATCCCAATGATGATCTGGGTTCAGGTCATCACCACCTGAAGTATGTTCAAGGTGCACCGCTGGCGAGTGCTTCAATTTCTGATTTCAGGTGTCTATGAGCATGAGTGGAGTCGAGTCAGTTGCTGGTGTAGCGGTGCCCCCATCACGACGTCTGCGCTCCATCTTCGGTGGTGCAATCGGCAACCTGGTCGAATGGTATGACTGGCTGGCGTTTTCCACTTTCTCCCTTTATTTCGCGCATGCTTTTTTCCCGGAAGGAAATCAGACCGCGCAACTGATGAGCACCGCCGCCGTGTTTGCGGTCGGGTACGTCATGCGGCCGCTCGGTGCGGTCTTGTTCGGTTGGTATGCCGACCGCAAGGGCAGGCGGGCCGCGCTGACGCTGTCTGTTTACATGATGTGTGGAGGTTCATTGCTGGTCGCGACTCACGCCGGGTTTCGCGACCATCGGGATCGCCGCGCCGGTGCTGCTGGTGCTGGCGCGCATGTTTCAGGGATTGAGTGTGGGAGGTGAGTATGGAACCAGCGCCGCGTATCTCATGGAGGTTGCGCCGAAAGCGCGGCGTGGTTTCTTTGTCAGCTTCCATTACCTGACCTTGCTGGGCGGCCAGCTCATGGCGATCCTGGTGTTGCTGTTGCTTCAGTACGTTCTGCTCACGTCGGAGCAGTTGCATGCGTGGGGCTGGCGTATTCCCTTCGTTATCGGTGCTGCGTTTGCGGTCGTGGCCATGATCATTCGCCGGGGCATCATCGAGAGCCCGGAGTTTGAAGAAAATGTTGCGCACAAGAAAGTAGCGGTCAATCCCTTGCGCTTGTTGATGTCGCATCCCAGACAGATCGCGCTGGTGATCGGCATGACGCTGGGTGGCACGCTCGCTGTCAACACCTTCAGTGTCTATATGCCAAAATTCCTGGTGAATACCGCGGGCTTCACCAAGGAACAGTCGACGCTGATGTCGCTGATGATGATTCTGAGCTTCATGGCGCTGCAGCCCATCATGGGTGCGCTGTCCGACCGGATCGGCCGTAAACCGCTGCTGATCGCTTTTGGCATCTGCGGCAGTTTGTTCACTGTGCCGCTGCTGAATTCAATCGCGGCTGCGCAAACGGTGCCCGAAGCCATGGGTTTCGTGCTGCTGACCTTGCTCATCGCCAGTGGTTACTCAGGAGTCAATGCTCTGGTGAAGGCCGAACTGTTCCCGGTAGAAGTGCGCGCGGCGGGCATTGGCATTCCGTATGCACTGGTGGTTGCCTTGTTTGGCGGTTCGGCCGAGTTCGTTGGTTTGCAGTTCAAGAACGCCGGGTGGGAGCAAGGTTATTTCTACTATGTCTCTGCTGGCATCTTCATTTCATTGATCGCCTGTCTCTTCTTGCGTGAGACGTCACCAACAGGCTCATTGCAAAAACAACGAGTCAGTGTCGGGGACGCGCAAATATAAGACTTGCAAATCCTGCGCATCTTTACTCTGGCGCAGGTCTGACTATCGACCTTCCTTACCCGGACGATTCACGTAACCCAGTGTTCAATCGCGCCACGCTGAACAGTCCGGCAATCGCTGCCAGCGATGCCGCCACTATGGCCGGTACACGACCATCACCCACCTGCATGGCCAGCAATGCAGCCATCAAGGTTGCACCCAGCGCCTGACCGGTCAGGCGGGTAGTGGAAATCAGCCCACCCGCCGATGCAGCGCGCGCCAATGGTGTTGAAGCAGCCATCAGGCGTGCATTGGGTGCGAAGAACAGACCAAAACCGGCGCCGCACAGTCCCATGCGCCAGGCGATATCAATGTGTACGGCATCGACCGGCAGAAACGCCATCAACAGCAAGGCGGTGGTGGCGATGGCCATGCCGATGCTGCCGAGAATACTGGCCGGGAAACGATCCGACAGCATGCCGGCCAGCGGCGCGACCACCATCATGGTCAGCGGCCACGGCGTGATCACCGCGCCGACTTCGGCAGGCGTAAAACCATAGTGCTGTTGCAGACGGAAGGGCAGGGACAACAGGAATGCCATGGAGGCGATAAAGGCCAGCACCGAACTACCGGCGGACAACGCCAGCACCGGACGGGACAGTAAGTCCACCGGCAGAATGGGGTTGGCTTCGCGCAACTCATGGCGCACAAACACCACTGCGATCACCACGCCTGCCGTGATGATGGCCAGTGATACCACCGGCGAGTCGCCATGCACCGTGCTCTCCAGTCCGGCAATGATCAGTCCGAAGGTCAGCGCGCACAGCAACGCACCCAGCACATCGTAGGGTTCCTTGAGTGGCTGGGGTTCAGGCAGCGATTGCTTGCCGAGCCAGAGCGAAAAGAACGCCAACGGCGTGGCGACTGCGAACAACCACGGCCAGGGCGCCACCAGCAGCACCAGTCCAGCCAGCGTCGGGGCCAGCGCCGTTGCACTGGACACCACTACGTTGTTGATGGCCATGCCGCGACCCAGTTGTGTTGAGGGATACACCGAGCGGATCAGCGCAGTGGACACGCTCAGGGTAGCCGCCGCACCCAGCGCCTGAATGGTGCGCACCACCAGCAGAAACGGCAGACTGCGCGCGAAGAAGCACAGCACTGTGGCGACTGCGAACACCAGTTGTCCATATTGATACAGTCGTCGTAAACCGATGCGCGCGCCCAGCGCCGAGAACGGCAGCAACAGCATCACCAGCGCCAGCTGATACACCGTGACCAGCAACACCGCTGATGACGGCGCCACCCCAAGATCGCGCGCGATGGTGGGCAGGGCCACATTGATAATGACACCGTCAGTGGCCACCACCGACGTGCCCAGCGACAGGGCGAGGATGGCCGCATAACGACGCGGCAGGGGCAGACCGTCACTTGTTTGTTGCATGTTGTTTGCACACTCCTGATCGCAGCCCTGTCGGCTCATATGGCATTTGAACGGGCAATGTTGCCGGGTTCGTAATCAGTTTGGCGGAAATATTCACCAAAGATATGTTTTCTGGTTGCCAAGGAGGCGCTGATTGACCTGTCATTTCGAGCGTAGCGAGAAATCTTTCATTTCTGCATAAGCACAAGATCAGGCACTTACAAGATTTCTCCCAGAGCCTGTCCTGAGCGAAGTCGAAGGGGTCGAAATGACAGTGGCAGGTTAATCAGAGCTTCCCTGGCAGCCAGTCTGGACAAAAACTGATCGCTCAGCGCAGACATCGAATGGTGCGCCACCGCCGTAACTGGAGAATGATGTTTTATCCCGGTTTTATACCGACGTTAATCAGGAAGCAGGATGACCAATACCCTATGTCGCGCCCGCCATCACAATGGCTCGTGGCTGCAAAAAATTGCACAGTCCCTGGTGGTGGCAGCGTGCGCCATGCTGGTCACCCAGGTATCGCTGGCAGCGGACACCGCCCGGGTTTTCAAGGCCGGCGCGGGGCAATCCGCCATAACCATCGATGCCGGGGTCTTGCCGGTCGAGAACTTCACCGAAGTGCGCGACGCGCTGCAAGCCAGGGTGGTGTTGTTCGATAACGGCGCAACCCGCGTGGGGATGCTGGTGGTGGATCAGACTTCCCTGCAGCAACCAGTGATGGACAAGTTGCGGCAGATTGTCAGCACCACTGGCAAGGTGGCTCCCGACAATGTGTTGATCGGCGTCAGCCACACCTTCTCCGCGCCGCACATCTCGTTGTCGCCGCGCAATCCCGAGGATGTGCCTCGACACAACCAGTTATTCGCATCGCTCAGCAGTGCGGTGCAAAAAGCCACCGAGGACGCAGTCAAGAATATGCAGGACGCCCGGATTGGCTTTGGCGCCGGCACCAGCCACGTCAATGTCAGTCGTGATGTGCAGACCGCCGACGGCTGGTGGCTGGGCTCCAATGAACTCGGTCACTCTGACAAGAGCGTGGGCGTGGTGCGCGTGGACGGCGCGGATGGCAAACCGCTGGCCGTGTTGATGAATTACGCCGTGCAGCCTTCCATCATGAACGAGTCCATCATGAAGAGTGGTGGACGGGCGGTGACGGCTGATCTGGCCGGCGCGGCCACCCGTCATGTCGAGCAGCAATACGGCTCGGTGTCGATGTTCCTGGTGGGCGCGGCAGGAGATCAGGCGCCTTTGCTGGTGTCGCATCGCTATACGCTGGACAAGAACGGCAAGCCCGGACGCATCGATGCGGGTGATGCCGGATACCTGCTGGTGGGTTTGCTGGGTGAGCGTCTCGGCACCGAAGTGGTTCGCGTTAATGAAGAGATCAAGACCAGCGCCGCCAATACGCAACTGAAAGTGGTTCAAGAAAATGTTGCCGCTACGGAAATTGCTTCCAGTCCCGATCCCAATTCGCGGCGGGCCACCAGGAGTTACGACTTCGTAAAGAAGGGTGATACCACCGTGCCGTTCTGGATCATGCAGGTAGGCGATGTCGCGTTTGTGGGTCTGCAGCCGGAGTTGTCAGCCAGAACCGGTCAGGAGATCAAGGCCAGGTCACCCTTCAAGAACACGGTGGTGATGACCATGGTCAATGGCGCCGCCAAGTACATGCCGGATGCGGGCGCTTTCGACAAGATCACCTACGAAGCCCAGGGGTCCAGATACGCCCAGGGCGACGCAGAGAAAGTTGCTGCGCGGATTGTCGAGGTATTGAAGGATATGCAGACGCAAGCAAAGTGATGAGTACAGTTACAGTTGGAGCAGGGGTTGGTTTCTTATCAATTGATATGGCCCGCCTGTAACGAATCAAACGTCGGCATTGTTTGATCGTCTGACGCAAGTGCGCATCATTGATGTATCTCTGATTATTAACCCGGCGGACAACAATGTCTGGCATGGCGATGCAAGTTCTTGTGTAGGGGCGGCTCGTGAGCCGCCCTTCCTGTGTTCAAAGGCGCAAGAGGGCGGCTCACGAGCCGCCCCTACGTCGGATAATGTTGCCCGCCGGGTTAAAACGTCATACCCGCGCAGCAGGCTGTGTGAACGTACGTGAGATGCCTCTCGAGTTTTCACACAGCCTGCTTCGTGGGAATGACGGAACAGAGGTTGATCAGACCTTCCTTGACACGGGCCTGACATGGCTGGAACTCGAGAGGCTGCTTCTGGTCTACTGTCTCGAAAAACGAAACAGTAGTGTTCTCAGAGGAGCCCACCATGCCGACATATTCAAATCACAGCCGCCGGGATTTTCTCGCCTTGCTTTCTGCGCTCGGCGCCAGCAACTTTGCAACCTCGGGCGCGTGGGCGCAGCAGACCATGCTACGGCGGCGTATCCCGGGCACCAGCGAGACACTACCCATCATCGGTCTGGGTTCGAGCAAGGTCATTTCCGAGATTGCAGCCAAGGGCACCGGGCCTGTCGAAGCCATCTTGCGCGCACTCGTCCAGCTGGGCGGCAGCGTTATCGACACCTGGCCGCGTAATCCGGCAAACGATTCTGCCTTTGGCCGTTTGATCAACCAGCCTGATCTGCGCGACAAACTGTTCGTGACCACCAAGGTTTCCGAGAATGGTCAGGCCGGGGTTGAACAACTCGAAACGAGTCTGGTGTCATATGGCCGCAAGACCATCGACCTCGCGCAGATTTACAGCCTGACCGATCTGAATACGCACTGGCCAACGCTCAAGCAGTGGAAGGCATCGGGCAAGGCGCGCTACATCGGCGTGACGGTCTCGAGCGAGAATTTATACGCAGAGATCGAGGCGTTCCTGCGTCGTGAGAAGCCGGACTTTGTGCAGTACAACTACTCCATCACCGAGCGTGGCGCCGAGCAACGCATGTTGCCGATGGCGCAGGATCGTGGCATCGCCGTGATCATCAATAGGCCCTTCATGAACGGTGATTACTTCAAGAAGCTCGCCAACGTGCCGCTGCCGGGCTGGGCCGCAGAAATCGGCATTCACAGCTGGGCGGAGTTTTCGCTGAAGTACATCCTGCCGCACCCGGCCATCACCAGTGTGCTGACCGAGACCAGCAGTCCTGTTCATATGGCAGAGAATGCCAAGGCGGCATACGGCACGATGCCGGATGAGCCGACGCGGCGGCGTATGGCTGCTTATATTGATCAGCTTTAACGTGCCACTACATCAGAACAATATTGTCAGGGGAGCAATCATGTCGATTGAGTCAAACCACAGTCGTCGGGATTTTCTCGCGTTACTTTCCGCGCTGGGCGCCAGCACTCTCGCGACGCAGGGTGCGTGGGCGCAACAGGCCATGCCGCTGCGACGTATCCCGGGAACCAGCGAGACATTACCGATCATCGGTCTGGGTGGTGGCAAAGTCATTTCCGAAATTGCAACCAAGGGAGCAGGGCCGGTGGAAACCCTCTTGCGCACACTGGTGCAGCATGGCGGCCGCGTCGTCGATACCCGTGCCGGCAATGTGGCAAATGACTCGGCATTCGGGCGTGTGATCAATCAACCTGATTTGCGTGACAAGTTATTCGTGATGGCCAAGGTCTATGAAGCCGGTCAGGCCGGCGTCAGGCAACTTGAGCAGACATTGGTGTCGTATGGCCGGAAGGCCATCGACCTCGCGCAGATTTCCAGTCTGACCGATCTGAATACGTTGTGGCCGATACTCAAGGAATGGAAAACATCTGGCAAAGCCCGTTATATCGGCGTGACAGTTTCGGAATACGATCTGTACGCACAGCTTGAAGAGTTCCTGCGACGCGAGAAGCCGGACTTTGTGCAGTACAACTACTCCATCACCGAGCGTCTTGCCGAGCAACGCATGTTGCCGATGGCGCAGGATCGCGGCATCGCCGTGATCATCAACCGGCCCTTCATGAATGGTGATTACTTCAAGAAACTCGCCAACGTGGCGCTGCCGGGTTGGGCTGCGGAGATCGGCATTCATAACTGGGCGGAGTTTTCGTTGAAGTACATCCTGCCGCATCCGGCCATCACCTCTGTACTGACCGAGACCAGCAATCCAGTGCACATGACGGAAAATGCCAAAGCGGCATACGGGATGATGCCGGATGAGCCGACGCGGCGGCGCATGGCTGCTTACATGGATCAGGTTTAGTTCGCCCAGGTCATGGTAAATGTCTGCAACTCAGCGCGCATTCTCCAGGGCATTCACTTCCGGTTCGCCGATGAGCTGGGTCGACAACAGGGTCAGCGTATTGGCCTCTGGACGTTCCACAAGGCACTCACGCCTGTTCGGAGAGGACATCAGCATGGCGATGATGGGCATGGGCACCATGTTCACGCTAACGCTAACTCGGTGCACTCGACCCCGCACAACGTTGCTGCGGTGACTGCTGATCGGGACTATCACTTTTGCCATGACATGGCAGCATTAATCGTCGATGGTCAGAAAGCCCCGCATCGCGGGGCTTTCTGTTCAGTACCGAGGCGACTAGGCGAGTGCCGGACAGCCAAGGATTATGTGTGTCTGGTGCGCTATTTATCCACTGCCGCGAATCGCGTTCCTTTCGTTTAACGTGCCGCAGTCTACTTGCCGACAGGCACGGCACGCTTCAGCTCTTCAAACCAGTTGAGAACAACAACGATCGCCTGTGAGTTGGGGGAGACCGGTTGCGTTTTGATCATGAGAAATCGTCGACCGTCCAGTGAGACATCGTAGGTGCGCCCCCCGCCTGACTTGCCTGCGCCGCGATGAGCCGAATTGGAGAACAGCTTTACTGCTGCTCCCGGCGCGAATGTCGGACTGAGTGTTATTGGCGCCGCGTACATCGCGCCTTCGAAATCACGGTAGTAGAGCTCACGCCCGTCACGAGACCACATGGGTTGGCGGGCACCCCCCGAGGAAATTTGCCAGCGGCCACCCGTGTATGCCTGCGGATAAGGTCGTACATAAACTTCGAACTGGCCTGATTCGTCCGAGTCGTAAGCAATCCAGCGGCCGTCGGGCGATACCTCTGCATTGAGCTCGTTGGCCGCGCCGTACAGTATGCGCGCGACGCGATCACTGCCATCCATCGACAACGCATGAACATCGCGACCGTGTCCGGCAACGTCAGCGGAAAAGAGCAGCTGTCCGTCCGGTGCAAAGCCGATCGGCATCTGAATGCGCTCACTTTTCAGCAGGCGTTGCGGTTCACCGCTTCCATCTGCGACTGGTGGAACAGGTTCGACACGCCGAAACGACCGCTGCCAAACGCAAGGCTGCGGCCGTCGCGGCTCCAGGCGACCAGGGGATTTCCGGTTGGATCGATCGTGAAGCGTTCCAGGGTTTTTCTGCGCAGGTCCCAGATCCAGATATCACGATCCTGCGCATCGCTTGTGTCTAGGGCAATGCGCGCCCCATCCGGCGAGAGCCGTGGGTACACATAGTCACGGGGTGGCGCTTCCAGCGGTTCTTCGTGCCCCTGTCGATCAACCCATACGAGCACATTCCTCGGCGGTCCCGAGCCGGGTTGATACGCCAGCGTGCCATCGTCAGAAATGGCGAACTCGGACATATCCGCCTCAGTAACCATCGGCACAGGCGCGCCGCGCAGTTCGAGGCGTTTCAGATCGAACGCGGCCGCGTACAGGCTGCCGCCTGCAACATAAACAAGATGTCCAGTCGGTACGTATTGGGCGCGCCCGCCGCTGGGAATCAAGGTACGGCGGATGCCGCTTGCGAGATCGAGTAAATCCACGCGCGCGCCAACCGTGTTGCCCAGGAGTTTGGGTGTGTTGCTGCGAGTCGGAATGACCGTAAACAGAATGGCTCTGCCACCTGGCAGCAATTGTGGATACATTGCTTGTTCATTGGCGCCAAGGCCCGTTTCAAGTCGTTGCAGACCGCCGCCTTGTGATGCGACACGGAACAAACCGTTCATGCTGGCGACGACGATACCTTCACTGCTCCAGCTGCCGAAGGCCGCTGGCCCTGACTCCGCAATCTGCACCGCCGGGCCACCACTCACTTGCACCTTCATGAGCATCTGACCATCGCTGAATGCGATCCATAGTCCGTCCGGCGAGAAGAAGGGTGCGAGAGTGCCTCCAGTCGCAATAGCGGGCACCACTACGGATTCGAGTTGATCCCGGGAGCGCACGATGAGGCCGTGGTCCGAGAGAGATATGCGAGTCGCGCACCATCCGGTGAGATGATGAGCGTACGCCCGCCTTCATACCGCGGAGTGATCGAGACAGGAATCGAAAAGCGGCCAACTTGAGGTGCGGTCCGTCCGGACGTTGTCGGCGTGCGCAACTGCAGAAATCCGCCGATGGCTACTGCAACGCTCAACACAGCGAGTGCCACAACCATCGCCTTGCTGCGCCAGCCGAGCCCGCCACTCCCGGCTGTGTCATTTTTTGCCGCTGCTGCAGATACCTTTGCGAAGTCGGGACTTGCAGCGCCAATGTCGGGCAACCGTTCGTGTGCCGAGCCTGATATGGCTGATACCTGAGAGACTTCCTTCACCGCAGCGACAAACCGATAGCCCCGTCCCGGCGCCGTGGCAATAAAACGATGTTCGCCGGGTTTCTCGCCCAGGGCCTGACGCAATGAATGGATGATCTGAGTCAGGTTGTTTTCTTCCACCACGACCTTCGGCCAGAGCGTCTTGATCAGCGTCTCCTTATCCACCAGCTGGCCGTGGTGTTACACCAGCAGGTGCAGGGCATCGAAAGCGCGCGCTGTCAGACGACTGCCTGACCGTCAGCAGCTTGCGCAGCACGCGCTGCAACGGGTCGAGAACGAAGCCCTCGAACTCGTAAAGGCAGGAATTCGGCGGCGAATTCACGGTTCCTAATCCCCTTTCAGCTTCCTTCAGCGCTTCCTAACTCTTTTTCAGGGTCTGATCACCAGTATGAAATTCAAGCCAGCGCACTAGCGGCTGGGGATAACTCAAACACCACTGTAAAGGAGAATAGTATGAAACTCACCATCACATTCGTTGGGCTGTTAATGGTTGCCACTGGCTCAGTATTGGCTAGCGAAGTTGTAGTTCATGCCGACGACAGCCGCGCATCGCGTACCCCTGAATCGGTCAGCAGGGCATTTGACGCCTGCGCCAAGACTTTTATCGCCCGCACTTTTCCGGGGCAAGGATACCGAAGTACGTACCAAATTGACGTTTGTTTATGACTACGTCGGGCAGGAGTCGTTCGACCGGCTGGATTTCACCATGCAGGCCCGATTGAAGCAGGACGGCTCCAAGCTGGCGGAAGGTATCTGCACAGTCAATAACCGCGCGCGCATCATCCGCTTCCCGATGCGCATCGCGTCTGATATCAAGCTGGCAGGGCTGACACCCAAGGACGTAAAGCTGGCGGTGGTCAGTCGCTGACTATTGATCCGGCCCGATGAAGCCTCTGTTGCTCGCACTACCTTTCGATAATCTCAGTGTGAACAGTTCAACTTCATCGGGCTGGATCAAATTTCCACTGGATTCCCGCCTATGCGGGAAAGCCGAATTAAGTAAGTACCCTTTTTCCTTGCACTTCTTCACTATCCGCGCGAAGCGCCGGTTAGGACGAAAACTGATCGCCCGGCGCACAGATCGAATGGCGTGCTGGCTACCCTGCTGTTGCACTATCCTGCGCATTCTTCCGAATGGCATACGCGTCCTTGGTCAGGCGCGCTTGTGCCGGGAAGCAAGCACCAGATTTGAGATTTTTCAGTTAGTTAGTGAGAGGGGGTCGTCATGAGTCGAGTGAGTTCTACTGCCTGTTTGCTGGTCGGGGTCAGCGCCCTGGCGTTTACTGCATTGGTCAACGCCGAGGAAAGCCTTGAAGAAGTCGTTGTCACCGGATCACGCGTTATTACCAACGGCGATAATAGCCCGACACCCGTTACCGTGGTCTCGTATGAAGGTCTGCAGACAGTCAAGCCCGGCCCCATCGCGGACGGCCTGAACCTGCTGCCGGTGTTTGCTGGGTCACGCGGTCAGGGTGCGAACGCCAACCCTTCTATTGCCGGCGGTATCGGCGGGGGTAATAACCAGGGCAGTCAGTTGAACATGCGCAACCTCGGCATCAACCGCAATCTGGTGCTGTTTGACGGCATGCGTATCCCGCCGACCACCTTCGCCGGGGTCGTTGACGTTGATGTCATTCCGCAGAATCTGATACAGCGCGTGGACGTGGTGACCGGCGGTGTATCAGCCGTGTACGGCTCCGACGCGGTGACCGGTGTCATCAACTTCGTTACCAATCGCAGTTTTGATGGCGTGAAAGCACATGCGTCGTTTGGCAGTTCCGATCGCAGCGACGGCGGTACGCTCAACACCGGCATCGCGGTGGGTACGGATCTGTTCGACGGACGCGGCCACTTCATCGGCAGCTACGAATACCGTAACGACACGGGTGTGGACAAAAAATCCTCGCGTCCATGGGAAGTGGGCGCCAGCGCCGGTGGCGCGGGTACGGCGGCGAGTCCGTACTACCTGATTACCGGTGCGCGCAACTCCGGTACCTCCTTCAACGGGCGAATTGCCAATGGCTCCCTGGTCAATTACAGCTTTGCCACGAATGGTGCCCCAGCAAGCTACATGGCGCTCGGCACCGCAGTCGGAAATGGCACGACGTTCTTTACTACAGGTGCGCAGGCTGGACAGCTCAACAATCCCGGCATCCGTATCGGCGGCGATGGCGTGTACGGCGATGTAAATCTCAAAAGCGCGCTGCAAAGTCATCAAATTTATGGCCGCATGGATTTCGACTTCACGGACAACGTGCACGGCAATGTAGTGGCTTCTGCCAATCTGAAATCCAATGAAGCGTGGGACGCCTTTGTCACGCTCAATCCGGGTCAGACGGTAATCAGTGTGAATAATGCATTCCTGCCGGCCGCCACTCGTACTGCACTGCGGCGCAACGACCACGTTCCAGCTGGCCAAGCAGTTCCTCGACTATGACGCTCGCTACAACCCCGAACCGGAGTCGGAGCAGTTGTTCTTTGCTGCCGGGCTGGACGGCAACCTTGGTGACTACGACTGGGATGTCGCCGTGTGGCGCGGCGACAATACGCTGAAAACCAGGAGCAGAAACAACATCAACAATGAGAAGCTGGCGGCGGCGCTGGATGCGGTTGCCGGGCCCAACAATACGGTGGTGTGCGCCTCAGCCAACATTCGTCCTGACTGTGTTGCCCTCAATGCCTTCGGGCCTTCTGCGTACAGCAAGGCTGCGATGGATTACATCCTTGATGACACGGATTGGCAGGCCCAGACGGTCATGAACGCCGCCAATGCGGCCATCAGTGGTGCGCCCTTCAGCACCTGGGCGGGACCGCTCAACATGGCGCTGTCCGGTGAATGGCGCAAGATTGAATACAGCTCAACGAGTAATCATCCGCCAGATCTGAATGCGAACTGCGCCGGCATCAACGACCGCCCTGGTTTTGCCGGTCTGGCTTCCAACTGCGTCAGCACCGGTGCGGCCCGAACGTCTCTCTATCGCATTACGCTGCCCAATCTTTCCAAGGTCAGCCAGACGGTGAAAGAGGTGGCTTTCGAGTTCGATGCACCGCTGCTTAATGACGTGGCGCTGATTCAATCGCTCAACCTCAACGGCGCCGTGCGTGCGACCAGTTACAACACCAGCGGTGATTACACCTCCTGGAAGGCAGGCTTGGACTGGCACATGAACGATCAGCTGCGTTTCCGCGCCACGCGCTCGCGTGACATTCGGGCGCCCAACCTGTTCGACATCGCTTCGGCGGTCACCAACGTTCCCCAGGGTATCGGCACGGATCCGCTCACCGGTTCAAGCCAGCCAGAACCAGATCCCCGGCCCCAACGTTCCGAATCCGGATCTGGTGGCGGAGATTGGTCTGACCACGACGGCGGGTCTTGTGTGGAAACCTGACTTTGCACCGGGCCTGAGCGTGGCGCTGGACTGGTACTCCATCGAGATTGAGGATGCCATCAACACGGTTCAGGGCTTCCAGGCTGGCATACAGGCCGCTTGCGCCAATGCCATCAGGGCAGGTGGCAATGGCTCCAACTTCTTCTGCATGACGCAAAGCCGGGCTGCAGACCTGACCCCGGGCGGGGGCGTGTACGCAGTGAACGGACCGCTGCCGACCGCCTTCTACACCAAGCAGTACAACCTCGGCAGCATCACGACCAAGGGCGTGGATCTGGAAGTGAACTATCAGACACGACTGTTTGATCGTGCCTTCCGTGCGCGTGTATTGACCAGCTACCAGCCGCACCTGATCTACACCATCTTGCCGGGTAGCGCGCCGGTTGAAGCAGCGGGCTTCATTTCAGGACCGGTGGCGGCCTCGCTGCCCACGCCGGTGTGGCGCTATACGGTGTTCCTCGGCTTTGACCCGATTGAACGTCTCTCGGTGGATGTGTTGTGGCGCTGGCGCAGCTCGCTGGGCATGAGCAGCAACCCGGCCGTTTTCTGGAACTACGAAGTTCCGTCACATGACTCGACCAACCTGAACCTCGCCTACAAGTTGGGTGACTTGAGTGGGTCGAACCGTGCCGAGGTGTTCCTGAACGTTTCGAATCTGTTTGATCAGGCGCCGGAGTTGATGCCGGGCACCGGCGCTCCGGGTGGCTTCAATGGCTGGGCGCAAAGTGACGACTGGATTGGTCGCTACTACACAGCGGGTGTGCGCGTCAGCTTCTAAGGAAGCTCTGATCAACCTCTATTCCGTCATTCCCGCGAAAGCGGGAATGACGGAAAGCGGGTAGTCGTCATTCCCGCGCAGGCCTGCCTCGCCTGATCGGGGACGAAATCCAGTCAATTATTAACCCGGCGGACAACCTTATCCGACGTAGGGGTGGCTCGTGAGCCGCCCTTCCTGTGTTCAAAGGCGCAAGAGGGCGGCTCACGAGCCACCCCTACACAAGAACTTGCATCGCCATGCCAGACATTGTTGTCCGCCATGTTAATAACATACTTTACTTGGCGATCGACTCATGAAGATCGAGCCACTCTGCATTGGCTGAATGACTCACGATAAGTATGGTGACTACCATGAATAACCGCTTTTCCAGTCCAGTGACCACGTTGACTCGCCGGGATGTGCTTGCTGTCGGCGCAGGTCTCGCCCTTGGCAGAGCTGGTTTGAGTCAGGCCGCTGCCCCGGCGGAAGAAATCATCGATATCCACCCGCATATCATTTCGAAGGATCTCAAGCGTTATCCGCCATCACCTGTTGGTGGCGAGACTTCCGACTGGTCGCAGGAACATCCGCAGACCTTCGAGGATTACGTGGCCGAGGCGAATGCCGCAGGTATTGCCAAGGCGGCCATCGTGCAGGCCTCGACTTTCTACGGCATCAACAACACCTATCTCGCCGACTCCATTGCGAAACAACCGCAGCGCTTCACCGGCGTCTGTTCGATCGACACACTCGCCCCTGACGCAGTACAGGTTCTGGAGCGATGGATGCAGCGGGGCATCACTGGTCTGCGAATTCGCACGGGCAATGCGAACCCGGATGCGTTGATCGATCCCAGGGCTTTCCCCATCTGGGAATACGCGGTATCAAAAGGGTTCACCCTCTGCATCTCCACGCAGGCCGCGGGCATACCGCATGTCCGTACTCTGCTGCAGCGCTATCCGAAGGTGAAGGTGGTGCTTGACCATGCCTCGATGATCAAGGTGGATGACGGCCCGCCCTATGCCAACGCGCAATCCTTTTTTGAGCTGGCTCAGTTCCGCAATTTCTACTTGAAGATCACGCCCCGCACCTTCGAGTTGTCACGAAAGGGCAAGTCCACGCCTGATGCTTTCTTCTCGAAACTCGTGTCCGTATTCGGCGCCGACCACATTGCGTTCGGATCCAACATTCCGTCGGATGAAGGGCCTTTGACGAAACTGGTTGCCGAAGCGAAGACCTGTCTGGCTTCACTTTCATCGGTGGATCGGGCGATGATTTTTTCCGGTACGGCCAAGCGTCTCTATCCGCTGTTGGCCTGAGACCTGTTCAAAGTTAAATGAGAGCGACGAGTCCGCTGCAAGGATATCGAGTCATGCAACGGTATCCAGTTTTCTGGATACCGTTGCAGCTTGTTTTCAGGTTCTGAACGGACGGCGGGCGAAGATACCGAAGCCCAGAATGCCTGCGTAGCACACTGCTGGTACCCACATCGCTGGCTTCAGGCCGACCATGTCAGCGGCAAAGCCGTAGATCAGCGGCACCACTGCGCCACCGACAATCGCCACGCAGATGATGCCAGAGCCTTCCGCTGCGCGTTTGCCCAGGCCTTCGCAGGCCAGCGAGAAGATGGTCGGGAACATGATGGAGTTGCACAGGCCGATGGCCAGCAGCGACCAGCCGGAGACGGCGCCCGTGGTGTTGGTCGAGATGCCCAGCAGTGTGATCGAGCCGGTGGCAACGAACGCCAGCACCCATCCCGGCGAGAGTACGCGCAGGAAATACGAGCCGATGAAGCGGCCGACCATGGCGCCGCCCCAGTAGAACATCACATGTTTGCCGGCCGCTTCATGACCAATGCCGAATACATCGGCTGCCATGAGATAGTTGACGATGATGGAACCGATGGCCACTTCCGCGCCCACGTACAGGAAGATGCACGCTGCGCCGTAACCGAAGCGCGGTTGCTTCAACAGGCTGAAGGGGTGATGTATGGTGGTGTCTTCGATCTTGGTCTCGGGCAGACGATTGCGCCGCAACCATACCAGCGCTGCCACCACCAGAATGGCCGCGGCCAGACCGAGGTAGGTGTTCACGATAACCTGCGACTCAGCGACGCGATATTCTTGCAGAGCATCGCCTGTCAGTTGCGTCACGTCCACATTGGCCAGCGAGCCCAGAATCAGGATCGAGCCAAAGTAGGGAAATACCGTGGTGCCCAGCGAATTGAAAGCCTGTGCGAAGGTCAGGCGGCTATGCGCAGTGCTGGGCTTGCCCAGCAGGCAAATCAGCGGATTGGCGACCACCTGCACGATGGTAATGCCCGAGGCCAATATGAACAGCGCCCCCAGGAACATCAGGAACATTCCCGAGCCTGCCGCTGGTACAAACAACAGACATCCGGCTGCCATCGTCAACAAGCCAATCGCTGCGGTGCGCATGTAGCCGACGCGCTTGACGATCGCCGCACCGGGCAGCGAGATCAGCAAGTACGCGGCGAAGAAGGCCGATTGCACCAGCATGGCTTCGGCATAGGACAGCGTGAACAGCTCCTTGAGCTTGGGGATGATGATGTCAGTCAGGCTGGTAATGCCGCCGAACACGAAGAACAGGGCCATGACGAATAAGCGTAGATCAGGCGCATCGACGCCATTGCTTTCCGCTTCGGTGGGCACCGGGTCGGTGGAGGTAGTCGCATTAATGTTCAGACTCATGGGGTCCCCAATCTCAAGAAAGTTGTAGTTGGAAGTCGCAGCTTACCCGAAGTTTGTACCAAGGCACATTGTGCTGTGCATGAGGGGGCACTCCGCAGTCACGTAACGACTTTATGTGCGGGTCGCGAGCGCAATCATGCTCGCGACCCCATGTATCAGGTGGACATCAGATGGATATCAGACCTGTGCATCAGAACCGTCCCGGCTTGCCCAGCCAGGTGTCGACATAGTCGAACGTACGCTTGACGGTATCGCCGTACTCGGGTCGACAGGGTGTGAAGCCATGCACGGCGCCTTCCACCGCAACCAGGGTTTTGTCCTTCGAACTAAGTTGCTCGAATATGACCTCGTCCTGCACCACCAGATAATGGCAGGTCATTGGCATCACCAGCGCCGGGACCGTAACGCCCCTGGCATTGCCGGGTGTGGCGGTGGTGGCAGAGGCCCAATTGACCCCCACAATGTTATCGGCGGTGATTGCATAGTCCGCTGTGGTGCGAATCGCCGATTGCAGAAAGCTGCGCACCGTGGTGTTGTTGCTCATCACATTCAGGGTGTTGAGCGCATTGAGCGACTGTTGTCCCGTGGGTGGGCGCACCGAGTGGATGATCACGGTAGGCGTCGTGCCATCTGCTTTCAGCAGCATGTAGGGTTTTCTGGTGTGCGCCGCGAACGCAGGGTCGGGTTGATACAGCCGGGCGCCGGTTGCGTTCTGGCCCATGCCGCGAATGAGCAGGGGTTCGTCGTCGCTGAATTGTCCCTTGCCCTGCTTGATCGCATTCAGGCGCGCCAGCGCGTCGTCGACGAGCTTGGCATTGCGTGCCGCCTGGGCAGCATAGAAGCGCTTGGCAAATTCGGCCGAATACGTGGCGCGTTTGGCAGCCGGGTCGTAACCGTTGGCAGCGGTGAACATGTCCAGTGCCGGGTTGCGCTTGCCGCCCTCCATTTCGGCCGGGTCGATGGAGCTCATTCCATGAAACGCGCCGATGGTTGAATCCAGCAGGATGAGGCCATCCGGTTTCGCCAGGCCGGTCAGTCCTTCGCCCGAGCAGGGATAGATTTTCTCGGCGCCCTGGCATGCTGACGGGCCGTTCTCGGCGACGTTCTGATAGAAGGTGACCAGATGCCCGCCGCCGCTGTGACCGGAAAGCACCACGTGTTGTACGCCGGGCAGCGAGCGCAGGTAGGTCACGCCGCGTGAAATGCCGGGCGCGAACTGCTCGGCTGTATCGCTTTCGCCATGATGATTGACCATCAGCACCCGATAGCCGCGACTGGCCATCTCGCGTCCAGTTTCCATATTAAATACGTTGCCGTTCGGATGAATGGATACGATGGCGATGCGTGCATTCGGGCCAGGAGTCACCGGCTCATACAGCAGTCCCTCGTCGTCATTCGCACCGAGGCGCACATACGTTGTACGGTATTTGTCGTTCTGTACCGGACCTGTGGGCAGAGCGCGCCGCGCTGCATTTCCCGCTGCAGGTGGCGCGGCCACATTGGGTGAGGCTTGTTGAGCGTGAAGATTTGTTAGTGAGCAGGTTGCAACCGCCAGGGCGCAAATAAATTTAAGTTGGTTGTTCATTGAAAGTCCCCTTGATAATTTGCACATTAATTACCGTGGCTCATGGCAAAGCAATGTCCTGGGTGATTAGTTTTCGATCATGCCCCATCATTCGATCATCAGCTGCCGCTTTTTGCGGACAATGCTACAGTCCGACGACACAGCAGGGGATGCGCTGGCTGTAACCCGCAGTTGTTGCATCGGCGCTTTAACGTTGAATTCATACCAAGCAAGAGTCCTCAACATGAACACTCTATCGCATCGCAGCATTTTCGCAGTAGTCGTACTGCTGGCTACTACAGCTGTTTGCACCGCAGCCGGCAGCCTGCGCGCAGGCGCCGCCAAAGTAGATATCACACCGACCAAAGACATGTTTCCGATCAACGTCGGACAAAACTATGGCAGCGTGCACGACCCGTTGTATGTACGTGCGCTGGTGCTTGATAACGGCGCAAGCAAGGTGGCGCTCATCGGCGTCGATGCCACGGGACTGACCAGTGGCGATGAGCTGATTGACGCCGTGACCAAGGAACTGAAAATTCCGCGAGAGCACCTCATCCTGAGCGCCACCCATGATCACAATGCGCCGCGGGGCACGGGCGACAATGTACGGTACTTCGATATTGTGAAAAAAGGCATCCTCGAAGCGGCGCGGCAGGCCAATGCACGTCTGCAACCGGCGCGTATTGGTTTCGGCACGGGCAAGGCCTATGTCAACACCAATCGCGACGAAAAGATCGGTGAGGGATATCACATGGGCTACAACCCGGAAGGCCCCTCTGACAAAACCGTCGCTGTCATTTCGGTCACCACGCCAGCCGGTGATCCGATCGCGGTGTACACCAATTACGCCGTGCACGGTGTGGTGATGTATCTGGCAAAGACACAGGATGGTCACGTCCAGATTACCGGCGACCTGCCGGGCGCAACTTCGAACTATGTTGAGGATCGCCTCAAGAACAACTCGGTAGCGGTATGGGCCTCTGGCGCGGCCGGCGATCAGAACCCGATGTTCATGGCAACCTACAACCAGGATGCACCCGATGTATTTGACGAAGGTGCTGCAGGCTGGGGCATCCTGGATGTGCAAGCGCGGCGTCTGGGCGAAGAGGTCGTACGAGTGACCAGGGCAATTCAGAACACGTCGGATCGCGTCACGCTGTGGGGCGCCACGACGTCGGTCACCTGTCCCGGACAACAACGCGCCGAGCCGCCGAAACCTGGCGTACCGACGGCTGGTTATCGTGCTCCCGCCACGGTGAAGATGGTGGATGGTGAACCCGTCACGATTCCGCTGTCGTTGCTGATGATCAATGACATTGCAGTAGCAGGTGTCTCGGGCGAAGTGTTTACCGAGATTGGCCAGAACCTGAAGCGCGACTCGATCTTCGACCGCACGATGATGATAACCGTCATGCCGAACGGCATCGGCTACATCCCCACAGACAAGGCGTATTTGATGCCATCCGAAAAAGCAATCACCAATCGCCTCAAACCTGGTTGTGCTGAGCCGGCGATGATCAATGCCTTCCGCGGCATGATGCAGCAGTACCTGCCCGTTCTGAAAGCAGCGAAGTAGGAGAACGAAGTGATGCGTCGCAGCTACTTTCGATTGACCCAACTCGTGTTGGGTGTGGGTATCGCATGCATGGCATGCCATGCATTGGCACAGCAAGCAGCGCCTGCTGCCATCGCGCCTGTCACGGATGCTGTGCCGCTCGAAGAACTCATCAAGACGCCAGCCGTGACCATCAGCAACGACCAGATCGCGGCAAAGATTTATTTGCCCGATGCGCAAAAAGGTTTTTACAAAGGCGTGCGCTTTGACGGGGCGGGCATGATCGGCAGCCTGACGTATAAGGGACATGATTTCTACGTGCCGTGGTTTGGCGGCATGTCGCCCAGCGTGCGTGATTTTGTGTTTCAGGATGGCAAGGCGATTGCCGGGCCCAACACGGCTGCAACCGGTCCGGTGGAAGAGTTCAACGCCGAAGGGGGTGCGCTGGGTTATGCGGAAGCCAAGCCGGGTGGCGTGTTTGTGAAGATTGGCGTGGGAGTGCTGCGCCGGCTCGATGATGCAGCTTACGCGCCGTTTCGCCAGTATCCCCTCGTCGATGCTGGCAAGCGCAGCAACGTCGTCAAACCCGACTACGTGGAATTCACTCACGAAGTTGCCGACCCGGGCACGGGTTATGCCTATCACTACGTCAAGACGGTGCGCCTGCTCAAAGATCAGCCGGTGATGTTGCTGGAACATGTGCTGCGCAATGCCGGTAGCAAGTCCATCACCACGCAGGTGTACAACCACAATTTTCTCAATATCGATGGCACGGGTACGACAGCGGGACTGGAGCTGAGCACGGCGTATCAGTTTGCGGTGGACAAACCGCCCGAAGCGCAGCTTGCCGAAGTTGTTGGTAACCGCTTTGTCTATCTCGCCGCGCCAACCACCGAACAGAGAGTCACGGCTGCGTTGAACGGCTTTGGCACGACCGCCAGCGACAATGGTTTTCACATCGTGCATCGCAATCTCGGTGCGGGAGTGCGTATCAGCACTGACCAACCGTTGACACGGGCATTTCTCTGGTCGATACGTCCCGTGATGTCCATCGAACCCTTCATCAGGATGAGCATCGCGCCAGGCGAGTCATTCAAGTGGTCATCCCGCTACGAATATGAAGTTACGCTCTGATGGAGCAGCAGTGGGGCGAGAGGGTCTCCGCAATCAAGTCCCGGGCGCTACCCGAAAAACGGATACTCAGCAAATAAAGGCGGGAACGGCAGTATTGGAAGATTTGGGTACCCGAATTCCGGTTGCTGGACTCTTACTCCATAACCGGGTAGTCATTGATCGATCCATTTAATGAGCGAATCCAAGAAAACGCTGCTGGAGAGGTTGTTCGCTGAACATCGCGGCGGGTTGCAGGTTTTTTTCCAGCGCCGGGTCAAGGTAGATGCGCAGGATCTCGCTCAGGAAGTGTATGTGCGCATCTTGCGCCTGAACGACACGCAGGCAATCCGGAATCCGGAGCTGTATCTCTATACCGTCGCGAACAATCTCGTTAAAGAACACTCGGTTGTGGAGCGACGTCTTAACACGGACGATGTAGACGATTTCGCCATTCAGGAGCAGCTGGCGGAGCTACCGCATTTTGAAAGTGACATTGATACCGGCGAACGTAAAAAGCGTCTGCGCCTTGCGCTCGCGGAGTTATCCCCCAAGTGCCGGGCGGCGGTCGTAATGCAATACCGGGATGGAATGAGCTACGACGAAATCGGGCAGAGATTGGCGATTTCTTCAAACATGGTAAAAAAATATCTCACGCAGGCGCTGGAACATTGTCGGCGTCGAATGGGTCGTTTCAAGTAACTTATGTCCAGCTTAAATCAATCATCACGATCGATTGTGGCGCAACAGGCCACTGAATGGTTTGTGGAAAATCGCAGCAACGCTGCGACTAAAGAAAGTCGTGTGGCCTTTATGGAATGGTTGCGGTCGTCACCGCTGCATGTGGAGGAGTACCTGAAAGTCGCCGGGCTTGCTCATGATCTGCGTGCTGTCACCGAGGATTCCCAATTTAACCTCGATCAATTGCTGGCCGCAGCGCTGGCGCAGCCGGTGGACAATGTTTCCGTATTGCCGACTCGCACGAACATCTTCCAGAACAAAATCACGACGCGGTTCGGCCGCAGGCCGCTATGGTTCGGTGCAGCTGCCTCCATCGCATTGTTGCTGACGACCACGGTATGGCTGGTGCGCGATGGAGAGCGATTTGGATTGCCGCAGGACTTCGAAACCGGTCATGGCGAACAACGTTCCTGGCGTTTGCCAGACGGATCTGCAGTCAACCTTAACTCCGACTCGGAGGTCACTGTGCGCTACGACGCACAGGAGCGCGTTGTGAACGTCAAACGCGGACAGGCCCTGTTCCAGGTCGTGCATGAAGAGCACAGGCGTTTTCGTGTGATCGCCGGCGATGCTCAGGTGATTGCGGTGGGAACTCAGTTCGACGTTTTCCGACAAGCGGATGCCACCGTGGTGACGGTGGTGGATGGCAAGGTGGCGGTATTTGACGGCGTCGCACCGCCCGCAGCCACGCTTGCAGTCATTCCTGCAGATGCATTGCGTATCGGCGCCGGTGAACAAGTGCGTCTGGGGGGCGACTTGAAGTCGCCGGAGGTCTTGGTGGCAAATGTACGGGAAACGGTGGCCTGGGTGCAGCGACAAATCGTTTTTGAGCAACGTCCGCTCCATGAAGTGACCGAAGAATTCAATCGCTACGGACCGATACCGATTGAAATCAATAGTGACGAATTGCGTAGCTTGCCGATTACTGGTGTGTTCAATGCTTACGACACCGAGTCATTTCTGGCCTTTCTGGGACGTCTTGAAGGTGTGTCGGTGTCATCGACGAATGGAAAAATAGAAGTAACGCGTCATGTTGACGGACAAGTTGGTGTGCAGATCAGGAGCGAGTGAAGCCTGTGACGTCCAAGATCGAATGACAACACGCTGCGCCGGCCTCTCCTAGGGAACCTCTGAATGAATCGAATCTGTCATTTCGACCGCAGGGAGAAATCTTGCATGTGCTTGATATGCAAAAGCCTCAAACACGGAAAGATTTCTCGCTACGCTCGAAATGACATTAATTCAGAGCTTACCTAGTGGAAAAATAGTGGTACCCGATTGCGCAGTAAGCCACTCTTGATTACTAACAGACGAATAAATAGACGAACATGGTGGCCACAAACTTTTCCTGCAGGTTGTGGCCCAACACAAAATGATGATTTCAGGGGGTAAAGCATGGCGGTGAAGCCACGCATTTCAATACTGTGCACGATCGTTGGCAGCATCTGCATGGCGAACATGCGTGCAGAGGCTGTCGAGCAGTCTCGCGATTCTGAAATCGTTGCGCAGCCGCTTGCAAATGCCGTCGCCGCGTTCGCCAGACAGACAGGTCTGCAAATCATCTATGTGTCGGGCGCAGTAGGAGACATCACCTCAAGCCGTGCGCCTTCGGGACTGCCTCCAAAAGAAACGCTCACGCACCTTCTGGAAGGTACCGGGCTCACTTTCGAATTCCTCAATGAACGCACGATCAGGATTTATCGAAGCGTGCCGCCGGCGAATCGCAGTGTGCCGCCGGGAGTGCCGACCGAAAAAGCCACGCGTGTTAATGATTTACAACAACAAGTTGAAGTTCCACCGACCGATGCTGTAGTCGGACGTGGAGCCAAAGATGTCAAAACAACCAGGGGAGATAATTCAATGAAGAAGAGCAGTAGTTTCCTGTCGCGACTCGCCGCCTTTCTCGGGGTATGTGCATCCTCATCCTTGTCCAGCACGGCTTGTGCGCAGAATGCGCAAGCGGCCAATGCCGATTCCCTTGAGGAAGTCGTTGTCACCGGTTCGCGCCTGCAGTCCGCCGGGTTCAACGCGCCAACGCCAGTCACGGTCATCAACGCGGAGACCATCGAACAACGTGCTCCGGCCAATATGTCGGACGTGTTGCTGGAGCAACCCGCGCTGCGCATCAGCGCCGGCGATACACTGCGCGCCGGTATTGGTGGCAATAACCCCAATCCGCTGCCGCAGCTCTTTATCGTTGCTCCCGACCTGCGGTCGCTGGGCGCCAATCGCACGCTGGTACTGATGAACGGTCACCGCGTCGTACCCTCGACTTGGGACAGTCAGGTCGACATCAATATCGTGCCCGTGGGACTCGTGGAACGTGTCGAAGTGGTTACCGGCGGTGCGTCGGCCGCGTATGGTTCGGATGCTGTGTCGGGCGTGACCAACATCATCCTGCGCAAGAACATGGAGGGCATCAAGGGGGGCGCACAGCTGGGCGTAACGGAATATACCAGCGCCAAACAGTACACCTTTAACCTGTCGGGCGGCACATCATTGATGAACGGCCGCATGCATGTGATGGCCGGCGTGGATGTCAACAAAAGCGATGACATCACCGACGTCTACGGCAAGAAGTACGGCCGGGATGAGATTGGCACCTTCGGACCCACTGCCGCCTATCGTATCGCCAACAATGCGCAGGCCAACATCATCACGACGAATGTCGAGCCCGCGTCAACGGCGCCCGGCGGACTGTATCTGGCACCCAATGGCACGGCCTATACGTTTGACGCCAGCGGCAATCCAGTCGCCTTTTCGCGCGGTACGATCAGCCAGAACGGTCAGCTCATGATCGGCAGCACGTCGAATTACGGCCGCAATCTCAACAACCTTCAGCCGCTGCGGACCCCAACGCTCCCGGTATGACTTCATGGGCCGAGTCTCGTACGACATCACGGACAACATGAATGCTTACTTCGAGTTCAACAATTCGCGCAACCTGACGTATCCCTTCAAGGCTGGCGAAAACTATCAATCGGCCGCGATTGCTGGTAACACCCCGGGCATCGTCGTCGCCCGCACTAATCCGTTTGTCACGGCGAACACGGCCAGCCTGCTGACGTCAGTGGGTCAGACCGGCACGACCTTCACCATCGGCCGCAATCACACCGAGCTCTCGTTTGGCGGCATCAGCGGGCTTGCCGCCCGGCAGGATGCCGAGACGCGACGATTTGCAGTGGGTCTCGAGGGCAGCTTCGGCGACAACTGGAATTATGACCTGTTCTTCCAGCAGGGCCGCGCGTGGACCTTGCTGCAGCGGAATGATTACAGTCCATGGGCCTTGCAGAAGGCGGTCAATGGTTGCGCTACGCCGGCGGTGGGGTCGCCCGGTTTCTCCACAGCAGGCCAGGTTGCTACGGTCAATTTGTATGAGTCGCTGTCAGGCAAGACCTGCGTGCCCTTCAATCCGTTCGGCGTGGATCGCAACACCGCCGCGGCGATTGAATACTTCCAGAACCAGACCTACTCCGATCAACGCATGAGTCAGGACGCCGCTTCGGTCAGCCTGACGGGCACGCCGTTCCAGGTTCCGGCCGGTGATGTTGCAGTGGCTGTCGGCGCGGACTGGCGCCAGGACAGCGTCAGTGCCCCGGTCGATCCGATCTCGCGTGCGGGTAGCGGCATTGGTGCCGCAGTTCCGGCGCCGCTGTCCAATACGGTCGCGGCAGTCTTCGGTCATTACCATGTGCAGGAAGGCTTTCTCGAGCTGGGTATTCCACTGCTGAAGGACAAGTTCCTGGCGCGGTCGCTGGACTTCAATTCGGCCGGTCGCATCACCCGCTATGAACTGACGGGCACGGTGTACACATGGAAGTTGGGTATGACCTGGGAACCCATCGATTCACTGCGTCTGCGCCTGACCAAGTCGCATGACATTCGCCAGGGCAACATGGTCGAGCTATTCCGTGTGGGTGGCCCGAACAATACCAATTACAACACCACCCAGCTGAAGATCGGAACGGTGGGAGCAAATGGCAGCGTGTATAACCCCTTTGCCAACACCAATCCAGTGGGTGCGGTGTCCAGCAATGCCGGTGCAGCGGTTGGTGGCGGGCTCAGCGTCGGCGGCTTCGGCAATCCGCTGCTCAAGCCCGAGATCGCGGATACCGTAACCGGTGGCGTCGTGTTCACGAAGGGCGGTTTCCAGACTTCGGTGGACTACTACTACATCAACATGACCGATGTGATCGCTAACGGGAACGCACAAGGCGCGATCGATAACTGTGTTGCAGGGGATGCGAAGTACTGCAGCTACATCACCTTTGTCACCAACTCCGGTGTTGCCAGTGGCATCCAGATCATCGGTGCGCCGAATGAGAACCTCAATCGCCTCGTGGTCAGTGGCTATGACTTCGAGCTCGGCTATAACCGGCAGATCGGACCGGGCCGATTCTCGGTTCGCAGCCTGATCAACTATCAGCCGCAAAACAAGCTGGTGAACAATACGAACGGCCAGACCACTGAAAGGGCGAATACTCTGGCGAGTCAGCCCAAGCTGGGCTACAACCTCAGCTTAAGCTACGACGTGGGTCGCTGGAATGGCAATTTGCAGGTGCGCGGCTTTGGCGAACGTCTTGGCAACAACATCATTTACAACGCGGATGGCAGTATCAATGCCACCACGATACTCGGTCCGGAAGATGGCGCGGCTTACACGGCGCGTGTTGCATCAGCGGCCGCCGCGGGTGGAGCGGCTGCGGGTACGGTTGCTGCATCGACCAACACCATCAACAAGAACCGTTGGCCGGCGCAGTATTTCATCAATGGCGGTCTGAGCTTCGATGTGAACGACCAGCTCACGACGTATCTCAACGTCGACAACCTGCTCGACAAGCAACCACCGGAGCTGGCAACTGCTGCGGCGCTGTACGACTTCATTGGTCGTCGTTATCGTGTGGGTGTGCGGGCAAATTTCTAGACAGTTCTGCAGGATGCGGGTGCACCACTCCGGGGGAAGTATCTCTCCCGGAGTTAGTCCGGAAAAACTGACGTTCTGGCTCCGAATCCGGTGCAAGCGTTGCGCGAGGCGCGACAACAAATGAGGTTAGCCACTATGAAGAAACTGATCACCGCCGTATTGGCCGCGCTTGCGCAGTCAGCACATGCTGCGGGCGCTGACTGCGCAACACTTGCCCAGCTGAGTCTGCCGAACACGCAGATCGATGAAGCGGCCGTAATCGCCAAGGGCGCGTATCCCGCGCCTGTGGGTCAGAACGGGCAGCCACAGAATCCTGCGTTGTATGCGAGCCTGCCGGCGTTTTGCCGCGTGAAAGCCACGCTGCGTCCCTCGGCGGATTCCGACATCAAGGTCGAAGTGTGGCTGCCGCAGGAAGGCTGGAATGGTCGCTTGCAGGCAGTGGGCAATGGCGCCTTCAGTTCCACTCCCCAGTACGGCGCGCTGGCGCAGGCTTTGGCGGCGGGCTATACCGGCGTGGCCACGAATACTGGCAAGGAAGGCAATTCGGGCGATACGCTGATTGGCCGTCCGGAAAAGCTCAAGGACTGGGGTTATCGCGCGGTGCATGAAATGACCGTGACAGCCAAGGCCGTGATCACTGCCCGCTATGGCAGCCCGGCGAAGTACTCGTACTGGAACTCCTGTTCAACCGGTGGGCGACAGGGCCTCGTTGCGGCAGAATATTTTCCTGAAGACTTCGATGGCATTGCCGACGGTGATGCCGCCAATCCGATGACGCGCAATCAGGCCAGCACCATTTTCAGCACGCTCGCCGTCAACCAGGAGGAAGCCGGTTTTCTCTCGGCGGCCAAGTGGCAGGCCTATCGCAATGCAGTGATGGAAAAATGCGATGCGATTGATGGTCTGAAGGATGGCTTGCTCGAAAATCCGATGGCCTGCAAGTTTGAGCCGAAGGAAATGCTGTGCAAGAACGGCGACAATGACAGCTGCCTGACCGCGCCGCAGATTGCCGCGCTCAGCAGGGTGCATGCCGGCATGAAGAATCCGCGCACCGGTGAGTCGCTGCATCCGGGCTGGCAGGTGGGCGCCGTGCCCAATACCAACATGATGGTGGGCCGCAGACCCGAGCAGGTGGCCATCGACACCTTCCGTGTGTTGTTCAACAACCCGGACTGGGATTACAAGACCATGGACTTTGACAAGGACATCGCGCGCGCCGATCAGCTGGGCAGGAATCTGATGGACGCTTCCGATCCGACGCGCCTCAAAGCATTTCTTGCCCGTGGCGGCAAGTTGATGATGTACCACGGCTGGAGTGACACCAACATTTCGCCGTTGCTGGGTCTGGATTACTACAACAAGGCCGTAGCGGCCAATGGTGGCAGAGCCAAAACCGACAACTCGATACGCATGTTCATGCTGCCGGGGTTGGGCCATTGCGGTCCTTACTTCGACAAGATGCCGCCCATTGTTGATTGGGTGGAAAACGGCAAGGCCCCCGACCGTATCGTCGTGAACCACGCCGGTCCAGATGGCAAGGTAACCCGTACCCGTCCGGCCTGTGTCTGGCCCCAGATCGCCAAATACAATGGCACGGGCAGCATTGATGAGGCGGCGAATTTTTCCTGTGCTGCCCAGTAAATTGACGAGTAAGTTCACAAGTGAGTTGACGATTCTGCGTGCCGTAGTTTGTGTGTGAAAATAGTGGCGGGTCATTAACCGGAAGTTCATCCATGTATCACCTGATTCAAAGATTGTGTTTCCTGACGGCTGTGCTGATGTGTTGCGGCAGCGCTCAGGCGCAGCAGGCCCCCGCGCGTCAGATGCCGCAGCCGGAGCCGCTTCTGCCTGCGGATCTGCTGGTGTTGCACAAGATGAAGACCATGGGCGATCAGCCCGGTAATCTGGCTTACCTCAACACCGCAACGGGAGAAGTGGTGTCACGCGTGCCGGTGGGCCGCGAGCCACACGAGGTGGCCATTTCGTCGGATGGCAAGTACGCGCTGACCGCCAATACCGGCGCCAACAGCAATCCGGGCAATACGCTGTCGCTGATCGACGTGGCCACGCGCAAGGAGCTGCGCCGCGTCAATATTGCACCGCTGATGAGTCCACATGGCGTGTGGTATCAGGATGGCCGGTTCTACTTCACGGCTGAAGGTTCAAAGGCCATCGGCGCCTACGATCCTGAAAAAGATCATCTGGTCTGGGTCATGGGCACCGGCCAGGACACCACGCACAATCTGGTGGTCAGCAAGGATGGCAAGCTGATCTTCACCGCTAACCGTGGCTCCAACACGGTCAGTGTGTTTGAACGGACCGGCGCGCCCCAGTCTTACAACGAATGGCGCTCCACCCTCATTCCCGTGTGTCGTTCACCGCAGGGACTGGATCTGTCGCCGGACGGCAAGGAGCTGTGGGTGGGATGTCGTGGCAGCAACGAGATGGTGATCATCAGCGCTGCCGAGAAAAAAGTGATCACGATGTTCCCGACCCAGACGGGCCAGCTGGCGCGCGTGCGCTTCACGCCCGATGGCAAGCGGGTACTGGCTGCGGACCTCGGCAAGGGTGAGTTGTCCATCTGGGATGCCGCCACGCATCAGGAACTGAAACGCTTGAAACTGGGTAGCTATGCTGAAGGCATCCTGATTACACCGGATGGCAAACGCGCCTTCATCGGCGTGACCACCGATGACAATGTTGCTGAAATCGATCTGGACAAGATGGAAGTCACGCGCCGTTTCCATACCGGGCAGAGTCCCGACGGCATGGCGTGGATCGGAACGAAATGATGCTGTGTCGACCGGTCATTCGCACGTCGATGATGAACGGTGCGGGTCCCGGAATTTTTCTGGGCGGCACACGCCCGCGCGACCCGGAGTGAATCCGGGCCGCGGGTCGTCAGGCAAGACGAAGCGGGTCTGAACTGCGCTCAGCGTGCCGGTGTAGCGACCGGAGTCGGCGCAGCCGCCGGACGCGGCAGGTGCAGCGACATCAGCACCAGCGTGCCTTCAACCTGGGAGACCGAGTGCGCGGTGTTCTCCGGCACCATGAGCATGTCGCCCTTGACCAGTTTGTAGGGTACTCCGCCTTGTGCAGTGGTTGTCAGTGACAGCAAACTGAAAGCAAAGAATAGTATTCTCATCGTCTCGCTCCTGTTCAGGGTGTTTTATGGGTTGCCCTTGGTACTCCCCCTTCGTTGATGGGACGGGCATGTGGTGTGCGCAGAAGGATGGCAGCGGGGAGAGTTGAATCAACCGCCTCAACAGGCCGAATCGGTGAATGTATGTAGTTTCAAGGTAATTCTTATGGGCGAGTTGCTAAAAGTTATTGGGTGAGAATCTGCATAGATGTGCAGGCACGATTGAGCTATAACATGACTGAGCTGTAGATGGAGCGGCGAACAGTGCTGGGTTTTTCCATCTACCACTATCGTCATCTCGAATAATCAAGCTATCAAACGACAATCTGGGGGACTAATGATGATCAGGCAAAATTTTGGCTTGGTGTGGTTCACAAGCGCATGCGCCTTGGGCTTTGCCTGGACAGCGAATGCGCAGACAGCGGGCGACATACCGCTGGAGGAAGTGGTGGTCACCGGCTCGCGCGTGATCAACAACGGCAACGACAGTCCGACCCCCGTCACGGTGGTAACAGTAGAAGAAATCCAGGCGACGCGACCGACCACGGTATTCGAAGGCCTGCTCGACATGCCGGCGTTCGCCGGTTCGCGCGGCGCCACCACCAACCCGGCCAATGCCGGTTCCACTAACAACAACATCAGCGCGCTGAGTCTGCGCGGCCTCGGTCAGGAGCGCACCCTGGTTCTGTACGATGGCAAGCGCGTGCCTCCCACCCAGCAGAATGGTTTCGTCAACGCCAACACGATTCCGCAGATGCTGTTGCAGCGGGTCGATGTAGTGACCGGCGGCGTATCTGCTGTGTATGGCTCCGACGGTATTTCCGGCGTAGTGAATTTCGTCACGGACCGTTCCTTCAACGGCATCAAGGTTCAGGCGCAATCTGGCGTGTCCGAACTGAACGACGACCGCTCCACGCAATTCGGTATCGCAGGCGGCATGGATCTGTTCGGCGGTCGCGGTCATCATCCAGGGCAGTTACCAGTGGCACGACGATGATGGCGTATTGCTGCGCACGGCGAGGCAATTCGGCGGGAGCGATGGACGCTGCAGGGTGATGGCGTGGCGAACCCGTACTTCATGGTGCCGTATGCAACGATGAGCAACCTGACCTTCGGCGGCAAGATCAACGGGCCCAACAACAATCCCTTGCGCAACCAGCATTTCGTCGCCACAGGTGTTCTGGTGCCGTTCCAGAACGGGTCAACCGCAGGGCGTGATCGGCAACATCCAGCTGGGCGGTGACGGTGCCTGGCATACGTCCTCGTCGCTGAAGGCGCAGCTGGAATTTCACCAGCTCTATGGCCGCTTTGATTTCGACCTCACTGATTCGCTGCATTTCTACGCGACCTTTGCCGGTACCACGGAGCGCAGTTTCGCCTACAACATCGACAAGTCCCTGAACAACGCCACGACTCAGCGCAACCAATGCCTTCCTGCCGACGCTCTATCAGCAGCAGATGACCAATGCAGGCGTAACGACATTCACCCTTGGCAAGATGTGGACGCTGGATAGCGTCGCTCCGGACTCGGCCGACAACGAGACCCGTCAGTGGTGGGTGAATACCGGGCTGGAAGGCGAGCTCGGCGACTACAACTGGGAAGTGTCGTACTCCCGCAGCGTGGCAGACCTGCGCAACAGCTCGATCGCCATCGACAACGCACGGATGTCGGCGGCGCTGGATGCGGTGGTGCATCCCACCACCGGACAGACCGTGTGCCGCGCCCAGTGGTACACCGGCAATACATTTGTCCCGGCTGGCACGGGACAGTACCCGGGATGTGTGCCGATGAACGTCTTTGGCAGGGGCTCGGAAAGCCGTGAATCCATCGACTTCATCCAGCGTGAGGTGGTGTTCGAGCCGACGACGACACTCGATGATGTGACGGGCAGCATTGTTGGCGCACCCTTCAGCAGCTTGGGCCGGTCCCGGTCAACATGGCGCTCTCCGGTGAGTGGCGCAAAGTTGAATACGAGTTGGTCAGCAATTCGCTGCCGGCGCAGTTCGATCCGATCAATTGTACCGGAACTGGGTTGCGCTTCAATTGCACGCGCGACCACCCCGAAGGCATCCATCGCGGTCCTCAACCGTTCGCCAGTCAGTCAGACCGTGACCGAAGCGGCACTGGAAGCCAATGTGCCGCTGCTGAACGACAAGCCGTTTGCGCAATTCGGTTTCGCTGAACATGGCGGGGCGTCACGCACGTTACAGCCAGAACGGCACGCCCATTTTTGGCCAACCGAATGCCACCAAGACCTTCAATGCGAATACCTGGAAGCTGGGGTTGGTGTGGGACCTGAACGAGCAGCTGACGGCGCGCTTCACCCGTTCGCGCGATTTCCGCGCACCCAACCTTCAGGACCTGTATGCGCCGGGTGTGATCAGTGCCTCCACGGGCTTCCCGGATACCCTTACCGGAATAACGGTCAACACTCTTGCTGCAAACCGGCGGCAATCCCAACCTGGTACCGGAGATTGGCAACACGGTCTCACTGGGCATCGTGTATAGACCAACGACCGACTTCAGTCTGTCAGTCGATGCTTATGACATCACCATCACCGACGCGATCCGCACCACCAATGGTTACCCGCAGCTTGTGCAGCAGGCCTGTTACGACAGTGGCGGCACGGCATTCCAATGTACGTCTGCAGGAACGCGGTTCCAACAGCATCGCTTCCGTCATCGCTGCTTACAGAGCAAATCCGGCCTCGGTGGCCAACAATCCGGCTTACGACATCACCAAGTACTACTCGTCGCCGATCAATATCGCCGAACAGAAAAGCTGGGGAGCGGACATCGAAGCAAACTACAAAACCAGAGTGTTCGATCGTGCATTAAGCCTGCGCGCACTGGTCGCGTATCAGCCGCACGCCATCATCATGGTTCCGGGCGCCCCGGATGAGGATATGGCCGGCGTCGACTTCAGCAATCAGAGCCAGGGTGGCGCGGTGTGGAGAGTATCCGCATTTGCCCGTTACGGCGTGACCGAGCGGTTCTCGGTTGACTGGCTGACCCGCTGGCGCAGCGCCCTGCACCATAATAGTGTTGAAGCCGAGCTGGTCGGTAACGGTGATCCCAACCGGAATCCGCCCGTGGCAGTCTCCAACCTGAACCTCTCCTACAAAATCGGCGAGCAGATGCAGGGCACGCTGTTCCTGAATGTGCAGAACCTGTTCAATCAGCAACCCACACCGGCGGCCAGTGGTGGCCCGCAGGGCAGGCCGGGTAATTTTGGCGGCTATGCGCCGGGAGATGATCCCATCGGTCGCTACTACAGCTTGGGCGTGCGATACAAGTTCTAGCAGCCTGCCGGACCTAGAAGTGATCTATGCGAGCGGTAGTCAAATTGGTCATTTTTCGATCCTTTTCGTCAAATAGCTATAGCTATTCTCCTCAAACGATCGAAAAATGTCCGATTTCCCACCGCCTCAGCGAGATCACCTAAGTCCGACAGGCCGCTAGGCTGACTCATACCCGCTGCCTGCTACTTTAGGTGTCTTATGAACATATCGAGATTTTCCCCGTTCGTAGCCACTGCGTTGCTGTCTGTTCCAGCGCTGCGTGGCCCATCACGGCACGGCCGGCTTCTACGACAAAAACAAGATCGTCAAGGTGGAAGGCGTCGTCAAGGAGTTCCGCTGGCGCAACCCGCATTCGGGACTGTTTCTCATCGTCAAGGATGCATCGGGCAAGGAGTTGACCTACGCAATAGAGATGGGCAGTCCGGCTGCGTTGTCGCGCAGCGGTTACTCGCGCTACACATTCAAGCCCGGCGATGCAGTGGTCGCGGAGGTTTATCCTTCATACGGTAGCGTGATCACCGGCGAGGCGGATTCAAACCGGGTCTGGGTCAATGGCAAGCCTGCAGCCACCAGGAATCCGACGTCAGCAGAGGAATAGCCATGCAGACAAACCATTTTCGCCATGCCTGGTTCTGGCTTGCCTTGGCTGTGTTCGCTGCTGCACCACAGGTTTCTGCGCAACAGGTTGTGAAACCTGCCGATTTAAGCGGTGTCTGGATAGCGCCGGGTGGGCGTTTGAATCCGGTACAAGCGGATCGCAGAGCCAATCCACAGTCGCAGTGGAGCACGGAAATGTTGCCGTTCACAGCAGAGGGTCGAGCGGCCTTTGAAGCCAACAAACCCGGCAGAGGACCTCGTGCTGCGAAACCAGTCGAAGTCAATGATCCGCAAGAGGGCGCCAATCCGAATGGTCTGTATCGCACCATGATGTATGCCCGCCCTTTTGAAATTGTGCAGACGCCCGGCAAGGTCATCCAGCTGTTCGGGTGGGGATTGTCCTGGCGCAACATCTACGCAGATGGACGGCCGGTTCCTGATGCTGTTCCGGCAGGACCTTTCTGGTACGGACATTCGGTGGGTAAATGGGAAGGTGACACGCTGGTGGTGACCACGCTGGCGCTCGATGAACGCGCCTGGCTCGATGAGTGGGGTACGCCCTACAGCGCCGAAGCGCGCATCGAGGAACGCTGGCGCCGCATTGCACCCGACAAGTTGCAGTTGCAGATTACGGTCAATGATCCTGTTTATTACACGAAGTCATGGCTCAGTATTCCAGTGACTTTCGCTCTGCAGCGCGGCGTCGACCCCATAGAAATCATCTTTGCGCCCATGGATATGGCAACGTTCAATGAGACCCTGCGCAAGCCTGCCAGTCCGCCTGCAGAACCGCAGACGCATCAGTAAGAAAACTCGTAGCGCCCGCCGCGACCCGGAGTGAATCCGGGCCGCAGATCGTCAGAACGACGAAGATGGGCTGAGCTGAGTTCAGCGAGCGGGTGCGGCTGCCGGTGCAGCCATGGGAGTCGGCGCAGGCGCCGGACGCGGCAGGTGCAGCGACATCAGCACCAGCGTGCCTTCAACCTGGGTGACCGAGTGCGCGGTGTTCTCCGGCACCATGAGCATGTCGCCCTTGACCAGCTTGTAGGGCACGCCGCCCTGGGCGGTGGCTGCCTGCAGGTTGGCGCCGTTGCGTTTTGGATCGACCAGTGTGCCGCCCAAGGTCATGGTGCCGGCGCCCTCGACAACCACGAACAGCTCGGCATCGTTGTCATGCAGGTTGACGGCGGTCGCCGCAGCATTGCGCCATTCCATGTTGGCCCGGAACGGACCCTGCAGCAGCAGGGGGCCACCGTTATACTGCGTGCCGGCCTTGGCTGCCGCGTCCGCTTTGGCCATGCGCTCGGCGATCTCGGTTGCTGAAATGTAGGTGCGTGGCTCCGCAGCAGCGGGTGCAGCTGGCATCGCCGGCATAGGTGACTGTTGTGCAGCGGCTGTCAGCGACAGCAAACTGAATGCAAAGCAAAGTTTTTTCATGATCCCGCTCCTGTTCATTGTTTCATTAGCCGCGGTGCGCCATGCGGCGTTACCTTCGTTTCCCCTTCGGCGGGAGCAGCAAATGTGTACCTGGAAGGATGGCAGTGGGCCAGTGATGAATCAACCGCTTCGACCGGCTGAATCGACGAATGTATGCGGCTTTAAGGGAAACCTTATACATGGACACTTAAAACTAATGTTTCCAGCCTTCTTTCCGTAGCGCATATTGCAAAATCACATAGCATCTTTTGATGTCGCATGTGACCGGTACAGGGCGAATCTGAAACACCATATGCTGGGTTATGAATCATGAGAACAACACCTGAAGCGCCGCGCTTGCGTTCATTTGCTGCAGTGCTGGTATTTTGCGCGGCGACAGTCGCCGTGGCGCAAACAACCCCGCCCGGCAGCGCGCCTGTGCCTGCTGTCAGCGGCCCGGTTGAGGTGACGCAGGACTCACGCATCTACCAGGCAGCCTTTGATGCCCGTGCGCCGCTGAACCTGCCGGCGTTGGGCTACGTTGAGGAAGAGTATTTTTTCAGCGGTAAAGCCAATGTTTACGATTGGTTAAAAAATGGTGAAGTATCTGTGCGCACGGCCAACGCACCGTACAACACACGCATGCTGGTCCGCAGGCCCGGCGATCCAAAACGTTTCAGCGGCACAGTGTGGGTGGAATTCCTGAATCCCGTGTCCATGACCGACATGTCGCTGGCCTGGGGCTATGCCAATTACTACATGATGGATCGTGGCGACGCCTACATCGGCATCAGTGCGGCCGGCGATTCGCTCAAGACGCTGAAAAAATTTGATGCGCAGCGTTATGCATCGCTGTCGATGGCCAATCCCGCACCGTTGCCACAGGGTTGCGCGGTGGCTGGCAAGGACTACTCCGCGGAAACGGAAGATGGCTTGCGCTGGGACATGCTGAGTCAGGCGGGTGCGCTATTGAAGAGCACCGTGCCGGGCAGGCCGCTGGCCTCATTAAATATCCAGCAGGTGTATCTGTTCGGGCAGAACAATGGCGATACGCCAACCTATATCAATGCCTTCAGCAAACACGCGAAGCTGGCAAACGGCAAATCGGTGTGGGATGGTTATCTGCTCAAGGACAGTGGTGTGCCGATGCGTACGCATCAATGCGATGAACGTCCGACGCAGAACGATGCGCGCCGCGTGGTGCGCAATCTCGGCGCACCGATGGTTTTCGTGGTGACCGAAAACACCATTCCAAACAATTTCGGTTCGTTGCGTGAGGACAGTGACGCACCCGGCGATCGCTATCGTCGTTACGAGATCCCGGGTTCCAGTCACGTGGACAATGCAGTGATGCCGTGGCTGCCAAAACCGGCCATCATGTCGGCAGTGGGCATCAACCCGCAGTGGCCCGAGCAGCAATACTGCCTGCCGCGTCAGGAAGCCAGTGACTTCCCCATTCACTACTACGTGGCAGGTGCGATGCAAAATCTGGACGAGTGGGTGCGTAAGGGCACGACGCCACCGCGTGCGCAGCGCATTCAGATTACCGGCGCCGAAACAAAAACTCCGGCAGTGGTGAGCGATCAATATGGCAATGGACTGGGCGGCATACGCAACGCCTATGTCGAAGTGCCCACCGCTGCCTACAACCAACGCGGCGCTTGTGGCAGTACGCAGCAGAAGCAGGCCTTTGGCTGGGAGCGGCTGCAGGCCATTTATGGCAGCTACGAGAACTACCAGCGTCAAGTTCCGTGCTGCGGTGGATCGCGATGTGCAGCAGCGCTGGGTGCCTGCGGCCTATGCCGAACGCATGAAGGCAGGTCTGATCACCATGCCAACACTGGAGCGACAGCGCGTGGTGGACAAGCTGGCCACGCGCGATGGCCAACTGGAAATAACCACGCTGGGTCATGCCGCCCTGATGTTCAGGTACGGCGGCAAAGTGATTCATGTTGATCCGGTTACCGTCTTTACCGGCGATCTCTCCGATCAACCCAAGGCGGACTTGATCCTGGTTACCCATGAACATGCGGATCACCTGGACAAGGACGCCATCCGGTTACTGAGCAAGTCGGGCACACAGGTGGTTGTCAGTCGCAGCACGGCGCCGGCGCTGCCGAACGCAACCGTGTTGCAGAATGGCGAGAGCGGCATCTATGCGGGCGTCAAGGTGGAGGCGATTCCATCCTACAACCTCAATCATGTGGGTTCGAGCGGCAGGCTGCAGCACGCTCCGGGCGAAGGCAACAGCTATCTGATCACCTTCGGCGACAAACGGGTTGTCATCGGCGGTGACGGTGGAGTGGTTCCGGAGCTCAATGCATTACGCAATATCGACATTGCGTTCCTGCCGATGAATCTGCCGCCCGACAGAACCGCTGCGATCATGGTCGATACCGTCAAGGCCATGAAGCCGCGGGTCTTGTATCCGCATCACTATGGTGATGTCGGACCTTGGGAAGCGGTGCGGCTACTGCAAGCCTTGTCAGGCACGGAAGTACGCATCCGCGACATGCGCTGAGCATATTTATTCCAGTCAACTACCGGAGAACATCTTCATGAACATACTGAAAAATTCGGCTCGTGAAACCATGGGCGTGGCCATTCTGGTTCGTTATCTGCTCCTGGCTGCAGGGGTTGTGCTTGCGGCTTCATCCGCGCATGCACAGATGACCCAGGACTTCAGCAAGGTCGAGATCAAGGCCAACAAGGTCACCGACAAGTTCTACACGCTCGAAGGGCAGGGCGGCACCATCGGTGTGCTGCTGGGTCCGGACGGCGTGTTCATGGTGGACACTCAGTTTGCGCCGCTCAGCGACAAGATCTGCGGCAGCGATCAAGCAGCTGACGCCGCAACCTATCCGCTATGTCGTCAACACGCACTTGCATGGCGACCACACCGGTGGCAACGCCAACTTCGGCAAGATGGGCGCGACGATCATCGCGCGTGAGGAGCTGCGCTATCGTCTGGCGCATCCGAACCCGCAGGCCAACGGACAGCCGGGGGTGCCGATGGCGACCGAGGGACTGCCGAAGCTCACCTATGGCAACCGCATGACCATGAACATGAATGGTGAGGAGGTGCAGTTGATTGCCGTGCCGCGTGCGCATACTGACGGCGACACCATGGTTTACTTTCCCGGTCTCGACATCATCATGACCGGCGATTTCTATCGCTCGACTCAATACCCCAACATCGATCGCAACAATGGCGGCACGCTGCCGGGACTGCTGGACGGACTGGGCGCGGTGATCGGCCGTGCCGGCCCGAACACCAAAGTCATTCCAGGTCATGGCCCGACGGTGGACAGGACTGCGGTGACGGCGCATCGCGATGTGGTGCTGGTGATGCGCGATCGCATCAATACGTTGATCGCGCAGGGCAAGAGCGAGGACGAAGTGGTCGCCGCCAAGGTCACGGCGGACTATGACGCGCGCGTGCAGGCGCCCGCCGCCAACGCCGAGCGCTTCGTGCGCCAGATGTATGCGGAACTGAAAGCCGCGCGCTGATCAAACCACGGCGAGCACTGACTGCAACCCGTTAGTGCTCGCCTGGCTATCACCGAGTTGGCTGCAGACGCATAGTCGTGCGTCTCTGGATCGATACTCTGTGAGCGGATATTCTGCGCGATCTGCGCTGTTGCCCGTCAACCAGCGGCGCGGCTCATTCCCAATGTCCATAGCGGAGCCATCATGACTCGTCTCACTGCCGCCGACTTTCATCCCGAAGTACTCAAGCTGTTCGATCACTATGTGCACGCTCGCATCAACCGCAGCGAGTTCGTGGCCGGCGTTGCGCAATACGCCAAGGCTGGCGAGACGGGCGAAAGCCTGCTGGAAGCACTGAGCCCCAAGTTCGCGGAGAACCGTCGGGTGCAACCGGATGACCCGCGCATCCAGACCCGCTTTGTGCAAGTGGATTCACCCAACGGTCATGGCTGGGTGCGCGGCTATCTGGTCAAGCCAGCCAACATACAGGGCCAGCTGCCGGGTGTGCTGGTGATTCATGAGAATCGCGGCCTGAATCCGCACATTGAAGACATTGCGCGGCGCCTGGCGCTGGATGGCTTCATGGCCTTCGCGCCCGATGCGTTATCGACAGTGGGTGGTTATCCGGGCGAAGAAGACCCGGCGCGCGAGCTGTTCAAGTCGCTCGATCCGGTCAAGGTGCGCCAGGATTTTCTGGCGGCTGCGGGTTACCTGAAGGCATTGCCAGAGCTTAATGGCAAGTATGGCGCCGTCGGCTTCTGCTTCGGCGGCGGCATCGTCAACTTCCTTGCAACACGTCTGCCTGACCTGAATGCAGCCGTGCCGTTCTATGGCGCTGCGCCTGCGTCGGAAGAAGTGCCGAACATCAAGGCTGCATTGTTGATTCATTATGCAGAGAACGATGAGCGTCCCAATGCGCGCTGGCCCGCGTACGAAGCGGCGCTCAAGGCAGCTGGTCTGAAATACGAGATGCACATCTATCCGGGCACTGAGCACGGTTTCAACAACGACACCACGCCGCGCTACGACGTGGCGGCTGCCAGGTTGGCATGGGATCGCACCATTGCATTTTTCAACGCCCATTTGAAAGATTGAAGCGTAAAATATTGGCGCTTCCGTGTGATCAAATGCCAAACTGCCGGGTATAAGCAGGCTAATTTCAAACCGGCATCTACTCGAACCGTAATAGATGTCGAGGTACGGTTGCTCGCCTGATTGCTGCCATGGAAGGCATAGCCACAACCGTCTGGGCCGCCTTGAGTCAACTGTGACCGTTGATGTTTTGCTAACCGTCGCTTGTGGTTGTCGCCAACATGCCGCTTGAATCTTCGCCAAGGAAGCGCACTATTGGGCCAACGCTCCTGGAGCTTCGGAGGTGTGTCATGAATTTCTCAAAACTGTTCCTGTCTTTGCTTGCAGCCAGTTGCCTGATGCAGACCGGTATCGCATCGGCTCAGGGCCCGACCATGCGAACGGAGAATGTGCAGGCGCAATGGCAGCCACATAAACTGGATTTCCAGTTCATGGGGTTTCGCACCTACTACAGTTGCACCAGCATCGAGGATCGATTGGAGCAACTGCTGCGCGATCTCGGCGCCAGGTCTGACGTGCGCGTGAGCGCTACCGGATGCAGTCCGGCGGAAATCAGTCGCACGATTACCGCGCGTATACATCTCAGTATGCCTGCCGATGCGGGCAGCACGGTTACAACCGACAATCCGGCGTTTCCGGCACAACGGAAAACGGTGACGTTGGCGATTCATAGTTGGTCGCCAGATCGGCATGGGCGATTGTGAGCTTCTGGAGCAGGTACGCGATCAATTGCTGCCAGCGTTGCAGCTGAAGATCGTAAAGGACGATCTGCACTGCTTTCCCGGTCAAGAGGTGCTGGCCAATCGAACCATGCAGATCGCAGCATTGGTGCCAGTGGTGGACGGTGCCATAAAGTGATCTGGGCTATTAACCCGGCGGACAAATAGCGCTGTTTTCCGTTCGTGGTGATCCTGTCGAACCACTCTGTTCCAGCGATAAGAACCCTTCGACGGGCTCAGGGCGAACGATCTATTTGTCCGCCGGGTTAATAGCAACCGCAGGCTGATTAGGATCGCAGTCTGCGACTGCACAGAGGTATCGCGCGACATGGCTCCGTGTGCAGCATCTTTGGAGCAGGGAGAACTTATAACTTGAGGTCTAAAACTTATTGGGAGGGCTCACCAGTGTATAGCCAGTAAGGCTTATGCTGTGATTACGGTATGTTACCGGTCGATTTATCGTGACTGTGACGAATCGATTCTTACTTTAAACGATACGATAGTGGGGAAGATAATCATGGTAAAGCCCAATATTGGCGTGGCATTGCTTGCTGGCGCCAGCGCACTGGCGTGCTCCTGGACAGCAAATGCACAGACGACGCCGAGAGAGATACTGGAAGAAGTGGTCGTCACCGGCTCACGCGTGATCAAGGATGGTAATGACAGCCCGACGCCGGTCACTGTGGTGACGGTGGAAGATATGCAGGCCACCCGTCCCACCTCCGTTTACGAAGGCTTGCTTGATATGCCGCAGCTGGGCGGCTCGCGTGGTACAGCTGCTGCCAATCCGGGTGGCACGGGCGCCAACAATAATAATGTCAACGCGCCGAATCTGCGCGGTCTGGGTACGCTGCGTACGCTGGTGTTGTATGACGGGCATCGCATGCCGCCGACGCAGCAGGACTTTGTGATCGACGCGAACCTCATTCCGCAGATGTTGTTGCAGCGCGTGGAGGTTGTGACCGGCGGAGCCTCGGCCGTGTACGGTTCAGACGCCATTGGCGGCGTGATCAACTTCATCACTGACCGTAGCTTCAACGGCATCAAGGTGCAGGGCCGCGTGGGTGTTTCCGAGCAGGGCGACAGCGAAGCCTACGACGCGGGTGTGGCCTTTGGCACTGACCTGTTTGGCGGCCGCGGCCACTTCATGGGCAGCATCCAGACCGCCGATGACAAGGGTGTTCTGCGCCGCACCGACCGCGACGGTTTCAAGCCGCGCTGGACCACGCAGGGAAGCTGTACGGCTACGCCCGCCGCAGGCGTGGTCTGCCCGGTGCCGTTCTATCTGGCGGCCAACGCAACCATCAGTAACTTTGCCTTTGGTGGCAAGATTCGTGCGGGTGGCGGTAGCTTCAACAACTATCATTTTTCAAGTAACAACGTGGCTACGTCGTTCACCCCTGGTGCATCCAACCTCGTTAACAATTCACTCATTCAGTTGGGTGGCGATGGCGCCTACAACACCGGTTCCTCGCTGAAGGCGGCGCTGGGATACACACAGCTATATGGCCGCTTTGATTTCGATCTGACCGACAGCACCCATTTGTATTTGTCGACCTCGGGCACCAGGACACACCAGTTCAGCAATAACGGCGACAGCCGTGTAGTGCTCAACCTCAGCACCGACAACGCCTATCTGCAGCAGACGAATGCTTATGCGGCCATGCCGCGCAACACCACTTTCACTTTCGCCAAATTGTGGGGCGGCAATAATCCCGGCGGCGCCAGCCCGGTGCCGACGCAGAACGGCGATCTGCGGGTGAAGTTCCTGTACATCAACACCGGCTTGGAAGGCTCGTTGGGCGATTACAATTGGGACGTGTCGTATATCTATGGCGATGCCCAGCAGGACGCTCGCCAGAACGCCGGTATTGACCATGGTCGATTATTTGCGGCCAGCGATGCGGTGACGGTCACTGCCGCCAATGTCGGTACCTCCGGTCTGCCAGTCGGTTCGATTGTCTGCAATGTCGCCCTGACCAATCCGGGGCTGTATCCGGGATGTGTGCCCGTCAACTTGTTCGGGCCGACGTCTGAGAGCCAGGCTGCGGTCGATTATTTTGTTCGCCCGATTAACTACCATACCCAGAACCGCTCCGACGAGGTGACCGCCAGCATTACCGGCGCACCGTTCAACAATTGGGCCGGCCCGGTGGATATGGCCCTGTCGGGTGGCGTGCGCAAGCTGCAGTATGAGCTGACCAGTAGTGCGCTTCCCGTGACGGATGCTCCCCTGATCTGCACGGGTCTGCGTTTCAACAACTGTGCGACGGGAACTACGGCTCAATGGCTGTTCGGCACGCAAGCCGAACGTCCGCCGGTAGAGGAAGTCATCAGCGAAGCGGCGTTGGAAGCCAATCTGCCGGTGCTGAGAGACAAGCCCTGGGTGCAGGCGATGGATATGAACGTCGCGGTTCGCGGCACGCGTTACAAAATCGTAGGTAATACCATCGTAACCGCCCCGGCCATTACCCGGACATTCGAAGCCTTGACCTGGAAGGCGGGTCTCACTTGGGACTTCAATGATCAGGTCACGCTGCGCGCTTCGCGTTCACGCGATTTCCGCGCGCCAAACCTGGACGAACTTTACCGCCCGGGGAACCTCGCCATCAACAATGGCTTTGTGGATGTCATAACCGGTCTGGTGCCGCCAGGATCGTTTACGCAAACCTCCGGCAACCCGAAGCTGGATCCGGAAGTCGCCTATACAACCACGGCCGGGATTGTTGTGCGACCCACACCGAACTTCAGCTTTGCCATCGACGGCTATGACGTGCAGGTCAACGGGTACATCGCCAATGCCTCAGGCCAAAACCAGGTGTTCCAGAGAACCTGTTTCGACAACCCTGGCGCGTCGGGCTTTTGTGATTTGATTGAGCGTTCATCGACCACCGGGCTCATTACCAAGATGATCACGGCGCCAGCCAATTTCGGCCTACAACGTACCTACGGCGTGGATCTGGAGTTGAACTACCGTATGGAAGTGCTGGGCCGTGCCTTGTCGCTGCGCGGTCTCGTTGCCTACCAGCCACACGTCATCTACAAGCTACCTTTGTCGAATGACACCGATGCAGCGGGAACCATCAATGGCACCGGCGCGGGACCGGTGGGTGGCAAGGTGCGTATATCAGCATTCCTGCGCTATGCGCTTACTGATCGACTTACGGTTGACTGGCTGACCCGTTGGCGCTCTGGTCTGGACCACAACGTCGACTCGGCGGTGCGGGTGCAAGCCCCGATTCCTTACTCGCGGGCAACTGCCTGGTCCAACCTGAATTTGTCGTACCAGTTCGAACCGAAGTTCGGTGGCCAGGGCAGCGTGTACTTCAACGTCCAGAACGTGTTCAACCAGCTACCCCATCCAGTGGCCTTCAGCGGCGCGGCGCAGGAGCCTGGTCTGTTCGGTGGTCTGGCGCTGGGTGATGATCCGGTCGGCCGTTATTACAGCCTTGGCGTGCGCTACAGAATGTAGTCGTCATTGTGAAGGAAGGCCAATCCGGTTCTGGTCCAGTCTGCGTTGCAATAGACTGGGCCAGATTTATTTTGGGGGTAGCATGGGCAACATCAAATTCAAAATGTCATCTGTGTTGGCGGCAATGCTGCTGCTGGCTGCAACTCCGCTGTTTGCCCATCACGGCACAGCCGGTTCTTACGATCAGAACAAAGTGGTCACCGTCACTGGCGTGGTGAAGGAGTTTCGCTGGCGGAATCCGCATTGCGCCCTGTTCCTTATCAGCAAGGACAAGTCGGGTAAGGACGTTGAATATGTGCTCGAAATGGGCAGTCCGAATACGCTGGTGAATAGCGGCATGACCCGCAAGATGATCAAGCCGGGCGATGAAGTCGTGGTCAAGATGCATCCTGGCTTCGCTAATCCAACCAGCGGTGAGAGCCTGGCGCGGGACGGATTCCTGTTGAACGGCAAGGAAATCAAACCCAATGAACGGGCCGCAAGAGCCGAGTATTAAAGTAAATTTTAAGGACTGGTTATGAAGACGAACAATACTCGTTGTCTGGGGATGTGGCTTGCGCTGGCGTCACTGGTTGCAGCGCCGCAGGTTTTTGCACAGGCGGCGCCGCCTGTTGATATGAAGGGCGTATGGCAGGTCCGGGGCGGCGGCGGTGGCGGTGGTGACGCTTTTAATTCACGTCCCGCACTCGGAGTGGAGTACCGAGAAACTGCCGTTCACGGAGAAGGGACTTGAGCTCTTTGAGGCCAATCATCCCGGCAAAGGCCCACGACAGTTTCCGATTCCCAAACGCAACGATCCCATCATCGGCGCCAATCCCAATGGTCTGTATCGAAGCCTGATCTACAGTCGGCCTATCGAAATGATCCAGGAGTCCGACAAGATTGTGCAGCTATTCGCATGGGGCAGAGTCTTCCGCATCATCTATACCGATGGTCGGCCGGTTCCGGACGATATTGCGCAGGGACCCTTCTGGTATGGGTATTCGGTGGGTAAGTGGCAAGGCGATACCCTGGTCGTCACCACGCTGGCTTTGGATAGTCGGGCCTGGATGGATGAGTGGGGTACGCCATTCAGCGACGATGCCCGCATTGTGGAGCGCTGGAAGCGCATTGCTCCAGACAAGTTGCAGGTGCAGATCACCGTGACCGATCCCGAGATCTACAGCAAACCGTGGACCAGTGTCCCGGTGACATACGCTCTGCAGAAGAAAGGCGTTGAACCGGATGAAATCATTTTCGCGCCGATGGACGAGGCCGCTTTCAACCAGGACGTGGCCGGCCCTGCCGGTGGCGCATCGAGAAAATAAATCATGATGCTTAAGCGCGTTATTGGTCTTATCGTTCTTGTGATCGCAGTGATCGGCAGCGAGTCGCCGCTGATGGCGGCGATCAATGAACCGGTGCGGACTGACACTGGACTTGTTTCCGGAACGCCGGCTCGAGATGCGTCGATCACGGCCTACAAGGGCATTCCTTTCGCAGCTCCACCCGTCGGTGAGTTGCGCTGGCGTGCTCCTCAACCGGCAATTCCCTGGCAAGGCGTGCGCAAGGCCGATCAATTCGGCAGCGGTTGCTTCCAGGTGCAGATGCAGCGCGACGTGAGCAGCGGCAGTGAAGATTGTCTGTTTTTGAACGTCTGGACAGGCGCGACCGCCAGTACTGAACGGCGTCCGGTGTTTGTCTGGATCTACGGTGGTCGATTTACTCTCGGCGCTGGTTCCGATCCCCTCTTTGATGGCGAAGGTCTGGCCAGAAAAGGCATTGTTGTGGTGACGCTGAATTACCGGCTCGGGGTATTTGGTTTTCTCGCCACGCCTGAGTTGAGTCAGGAGTCGGGCCATAACGCGTCGGGTAACTACGGCGTGCTCGATCAGATTGCCGCCTTGCAATGGGTGAAGAAAAATATCACCGCATTCGGCGGCGACCCGAACCGTGTGACCATTGCGGGTCAGTCAGCCGGTGGAGCTTCGGTGCTGTCGTTGACAGCTTCACCGCTCGCCAAGGGGCTGTTCCACCAAGCCATCATCGAAAGTCGCGCGCGTTCCTTGCGCTCCGGGATGCCCAGTGCCGAACGCGGCGGCGTCAAGTATGCTGAAGCGCATGGCGCACGCTCACTGAAGGAACTGCGCGCCTTGTCGTGGGATCAGCTGAAGCAGGGTAACAATGGCAATGACGAAGTGGAAGGCGGGCCGCTGTTCCGTCCCGTCGTTGATGGCTGGGTGATTCCGCTCGACTACAAGCAGTACTACACCAATGGGTTGCCCAGCGATGTGCCGGTTCTCGCTGGCAACAATCGGGATGAGAGCGGTGCTCAGCCGCAGCCCAGCGTGAAGCTGGAGCAGTATGTAAGCGCTGCAAAGACCAAGTACGGTGTGATGGCGGATGAGTACCTGAAGCTCTATCCGGCTACCTCTGATCAGGAAGCGGCTCTGGCGCAAAACGCGGCTGCGCGTGATGACTCGCGTTTGGCCACGTTCCTGCTTGCCACTCAAGGGGCGAGGAACAACAAGGTGTACACCTATTTCTGGACGCACGCGCCGCCGGGACCGGATCGCGACCGCCGCGGCGCGTATCACGAGTCAGAGATCAACTACGTCTTCAATAATCTGTACGCCACCAATCGTCCGTGGATGGATGAAGATCACAAGATCGCCGACACCATGTCCTCTTACTGGGCCAACTTTGTGACCAGCGGAGATCCGAATGGCAAAGGTCTGCCAACGTGGCCGGTGACCGAGGGTAAGTCGCCGGTGGTGATGGAGGTCGGCGACAACTGGGGACTAATGCCCGTAGCCGAAAAAGCCAAACTGGATTTTTTCAGGCGGTACTACCTGAGCCAACAGCCCTGGTAAGTAGCGGTAGCACTTGATCGAGATCGTGAACAGCTTCTTACCTGAAGCTCTGATAAATCCGTTCATCGTAGAGCGCGCCGAGCAGTGGCGCGATGGCTTCTCTGAACTGGAGGCAGTGGGGTGTGCTGCCGTGTGTCTCGAAGGCACGCAGGCTGTCCCAGGCTGAGAAGGCGGTGAAGTGGTTGGTGCGAGGCTCAAACTGCTGATAGAGGTCATAACGCACCTGGCCTGGATCGGTCCGGCTGGGTTCGACGAGCTGTTTCAACAGACCTTCGGCTTTTTCACGGAAGGCGCCGGGCACATCGACGTGGGTGACGACATAGACGGTTCGTGAGGTGGTTTTCTGCGGCGCCGGGTCAATCGCAAAGCCGGTGTTGAGGCGTTGATCGTACGGACTGTGATGCAGGGTCTTGAGTTGGTCGCGAAACGTCCGGGTCTGCGGGGCCTTGTCATGCGCAGCGAACGCCGCCGGATCCTGCCATGCCTCGATGACAACGAACCGGTTTGATCGGCCGATTTCCTGGAGCGCCTCGACACGGATATTGCCGGCCTCGGTACGGGCATTGCAGTGCGTACTGTGCAATCAGCGCCTTGCCGGCGCGCGTGGATGCCGGCCTGACTTCAAGATACGTCGCCACGTAGACCGGGCGTGCAGCCTGTGCGCGCAGTGACGGTGCGGTGAGCAGGGCAGCGCTGGCAAGGAGCAGGTCACGGCGTTTCATGGGGTGTAGTTCCCCAATCTCCTGTTCGATGCGCAGGGCGTCATGTCGAACATTATCGAACCGGTGAGGGCGGCGCCACGATGACCTCATCCGGCCCCAGGCCATGTCGTTGATGTGCGGCCGCTACCCATCCGGAGGCTTTCACATCTTCGATGAACTGACTCACATAGCGCGCCGCGGCAGGACGCCCCTTGGGCACGCCGGCCGCCTGCGGAATGGTCATGAAGTGACCGCTCAGCACCCGCGCGCCGGGATGATTCCGCGCTTCGGTCACCAACGCGGTCTTGACGCCCGCCACGGCGTCCAGCTTCTGCTCAGTAAACAACTTGAACGATGCTGGTGTGGCATCGGCATACACCAGCTGGGCATTTTTCAGGGCCCGACTCAGGAACAGGTCGTAGGCGCTCTTGGCGGTGATGGCAATACGCACCCCGGCGCGATCTACTTCCTCGATCGTGTGTATGGGTGAACCGGCCGGCACCAGGTACGTGCCCTCCAGCTCACTGTGTGCGGCAGTGAAGTCAATCTCCGCCGCACGGGCCGGATCAATGGCCAGATAGGCAATATCCCAGGCGCCGGTCGCCGCCGCCGCACTGACCTTGCCGGCGGCATCGTACGGCACGAGTTCCAGCGGCAGGCCGGTACGACGCGCCAGTTCTCTGGACAGATCAACCGCCAGCCCCGTGAGTTCGCCGCTGACCGGATCGCGCTTGGCCAACAGGGGGTTGTTGTAATTGATGGCGGCGCGCAGCGTGCCGGTGGGCGCCAGTTCCGCCTTGAGCGACGCCGGAACCGATTGCGCAGCAGCACACGCACCGATGGTGAGGGCGGCGAACACCATGCTGATCGCTCCTGATGCAATTCTGAACATCATCGCTCCTGCTTAAGTTAGGGCGCAAATAGTACCGTTAAGGATCAACCGAGTTCATCCCTTTTGTACTTTATCCACTTTTGTAATGGGGCTGTGCTGACAGCTATCTGACAGCTTTGTTGGCAGCGTTGATTCAAGGCAACTCAACTGTCATGCTCAACGGATAATTAAAGAACGAAAGAGGATACCCATCATGATGAGCTGGTTTACGAGCCTGAAGACGCGCGAGCGCAAAACGTTCTGGGCGTGCTTCACCGGCTGGGCGCTGGATGCCATGGACGTGCAGCTGTATGCGGTGGTCATCCCCACGCTGATTGCGTTGTGGGGCATGTCGCAGGCGGAGGCGGGCATGCTGGGCACCGCCGCCTTGTTGTCTTCATCCGTGGGCGGCTGGCTGGCCGGGATTCTGGCCGATCGCTTCGGTCGCGTCGCGGTGCTGAAAATCACCATCATCTGGTTCTCGGTATTCACCTTCCTGTCGGGCTTGACGAACTCGTTCGAACAACTGCTGGTCACGCGTGCACTGCAGGGACTGGGCTTCGGCGGTGAGTGGGCCGCGGGCGCCGTGCTGATGAGCGAAGTGATCGACAAGAAGTATCGCGGTCGCGCCGTGGGCAGCGTACAAAGTGGCTGGTCGATCGGCTACGGCGCCGCAGTGCTGCTGTTCACGCTGGTGTTCAGTCTGGCGCCGCCGGAGATGGCCTGGCGCTATCTGTTCTTCCTCGGACTGATCCCTGCCGTGTTCGTGCTGTGGATTCGACGTCATGTGGAAGAGCCCGCGATGTTCCATGAAGCCAAGGCCGCCGAGCCCAAACGCAGCGGGTTGCAGTTCCTGGAGATCTTCGGCCCCACCCTGCGTCGGCGCACGCTGCTCGCCTCGATGCTGGCGGCCGGCGGACTCGGGGGCAACTATGTGGTGCTCACCTGGCTGCCGACCTATCTGAAAACCGTGTTGGGACTCTCGGTACTCGGCACCGGCGGCTATCTGGCCATCAACATCAGCGGCTCCTTCATGGGCTATCTGTTCAGCGCGCACCTGAGTGACTTCCTGGGTCGCCGCAAGACCTTCATGATCATGGCCAGCGCCGCCGCGGTGACCGTGTGGAGTTACACCTTCCTGCCGCTCAGCCCCACGGTGGCGCTGCTGATGGGGTTCCCGCTCGGGTTCTTCCAGTCCGGGATCATTGCCGGCATGGGCGCCACCTTTGCGGAGCTGTTCCCGACGCGGGTACGCGCCACCGGACAAGGGTTCTCGTACAACACCGGCCGGGCGGTGGGCTCCTTTGTCCCGGCAGTGGTGGGCATCGTGGCGGTGAACATCGGTCTGGGACAGGCGATGGGCATCTGCGCTGCCGCCGCCTATGTGTTCGTGCTGATTGCAGCGACGCTACTGCCAGAAACCCGCGGCCAGGAGCTGGAAGGCGCCTGAGCGGGCGTCGACAGACAAGTAGAACAGTAACGTCCAACTCAAATGAGCCGCATTGATACTGCAACCCGACATGAATACCCATACGGTCCCCAACGTCCGGCTAAGGCACTTGTTCCAGGCTTTCTGGACGATCGGGATTACCAGCTTCGGTGGTGGACTTTCTGCATGGATGCACCGGGAGATTGTTGAAAGACGCCAGTGGATTTCGATGCACGACTTCCTTGCAGGGTTGGCGCTCGCCCGGACCATGCCGGGCATCAATGTCATCAACCTCGCGATATGGATAGGTTACCGGTTGCGCAAAGGCATGGGCGCATTCACTGCTGCATGTGGTGTACTCGCTGGTCCACTGGTTCTGATCATTCTTTTCGCGATGCTGTACCGTCGTTGGGGCGATTCGGTAGCGGTGCATCAGGTGTTATTGGGGATTACGGCGGCGGCTATCGGGCTCAGCTTGAGCATGGGCTTCAAGTCGTTGCGGCCGGCGATAACGAATCTGCTCTACGCAGTGGTGGTGCTGATGATTTTTGTCGGCATTGGCATTCTGCATTGGCCGATGCTGCCGGTTGTAGCTGTGCTCGCTCCCATCAGCGTCCTGTGGGCTTTCCTGGTGGACAAGCCCGATGAAGGATAGCCTGTGGCAACTACTGGCCGTCTTTGCGCCGTTGTCCCTGCTCACCATTGGCGGTGGCCAGAGCATCATTGCCGACGTTCAGCAGCAAACCGTTTCGATCCATCACTGGATGAGTCAGGATCAATTTCTGGATTATTTCGCGATATCGCGTGCATCCGCTGGCCCGGGTTCTTTATTGATCGTAACGCTCATCGGCTGGCAGGTGGCGGGCATTGGCGGAGCGGTAGTGGCATCGCTGGCCATATTCCTGCCCTCATCGATTCTCTTCTATGGGTTTACGGTGCTTTGGCGTCGCCACGCCTTCAGTCGCTGGCGAGACCGGTTAGCGTGCGGCCTCGCACCTGTTTCAGTCGGCCTGGTGCTTGCCAGCAGTTACTCGTTGTTGATGGAAAGTGGCGGCGGTGTGTTGAGCTGGGCCGTCACAGCGGTTTCACTGGTGGCGCTTCTGTTGAGCAGAGTGCATCCGTTCGTACTGCTGGGCGGCGGTGCGGCAGTGTTTCTGCTCAAGTCACTGGTAAGCCATTAGAACCTGTTCAAAGTCTCGCTGAAGGGCGCATTGCTGCGTTGGAACTACCCAAAAAATACTCACGTACTCCGTGTACGCTGCGTTTTTTTGGGTAGTTCCGCCTTGCACTGCATCCCTTGATCAAGACTTTGAACAGGTTCTTAGCAACTTGACCGCCAGCCTGAACAACAGCCGCTTACGACAATCCCGAAGGCGAATTCACCATGACTGATAGCACGACGAACTCGGCACCCGCTTCGGCGGGTCAATACACCTACGAGGAGCGCCGCAAGCGCATCGGCGCAATCGTTGCGGCCTCGAGTGGCAACCTGGTGGAGTGGTTCGACTTCTATGTCTATGCGTTCTGTGCGATCTATTTCGCACCGGCGTTCTTCCCGAAGTCCGACCCCACTGCGCAGTTGCTGAATACCGCTGGCGTGTTCGCCGCCGGTTTCCTGATGCGTCCGTTGGGTGGCTGGCTGTTCGGTCGCGTTGCCGACCGCAGCGGCCGCAAGATCGCGATGCTGATCTCAGGTCTCGCTGATGTGCGCCGGCTCGTTGATGATCGCCTGTCTGCCGACCTACGCGACGATTGGCGCCTGGGCGCCGGCGCTGCTGCTGGTGGCGCGACTGCTCCAGGGTTTGTCGGTCGGGGGTGAATACGGCACCGTCGCGACCTACATGAGTGAAGTCGCGCTCAAGGGACAGCGCGGCTTCTTCTCCTCGTTCCAGTATGTCACGTTGATCGGCGGCCAGCTGCTCGCCGTGCTGGTCGTCGTGGTGTTGCAGCAGTTACTGGATGACACCGAGCTGAAGGCCTGGGGCTGGCGCATTCCGTTCGTGATCGGCGCCGTCGCGGCAGTAGTCGCGCTGCATGCTGCGCCGTACGCTGCACGAAACCTCGACCGCAGAGACGCGCAGCAACAGGGCTGCCGGCAGCGTGGCTGAGCTGTTCCGCAACCACAAGGCGGCGTTCTTCACCGTGCTCGGCTATACGGCCGGCGGTTCGCTGATGTTCTACACGTTCACGACCTACATGCAGAAGTACCTGGTCAACTCGGCCGGCATGTCGATCAAGACCGCGAGCAATGTCATGACCGGGCTGCCTGTTCCTGTTACATGTGCATGCAGCCGCTGTTCGGCGCGCTGTCGGACCGGATCGGCCGGCGCAGCAACATGCTGCTGTTCGGCTGCGCTCGGCGCACTGTGCACGGTGCCGATCCTGACGGCATTGCAGAGTGTCTCGAGCCCGGCGGCAGCCTTCGTGCTGATCACGTGGCGCTGGTGATCGTCAGCTTCTACACCTCGATCAGCGGCATCGTGAAAGCCGAGATGTTCCCGACCGAGGTGCGCGCGCTCGGCGTCGGCCTGGCGTATGCGGTCGCCAATGCGCTGTTCGGCGGCTCGGCCGAATACGTGGCGCTGGGGCTCAAGTCGATTGGCCATGAGACGGCCTTCTACTGGTACGTCACCGGCATGCTGGCTATCGCCTTCCTGGTCAGCCTGCGGCTGCCACGTGAAGGCAGCTATTTGCACAATGATCATTGACTCGATGACGATTTATTGAGGCCGAGGTTCGTTCAATGTCACGTCTTCCATCACCGTCACGCCGCCGCTTGCTCAGTTCCGCAGGCGCACTCGCCACGCTGGGTGTGCTCCGGCCCGGTACGGCCGCTGCGCCGAATGCCGACATTACTGGACAGCTCGCACGCTACATGGTCTCTGCACGTGATCGTGCGCTGCCGGAAGCGGTGATGATTGCGTGCAAACATCGCATCCTCGATACCTTCGGCGCGATGGTGTCGGGCGCACGCATGAAGCCGGGCATCATAGCGACCGACTATGTTCGCCGCTTGGGCGGGACGGCGCAGGCGAGTCTGATCGCATCAAGCCTGCGCACGACAGCGGTCAATGCCGCACTCGCCAATGCCATGTACGCACATGCCGATGAGACCGACGATTTCGAACCCGTGACCAAGGCCCATCCTGGATGCGCTGCCGTGCCTGCCGCGCTGGCCATGGCGGAGAAAAACGGCGCCTCCGGTGCTGCGTTCATTCGTGCAGTGGCGCTCGGGTATGACGTCGGCTGTCGTCTGTTGATGGCGCTCGGCCCCGACCATGTGCGCGCCACGCATCGCAGCGCCGAAGGGACGAGTTCCACGTTCTGTGCACTGGGCGCCGCTGCGCCGCTGGCGCAACTTGACGAGCAACGCATGCGCTTTGCGATTTCGTATGCCGCGCAACAGGTCTCCGGATTATGGAGCTGGGTTAACGACGAAGATCATGTCGAGAAGGCGTTCGACTTCGCCGGCATGGGCGCACGCAACGGCGTGATGGCAGTAACCATGGTCGAGGCGGGCATGACCGGGGTGCACGATGTGCTGGACAGTACGCACAACTTGTTCATCGCCTTGTCGACCCAGCCGAAGCCTGAGGCCATGCTGGAAGGGCTCGGCAGCCGTTTCTATGTCACCGAGTCCGCAATCAAGACTTTTTCGGTTGGTTATCCCAACCAGTCTGCGCTGGATGCGCTGCTGACGCTGCGCAAGCAATACAGTCTTACACCGGCAAACGTCCAGTCGATACTGGTCAAGCTGCCCACTGATGCAGTGGGTATCGTCGGTAACAGCGCGATGGCCGATGTGAGTTGCCAGCATCTGGTCTCGCTCGCGCTGCTGAAAGGCGCGGTATCGTTCAATGACAGTCACGATGTATCACTGATGAAGGATCCGGCGGTGCTGGCTATTCGCCAGAAGGTGCAGTTGATTGGTGAGGCTGCGCTGATGGATCCGGCGGCGCCGCGTGGCGCGATTATTGAGGTGACCATGACTGACGGTCGCAAGGTTGCACATCACACCCGATTCCCGCCCGGCACGAAAGAGAACCCGCTATCGACCGAGGCGGTCAACGCAAAGTCACGTGACCTGATGGTGCCCGTACTCGGCGCCACGAAGACGGACAAACTGATTGCCCAGATCAACAACCTGGAGAAACTCGACGACATCCGTCGGCTGCGTTCACTGTGGGTGGTGTGAACGGCGCTGGTGAAATATCTGCCGTGTAACCAGTTGGGAGAAATAACATGTTGAAAACACATTATGGCGTGCTGCTGATGGCGATGGTTTGCAGTGCGGGTGTTGTCACGCCTGGCATGGCGCAAGAACCAACGAAGACACCCGAGCAAGAGGATGTTGAGCGGATTGCCGATCTGGTGCTGGCCAACCATATCCTGGTGAATCAGGGCGTACTGGATGCATTCGGACATGTCAGTGTCAGGTCGGCAAAAAATCCCAACCATTACTTCATATCCCGTTCGCGTGCCCCGTCGCTGGTAGCGGCGGACGACATCATGGAATACGATCTTGAAGATCGTCCCATCGATGCGCGGGGCCGCAGCTCCTATCTTGAGCGCTTCATCCACAGCGAGATCTACAAGGCACGGCCCGATGTTCAATCGGTGGTTCACAGTCACTCGGCGGGAGTCATCCCGTTCGGCGTAAGTGACGTGCCGCTCCGGCCTGTCTCGCATATGAGCGGTTTTCTGGTGCGGGCAGTGCCGGTGTTCGATATCCGTGAGGCGGGTGGCAATGAGACCGACATGCTGATCAAGAACACGTCGCTGGGTGCAGCGTTGGCAAAGAAGCTCGGCAGCGGGTCGGTGGTGCTGATGCGTGGGCACGGCGACACGGTGGTTGGCAATTCGATCAAGCTCACGGTATTCCATGCGGTCTACACCGAAGCCAATGCGCGCCAGCAAGCAGAGGCCTTGCGCCTGAGCAAAAATATCGTGTATCTGAATGAAGCAGAGGCGGCCAAAGTTGCCGAAGAGAACGACAGGCAGGTTGATCGGCCGTGGGAGCTATGGAAGAGCCAGGCGCTTTCTGGCGCGCAACAGAAGTAGTCAACGCAAGGAGATCTGCGATCTGTATATGGATAGCATGAAACAGAAGATGCAAAGCCACTGACCGTCAGCGGTGATATTCTTGATAACTCAAGGCTGGCCCGACAAAGTTGAGATCGAACGATGAAAAAAATTCTGGGTGGGATACTTACACTATTGACGGTTGCGTGTGCAGCAGTAGCGGCACCGCAGGTGCGGGTCGAATCCGGACGTGTTGCAGGCGATACCATCGGGGATCTTGAAAGGTTTCTCGGCATTCCCTACGCAGCGCCGCCCGTGGGTCAGTTGCGTTGGCGCGCGCCGCAGCCCGTGCGTGCCTGGCAGGGTGTTCGCAAAGCTACGCAGCATGGCAATGACTGCATGCAGGAGCCGTATCCCAGCGATGCAGCGCCGCTCGGCACCACGCCTGCTGAAGATTGTCTGGTGATGAATGTCTGGAAGCCGACCGGAGCCAAGGCGGGCGACAATCTGCCGGTGCTGGTATGGATTTACGGCGGCGGCAATGTGAATGGTGGGGCTTCACCATCGGTGTATGACGGCGAGTCCTTCGCACGCAATGGCGTGGTGTTTGTCAGTTTCAACTGGCGCGTCGGGCGCTTCGGCTTCTTCGCCTTTCCCGAACTGACCAAACAGAATTCTGATAACGGTTTGCTGGCCAATTACGGCTACCTGGACTCCATCGCAGCACTGCGCTGGGTGCAGAAAAATGTCGCGGCCTTTGGTGGCGATCCCAAACAGGTCACCATATATGGTCAGTCGGCCGGCGCGGGGCAGGTGCAGATGCTGCTCACCTCACCCATGGCAGAGGGCCTGTTTGCCCGTGCCATCATCCAATCGGGTGGTGGCGCCGGTACTGAGCGGCCGGCATTCCAGGGCGCAGGCACGGGCCCGATTTCCATAGAACAGGCGGGCGTGAACTTTGCGAAACGCTGGGGCATTCAAGGCACCGGTGCAGATGCACTCAAGCAGCTGCGTGCGTTGACCGCAGAGCAGGTGACGGATGGCATTCGCATCGAAGCGGGTCAGCCCAATAACTTTATCGGGCCGGTGGTAGACGGACGTATTCTCACCGGCTCATTGGTAAAAGCCGTCGACGCAGGACGCGCGGCCAAAGTGCCGTTGCTGATTGGTTCAACCACGGCCGACAATTCACGCATTGATGCACGTACGCTGGATGAGGCATTCGCGAAGACATTCGCCAGTGTTGCCGATCGTGCCCGCGCTGCGTACCTCACCGATCCGAAAGCCGATCCGGCTTATGTACTCAGGGAAATGGGCCGGGATCTTTCCTACAACGAATCGGTGCGCTATGTCGCCACCAAATTGACCGCGCAAGGATTGCCTGTGTACACCTATCGCTTCGGCTACGTGGCGAATGCCATGCGCCAGGAATGGAAGGAAGGCCCGCCGCATGCGACGGATATCCCCTTCTCGATGAACACAGTGCGCGCCAAGTACGGTGACCAAGTGACCAGCAGTGACATCGCCATGGCGTACATGGTGCATAAATACTGGGTGAACTTTGTGCGTACAGGCAACCCGAATGGTGCGGGGCTGCCGCAGTGGCCGGCTTACGATCCGCGCGCCGATGTGATCATGACTTTTGCACCGGATGGCATTCCGCGCGCGATATCCGATCCATACAAAGCACGTATTGATGCAGCAGCCGCCAGCCTCGGTCGTCGCTGATACCTGCGCAGCGTCGGCTTATGCAGAGGAGCCAGTCAAAACTCTGCCGCCTCCGGTTGCTTGAAGTCGCGTACACCGACCTTGCGACATGCAAGGCCGCCGGGCCGCTGGATGGCCGTTGTCGCTGACAAGAATTCACACTTGTTGGTTGTGCTGTCCGTTGCCTGAGCATTACGATCAGCAGACTTTTTAAGCACGCGGGGCTCAACATGAAAACAAATTTACTGACTGCTCTTTGCGGCGCTGTCACGCTCACTCTGTTGGGCGCAGCACATGCACAAATGCCGCCCGCCGCGGGCGCTGCGCCGGGGCCGAATCCGGCGGCCGCTCCAGATCCGACACGTTTACCGGGGGATAATCCGCCGATGGGCATGATGGGACCGCGGCCAGCGGGTGGTCCACCAGCCACTGGAGCACAGCCTGCTCCCGCCCCACCGGTGCCGGGTCCATCGTTGGTATTGGCGCTTGAAGCAGCACAGGCTGCGCTTGATGCCTGTGCGGCCGATGGATTGAAGGTGGGCGTTGCGGTGGTGGACTCTGCTGGCCAATTGCATGTTGGTCTGACCGCAGATGGCGCGAATCCAGGTCGTATCTACATGGCCGTCCGCAAAACGTTGGCAGCACTGGCGTTCAAGACACCGACTTCTGAAATCCGGGCAAAGCTCGCAGCCGATCCTTCTGCCGCTGCCATGGTCAAGCCGAACATGGCGACTGGTGCCGGTGCTGTGCCGCTGATGGCGGGAGATCAATTGCTGGGTGCGATCGGTGTCAGCGGTGCTACCAGTCAACAGGACGAGAAATGTGCAGTGGCGGGCGCTGCGAAGATCAAAGCGAAGTTGAATTAGGCGGCAAGTACAAGGACTGAACCAACGGCGTACTCACGAAAGAGGAGAGCTCATGCTTCCTCTTTAGCGTTGTCGTTTTGCGAGGCTTCTGTTGCTGCCGTGCTGCGTCGGCGCAGCCATTCGAGAACCATGAACCAGACCGGACAAGGGCGGCCAGACAGGGCCGCAGGTCGCGTGCCGGTAGTGCGAAGCTCGGCGCGACTTCCGGATGATGGCTGTCGAAAGCACTGTCATCATCCGGAAATGCCTTGTATCAATTGGCCAGAAAGGCGAGCACCGCAGGGCTTGGAACCGACATCGATTCGCCGGTCGCACTCAACTTGCCGGAGCGATCGACGCCGAATACGACTATCGAATTCGAGACATCATTGGCAACGAGCAGCCAGCGCCCAGTGGGATCGAAGGCAAAACTTCGTGGTGACTTGCCTTGTGCGGCAATACGCTGAATTTCACCGAGCTTGCCGCTGCTCTTGTTCACTTCGTATACAACGATGCTGTCCTGATCGCCGCGCAGCGTCAGATACAGAAAACGGCCGTCACGCGACATACCGATTTCGGCCGAACTCTTGGCATTGCCGGTATATCCGGCGGGATAAGCTGGCACGGCTTCAACGAGCTGCAGAGTTGCCTGCTTCGCATCCCAGCGATAGACCAGCACTTCAGCGCTCAATTCGGTGTTCACGTAAAGGAATTTGCCGTTCGGATGAAACACCTGATGGCGCGGGCCCGTGCCCGGCAGTGACGCTACGAAGGGGGCTGCTGCCGGCGTCAAGGCGCGCGTTTTACCGTCGAAGCGATAGACGAAGGTGCGGTCGGCACCCATGTCGGTTGAGATCAGATACCGGCCTGTCGGATCGATGGCGAGGGAATGGGGATGAGGTGCGCTTTGCCGGGGATGCGGGCCGGTGCCGTATTCTTTCTGACTTGAAGCAACCGAACCCAGTTGTCCGTCCGACAGAACAGGCACTGCTGTTACATCGCCGCTGCCGAACGAGGCGCCGAACAGCGTTTTGGATTTTGCATCCAGATACAGATACGTCGTGTCTCGTCCACCGGAGTTGACCCGGTTGAGTTCCCGCAGCTTGCCGGATTCCTTGTCTGTCGCAAAGCTGTGGATATTGGAGTTAACGGCCAAGCCGCCTTCGGCATTGGCAACTGAATAAACTACAGGCAGGGTGGGGTGGGCTACCAGCCATGCAGCGTTGTTGAGCTCGGCCTGAATACCAATCATCGCAAGCTTGCCGGTCTTGCTGTCGAAACGGGCCGCATAAACACCCAGTGGCGGCCGCGGTGCGGCTCCGGGGGGCGGTGTGCCGGCGCGAGTGCCAATGTAAACCAGGTTGCCTGCTGCATCTTTGGCATGAGCCGAAAGCGCCGCAAGACCAAGGCACAGCGCCACCATGATGGGGTATCGTTTCATCGATCAATCTCCTTAAAAATAATATGTGTTGATCATGTCCGCCAGGTCATTGACGATGCCATCTTCGGCCCATGCGTCGCAGAGGTACCACGATTTCGTAGCTGGCAATTCTGTACCATGCAAGATCACATCGAAATACTACGCACAGAAGCATTGCGCAGATTGAATCACCCGTTCTTTAAAATTGATCCAAGGTTCCGGCTGACACGATTCAGAATCAACACTGGCAATCCTGCAGAAACGACATCACCAGGTTTTGCAAAGAAATGAAAGCAGCCAGCGTGAGGTAAATACATGCGTTCTGTTCATCGCATCATCACCCTGTTCGTCGTGATCTTCACGCTTTATCTCGGCGTTACGGGCACGCTGATCCAGTTGATTGATCTGCGCACCCTGTTTTCCGACGCGCCAGCCGAAGATCTCAATATGGCTTCGATCCGCGAAGGCATCAACGGACCGGGCGCCTTTCAGGTGATCGCCTATGCGGACTACACCGCCGCTGCGCTGCCGGCCGACTTGAACCTTGAAACTACGCTGAGCAGGACTCTCGACTCGGTACGCACCTTCGACGGCACAACTGCGCTGGAGTATCTGGAGTTGCGCATGGTGGATGACAAACCCGTCGGTCAGATCAAGCTCAATGGTCAGGTACAACGCTTCGACGCTATCACGGGTGAGCCTATGGGGTCGGTTGTTGTGCCAGTCGAATCGCAGCGGCCGGATTCGCAGCGCAACGCGGTCAAGTCGCTGCATCGCATGACGACCTTTGGTGACTGGAGCCTGTGGATCAATGTCCTGGTGGGCGTATCACTGTGCGTGATGACCGTCACCGGTCTGGTTATGTACTTCCAGCTGGTGTCCGCTCGCACGCGCTCGAAACGATCCGGACTGTTCTGGGTTGCCGGTGGCTGGTGGCGCACGCTGCACCGCTGGATTTCAGTGATCGCCGCAGTGTTCCTGATGGTAGTCGCGCTGAGTGGTACCTGGCTTGCTGTGGAATCGCTGGGCGTCAGCATCTACCGGGCCAATCATCGTGGCGAACCGCCCGCTAATCCCATTTCGCCGCTGCGCGATGCTGAGTTGCCCGCCATGGCGAACACGACGTTGTCTGCTTACAGAGCCACCATGCCAGACATGCCTGTCAGAGTGGTGCGATTGCGCACCTATGGCGGCATGCCACAAGGGGTCATCATTACTGGCGCTGAAGAAGCGCAGCAGTTGGTGTTCAATGCGACCACTGGCCGCAAGGCCAGCCAGACCGAACCGGGCTATCCGGTCTCGGGCTTTCCGTTCGGCTGGCAGGCGCACCAGATTGCCAAGCAGGTGCATCGTGGTGATTTCATCGGGCTCACGGGTCGCTGGATGGATCTGTTCGCCGGCCTGTCGCTGATATTCCTCTCTATCTCCGGCGCGGTGATGTACTACGACATGTGGGGCAGGCGACGCGGCATGGGTCGCACCGGTCTGTTGTGGAAGTGAATGAGTTAACCAACCTGCGGTTTTACTGCTTGATCAACGTGCCGTCCGGAAGACGCAGCTCGCCCCAGCCATAATTCAGCTTGCCGCGTTCGGTGTTGTCGCGCTTGAAGGGATACTTGGTCGCAGCCCTGTTCGTCGACCTCGACACCCCAACCCGGCGCTTCGTTTACATAGCCGTAGCCGTTCCTGACTTCAGGGCAACCCTTGAAAATTTCCCGGGTTGCTGCACTGAAATCCCGTACCTCCTGAATACCGAAATTGTAGGCAGCAATGGACAGCGTGATGTTGGCGCAGTGGCCGACAGGCGAGACGTCGCCGGGGCCATGCCAGGCCGTGCGCACACCATGCATTTCTGCCAACGTTGCAATCTTGCGGCAGGGCGTTACGCCACCGGCTTGCGAGACGTGCACGCGAATGTAGTCGATCAGACGCTCAGTAATGAGCGGCGTCCACTCATGCGGGCTGTTGAACAGCTCGCCCATCGCAATCGGCGTGGAGCACTGCTGACGGATGATGCGGTAGTAGGCAAGATCTTCAGGCGACAACGGATCTTCGATGAAGAACGGGCGGTACTGCTCGGCATCACGACACAACTGCAAGGCCTGGGTCGGCGTGATCTTCTCGTGTACGTCGTTCAGTAGTTCGACTTCATCACCCAGTTCCTTGCGAGCGCCTTCGAAGGTATCCAGGATGCCGCGAATGTACTTGTTCCGGTCGAACGCCGGTGCGGAGTGCAAAACAGTTGCAGGCCGGCCAGCCCCGGAATCGTCAATGTCCCCGCCGATGCTGCCATTCATGACTGAACCGGAAATAACGGTAGCCTGCGGCCTGGGCTTTGCGAATGCTTTCGATGACCTGGGCCACGCTGTTACCACTGACGCCCGTATAGAGATCAACTGCCTCGCGACACTTGCCGCCGAGCAATTGGTAAACGGGCATGTTCGCCTGCCGACCTTTGATGTCCCACAACGCCTGATCCACACCACTGATGGCGTTGTTCAGCACCGGACCATTGCGCCAGTACGAGCTGTTGTACATGGCCTGCCACAGGTCATCGATGCGATCAGTGGGACGACCGATCAGGAATGGCTTCAGATATTTTTCAACAGCGACCACCACGAGTTCGGCGCGTTGCGTGAACGTCGCGCAGCCATAGCCGTACAGGCCATCCTGATCCGTGACGATCTTGACCACGATCAAGCGCACGTTGTCCGGCTGTACGCCGATGACCTGCACATCCTTGATCTTCGGTGTGGGCATGCCCCTTGCGGATCGGTCGACCTGCGTTTGTGCCACGGCCTCACGTTGGGTGAGTGCGACTGCCACCGCTCCGCCTGCGATCGTCTTTATCAAGTTGCGTCGTGAGTTCATAAATTTCTCTGCCCCGATGTGCTGATAATTTGGACCAATGTAGCGCGGGCGTCACCGCCAACTGGAGCAGCGTACCTCGCTCGGCGTTCCAGCGCAGCGTAATGACCGCTGGGTTGAGCTCGGTCATCAGATCAGGCGCGGTGCGCATCCTTCGAGTAGACCAGATTTCGGGGACCATAGCCGGCGGGAATGGCGACGAAAGCCACTTACCCGTGGCATCGATGCTCCGATGGCACGGCGTTCTGCCCTGTAACGTCTTCGTTGACGACATACATATAACGTCCGTTGGGATGGGTGGCCAGAGTGATAACAGGCCCTAATCTGGTTGCTTGAGCCCACGCTCGATCATCCCGGAGAAGCCGTCAACGATGGTTTTTTCACCGCAACCGGGTTTGAGTGATGAAGCGCGGTTTTCAAATGTCAACGTGTCATAGCCGGCGTCATCGACGATGTAACTGACGCGGCCGTTGCTCATCGTCACCAGAATAGTGTTCATCAGGGGCGATTTCTGCCTGAGGTGAGTATAGATATTGGTGACGACTTCACCGGCGAATCCCGCCAGTGCAATGTTGTTGAGCATGAGCAAGCCAAGGCGCATGGGTCGCGGGTCAGCATCAATGAAGCGAATGACATCGGCCGGTGCCTGTGGATCGCGTTGGCGGCCAGGACAGTAGCTGAGTTTCTCCTCGGACCAGATGCGCGCGGTGGTTACAAAGCTGGCGGAGTTCGAAGCGCGAATGGCTTCTTCGGCAAGAACCCGACCCAACACGTCGGAAAGCTGAAAGCCTTGCTCTCCCGGCTCGCGAATCTTGTGAGTGAGTACATCGTCCAGATCCCAGGACGAGAAAATCGGGTTCTGGTCGCCGCCGGGGCCGGAGGTCCACAGTGCCACGACTTTGTCCTGGTAATAGGACTCGATGAAGCGCGACGTCGAACCGGGAAGATCACCGGTGATCAGGTCGTTGTCCGGTCCCAGCATCAGGCCATGTACGCCGAAATTGACAAAGAAGGCCAGCGGTTCACCCGCCAACGTGTCGAAGCGCAGCACCCAGACTGTTTTGTCCGAGGGGCGGGTTGGATTGCGGCCCGTCTTCCAGCGGTCACCGACAAACTCGTCGCGATTGATGTTGATGTCAGCATGACCAACGGCGAGACCCATCCTGGCAGGTTGCAGACTGCCCTTGGCTTTGCGTACAGCATCGAACAGGGCTTGTTCGGCTTTGGCATAGAACGGTTCGGCCTGCGCGCCAAGCTGGCGGGCTTGCACGGCGGGGCCCATGCCAAAAACCGGAGCGTTGTGACCGTGAGTTGCGGTAATCATGATGTTCTGCGCCGGAATGTTGAATTCCTTCTGCATTCGTTGCCGCAAGGGCAGGGTGTCTGGAGTGGAGCTGGTATCCAGTGAGATCAGTGCAGCGCTGGTGGCGCCATTGTCGATGACAATCGCGCGGATGTAGATGTGATCGTGAACGCCTTTGAATTCGTTGCCCCAGACATTTTTCAAGCCGCTGGCGTTGGCCGGGGTGATATCAATGCGGGCAGCACCCACACGCAATGCGTTCTGGCCGAACGCGGACGAAAGCGCGAACAGCAAAGGGATCATGGCGATAAGGCGTTTCATGCAGGACCACGCTAGGGGTTAGGGGTGTTGTTATCCGATATCGTCGTGCGATGATGATTCTTCCTGTCCGCAAGATCAACGCGCTGTTCATACACTTCGTCTCGAGCATCGATACGATGATGCCTCCGACCGTAAAAAGGGGAGGACTACTGGGTCGCCAAACCTCAGGCAGACGAGTCTCTCAGTACGCAAATTGATTTGTGCTGCTCATCGTGGACGATTCCGGTTATAACTATCCGCCTGCCAATGGGAAGGAGAATCTCGATGCTGCTTTCACCCCACCGACAGCTTCTGCATGGCCTCGCGCTGATTGCCCTGTTCGCAACTTCGGCAGCCCGGGCGGAGACCTGCCCTCCGCTGGAACCCGCCAGCGTGCCGCGTGCGACGATCACCAACGGCTCGGTTGACGCTGTAGTACTGCTACCAGACGCTCAAAACGGCTTCTATCGCGGCACGCGCTTCGACTGGTCTGGCGTGGTCTGGTGCCTCACCTACAAGGGACACCATTATTTTGGCGAGTGGAATGCGCGCTCGGCTAACTCCATTACCGGCCCGGTCGAGGAATTCAACGGCGCTGATGGACGAACCCCGCTGGGCTACGACCAGGCCAAGCCGGGCGAACTGTTCGTCAAGCCGGGAGTGGGTGTGCTGCGCCGGGTCGATCAGCAGAGCTACAGATTCAATGCGGTCTATCCCATCGTCGACAGCGGCAAGTGGACCGTGCGGTCAGAGAAGCGCGGCGTCACCTTTCGTCACGTCCTGAACTCGCCGCTGGGCATCGCGTACGTCTACGAAAAGAAGCTGATGCTTGAGCCAAAAGAACCGGTGCTGGTCATTCAACATCAGATGAAGAACACCGGGAAGGAGCCCATCGATATCCAGGTTTACAACCACGACTTCTTTGTCATCGACGGTACCCGCACCGGTCCCGACATGACGCTGCGGTTCCCGTTCACTCCGATAGCGGACAAGCCGTTTCAGAACGGCGCGCGGATCGAGGGCAACCAGATCGTCTATGACCGCGAACTCGCCGATGGGCAAACCGCAGCCGGTAATATCACCGGGTTTTCCGACAAGGCGGCAGACTTCCGTTTCGTGGTTGAAAACACCAGGACCGGCGTCGGAGTGGAACAGATCGGCGACCAGCCCATTACGAGAATCATGTTCTGGTCCAATCCGAAGACAATCTGCCCGGAGGCGTACGTGCACCTGGTCATACCGCCTGGAAAGACGGGGCGGTGGTCGATACGATATCGGTTTTTCGCGCGCGAACCGGTGTAGTTATTCCGGATCGGCAAGTAATAGCCTGGTGAATCCACCAGGCCTCATAAGTGTTAACATATCCTAGTAACCGCAACGACTGAGCCGCCTACTTGCGGTTGTAAAGCTCTTTGAAGGCCTGTTTTGCCGCAGGCACGTCACGCGATGTGGTGATGGTCAGTACTTTTCCGTCCGGCGAGAGCGACCACACTTCGTTGACCTGAAGTGTGGAATTTCCAGGCATTCCGCCATATGGCTGGGTGGTCGCAATAACCAACGTATCTCCCTGCCAAGTTGCAGTGATGGCAGCTTTCGCCATCCCTGTATCCGTCGCCTTGGAGTAGGTCTTGCCGTCCAGAGTGTACTCACGCAACGCGCCTTGGCCCAGGATTGCCTGCAGGCTCCTGGCATCCTGTTTGACAGTCAGGAGTACTTCAGCAGCGCCTGGCCCTCGTGCTCCACCTGCGTCCACTCCGCGAGTCAGCCAATACATCGAATTCGGAACCGTATCGCTTTTGGCATTGTCGCGGACCCATGAGCCACTGAAGTCAGGGGCAGCCATCGTAAGCACCGGTAATAACGCCATCCCAAGCAACATCAGGATATGTCTTTTCATAAGGCTATTCTCATCCTCATTATCAGGTACATCTCAGGTTTGTCAGCCAAATCAGGCTTGCGAGCCGTATATCTTTACGCCTACCTTCGCCGCAATCGCCCGAATGTTGAGTTGAGCCTGCTGATATTCCTCGTTGGTGGTCAGGAATTCGACGAGCATGTTAGGAGGCCTTTTCAGTCTGCTCAAACGCACCAGGAACATTTCGTAATCCATGTTGCCGGTACCATTCATCGCCCAGTTGAGACCGGGGAGCATGGTATTCCACGCAAAATCCTTGGCATGAACGTAACTGATCTGATCCTCGAGCAAATCGAAGGTGGTGTTGATCATTTCAGTCATGCGGAAAGCGACGCTGGGATCAACCATGTTGGTGATGTCGAGACCACAGGTGATCCGCGGATCGCCGACATCTTCACGCAGGCGCTTCTGGGCCCACGGATTGTTGACGCTCTCGGTGTTCACGGCTTCGATGGCGATTTCGATCTTGCTGCCCGCAGTATCCCTGCAGATGCGCTTGAGTGCATTGACGGTCCTCATCCACGCTTCACGGCTCCAGTTCTTGGGATGCGCTGTGTTCCGGTTGGGGTACATGCTGCCCGCGTGGGTGAGGATCAACTGGCAGCCCGCCTCTTCCGCGGCATGAATGGAATCAATCATGTGCCTCTGCCACCGATCGGCGTCCGGATCGGGAGCAATGATATTCCCCGCACAATGCAGTCCATAGAAGACAACATCATTTGCCTTCAACTGCGCCTTGAGTCTCCCTGACTTCAGACTCGGACATCTTCCTGCTGAGCCATACATTGGATGCCGCCTCGCAGGCACTCCATCCACCGGCACGCAAATTCTTGAAGTGAGTGGCGTAATCCATTCCCTCTGCATTGGTCAAGCGAGGGGTGCTCTGGCTGCTTAGCCTGATCTGTGATGTGCCCGGGGTAAGATCCCGTTTGACATTCTCAGGCGGGCTCCACTGATACAGGAAATCCTGACCCCATACAGCAGGCAATCCTGCCGCCTTGGGCATTGTGGGTGCTTGTGGTGTTTGAGCGGAAATCCTGGTCGCTGAACCGGCAGCCAATCCGGTGGCGACAGCTCCTGTCAAAAGATTGCGTCGGGAAATTTTCTTAGCCATGGTTGCGCCTCTAAAAAATGATGTTCGGGCTTCTGGCGAAAAGGGCGGTTATTTATCCGATTTGCTTACTTACTGTGGAATTGTCCGAAATCATCAGACAAACGCTAAAACTGGCCGCGAACAATCCCACCCCTGCAACCGCTGATAGTAGTTCTTTCTCATGAAAGTTTACGCCTCACCGCAGTTCTTGAAGATTGACTTGTCAAACCTTAACTCGTCAGAGCTTAACAGGAACCTTTGTCTTTACAACCGCTGCTGGTAGCATCAAGCGCTGGATCAGTTAGGCGATTCAGGGGGATAACAACAATGAAGAAATTTTTTCTGACAACGATAACTGTTGCAGTGCTTTGTGCCGCACAGATGGCGGCAGCGCCGCTCAGTGTCGCACAGCAGCCGGCGGCTCCGGCGACCCCCGCAGCGGGCGGAACGCAAGGCGGACAGAATCGGCCTAACGATGGCGTGCCGCGCGAACATCCTTCCAATCAGGCAAGTGGTGTCGATATCGACCGCTTCATCGGCGACCCCTACAAGGCCTTCACGCGTGTCACCAATGGCGGCTTGAATGCGCGCACCATGCTGCGTCGCGGCGATCCCTACAATCCGGGCCCGATGGGCGCGGTGCTCCAGTATCGCGACGACCTCTCCCTGGCAACGCTGGAGGCCCACTTCGAGACCGCCGTGTACGAATCGCCAATGATCTACTTCTACTATGTGCAGGGCGGAGAAGGCACCATCGATTCCGGCCCGGGCACCAAGAGTTTCAAGCTGAAGAATGGCATCGGGATTCTGGTGGGGCCTGGCGTCAAGCAGCGCTTTATCAGCACTGGCGAACAGCAGCTCAGCATGATCATGCTCTCATGGCTGGATAACGATGGCATGACGGCGCCGAAAGAAATCCTGACGGTGGACACCATTGCCAAACCGTTTGGTACGGGGCGCGCGCACTGGGTACATATGGCCAAAGGCATGTTCAACCCCCAGAACGGTATCAACACCACCATGTCGGCGATCTACTTCCCGCCGATGTCCTATGGTGGACCTCATGCGCACGTCGAGGGCGTTGAAGAAATCTGGGTCAAAGTGGGCGCCGATGAGGGGTATGCCATTCTCGGCAGCGAGATCCGGAAAATAGTTGGCACGGGGGCGTTTCTCTCGCCACCCAACGGCAAGACCCCTCATTCGTCGATGAACCTTTCCCAGGATAGCCCCTCTATCTGGCTGTACATTTCGCGCCGCGCTCCCGGACAACAAGGTCCGGGTCGGGCAGAGCCAGCCCACTGCGCCCGCGCGAGCCCCATAAGATTCGCAACGGAAACTCCAGAGTGAAAAACATATATCAGGGTTTTACGACATTAGTGTCCCTGGCAGTAACGTGCGTCGCTCAATCCGCTCCGACCGCGGGAGACAACTGGTTTTCCTATGGCGGCGATCCGGGCGGCACACACTTTTCATCGCTCAGGCAGATCACAAAATCCAACGTCGGACGTCTGAAGGAAGCCTGGCGGTTCGAAACCCCGGACACCGGTTCAATTCAGACCACGCCGCTGATCATTGACGGCACCATGTACGTGACGTCGGCGCGCCAGAAAGTCATCGCGCTGGATGCGGCAACCGGCAAGCAGAAGTGGATTTTCGATTCGGGCATCGGCACCGGTGCCGCGGTGCGCGGCTTGACCTGGTGGAGCGACGGCAAGGAAAACCGGCTGTTTACTGCGGTGGCCAGTTACATCTATGCCATCAATCCCGCAGACGGGAAGGTCATCACCACCTTCGGCGACCAAGGCCGCATCGATCTGCGAGCGAACCTGCGCGGCGCTCCGGAAGGCAATGCCTACCACGCCACATCACCGGCGGTGGTCTACAAGGACCTGCTGATCCTCGGCGGTCGCGTCTCCGAAACACCACCCTCATCGCCGGGCGATGAACGTGCCTATGACGTGCGGACCGGCAAGCTGCGCTGGTCCTTCCATACCATCCCTGCGGAAGGCGAGCCGGGAGCCGAAACTTGGCCCAAAGGTGCTCGCAACACCTTCGGCGGCGCCAACGCCTGGGCCGGTTCCATTGTCGATATTGATCGCGGCATTGTCTTCATCGCCACGGGATCACCATCCGACGATTTCTACGGCGTCGATCGTCCCGGCGACAATCTATATGCGAACTGCGTGGTGGCGATCGACGCCAACACCGGCAAGAAGCTCTGGCACTTCCAGGCCACCCGTCATGATCTTTGGGACTCGGATTTTTCCGCACCGCCGATACTTCTGACTGTAAACAGCAACGGCAAGCGTGTCGATGCGGTCGCCGCCACCAACAAGTGGGGCTTCGTCTATATTTTCGATCGCGTTACCGGCGAACCACTGTTTCCGACTGACCGAGATGAAAGTTCCGGCCAGCACCGTGCCAGGTGAGATGGCCGCACCAACGCAGCCCATGCCAACGTTGCCCGCGCCGCTTGCGAAACTGACCATGACTCGCGATGAAGTCACCAATCGCACACCGGAAATGCGCGCCTGGGCGCAGAAGGAATTCGATACCTTTCTCGGCACCAATCAGCCGTTCACACCACTGAGCATCGACAAGGTGACCATGGTGATGCCGGGCTGGAAAGGCGGTGTGGAGTGGGGCGGCATGACGTCAGATCCCGAGAAGGGAATCCTCTATGCCAACGTCAACAATGTCGCATCTCTCGGCAGCCTTGCGGATTCGGCGACTTTCCGCCGTGCCGGGCAGGGCGAACGGACCTATCGGCAACAATGCATGGTGTGTCACGGCGCCACGAGAGCGGGCACGCCGCCGGCTATTCCCTCCATCGTCGATGTGGGGCAGCGTCTGTCGGCCGAAGAGATTACAACGGTCATTCAGAAAGGTCGTGGCGCCATGCCGCCTTTTCCGGCGCTGGACTCCGACGACCTGACCCGCATGGTCTCGTACCTGACTACCGGCGCAGACCCTGCGGGCTCCGGTCCACAGCGTGTCAATGCCACGCCCCCCAGCAAGTATGTGTTTACCGGTTACCGTTATTTCAATGACCCGGAGGGCTACCCCGCCTACGGCATGCCGTGGGGTACGCTCAATGCCATCGACATGAATACCGGCAAGTATCTGTGGACCGTGCCTTTCGGGCAGTACACGGAGCTGGCGGAAAAAGGGCTGACGGATACCGGTTCCGACAGTCATGGCGGCTCGGTTCTGACCGCGAGCGGCGTGCTCTTCACCGGCGGTTCGGAAATGGATCGGAAGTTCCGCGCCTACGACAGTGCCACCGGAAAGATTCTGTGGACCGGGCAGTTGCCAGGTCACGGCGCCGCTACGCCGGCAGTCTATGCAGCCAAGGGCAAGCAGTATGTCGTGATCGTGGCGAGTCCTGGCCGACGGGGTGGCGCCACGGCGGCGCCGGGCAGCGCAGCTGCCAAGGCACCGACGGCCACCTATGTCGTTTTCGCACTGCCCTAATTTTGATCGGATAATTCTGGATAGTTAACGTGGGAGATACGTTCCAATGAAATCTGCAGCAGTCAACACCGTGCTCGGTCTGGTTACCGGGCTGCTCCTCAGTGCGATCGCCCAGGCTGCGGAGCCGATGGCCGTCAACCAACCCGTGCCGACGGCCAAGATTCTTCGCAAGTCGCCGGCACTCGATGCCGTGATCGCGCCGGATGTGAAGATTGAAAAGGTTGCCACCGGCTTCATGTTTACCGAAGGCCCCTTCTGGCACAAAGGCGCGCTCTGGTTCAGCGACCTCCAGGGCAACAAGATGTACAGCCTGTCTGCCACTGGGCAGTTGAAGCTGATGCTCGACAAGTCTGGTGGTCTGGCGAGCATTCCTGCTGGTACTTACCGCGGTTCGAACGGCATGGTCGCGAACAAGGACGGCACTCTGTTGATGACGCAGCACGGTGCGCGCCGCATCGTGCAGCTCGACGACAAGATGAACGTGAAGGTGTTCCTGGAAAAATATCAGGGTCAACAGCTGAACAGCCCGAATGACCTGGTATATGCGTCGGATGGTGCGCTGTACTTCACCGATCCACCTTACGGCTTCCTCGATCCGGTGGGTGCGCCCAACAAGGATCTGGACAAGGATCCCGGCCACGGTCTCAAGTTCAATGGCGTGTACCGCTACAAGGATGGCCAGCTGACCACGGTGATCACGGATCTGTCGCGCCCGAACGGATTGGCTTTCTCGCCGGACGGCAAGACCTTCTACATTGCAAACTCGGAGAAGCCGTCCGCGTTCTACAAATATGATGTCCGGCCCGATGGCACTCTGACCAATCGGCAGCTCATTGCCGACGTGAGCAAGGAGTCAGGCGGTGGTGTTCCTGATGGCGTGAAGGTCGACTCACTGGGCAACCTGTGGGCGTCGGGCCAAGGGGGCTTCCGTATTTATTCGCCGAAGGGTGAATTACTGGGCCAGATCATCCTGCCGGAAGTGGCTGCCAATGTGGCGTGGGGCGGTGCCGACGCCAAGACCGCCTACTTCACGGCCTCCAGCAGTATCTACAAGATGTCGCTGAAGGTTCCAGGCCAGTTGCCGGTCTATCGCTGAAATTGATTGCAACTTGAAATGGGAGGGATGGCGCTGTGCCATCCCGTAAGTGTTGCATGCAGTCATGGCCAGAATCGTCCGCACTTGACTCTGCATTCTGCAAACCAAACGCACTTGGGGAAATGAAAATGAAGCTAAGTAGACGAAACTTGATGAAGGTGGCTGCAGCTGCTGGAGTGACTGTGGCTGCGGGTGGCGCAGCTGTTGCCGCAGAACCCAAAAAATCGATCGTGCTTTACTGCGATCTGGCGGTCGATCCCAAGCGCGAAAAGGAAATGCTCGATCATTTCCACAAGGTGTTTGCGCCCATCGCCACCAAGCACAAGGGCTACATCGACCTGAAGATGCTGAAGCTCAGCAAGCACATTCAGGGACCGGTGCTGCCGAAGGCCATCAACTACCGCTTCCAGCTGACCTACGAGACCGAAGAACTGCGCATGGCCTGGGTCAAGTCCGCGGATCATGACAAGGCCTGGCCCGGCATTGGCAATACGCTGCTCGACCAGAATTTCCAGGTCTACGTGTTCGACAACGTCTGATCGGGCGATCAGGCTGAAGGACGTACCGTGAGCGTGCGAGCCACGCTCACGGCGCGCGCTGCCTTGGCGGCGGTGTCAGCCACGCTCTGACCGGCTCTGTAGATTTCGCCACCGAGTCCGAACGCGCGCGCGCCAGCGGCCCACCAATCGGCCATGTTGTCCGGGCCCGCACCGCCAACAGCCCACACGGTGGCGCTGGCCGGCAACACGGCTTTCAGCTGCTTCAGGTGCCCGGGGCCATAGGTCACGGCCGGAAACAACTTCAGATGCCGCGCGCCCGCTTCCAGCGCCTGGAATGCCTCGGTGGCGGTGGCAAATCCTGGCGCAGGGTCCAATCCCAGTTCAACGGCACGGCGGATGACCGCCTGATTGGTGTTCGGCGAGATGATGAGCACACCACCGGCCTTGGCTATCGCATCGACGCTGCCAACATCGAGCACGGTTCCCGCGCCCACTACCATTCGTGTACCCCAGTGTTCCGCCAGCAGGCGGATGCTGTCCAGCGGTTGCGGCGAATTGAGAGGAACTTCGATGCCGCGCACGCCCGCGGCGAACAGGGTTTCGGCATGGTCCAGTACCTCGCTGGGCCGGATACCACGGACGATGGCGACAATGGGGCATTCGGCCAGCGCATCATAAAGTTTCATGTTCAGCTCATCCGGTGCAGGGCGAGCAGGCCGGCGATCGCCGCTGACTTGCCGTCGAAGGTTTCGGATTTGATATTCCTTTTCTCCAACGCATGTCGGTAGCGACTGCACAGCGCGGCATCGCCGAGGAGATTCACTGTTGTATTCCCATGATTCAACAACGATGGCAGGCTGGCGACTTCCGAGCCAATGAGCAGGCCTGAAACATAGCTTGGCGTGGATTCCGCCTTGGCATCGCCCCCTGCCACGCGCGAACGGGCGCTGAACAAACGTGCCAGCAAGGCGTTACCGTCACCCGCCGCCGCAAGCCCCGCTTCGAAGGCAGCGTCGTCGTTCGCGGGCGCGTCGCTCTTCAGAACACTATGTTTGTTGAGAACGGCGAACATTTCACCAGTCATGGCCGTTACGAAGCGGACGATGCGGCCATTTTCCACCACCACCCATTTGGCATGCGTACCCGGATGACAGATCAGGTGACGTCCTTGTTGCCGGTCAGGATGTTGTGCGAGCCAGCCCAGTACCTGCGTTTCCTCACCGCGCATGACATCCGGCGCACCGGTCAGTCCAGCACAGCGCAGGCCGGGGATGATCCGCACCTGAGGAGCAACCTGGAGCGCAGCGCGCGCGAGATCCGCGAAACCCGCAGGACAGTCGGCATAAGGAGCCAGTGCCCAGCCGAGGTTGGAGCCCACCATGCCACACAGAATGGCCGGCAATCCTGCTGCGCCCAATGCGGGACGAACTTCCTGCTCGAAGCGTCGGCCCGCCTCGCCCGGAGCCAGCGTCGATACACCAAGGGAGAGCTCTCTCTCCGTTACCACCTCGCCGCCGGCGTCCAGTGTCCACGCGCGCAGATTGGTAGTGCCCCAGTCGCACGCCAACAGCACCGGCTGACCCATGTCAGCTCCGTCCAGCGCTCTGTTCAGCGCTTTTAGCCGGATCCGGAATCGGATCCTTGATTACAAACAGATAGACGAGTGCACCTGCGAACGAGATGGCAGCACTGATCAGCAGGGCATTCACGAAGGAATGGGTGGTGTCGACGACGATACCCGTAACAAGGGGCGCAGCTGAACCGCCAAGGTAGCCCCCGAAATTCTGCATGCTGCCGAGGGACGCAACCAGGCGACTCGGCGCCGCCACCGTGACGAGGGCCCACGAGCCGCCGCTGGCCAGATTGATGAAGTACATCGCCAGGGAAATGTACACCACCGCCATCGTCGTACTGGAGGTGTAAGCGGCCGGAATAGTGAACAGCGCGGCGAAGATGAGGCCGGTGCAGATCGGCCACTTGCGGCTGGCAATGCGCGAGAGGCCACGCGCCAGCAACTTGTCCGCAATGAATCCGCTCGACACCATGCCCAGTGTGCCGGCCAGGTAGGGGATGGCAACGACCCATCCCGCCTTGGCGATGGTCAGGCCACGCTCTTGTTGCAGATAGGCGGGCAACCAGGTCAGGTAGAGCCAGACCATGTAGATGACGCCCATGAAGCCGAAAATCAGACCCCATGTCGTACGCGACTTCAGCAGACCGCGCCATTCCGCAAACGTCACCTGACGCTGCTCGCCCGAGGAGCCGTCATTGTCGGTCAGATATTGAATCTCCGCAGGCTCGAGGCTCACATCGCGACGGTCGCGATACAGCAGATACCAGCCGATGGAAGCGGCGATACCAATCGCACCCATCACAATGAACATGCCGCGCCAGCCAAAAGTCAGCATCAATGCCGTCAGCAGTGGCGGCGCAAGCGCCGGTGCGACCGTGCTCGACGCGGTGGAAATGCCGGTTGGACGACCACGCTCGTGCACCGCGAACCATTCGCTGAATACCTTTGCGGCCGCCGGAAATTGTGGCGCCTCGCCGATTCCCAGCACAACGCGTGCGACAAAGAACTGCTGCAGTGATTGCACGAACCCGCCGGCCAGCTGCGCGACCGACCAGATGAACATGCCGAGTCCCAGCACAAGGCGGGCGCCAAAGCGGTCCAGCAATATTCCGATCGGCAGCTGGGAAAAAGCATAGGCGAGTGAGAACGCCGACAGGAGCGCACCCATCTGTGTCGCACTGAGTCCCAGTTCGGCGCTGATGGATGAATTGGCTATCGAGAGCGTACTGCGATCCAGGTAATTCACCAGGCCGGCGATGATAAGCAGCGTGAGGCCTACCCGCTGTATGCGCTTCAGTTTTTCCGATTTGATAAGCAATTTATCCCCCTTAATCTTATTTATAGAATGCTCGGCCGGCTGTCAGCGAAGGGATCGATGTCAGATGCGGCCGAACTTGGCCAGCAGATCTTCGATAGTCTTGCCCTGCGCCACCCATTCACGGGTAGCCTGTTCACGCTCCGCCTGTTCCTTGGCGAGGGTCAGAAATTCATCGGCCCGGTCCAGCGGCACCACGGCGATACCGATGGTGTCCGCCACGATGAAGTCGCCCGGCCGGACGACCACGCCACCGCAGCTGATGGGGACGTTGATCGACAGTTCCTCTTTGCGCTGCGAGAACATCGTGTGTGTGCCGCGCGGCGTGATGGCGCGCGTCCAGATGGGCCAGTTGATGTCTTCGAGTTCGTCGATGTCGCGTCCGGCGCCATCGACCACCATGGCGCGGATGCCGCGGTTCTTCGCCAGGCCGCCCATGAGCCCGCCGCATACCGACACTTCGGTGTCACCGCCGGCATCGACAACGATGATGTCGCCGGGCTGACCCATCTCGAGCGCCCGCAGCGGATCGACCAGATCGCCGCCCGAGAGCTGGACCGTGATCGCCTGACCCACGGCCTTGGCCTTGAAAGCCGGCTTGATGGCCGAATGCATGATGTTCTGGCGATACATCACATCGCCGAAGATGCAGGAGATCGAATAGACCGGCAACAGCTCGTCGAACCGCTTCAGCAGATCGGGGCGACGGTCGAATTCATTGAAGGTTTTCAGCATGTCTTACTCCGGGTGCGCCCACTGCAGGACGCCGAGACGTAGTTCGTTGTTAGACCCTGGAGAATAGAAGGTTCAACGGGGGATGGGAAGAATAAACACGCTTTCCCGCCGAAGCCAGTCCAGTGACGCACGGCTGGCGAGCTTCATCTCAGCCCGAGGTACTTTTAGCCACGGGTACGATTTGGCTTTAATCTTGCGTGCGCGGCTCTATTCGTTCCGACTGTTTCAGGCGGTAAGCTGTGCGATGAGCCGGAAGAGGTCGGTGCCCTGCAGTCAATAGTGGCACCCGTGTTAATGACTTTTGTTACGGGGGAGTTGTATGCATTCGTTGGACGTTGTTACTTTTGGCGAGGCCATGGCCATGTTCGTCGCCGACCAGCCCGGCGATCTGGCCGGCATCGACCATTTCGTGAAACGCATGGCCGGCGCGGAATCGAATGTGTCGGTCGGTCTGGCGCGGCTGGGTCTGAAAGTCGGTTGGGTAAGTCGTCTCGGTGAGGATTCATTCGGCCGATTTATCCGCAATACGCTGGCGCACGAGCACGTGGACTGTAGTCGCGTTGCTGCCGATCCACGCTTCCCGACCGGGTTCTTGCTCAAGACCAAGGCGGAGAACGGCGCAGATCCGCGGGTCGAATATTTCCGCAAAGGCTCAGCAGCCAGCCACTTGTCGCCCGTCGATTTTGACCGCGAATACTTTCTGGCGGCGCGCCACATGCACGTGACCGGCATTACGCCGGCCTTGTCGGAGACCGTTATGGACTTCACGCTGCATGCACTGGAGTTCATGCGTGCAGCAGGCCGGAGCATCTCTTTCGACCCCAACCTGCGCCCCTCGCTGTGGCCTTCCGAATCCGTCATGGTGGAGCGCATCAACGCCCTTGCGGCCAAGGCCGATTGGGTACTGCCTGGACTCGCCGAAGGTCGACGCCTGACCGGCCTGTCCGAGCCGCATGACATCGCCGGTTTCTATCTCGACCAAGGCGCGAAGCTGGTAGTCATCAAGCTCGGTCCGCAGGGTGCTTATTTCCGTGATACAACAACGGAAGCAATTGTGCCGGGCGTGCCGGTGAACAATGTCGTGGATACCGTCGGTGCAGGTGATGGTTTTGCAGTCGGCGTGATCAGCGCGATGCTGGAAGGGCTGTCCGTAAACGAAGCAGTCAAACGCGGCAACCGGATCGGTGCGTTTGCAATCCAGGTGGTGGGTGATATGGATGGCTTGCCCACTCGAACTCAATTAGACGCTGCAGAGCGTGATTGAAATAAAGATAACAACAGTGGGAAACACCGTGGAACAAACCAGACTCGCCAGCCGTCGTTGGTGGTACTTGATGCCGATCGTGTTCATCACGTACAGCCTCGCCTATCTGGACCGGGCCAACTACGGTTTCGCGTCTGCGGCTGGCATGGCGGCCGACCTCAATATCAGCAAGGAACTGAACGCCCTCATCGGCTCACTATTTTTTCTCGGTTACTTTTCGTTCCAGATCCCCGGGGCCATTTACGCGCAAAGAAAAAGTGTACGCACGCTGGTGTTCTGGAGCCTGATCCTGTGGGGCTCATGCGCCACACTTACTGGCATCGTCAGCAACGCCAACTGGCTGCTGGCCATCCGCTTCCTGCTCGGCGTGGTGGAAGCAGCGGTGATGCCAGCGATGCTGATCTTTCTGGCCAACTGGTTCACGCGCGGCGAACGCTCGCGCGCCAACACCATCCTGATCCTCGGCAATCCCGTCACCATCCTGTGGATGTCAGTGGTGTCCGGCTACCTGGTTGAAGCTTTGAGCTGGCGCTGGATGTTTATTATCGAAGGCGCGCCCGCCATCATCTGGGCAGGATTCTGGTGGTGGCTGGTGCGCGACAAACCGCGCCAGGCGAGCTGGCTGACGGATGCAGAAAAAGATGCGGTTGAAAACGCACTGGCGAAAGAGCAGGTCGGCATCAAGCCGGTCAAGAACTACGCTGAAGCCTTCAAGTCACGCAAGGTAATCCTGCTGTGTGTGCAGTACTTCTGCTGGAGCATCGGCGTGTATGGCTTCGTGCTGTGGCTGCCATCGATCCTCAAGGAAGGCTCGAACATGGGTCTCATTGAAGCCGGCTGGCTGTCCTCGGTGCCCTATCTGCTGGCAGTGGTGACCATGCTTACCGTCGCATATTTCTCGGACAAGCTGCTTAACCGCAAGGCGTTCATCTGGCCTTCGCTGCTGATCGGCGCACTGGCGTTCTACGGTTCGTATCTGCTCGGTGCTTCGAACTTCTGGCTGTCGTTCACGCTGCTGGTGATTGCCGGTGGCGCGATGTATGCGCCTTACGGTCCGTTCTTCGCGATGATCAGCGAGATGCTGCCGAAGAACGTCGCTGGCGGTGCGATGGCGCTCATCAACAGCATGGGTGCGCTGGGCTCATTCGTCGGCTCCTACGTGGTCGGTTATCTCAACGCTACTACCGGCAATCCCAGTGCTTCCTACGTGTTGATGGGGGCAGCGCTGTTGCTCGCCGTGGTGATGACCTTGCTGGTGCGACCCGGGCAGCAAGCCGCCACGAATTAGCCACTACAAATGGAATGAACTGAAGAGATCCTGTATGAAGAAACTTGTTGTTTTCCGGCCCTTGCCAGAACCGCTGCTGGTCTTTCTGCGTGAACGTTTTGAGGTCACTCACTTCGCGTACGTCGATGCCAGCAATCATGAGGCGTTCGCCGCTGCCGTGCGTGATGCACATGGTTTGCTCGGCGCCAATGTGACGATTGGCAGGGCGTTACTGGAGCCGGCGCGCGATATGTTGGCAATCTCCACGGTCTCGGTGGGGTATGACAACTTCGATGTCGATTATCTGACCGAGCGCGGCATCATCCTCTCGCACACACCGCATGTACTCACCGAGACGACTGCCGATACCATCTTCGCGCTGATGCTGGCCAGCGCGCGGCGTGTAGTCGAACTGGCTGAGATGGGTCAAAGCAGGGCAATGGCAACACAGCATCGGTCCTGCTGAGTACGGTGTGAACGTGCATGGCAAGACGCTGGGCATCCTCGGCATGGGTCGCATCGGTCAGGCGGTGGCGCGTCGTGGCAAGTTGGGTTTCGGCATGAACATCCTGTACTACAACCGTAATCCGGTGCCCACAGCAGAAGCGGAGTTGCAGGCACGCAAGGTATCGCTTGATGAATTGCTGGCGCAGTCGGATTTCGTTTGCAACACGCTGCCGCTGACTGTCCGAAACCAGCAAGCTGATCGGCGCCAGCCAATTCGCACAGATGAAGCGGAGTGGTATTTTCATTAACGGCGGCCGCGGCGCTACCGTTGATGAAGCAGCGCTGATCGAAGCACTACGCAATGGCCACATCCATGCGGCGGGCCTGGACGTGTTTGAAAAAGAGCCGTTGGCAGCGGATTCACCCTTGCTCGCGATGAAGAATGTGGTCGCATTGCCACACATTGGCTCGGCTACGCACGAGACACGTTATGCGATGGCCCAACTGGCAGTGGATAACATCGTCGCCGCGTTTGAAGGCAGACCACAGAACGTCGTCAATCCGGCTGTGACCAGACGCGCCGCTCTCAATACCTGAGCAGGAATCAAGTCATGAAGCAGGCACAAGCCGGCCGTCTGGCTCGAGCAATAACACTCGCATTTGGAGCAGTCGCCGTGACGCAAATAACGACCTCGGCCAGCGCGGCTGACCTGATCGTCTCTGCCAACGATGCCAAGTATGTCCGTGTAATGGGCAAAGACACCTATCCCGAGGGCGTCGGTCCTGACACGCTGACATTGATCGACGCCTCCCGCTTTCCAGCCAGGGTGAAGGCAACGATCGAAGTCCAGCACACGCTCGCCGGGCCACCGCAAGCAGTTGCCATCACGCCGAATGGACAGCTTGCCATTGTTTCAGCGCCGAACCGGTACGACCGGACGGAGCAGAAGGTGGTGCTCGAAAACTTTCTGCAGATCGTAGATCTCGCGGCCAACTCACCGCATGTCATCGAAAAGATCGACATTGGCGCACATCCGCAGGGTCTCGCCATCAACCGCGAGGGAACGCTGCTGCTCGCAGCCACCGCCAGTGGCACGGTCGCTGTGCTTGGCATCGACGGCAACAAAGTAAGTTTGAAAGACCAGATAAAGATCGCCGACAAGCGACTCGCCGGTGTGAGCTTCACGCATGATGGCAAGGCCGCACTGGTTGCGCTGCGCGACGAGCAGGGCGTGGTGGTGCTTGATGTGCTGGACGGAAAAGTGAGCACGACACGCGATCGTGTCACCACCGGAATTGGCCCGTACTCGATTGATGTTTCCAGCGACGGCAAATGGGCCGTGGTCGGTAATGTCGGCCTGGCTGGATTGGTAAATCCCGGGCGTCTCTACGCCGATGCCGATACCTTCACCTTGATTGATGTGATCGCGTCGTCCGTTCCGCGCCGTCCAGCATGTCACGGTGCCCTCCGTGCCCGAAGGTGTCGCTCTTTCTCCGGACGGCCGATGGATCGCGGTGCAGGCGATGGATGGCTCCAACCTGTTGCCCGACAACCCGGGACGCAAATCACGTGGACGCGTTTTGCTGTTCGAAATCCGCAACGGTGAAGCTATCAAGACAGCCGACCTGCCGGGTGGCGAAGCTGCGCAAGGCATCGTGTTCAGTGCCGACAGCAAAACGGTGCTGGTGCAGTTTTACGTGGAGAAACAGATCGCGATCTATGCCGTCAATGGCGGAACGCTGAAAGACACGGGCGAGCGCATCCCGATCGCCGGTGGTGCCGCATCGATGCGATCCATGCCACGTTGAAAAACTGTGTCGGTCAGTTTAGTTATTAAACCGGCGGACAAATGGATCGTTCGCCCTGAGCCCGTCGAAGGGTTCTTATCGCTGAAACAGAGTGGTTCGATCGTTCGACATGCTCACGATCACCACGAACGGAAAACAGCGCTATTTGTCAGCCGGTTAATAGATGGGGATAGTTCTGCTGCTCTATATGGGCATAGTCATGCCGTTAAGGATGCGGCCGTGTTTTTAGTGCTGGTCGTTCGGATAGCCGAGTTTGACCCAATGCGGACGTTCAGTTGCTCCCGAATGTGGTCGTGCTGAACGGTTCGAGTGTTATTCTTCTGCCTCCGATACGTGTGGAAGACAAAAGATGGAAACCAATGATTCTATTGTCGTAAGGGCAAATTTTGAAGGATGGCGCTCCAGAGTCGCAGATCTCAAGGGCGGCAAACCATGGCTTTATTACTGTGTTGAGCAATTTGTAAAACCGTATGATCTAGATGACGTTGAAATCCGAGACGGCTTCACGGAAGGAGGCGGTGATGGTGGAGCTGATGCAGTCTATTTCATCGTCAATCAGCGACAGCTAGTCGATGACAGTACTGTGCTCGATCCAAAGAGCGTTAGTAAAATCCGATTGATTTTTCTACAGGCAAAACAGAGCGGCGGCTTCAAGCCCACAGAAATCGAAAAATGGATAAATTTAGCCGACGATTTTTTCGATTTGGCTAAGCCAGCCGACGGATTCGGCCAGCGATACAACCCTACACTTGTACAGCTGATGAAATCGTGGAAAGAACAATATATCAAGGTATCAGGGTCGTTCCCAACAATAACTATCGACTACTACTACGTTACGGGTGATGCTGTTTCGCCAGATTCTTACTCCCTTGATTCCTGCAAGCGCGTCAAAGCAATCACGACTAAGCATGTTGGTGCAGCTTGTGAAGTTCACCTCTAGGAGCAAAGCAGCTTTGGGAGCAAGTTCAGCGACGGCCACCTAAGAGCAAGAATCTCGTTTTAAGCGAGAACCCAATGACAACGCAAGATGATTCATATGTATGTCTTGTGCATCTAAAGGATTTTGCGGAGTTTCTGCAAGATGAACCGGGAGTTCTGGCAGAGCGCATCTTTGAATCTAACGTTCGTGGGTATCAGTCAGATTATCCGGTAAACAAGCAAATAAAAGACTCCCTGGGGAATGCCAACGTCAATGCGAACTTTTGGCTACTCAACAATGGGATCACCATCCTCGGTAGTAGAGTTACCCCCGCCGGATCGCGCGGACTAAGTATTGAAGATCCTCAGATTGTAAATGGGCTGCAAACATCCCGGGAAATATTCGCCTATTTCGCGGCTAATTTGCGGAAAGAGAAAGACACTCGTTCGGTACTTGTTCGCGTCATTCAAATTGCTGATTCAGCAGTACAGGACTTGATTATCAAATCAACGAACAGTCAAACCAAGATGTCCGGAGCGTCGTTGAGAATGACGGATCAAATACATCGAAATATGGAAGAATTGTTCAAGAAAGTGGATTTTTACTATGATCGTCGCAAAGGGTTTTGGCGAGACCAAGGGAAGGCAGCAGCAAAAATTGTAAGCGTTAATACGGTTGCTCAAGCGGTTGTATCAATCGTTCTACAGAGACCAGACGACGCGAGGGCTCGACCAGGCAACTATTTTAAGGACGACAACAAGTATGAACTAGTTTTTGGGGAAAGCGCTCTAGACCTGCCCGCATACTTGACTTGCGTTCAACTTCTGCGTCGCGTCGAGGATTTCTTGGCGAATAAAGAAATTGATCGTGCAGACCAAAAGAATCTAAAATTTTATGTTCTGGCTCTTCTGGCGCGCGCGTTAACCAGCTGTCGACAACCAAGATCACAATTGTTGCTAGATATAGACATTGCGAAAATTGACGACAAGCAGATCAATTTGTGTTTTCAACAGGCTTCAAGGGTATATCGAAGTTTGGCAAAAACATCGGATAAGGATACCGTGGCCAGAGGTGGCGAGATGCTTAAACGTCTCAACAAACCACCAAGGCAAAAGACAGACAAAAAGAGCGCGTGATCGGTATGAGAACGGACTTAAGCTTAAGCCAATTATTTGGTTGCAGTACCAACGTCCGCTCCGGGTCGATAGCGTAAATTTCTAGCTAATCTGTCCGCTACCTTTCGCCACGCACTAACGTTTCCCGATCACAGCGGGGTGACCCAACTTATCAGCAAGCCATAGCTTGATAAGCGACTGCCGTGTGACTCCCATACGACGCGCTTCGCGATCAAGGGAATCTACCATCCAGGCAGGAAAATCTACGTTGACTCGCTTCGCATCGATACCACCACGTCGAGCCTTACTAAGATCAAGTTGATCTGTAATTTTCGCACCGGAATCAAACTTCCGATCAAATATCTTGGCTTTCATAAATTTCCACCTCCTCCTCTCGCGATCGCCTCACAGAAATTATTCGCACGTTATCGCCACGACGGGTGACTACTGCGGACCAGTGTTTCTGTCGAATCTTGCCAATCATCACCCAACGCGGCTCATCAGCAACACGCGCCGGAATTTCTACCAACGCGAAGTCCGCCCAAAGCGCTTGCGCCTCTTCGAAGTCAATGCCGTGCTTTCGCTTGTTCTCGGCGCTTTTGTTGGGGTCGTATTTTGAAATCCATATACGCCAGATGCCGCCAACCGTCGGTATAACAAAGGTATAATTATTATACTGACCAGAGAGCGCGCCCGCAACTGAACGGCTGGTATCAGAAGAATTGGAACCGAGACGCGACCGACCGCTTCGGGCCGATATCTAATAACCCAGCCACCACCTTGAGCAGACGTGCTGACAAGTCCGCAGTTCCCTAACGCGTCATCGTGTAGATGACATAGTTGATTCCCCTCTGATGCGCCGCGGTCGTCATGGGCAGCGGATAGTAGGGATCATCTTCATGCTCCCAGGCATCGCCCATGTCGCTATTGAAATTGATGGCGACCATCACCCGGCCATTGTCATCGTACACACCTCGCCAGCGTGGTGGACCTTCCATGTACGGGGCGACCTCGCCGTCACGTCCCCGACCCAGGTGTCGTTTTCCGGGAAGCGGAATGTTTTGATCAGTGGTGAACACAATGTTCATCAACACATCGTCAGGCGGAATGTCCACGATCGGGCGATCCGGAAACACCGTTTGCATGGCGGTCTGGAAAACGGCCCATTCATAGTCGCCGTGAAAATCATCAACCAGCAGAAAACCACCGCGCAGCAGATACTCTCTGAGGTTGGTGGCATCCTGCTCCGTGGGACGCCAATGTCCCTTGCCGGGCTGCTGCAGCAACAGAAACGGATAATTGAAGAGGCGCGCATCGCTGAGCGTCAGCTGGACACTGTCCGTTACCACCGAAACGCGGGTCAGCCTGCGCAAGGCCGACGTGAAGTGTTCTTCAGCGAGCGGATAGTCAATCGCCCAATACGGCTGGAAGTAGCCGCGAGAGCCGCCACCGCCAGTCGCTGCATACTTGACCCGCGCAATGTGAAACTCGGCTTCAGGAGTGCTGATTTCCTTCGCGCGCCGTGGGTCGGCCTGACTGAAAGCGAACGCGCACAGCAGGCCAGCAATCCAGCAGAAGTGCTTTGCGGTCGGACTCATTACAGAGTGCACTCGTTTGCGTGGCAGGGTAGTGCGGGCGGGATCCATTCTAATCACATGCGGTCGATTCAGGTTACACAACATCCCTTGATACACCGCCATTCACCAGCCAAGGCTCGGCCACTTTGTGCAAACACGTGAAACGCAATGAAGCGACTACAGGCATTGAATCTGTGCTCATTATTCTGCAAATCGATAACGCAGACGTCTGCTTCCATCGCTGTCATTTCTTGGCAAATCATCGCTCGGTAGAGACTCCCCACGCTGAAGCCGACTTGCTACGCTACTTTAATCGGTGGTGCCCGCCGCACGGCCTCGTGACGCGAGCAACCGTTTTCTTGTCGTATAACCCTGACCAGGAGCTGCCATGTCAATACGCAAGCCATCCATCGTATTTGCCGCCCTTGTTGCTGCGCTGGGACTGCCAGCCGCATTCGCCCATCACGGCTGGACCGAGTACAACGACAAGGAAGTGCTGAATCTCACCGGTACCGTCATCGAATCGAAGTATGAGAATCCACACGCCACCATCAAGGTCAAGACCGCTGACAAGACCTGGTTCGCCTGGCTGGCGCCAATCACGCGTATGGAGTCGCGCGGCCTGAACAGTGAAATGGTCAAGGTCGGAGCGACCGTCACCGTGGTTGGCTATCCAAGTACCGCCAAGCCGGGTGAGATGCGCGTCGAACGCATCATCGTCGGCGGCAAGAGCACTGAGCTGCGCTGATCCTGCATGGAATTCGGCCAGACCATCCACCAGTGGCCGCTGGCCGTGTTCCTGCGCAGCGATCCTCTGGCCTATCCGGTTGTGGAATCGGTGCACCTGGTCGGGTTGGCACTGCTGTTTGGCTCGGTCGTGGTGGTGGACCTGCGTATCCTTGGTGCTTCACGCCATATTTCGTTACAGCAACTGGCGCGCCACGCCCTGCCGTGGACGGTGCTTGCGTTTCTGGTGGTCGCCGTATCCGGTGCGCTCTTGTTTGTTGCGCATGCCGCAGATCTGGTCGGCAATTCTGCATTTTTCCTCAAGCTCGGGTTGATCGGCCTTGCGGGCATCAACGCCGCGCTGTTCCATCTCGGTCCATATGCCCAGGTGTCAGCGTGGGATGTCGGCCGTCCTGCGCCCACCAGCGCACGGTTGATGGCGGGGATTTCAATTGTCACCTGGGTGAGTGTGATCATCTGCGGACGCTGGATCGCGTATGCATGACATCATGTGAGTGAATGAGTAATGGTTCCAGACCAGTGCCGCGCGACGATGGACACATGACTCTGCGTGCATTCAACGTCCAACAGTTCTCATGTTGGGGCAGTTCGAGAAGGCACATGCAAAAGTGCCTTACACAAAGTCCGATTGTCTGGGATAAGATCAGTATGTCTAGCAAAGCCGTCGTAATTTTAGGGGGATGAAGCAATGAAATTTCTTAGTGACGATGATCGCGCCAAGTTGACCCCAGCAGAGGACATGCCCCATTTCATGCCAATCCCGACACAAAGCGTGTCGAGTGACGAGTATTTTCCGACGCCACAAACGCCCAAGCAGCGCGAACTGGAAGCTCGCCTGCTGGCATTGGGTGATGAGCAGGCACGGCGTCAGGGCGTGTCACGCCGGCAGTTTTTCCAGTCAGCCGCGGGTATGGCAGCGGCCTACGTTGCGCTTAACGAGACCTTTGGTGTGCTATTCGACGCCAACATTGCTGAAGCAGCAACGCCCGAAATGGCTGATGCGCGCGCCAATGCGCTCAAGGATCAGTTCATTGTCGACATGCACACCCATTTTCTGCGCGATGATACGCGCCTGACCAGTTTCGTCGCCATGCGTAACGCAGTGGGCAAGGCAGGCTGGAACAGCACCCTGTCCGGCAAGGAACAATCCCTTGCAGACCTCAAGTTTGAAAACTACGTCAAAGAGGTCTTCCTCGATTCGGATACCAAGATTGCGCAGATATCTTCGGCGCCATCGGACATCGTTGAGGACTGGTTCCTCACCAATCAGCAGATGGCGGATGCGCGGACCACTGTCAACCAGCGGTTCGGCTCCAAGCGGTTGTACGCCCACGCCATATTTACGCCCGGGCAGCCCGGTTGGCTGGAAGCGGTGGACGCTGCTCTCGAACTCAAACCGGATGCCATGAAGGGGTACACAATTGGCGACAATACCCATAAGGACAAAAGCAATTATCCGTGGCGGATGGACGACGAAAAAACCACGTACAAGGCCTATGAGAAATTTGTAAAGGCGGGCATCAAGAATGTGTGCATTCACAAAGGACTGTTTGCGACGCCTCTGGACACGCAGTTCCCGAAACTTCGACCCTTCGTGGATGTCAGCGATGTAGGCAAGGCGGCGAAAGACTGGCCGCAGTTGAACTTCATCATCTACCACGCTGGTTATCGTCACGTGGGTGGCGATCCCGCTTTTGCTGACGAGGAATGGGATAAAACCGGACGCCTTTCATGGGTCAGTGACCTGGCCGAAATTCCTGCAAAATACGGCGTCAACAATGTCTATGCAGACACCGGCCAGATCTTTGCCATGACCGTGGTGTCGCAACCCCGTATCGTTGCGGCGATCATGGGAAGCCTGATCAAAGGCATGGGTGTGGACCGGGTGTGCTGGGGTACGGACGCAGTCTGGACCGGCTCGCCACAGTGGCAGATTGAAGGCTTGCGCCGGCTGGAAATTCCCGAAGACATGCAGAAGAAGTATCGGCTTCAAGCCCTTGGGCGCGGCGGATGGTGCGATCAAGAGAGCCATTTTCGGCGGCAATAACGCCAGGCTTTACGGGATCAACCAGGCTGTTGCCGAGAGCCAGATGCGCAGCGACAAACTGGCTGCCATGAAGGCTGAGTACGAACGTCAGGGGCGGCAGCCGAGCAACCTCCGCTACGGCTATGTTGCCGGGCCGATCGACCATTCCGTTTTCACCTGATGTCAAGCCGGCGTCACGTAACCGGTACGATCCTGTGTGCGGCCGGCCTTTGGGCCGGTCGTACACTGGCTTCCGAAAAACCGGACGAGACCGTTGTCAAAGTCACCAAGGATGCGGCTCGATACCAGGATCAACCCAAGGGTATTCAGTCCTGTGCAATATGTTCACTCTTCCTGAAACCGGATGGCTGCAAAGTGATGGAGGGCGAGGTTACTGAGGATGGATGGTGTGCGCTGTTTGACATGGTGGACTAGACAAGATCCGCTGCATGCGAGCCTTGTCATCGTCTGTGCACAACATCAGGGAAGTAGTAAATGAGTAATGGTTCCCGACCAATGTTTCGCGATGTTTGACCGTGACTTACTTGGCGGGGGATACAGTCAATGACAGTTTTTATGGGGAACAACAAATGAAAATTCGTATGCACAACAATCGTCGCTCAGTGCTCACGGCACGCAACCTCTTGTCGATCAGTGTCGTCGCTGCCCTGGCCGCGTGCTCCAAAAATCCGGCCGACTCCATTCAGATCGACGCCGACGATATCGCTGGCGTTGTCACCAGCAGCACCGGTCCGGAGGCAGGCGTGTGGGTCATCGCAGAAGCAGAAGGCTTGCCCACCAAGTTCATTCGCAGTGTGGTCACCGACGACGCCGGTCGCTACGTGATTCCCGATCTGCCCGCTGCCAGCTACCAGGTCTGGGTACGCGGCTATGGTCTGGCGGATTCTGCAAAGACGGCAACGAAACCGGGCGAACGGGTGAACATTACTTCGACCGTCGCACCGGACGAAGCCACGGCAGCGAAGATTTATCCGGCTGCGCACTGGTACGCCATGATGAAAATTCCGGAAGCCAGCGAGCTCTCCGCCGAGATTCTGCCGGGCGGCGTTGACCAGTACCTGGGGATCGTCAAGAACCAGGCCTGCGTGGGCTGTCACCAGCTCGGTGGCCTTGCCACCCGCACCTTGCCCAAAGAGCTGGGCACCTTCGCCGATTCCAAGGAAGCCTGGTTGCGCCGCATCCAGTCCGGTCAGGCAGGCGCCGACATGATGCGCTGGACCGCCGGTCGCGCGGGCATGGTGCCCATCAAGTACCTGGCGGAGTGGACAGACCGTGTTGCTGCCGGTGAAACGCCCGCTACCAAGCCCGAACGTCCCACGGGCATCGAACGCAACGCGGTCATCACCGTCCGGGACTGGTCCAGCCCAACGGCCTACATGCACGATCTGATTTCCACCGACCGGCGCAATCCCACCGTCAATCCCTACGGTCCGCTGTACGGCTCGCCGGAACTGAGCACCGACGATTATCCGATTCTCGATCCCGTGAAGAACGTCGCCACCATCTTCAAGGCGCCGGTGCGCGATGCCGACACCCCCAGCGAATACGATCGCCTGTCCAATGCAGCGCCGTCGCCGTACTGGGGCGATGAAAAGATCTGGAACAGCAAGACCAACAACCACAACCCGATGCTGGATGAAAAAGGTCGCGTCTGGTACACGGCGCGCTTCCGCAAGGAAGAGAACCCGGACTTCTGCCTCAAGGGCTCTAACCATCCTTCCGCCAAGCTGTTCCCGCTGGAACGCAACTCGCGTCAGATCACCGTGTACGAACCCGACACCGGCAAGTACACCTACATCGACACCTGCTACGGCACGCATCACCTGTCCTTCAGTGAAGATGGCACCAACACCGCATGGACCAGCGGTGGCGGTCAGGTGCTGGGCTGGTTCAATCGCAAGATCTGGGAAGAAACCGGCGATGTCGCAGAAGGCACAGGGCTGGACCGCGCTGATCGTCGACACCAACGGCAATGGCAAACGCGATGCCTATGTCGAACCCGACAAACCGTTGAACCCCAAACTCGACAAGCGTCTGCCGCAGGCCAACTACTCGGTGTCGGTCAATCCGGTGGACGGAACGATCTGGGGCACGGTCGATCCAGAACTTCCATCCCGGTTCGATCCTTCGCGTCGATCCCGGCAGCAATCCGCCGGAAACTGCGCTCACCGAAATCTACGACATCCCGTCACCGGGCTTCGCGCCACGCGGTGCGGACATCGATCGCAACGGCGTCATGTGGGTGTCGCTGGGCAGCGGTCATCTGGGTGAATTTGATCGCCGCAAGTGCAAAGGTGCGTTGAATGGTCCCAAGGCCATGGGTGGCCAATGCCCCGAAGGCTGGACGCTGCATCCATTGCCCGGCCCGGCCTTCAGCAATCACCCCGGCTTCAGTGTGGAGTCGAGTTACTACACCTGGGTCGACCAGCACAACACAGTCGGCCTCGGCGCCAACGTGCCGGTGGTCACCGGCAACCTGATGGATGGATTACATCTGTTGGTCAAGGGTGAGATGGTCACGCTGACCGTGCCCTATCCGCTGGGCTTCTATGCCAAGGGTGTGGATGGACGCATCGACGATGCCAACGCCGGCTGGAAGGGCCGTGGCCTGTGGTCAAGCAGCGGCTCGCGTACGCCGCAGCATGTGGAAACCGGCAAGGGATCGAAGCCGCTGGCAGTGCATTTCCAGGTACGGCCTGATCCGCTGGCGCACTGATGACACGGTAGATGATGTTGCAGCGAGCAGGTGTTGATACCTGCTCGCTGCTTGATTCACTTGTCAGAGCCCAAGTTGAATGGTCAGTGCTCTGCGCTACGGTTGTTTTCGCAGACGTACTCGATGTACTGCGTGTCCGGCGCGGCCGCCTTGTAAGTCACTTTTACATCCCATGGCTGCGAGAATGTCTTGGGATCATCCAGGGTGACGATGATCTCCAGTGTGTTGTTATCAACACGGCGATATCGCTCGATGACATGCAGGGCCTCGCTGTGCGGCATGCCGGCCTCGTCGATACTGGTGCGATCTGTCAGTCCCACCGTGTCAACGATCAATGTGTCGCCCTGCCAGCGGCCGATGGAATGGCCCATGTAAGTCGGGTCTGGCTCGGCCGGATGCTGACGATCCATGTAAATCACACGGAAGAGGGTGAACATCTCGTGCAGGATGGTGACCTGTCCCGGAGATTCGATGAACTGCATCAGATACGGAGAACCGAAAATCATTTCGGGCACGCCACCGGGAAGGCATTCATGCAGCGTGGTGGGGAAGGGCTTGCCTTCATCTGCCGCCTTGAGTCGCTGCTCCAGCAATTCCGCCGCTGCGGGCAACAGTGGCGGCCATTTGCCGTCGATCGTCCTGTGTACCCGGTCACGGGCTCTGTTTTGCGCCGAGCCCTTGTAGCCTAACGTGTTCCATTTGCCGTTCAGGCTGCCCGGACCCACAGGATGCGTGGCCGCGGATGCAGGTGATTGCGCGAACACCGGTGCGTACGTCAGGCAGGCAATTGCCGTCGCAATTGCGCTGACAAGCAGATATCGAACTGGTCTTGAGGGAGCCATTACTTTGCCTCCGCAGGCTGAGCCGGATTCCTGCCGCCAAAAATTCGCTGGCCGTTCACCGTCAGTGATCCCAGTGAGCCGCTATTGCCTTTGCCGCCAGCCTTGACGGGATGGACCACCATGACCGCCTTGTCCCCCGGCTTGACCAGGCCGCGACTCCAGCCATTCCGGGTCAGCATGGTCGCGCCGGCGCCTTCGATGGACCATTCCACTTCCTGGCCGGTGGAGGGGTCTGGCGCCAGTATCTGGACCCAGATGTGCGGGTTGGTCCACTGCACCTCCTTGATCGTGCCTTCCAGCGTCACACTCTTGGTCATGTCGAACATCGCGTACGAGTGGTGCGCGAAGGTTGGCTGGGTCTGGGCAGACAGCAGTGCGACCACTACGGCCGCCAGTAATCTGGACGTATGCATCGAAATTCCCCTGGTGCAGCTCACTAGCCGCGAAATCTCACATTAAAGTTTTCGGGATGTCCCCGTCTTTCAGTCGTATCAGAACGATGCCTGTATCCCCATCAGGTAACGGCGGCCGATCACATCGTAAAGTCCATTGGCGGTCGTTGTCGCGAACGTTGTGCCACCGGCCGTCGCTACCGGCGGGGTCTCATCGAAGGCATTGGTGACATTGAGAAATACTTTGCCTTTGCCGCCGAACAGATTCTCAATGTCGTAGCCGAAGTTCAGGTCGGTGTACGTCACGCTTGGAACATTGTTGATGTTGATTTGCACGCCCTCCGTCCAGGCGGGATTGACCTTGCCGGAATCAATGTAGCGTTGCCGCCAATTCACACCAAAGTTGTTCCAGCTATAACCGAAATTGGCTTGGGCGATCCATTCCGGATGCACGCCGCAGCCGCCGCTGCCCGAAATGCTGCCGACTAGGCCGGCTGTGCAGGCCACTGCGATATTCCCGTTGTCATAGTCGCGCAGCTGATAACCGAGCAGTCGGGTGGTGAACGTACCTGGACCAAGATTGGCGCTATAAGCGATTTCGAAGTCGATACCTTCGTAGTTCTCCTTTCTAATATTGACGCCTGACGTGTAGACGTCGACGACATCCGACGCTCGGACGCCCGCAGTTGAATTGACCAGCGGCATGCCATTCACCACGATCCGTGGGCAGTACAGGATGTCACCGGACGCGCACAAATCAACCACTTGCTGTGCGCCGATGGCGCTGATCGCGTTGGAAATATCAATGTGGTAGTAGTCGACCGAAATTTGCAGCCCTGGCACGAAGGCAGGTTTAAGCACGATGCCGAAGGTCGTCGTTTCGGCCTCTTCGGGACTCAAGTCCGGATTGCCGCGGGCGACATTGCTGCCCAGCGACTGGAATTGAGCGTTGGTTGTTGACGGGAAGCTCGAGCGGCCGATGACCACCGAACCGGGATCGAACAGCTCAAGCAACGAAGGCGCGCGGATGTCGCTGGAAAGCGTTCCGCGTAAACGCACGCTGTCGTTCACCGTCCAGTTCAAGCCCGCTTTCCAGGTGTTGCTGACGCCGCTCTGGCTGTAGTCCGTGCTGCGTCCGGCCAGGTTCAGATCCAGCGCTTGTACGGCCGGCTTGTTGGCTAGCAGCGGCACGCCGATTTCGGCATAACCCTCGGTCACCTTGACCTCGCCCTTCAATGGCTGCGGGTTGTAGTACCAGTATTCGCCGATGCGGTTGTTGAACCGGGTGGGCATGCCGCGCAAGTTGGTGGCACTGATAAAGCCGGACGAGCGTGCATCGACTTTGCGCTCGGCCTCTACACGGCGATGACTCGCGCCGAGCGCGAAGCTGATGGGACCTGCGCCCAGGTTAAAGTTATCACCCAGGTTGCCGCGCAGATTTGCATCCAGTGCGTCCTGCACGATGTCGATGGCGGCGGTATTGTCGCCCATGACATAGTTGTTGGCGGCTCGCGACGCTTCCTGGTTACTGAACAAATCCATCGGCACGCAACCCGGATCGAATCCCGTGCCGGCAGGGACAAACGTGCCGGCGGCGTTGTACCACTGCGAACGGCACACAGGCTGGTTGGTTACGGGATGAGTCACCACGTCAGCCGCCGCGAACAGGTTACGCACGATGACGTTGTGCAAATCCAGGTCCTGATGAGAATCCTGCCTGGAACCCGTGGCGTCCCACGACCAGTTATTGCCGAAGGTTCCCTTCGCGCCCAGAGCAATGCGCAAGGTCTCGGTACCGCCTTTGAGCATCACATGGTCAAGGCCATTGTAAAAGGCGCGGGAAAAGCCGAAAGACTCCGAGCCTGCAGCGCCGGGGGCGCCCGCATCGGCGGCAAAGATAGCGGCAACTGCAGCGGGCAGATACGGATTGCCTTCGTATATCGTGTAGTTGTCCGTGTTAATGGGCACCACGATTGCCGAGTCGAGCAAGGTATCGGAGTCGTTGAACGAACCTTGGCCCCACAGCGTCAAGCCCGGGCTGAAGTCGTGCTCCAGATGCATGAACACCGCTTTTCGGGTGACCTCCGGGATGAAGCCGGTAATCGGGTTCGACCCATCTCCGCCGTTTGAGAAGCGGGAGGTGGCGGTAGGCACAATGCCCCGGTTGAACGGCACAATTTGCCCGTTGATGAATTGATTCCATTGCAGATTGCTGCACGCTGCAGTCGAACAGCCGCTCACGCTGCGAACGACGCCCGCATCCGAAGCATCGGAGTATCTGGCATTCGGCACCACAATAGTTTGCGTGCCCGACGCAAAGGCGGCGTGGGGATTGTCGCGCCACTCACGACCGGATGATTTGGTGCCGACACCGCTCTGGTCAAACCATTCCACGGAGCCGATCATCCGGGTCGCTTCACCCAGGCGGTGACCGAAACTGGCAGTCACATGATAATTTTCCGTGTCGCGCTTGTCGGAAATGCCCGCGGTGACTTCGGTCTTAAACCCTTCAAACCTGGTATCGAGAATGAAGTTGACTACACCCGCGACCGCGTCGGAGCCATAGGATGCTGACGCGCCGCCGGTAACGATGTCGACTCGTTTCACCAGCGTTTGCGGGATGATGTTGGCGTCAACCGAATTCTGAACGTTGGTCACGCCCATCCGCTGGCCGTCGAGCAGCACCAGCGTGCGGTTCTCGCCGATGCCGCGCAGATCAAGAATGCTCTGTCCTACCGTGCCACTGTTGCCGGAATTCGTGCCGCCCGTGGTGTTCTGCAGACTACCCGCCAATACCGGCAGCTCCTGCAATGCATCGGCGATGTTGTTCGGCGCGAATACTTCCAGCTCTTCGGCCTGCAGCACCGTCACCGGCGTCGGCGTGTTGAAGCCGCTGACGGTGCCGAGCCGGCTGCCCGTGATCACGACCTCCTCCAACTGCTCGACTTGTCCGAAACACGGTGACGCAAGTGCTGCACCAAATATCAGGACTGGTGATCCAAACGTTTGAATTTTCATTCTTTAACTCCCCATGCGGCGATTTTTTCGGTGATTATTTCGCTTATGCAGTTCTAGTTATGGTTTTTTGTTTTTGCAGGTTCTCCAGCACAGAATTATTTCACTACTATCACGGTACGTCCGGCATTGCCAATTCCGGTATCAGACAAATTCCTAAACGCTGCACGAGTTGCTGCTACGCGAAGCAGCGAGGTCTTTCAGACAAAGTTGCTCCAGTCGGTGACCGGCTGGGCCACGTAGCCGTAGCGCAAAGCCGGTTTCATCAGCTCTGGTTACGCGTACTTCGTGAGCACTGACGTACCCATTATTGTGCCTTGTTATCAGTGACAGGCTGGATCGATGCCCACGGCAGCGCCTTGAGTCCTTCCAGCACACATTCCTCGTCAATGGGGCCCGTGGCGCCGCCCGACGCAAGCACGGCGACCAGTGTGTCCTGTTTGTAGATCGGATAAGCGCCGAGACCGAAATAGTAGCGGGGGTCATTGCCGTGTTGAGCTGCAAACTGCTTGTCCGATTCCAGTCGAGCCATCAGGACCTTACCGGGTGTCTTGAAATCCAGCACGGCGTTCGCCTTCTGGTTGCCCGTGATCAAGGCGGCGACGCTGGTCTGATCATCGGAGATCCATGCCCACACATACCCTCTCGCATCCTTCACGACCACCAACGGGTGTTTGCCACGCTTGACGCAGGCGTCCATCGTCGTTTGTGCGGCGAGCATCGCGTCGGCACGACTGATCAGTGCAATCCGTTCGGGACGCGGAGCAGCCGCATCAGCGGCCAAGGCTGCCGACGTGTTGCCCACCATCATTGCGCCGAACCAAGCTGCACAGAGACCTAGATTTTTCATTTTGATTTCTCCGGTGACAATAAACCGAGCCAGGAAAGATTAAGGGTAGCTCAACTCTGGCAATCAATACGAATTCAGATTCTTTCTAATTGGAACGAACCGCCGCCCTCACATCCGCGCGGGTCAGCGACCGGGGGGGATTGAGCGGATGCGCCGGAATCCATGTCTCGTAGTCGAGGTTGAGGCGGTCGAACGTCTCGACCGCGACGCGAAGGCTGCCCATCTGGACCGGATTGGGATTGATCACGGTGAGGTCGGCCGTGTAGAGCGCCCGCTCAGCTGGCAGGTAGACAACCAGCATGCCGTCGCTGTGTTCGATGGGAATTCGGTGCAGCTCGACCACCTTGCCGTTTGCGCCGCGCCGCACGTCACGATCACCTACGCCCTGCACGACGTTGCGACGCCGGTTCGTTACCTTCGAAAGGCTATCGCCACCCAGCGTGCGAGGACCCGCCAGCAGCTTCTCCAGCACGGGTTCGTTGTTGCGATGGGTCAAGATGGTGGCGCCTTCGGCGACCGCTGCCGCGAGTCCGCTGGCGTGGTCGAAATGCGGATGCGAGTTCACCACGAACCGGATCGACTTGCCGGGAATCGCCTGCTTGGCGGCTGCCATGACCGCCAGACCGCGCGCGTCGCTCTGTCCGCTCTCAACCACCAAGATGTGGTCGCCCATGTCGATGGCCAAGGCGGTGTAGTTGCCACCAATCCTGAATACACCTTCGCCCAGTCGATCAACGCTCGGCGGTCCGGGCGGCGGTTGCTGGCCACCGCCAGGCCCTTGCGCCGCCGGTGCGGTCAACAGCTCTGCCAGATTCGGCGGGTTCGGGGTGGCTGAAGTGATATTCGCCTCGAAGGTCCGCATGCCCGCCTGCGTCTGCACAATTCGTGTCGGCACCTGTACGCCATTCATGCTCTGGTAGTTCGAGTACTCGAACACGACGGGCAGATCACCCACCACATTGTGCTCCACGCGGGTTTCCACCTTGCTGACCCGGTTCTGCGCATCGAGGTAACCCGTCACCGTATAGCGCTGACCGGAAGGCGAAGTAAAATTCGCCGGTGAGAAAGTGACGACCTGCTGCCTGCCCGCGCGCCGCACAGTTGCATCGTTGGCGACGGCGGCCTTCACAAACCCCCACGGCGTCGTCCAGATGTTGAAGGCCTGAACCCAGTTGGTTTGCGCCTGCTGCGAAGTAATGTTCTGATTGAAGACGCCCGCAGCCGGCGGCGGAACTCCAGGCACAGTGGGCGGCATCGTCGGCCCCGTGGCACGAGAAACCAATGCCGTCGCATCGCCTGCCTGTTCGAAGTTGATCGTGCGCGTGTACTGGGTGATCGAGGTGACACTCGTCGGCCCCATCGGATTGCCGATGCTCCTGCTCTGCCCGAACTGGCCATTGCGCGCCGTGCCGGAATACGAGAGGGACCGAAGGTTCTCGACACCCATCGCTGTGGATGCCGCCGAGAGCACGTTGCTTGCATTCTGCGCCCCTGCATTCATTGCGAACGCACCGAAGAGAGCCAGAACACTGCCAAGGTGTATTCTCATGTCGACTTCTCCATCGCTACCCGGGAACCTTCATTAGCTTACGCGCGTTGCCCAGACTTGTTTGTCAAGGACTGTGGCTGAGTTGTCCCAGCACCAACCAACTTCGCTTTGTCATTCGACGTGAATGCACCCAGCTCTCTTGCCAGTAACTAAGCCGAACGGCCAGCGAATACACCCAAGTGAGCCAGGATAGCGCGCAGGAAGGCTTGCTCACTTCCCAGGCGATTGCGTACTGCTTCCACAGTACGAAATGAGTAAAGGTCAACTATCCCGTGAAGCGCCGACCAGGCGGCGATGCCTGCCAGGAGGATATCTTCCTCGCTTGTGTCCGGAGGACACAGCTCAGCAATGCTCTGTTGCATCAGATGTGTGATATCGGCCTGTCCATCCCCAGTTACAGGCAAATACTCACGGCCACGCGTGGCATCAATCATTACTCTGTACAAAGCTCGGCGTCGCAGGGCGAACGCTGAGTACACAGTGCCTAGTGCGATAACGCGTTCGCTGCCGGGTTTTGTAGCGTCATAGGTTTGTCGCATCTCGTCGGCCAGTTCCGAGAATCCTTCATCGGCGACAGCTCTCATGAGTTCGAATTTTTCCGCGAAGTGTTTGTAAGGAGCTCCGGGGCTAACGCCAGCCTTGCGAGCAGCCGCTCGTAAGGAGAGAGCTTCCAATCCCTCTGTCTCCAGGATTTCTCGTGCTGCGTGGATAAGGGCACGTCTAAGGTCGCCATGATGGTATGAGCGCACTTTCTTGGTTGATTTCATGGAAGAAACCTAACACCAACTGTCCCTGAGTAATAGACGCTCATTCCGCTGAAGACAACACGCCAGTGCAATCACTGCGCATAAACAATTGTGATTGGCGCTGTATCAATTCAGAAAGAACCCAGGCCGTCCCTTGATGAGTCCGTAAGTCGCACCAAGGCCCACACCGGCTCTTGCTATTAACGAAACACAGGTGCAGAATCAAATGTAATCAGTGTTTACATTAGTCAACATAAGACCAGACAGAGGGGGATTAACCGTGAATAACCTGCGAGCAAATCGATTTGGCAGCTGGGGCATACGAGCGAGTACCGTCGCGGCAATAAGCGTCTTGAATTTGACTTCCGCTACCGGAGTGAACGCACAAACCACGCAGAACCCGGGGCTGACCCTTGAAGAAATTGTGGTTACTGCTCAGCGCCGGGCAGAGCGCCTTCAGGATGTACCGATTGCCGTGACTGCCCTGTCGGCGGATACGCTGGCAAAGATCGGCATCGCAGACACCTCGGATCTCAAAGCAGTGGCGCCCAGCCTCAACTTCAGTACAGCAATCGCTGGCCTGGGCCTGCCACGCATTCGCGGCGTAGGATCGACCGGACAAGGACCGGGCGTTGAAAATCCGGTCGCCACGTATATCGATGGTGTGTATATCGGCTCATCCATCGGCGCGCTCACCAGTCTCAGCGACATTGAACAAGTGGCGGTGCTGAAAGGGCCGCAAGGCACCCTGTTCGGCCGCAACGCGACGGGTGGTCTGATCCAGATCACCACCAAGAAACCAAGTCACGATTTCAAGGGAGATTTGCAGGCTACGGTTGGCAACTACGGCACTTATGGCAGCAGCGCCTATCTGACCGGTGGCCTGAGTGACAGCCTTGCCGCCAGCGTGGTCTTCAAGTACGAAGATCGCCAGGACGGTTTTGGCGTCAACACCCGTACCGGCAACGAGATACTGAATCAGAAGTCCTGGAGTGGCCGTGCAAAACTGCTCTGGGAACCCGGTGAGAACACCACAGTAACGCTGTCGAGCGATGTGTCGCATGTCGAGTCAGCCAACCCTGCCTTCCGTTATCTGGGAAGAAACGTGGTCGGCAACTTCATGACGGGCGGCGAGCGGGATATCACTGCGGATGTCGATCCTGCAATGGAGGTCGATCAGTATGGCGGCAGTCTGGAGATCCGCCATGACTTCGGCGGCATGGAGTTGATGAGCCTGTCCGCCTATCGTCACATGGAATTCCAGGTGAAGTTCGATCCCGATGCCACCACCGAAAACGAATGGGCATTCATTCCCAATGCAAACAGCTTTGCCGGTGCTGGTTTCGCGCATGGCTATGTGATCGACATTGCCGAATTTTCCAGGCAGTTCACACAGGAAATCCAGCTGCTCTCCACCAATGACGGTCCGTTCCAGTGGGTCGTTGGTGCGTTCTACATGAACGGTGAAGGCTCATACGAGCCGAGCAAAACTTTCACGGCCGCGTTCACGGCGGGCAATCCTGCCTTTTTCATCCCCGCAGGCAGTTACTCCACCCAGAACGTCAGGCAGACACTCGATTCCTACGCGGCCTTTGCGCAGGGCACGTTCAGCCTGAGTCCGGCGACAAATCTGACCACGGGCCTGCGCTACACAGCCGACAAGCGTGAAGTGGACAGTATTCGCCATGACGTAGGCCCTACTGGCATCCCATTTTCTTTTCAGACTCCGCCCAACAGAGGTATAGCAGAACGCTATTCGGATACCTTCCCGCGTACAACCTGGCGCCTTGCCCTTGACCACCGCTTCTCGCCGGAAGTGATGGGCTACGCCAGCTACAATCGAGGCTTTCGCAGTGCAGCGTATGTTGTGGGCGCATTGAATTCCTCATTGCCATTCACGAACAAGGTACTGAAACCGGAAATCGTTGATGCCTATGAAATCGGCATCAAGTCCGATCTGCTCGATCGACGGGTGCGCCTGAATGCAGCGGCGTATTACTACGATCAGGAAAACGTGCAGATCATGCAGATCGTCAGCGGCGTACAGAACATCTACAACGCCGATGGCGCGAAAATTTACGGCTTCGATGCCGACCTGACCGCATTGTTGACCGACCATCTGACATTGACGGGTGGTATCAACTACACCCATGCTCGTTACACTGATTTCAACAATGCCGTGATCTCGACGCCACAGCCCGTAGTGGGGTGCCCGGGCGGCACCAACTTCGGTGGTAACTGCCTGACGACAGGTAACGCCAGCGACAGACGTCTGCAGAATGCGCCGGACTGGACGGCGAACATCGGCTTGTCATACGACATCCCGACATCCGCCGGCGATTTCACACTGGCTGCCAACCTTTATCACAATGATGGCTGGATGGCCGATGCAGACAATCGCGTGCAGCAGGATGCTTATGACCTGCTTGACGGATCGGTCACATGGCGGTCGCCGAACCAGTCACTGAGCATCAGCCTGTGGGGCAAGAACCTGACCGACGAGTTCTACTTCCAGCAATTGGGCGCCAGCAACTTTGGCGATAGCGGAGTACAGGCGGCGCCACGCACTTACGGAGTCACGTTCGGAGTGCACTTCTGAGCAGGGTAATCAGCATGAACGACCTTGCCTCGTGCAGGCTCGTTCATGTGCTGCCCACACATGACCTGTTCCGCGGCAAATACCTGCTGCAGTCATACGCAAGCACATTGCAAGTCAACCGGGCGTATACGAGGGGAAACACGCACCATGTCTAACGCTTCCACATCACACGATTCATTCGACGCCGGAAAGCCGACGTTGCCACGCACCGCCTATGCGCCGTTTGATTACGACGTAGATCTGTACTTCTATAGCAGGACCACGCTGGAGTATGGCAGCGTGCTGCCCCTTGAATACAGCGGCTGGCGTAACGAAGTCATGTCGTGGAAACACAGCTGCTATCTGCACTCCGGTCTGAATCCGGCATTCACACATCGCGTCAAGGGTCCGGATGCGCTCAAGCTGTTCTCCGATATCTGCGTCAACGGCTTCAACAAGTTTCCAATCGGCTCGCTGCGGCACGGCATCATGTGCAACGAAAACGGGCTGGTAGTCGCGCATGGTGTCCTGCTGCGTACTGGCGAAGAGGAGTTCATCACGCACTACCTTGGTCTGTGGACCGACTACAAGCTCAGGACCGGCAACTACAACGCCACCGGCGAATTCATCCATGACGAATTCATTTTTCAGGTTGCCGGCCCGCGCTCGCTCGAAGTGCTGGAGGTTGCAACCGGCGAGTGCCTGCACGACATCGGATTTGCCCGGCATCGCATGAGCAGCATCGATGGGATGAACGTCAGAGTATTGCGCGTGGGTATGGCCGGCACGCTCGCTTACGAGGTTCACGGCAAGATCCAGAACGTCATGGCGGCCTACAACGCGCTGATGAAGGCGGGTGAGCCGTTCGGCATCACCAAGCTTGGCCGCACCGCCTACACCATGAACCATACCGAGAATGGCTTTCCGCAATTGTTCGTGCACTTCCCGGCGCCGCTGCACGAGGACAAGGGGTTCATGGAATATCTTGGCGACCGCTGGAAGAGCCCACCACCGCTGTTGGCCGGCAGCATGGGTACGGACATGCACCTGCGTTACCGAAACCCCATCGAACTGGGCTGGAGGCATACCATCAAGTTCGATCACGAATTTATCGGACGGGCCGCACTGGAAAAAGAGGCAGCCAATCCGCGTCGTACGGTAGTCACGCTGGAATGGAACATTGACGATGTCGTGGATATTTATGCCTCGCAGTTCCGGCCCGGCGAACCTTACATGCCGATGGAGCCCAACCACTCCAGTCAGTACAAGGGCCGCCACCAGATGTATGCGGACAAGGTATTGAAGGATGGCAAGCTGATCGGCGTCAGCTCGGGCAGGATGCACAGTTATTTCTATCGCACCATGATTTCCATGTGCTCGATTGATACCGAGCACAGTGCTCTGGGCACTCAAATTACCGTTCTATGGGGTGATCCTGGCACCAGGCAGAAAGAGATCCGGGCGACGGTCGCGCGTTTCCCCTACCTCACTGAAGAACGGAACGAGCGGAACGATGTGAGCAAAATTACTTGTTGCGTCCCAAAATCTCTCTGAGAGAAACAGATATTGGATGTGCTGTTCGAAAGTGATGATGGATTGCGCTGAAACCCGCCAAGGAAAATGGGCTCTGTCTAACGGACCTGTTATCTCTGCCGGGCCTTGCAACCACTTACCAGCTTTTCGAAATTGCCGTGCGCAATCGCTTCCTGCGAATTACGCGGCAGCACGCTGAGTGCCTTTCTGGCAATTTCTGCCAGTTCGACAGCGCGCTTTTCACGACCCTTGGGGCCGGTGGGGGCGATATCCATGCCGAATATGAAACGGTCCGGATAGCGTTCCAGCAATGTGCGCCACTCCGGCAGCAGGGCTCCGTTTGCATCCAGCATGCTGCGTGTGTTCCGGCCCTCCAGAGCGGTGGCCGGCGTATCGCCAAAACCATTCAGTGGATCGAGCCGGATCGACAACTCGACGTAAACGTTCGGATGCGCGGCCAGCAGCGCTGCAGAAACTTCCGCTCCTGCGTTGAAGCCCGCATGCGCCAGTATCAGCGGCATGTCCGGATGCAGTCGAGCGATGCGACCGAATGTCTCGATGACTTCCGGCGTGTCGAGGTTGACATGACTGGTAAGTGGCGCGTGGTGTCTGGCTGCCAGTTCGTACAGCTTCATGCGCAGTGGATTCATGAGTGTGGAGGCAGATGGCTCCGGTGGATCCGTCGTCGTGCCGATTTCACCGAACCCGCATGCCGCGCCGGAGTCGAGCATCCTGTCAAAAGCTGCAAGCGTGTCAGCGTTCAGCGGAAGCAGGGTGCTATTAGGATTACGCGCGAAACTGACGAACGGAATCACGTAGCCGGGATAGCGCTTCACCAGATCCTCCTGGTCACGGGGGAGACTCATGATCACGACCGACGTGACGCCCGCCTTCTTGAACATCGCCATCTGTTCGTCGGCTGTCATGTTGGGCAGCAGATGCGAGTGCGCATCGACAAACCGTAGTGGCTCGGCGCTCTGAGCGGGCAGCGCCGCGAGCAGCATCGCCACGCTCAGTGACAGTAGTCGGCCACGCATCAGAAACGTCCCGCTTTCGCCAGCCAGCTGTCAACAAAGTCGAAGGTACGCTTCTCTGTATCACCATACTCCGGCTTGCAGGGTGTGAAGCCATGCACGGCGCCTTCGACCGACGCATACGTTTTGTCCTTCGACGCGAGATGGTCGTAAATGATTTCGCCGGGCACCACCAGGTAGTGACAACTCATGGTCAGCACCAGCGTCGGTACAGTGATGCCTTCGGCAGCGCCGGGCGAGGACATCATCGACGACTTCCAGTCCACCCCAACAATGTCGTCTTCCTTGATCGCGAAGTCCTGCGTGGTGCGTAGTGCGTAATTGGCCAGGAAGTCGCGCACCGTGGTGTTGATGCTCATCGGACCAAACGATCCCACCGTGCGTTGCACGCGCGCTGCAGTGGCCGGACGGACCGAGTGCACCACCACTTCCGGCTGCGAACCATCGGCTTTCAGCAGCATGTGCGGTTTCTTGGTATGTGAAACGAATTTCAGGTCGGCGTGGTACAGACGGATACCCTGACCACCATCGCTGGCGGCGGGAATCACCAGCGGTTCGTTATCCGTGAACTGGCCCTTGCCCTGTTCGATCAGCTTCAGGCGTGCCACGGCATTGTCGATGAGCTGCATGTTGCGCGCCGATTGACCCGCGTGAAAGCGCTTGGCGAAATCAGCCGAGTAATTTGCAGTGCCAGCTTTCGCATCGTAACCATTGGCGGGCGCGAACATGTCGAGTGCCGCCTGGCGGGCCTTGCCGTCATAAGAAGGATCGATCGCACTGGTGGCATGAAAGGCGCCCAGTGTCGGGTCGAGCAACACCACACCATCGGGTTTGGCGAGACCGGTGACAGATTCGCTCTTGCAGGGAGACAGCATCTGCGGACCCTGGCAACCGGCGGGACCGTTTTCGGCGACGTTGGCATAGAAGGCAATCAGGTGACCACCACCGCTGTGACCCGAGACCATTACTTTCTGCACTCCGGGCAGGGTACGCAGGTACTTGATGGCGTTGGAAATGCCGGGCGCATAGCTGGCATGGCTCTCACGATTGCCGTGAAAGTTCACCATCAGTACGCGATAGCCGCGAGCGGCCATCTCCGGGCCGACTTCGACGTTGAAATTATTGTCGCCGGGATGTTCATACACGATGGCAATACGCGCATTGGTCCCCGGATTCACGGGCTCATACAGCAGCCCATCATCATTGTTCGAACCCAATCGCACGTAGGTCGTACGGAAGCGTTCGGTCTGCACCGGCCCCATTGGCGAACGGTTGCTGCGCCCGACATTCTGCTGCCCTGCGGGCGCAGCGGCCTGCTGGGCATACAGAGGGGTAATGCAGGTGGCTGCGGCGAGCAGCAATAGTATTGAGAGTTTGGTGCTCATGGATTTCGACCCCTCATGTAATTGTTGACTATCGATCAGAGACAGAACTGTAGTTGCCAGGACTGATGAGCAAGGCCAAAATCGAATTTCCTGCTCAACGGCGCCCGCAGCAGTTTTTAAACAACATGCGCTGCGTGCGGGGTTCGCAGCGCAGCGCATGGGCCGCTATTGCAGATAGCGCTCGGCGAAGAGTTAGATCTTCAAAGGATCGACGAACAAATCCTCGACCGACATGCGGCGCGGGGTCAGGTTCATGCGGAAAGCCGCTTCTTCCAGATAGGTGATGGTGGGCAGGTTTTCTTTCAGGCCGTAAGGCATGGGGTCACCGACAACCTTGGCCAGCTTGGCGTACTTCTTATCACCATGCAGCTCGTTGCCGGACGCGATCCGGCTGTCCAGCCCGGTCAGCCACTCGTTCTTGGCCTGCAGGAAGGCGTTGTAGAGTGACTTGGCCACCCATGGGTGTTCCGCGAGCACCGAATCCTTGACCACGATGGTGCCATGCATTGGATAGACGCCGGTACGGCCGAACCATTCGGCTTCCAGTTCCGCCGCGTTGGGGAACAGGTCCGGGAAGTCGACGTCGACCTCCTGCCAGCCGCCGGTCGGATTGCCCTTGCGGCCGATGCCCGCGGCGGCGCCGAAGCCAGCGACCAGCTCGCCGCGCATGATCATGTCGTACAGGGAATCAGGCGCGATGCAGTGCTCCACGTTCGGCGGCAGCTTCATCTGCGTGACATGTTCTTCGTCGTCGACCACCCAGGTGACCTTGTCGTTGTCCATGCCGAACTCCTTGATGAAGATCGCACGGGTCCAGGCGCCGGTGGTCACCGAGTAGGCGCGCACGCCCACCTTCTTGCCTTCGAGGTCCTTGGGGTGCTTGATGTTCGCGTCGGGGCGAACCAGCAGGCCGGAGTGGTGGAAGCGGCGTACCACGAAAATCGGCAGGGCCTTGAAGGGTGCACCATAGGCGCGGGCGATGTAGTAGGTCGTAGGTGCAATTTCGCAGACGTCGAACTCGACGTCGCGCACCATGCGCCGGAAGGCGCCGATCTGCGGCTTGACGGTGATGATTTCGGCATCGACGCCTTCAATCGGAATCGAACCGTTGCGGATGGCGGATGTATGGGGGTGCTCGGCGACCGCGATTTTGAGACGAACTTTGCCAGTCAAGGGGATTTCTCCTGATTAATTACCAATAAATTGTCCGAACCAGCGGCTTGAGGACCGAGAAGTCGTCTGCAGAGTGGAATTTCCGGCCACTCAAAAAACACAAGTGCGCTGCGCCTGAGGGAGTCGTTTTTGAGGGCGACTACAATGCCCATATTAAGCTGCTCTGGCGCAATCAAAAAGCGGCTTCGGGATATAAATTCTTTGTCTTGATGCTTAACTCTCAGCCGATCGCTGGGGGCCAACGGACATTGGAACCGCCTCGATCCGCGACCGAGTGGCTGTTGGAAATTCCCGTACTTGTTAATGCGGGGCAGCACCGTCAAACAGGTAGCGCACAAGATTTATGGACGCTACTGCAAAATTAATGTCTCGTCCTAAATTCAGATACATTACCGTCTCAGACCGTGATCGATTGGGAGCGAAGCTTCCTTCGAATGCACCCCCGAAACGAACGCCGAAACGAAAGCGATGGAAAGACCAATGATTATCGACTGCCACGGGCATTTCACGACTGCGCCTAAATCTCTGGGCGCCTGGCGCCAGAAACAGCTTGCGAATGCCAACGATCCGGCCAGCCGGCCCAAGCCCAGCGATCTGAAGATTTCGGACGACGAAATCCGTGAGGCCATCGGCAACGGCCAGTTGAAGATGCAGCAGGAGCGAGGCGGCGACCTGACCATCTTCTCTCCGATTGCCGGCCAGATGGGCCACCACCTGGGCGATGCCCGCATCAGCGTCGAATGGTCGGAACTGTGCAACGATCTGATCAAACGCGTCGTCGATCTCTATCCCGACAACTTCGCCGCCGTCTGCCAGCTACCCCAGTCGCCCGACACTTCGGTCGATAGCTGCGTCGCGGAACTGGAGCGCTGCGTCCAGAACGGCTTCGTCGGCTGCAACCTGAATCCCGATGTGTCCGGCGGCTACTGGAAGACGCCGGCGGTGACCGACCGCCACTTCTATCCGCTGTACGAGAAGATGGTGGAGCTGGACGTGCCGGCAATGATCCACGTCACCGGCTCGTGCAACCCCTGCGTGCAGCACACCGGCGCCCACTACATCGCCGGAGATACCATTGCCTTCATGCAGTTCCTGCAGTCGGATCTGTTCAAGGACTTCCCGACCCTGCGCTTTGTGATTCCTCATGGCGGCGGCGCGGTGCCCTACCACTGGGGTCGTTACCGCGGCCTGTCGCTGGATCTGATGAAGCGTGACCTGGAGCCGATCCTCAACAACGTGTTCTTCGACACCTGCGTGTATCACTATCCCGGCGTCGAGTTCCTGACTCGCGTGATTCCGGTGGAGAACATCCTGTTCGGTTCGGAAATGATCGGCGCCGTGCGCGGCAAGGATCCGAAGACAGGCCAGTTCTTCGACGACACCAAGAAGTACGTCGATGCCTGCGGAAATCTCAGTGCTGACGACAAGCACAAGATCTTTGAAGGCAACACCCGTCGCGTCTATCCACGTCTGGATGCGCAGCTGAAAAAGCGCGGCAAATAAGCAGCTTTTGCTGCATTGAGTGTGGTGACATTCCGTTGCCACACTTTGCCGATTGCTGAATTTTTCCGAGTAAATCTTCAGGAGTGTTTGTGTCAGAACTCCCACGCCTTAACGGCATCATCCGCGCCTGGGAACAGGGGCGTCCCTGCTTTGCTTCCTTTGTTCATCCCGAGCGTCAATCCGCCATCGAGTTCAGCACAGCAACGGCGTACGACTGCGCCGTGTTCGAGATGGAGCACAATTCCTGGGATGCCGATAAATTGCAGGATTCGCTGCAGTACCTGCTCAATCGTCGACAGATACACGAAATGGGTTCGCTCGCGCCCAGGATCACACCTATCGTGCGCATCCCATCCAATGGCGCCGAGAAGAATGAGTGGCTCGCCAAGCAGGCACTGGATCGCGGCGTTTACGGCATTATCTGGCCGCATGTCAGTACCGTTGAGCAGGCCTACAGCGCAGTAGCAGCTTGTCGTTACCCTCGTCCGAAGACCGCGCCTTATTTTCAGCCGGAAGGACAGCGTGGTGATGGTCCGCATTCATGCTCGCGTTACTGGGGGCTGACCCAGCAGGAGTACTACGCCAAGGCGGACGTCTGGCCGCTCAATCCGAAGGGCGAAGTTCTGGTGTTCCTGATGATTGAAGACGTGCTGGGTATTCAGAATCTGGATGATATCCTTGGCAATGTTCCGGGCATTGGCTGCGTGTTGATCGGTGAAGGCGATCTGAGTCAGGAGCTGGGCGTACCACGCCAGTATGAGCATCCTGAAGTCAAGGCAGCCATGGCGCAGATTGTGGACACCTGCAAGAAGCACAAAGTGCGTGTGGGCCATCCACACGTGACCACCAAGAATGTGGAAGCCGTGCTTGAGCAGGGCTACACGTTCCTCATGTCCATGCCGGTCAAGACCTACACGGCCATCGAAAAGGCGCGTGAGCTCAGCGGCCTCAAGTGATTGAGGTGCAGCGGTCATCCGGAGTGGTTGCCGCTGTGAGCTGATGTTGATGACCGGTGAGCGTCTTTATGGTTCAGCGAATCGCTGGTAGTGGAAAGCCCATCCCTGATGGCTATCGGATACCGGCGATGCGGCAAGATTCAAACAATTTCGAGGTGTGACACTTATGGCAAGCCAGATTATTGATATTCATCCGCACATCATCTCGGACAACGAGACCCGCTATCCGCCCGCGCCCTTGTTCGGCAAGCGTTCGGACTGGTCGCAGGAACGGCCCAACACCGTTGCAGCGCTGATCGCAGCGATGGACGTGGCGGGCGTGCACAAGGCCGCCGTGGTTCATTCCTCCACCACCTATGGCTTCGACAATTCCTATGTCGTGGATGGTTGCAACGCCTATCCTGATCGGCTGATCGCAGTGGGTTCGGTGGATGTGGCCTCGCCCGATGCGGTGAACGTGATCAAGGAATGGGTGGGCAAGGGCCTGAAGGGTCTGCGCATTTTCACCGGCGGTTCGACCAAGGACTTCGATCCCACCGAGCTGGAAAATCCCGCCGCTTATCCGGCGTGGGAACTGCTGGGCGAGCTGGGCATCCCGATGTGTATCCAGACCGGCCCCATTGGCTTGCCGCAGGTGAGGGATCTGGCCAAGCGGTTTGCCAAGGTGAACATCATCCTCGATCACCTTGCTCGTCCGGACGTGCTCGATGGCCCTCCCTATGCCAATGCCGAGAGCCTGTTCCAGCTGGCGGATTTGCCCAACATCTACCACAAGCTGACACCGCGCATCTTTGGCGACGTGAAGAAGGGCAAGGCCAGCGCCGAAACCTTCTTCCCCAAAGTGGTTGCGGCTTTTGGCGCCAATCGTCTGGCCTGGGGCTCGAACTTCCCGACCTCGCCCGGCACGCTCACCGAAATCTTCGCCGAGGCGCGCGCCGGACTGGCCTGCTTGTCCGCCGAAGATCAGGCCTGGATTTTCGGCAAGACGGCGCAACGTCTGTATTCGTCACTGGCTTGATACGCCGGATTTAGCGAGACTGGCTCATGGCAAGCGATTCCATCAAGTTGAGCGTCCGAAACGTCCAGAAGGCGTTTCGTCTGCGCCCCAGTCTTGGTGAAAAAGACGACAAGGAACGGCTGCTGCAGGTACTGGGAGGTATCAGTTTTGATGTGCGTCAGGGCGAGATCGTGTCACTCATCGGCGAGAGCGGCTGTGGCAAGACGACGCTGCTGCGCATTGTCCAGGGACTGATTCGTCTCGATGCTGGATCCATTCTGGTGGACGATGTGCCGGTCACGGCGCCTGGTCGTGATCGCGGCTTCGTGTTCCAGCAGGCTACGTTGCTGCCATGGCGCACCGCCCGACAGAACGTCGAGTTCGGTCTGGAGCTGCAGGGTTTGTCCAAGGCTGATCGCCAAACGCGGTCAACGGAGCTGCTTGAGCTGGTTGGACTCGCACATGCGGCAGAGCAGTATCCCCATGAGTTATCAGGCGGCATGCAGCAACGTATCGGTCTGGCCCGTGCGCTGGCGATCAATCCGGCCATTTTGCTGATGGATGAACCGTTCAGCGCGCTGGATGCGCAAACCCGCGAAGTGCTGCAGGTGGAGCTGATGCGTATTCACGAGAAAACTGCAAAAACGACCCTGTTTGTGACCCACGATCTCGACGAAGCCATTTATCTCAGCGACCGCGTCGTGGTGCTGGCTGCCAAACCGGGGCGTGTCAAAAAAATTATCGAGGTACCTTTCAAGCATCCCCGGCCGGAGCTGGCGGAACTGCGTATAGATCCCGTGTTCCAGGAAATCCGCCGTGAAATGTGGACGCTAATTCGTACTTCAACTCAGGTGGCAGCATGACGGGCGTAACCCAGGCTACCGAAGTCAGGAAGACGGGGGCAGGCGAATCCGCCGAGGCGGTTGTTGAGGATTTGACGCCACCACCGCGTTCACGCAGCAAGGTCTGGATTGTCAGACTGATATCGATCGTGTGCGTTATCGGCGCCTGGGAAATATTCGGTCGCCAGGTCAATCCACTGTTCATGTCCTATCCACTCGCCATCATCAAGGCGGGTGCGGTACTGGTAGCGAATGGCGAGCTGTTTGAAGCGCTCAAGAGCAGCTTGTGGACACTGGTAGTGGGCTTTACTCTGGCCTCTACCATCGGTATCACGATCGGCCTGGCCATCGGCCGCTATCGATATGTGGATGCTGCAACCGACTGGATCGTGAATGCACTGTACGCCACACCGCTGATTGCGATCATTCCGCTGGTGATCCTGTGGTTCGGCCTGGGCGATGGCGCCAAGCTGTTCATTGTGACGATTCTTGCGGTGTTCCCCGTGCTCATTAACACGGCCTCGGGCGTGCGTAATGTGCCGAGCGCGCTGATCGACGTGGGTAACGCGTTTGCCGCCAACGAGCGTCAGGTATTCATGAAGATCATTCTGCCAGCGGTGTTGCCGTACATCATGACCGGTCTGCGTCTGGGCATCGGTCGCTCGATTATCGGCATGGTCGCAGCAGAATTTTTTACCGCCATCACGGGGCTGGGCGCGCTGATCGTCAAATATGGCAACCAGTACGACACGGCTTCCATGTTCGTGCCGATCTTCATTCTCATGTTCCTCGGCATCACGCTGACATCGATAGTGCGCAAGCTCGAAGAGATGTTTGCGCCGTGGCGTGGGACAGACGAGTAAGGACGCGATTGCGTCAAATCATTATCAACAAACAACAGAGGCGATGCTCCAGATGGAAGCACTCAAGCTACGCACCAATCTTCAAGACTATCCTGTCACTATGGCCATCAAGGATGGTCGTGTCAGTTCGCCCGTCGTGACGCTGGACTGTTGTGGTCCAAAAACCGCACACGCTGGCTTCAAGGATCTGTTGCGCAACAACAAGTACGACGCCAGTGAACTGGCCATCGTCACGTACTTGCAGGCCAAGTGCCTGGGCAAGCCGTGGGTGATGATTCCTGCGCCCGTGCATGGCCGCTTCCAGCATCACTGCGCCGGCTACAACAGCGAATTCGGCGAAATCAAACCGAAGGATATTGAAGGCAAGGAAGTGGGCGTGCGTACCTACGCACAGACCACTGGCTTGTGGATTCGCGGTGTGCTGCAGCACGAATATGGCGTTGATCTCGACAAGGTCACTTATCTGACCGTGGATGAAGGCCACTTGAGCGAGCTTAAAGACCCACCAAACTGCCGTCGTTTACCGCCGGGCAGCGATATCGGCGAGATGATGCTCAAAGGCGAGGTGGTTGCATCTCTGATGGGCAACGATCTGCCCAAGGATCCGCGCGTGCGCACGCTGGTGCCGGATCCGCACAACGCGGCGAAGAAATGGTTCGAACGTGAAGGTGTGGTGCCGATCAATCATCTATTCGTAATCCATGAAGACATCCACAAGAAAAATCCTGAGATAGCGCGCGAAATTTTCCGCATGCTGGTCGAGGCCCGCAATCTGGCGCCGCCGGAGGCGTTGAAAGACCTGCCACCGATGGGTTATGAAGCCAATCGCAAGGGCATCGACATGGCCATTCAATGGGCTTTTGAACAGAAGATCATTCCGCGTCGTCTCAAGCTTGAAGAGCTGTTCGACGATGTGACTGCATCACTCAATGTCTGACGGGAAAACAATGGATCAGCAAAATAACGCAGCCGTGCAGAAATTCACCGGTGGCCAGATTCTGGTTGAGGCGTTGCGCCGTCAGGGCGTAACTCGCATTTATTGCGTGCCGGGTGAAAGCTATCTGCCGGTGCTGGATGCATTGCACGATGCTCCTGAAATCGCGGTGGTCAGCGCACGCCATGAAGGCGCCGCCGCCAACATGGCGGAAGCAGACGGCAAGATTACCGGCAGGCCCGGCATCTGTATGGTGACCCGTGGTCCCGGCGCTACCCATGCATCAATTGGTGTGCACACGGCATTCCAGGATTCCACACCGATGATCCTGTTCATCGGTCAGGTCGCTCGCGATGCGCGCGATCGCGAAGGTTTCCAGGAAGTCGATTACCGCGCCATGTTTGCACCACTGGCCAAGTGGGCATCTGAAATCGATGACGCTTCCCGTATTCCCGAGTACATCGCACGCGCGTACCGGGTAGCGATGTCGGGTCGGCAAGGGCCGGTCGTGCTGTCGTTGCCGGAGGATATGCTGTCCGAAGTTATCGCAGCGCCAACCTACGCGGAGCTCATACCTTCGGCAGGCGCTGCGCCACGTGCTGCAGATATTGAGACATTGGCAACCATGCTGGGTGCTGCGTCACGGCCGCTGCTGGTCGTGGGCGGCAGCGGCTGGGATCAGACAAGTTGCAAGAACCTGGTGGAGTTTGCGCAGAGAAATACTCTGCCGCTGGTTGCGAGCTTCCGTCGTCAGGATCTGGTCGACAATCGCCACGAGAATTACTGCGGTCACCTTGGTCTGGGCGTCGACCCCAGCCTTGCCGAACGTCTGAAGACGGCGGATCTGGTGGTGTCCATCGGTTCACGTCTCGGCGAAAACACCACCAATGGCTACACGCTGTTGACGCCGACCGTTCCCAATCAGAAGCTGATTCATGTGCATCCGGATCCCAACGAACTGGGTCGTGTGTATCAACCCGAACTGGCGATTGCCTGTGGTCTGTCTGACTTCGCCAATGCCTTGTCTACTGTGAACGTAGCCGGCAAGGACAAGCGTGCCGCCTGGGTTCGGGAAGCGCGCGAGGCGTATGTCAAATTCAGCACGCCCGCACCAACGTCGGCCAAGTATGTGGACATGGCGTTTGTAGTCGGTTGGTTGAGCGACCATCTCAAGGACGACGCATTGATTGCGAATGGCGCGGGTAATTACACGGTCTGGTTGCACCGCTATTTCCGCTATCGCCAGCTGCGCACTGAGTTGGCGCCCACCAGCGGGGCGATGGGCTACGGCGTGCCTGCCGCCATTGCCGCCAAACTCCGTTTTCCCGAGCGGGAAGTCGTTGCATTTGCCGGGGACGGTTGTTTCCTGATGTATCCGCAGGAGATAGGCACCGCGGTACAGCACCGCGCCAACCTCATCATCATCGTAGTTAACAACGGCATTTACGGCACTATTCGCACTCACCAGGAAAAACGTTTTCCGGGTCGTGTGATCGCAACCGATATCGTGAATCCGGATTTCGTTGCCTTTGCGCAGAGCTTCGGTGCGTTCGCGGAGAGGGTAGAAACCACGGACGGCTTCCCGGACGCTTACCGGCGAGCCGCCGCCGCCGGCCGGCCGGCCGTGCTCGAATTGCGCATCGATCCCCTGCAGTTGACACCGGCGTTCAGGCTTAAGGGGTAAGCCGTTTCGCTGTCCCGAATTGACGCCCTGTGTGCCAAGCGGTATACAGGGCCGGTCATAAGGATGATTAAGTCTGAGTTGAACTGCGGAAACGGGGGGTCGTCGGCCGCATCCAGGGAGGGGGTAAGGGTTAGGTAATTAGCCCTCAGCCAGGCAATTTTTTCGGCATGTCCCATCCAGTCAGAGGAAGGCATCGGACCTGCTGCCCATGTTGAGCGGGGGATTGGAAATGACTGACTCAAAGTTGGAAAGACGCGAGTTTTCCACCAGCATCCGGCATCTCAAGGTGTTCGACAGCGTGGCGCACCTGAATGGCGTGCGACGCGCGTCGGATGAATGCCATCTCTCCCAGCCTGCCGTCACTCAGGCCATCGCGAAGCTTGAAGAACAGATGGGCGTGATGTTGCTGGAACGTCGCGCCAGCGGTACTTACCTCAACGAATTCGGCGTCATCTTTCATCGCCGCACCCGGCGACTGTTTGCTCAATTCGAGCAGGCGCTGGTGGAACTCGGTGTTCCCAGTGGGCCTATCCCGGTGTCACGCATCGCTGGCCGCATTTCAAAGTCACAAGTCCGCAGCCTGATTTCCATCGTTGAAAATGGTTCGTTTGCACAGGCGGCGCGGGCGCTGGGTGTGTCGCAAACATCCCTGCAACGGGCCGCTCGTGATCTGGAACGAACCCTGCGTACACCGCTTTACATGCAAACGGCTACCGGAATCATGGCGACTCCGGCTGCCGCTGAATTCGCACGCAAAATAAAACTGGCGTTGCGCGAGGTCGAGTGGGGCATCGATGAAGTAGAGGCTGCCCGGGGCAACATTGGTGGCGAGATCGTGATTGGCGCGTTGCTGCTGGCGGGAAGCGTGATGCTGGCTTCGGTCATCAATGAGTTTGTTTCGAATTATCCGAACGCCAACGTACGCATCCTGAACGGCAATGCTGAAGATATGCTCAGATATCTGCGCACCGGCGACGTCGATGTGGTGATTGGTTTGCTCAGGGATTGCGTGCCAGCTGATCTGGTTCATCAGGCGCTCGCTGAGACGCCCTATGCAGTGGTGGCGCGGCATGGACACCCGCTTGCCCAGAAAACCGAGGTGACGCTCGACGAGCTGGCCGACTACGACTGGATCATCGGCACGCCGGGAGCCACCCGACGCATCCGCTTTGAAAAACTTTTTGCCGGGCAGCGGCATCCGAAAGCACGCATTGCAACTTGCTCGCTGCCAACCATTCGACTGCTGCTGACGCAGAGTGATCGTCTTACGTTACTCACCTCGTATGAGCTGATGTACGAAGAGGATGCACTGACTGCGGTGCCGTTCGGGGCGATCGAGCCGGTGCCTTCCATGGGGCTCACGACGCGTGAAAACTGGCTACCTACCCAGCTTCAGGCGAATTTCATCGATCTGGTTACAAAGCGGATCGTCGGGTCGTTGATGCCGACTAAAGCGTTGCAGCGCACAGGCGAAACGGCAAGTTCGCAAAAGGGCAAGCGGCCTGTCATTACATCTTGATGAGATAGCGTACTGGCGAAAGTTTTCGCCAGTACATTTTGACTCACAGTTCATCGGGTCAGGTGACTTCCTTCACCTTGGGTGACCACTTGGGTCGCAACAGGATGATGGTGTTCGTTGCGCCGACCAGCAAGAAGCCAAAGATCACCATCATGGGCAGGTCGTAGCTGCCGCTGATGTGCAGCAGCCATCCCGACAGGGCGGCAGATACGCCGCCCGCGAGGCTGGTGGCTACTTGTTGTACGCCTGTGGCCAGGCCGATCACCTGCTTGGGAATCAAGGTCAGCTTGCATAGTGCCAGGTTGTTCGCGGTGGTCAGGCCAAGTAGCGACAACGACAGCACGTTCCAGAACAGCGCTGCCTGCAGCGTTTCGGCGTACGCACCCAGTAGCACGGTGCATCCGCCAATAAAGCCCGCGACGATGAAGCACTTGCGCACAAACACAGGGTCGCGCCCAGTGGCAATGATCCGGTCTGCCGCCCAGCCAGCGAGCGTTGCCATGATGGCGATGCCCATGAAGCTGAAGAAGGTGTAGAGCCCGGAGGATTCGAGGGACAGTCCGCGTTGCTCGACCAGGTAGGCGGGCATCCACGTCATGCAGTAGAAGGTGAAATAGCCGTAGCAGAAGTTGTTGATCATCGCGCCCCAGATGACCGGGCTGGAAATGATGCTGCCGAAGGTGACCGAAGAGGCTTTTTTCTGCGAGGCCGCCAGTTCCGCCTTGGTAGGCAAATCGTTCTTGGTCATGGTCAGCCACGGCACCAGCCACACCAGCCCCACCAGGCCAGTGGCGATAAACATGAGCTGCCAGGAGTGGTTGACGATGAGCCACGCGGCGATTGGCGCACCGATGGCGGGGCCGATCTTGCCGCCCATCGCAAAGAGCCCTACTGCAAGCCCTTTGTGGGCCTCGTCGAAGTTGTTGCCGATCCAGCGATAGCTGGCCGGCATGACGATGGCCTCGGTGGCGCCGACGATCAGGCGCATGATGAGCAGCGCCGTCAGCGCCGTGATCGCGCCGGTGACCGCGGTAGCGATGCACCACAGCAGGAAACAGATTGTATAAGGCCACTTCACGCCGTAACGATCCACGATGTAGCCCATGGGCATTTGCACCAGTCCATAGGACCAGAAGAATGCTGAATTCAGCCAGCCGCGATCGACGCTGGTGAGCGCAAAATGAGCAATGAAGTTCTTGTCCGCCAGCGCCGACGACAGGCTGGTGCGATCCACAAAGGCGATCATCAGGCCGATGGTAAGCAGCCCAAGCACGAACCAGCGACTTCTGGGTACCGATTGAGTCGAGTTGTTTGTCATTGTCAGTTACTCTGCTTCTTGACCACCAACGCGCGACTCGGCTGGCTTACGAGAATGGGGTGAAAAATCAGGTCAGGCCACATTGAGGAACATCATCTTTCATTCTGTGGCATCACTCGTCACGCTGACCAATACATGAAGGCAAAGCCTTCTCCGGTACCGGCTTCGGTGCGATACACCGGCACATAGTCCACCAGGTTCATCTTGAGCCCGTTTTGTGACGCCGCAACCATGACCGGCACATACAGCTTCACTTCGGAAGTGCCGGACTGGTACGAGCGATTGTCGATTTTCTCAAGACCATCAAAGTCCCAGGCCTTGAAGAGGCTGAGGAAGGTCGCATCAAGCTCTTCGTCACAAACAAAATGCGTCAGGCCGCCCGAAGCGATGATCGCGACAGTCTTGTCGGCATCCCATGACTGAATCGCTTTCAGCAGGGTTTTACCGAAATCAATACTCCGTTTCATCGACGGCTGATTCGGTGGATAGAAACAGTTCATGATGATTGGCACGTTCGGAGGCACGTTGTCCTCCATGATCTGGTGATAGATAAAGCCATACGCGTGCGGAACCGCGTAGCTCGGGCCTGGCTTCATCCAGGTATTAACCGGCCATTTGAGCACTTCGGTCATATCGAAACCTTCTGCCTGGAACGCATTGATGAGATGCAGCGCCAGTTCAGGATGTGCGGGATAGGTCACCGGATGGTCGGGTGCGTAGACTGGACGTTGCGGTGGACCATTCTCGATGGTGTCGCCCATGAAAATCGCCATTGACGGTGATACGTCGATGAAGATTTCTTTCTGATCCTTGCCGAGAATAATGGCCACATCTGGCTTGTGTTCCTTGTAGACGCGACGCAGCTCATCGAGCGCTGCTTTGCAGCGACCCAGGCGGGACGTGCGTTCTTCGTGGGTATAGTGCTGTGCGAAATTCTCATGACCACGGTGGGCGGCCAGTTCGGCGAACGTCCACATCTTGTTGCGGAACCACAAATCGGTCTTCTTGCGATCCCGTTCACCGTCCAGTAACAGATCCTCAGGGGTTCTGCCAAGCATGCCGCTGTGCGGCACCGCCATACCAAGTACTATCCGGGCCATAAAAATCTCCTGGGATTCGTTAAATCTGTTTCAAACTCACCGGTCGCTGCGGTTGTTGGTGATAGGCCGAAACAAGCGCCCGCTAACGGGAGTGCTGCCGGTTGGATCAGGCTGGTGTGCTTCAGCCGACATCCATTCAGTCAGTGAGCGCGCTCTCGCTCTTTTGAGAGTAAAAAGCGCACTCCGGATTCAGTTTCATGATCCTTGCATACTGGCGGGCGGCGGTCTATCAAAAGCATGTTGGGCATCATTAGATTTAGCTTAGCTGCGCCTGCTTTTGCTGTGGATGGTGCTTGAATCGCTGCACCCACCCTCGATTGCAGCACGGTGAGCTTCCGGCGACGGCGTCATCCGGGCCATGGCATGATTGTCGACATTGTGAGTCGAAAACGACGAGGCATCATGTATCGGGTACTTTCACGGCGTGAATTGCTGCTCAAGGCTTCCGGCGTCGCCATGGCGGGTTTGCCGTTCAGGGCATCGGCGCTGGCGGCGGGACCAGTCAAGATCAAAATCGCCAATGCCGGTGGCGGATTGAACATGACCATGGAGGAGATCATGCGGCAGCAGAAGTTCCTCGAATCGTTCGGGCTTGAGCCTGAATTCATTACGGTGGCTGACGGTACCCGGATTCTGGGTGGCATCGTCAGCGGTTCGGTTGATGTATCCATGGCATCCGGATTTGGCCAGGTGTTTCCGGCCATCGAGCGTGGCGCCGCGATAAAAATTCTGGCGGGCGGCGCCTTGCTGCCTGCGCTGGCGCTGTTCAGCGCCAAGCCCAACGTCAAGACCTTGAAGGATCTCGAAGGCAAAACCATCGGCACCGGCTCCATCGGCGCACTGATCCATCAGCTCACGGTCAGTTTGCTGCAAAAATACCGGGTAGACATCGCCAGAATCCGCTTCGTCAACATTGGCTCAAGTGCTGATATTTTTCGTGCGGTGGCGGCAGGCACCGTGGATGGCGGCGCAGTTGATGTAGCGCTGATCGAAAACGCCGCCGAACATCGCGTGCATCTGATCGAGCACGGCAATATGTCGGTGGAGCTCAAGGACTATACCTACCAGGGCGCATGGGCTTCGGAGCGCAAGATCAGAACCGAACGTGGCACGCTGGTCCGCGCGCTCGCCGCTTACGCCAGGCTCTATCGATTTGTGCAGAATCCACAGTCAAAGCCCGCGTTCTTGCGCGCTCGCCGCGCGGTTTTTCCCAGCGTTGCCGAGAGCGATCACCTGGCGCTGTGGAGTTATATTCAAACTTACAAACCTTTTGCGGTGGATCTGACCTTGAGTCCCGAACGGCTGCGCTACATGCAGGCGCTGAATGTCAGCTTCAAGGTGCAGAAAGAAATTCTGCCCTTCGAGCGTGTGGCTGATATGTCGTTGGCCGCGGATGCGCTCAAACTCCTGAACGGCAAAGCAGCTCAGGGTGGAGCCTAGGGTCTAAGCCCGATAATGAATACGCAGTCTCCACGTCCGATCCCGATGTCTGCAAACGATTGGTTTGACGTCTCGCCTTGTCTCCAGTCTGAACTAATAGCCGTCAGCGGTGATCTTATTCATGCTGGGGAAGGGTACTGTGCAAGTATGTTCAATGTTGATCCGGATGGAAGTTAGAACCTGTTCAAAGTCTCGCTGAAGGGCGCATTGCTGCGTTGGAACTGCCCAAAAAATACTCACGTACTTACGTGTACGCTGCGTTTTTTTGGGCAGTTCCGCCTTGCACTGCATCCCTTGATCGAGACTTTGAACAGGTTCTTAGCCCCGGACTGCGGTTATACGAACCGGTTATACGAACGGTCGACGTGTAGTAGATATACTTATTCTACTTAGCAGCGCGCAGATTGCAGTATGTATCAGTGTTAACAGGCCCTAAGGTGGTTGCTCTGCTGTGGCCTCCTGAATTTTTTCGAATAACCTATTAATGGAAAGGCAGTAATGAACCGGAGAAAATTTCTGATTGGATTGCCTGCGGCAATTGTTGCCGCTCAATACATGCCGGAAGCGTTGGCACAGAGCCGGAAGAAAGGCACCTTGCTGCTGAACCGCATCGGGCCTTCCGCGTCCGTGCTGTACATTGCCAATGCTGATGGGACCGGCGAGCGCAAACTGATCGACAGTGGCACGCTTGACTACAATGCTTCGTTTTCCGCCGATGGCCAGTGGGTTGTATTCACGTCGGAGCGCGACGGTCTTGGTAACTCCAACCTCTATCGTGCGCGCGTCGATGGCACACAGGTGGAGCGCCTGACGGACTCCGGTGCAGTGGATGATGCGGCGTCGCTGTCTCCCGATGGCTCGAAGGTCGCGTTCGTCAGCACGCGCGATGGCTTCCTCGCCAACATCTGGGTGCTTGATCTCAAGACCAAGCAACTTAGCAACCTGACCGGTCAGGAAGGTATCAAGGGTGCACCGGGCTTGCCCAGCGGCTTCTTCCGTCCATCCTGGTCACCTGATGGCCAGTGGCTGGCGTTTTCTTCCGACCGCAACACCGACTGGAAAGGCCACCATGGCGGCGCCGGCTGGGAGCACACACAGGAATTGAGCATCTATGTCATCCGCGCGGATGGCACGGATTTCCACAAGGTTGCCTCGCGATCCGATTACTGCCTGGGATCGCCGAAGTGGTCGCCCGATGGCAAGCGTATCGTGTTCTACGAAACCCTCGCGGAATACACCTACTGGGCGTTGCGTCCGGATCTGCTGCTGCAGACGACCTCGCAGATCGTCTCGGTGGACGTGGCGACCGGTGCGCGCACCGAGCACACCACGGGCCCCGGTATGAAGGTTGCCCCGCAATATGTATCTCAGGATGAAGTCGTGTATCGCCGTAAGGGCGGCCCTGATGACGGTCTGTACTCCACGGCCGGCAAGCCGGTGGTCAAGATTGCCCAACTGCGCACGCCCGCCTGGTCGCCTGACGGCAAGCAGGTGATCTACGAAAAGTTCACCTGGCGCGGCTGGAAACAGAACCAGGAACTGTATAGCTGGGATCCGGCGTTTGAATACCGATATACCGACGTGTGGCCCGCTTTCTCCAAGGACGGCTGGCTCGCCATTACAGAGAAAGGCGACAACTCATCCGTGGCCATCATGAAACCGGATGGTTCGCAGCGTAAGCGCATTTTTGAAGTGGCCACCAGCGATCTGGATCAGGGCCTTGTCCGGCGCGGATTGTCCGGCGCATTTCATCCGGTCTGGTCGCCGGACGACCAATGGGTGGTGTTCGGCGTCGGCAAGTGGTTCACTGAACGCGACAATGGCAACTCGGTCATCATGCGCGTGCGGCGTGATGGTACCGGGCTGGAAACCCTGACTGACGGCACCATCAACTGCGGTTTCCCCAGCTACTCTGCTGACGGCAAGGAAGTTGTGTATCGAGTATGGGGCAAGGATGCGCAAGGCAAGCCCGTCTTTGGCTTGCAGATTCTGAACATTGCCAGCCGCAAGACCCGCATGCTCACCACCGAGTACGACAACATGCCGGTGTGGTCACCGGATGGCGGTCGCATCATGTTCTTGCGGCGGATACCCAATGGTACCGTCTGGGGCAATTTCGATATCTGCACCATCCGTCCCGATGGCACAGGCTTCAAGCGCCTCACCACCCACGCGTCCAGCGACGGCCATTCCGTGTGGACTAACGGTGGCAAGCAGATCCTCTGGAACAGCGCCATGGCCGGTTATCGTGATGAAGCTGTGCTGTATGACAATACGTTCCAGCCGTACGGACAGCTGTTCATCATGAATGCCGATGGCAGCAACAAGCGGCAGATCACCGACAACATCTGGGAAGACTCGACACCTCAGTACGTTCCCCCGCGGTGAGGTTGATCTGCGTTCCCAACCTCGAACACATGGTTGAGGTTGGGTGCGCATTCTTCAGGGGATGAAGCGCAGTCCGGACCCCAGCGGTCATGTCCGTCGTTGAAAGTGATGAACGTGGGCCTGCGCCAACCGACTCGGGCAACTGTGGAGCGCGAACTTCCGTGCTCATGAACCGGAGTAGTCACGCCTGCACTGAATCTAATAAGTTCGCACACAAAACCAATTCAGACCCACCGCGTCTTTCGTGGCACAAGGTGCGACACTGGATGGAGCAAACTTGATGGAGAAGGGCACATGTCGTCTGTCAGCAAATTAATGCGCCTGCGCGGGTCGATGCTGCGCACGCTATTCGTCATCGTTGCGGCGTTTGGCGCGGGGCAAAGCATGGCCGCCCTCAATGAACCGGTGCGTACCGGATCTGGTCTGTTATCCGGCGTGCCGGGGCGTGACGCATCCATCACGGTTTTCAAAGGCGTTCCATTTGCCGCGCCGCCGGTGGGCGAGCTGCGCTGGAAAGCGCCGCAGCCGGTGATCCCCTGGCAGGGTGTGCGCAAGGCTGATCAGTTCGGCAACCTGTGTCCTCAGTCGCAACCGCAGGGCGCAAATAATGCAATGGGCGAGGACTGTCTGCACCTGAATGTGTGGACGGGCGCGTCTTCCGGTTCCGAACGGCGACCGGTGTTCGTCTGGATTTACGGTGGTGGTTTTTCCGGCGGTTCCGGCTCCAGTCCGCAATTCGACGGCGAAAATCTGGCGCGCAAGGGACTGGTTGTTGTTACCTTCAACTATCGTCTGGGTGCGTTGGGTTTTCTGGCCACGCCGGAACTCAGCAAGGAGTCCGGTCACAACGCCTCTGGCAATTACGGACTGCTTGATGACATCGCAGCACTTCAGTGGGTGCAGAAAAACATTGCAGTGTTCGGCGGTGATCCCAGTCGCGTGACCATTGGTGGCCAGTCCGCAGGCGCGGGTTCGGTGGGCTTCCTGGCCATGTCGCCCCTGACCAAAGGTTTGTTCCATCGCGCCATTGCCGAGAGTCATGCCCGTCATCCACGCGATCTGGAATTGCGTTATCTGTCGGTTTCGCACCGTCAACTGAAAACTGCCGAACAGGCGGGGGTGAAGTTTGCGCTGGAACGTGGCGCGAAATCCCTGCAGGAACTGCGCGCATTGCCGTGGCAGACGCTGCTGGAAGGCAGTGATGTGCCCGATGATGCGGTGTACACCGGCAGCACTGCCAAGCCACCTTTGTTCCGGCCGGTTGTTGATGGCTGGGTGGTCCCGGCCAACTACACCGAGACCTTCGCCAGAGGTATGCAGAACGATGTGGTGTATCTGGCGGGCAGCAATCTGGATGAAACAGGCGCAGTGCCGGAAGCGGCGTTTGCCGCCATCAGAGCTGCCGGCAACGTAACCCGGCCGGGTGCGCCGCCCATCAATGTCACGCTGAAGGACTACCTTAACAATTCCCGTACCAAGTTTGGTTCGATGGCCGATGAGTTCTTCAAGCTGTATCCCGCGACCAATGATGACGAAGCTGCACACGCCAGCAATGCTGCTTCCCGCGACAACACTCGCGTCTCGACTTATCTGTGGGGGCAGGAGTGGACCCGGCATGCCCGACACCGCTGTACACCTATTACTGGACGCATCGATCAGGGCCGGATCGCGACACCAGAGGCGCTTTTCACAGTGCGGAAATCAACTTCGTGTTCAACAACCTGCATCCCGCCAACAGGCCATGGACCGATGCAGACCGTAAAGCTGCGGACATGATGTCGTCCTACTGGGCCAACTACATCGCAACGGGTAATCCCAATGGCGTCGGGCTGCCGCAGTGGCCGGCCTATGATCCGAAGTCACCGGTCACGATGCAGCTCGGCGGCAGCTGGGGACCAATGCCAGTTGCCGAGCCGGCCCGACTGGATTTCTGGAAGCGTTTCTTTGCTACTCAGGAGGCGTGGTGAACAACACGTCCGGTACTTTGCAGTAGCATGCGCTCTGCGCTCCAGAAAGATTTATCAATTGGGGGAATGATGCTGCAACGCCTGTTGTTGTCGATGTTGCTGGTCGCTGCCTGTGCGGCGCAGGCTGAGGATCTGGTTTACTTCGGTACGCGCAGTACTGAACCGGGCAGAGGCATCTTCGCCGCGCGGTTCGATGTACAGAGCGGGCAGCTGACGTCCATGGGTCAGGTAGCGTCGCTCGAACTGCCTACCTGGGTAGTGGCGCATCCGGAACTGCCGGTACTGTACGCGGTGAGTGAAGTTGGCAACGATGGACTCAGTGAAGCCAGCGTATCCAGTCTTGAGATCAACAAAGCGACCGGCCAACTGCGCCTCATGAACAGCGTCGGATCAGTGGGTGGTGGCGCCACGCACCTGACGGTTGATCCCGCTTCCAGAACCGTATTCGCGGCCAACTTTGGTTCCGGTCAGGTGACCTGGTTTCCCACCTTTCCCGATGGCCGGCTCGGCATGCCCTGGGCAGTGCAGAGTCATTACGGCAGCGGACCCACCCTGCCGCGACAGGCCGTGCCGCATGCCTATGGCGTCGCAGTCGATCCGACCGGGCGCTATGCACTGGTGACCGACATGGGGGCGGACGGAATTTTCATCTATCGCTTCGATGCGGCAACCCGGCAGCTGACGCCCGCACCGACGCCGTTCGTTCGGGCCACCCCCGGCTCCGGACCGAGGCGCGTGAAATTCAGTCCCGACGGGCGTTTCCTGTTCATGATTACCGAGCTGACCGCCGAAGTCGTCTCCTATCGCTGGGACGCCAGACGTGGCCGTCTGCACCATGTGCAGAGCCTTTCGACGAACTCACCGGAGTTCACCGGGCCCACCGGCACGAACAATGGAGCCCACATTGATGTCAGTCCGGATGGGCGTTACGTGTACACTTCAAATCGTGTAGAGAACACCGTTGTCGTACACGCGGTCAATCAACGCAATGGCACCCTGCGCGAAGTGCAGCGCATCTCATCGAATGGCCAGAACCCGCGCGCCATGAGTTTGCATCCCGGTGGACGCTGGCTGCTGGTGACCAACAACGCGTCGAACTCGATTGCGGTGTTTGCGGTTGATCCAGCCACCGGCATGCTCAGTCTGAAATCCAGCGTGACGATGCCGTCACCCGCCAGTGTTGCCTTCATTCCGCTCGGCAATTGAGTTGTGCAGGAATCCGGCGATGATTGTTAACAGACCTCAGGTAATCTTCGGTTTACAGCCCGCAACATGCCGGGGTCCAAGGCCAAGGTTCACCCGGTCTTACGTTCTACCTGCATTGTGTTCCATTACATTTGTCTGACATGACACACAGTTCGAAAGACCGACTGACCGACTGGTTTCGCCAGTGGCGTATGCCATTGCGTCGATTCCTGTCAGTGCGGCGCAGCCATTGTTCGGCTGATCTCGATGACATTGCCCAGGAGGTTTTCCTGCGCATGCTGAGATACGACCGCTCGGAGCTGGTAGCCAACCCGCAAGCCTATTTGTTCAAAATAGCGTCGAATGTGTCGGTTGAATGGTCAACGCGCGCCAGTCGACGTCAACCACATTCAGAGGAATGGTTGGCGGACCTGGCTGATGAGGGCGATCCGGAGACAGACTTCGAGCGCGAGGCGCAGGAGCACGATCTTGAATGCGCTATTGAATCCCTGCCGCCGCGTGCACGCGAAATCCTGCGGCTGCATTACGGTGAAGGACTGACACACGAAGTGATTGCCAAACGTCTGGTGACGACGCGCCGGATCGTCAAGCGGGATTTGATCCGTGCCTATGCGGACTTGCGTGAATCGCTGGCCGCCGATCAGCCGTCTCAGCCTCTGCGCGTGGTGCGTTCCTCGCCAGGCAGGTCGCCATGAGCATGCATCGCTCCGACCAACGGCGGCGTCTGGCGGCGGAACAGGCTGCGGAGTGGCTGGTGGCGTTGCAGTCGGACAAGCCGTCTGCCCGAGAGAGGGGAGAATTCGTCGACTGGTTGCGTGAATCGCCGCTGCATGTCGCGGAGATGTTGCGCCTCAGCCGGCTCGATCAGTCGCTCGGCGATTACACGAAGTGGCATGAGATTGCGGCTGCCGAGAGCAGCGGCGATGACAATGTGGTTACGCTTGGCGATGCCAAACTCTCACCGCCCGGTTACAAGCCAAACAGAGCCACTTTCGTGCCTTGGGCGTCGGCTGCCAGTCTGGTTACGCTGGCTATTCTCGGTGCCTGGCTGTTCCTGAGTCATGATCAGTCCGTCATTCGCACCCAGGCCGGCGAGCGACGCGAGCTGACCCTGGCGGATGGTAGTGTGGTGGATGTTGCGCCTTCCACCGAGCTGAGTGTCCGCATGGAGGATACTCAGCGCCTGATCAAACTGACGCGCGGGCAGGCATTCTTTCATGTGGCCAAGAACCCCAATCGACCATTTATCGTCGATGCAGGAGACACTCACGTGCGCGCCGTCGGAACGGCATTTAATGTGACGCGCAGCGCCGCAGGAGTGACGGTTACCGTAGTGGAAGGGCAAGTCGCCGTCATTCGTGAGCCGTCTTCTGTGCCGAGTGCGATTGCCTCGAAGACATCTCGTTCGGCTGATATCTTGCTGAGCGCCAATGAGCAGGTTGTGATGACGCCCGCTGCAGCGACGCCAGTGCGCGAAGTGAACGGCGCTGCAGAAGTGGCCTGGACTGTTGGCAATCTGGTCTTCAATGACGAAACCGTCGCGGAAGTGGTGCGCCGCTTCAATCTTTACAACCACGCCCAGATCCAGATTCTGGATCAGGCATTGGCGGCACGCCGCGTCAGTGGTGTATTTGAAGCCACGGATCCGGAATCGTTCATTGCGTTTGTCAGGTCAACGGCCGATGAGGCGTCTGATCAGCATGATGTGATCCAGCTTGATGCGCCCACACAGTGATGTTAGTGGCTCCTGGCGCAGGCTTCTGTCAGCACAGCAAAAAATAATTGGATCGGCGGGGGACCATGTCCAACTATCGGCCAGTCTTACATGCGTGTTTAAAACGACTCGTATGGGGGATGCTCATGAAGGCGATATTTCTCGGTATGGCTACAGGCGCGGCGTACGCGCAACAGTTGGGCCAGGTTGTCTATCAAACCAATATTGAACACGGTGCATTGAACACAGCGCTGACGCAGCTCGCTCGACAGACGGGCATTCAAGTGGCGCGTTTTTCCGATAACGAGCCCGCCAACATGCTGGTTGGACCACTGCACGGCGCATACACGCTTGAGCAAGCTCTGGGTCATCTGTTGGCGGGAACCGGCCTGGCTTATCGATTCGTCAATGAGCGAACCATCGCGATAGTCAAAGCGACGAGTCTGGAATCGCAAACAGTAGTTTTCGAAGCCACAGAGCCCCAATAACAATACGGCCAATCGCGGCCGATATCACGGCTGGCTGGGTCGCATCGCCGCCTTCTTTCGCAGTCTGCGGTTCCCTGACATCGACTGCTGTTTGCGCGCAGGACAGTGGTGTATCGGAGCTGGAAGAGGTGGTGGTCACCGGTTCACGCGTGATCACCAATGGCAATGACAGCCCGACACCGGTCACGGTGGTGACCACCGAAGAGCTTACGACCGTTCGTCCCGGCAACCTTGCCGAAGCCTTGAACGACATGCCGGTGTTCAACGGCTCGCGCGGCCAGAACACCAACCCGGCAACAATGGCGCGGCAGGCAGCCCTGCCGGCGCAGCCAATGCGACCAATTAGCTCAACCTGCGCCAGATGGGTGTGTTGCGCACTCTGATTCTGTTCGATGGTCATCGCGCGCCACCCAGCACGCCGGATGGCTTTGTGGACCTGGATACGATTCCTCAAATGTTGCTCAAGCGCGTCGACGTGGTGACCGGCGGCGTGTCGGCTGTGTATGGTTCAGACGCCATCGTCGGCGCCGTGAACTTCGTTACCGACACCGCATTCGAAGGCATCAAGGGCCAATTTGCAGGCGGGCCGCTCCACTTACGGCGATGCGGACACCGTCGAAGGCGGCATTGCCTTCGGCACCGAACCTGTTCGGTGGTCGTGGCCACCTCATGGGCAGTTTCGAGACGCGCCACTGCGGCGCCCATCGACAGCAAGTTTGCCCGTCCCTGGGGCAAGAACGTCTATACCCTGCAGGGTTTTGGCACCGCAGCCCAGCCTTACTACCAGGTGTCAGGCGCACGCATGTCCGAACCAGACGTACGGTGGCCGTGTCGCCGGCGGACCATTGGCGAGCCTGTCTTGGCAATCGCTACCGATGGCACCCGATTTGACTAACGGTGGTTATCTCGTTCCGTTCATACGCGGTATCGCGGCTGGGTTCGGCGCCAAATTATAACGCCTCGAGCAACTGCGCGATCTGCGAAATCGGTGGTGATGGTGGTCGTGTTCAATGGCCAGCTCCGCGCGGGTCTGGACATGAACCAGCTGTATGGCCGTTTCGACTTCGACTTTACGGATGATCTGCATGGCTACCTTTCCGTGGCCAATACCTTGAATCGCGGTATCGGCACCGGCGGCTACACCGCGGCCACTTACGCCATTCGTCGCGACAATGCCTTCCTGCTGCCGCAATACCGGACTGCGCTGGGGGCCACTACCACGTTCACCCTGGGCAAGGTCTTTACCGAAATTCCCCGTGGCGAGACGGAAACCCACTCCAGACAGCTGTTTGTCAATGCCGGGCTTGCAGGGTTCACTGGGGGATTACAAGTGGGATGTGTCGCTGATCAAGAGCAACGGCTCGATTGACGTCCGACAGAACTACAGCGATCGATCAGGGCCGTTTCTTTGCTGCCCTGGACTCGGTGGTGTCCGAATGGCGTGCCAGTGTGCCGCGCGTCATTGACGAATGCGGCCTACGCAGGCTGCGTGCCGCTGAATCCCTTTGGCGACAATGCGGCCAGTCAGGCGGCTATCGACTACTTCATAGCGCCGCAGAGTTATGAAACGAAGATTGGCATGGAAGACGTTGCGGCCAGCATTAGCGGTGCCCTGTTTGACAACTTGGGCGGGGCCGTCAATGCCGCGCTCTCAGCCGAATGGCGCAAGCTGAGGTACGAGATCAACAGCCGGACGCCAGACCCGGCCACCGGACGCGCCAATTGCATCGGGTATTGCCTTGGGCTGTACGCCCACCACGACCGTTTACAATGCGTCAGTTGCCAACTCTGCCGCAGCGCACCCAGACGGTCAGCGAAGCAGCGGTGGAATTTGGTGTGCCCCTGCTCAAGGACAAGGCATTCGCCAAGTCGCTGGACCTGAACACGGCATATCGCTTTGCGCACTATGACCGCGCCGGCAATGCCAATACCTGGAAGGTGGGCTTCACCTGGGATCCGGTGGACATGATGACAGTGCGTGCCACGCGTTCGCGTGACTTCCGTGCACCCAGTCTGGATGAAACTTTCCGGACGCCTGTCGCCGGTGCGCCTGCCAGAGACTTTAAGCGACGCGCTGCCGGGCAATCCGGACTCGCTGTAAATCTGAACGCTAACGCGAGCTCGGTAAACTCGGGCAACCTGAATCTGAAGCCCGAGCTGGGTGATACGCTGAGTTACGGTGTCGTGCTGCGCCCGACTCCGAACTTCGATATTTCGGTGGATGCGTTCAACATCAAAGTCAAGGACGCGATCTTCCTGATCCAGGGCAATACGCCGGCTTATCAGCAAGCCTGCTATGCCGGTGGTGGCACTTCGGCCAGTCCAACCCGGGTTCCTCGCAGTTCTGCCAGCTGATCGTGCGTGATGCAACGAATCGCGTGATCGAGTGGAAGCAGTCCCCTTCAATCTCGCTGAGCTCAAGACCTGGGGCGCCGACGTCGAGCTTGGCTACAGGACGACCATTGCTGATCGTCCGTTGTCGCTGCGCCTGTTGACGACCTATCAGCCGCATCTGATCTACAAGCAGCCCGGCCTTGCTGACTTTGACTATGCAGGCTCCTGGTTCGGTACCAACGGTCTGCAGTCCAATCCGGTCTGGCGCGTCACGGGCTTCGTGAGCTTCAAGCCGACTGACAGCCTGACGGTCGCCCTGCAGGAACGTTGGCGCAGCTCGATGCCCAAGGTGGATGGCGCCCCGAATTTCGCGGCCGCTCCTGCCTACTATTCGGGAAAGCCGATCAAATCGATTGCATACACCAACGTCAATCTGACCTACGCACCGAAGACCGGAGCGGGCAAGCTGGATTTCTTTGTGAGTGTTCAGAACCTGTTCAACACCGAGCCGCCGCAAGCCGGATTCTGGGGTAACCCGAACCCGGGTCAATTCGGCGAAGTCCTCGCTGGCGATGACATCATCGGTCGTTACTACACTGCGGGCATCCGCTTCCGGATGTAACGACTTAGAACACGCCCCCTCCATGCACATGCAGGAGGGCGTATTCGCGGCCTTCCGGTACAGCAGGAAGCCAGCCTGCTGCATCGCAAAGTTAATAGCAGCAAGCGCGAATCCAATGCAATAAGCTTGATATCACTGTGCGACCCTGCTTTGGGGCGTCCATGAGAAGTCTTGCAGGAATCGAAGCAAGAAGCGGCTCAGGTGCGGAAAACTGCTTCGACACAACATTTTTCAGTGCGATATGGGGAGTAGCAAGATGACTCAAAGTAATCAAGCAAAATGGCTCGCAGGCGCGAGTATTCTCGCATTTGCCTGGACAGCGAACGCACAGACAGCAGCCGTCGCCGAGCTTGAAGAGGTGGTGGTCACCGGATCGCGCGTTATCCAGAACGGCGACGACAGCCCGACTCCCGTCACAGTGGTGACCGTCGATCAGCTGGCGACAATGCGCCCAGCAACGGTCGCCGAAGGATTGAATGATCTGCCCGTCTTCGCCGGCTCGGCCGGTCAGCTCAGCAATCCGGGAACCGGTGGCCGAAATGCGGCCGCCAATGCTACCTCCGGGAACGTTGTCAATCTGCGTGCACTTGGCTTGACGCGCACCTTGGTGCTGTACGACGGTCATCGCGTGCCACCCACTTCACCGGAAGCCTGGGTGGACGTGGACATGATTCCGCAGATGCTCCTGCAGCGCGTTGATGTCGTGACCGGCGGTGCTTCGGCGGTCTATGGCTCAGATGCGATCGGTGGCGTCGTCAATTTCGTCACTGATCGCAGATTCGAGGGTGTGAAGTTCAACCTCCAGGGCGGCGTCTCCGATCAGAACGACGACAAGTCCGCTGATGCGGGCATCGCCTTCGGCACCGCGCTGTTCGGTGGGCGTGGGCACCTCATGGGAAGCTTTCAATCGCGTCACAGCGCGGGTATCGACAACCGCTTCGCTCGCGAATGGGGTCGCAAACTATGGACCTTGCAGGGCAGCGGTAATGCCGCAGTACCTTACTCCCTCGTCTCGGGCGCACACGTCACCAATGCAACCTTCGGTGGCCGGATCAACACCGGTGGCGGCGCGCTCAACGGCCAGCAGTTCACTTCTGGCGGCTACCTCATTCCCTTTGCGCCGGGTAGCACCGCAGGGGTTGCGCCCGGTGTCGCCATCCAGCTTGGTGGTGACGGCGCATGGCAGGAATCGACCTTGAAAGCGTCGCTGGACATGAATCAGCTCTATGGCCGATTCGATTTCGATCTTACCGACGATCTTCACTTCTACGCCTCAGTGTCGGGTGCGCTGAACCACACGTTGCAATACACCGGCTTCGTTACCACCCAGGGCAATACCACGTTGAGCGCCCGCAATGCCTATCTGTTGCCGCAGTATCAGGCGCAGCTTGCGGCTAATTCGACCTTCACGGTTGGCAAGTACTTCAATAACGCTACACGCGCCAATTCCGACTCTTATTCCCGTCATCTGTATGTCAACACGGGACTGGAAGGAAAGTTCGGTGACGGTTATGAGTGGGACCTCTCATTGACGCATGGCAATGCCAAACAGGATAACCGCAATAACTCCAACCTCCATCTCGGCCGTTACTCGGCGGCATTGGATGCAGTGATCAATCCCGCCACCAATCAAGTGGTGTGTAACGTCACGCTGACCAACCCAGGCGCTTACCCGGGCTGCGTGCCCATGAACATCTTCGGCAGCAACTCCGAAAGCCAGGCCGCTCTGGACTACGTGATCGGTCGCACCAGCGTTCAGCCGGAAACCGCGATGAATGACGTTGCAGCCAGTGTGACCGGTGCGCCGTTCAGCACCTGGGCCGGCCCGGTCAATATGGCGTTGTCGGCCGAATGGCGTCGTCTCACCTACAGCGTGAAAAGCGACACTTCAACAACCGATCGCATCAGCTGCACTGGCCTGCTCTACAACTGCAATGCCAACACCACCATCTGGAGTGCGCCCGTTGCCAGTCGTTCGGAAGTCAGCCAGACGGTAACCGAGGGAGCGGTGGAGGCGGGCGTTCCCTTGTTGGCGGATCAGGCCTTTGCGAAGTCGTTGGACTTGAACGTCGCTGCGCGCTATGCCCACTACGACAATAGCGGTGGCGCAACTACGTGGAAGGCCGGTTTGACCTGGGACGTAGTTGATCAGGTGACCATACGGGCCAGCCGGTCGCGCGATATCCGCGCGCCCAATCTGGATGAGTTGTATCGCGTGACCACGGTTGGTACGAATGGCACCAACTTTCCCGATCGACTGACCAACGCAAATTACACGGCGCTGGGGTCTGTGGTTTTCCTGGAGAATGGTGGCAATCCGAATCTGACGCCCGAAGAAGCGGACACCACGACCTATGGCATCGTCTACCGCCCCACAGCCAACCTCAGTCTGGCCCTCGACGCCTACGACATCACCATCGACAACACGATCTTCTTTGTCCAGGGCAACAATCCGCCTATTCAGGATGCCTGTTATGCCAGCGGCGGCTCGTCGCCGTACTGCCTGTTGCAACAGCGACCACTTGGCTTCACCAACAGAACCACGGCGAACGTGGTTACCAGGTGGATACAGAGCTTTCTGAACATCGCCCAGATGAAGACCAGTGGCGTTGATTTTGAAGCCAACTGGTCGACCTCAGTTGCGGATCGTCCGGTAACCGTGCGCGCTCTGGTTACGCACCAGCCGCACATCTACTACATCCAGCCAGGAACGACCACGCAGGATCTGGCCGGTGTTTCATTCTCTGGTGGTGGCCTGCCGCCAACCGCTAACTGGCGTGCAACCGTCATGACCACTTTCAAGCCAGTGGACAGTGTCACGATCGGCCTGATGGGGCGGTGGCGCAGCGCGCTGAAGCACTCGCCTGATCCGAATAATGTGGTGGCGTCACCGAAGGTGCCGAGCGCTGCGTTCGTCAACCTCAACATTTCGTACAAGAGAGCGGTTGGTGCTGGCGAGGCGGATTTCTTCCTGAACGTGCAGAACCTGCTCAACAAGGAGCCACCTGCGGCCGCGTTTTTCGGCGCTGCGCCCGCACCCGGCATCTTCGGTGGCTACGTTGCTGGCGACGATCCGATTGGTCGCTACTACACGGCCGGCGTGCGCTTCCGTATGTAACGATATAGAACACGCCCCCTCCATGCACATGCAGGAGGGGGCGGTTTTTTTCGAGTGTTCGAACTGACTGAGCGAATTCAATAGTTGGCGAAATACTGCTTGATGCCATTAACGCCCGCGATCCGGGCAGTAACGGCAATCGCACTGAGCTTTGCGGCGTGCCGTTTTTACGATGAGAGAGCAAGATGAGAAAGACATTCTCGATTTTGGCGACTGTGTTGGCTGTTACCGTGGTTATCGCTTCTGCGGCCATCGGGCAAAGCACGAATAGTGCCGCTACCGGCGGGTCATCTGTCATGCCGCGACATGTGAAGAGCGCGACAGCCGTCGGCGAAGTATTCGGAGACGGCGAGAAAATCAGCGCTGCAATCATTGAGTATGATCGCGACATCAATCAGTCGAAACTTTCTCCCGCGGCTTTCTCGGTGGTCGGCAGAACCATCACCAAGGTGTACGCCAATAACGCACCCGCCAAAGCAACACGGGGCAGCAATGGCAAGTACGTCATCATCGAGCTTTCTCCAGACGATAAAGACGCTTCACTCTATGTCGGCGGACCTGGCGCAGGGCGCGGCCCGGGTGGAGCGGGTGGGCCTGGTGGAACTGCTGGTCCAGGCGCTACAGCCAATACGCAGGCAAATGGCAGTGGTGCAGCTCGTCCAGCCACGGGGATGGGCATGGGCATGTCGGCGAAGAAAAAGCCCTTGCAGGTGACCGTGGCACAGGTCGGGGACGTAATCACCACGACGGGTGAAAAGTACCCCGCAGATGCAACGCCATTCGACAGCAACAGAGGCGTGAATCTGATCGTGGATGATTTCAAACAGCTGGAATTCAAGGATCCGGCGACCGGGCTCACGCTGACCTACAACCTCTTCACCCCGAAGAATTACGACAAGAACAAGTCATATCCGCTGGTGCTGTTCATGCACGATGCCAGCGTGCACGGTGCGGAAACCAGCAGAACCCTGACTCAGGGGTTGGGTGCCGTCATCTGGGCCTCGCCGTCGGAGCAGGCCAAACATGCGGCTTTCGTGCTGGCGCCTCAGTTTCCCAGCGGCGTATCCACCGAAGGAGCTGTCGGCGAGGCTACCGCCGATACCGTGGTACATCTGGTGAACTCCGTCGTCAGCCAGTACAGCATCGACAAGAACAGGATGTATACCACCGGTCAATCGTTCGGCTGCATGCTGTCGCTCGCCATCATGATCAAGTATCCCGACCTGTTCGCGGCATCGATGCTGGTCGCCGGTCAACGCGATGCACAGGCTACCTCCGTGCTGGCTCGCAACAAGATGTGGATCATTGTTGCTGAAGGCGACACGCGAGCCTTTCCCGGTATGAATGATTCGGCAGCAGTATGGGAAAAACAGGGAGCGAAAATCAGCAAGGCAACCTGGAATGCCCGCGCGAGCGATGCCGAGTTTGCGGCCGACGTAAAGAAGATGATGGCGGAAGGTAACAACATCAAGTACGCGGCCTTCCTCAAGGGCACGGTTTTTCCCCCCGGCAAGGAGGGCAGCGGTAACGAGCACATGGCTACGTGGCCGGTTGCATACCGCGTTGAAGGGGTGCGCGACTGGCTGTTCGCACAGAGCAAGTCATCCAGAGTGCAATAGCAGTTTCATGAGGAGCAACTTGATGCTGAAATTATTTGTGCAGACAAGTCTGGTTGCCGCGCTGGGAACGGTGGTGTTGGGCAGCAGTCTCGCGGCGCAGACGGAAAGCGCCGATGCGCATATCGTCGATGTCGTGGCCATCACGCAGATCTTTGCGGATGGCTTGAAAGTTTCTGCGGTTGCGATTCAGTACGACAGGAACATCAGCGACGCTTCACTGAATGCGGCGGATTTCACAGTACAAACCGATGTGGCCGGGCAAAAAATCACCAGGGTCTATACCAGCAAAAACGGCCTGCAAACCACTCGCTCAGGGCTGAATGGCCCGTATGTGGTCCTTGAGCTTTCAACCGACTATGTGATTCCGGTTCCCGTCCGCAAAGTCGCGACGCCTCCGCCTGCTGCACGCCCGCCAGCGCCACAAGCTGCCAGGCCCGAGCTCGTCAAGGAACCCATCGTCTTGAATCCCGAGGTAGTGGCTCAGGTCGGGAATATCTCGTGGGACCCGGCTGCTCATCCCGCGACGCTCAAGTCTTCCAGGCATGGTGGTAACGGTAAGTCTGTTTCGGTAAATCAGGTTGGAGAAATCGCTGCGACGGACGGCCTGACGCTGACGGCGACTACCGCTGCCCGCGATAACTTCTATGTCAGAAACCTGATCGTGGACGGCTTCCTGAAGCCGGATTTCGCGAGCGCGACGCAAGGCAATGTAAAGTACAACATCCACTTCCCGGCCAATTACGACCCGGCCAAGTCCTATCCGATGGTCGTGTATCTGAGCGATTCGGATTCACCAGCGGGCTACACACACGCTGAGTATCTGATTCGTGGACTGGGCGCCGTGGTGTGGGCTGACAAGGCGGACGAAAGCCAACGACCCGCTGTTGTCCTTGTGCCGACCTATAGTCGCCCGCTGATCAATGAGGCGTACGAACCCACCGTTGCTACGCGCCCGGGTGGCAGTGGCCAGACATCCACGCCGTATCTGGCAATCGTCGAGCTGGTCGATGCCATGATGGAGAAAATACCGAACATCGACCGTAACCGGGTCTATCTGACCGGCCAGGGCGACGGCGCCCGGGCAGCGTTGCGGATGATGGAAGACCGGCCCGATCTGTATGCCGCTGCGTTGCTGTTTTCGCCCGACTACGACGCGACGCGGGCTGCGCGGCTGGCGAAGGCACGCATGTGGATTGTGACCTCGGAAGGAGATTCTGCCGCCCACGCGAGTATGGAAAGCTTCACGGCGGCCCTGAAAGCAAGTGGCGCGCGTGTCGGACAATCGGTCTGGGACGGCCAGGCCAGTCCGGCGAAGTTTGCATCCACAGTGCGCGACCAGACGAAAGTCGGCGCACACATCAATTACTCGCTGCTGAAGCAAGGCACGGTTGTACCGCAAGGCATGCCTGACGATGCCCAGCATAACCATGTCTATACATGGCGCATCGGCTATGCCATCGAGCCTCTCAGAGAATGGCTTCTTGACCAGGAAAAATAGCTACGGCGCGCAGATCAATACGCGAATCTTGTGCGCTTGAGTTAGTGCCGTTGAGCTTAAGCAAGCGTCATTCATATGAACTTAAATGATTAGGGATCAGCAGACTGGATCAATCAGGGGAACACAGAATGTTCGCTTTGCTCAAATTCTTTGTTCGTACACCCGCTACTCGCTTGATGCTTGCGACCGCAGTCGTGCTGGCTGCAACAAGTACAGTGATGGCCGCCATCAATGCACCGGTGCGCAGCGAATCGGGCCTGGTGTCCGGTGTACCGGCGCGAGACGCAACTATCACGGTTTTCAAGGGCATTCCCTTTGCCGCGCCGCCAGTCGGAGAACTGCGTTGGAAAGCGCCGCAACCAGCCGCTGCGTGGCAGGGCGTGCGCAATGCCGATCAGTTCGGCAGCCTATGTCCGCAAATGTCGCGCGATCCGAACGCGGTATTCAGCGAAGATTGTTTGTTCCTCAATGTCTGGTCCGGTGCCGCCTCTGCCAAAGAACGGCGTCCGGTGTTTGTGTGGATTCACGGTGGACGCTTCTTCGCCGGCGCGGGTTCTCAGCCGCTGTTTGATGGTGAGGGGCTGGCTCGCAAGGGTCTTGGTAGTTGTGACTTTCAACTACCGGCTGGGCGTGTTCGGTTTTCTGGCGACGCCAGAGTTGAGCCGCGAGTCCGGGCACAATGCCTCGGGTAACTGGGGCATTCTGGATCAGATCGCTGCATTGCAATGGGTGCGCAAGAACATTGCTGCCTTTGGCGGAGATCCCAATCGGGTGACCATCGCTGGCCAGTCAGCGGGCGCGGGTTCGGTCAAGCAGCTGATGAACTCGCCGCTGGCCAAGGGGTTGTTTCATGGCGCCATCCCCGAAAGCGGCGCACGTTACTCCGGCGATCCGGAGATCAGCGGTCTCGCAACCTCTTATCGACTGTTGAAGGGAGCAGAGGCACAGGGCGTCAAGTACGCCGAAGAGCATGGCGCGCCCTCGCTCAAAGAACTGCGCGCACTGACGGTGGCGCAACTGCTGGTGGGCAACAACGCCAACGACGAGACTTACTACGGCAAGCCGCCACCGCCACTGTTTCGTCCCGTGATCGACGGCTGGGTGATCGTCAAAAGCTATCGTGAGTCCATGGCCAGCGGCTTGGTCAGCCGTGTGCCGGTGATAACCGGTAACAATCTCGATGAAAGCGGCGCGTCACCGCAGCCCAATATCAAGCTGGGCGATTTTCAAAGTGCGGCGAAGCAGAAATTCGGTGCGATGGCGGATGAGTTCTTCAAACTCTATCCGGCTACCACCGATGTGGAAGCAGGGCAGGCGAACAACGCCGCCGCGCGTGACAGCTCACGGGTGTCGAGTTTCTTGTGGGCGCAGGAATGGAACAAGGCAACCAAGCGTCCGGTGTACACGTACTACTGGACACATGCGCCGCCGGGACCGGATCGCGAGCGCAGAGGCGCTTACCACGAGTCCGAGATCAATTACATCTTCAACAACCTGTACGCCACCGACCGGCCGTGGGTCGATGCTGATTACAAGATCGCCGACACCATGTCCTCGTACTGGGTGAACTTTGCCATCACCGGCAACCCCAATGGCAAGTCGCTGCCGAACTGGGCCGCAACCAACGCCAGGACGCCCACCGTGATGCAACTGGGTGACGGATTCGGAACGATGCCGTTGGCCGAGCCGGTCAAGCTCGATTTCTGGAAGCGATTTTTTCAGTCCCAGAAAGCGTGGTGATGCATGGCTACTGCGTTCTTCAGTAATCGCAGCCTTGGCATGTGCTCCGAGAGCCAGGCTCTGATGAGCTGCGTCCGCTTTTCACATTTAGTTCTGCAGCGCGTGTCTATACCGTACTAGCCCCCACCGCGTTGCAAGAATTTGCGCCGCTATCTCGCTCGCCGGCGGGATTTCCTGGAGCAATATAATTTATTTACGGGAGGTGTTCGATATGCCCTCGCCGATTCACGCATTGTGCAGCTTGAAGCGAAGCTGGCGGTCGCGTCGAACCATGTCGTCTAGCAATTCATTGGTGTCGATCCGTGTGAGTGATGCACTTCGATTCGTACTCACAGCTTGCGCAGTACAATTCAATTGATAAGTCAGCGTCTGAAGCGGAGACTTCTGTGACATGGCGGCCAAGGCCGCCATGTTTTCTTGAGCAACTGATGTTCCCCGGCAAGGTATTGAATGGCATCAGTGTTCCGTATCGTTTTCTGTACAGGCTTCGGTTCTGAACAGACTCCGTGCTGGATTGGCGCACCTCGCTAACCCTATCCCGCAGGGTTATGCTGGGAAGTGCGAAGTCACAGGTCGGGCTGTTGATGTTGGAGCGTGCAGCAGACCACCTGTGCCACCCACGTAGAGACGCCATTCCGTTCAGTTCACGTCAGATCATGGAGCAGTTGCAATGAATATCCGTGTATGTGTCTTCTTCCTGTTGACGGTGCTGGCGTTTCCGACCTTTGCGGCGGAAGGCGGCCTCAAAGCAGGTGCAGCACGCGTCGATATCACGCCGCTGATCGAAGAGCTGGTTCAGCCCTTCAGCACCATCCATGACAAAACCTATGCGCGCGTGCTGATGCTTGATAACGGTTCAGCGCGTGCAGCCATCGTCATGCTGGACGTTGCGGCCATCGAAGCTGGTGTGTTCGCCGATCTGTCGCGGCGCATATCACAGCAGTCGGGCGTGCCACTGACCAACATCCTGCTCAGCGCCAGCCACACGCACAATAACTTTCGCCTCGACAAGGACGGCATCGGCATCATTCTGCCGGGCTCTACGAAATATACGGCTCGTGTAATGGCCGCTACGCTGCAGGCCGTGAAGCAGGCAACGGATGCGATGCAACCTGCGCGTGCCGGTTACGCTGCCGGCAAGGCGTATCTCAATGCTGCAAGGACGGTATGGTCGGCTGCAGAGCAGCGCCACATCGTGGGTCGTGATCGCACCGGCACCGAGCCGGTGGATCGCACTCTGGGCGTACTTAAATTCGAGAACACTTCCGGCGAGCCCATTGCCTTGCTGCTGAACTACGGCATCGAGCCGGTGATGAATCAGTTTGCCAAGAGTGAAATCAGTGGCGATGTGGTGGGCACGGCGGCGCGTTATATCGAGCAGCGTCTTGGCGACAAGGCGGTGGCCATTTTTACGTTGGGCACCATGGCGAATCCTGCGTATCGCGTTGAGCCCAACGAGCGGGACCCGCAAGCGTCGTACAAACTGACGGACGCCATGGCTACGCTGCTGGGCGAAGAAGCACTGGCCGCTGCGAGTGAGATTCAGAATCCTGCGAGCAACGTGCAGATCGGCGGTGCGATGAAAACACTGCAATGTCAGGGAAAAATGACCACACCGTTCAACCTGCCCAGGGAGTGCTCATTCAAGCCACACCCCACGTTGCCAGCCTGTGTGTTCAAAGACAAGGACACCGATCCGGTGAGCCTGAACATGTGGCTGCTCAAGATCGGTGATGTGGCGCTGGTGCAATCCGACTCCAACATCATGCCGGCGGTTGGCGATAAGCTCAAAGAGGCTTCACCGCTAGCCAACACGCTGATCGTGTCGCTCAACTTCGGGCCGATGCGCTATGTCATCGACGACGCCAGCTATGTCCTTAACACCTACGAAGCGACGGCCTCGCGCGCCAAGCAGGGCTGTGCGGAACAGGGCTTCATTCGCGGTGCATTGGAGATGCTGGAGCAGCTGCGCTGAGCGCGAGACAAAGCAATTTTGGTTATGCCTAAGAAAGCCAAACCGAAGGCCAAGAGCGTCTTTCATTATTTGTACTATCCAGGCCAGGCAGCCGAGAAGGAGATTCGCTCCAGCTTGATGATCGGCTTGTCACAATGGCTTGCGCACTCCGATATGACACAGGCCGCTGCCGCCAAAGTGTTGGGCGTAACGCAGACCAAGGTGTCAGACATCAAGCGTGGCGCAATCAGCCGCTCCAGCCGTCGGCGGCTAGATTTATTATTCGCCTAAGGCCACGCCATTGATGGTTACGGACATCAAAGAGCCGCCGGGACCGCCCGCTTTCAACGGATGGAGTTCGATGGTCGCCTTGTCGCCGGGTTTCAGTGAGTGTCGAGTCCAGCCTTTGCGGCCGAGACCCGAAGGGCTGCCGCCTTCTATGGACCACTCAATGTCTTTGCCCGTCACAGGGTCATGAACGATCAGCTGCACCCAGATGTGCGGGTTGGTCCACTGGAATTCCTTCACTGTGCCTTCCAGCGTCATCGTCTTCGCTATATCGAACATCGCGAACGAATGGTGCGCAGAGGCCGGCAAAGCGGCGGTGCAAACAGCAGCCGCTGTGCACATCCATAGCAACTTGAAATGTTTCATATTCAATCTCCTTCAGAGGGGCTTCGATATTGGTCGCCACTTGCTGCGGTGCTGATCGCGCAAGCACTGGGTCGCAGAGGTAGCGGGTCTGGAATTCGCGCCGAAGTCATTTGTTGGGAGCGGCGAGCTGGATGCCGATGGTGTCATCGGCGTTGGGGCGATTGCGGTTGTTCTCGCAAAGGTTTTCCTGGAGCCTAGTGCCGGGCATGGCCTTGAAGTGGGAGGTGACTGTCCAGACGCGGGTGAACACTTTCGGATCGTCGATGGTGACGACCACCTCCAACGTATCTTCTCCGGTGCGACGAAATCGTTCGGTCAGGTGCAGGGCATCGCTATGCGGCATGCCTACAGGATCGAGGGTTGTCCTGTCGGTCACGCCTATCGTGTCAACAATGAGAACGGGCCCCTCCCAATGACCGATGGAGTCGCCCATAAACGATGGGTCGGGATCTTTGGCGTGCGTCGAATTCAGGAAAATCTGCCGAAAGTTGCTGAATTCAGTGAACAAGATCGTGACTTTGCCGCTCGTCTCGAGTATCTCGATCGGAAGTGACGGGCCGAACATCGCTTGAGGCACGCCTGCGGGCAGGCAGTTTGATTTGGTGGTTGCGAAGGGCGTACCGTCATCGGACATCTTCACGCGTTTGTCGAATAACTGAGCAGCCCAGGGTTGCAGGGGCGGCATCTGGCCGTCATCGCTTCGAATGATTCCGTCGCGGATGTCGTATCGAGCAGAAGACTTGTAGTCAGAGTTGAGCCACACACCGGTCAGACTTCCAGGTCCGATTGAAACGGCGGACTGTGCTGATGCTCCACAAAGGCAAATCACAGCGACGACGCTGAGCATCATTGGTGATCTTGGCAAGGCTGATTTCTTCATGATGTTGAACATGGTGAGTCCTTGAGGCGTTTATCTGCATGGACGGTGCTCACGACTTGCTCACTCACACGAATTGTTGTGGCGCATCGTGGGTATCTGTCGTGAGCATCTGATGGCGAGGTCATCATGGTCTTCCGGCGGCCGACGTCAGCGCCGCATCGAATTCGTCCCGGTTCTTGACGACCACCGGCGCCTCACGAGGATCAGCACTTGCGTCCAGAAGGTCGAGACGCATGCGCTTGCTGAAGTAGAAGAGCAGGGCTTGACGAACACTGATGACGACTTCTTCGTCGGGCGTCATGCCGTAGTCCTCAGCTACCGTTGGTCGAAGAGCCGCGGGCATTCGGGGGTTGACTATCAACACCACCGGAAAGAGGGTGTTCCAGGCATGATCATCGGCTTGACCCTTTGCAGCAGCGCCTGGTTCGCGAGCCTCCGAGCATCGAGAGAGGACGAAGTCGAGGAATCGATTGTCCAGGTGGCAGAACGCGCGAACATGCCATCGCATCCCGTCATGTGCGAAGGCGTGGGGTGATATACGACGCCAGTGCGGACCAGGTCGGGCAAGATCGCTCGACTGATACCGAATTTCGACTGATTGGTTCTCGCGCGTCGCCGCGACCAGGAGGCGGAGAACGCCAGGGTCGATGCGCCGGCTGGGCACCGGCAGTAGCACTGCCAACGTGCCGCTTCGTATGCCTTTGAACAGGACGAGATCGTCATCAATCTGACTGTTCAGGTAAGCGTCGGCGTCAGGTCCGATGAATCGCGGCGAAAACGCCTCGGTGGCGACATAGCGCTTTCGGGTGCTGTCGTAGCGCATGTTGTCAGGCGCATGCGCCTGATACAGGGCCAGATCCTTTGAGGCCTGCGGTACGGAAACATTGAAGGTTCCCACAAGATCGCCACGGTTGACACCGCCTTCCCAGAACAGCCAGGATTCGATGAATGCGAGCCGCTGCTCAACACCCCAGCGCAGGTAGATAGTGTCCATCTGTATGACTGTTCAGTCAGTATAGTTGCTATATGGGTAAAGAAACTATACTGGTAAACTGCCGAAGTCAAATCATTTGTCGAGTGAGCACGAGAGTCAGTTTGAAAATGGTTCCGATAACCGCGTGCAGTCTGAATTGACTTTGGCTGGACATCAGTATAGTTTCTATTCCCATATAAGAACTATACGGGTTTTGGCGTTCAACTGAAAGGCCGCTTGCAGCAGTACTTTTTTGGGGAGATATATAAATGTCCAGATATTTGCAGGCCTTGCTGGCAGGGCCGGTTCTGATCGTCAGCAGCGCTTCAACCTGGGGCGCGCAGGCTGCCGGAGGCGCGGATGCGCTCGAAGAAATCACGATCACCGGTTCACGCGTTATCACGAACGGCAACAACAGTCCGACGCCCGTAACCGTGATATCCACCGAGGATGTGCTGCGGATGCAGCCGGGCTCCCTGGCCGAATCGCTGCAGATTTTGCCGGCTTTCGCGGGATCGCGCGGCTCGGGCAGCAATCCGACTATGACCGGCAGCGTGTCTGGCGGCAATGGTTCTGCCAATCAGCTGAACCTGCGCAATCTGGGTCTCGAACGCACCCTTGTGCTGATGGATGGCAAGCGCATCCCGCCCACGCTATTCAATGGCATTGTCGACGTCGACATCGTTCCGCAGTTGCTGGTCAGTCGTGTCGACATCGTAACCGGCGGCGTTTCAGCTGTTTATGGTTCCGACGCCATCGCGGGCGCCGTCAACTATGTCATGGATCATAACTTCAATGGCGTGAAGGTTGAGCTGGAAGGCGGCATCTCAGGACAGAGCGATGCCGAGAAGTACCGGGGCGGCATCGCGTGGGGCACGGAGCTGTTCGACGGACGTGGTCACGTCGAGGCGAGTTACGAATTCCAGAAGGAAACCGGCGTACTGCGCCGCAGTGATCGCGACTTCATGAACCAATGGGGTGTCACCGGCGCCGGCACGGCAGTCAATCCCTATGTCAATCAGGCCAATTTGCGCCAGAGAAATTACACGGCCGGTGGTCGCATCACATCAGCGGGCACCATGCTGGATATGGTGTTTGGCGCAGACGGCACTTTGCACCGCTTCGTACGCGGCACACCGACCGGCACGGCCGCCATCGATGTTGGTGGCGAGGGCGCCTACTACGATTCCTCGCTGCTGGCGCCGCTCGAGTACAACCAGGTGTTCGCGCGGCTCGACTATGACTTCACGAGTGACCTTCATGGTTACGCGCAATTCGGTGGCAACTTCAAGACCAACAAGAACTTCGCCGACTATCACCTGCTGACGAACCTGCAGATCAGATCCGACAATCCGTTCCTGCTGCCCTCGGTGCAGAACCAGCTCACCACGGCCGGCCTGACGACGTTCCGCATGAACGAAATGATGATGGATTACCCCCGCCAGGGCGGCGAAGCCAACACCGATCAATGGGTGATTTCGACCGGATTGAGCGGCAAGCTGGGCGACTTCAACTGGGCTGCGGATTACGTGCACGGCAACAGCAAGCTCGAGACCACACTGATCAACAACCTCAACTTCCAGAATCTGGCAGCGGCACTGGATGTGGTGCGCAACTCATCCGGCAACATTGTCTGTTACGCGACCTCCGTCAACCCGAATTACCCCTGTGTTCCATTGAACATCTACGGTCCGGGTGTGGGCAGCGCGGCGGCTTTCGACTACATCTCCGACGAAGGCTATTACGATGCCACGACGCTGATGGACGATTTCACTGCGCAAATTTCCGGTTCGCTGTTCAACACCTGGGCCGGTCCGGTCAACATGGCGCTGTCCGGCGAATGGCGTACATGGAGTTTCGAAGCGGGCACCACGGTGAGCCCGGATGACCCCGTGAATTGCACCAACATCCGCTACAACTGTCCTACGACGCTGCATGTGAGCAACTTCGCGAACACGCCGAAGGCAAGCAATACAGTGTGGGAAACCGCAGTCGAATTCGACGCGCCGCTGGCCAGTACTTTCAATGTCAACGGTGCGGTGCGTTTCACCAGCTATGAAACCAGTGGTGACTATACGACCTGGAAGATCGGTCTCGACTGGCATGCGACCGATGCATTCCGCTTCCGTGCCACTCGTTCGCGCGACATCCGTGCGCCCAGCCTGTTCGACCTGTTCGCCGGCCAGAATCTGGTGGCAGTGAGTCCGACCGACCGGCTGACCGGCCTGTCGCCGAGTGTGTTTTCGCAGGATGGTTCCAATCCGGATCTGCAGGCCGAACTGGGCGATACGACAACGGTGGGTGTCATCTGGCGTCCGACTACGGACTTCAGTATCACGCTCGATGGCTACAAGATCGTGGTGACCGACGCCATTACCCGGGTGCAGGGTCAGGACCCGGCAATTCAGGATGCCTGTTACGCGAGTCTGGGTGCATCGCCCTACTGCGACTTGCAGGTGCGCCCCTTCGGCTTTAACCGAAGCAATGCTCAAGATATTTCGGCAGCGAACGTCGTTACCCGGTGGCGCTCGGCGGGTATCAACATTGCCGAAGTCGAAACTTATGGGGCCGATCTTGAACTGAACTACAGTACCGAGCTTGCTGATCGTCCGCTGTCCCTGCGCCTGCTCACGGCCTGGCAGCCGCATATCTACTATCGGCAGCCAAACGTCGAGACGCGCGATCAGGGCGGTACGGCCTTCGGACCACTGGGCGCAGCGGCGACACCGGCGTGGCGCGTGAGCGCCATCGCGCAGATGAAGCTGACCGATCAGTTCTCGATCGATCTGCTGCAGCGCTGGCGCAGCGCCATGCGCGTGAGCGGCATTGACTCCGAAGTTTGGGTGAACAATCGCATTTCGTCGTTCAGCACCACGAATGTCACCTTCGGCTATGTACCGGATACGAAGTTGCAGTGGCAGTTCTACCTTAATATCCAGAACATCTTTGACAAGGAACCGCCGGGCGGTGGCTTTACCGGAAATGGTACGCGTGCAGGCCTGCGCGATGGATATGCGGCCGGCGATCAGGTTCTGGGCCGATATTTCACGGCCGGGATGAAGCTGAAGCTATAGCTATAGCTATAGCTAGAGAGGCCTGTTCCATGCGGAGCTGAACGCCACATACGTCCAGCTCCGTACGAAGGGTGACTGCTACAGCAGAGCGAGGGAATGCAGATACCAGGACTTTGGATTGACGCTGTACCCGGGACGTAAGGGCAGAGTTCGCAGGCCAAAAGTGTCTGGGGAAAGAGCGCCGGGTGAGTTGACCAGCCTTTAACGGACATGTGGTTAACCGTGCATTGGCCTTCTCGAACTTCATCGGACTGAGTCCGTTCAGGTGAGAGTGCTGGCGGACGGGATTGTAGAACCACTCAATGAATTCGAATATCGCTGCACGCGCCCGTGAACGTGTCTTGTACCGTTCGTACAGTGTCTGCTCGTTCTTCAACGTCGAGAAGAAGCTCTCGGCCACTGCATTGTCACGACAGCTAGCAATGCGGCTCATGCTGCAGCGTATGCCGTGATCTGTCAGGATCGATTGATACTGGCTGCTGGTGTAATGCATACCCGGTCCGTGTGATGTAGCAAACCGGGAGCAGGATGGCGAGCTTCGATGGCCCTTTGTAACCCTTGTCGTTGTGCCCGTAAAATCAGGGCAGAACCCCATCGAACTGACTGAAGATGGCGGGTATTGATACCGGGTACCATTCACTGCGGGCTAAGGAATGGTCTGCTTAACTCCGCTCGTCATGAGCTTGGCGAAGGATTTTTCTGCAAAATATAAAGAGCGTTTTGCCCATTCGAATTGACGGTGAATCACGATGGAATAGCTTCCCATTATGCGCAGCATGCGTTGCACTCAGAACGACCTTGCGCTGCTGGCGTCATTGTCGGCGACCGGTTGAGCTCACGCCCCAAAGCAGGGGTTGCCAGATACCAATAAATCTTCATGGAGCAAGCGTCATGATAAGACTAGTATTTCCATGGTTCTGCCGCGAAGCGCATAACGCGGTCGTGAAAAACAGATGCAGCAAGGGATAGTGAATGAGATGAAGCGAACTCCTGAGCAGCTTTCGAATAACCACATGGCTGGGGAATGAAAGTGATAGACAAAGCAGGTCGGTCATCAAGATGCTTCCGACAGGTCGCTTTTTCGATGACAACCGGTACTTGTCAGGCAGATAACTGAGGGAGATGGAGCAATGAACAAACGCGCTTTCATGCTGCTCGCGCTCGTGGCGGTTGCGGCACTCATCATGTTTAGCTTCGCACAGCGTCTGTCCCAACCAGCCGATTCAACCTCTGCTGCGGCCAAGCAGGTCAAATGGATCTTGCAGGGGCAGGCGAACGCTGGCGCAGAAAGCGCCTGGGCCTCTGAACATAGAAAGCTTGGCGACCTGGTTATGGCTGCCACGAACGGTCAGGTAGATATCACCTATGTCAGCGAAGTCGTTCCGGACACGGAGGTGCTGGATGCGGTCAAAGCGAAAAAGCTGAACCTGGGTTTCATGGGCACCCATTACAAAGCAGACATGGCGCTTTTGAATTTTCAGTTACTGCCCATTGTGCCGAACAACAGGCTTCCCGAAATATTGGCCTTGTTGAAACCCGGGTTCAGTGAAATCTGGGAACGGCAATGGGGCGTAAAGTTGCTGGCCTTCAGCTACTACTTGCCGCAAATGTTATTTACCGCCAAGCCTGTGGATACCCTGGAAGCGTTAAAAGGCCAGAGGATCAGGCAGTTCGGCGCAGATTCGATCAAATTGTATGCGCGCGCTGGCAGCACGCCGGTTGAGGTTAAACATGTTTCCGAAGTACTGCCGAATCTGATTGAAGGGAAACTGGATGGAACACAGGGTGCATTGCCTGCCTACGTCAACTGGGGATGGGCCGAAAGACTGAAATACATCAGTAACTGGCCTGTAGGCAGCACGTATATGGCATTGGTCGTCAACATGGACGACTGGAATTCCTTAACACCAGACCTGCAACTCAAGATAGTAAAAGCCGCTGAAGAACTGGAGAAGAATCAGTGGAGCGGCAGGCAGGCTTACATAGACGGTCTTATAAATCAGGCCGAAACCAAATATGGCTCCAGGGTTGTGAATCCTCCACCGGCTGAGGTTGAAAAATTGCTGTCGAATATCAATCCTGTTCTGGAAGACTGGAAAGCGAAAGCAGGGCCTGATTCAGCGATGGTCTTTGCAGCGATCAACAAAGTATTGGGCACAGACTATAAATAACTTTCCAGAACGCGCTGCGTGCAGAGCGAAATCTGTATGGAGCAGCAGCGGCTTCAGCGTGCGACAGTTGGCGCTGCGCACACAAAGTTTGCGGCGTCATCCAGGCTTCCGGTGCCGATGTATCTGGCAACCTGCGGATACGCGCAGACCGGTCGTGTGCGTTCCACTGTTCCTGCGTTTTCACGCCTGGCGATGATGCGCTCAGGTGCGCGTCCCTGTTCAACCCAGGCGCTGATGGCGCCCATGCCATCGAACTGGTTTGGTCCATAGCCGCCACCGCAGTGTCCCATGCCCGGCAGCAGGAACAGTCGTATCGACTTATCAACCCGATCAAGACCACCCAGTTTGTCGACGACGCTCTGATAGTAGTTGAGGGTGTTGCGGGGCGGGATGTTCGGATCGCTCCAGCCGTGATAAAGCAATAGTTTTCCGCCGCGCGCGAAAAACGCGGAGAGATCGGGATTGGTCGCGGCGATTCGACCACCATCCGCGGTCACGGAACGCATAAGCGCCGCTTCGATGTCGAAGGTTCGCCAGTCCCAGTTCGCATCCTGGTAGATCGCATACGTGTAAGTGTCGCGTGCCGGCGCGGCCGGCATGGTTTCACCCGAGTGGAAGCCCCACCCAGACTCGGAGCCTCGCTCGGGGCCGGGGTAGATCGGTGTCTTGTCGGCTGGCGTCTTCATCCCGTCGTACACGCGTTTGACGGCTGTCGCTTGCGCCGGTGTCAGGCAGTCGGCATCAGTGCCAGCTGAGCACTGCATTGCCGCTGGATCAAACGTGCAGTGCATTGGATTCTCAATGAGGCCATCCTTTGCGCCGTCGTGCTCATCGCAGGCTGCAATGGCGGCTTTTTGTATCGTGGGGAGTCTGGATGCAGGAATGACGCTATCCAGTGTCTGGTGCACGGCGAAGAAGTTCCACATCCAGGCTGTATGCAGACGGTACATGTCAGTGGCAGGTGCGCCGGCGATGATGCCGTCGAAGTCGGTGGGGAACCGCTGCGCTTCCATCAATCCCTGACGGCCACCGGTCGAGCAGCTGTTCCAGTAGGAATAGGACGCTGCCTTGCCGTAGTACTCAGTAACAATCGCCTTCGCCTTGAGCACCGTTTCATGCACGGCGCGATAGCCGAAATCGACGACTTTTTCGGGATGACCGAGCGCGAAGATCGCGCGATTGGCTTCATGCCCGGCGTCGGTAGCCACGCCTGCGTAACCGTTACGGATCGCATCGGCCAATCCGTTGTACGAGATGACTCCCGCCCAGCCACCATTGCCAAGCATCTGCAGGCGACCATTCCAGTTTTCAGGCAGCCAGACCTCGGACTTGATATCCGAGTCCGAAGAAGGAGTCAGATTCATCACTACCCGGCAGAAGGCCGGCAGGTTCCTGGCCGGCGGATTGTTCGGCACGTAGCTGCGCTCCGGCGGCGTGAATTCGCCCGATTTCACTTCCTGTGTGTGGGTCACGCGAGTCTGCGGTAGTTCGAGCGAAGCGAGCCGCTCACAGGCACCCGGCGTCTGGCTACGGGCCGGTGTCACCGACACCGCAAGGGCAAAGAAGAGGACAACGACGCTGCGCTTCACTTGAATCCTCCACAGTCGGGAACACGTTCTGAACAGTTTGGCAACAAACAGGGGGCATGGACGAGCTGAGCTGATGGTGAAGGATATCGGATCGACAGATCACTGACATGATGCCTTGCTCCTTGTGTTGTGATGGACGATCAGCCTGCCAGCAGGCACATATACCCTCTATCGAGAAGGTAGATTATCTATGGCTTCAGCCCGTTTTCTATGGGATGCAATGGGTGCTGTTTGCTCTTAAGATAGTTGTACGAGTACATGATGCAGCCTGACTTATTGGGCACGGGATTTGATCCCGGCGCGACAGACCTGAAAACAGGTGCTCAATCTCGAGCTGCTACACGCTATTGAAATTAACGTCAGGGGGATGCAATGAGAATAATCAGATCCAATGGCCCGGTTATGTGTCTGGTGGGCGCAAGTACGCTCGCCTTCGCCTGGACAGCGCAGGCACAAACCAGAGAAGAGGCGCTGGAAGAGGTGGTCGTCACCGGCTCGCGCGTGATCACCAACGGCAACAACAGTCCGACTCCGGTGACGGTTGTTCAGGCCGATGAGCTGATGAAGCTACAACCAACCACCATCACGGATGCCCTGAACAATCTGCCGGTGTTCCAGGGTTCGCGTGGCCAGATGAGCAATCCGAACACCACCGGCCTGTACGGTGGCGGCAATCCCGCTTCCAGCCAGCTCAACCTGCGCAATCTGAGCCCGCAACGCACCTTGGTACTGTTTGATGGCATGCGGGTTTCGCCGGGTAATGCCATCGGTGTGGTTGACGTGGACCTGATTCCGCAGATGCTGATCCAGCGAGTGGACATCGTCACCGGTGGTGCGTCGGCTGTGTACGGCTCCGATGCCGTGGCCGGTGTGGTCAACTACATCGTCGACAAGAACTTCAACGGCATCAAGGCAGACACTTCGTATGGCATTTCAGATCGCAACGACGACCGGACCTGGAAGGTCGGCATCGCGGCGGGTATGCCCCTCGGCGATCGGGGCCACATCGAGGGCAGCTTCCAGCACTATGACAACGAAGGCCTGCCGCGCCGGAATATGCGTGACTATTACCGCAACAGCCTGCTCGGTGCGACGCCCGGTTCGACTGCCGTACAGGGAAGTGCAGCAAACCCGTACCAGAGCTTCAGCAACGTCACCACCAACAACAGCAGCTTTGGTGGCCTGATCACCAACGTCGCTGCCAACGGTGCGCTGCGGAACCAGAATTTCGTTGCCGATGGCGTACTTGCTACTTTCGCTCGCGGCGCACCCACCGGCACGCCGACTTCGGATGTCGGCGGTGACGGCTCGTATGGTGGTTTGAATTCATTGAAGGCGCCGATGTTCTTCGACCAGGTATTCGTCCGTTTCGATTACCAGCTGAGTGACGCACTGCGCCTGCATGCCCAGGGCGGCATGACCCGGAAGGAGAACTACACCTATTCCGGCGCCACCAATCTCAATAACTTCACGTACAGCGCGCAGAATGCCTTTCTTGCGCAGGCGTACCGGACGGCCCTGGGCGCCACCACGACATTCGTCATGAGCAAGAACTGGAGTCAGGCGTCGCAGGTAAAGCAGGTGTCAGAACTGAACGCTACCTTCTTCAACGCCGGTCTGGAGGGTGACCTGGGCAAGTTCACCTGGGGTGCAGACATCAACTATGGCTCAACCGAAATCGAAGCCGCCTTTGAGGACAACGTCAACAACCAGCGCCTGTCGGCCGCACTGGACGCAGTTGCCGGGCCTTCGGGCCCGGTATGCTACGCGGCGACTCAGGCTGCTACTGCCAGCGCCTACGCCAACTGCGTACCACTCAATGTGTTCGGAGCCACTGCGTCCAGCGCAGCCGCAATGGCGTATGTAGTTGGCACAACGCACTACACACCCAAGTTTGATCTGTACGAGATTAATGCGGATATTGCCGGGGACATCTTCAATACCTGGGCCGGGCCCGTGACCGCGGCGCTATCGGCAGAGTTGCGCAAACTGACGTTCTCGCAAACGTCGGATGCCAGACCGGATCAACTGGCTAACTGCACCAGCCTGCGCTTCAACTGCAATCCGGTCAGCACGGGGTTGTGGGTGAACTCTTTCGCGAGCAGCGCCGAGGTCAGCCAGAGCGTGAAGGAAGGCGCCATTGAGTTCAATGCGCCACTGTTGAAGGATGCGCCGTTTGCGCAGTCGCTGAATTTCAATGGCGCCGCACGCTATACCAGCTACGACTACGGCGGCAACGCATGGACCTGGAAGGCCGGCCTCGACTGGCACATCAACGACGCCATCAGCCTGCGCAGCACAGTATCCCGTGACATCGAAGCCCCGATGCTCAGCCAGCTGTTCCAGCCGTTGCTGGTTACCTTGGTCAATAATCAGGATCGGCTGACCCTCACCAACCCCAACGTGAGGATTACCAACATCGGCAATCCTGATCTCGTGTCGGAAGTCGGCAAAACCATGACGGCGGGTGTCGTGTGGAAACCCGAATTCCTGACGGGATTCAGCATGTCGCTGGACGGTTATCACATCAAGATCGAAGGCGCGCTCACGCAGCTGCAAGGCTACAACCCGCAACTTCAGGACCTTTGCTATGAAAGCGGCGGGGCATCGTTCTATTGCACGCTGCAGACCCGCCCCGGCGGTTTCAGCCGTACGCCAGCCAATCAGTTGGCGAGTAACCAGGTAACGTCGTGGACCGCCGTGTTCGCCAACGTGTCGGCGATCAAGACCTATGGTGTCGACTTCGAGGCGAACTACGCAGGGCGGCTGTTTGACAGACCGTTCACCACGCGTCTGTTTACCACCTGGCAACCGCACTACATCATTTCGCAGCCGGGTGCGCCGGACTACGATCAGGGCAATGTCGCTTTCCCGAACGTCGTGCCCCTGCAGGCCATGCCCGCGGTGCGCTCGACGCTGTCGGTCAATTTCGGTGTGACCGACAACATCTTCGTGAACCTTACCGAGCGTTACCGCGCGGCGATGACCATGAGCGCAGTTCCCACCGACGTGTATGTCGATTCACATGTGAAGTCGAAGGCTTATACCGACCTTGCCCTGAATTACCGGTTCCTCAAGCCGGGCAATGAAGTCTTTGTGCACATCCGGAATGTGTTCGATACTCTGCCACAGGGCGTACAGGGTCTCAGCGCCGGTTCGGGCTTTCCACAGATCGATGATGTGGTCGGCCGGTTCTATACGGCGGGAATTCGTATCAGACTTTAGGGTCGAAACAATCTTGCTGCCCGGCCTGCCGGCAGGGCAGCGGATATCCCAACTTCCGCATTACCAGGTAGAAGATCCATGTTGCGCCGGGAATTTCTCTTCAAGAGCATGGCAGCGAGTGCGGCAACCGCCTTGCCTCACATCGTTTCGGCTCAGAGCACTGTTGCGCTGAAGCGAATCAATATTGTCAGTACCTCGGGCACCACCAATCTGGTCCTCTCGGCCCTGCTGAACCAGATGGGCTACTTGAGGCAACTCGGTGTCACGCCCAACTACATCAATGTGGCTGACGGTAATAAAGTGGTTGCGGCGCTGATCAGCGGCGATGTGGATATCTGTCCGACTTCCGGCTTCACGCAGGTACTCGCTGCTATTGAAAAAGGTGCACCGCTGAAAATCATCGGCGGTGGCGCCATCAAGAATTTCAACACGCTGTTCAGTGGCAATCCCAAGGTCAGAACCCTGAAAGATCTGGAGGGTCGTTCAGTAGGTATTGGTGCACTGGGCAGTCAGCTGCACCAGACCATGATTGCGTTGTTCCGCAAATATGGTGTCAACACTTCCAAGGTTACGTTTGCAAACGTCGGCGCCAGCACAGATGTGTTCAAAGCGGTGAAGGCGCGCGTTATTGATGCGGGCTGCGCGGAATACTGGTTGCAGGGCGGCTCCGGGTTGCACATTGTTGAAAACGGCAAGACCTTCGAGTCGCTGCCCGAATTCGTCAATCAGGCTGCGTTCACATCAGAGCGGGCCATTGCCCAGAAGCGCGACGTGATTGTGAGAACATTGGCTGGATACGCGAAGCTGTATCGCTTCATCATGACGGGCGACTCGGAAGCCGCCTTCATTGCTGCCAGCGCGAAGGCCCTGGGGAAGAATGATGTAGCAGCCGCGCGTGCTCAATGGAAGTTCTACCGCGACATTCAGCCCTTCGCGGCTGATCTGGGTCTTGCCGAGGATCGAATCAAGTACATGCAGGAGCTGAATATCACCACGGGTTCGCAAAAGAAGCTGTTGCCGTACACCAAGGTGACTGACATGTCTCTGGCGCGCGATGCGCTGAAGCTGTTGGGATAATCCGGATTTCTGTGGGGTGCGGCCCAGGTGACCGTGCTCCTCTGCGCTTCAGAAGCGTCCCGGCTTGGTCAACCACCCATCAACGTAGTCGAAGGTGCGCTTGAACGTGTCGCCGTACTCGGGCCTGCATGGAGTGAAGCCGTGATTGGCGCCTTCGACACCCACAAATTCCTTGTCCTGTGCGGCTGATTTATCGTAGGCAATCTCGAGAAACACCAGATGCGGCGCGCAGGTGGCCGACATCACCAGTGTGGGCACGCGAATACCCTGCAGGTTGCCCTGGATGCTGTTCGGCGTGCTACGCCATTCAACGCCGGTAATATTGTCCTCAGTCAGTGCGTAATCCCGTGTTACGCGCAGTGCCTGGAATGACAGGTAGTGACGCACCGTGGCATTGATGGTCGTCTGGAACAGTTTGCCTTCGTCTTCCGGCGTAGCGCGTGGCGTCATGACCAGTGGCATGACCTGTGTGGGCTGTGAGCCATCTGCTTTCAACAGGCGATGTTGCCCACGTGTCTTCGACACCAGTTGTATGTCGGCAATATCCATTCGCGCACCGTTGACATAAATACTGGCGCCGGGGACGACGAAAGGTTCGTCATCCTTGAACTGGCCTTCGCCTTTTTCGATTTTTGTCAGACGCGCCAATGCCTCATCGATCAGCTGATTGGCGCGCGCGCCCTGTGCCGCGAAGAATTTCTTGCGGAACGCTTCGCTGTAAGTGCCGCCCTTGATGGCCGGGTTGAAGCCGTTCTTCGGATCGAACATGTCCAGTTCGGGATTGACCTTCAACGGTTGGCGAGGATCAATGGCCGGGTTCAGGGCGATGGTTCGTTCCGGCGCACCGGCGTTGCTGTCCAGCAGCATCACGCCATCGGCTCTGGGCAGGTTTTCCATGTTCTTGCCATCGCATTTGTATACGCGCACCGCTTCCTGACAGGCCTTGGGGCCATTTTCTGCAACGTCCTGATAGGAGGTCAGTTCCGGGCCACCTGTGCTATGACCAGCGAGCACCACTTTCTCGACACCGGGCAGTGCGCGCAGTGCCTTGATGGCGGCTGCAAGCGGATTGATGAATTCATAGTAAGTCTGCTCCGGTCCGTAGTAATTGAGCATCATGACCGGATAGCCATAGGCTGGCAGTGCGCGTCCTATGAAGTAATTGAAGTTGTTGGTGTTCTCCGGATGAGTGACCAGCAATGCAATGCGTCCCTTTGCCGGTATCGGCGTAACCGGCTCAACCAGAATGGCATTGGAATTGTTCGACAGTCGTATGAACGTGGTCTTGGTCGGAACGGTGCTTTCGGGTACGGCGGAAAATTGTGCATGCCCGGCCAGTGGCGCGAAAGCGGCGAGCACAACTCCACAAAGCAGGGTCTTGATATTCATGACTGTGTTCCGGTGATTGGCGTGCAAAAAAAACGGGAGCCAATTAAATACACACCCATCTTGAAACGGGTGTGATTCGAGTGTGGGAGAGCAGGTTGCCCTTAGCGGGCCGGCGGATCGATGGTCAGGCGTCCGGCGCGCAACACGCCATCACTGCCCTTGCGCGCCACTGCGCCGGCTTTCATGCCGGGCTTCAGCACACTGCGGTCATATACGTCATAACCTGTCAGATTGATGTCAGACGGAACGATGATGCGACGCCCGCCACCATCCGAATACACCACGTCGAGTTCGAGGCCATTGGCGCCTTTGGAAAGTTTCTTCACTGTCCCGTGAGTCATGGAGGTGTTGTCACGCCCCCCCATCAGATGTGTGCCTTCCTCGGGCCGATAGTTGGGTTCCATGATGCGCAGTTCTGTGGACTTGCCAGTGTTGGCGTCGACATTGGTGTTGGCGGTTGCCACAAAATCACCGGTTTTCACCGCGTCGGCGGTGATCTTCTTCGGGCTGGAAACAAACCAGCCGGGCGTCATGGCTACGGTGACTTCTTTGCCATCCTTGTCCTTGAGCGTCACGCTGTTGTCCGTGTATCCGACTACTGATCCATTGAAACCGGCAGGAGGCGCCTGCTGTCCAAGAGCGGTGGCTGACAAGGTGATCAATGCGGCAGACAGAATGAGTGGTTTAAACATGGCTATATCCCCGTTGTAATGCAGTGCCCAGTGTGTCATGCCGGGGTGTGCCCAGAAAGCCAAGAAGCGTCAACGACCTGTTAGTTGTCAGGTCTGGAAGAAGCAGCAAGATCAACAATTTAGGAGCACAACGTGATTTCACATGTGCTCGTATCAACAGAAACTTATGCGTCAGCACTTAAAACTAATTCAGCGCGCTTGCGCTGCTCGTGACGCGTCGAATCAGGCGTAAAAACCCTGTCCATCCATGCGCAGGTTCATTGAAGGACGCAGTCGCTGACGCATACACCCGTCGATTTTGGTTGCGAACACCCTGATGCGCAGGCTGAAGACCGGTATCATGTCCAGTAATCACGTTGGCGGATCGGGAGTCGAAGCGCTCCCGCGGTGGTGTCGAGAGTCTGGACGGCTACCTGATTGCCAGGCGTGTTTCTTTCAAGTACTAGTGGAGTAACGAATATGGCGCCTGCTGCGCATCAGAATTTTATCGACGGGACTTGGCGCGACGGTGCGAGTCTTAATTCCAACATCAATCCATCCGATACCACCGATGTACTCGGTATGTATGCGATGGCCAGCGCTGCGGACGCCGAAGAAGCCATCGCGGCGGCGGCTCGCGCCTTTGAGACCTGGCAGTTCAGCTCCATTCAGCAGCGTTTCGACGCGCTTGATCGTATCGGCACCGAGCTGCTGGCGCGGCGCGAGGAACTTGGCCAGTTGCTGTCGCGCGAGGAGGGCAAGACGCTCAAGGAAGGTATTGGCGAAGTGGCGCGCGCCGGCGCCCTGTTCAAATTCTTCGCCGGTGAAGCGTTGCGCATACCCGGGGAACTGCTGACCTCGACTCGCCCGGGACTCACGGTGGAAATCACCCGTGAACCGATTGGCGTGATCGGCATGATCGCGCCGTGGAATTTTCCGATGGCGATTCCGGCCTGGAAAATCGCGCCGGCGCTGTGCTACGGCAATACCGTGGTGTTCAAGTCTGCGGAGCTGGTGCCGGGCTGTGCCTGGGCGTTGGCCGAAATCATTTCGCGCGCCGGATTGCCTAAAGGGTGTGTTCAACCTGGTCATGGGCAAGGGCTCGATTGTGGGTGAGGCGCTGGTGAATTCGCCGCTGGTGAACGCCATCAGCTTTACTGGATCAACTACGGTTGGTGACAACATCATCGTCAAGACGGCTGCGCGTCGCGCCAAGGCTCAAGTAGAGATGGGCGGCAAGAATCCGCTGGTGGTGATGGACGACGCCGACCTCAACCTGGCCACCGACGTCGCCTTGCAGGGTGCGTATTACTCCACTGGTCAGCGCTGCACGGCTTCGAGTCGCTTCATCGTCACCGAGGGCATTCATGATCGCTTTGTGGCGATGCTGGGTGACAAGCTCGCGGCGCAGAAGGTGGGCCATGCACTCGATCCGCAGACCGACATTGGGCCGGTAGTCGATGCCTCGCAACTGGCGCAGAACCTGAAGTACATCGAAATCGGTCGCGCCGAAGGCGCCAAGCTGGCGTTTGGCGGTCGCTTGCTGGAGCGGCCTACCAAGGGCTTCTTCATGGAGCCGGCGTTGTTTACCGAGTCGACGCCCGAGATGAAAATCAATCGCGAGGAAATCTTCGGGCCGGTCGCCAGCGTCATGCGCGTGCGCAATTTCGAAGAGGCGCTCGCCGTTGCCAACGGCGTGGATGTGGGCCTGTCCGCAGGCATCATGACCACCTCACTCAAGTACGCGGCTGAATTTCGTCGGCGTGCGCAGGTGGGCATGGTCATGGTCAATGTGCCGACTGCCGGCGTTGACTATCACGTGCCCTTCGGTGGCCGCAAAGGCTCGAGTTTCGGGCCACGCGAGCAGGGGCGTTACGCAATGGAGTTCTACACCACTGTGAAGACGGCCTACGTTTCGCCTTAGGAATGGCTGATTAACTCCGTTCGTCCTGAGCTTGTCGAAGGATCTTCTGCAAAATCAAAAAGCGTTTCGCCCCTTCGACAGGCTCAACGCGAACGGAGGGTAGATCAGATGTTCCTTCGTGTTGAACGGTGCGGGTGAAGTACCTGGCCGGTAAACAGGCAGCGGGAAGGCTGCCTGTAGTTGGTTACCGGGCACCATGAGTTTCCTGAGTTCCCGCCTGGACATTTTCAGGGATCGCAACTATGCGCTCTATGCGCTGGGCAATTCGATTTCCTGGCTGGGTACGTGGGCGCAGCGTGTCGCTGTGGGCTGGCTATCCTGGGATCTGTCGCATTCAGCTTCCTGGGTGGGTCTGGTATCGCTGGCGCAGTTTCTTCCTCTGATTTTCTTTGCGCCGCTGTTCGGCGGCTTGCTGGATCGGAGCGATCCGAAACGCTATGCAATCATCACCCACAGTGTGCTGGCGGCGCTGGCTACGGCGCTTTATGTGGTAGCCGCGCTGGATGCCCTGACCATTGAACGTCTGTGTTTGCTTTCCGTGTTGCTGGGCATTGCCAACAGCTCCCATCAGCCGGTGCGCCTGGCTCTGGTGAACGACGTGGCGCCACCCGGTCGTCTCGCTGAGGCTATTGCCACCAACTCGATCCTGTTCAACATCACCCGTTCGATTGGCCCGGCACTGGCAGGCATTGCGATCGCCTCGCTGGGTGTGGCCGCCACCTTTGCGCTTAACGCGATTTCCTATGCAGCCATCATTGGCGCGCTGGCGGTCATCAAAATTCGTGCTACGCCACGCAAGCCCTCAGCAGGCTTCGTCAAGGACTTTGTCGCTGGCATTCACTACGTCAAAGGCCATGGATTCATTCTCGAATTGATGTTGTTGTCCCTGGTAACGGCGACGCTGGGACGCGGCGTCATCGAATTGTTGCCCGCGTTCGCCGGTGGCCTTTATCAACGTGGCAGCTCGGGACTCGCGGTACTGACCACGGCCGCGGGCATCGGCGCCATAGTGGGCGGAGCTCTGCTGTCGAAGGCAGGCAGTGCGGGCTGGTTGCAAATGCTTGCACGACGTGGCGCACTGTCCGTAGGGGTGGCTGTCATGGCGCTGGGGTTGGTTCCCGGCTACTGGCTTGCGGTTGCGACCGTTGCGCTGTTGGCGCTGATTCTTGTGTTGTCCAACGTTGGGCTGCAAGTGCTGCTGCAAAAATCGATCAATGATGATTTCCGCGGTCGCGTGCTCGGTCTATGGGGAATGTGCAATATCGCCGGTCCGGGCATAGGCGGCGCAACGATTGGCGCCGCCGCACACCTGTTCGGACTACGCAGCTCAACGATAGCCAGTGGTCTGCTCTGTACTGTGCTTACGCTGTGGATCGTGCGCCGTAGTCGTGGTTTGTCAGAAGAGGCTAACGCCTCTTAATCAACGCAAGCTGTTATCCGTAATTTATTCGGTCAGCACGGCTCGCTCACCGGCATGCTGGTTTTGCGACGTTCGGCCGCTGCGATGGTATTTTCAAGCAACATGGTCACGGTCATGGGGCCGACGCCGCCGGGTACCGGGGTGATTCTGGATGCTTTCTGCCGCACGCCTGCAAAGTCGACATCACCGGTGATGCTGCCATCCGGCATGCGATTGATGCCGACATCGATGACCACGGCGCCGGTCTTGACCATCGCCGGCACGATGAGGCCGGGCTTGCCGGCGGCAACCACCAGAATGTCGGCCAGGATGGTGTACTGCGCCAGATCACGCGTCCTGGCATGGCAGATACTGACGGTGGCCTGATGCTGCAGGAACAGCAAGCCCATGGGTTTGCCGACGATATTGCTGGCGCCGACGATGACTGCATTTTTTCCTTCGATTGTTATCCCTTCGTACTCAAGCAGCTTGATCACACCATAAGGCGTGCACGGTGGAAAGATGGTGTTACCGACCACCAGACCACCGACGTTGTAGAGGTGAAAACCATCGACATCCTTTTCCACGGCAATGCTTTCCAGCACCTGTCGTACGTCGATATGCGGCGGTAGCGGCAGCTGCACCAGGATGCCATGCACTGCATCGTCATCGTTGAAACGTTGAATCTGTGCAATCAGCGAGCGGGTATCGATGCTCGCCGGCAGTTCGCGGCTGATGGATTCCACGCCCACTGCGGCACATGCCTTGATTTTGTTGCTGACGTAAACAGCCGATGCGGGATCGTTACCGACGCGGATCACAGCCAGCGCCGGAGTTATCCCGGCGCAACGGTGCAATGTGGCTACGCGAACGGCCAGTTCGGCCCTCAGCCGCGCGGCGGCGGCTTTGCCATCGATGATCTGCGCAGTCATGACGTATGAGTTGCTGAGCGACGACTACTTCAGCACCACGGTCTTGCTGCCATTGCGAATCACCCGGCGTTCTGCATGCCACTTGATGGCCCGGTTCAGCACCATGCTTTCCAGTTCGCTGCCGGTCACAGTGAGATCTTCAGGCGAGAAGGTGTGGTCAACGCGTTCCACGCCTTGCTCGATGATCGGACCTTCGTCGAGATCCGTAGTCACGTAATGCGCCGTCGCACCGATCAGCTTCACGCCACGCATGAATGCCTGGTGATACGCCTTCGCACCTTTGAAGCCGGGCAGGAAGGAGTGATGGATGTTGATGGCCTTGCCTTCAAAGTGCGCACATGCGTCGGCACTCAGAATCTGCATGTAGCGCGCCAGCACCAGCAGCTCCGCTCCCGAACGATCGAACACTTCTTTCATCCGTGCTTCCTGTTCGGCCTTGCGTCCGTCGATCACCGGCAGGTAGTGATAGGGCACGCCGTGCCACTCGGCCAGGCTGCGCATGTCCTGATGATTGGACACCACGCCCATCACCTGGATGGGCAGCGTGCCCGTGCTCCAGCGATGCAGGATGCTGTTCAGGCAATGCCCATGTTTCGACACAGCCAGCAGTACGCGGCATTTCTGCTGCACTTCATGAAAGCGCCATTCCATGCCGAAGCGCTTGCCGACTTCTTCGCCGAACTGACGGTCAAGCTCAGCCATGGACGGCACCTGTGGATCGGCTGCGTGAAACACCGTGCGCATGATCGACATCACTGTGTAAGGATCATCGTGATGCTGCGCTTCGGTAATCAGGCAGCGACGGGATGCGAGAAAACCTGATACCGCCGCAACAATGCCGATGGTATCGGGGCAGGACAGCGTCAGCACAATGCTGTTCGGACCCTGTTTGGTTGCGCTATCCGCAGCAGTGCTGGTCATCCCCTTGTTGGCAGACGCATCGGTCATGTTGTTTAAAACCCTTGTTCGTTATGCGGCGAGTGAAAGTCAGTGTTGATTCAATATCGATAGTAACCGGTAAACGCGCTCTTGATCAGCTCTTGAGCACAATACTGCCATCATGCCGCACATTGAAGGCACCCTCGCTGACGGTGCGTATCCACTTCGCGGTCGCCACCGCGCCGCCGAAGGTAAAGAAATGTGGCTGCACGATGCGCGCGGCCTCGTCACCCGCACCCAGTCGCACCAGGCCCGGCACCATGTCTTCGGGCGCCGTTGCCAGAACATGGGTGACCCCCTTCGCATTCTTCGCGGCCGCATTCAGTGATGCACCTACACCACACTGCATGGCGAAGCGCAGCAATTTGGTGAGCGAAGTGGGCCCGGCGATACCTGCGTGCACCGGCAGCGAAATGCCGTGCGTCTCGAACTGCGCCGCCCAGTCGCAGATCCCGTGTGGATTGAAGCCGAACTGAGTCGCCACATGTACGGCAATGCCGGTGCGCGCGCCGAATTCCTGCTTGATGCGCAGCGCCTGCCACAGAAATTCAGTGATGGCCTGAGGGTGTCCCTCCGGATGGCCGGCCACGCCCAGACGACGCAGACCGGAATCGGCGAGCACATTGGATGCAATTACATCCAGTGTGTTGGTGTAGGGGCCTAAAGGTGCATCGCGATCACCCGCAACCAGCAGAGCCTGTTCCACGCCGGCAGCGCACAGCTTGTGCAAGCCCGCGCGCACGGCCTGTTCGCTCGGCAAACGACGCGCAACCAGATGCGGTGAGGCACGCAATCCCAGCGACTGAACCTGCAGGGAAATACGAATCACATCTTCGAAATGGGCCTTCGGTGTGTGAGCCACATAAACGGTTGATCCCGGGGGCAGGGTGGCTGCCAGTTCCGGCAGCACTTTTTCATCATGCGTGGTGACTTCGGTGGAGGCGCGCCGCACGAAATTTATGATGCGCGGTTTCATGTCGGGAAGTTCCATGTCGGCCACCAGGTTGTTCATGACGCTGCTCATAGCGATGCTCCGCTGCGTATCTGCAGTGCTTTGCCATAACGGGAAATGGCAAATGTTTTGACGACAGTCATGGAATACCCCCGTGTTTGATGATGGCGGTACTGTATTGACCTGTCGGGCGACCTGAAAATCGATTACGGGAATGAGCCCGGGAAGCCCATATCAGTGTTGTTGATATGCGTGCGGGGCATGATTGGTGTCGAGCCGCCGAATAATCGGCGCCGCGGGCACTACCAGATGTCAACGTCCTTGACGGGCCGGCCTGCGCACTCGTTGAGAATGATGCCGCGCATCCATGCGTGGCTGGGGTCAGATTGAAAAGACCGGTGCCACATCATGTCCAGCCGGCTGGTGGGCATGATGCCTTCGGGAATTTCCAGGACTCGTAGCGTCTTTGATTGCCTCAATGGCCGCGCCAACGGCTCCATGGTCACAGCCAGGAACGGTGTGTCCTGCACCAGAAACGGTAGTTCCAGCACGTTTTCGGTCATGGCTCTGACATCGAGTTGCATGTCAAAGCGATCCTGAACCGTATCCTCCAGCAGCGAATGATGATGGGTGTGACGCACAATGATGTGCGGCAGCCGCAGGAATTGCTCGGATGTCAGTTCATCCTTTACCTCCGGATGATTGGCTGATATCAGGCAGACGTAGCGCAATCCCACCACAAAGGCGCTGCACATCGATTCCGGCAACGCCGGCAGCGACAACGAATCAGGTGCGTCGATGGCCAGCAGCAAATCCACATCACCCTGTGCCAGGCTGGCAAAGCCGGAAGACGAAGGACGCTCCACCTGTATGCGTACGCCGGGAGCCCATTTCTCCAGACGGCTCAAGACTGCCGGTATGACCCAGGGCGAAATGTAGTCGGGACTGAGCAGGGTGAAAGTGCGCCGCTCAGTGGCGGCGTCGAACGCGATCTGCGATCCCAGCACAGTCTGGGCGTTGAGCAGCATCTGGTGAACCGGTTCGCGCAATGATCGGCCGCGCGGCGTCAATTCCAGATCGCGGCCAACGCGTACCAGCAGGGGATCATTGAAATAATCACGCAGCTTGGCGAGCGCTGCGCTCATGGCCGGTTGTGACACGAACAACCGCTCAGCGGCGCGTGTCACGCTTCTCTCACGTAACAATGCCTCCAGTGCCAGCAGCAGGTTCAGATCGAATTTGTTTAGGCGCATGAATCCAGATACAAAGCGATGTCGCCATGTAAGGTCTGGCGCACGGGCTGTTTATTGCGGTCAATATACCCTTTTTATTGCCGAACGTGATTTAGGGAAGGTCTGATTAACTCCTCCGTTCGCGTTGAGCCTGTCGAAACGTTCTGGAAATAGCTTGTTTTTTTTATTGAGGAGCCCTTTGACAAGCTCAGGGCGAACGGAATAGATCAGAGATTTCTTAGCTGAGGTAGCCGCATGCCTATGTTCCGGCGATGGTCAGCCTGGTGGACTTCAGTGCAGCCGAGCTGTTGCCGACAGAGATGGTGAATGTTCCTGGCTCCACCACCCACTGCATGTTGATGTTCCAGAACGCCAGTGCTTCCGGTGTCAGTTGAAACTGCACGGTACGACGTTCACCGGGTTGCAGTGTGACGCGCTGGAATCCTTTCAGTTCAAGGATTGGCCGCGGCGCTGAACTGACGTCATCGCGCACATACAGCTGCACGACTTCATCGCCCGCAACCTTTCCCGTGTTGGTTACATCTGTTTCTACGGTGACGCTATCACCAATACCAATCTGTGTTCTGGACAGACGTGGCGCCGACGTGTCGAATGTCGTATAGCTCAAGCCGTGACCGAATACGAACAGCGGTTCGCGCTTGCCTTCAATGTAGGCATGCACGTCCGCTGACGGATGACGGTTGTAGAAGATCGGCAAATCACCAGTCGAACGGGGAATCGACACCGGCAACTTGCCACCCGGGTTCACCTTGCCGAACAACACATCGGCGAAAGCATTACCGCCTTCCTGACCGAGATACCAGCCTTCCAGTAGCGCATTCGCTTTTTCTGCAAGCCGTGTGGTGGCCAGCGGTCGGCCGTTGAGTAGTAGTGCAATGACAGGTTTGCCAGTGGCAATCATGGCTTCGACCAGCTTGTTCTGATCGCCGTACAGATCGAGTGTGTTGCGATCACCCGGCAATACCAGCGGGCCTGCGGGGCGGGTGATGGTCAGTGCTTCGCGCGTGACCGTCGGGTTATCGCCAATCACCAGCACCACCACGTCGGAGCGCGCGGCGACTTTCACCGCTTCGGCGATGCGTGCATCGTTGTCCGCCTGCGGCACTTGCATCAGCGGTGCATGCGATGCGTCGCCGTCATACGCAGGCGTAATCCATACGCCGTCTGCATGTTCAATGGAGAGGTTTGATCCTGCTGCCTTCAAGCCGGCCAGTACGCCAACGGCCTTGTGGTTCTCTCCGGAGTAACCACCGAATAAGGGCTCGACTGCATTGGGGCCGATCACGGCGACCCTGGTCCTGGCTTTTGGATCCAGCGGCAGTACGCCGTCATTCTTCAGCAGGATCAGCGATTTCTGTGCAGCCTTGCGGGCCAGCTGAATGCCGGCTGCCGTGTTGGTCTCGCGTGCAGCACGACGTGTATCGCTGTAGGGTCGCTCAAATAGCCCAGCTTCAAACTTCAACGTGAGAATGCGGGCTACCGCTGCGTCGATCTGCGTTTCCGATATACGGCCACTGCGCACCAGCTCCGGAAGTCGTGCATACGCCCGACCATCGGGCAGCTCCGCATCAATGCCGGCGGCCAGCGCCATGATGGCAGCGTCGTCATTGTTCGCGGCAACTTTATGCTGCGTAACCAGATTGGTGATGCCGTTATAGTCGCTGAAGTAGGGGCCTTTGAAGCCGAGGCGTTCACGCCCGGTCTTTTGCAGCAGCTCGATGCTCGCATGTGCAGGTATGCCGCCGACTTCGTTATATGAGGGCATGATGATGGCCGGATCGGTGGCCTTGATGACTTCAGCGAACGGGACCAGATAGGTCTCGCGCAAGGTGCGTTCACTGATATCAGCCGGCGCAATATTCAGTCCGCCTTGTGGTGAGCCATGAATGTAATGCTTCAGGGTAACGAAGATGTTGTCCTTGCCCAGCGGTCGTGAGCGGCCCTGTTGGCCACGCACAGCGGCGATGCCCATTTGTGCGACCAGATAGGGATCTTCGCCGAAGAACTCTTCCGTACGTCCCCAGCGAGGTTCGCGCAGCAGGTCGATGACAGGGCTCAGTGCGACCGTGGCGCCACGCAGGCGTGCTTCGCGTCCGGTCACGGCAAAAACCTGTTCGACGAGTTCCGTGTCCCAGGTGCTGCCGAGTGCTGTCGGGATCGGGAAGATTGTTGCATCACTGGCCATATAGCCGTGTGCCGTCTCGTCATGGAACAGCGCCGGAATACCCAGGCGGGTTTGTTCAACAAGAAATTTCTGCGTCGCATTCACAAAGGAAACGGTCTCTTCCACGCTACGAAAGCGTTCTTTTACAAAGCGTGGACTGCCCATGAAGTCGGATGGCCGACCGACCTGTCCGATGCCGTTGGTCAATGCGCTGCGCGCCTTGTCAGCAGAGAACGTCCCATCCGCGTTGAGAATGTTCGCCTTGCCGAACCACAGTGAACGCATCTGCGCGACTTTCTCTTCCAGCGTCATGCGCGCGAGCAGGTCCTGCACACGTTCGGCTACCGATGCCGTTGGGTTTTTGTAGACAACATTGGACTGAGCGTATGCGCTCAGTCGTCAGCAACAAGGAAACGGCAACCGCAAAAAATCGTCTCAATATGAAATGCATTTTATTTCTCTGGACGAGCCCAAGCTGATCAAACAGGGTCGCGGCGCTTGCTATTAACCCGACAACCAATGACATCTGACGTGAGGTGGCGGCGATCGCAAGAGGGCGGCTCACGGTCCCCTACACAAGAGATCGCATCGCTATACCAGACATTAGTTTTCCGGTTGCTAGCCCAACCCCCATTGAATGGTCAGGGCAGTGCCCCTGCGGGTTACGCGGGGGCACACTCGACATCAGAAATGAACGCCGAAGGTTACGCCATAAGTGCGTGGCGCGGCCTGTACGCCATTGTCACTGAAGTTGCTCGCCCCCAGCTGCTGGAAGTAGAACTCATCGGTCAGGTTCTTGCCCCAAGCTCTGATGCTGAAGGTGTCGCTGGGCGATTTCCACAGGATCGAAGCATCGAGCAGACTGTACGAAGCTCCTGCTGCCGGCGACCGTCCGGATCGGCAGCCCAGCCATCGTTGTAGTAGTAATTGGCGGTCAGCGTGAACGCACCCACGGACGTGGGGATGTCGTAACCCAAGCCGAGATTGGCGGTCCATTCCGGCACGTTCTGCAGCGCCTTGCCGCTGGCATCGCCGGTGAGCAGACAGTTGCCGCCTTGCTGAGCATACGAAGCGCCGCACCAGCATTAGGAGGAACGGGAATGGCGAGTGACAGTGGGGCAACTTAGCGTGGCACCACTGCTATCCACGGTACTGGTGCCGCGCGGCACAGCGATCGAGGCAGTCTTGAAGTCCGTGTATCGCCCATGGGTGTAGTTGATGCCGGCTGGTCAAGGTGAAGTTGTTCGGTCACCAGCCGCAGTCAGATCGGCATCCACACCATAGATTTCTCGCGCCATCGGCGTTGTAGATGGTCTGGATGCCGCTGACGATCTGCATCACCTGGATGTTTTGCTGGTCGTAGTAGTAACCGGCAGCATGTTCATGCGCAGCCGTCGGTCGAGCAGGTCAGACTTCAAGCCCACTTCATAGGCATCGACGATTTCTGGCTTGAGCACCTTGTGATCGTCGACGTGGCAGGCGTATTGCATTACCCAGATGTTCGGCACGACGAAGGCCGCGCTGCGGAAGCCGCGGTTGTAGCTGGCATACGTCATGACTTCATGCGAGAAGCGATGATCCAGCGACAACCGCCAGGTGGTCTTCGGGAACGTATCTTCATACTGTTCCATGAACGCCCAGCCAGCGGTCTGAGGTTGTGGTGAAATGGGTTGTCCCGTCGCGGCGCTGTAGGCCTGCGATTGCCCGCGGCTTCGCGCTTGTCCTGCGTATAACGCATGCCTGCGGTCAGGTTGGTCGCGTCGCCGAAGCTGTAAGTGCCCTGGGCAAAGCCAGCCAGCGACTGCAGCGTCTGTGTGGCGAGCACGTCCGTGTAGCCGATTGCAGGGCACCCGTGGAAGCGTTAATGGAGCGGGCCGGATTATATTCGCTATCGCCGTCCATGTAGAACGCGCCCACCACCCACTTGAAGGCGCCATCGCCGGTGGACAGCAGCTGGATCTCCTGCGTGAACTGCTTGTCGATCTGGTTGTTCTCGATTCACGAAACCATGCTGGGTGCCCAGCACGGGAGTTGGATGCTTGGCGATGGGCACGCCCATCCATTCATCTTCGGTGGTGCCATCCGGATCGAACAAGCATACATCTCCATCTTGCGATAGGCGGTACAGGCTCATCAGTTCCACGCCACCGAAGTCGTGGCGGATCTCCAGGCTGCCGCCTTTCTGATCGGAGTCCAGCGCCGGATCGACATCGCAGTCGATATCGCGTTCGCCGCCGGAAGCGAAATTGCCGCGTACGTTGCGGGTCAGGGGGCGGAAGGCCGGGTTGACTGCTTCGGTATGCGACACATCGCCCGACAAGGTAACCGTGGTGTTGTCACCGGGTTCCCACAGCAGTTTGGCGCGGCCGCTGTATGACTCCTGGGTCATGATCTCGTTGCCGGTCTTGGTGTTGATACCGAAGCCATCGGCTGCGATCCTCGTACTTGAAGCCACGCTGGCCGCGACGGTGTCGCTCAGGCCGCCGGTCAGATAGACGCTGCCGCCGTGGTGCCATAGTTGCCGCACAGTGGCTTGCATGTCGCCTGAAAAGTCATGGCTGGGTTTCTTGGTGGTGATCTGGATCAAACCACCGGTGGCGTTGCGGCCGAACAAGGTGCCCTGCGGGCCCTTGAGCACTGCCACCTGTTCAATGTCGCTCAGCGAGTTTATCGCGCCGGTGGATGAGCCGATGTATACGCCATCGATATAGGTCGCCACTGGGTTTTCGATGCCCGGTCCCTGGCCTGTGGAGCCCACGCCGCGAATGCGCGGCAGACCGATGCCACCGAGCGCGGTGCTGAAGTTCAGGCCGGGAGCGACGGCCTTCAGGTCAAATGTGTCGGCGATGCCTGTATTTTCCAGAGTCATCACCGGCAGATAGCAGTGACGGCGATCGGCACGTCCTGCATGTTTTCCTGGCGCCTTTGCGCAGTGACCACGATTTCTTCAAGAACGCTGACGCTCCCGGTTGCAGACTGCGCAAATACCGCGTGTGTCGGCAGCAATGCCGTCAGGCATCCTCCGATCAGCAACGCCTTTTCGGCCTTAACAAAGTTCTTCACAACACATTTCTTCATGAAACATCCCCTTGCAAACAGTGTTTACGATTTAGAACAGTAATGATCGAATAATGAGGCACATCCGTGTGCGGACTGAATAAATTCAGCCGCAGGAGCTATAAGAAGTAAAGGATGCAAGCCGCTCATGCAGCGACCAGCTTGCGGGTGGTTTCAAGCAGCGCGTCGACGTGCGCGGGCTCGCAGCGCCCCCAGCCGCACTCGGACGCTACGCCGGTCACCGGTATGGACTGACGCACCAGCTCGAGACGTTTCCGGTTGTCCTCGTCATTCATGTGGAGCAGCCCGGCATACAGCTCGGTGCCTTTTGGCAGGGAGAGCGTGGTAAATGGACGCCAGAAATCCGCGTCGATGCCTTGCTTCGGCACAGGAAAATGAAAGTACTGGATCGGACGTCGTACGTGTTTGCGTATCTCGCGCATGATCTCCACGATGCTGCCGGCATCGCGTGGCTGCACCAGCTGTTCGTTCTGCGCGCTGCCGTAACACAGGTGATAACCCAGTTCGATCGGCTGCGGCACGGCCTCGCCGATCTTGCCAAGGACTTCAGCAATCTGCGTTTTGTAGTTGTCCGCGCGGTCTGGAAAATAGCCTTCCCATACCAGGATTTCCTGCAGCACATCCCATTGGATTGCAACACGCTCATTGGGCAGCGCCATGGCGATCTGGCGGACTTCATCGATGAGATGATCAGTGAAGATATTCAGGAAGGCGTCGCGGTGCGGGCGCGAAATGTAGTTGTATGCGGGCGCCAACGGACTTGGGATTGAAATCTGAAACTTGATGTGCTGCGGAATCACGCCGTCATGCTGCAAGCGATCGAATATCGCAAACGAGTCGATCGCCATCGCGGCATAGCCGGTCTCGAAGCGGATCGACTGTGGGTCGATACCGGGACGGATACGCAGGCGGTGTATTTCGCGATAAGTCTTGCCACTGGCCAGCTTTATCACGAATGGCGGTTCATCCGGATCGGGCTCGAAGGACTGATGCCGGCCAAGAATCTCGCCCAGCATGCCGGCCCAGCGACGCCGGGCGCCGGTTTCACCATCGGGAAGGCGTCGCAGGTAAGGGCCGAGGGCAGCGCATACCGTACGAAACACGGCCTCAGCATCAAGCAGCGGCACACTGCCCGCCAGATGCACGCATAGCTGTTCGCGCTGGGTCATGAGTACTCGAGTTCCGGACGCGGTGTGACCATGCTCATTTTGAGCCCCCCTGTCTTTTTTGTTGCATGAACTGTAAGCAGCAGGATACCTGCTGGTAAATAGATTCCGGGAATAGCCTGGTCAGGCTCCCATCATTTCTGCTGATACGTCCCCCGAACTGACCTGCGCTACGATGGAAAGCACAGTGAATTGTCCCCGAGTCGGGGCACAACCGCAGCCCGGCGACCGGTATGCGGATCTTGAAGTTCAGAACCAGTATTCAGGGGATAGCATGACAGCAGACAGCAAGCCTATGGCACCACCGAACCTGCAGGAAGCCATCGAGACAGCAGGCTCGCCGATGAAGTTGATGTGGAAGCCGAACTCCAAAGCGGCAACCGTGCCTGTCATTCAGCCGGAATACGCCGGCTGGCGTCAGGAACAGGCGGCGTACAGCAAGAGCGCGGCGTTCTCCGATCTCTCGCATCACATGTCGGATCTGTTCATCGAAGGCCCGGATGCCACCCGCCTGCTCAAGGATGTCAGCGCCAATGACTACGAGTTGTTTGTGCTCGGCCAGGCCAAGCAATTCATTCCGGTCACGCAGCAGGGCCTGATCCTCACCGACGGCATTCTGATGCGTAGCGATCCGGAGAAGTACAACCTGAGCGGCGTGCCCGCTGCCCAGAACTGGGTGCGTTACCACGGCATCAAGGGCAAGTACGACGTTGCCTTCGCCATCGATCCCGATTCGTCCAATCGCAAGGGCGGCGACCCGGTGCTGTTCCGTTACCAGATTCAGGGCCCGAATGCACTTGACGTGGTGGACCGTTGCTTTGGCGGCCCGCTGCCCAAGACCAAGTTTTTCCACTCAACTCCGGTTTCACTGGACGGCAGAAACTTTCGCGCTTTCCGTCACGGCATGGCCGGCACACCCGGTTACGAATTCATCGGTGAATGGAAAGATGCAGCCTATGTAAAAGAAGCGCTGCTCAAGGCGGGTGAACCTTCCGGCATCATCCACATCGGTGGCAAGGCCTATTACACCAACGGTATCGAGAGTGGCTGGATTCCCACGCCCACCCCTGCGCTCTACACCGCGCCGGAACTGGAAGACTATCGTCGCTTCATCAGCCTGTATTCATTTGAAGGCATGCGCGGCCTGCACGGCAGCTACTATTCCGACAACATCGAAGACTATTACGTGTCGCCGTATGAACTGGGCTACGGTAAATCAATTTCCTTCAATCACGATTTCATCGGTCGCGAAGCGCTCGAAAAAGCCAGGGACAATGTGCCACGCACCAAGGTCACGCTGGTATTCAATCCTGATGACGTGAAAAAGGTATTTGGTGCCGACCATGATTTCATTCTGAGCTACGCGCGCTATCGTGTTGAAGCGGGTACAGCCCTGGCTGGCATGACGTTCTACACGGCGTTCATTGATCCTGCCGGCACGATTCTGTCGTTGGCGCTGGTGAACAACCAATATGCGCAGCCCGGTACTGAAGTGACGGTGACCTGGGGTGAGCATCCGGGGCCGGGTACTGCCCCGGATGCGGATCTGGGTTTCCCTAAACTGCGCGCTACGGTACAAGTCTCGCCCTACAGCGAAGTTGCGCGCACCACGTATCGGCAAAAGGTCTGAGGCGGAATAGCACAAACTTAAGGCCAGATTGGCTCCCCGCCAGGTCGGGTTTTAACCCGAAACTTTGCTTGCCGGATGTCGGGTTCAAACCCGACCTACACTGCGCGGGGATGACAAAGTGCAGTATTCATCTGGTTGTTCGCAGTCAATTGATCACGGAGCACCCGCATGACCGAAGAAGCCGACTACAAACAGGGTTTTGCACGCAATCACTGGTACGCCGCTGCCTGGCGCAGTGAGATCAGTCAGGCGCCCTTTCCCCGGACCATCATGGGCGAACGCATCGTTCTGTTCGCTGTGCAGGGCGGTGAAAAGAACGGCGCTATTGCCGCATTGCAGGATCGTTGCCCACATCGCCTCGCACCGCTGTCCATGGGTGAATGCGTGACGGGCGGGCTACGCTGCGGTTATCACGGCTTGTTGTTTGATGCCTCGGGCCAATGTATCAACGTACCCGGGCAGGCTGTCATTCCGCCTACCGCCAAAGTGAAAAGTTATCCGGTCATTGAACGCTATGGTCTCATCTGGGTATGGATGGGTGAGGCGCCGCCCGATGAGAGCCGGATGCCGGCAGTTGAGAAACATGGTCAGCCGGGCTGGGCGCTACTCGACAACGGCTACCAGCATCACGCGGCCAATTACCGGATCGAGATCGAGAACCTGATGGATCCGGCTCACACGACTTTTCTGCACAAGTTGACCATCGGTAATCCGGCCGCCAAGGATGTGCCTGTCGAGGTCAAGCGCGACGAACATTCAATTGCCGCATTCCGCTGGCTGGAGAGCACACCGCCTTCACCTTTTGATCGTCAGGCGGGTGTCGTTGGTGATGTCATGGTTGATCGCCTGCAGTCCTTTTCCTTTGAGTTGCCGTGCACTTCGTTTGTCGAAATCTGCTCCATGCCGGCGGGTCTGGAAAAGATAGAGGAAAACAAGAATCTTGGCCTGCGCAGCTTCAGCTATAAATTCCTGACGCCCGAGGATGAGCGGAACACACATTTTTTCTGGCTGCATCTGCGCAATTACCGGCTGGATGATCCAGCTTATGAGCAGCAGCTACGCGCCGGCCTGGAAAAAACCTATGTGGAAGATAATGTGATGGCCAGTGCCATCCAGATCGAACAGGAACGCAGCGGGCGTCGACAATTCACCGGGTTACAGATTGACCGCGCGCCGGTGATGGCGCTCAGGTTGATCGACAAGATGATTGAGCAGGAGCGAGACGCGACAACCAGCAGTTAGTGCGCTGCACTTCAGCTCCATGATTGATCCGCCCCTGTCTGGCGCAAGACAAATTCGAGGAATTTTTTCAATGCAAGACGACTTCAAGGCAACCGCCATACCGGTTTCAGTGGCGACATTAATGTCGATGATTGGCGTCGGCATGATGGTGCCGGCGCTGCCGCACCTTGCTGCAGAAGCGGGCTCGACCGGGGTCGCCGCCGGCGCCCTGATTGGTGGCTACGGTCTGGCGCGGCTGCTGTTCAATACGCCGTCGGGAGTGCTCACGGACAGGTTGGGTGTGATCAGGAGCGCGGTCATCGGCCTGTTGTTGCTGGCAGCCGTTTCAGTCCTGGGCTACTTCGTCTCAAGTTTCATGGCGTTGTTCATGGTGATGCTGCTGCTGGGCGCCGCATCGTCCGTGTTTTCGACGGCAGCCATGACGGCGCTGGTGCTCAAGGCAGGCCCAAAAGGTCGGGGCAGGGCGCTGGCCTGGTTCCAGACCGCGCTGCTGGCTGGCTTCGCCATTGGTCCGATCATGGGTGGCCAGCTGGTGGATCGCTTCGGCGCCCATGCGCCGTTCCCGACCCAGGCTGTGATCGCGCTGCTCGCCCTCATAGCGGTGCGGGCGATGCCCAAGGTTCAGGCCCCGCCCACGGCGCGGAGCTCTGCTGCACCGTCCTCTGGCCAGCCCAATGGTCAGTCTGGCTAGCTTGGGTTCACTGCTTGGGCCCGCGCTCCTCGTCGGTGGACTTGGCGGGTTTGCCGCCTTCTTCTGTCGCTTCGGCGTGGCCTGGAATGTGGTGCCGGTGGCGGCGATTCAGGAGTTCCAGTTGTCGACCAGCGAACTCGGCTGGATCATCGGCGCAGGAACGCTGGCCAATCTCATCGCGATGCCGGTGCTGGGTCGACTGGTGGACGGCTGGGGCGCGAAGCCCACCTTCATCACCGCCAGCCTGCTTAACATCGCGGGCATGCTGGCGCTATTTGCCGCACCCAGCATGGTGATGCTGTGGATCTCAACCGCTATCGTCATGCTGGCGACCGGCGTCATGATTCCCGCCGCTGGCGCGCTCGCCCTCGGCAACGCCAAACCTCAAGTGATGGGCCGGATGATGGGCATCTTCCGTACCATTGGCGAAAGCGGTATGGCGCTGGGACCGGTGGTGGTGCCCGCTGTAACGGCCGCCGGCGGCCTGTCCGTTCTGAGCGGCCTGCTGACCTGCTCCGTGGTAACGGCCATTGCACTGGCCGCGTCCCTGTTGGTCGGCCGCAAAGCGCCCGATGTCAGCCACGCCTGACGCTCTCGCTGCATTCCATGCGTTAATGCCAGTATTAATGCCAAGTGGTTAATGATTTGGATGCAAGCCTGCGCTGGCGCGGTAAAGTCGCAGCTGGCTTCATCCCGGGGAAATAACAATGACAGCTGACACTTCTGCTCCTGCCATGCCCAATGCGCGGCTTACGCTGTGGCTGTGCTTCGTGGTTGCGGTGCTTGAAGGTTATGACCTGCAGGTACTGGCCATCGCCGGCCCCTTGCTGCGTGAAGCCATGCAGCTCAATCCGAAACAGATGGGTGTCGCTTTCAGCGCCAGCCTTATTGGTCTTGCGCTGGGTGCAGCCTATGGCGGGACGCTGGCTGATCGCATTGGTCGCAAAAAGGTGTTGATCGTCTCCGTTGTGGGTCTCGGATTGTTCACGCTGGCAACTGCGCTGGCGCAGAGTTTTCAAACCCTGTTGATCCTGCGCATCCTGGCGGGCATCGCCATGGGCGGCGCCATGCCCAATCTCATCGCCATTTCAGCGGCAGTGTCCGGTAAAGGACGCGCCACCAGCAAGGTGACCGCCATGATCTGCGGCATGCCCGCTGGCGGTATTGTCGCCGCGCTGGGTGGCCATGCTCTCGCCGCCAGATTCGGCTGGCCCGGCATGTTTGTTTTCGGCGGCATAATGACGCTGTTGATCGTCCCGGTTCTGATCTGGAAACTGACGGAAGTAAAGTCGCAGCAGCAACGTGAAGGAGGGCGCGTCTCCGTGCAGCAGTCCCTGTTTGGTGAAGGTCGCGCTGCGACCACCCTGCTGCTGTGGTTGGTGTTTATCCTGACTCTGGCCTTGTTTTCGCTGTTCGCCGGCTGGGTACCCACATTAGTGGTGGACAAGGGACTGCCAGCCTCTGCCGGTTTTTCAGCATTGATGGCGGTCAATATCGGTGGTATCGCCGGGGCGCTGATTCTTGCCTCGGTATGTGATCGCTGGAATGTGCGCAACGCCATGCTGATCACTTATGGCGGAATGGCAGTGGGCCTCTGGCTGTTCAGTAGCTCCAGCGTTGCAGGCGCCGTCATACCGCTGGCAGGTCTGGTCGGTTTCTTCGTGCTGGGTGCGCAATGCACACTCTATGGCGTGAGTCCGCAGCTTTATCCGCCGGCCAATTACGCCACGGGCGTCGGCAGCGCCGTGGCCGCAGGCCGCATCGGTTCGATCCTCGGCCCCATTGTTGCCGGATATGTGATGAGTCAGGGCGCCACGGTTAATGAAGTTGTTTTCTGGATGGTGCCCGTGGCTGTCATGGCGGGTATTGTGCTGCTTGGGCTTGCCGCAGTCAGTGGTAACGCGCTGAAGAAAAGGCCTGCTGCACACTGATGGCATTCGCAATATGAGCCAGCAACTCAACAGCAAACTCAACAGCATCATTGCCAGACTTCGTGAACAGCCCGGTCCGTTGTTGCTGGTGCTGCATGCCATCCAGGATGAGTTTGGTTACATCCCGAAGGAAGCTATACCTGTCGTAGCGGCGGGCCTGAATCTTTCGCGCGCCGAAGTCCATGGTGTGGTGACTTTTTATCACTACTTCCGCCAGTCACCGGCCGGCAAACATGTGGTGCAGCTATGCCGCGCCGAAGCGTGTCAGGCGATGCAGTCTGACAAACTGGCTGCGCATGCGCAGCGACGTCTGGGTATAGGCTTTCATCAAACCACTGCTGACGGGCAGTTCACTCTGGAACCGGTCTACTGCCTGGGAAATTGCGCCTGCTCACCTGCGATGATGATCGACGGCGAGTTGTACGGTCGTGTGACGCCTGCGCGCTTCGATGAGGTATTGAAAGACAAGGGGCAGGGCGGATGAGCATCGTGCCCAGATATGTAGTATTCGTTCCAAAGGATGCTGCCGCGTTGTCGCTGGGTGCAGAACAGGTTGCGCAGGCGATAACAGCTGAAGCACGCGCTCGCAATATCAATATCACTCTAAAACGCAATGGCTCACGCGGCATGTTCTGGGCTGAACCCATGGTGGAAGTCGAAACGTCGAACGGGCGTCATGCCTATGGCCCGGTGAATGCTGCTGATGTTGCGGATCTGTTCGACGCAGGTTTTCTCGACGTGAAATCACATGCGCTTTATCTTGGATTGACCGAAGAGATTCCGTATTTCAAGAGCCAGCAGCGTTTGACGTTTGCGCGAGTGGGTGTGATTGAGCCGACTGATCTCAATGACTATATCGAACATGGTGGCTATCGCGGATTAGGGGCTGCGTTGGGCATGAGTCCGGCCGACATCGTGCAAACCGTGACCGACTCAGGCCTGCGCGGTCGTGGCGGCGCGGCTTTTCCCACCGGCATCAAATGGAAAACGGTGCTCGATGCGCCCGCAGCGCAGAAGTATGTGACCTGCAATGCCGACGAAGGTGACTCCGGCACCTTTGCCGATCGTATGTTGATGGAAGGTGATCCCTTTACCTTGATCGAAGGCATGACGATTGCGGGCCTCGCCGTCGGCGCCACGCAGGGCTACATCTATCTGCGTGTCGAATATCCGCATGCGCACCGCGTATTGAACGAAGCGATTGCGCATGCATACGCAGCCGGTTATCTCGGTGACAGCGTGCTTGGCAGCGGCAAGTATTTCGATCTTGAAGTGCGTTTGGGTGCAGGTGCTTACATCTGCGGCGAAGAAACTTCCATGCTGGAGAGTCTGGAAGGCAAGCGCGGCGAAGTGCGTGTGCGTCCGCCATTGCCGGCGATCAAAGGGTTGTTCGGTCAGCCGACTATTGTGAATAACGTCATCACCCTGGCGAGCGTGCCCACCATCATGGACAAGGGCGCGACTTACTACCGCGATTTCGGTGCAGGCAAGTCGCGCGGCACTTTGCCGATTCAGCTGGCGGGTAACCTGAAGCGTGGCGGCCTGGTCGAACGCGCCTTCGGTGTGAGCTTGCGTGAATTGCTGTACGACTATGCAGGTGGCAGCGCGACAGGCCGTCCGCTCCGCACCGTTCAGATCGGCGGCCCATTGGGCGCGTATGTGCCTGAATCAGATTTCAATGTGCCGCTCGACTATGAATCCTTGAGCGACATCGGCGCGTTATTGGGGCACGGTGGTATTGTGGCGTTCGACGACAGCGTCGACATGGCGCACATGGCGCGTTATGCCATGGAATTCTGCGCCAACGAGTCCTGCGGTAAATGCACGCCGTGCCGCATCGGTTCGACGCGCGGTGTGGAAGTCATTGATCACATCGTGCACGGTGCCCATAACGATCCAGGCAGCCGCGAACAGAATTTGCAGTTGCTGGAAGAGCTTTGCGACACCATGGTAAACGGCTCGTTGTGTGGTCTGGGTGGCATGACACCTTTTCCGGTGCAGAGCGCGTTGAAACATTTCAGGGAAGATTTTTTGAAGGTTCGCCGCAGGGGCGGTTCGTGAACCGCCCTCCTGGCATTCGGTCGGTGCCGGAGGGCGGCTCACGAGCCGCCCCTACGAAGCAGGCCATCAACGAGTCAATCATGTACTCCCTAGATCACCACGATCTCGGCACGCCACGCAGCGACAGCGACCAATCCGTTGCGGTGAATATTGATGGCGTACATATCACCGTGCCGGTTGGCACGTCGGTCATGCGTGCGGCCGCGACCATCGGCAACCAGATTCCCAAACTCTGCGCCACCGACAACTTGAAAGCCTTCGGTTCGTGCCGTCTGTGTCTGGTTGAAATTGAAGGTCGCAAGGGTTTTCCTGCTTCATGCACCACCGAAGTCGCGCCGGGCATGAAGATTCGTACGCAAAGCGACAAACTCACGCAACTGCGTCGCGGCGTGATGGAGCTGTACGTTTCCGATCACCCGCAAGAACTCATCAACGATAAAGCTCCGGCGCACACTGAAATCAAGGCTATGGCACAGCACCTTGGTGTTACCGGAACGCGTTACGGCTGGGACGGCGCTCGTCATAGCGGCCTGGCCAAAGATGAAAGCAACCCTTACTTTACCTTCGATCCGAATGCCTGCATCGTGTGTTCGCGCTGTGTACGTGCGTGCGACGAGGTGCAGGGCACGCTGGCCTTGACCATCGAAGGCCGTGGCTTCGAGTCACGGGTTGCCGCCAGTCAGGCCGAGTCGTTCATCGATTCCGAATGTGTTTCCTGCGGCGCCTGCGTCGAGGCGTGTCCGACCACGGCGTTGCAGGAAAAAACACTGATCGCCAATCCACTGCCGGAGCGCTCGGTCACGACCACCTGTGCTTACTGCGGTGTCGGCTGCTCCTTGAAGGCGGAAGTGAAGGGCGAGGAAGCCAATAGTGAAGTAATCCGTATGGTGCCGAATCGTCAAGGTCATGCGAACCAGGGCCATGCCTGTGTGAAAGGCCGTTTTGCGTATGGCTATGCCACACACAGTGATCGCATCCTGAAGCCGATGATTCGCAACAAGATCAGCGACCCATGGCAGGAAGTTTCCTGGGACGAAGCCATCAACTACGCGGCGAGCGAGTTCAAGCGTATTCAGGCGCAGTATGGCAAGGAATCAGTGGGTGGCATTACTTCATCGCGTTGCACCAACGAAGAAGCGTACCTGGTGCAGAAGCTGGTGCGTGCGGCATTCGGCAACAACAACGTTGATACCTGCGCGCGCGTATGTCACTCGCCTACCGGTTATGGCCTGAAACAGACTCTGGGTGAGTCCGCTGGCACGCAGGAGTTCAGGTCGGTGATGCATGCCGATGTCATCATGGTGGTGGGCGCCAATCCCACCGAAGGTCATCCGGTGTTTGCTTCGCAACTCAAGCGCCGCCTGCGTGACGGCGCCAGGTTGATTGTGGTGGACCCGCGCGAAATTGCGCTGGTGCGTTCACCCCATATCGAAGCTGACTATCACCTGCAATTGCGACCCGGCACCAACGTTGCGTTGCTGAATGCATTGGCGCATGTGTTGGTGGTCGAAGGTCTCGCGCGCGAGCCGTACATCACTGAGCGTTGCGAACTGGATTCGTATCAGAAGTGGCGAGCCTTTGTTTCACAGGCCGCGCAATCGCCGGAAGCAACCGCTGAAGTCACTGGTGTGCCCGCAGCACGGGTGCGTGGTGCGGCGCGCCTGTACGGCAAAGCCGGCAATGGCGCGATTTATTATGGCCTGGGCGTGACCGAACACAGTCAGGGCACCACCACGGTGATGTCGATTGCCAACCTCGCCATGGCCACCGGTAATCTCGGTCGTGAAGGCGTGGGCGTTAATCCATTACGTGGTCAGAACAACGTGCAAGGCTCATGCGACATGGGTTCGTTTCCGCATGAGCTGAGCGGTTATCGTCACATCTCGGATACTGCAACCCGTGCCTTGTTCGAATCCGCCTGGAATGTGCATCTTCATGACGAGCCGGGTTTGCGCATTCCCAACATGTTCGAAGCTGCGCTCGATGGCAGTTTCAAGGGCATGTATATCCAGGGCGAAGACATGGCGCAGTCCGATCCCAACACGCAGCACGTACAGGCGGCGTTCTCGGCCATGGAATGCGTGGTGGTGCAGGATCTGTTTCTGAACGAAACCGCCCAGTACGCGCATGTGTTCCTGCCGGGTTCATCGTTCCTGGAAAAAGACGGCACTTTCACCAATGCCGAACGCCGCATTTCTCGCGTGCGTAAAGTGATGGAACCGCGTGCCGGTCTTGCCGATTGGGAAGTCACAGTGCGACTGGCGAATGCCCTGGGCTATCCGATGAACTACCAGCATCCATCAGAAATCATGGCCGAAATCGCCGCGCTGACGCCCACCTTCACCGGCGTGAGTTACGAAAAGCTCGATCAGCTCGGCAGCATTCAATGGCCATGCAATGCCGCAGCGCCGGATGGCACGCCGACCATGCACATCGACCATTTTGTGCGCGGCAAAGGCAAGTTCTTTGTCACCGAATATGTACCGACCACTGAACGCACTTCAAGTCGCTTCCCGTTGATCCTGACCACCGGCCGCGTGTTATCGCAGTACAACGTCGGCGCGCAAACGCGTCGTACCGCCAATGTCATCTGGCATGACGAAGATGTGCTCGAGATTCATCCGACGGACGCTGAATCGCGTGGCATTGTCGAGGGCGATTGGCTGGGCATTGCCAGCCGCGCGGGCGAAACCGTGTTGCGTGCCACGGTGACGGAGCGGGTGCAGCCGGGCGTGGTGTACACCACCTTCCACTTCCCTGAATCCGGCGCGAATGTGGTAACTACGGAAAATTCCGACTGGGCAACCAATTGCCCGGAATACAAGGTCACTGCCGTACAGGTGGTGAAAGTCACACGGCCTTCCGAATGGCAGCAGCGCCATCGCGAGATGAGCGAGCGGCAGCGCAACATCATGCGGGAACGACGTGTCTCTCAAGGCTGAAACGAACACTGCGCAGCCAATGTTGCCCGGGCACAGTGAAGTACACGTATATCGCTGGCGCGACGGCAAGCTGGAAAGCGCAGTCGATCAAGTTGCGGAAGAGCAGCCGATCGCGCTGAGTTACCAGGGTATTCCGCATGTGGTGATGATGGCGACGCCTGCACATCTCGAAGATCTGGGCGTGGGTTTTACCTTGACCGAAGCCATCGTACAACGCGCCGATGAAATCAGGTCCGTCGAGGTGTTCCACGAAGCAGGTGCTCTGGAAGTGCGCTTGGGGATCACCGCAGAACGTCTCTCGGCAGTGTTGCAACAACGACGCAACTTGACTGGACGCACCGGATGCGGCGTGTGCGGCGCCGAGACCATCGAGCAAGCGGTGCGTCACCCCGGGCCGGTCGGCAAGGGCGTCATCGTCAGTGCGGGTGAATTGCAGCGCACACTTGCCACCTTGCCTGCGCAGCAGCTATTGAATGCGCAAACCGGCAGTGTGCATGCTGCTGCCTGGTGTTTGCCGGGCAAGGGTCTTCAAGTGTTGCGCGAAGACGTGGGCCGTCACAACGCATTGGATAAAGTCATCGGTGCACTGGTGCGCGCCAACATCGATTGCACGCAGGGTTATCTCGTCATCACCAGCCGTGCCAGCTATGAGATGGTTCAGAAAGCAGCAACGGTGGGCATCACGTTACTGGTCGCGGTGTCTGCACCCACTGCATTGGCCATTCGTCTGGCAGAGGCAGCCAATCTCACCTTGATCGGCTTTGCCCGTCCCAATCAACATGTTATCTACACCCATCCGCAACGCTTGTCCGTATCCTGAGTACAGTTGACGAGTACACAAGCCAACTACCCAATCAGTATGCACATCGAACGCCTCGTTACCATGGCCAACGACATTGCCGCCTTCTTCCACAGTGCGGTCGATCAAGACGAGGCTGCGCAAAGTGTCGCTCTGCACCTGAAGCGTTTCTGGGATCCGCGCATGCGCAAGCAGATCATTGCCCATTGTCTGGATGGCGGCGCTGGACTGAGCCAACTCGCGCTGCAAGGTGTGCAGCTGCTGGCCAGTGAGGTGCAGTGAACCCTGCGAACTTCACCGATCCTGGTCGATAGCCGCGCCGGTATTTGAATCACCACGCAAGGTGATTCAATAGGGCTGATCGGGCAACAAAGTACCAAGCTGGTCAGGTATGCACGGCTAAAGCCCATCGAATCGTAATATTTTTATAATTTACAAAGATTTAGGGTCTGTTAACAGACCCTAAAGGCCATGATCCGTCGGAATGGGCGGGTGATTCGGTCGCCTGTCTGCACTGTGGAGTATCGTTTCCTGTGAGTTCATCGTCTAAAGGGTCTGGATCACAAATGAGCGAGAACTCCGTGTTGGCATCGAGATCCGCAGCTCCGGCCTCGGCCCCCGACGTTGCAACCAGTGATGTCGAGCGGCTGTTTCGCGAGCACAACACCGCGCTGCTGCGCTTCATCTCGGCAAAGATCGGTTCCGAGCAGGAGGCTCGCGAGATCGCCCAGGAGGCGTATGTCCATTTGCTGCAGCTGAATCATCCGGAGGCAGTCAGCTTCCTGCGCGCATTTTTGTTCAAGACGGCAGCCAATCTGGCGATTGATCGTCTGCGGCAACGTGGCCGGCGCACGCATGTAGCGTCCATGGCCGAGGTGGATTTCGCTGTGTTCGAGCTTTCACCCGAGCGGCAGGTATCTGGAGAACAGGACCTGGCCGTGATTGGATCCGCCGTTGCCCAGCTTCCCGCCAAATGCCGACAGGCGTTCTTGCTGCATCGAGTGTACGAAATCGAAATTGATGAGATAGCCGAGCGCATGGGAATCGGTGCCTGCATGGTGCGGCGGTACATTGCCCGTGGTCTGGAACACATTGGACAGCAACTCGATGCGCAAGGTGAGCGCAGCTACGGGAGGGCACAGTGAACACATCGCTTTCTCTACCCGTCCCTTACACCGCAGCGCAACGTCAGGCGGCAGCCGAATGGTTTGTGGTTATACACGCTGAGGAAGAGCCCAGCAGTGAAACTTTGCAGGCCTGGCTGCGCTGGATGGATCAGCACGAGAGCAACCGCCTGGCATTTGAATCAGTTGCTCAGGCGTGGCACGGCACTCCCGGAGCCACCGCCCTCGCCATGCCCAGTTCAGAGGAGTTGGCGTCGGATACTTACGAGGGCGACCAGTCTGTTGATGAGTGGCTTGCCGGCCAGGCGGCCACCGCTCGCCTCAATAGCGCTGAGAATCGTCCAGCATCATGGTCTGCGCGTGTGCGCGGCTGGACAGGGCTAGCTGCGGCTTCCCTGGTGATCGTCACGATGGGTGTTCTGGCCATGAATCGATACCTCACCCTGCATGGAGCGCAATCGGACATGTTTACGACCACCAACGGCGAACATATCGAGATCACACTGGCGGATGGTTCCCGGGTGTGGCTCGGGCCCAAGTCCAATTTGCTCGTTGGTTTCACCAAGGAGCGACGCGCCATTCGGCTGACCACCGGCGAAGCTTTCTTCTCGGTGAAGAAGGATCGCAGCAGGCCGTTCGTCGTCCAGTCCAAGGGTGGCGACATTACCGCAGTCGGCACGGCATTCAACGTGCGGGCTGTAGCCGACCATGTCACTGTCTCAGTCTCGGAAGGAGTGGTGACCGTAGCCTCGAACAGCCAGTTGACTGCTTCACGGACGGATGCAGTGCGCGTGGTCTCCGGGCAGCAGATTACTTTCACTGCACAGGAATCAATCCAGCCCTTGGCGATCTCACAGTCGCTAACGCCCGGTGAGCGCGCCCGATGGCGTGATGGCGTGCTGGTCTATCGTAACGAACCCCTTCGCGATGTGGTCATGGACGTGGCGCGTTACGCTGATAAGGAACTGGAACTCTCCGGCGCAGCCATTGGCGATCTGCGCTACAGCGGCGTGGTGTATGAAGACGCTGTTGATGAATGGGTGTCCGCTTTGCCAGAGTCATTTCCGGTGAAAGTCATCAGCGAAGCCAATCGCGAAATTATTGTGGCGCGCGCAGTATCAGAATAAAGCGCTGCAGCGTCTTACTTGCCGGGAAAGATAATTGGCGGGGGCTATGGGGTCATTCAAGACCAGCAAAGTCACGGTTGCTGCAGCAGTATTGGTATTAAGCGCTTTGCCGCTTGATGCTGTGCGCTCTGCTGACGCGACGACAACCTTTGCGGTTGATATTGACTCGCAGCCGCTCGAGGCCGCTTTGGTAGAACTCTCCAAGCAAGGACGTATGCAACTGGTGATCTCGACAGGCTCGCTGCCTGCCAGGATATCCACGCCGCTGCACGGCAGCATGCCGCTTGGCGTGGCATTGGATGCTCTGCTCAAGGACACCGGCTTGACCTACAAGTTTGTCGGCAATAACACCATTGCCATCGTCAAACCTGTCGGGCAAACCAGCCAGCTATCTGAACCTCCCGCGCCTGGGACCTCAGGCGATATTCGTTCTGCGCAGCCATCGACCGACCCAAATGTCGATGGTGGCAGTAACAACAATCCAAGCAGGGGAGTTAATTCAGTGAAACGCAATCGTATATTCTCTCGTATCGCCACCTTTCTCGGCTTCTGCGTATCCGCGTCCTTGTCCGGTACGGCATGTGCGCAAAACGCTGATGCGGCAAATACCACCAAAGTGGCCGAACTTGAGGAAATCGTCGTAACAGCGCAACGCGTTCAATCACTGGCATCCAAGACACCAATAAGCCTGAGCGCGATCAGCGGAGAAGATCTTCTCAAGAAGGGCGTAACTGATCCACTAAGCCTGGGCGATGAAGTGCCCAATCTTTCAATTGTGGCCAACAACGGACTGCAAATTTCAATTCGCGGTGTATCGAGCAACGACAATACGGAGAAGGGTGATCCATCTGCGGCTTTTCTGCTTGATGGTGTCTACATTGCTCGGCCACAGGCGCAGGAAGTGAGCTTTTTTGATGTCGAGCGTGTGGAGGTTCTAAGAGGACCGCAGGGAACTTTATACGGACGAAACACGACGGCTGGTGTGGTCAATGTTATTCCGAGTCGACCTACTGACAAATTTGATGTCGCAGCGAACGCTGGTTTTGGCAATTTTGGCGCCACCCGAGCCGATGCGATGGTGAACCTCCCTGTCAATGACGTCTTGGCAGTCAGGTTTTCCTCCGCATATGACCGACAAGATTCTTTCATTGTTGCCGAGCCTGGCGAGATCTACAGCTTCGATCCCGCCAAGAAAAATCTTTCGGGACGCGCTCAGGCGTTGATTGCGATTAATGAAGATGTATCGTTGCTGCTCCGCACCGACTATAGCAGTATCCAGGGCAATGCCCAAGGAGTGCGGGAAGTGATCGGCACGCGGTTCTATGCGCCGCTGCCTGCTGGCGTACCGAGCTACACGGACCGTGGGTACATCGCAGATCGCTATTCGGAGAACGAGTTACGTCGCATCGGCTTTGCGCAGGCCGCGCGACCATCCGTCGATATCGATACATGGGGCTTCGATGCCGAGTTGAATTGGAACTTCGGGCCGCTGACGATGACCTATCTCGGCTCGCACCGGGATTTTGATCGAGATAGCGTGACGACCAGAACGGCGACGACCACCCTGAATACTTTTGATGGTGATTTCAAACAGGATTCTCATGAGCTTCGGTTTGCCACCAATAGCCACGAGTCACTGCAAATGCAGTTCGGCACTTACTATTTCTCCGAGAAGTCTCATATCTTGCAGATAGGCGGCATCGTTAATGCGTTCGACCAAAATACCGAAGCCAGCAACATCGGCGTGTTTGGCCAGGCAACCTACAGCGCAACCGACGATTTGCGTTTCACGCTTGGCGGTCGTTATTCCGAGGACGACAAGAAACGCGTTGGCATCACCTATAGGCCGGTAACCCTCCAGCTCATCTCACCCAATGACGCTGAGGCGAATTCCAGCAAATTTACCTGGCGGGCTGCCGTCGATTATGACTTGACGGATGCATCGTTCCTGTACGGCGTAGTATCGACTGGATATAAGGGCGGGGGATTCAATGATGGTTGTGAGGCGGGTACCCCTAACTGCAGTTCACCTAGTAGTTCCGCTGCTCTTTATTATGATCCGGAAACGCTCACAGCCTATGAGGTGGGGCTAAAGACCAGGTTCTTCGACGGTACGCTTGGATTGAATGCAGCGGTGTTCTACAACGACTACAAAAACCTGCAAGTGAGTTCACCCATTGAAGTGAACGGCGCCAATCAATTGTTCACGACCAACGCAGCGAATGCTTCCATCAAAGGTGTGGAGCTTGATGCTGTATACGCCCTTGACAGGCGCAATCGTTTTGACGCGTCGCTGAGCTATCTGGATGCCGTTTACGACAACTATTGGCCGTTTGGTGTTGGAACCGCTCCAAATTTTGCGGGACGGGCACTTGATCGTTCTCCTGAGTACGTAGTGACGTTCGGGTATGCATACACGCAGCCACTCGTGAATGATGCGTCGCTGACTTTCTCGCTGAAGTCACGCTACAGCAAGGAGTACTTCATCATCTCTCAAACTGTAGGCAGCCAATTCGAGCAGCCAAGCTTCACCAAGACAGATGCTTCGATAAGGTACGAAAGCGCGGGCGGTCACTACTCAGTTCAGGCATACGCTCGCAACCTTGAAAACGACATCCAGGTAACCAATGCACGTGTCGCGGCCGGACGGGTGCTGGTAACCCCGAGCGATCCAAGAACCTACGGCATCCGATTTGGCTATCGTTATTGAGTGCAGTCGTCCCTTGGGTGTACGGACACGCTGATTTTCGCGCCAAGGATGGCGCAACCAGCCTGGTATATACCTGGATGGAGCACTATATATCTGCTCCAGACGTTACCACCTTGGAAGTGGCGGAAGTGTTTGTTGTATCCAGCCAGTAGCTGATCAATATCCATTCATCTGAACTGACAAGGACAGGATTGATCGCGTCGTATTTTTTGGAGGCATTCATGTCGGACCATAAAAATCAGCTGAAGCTGTCGCGTCGGGCGCTTATTGCATCTGCTGTCGCCATTGTGCCCGCCTTGGCCGCCGCGGCCGAACCCATGGCACTCTATCAAGATTCAACGGCGCCTGTTGATTTGCGTGTCCGCGACTTGATCTCACGAATGACTGTGGAAGAAAAGGCGGCACAGCTTTGCTCTGTCCGCACGGATACAGCGACTTTCCTGGATGCAACTGGGTACTTGTCTGCCGATAAGGCACTGACTGCATTTGCAGGCGGTATTGGGCAAGTTGCTCGACCAGGCGATTTCTTCGGTGTCTCGCGCAATCGCAATGACGCCTTCCGGTCTGCTGAAAGCACGGTCTTGCTGGTGAATGCAATCCAGCGGTTCCTTGTGGAGAAGACCAGGCTCGGTATCCCAGCCCTCTTTCATGAGGAGACGGCGCACGGCCTGGCAGCGCGTGACGCGACCATTTTCCCCATTGCCCCCGGTCTTGGCAGCACTTGGGACCCCCAGCTTGTCGAACAGGCTTTTGCGGTTGCTGGGCGTGAAGCTCGACTGCGGGGGGCGACGGTTGCACTCAGTCCCGTGCTGGATTTGATACGCGATCCTCGCTTCGGTCGTGTTGAGGAGTTTTTTAGCGAAGATCCATATTTGGTTGCACGGATGGGCATCGCCTCCGTGCGCGGCCAACAGGGATACACGCGCCCCTTGGGCAAGGACAAGGTGTTTGTCACGCTTAAACATTTCATCCATGGAACACCCCAGGCAGGAATCAACGTTGCGCCGGCGGATATCAGTGAGCGCACTCTGCGTGAAATCTATCTGGCACCGTTTGCAAAAGTGCTCGAGGCAACAGACCCGGCCATCATCATGCCCTCCTACAATGAAGTTCAGGGTCTACCTTCCCATGCCAATGTTGAGCTGCTCGTGAAGACGGGCAGAGAGCGCCTGGGATTTAAGGGCGCCTATTTCAGCGACTACAGCGCGATCCCTCGTCTTGCCACGCAGCATCATGTTGCCGCCGATATTGAAGAAGCGGCGATTCTCGCTATGGAAGCCGGCGTAGATGCTGATCTTCCCAGCGGTCAGGCTTATTTGTCCCTGCCCAGGCTCGTGCGTGCGGGGCGCATATCAGAAGCCGCTATCAATGCTGCCGTGGCTCGCATGCTGAAGATGAAATTCGAAGCAGGGCTATTCGAGAATCCTTACCTCGACGCCAGACGTGCCGTGCGCGAAGTCAATACGCCTGCCGACATTCGACTTGCCCGGACGGTTGCACAGAAATCGATGGTCTTATTGAAAAATGATGGTTTGCTGCCGCTTGATCCGGGCGCGACGTTAAAGCTGGCGGTCATTGGACCTAACGCAGTCGAACCGTTGCTGGGTGGTTATTCGGGACAGAATGAAAAAGCCGTCGGCATCCTTGCTGGAATTCGGGCGGCGGCCGGGCGTGGCTTTTCCGTCGAATACGCTGAAGGAGCGAGGATTGTAGAGCAGTTGCCACTTGACCAGCGTCCTAGCATGGCGGAGGTCACGTTCCCGACCGCATCGGAAAATGCAGTTCGGATTGCTGAGGCAGTCAAGGTTGCACAACGTTCGGATGTGATCCTGCTGGTCGTGGGCGACGCGTCTGAAATCACTCGCGAGACGATCAGAGAGAGCGCGCCGGGGGACCGTAGCTCGCTCGGTCTATTCGGCGATCAGGATGCGCTGGTCGAGGCGATGCTCGCCACCGGCAAGCCTGTCGTCGCCTTGCTGATCAACGGCCGCCCGCTGGCGGTGACTAGGCTTGCGGAAAAAGCTAATGCGCTCATCGAGGGCTGGTATCTAGGGCAGGAAGGCGGCAACGCCTTTGCTGACGTGTTGTTCGGCAAAGTCAATCCCGGCGGCAAGCTGCCGGTTTCTTTCCCGCGCAGTGCAGGCGCTCTGCCGATCTACTACAACTATCACCCCTCGGCGCATTTGAACGGATACATCGAAGGCAAGTTGGAGCCGTTGTTTCCGTTCGGCTATGGACTTAGCTATACGAGCTTCGAAATCTCGGCTCCACGCCTGCTCAAAGCCGAAATCACCCGAGATGAGACTGCTGTCGTCGAAGTCGACGTCACTAATACGGGCGCTCGCAGTGGTGATGAAGTCGTTCAATTGTACATTCGCGACCAAGTCAGTTCTGCGCCGCGGCCGGTACTCGAGCTGAGAGGTTTCCAACGCCTGACCCTCGCTACAGGGGAGAAGCGCACCGTACGTTTCGAACTGACGCCGGATGCGCTTGCCTTTTGGGACGTACACATGCGGTGGTCGGTCGAGCCCGGCGCGTTTACTATCCTTGTAGGCCCAAGCTCAGCGACCCTGAAGCCGACAACGCTCACCGTTATCTGAGAGCCTGTTCAAAGTCTCGCTGCAGGACGCATCGCTGCGACCAGCGTTGCCACACCTGTCACTTCATGTGCAGAGTTGGTCAAGCTGGTGCTACCCGATGTGATCATCGCCGTGGCCGAGTCCGTAGCGGCGGGTCCCCGGCATGCGCGCCGGCCTGCTGGATGGTTACGCCACAGCCAGCAACGACACCGGGCATGACAGCTCCGGACTGGAGGGTGGCGGTGGACGTTTCGCGCTGGGTTCTCCCGAGAAGCTCATTGACTATGCGTATCGCGCCAATCACGACATGACAGTGGACGCCAAGGCGCTCATCAAGGCGTTTTGTGGTGTTGCGCCGATTCGCAGCTACTGGATCGGTTGTTCCCTGGGTGGCTTGCAGGGGCTGATTGAAGCCAAGCGTTACCCGGCTGATTACGGTGGCATTGTCGTCGGCGCGTCGCCGAATCCGCTGACTGCGTTTAACGCGGCGCAGCTCTGGCCCAACTGACTGATCGGCCAAGATGCAGAACGCATGATCCCCAAAGAAAAGTACACCATGATCCATGCGGCGGTGCTGAAAACCTGTTCTTCCAGAATCGGCTTGCACGATGGATTGGTCGAGCAGGCTGATTAATGCAACTTCGATCCCAGGCAGTTGCAATGCAAGGGCGCTGACGCGCCGGATTGCCTGACTGAGAACAGGTATACCTGTGCGAGTTCAACTGCTGTGCTAGCGCTGTGTGCGGCCGCGATGCGCCCTTCAGCGCTTTCTGACACAGTAGAATTAGAGTTCCGCAGTATCCGGCGTAAGACGCGCCGGGCCAGCAGTGCCGTGATCCGCCTGTTCCGCAGCTTCGACCGCACCGCCCAGACTTTCTGCCAGTTCCGGCAACATGTCGCGATTCCAGACCTGCCATTCGTCGACCAGGCGGCGATAGATGTCGGGTTTGAGTGCCTTGAGGTTGGCGCGCTCCAGCGGATCTTCCACCACATTGAACAGATAGGTGTTGTCGAGAATCTTCAGGAACTTGTAGTCGCCATCACGCAGGGCACGCTGGTGGTTGGACTTGTAGCGCCAGTACAGTTTGCGCGCGACTGGCGCAGCGCCTTGCAGTTGCGGCAACAGATTCATGCCATCGGTGGGATAGGCCGGGTCGGGCGCACCGCCGGCCGCGCTCAGCAGAGTGGGCAACCAGTCCATGTGCATTGCCTGTTGTTCGATCACGCGATTCTTCGGCAATTGTGCCGGCCAGGAAATGATGGCCGGGATACGTATTCCGCCTTCCAGCAATTCGTTTTTCTGTCCGGAAAACGGCCACATGTCGGAAAAGCGTTCACCACCGTTGTCACTGGTGAAAATGACAATGGTGTTGTTCGACAGTCCCTTGCTTTGCAGGGCGCGTAGCACCCGGCCGATCTGCACATCCATAGCTTCAACCATGCCGCGGTAGATTTTCTGCGTGCCACCATCGTGGTGATACAGCATTGAACCATCAATGCGCCTGGCTTCTGCCTCATCGCCGGGCAGTTCCCACGGCCAGTGTGGCGCATTGAAATGCAGGCTGAGCAGGAACGGCTGCTTGCTGGCCGCGTACTGATTGACCACCTGCACGGCGCGATCGCCGAACAGCTCCGTGATGTAGCCATTTTTTTCAATGCGTACATTGTCTTCCCAGAAATCCGGATTGCCGCGTGGACCCTTGTGCGTGAAGTAATCAACGCCGCCGCCACGATGTCCATAGAAGTGATCGTAGCCACTCTGCTGCGGCCCGAACTTCGGCATGAAGCCGAGATGCCACTTGCCGATCAACGTGGTGCCATAACCCTGCTTTTTCAACAACGACGGCAGGGTCGGATGTTCGGGTGGCAAGCCGATGTCAGGACTGAAACCCAGCGGCTCTTCAAGGCCCAGGCGCAGACGGTACTGATAACGCCCGGTGATCAGCGCCAGCCTGCTCGCTGAGCAAACTGCGGAGTTGGCGTAAGCCTGGGTAAAGCGCACGCCTTGCCTGGCCAGGGCATCAATATTGGGCGTCTTGATGTCACCCCGACCATATACACCCACGTCGGCATAGCCCAGATCATCGGCCATGATGTACACGATGTTTGGTGGCTGCTTGCTGCGTTGCGCCCGCGTCACTTGCGAAGTGGTCAGCAGGCCTGCGGTCCCCAGTGAACCGAGCAGCACATCGCGACGGGTCAGATTGGATTGGTTGGTCATGTTATTCCCCAGTCGGCGTACTTGAGCGCTACATATGGCCATCATGTCGCAGGCCCGGCATCAGATGACGATAAATGTTGTGCTGCGACTGATTACTTCTGCGGCTGGCAGGGCAAAGCTGGCAAAGGCCGGGACAGGCATGTTCTTGCGGGGAGCCTTTGGCGATGCATAAAACACAAAAGTTATCAGTTGCAACCCAGGGCGGATGAGGATTTATTGCCGAACATGCGTCAAAATGTCAACCGACCGAACCTCTCGGTTACCGCCTGCGTCAAGCTCAGTCTCAATCCAGCATGTCCAGCGGCGAAACCACAAATAGCGGAGAGAAACATGCCACGCCTGACTACCGATGACTTTCATCCCGAAGTGCTCCAGCTGTTCGACAAGTATGTACACGGACGGATCACCCGACGCGCCTTCATCGACAGTGCTTCGAAATTTGCAGTGGGCGCCGCGACTGGCGTGACGCTGCTTGAGGCGCTCAGGCCGAATTATGCCGAGGCCACACAGGTGCAACCCACGGATCCGCGCATCAGTGCCAGCTTCGTGGAACTGGACTCCCCCGAAGGTAACGGCCGAGTGCGCGGTTACCTGGTCAAGCCCGCCAGGATGCAGGGCAAGCTGCCGGGTGTGCTGGTGGTGCACGAGAACCGTGGTTTGAATCCACACATCCAGGATGTTGCACGCCGCATGGCGCTCGAAAACTTCGTTGCCTTTGCGCCCGATGCCCTGTTCACCCAAGGCGGCTGGCCTGGCGATGACGAAAAGGCCCTCGAACTATTCCGCAAGCTGGATCGTGTCAAAGTGTATTTTGATTGCCTGGCAGCGGTGAAACATTTGAAGGCCATGCCTGAGGTGAGTGGCAAAGTGGGCGCCACGGGCTTCTGTTTCGGCGGCGCCGCAACCAACTTCATTGCGACGCGTATGCCGGAGCTGGGCGCGGGCGTGCCGTTCTATGGTGGTGCACCGGAAGCTGCTGACGTGCCGAAGATTCAGGCGCCCTTGCTGATCAATTATGCGGAAAACGATGAGGGCACCAATGGACAGTGGCCGGCTTACGAGGCTGCGCTCAAGGCGGCGAGCAAAAAATACCAGATGCATCGTTATCCCGGCACCGTGCACGGCTTCCATAACGACACCACGCCGCGCTACAACGCCGAGCAGGCAAAGCTCGCGTGGGATCGGACCATTGCCTTCTTCAACTTGCATCTGAGGGGATGAGTAAGCATGGGACGAGGAATGGCGCCGGGCAGGTACGCGTTGCTGATTCGCAAGAAAACACACGCCAACGAGGTATGGATGTTGAAACGGCAAGGCCGCACTAGTGCGCGATAACAGCGTCCGGTTTTCACAGGTAATTGAAGTATGTCGCAGCAGATGATTCGTCAATGGTTGAAGGTCAAGGTTGTTTCAAAACGAGAAGAGGCGCGGGATATCTGTTCGTTTGAACTGGCCGATCCTGCCGGACGCAGCTTGCCGCCCTTTGGCGCCGGTGGGCATATCGATGTTGAAGTCAGCGATCAGCTGATTCGTCAATATTCATTGTGCAACCATCCCGGTGATCACCATCGCTATCTCATTGCCGTATTGAAAGATCCGAACACGCGCGGTGGTTCACTCGCCATGCATGAGCGCTTCAAGGAAGGCGACCTGCTCAACATCAGCGAACCCAAGAATCACTTTCCGCTCGCGGCATCGGCAAAGAAGAGTCTGTTATTTGCCGGCGGCATTGGTGTCACGCCCATTCTGTGCATGGCGGAACGCCTGGCGCAGACCGGCGCTGAGTTCGAGTTCCACTATTGTGCGCGTTCGCTGGATCGCATGGCGTTTGTGGAACGCATCAAACAATCCGCGTTTGCAACCAAGGCCAGTCTGCATCTGGACGATGGCCCCGAGGCACAGAAGCTGGATATCAAGCGGGTACTGGCCAAGCCGCAACCGGACGTCCATATTTACGTCTGTGGTCCCACGGGGTTCATGAACTGGGTGCTGAAAACAGCCGAGGACAATCACTGGCCAGAAGAGCAGGTGCATCGCGAATACTTCGCTGCGGCTGCGCAGCCTGCAGGTCTGGCGGCTGGCGAGTTTGAAGTGCAGATAGCCAGTACGGGCGCGACCTATCTCGTCCCCGCCAACAAGTCCATTACCAGCCTGTTGCGCGAGCAGGGCATCGACATTCCTACCTCATGCGAAGAGGGTGTCTGCGGTACCTGTTTGACGCGTGTACTGGAAGGCGTACCGGATCACCGCGATCTGTTTCTCTCGTCAAAGGAACAAGCGCGCAACGATCAGATGCTGCCATGCTGTTCGCGTGCAAAAAGCAGCAAGCTCGTGCTTGATTTGTAACGGGAACGCATATTTCGCAATGGATTCGGCATGTTGGGCCGGGTATTGCGACTGGCTATATCTATCGGATCCATCTGGGATACCGAAAATTCAGCGATGTCCCATAGCCCAGAATGTACCCCTTCGACAGCACCGGACATCAGCGACGTTGCGTGTTTGGCGACCGATACGATCTCGAGGGCATGCCCCGCACTGCGCTCGAACTTGAGCACAATCGTGTGCGACATCGCTAATCAGATGAGTTATGGGTCGCATCGAGTATTTGTATTTGCCGGTCAAGTCGTCCGGGTTGACGGTCGGGTTGCCAAGCCAGATCTGCTTTATTGCCAGGGGCGCGTTTCGCACTGTTCAATATAGGCCCGTTGGTATGCTCGGCATGAGTCGTTGAAGAATGCCGTGGCTCATCAGGCAGGCGCTCAAGCCAGCAATGCGCTTTTCCGTTGCAAGCGCGGATCGTCGCATGCCCCCCTTGCACGGGTGGGGGTTTTAGATGAGGCTGCCGGTATGGTGGTCGGACGCCAAGATAAAGTAGTGGGGGAGTCCATGTTCAAAAGCAAAGTTGTCGCGATAACCGGCGCTGGCTCGGGTATCGGCCAGGCGCTGGCGATTGAGTTAGCCGCCCGGGGCGCACGACTAGCGCTGTCCGACATCAGCGAATCCGGTTTGAAGGAAACGATGCATCTCCTGCCGCAAGGCGCCGAGGCGCGCGCCTATCCGCTGGACGTGTCATCCCGAGAAGCGGTGTTCACCTTCGCCGCCGATGTGAAGCGCGAATTTAATGCGGCTCACTTCATTTTCAACAACGCCGGTACCGGCATGATTGCCACTATCGAGCATCTGACCATCACGGAGATTGAGAAAGTGCTGAACATCAATCTTTGGGGCGTCATCTACGGCACCAAGGCGTTCCTGCCGATCATGCTGGCACAGAAGGAAGGCTGCATCGTCAACATCTCCAGTGTGTTTGGCTTGCTGGCAACGCCCTGCAATGGCGCGTACGTGATGTCGAAGTTCGCAGTGCGCGGCCTCACCGAAACACTGTGGCAAGAACTGGATGGCACCGGCGTTCGCGCCGTGGTCGTGCATCCGGGCGGAATCAACACCAATATCTCCAAACACACGCAGCACGCACAGAACGAAGGCGACTACGAACGTAAACTGATAGCGGGTATGGCGCGGCAGATGACCACCTCGCCAAAAGATTGCGCACTAGAGATCGTCAAGGGACTGGAAGCGGGCAAGAAGCGCCTGGTAGTGGGAAACGGTGCGCGAGCCCTGCATCGTATCTCGCGTTTGCTGCCCGACAGTTACGGGGCGCTGCTGCGCCGTAAGCTGGGCTCGTAACTTGGCGATGTGCCGCTTGGCAGGCTGTTGAATAACGTACCGTCATAACTGCTGTCATTACGGGCGATTATTTTCTGCGAGCCCAGGGCATGAATCAAGGCACCATTCACGCTGAAATGCTCGGTTGAAAACTGCTCGCGGCTATCCGACAGCTTGACTATCTTGGCAAATAGTTCGGGAATCACTTCATGCTCCCACAGCCGATTCTGCTTTTTGATGAACGTCGGGTGAAGCCACGCTCCATCGTCAATCTTCAGCCCCACAAACCAGTGGAACAGCAGGTTGTAATTCAATTGCTCCACCAGCTGTCACTTGCGGCGGTTGCTATAAAGCACTTGCAACAGCTACGCCCGCAACAGCCGCTCATGTGCAATCGACTTACGAACACCGTCCGCAGTCATCGACTCGATCAGGCCATTAATGATGCGCGGCGTCGCATCACACCGCCGGCGCTTCAATCGTCCCTGCAGCAGAAACCATTGCACAGCAAGCCCTGGTTCATGCAGCATTGCATGAGGAGCTTTTCAACAACATGTCATCCTTGAACTCGTGAACGACTCGATTCCATTGCATGCACCGGCAGTCGAGGTGTCCTCCAGCCGGATCAGTCTGCTGGCCATCTGCCTGTGCTACTTCCTCAGCGGTGTGGCTGCGCTGGCTTACCAGATCGTCTGGATGCGGCAGTTCGCGTTGGTTTTCGGCACATCGGAGCTTGCAGTTGCAGCAGTGCTGGCGGCCTATATGGGAGGTCTCGCACTGGGAGCTTGGCTGATCGACATGGCACATCAGTCGTGTGCGACGACCCGTGCTGTGGTACGCCGGGCTCGAATTGTGCATCGCCGTGGCTGCGCTGACGCTGATTCCGGCGGGCCTCTGGCTCGCGGAGCAGATACTGATCCTCGTCTTCGGCGGTCAGTCGGCACCGCCGAGTGCCACGCTTGGGCGGTACTTCGCTGTTTTACCTTATGGCGGCGTTTGCGATACTGCTGGTGCCTACCACACTGATGGGTGCCACGCTGCCGCTCCTTGGCACGGCATGCCGTGCATGACGATCAGGAGCTCGGCCTGCGCATTGGCCTGCTGTATGCCTGCAATACTGGCGGAGCCGTGGTTGGCTCGCTGCTCGGCGCAATGCTGCTGCTGCCGGTATTCGGACTGACGAAGACCACGTGGATCGCTGCGGCAATCAACATGGCGGTAGCCGGCGTATGGCATTGGCAGCGAGTCGGAGCGCACCGAGCCGCGGGGCGCATCCTGAATCCCGGGCGCAGCATTTGCGCAACTTCCGGCGGAGCCGCTACGGGCAGGTGCTTCGCCAGCATGGGTATTGCCATTGATGTTTCTCTCTGGCGCAGTCTCGTTCCTGCATGAAGTGCTGTGGACGCGCATGCTCAGTCACGTTCTGGGAAGCAGTGTCTTTGCCTTCGGCGTCATGCTGGGCAGTTTCCTCGCCGGCATTGCGCTCGGTGGCGCGCTCGGTGCTGCGCTGGGACGATATCGCGAGACTGCGGCACGCTGGCTGGCTGTCAGTGAACTTGCCGCGGCTCTTGCCGCCGTCGGCGCTTGGTCCGCGATACAGTACGATCGACCCGGCAGTGGACTCCTTGACACAGCGCGTGGGCTTCGGCTTTCGCGCTGCTGTTTCCGCTGGCGTTCGCATTGGGCCTGACCTACCCGCTGGCCGTACGGGTACTGGCCAGAAGTGTCGAAGATGCCGCGCCAGCCAGTGCGCGAGTTTACAGCTGGAATACCGTGGGCGCGATCCTTGGCGCCATTTCCGGCGGGTTCCTTATCGTGCCCGCACTTCGCTACGAGGGCTCGATGCAGCTGGCTGTCGGTGCCAGCTGCATGCTGGCCTGTGCTGCCGCCTTTCTCCTTTTCAGGCCAAGCTGGCGCTTCGGCATTCCTGTCACGCTGGCCGCACTGGTAACGGTCTCGCTGTTCATCCCCGAGCAGCCTGAAAAACTGTTGCGCTATTCGCTACTGCGGGTGAGTGGCAAAGGCGAACTGCTCTACTACGATGTAGGTCGTAGTGCCGCGGTGGTGGCGCTTGCGTCTGGGCGACCAGATTTCACTGCGCACCAACGGTCTGCCTGATGCCGATCATCGAAATGCGCGGCACCAGTCCACGGATGTATGCCGAGGCATGGATGGCACCGCTGGCAGTGCTGGCGCGGCCACAACTGCAGGAGATGCTGGTCGTCGGCCTTGGCGGAGGGCGCGTACTGGAAGCCGTGCCGCCTTCGGTGCGCCACGTCGACGTCATCGAACTGGAAAGTAAGGTCATTGATGCCAATCGCAGGTCTGGCGGCCATTCGCTCGCGCGATCCGCTGAGCGATGCCCGATTCAACCTGATTGTCAACGATGCACGCAGCGCCCTGCAGCTGACGAGTAAAAAATACGACGCGGTGATTTCGCAGCCCTCGCATCCTTGGACCGCCGGGGCATCGCATCTGTATACCCGTGAATTCATGCAGCAGGCGCAGGGATCACCTGAACCCCGGCGGGCTGTTCGTGCAATGGATGAGTGTGGACTTTCTGGACGAGTCCCTGCTGCGATCCTTGGTGGCCACGATCTCGTCTGCGTATCCCCATGTGCGACTGTACCGACCCGCGCCGCCAACGCTGCTGTTCCTGGCATCCGACGCACCGATAGAACCGGAGCGCGAGGCGGCAGCCACCCGTGCCGCGATTGACGCGCGGATCCGACTACTACGGGAGGATTGGACTCAATGTGATGGAGGATCTGATCGCCAGCCTTGCCTTGAATGATGAAGGCAGTCGTGCCTTTGCTGCTGGCGCGGCCGGTATCTCCGACGATGTGAATCGCTTCGCGGTCGCTAGCCTGTTCGATTCAGGTCGCAATCTCAGTGCGGAACAACTCGGCGAGCTGCTGTCGCCCTACGATCCGCTGCTACAGCCGAACAGCTTCGGGCAGGATGAGTTGCAGCAACCTATAGCGTTCGACTATGTAGCTCGTCGGATTGAGTCATTTATCCCACTTGACCGTAGTTCGCTTGTGCGCCTGAAGCGATTGGCGGATCGGCGTGAGCAACTGGGTCGCTCCGACAACACAGCAATAGTTTATCCCGACGAGCCCATTGCTGCGCGCCGCTGACCTCGCCGTACGCAACGACTGGGGCGGTGTCGCCGCTCTGGACGTCGACTTGGCGCAGATTCCCTGGACGTCCCCCTCGATCCGTCAGGCCGTGCTGCTGCGGGTGCAGTGGCGTCTGCGCAGCCCTGACGCGGAGTCGCGCTCCCACCTTACTGCAGAAAGTGTCGCCTTGATCGATCGCCTCAATATCATACAGCCGGATCCACGCCTGTACCTGTTGCGTGCGCTGAGCGCTGGCAATGACAAGTATGTCCTGCAGGAATCGTTGTTTCGATACACGCTGGCAATCCTGCAGGGACATGTCACCGTGGACGACGAGGCGCGTCTCAAGTTCGCTGGCCTGCAGCGACTATTTTGGCAGCTGCGTTTCAACGATCCGGTCGAGCAGCACCATCATGCCGAGGTGCAATCCACCGTAGATGCCGTGGCCGCCACACTGCGTTAGCACAATGATGTTTTGAATTCGTGATATCAGCACTGCAGTGCCAATCTCCGCCACTGCAGCGCAAGTCATGCTGAGCGAAATATTTCGAAGCGTTGCGTATCACAATTGGGAAGTGAAAAGTTTAGCCACTCGTCTTGCTGCCAGGCCACTTCGCGCCTATTGCTACAAAATTGCGGCTCGCCTTCAAGACCGTGGGAAGCTCTGATCTATTGCCGATTCGTCATTGCGAGCGGAGCGAAGCAATCTCGACTGATTGATTTTTTATAGCCAGATAGATTGCTTCGTCGCTGACTCCTCGCAATGACTGAATTAATCAGAGGTTCCCTAGGATGAATTCTTCGAGTTGCGTGGCATAAGCACGCTGGCATCGCGGGCTATGCACTGTGCCCCCCCACTACTCATCCCCTCCCCCCCGATTCTGGGGGTGCGAAGCTATGAGGGTAGTGGTCTCATCGCCTTTGTATAACGAAGCCCAGTTATGTCGTCGGCATCGGCAACATGTAGTTTGGGGCGGCATCGCGGGCACTCTCTCGGCTTGCGCGCGCATGAATTATCGAGAGCGACGCTTAATAAATATTGTGGGGCCTTGGTAAGGTTTATTAAGTCGAAATAATTTCAACTCATATCAATTCAGGGGGTAAAGACATGACAAGTACCAATACAAAGTCGTTTCGTGGTGTTCCAATGTTCATTGTGGGCATTGCAGCCGTGTCGACGGTGACGGCGCAGAATACGGACACTCAATCCTTTGGTCTTGAGGAAATTGTTGTGACCGCCGAAAGGCGGACGGAAAATCTGCAGGACATTCCCAAGCAGGTACAAGTCGTCACCGCTGAGGCACTGACCGGCTCCAACGTCACCAGTCTCGTTGATCTGATCAAGCTGGTGCCCTCCATGTCAGGACCCAATTCCGACGGCATGCTTGGCCAGATTTCTATGCGCGGCGTCGGCACCGCTGCACTCAACAATGGTGCTGAACAGAAGGTTGGCATCGTCATCGATGGCATCCCGATCCCGTCACGTGTCCGATCGAGCACCAACCTGCTGGACATCGAACAGGTCGAAATTCTGCCGGGCCCTCAGGGCACTCTGGCCGGACGTAATGCGACGGGTGGCTTGGTTAACATGTCGACGCGTCAGCCATCTCGGGACGGATTTACTGCGACATACCAAGCCAACACCAGTACCGACCACGAAACCACCGCGGGCGTCTATGTGTCGGCACCCGCCAGCGACACAGTAGCCTGGAGCCTGTCGGGCAACTATCAAGATGTGCGCGGTATGGCATACAACGCCTATCTGAAGCATTGGGACGTGGCGACCCGAAACTACAGTCTACGCGGCAAGCTGCTGTGGGCACCGGATGATGACAAGCAGCTGGCGATGACGTATGTGCACGCACATGATTTGCAGGAGGGCGGCAGTCAGAGCGTCTGGGGCAGAATCTACTCCAAGATTGATTTGCCACTGAATACGCTCACCTCGTCCTTTGAGTGCGCCGCGGTGCTGGCCAATGGCACCTGCAACACAAGTGCAACCGGGAAGAGGACCTTCGACCAGCTGTTCCCTGGCTACAGCAGCCTGATCGGTCCGGACAACGTGAGCTACTATTCGATCAACAGAGGGCGTGCGATTCGCGCCCTCGATATGGTCTCCTTCAAGTATGACCAGAGTTTTGCGCCCGGCGAATTGACTGTGCTCACTTCCTATCTGTTCGAAGACAATCCAAATCGGCTGGACTGGCAGAATTTTACCGACGTCAACCTGGATCTACGGCCAGATTTCAACGGCTACGCCAACGCGGAGCAAACCACGTCGAACTATACGTTTGAGACCCATTTCGTCTCCAACGTCAACCAGCCATTCCGCTACATCGGCGGTGTCTTCGCCTCCAAGCAGCGGAACGAGTATGACTACAAGCGCTTGCAGCAACCGAGCTGGGCATTCCGTACGTTCGATAGCCGCACGACCGCCTTGTTCGGCAACGCTTCGTATACCTTCCCCAGCGACACGACGCTGCGTGCCGGACTGCGCTATGAGCGGGACAAGATCAGCTACACGTGGACATTTATTGAGATACCTGCCGTCTCTAAGACACTGCAGAATGGAATCGTGCGCAACTATGCTCGTATCTTTTTCCCCGCGACCGCCGGAGACACGGTGGAGAGCTATGTTAACTACGACGTCGGCCTGCAGCAGAAGTTTGGTGACAACAAGATGGTGTATGCGAGTTATGGGTACGCCAATCAGGGTCCGATTTATGACCTAGAGGACCAAGCATCGGTAACTACTCGGGGCGGCCTGTCCCCACTGCCAGCGGAAGAGGTCAGCTCCATCGAAGCCGGCTTCAAGAGCACCTGGTTCAACAATCGCGTCAGCTTCAACATCAATGCCTTTCTGATGAAGTTCGAGAACTACCAGGCTCTGACCAACGTGAGAGATGCCAATGATCCGACGGATACGGGCGTGCTCAAGGTTTGGGCAGCGGGCAAGGTCAGCAGCAAGGGCGTTGAATTGAACTCGGCCGCACAAGTAACTGAGCACTTTCGGCTGAATGTCAACGGGATGTACGACATTGCCAAGGTCGACGACTGGAAGAATGCGCCTTGTTATAACACTCAGACAGCTGCGACGGGTTGCCTCACTGGAATCCCTCCGGGTGAGATCGCCTCCCGGAGGTATCAGCCGAATATCGCCGGCAACCGGCTGGCGGGTGCGCCAGAACTCAAGCTGAGTACCGTCGGTACCTATTCGAACAAGCTGTTTGGTACGGGCTGGGACTACGATGCCTCGCTGACCGTCCGCTATCTAAGCGATGAGTGGGGTAACCAATTGGGGGGCGAAGCTAACAACATTACGAAAGCCAGAACCTACCTGGATGGGGGCCTGACGTTCAGAAAGAACAGGGTTCAGATTGCGCTCACGGGCATCAATCTGACTGAAAAAAATCTGGAAAACCCCGGCACGACATTCGGTCAAGGTTTGGTGTCTCCGCTGGGCGCCGCTGCCACCGCACAGCAGCCGGATGGCAGCTACCGGGTCAACACACGCAGCCTCAATCGCAACAACATTCGCTACTTCACTCTGCGCATGAAGTACTCGTACTAGTTGGCGATTGAGTTCCTGTACACGGTCGCGCGGGATTCCTGGACGAATCCCGCGCGCTTGGGGGGCGCTCCTTAGTCAAGCCAAACGGGTGGATGTCACCAGGCTTCGAACAAGGTGGGGTAGGTGGTCGCGATCGGCGATGTGGGTTCGTACTAATGTCCGTGAGTTGTTCGAAACGAGGACGTCGATCAGGTTGGTCAAGATTGACGGTAGGTCATGCTCGACCGACAGGCTTCCAGGCATTCACCGCAGCAAGTACTGAGCAGAACACCGCAATCAGGCTTTACATTTACATTAGAGGTATGAGTCATGGGCTTTAAGAAGATGGTGTTTTGGGCGCATCTGATCGTCGCTATTCCGGCCTCTGTTTTTATTCTTATCATGGCCGTGACGGGTGTGGCGCTGACGTATCAAGCACAACTGATCGAATCCGCGGCACAACGCAATAACATAGTGGCAGTATCTTCCACGCCGGCAATGAGTCTCGATGCGTTGCTGGCTGGGTCAGGTGTCAAACCCAAAGGCAACAACCCTTCGCTGGTTCTGAATTCTGATCCGACAATTCCTGTCCGGATCTCGATGGGCAGGGAAGGCAACGTGCTGCTTAACCCTTACACGGGCGCAGTGATAGAAGATCAGGCGGCCGGCAGGCGTTCATTTTTTGGATTGATGAACCGCTTGCACACCAACCTGAACTCATCAGGTGACTCAGCCGGCGGCTTTCTGATCAAAGCCAGCAATGCCATCTTCCTGTTTCTGGCCATCAGTGGTGTGTATCTATGGCTTCCCGGCGTTTATCGCTGGGTGCAGTTTCGTGCCCGCATGTTGTTCAAGGGTGACTACGCCAACAGTAAAGCGCGTGACTACAACTGGCACCATGTGTTCAGTTTCTGGGCGTTCATCCCCTTGTTTGTCATCACACTCACTGGCGTAGTGATTTCGTATGACGTAGTCAACAAGGCTCTGTTTGCGATGTATGGCGAACAGGTGCCAGAGCGCCCGGAAGGTCCGGGTGGTGCGCCAGGCGCGAACGTTGCTGACATGCCCCGTGCTCACGGCGCCAGTTTCGATGCCATTGTGGCTACCGCAAAGGCGCAACTCAGTAATTGGCAGACGCTGACAGTGCCGTTGGCTAGCCGGGGTGACACGTTAACCGTGGTCTCCGGGCTGAAGTCGGAGGTGTTTATTCCCCCGCAGCAACGTCTCGTGTTGAACAAGAGCGACGCGTCTGTGGTAGAGCTGGGCAAAATAATGGGCGCTGGTGGCGTTGAGCGAACACCTGCGGTAATTGCTCGAATTTGGGTGCGTTTCGCCCATACGGGTGAGCAATACGGAGTGATTGGACAGACGATTGCGGGGTTGACTTCACTTGCCATCTGCTTTCTGGTGTATACCGGCTTGGCGCTGGCCTATCGGCGGTTGATCGTTCCGCTGTATCGAAAGGTTTGAGTCACGTCGCAGTCATGTGGCCTGCTGGCATGGTGCAGAGTACGCTTCGATCTTGTGTCACGCTCGAACAGCGCCACGCTGCAGCATGTTTGAATCAGCGCGCACGGCAGGGATGAAGATGATCGGATGCGTATACGCCAGCAGCAATGTGCCGACGAAATGATCTACGAAAATGCCGAGGACAATCTGATTCGCGTCCAGGAAGCCGCTAACTATTTTGACAATGATGGCTGCAAGGAAGGCAGCAAACAGTTCATTGACGACAAGACCTACAAGCCCGGTCTGGGTGCTTACGAAAAATCAAAGCAAGGCCAGGCGGCGAAGCAGTAGCAGAAATGTAGTAGTGGTCGCTGCACTAAGTTATGGTAGTGCGGTTGCACTATCTTCAGGATTCTCGCTGATGCAGACCATGACTACTGTCGACACACCGGAGTGGTTTTTGCGCGCTCTTGCGCATAGGCCTGAATCACATTTCGCCAATTCACACGGCACGCGTATTCATTACCTTGCCTGGAATGCTCACGAGATGCATAAGCCGGCCTTGTTGTTTGCGCACGGTTTTCTTGGTCACGCACATTGGTGGGATTTTATCGCGCCATTTTTCACCGATCGTTTTCGCGTCTTCGCGCTGGATTTCGCCGGCATGGGCGACAGCGGCTGGCGCAGCGAATACGATGGATGGCTGTTTGCTGAGGATCTGGCCGTGGTCATCGCCGATGGGGCGATGACCACGGCAACCGTGATCGGCCACAGCTTCGGCGGGTCGCGTGTGCTGCGTCTGTGCGCTGATCACCCCGATCAAGTGAGTCAGGCGATCATTCTCGACAGCAGGGTTCTGTACGGTCCGGACGATTTCAAGGCGACCACCCGCCTTGGTAGTAATCCAAATCCTTATCCGAATCTGGAGGCTGCGCTCGCGCGCTTTCGCCTGATGCCGGAACAGCCAGCCTTAGCTTTTGCTCGCGACCACATTGCGCGGCATTCGCTGCGCGAAGTGGCGGACGGATGGACGTGGAAGTTCGACCGGAGCATCGGTCGTGCACAGCGCGATGACTTGCGACAGTTTCTGCCCAGGATCGGCGTCCGCGTGGATTACGTTTTTGCGGAACTCAGTCTCGTCGCTTCTCGAGAGCAAGCGGAAACTGTGGTGCGCGCTTTGTCGTGCGTGCGCGGCCCGATCATGATTCCGCAAGCGCATCACCATCTCATGCTTGATCAGCCGCTGGCATTGATCAGCGCATTGACGGCTTTGCTCGCGGATTGTGTCTCTCGCACTTGAGGACTCGTTGATATTTCGCGCACGCTCATCAATGATGTCTGTATATTTGCTGGTCCGACTCGGATAGATGCGGGTCCGGCCGAAGGCGATAACTGGAGTTATTTTGTTGCGCCTTGGTTCCTGCATATGGGGCGCATCAGCTATCCGAACGGTTTGGCAGCAACCGGCCGCAGCCGGTCTGGCAGTCAGGATAGATGGCGTGCTTAACATACGTCCCGCTGCTTGAGTTGGTTCAACGGGCGCCCAAGCCTCCATCCAGCAGATGAGTACTGCCCGTGACGCCAGTCGATTTGTCGCTGAGCAGAAAAACCACGGTATGTGCCACTTCTTCCGGCGTGACCGTCCGCCCGATTGGATGCATGGCATCGATCTGCGCCCATGCTTCATCCGGAATCGTGTCCATCGTCATGGGTGTGCGCACAAAGCTGGGACAGACAGCATTGCAGCGAATACCCTGCCGGGCGTAATCCAGCGCGGCCACCTTGGTCAGTCCTACCACACCGTGCTTTGCTGCCGTGTAGGGCGCCAGGTTGACCTCTCCCCCCACACCGGCCATCGACGCCATATTGATGATCGAGCCGCCGCCGTTGGCCAACAGATGCGGGATTTCAGCGTGCATACAGGCCCACACTCCGGTCAGGTTGATGCTTATCACCCGGTTCCAGTTTTCAAACGATCCCTCAGCCAGCGGTGCGAGCTCGCCGGAGATGCCGGCGTTGTTTACCGCGCCGTCAAGCCGCCCGAAATCGGCTACCACATTCAAGCAGACCTGCTTGATCGCTAGTGGATCGCTGACGTCGCATCGATAGGAGCGTGCGCCCGGATATAAAGCTGCGACCTTGCTGGCCGCCTCTCCCTGCAAGTCCACCACGGCAAGTCGTGCTCCAGCTCTGGCAGCCGCCGAGACGATCGCCTCGCCAAGTCCCGAAGCTCCGCCGGTCACCATGATTACCTTGTCCAGCAACTCGGTCATGGATTCTTCCCGCAAAAATGTCATCGCTGAATCAGGCTGGCAGCACTTCAAACAAACCGGCGGCACCCATGCCACCCCCGATACACATGGTTACCACCACATAGCGCACGCCGCGGCGACGACCTTCGATCAGCGCATGGCCCACCATACGCGAGCCGCTCATGCCATACGGATGGCCAACGGCAATGGCTCCGCCGTCCACGTTCATTCGATCATCGGGGATGCCCAACCGATCTTGGCAATACAGCACTTGCACGGCAAACGCTTCATTGAGTTCCCACAGGCCGATGTCTTCGATCATCAATCCGGCCTTGGCCAGCAATTTGGGTACAGCGAACACTGGCCCGATTCCCATTTCATCCGGCTCGCAGCCTGCTACCTGAAAGCCGCGAAACACACCGAGTGGTTTCAGTCCACGTTGTGCGGCTTCGCCATCACTCATCACCACACAAGCCGACGCGCCGTCCGAGAGCTGACTGGCATTGCCCGCTGTGATCACGCCGCCGGGCAACACTGTGCGGATCTTGGCTACCGATTCCAGCGTGGTGTCGGCGCGTATTCCCTCGTCCTGCGCCACGGTGACCAACTGAGTGCCCGACGCTGCCATCCGGGCGTGCGACCGCCATGGTCGTTTCGAGCGGTACGATCTCGGCATCGAAGCGGCCGTCGCTCACGCGCCTGTGCGGCACGCAGTTGGCTGCGTACGCCGTATTCGTCCTGCCGCTCGCGCGAGATGTTGTAACGCTTGGCCACCACTTCAGCGGTATCGAGCATGCTCCAGTACACGGCGGGTTGATGTTGTTCGACCCAGGTTTCCTTGAGGTTGAAGGTGTTGGCGTGTCGCTTGCACCAGCGTGATCGATTCGATGCCGCCGGCGACGTAGATATCGCCCTCGCCAGCGATCACACGCTGTGCGGCCAACGCGATGGATTGCAGACCAGTGGCGCAGAAGCGGTTGATGGTCAGGCCGCAGGTGGTCACTGGACAGCCGGCGCGCAGCGCCACCATGCGCGCCATGTTCGCGCCAGCGGAGCCTTCCAGAAACGAGCTGCCGAGGATCACGTCTTGCACTTCGGCTGGTTGAAGACCGGCACGCTCGATGGCGTGTGCCACGACATGTCCGCCAAGCGTCACCGGGTGAGTGAGATTGAAGCCACCCTTGTAAGACTTGGCGAGTGCAGTGCGTGCAGTCGAGACGATTACTGCGTCAGTCATGGAAGCTCCGATTGAATGAGCGAGCTGAAGGACTGGCCGTTCTCGGCCAATCGGCGTAGCAAATTGGCGGGTTGCCAGAAGACCGCTCGACGCTGGTAGCTCGGTCCGTATGCCAGACGCTGCATCCCGGCGAGCACATCGTGCAGTCCGCGGCGATCGGCGCTGAACATCGGGCCACCGCGCCAGCGCGGGAAGCCGTAACCGGCGACGTAGACGACATCGATGTCGGATGAGCGTTGCGCGATGCCTTCTTCAAGGATTTTGGCGCCTTCGTTGATCAAGGCGAACAACAGACGATCGACGATTTCTGCGTCGGCGATTTTTCGGCGCTGCAATCCAAGCCGCTGCGACTCGGCGACGATTGCCGCGTTGACTTCCTCGCTGGGTTGAGGCGCGCGTTGGCCGGGCAGGTAGTCGTACCAGCCGCGACCGACTTTCTGGCCATACCGGCCCAGTGCCACCACCGCATCGAACGTTTGCGACAGCACCAGATCCGGATGCTTCTCCAAGTGTTGTTTGCGGATTTCTGCGCCCAAGTCGTTGCCGGCCAGATCGCACATCCGGAACGGTCCCATGGCCATGCCCCAGTTTTCTATCGCACGATCGACTTGCTGCGGCAGTGCGCCTTCATCCAGCAGCAGGCCGGCCTGCGTCAAGTAAGGCTGCAACATGCGATTGCCGATGAAGCCTTCGCACACACCCGACACCACGGCGGTCTTGCCAATGCGGCGCGCCAGCGCTAACGCGGTGGCAAGCACCTCCGGCGCAGTGTGCTCGCCGCGCACGATTTCCAGCAGTTTCATGACATGCGCGGGGCTGAAGAAATGCAGACCCAGTACGTCCTGCGGCCGCCGGGTAACGCTGGCGATCTGGTTCACATCCAGCATCGAAGTATTGGTGGCGAGAATAGCGCCGGGTGGTGCGAGGGCATCCAGCTGTTCGAACACCGTGCGCTTGATGTTCATGTCTTCGAATACGGCTTCTATTACCAGGTCGGCCTTGCGCACGCTTTCGTAATTCAGCTGACCGTGGATGAGTCCCAGTCGTTGTCCGAATTGCGCGGCGGTGAGTTGGCCTTTCTTCAGGCTGGCTTCGTAGTTTTGTCGCAGCGTGTTAAGGCCGCGATCCAGCGCGGCCTGTTCGCGTTCGATCATCGTGACCGGAATGCCGGCGTTGGCCAGGCTCATGGCAATGCCCGAGCCCATCGTGCCGGCACCGATTACGACCGCCTGCTCAACAGGACGCGGTTTGCCATCGACCGGCAGATCGGAAATCTGCGCAGCGCGGCGTTCCGCCAGAAATGCATGACGCAGGCCGACAAATTCCGGTGTTGTGCATAGTCGGGAAATTATTTCGTGCTCTCGCGCCAGGCCCTCTTCGAAGGGCAAGGTGACGGCGAATTCAAGGCAATCCACACAAGCCAGCGGCGCGGGTAGTCCGCGTGCCTTGGCTTTCACTGTGGCGCGTCCGAAAGCGAGGAAGGCTTCGGCATTGGGCATCTGCACACTCAAGGCGCCAGTGCGCCTGAGCGGTCGGCCCGTGCTCACTTGAGCGGCAAGCTCGGCAGCCAAGGCGATGGCTGCGGTCAATACGTCGTCATCGGTGACCACATCGAACAAGCCACTGTCTCGCAAGCTGTGCGCAGGCTGTGTCTTACCCTGCAAGATCATGTTGAATGCCAGTTCCAACCCTACCAGTCGCGGCAAGCGTTGCGTGCCGCCGGCGCCGGGCAGCAGGCCAAGGTGTATTTCCGGAAGACCCACCTGTGTATTTGAGTGAGCCACGCGAGCGTGACAAGCCATGGCCAGCTCTAGCCCGCCGCCCATCGCCATGCCACGCAGAGCGGCCACCACCGGTTTCGGGCTTGTCTCAATGCGTGAGAACAGCGTAAACAGCGTGGGCTCCTGCGATACCGCAGGCAGATCGAATTCAGTGATGTCCCCACCGGCACTGAAGCCGCGATCCGTACCGGTGATGACCATAGCGTGTACCGCAGGATCGTCAAGGGCAGCGAGCAGCGCGTTACCGAGCTTGCGACGCAGCGCCAGTGCCAGCGCATTCACGGGCGGGTGGTCGAGCGTGATGACGGCTACGCCGTTATTTGATTGATAGTGAGACATGTTGATGTAGAGCCCCCAATCGTCCCCAAGTCGCAGTTCAAGTTATAGTTTAAGAAGTGGTAGGCAGGTGCAGGCACCCCTCTTCGCGAGGGGTAATGCTAAGTATCTCTGAAGGAGGGGGGCTGCCCACCCACGAAGAGGGGCACAGTCATATCGCCTTCTGTGCCGCAGGCGTTGCACCCTACACTGTAATCGTGTCCGATACGCGAAACAGCAATCGACAGGAGAAGTGGGGATGATCCGTACCGATTCAGTAGCCGGTCGCATTGCGCTGTGCATCGCACACTGTGCAGGCCTTGTCGATCTCGTCGCGCTGCCGTTGTGGGTTGGGGCGTTGATCCAGCAGTATCATTTTGATCCGCAGCAGGCGGGGCTGCTGGTGACACTATTTCTGGCGGGAGCCGTACTTGCAAGCATCACCATCGCACCGTTGTTCAACCGTTTGGCAACAGGCCGCTGGCTTGCATTTGTTGGTTTTACCGCTGCGGCGCTAGCATTTCATTTGCTGGCTGGCACACCGGACTTCGGCCGCATGGCAGTACTGCATGCGATTGGTGGCGTGGCGATTGGCACCGCGCTGAGCGTCACACACGGTACCGTAGCGCGCAGCGGTAACCCACACCGGTTGTTCGCAATTTGTGGCACGGCGCAGGGCGTGTTCGCGCTGATGTTTCTTGCCAGCATGCCTCCGTTCATGGCACGCATCGGCGCTCAGGTGGTGTTTGAGGTGTTCGCGGTGGTGATGGTCGTCGGCGCACTGGCCGCGCTGCTGATATTCCCGGCCGTTAACCCAATCACTGCGATGCCAGCCGATGCTCAGTCGTCATCTCAGGGGCAATACTCGCGGGCGCTGTGGGGTGGAGCTCTGGGTCTTTGCTGCATGAGCCTGGTGCAGTCGATGTCATTCAGCTTTCTCGAACGCGTTGGCGCTGATCACGATTATGGTGTCACAAAGGTAACGGCCGTTCTCGCGGCACTGGGCTTCGTCAACTTGTTCCCCACAGCCATTGCTGCATTGCTGGAGAAGCGCATATCACCTCGCAACGTCCTGCTCGGCGGCCCAATCGTGCAAGCCGCGCTCGCCATCACCATTTTCACGTCCGCAACTTACCTGCCCTATGCTGTCGCAGGCTCGCTGTTTGTCGCGACAATCCTGTTCACGCACGTATTCGGGTTCGGCCTGCTGGCGCAGCTGGACACCTCCGGCCGTTTCCTCGCGGCAACGCCAGCGATGATGATGACGGGCGCGGCCATCGGGCCGGTGCTGGGCGGTACGCTGATCAAGTTTGCCGGCTATCCGGCAATCGGTGCGGCCGCTTGTGTGACAGCCTGCATTGCAGTGGCCTGCTTCTCGCGATTGCCTCGCAGTAATGTTGAGCGTGTAACGCTACAAAGGGCCGCATGATACTCGTGGGTAGCTCCAGGCAATGCTGAATACGCAAACAGCGATGCGAGAAAGGCATGCGTAATATTGCAATCAGTGGTGCTTCTGGCGATCTCGGCAGGCGGATAACGGAAATCCTTCTAAAGCGCACGGAGGAAAAAAATCTGACACTGGTTACCCGCAATCCAGAGGCACTGCGTGACGCGGCGACTCTGGGCGCGAAAGTATGCCGCGGCGACTATCGGGATTTGCCGTCGCTTGAAGCAGCCTACCAAGGCAATGATGTGTTGATGGTGATTAGTGGGCACGCGGTATCCAGGCGAATCCCCGAGCATCGCAACGCCATTGCAGCAGCGAGGAAAGCGGGTATCAAACACATCGTCTATACCTCAGTGGCAGGAGTGCATCCACGCAACGGGACCATTTCGGCAGGCGATCATATCGTTACCGAACGTGACCTCCATGAATCCGGGCTGGGATTCACCATTCTGCGCAATCAAACCTATGCGGAGCTGTTTACGCCGATGTCGCAGTCTGTACTGCGGTCCGGAAAATGGTTCCAGATCAGTGATCACGGAATGATAGCGCCGGTATCGAAACGCGATATTGCCTTGTGTGCAGCAACCTGTCTGCTCGAGCCTGAAAGGCATTCTCGCGTCACCTATGAAATTACCGGACCGGACTTGCTGACGTTCAGGGATATTTCGAAAATGATCTCGAATCTGTACAACGTGCCGATCGAGTATATCGTGCTCACTCCGGAAGAAATGTATGCGAAGTTTGACGCCTGGGGTATCCCGCGTGGCTACACCGAAGGCGCGACTGAACCGGCGCAAACTTACGGCTCAGATGAGCTGGTCTCGAACTTCATCGCCTTTGGTGAGGATTACCACGCAATACTGTCGCATCACGTGCAGTTCATTACCGGCAAGAAGCCCCGTCCGCTGCTTGAAATATTGGAGCAGGACAAGCGTGCATGGGCGCAGCCGATCCGATGAAAAGACGAACGGAGCCGCAGGCACCGTTCGCGTTGTTGCACATCAGCTCAAGGGGTCCATGAGCGCGCGTTGAGTCTGGTTGACTGCTCCGGTCCAAGCGTACTGGCTGACATTCCCAGTGCGAACACGTACCGGCCCGCAACGATCTGCCATTTGTCACTCTCCCAGTCCGCCAGAATTCTGGGATCGATACTGATTGTCACGACCTTCGATGTACCAGCGGCCAGTTCGACACGCTCAAATCCCGCAAGGCGCAGCTTTGTTTGGCCGTTGACAGCAACCAGATACAGCTGCGGCGCATCTGCGCCATCACGCTGACCCGTGTTGGTTACAGTGAAGGTGGCTGTGACCGTCTTTCCGCTTGAAATCTTCAGACCGGAATGGGCAAAGCTGGTATAGGACAGGCCATATCCGAAGGGGAACAAGGGCTTTCTACCAGTCCTCGCAAACCAGCGGTAGCCAACGTCCGACCCTTCGATATCGTAGTCAACTTCCAGCGTTTGTCCGGGCAGGCCCTTGCCCACGAAATCGGGTTCGACACTGTCGCTGCCATCGAGTTTCGGACGAGGAAGCTGATCGAGGCTTGCCGGAAAGGTAATCGGCAGCCGGCCCGATGGATTTATATCGCCAAACAGAACACCGGCAATGGCTTCAGCTCCTCGGATTCCTGGATACCATGCTTCGACGACAGCAGCTGTCTGGTCGAGCCAGGGCATGGCAACCGCGCTCCCTGTTTCCAGGACAACGATGGTATTGGGATTCGCGGCAGCCACCGCTGTAATCAGCGCGTCTTGCCCTCGGGGCAAGCTCAGATCGGGCTGGTCGAATCCTTCGGACTGCCATTGGGTTGCGAAGACAATCGCGACATCGGCATTTTTTTCAGGGTCGACTCCCATGTGCAAGATATTGCCCCGATCGGTATGTCACGTGAGCCAGAGGCGCCCGTGCCTTGATTGCCTTGAGCGGATTGGAGCGATGGTACGCCTCGCCGATTAGCGTGGCGAAAGGGCCATCGCCGCCGAGCGGAATGAACAGGGCGGGTCCACCATCGGCATGAACCTGTGAAGAGCCCGCGCCAGACAAGACACCGGTATCGGCATGGCCGCCAATTACGGCGATCCGTTTGGCGCTGGCAGAAAGCGGCAAGGCATTGTTCCGGTTCCGGAGCAGCACAATTGCCTGCCGCGCCACTTCTTCGGCGACGTCGCCATTGACCTTGAAATCGATCGCGCGTTTGACCGGTGGATGCTGATCCACACCCACCGTAAAAATCGATCGCAAGATGCGGCGGTTCATGTCCGAAAGCCTGGTCGCATAGGCTGGATCCCTGTTCGCCGCTTCGGCCAGATCGGCGCCAAGGAACACCCTGGGATCGAGCTGCGCACCTGATTGCTGGTCAAGGCCCTTCAAAGCAAAATCAACGCCGTGTACCGCACCCCAGTCCGACATGACGAAACCCTTGTAGCCCCAGTCGCGTTTGAGAACCTGATTCAGCAGCCAGTCGTTCCCGCATGCCTGATGCCCATTGACCTTGTTGTAGGCGCACATGACCGCACCAGGCTGCCCTCGTTCAATCGCAATCTGGAATGCCAGCAGGTCGCTTTCGCGCGCCGCTGCTTCGCTGATCTTCGAATTGACGAATTGGCGTCCCGTTTCCTGTCCGTTCAGGGCGAAATGTTTGACTGTGGAAATGACATGATTGGACTGAACGCCGGCAATCGCTTCCCCGCTCAGTACACCTGAATGCAGGGGATCTTCGCCAAGATATTCAAACGTCCGCCCATTGCGTGGATCGCGCATCAGATTGATGCCGCCAGCCAGCATGACATTGAACCCTTTCGCCCGGGCCTCGCTGCCAATCATCGCGCCGGCTTGCCGCATGAGTCGAGCATTCCAGGTGGAGCCGAGCGCTGTGCCGGAGGGCAGAGCGGTCGCCCCGTCATCGTTGCGCAATCCCATGACATACGAGACGCCGAGGCTGGCGTCGGTTTCGGTTAGTGCCGGAACGCCAAGACGGGGCACACCAGGAACAAACCCGCCTCCGATGATGGCCCCTTCCGGTATATGTACCGCCGGTCCTATAGGCAGTGGCATGATGCCGTTGGTCAGGATGACGCGTTCATCGTCAGTCATCATCTTCTCGACAGCAACCGCCCCGACTTGGGCATTCATCGTCGTCTCTGCGGCGCGGACGAGCATCGCCGACGACGTCAGCGCAGCTGCCAGAACAAAGTATGTTTTTAGCCGGACCATGCTTTTCACTCAACGGATTTGGGCGGATTGGGTCAGTTGATTGCGACGTTTTCTCTAACATGTAGCGAGGCAGAGGTGCTTGCCACCTGGCTCCTTCCCATCGTCTTGACAACCGGGGACGAGGTGGCGTTCGAAGTGGCCGGTAACACAATCCAGGTGCTTGGCGGAGCGGTTTTCTGCGCCAACGCAACAAGGCCTGCTGAACAGGCCTGGCGCGAGCACCCGTCCTGACGATCTGTGGGAGTGAAAATCTCACGACACTGCCGCGAGTGTCGTGAGTTGTGTGCGAGAAACAACCAGAACGAGTACCCGACGCGCACTCCGTACTGTCTCGGCGCGTCATGAACGCCATCGCTCCGAAAAATGCTTCATTAGGCGGGGACTGCCTCATTACTGGCTACCTACTGCCGCAGGTTGATGGTGCCGTTGTCAGAGCCGCTCCCGTGTCGATCTGCCCTCCGCTCACCCAGATCGTGTCGACCAAGGGCGTGCCCGTATGGTCCGGTGACGGGGCTGCGATATTCGCGCCCCAGAAATTGCCGACGAAAGTAGCGTCAATCCCGACCAGTTCTACCGCCCTGGGGCCCGGCAGACCGATACAGTTACCGCCGGGTGCACTTGCGGTGCCGAAATCGAAGGTTCCGACCTTGAGATTTGCACCGGATTGATTCTGCACCAGCGCGACCGCGGCCTTGTCGAGCGCTCCCGCGATAAGGCTGTTGCGGACTTTCACCGAAGCGCGATCGACTGATCCATGGTTTGCCCAGCGCAGGCCATGGCCACTCACGGCAGTGATCGTGCTCCGATCGATATCGAGGCTTAGTTCACGGCTTGCGCCCGGTAATCCAAGGAAAGGCGCATAGAACATGAACACGCCATCTCCGCTGCAATTCGAAAACGCGCTTTCGCTAATCTTGGCGCGGTTAGCGCCGCCCGGTCCTTGCGTCACCAGCATGACGCAATGGCCTCGAGGTCGCCCGGCCTCGTTGCCGGCAGGATTGGAGCCACGCGACTCCGGTGGACCACTTGGTTCGGTAGCCAAGTGCGTGTGTGCGATGGTAACCCGCTCCATCGTCAGCGTGGTTTCACCTGTTCCCAGATTGATGTTCTGCAGCATGTCCCCCTGCGCATCGAGGAACAGGCTATCAGAAATGGCAATCGTCGAATTCGCATCGCCTCCGGTGATGAAGAACTCCGCTCCATTGCACGACGAGCCGCCCACGCCGTGCGCAAAGTAGTTGCGTGTGATGGTCCAGCGAAGCTCGCCACCGGTCTGATGACTGAGCAATCCCTCGCAATCGGCTTCCGGCACGCCGCCGACAGGGTTGCCGATGAAGGTCTGCGTGTTGCCATCTGACGTTACCGTCAGGGCAGCGCTGTCCTTGGTCTCAAGCGCGATACCGAGCACCGCAACGAACGGTTTGCCTTGCTGCAAGCGCGTTACGACGTTCCGATCGATACGTCCGCTCACCACGGAGTTGCCACCCGCCCGGACGTGGATGCCGTCCATGCACATACCGTCATGTATCCGGTTGTCGATCACCGAGAAGCTGGCTTCGCGGGTCATATAGTCAGCCATCACGGCGGCATAACCATTCATCGGCCGACCGGTGTACAGCTTGCCTTCGTAACCTTGCGTCGGCTGGCATGACGTGTTCGACGCCGATATGGAATTGCCTGCAACGGTGACGCCTGTTACGTCATTTATGTAGACCCCCGAACGGCGGGCGTTCAGGATGACAAGGTTCGACACGCTGGCGTTATCGGCCATGACCACGGCGTCGCCGTTGTTGGCCTCTGTTGTATTGGTAATGCGCGCCGCAACAGTCAGCGGCGTCATTGCCATTACGACTTCAGGGCCATCGCCAACCAGCTTTTGACCCTCTTTCAGCGCAATGCCGCCTTCGAGTGGCGGTACGCCAAGCGGCGTCGCCAAGACTACGATTGTATCCCCGGGCTTGGACGCTTGTTCGACTGCAGCCAGGTTGTGAAACGGTGTCGACCGGATTCCATTACCAGTCTCCGCTCCACTCGCCGAAACATAGAGCGTTCGGGCCGAGGCGGGGGCAGACCATGCCATGGCACTTAGAACCACTACAACACCGCATAGCATCGCGGCAACGCGTATCCGGCAGGTCATCAGGCTCTCCCAAATGTATTCTTTTGTTAGCATGCCAGCCTAGGAAGTCAGACTGGCAACGCAAACCACCCATGATGGGGGGTAAGGGATACCGGGTTTACGGTTGGCGCCATCAAGCGTCTGGAATGGATTCTTAAGGTGCCATTTCACGGTCTGTCCGGAGAGCTACAGAGTGCAGTGACCCCAACAAATCGAACAAGGGGTTAAGTATGTATGAGCTGATGGCCCGGCCCGGTTCGGGGAGTGTGCAGGGTGAGGGTGTCATGATCGCACGACGCTGTCGTGAGCGTCGTGCGATCATCAAGAACAACTAGAACGTGTAGCCGACGCGCACACCATACTGTCGCGGCGCGCCATACGTGAAATAGTTGGAGCCGTCCAACACCTGACCCGTTGGATACACTTCGTCCCCCAGGTTCGTGCCGTACACTTCGGCCGTCCAATGATCGCCTGCGTTCAACCTCAATTGGGCACCCAGTATTCCGCGCGAAGGCAGGCGGTCCGTCGTCTTGGAATAGGTCAGGCCGACGAATTGCTCGCTCATGTAGGCGTAGTAGATGCGAGGTGTGAGTGACACGCCCGAACCCAATACGACTCCATATTCGACACCGGCGTTGAACGTCCAATCAGGCGAATACAGGTTCGGACCGCCCGAGTTGTTCGAGAGGTACGGCCTGTAGTTGAAACAGCCTACTGTCTGACCGGTTGCACACTGAGGGCCTGCGGTGCCGACGGTTCCCGGCGGCATCAGGTGTGTGTTCACCACCGGGCCCGGGCTAGGCAGCTCTGAGTGGACGTACGCCACACCGCCATCCATGCGCCAGCCGCGATACTCGAATTGCAAGGTCGCTTCGACGCCATAGATATCTGCAGTCGACAGGTTCGAGACATTCTGCGCGCCGTTCGTCAGGTTGACATTCTGAAACTGGAAGTCGTCGTACTTGTAATAGAAGCCGCCGAGCTGGGTGCGCACATGATCGTCCGCCAGCGAGCCTTTCCAGCCAAGTTCAAAATCGAGCACTGTTTCAGGATCGAAATTCGCCACGGGTGAGGTAAAGCCGCCGGGCTTGTAACCACGCGCCACGAATGCGTACAGAAGGTTGTTGTCGTCGGGCTTGTAATCCAGCGAGATCTTGCCGGTCATGCGGCCATCGGATGCCGATCCACCGAGGTTGGCAACCTGGCAGCCGTTGCGTGGCGCGGCCGGAGGAAGGCCGGGGGATCCGCAAGCGAATACGGGTACGTTGAGTGCGACAAAGCCATTACCTTCGGTATCGGAGGTCGAGTACCGCACGCCGAGGCCGAGTTGCCATCGCGGTGCAAATCGAAAGTTTGCCTGGCCGAACACGCCGGTCGTTTTCTTGTCGGCTGGCGTGGTGATGTACAACGGCGGACCGCCGGGACCGGTGGCGCCGGTCGCGTCGATGTCGACAGCGATAACGTCAGTTTGATAGTAGGCGCCCACCACCCAATCGTAATCGCCACTGGTGTCGGAGAGTACGTTGATTTCCTCGGATCGCGTTACCTGCTTCACCCGGTTATCCCAACCGAGTTTCGGCGTGAAAGGCGTATTGGCTGCCGTTCCATCTTGATCTTGCACGTTGTGGAAGCGTTTGTCCTGGTAACCGCTCACCGAGCGCACCGTGATCCCGTTGGAAAATTCGTAGCGGAGTTCAAGCGACGACAACAGTGCTGTTTCGTGTTCTTTCGAGGGTGTGTCGTACGACAGCACGAACGGATCGTTTGGTGCGAACGCCGCATACGTGGTCCCGGGAATGGCCTTGCCCGTGAAGCCACCCGTGTTGCGGTCGGAATACTCTACTTTCGCGAGCGCCTGAAAGTCGCCCGGACGGAACAGGATGCCGAGGCGTCCTGATTGCTCCTCGAGTTTTCCGGCATCAGTCTTTGCGGGGCCAACGCTGGTGTAGAAGCTGTCGCGGGAGGTGTTTTTGCCTGCGACCCGCAAGCCGAATATGTCGTTGACGGGCAGATTCACCGCAGCTTCTGCGTCAGTCTGGCCGTAGTTGGCGACGCCGAGGCGAACATAGCCGCCAGCCGCGTCAAGTTGCGGGCTCTTGGTGTTGATCATGATCGCGCCACCCGTTGAGTTGGATCCGACCAAGGTGCCCTGTGGGCCGCGCAAGATTTCCACGTTGCCGATGTCGTACATCGAGGAGTTCGCCACAATTGGCGGCTGGAATATGCCATCGACATAAATTGCAACGCCGTTGGCGACGTTCGCCAAACCACTGGCGAGCCCGACGCCGCGGATATTCACCGCATTCGTGTTGCCGTTATTGCCCACCGATATCGAGGGCGAGGCGAACTGGAGATCGGCGAGCGAGGTGACCCCTTTACCACTCAGCTCGTCACCCTGAATCGCGGTCATCGCAATCGGAATATTTTGCATGCTTTCGCTGCGCCGCTGCGCCGTGACCATGATCTCTTCAAGCACCGCCGTTTCTGCGGTAATACCCGCGACCGGACTGTCTGCGGCGAACGTATTCGTACTGACGCCTAACGCCATGGCGACGAAACATGAAATCTGATTGCTGTTCACAAAACACCCCTTAGTTGTTGACAGTGGTCTTAATTGCTAGCCGTTTCGATGTTGCGATAGTGGTTTTCGGCGGGCCAAGCGAGTCAGCTCGCATCAAAACGGGTTCGGTGCGACGCGAGGCGTTCAGATAAAAGCCACACCCCTGCATGCGCTGAACCACTGGGCCGGCAATCTAGTGTGCTGGCATCGGTGTCGCCCCCCCCAAGGCAGGGGGTTGAGAGGGAAGTGGCAGTGAGATCAAGGTCTATGTATGCCCCCAAAGAAGGGTGGGGCGGAATCCTGTTGGGGCTCGCTATGGTAGACGCCAAACAACAGACATAGAGAATCGTCTGTTCAGGGACAGGGGCGCAATGGTTACGATGCCGCCTATACCCGAACAGTTACGGAACATTAAATGCGCCGCAAGCCTAGCTTGCAGGCGGGAGGAAAATCTGATGACCCCTTACGACGCGCCGTTGGCGGACATGCATTTCGTGCTTGCGGGAACTGATCGAGATCGACTCGCTTGCCAAGCTGCCGGATTCCGAAGCATTGGCCGATGCCGACCTGACCGACGCCATCCTGGAACAGGCCGCGCGCTTCGCGTCCGAAGTGCTGGCGCCGCTCGACGTTTCGGCGATCGCGAAGGCGTGCGGTGGACCGAGCAGGGCGTCTCATGCCGCCCGGATTCGCTGCGGCCTATCGCGAATTCGTTGCTGCCGGCTGGAACAACATCGAAATGCCTGCCCAGTATGGCGGGCAGGATCTTCCGGCAGTGTTGTGCAGCGTCGATTCACGAGATGTTCGTCTCCGCCAACAAAGCCTTCTGCATGTGTCCGGATCTGTCCTCGCCGGCGGTCAAGGCGTTGGCCGCCGCAGCCAGTGAATCACTCAAGTCCTTTTACATCCCGAAACTGGTCAGCGGCGAGTGGGCCGCGACCATGAATCTCACCGAGCCGCAGGCCGGCTCCGATGTCGGCGCGTTGCGCACTCGCGCGGAGCCGCAGGCCGGATGGCAGTTTCGCCTGTTCGGTCAGAAGATCTTCATCAGCTTCGGCGACCATGACTGACCGAAAACATCATTCATCTGGTTTTGGCCCGCATCGCCGGGAGCACCGGAGGGTTCGGAGGTCGTTCGCTGTTTCTGGTGCCCAAGTTCCTGTTCGGACGGCCGACGTAACGATGTGCAATGCACGGGCATCGAGCACAAGCTCGGCACTCATGCCAGCCCAACCTGCACGCTGGTCTACGGGTCGCGCGGTGAAGGCGCTACCGGTTGGCTGGTCGGCAGCGAGAACCGTGGCTTGCAGGCCATGTTCGTCATGATGAATGGCGCCCGCTTCAACGTCGGCCTGGAATGCGTCGGCATTGCGGAGCGTGCCTATCAGAAGGCGCTGGCGTATGCGCGGGAGCGCATTCAGGGAAGGCTGGTGGGTGGCGGCAACGAGTCTGTGCCGATCATCCGCCATCCGGATGTGCGGCGCATGTTGCTGTCATGCGCTCGCAGGTCGAGGCGATGCGGGCGGTGGCCTATGTGATCGCAGCGGCCCGCGATCTGGCCTCAAGCACCCGGATCCCGCGGTACGGCCGAGCAGCAGGCATTTATCGAGCTGATGATTCCCGGTCTTCAAGGGCTGGGCCAGCGAAACTGCGATCGAAGTGACCTCCACTTCGATTCAGGTGCATGGCGGCGCCGGATATATCGACGAAAACGGTGCCTCGCAGCCACTGCGCGATGTGCGCATCGCCGCGATCTACGAGGGCACCACATCGATTCAGGCTCACGATCTGGTCGAGCGTAAGATCTGCAAGGATGGCGGTGCGGCGTTCGCGTTCTCGTTATCGCAGATCGACGCCACCCTGCTGAGCTCGATGTCCAGAAGCAGGCGGATCTCGCAGAAGATCGCGCAGCGAGCTTGGCAGCGCCGTCATGGCGCTGAAGGAAGCGACGGATTCGGCGCTGCTGCGCTATTGCGACGCAGCCCCTCGAGGTGCTGGCGGTTCCGTGCCGTTGCTGCGTGCCTTCGGCATCGTCGCCGGCGGCTGGCAGATGGCGCGTGCGGCGCTGGTGTCGCATCGTCATCTGGAGGAAGGTCGCGGCAACGCAGTTTTCCTGCGCGGCAAACTGACCAGCGCGACGTTCTACGCGACGCATGTCCTGCCGCAGGCCGCCGCCTGGTCGATGCCGCCTGCATGGCGGTGAGTCGGTCATGGCGATGGAAGAGGCGGCTTTCTGACGCGGGAGCCATGCGGCGACGGGCCTGTTTTTCGCCGGCACATTGCAGCGATGCGCCCTTCAGCGAGACTTTGGGCAGGTTCTCAGTCGATCTCGAGCCGCAGCAAGCGAGCACGCGCCACGGCATGCTTGCGGCTCCGGCGTTGATCTTGCTGAACAGATTCTTCATGTGCCATTTGATGGTCTGCTCGCTGACGCCCATCGCCAGCGCAATTTCCTTGTTGCTGAGGCTGCGACTTAGCAGGATCAGCACTTCACGTTCCTTGGCGGTCAACAGACCCGTGCCGCGCACGACTTGCTCTGCAGATGGAGCCGTCCTGATGTTGTCGATTGCGGCTGTCGATGAGCCTGTCAGCGGATCTCGCTGCGTGCCGTACTCGCGCATCAATCGCAGCATTCCGTTTGCTTCGGCCAGGCTGATGGCTTCGTTGCGTACAATCCGTGCTTCGCTTGAGCCTTGGCGGTGCAGCGCTTCGGCCCTCAGCAATCGCGCTTCGCCGGCATCGCCGCCACGTTTGATCAAGGCGGCCAGGCGTTCGACCGAGTACAGTGCTTGCAGCGCCATGGGGAGCAATGCATTGTCTTGCTGAGCGAGCGCAGCATAGGCGCGTGCCAGTTGCGCATGTAGTTCCAGCCACGGAGCCAACGCTGCAGACGAGTGATGTTGCTGGTCTCGAATCAGGGCATCCAGTTGCTTGCTATGTGTCTGAGCGGTTTCAGCGCGGCCGTATTTGGCATGCAAGCGCACCAGCTCGCACTGCGCCGCTACCTGCAAACGCGGCATGGCCCGTGATTCGCCGATGGCGCGCAACGCATCCAGAAAATCCAGCGCTTGATCCTGTCGGCCGTCTTGCTCCGCCACGCGAGCCAAAGTCTTGTAGGCGGCGATCAGCGCATCGGGCAAGCCGAAGTGTTCTATGGTGTCCAGCCTGCCCGCGAGCAGAGTGCGTGGTTCGTCGTTTTGTCCGCCTTCGCAACAGGCCTGCGCCAGTAGCGCGGCCAACATGCAAGTCACCGGATTGTGGCGATCCATGCGCTGTTCGGCACGTGCTAATGCGGGCCGCAAGATTTGCTCCGCCAGGACGTACCGTCCTTCCCAAAGATAGCTTAGGCCGGTACCGTAATCGGCAAATCCATAGGATACAGGTGAGTAGTCCGCGCCCTGATCCAGGCCGCCGATGCGCGACCAGAGCAGCCGCGCCTGATCAGGTTGGCCACGATACACCTCCTGAAATGCATGGCCGATCATCCAGATGATGACCTCGCCTGATCGTGCGCCCGGAGGAGGTTGCGGCCAGCGCGCGAGCACCTCGTTCTCGAGGTCAACGCGATCGGCAAATCCTGCCGCAGCGGCGGCGATGAGATCCGCTTCGAAGCGCAGCGATGCGGGCAGCTCCGGTTGCGCCAGTATGCGGTCGATCAGCGACTGCGCTTCCGCATGCCGTTCGCTCATGGCTAGCGCCCAGGCAACCGGCGCCCAAAAACCCGGATGGTCGCAGATGTCCTTGGGCGATAAGCGCTGATACCAGGCCAGTACAGCAGCGCTGCGACCCAGAATTGTCATGCGATGAGTGCTGCGCTCCACCAGTGAAACGGCGGCATCGACCTCGCCGGCGAGGAAGGCATGCTGCGCAGCTTCTTCGTTAAGATCGTGCTCCGCGTACCACACTGAGGATTTACGCGACATGTCCTGGCGTTCCGCATACGGCAACTGCGCCAGGCGCTCGCGCAATGCCTCCCGTGCCAACGGGTGCAGCCGCATCCAGTCGCTGCCCTCGGCGCGCAGCAATAATGGCGTTTCGTCCTGAAGACGCAGCAGTTCCTGCGCGACTGCTGCGTTACCAAATACCGCCACGCATAACCCGGGATGTATCAAATCGAAATGCGCCAGGCGCACCAGCAGATGGGTCGCTTCGGCGGTTTGCCGATCAATTGCCGTATCCACGAAGTAACGGCGGATGTCGGCTGTCGCCGCTCCCAGCAGTCCTTCCAGATCGCCGCTACGTTGCAAGGCCGCCACGGCGAGCTGAACGCCGAGCGGCCAGCCATCGGTGAGCTCGTGCAGTCGCACGCCCGTTTCGGGGCTGCTCTGCGCACCGACTGCTGCCGATAGCACAGCCAGCGTTTCGTCAAGCCGGAAGCGTAGGTCCGAGCCCATTACGCGCGTGACCGGTGTCATGCTCAAGGCACCGCTTGCCATCAGAGCACTGGTCGGGCGAGCCGCTAACACAATATGCAGATTTGCAGGTGCATTGCCGAGCAGATACGTGAGCACCTGCGTTCGTGCGGAAGTGGGCAGTAAATCCGCGTCATCGAGCAGCAACAGCACATCGACGGCCAATCCGGCGATCTCGGCTAACCATCCGGTGGCGGCTTCCTGCGGATCGGAACGTTCTTCCAGCCAGTTCATGAACGATTCGGCAAAGGCGCGTTTGCCGCAAGCCATCTGCGCGGATAGCGACAGGCCGCGCAGCAGACGCTGGGGTTCGTCGCGGACATCCAGGGTGTACCACGCAGTGACAGCCCCGCGCGTCAGCGCCTGGCGCTGCCAGTGTGCAAGCTGCGTGGTTTTACCGAAACCAACCGGCGCCAGCAGTGCAGTGACGTGGGCACCACTCAATTCAAGACGGTGCAATTTCAGGCGTTCGCGATCCAGAAAGCCACGCACAGCGCGCGGCGGCGTAGATTTGAGCAGTAATGCAGGGTCGCGCCGCGAGTCGTAGCTCGTCATGGTCTCTCTTGGTTAGTTATCCCCCCGAACCTGCTGCGACAGTCGTGCCACGCAGCAGGGTAGTGCGGTGCGTAATTTTATAGACGGTACGCCGCCACAGGAAAGTAGCACGACTCGCAGCGAGACTGGGTTTGCTCCCCCACTCTTCACTGGGGGGGCGGCTACGGCAATCGAGCTCGCAACATACAGCCCGTGGCCGCGCAGGCCGCAACAAGTTTGCTGGGGGCATTACACAACACATGAACGCCAATATCTATATCGTCGGCGTCGGTATGACGCAGTTTGGCCGTCACCTTGACCGCTCGCTGCACTCGCTGGGCCAGGAAGCTCTGGATGCGGTGCTGCGCGATGCCGGCGCCGGCGTGGCCGACATCGGTCAAGTGTTTTACTCGGGTGTGACCCAGGGGCCGTTGCAGGGCCAGACTGCCGTGCCCGGTCAGATTCTGCTGAACAAGTTGGGTTTTAGCGGCGTGCCGATGTGGAATATCGAAAACGCCTGCGCCTCCGGCACCAGCGCATTTCAGCTGGCGGTGCAGACCTTGCACGCCGGTACCTGCGATATCGCGCTGGCCTTCGGCGCCGAGAAAATGAATATCGAAGACAAGCAACGCGCCATCGCCATGTTCTCCGGTGGTTGGGACGTGACCACCGCGGCTGAAAACGAAGCGCTGCTGCTGGCGCTGGGTGAAGGCGTCGAGGTGCCGCCGGGCAGCGAATCGACACGACCCTACAGCAAGTTCATGGCCATCTACGCCGCCATGTGCCGCTTCTGGATGAAGAACTTCGGCACGACGCAGCGACAGATTGCCGCGGTTTCATCAAAGAATCATATGCACTCTGTGCATAACCCGCTGTCGCAATATCGACAGGCTTTTACCATCGAAGAAGTGCTGGCTGCGCCGCCGATTACTTACCCACTGACCATGCCCATGTGCGCACCGATCACCGATGGCGCGGCTGCAGTCATCGTCTGCAACGAAGCGGGATTGAAAAAGCTCAACGGCGATCGCCGTCGTGCGATCAAGGTGGCGGCGACGGCTATCGCGACACCCATCCCGCGTACAGCGACCGAATTCAACAAAGCGATTTGTCGTCGCGCCGCACAGAGCGCGTATGAACAGGCCGGTCTGGGTCCCAAGGATGTCTCAGTGGTTGAAGTTCATGACGCCACCGCGATGGGCGAGATCATGGCTGTCGAGTACCTGGGCCTCACGCCGATGGGTGGTGCAGGTCCCGCTGCCGAAGCGGGCGAGTTGTCCATTGGTGGTCGCGTACCGGTGAACACCTCGGGTGGTCTGGAATCCAAGGGTCATCCCATCGGCGCGACCGGCTTGGGGCAGATTCACGAACTCATTACGCAACTGCGCGGTGAAGCCAGCGTACGGCAAGTCGCCGGCGCCAAGGTGGCGTTGCAAGAAAACGGCGGCGGCTCGATTGGCTTCGAAGAAGCGGTCGTGACCGTCAACTTGTTCACGCGATAACCAACCAGCACTCAACGATTGAATAAAACGGGTTCTGAACAACACCATGAATACACATCATGAAGTACCGCTGCCGATCGTCGGTTTGGCCGGATTCGATGTCGGTCTCAGCGAAGAGGAGCAGGGCGTTCAACAAGCGATGCATCGCTTTGCCCGCGAAGTCATGCGACCGCTGGGTCGCGAGATTGACCGCTTGTCGGCCGATGCAGTGCTCGCGCCAGGTTCGCCGTTCTGGGCGTTTCACATGGAAGCCCTGAAGCTGGGCTTCGACCCCGATGCGATGAGTGGACTCGAACCCGCCCTGGCGGCGCGCATGGAAGGTATGGTGATCGAAGAACTGGCCTGGGGGGACGCGGGCCTTGCAGTGTCGCTCGGCGTGGGTGGGCTGCCGCTCACCATGGCGCGCGCCAGTGGTCAGCAAGAATTGATCGATTTGTGCACCGGCAAGCTCGGCTGCTGGTGCGCCACGCAACCGGATCGCGGTTCCGATGGGTTGATTCTGTATCCGGAGGAACGTTATCCCGGTTCGGTGGCGAACAAAGGTAACTTGCAGGCAACCTTCAAGGGCGACGAGATCGTCATCAATGGTCAAAGTTCTGCATGGGTGTCGAACGGTCCTGTCGCGCAAGTGGCGTTGATGGATATTGTCGCCGACTACGGCGACGGCTTTTACGATACCTACGGCAATACCTACGGCTGCAACATCATCGTACCGCTCGACATCAACGGCGTCTCGCGCGGCAAGCCGCTGGAAAAACTCGGCAAGCGTCCGCTGCCACAGGGCGAGATTTATTTCGATAACGTGCGCGTGCCGCGTCGCTTTGCGATTGCCACACGCGACGACTATGAATTCAAGCATGCCTACGCATGGGCGCACGCGGGCACCGCGATGAGCCACATTGCCACCGGCTTGGCGCGTGCTGCGTTCCAGTTGGCGCTCGCCTATGTGCACGAGCGCAAACAGGGCGGTGCAGTGCTGGCCAAACACCAGCTCACCCAATACCGGCTCGGCGTCATCGGCGCCAAAGTCGAAACGATTCGCGCCATGGCGCGTCACGTTGCGCATTACACCCGCTGCTCGCCGCGACCGCATCCGTATTTCACCGCATCGGGCAAGGCATTTTGCTGCGGTGAAATGTTCAATGTCGTGAATGAGTCGTTGCAGCTGTTCGGTGGCGTGGGGCTGACCCGCGAATTGCCGATAGAGAAGTTGCTGCGCGATGCGCGCGCGATGCAGATCGAAGACGGCGAGAACAACATCCTGCTGATGCACTACGGCTATTTGTTGAGCAACCTGTATCAGCAAGAAGGCTGGGGCCGCGACTGAGCGTGCGTGGCCTTGTGAAAATCATCATGGCAATCCGGAGAGTCTCTTGAAAACCGATTATCCAGTCGTGGTCTACGGCGCCAGCGGCTACACCGGCCGCTTGATCATGGAGCAGTTGCGTGAGCAGGGCATGCCGTTCGTGGCTGCCGGGCGTGATCGCAAACGCATCGAAGAAAACATGCGCATGGTGCCGGGCATCGAGGACGCGCGCTACGAAATAGTCGAGCTTGAACACTCGGTCGAATCGCTGACCAAGTTGCTGACGGGCCGCAAAGTGATTTGTAACACCGTCGGTCCGTTTGCGCGTTACAACATGGAAGTGGCCGAGGCCTGCCTGCGCACCGGCGTGCATTATCTCGATACCACGGGCGAGCAGTACGCCATGATGCAGCTCGATGAGCACTTCAGTCGCGAGTTCGCCAAGGCGGGGCTGGCGCTGCTGCCGTCCAGTGCCTACATGTGGACGATGAGCGAAATCGGCGCACGATATTGTCTCGAACTGGATGGCGTCGATTCGCTGAAAATGCACGCCATCGGCACGGCGGTACCCACGGTCGCATCGGCACAAACCATTTTCGATGCGGTCAGTCGCCCGAATTATTACCTGCAGGATCACCAGCTGGTTCGCTATCCCGGTATCGAAACCGGCCAGGTATGCACACCCTCCGGTCAGGTGCTGAATACCTCGAACTGGGGCGGTTCGGCGAATCCGATCTGGTTCAGCAAGGATGGCCGCGTGCGCAATTGCAAGATGAGCGTGGCGATGTGGAACCAGGAACTTCACAAGAAGGAACTGGAACTGGAGCGCTTGTACAAGGTGCAGTTCCAGTGGATTCCGCCCGAGGTTCTGCGGCCGATGATGGATCACATGGCCAAGAGCATCGCGCCGGCGACGCCGCCGCGCGAATCCCGCCAGGTGCATCGCTCCGTCGACATTTGCCTGGCTACCGGCAACAACGTGGCGATCAAGAGCACGATTTTCAGCACCGGCGGTTACCTCACCACAGGTCTGTTGCAGGCGTATGCCGCCACGCGCCTGACCAAGGAGACACCGCGAGTGACTGGCCTGCGTACGCTCAGTGAGATGTTCGGTCATCGTGACGTTGATGGGGGCGCTGCAAGGCTTCGGCTATGCCGGCATCAAGGTCGAGCGGGTCGTTTGATACTGATAGCGCCTAGCAGAGTATCAATACCCGAGCCTGTAAAACGATTGAGGACTTCGCCGTGAACTACTCCACTTTTTCCTTGCAGCAAGATGGCGCCATCATGCGTGTCAAGCTGTCGAATCCACCCATTAATTTGATGAGCATGAAAATGATCCAGGAGCTGTTCCAGCTCGGCGGTCAGTTGTTCACCGATCCACATACCAAAGTGGTGGTGATCGAAAGCGCGGACCCGGATTTTTTTCTCGCGCACGTCGACATCGAAGATATCGAGAAGTCGGCTAACGACCCAACGGCTGCCGGCAAGTATCCCGACATCAATGCGCTGCAAGCCATGTCGCTCAGCTGGCAGGCACTGCCGCAAGTGACGATTGCCAAAGTTTCCGGGCGCTGCCGCGGCGGCGGTCTGGAGTTCATACTCGGTTTGAGCATGCGCTTCGCCACAGTGGATTCGAAGTTCTGCTCGCCTGAAGCGGCGGCGGGTTTCCTCGCGTGCGGCGGCGGCACGACGCGTATTGCGCTGGCAGCCGGTCCGGCGCGTGCGCTCGAATTTCTGTTGAGCTGTCGGGATTTCAGCGCCACGGAAGCGGAGCGTTATGGCCTCATCAATCGCGCGCTACCGGCGAGCGAACTGGATGCTTACGTAGAAACGCTCGCGCAAGCCATCGCGCGCCGTTCGAAGCCCGTGATCGGCATGCATCGCGAAGTATTCAATCGCACATTCTCGACAGTGGTTGAGCCGGTGTTTGCCGCCTTCGCCGCCGAGAACGATGGCCTGCGTGCCGGTCTGGCAGGCACTGAAATGAAAGCGCATATGCAAGCCATGCTGGCCATTGGCCAGACCCGTGAAAACGAACTGGATTTGCCCGCCACCATGGATCGCATCGATCCTGCTCATAAAAAATAAGTACCAAAATAAGTACCCCTATGGCCATTACCGATTTTTTCGATCGCGGTCGCACGCTCAACGGTCAAGGCGCGGCGTTCATCATGGACGGGCAGCGTTGGAGCTTCGATGAAGCCTACGGCATCAGTTGTCAGGTTGCGCACGCACTGCTGGAGCTGGGATTGCCGAAGGAGACCAAAGCAGCGGTGCTGTCGGGCAATCATCCTGTTTCGTGGATGTGCGTACTGGGTCTGTGGCGCGCCGGACTGGTATGGGTGCCGTTGAATCCGCGCAGCAGTGTGGCCGAGCAACAGCAACTGCTGCACGGTTTCGATGTCGAGGTGCTGTTCTTTCAGCAGGCATTTGCGGCGCAGGTCGATGAGTTGCGCGCGCAGTGTCCGCAACTCAAGCGATTGGTGTGCATCGATGGCGTGGCGCCGCATGCCGAGTCGTTACCGACGTGGATCGCCGAGCGGCCGCGCACGCCGCCGCCGGTACTTTGCGAGCCGGACGATCTGGCCGCGTTGATGTCCACCGGCGGCACGACTGGCTTGCCCAAGGGCGTGATGCTCACGCATCGCAATCTCGGCGTGTCGATGGCGTTCTCCATCATCAACAACCACTACGCGCCGCACGAACACATCGTCAATCTTGCCGCAGCACCGATGACGCACACGGCAGGTTATCTCACGCTGCCGGCAAGTTCGCGCGGCGGCACGATTGTGGTACTCACCAAACCCGATCCGGTTTCACTGCTCGATGCCATCGAACAACATCGCGTCACTGAATTTTTCCTGCCGCCCACCGTGATCTATCGCCTGCTGGACATGCCCGGTATCGGCAAGCGCGATTTCTCCTCGCTGCGGTATCTCATGTACGGCGCGGCGCCGATGTCGATCGAGAAACTCAAGCAGGCGCTTGCGGTGTTCGGTCCCATCATGCTGCAAGGCTATGGCCAGACCGAGGCGCCGGGCGCCATCGCTGCCTTGCGGCCCGGCGATCACTTTGTCGACGGACAGATAGCGCCCGACGAACGCTTGGGTGCCTGCGGTCTGCCGTCGGTACTCAATGCGCTGGCCATCATGGACGCCGAAGGTAATGCGCTGCCCGCCGGCAGCACCGGCGAAATCTGCGTACGCGGCGACATCGTCATGAAGGGTTACTACAAGCAGCCCGACAAAACTGCGGAGACCGTCATCGATGGCTGGCTGCACACCGGCGATGTCGGGCATCTCGATCAGGAAGGATACCTGCACATCACCGATCGCAAGCGCGACGTGATCATCAGCGGCGGCTTCAATGTGTATCCAGGCGAAGTGGAGCAGGTGCTGTGGACGCATGCGGCGGTGCTCGACTGCGCCGTCATCGGCGTGCCCGACGCTCAGTGGGGCGAAGCGGTGAAGGCTGTGGTGGAACTCAAGCCGGGCGCGCAAGTAAGCGCTGAAGAGTTGATTGCGCTATGCAAGGCGAAACTCGGGTCGGTGAAGGCGCCCAAGAGTGTGGATTTTGTCGCCGTATTGCCGCGCAGTCCGGTCGGCAAGGTGTTGAAGAAGGATATTCGCGAACCGTATTGGCGTGGCGCGACGCGTCGCATCTAAAACCGAGATATGGAATGGCTGTCGCACAAGTAAATCGTCAATGGTTGCTGGCGCGTCGTCCGGTCGGCGCGGTGCGGCCGGATGACTTTAAGTACCACGAAGCGCCGATACCTAAACCCGCCGATGGCGAAGTGCTGGTGCGCACCTTGTATTTCGCCTATGACGCCAGCCAGCGCATCTGGCTCACCGACGAAGGCGGTTATATGCAACCAGTTCAAGTGGGCGAAGCGATGCGCGCTATGGGTATCGGCCAAGTGGTCGAGTCGCGTGATCCGGCCTATCAGAAGGGCGATCTGGTCGAAGGCTTCATGAGCTGGCAGGATTTTGTGCTGGCGCGCAGCGATGGCCCGATGCCACTACGCGTATTGCCGAAGGCGGACTATCCGCTGACCTGGAATATGAGCGTATTAGGTGTCAGCGGGTTGACTGCCTATTTCGGTGTGGCCGATGTGCTGAAGAGTGGCACCTGGCGATACCGTAGTGATTTCCGCCGCCACCGGCGCGACAGGCTCGCTGGCAGGCGCCATTGCGAAGGCGATGGGCGCCAAGCAGGTCATCGGCATCGCCGGTGGTCAAGAGAAATGCCGCTGGATCGTGGAGAAGGCCGGCTATGATGTGGCCATCGATTACAAGAGACGAGAATATCGGCAAGCGCCTCTGCACGAGTTGTGCCCGCAGGGCGTGGATGCCTACTTCGACAATGTTGGCGGTGAGATACTCGATACCTTGCTGCTGCACATGGCGCCGCGGGGACGCATTCTGATTTGTGGCGCGATTTCCTCGGGCTATACGGACACCAGGATTCCTGGACCGCAAAACTACATGCGCATCTGCACGCACATGCTCACCGTCCGAGGGATACTGCTGTTCTTCTATCGCGACCGTATGCAGGAAGGTGCGATGCAACTGGGCCACCTGGTGCAAGAAGGCAAGCTGCACGTCGAAGAGAATATCTTTGAGGGCTTTGAAAAAGCGCCTGCCTTGCTGCCCACCATGTTCACCGGCAAGAGTCCGGGCAAGATGCTGCTGAAGATCGGTGATCCGCAATGAGTACCTCAAACAGCAAGCAACGTGCCGCCGTCGTCACGGGCGTGTCGAGCGGTATCGGTCTGGCGATTGCCGAAGATTTGTTACAGAACGGCTATCAGGTATTCGGCAGTGTACGTCGCAGCGCCGATGCCGAAGCATTGGTGAAGCAATGGGGCGCGGCATTCGTGCCACTGGTGTTTGATGTCACCGATACCAATGCACTGCCCGGAATCGTGGCGCAGGTAGTAGCGGCATTGAGCGGACGCAAGCTCGCGGCGCTGATCAACAACGCCGGTATCGGCATCAATGGGCCGGCGATCTATCAGCCGATGAGCGAGATCCGGCAGATGTTCGAAGTCAATGTGTTCGCCACGCTGGAAGTGACGCGTGCATTCCTGCCACTGCTGGCCCGTCGTGAAGCAGGGCAGTCACCGGCGCGTATTGTGAATATCAGTTCGGTCTCCGGCGTGATTACGCCGCCGTTCATGGCCGGTTACTCGGCGTCGAAGCATGCCCTCGAAGCATTGACCCAGGGGCTGCGGCGTGAGTTGAAGCTGTATGGCATCGAAGTGGCCGCCATCGAACCCGGATTCATTCGTTCGAAAATTTTCGAGAAAGAACTCGCGACCAAGCCGCTGGAACGGTATGCCGATACCGACGTTGCGGCTTTATGGCAGCAGTTCAATCGGTCTGCCGAGCAAGCTGCTGCCCAAGCCAAATCGACGGACGTGGTGACGCGCGCAGTGCGTCACGCCATCGAATCTAGCAAGCCGCGCACGCGTTATCCGCTCGACATGCTGTGTTTTATCGGGCGTTGGTTCAGCGATCGCATGTTCGACCGCCTGTTCTTCAAACTGACGGGGCTGGACAAGCTGCTGCGCGAATCGAGCAAGCGTTAAATGAATAACAGGGTGTGGAAGTGAGCAAAATTCTGGTCGGAATAAAAAGAGTCATCGACTACAACGTTCGCGTACGCGTCAAGCCCGATAATTCGGGTGTCGTGACCGACGGGGTGAAGATGAGTATCAACCCCTTCGACGAAATCGCGTTGGAAGAAGCGCTGCGGATCAAGGAAAAAGGTCTTGCCAGCGAGGTCATCGTGGTCAGCATCGGGCCCGCCGACGTGCAGCAACAATTGCGCACCGCGCTGGCGATGGGCGCCGATCGCGCCATCCTGGTTCAGTCGGATTCAGCTGTTGAGCCGTTAACCGCCGCGCGCGTGTTTTTGAAGCTGGTTGAAAAGGAACAACCGACGCTGGTCATTCTCGGCAAGCAGGCCATCGACGATGACAACGCCCAGACCGGTCAAATGCTCGCGGCACTGTGGGGTCGTCCACAGGCGACGTTTGCGTCGAAGGTGGAGATCACTGGCAATAGCGCGCGCGTTACGCGCGAAGTCGATGCGGGTCTTGAAACACTGGAAGTTGATCTCCCCGCCGTGATCACCACCGATTTGCGCTTGAACGAACCGCGCTACGTGAAGCTGCCCGACATCATGAAAGCCAAAAAGAAACCACTCGACAGCGTGAGTATGCAGGATCTGGGCGTACCGGCGCGGTCGCGTCTGAAAGTGCTGCGTTTCGATCCACCGCCGCAGCGCCAGAAGGGCGTCACCGTGAAAGATGCCCAGGAACTTGTGATGCAATTGCGCAAGAAAGGTCTGCTGTAATGAACAAAGTGCTCGTGATCGCCGAACACGACGGCGTCAAACTCAATCCCAGCACCGCGAAATGTATCACTTGCGCGCGCGCCATTCCCGATGCGGAAGTCGTTGTGGTGCTGTGCGCTGCGCAGGCAGCCAAAGTCGCAGCGCAGGCTGCGCAGTTGCAGGGCGTGCAGCACGTTATCACTGTAGAAAATCCGGCCAACACACATGCTCTCGCCGCAGTGCTGGCGCCACAACTGGCGGCTTTGGCGGCGGGCTATACGCATGTACTCGCGCCCTCGACCACCTTCGGCAAGGATTTGCTGCCGCGTATGGCTGCGTTGCTGGACGCCGTGCAGATCAGCGACATCATGGCGGTGGAGAGCGCGGTGCGGTTTCGGCGTCCGGTATATGCCGGTAATGCCATCATTACGGTGGAAGTCGAAAGCGGCGAGAAAGTCGTCGGCACGGTGCGGACCGCTTCCTTTGAAGCAACGCCCCTCGGCGGCAACGCAACGATAGAAGCAGCCACAGTCGATGTGCCGCTGCCGACCCATACTCGTTTCGTGTCTATATCCAGTGCCGACAGCGGCCGGCCGGATTTGCAGAGTGCAGCCCGTGTGATCTCCGGCGGCAGGGCGCTCGGCAGCGCCGATAATTTCCAGATTATTTATTCGCTGGCGGACAAGATCGGCGCGGCCGTCGGTGCGTCACGCGCTGCGGTCGATGCGGGTTACGCCGCGAACGATATGCAGGTGGGCCAGACCGGCAAAATCATCGCGCCGGAATTGTATGTTGCCATCGGGATCTCCGGCGCCATACAGCATCTCACCGGCATCAAGGACGCACGCACGATTGTCGCGATCAACAAAGATCCCGAAGCACCGATCTTCGAGATCGCTGATTTCGGCCTGGTGGGCGATCTGTTTCAGATTGTGCCGGAGTTGGAGAAGTTGCTGAGCGCCGCTTCGTAGGCGTCGACCATGTTCACTGGAATCCTGTCATGACCGATCGCGAAGTGATGGAGTATGACTGTGTGGTGGTAGGCGCCGGTCCTGCGGGACTGGCGTTTGCCATTCGTCTGAAACAACTCTCTCCCGAAAAAAATATCTGCGTTCTGGAAAAAGGCTCGGCGGTGGGCGCGCATTCGCTTTCGGGCGCGGTGCTCGAACCCGGCGCGCTCGACGCGCTGTTGCCGGAATGGCGCAGCGAATACACCGGCATGAAGGTGGCTGCAACTGAAGACGACGTGCGACTCATGACGCGCAAGGGATCGATCAAGTTACCGAACTTCGCGGTCAATCTTTCGCCCATGAACAATCATGGCAATTTCATTGTATCGCTGGGCCAGCTGACGCCCTGGCTGGCGCAAAAGGCCGAAGCGCTGGGTGTGGAAATATTCGCCGGCTTCGCCGCCGCCGAGGCATTGTTCAACGAAGACGGCAGTGTTATAGGCGTGCGTATCGGCGACATGGGACTCGACAAGGATGGCTCGCCGGGCGACAACTACACACCGGGCGTGGAGATTCATGCCGCCATGACGGTATTGGCCGAAGGCTCGCGCGGCTCGGTCACCAAGCAACTCATCAAGAAATTCGATCTGGCGGCAGGTAAATCGCCACCGACCTTTGGTCTCGGCTTCAAGGAACTGTGGCAGTTGCCACCGGGCCGGGTAACGCCCGGGCGCATTCAGCATGCCTTCGGCTGGCCACTGGATGCCAAGACTTATGGCGGCAGCTTTCTCTATCATCTGGACAATGATCGGGTGTACGTCGGCTATGTCGTCGGGCTCAACTACCAGGACCCACGACTTAAACCCTTTGAAGTGTTTCAGCAGTTCAAGCATCACCCGAGCGTCAAACCGCTATTGGCGGGTGGTGAGGTTTTATCCGCAGGCGCGCGCACCATCGCCGCCGGCGGTTGGCAGTCCCTGCCGAAAATAGAGATGCCCGGCGCGCTCATCATCGGCGATGCAGGCGGTACGCTGAACGTGTTCAAGATCAAGGGCATTCATCAAGCGATTCGTTCCGGTGCGCTGGCAGCGGAACAGGTGGCGGAAACCGGCGCGAGCACCGGCTTCGACGCACGCTGGCGAGCCTCCGAAGGCGGTCGCGAGTTGTATCAGGTGCGCAACTTCAAACCGGCGTTCAAACGCGGATTGTATTTCGCAATGGCGAATGCAGGTCTTGAGACGCTGCTCAAAGGGCGCACGCCCTGGACCTTGAAAAATCGCGCCGATTGGTCCGAGCTAAAACGCTTGGATGAATATCAATCGCCTGATCGCGGTTGGGTTGAACGCACCCTGCAGCCGCGCGATCGTGTGTCCTCAGTGTTCTTCGCCGGCAATGCGCACGACGAAAGCCAGCCGGTGCATCTCAAGGTAGCGGATACCAGCATTTGCGCGGAACGCTGCACCAAGGAATTCGGCAATCCCTGCGAAAGCTTCTGTCCCGCCGGCGTGTATGAAATGGTCGATGACGGTAGTGGTGGACGGCGTTTGCAAATCAATGCTGCGAACTGCGTGCACTGCAAGGCCTGCGACATCAAGGATCCGTACGAGATCATCACCTGGACTCCACCGGAAGGTGGTTCGGGACCTAATTATCAAAATCTTTAGCTGTAAGCAGCCACTTAGCTTTGTTCAATGTGACAGAGGAGAGTTTCTTGGTTTGCAGTTCCAGCCACTCATTAGCCACTGCTTTGAAGCTGTCTGCCCTTGCTTGCTGGGAGATTTGCCGGTGTTAGCTGGGATCGATCCCCTGTGATTGCTGCTTGCGCGCCTTGTCGCGTTCTTCGCGTGCCTGCTTACCGGTGACAGTAGGGTAAACACCAAGGCTGAGATGCTTTTCCCTGCCTGCAATTCGGTACTTGAGTCGCCACAGCTTGCTGCAAGTGGATGTGATTTACGCATACAGACCTAGACCATCAGCAAGCCGGTAAGGCATGTCCTTGGGCTTGGCATTATGAATCTGCTTGTCGGTTAGCATGCTGGGGGCATCCATTTTCGCAGCTGGGCCGGATGCCCCCAAATATGCCCCCAAGAGCCCCCGGCTGTTTATGAACGTAGCTGCACCTCGCCGGACTGTGAGGCGGCTATTAATCGTGCATTTATAGGGTTTTTAGAAAGGACGCCGTCCTGAACGGACGGCTCCGGATGACCACCTGGTGCCCAGAAGAGGACTCGAACCTCCACGGATTGCTCCACTAATACCTGAAACTAGCGCGTCTACCAGTTCCGCCATCTGGGCGTTTTTCAAGTGGTCTTGGCAGGGCTGGCCTGCACAAGGCGCGCAACTTTACCGGCGAGAATTACGAGTGTCAATGCATTTGCGAACGTGGCAAAGTAACTGTTGAACCAACGCCGTCAGATACCTGGCCTTCTGCCAGTTTCTGCGTGGGTATCGCAATGAACAAGCGTCGCAAGTCCGATAAAAATCAGTCCAGTTCCCGATCGGCGCCAGCACCCAGGTCGTCCGGTTCATCGGCAAAGGCCAGCTCTCGCAGTCACGTTGCGAAGTCCGATGATGTGCTGGACATATTGCGTACAGCAGGACAACCGCTGGGACTGATGCAGCTGGCTGGCCTGATCGCAGCGACGGGCAAGGCCGCGCTTGCGCGTCTCGAACAACGGCTGGCAGAGCTGGAACGCAGTGGTGAGCTGGTGCGCAATCGGCGTGATGAATATTGTTTGCGCGAACGTATCGGTCTGGTGGTGGGTACAGTCAGTGGTCATCGCGATGGGCACGGATTCGTGATGCCGGATGATCGATCTGCACCGGTGTTTCTGGCGCACCGACAGATGCAGCAGTTGATGCATGGTGATCGTGTGTCGGCACGCATCACCGGTCAGGATCGCCGTGGGCGTCCCGAAGGCAGCATTGTTGATGTGCTCGAGCGCAGTAATCAGGATGTAGTAGGACGACTGTACGAAGATCTCGGTGTGTATTTTGTAGTGCCGGATAATCCACGCATCAGTCATCGCATTGTGGTGCCCACCCGCGAGTTGCAAGGTGCGCGTGCCGGACAAATCGTGTTGCTGAAGATGATCGAACAACCGGGCCGGAACGTGCAGCCACTGGGCCATGTTACGCGCATCCTGGGTGATCACGGTGCGCCCGGAATGGAAACGGATATTGCGATTCATGCCCATGGACTGCCCAACGATTTTCCGGAACAGGTAGTTAGTGAGGCCAGGAAATTTGGCGCAACGGTCAGCGCAGCGGCCAAGCGTAATCGGCTGGATCTGCGCTCATTGCCACTGGTCACCATTGATGGCGAAGACGCACGAGACTTCGACGATGCGGTTTACTGCGAACCGGTACGTGGTGGCTGGCGTTTGCTGGTCGCCATTGCCGATGTGGGGCATTACGTGTCGCTGGGTAGTGCGCTGGATGCCGAAGCCTTGCAGCGTGGCACTTCGGTGTACTTCCCCAATCGTGTCATTCCGATGCTGCCGGAAGCGCTGTCCAATGGTCTGTGTTCACTCAATCCGAAGGTGGATCGCCTGTGCATGGTGTGCGACATGCGGGTTTCGCCGCAGGGCAAGGTGACTCGCGCCGAATTTGCTGAAGCCGTGATGTGTTCAGCGGCGCGCTTTACCTATACGGAGGTAGCCGCGTTCCTGGCCAACCCGACGACGCTGAATACCGCACAGACGCAGGCGCTTGGCGTACCGTTGCAGAATCTGCACGCAGTGTACAAAGCCTTGGCCATTACCCGCGTCGAACGTCACGCGCTGGAATTTGATACGCCGGAATTGAAAGCGCGCTTTGATCAGCAAGGTCGGGTGGCGGCCTTTGTCGAAGCATCGCGCAATGATGCGCATCGCCTGATTGAGGAATGCATGATTGCCGCCAATGTGCAGGCAGCAAAATTTCTCAAGAAACACAAGATACCGGCACTGTATCGCGTACACGGCGCGCCGGAGGAAGACCGGCTGGAGAAGCTGCGTGAATTCCTGCGCAGTTTTGCCATCAGCCTGCCGCAGGATCGCGCCATCACACCGCAGGATCTGAGCGCGGTGCTCAAGCAGACCAATGCCAGCGACGAAGCACGCCTGATTGAAACCGTCGTAGTGCGTTCATTGCCACAGGCCGTTTATCAGCCGGAGAACATCGGTCACTTTGGTCTGGCGCTGACTGAGTATGCGCATTTCACCTCGCCGATCAGGCGCTATCCGGATCTGCTGGTGCATCGTGGTATTCGTCACGTATTGCAGGGTGGCACTACTGAGGACTGGCCGGAGGCGCTGGCTGGCATGGAAATGCTGGGGCAGCAATGTTCCACGCTGGAGCGGCGCGCCGATGAGGCAACACGCGACGCCATGTCATGGTTGAAGTGTGAATACATGCGGGATCGTATTGGTGATGAGTTTGATGTGCTGATTACCGGCGTGGTCGACTTCGGCGTATTTGTGCAGATCAAGGGCATGCAGATTGATGGCCTGATCCATGTAAGCAGTCTGGGCACGGACTACTTTCATCGCGACAAGTCGGGCTACCGGCTGGTGGGCGAACGCAGTGGCCGTGTGTTCCGGCTGGGAGACTCGCTGCGCGCCCGTCTGATCAACGTGGTCATTGATGAGCGAAAAATTGATTTCGAACTGATCCAGCAACGCTCTGGTGCGACGACCCAGTCAATCCAGCCGGATGAAAGAAAAGGTGGCAGAAATCCGTTTCGTTCCGCGCGTGGCAAACAGCAGCGACAGCGTCGATGAGCGAAGCAAGTATCGTGTTCGGGTTGCATGCAGTGCGCACCTTGTTGCAGCGTCACGCTGACAAGGTGGGGCAGTTGCTGGTATTGCGTGGCCGCGAAGATGCACGCATGAGTGAAGTGCTCAAGCTGGCGCGCGAGCATCAGGTCAAGGTGGAGTTCCGCAGTGCACAGGAACTGGATCAGCTGGCCAATGGTGAGCGCCATCAGGGCGTACTGCCACGTTTGCAGAAGGTGGATATTCTCGGCGAGGGCGCGCTCGACGAGTTACTGGATCAGGCTGGTGATGCGCCCTTCGTGCTGGTGCTGGATGGCGTGACCGATCCGCATAATCTTGGCGCCTGCTTGCGCACGGCCGATGCTGCCGGTGTACACGCGGTGATTGTGCCGCGTGATCGCGCCGCCGGTCTGTCACCCGTGGTCCGCAAGGTGGCGGCAGGCGCAGCGGAAACTGTGCCATTGATTCAGGTAGTCAACCTTGCCCGCACTTTGCGCTGGTTGAAAGAACGCGGACTGTGGGTAGTGGGCACCGATGATCAGGCCGACCTGACTTTGCATGCGGCCAGATTGACCGGACCGCTGGCAGTGGTGATGGGAGCGGAAGGCGATGGCATGCGTCGTTTGACCCGCGAGCACTGTGATGTGCTGGTGAACATTCCGATGCGTGGGGTGGTGGAAAGCCTGAATGTTTCCGTAGCAACCGGCGTCATGCTGTACGAGGCCGTGCGTCAGCGCAGCGTGAAGTAGGCTGTAGGAAAAACGGTCGGCTACTCGCGATTGCAGCAACCCGATGATTTTTATTAACCCGGCGGACAACAATGTCTGGCATGGCGCTGCAAGTTCTTGTGTAGGGGCGACGTGAGCCGCCCTCTTGCGCCTTTGAACACAGGAAGGGCGGCTCACGAGCCGCCCCTACGCCTGATGATGTTGTCCCGCCGGGTTAATAACTGCTCCAGTCTCCTGTCTGCATTCCAGTGCCTGCTGCACTTCAGCGACGATGGATAACGCAATGCCTTCGGGCGTGGCTGCGCCAATATTCAATCCGACGGGTGCATGTAGCCTGGGTTGTAGCAGTGATCGTTCGTCATCCAGTCTGGCCAGCAGCCGGTCACGCCGTTGTGGCGGGCCGAGCAGGCCCAGATAGGGAATTTGTGTCTGCGCCAGTTGCCGCAAATAGTTCAGATCAGCGGTCAGGTGGTGACTCATCACGATGGCGGCCTGAAATTCCGTAAGCGAAATCGTGCTGCTCAGCTGTTCTGAAGGTGAACATACAACCCGTTCAGCGTCTGGAAAATGGACCGGATCAGCATACGTCTGCCGATGATCGTATACCGTACAGCGCCATCCCATGAAGTTGATCAGCTTTGCCAGTGGACGCGCATCCATGCCGCCTCCCAGCAGCAGTATCTGCGGTTGTGCAGGGGTATCCAGAAAGAAGATATGCAGGTCATCCGCAAGTGTGTGCAGTGAATTCGGTGCTGCTGAGTGGAGCAGCGGCAGTATCCCTGAATCTTGCGGCAGCAAAACGCCGTTGGCGGCGATGCCATCCTTTGCAGCGGTGATGATGCTGCCTACCGGCAGATCAGGGTGGTGTGACTGCACGACTATTCCGGAGCGGGCATCCCGATGTTGCTGCCAGCTGTCATGCAGTTGCGCCAGCGGTTGCCAGCCATTCTCGTGACTGACCACTTGCATGAAGATGTCGAGCGCACCCAGACATCCTGAGCCCATGCCGAACACATCATCGTCGGGATTGCGCAGGTCATAGCGCACCCGACGTGGCAGACCATCGGCGAGTATCTGCATGGCATGTTCACGCAGGTCGGATTCCAGACAGCCGCCGGACAACAGGCTGGTCTGCGTGCCATCGCTGGTGAACAGCATTTGTGCGCCAGCCTTGCGATAACTGGAACCTTGTGTGGCAATCAGCGTGGCCAGCACCAGCGGACGCTGCGCGCTACGCTCATGCAGGTAGACAGCCAGCAGCTGGGTCAATTGCGAATGATGCAGCATGTGCAATTCAAGCGGACCGGCGCTGGTAGCGCCAGTCGTTGGTCATGATTGCGGGATGGCTGCCACGGTGCGCAAATCCTTGTTACTGCGCCACAGTCCGTTGAGGTCAGCCGTGATTTCAACACTCTCCGTGAGCAGTGCATCCAGTGATTCATCCTTGGATGAGGGGTCTTCCTTTTCCAGGGCTTCAAGGCTGGAAAAAACCGGTTTTCCCAGACTGATCTGCCGTCCGTTGGCGCGTTGCAGACGCAATTGATCCTGTTGCTCGCGTTGCTGCTGGCGGGTTTTCAGATTGAGGGAGAGGGTTTTCTCGCTACGCAAGGCATCGTAGGCGGCGATGTTCTGCAACAGATATTGATAGTTGGCATTGCTGACCACACGCTGGTTGTGATTGGCCAGCAAGGTACTGATATCCGCCTTGAGACGGTTGTCCGCCTTGAATCGGGCGGCGCGGATTCGATCCCATGGCAGGGCGCTGTCCATGCTGCTCTCGCCAATGTCGGCAGCGCTGATGGCAGAGGGCAGTGTGATGTCGGGTTCGACGCCGCGATGCTGGGTGCTCTCGCCCGTGATGCGATAGAACTTGCCGGTGGTGATGGTCAATTGACCAAATCCCGGATCCTTGCTGGCGGAGAAACGATCCAGCGGGCTGACGGTCTGCACGGTGCCCTTGCCGAAACTCTGCTGACCCAGCACCAGTCCCCGGCCATAGTCCTGAATGGCGCCGCTGAAGATTTCCGAAGCAGAAGCGCTGTAGCGATCAATCAACACAGTCAGCGGGCCGTCCCATGCAATACCGCTTTCGTTGTCATCCAGCGCTTCAATCTGCCCGCCGGTCTGCTTGACCTGTACCACCGGGCCGGTATCAATGAACAGCCCGGTCAGGCCGATGGCTTCCTGAAGATTGCCGCCGCCATTGGCGCGCAGATCCATGACAATGGCTTCAACATTGGCGGCGCGCAATTCATTGATTGCCTTGCGTACATCGCGTGTCAGGCTGCGATAGTCGGGGTCGCCACTCTGTGCGGCATCCGTATCCTGATAGAAGCTGGGTACATTGATGACGCCGACCTTGACGTCATTGCCATTACGCTTGAGGGTGCGGATGCTTTGCTTGGCGGCCAGCGTTTCCATGGTGATCTTGTTACGCACCAGGCTGATGATCTTGGCGGTCGAACCCGGCGCGGCGCCAGCCGGCAGAATCTGCAAGCGCACCGTGGTGCCGCCCTTGCCACGAATCAATTGAACTACATCATCGATGCGCCAGCCGGCCACATCCTCCAGCTTGCCACCTGTGCCCTGACCCACTGCGGTGATGCGGTCATTGATATTGACCAGGCCGCTGACGGCCGCCGCACCACCGGCGATCACGTTTTTCACTACCACGAAATCCTCTTCTACCTGCAGCGACGCGCCGATGCCTTCATAGGACAGGCTCATGGCGATCTTGAATTCATCCGAGTCGCGCGGCGAAAAATAATTGGAGTGCGGGTCAAACACGTGTACGAAAGAATTCATGAACAGGTCGAACACGTCCTCGTTGGTGGTCTTGTCCATGTTCTTGAGCGCTCGCTCGTAGCGCTTGCGTAGCAGATCACGGGCCTCCGGCCAGGTCTTGCCAGTGAGCATCAGCGTCACTGCATCATTCTTGACGCGCTTGCGCCACAGGTCATTCAGCGCATCAGAGGTATCCAGCCATGCCGCCTTGGTGCGGTCGTATTCAAATGATTCGTCCAGCGTAAAGTCCGGATCAGCATTCAGCAGTTCCAGGGCATGACTGACGCGTTCGCGATTGCGTGTCTGGAAGCGGTTATAGACTGCAAACGCAGGTTCGATGTTGCCATTGAGCACCGCATCGTCCAGCTGGTAACGGATGCGCTCGAATTCCCTGATGTCGCTGGCGAGGAAGTAGCTGCGGGCCGGATCAAGGCTGTCCAGGTAGCGATCCAGCATCACCGATGAAACCGGGTCGTTGATGTCACTCTGGCGATAGTGCGCGCGTTCAACCACGGCACTCACCAGTTTGGCGACACGGCGCTGCTTTTCCGTTGGTGAGTACGTGCCTTCGCTGCTGGCTGCGGCGACGTTCATCGGCAGTTGCGAGGAAGTGGACAAGCCCAGCGCCAGTGCGCCCATTGCGGCGGCGCTCAGCCAGAGTCCGCGCTTGTGAAGGCTGCGGTTAGGGGGGCGTGGGCTGCTGCTGGAAGATGTCATTGCCTGCTACACTCGTTTTGGTCATGCCTCTGGTTCATGTTGTCACGCCAGTGGCCAGAAGTGGCCAGAGTAGAGGGGCGCTGAAGGGCAATCAAGCCTTCACCACCCGAGTTTTGTTGCAAATCGTCAATCCAGAAGCCCTTCATGAGCCCCTTAGCCGTTCTGACCGCCCTTATTCTGGGTTCAGCTGTCGCCATTTCGTTTGGTTTGAGCGCGGTATTGGTGATTTTCTGGATAATTCGCAACGATTCTGAACAGATAGGCGTGGAGATCGGCCGCCTGCCGCTGTATTGCACGATGTTCCTGGCGCTGGCAGCGGTATCGGCGGCGGCCTTGTACAGCCTGATGAAAAATCTGGCCTGGCTCTGGCGTGCACAAGTGGGCATGTGGCTGGCGTTGCTGGTGATGGGAATGGTCATCTGGCTGCGCTGAGCGGTGCCCGGACATTCTGGATGGCGCTAAGCCATCAATGCGCCACCAGTGGAAGGGGTTACTTGCGGATTACCCGCTCCCAAGTCTGGCGCTTGTCAAAAGCACCGCTGTTGTAGGGATCAAAGCTCTTGCTGGTGGCCGGTCTGGCCTGAGAAAGGCGTGTAGATCGGTCAGTTACTGGCAATACGTGTTCTGCGCCGCGCGGCGGGTGGTCAGATCGGGTTGGAGTCTTGCCATGTGTCATGGGTACAGAGTACCGGCGGACACGCGACTGAACTATCTGGCCCTGCGGGTTCCAGCCAGGTAAGTGCTGGAAATGTGAGATGCCTCACAGGACAGGCACTGCTGGAATTCTGGCAACCCGTTGAACTACGTAACTACGCGCCCAGCCGGGGTTCCTGACGGGATGGTCGGGCGGGAGCATCACTTGTTATGTTGGCGCTGGTCAGTCGCCAGACTGCCCGTAGCAGCAGTACACCCATGGCGGGCGCAAAGGCCAGCACCCACGGAGCCCACTGCAACTGCAACAGGCCCTGCAGGGTGGCGGTGTAAATTCCCGCGAGGCCAGCCGTATAGGCGCCGAACAACGGTCGTCCCACCAGATAGATCAGGCCGGGCAACAGCATCATGCTGAGTAGCGCCACGATCAGGGCAATCAACAGTTCGCGGCGGATGGAAAAATGGGTCATGAATGTTTTCAGCGTGCAGGATCATGGGCAGGGTGCCGGACGGCTGCATCTTCCAGTAAAGTGCCGGCGCATTGCAATTACCAATCGAGATGACTATGAGTTCGACCAAAACGGACAAGCTGCGCACTGCCGTAATCGGTGTGGGTTATCTCGGACGCTTCCATGCGCAGAAATATCGTGAGCTGCCAGATTCCGAATTGATCGCGGTGGTTGATAACTCGCCAGAGGCTGCCCAGAAAGTGGCGGACGAGCTGGGTGTACCTGCGGTAGCCGACTATCGCGATCTGATTGGACGTGTGGATGCGGTGAGTATCGTCGTGCCCACGCCGCTGCATTTTTCAGTGGCTGAAACCCTGCTCGAGGCCGGCATTCACGTACTGGTGGAAAAGCCGATCACCGAAACCATTGAGCAGGCGCAACGCCTGATTGATCTGGCCAGACAGAAAAACTGCGTGCTGCAGATAGGGCATCTGGAACGCTTCAATCCGGCCGTGCAGGCGGCGGCGAAGGTGATCAGTACGCCGCGTTTCATCGAATCGCATCGGCTGGCGCCCTTCAAGCAGCGCGGCACCGATGTGAGTGTGGTGCTGGATTTGATGATTCATGACATTGATCTGATCCAGGAGCTGGTGGGGCGACCCATCGCCAGCATTGATGCCGTGGGGGCGCAGGTGTTTTCGCAGGATATTGATATCGCCAATGCCCGCATCCGTTTTGAAGGTGGCTGTGTGGTCAATACCACTGCCAGTCGGGTCAGCCTCAAGCAGGAACGCAAATTGCGCATTTTTCAGGATGATGCGTACCTGTCCGTCGATCTGCAGCAGAAGATACTTACCGTGGTGCGCAAGAAGGAAGCAGGTCCGGTGGAATCGCCGGCGCAAGTGGCCATTGATGAGCAGTCCTTCGAACAGGGTGATGCGTTACGCAGCGAGATTGAGGCGTTCCTGAGCTCGGTGCTGACCGGCGCTGCGCCTGTGGTCAGCGGTGAAGATGGACTGCGTGCGCTGGCGACTGCGATCAAGATTACCGAGTTGCTGGAGCAGGGCAACCGGACTGCCCAGGCCTGAGAACCTGTTCAAAGACTCGCTGAAGGGCGCATTGCTGCGTTGAAACCGCCCAAAAAATACTCACGTACTGCCCAAGTAATGAGTTTGGCGCTGCGTTTTTTTGGGCGGTTCCGCCTTGCACTGCATCCCTTGATCGAGTCTTTGAACAGGTTCTGAAGGCAGGTTCAGTCAACCAACTCACTCCTGCCGATACTTGCGGCGGCGTTTGCCCGGCTGCCCATCGCCGATATCGTAGTCATCAAAGTCCGAGACCTGTTCGGCGGTATGTTTCTGTTCGCGGATTTTTTCCAGCTTGCGCCAGGCGGGTTCACCCTGTGGCGCGTGGCCGCGCTTGGGTCGGCCCAGATCCTCGATCATGAACTCATAAGTTGCGTCGCCATCAGCAACATCATTGATGTCGGCGTCTTCGTCAAACTCGTCTTCCGATTTCTCGCTCATGGGTGCAAGCGTCGTGAAAATGAAAACAGGTGCCCGATGCGGGGTTTTATATTTCTATTCTGCGCAGCGCGCAAGCCCTGTTTGCAATTTGCCGGATTACTTGTCCGATTACCAGGTTACTGCACCAGTTCATTCAACTGGAAAATCGGCAGCAACATCGCCAGCACAATGAACAGCACCAGCGCGGCCATGACCACAATCAGCAAGGGACCCAGCAGGCCAACAAACGCGCCCAGCACTGCGTCCATTTCGCGTTCCTGGTTGGTGGCGGCGCGATCCAGCATGGTTTCCAGCTCACCGCTGGATTCACCGCTGGAAATGAGATGGATCATCATGGGCGGGAACTGTTTGGTGGCGCCCAGCGACTGGCCAATGGGCGAACCTTCACGCACCTTGACGGCGGCTGCTTGCACGGCTTCGCGCATTGGCAGGTTGTTGACCACCTCGCCCGAGATACGTAGTGCGTCCAGCACCGGTACGGCGCTGGAGGTCAGGGTGGCCAGGGTGCGCGCGAAGCGGGTGGTGTTGGTGCCGCGTACCACGCGACCCAGCAGCGGCACGCGCAGCAGGAAAGCATGAAAGCGACGGCGATTGGCTTCCACCCGCAGCGAGCGGGCGAACAGGATGCCGGCAATCACCAGCGCAGCCAGCAACCACAGGCCCCATTCGCGCATGAAATCCGAGAAGGCAATCAGGATGCGGGTCATCAGCGGCAGGGCTGACTTGGCGTTCTCGAATTGTTTGACGATCTTCGGCACCACATAGGTGAGCATCAGCATGACAATGCCGGAACAGACCACAAACAGCAGCACGGGGTAGAGCAGCGCATTGATGGTGCGGCTGCGCAATTGTTCGCGGGCTTCGGTGTAATCCGCGAGGCGTTCCAGCACCGTATCCAGGTGACCGGACTGTTCGCCGGCAGCCACGGTGGCGCGATAAATTTCCGGAAAGGAACTGGGGAAGTCGCCCAGCCCATCTGCCAGCGGATGACCTTCCAGTACCTTGGCGCGTACCCCCATGATGATGCTGCGTACATGCGGCTGCTCGGTCTGTTCCGATACTGCCAGCAGTGACTCCTCCAGCGGCAACCCTGAGCGCACCAGCGTGGACAGCTGGCGTGTCACCAGCGCCAGTTGCGGCACGCTCATGCGTCTGGTTCGATTCAGACTGAACTGGCTGGCCTTGTCACTGCGTGCTTCGCGACGCTGCACTTCTTCGACATTGACCGGTAACAGTCCCTGTTCACGCAGCAGCTGACGCACTTGCCGGGCGGTATCACCTTCCAGCACGCCCTGTCGTTCCTGCCCGCCGGTATCCAGGGCTGTGTATTGGAAGGCGGCCATGCGTTTACTCTTCGCGCGTTACGCGCAGCACTTCTTCAACCGTGGTGATGCCCTGCAAAATCTTGTTGCGGCCATCATCCCGGATGCTGGGCGTCAGCGTGCGCGCATAACGTTCCAGCTCGTGTTCGCCTGCACCGTCATGGATCATGGTACGCAGCGTGTCGTCGACGGATACAAATTCATGAATGCCGGTACGGCCCTTGAAACCCTGCGTGGCATCGGCTTTCGGACGATACAGCGTGACCGGTGGTGCATCGGCTGGAACGTTCAACAAGCGCCGCTCGTAGTCACTGGCGACGTAAGCTTCGCGTTGCTCGGGGTTCAGAACGCGCACCAGTCGTTGCGCCAGCACGCCGAGCAGGCTGGAGGAGAGCAGGAAGGGTTCAATGCCCATGTCGCGCAGACGCGTGACCGCACCCACCGCGGTGTTGGTATGCAGTGTTGATAACACCAGGTGGCCGGTCAATGAAGCCTGCACGGCAATCTGCGCGGTTTCCAGATCGCGGATTTCACCCACCATCACCACATCGGGATCCTGACGCAGGATGGCGCGCAAGCCGCGTGCGAAAGTCATGTCCACCTTGGTGTTGACCTGTGTCTGACCGATGCCATCGATGTAGTACTCGATGGGATCTTCTACGGTCATGATGTTGCGGGTGTTGTCGTTGATGCATTCCAGCGCAGCGTACAGCGTGGTGGTTTTGCCGGAACCGGTGGGGCCGGTGACCAGCACGATGCCGTGCGGTCGATGCACCATGTGGTCCATCAACGTCTGTGTTTCGGCAACCATGCCCAGCGAAGTCAGATCGAGTCGGCCGGCCTGTTTGTCGAGCAGACGCAGCACCACCCGCTCACCATGGCCAGCGGGAATGGTCGAAACGCGCACATCCACTGCACGGCCTGCGACACGCAGGGAGATACGCCCGTCCTGTGGCAGACGTTTTTCAGCAATGTCCAGTTTCGACATCACCTTGATACGCGACACCACCAGCGAGGCGAGGGCGCGTTTGGATTGCAACACTTCGCGCATCACGCCATCGACGCGAAAGCGCACCACCAGCCGATTTTCGAAGGGTTCGATATGGATATCGGATGCGTTTTCCTTCACCGCCTGGGTAAAGATGGCATTGATGAGCTTAATGATTGGCGCGTGATCATCGCTCTCCAGCAGGTCGGAAGGTTCGGGCAGATCCTGGGCGATATGGGCCAGATCGACGTCATCCTCCAGTCCGCCAACAGCCTGTTGTGCAGCGTTCTGTCCCGCTTCGTACTGACTGCGCAACGCCTGATCAAACTGTTCACTATCGACGCGTTGAATCAGCAGCGGTACATTGACCAGCCGGCGCACTTCAGCGATGGCTGAAGCGGCGACATCCATGCGGCACAGCAGACTGGCCTGCGTGGCGTCCACTTCGCTGAGCACCACGCCATGCCTTTTGGCAAAGCTGAAACTCAGCGTTGATCGCGCGGCAGTGGCGGGGAACGAATCAAGCGAAGCATTCATGGATGACAGCCGGATTACTGGCGGGCGCCGGATTCATTCAGCGGCGTAGTGACCAGTTCGTTGTTCGGTGACGTGGGTGTCGCTTCCTGCTTCGGCGCCGGTGCAGTCAGCTCGGGCAGTACGGGTTGCCGCTCGCCGGGCTGCAAGGTGACCTTGCCCTTGTTACGTTCGAGTTGCAGGTCACGAATGAAATTGTATTTGGAGTTGGTTTCAAACGAAGCCTGTACGCCATCACGCAGGATGGTGGGCTTGATGAATACCAGCAGGTTCATCTTGACCTTGGTGCTGTTGCGCGACTTGAACAGATTGCCGAGGATAGGAATCGAACCGAGTATCGGCACACGCGATACGCCTTCCTGCAGGCTGTCCTCGAGCAATCCGCCCAGCACGATGGTTTGTCCGTCTTCGACCATCACCTGGTTTTCGATGCTGCGCTTGTTGGTGATCAGACTGCCGGCATCACCGGTTTGTTGTGACAGGGACGAGGCTTCCTGCGCGATCTTCAACATCACCGAACCACCTTTGCTGATTTTGGGTGTAATGGTGAGCTTGGTGCCGACATCTTCGCGGGAAATGGTGGTAAACGGATTGACCGAGTTACTGGTTCCGGTGCCGGTGCCCGTTGAAGCATACGAGCCAGTAATGAACGGCACTTCCTGGGTCACTTCGATCTTGGCTTCCTGGTTGTCCAGCGTGATGATCGACGGCGTTGAAATCACATTGGTATTACCGTCTTCACGCAAGGCGCGCAGGATGGCGGCGAAGCTTGCGCCAGAGTCGACAATCCGGCCGATGCCCAGAGTGGTGCCATCGGGAATAGCGGTGTAGTTACCGCCCGCAACGGCGGCGGCGATGGAGCTGATGCTGTTGGTGCCGCCGCTGAATACGGCCGCCGGAATATTCGAGCCATCGCTGCCATACAAGGCCCAGTTGATGCCCAGTTCCGCAGCCTTGTTGGCGGACACTTCCACCACGATGGCTTCCACATGGACCTGCGCGCGACGAATATCCAGCGAATCGACAATTTCCATGATCTGTTCCATCACCTTGGGCGGGGCGCTGACCACCAGTGCATTGGTGGGCTTGTCGGCCCAGATGGAGGTGCTGTTGCTGGCCGCACTGGCGGTTGTGGTGGCAACGCCACCCGGTGCGGCCGAGCCGGTCACGGATTGAGTAATGCCCTGGATCTGCGCTTTCAGGCTGGTGGCCAGGGTTTCGGCATCCGCATATTCCAGATAACGCGTCTTGGTATTGCCACCGCTCTGCAACGGCGTATCCAGATAGGTAATCAGGGTCTTGATGCGCAGCCGTCCCGACTTGCTGCCACTGACAATGATGCTGTTGGTGCGATCATCTGCCACCAGCTTCGGCAGCTGATTGGTGGTGGCTTGTTGCGACGCTGCCCCGGTGCTGGTGACCAGAGTGTTCAGGGTTTTCAGGATTTCAGCTGCGGTCGCATTCTGCAGTTGAATCATGTCGTATTCGGAATCATCAGCCGGCTTGTCCACCGCATTGATGATGCGCAGCATGCGACTGACGTTGTTGGCGCGATCGGTGATGATCAGGGTGTTGCTGCTGGCGCTGGCGGCCAGATTGCCATAAGTGGCCATCAGCGGCCGCAGAATGGCGACCAGTTCAGCTGCGCTGGCGTAGCGCAGTTGCACCACCTGCGTGACCAGTTCATCCGAAGTGCCATTGACGTTGTTCGGCAGGTCATTGCCCGGCACCTGGCGCGCATTGGCATCGGGAATGATCTTGATGGTGTTGACGCCACTGGGTACGGCGACATAGCCATGCACCTGCAGGATCGACAGATACGCTTCATAAAACGCAGTGGGTGACATGGGGGTGGACGACAGCATCGTCACCTGCGCCTTGACGCGCGGATCAATGATGATGGTCTTGCCGGTCACCGCGCTCACAGCTTCGGTGATCTGCGCCAGATCAGCATCCTTGTAATTGGGGGTGATGGTGGCGCGCGAACCGGCCTGTTGCGCCTGGGCGCCGCTCAGGCATAGCAGCAGGCTTGCCAGCAGGGTAGCCATTGGCCGCCAGGTTCGTTGCAATCCGGGTTGAAGGTTGCTGTGCATCATGTTCCTGATTATTGCGCGTCGGCGCCATTGTTGGCACCACCGGGGACGCGATTCCGGGCGGCGGCGCGCGCAGCGCGGCCGGGCGGGTTAACGAAGCTGCCGACACCGGTTGTCGAACTGCTGGCGCCACTTTCGGCGCTGGCGTTGTTGCCAGTTGTGCCACTGGTATCCGGCAAGCTCAACTGCGCCATGTCCAGTGCCACCACCTGACTGACGCCATTGCGCTCGACGGTGACTTGCGCAGTGGTGGAAGAGGTGAGGGTGTTGAGAATCTCGGCGCCACGGGCCGGATCATCCAGCGTGCTGCCATTGACGGTGGTGACCAGATCGCCCGGCTGCAAACCCAGCCGCATGAATTGCTGGCGATCACGGCCCGGATAGACCCGATAGCCCTTTTGCACGCCATTGCTGAATACCGGTTGTGCGCGTAGCAACTCACCCAGCGCGCCGGGGTTTTCGTTGACAATGCGGCGCAGGTTTTCGCCGACGTTACTGGTGCTGGCCGTGTTGCGTGCGACTGGCAAAATGGCATTGCTGGGCAAACCATGCGGCAGTATCAGTGTTTCGAGTGTCCCGTTGCGATCAATGATGACCCGGTCGGTGTACACCGAGTGCAGGCGTGCACCACCATTGAGACTGGCGCCGACCCGATAGAACTTGGCGTTGGCAGCGGTCTCGCCGACGATGGCAAACCCTGCTTCGGGATCGTCCAGCGCCATGGTGCCGGCCAGCACCAGACCGGCCTGACTTTGCGGCAGATTATTGGGATCAGTCGAGCCCGCGTTGACGATGCCAAACAGATGTGCACCGGCAATTTGCTGTGTATCGATGTTTCTGGATTGGGTCGCTACCGGCAATGCAGCGGGTGCGGCCTGCGAAGCATCGGGCGCGGTAGCCGGAGCAAGCAGAATCCAGGTCAGTCTTGCCGCTTGCCAGGCAATGCCCAGCACCGCCAGGCCCATGACCAGTTGCGGGGCTTGCTGAACAGCCAGCCGAGACCATTCGGACGCATTCATGCGGCCAATCTGGCTGAAGGCATTGGGCAATTTGAGGCTGGCACTCATCAATGCTGATCTGTGTCCGATTCTGGAGAGGAAGCTTAACCTGTTCTATGTGAAGGAAATTGTTTCAATTCAAAACTTTTGCCGCAAGTGTGTCTGGTTCGCCGCACACCCAGGTTCGCGACAGGGTCATGAGTATCAGGCCTGTAATCTGGTACCAGGGATCAAGAAAACATTGCCATTGGCCGTTACTGGGCGTGATGTTCATGAATCAGATCCGATTGCGGATTCATGCGTCAGTTCCACGGATTTTTGGCCAGATCCGGTATTCCCGAGGCTTGCGGCTTGTTTTGCAGGCTCGGGGATCCTATATATAGACCTGACATATCGAACTGACTGCCTGATTGCTTTGTCGTATTGAATGGATCATGAGCCAAGATAATCCTGAATTTGAACGTGGGCTGGTGGTTGAAGAGGCGCAACCCCGGCTGAAACGGCCACCCCTGTACCAGGTGCTGCTGCTGAACGACGACTACACGCCCATGGAGTTTGTGGTGCAGGTGCTGGAACAGATATTCAGTCTGGATCGACCCACTGCGACGCGCGTCATGCTGGAAGTGCATACTCGTGGCAAAGGTGTGTGCGGTGTATTTACTTATGAAATTGCCGAGACCAAAGTGGCGCAGGTGATGACTTTTGCGCGCCAGCAGCAGCATCCATTGCTATGCACGATGGAAGAGGCATGATGACTGCGTACGATGCGGAATTGAATTGTGAATTGAGAGAGTTGCCAAGTAGCGAGGGTGCCTGAGTGTTAAGTAACGAACTTGAAGTTTGCTTGAACGAAGCCTTCCAGGCCGCTCGCGACGCGCGTCATGAGTTCATGACCGTCGAGCATCTGTTGCTGGCCATTCTTGAAACCCCGAAAGTGCGTGAGGTATTGCGCGCCTGTGGCGCCGATGCAGTGCGTCTGCGCAAGGAGCTGCAGGAGTTCATTGACCAGACCACGCCGCGTCTGAAAGACGGGGACGATCGCGAAGTACAGCCTACGCTGGGTTTCCAGCGCGTGTTGCAGCGCGCGGTGTTCCATGTGCAGTCCGGCGGGCGCAAGGAAGTCACTACCGCCAACGTGCTGGTGGCGATATTCAGCGAAAAACATTCGCACGCGGCCTACCTGCTTTCGATGCAGGAAGTGGCGCGGCTGGATGTGGTCAATTTCATTTCACATGGCCTGTCCAAGGTCGGCGACGAAGCGGCGCCCAAGGACAAGGAAGAGTCGGGCACGGAATCCGGCGAGCGCGAATCCGAGGGAGGGTCGGCACTGGAAAAATATGCATCGAACCTCAACAAGCTGGCGATGGAAGGGCGGATTGATCCGCTGATCGGTCGTCAGAGTGAAATCGAACGCACTGTGGAAATCCTGTGCCGTCGTCGCAAGAACAATCCGCTGTATGTGGGTGAAGCAGGCGTGGGCAAGACCGCGATGGTAGAAGGTCTGGCGCGTCTGATCGTGGAGGGCAAGGTGCCCGAAGTGCTGACCGACTGCACCGTGTTCTCGCTGGATCTGGGCTCGCTGATTGCCGGCACCAAGTATCGTGGCGACTTCGAAAAACGTCTGAAAGCCGTTTTGTCCGAACTGAAGAAAACCCCCGGCTCGATCCTGTTCATCGATGAGATTCATACCGTGATCGGCGCGGGTGCGGCCTCGGGCGGCGTCATGGATGCCTCCAACCTGATCAAGCCGGCGCTGGCTAATGGTGAGCTACGCTGTATTGGATCAACGACTTACACTGAATATCGAGGAATTTTCGAGAAAGACCATGCCTTGGCGCGGCGCTTCCAGAAGATCGATGTGATGGAACCCAGCGTGCCGGAGACGGTGGAGATCCTCAAAGGTCTGCGTTCGCGTTTTGAAGAACACCACGGTGTGCGTTACGAGGACGAAGCGCTCAAGGTGGCGGCAGAACTGGCGGCGCGCCATATCAATGATCGCCAGTTGCCGGACAAGGCCATCGACGTGATCGACGAAGCCGGCGCCCGGCTGCGACTGAAGCCAGTGGGTGAGCGAGAGAGCGTGGTCACGGTCACCATGATTGAGGATGTGGTGGCGCGCATCGCGCGGATTCCGCCCAAGAATGTTTCCACTTCGGATCGCGACCTGCTCAAGAATCTGGAGCGCAATCTCAAACTGGTCATCTATGGGCAGGATGCAGCCATTGAATCACTGGCCTCAGCCATCAAGATGGCACGGTCAGGTTTGAATGATCAGCGCAAGCCGGTCGGGTCCTTCCTGTTCGCCGGCCCCACCGGCGTGGGCAAGACCGAAGTTACCCGCCAACTGGCGCTGGCGCTGGGTGTGGAGCTGATCCGCTTCGACATGTCCGAATACATGGAGCCACACACCGTGTCGCGTCTGATTGGCGCGCCGCCCGGGTATGTCGGGTTTGATCAGGGTGGTTTGCTGACCGAGCAGGTCAACAAACATCCGCATGCGGTGTTGTTGCTGGATGAAATCGAAAAGGCCAACCCGCAAGTGTTCAACCTGCTGTTGCAGGTGATGGATCACGGCACGCTCACCGACAACAACGGTCGCAAGGCGGATTTCCGTCATGTCATCATCGTCATGACCACCAATGCGGGTGCGTTTGAAATGAACCGGCCTGCGATTGGCTTTGTACCGGGTGAAAATGCCAGTGATGGCATGGAAGCGATCAGGCGGCTGTTCTCGCCGGAGTTCCGCAATCGCCTCGATGCCACCATCCAGTTCAACAGCCTCGACAATCGCACCATTCAGCGTGTGGTCGACAAGCTGCTGGTGGAAGTGGAGTCGCAACTGGAGCAGAAGGGTGTGCAATTACACATCGACGACAGCGTGCGCGAGTGGCTGGCGGTCAAGGGCTACGATCCGAAAATGGGCGCACGGCCGATGGCGCGACTCATCCAGGAATCCATCAAGCGGGTACTGGCCGAAGATCTGTTATTCGGCAAACTGGTCAATGGCGGTCACGCCTTTGTCAGTGTCGGCAAGGATGACAAGCTGTCGCTTGAAACCCGCGCCAATGAAGAGCCAGCACTGCTGGAGTGATTCCCCGTAGGGGTGGCGGTTCGTGAACCGCCCTCATGTGATCCAAGGAAGGGCGGCTCACGAACCGCCACTACAAAATCATCACAGCACAAAACAACAAGGCCGACTTTCGTCGGCCTTGTTGTTGCAACGGGTGCTGGCAATCAAGTTTCAGCGTGCACGATAAACAATACGACCCTTGGTCAGATCGTAGGGCGTGAGCTCCACGGTGACGGCATCTCCGGTGAGGATGCGGATGTAGTTCTTGCGCATCTTGCCGGAAATGTGGGCAATCACCACATGACCGTTGCTGAGCTCGACCTTGAAGGTGGTGTTGGGCAGCGTGTCAACCACGCGTCCTTCCATCTGAATGGCATCTTCCTTCGACATGTATTTCGCAGTTCTGAGTCTTTATCAGTGTTTGGGCCGGAAAAGGCGCGCGAATTGTGCATAACTGCGCCCGGCAATGCAATGCAAGACTTTTAAGAGGTTTTCAGGCCACATGCTGGTGCAGCAGGGTGATGAACTCCCGGCGTGAAATTTCGCGCGCGCCCAGACTGAGCAGGTGTGACGTGGCCATCTGACAGTCGATCATCACGACGCGCTGCTCAATCAGGCGTTCGCACAATGTCTTCAAGGCAAACTTGGAGGCATCGGTCACGCGGCTGAACATGGATTCGCCGAAAAAAACGCGGCCCAGCTTTACGCCATACAGCCCCCCGACCAGCACGCCATCCAGCCAGGTTTCCACCGAATGCGCGACGCCGAGCCGGTGCAGTTGCCGGTAGGCGGCATACATTTCGTCATTGATCCAGGTGCCTTCCGGACGCAGCCGGGCATCGCCGCAACCGGCCATGACCTCCGCAAAGGCGGTGTCGAAACGCGCTGTGAAACCGCGATTGCGTACGGTTCTGGCCATGCTGCGACTGATTTTCAGCTCCTGCGGAAACAGCACGGTGCGCGGATCCGGTGACCACCATAGAACCGGCTGACCCTGTGAATACCAGGGAAAAATCCCGCGCCGATAGGCGGCCAGCAATCGTTCCGGGCGCAGGTCGCCGCCGGCTGCCAGCAATCCGGGCGGATCGGTCAGCGCCAAATCAACCGCCGGAAAGGCATCTGGTGGATCGTCTTCGTTGAGCCAGAACAGGTTGCTCATTACGACTCATCCGTCTTCCAGTGGCTGCCTGTGAAAAGGCAGGTGTTGGCGCAGCTGCGCCGCGTAGCCATTCACGGCCTCGCGCTCCCGGTGCAGATGCTCCGCCAGCGCCTGCTGGAACCGTGCCTCACGCACATAATGACCGGAGTACGCCAGTGTGGGTTCAAAGCCGCGGGCGATCTTGTGCTCACCTTGCGTGCCGGGCTCGAACAGTTGCAGACCACGTTCAATGCAGAACTCGATGCCCTGGTAGTAACAGGTCTCGAAGTGCAGGCTGTCGTAGTTGGCGCGTGCGCCCCAGTAACGACCAAATAGCGTGTCGTGACTGTGAAAGAAAATGCCGGCCGCGACGGCTTCGCCCTGATGTTCAGCCACCTTGACCATGACCTGATCGGGCAGCGCCTGCGCAATACGTTGCAGACAGGTGGCGCTCAGGTAGTGTTCATGGCCATGTTGATGAAAGGTGTTTTCCGAAAATGAAAACACGGTTTGCCATTGCGCCGCGCTCAGCTCAGCACCACTGAGGGTTTGATATTTAATTCCATATTCTTCCAGCACTCGGCGACGCTCGCGTCGCGCTTTCTTGCGCTTGTCGGCGCGAAAGGTCGCCAGAAAATCTTCCATGCAGGTATAGCCACGATTGAACCAGTGGAACTGGCAACTGGTACGCGGTAGCCAGCCTTGTTCCTGCAAGGTGCGATAGTCCGCCGCATCCGGGAACAATACATGCGCGCTGGAGACTTGCAGCTCCGCGCACAGGTCCTGCAATGCACAAAGCAATTGCCGTCGCACGTCATCGGCTGGTGTATCGCGCGCAATCAGCAAACGCGGCCCCGTGGCGGGCGTGAATGGCACGGCTGAACACAGCTTGGGATAGTAGTGCTGGCCCAGTGGTTCGAAGGCGCGTTCAAAGGATTGCGCCCAGCTGAAATCAAACACGAACTCGCCAAAGGAATGGGATTTCAGATACAGCGGTATGGCGCCGAGCAACTGTCCCGCAGTGTTGGTCAACAGCAGATGTTGTGGCGTCCAGCCAGTCTCGATACACGCGCAACCGGTGTCTTCCAGCGCGGCGAGAAATTCATGACGCAGGAAAGGTTGTCCGTGTAACTCAAGTGCGTTCCAGTCCGTTGCAGAAACTTCATGGATGGAACGCAGCGCCCGGACAGTCATGTGCTGGATTATTCGTACGCATTCGAACGCCCCCACCCCAACCCTCCCGCGCGCGCGGGGGAGGGCAGGGAGGGGGCAGGTACAGCCAGCATCAACATATCAATTGAAAATGCTCAATGAGCATCAACCTGATCCAGATACTTGTCGGCATCCAGAGCCGCCATGCAACCGGTGCCGGCAGAAGTGATGGCCTGACGATACACATGATCGGCTACATCACCGGCAGCAAACACGCCCGGTACGCTGCAAGCCGTAGCCATACCGCTGTTGCCGGACTTCACCGCCAGGTAACCGTTATTCATCTGCAGCTGACCTTCAAACAGTTGCGTGTTCGGCGCATGACCGACAGCGATGAACACGCCGGTCAGCTCGACATCTTGCTTGGTGCCTGTTGCTTCACCATCCTGGGTCGCCGCAATGCGCAGGCCGGTGACGCCGGAGTCATCGCCCAGCACTTCGTCCACCGCATGGTTCCAGAGAATTTTCACCTTGCCTTCTTTCTCCCTGGCGAACAGGTGATCTTGCAGAATCTTTTCCGAGCGCAGTTTGTCGCGGCGATGCACCAGCGTGACATGCGCGGCGATGTTGGACAGATACAGCGCTTCTTCCACGGCCGTATTGCCGCCACCAATGACCGCCACTTTTTGATTGCGGTAAAAGAAGCCATCGCAGGTAGCGCAGGCCGAGACGCCACGACCACGATATTCCTGTTCCGATGGCAGACCGAGATACTTGGCGGTGGCGCCGGTGGCAATGATCAGAGCATCGCAGGTGTAGTTGACCGGCATCGCCTTCCAGTACGAACGGCCGTTGCGACAGATCGACCTTGTTGATGTGGTCATTGACGATCTGCGTATTGAAGCGTTCAGCATGGGTGCGCATGCGTTCCATCAGGGCGGGGCCGGTCAGGCCGTGGGCATCGCCGGGCCAGTTGTCCACTTCAGTGGTGGTCATCAATTGGCCGCCGGCTTCCATGCCGGTAATCAGCAAGGGATGGCGGTTGGCGCGCGCGGCATACACCGCCGCCGCGTAGCCGGCCGGACCGGAGCCGAGGATGATCAAGCGCGAGTGAACAGGGGCCGTCATGTATACTCCAAAGTCGTTCTGGCGCGAGCGTTTCAGGCCAGCACCAGTAGTGAATGTCGCTGGCAGGCGGCATGACCGGGCCCATTCAATGGCCTGTCAGACTGCCCGGAATTGCGATCAAGGCCGGTCATGGTATGCGAGCTGAAGCAGCGCGCCAAGCTTGCAGAGTTCGACTGGCTGGAGTTCGATATGGGGTTTGAGCAGGTCGCTATCAAGCATGCGTCTGATAGCGATTGGTTGTTTGCAGATTTTTTTACGTACACGATAAATGAGTTGAACGAGTGAGCAGTACAGCAGCACAGGAAAAGGGGTTGAGCGGTCTGGTGTCGCGTGCATTGCGCGAGAGCGCCCTGTTTGTGCTGGGCGCGCTGGCGCTGATCCTGCTGGTGGCGCTGCTGAGCTTTGATGCCGCCGATCCGTCGTTCTACACCACCGGTGAACCCGGACCGGTAGCCAACTGGATTGGTCCGGTGGGCGCCAGTATTGCTGGTTTTTTGATGGGACTGTTTGGGCGACCGGCGTTCCTGTTTCCCATCATGCTGGCGCTGTCCGGCTGGATGCTGTTTCGCAGTGAACATGCCGAAACCCAAAGCCGCACATCGCTGGCATTTCGCAGCGGCGGCTTCGTGCTCACCTTGCTCACCAGCTGCGGGCTGGCGACCTTGCATTTCTCCAGTGTGGGTTATCCCAACACAGCAGGTGGTCTGCTCGGCGACATCATCGGTACCGGTCTGTTGCAGGCATTGAACATTCTCGGAGCGACCTTGTTGTTGCTGGCTCTATGGCTGGGCGCCGTGTCACTGTTCGCCGGGGTGTCCTGGATCGAGATCATGGATCGTGTCGGTCAGTGGGTGCTGAAGACGGTTGAATGGGCGCAGAACCGCTGGCATGAAGCACAGGACAAGAAGGTCGGTCGTGAATCCAAGGAAGCGCGCAATGAAGTAGTGCGCGAAGAACAGAAGCGTGTCGCCAAACGTGCGCCGCCCAAAATCGAAATGGTTGCGTCCAGGGTAGAAAAGAGCGAACGCGTCGAGAAAGAACGTCAGGTGCCGATGTTTGAAAGTGTGGCAGCCACTGACTTGCCGCCGCTATCGCTGCTCGATGATGCGCCGACGCATCAGGCCAGTTATTCCCCTGAAGCACTGGAAGCCATGTCGCGGCTGGTGGAAATCAAGCTGCGTGATTTCGGAGTTGAAGCTGAAGTGGTAGCCGTGCATCCCGGCCCGGTGATTACCCGCTTCGAATTACAGCCTGCAGCGGGCGTGAAGGTTAACCAGATCAGCAATCTCGCCAAGGATCTGGCGCGTGCGCTGTCGACCATCAGTGTGCGTATTGTCGAAGTGATTCCCGGCAAATCTACCGTGGGCCTGGAAATTCCCAACGAAAAACGCGAGCTGGTCACGCTGGGCGAAATCATCAAGTCCAGGGCCTATGACGACATGGCTTCGCCGCTGGCGCTGGTGCTGGGCAAGGATATCGGTGGCGCGCCGATGGTGGCTGACCTGGGTCGCATGCCGCACTTGCTGGTGGGTGGTACTACGGGTTCGGGTAAGTCCACTGCGGTGAACGCGATGGTGCTGTCGCTGTTGTACAAGGCTACGGCTGAACATGTGCGTCTGATCATGATTGATCCGAAGATGCTGGAGCTTTCCGTATATGAAGGCATTCCGCATCTGCTGGCGCCGGTGGTAACCGACATGAAACAGGCCGCCAATGCACTGCGCTGGTGTGTAGCGGAGATGGAACGGCGTTATCAACTGATGTCCGCGCTGGGCGTACGCAATCTGGCCGGTTTCAATCGCAAGGTCAAAGACGCGCAGGACGCCAAACAACCGATTCGCGATCCGATTGCTTTGAAGCGGCGTAGCCCGGAAGAAAGTATCGAGACGGTACCGTTCCTTGAACCCATGCCGTTCATCGTGGTGATTGTCGATGAGCTGGCCGACATGATGATGATTGTCGGCAAGAAAGTGGAGGAGCTGATTACCCGTCTGGCGCAGAAGGCGCGCGCTTCGGGCATTCACCTGATTCTCGCCACGCAGCGGCCTTCTGTGGATGTGATTACCGGCCTGATCAAAGCCAATATCCCGACCCGCATTGCCTTCCAGGTCTCCGCCAAAGTGGACTCGCGCACGATTCTAGATCAGATGGGCGCCGAACAATTGCTGGGTCATGGTGACATGTTATTCCTGCAACCGGGCACCTCGGTGCCGGTGCGGGTGCATGGCGCGTTCGTCTCCGATGCCGAAGTGCATCGCGTGGTGGGCGCACTCAAGAGCGCCAATGGCCCGACTTACATCGATGCCATTCTCGACGGGCCCACTGGCGCGATTCCGGGCCTGCCGGGTGAGGAGGGCGAGGACGGTGAAGGCGGCGATCCCGAGCAGGATGCCCTGTACGACGAAGCCGTGAAGATTGTGGTGGAAAGCCGCAAGCCATCCATTTCCTATGTGCAGCGTCGTTTGAAGATCGGTTACAACCGCGCTGCACGCATGCTGGAAAGCATGGAAGCCGCTGGACTGGTCAGTCCGCTGCAATCCAATGGTGGGCGTGAAGTGCTGGCGCCCAATCCTAATCAGGAATGATGCCTTTATTGCCGTTCGTGCTGAGCCTGTCGAAGCACTCTTGAGCCTTCACAACCCTTGGGCAGGCTCAGGGCGAACGGAATGAGGGTTCTGTTGAAATGAATCAAAATTTTTTCTGGTGAAGCATTTGATGCATTCAGTCTTGAAGCTTTGTCTGATGTTGTTCTGCGTGAGTGTTGTTCACGCTCAACAGGTTTCCAGCATTGATTCTGGCTACGCGCGGCTGGATCAGTTCTTCAAGGGTATGAATACCCTGCAAGCCGACTTTACGCAAACCGTACGCGATAGCCGCGAACAGATCATCGACCGGAGCAGCGGCAAACTGCTGATCAGGAAGCCCGGCAAGTTTCGCTGGGATTATCAAAAACCCAATGCACAGACCATTGTTTCAGATGGTGCGCGTATCTGGCTGTATGACCCGGAGCTGGAGCAGGTGACCATTCGCCGTGCTGATTTATCGTTGAGCGGCACCCCCGCCATGTTGCTGTCGGGTGAGGGGAACCTTCGTGACAGCTTCGAGGTTGAAAATGTGGAGCAGCGTGAAGGCCTGACCATCATCAATCTTGCGCCCAGGCGCACCGACACTGACTTCAAGCGCGTGCAGCTGGCGTTGCGCAAGGATCAGCTGACCGCCATGTCGCTCACTGACAAACTTGGCCAGACCACCTTGCTGCAATTCAAACAGTTCAAACGCAATGCAAGTATTGCCGATACGCAGTTCAAGTTCACTCCGCCCAAAGGGGTGGATGTCATCGACAACACGGGCGATAACACCGGCGGCAACGTCAAAGGAAAGTAAGGATGCTCACTGATCTGCGTTACGGTCGTTTCTGGCTGGTGTTTGGCTGGGTGTCGGTCATTGCGGCCATGATTCTCAGTCTGATGCCAATGACTGCCATGGAAATGCCCGGCTGGAACGACAAGGTGGAGCATGTGCTCGGCTACTTCCTGCTCACCTTCTGGTTCTGCGGCATCTATCCACGCCGGAGTTACTGGAAAGTGGGGCTGGCCATGCTGGGCATGGGGCTACTCGTCGAGATTCTGCAAGGCGCGATGCATCTCGGTCGGCAGGCGGATGTGCGTGATCTGATTGCTGACGTCATCGGTATTGCGCCAGCCATTCTGCTGTCCCTGACGCCACTGGGTCGTTGGCCGCGCTGGCTTGAGGTTCTTGTTGCCCGCACATGAATTCCAGCAGCGCCATGCCCGATACTCGCCCACTCGCTGATCGCCTGCGGCCACAGTCGCTCGATGAGGTGGTGGGGCAGGAGCATTTACTTAGCAACGGCAAGACGCTGCGGCGCATGCTCGACGGACAGCATTTGCATTCCATGATTCTGTGGGGTCCGCCCGGCACCGGCAAAACTACCTTGGCACGCATGATTGCCGTGCGCTGTGATGCCGAGTTCATGGCGTTGTCCGCAGTGATGGCGGGTGTGAAAGATATTCGCGCCGCTGTAGAGCAGGCGCAGGCGATACGTGCAGAGCAGGGGCGTCGCACGCTGTTGTTTCTGGACGAAGTGCATCGTTTCAACAAGTCGCAGCAGGATGCCTTTCTGCCCTGGGTGGAAGACGGCACGCTGGTGTTTATTGGCGCGACTACCGAGAACCCGTCGTTTGAATTGAATAACGCCTTATTGTCACGCGCCCGCGTGTATGTGTTGCGTGCGCTGGATGAAACGCAGTTGCTCAAGTTGCTGCGGCGCGCGGTATCCGTCGAGAACATCCAGTTTGAAATCACTGCTGGCGCGCTGGAGTTGATCGCCAAAGCTGCCGATGGTGATGGTCGGCGTGCGCTCAACATGCTGGAACTGGCGCTGGATCTGGCGCAAGGCGAGGTGTCCCCTGCGCTAACATTCAGCATCGCCAACGAAGTGGCTAGCGGCACGCTGCGCCGTTTCGATAACAAGGGCGATGTCTTTTACGACCAGATTTCCGCGCTACATAAATCCGTGCGCGGCAGCGATCCCGATGCCGCCTTGTACTGGCTGTGCCGCATGCTGGATGGTGGTTGCGATCCCAGATACATCGTGCGCCGCGTACTGCGCATGGCTTCAGAAGATATCGGCAATGCCGATCCACGCGGCCTGACCTTGGCGCTGGAAGCCTGTGAAGTTTATGAACGCTTGGGCAGTCCCGAGGGCGAACTGGCCATCGCGCAGGCTGTCGTGTTCCTCGCCTGTGCCGCCAAGAGTAATGCCGTGTATGTGGCTTTCAACGAAGCCATGGCGGATGCGAAGCAATCCGGTTCGCTGGATGTGCCCCTGCACCTGCGCAATGCACCGACGCGGCTGATGAAGGAATTGGGGCATGGCGAAGGTTATCGCTACGCCCACAATGAACCCGATGCCGTGGCTGCCGGCGAAAAATACTTTCCAGATGCCCTGCCAACACGACATTATTACCGTCCCGTGCCGCGCGGTCTGGAAATCAAGATCGCCGAGGCGCTGGAGAGGCTACGTAAGAAATGATCTTGTAGGGGCGGTTCATGAACCGCCCTCCGGACTTTGACAAAGAGGGTGGTTCACGAACCACCCCTACACATTAAGGATGGCGTAATTCCCGTGCAGGCGGGAAGCCAGTAAACAACGAATCACATCATGCTCGACTCAAAACTGCTCCGTACCGAACCTGAAAAAGTGGCCGCGAATCTAAGACGTCGCGGCTTCGTGCTCGACGTCGCCAAACTGCAAGCGCTGGAAGAACAGCGCAAGAAGTGGCAGATACGTGTTGACGAGTTGCGCAACGAACGCAACACCAATGCCAAGTCCGTCGGCAAGGCCAAGGCACAGGGCCAGGATGTCGCGCCCTTGCTCAAGCAGGTCGAAGACCTCGGCAATCAGCTGGCGCAGGCGGAAGTGGAATTCAACGCCGTGCAGGGCGAGCTGGATCAACTGGTGCTGGGCTTGCCCAACCTGTTGCAGGACAGCGTGCCTGATGGCAAGGACGAAACCGCCAATGTCGAAGTACGTCGCTGGGGCACGCCAAAAGAATTTGCCTACACGCCGCTGGATCATGTCGCTATCGGTGAAGGTCTGGGCATGCTCGACTTCGCCAATGCCGCGAAGATTTCCGGCGCGCGCTTTGTAGTGCTTAACAACCAGCTCGCTCGTCTGCAACGCGCGCTCACGCAGTTCATGCTCGACATACACACCACTGAACATGGTTATCAGGAACTGTATGTGCCGTACCTGGTGAACGCGGCTTCACTCACCGGCACCGGCCAGTTGCCCAAGTTTGCAGAAGACCTGTTCGCATTGAAGGGCGATCAGGAGCTGTATCTGATTCCCACCGCCGAAGTACCGGTGACCAACATGGTCCGCGATGAAATTGTCGAAGCAGAGAAACTGCCAATTCGTTACGTTGCACACACGCCTTGCTTCCGTTCCGAAGCCGGCTCAGCCGGTCGCGATACCCGCGGTATGATCCGCCAGCATCAGTTCGAGAAAGTGGAGGTAGTGCAACTGGTGCGCCCGCAGGATTCAGCTGCCGCGCATGAAGAACTCACTTCACATGCCGAAAAAATTCTGCAAAAACTGGAGCTGCCGTATCGCGTCATGGCGCTGTGCGCCGGCGACATCGGCTTTGGTTCCTCCAAAACCTACGACCTCGAAGTGTGGTTGCCCGGCCAGCAGAAGTATCGCGAGATTTCTTCCTGCTCCAACTTCGAAGCCTTCCAGGCACGGCGCATGCAGGCCCGCTGGCGCAATCCGGAAACCGGCAAGCCCGAACCGCTGCATACCTTGAATGGTTCCGGCGTGGCGGTGGGCCGTGCGCTGGTAGCGGTGCTCGAGAACTATCAGCAGCCAGATGGCAGCGTGGTGATTCCGGATGTGCTGCGGCCTTATATGGGTGGGATGGAGAAGATTCGGAAGGTGTGAATGTTGAATTGTGTAAGAGCCATAAATGTCGCTTGATCTCGTCCTTGCATTCCTGGGCTTTGCCTTCGTCAGTTCGGTGACGCCGGGGCCGAATAACATGATGCTGCTGGCGTCAGGCGTGAATTTCGGGCTTGCTCGCACCGTGCCGCATATTCTCGGCATCAATTTCGGTTTTCCGCTGATGTTACTGCTGGTGGGACTCGGGCTCGGCCAGATTTTCGAGCGCTTTCCGACCATCTATACGACCATGAAATATGGCGGCGCTTTTTACATGCTCTGGCTCGCATGGAAGATTGCCAATTCAGGTGCGGTGGGTGAGGGCGCTGCGGCGGCGCGCCCAATCAGCTTTTTACAGGCGGCGGCATTTCAGTGGGTCAACCCCAAGGCCTGGGCGATGGTGTTTGGCGCCATAGCCGCCTATACGGTACCGGAGAATTTTCTTGTCTCCATGCTGATGATCAGTGGGCTATACGCCTTCGTGGGCTTGCCCAGCTCTGCTGTCTGGGCGGTTTTCGGCACAACAATGCGTGGTTTTCTGCGTGATCCAAAAACAGTACGCCTGTTCAATATCACGATGGCGCTGCTGCTGGTCGCTTCTCTTTGGCCGATCGTTTCTGAAATGCTCAACTGGTAAGGTGGTCTATGTTATGGGTTGAGTATGGTACCCAGCATTCTGACGGTAGATGCAGCATCCTTACGAAGAAAATTTCTCAGCTACCGGCTGATGACTTCCCCGTCTTCTCCTCCTCCTGCAACGACGTGATGTACAACGTCGAACCAATGATGATTGCCGCACCCAGCAGCGTACGAACGCTGGGTAAATCACCAAAGAACAACCAGCCGGACAGCACGGCGAAGATCATGCGTATGTAATCCATGGGCGCCATGACGCCGGCATCGCCCAGCGACATGGCTTTGACGTAGCAGGTCTGGTTGATGGCGCCGAATGCACCCATCAGCGCCAGCAGCATCAGGTCATGGCCGGTGGGCCAGCGCCACACCAGCAGCGCGGCGGGGAAGGAAAGCACCAAGCCGAGTACGCCGGCCAGAGACACAATGGTGATCGTAGAGTGATCGCTGGTCAGGGACTTGATGCCGGTGACCGACCAGCCCAGCAGCAGGGCAGACAGCAGAGCGGCCAGTGACGCCAGATCCAGCGCGTGGCCGGTGGGATTCACAATGAGCAGCACGCCTGCAAAGCCGGCCAGTGTGGAACAGATGCGCTTCAAACCTAACGGTTCTCGCAACAGCACGGCGGCCAGCAGCACCACCCACAGGACGCGCGTGAATGACAGTGCGTTGGCGTCGGCCAGGGGCAGATGCTGGTACGAATAAAACATCAGAGTAATGCCCGACACGCTGAGCACGGAGCGCATGATCACGAGGCGGGGCCGCGGCGAGCGAAATACCGGCGTTGTGGAACGCAGGACGAGGGGTATTACCACCAGCACACCGGCCAGCTGCCGGTAGAACAGTTGCAGCGATGCCGGGTAGTCGGCACCGAGATATTTCACCAGCGTCGCCATGGCGACAAAGGACGAGGCCGAGCCGAGCATCCATAACGCGCCGCGCTGGTTTGGGGACAGATGTTGGGTCAGGGAACTGAAGTAATTCAAGGTGATCGTTCTGAAGCAGGCAGGTGCGATGAAACATGAACATGGTAGCCGGTTACAGACTTCTGCGGTGAGGCCGGGTCGAAGACCTCGGGTATTCAGAATGCTTCGACATGCTCAGCACGAACGGATAGGCACATCAGCGCTGCTTGCGCACACTGCGAGCAGCACGCCTCAATGTGGATGGCGCAGCATTCAACATACTTTCAGCACCGACTTCGCTTGGCTGCATTTGCGCGAGGATGGCGTCGAATTCCGCAATGATCTCTTTGAGAGCGTTATTACCTGTTGCAACCAGCGATTGATATTCAGTCACCGACAGCAGTACGGCTGCGGGTTCATCGCGGTGGGTGATGGCAATCGCGCCTTTGCGTGAAACCGCTTGCATCAGTTTGCCAAAGTTGTGCCGGGCTTCAGTGACGGCGTAGCTGGGCATGGCCACGACACGACCGCTGCGGTTGCGGTAGGAAAGGGTAGTCATTGTGGTGGCCCGCCGTGTGAAGGGGATTGCGGTCATTGTGCCATAGGGTCGCAGGCTGGGTAGCAGCGCAGAGGAGACCCGGCATCCGAAAAGCTGGGGTTGCCAGCTCAGCGTGCGAGTCAATCATCGCTTCCATCACACCAGTTCTTTACATTTCCAGCCACTGTGGTCTAAAAATCATGGTCTATCTGTCCAATTCTTTGCGAGGAACCAATCATGAGCGACGTTCCCATGTATCACGAAGGTATGCGCCGGTTGCAGGAAGCGCGTGAAACGCGCGCGATTGCTGATCGTCTGACCGAGGTGACGCTGCACAGCACCTTCACCGATGAAGACCGTGAGTTCATCCAGCACTGTGCGATGTTGTTCGTCGCCACAGCGGATGCGCACGGCTACCCGGATTGCTCGTACAAGGGTGGCCTGCCGGGGTTTGTACGCGTGCTGGACGAGCAGACCTTGCTGATTCCGGACTACGATGGCAACGGTATGTACCGCACCTGGGGCAATGTGCTGGTGAATCCGCAGGTGGGTCTGCTGTTTGTCGACTTCGAACGCAGCAAGCGCATCCGGGTGAATGGCACGGCGATGGTCAGCGCCGATCCAGCCTTATGCAGCCAGTTTCCCGGCGCGGTGTTTGTGGTCAGCGTGGTGGCAGAACGCATATTTCCCAACTGTCCACGCTACCTGCACAAGATGCAGGTGACCGAGCATTCGGTTTACGCGCCGCGCCCTGACTACGCGCCGCCGGTGCCGGCATGGAAGGGCTTTGAGGTATTCCGTGACTTCCTGCCAGCGCGGGATCGTAAGCCATGACGGCGTGTGGTCAACTTCCGCTGCGCCCTTCAGCGAGATCGTGAACAGGCTCTCAGGACTTTGAACAGGTCCTCAGACTCCATCCGTACTGCGTCTGCCGCCGCTGTGGCGTCGTTCGGTATTGATTGGCTTGGCAGACAATAGATGGACATAGACACCGGATTCAACTGCCCGCCTTGGGCCAACTCTGCGGTCAGAATGGTGTTTGTAGTGACAAGCACAATGGATTTCCGTGCAGCCGCGTAACGGCAGCTTCGGCGCCTGTTCGCAAAGAAACCGTTTGTGCTTGATGCCTTTGCTCGCTGAGCAACTGCTGGATCCAGTGATGACTTCGACGGCACGCCATGGATTGCGCATCACAATGTCTTCGCGTTCGAAATGCGAGTTTATATAGGCATCATCGGGTTTGCCGCGTAACCGGTTTATGGTGTGCGCCACAAAATTGATCACGGTGGTGACGGCGCCGTTCGAATCTTGCGTGGCGCGGGACCGCCTGCGAGGAGTCTTGTCAGAACGAGTCATTGGCATCGATCCTTGGCGAAATTCACCAGCTCGCCCACAGTGGGTCGCGAATCGAGCACCGCAGGGTGTCGGGAGCTTAGCGGATGCGCGGTGTTGCGGGAAGTCAGTCCCGCTGATGGCACTCAATTCAGCTGCACATTCAAGCCCGTGTCCGGTTGCAGCCAGCTCGCCATCGACCAATGCCCGGCTTGACGCTGTACAACCCGGCTCCGTAGACTTCACGCCACTCATCGAGACCGGCGGAGGGAAAGGCCCTTTGATGCCGGGGCAACCGACGCAAGCCAGCAGTGGCAGTGGAAAGGTGCCAACTCCTGCGGTAATGCCCGGTTAGCAATAATCTGGAGCAGTTGCCGGCAGATGAGGCGCTATGTAACTGGCCCAAGGCTGGTAACGGGTTTCAATACCGATGACATGGCGACCTTTGCGGGTTCTCCGCAGGAGCTCCGATGGGATGTAGTCCCGCCTGATACACACAGGCACTGAACGGAGCTGGCGAGTTTCAATGTCGATTGCGAATTTCAAGCAGGGCGAATTCAGGCTGCCCGCCCCCTTGCCGCTGCATTTTGGCGGCGTACTTACTGATGTGCAGATTGCCTGGCGGCTGGAAAGCGCGGCGCATGCCCCCGCCGATTTACCCATTGTGCTGGTGATCGGTGGTATCTCCGCTGGCAGGCAGGTGGTCGCCAACGATGACCCTGCGACCACCCAGGGCTGGTGGAAGGAAGTCATGGGGCCGGATCGCGCGCTGGATACGCGTCACTATCGTGTGCTGGGCATCGACTTCCTGGGTGGCAGTGGTCTGAGCACCGGGCCGCGTCATGGCCAGAAAGACTTTCCCAGCATCAGCGCCTACGACCAGGTGGAAGTGCTGCGGCAGTTGCTGGCGCATCTGAACATCAGCTCGCTACATGCGGTGATCGGTGCGTCTTACGGCGGCATGGTCGCGCTGGCCATGGGTGAGCGCGCACCACAGCTGGCCAAACGTCTGGTGGTGATCAGCGCCGCGCATCGTACACATCCGATGGCCACGGCCTGGCGTAGTGTGCAGCGTGCTGCGGTCCGTTTTGCGGCGGCGCGTGGTGAGGGCGGCGAAGGTCTGCGTCTGGCGCGCGCACTGGCGATGGCAACCTATCGATCACCGGCAGAATTCGTACAGCGTTTTTCGGGCGAACCGGAACGTACAGCGGAGGGTTTCCGCTTTCCGGTGGAGCAATACCTGTTCGCGCGGGGCGATGCTTACGCAGCCAACTATGTACCCGAGTCGTTCGTGTGTCTGTCGGAATCCATTGACCTGCATCGTGTTGATCCTGTGGCGATTACCACGCCCACTACGCTGGTGGCGATCCTCGAAGATCAACTGGTGCCAGTGAGCGATATGCGCGAATTGCTGGCGCAGTTGTCCGGGCCGAAGCAGTTGTTCGAGCTGTCGTCGCTATATGGACATGACGCTTTTCTGAAAGAAGTTGCGGCGCTGCGCAAAGTGTTTGCGCAGGCGCTGAGTTAGTCGATTTTTGTTGTAGGGGCGATTCGCGAATCGCCCTTGTCTGGAGCGCATGGATAGCGGAATTGATATTGCAGCGAGGGCGGTTCGCGAACCGCCCCTACACGATCGAGAACAGACCATGACGCAAAAACTGCCACCCGATAGCCAGGCCGCCACCCGTGCAGTACGGATCGGTCTCGACAGCGATACGCAGCATGGCGCGGTGGTGCCGCCGATTCATCTCAGCGCCACCTACACTTTTGCGGCTTTCGGCGAGCGACGCGCCTATGACTATTCACGCTCGGCGAATCCGACGCGCGATGCGTTGGCTGAAGCGCTCACTGCGCTGGAGCAGGGGGCAGGTTCGGTGATCACTTCCTCCGGCATGGCGGCAGTGAACCTGCTGTGCCAGTTGTTCAAGCCGGATGAGGTCCTGGTCGCGCCCCATGATTGTTATGGCGGCACCTATCGCCTGTTTGATTCATTGCACAAACGTGGCGTGTTGCAAACCGTGTTTGTCGACTATCGCGATGCACAGGCCGTTGCCACTGCCATGCAACGCAAGCCAAAGCTGGTATGGGTGGAGACTCCGAGCAATCCCTTGCTGCGCATTACTGACATTCGCAGCTTTGCAGCGCAGGCACATGCAGCGGGCGCGTTGCTGGCGGTGGACAACACCTTCATGTCGCCGGTGTGGCAGCAGCCCATCACGCTGGGTGCGGATGTGGTGGTGCATTCCACCACCAAGTATCTGAATGGTCATAGCGATGTAGTGGGTGGTGCGGTGATTGCTGCCAGCAAAGAATTGCACGAGCAATTGGTGTGGTGGGCCAATTGCACGGGCGTAACCGGTGCGCCGTTTGACAGTTATCTGACCTTGCGCGGTGTGCGCAGTTTGTATGCACGCATGGCGGCGCATGGCGAGAATGCCTTGTTGATTGCTGAATTGCTGTCACGTCATCCGGCAGTGAAGACCGTGCACTACCCGGGATTGAAGTCGCATCCCCAGCATGAACTGGCCAGGCAGCAACAGTCTGCATTCGGGGCCATGGTGAGTTTTGAATTGAAAGGTGGCATTCCGCAGGTGCGTGAGTTCATCGAAAGCCTGCAACTGTTCTCACTCGCGGAATCTCTGGGCGGTGTGGAAAGTCTGATCGCGCATCCAGCCACCATGACACATGCCGCGATGAGTGCCGAAGCGCGTCAGGCTGCCGGCATTACGGACGGCTTGTTACGCCTGTCAGTCGGTATTGAAGCCTGGGATGATCTGGCGCGTGATCTGAGTACGGCGTTGCAGCGAGCGGCGGCGGTTTCTGGTTAGCTGTTTTTGCTACGCAGTCTCAGTAGGGGCGGGTTTGAAACCCGCCCTTCCGTCCCAATTCATTGGATACCAAGGAGGGCAGGTTTCAAACCTGCCCCTACAGTGAGTGCATCAGCAATCAGGTCTTCGATGCCTGATAAATCGCTTCAATAGAAGAATCCAGCTTGGCATTGAACTCGGCATCGCTTTGCTGGGCGAACAGGCCTTCGGCCAGGGCGCGCGAGAAGCTGGCGACCATGCCATTGTTGCGTGACAGACGGGCATTGGATTCGATCATTGAATAGCCACCGGACAGTGCAACGACTTTGAGCACTTTCGGATGCGCAATGCATTCGCGGTAGAAGTTGTCTGTTTCAGGCAGGGTGAGCTTGAGCATCACCATCTGATCCGAACCCAGTTTGTTCAGTTCATCCAGCATGGCGGCTTTGAGCAGCGTTTCTGCTTCGGCTTTCTGTGGGCACTTGATATCGACTTCGGGTTCAATGATCGGCATCAGTCCCGCAGCAATGATCTGCTTGCCCACTTCAAACTGTTGTTTGACTACGGCAGCAATTCCGGCTGGATTGGCCAGCTTGATGACGGAACGCATCTTGGTGCCGAAGATATGTTTGGCCACGGCTTTCTTCAGCAGTGCATCCAGTTGCGGCATGGGTTTCATCAGCTGCACACCGTCTTTTTCATCCTCCAGGCCCTTGTCGACTTTCAGAAAGGGCACTACGTTCCGGTCTTCCCACAGGTAATCCGCAGTGGACTTGCCCTTGATGTCGCGATCCATGGTGTTTTCAAACAGGATGGCGCCGATCAGGCGCTTGCCGGTGAAGGCCGGGCTGGTGATGATGCGGGTACGCATTTCGTGCACGACGCGGTACATGTCTTCTTCATCGGTCCAGGCATCCGGCTTCACGCCATAAAGACCCAGCGCCTTGGGTGTGCTGCCACCGCTCTGGTCCAGCGCGGCGATGAATCCGGATTCGGTCTTGATTTTCAGTTTCTGGTCTTCGAATCTGCTCACGGTGAATGCCCTCAGCGTCGATGGTTGTCGGTATTGTGTCCCTGAAACGCAGGCCGCATTCTACCCGGAATCCAGCGGTGATTCATTTGCAAAACCGCTGATCGACAGAATTCCGGGTGTTTGTGTCGCTGCTCAGTCCGACCACATCCATTGCAGCGTTGGAATAGTTTGAATACAGGCCATAAGATGGCGTACCCGTTTCTGCAGGCCAGAACATGTTCGTTCCTTCATCAAAGTTGCCCCAGGTAGGCACCACGATTTTTACGGTGGTCAGCCAGCGTGCCCGCGAGCTGGGCGCCATCAACCTGGCGCAGGGATTTCCGGATTACGAGCCGCCTCAATTGCTGCGATCGTTGCTGGCGCGTGCCGCTGAATCGGGTGCGAATCAGTACGCCCCGATGGGAGGTACCGAAGCGCTCAGGGAACAGATCGCAGGCGCAGCACGGGCGCGGGGATGGACGGTGAATCCTGCCGACGAAGTCACCGTGACACTGGGCGCCACCGAAGCGCTGTTCTCGAGTATCCATGCTCTGGTGCAGGCAGGCGATGAGGTCATTGTGTTCGATCCGGCCTATGACTCCTATGAACCCGCCATTACCCTGTGTGGTGCACGTACTGTACACATCCCGCTGATGCAACCTGACTCGTCCGTTGGCTGGCATATCGACTGGCAACGGGTACGCGAAGCCATCAATGCGCGCACCCGCATGATCATCATCAACAGTCCGAATAATCCCACCGGCGCAGTATTGCAGCGTGATGATCTGGAGCAACTGGCGGCCTTGGTGCGTGATACGCAGATCGTCGTGCTCAGTGATGAGGTGTACGCCAACATGATATTTGATGGCGGTCAGCACTGCAGTATGCAGATCCATCCCGAATTGCGTGAGCGCAGCATTAGTGTGTTTTCGTTCGGCAAGATGCTGCATGCCACCGGTTGGCGGGTGGGTTATGCGTTGGCGCCCGCCGCATTGACACGTGAGCTGCGCAAGGTGCATCAATTCAACACCTTCTCGATTGCGCATCCACTGCAATGGGCGATTGCCGAGTTTCTCAAGGCAGCGCCAGGTCATGCTGCGGAACTCAGCGCGTTCTATCAGGCCAGACGTGATTTTTTTCTGGGTCTGTTGCAAGGCTCGCGTTTCTCATGGCAGCCAACGGCCGGCAGTTTTTTTCAGTTACTCGATTACAGCGCCATTTCGGATGAGCCGGATAACGAATTTGCCGAGCGCTTGCTGCGCGAACACGGCGTGGCGTCGATTCCGCTGTCGCCTTTCTGTGCAAGGCCGCCCGGTTATCGTTATCTGCGCTTCTGCTTTGCCAAACGTGAAGAAACACTGGTCAGTGCTGCGGAGCGTTTATGCAGGATCTGAATGTCACGGTGATTCAGGCCGATCTGGCCTGGCAGGATGCGGCGACCAATCGTGCCCGCTTCGCGCAGCGCCTGAGTCCGCTGGCCGGCAGCACTGACTTGATCGTGTTGCCCGAGATGTTCACTACGGGCTTTACCATGCAGCCTGAGCGCGTCGCGGAACCGGCTGATGGCCCGACTCTGCACTGGCTGCGTGAGCACGCGGCGCAACTGCAAGCGGTGATTACCGGCAGTGTGGCTGTGCAGGTTGCCGGAAAATTCTGCAATCGGCTGTACTGGGTGCGACCGGATGGCACGTATGAGTGCTACGACAAGCGTCATCTGTTTCGCATGGGGCATGAGCACGAGCACTACGCAGCGGGTTCGCAGCCGTTGCTGGTGGAATTGCAGGGCTGGCGAGTGTGCCCGCTGATTTGTTATGACCTGCGCTTTCCGGTGTGGAGCCGACGTCGTGCCGGACTGGACTATGACCTGCTGATCTATGTGGCCAACTGGCCCGCCGTGCGTCGTTTTCCCTGGCAAACTTTGCTCAAGGCGCGTGCGATCGAGAATCTCAGCTATTGCATCGGCGTCAATCGGGTGGGCGATGATGGGCAGGGCGTGCCCTACAGCGGTGACAGCGTGGTGCTGGATTTCATGGGCCGGCCGCTGCTCGAAGCGCCCGCAGCAGGATTGGCAGGGCAGCGTGACACTTAGTCATGCGCAGCTGCAGGCGTTTCGTCACAAGTTTCCCGCACATCTGGATGCAGATGAATTCAGTCTGTCTTGAACGTTCTCACTCCGGAGCGACGCGTGTAGAATCCGCGCCTCGAAACTTCCAGAGTTCGTCATTCCCGCGCAGGCGGGAATCCAGTTAATTAAAAAGAACGTTTTCGTCTTGGATTCCCGCCTGCGCGGGAATGACGGAAATGAAGTGACAATTTTTTAGAGATTCATCATGGGTCGTATTTTTGAAGTCAGAAAGCACGCAATGTTCGCGCGCTGGAACCGCATGGCCAAGGGCTTTGCGCGCATCGGCAAGGAAATTGCCATTGCCGTACGCACCGGCGGCGGCGACCCGAGTTCCAATCCGGCCCTGCGCCGCGTCATCCAGAACTCGCGCGCGCTCAACATGCCCAAGGACAAGGTTGATGCCGCCATCAAGCGCGCTACCAGCAAGGACGCCACCAACTACGAAGTGCTGTACTACGAAGGTTATGCGCCGCATGGCGTGGCCTTGCTGGTGGAGTGTGCGACGGATAACCCCACCCGCACCGTGGCCAACATCCGCCACATCTTCAACAAATACGGCGGCAACATGGGCGCTACCGGCAGCGTGTCATTCCAGTTCAAGCACATGGGCGTGTTCCGTCTCAATCCCGAAGGCATTGATCAGGACGATCTGGAGCTGTACCTGATTGATCACGGTCTGGAAGAAATGGGTGAGAGCACGGGTGAAAAAGGCGAGCCACAACTGGTGGTGCGCTGTGCCTTCGCCGACTTCGGTCAGGTGCAAAAGGCGCTGGAAGAGCGCCACATCACACCGCTGTCAGCCGAGTCTGAATTCGTCTGTCAGGTGCCCACTGAACTGGAAGAGCCGCAGTCCACCGAAGCGCTGGAACTGATCGACAAACTGGAGCAGGACGACGACGTGCAGAAGGTGTATCACACGTTAGCGTGATACCTGCAACAAGACACACGTTGGTGCGATACCAACCTGCTCGTTAACTTCTCATTCCTACCGAAGATCCGCCGGCACAAATGGCGCGATGGCTTCCAGTAATGCCGCATGTACCTTGGGCGTGCCGGCGACGATATGACCTTGATGTTCGTACTCGCCGCCGCCCAGCGTGCTGATCAGGCCGCCGGCTTCGGTAATCAGCAATTTACCCGCAGCGGTATCCCAGGGCGCGAGGCCCAGCTCCCAGAAGCCATCCAGACGACCCGCTGCGACATAGGCCAGATCCAGTGACGCCGCACCGGGACGCCGCAGGCCGGCGGCTTGCTGGGTGAGTACCTTGAACATGTCCATGTAAGCATCCAGCCACTGCATGTTGGCGCGATACGGAAAGCCGGTGCCGATCAGTGCGCCGTCCAGCGTGACCTGCTTGCTGACGCGGATGCGTTTGTCATCCAGCCGGGCGCCATCGCCCTGTGCGGCGGTGAACAATTCCTGCTTGAGCGGATCGTAAATGACGGCGCATTCCATACGACCACGTCGTTGCAGTCCGATGGACACGGCAAACTGCGGAAAACCGTGAATGAAATTGGTGGTGCCGTCCAGTGGGTCGATGATCCAGACGAATTCGTCGTGGCCATCGGCGTTCTTGAGGCCATGCTTGCTGTCGGTGCGGCCACTTTCCTCGGCCAGGATGCCGTGATCCGGAAAGGAATTGCGGATGACTTCGATAATATCGGCTTCGGCGCGCAGATCGACTTCGGTGACAAAGTCATTGCGATCCTTGCGGCGGACTTCCAGTTGGTGCAAGCGGTTCATGTTGCGCATGATCTGATCGCCCGCCTTGCGTGCGGCGCGAATACCAATGTTGAGCATGGGGTGCTGCATGTCATACCTCTGCATCAGGCCTGCATGGGGCAGGCGGAACCAACTGAAAGTAAAGAGCTCGGGTAAACAGGCCAAATTTCGGCTCGGCACCCGGAAAAGGGCGGCTAGAATAGCAGCGCAACCCTATTTGTCACGCCTGTTTTACTGTAATGACCGAACTGAATCTGCCCATCCGCATCGTTTTGATGGAAACCAGCCATCCCGGCAACATCGGGGCGGTGGCGCGCGCCATGAAGAATATGGGGCTGCGTGAACTGCATCTGGTCAAGCCGCGCGAGTTTCCGCATCCGGAGGCGGTTGCCCGCGCATCGGGGGCAGATGATCTGCTGGACCGTGCCGTGGTGCATGCGGACATGCAAACCGCAGTAGCGGACTGTGGTCTGGTGATTGGCACCAGTGCCCGGCAACGGCACATCCCGTTCACAGCCATCGAGCCACGCGAATGCGCGCAACTGGTAGTGAGCAAGGCGCGCGAGGGCAATGCCGTGGCGCTGGTGTTTGGTACTGAACGTACCGGGCTCACCAATACTGAACTGGCATTGTGTGGGCATCTGGTGACCATTCCCACCAGTGATGTGTACAGCTCGCTGAATATCGCCATGGCGGTGCAGATCATTGCTTATGAACTGCGACTGGCTGCGCGGGATGCAGTGCCGACAATTGAGCGCGAAGAACCTCTGGCTTCGCAACTCGATATGGAGCGCTTCTATCAGCATCTGGAAACAGTGTTGGCAGGCACCCAGTTTCGTGATCACACCAGCAGCGGTCATCTGATGTCGCGGGTGCGACGTCTGTTCAATCGCGCACAGGTTGATCAGAACGAAATGCGGATTTTGCGCGGCATTCTTACGGCGGTGCAGGAAGCGCGTGACGAGTCGTCAGTGGTGAAGCCATGAGCCAACAGAAAGCGATCTATCTCGACTACGCCGCCAGCACGCCAGTTGATCCGCGCGTGGCGCAGCGCATGATGGATTGTCTGACGCAGCCACTGTTGCAGGGCAATCCTGCGTCGTTGACGCATGCTTATGGCCGTCAATCGCGTGAAGTCATTGAGCAGGCGCGGCTGCATGTTGCCAAAACACTGGGCGCGACGCCGGCCAGCATCGTGTTCACCTCGGGCGCAACGGAGTCAGACAATCTGGCGTTGTTCGGCGTGGCCAGGTTTCAGGGTGAGCGCGGCAACCACCTCATCTCGTCGCGTACCGAACACAAAGCGGTGCTGGAACCCTTGAAGCGGCTGGAAAAGCAGGGCTTCAAGGTCACGTATCTCAAGCCGGATGCGCAGGGCATCGTGCATCCGGAACAGGTTCTCGAAGCCATTACGCCGCAGACCATTCTGGTGTCATTGATGCACGTCAATAATGAAACGGGCGTGATTCAGGATATTTCGGCGATTGGAATTATCTGCCGCGAACGTAATGTCCTGTTTCATGTCGATGCGGCGCAAAGCGCCGGCAAGCTGCCCATAGATGTGCAGGCCATGAACATTGATCTGCTGTCCTGTACCGCGCACAAGATTTATGGGCCGAAAGGAATTGGTGCGTTGTTTGTGCGTCGTCAGCCGGTGCTGGGTCTTGAGGCCCAGATCATGGGTGGTGGTCATGAGTTTGGTTTGCGGGCAGGGACTCAAGCTACGCATCAGATCGCAGGCTTTGGGTTGGCGCTGCAATTGGCACTGACGGAACGTGATGTTGACAACGCGCGTATTGAGTTACTGCGCAACAGACTTTGGGCCGGACTGCAACAGCTGGGTGGTGTTGAGCTCAATGGTCACGCCACGCAGCGACTGGCCGGTATATTGAATGTCGCGTTTCATGATGTGGAAGGCGAGAGCCTGCTGTTTGCATTGAATGATCTCGCCCTCTCCGCCGGTGCGGCGTGTTCGACGGGATCTGATGAAGCCTCATACGTGTTGCGTGCGCTGGGTCGCAGCGATCAACTGGCGCAAAGTTCCTTGCGTTTCAGCCTGGGGCGCTTCAGCACCGAAGCGGAAGTGGCTGCGGCTTTGCAATTGATTCAGCGTGAAGTGCCGCGTTTGCGCGCGGTGGCCCAGCCGTAATGGAGGTGTTGAGCCCCGCTGCCGAGTTCGGCTATAGCCCGCGCGTACGTGAGTTGTTTGTCCATCTGCAACATGCGGGTTTGCTTGCTGCAGGGGCGGCTCGCGAGCCGCCCTCTTGTGCAACCGAATCAAGAGCGGGCGGCTCGCGAGCCGCCCCTACGCAGATGCCAATAGTGCTGAGCGCTTCGGCAGGTTCTCGTGAACGGGGCGCATCCGTCACATTGTTCATCGAAGTGCGTGATGCGCGCATGCAAACCATCAGGTTCCAGGCCTACGGTTGCCCACATTTTCTCGCTGCCTGTGAAAGCCTGGCGCAATGGCTGGAAGGTCGCCCAGTCAACGAGTTGTCGCACTGGCGCTGGCGTGAGGCAGAAGTCGAGTTGGTGGTGCCCGCCACCAAACGTTCGCGGTTGCTGGTGCTGGAAGAAGTGGTGACGCAATTGACCGGATTGGTCTGAGATTGATGCTGGTGCCCGGATTTTGACTTTCTTTTTCATCAGCTTGCGCGTGTTCCACCAGCGGATGCGCAACTTAAACCCCCGGAAATCGAAGCACAGACCGGTGCTGGCGTCTTCGTCACGTTCGGGAAAGGGGCGGGGCGCAAACAGTGACAGCTCAATAAAGAAGCAAGTCGGTAAACACGCGATTCCTGCTTGCCCTGAGCGGGTAGTATGACTAGCATCGAAATCAGTTGCTCACATGGAGTTTCCCTGCACATGCCCGTTTCAGTGACTGCCGCTGCTGCCGAACGCATCAAGAACTTCCTGCATAGTCGCGGGCATGGCGTCGGTCTGCGCCTGGGCATCAAGAAAACCGGCTGCTCGGGCTATGCTTACGTGGTGAATTACGCCGACGAAATTACGGATACTGATCGGGTGTTCGAGCAGCAGGGTGTGAAAGTCATTGTTGATCAGGATAGCCTCGGTTACATCGATGGCACAGAAGTGGACTTCGTCAAGCAGGGATTGAATGAAGCTTTCAAGTTCCGCAACCCGAATGTGAAGGGTGAGTGTGGCTGTGGCGAGAGTTTCACGGTATGACGCCTGCGGCGGTTGCCGCGCATGATTGATTCATAACAAACACAACAGCAACCAGCAGCAGGGAAAACGACCCCATGTCCGGACGCCGTCGTACCGACCCGAACTCCAGCAGCGATCGGCGACGTGTGCCTGAGACAGGCGCCGAACCCTGGTTTGTCACGGGCATTCGTTTGCCATCCTTCCAGGAACAGGCTATCCAGTTCCTGACGCGCTATCTGTTCGCATTGCTGGCGCTGGTCTTTTTCAACTTAAATCGTGAATTCAGCCCCATCTGGCTGTCAGCTGCTCAGCTCAATACGGCGCTGATCCTGTACCTGTGTATCAACAGCGCCAACTTCATCCATGCCTGGCGGCGACCGGTCTCGCCCTTCCGCTTTCGCTGGGCCTTGTGGGAAGACATCTTCATGGTGGCGCTGTGTGTCGCCAATGATCCCAATCTCATTCCGCCGTCGATGGTGGCATTCATCATCGTGGTGCTCGGCAATGGCATGCGTTACGGCGTGCGGTTTTTTGCCGAAGCCATGTTTGCCACACTGATTGGCGGCGTAACGGCCATGGCAATTCGTCATGCACATCTGGATATGGAGCTGGGGGCCGGTACGCTGTTCCTCTGCCTGTTCGGGGCAATCATCGTGGTCTATGCCTTCATCCTGATGCGCCGCGTGGAACACTCACGCCACAGTTCCGAGCTGGTGAGTCGCACTGATCCATTAACCGGGCTGCTCAATCGGCGCGGCTTGACCGAAGCGGCGGAGGCCTGGTTCGTGCAGCGTCAGGGTGAAAACAGGAAGCCGGTGGTGATTTTTGCGGACCTGGATAACTTCAAGACGGTGAATGACCTGCATGGACATTCCGAAGGTGACCGCGTGCTGGTGCGGATCGCGACCATCCTCAGAACCATGTTGCGCAACAATGACCTGGTGTCGCGTTACGGCGGTGATGAGTTCGTTATCCTGCTCGCCGATGTGGAGCTGCCGCAGGCGCAGGTGATCGTGGAGCGCATCCAGGCGGGCGTGGACCAGTGGTTTCACGACAACCAGCTCGCCTGCGGCATCAGTATCGGTTTTGGCGTGGCTCCGCCCAACGAAAGCAATCTGGGACGCCTGCTGCAATCGGTTGACCGGTTGCTGTACCAGGCCAAGGCGCAGCGTAATGCCAATGGCATTCGTACCCATGGCATCAGGCCGGTGGAATTGACCTGACCACAGTGTTAACAGGTCCTAGGCTTTCTGGTCGGACTTAATAAATCAAACTAAGCCCCTGTCCCGACTCATTTTCTTGCCGGTATTGGCTTACGCCGGTACACTCCGCGCCTCCAAATTCACTGCCGACCGACTTTTTGCGAGTCGGTCGGCTAGCTTTGTTTCTAACGTAAGTAGTGGCCAGATGGCCTGAGGTTGATTTCATGGCGATTGAACGTACTTTCTCGATAGTTAAGCCGGATGGCGTGCGCAAGAATCTGATCGGCGCCGTGTTGCAGCGTTTCGAACAAGCCGGTCTGAAGATTGTGGCCGCCCGCATGCTTAATTTGAGTCAGGCGCAGGCTGAAGGCTTTTATGGCGTGCACCGCGAGCGTCCGTTCTTCAAGGATCTGGTCAAGTACATGACTTCCGGCCCGGTGCTGATCCAGGTTCTGGAGGGTGAGGGCGCTGTGCTGAAGAACCGCGACCTGATGGGCGCGACCGATCCGAAGAAGGCCGCCCCTGGCACCCTGCGTGCGGACTTTGCCAGCAGCATCGAAGAAAACGTAGTGCATGGCTCGGACAGCGTCGAGAATGCCGCGATTGAAATCGCCTTCTTCTTCGCGGGCTCTGATCTCTGCCCGCGCGCCTGAACTGAGTTCAGGAAGTAGTAACGAATGACCCTGTTGAACGACATCGCCGCTCCGGTCGAACGTGTGAACCTGCTGGGTCTCACGCGTAGCGAGCTGGAAGTATTTGTCGCCGATATGGGTGAGAAGCCGTTCCGCGCGCGCCAGTTGATGAAGTGGCTGTACAAGCGCGCGGTCGGTGACTTCGACGAAATGACCGATCTGGCCAAGGCTTTTCGTGAGCGGCTCAAGCTCATTGCCGAAGTACGTGTGCCGGAAGTGACCCTGCGTCAGCACTCCACGGATGGCACGCGCAAGTGGCTATTGAATGTAGATCGTAGTAACAATGTTCCGCAAGCTATTGAAATGGTTTACATCCCTGAGCCGGGCCGAGGCACCTTGTGTATCTCCAGTCAGGTGGGCTGCGCCATGGATTGCAGCTTCTGCTCGACGGCCCAACAGGGCTTTAACAGCAATCTCACCGCTGCTGAAATTGTCGGCCAGGTGTGGCTGGCGAATCGTGAAATACGCGGCGATCAACCCGCGTCGACTGACACCGCCGAACGCCTGATCACCAACGTGGTTTTCATGGGCATGGGCGAGCCGTTGGCCAACTATCGCAATGTGGTGCCCGCTGCGGAAATCCTCATGGACGATCTGGGTTTTGATATTTCCCGCCGTCGAGTCACGGTCAGTACTTCCGGGCTGGTGCCGCAGATGATCAAGCTGGCCGAAGAAACCAACTGTGCCTTGGCGGTTTCGCTGCACGCGCCGAACGATGCGCTGCGTGATGAGCTGGTGCCGATCAATCGCAAACACAAGATCGCCGAGTTGCTGGATGCCTGCTGGCATTATCTGCAACGCCAGAATGCCCGCAGCATCACCTTTGAGTATGTAATGCTGGATGGTGTGAACGATCAGCTTGAACATGCCCGTGAACTGGTCGCCTTGCTCAAGCACAAGCCGGCCAAGGTGAATCTGATTCCGTTCAACCCCTTCCCGGATACACGCTATAAGCGTTCACCTGCCGAAGTGATTTCCCGCTTCCGTGACTACCTGAATGCGCATGGCGTCATTGCCACGACGCGACGTACCCGGGGCGACGACATCGATGCTGCCTGTGGCCAGCTGGTGGGGCGCGTACAGAACCGCACCACGGTGCGATTGGGGTCAAAACTTATTTCAGTGGTGGCGCAAGTATGAGTCGTAACTATCTGAAATCAATTGTATCTGCTCTCGCTATCGGGTTGCTTTTGACTGGCTGCGTCAGTTCCGAATCACAGTACTCGTCCAGGGGGGCGAAGAGTAATGACGAGACCGCTGCCGCCTACAACCTGCAACTAGGCATCGAATATTTCCAGCAGGGCAACCTGTCCCAGGCGAAGGACAAGCTGGATCGATCACTGCAACAGAATCCGAAGAATGCGCAGACCCACATGGCGGCGGGTATGTTGTACGAACGTCTGAACGAACCGCGTCAGGCGGATCAGTATTACAGTCGCGCCGTCGCACTTGATGCCAGTAATGGTGAGGCGCTCAACGCCTATGCCGTGTTCCTGTGCCGCAAGGGCGATCACACCAAGGGCGAACAACTGGCGCTGCAGGCGGCGGCCAATCCTCTGTACAAGACGCCCGAAGCGGCCTGGCTCAATGCTGGCAACTGCGCGCTGGATGCGGGAAAGAATGAGTTGGCCGAACAGCATTTCCGCAAGTCGCTGGCCACCAACCCCAAGTTTGCTTCGGCGCTGATGCAGATGGCGGGTCTCGAATTCACAGCGAACAATTTTCTGCCCGCACGGGCATTTCTGGAACGTTTCCAGCAAGTCAGCAACCCTACCGCTGAATCGCTGTGGCTGGGCTACCGCATTGAAAAATCACTGGATAATCCCGCCGCCGCCGCCGAGTATGCACGCCGCCTGAAGGCCGGGTTCATTACCTCAGTGCAGGCCAAGGCGCTGTTAGAGACTGAGAAGAAGAAATAAAGATCCGCCATGAACCAGACTACTGAGACACCGAAGCCGTCCGCGATGGATCCCGGCGCCTGGCTGAAATCGGCGCGCGAGCAGGCGTCCATTCCTGTTGAGCAGGTGGCCAAGGAGCTGAATCTGGACGTGCGCAAGATTGAAGCCATTGAAGCCGGACGTTTCGCGGTGCTGGGTGCGCCGGTATACGCGCGGGGTTATCTGCGCAAGTACGCGCGGCTGGTCAATGTGCCGGAAAGCGTGTTGCTGCAACGTTACGAAAGTACCGGTGCAGGGGTTGCCGTGGACCCGGTTCCGTCATCACTGGGCACGATTCCTGAAACACGACGACTGTTGCCGCGCTGGGTGTTGTGGGTGGTGCTGGGGCTGGTCGTGCTGGCCGCTGCAGCGAGTTTGTGGAACATGCGCAGTCCGGGCGAGGAGGCCAATGTGGGTGTGACTGCAGGACGGCGTGCAAGTGGAGAACTTTACTGAGGTTTCGCCGCTGGAATCACTGCCTGCAGCACCTGACGCAACGCTGCAAGGGGCTGCCGGCCCTCTGGCGCCGGTAGCCGGCCAGTTGCAACTGACTTTCAGATTCGGCACCGATTCGTGGGCCGAGGCTTATGACGTCAACAATCAGCAGGTGCTATATGAGACGGTGGCCACCGGCAGCGAACGTTCAGTCAACGCGCGGCCACCGGTGCGGGTCGTACTCGGCTCTGCCAGCGCAGTGACGGTGCGAGTCAATTCGAGAGAACTCGTGGTGCCAGCCAGCCGCATCGAAGGCAATGTCGCGCGTTTCGTGGTGAACGCCAACGGCACGATTGCACCCTGATGATTTCCCGGAGTTTGAGTTGAGTATCGAGAGCAAGCTGCAGGCCATTCGTGGCATGAACGACATCCTGCCTGCGGATATCGCCTGGTGGCAGCATCTGGAGTCCACGGCTCGCACCCTGTTTGCCGAGTATGGTTTTCAGGAAATCCGCGTGCCGCTGGTGGAGAGCACAAGTCTGTTCAAGCGTTCCATCGGCGAGCTTACCGATATCGTCGAAAAAGAGATGTACACCTTTGAGGATCGTAGTGGTGATTCACTGACGCTGCGTCCCGAAGCCACCGCTGGGCTGGTGCGCGCCATGATTGCCAATGGTCTGTTGCACAACCAGCGTCAGAAAGTCTGGACCAACGGACCCATGTTCCGGCACGAGCGTCCCCAGAAAGGGCGTTATCGCCAGTTCCACCAGATTGACGTGGAGGCGTTCGGTTATGCCGGGCCGGATCTGGATGCCGAACTGATACTGATGACGGCGCGTCTGTGGCAGCGCCTCGGCATTCAGCGTTTGCAGCTCAATATCAACTCACTCGGCACGCCCGAGTCGCGTCAGGTGTATCGCGACACGTTGCGCCAGTATTTCAGCGCCCACAAAGATCAGCTGGATGAAGACAGCCTGCGTCGACTGGAAGGCAACCCGCTGCGCATTCTCGACACCAAGAATCCAGCCATGGCCGAGCTGGTCGCCAAGGCGCCATTGCTGACCGATTATCTCGATGCAGAATCTGCCGTGCATTTCAGGACTCTGCGGCATCATCTTGATTCAGCAGGTGTTCAGCTACGTGGTCAATCCACGCCTGGTGCGCGGGCTGGACTACTACACGCGTACCGTGTTCGAGTGGGTCACTACGGAACTGGGGTCGCAGGATGCAGTGTGCTCGGGCGGTCGTTATGATGGTCTGGTTGCACAACTGGGTGGTGAGCTGACGCCGGCCATGGGCTGGGCGCTCGGCGAAGAACGCATCATTGGTCTGATGCAAGCGCAGGGCATTCAGGTGCAGGGCACACAGCCGGATGTATATGTGGCGCTGGTCGGTGAAATTAAGCCGAAGCTGCCGGGCTGGCGTTGGTTGAGCGCCTACGCAATAGGAATTGAGTCGGTTCGTATTGAAACCAACTGCGGCGGCGGCAGCTTCAAATCGCAGCTGAAACGCGCCGACAAGAGCGGTGCGCGATTTGCCGTGATTCTGGGCGACAGTGAAACCGAACAGCAGGTGGCTGGTCTGAAGAACCTGCGCGTCGATGAACCACAGACGCAAGTGGCCTGGGCGCAGTTGGCTGGGGAATTACAACAGCGTCTGTCGGTGTGATGGAGCTGTGTGACTGATTGGTTTTATGTAGGTCGGGCATCAGCCTGACTACATGCATGTCGGGCTGATGCCCGACCTACATTGATAGAGAGTTGCAGGAAATGGCTGACGAATATCTGACGGATGACGAACGCGCCGAGGAACTCAAACTCTGGTGGAAAGAGAACTGGGCGTGGGTATTGTCCGGCGTGGTGCTGGGGATTGCCCTGTTGCTGGGTTATCAGTACTACCAGCGATTCGTGCTGCAACGCGCCGAAGCGGCTTCAGCGGCGTTGAACGAGTATGCAACCCTGGCGGTGACTGACAAGAGCAAGGCAGAAACGTTGTTCAAGGATCTGACCGACAAGTACCAGGCCACTCCCTATTCCCTGCAGGCGCAGTTGTTGAAGGCGCAGTACGCGGTCGATACCAATGATTTCGCCGGCGCTGAAGCAGCGCTGCGTGGCGTGATGAGCAACACCAAAGATCCCGAGCTGGCCATGATTGCCCGCTTGCGGCTGGCGCGCGTGCTGATCGAGCAGAAGAAATACGATGATGCGTTGACCTTGCTCGACGTCAGCAAGGCGGGCGGATTCGCTGCGCAGATGCAGGAAGTGCGCGGTGATGCGCTGTATGCACGGCAGGATCCTGCCGGCGCCATCAAGGAATATCAGGCTGCACTGGCTGCCAATGCGGCGGGCAGTGCGGATACTTCACTGCTCAGATTGAAGCTGGCTGACCTCGGTGTTGAACTGGGTGCAGACGCCGCCGTGACGGTGGCTGGGGCGGGTGCGCCATGAACTGGCACAAATTCGGGTACACGTTTGCGTTGATCGCCGCCACTCTGGGTGTGTTGGCCGGTTGTGACAACAGCAAGGCTGTGAATGTGCCGGCCGAGCTGGTGGATATCGACCCCGTGTTGACGGTACGCAAGCTATGGAGCAGTTCGCTGGGCGGCGGCGGCGATCACCTGCGTCTCGGTCTGCAACCCGTGGTGGTGAATGGTGTGTTGTATGCCGCCGGCCACAAGGGCGAAGTGCTGGCGGTCGCTGCCGACACTGGCAAGAACGTATGGCGCGTCAAGACCAGACTGGAATTGTCCGGTGGTACGGCCGTGGGTGAGGGGCTGGTGGTAGTGGGCAGCGTGGATGGTGAACTGGTGGCGCTGGCTATGGCCGATGGCAAGCAGAAGTGGCGGCATCAGTTATCCGGTGAAATGCTCACCCGCGCAGTCGTCGCGAACAATACAGTGATCGTGCGCACCGTGAATGGTCAGCTACAGGCTTTGAACGCCAGTGATGGTGCGGTGCGCTGGACCTTTGAAGGCACGGTGCCTGATCTGAGTTTGCGTGGCACTGCGCCGCCCGTAGCAGCCGATGGCGCGGTGGTGAGCGGATTTGATGATGGTCGTCTGGTCGCGATTGAAATCAGCACTGGCGATGTGCTGTGGAACGTGGCGGTGGATACGCCGACAGGCCGTACGGATCTGGATAGGCTGGCTGACATTGATGCGGCGGCGGCCATCTCCGGTCGGGATGTTTACGTCGCCGGCTATCAGGGCAAGGTGGCCATGCTGGGCATGGATAACGGCCAGGTCTGGTGGTCACAGGATGCGTCGAGCTATCGCGGCTTCGGTCTGGATGACAGCGTGCTGTATCTGAGTACGGCCCGGGGTGAAATCAATGCATTGCGCCGCAACGATGGCAATCAGCAGTGGCAGCAGTCGGCGTTGTTGCATCGTGGCCTGACCGCGCCCGTTGCGGTGGCTGATTCCATTGTGGTGGGCGATTACGAAGGCTATCTGCACTGGCTGAGCAAGGTCGATGGCGCCGTGCAGGCGCGCGCCAAGACCGATGGTGAGCGTATTACCAACGCACCGATCGTGGCCGATGGCCGCGTTTATGTTCAGACCGACAGCGGCAAATTGATTGCGTTTGAAACCAGGCCGAAGGGCTGACGCTTTAATGTAGGCCGGGTGCCGCACCCGGCTTTCATCAAATGTCGGGTGCGGCACCCGACCTACAGAAGATCCTATGCTCCCCGTCATTGCTCTGGTTGGCCGACCCAATGTCGGCAAGTCCACGTTGTTCAATACGCTTACGGGTACCCGTGATGCGCTGGTGGCTGACTTGCCGGGCCTCACCCGTGATCGCAAATACGGCTACACCAAGTCCGATTTCCAACCCTGCATCCTGGTTGATACCGGTGGCCTGACGCCGGGCGCCGATGGGGTGGAAAAGCTCATGGCCGAGCAAAGCCTGCGCGCCATGGAAGAGGCAGATCGCGTTCTGCTGATTCTGGATGCACGTCAGGGTTGTACGCCGGTGGATCATTTCGTCGCGCAACTGATCCGGCGCAGCGGCAAGTCCTGCATCGTGGTGGTCAATAAAGCCGAAGGGCAGGAAGGCTTTGCAGCGGGTGCGGATTTTCACCAGCTGGGTCTGGGCGAACCAATGGCGGTTTCGGCGACTCATGGTTCGGGCCTGAAAAACCTGATGGAAGCGGCGCTGGAGGGTTTTGAATCCAGCGTCAACGAACTGCCGGATGATCGCGACAGCATTCGTGTCGCAGTGATTGGTCGACCCAATGTGGGCAAGTCCACACTGATCAATCGTCTGATTGGTGAAGAACGACTGGTGGCGTTTGATATGCCCGGCACCACGCGCGATTCCGTCGATGTGCCGTTTGAGCGGAATGATCAAAAGTTCACCTTGATCGATACTGCCGGCATACGTCGCAAGGCCAGGGTGGAAGAGGCGCTGGAGAAATTCAGCATCATCAAGGCGCTGCAAGCAGTCGATTCCGCGAATGTGGTGATCGGTATTGTTGATGCGCATGACACAGTCGCTGAACAGGATGCCGCCTTGTTCGGTATGGCGACCGAACGCGGCCGTGCCTTGATTATTGCCGTGAACAAGTGGGACAACATTCCCATGGACAAGCGTGATGAGATTCGCGCCGGTATCGACGCGCGTTTTCCGTTCCTGGAATTTGCCTACCTGCATTTCATTTCGGCACGCCACGGCACGGGTGTGGGTGAAATGATGGGTTCGGTAGTGGCTGCCTATAACGCTGCCATGAGCGAGTTGCCAACACCTGAACTGACGCGCGTACTGGAAAAGGCCATCGAACAGCATCAGCCGCCGCTGGTGCGGGGTCGTCGCATCAAGTTGCGTTACGCGCACCAGGGTGGCCGCAATCCACCCGTGATCGTGATCCATGGCAACCAGACCGAGCATTTGCCGGATGGTTACCGGCGCTATCTGATGAACACTTTTCGTGAGGCATTCAAGCTGAAAGGCACGCCGGTGCGCATCCAGTTGCGTTCGGATGACAATCCGTTTTCCGGCAAGCGCAACACACTGACGCCACGTCAGGTGCACAAAAGAAAGCGGCTGATCCAGCGGGTGAAGAAGGGCAAGTAATTGCCTGGCATGGGCCCAGCATTGGTTTTAGTGAGTAGTTGTACGGACTCAACAGCCTCGTACTACCGGAGGACACTACGGTACTCACCACTGTTCCGGAGTACTGACATGCGACACCTGTCTGTCCTGCTGACCGCAGTTTCATGGGTCGGTCTGGCTGCCTGCGCCAGACAGGAAGAAGTAGCGCTCGTAGCCGCAGCACCGGCCATTCCACCAACAGTGGCAGCGGTAAAGCAGGTCATGCTTGGCATCACCATCCCAGCATCGGATATTGTGTTCGCTGCGGCGGGTGAAGCACCGGCCGACGATACGGCCTGGATCAAGCTACAGGCCAATGCCGCCGTGATTGCTGAATCAGCACGTATGCTGCTGGACAGTTCACGCAAACCGGATGACAACGAATGGGCAACGTTCTCCCGGGCGATGTATGACGCCTCTCTGACGGTCATGAAGGCCGCAGCAGAAAAGAACGTGGATCAGGTGAGTGAAGCGGGCAATACCCTCTATGAATCCTGTGACGGTTGTCACCAGAAGTACATGCCAGCGCGTCAGGGCGAGGCTCAGAGCCCGGGCGTCCAGTAACTCGTCTCAGCAGCCCGTTACGGGAATCTGCACCCGGGAATCTGTACATAGGCAGGCGGAATATTGCGGCCAGCGCCTGCTCACTACACTGTGATCCAGTAAATCGCTCCGGGACTTCCCTGCATGGCCGCTGCCCGTCAATACCTGAAGCTTGATCAGCCGTTCCCCATGCATCGGGGGGGCGTGCTTCATGGTGTGCAGCTGGCCTATGAAACCTGGGGCACACTGAATCCCGCGCGTGATAACGCCATCCTGATTGTCACGGGACTGTCGCCCTCAGCGCATGCGGCATCGTCTGCGCTCGACAGTTCACCGGGCTGGTGGGAGGACATGGTTGGGCCCGGTCGCGCCATTGATACCCAGCGTTTCTTTGTGGTGTGCGTGAACTCGCTGGGCAGTGTGTTTGGTTCAACCTCTCCCGCCTCCATCAATCCGCAAACCGGGCAGCCCTACCGTTTGAGTTTTCCGATCCTCAGCGTTGAGGACATTGCCCGCGGTGGTTACGAAGTCATTCGCAGTCTGAAGATAAACCAGCTGCGCTGCGTGATTGGCCCCTCACTGGGCGGCATGACGGTGCTGGCGTTTGCGGCGATGTTCCCGGACGCTGCGCGCGCCATGATTTCGATTTCCGGCGCCGCACGTTCCACGCCGTTCACCATTGCCTTGCGTTCGCTACAGCGCGAGATGATCCGCAAGGACGAAGCCTGGTTGGGCGGTAACTATTCTGCCGACCGGATTCCGGTCGATGGCATGCGTCTGGCGCGCAAGCTGGGCATGATCACCTATCGTTCCGCCAAGGAGTGGTTGCAGCGCTTCGGGCGCGAGCGCGCTTCTGCCGAACACAAACCCGGTGATCCATTCGGTATTGATTTTGAGATTGAGGCCTACCTTGAAAATCATGCCACCAAATTCGTTGGCCAGTTTGATCCCAATGCCTATCTCTATCTGTCACGCGCCATGGATTTGTTCGATCTGGCCGATCATGGCGAAGGCTCGCTGCTGGAAGCACTGAAGCGTTTCAAGGTGGAGAAATCTCTGATCATCGGTGTGGAAACGGATCTGCTGTTCCCCATCGAGCAACAACAGGAACTGGCCGACGGACTGGCAACGGCTGGCCGCTCCATCAAGTTTGTTCGCCTTGATTCACTTCAGGGCCACGATTCCTTTCTGGTGGACATGGATCAGTTTCGCCCCGTCATCGGCGACTTTCTGCGCTCGCTCTAGAATTGGAACCCGTTGCAATAAAGGCGCGCAGTTCGTCCTGACTGACCTCACGCCACTCGCCGGGCTGTATTCCGGTGATCGACCATGGCCCCACTGACCAGCGAATCAAGCGCAGGGTAGGGTGCCCCACCGCAGCCGTCATGCGCCGCACCTGACGATTGCGGCCTTCCTTGATGGTCAGCTTGATCCAGGCGGTGGGAATGTTCTTGCGAAACCGTATGGGCGGTGTGCGTGGCCACAGCCCTGCGGGTTCATCGATCAGTTCGGCTTCAGCCGGCAGGGTGAGGCCGTCACTCAGCGCGACGCCCTGACGCAACTGTGCCAGTACGGTCTGGGCAGGGGTCTGTTCCACCTGCACCAGGTAAGTCTTGGCGACTTTCCAGCGGGGATTGCTCAGCTGTGCCTGTAACGGGCCGTGATCTGTCAGCAACAGCAAGCCTTCGCTGTCGTAGTCGAGTCGGCCAGCCGGATAAAAGCCGGGTGCACTGACGAAGTCGGCCAGCGTCAGGCGGTCATCGCCGCGTGAAAAGCGGGTCAATACCTGAAAAGGCTTGTTGAGCAGCAGTAGTTGCAAGCAAAAATACCGGTTGGGCAAAAACAGCGGATATACAAGGGTGCCACATCACGAACCTGATTGTTATGCTTGCCGGATGGTTACCCAGACTGCTGCAAAAACATTCGATCCGCATTGCACTCGTTGCCCACGTCTGGCGCAATTTCTGGCCAATGGCAAACGTGAATATCCAGCCTATCACTGTGCTCCGGTGGCGCCGTTCGGTGCAGCCAATGCGCGCTTGATCATTGTCGGGCTGGCGCCGGGCTTTCATGGCGCCAATGCCACCGGGCGTCCCTTCACGGGCGATTATGCCGGCGTGTTGTTGTACGACACGCTGTATCGATTTGGTTTTGCCAGCGCGGCCACCTCGGTAGCGGTTGATGATGGCTTGCAGTTGATCAATACGCGCATCAGCAATGCGGTGAAATGCGTGCCGCCAGAGAACAAGCCGACCCCGGCGGAAATAAAACAATGCAATGGTTTTTTGCAGGCCGAGTTGCAGGCCTTGTCCCGGCCATCGGTGCTGCTGGCGCTGGGAACCATTGCGCATGGGGCGGTGCTGAAAGCCTTTGCCCTGCGACTGGCTGAATACAAGTTTGCACATGGCGCAGAACATGTTTTGCCCAACGCCCATGTGTTGCTGAACAGTTACCACTGCAGTCGCTACAACACCAACACCCGGCGTCTGACCGAGACCATGTTTCATCAGGTGTTTGCGCAAGCTGCGGTGTTACTGAAGTCATGAGCGAGTTCGACAGCAAGGCTTTTCTCGCCACGCTGACCACGCGTCCGGGCGTGTACCGCATGCTGGATGCGGCGGGACAGATCCTCTACGTGGGCAAGGCGCGCAATCTCCGCAAGCGCGTCGCCAGCTATTTTTCTGCCAAGCCACACAGCGCCAAGACCATGGCGATGGTGGCGCAGATTCACGCGATGGAAGTGACAGTCACTGCTTCGGAAATCGAAGCGCTGTTGCTGGAGTGCAATCTGATCAAGAAGCACCGGCCGCGTTACAACGTGATGCTGCGTGATGACAAGAGCTTTCCCTATATTCATGTCTCGACGCAGCAGGTATTTCCGCGGTTCAGTTTCTATCGTGGCTCGCGCAAGTTGCCCGGCAAGCTGTTCGGGCCTTATCCCAACGCGCAGGCAGTGCGGGAAACCCTGCTGGCCCTGCAAAAACTCTGTCGTATCCGTCCCTGTGACGATACCTATTTTGCCAATCGATCACGGCCGTGTTTGCAGTTCCAGATCCAGCGCTGTTCGGCGCCCTGTGTGGGTGAGATCACGGCGCAGGCTTATGCGCAGGATGTGGCTGATGCGATGCAGGTGCTGGAAGGACGTGATCAGGAACTGGTGAGCGCGCTGGCGCAACGCATGGAGCAGGCGGCGGCAGGTCTGGAATTTGAACGCGCGGCCCGCCTGCGCGACCGTATTCAGGCGGTGAAGGGCATTCAGTCATCACAGTCGATGAACAGTCGTGGCCAGGATGATCTGGATCTGGTCGCCTGTGCCGAGAATGCCGGACAGTTCTGTGTGTCGCTGGTGTTCGTGCGTGGCGGGCGCAATCTGGGCAGTGTCAATTTCTTTCCCCGCGCCGGGTTGGCCGAGCGCGAGGCATTGCTGGGCAGCTTTGTTACCCAGCACTACCTCAGTCATGAAGCGCCCGGCGAAGTGGTGGTGGACGCTGCGCTTGAAGACCGCGACCTGATTGAAGAGTCGCTCGGTGAATATGCCGGGCACCCTGTCAGTGTGCGACACAAGGTGCGCGGGCAACGCGCCCGCTGGCTGGAGATGGCGCGTAATAATGCCGAACTGGGATTGCGCATGAAGCAGACCAGCGAAGCCAGCCTTGCGGCGCAGCTACAGGCATTGGCGCAGGCGCTTGGACTGAGCGCGCCACCCGGACGCATGGAGTGTTTCGACATCAGCCATACCATGGGCGAAGCCACGGTGGCCTCGTGTGTGGTGTTTGGTGCGGAAGGACCACTCAAGGCCGACTATCGCCGCTTCAATATCGAAGGTCTGGCGCCGGGTGATGACTATGGCGCGTTGCGCCAGGCGATCACGCGACGCTATGCACGTATCAAACGTGGTGAGGTGGCCTTGCCTGAGGTGCTGTTCATCGATGGTGGCGAGAATCAGCTGGCGGTGGCGCATGAAGTGCTGGATGAGCTGAACATAACCGGAGTCATGCTGGTAGGCGTCGCCAAGGGACCGGATCGTCGTCCTGGTCAGGAACGGCTGTTCATCGTGGCCTCCGACGCAGCACTGACCTTGCCCGCGGATTCAGCTGCGCTGCATGTGGTGCAACGCATTCGTGATGAAGCGCACCGGTTTGCCATTACCGGACACCGGCAGCGGCGCGGCAAGGCGCGGCAGCAGTCGCTGCTGGAAACGATCACCGGGCTGGGGCCGGGAAAACGGCGTGACCTGCTGCGACAGTTCGGCGGTTTGCAGGCGCTGCAACGTGCTTCGATTGCCGACATCGAACAGGTGAAGGGCATTGGACACTCGCTGGCCGGGCTGATTTTTGCTAGCCTGCATCCAGAACAATAAACATGTGTGTCGTATCCCCATTGTGAAGCTCCAGGTCGCCAATGCATTGACTCTCGCGCGCATCATCATGATTCCCATGGTGGTGATCTGCTTTTATCTGCCTGTCGAATGGGGCAAGTCCGCAGCGGCCATCCTGTTCATCGCCGCAGCGGTGACCGATTCGCTGGATGGCTATGTGGCGCGCAAGTTCAATCAGATGTCGGCGCTGGGCGCATTCCTTGATCCGGTGGCGGACAAGTTGATGGTGGCCATTGCGCTGATCCTGCTGGTCAGTGATGAACCCTTGTTGTTGCGGCCATTCCAGTTTGACCCGCATCTGCTCATCACCATCACTGCCGCTATCATTGTCGGGCGTGAAATCACGGTGTCGGCGTTGCGTGAATGGATGGCTGAAATGGGTGCCCGCGCCAAGGTGGCGGTGTCCTCCATGGGCAAGCTGAAGACCATCTTCCAGATGACGGGTCTGTCGATGATGCTGTATCGCGATGACTTGCTGGGATTGCCCGTATTTGAGCTGGGCGTGGCCTGTCTGGTGACAGCTGCCGCACTGACGCTCTGGTCGATGCTGGCGTATTTGCAGGCAGCCTGGCCGGAGTTGCGAAAATCCTGAAATTCGCCGGTGATGTGGCTGCATTCCGCTGTTGACACATTGGCTTGAGTCACTACAATACGCGGCCTCTTCGGATGATGCGGGAATAGCTCAGTTGGTAGAGCGCAACCTTGCCAAGGTTGAGGTCGAGGGTTCGAGCCCCTTTTCCCGCTCCAGATCGACCAGCCCAAACCCCGGTTCCGCCGGGGTTTGGCGCTTATGAGAGTCGACTTTCTGGTTTGTCGTGAGTCATGTTGTTTGTGGCCAGGTGGCAGAGTGGTCATGCAGCGGCCTGCAAAGCCGTGTACGCCGGTTCGATTCCGACCCTGGCCTCCATTCACAGCACTCACGAGACCAGAAGCGCAGGGGTTGCCGGATTCGCCTCCGGATTCAGTGCTACAGGACTGATTACGTGGTGAGTTGATCAATGAACGAGCTGCCAGACAACGTTGTTGCACCTGAGCTGGTGCAGATACAGCATCCGGGAAGTGAAGATCCCGGTTTGTATATTGGCTATCTGGTTACCGGCGTTCGCACCCGCATGATGCAGGAGATGGATGCCTGTCTGGTTCCTCATGGTCTGACCGGTGCGCAGTTCATCATCCTGCGCCGCATTGCCGAAGGTGTGGCAGCCACTGCCGCTGAGTTGTGTCGAGTGCTGGAATACGACACCGGCTCCATGACCCGCATGCTGGATCGCCTTGAAGAAAAGGCCGTGATCATTCGCGAGCGCTCCTCGGATGACCGTCGCGTAGTCAAGATCCAGCTGACCTCGCAGGGAGCGGAACAATATCCCACGTTGAAGGATGCCGTGCGGCTGGCGCTGAATCGTCGCTTTGCGCCATTGAATGATCAGGAGCTGTTGCAGTTGCGAGACATGCTGGAGCGTCTGTCCCGAAGCTGAGCATACGGTCTGGATCTGAAGCAGAATTTCTGATGCCTTCACAAACAACCATTCGACGTGTCTACAAGCCGCTGTTGTTTGTACTGTGTTCGCTGCCGCTGGCAGGGCTGGTTCTCGGTGTGCTTGGCATCGGCCAGATGTCGCTGGGTGCGGATCCGATTGCCCGGATACTCCATGAACTTGGTGCATGGGCATTGCGATTCCTGGTGTTGACCTTGATGGTCACGCCGGCAAGACAACTGTTTGGTGCGCCCTGGCTGGTTTCCTTCCGGCGCATGATTGGGTTGTTTGCCTTTTTTTATGTGCTGCTGCACTTCCTGACCTGGTTGATACTGGATCAGGGTTTGTACTGGTCAGGCATTCTCACCGACATTGGCAAGCGTCCCTATATCACTATTGGCTTCCTGGCATTTCTGCTGTTGATTCCACTGGCCGTGACTTCAACCAACAACATGATGCGTCGCATGGGCAGGCGCTGGCAGAAACTGCATCGACTGGTGTACGTGATCACTTTGCTGGGTGTGTGGCATTTCTACTGGCAGGTAAAGAAGGATATTCGTGAACCGCTGATCTATCTTGCGATCGTGCTGGTCTTGCTGGGCTGGCGCGTCTGGAAAGCGCGGCAAAAATCAGCGGCGGTTCACGCCTGACAGGGTGGTGGATCATTGGCTGAGTAAACCAGTCATGGGCAGCCGGCCTCACCCCTGTCCCCATTCATTCCGGCCGCACCATCCGTGTTGCACCCAGCACTATCGTTGCCCAGCCTGTGAAGGTGGTGATGAAGTTCATCACCAGCCACATCACGCCGGCGCGCTTCAGCAGATCCTGCCAGCAAATATTCTGTGTGTAGATCATGTCCATCAGATTGGTGATGGGGCGTGAGCAGATGTAGATGCCCAGCAGCACGCCGATGATGGCATCCCACAGGTTATCGCCGGTGATGGTCTGATGCAGGCGGATCCAGAGTGCGTAGCTGATGCCCAGCGCCACCATCGTGATCAACAGGCCTGAGTGGTAGCCCGGCCGGGGTGCAATCAGCAGTGGCGGTTTGGAGGGCGCAGCATGTGGCCCGGCAGGAGGTGGTGAATCCGGGGGAACCGCCATGGTAGTTATTCGGTGAGCAGGCGATGGATGGTTTCGGCCAGTTGATCAATGGTATCCGGCTTGAGTATGACCGCACGGAAACCCATATCGTGAGCGCGTTCGATTTCATCCGCAGGCATATACCCCGAAACCAGGATGAGCTGGGATTCGGATCGTTGGGCAAGTATTTTTTTCGCCAGTTCCATGCCTGACATGCCGGGCATGGACAGATCGGTGATGACGACGTCCACATCGGAATGATCCGCGAGAATGGCGCGTAATGCGGTGTCAGCATCGGTGTAGCCCGTAACCCGGTAGCCCAGTCGCTCCAGCATTTTTACCGTCAGCAATACCAGTGCTTCCTCATCATCCACATACACTATGTGTTGCCCGGCGCCACGTGCGGCAGGCGCTGGCAAGCTGGAGCCTGTTGTGCTGGGCTGGTCATTGCTGTCAAGCAATGGCAGGTATATCCGGAAATGGGTGCCAGCGTCGGGCTGTGATACCACGGTAATGGCGCCGCCGTGGTTGCGGATGATGTTATGCACGATGGACAAGCCCAGCCCACTGCCTTCACCCTGCGGTTTGGTGGTGAAGAATGGTTCAAAGATGCGATCAACAATGGCGCGGTCTATACCGCTGCCGGTGTCACTCACATTCAGGCAGGCATAGCGGCCGGGAGTCAGATGGCGGTCTGGCATGGAGTCGCTGGCGTGTACTTCGCACTGGCTCAGTGAAATTCTGATGATGCCTTTTTGTTGCGGCATGGCCTGACAGGCATTGGTGCACAGATTCAGCAGCACCTGCGCAATCTGTGAACTGTCTGCCCGGACCAGCGGCATGTGCATGTCGAGCTGACTTTGAATCTGCACGGTGGCAGGCAAGGCAGCGCGCACCAGTTTCATTGAGTCGTCAACCACTGCACCGAGTTGGGTGGCGTGAAAGTTGAGCTCCTGAGGTTTGCCAAAGGCCACAATGCGACGAATCAATTCCCGGGCGCGATGCCCCGATTTGCGGACTTCCTGCAGGCTGCCGCGCGCCGGATGTGTGAGTTCCATATCCTGCAACGCCAGTTCGATATTGCCGAGGATGGCGCTCAGGATGTTGTTGAAGTCATGGGCGATGCCACTGGCCAGTGTGCCGATGGCTTCCAGCTTCTGCGACTGACGCAATTGTGCTTCCAGTCGTGCCTGTGCCTCTGCCGCCTGCTTGCGTTCGGTGATATCACGAAACAACACGAACAGTTGTCCGTTGGAGTCAGGAATCAGTGCGCTGGTAATTTCCAGATACACCTGTCGGCCATCACTGCGCTGACACAGCACTTCCAGCGTGCCGATGCCGGCTTCACTCACCAGTCCCAGCGGGCCGCCGAGTTTGTGCTCATCCGGTGTCAGACACAGGTCGCCGGCGCGCATGGTGCGCAGGGTTTCATGGTCATACCCGAGCAGCGTGCTGCACCCGGGGTTGGCTTCCAGGAAACGGCCTTCGTGATCCAGCAGCGCCAGACCTCCATGCGGAATAAGAAACAGTGCTTGGAAGTTGCGTTCCAGTTCGCTGGCGCGCCGCTCTGACGCCAGCATGCGGTCACGGTCTACCAGCAGCAGGCTCTGACGCAGTGTGGCGAGCACCAGTACTATCGCCCCACTGGCATAGATGGCCACTGCCACTGCATGCAGTACGCCGGGCAGAGACCAGGCAAGGACAACACTCACTGCGGCGCCGACCACCACGATCAGCGGCATCATGCGCAGCAGGTTATCGCTGCGGCGTGCCCAGCGCGGCTCGCTGGAACTTTCAACCCGCCACAGCACATTACCAACACCCAGCGTCAGCGTGACCAGCGAGAAGGCGAGGAACAGCCAGGAGTTGGCATCCACAGATTCATTCTGTGAAAAATAAATCCATTGCAGCCACAGGATGCCGTTGATAGTGGTAGCGAAAAACATGACCAGCCAGCCGGGTTGGGCTTTCAGGCGCAAGGTGGGCCAGATGACCAGTCCGACGCAGGTGACGGTCAGCATGCTGAGCGGATACAGCAGTGTCATGGCGAAATTGAGATTGATGTCATGCACGCGTACTGGCAGATACAAGGCCAGTACGATAGCCAGCACCACCACCGCCAGAGTCGTCACATCGATCGTCAACGCCCATCCTGACGCGCGTGGCTGATGCTGCCGGACGGTGAGCAGCAAGGCATATACGCAGCACGGCCCAAAGCACAGGAACAGGAAGTCTGAGGGTGCGGGAAAGTCATTCGAGCCAAACGCGGTCTGGTAATCCCATAGCAGCTGGCCAAGTGCACAGGCAGTCAGTCCACAGGCGAACCAGCGCCGTGCTGCGCGTGTTTCAGGGTCAGACCATGCCACCCCATACCAGCCAAGTCTCATGGCGGTGAGGTAAGCGATGGTCCAGTGCAGATTGTCGAGCCAGTCAGCGAGTATGGGTGAGGTCACCCGGCGTGCGGCGATAAAGACAATCAGCACCAGCAGGGTTGCCGGTAACAGCAGACGCGTGACCACTCTGATCTGTGCGGGCGAAAGTGTGCTGGACGCCGGTGACGACATACGAAAGCTGTTTTGTAATCTTTTGCTGATGTGTGATACGGGTTGTCAGTACTGTTGTGCTGTGTCTAGCCAATACGATTGCGTATCTTCAGCAGATACGCAGTTTCATCCGGTGGCAAGTCGTTGCGTTGTGCATTCCACAACGCCTCAGCAAGACATTCAATGATTACATGTTCGGCATCATGACTGGAACTGCGCTGACCAGCCAGCGTCTGAAACGCCTCACGAACTCCTGCAGGGCGGTCGGTGGCGATCTGGTCGCGTACCGCCAGATGCAGGCCCATGTGCAAGAAGGGATTGCTGTTGCCGCCCTCGGGCGTCCAGTCCTTGTCCAGCAGGCGCTCAACATTGGCAAACAGGGAGTGGTATTCAGGGTGCAGTGTAATCACATCGGCGATCTGTGCTTCAACTGGCTGCAAAGGCTGTCTGCTGCAGTGCTTTTGCCATGCGTCTACATACATCTGGCGTAGTTGGTTACGATTCTGGTTGGCGAAAAATGGCATTTCAGGCTGGTTTGCGTCTGGTTGGTTTCAGGGCCTTGGTCAGCGGCAGGGTCGGAGGTTCGCCTTGAGTTTTGTGCTTGTAGGCGCACAGGTCAATCAGCACACACCTGAAGCATTCCGGCCTGCGTGCCTTGCAGACATAACGTCCATGCAGGATCAGCCAGTGGTGTGCATCGTGTGCGTATTCTGCCGGCACCACTTTCAATAGTTTCGTTTCGACCTGCAATACGTTTTTGCCGGGTGCCAGTCCAGTCCGGTTCGAGATACGAAAGATGTGCGTATCCACGGCGATGGTGGCTTCGCCGAAAGCCGTATTGAGCATCACGTTGGCGGTTTTACGACCAACGCCGGGCAGGGCTTCCAGGGCTTCACGAGTGCGGGGGACCTCACCCTGGTGGCGTTCCAGCAGCAGCTCACAAGTGGCGATGATGTTGCTGGCCTTGGTATTGAACAGGCCAATGGTCCTGATGTACTGCGACAGGCCCGCCACTCCCAGTGCATGGATATCGGCGGGCGTATTTGCTGTTTTGTACAACTGACGCGTCGCCAGATTGACGCTTTTGTCAGTGGCTTGCGCTGACAGGATCACGGCAATCAGCAATTCAAACGGCGTTCGATACTCAAGCTCCGTCGTCGGTTTCGGATTGTTGGCTTGCAGCCGGGCGAACAGCTCATGTCTCTGCTGCTGGTTCATGGCCTGGGTGTCTGTAGTCTTAGCCAGTTGTATAGCGCCACACCCAGACCCAGCGCAATGAAGGCGCCCGGCGCCAGAGCGGCCAGCAGAAAACCCATATCGGCACGAAAGAAATGCATTTCCAGCGGTGTCGCCCATGCGCCCCACACTTTGCCCGCTTCGTTGAACAACGAGCCCCGTCCCACCAGTTCGCGTCCCGCGCCCAGTACCACAGCGGCGAGCGCATAGCCGGCGCTCATCAGCAACACCCGCCCGCAGGCAAGCGCGGGCCGGGCAAATTGCGTACGTAGTTCCTGACGCGCCAGCAGCAGGCTGGCAATGGCAATCATGGGCAGGAACATGCCCAGCTGTTTGTAGAGTTCGTAATGCCACGCATGCAATACCAGCTCCAGCAGCGCAGTCATGGCGCCAGTCAGCACCAGCCACAGTATCGTTCCGGAAAAATCAGCAATCAGTCGATCAATCAGCAACAGCAGCAGGCCACTGAGCGCAATAGTCACCATCATGATGACAGAGGTGGCAATGGCCAAGGTCAGCGATTCAGTGCTCGCCAGCAATACGCACAGGCAGTAAAGCGGCAGCAGGAACGTGGGTTTGTCCCAGGTGACATCCAGTGATTCTGTGTTTTGTCTCATGGCTGCGCTTGCTGCCTGAAACAACTGCTCGCGATTGCGCTGGTAGTAATCCAGAGCGCGTTGCACGGCGTGAATGATGGCGCGTGGCGTAATGGTAGCGCTGGTGAACTGTGCAAACTCACCGCCGTCCTTGTGCACATTCCAGCCGCGTGTTTCAGGACGGGTAAGCGAGCGGCCCTTGAACGTATCCAGCCAGGTTGATCCTGGTTGCGCGAAGGCATCGCCCATTCCCGGTGTTTCGTGATGCTGCGTAACATGCACGCCGAGAATGTCGCCTGCATAAGATACGGCTACCAGCAGTTCAATCGGGCCACTATAACCGGGCGCCAGCACAGTGATGATGGCCGCCGTCGGTACGCCACGCAGTCTGGCACGATAGATGGCAACCGGATTGCGGTCGCCCAAAGCATCGGGTGCGATCACCAGAGTTCGATCATTGAGCAGATCGTTATCATGCAGTGCTGCCGGGATCATCGCGCCTATCTGTGCCTCGAACCAGGCGCGTTCGTTGCGGGCGATACGCGCTGCAGTTAACTGATTGACCAGTGACAGCGTTACCAGCGCCAGCAGCACGACGAAACCCGCCAGCAACCATTGCCTGATCTTGACGGTCTGATTCATCGCGACTCATGCTGGTTCATCGCTGCTCACCATAGCGGCGTGGAATGGTGAACTTGTCGATGAAGGGCACTGCCAGATTCATCAACAATACGGCAAAGGCGACGCCGTCATGATAGGCGCCGAAATCGCGGATCACGTAGGTCAATACACCGATGCCGATGCCATAGATCAAGCGACCACGCGGACTGGTAGCGGCAGTAACCGGGTCGGTGGCGATGAAGAAGGCGCACATCATGCTGGCGCCGGATAACAGATGAAAGATAACGCCCGCATGACGCCCTGGATCCAGCAGGCTCATCAACCAGGCGCAACTGGCCAGCCCCAGCAGCACGCCTGCCGGAATCTGCCAGCGGATGATGCGTAATGCCAGCATCAATACGCCACCCAACAGTAAAGCCAGCGACACCCATTCCCAGCCCACACCGGCCAGTGAACCAAAGACTGGCTGGGCAAACATTTCATCCATGGTCTGACGCAGCGAGAGACCTGATTTCAGAGCGGCCAGCGGTGAAGCTGTGGAGAGCACATCAACATTCAACGTTTGCGGCAAGTCACCAGTCAGAACGGCATGTAGTGTCTGACTCATATCAACATCAACAGTATGTACGCTGCTGGCAGGCAGCCAGCTGGTCATCTGGCGCGGAAACGATACCAGCAGCACCGCATAGCCCAGCATGGCGGGATTGAAGGGATTGAAACCCAGACCGCCATAGGCGTGTTTGCCCAGCAATACAGCGAAGACCGTGGCGCTGGTCACCAGCCACCATGGCGCCAAAGGCGGCATGGACAGCGCCAGCAGTGCAGCCGTGACCAGCACGCTGCCATCAGTCAGATACAGGGCAACGGATTTGCCGCGTAATTTCAGGGCGAGTGCTTCACTGGCCAGCCCCGCTGCTGCCGCGAAGGCAAACTGCAGCAACAGGCCCGGGCCAAAGAAACCGATTTGTACCGCGGCCGCAGGCAGCAATGCCAGCAATACCATGCCCATGATGTAGCGCACACTGGGCGCGCGATGCAGATGGGGAGCCAATGGTGTGGCGGCAGACATGGTTCAGGTGTGTATCTGTTTGGCATCGTGAAAGCGCGATGCCAGACGAATATGACTGGGGCAGACATAGTCGCAACTGCCGCATTCAATGCAGTCGCTCAGGCCCAGCTCGGATAGTGCAGTGAGATTGCGGGTGCGCGCATGGGCCAGCAGTTGTTGCGGTAACAGGTGTACGGGGCAGGCGTGCGCACATTCCCCACAACGAATACACGGTTGCTCCGGCGCCAGTGGCTTGAGTTCAGACGCAACCGCCTGAATCAGACAATTGCTGGCCTTGATGATCGGATAGTCCGTATGTGTCAGCGCCTGACCCATCATGGCGCCGCCCATGATCAAAACAGACCCGGAGGAGTTTTCAGCGCCGCAATGGTTCAGCAGGAACTGCATTGAGGTGCCGATACGGGTCTCATAGTTGCCGGGTCGGGATACGCCCTGGCCGGATACTGTGACAATACGGCTGATCAGCGGTTTGCCCTGTTTGATCCATTGCTGGCAGGCGTAGACCGTCGCGACATTGCTGACGATGACGCCGATTTCGGCAGGCAGCTTGCCACGTGGAATTTCCCGGTTACAGAGTTGCCGCACCAGTTGTGCCTCATCACCCCCTGGATAGGCATGTGTCACACTACGGGTGGTGATGCGGGTATCGTTCAAAACCTGCAGGGCGTCACGCAATGCGGCCAGGGCTTCAGGCTTGTCGGTTTCGACGGCGATGGTGGCCTGTTTCGCCTGTGCGGCATGCAGCAGGATCTGCACACCCTGCACAATCGCTTCGGCGCGTTCACGCATCAACCGGTCATCGCAGGTGATGTAAGGTTCGCACTCCACGCCGTTGATGATGAGTTGTTCGATTGGCTGCCGGATATGTGCCGACAACTTGGTGGAGACCGGAAATACGGCGCCCCCCAGACCGACGATGCCGCCCAGCGCCAGATAACTACACAGGTCGATGCTGTTCAGTGCTGACCAGTCCGGTATACCCGTCCGTGTTGCAGCGGGTGTGTCCTGATGATCGTTGTGCAGCACGATGCAGGGTGTGGCCACGTTGCACGGCTGGGCGCTGAAGCAGGAAGTGAGGGCAGTGACGCGTCCCGACACCGGCGCATGTATGCACGCGCCGTATCCATGTCGGGGTCGGGCGATGATCTGGCCCATGCGTACGGATTCACCTGGCGCGATGCAGGGAGTCAATAACTCGTCGCCATGCTGGTTGAGTGGCAACGTCAGTTGATCGGGTATGGGCGCAATGCTGATCGCGCAATCGCGCGTCAGCTGTTTCCTGGATGACAATGCCAGACCGTAGTGTTGTTCTGCTGGCATGACAATTTTCTAGTTCCGCACCATGCCCGCAAAGCCGAGCAGGCCGAGGGCCATGAATCCCGCCGTCAGCAACGCGATCGGAATGCCGCGAAAGGCGGTGGGGATATCCGCATCATCCACGCGCTGCCGCAGGGCATTGAAGGTGGCGCTCAATATAGCCAGTAACAACGCCGCGCCGAAACCGTAAGCCAGTGCTTCGCCAGTACTGTGCAGAAACCAGGCGCTATACAGCGCCATGCCGAGCATGGCGCATTGGTTGCTCAGATGCTCAATGAAATCAGGCCAGCGAATCGCGCCGGGAATCCTGTCCAGCAAACGGCGACTGAATACGAATACCAACGCCAGACCCAGCAGCAGCAGCGGCGTGCGCAGGTACAGATAGGGCAAGGCAAGCCGCTGCTGCAATTCATGACCGAGCAATGAAGCCAGCGTCAGTGTCAGCAGCGTAAAGGCCGCAGTACGGAACTCATCGGCCATCACACCACGCGCAGAGGTAACCGGAACCAGCCTGCCCACTGCGATGGCCGAGCTCTGAATGAGCACGGTTGCGAGCAGGATAATCAACAGGCTGGTCATGATCTAGCCGGTGCTATTTCACTTTCATGCCGGGTTGTGCGCCACTGTCAGGCGACAGGATGAATATCTTTTTCTCACCGTCAGTGGCATCTGACCCCGCAGCCAGCACCATGCCTTCGGAAAGGCCGAAGCGCATCTTGCGTGGCTTGAGGTTGGCGAATACCAGCGTCAGTCGACCAACCAGCTGCGCAGGTTCATAGGCAGCGCGGATGCCTGCGAAGATACTGCGTGTGCCCAGTTCACCGATGTCCACGGTGAGCTTGAGCAGCTTGTCCGCCCCTTCCACCAGTTCGGCATTCAGTATCTTCGCAATACGCAGATCCAGTTTGATGAAGTCATCAATGGTGACTTCGCTGGACAGCGCTTCGGGAGTATTGACCTTGGCTGCAACTGCTTTCGCTTCAATGGTCCCGCTTTCAACTGACTTGGGTGGTTCAAGCGTCTGTTGGTTGGCAGCGAGCATGCTCTTGACTGCCGCTGGATCAATGCGTGTCGCCAGTGGCACATAGGTGTTGATCCTGGTGCCCAGCAGCGGCCGCAGCGCATCGTCCCACATCAGTTCATTGCCATTGAGATCATTGCCATCCAGAAATGTTTCGGCCTTGGCCACCAGTTGCGGCAGCACCGGTTTGAGCAGTATCACCAGCACACGGAACAGGTTGATGGCCTGGGTACACACCGCATGTACATCCGCAGTGCGTTCCGGATCCTTGGCCAGCAGCCACGGTTTGTGTTGATCGATATATAAATTGGCCTTGTCGGCCAGCGCCATGATTTCGCGCATCGCGGTGGCAAACTCGCGGGTTTCGTACAGCGCGGCAATGACCGGCAGCTTGCGCACAAAGTCGTCGTACAGCTCTGGCTCAGGCAGTTTTATTGCCAGACGATTCTCAAAGCCGCGTGCCAGAAAACCGGCGCAACGGCTGGCGATATTGACCAGCTTGCCGACGATGTCGGAGTTGACCTTGTTGACGAAATCATCCAGTCCCAGATCGAGATCATCCAGGCCTGCGCCCAGTCGCGAAGCATAGAAGTAACGCAGCGGTTCAGTGGGCAGATGTTCGCGCCAGACTTTGGCGGTAATAAAGGTGCCGCGTGACTTGGACATCTTCTCGCCATTGACAGTGAGGAAGCCATGCACATGCACACCATTGGGCGTGCGGAAGCCCGCGCCATGCAGCACCGCCGGCCAGAACAGCGAATGGAAATACAGGATGTCCTTGCCGATGAAGTGATGCAGTTCGGTGGGGCTGCCCGGTTTCCACCAGGCTTCAAATCCCCAGCCGTGTTTACGGCACAGGTTGAGGAAGCTGGCCATGTAACCCACCGGCGCATCCAGCCACACGTAGAAAAATTTGCCGGGATGACCGGGAATCTCGAAGCCGAAATAAGGTGCGTCACGCGAAATGTCCCAGTCCTTGAGGCCCGTGGCAAACCATTCATCGAGTTTGTTGGTGACGGCTGATTGCAGCGTGCCGGAGCGCGTCCATTCACGCAGCATGGATTCGAAATTGGCCAGCTTGAAAAACAGATGTTCGGATTCCCGCTCCACCGGCGTAGTACCGCTGACCACGGACACCGGGTTCTTCAGCTCGCTGGTCGAGTAGGTGGCGCCACAGACTTCACAGCTGTCGCCGTACTGATCCGGCGAATTGCAGCGCGGGCAGGTGCCTTTCACAAAGCGATCGGGCAGGAACATCTTTGCCTGCTCGTCGTAGGCCTGACGCACCATGCGACGTTCGATATGGCCGCCGCGTTCCAGCGCCTCGAACAGTCGATAAGTCAGCTCGCGGTTTTCTTCCGAGTGTGTACTGTGGAAATTGTCGAAGCCGATGTCGAAGGCATCGAAGTCCGCCTTATGCTCCTGCGCCACACGGGCGATGAGATCCTCTGGCGTGATGCCTTCCGCTTGCGCGCGCAGCATGATGGGTGTGCCATGAGTGTCATCGGCGCAGACATAGATGCACTCATGACCGCGCAGCTTCTGGAAGCGCACCCAGATGTCGGTCTGCACAGTTTCCACCATGTGTCCGAGATGCAAGGGGCCATTGGCATAGGGCAGGGCGCTGGTGACGAGGATGCGGCGTTTGGCGGTCATTCTTTGGGGATGAAGTGGCTGACAACTGGATAACAATTATGCCATGCCACTTATCGTTACAGGGTGCGTCGCCGCATTTGTTTTGCGCCTGCGGCAGATCGCCGGTTACAGTTTGTTCTGGCCAGTAACAGCGCAGCAGTGAACCGACCCTAGTTCTGATCCTTGACGGCTTCGAACTTCGACTTGTTCATGGCCTTCAGATAGGCATTGCGGCCACTGATGAAGGCTTTGTCGAGCAGTTCCTGAATCGCGCTGTCCATGGTACGCATGCCCAGCGAGGCGCCGCTTTGAATGGTGTTTTCCAGTTGATCGAGCTTGCCCTGCCGGATCAGGTTGGCCACTGCCGGCGTGTTGACCATGATTTCCAGCGCGGCAACGCGGCCTGGTTTGCCCTTGGTGGGAATCAGCTGCTGCGAAATGACACCGCGCAGCGAGGTTGACAGCATGGAGCGCACCTGCGGCTGTTTGTCTGCCGGAAACGAGTTGACGATGCGATCCACCGTCGGCGCAGCGCCGTTGGTGTGCAGCGTACCCATCACCAGGATGCCCATTTCTGCCGCCGTGACGGCAATGCTGATGGTTTCGTAGTCACGCATTTCGCCCACCAGCACCACGTCCGGATCTTCACGCAGGGCTGAGTGCAGGGCATCGGAAAATGATTGCGTATGAATGCCGACTTCGCGCTGGCTGATCAGACTGTTCTTGCGGTTGTGCACGAATTCGATGGGATCTTCGATGGTGATGATGTGGCCTTTCATGCGCGTATTGAGGTCATCAATCATTGCTGCCAGCGTGGTTGACTTGCCGGAACCGGTCTTGCCTGTGACCAGAATCAGGCCGGAATTGAGTTTGCACAGATTGCGCACGGCATCCGGCAGCTTTAGATCATCGAGAGACTTGGCCTTTGACGGAATGGCGCGGAACACGGCGCCGAGACCGTTCAGGTGCCGCATGATGTTGACGCGGAACCGCGAAATGCCGGGAATGATGTGCGCAAAGTCGGCGCCATTTTTTTCTTCCAGTCGCTTCTGTGCGGTACGCGGCATGATTTCGCGCAACAATTCTTCGACGAAGGCAGGGGCCAGCACCTCATTGCGCAGTGGGTGCAGTTCCCCGTAAAGACGGATACGCGGCGGATCTCCGGCAATGAAGTGCAGGTCGGAGCCACTCTTGGTGAGCACCTCTTTCAGATAGTCGTCAATGCGTTTGGGGGTGGCTGCCGCCGATGCTGCCGTACCCGCTATCGTACGATGCGTAGCGGAACTGCTCAGTGAATGATCTTCGTTAGTCATGAATGGTCCATTATTCAGCCGGGCGCCAGATCCAGGGTGGGCAGGATGCTGGTGTCGGTGACATAGCGGGAGAACAGTCGCTTGTCATTGGCGTACACGTAGGCATCGTCGGCATCAACCTCCTTGGCGTTGATGGCGTTGAGCAGCGCCTGATCCATGCTCTGCATGCCCAGATCCTTGCCGGTCTGCAATTGCGAAGGAATCTGGTGAGATTGATCGGTCATGATCAGTTTGCCGATGGCGCGGGTGATCGTCATGATTTCGCAGATGGCGCGCCGGCCACGCAGGTCAGAACTCTTGACCAGTACCTGGGTAATCACGGCCAGCAGGCTTTGCGACAGGAAGCTTTTGGTCTGCTCGCGTTCGTCAGAGGGCAGGGCATCCACCACACGGTCGATGGTTTTTACGGCGCCGGTGGTATGCAGCGTACCGAGCACCAGATGGCCGGTTTCCGCAGCCGTCATGGCCCAGCGGATGGTTTCGGCATCGCGTAACTCGCCGACCAGAATGACATCCGGATCTTCACGCAGTGCGGCGCGCACCCCCTCGGAAAAGCTGGGCAGGTGGGTATGCAGCTCGCGCTGAATCACCTGACTCTGCTTGCTGCGATGGACGAATTCGATGGGGTCTTCGAGGCTGATGATGTTGAGTTTGCGGCTGCTGTTCAGATAGTCGATCATCGCCGCCAGGGTGGTGGACTTGCCGGTGCCGGTGGAGCCGGTCACCAGAATCATGCCCTGATGGTTGTCGCACAGCTTCTGGATGATGGGCGGCAGTTTCAGCGATTCAAGTGACGGCACTTCGGTGGGAATGGCGCGAAAGGTGGCGCCCACGCCGGTGTCCTTGCGGAAGATATTGGCGCGAAACCGGCCGCCATTGCCGGAAACATAGGAAAAGTCCAGGTCTTCGCCGCGATGCAGGTGTTCCTGCTGGGCCTTGGTGGTGATCTCGCTGATGTAGGCATCCAGTTCGGCATGCGACAGGTCGCGGAACTTGACCGGCATCAGGTCGCCATACATGCGCAGCATGGGCGGAATGCCCACAGCGAAATGGATATCGGAACAGCCCTGGTCGGTGCCCAGTTTCAAGAATGCATCAATGCGTGCCATGAACCGGATTATGTCCGTTTGCAGGGTGGAGGTGGGTAGCTTTCAGACAATCAGTGCTGCCTGCCTGTGAGCCATCTCACAGGTGCCGGGCAACTGCTACAGGAATTTTTCCAGCGCGGTGCGCAGCTCGTCCATGGACTGGAAGCGCTTGGTCTTGTCCACAGACATCGTTTTGGACACCAGGTCGGACAGCTCTTTGGGCAGTTCCGGATTCACGTCGATGGCCGATTTGGCCTTGCCCTGCACATGCTGGTACATCACGGCCATGTGGTCGCCGCGTGAGTAGGGCGGCACGCCGGTGAGCATTTCATACAGGATCACGCCCAGGCTGTAGATGTCGGCGCGTTCGTCCACCTTCTTGCCGAGGATCTGCTCCGGAGCCATGTACTTGGGACTGCCAATGACATAGCCGGTCTTGGTGAGTTGCGTGTCGCCTTCCTTGTGTGCGGCGGCTACGCCGAAGTCCACGATCTTCAGGAATTTCTCGCTGTTGACCAGGATGTTGGCGGGCTTGAGATCGCGATGCACGATGCCGGCCAGATGCGCCACGGCCATGCCGGTGGCAATGTCGCAGCCGAAACGCACGGCCTGCTTCAGAAGCATCGGCTGGTCATTGACAATCTCCGCCCCCAGCGGATGCGACGGGAAAAACTCCATGGAAATGGCGTACAGGCCGTGCATGTACACGAAGTCGTAAATGCGGATGACGTTTTTATGGGTAATTTTTCGTGAATAGCGCAGCTCGTGCACGAAGCGCTTCATCATCTCCTCGTCCTGCGCCACATTGCTGTTCAGGAACTTCAGGATCAGACGCTCTTCCACCACCGAGTCTTCCACCAGCAGCACGGTACCGAAGGCGCCTTTGCCGATCTTCTCGATGAACTTGTAGCGGCCCTCGATAATATCGCCAGGCTTGAGTGTGTTGATGTCCAGCTTCGAAACTTCGGCAACTTTTTCGGCTTCCTTGACGATGCTTTCGATATCGGCTTTTTCCATCAGCAGGGTCTTGGCCGGTTCGACCAGCTTCTCGGCTTTTTCCTGCGCGGCCTTGGCGGCACTGGAGAAACGATTGTCGATCTCGTCGAGAGCATGTTCAGCAGCATGCATCAAGGTTTCGTCGGTTGCGGTTTGCAGCGCCGATTGAATGTAGCCGCGAATGCTCTCGGCGCGACGTTCATCCGCCATGCGACCCAGTGCCGTCACTGCTTCAATTCTGGCAGCGCGGTCGCCCTGTGTGAGCAGCTTGGTGAGTATGTCCAGTCCCCGCACATCGCCGATCTTGCCCAGTGCGCGGGCGACGGCGGGGAAGGCCTGGGTATTGCTGCTGTTGGCCAGCTCAATCAGCGCCGGTACCGCTTTTTTGCTGCCGATTTCCGCCAGTGCATCCACAGCGCGTTCGGCTACCCACCAGTCCTTGTCCCTGGTGGCGTCGATCAGATGGTTGACCGCACGTTCATCCTTGGTCTGGTTGAGGATTTCGATGGCCGAGCGGCGCACTTCTTCGTCTTCATCCTTCACCAGTTCCAGCACCGCATCGACTACGCGCGGGCCACCGATCTTGCCCAGCGCGTCGGCGGCACGGCTGCGCACCCACCAGTCGTCATCCTTGATGACCTGCAGCAGCTGCTTGATGTCACGGCTGGTGCCCAGTGCGTTCAGTACTTCCACAGCGGCGCGACGCGCATATTCGTTTTCATCCTTCAGCGGCGCGATCAGGAACTTCATGGTATTCGGGTCTTTGGCGCGGATGATCAGTTCCACAGCCTTGTTCTGCACCTCGATGTCGGGGTCGCTGAGCAGCAGGCAGACGGGTTCGATATCGATGGGCGCATTGATGCGCACCAGGCCATTGAGTGCCGACTGGCGGATCAGCTTGTTGCTGTCCTTCAGCAGTTTTTGCAGTGCGCGCGCCACGTCGGGTCGATTGAACCGCGACAGGATGGCGACGATGTGGGTGCGGGCAATGGTGTCCTTGCCTTCAATGCGGCTGATCAGTTCGGGGATGGCGCTGTCATCGGCAATTTCACCGACAATCTTGAACAGCGCGGCCTTGTCGGCGGACTCCTGGTTGTAAGCCTGGGTGAGCAGGTCGCGCAGGCCGAAGCGCTGTTTATGTGCACTGATGACCTCCAGGATGATCGGTTTGGGCACACCGGGCTTGCTCAGTTGCTCCAGCAACAGTTGCGGCGAGTAGTTACGGCTGCTGGACAGCGCCCAGGAAATGGCAGCGTTGGTACGCGCATCACCATCGATCAGCGCGCTGGCAAGGACCGGAAAGGTCTTGTTGTCCAGAATCTGGGTGAGGATCTCGACGAAGGCAACAGTTTCCTGCTTGGTGGCGGCAGGCAGGGTTTCCAGAATCTTGGGAATTCCGCCAGCGCCGAGGCGCGCCAGTTTGCCCAATGCTTTTTGTACATCGGGATGGTTGACGTCGCCCTTGGTGCGTATCTCCTCGATCAGACGATCGGCTTTTAAATCGTCAAAAAACTTCATCGACCCGTCTCAGTATCCGCTTGATCAGTTGTTAGTGAAGTCGTATGCCTCGGAATTATCCGGTAAAGGGGATGGCAAGCGGCAAGCCGGATTACCTGCGAGAGGTTGCTTGCTGCAATTGCCCGCCCCCTTAAAGCGGCATCAGGATTATGCCATGTTGAGCGTCCCCGTCAGCAGATAATCCACGGATCCCGGCGCGGACCCTCGCGTGGAATAGTTATGGATGTCGTTATCCCGACAATTTGTCCAGTCAAGAATTATCCAGCCAGGATAATTCATTCAGGGGGCTGGTCAGATTGAAGGCCAGCAGTGGGATGGCAATCCGCTACAATCTGCGCCCTTTGTCGAATGCTCAGGTCATGCCTTGATGGGAACAGCAGAACAGTCGGCTGCATTGCTGGCGCGGGCCGCCGAATTCGTCGAGCCCGACGCCGGTTTGACTTTGCACGATACTGGCGCGCAGCTGCGCCTGTTGGGGCAGGGTAGGGTGGCAGTGGCTCTGGCTTATCCTGTGGACGTGACCAGCAGCGCCTTGACCGATGAATTGCGTGATTGGCTCAGCGGCTTTGGTCCGGTACAGGTGCAGTTGCAGGTCAGGATTGGCTCCAGCGCCGTGCAGCAGAACCTCAAACCCATTCAGGGTATCAAGAACATTCTGGTGGTGGCCTCCGGCAAGGGCGGGGTGGGCAAGTCCACCACGGCCGCCAATCTGGCCCTGGCGCTGGCTCACGATGGCGCCCGGGTGGGTCTGCTGGACGCCGATATTTATGGCCCCAGTCAGGCTCGCATGATGGGACTGGGCGGACAACGCCCGAGCAGCCGTGATGGCAAGACTTTCGAGCCGCTGGATGCCTACGGCGTCAAGGTGATGTCGATTGGCTTGCTGGTGGACGACGAGCAACCGATGGTCTGGCGTGGCCCGATGGTGACGCAGGCGCTGACCCAGCTGCTCAATGATTGCCAGTGGGGCGAGCTCGACTACCTGGTGGTGGACATGCCGCCGGGCACCGGCGATATCCAGCTGACCCTGTCGCAGCGCGTGCCGATCAGTGGTGCGGTGATCGTCACCACGCCGCAGGACATCGCCTTGCTGGATGCACGCAAGGGTCTGAAGATGTTTGAAAAGGTGGGTGTGCCGGTGCTGGGCATAGTTGAAAACATGAGTACCCACATCTGTTCGAATTGCGGTCATGAGGAACATGTATTTGGTGCGGGTGGCGGCGCACGCATGGCGACGCAGTACGGTGTCGATCTGCTGGTGGAGTTACCGCTGGATATTCGCATTCGCGCACAGGCTGACGCAGGGCGGCCAACGGTGATCGCTGAGCCCGCGGGGGCGCTGGCGGAGGCTTATCTGAGTCTGGCGCGGCGCACCAGTGCACGACTGGCGCGACACATTGCGCAGACCGCCAAGGCCATGCCGAAGATCGAGATTGAAGCGAGTTGAAGCAGACCATAAGACATTGGATTTAGAGAGCACACATGAGCATCAAGTCAGATCGCTGGATTCGTCGCATGGCCGAGAGCCAGGGCATGATTGAACCATTCGCACCACAGCAGGTGCGCGTCGCCGATGGCCACAAGATCATTTCGTACGGCACCTCCAGCTACGGCTACGACGTGCGCTGCGCCAATGAATTCAAGATTTTCACCAACATCAATTCAACGATTGTTGATCCGAAGAACTTCGATCCGAACAGCTTCGTCGATGTGAAGGCGGATATCTGCATCATTCCGCCGAATTCATTCGCACTGGCGCGTACGGTGGAATTTTTCCGTATTCCGCGCAGTGTGCTGACGGTGTGTCTCGGCAAGTCCACCTATGCGCGCTGCGGCATCATTGTCAACGTGACGCCACTCGAGCCCGAGTGGGAAGGTCATGTCACGCTGGAGTTTTCCAACACCACGCCGTTGCCTGCAAAAATCTACGCCAACGAAGGCGTGGCGCAGATGCTGTTCTTTGAATCCGACGAAGTGTGTGACACCTCGTACAAGGATCGTGGCGGCAAGTACCAGGGGCAAACGGGTGTGACGCTGCCGAAGGCCTGAGTCAGATGAAATTTTCTGCCAAGAGATTCTTATGCGTCTGGTAACGTTTGTGCAGGCCGGTCAGCAGTACACCGGACTGTTGTTCGCCGACCGGATTATGCCGCTGACCGCTGCGGCAAAATCGGCCGGAATCAAGCTGGATACGTCCAGCGTGCTGGCCATTATCCGGAGTGGTGCAGCCAGTCTGGCGGCGTTACGGCAGCTGGCGAATCGCGCCAGTGAGCTGGAGTCAATGTTTATCGCAAGCAGTGCCGTGCAGCTGCTGGCTCCAATACCGCAACCGGTGCGCAATGCCTTCTGTGTGGGGCGCAACTATCTGGATCACATCAAGGAAGGTCAGGCAGACAAAAGCCAGTGAAGTGACGCTGCCATCCGTACCGCAGTTTTTTACCAAGGCCACTCATGCTGTCAATGCGCCGCAGGGCGATGTGCGGCTGGATGCCGGGGTGACCCGGCGTCTGGACTACGAAGTGGAGTTGGCAGTGGTCATTGGCCCGGGTGGCCGTGATATACCGAAGGCGCAGGCGTTTGAGCATGTGTTTGGTTACTGTGTGGCCAATGACATTACCGCGCGCGATCTGCAACGCCGTCATGAACAATGGTTCAAGGGCAAGTCACTGGACACCACGCTGCCGCTGGGGCCGGCACTGGTCACGGCGGATGAGATAGCGGATGTCAGCGCCTTGCAGCTGTCGCTGGAAGTCAATGGTGAGTTGCGTCAGCAGGCCCGGGTTGCGCAGATGATTTTTGATATCCCCACGATTATCGAGTCGCTGTCAGCAGGCCTGACGCTGGAGCCAGGTGATGTGATTTGTACCGGCACGCCATCCGGGGTGGGTTACGCCATGAATCCGCCGAACTACCTGAAACACGGCGATGTGGTGCTGGCGCGGATAAACAGCCTGGGTGAGCTGCGTAATCGGGTAGTGGCCGTCTGAGTCTCTGCGACCTGTGTGCCAGCAGCAGTAAAGTCATAAATACCTGCCGCGCCGTAGCCTATTTGGCTCCAGGTGCGGGCCGCCCTTCCTGTAGAATGTGGCCCAATTTTTTCATTATTTAACCCTTGATCCCCTTGGAGGACGCATGTTCCCGGCAGGACTGAAAATAGCCGATTTTGACCCGCAGTTGCAGGCGGCACTGGACGCGGAGCGTATTCGTCAGGAAGAGCACATCGAGCTGATTGCTTCGGAAAACTACACCAGCCCACGCGTCATGCAGGCGCAGGGTACGGCGCTGACCAACAAATACGCCGAAGGTTATCCCGGCAAGCGTTACTACGGCGGCTGTGAGCACGTGGACGTGGTTGAACAACTGGCCATCGACCGTCTGAAGCAGCTGTTTGATTGCGACTACGCCAATGTGCAGCCGCACTCGGGTGCGCAGGCCAATGCCGCGATCTTCCTGGCGCTGGTGAATCCGGGCGATACCGTGATGGGCATGAACCTGGCCCAGGGTGGCCACCTGACCCACGGCAATCCGATCAACTTCTCGGGCCGTCATTACAAGATCGTGCCGTATGGTCTTGATCCCGAGACCGGCGTGATCAACTACGAGGAAATGGAGCGCATTGCGCTGGAGTCGAAGCCGAAGATGATCATTGGCGGCTTCTCGGCGTATTCACGGGTGAAGGACTGGGCACGCATGCGCGCCATTGCCGATAAAGTGGGCGCTTATCTGTGGGTGGACATGGCGCACGTCGCCGGTCTGGTGGCGGCGGGTGAGTACCCCAGCCCGCTGCCGCATGCCCATGTGGTCACCAGCACCACGCACAAGACCCTGCGCGGTCCACGCGGCGGAATTATCGTAGCCAAGGGGCAGCCGGAAGAGTTCTACAAGAAGCTCAACTCGGCGGTGTTCCCCGGCATTCAGGGCGGTCCGCTCATGCACGTGATTGCCGGCAAGGCCGTGGCGTTTCTGGAAGCGCTTGCGCCTGAGTTCACCACCTATCAGAAACAGGTGGTGGCCAATGCTCGTGCGATGGCAGCGGTTCTGAAAGATCGTGGCTACAAAGTGGTATCCGGCGGCACTGACAATCACCTGATGCTGATCGATCTGATCGGCAAGGAATACACCGGCAAGGATGCGGATGCCGCCCTCGGTCATGCCAACATCACGGTGAACAAGAACTCGGTGCCGAATGATCCACGTTCGCCGTTCGTCACCTCGGGGTTGCGTATCGGTACGCCTGCTGTCACCACGCGTGGCTTCAAGGAATCTGAGTGCCGCGAGCTGGCTGGCTGGCTGTGCGATGTGCTCGACAGCCTGGGCAATGGCGCCAGCGAGCAGGTGATTGCGCAGGTGAAGCAGAAGGCGCTGGCCATCTGCGCCAGGTTCCCGGTATATGGCCCGGTGTATGGCTGATATTGCGTAGGGGCGGTTCGCGAACCGCCCTCCTGGCAACATCATGTACTGCCCCTTCTGCAGCCACGAAGAAACCAAGGTGATCGACTCACGCCTCGCGGGTGAGGGTCAGCAGATCCGTCGGCGTCGTGAATGCCTGAAATGTGGTGAGCGCTTCACTACCTTTGAAACCGCTGAACTGGTCATGCCGCGTGTCGTGAAAAGCGATGCGCGGCGTGAACCCTTTGATGAGCAGAAGCTGAAAGGCAGCATGCTCAAGGCGCTGGAAAAGCGTCCAGTGGCCAGTGAAGCAGTGGATGCGGCGGTGGTCCATATCTGCAACAAGCTGCGTGCGTTTGGGCGAGCGCGAAGTGCCGGCGCGCATGGTGGGCGAATTCGTGATGGAAGAACTGCGGCATCTGGATGAAGTGGCGTATGTGCGCTTTGCCTCCGTGTACCGCAGCTTTCAGGACGTGGAAGCCTTCCGCGAAGAAATCGAACGCTTGCAACATCAGCGGCAGCGCGGTGCGGATGAAACGCAGTTGCCTTTGTGGGAGGGCGTTGGTGCGCCACCCAAGGCCCGACGTTGAGTACTGTGTTGTTTAACCAGCAAGACCACAGTTTCATGTCACGTGCGTTGCAACTGGCGCAGCAAGGTCTGTACACCACAGATCCCAATCCACGTGTCGGTTGTGTGCTGGTGCGTGATGGTGAGATTGTGGGTGAAGGCTGGCATCGCAAAGCGGGCGAGCCCCATGCCGAAGTGTCAGCACTGGCGCAGGCGGGCGACAAGGCGCAGGGTGCAACCGCCTATGTGACTCTGGAGCCGTGCAGCCATCATGGCCGTACGCCGCCCTGCGCAGACGCATTGATCAATGCGGATATCAGCTGCGTGGTGATCGCGGCAACTGATCCCAATCCACTGGTGAATGGTCAGGGCATGGCCAGATTGCAGGCAGCTGGCATCGAAGTTAAGACGGGTTTGTTAAGCGCTGAAGCTGGCGAGTTGAACGCCGGTTTCATCAAGCGCATGCAGACTGGATTGCCCTTGGTGCGCGTCAAGCTGGGCATGAGTCTGGATGGTCGCACGGCTCTGGCCAATGGTGTCAGTCAATGGATCACCAGTGAAGACTCGCGTGTTGATGTTCAGTACTGGCGTGCGCGCAGCTCTGCCATCATGACTGGCGTGGGGACGATCCTGGCCGATGATCCACAACTGAATGTGCGCGCCAGTTTTATCGGCATGCTGGGACGTCAACCGCTGCGGGTGATCTGTGATACGCACTTGCGCACACCGGCGGCGGCGTGTGTGGTACAAAATCCTGGAACCCTGATCTATACCGCTTCTGACTCGAAGTTATGTGCGCAGGCAGAAGTGGTCAAAGTGCCAGCTGGCGAGCATGGCGTTGATCTGCATGCCGTGCTGAGTGATCTGGCACGACGCGGTTGTAATGAGATCATGGTGGAAGCGGGTGCCACCTTGAGTGGACGCCTGTTTGAACGTGGTCTGGTGGATGAGCTGCTGGTGTATGTGGCGCCGGTGCTGCTCGGGCCGGATGCGCGCAGTTTATTGCAGTTGCCCGGCATTGAATCCATGCGGGACCGTATTGAGCTGACTTTACTCGACATGCAGAGTATCGGCCCGGATGTGCGGCTGCGCTATCGAGTCCGTAAATAAGGCACCATTCATGTTTACAGGCATTATCCAGCGAGTCGCGCAGCTACGTGAGGTCAATCCCCGACGGGGAGATGTGGAAATGGTATTCGCTGTGGATGCCGGGTATCTCCACGGCGTAAAGCTGGGCGACAGCATTGCATCGAATGGTTGTTGCCTGACGGTCACGAGATTGCTGTCTGATGCCTATGCGGTGGATGTGTCGCGGGAATCTCTGGCGGTGACGACCTTGCAAGCCTGGCAGGTGGGCCGCAAGATAAATCTCGAAAAAGCCTTGTGCGCAGGCGATCCGCTCGGTGGTCACTACGTCACTGGCCATGTGGATGGCATGGGCACAATGGTTGAGCGCCATGATGATGCGCGTTCGGTGCGCATGCGATTTGCCGTACCGCGTGAACTGGGGCGCTACCTTGCCCGGAAAGGCTCGGTGGCGGTGGATGGGGTGAGTCTTACCGTAAACACAGTGAGTGACGCCGCGGACCATAGCTGGTTTGAAGTGAATCTGGTGCCGCACACCTTGATGGTAACCATCCTGAATGGTTTTCAGCCTGGTGCCGAAGTGAATATTGAAATCGACATCATTGCCCGCTATCTGGAACGTCAGCAATCGGGTGAGTCTGCGCAGCAGGCCGGACAAGAGTGAGAAAAGCATGAGTCATAGTCAACACAGTGACAAGCTGAACAGCATTGAAGAGATTCTGGCCGATCTGCGCGCCGGCAAGATGGTGGTCATCATGGATGATGAAGATCGTGAGAATGAAGGGGATCTGCTGATGGCAGCGGAGCTGGTGCGCCCTGAGGACATCAACTTCATGGCGCGCTATGGCCGAGGCCTGATTTGCCTGACGCTGACCCGTGAGCGTTGCAAACAACTGCGTTTACCGTTGATGGTGTCGGACACCGACGGCGATCATCGCACCAACTTCACTTTGTCGATTGAAGCAGCCGAAGGCGTAACCACTGGCATCTCGGCGCATGATCGCGCCCAGACAGTGCTGGCGGCGGTCAAGCCCAATGCCCGGCCTGAAGATCTGCGCCAGCCCGGCCATATTTTTCCGTTGATGGCGCAGCCGGGTGGCGTGCTCACCCGCGCCGGACATACTGAAGCCGGTTGTGACCTGGTACGTCTGGCGGGTCTGTCACCGGCATCAGTCATTGTCGAAATCCTCAATGATGATGGAACCATGGCGCGCCGGCCCGATCTGGAGAAATTCGCTGCTCATCATGATCTGAAGATTGGCACCATTGCTGATCTGATCCGTTATCGAATCGACAAGGAACGTTCGGTCGAGCGCATCGCGGATCAGCAGATTGAAACTGACTTCGGGCCGTTTCGCATGCTGTGTTTTGAAGATCACGTCAATCGCACGGTGCATATAGCGCTGGTGCGGGGCGAACCTGACAAGGTTGATGCGCCGCTGGTGCGCGTGCATCTGAAGGATACGCTGCGCGATCTGGTGGGTGTGCATGACAGCAAGCGCCGCTGGTCATTGCGCGCGGCCATGCAGCGTGTCGCTGCCGAAGGGATCGGCGTGGTCATCCTGTTGAGGCCTGCCGAGGAACCGCGTGATCTGATGGATGCAGTGACCAGCTTGCAGGAGGGGAGTGCGCGCAATTCCACTGCCGGTGTGCTGAGAACCTATGGCATCGGTGCGCAAATCTTGCGCGATCTGGGCATTCATCGCATGCGGGTGCTGTCAGCGCCACGACAGTTACAGGGTATCTCCGGCTTTGACCTGGAAGTGGCTGGCTACGTCGAATAGTCGCAGGCGTTTGCTGCAATGGATGGTTATACTGCGCGCCATTCTGTCGGCTATATCTATGGTGCCGGCGCTTTAAATCAGTCTGCGGAGTCTCATGGGCACAATCAGGATACTGGAAGGCGAGCTGGTAGCGCGCGAACTCAAGTTCGCGATTGTGGCTGCACGCTTCAATGATTTTATCGTGGAGCCCTTGGTCAAGGGTGCAGTGAATACGCTCAAGGAGCAGGGCGCAGACGAATCAAATATCGATTTGGTGCGTGTGCCGGGCGCGTATGAGTTGCCTTTGATCGCCATGAAGCTGGCGCAGAGCAAGCGTTATGACGCCGTCATTGCACTGGGTGCAGTGATCAAAGGTGCAACGGCTCACTTTGAGTATGTCTGCAATGAGTGCGCCAGTGGCCTGACACACGCCGCGCTGGACAGTGGTGTGCCGGTTGCCTTTGGCGTGCTGACTGTCGATACCATAGAGCAGGCCGTGGAACGCGCAGGTCCCGATTCCACCAACAAGGGCGCCGAGGCGGCACTGGTGGCGATTCAGATGGCCAGTCTGCTCAAGCTTCTGGATAAATAATGTCGAATACTGAAGCCAAGCCTCCAGAGTCCACCAATCCCCGCAGCAAGACTCGTCGCAGCAATCCGGCGCGGGCGCGCAGTCAGGCGCGCCGCTGCGCCATGCAGGCCTTGTATCAATGGCAGCTCACCGAACAGGGTTTCGCGGAGATTCTGGCGCAGTTCATGGAACGTGATGAATACCAGACTGCGGATGCCGATTATTTTCGTGAATTGCTGTCGGGTTCAATCGAGCAGCAGCCCGCGCTTGCTGCACGTATTGGCGAATTTGCAGATCGTCCCTGGGCGCAGCTTGACCCCATCGAGCGCGCGGTGCTGCTGATTGGCATGTATGAGTTATTGCACCGGCTCGATGTGCCTTATCGTGTTGTCGTGAATGAAGCTGTGGAACTCACCAAGCAGTTTGGCGCCACCGATGGATACAAGTACATCAATGCCTTGCTGGATCGCGTGGCACGCGATCTGCGCGCAGCGGAGCGCCAACTGCGTCGCTGATGGAGGAGCTTTGGGCGAGTTTGACCTGATCAAACGCTATTTCACACCGGCCCGCTATACCCCCGATGTGTTGCTCGGTGTTGGTGATGATGCGGCGGTGTTGTCAGTGCCGCCCGGGCACAAGCTGGTCGCCGCAGTGGACACTATTGTCGAAGGGATACACTTTCCTGTCGGCACCCCCCCCGCCGACATCGCCTACCGTGCGCTGGCTGTCAATCTCAGTGATATCGCAGCCATGGGTGCAATGCCGCGCTGGTTCACATTGTCACTCTGCATACCCGAGACACGTGATGTCTGGCTAGCCGAGTTCGCACAGGGTTTGCAACAGCTCGCTGTGCGTTACGGCGTACAGCTGGTAGGCGGCGACACCGTCAAAGGGCCGCTTAATATTTCGATTCAGATCATGGGTGTGGTTCCGGATACAGGCTGGTTGACGCGCACGGGAGCAAAGTCAGGCGACGTGGTGTTTGTCAGTGGCATACCCGGTGAAGCGGCCGGAGGTTTACAGTTGTTGCAGTCGTCGACCGAGCCCAACTCAAGTGCATCAGCGCAGCCTCGTGCGCAGTTGCTTGAGCGTTTTTATAAACCCGTACCGAGAGTCGCACTGGGTATCGCCATACGTCATCTGGCCAGTGCGGCAATGGATGTTTCTGACGGCCTGTTGACTGATCTGCGCAAGCTGTGCGCTGCCAGTCGATGCGGTGCGCAGCTACAACTGGAATCGCTGCCGCATTCGACCGCACTGCATGCCGTGTTCGACGCGGCAGTGGCGGAGTATCTTGCCTTGCAGGGTGGTGACGACTACGAATTGCTGTTTACGGTCGCGCCTGAAAACCTGTTGCGACTCGAAGCGGCGATTGCCGATGTGGGCGTCATCTGCACGCCGATTGGACGAGTCACCGAGGGCAGTGAAGTGAGTTGTTATCGACAGGGCCAGCTCGTTGCGATCAAGGATTCTGGCTTTGATCACTTTGCCAACGTCGCAGGTCAGGTGAGCTGATGCGTTTCAGTGCTGATCCAAAAGTCATCCTGCGCGATCCGGTGCATTTTCTCGCCTTCGGCTTTGGTTCGGGGTTGAGTCCCAAAGCGCCGGGCACCATGGGTACGCTGGCGTCATTGCCGCTGGTGGCACTGCTGATGCAGGCGTCGTTGTGGGCTTACTTATGTAGCATTGTTATGTTGAGTATCGTCGGTATCTATCTGTGCGGTGAGAGCGCGCGACGACTCAATGCACACGATCATCCGGGTATTGTCTGGGATGAGTTTGTTGGCATGGCGATAACCATGATCGCAGTACCACTGACCTGGACGAATTTATTGATGGGGTTCCTGCTGTTTCGCGGCTTCGATATTTTCAAACCGTGGCCGATACGCGAGGCTGATCACAGACTGGCCGGCGGGCTGGGAATTATGCTCGATGACGTGGTGGCAGGAATCTTTGCTTGCATCCTGCTACACGGAATCATGCAAGTCATTTGACATAGTTTTCCGGATACCTGTGAAAGCAACTCCTTTACTACATGCCGTGCGTGATGGTCTGGATCAAACCGGCGGCCATGGCGCAAGTCGTGGCGACGCCCCTTCGCTGGGTAAAGTGGGCAAGTACGTCATCGTCAAGGAAGTAGGCAAGGGCAGCACGGGTGTGGTGTACCTTTCGCATGATCCGTACTACCGCCGCGACGTAGCCATCAAGGTCTACAACATAGAAGCCGGCAGTGCCGAGAAGGCGCGTATCGCACGCAAGATGTTCCTCTCGGAAGCGCACATGGTTGGCATGTTGCAGCATCCGAACATTCTGCCTATTTATGATGCCGGTGAAGAAAATAGTCGTTGCTATATTGTTACCGAGCACATTCATGGCGCACGCACGTTGTCGGCTTACTGCAAACCGGACAATCTCTTGCCGGTACAGGATGTGGTCGAAATCATTTACAAGTGCGCCAAGGCGCTGCACTACGCGCACAGTCGCGGCGTCATCCATCGTGACATCAAGCCATCGAACCTGATGCTGACGCAGTCCAATGATGTACGTATCATTGATTTCGGTATCGCGCTGGTGGCTGATTCGGATATTTCCCGCATCGAAGGCATTGCTGGCAGTCCATCCTACATGTCTCCCGAACAGGTGCAGTCAGAAGAGATCACCAACCGCTCCGATCTCTATTCACTGGGCGCCGTGATGTATGAATTGCTGACCGGCTATCGGCCGTTCCGTGGCAGCAATCTGTCCAAGTTGCTGCACCAGATCGTCTTTGCCACGCCGCCGCCCATCCACACCTTGCGCGCGGATATTCCCGAAGTGATTGAAGAAGTGGTGGCCAAGGCGCTGCAGAAAGAGCCCGGCAAGCGTTACCGAAATGGACTGGAGCTCGCGGCCGAACTGACGCGTGTGCACCAGCGTCTGCGGGAGGGATCCAAGAAACTGGATTCCCAGGAGCAGTTTTCCATTCTGCGCACGCTGAGGTTTTTCCATGATTTTTCACATGGCGAAATCATGGAAGTACTGCGCGCTAGCCAGTGGCAGGATTATCAGGCAGGCGAAGAAATCGTTCGTGAAGGCGAAATGGATGACCGTTTCTATGTGATTGTGTCTGGTACCGCATCGGTGGTGCGCAATGGTCGTAATGTAGGTCAGATTGACGCCGGGGATTGCTTCGGTGAGACCAGCTATCTGCGCGGCGCCAAACGCATGGCGACCATTCAGGCGGCGACCGATCTGACCCTGATGAAGGTGAGTTCAACCCTGATTGAGCAGGCCTCGGCAGCCTGCCAGTTGCGCTTCAACAAAGTATTCCTGCGCAACCTGATTGGGCGGTTGCAGAATCCGGGTGACGGTCAGTTCTGATCGGCCTGTTCGCTTGTTATTGCAGGCGAATTTTTCTAGCGGTCAATCTTCTCGAAATCCAGGCTCGGTTTGTCGCCGGGCCGGAAATACACGTATTTCTCGCTCATGCTGGCCAGCGTCGCATCGCGTTCGCTGGCGCTGGCAAACCAGTGTTCACGGTGCCAGTCGCTACCCACCAGATTCCGGAAGGGATCGGAACTGCGTACTTTGACCTTGATGCCAAACCGCCGGGTTTCGGGCAATGGGCTGACCAGGTTGTGGGCGTGACAGATGGATGACATGTTGCTTGCCAGAAGTTGAAAACGCGGAGCAGTATTCTAGCGTGTCGCGCTAACTGGAATCACGATCATGTTTCTCAATGCCAGCAAACTGCGTGCGCCTACAGCTGGGCAGGCGTTACCGGGTCGTATCCGGGCCATGACTGTGCCCGATCGGCATTACGTTACCGGGAACGCACTGGCGCCACCTTATCCGGCAGGTATGCAGCGAGCGTTATTTGGTCTTGGCTGCTTCTGGGGAGCAGAGCGCAAATTCTGGCAGCAGCCGGGTGTGTTCAGCACCACCGTGGGTTACGCCGCTGGTATTACGCCGAACCCGACCTATGAAGAAGTTTGCACCGGTCTTACAGGGCACAACGAAGTAGTGCAGGTGGTATTTGATCCCGATAAGGTCAGCTACCGGGAATTGCTCGTCGTGTTCTGGGAATCCCACGACCCGACGCAGGGTATGCGCCAGGGAAATGATCGTGGCACCCAGTATCGATCCGGGATTTACGTTTTTGACATGGAGCAGCGTGCTGCGGCTGAGCGCAGTCGCGAAGACTATGCGCGTGTGTTGAGTGCAACGGGTTACGGTGCGATCACCACCGAGGTTCTGGACGCCCCTGAGTTCTACTTTGCTGAGGGCTATCACCAGCAATATCTGGCCAAGAATCCCCGTGGCTATTGCGGGCTGGGCGGTACAGGAGTCAGCTGCCCAGCTTCATCGGACGAGTAACGGCAGGGCATAACCCGCGCTTATTGCGGCGGTTCAGCGCCTGGACTTTTGTCTTCCATTGGATAGGTCACCAGGCCACTGGGCTGGTTGCCAGTCTCCGAGGCGACAGCGCCCGGACTGGTGGTGACTGGATTCGCAGGGCTGACAACGGACTGAGGCGTTGCGGTTGTTGGCGCAGGAGAGGCGGCAGGTGGTGTGCCGAGCGCGCTGACAAACGCCCGGGAAGATTCAGGTGCGCGCAGACCATTGGCGGCCGTGATCTCGCTGGCCAGAATGCCGGGGCGACCGTAGTAGGCGGCGTTGTCCTTGTTATCGATGGTCAGCGCTGAACCATCCAGCGACACGCCGATGAACAACCCCTTGTTGCGTGAATACGAATAAACCTGCGCAGTCAGGCCAATGTCAGTTGCGGCGGCGGTTTGCCGTCCCACCGGGCCGGTGGCGACGGATGCATCGGCGCCCAGCGTCACTTTGCCCCCCACCAAGCCTTCAACGCTGGCTTTGGAGGTGAATACCAGCATCAGGTCGGTGGACTGAACACCCCACTGCAAGCCCAGACTGCCGCCAGTGATGTTGATGAATACCGGATTACCCCAGCTGCCATCCGCCTGACGCAGCACCATGACGCCAGAGCCGCGTCGGCCACCGCCAATCAAACCCACCTTGATTACACTGGGCAGTACTGCCACAGCATAGGCGCGTTCCAGCAGCCAGTTGGGCACATTCTGATCCGGCGCACTGCGTAGTTCCTTGAGCACCTGCGTGGCATTGATCAGCGCCGCATCCTGACGCGCATCGGCGAAACTGGTGTTGATTCCCAGCACGAACACCAGAACAAAGGTCAGTACACTGGTACGAAATGCTTTGCATTTCGGTTCCCACTTGCTTGAGGACAATGCCGACTCTAACAGACGTGAGTGTGGATCTTTTAGTTCCCGATGAAGTTGCCGAATGCCGACGGTCTATGGTCGGGTAGTGGATACTTGGGGCTGTCCCACACCATGCTTGAGCATTCTTGCTCGCGCTTCGTTCAGTATCTCCGCCGAAGCGCCGCTGTCCTTGCCCTGCAGCACCTGATACGAACTCTGCAGCAGGGTTACACCTTCGGCCTTGTTCAGCGCCAACAGCGTCGCACCGAGCAGATTCTGTGCGCGCGCCTCGCGCCAGACGGGGGAGTCATTCTGCTGCCAGCGGGAAATGTTATCGCGTAACAAGGGTTCAGCCTGTGCATAGCGGCGGCTGGCATAGAGCGCTTCCGCCCGCAGGTATTCTGCCGAAGCCATGTACTGATGATCTCCCTGTTTGAGACTCTCAAGCGTATTCATCGCATCGGTGGTCAGCGTAATGGCTTCGCCATACTGCTTGCGTTTGAGCAGCACGTCAGCCAGCGCTGTTTTCAGATAAATCGTGTCGATGCTGGTCGTGCCAGCGGCCTTTTCAGCGATGCGTAGCGCCTCCCGGGCGCTTTGCTCAGCGGCATCCAGTTTGCCTTGACCTTGCTGAATTAATGCGAGGGTGTCGAGTGTGTTAGCCAGCGTCAGGTTGCCTTCGCCGAAGAGCAGTCTCTGTGTTGCAAGTGCTTGAGTAACTAGAGGGCGATGCCTCGTCAAACTTGCGTTGCCGTGCCAATAGATCTCCAAGAACGTAATCCGAATACGCTCGATCCGGATGAGTTTCAGGCAAGGCAGCATGATTAATGGCAGATGCTTCACGGGCCGCTGCAATGGCAGCATCCAGATTTCCCAACCAAGAGTGACTTTGAGCTAGATCGCTTAAAATGCACCAATTTCAGGATTGGTGCTTTCATAAATTGACTTTGCCAATGACAAAGCAAGCTTCTTGAATTTGAAGGGCGCTTTCTGGATCGCTGTTTTTCAGTTCCAAGACGACCGATATCTGACAAGAGCTGTATATACTCGTGGCGTTTTGTCCGGTCAGCGTTCTCAAATAACGCTCTTCGCTTCAGTAAACGAATTGCCCGGCTGCTACCAGTTGACCATTTTCACGCTGCGCCACACCAAGATAATTAAGGGTAATGGGTAAGGTTGCTCGCGACTTGTCGGGCATCGCCCGTTGCAGCCTGAGTGAATCTTCCAGGTACCTGATAGCCAGTTCGCCCTGGTTCTGCCGCTGGTAGGCGCGACCGATTGATTGCAGCAGCTCGGCCTTGGCTTCAGGTAACTGGCGCAGGTTTTCATCGTCGGCAATACGGGCGCCGGCCTTGTCCAGCAACTCTTTTGCAGTGATTTCTTTGCCCAGGCTGTTGAAAGGGTCGGAGTTTTCAAACACGTTCTGCATGAAGCTGCTGACATATTCGGCGACCGCAGTCTGTTGTGTCGCCAGATCGCGTTGTTCAGCAATGCGCTGGTTTTGCACGGTGAGTGCGATGGTGAAACTGATCAGGGCGACCAGCGCTGCCGCGCCAGAAATCACTCCCAGTGTGTTGCGGCGAACAAACCGTTTGCTGTAGTAGAACCAGTTGCCTTGACGCGCTTCTACCGGTTCCTGGTTCAGGTGCCGGTTGATGTCTTCGACAAAGTGCTCGATGGAGCGATAGCGCTGTCCGGGTTCCTTGCGCAGTGCGCGCAGGATAATGGCATCCAGATCCCCACTCAGGGCGCGCACCAGCCGCTTTGGACTGCTGGTGCGCGCTGTGCCTACCGCTTGCATGTCCAGTTGTGGCGCATCCGCTTCCTTGCGCATCATGCGTTCGAGCAGCAGGCTGGGGCGGGGCGGATCAATCACGCAGATCACACGCTCCAGTTCCAGTTGGCTGAGCGCATGCACCTGGTAAGGGCGCGCACCCGTCAGCAGTTCGAACAGGACAATTCCCAGCGCATATACATCACTGGCGGTGGTGACATTCTGGCCCAGTATCTGTTCCGGGCTGGCGTACTCGGGTGTCAGCAGCCGGTCATTCATGCGCGTCAGCGCCTGTTCGGCAGCGGCAGAGGCCGCAGCCTTGGCGCTGGCGTCCATGAGCTTGGCAATGCCGAAGTCCAGCAGCTTGGGCGTGCCATCTGGAGCGACCAGGATATTTCCAGGTTTGAGGTCGCGATGCACGATCAGGTTCTGGTGTGCGTATTGCACGGCAGCGCAGACGTTCACGAAGATCTCGAGGCGCTGCTTCACATCCAGCTTGCGGCTGTCGCAATAGCGGTCGATGGGTTCGCCGTGCACGTATTCCATGACCAGGTAGGGCTGTCCACTGCGGGTTTCGCCGGCGTCCAGCAGTCGCGCAATGTTGGGGTGGTTCAGGCTGGCCAGAATCTGGCGTTCCGCCGTGAAGCGCTGTGCCACGTCGTCGTGAAGCAGTGCGTTTTCCACCACCTTGACGGCTACCTGCGCGGAGTACTGGCGGTCGGCGCGTTCTCCCAGATAGACCGTACCCGCGCCACCATGACCAAGCACCGCAGTCAGCCGATAGGCGCCGATGATGGTGCCGATCAATTCTTTGCGCCGGTCGCGACTGGTGAGGTCCATGGCACTGCTGATGGAGCGGGTGAGCAGACTGGCCTTGATGCCACTTTGCAGATCCGAAGGTGGACCGGCATCAGCGGCCAGCAGATCGTCCAGTTCCTTGCGCAGCACTGGATCGTCACTGCATTCGCGGTCGAGAAAACCGCTGCGTTCGGCCAGCGTCATGTCTGCGGCCTGATTGAACAGTTCCTGAATGCGCGCCCAGCGTGGATTAACGGTCTTCATTGACGCCGTGGATCAGCTGCTTTGTTGGCGAGCCGGGCGGTTCGATCCGGTCCCGGTAGTAACAGATTAATCGCTGTCAGATGCATCGGAATTATCCGGGATCTGATCCGGGCGGAGCTCCTTGAGCATCCATGCCTTGGCCAGTCGCAACTGACGATGTACGGTGGCTTCAGATATCTCCAGCAGTTGCGCCAGTTCCGGACAGGACAGCCCTCCGAAGTAGTGCATCTCCAGCACCCGGGCCAGCTTCTCATCGACTTTTGCCAGTTGTGCGAGTGCTTCGTCGATGTCCTGTACATCATAGGGATCGCTGCCAGGAAGGTTGGTAGGAATATCGCTTGATTCGAGGCTGCGAATCTGTGCGTTACCCCCCCGTTTGCTACGCTGCTTGCCTTTGGCGTGATCCACCAGAATACGACGCATCAAAGTAGCGGCGATGGCATAGAAGTGGGTGCGATCCTGCCAGGGCACTTCCATATCCACCATACGCACGAAGGCTTCATGCACCACGGCGGTGGCCTGCAGGGTGTGACTGTCACGTTCGCGACGCATGTAGCGGCGGGCGAGGCTGCGCAGTTCTTCGTAAACCAATGGCGTGAGTTGCTGCAGTGCCGAGTTATCTCCCGAGCGCCAAGCCGACAGTAGCCGGGTGACGGCGGGCTGGGCGTTCAGTTCAGCGACGGCGTGACTGTTGAAAGCGGTGTTGTGCGAGTCTGGCGGATTCGTATTCGGGTACATGCTGATCAGGTATGGCTTTCTTATTATTCCGGACTCCGGAGGCATTGTGGCATGTGCTCATGCTGGCGTCAGCTAGTCATTCTGATAAAAACAACTGCCAACATGTTGAAAAAGAACAGAACAGTGGGGTGCCGAGCATGCTGATCATCGGCGTAGCTCCAATAAACAAATCAGTTATTGCCTGAAACCAATCCTATCTCCGACGGTATTGTGCGCGGGCTCACATTCTTCTGTCGCTTATGACAAAGAATGGCCTGCTGTTAAGGTCATGCTTTAACTAAATATTGGAGATAGTATGCGTAAGTCTATGATAGCAATGGTTTCTATGGGTGCTTTGCTGGTTTCTGGCTCTGTGCTGGCTGATGGGTCTCGGGTGCCAAGGTGCCACGCGTGAATGGCGTGGTGCTGGCTGATGGGTCTCGGGTGCCAAGGTGCCACGCGTGAATGGCGTGGTGCTGGCTGATGGGTTCGGGCGCCAAGGTGCCACGCGTGAATGGCGTGGTGCTGGCTGATGGGATCTCGGGTGCCAAGGTGCCACGCGTGAATGGCGTGGTGCTGGCTGATGGGTCTCGGGCGCCAAGGTGCCACGCGTGAATGGCGTGGTGCTGGCTGATGGGATCTCGGGCGCCAAGGTGCCACGTGTGAATGGCGTGGTGCTGGCTTGATTCACTTGATCAATCAACAGGAGCAGTCATGAAACGTAAGTTATCCATCACTGCAGGTTTGTGTCTGATGGTTGCTGCCAGCGCCATTGGCCGTTCGGAAATTTCCGACGCCAGGGCCGATCTGGTTGCACCACAGGCCGCGACAGTCGGCCAGGTAGCCTTGGAATCGCTGACCGACGAGCAGCGGCATACTTTACAGGCCAGGTACAAGTACTGGAGATCCTCGGGCTACAGTGCTGCCAAGGCGCCGATGTAGAAGTGCCCATGTAAAGGTGCCCTCAATTTGGACAAATTCGGAATGGAGCATTCCTGTCTCGGCCAGCGTGCTGGCCACATCGGGCGATGACCGGCCAGTCATCGCCCTTTTCTTTGCGGTTGTGGCCGCATTGCTGCCAGTGCGCGAACTGGTTAACAGGCTCTGAGACTCAGGCCGGGAATCTGTGCCGGCTTTCACATTCAATTACCTGAACATAACTGCAAACTGATGGCAGGAAGTACGGGTTGCCGGCTTTCCACGACATTTTGCGGCGACGGAAGAAACACGACACGCTTGCGGCTCTGAGTGGCGCTTGGGTCGACACGTTGATCTGGCCGCAGATTCCTTGCGTGAGTCTGTGTGTGCGTTGCAAATTGTAGGCGGTGGAAACGTGACTGGCATGGCAACCCCGAGGGTTCAGGATTGGCAATGAACGGTAGCAACAGGCAGCGATACAACGGGTTCTTGCGGTTACAGCGGTGGCTCTATGTGGGGTGCCTGTGTGTTGGCTCGCTGACCCAAGCGGCTGAACCGACGGATTTTTCCATGCGAACCCTGACCGGCGAGGTAATCCGCCTGTCAGAGCAACGCGGCAGTGTTGTTGTCATGGGGTTCTGGGCTCGATGGTGTGGCGACTGTCGCCAGGCCATGCAGGCGCTGGATGCGATCAATGACAAGTATCAGCGCGCCGGTTTGCTGACCCTGGGTGTGAATGTAGGTGATAGCGCCGAGCAGGCCGCCGCAATGACCCGCAGTCTGGGACTGAAGTTTCCGGTACTGATTGATGTCAGCCAGTCGGCCAGCAGTCAGTTCAACCTGAAGACCATGCCGCTGATCGTGCTGATCGATCGGGATGGCAAATTGCGCTACTCGCACCAGGGTTTTTCACGGGGCGATGAACTGGAAGTTGCCTCGCAGTTGCATCAGTTGCTGAACGAATAGTAATGAATCAAGTGTTGAGCATCCGTCAATGAAATCAATCATGAAAAGCCTGATCAGTGTGATGTTGTGTCTCGGCCTGTGGACAACAGTGCTGGCGCAGGACGCGGCGCTGGCTGCTGTGGTGCCTGAGACTGAGTTCAAAACCCTCGACCAGGATGTCCAGACCCTTAAAAAGGATGTGCTGGATCTGAACCGTGAATTGTTCGTACTGGAAGAGGAGCTGCTGTATCCGGCGGATACCCAGGTGGCGGTATTTGTGTCCATGGATGTGGGTGTATTTTTCGGCCTGGATACCATTACCCTGAAGATGGACAACAAGGATGTCGCCAACTATCTGTACACCACGCGTGAGGCGCAGGCGTTGTTGAAAGGTGGCGTGCAGCGCATGTACGTCGGCAATCTGAAAGTGGGCGAGCACGAGCTGGTGGCGTTTTTCACTGGCAAGGGTCCCAACCAGCGTGATTACAAGCGCGGCGCAAATCTCAAGTTCACCAAGGGCGTAGGCGCCAAGTATCTGGAGCTCAAGATCAGCGACAAGCAGGTCAGGGAACAACCGGAATTCATCATCAAGGAATGGGAATAGCGTTGACCGGCTTCATGGCAACTCATTCACGTCGCAGATGATGCAAGCAATCACTTCCAGCAAACGCGCTACAACCCTGTGTGGATTGTTGCTGATCCTGCTTGGCGCGCCGGCAATGGCGGCCAGCAAACAGGTGGCTCCTTTAATGAGCGTGCCGCAGCCGGTACGCGATCTGTACTACGGCGATGCGCTGTTTTATTTCTATCAGGATGATTACTTCCGGTCGCTCGTGCATCTGGATGCCGCGACCCAGTTGGGGCGCGTGCCCAATCATCAAACCGAAGCTGAGTTGCTGAAGGGTGCGCTGTATCTGTCATTGGGGCAGCACGTCGAAGCAGGCAGGATTTTTCAGGCGTTGCTGAACGATAACGTCGATCTGGATGTGCGTAATCGCGCCTGGTTCTACCTGGCCAAAATCTGGTATCAACGCGGTTACTGGAGTGAATCGGAGCGCGCTCTGGGTTCGATACAGGGTCGGTTGCTGAATGCGCAGGAAGCCGAGCGGCAATTATTGCGGGCGCAAGTGCTGATGAATCAGGATCGTTATGACGAAGCTGTAACTGCATTGCAGGCCATGGATGAAAAAAATACCACTGCTGTCTGGCTGGCGTATGCGCGTTTCAATCTGGGCGTGGCCTTGATTCGTCAGGACAAGATCGATGCGGCTGCGGTATTGCTGAATCAGGTGGGTACCCAATCAGCAGATATCCAAGTAACAGATAGCGAAGAATTGCAGTCACTGCGTGACAAGGCCAATCTGGCGCTGGGGTTTACCTGGATCAAATTGCAGCGCTTGGCAGAAGCCGAGCAAGTGTTGCAGCGGGTACGTTTGAATGGGCCGCAATCCAACAGGGCCTTGCTTGGGTTGGGCTGGGCACAATCCAGTGCTGGCAAGTTCAATGAAGCGCTGGTGCCCTGGCAGGAACTGAAACAACGTGACCTGCTGGATGCTGCTGTGCAGGAAGCCTATCTGGCGATTCCATACGCCTATGCACAATTGGGCGCCGAAGATCAGGCAACCGAGTTCTACAACTTCGCTATTGATTCGTTCAAACGTGAAACCACACGACTCGATGAATCCATTGCAGCGATTCATGGCGGGGCGTTGCTTGCAACCGTGCTGGAGAACGACAAGCCGGATCAGTCCGGGTGGTACTGGCAACTGCGTAATCTGCCAGATGCGCCGGAAACGCGTTACTTGCATGACCTGCTGGCAACCAACAGCTTTCAGGAAGCGTTGAAGAATTATCGCGACTTGCAGTCCATGCAACGCAATCTGCTCAGCTGGATGCAGAGCATGGAGGCATTCCAGGACATGGTTGATACCCGCAAGCTGGCTTTCGGGCAGCGTACTGCCGCCATGCAGAAATCGCTGGATACGGTCGATATTGATGCGCTGGAGGCACAGACACTGGAGCTGGAAACACGTGTGAATGCGGCGGCTCAGGATGAAGATGTGGTGATGCTGGCCACTCGCGAAGAACAGCTGAGCTGGCGGCGTGTCCTTCGACTTGAAGAAGCGCTCAAGAGTGCAGATACCAGCGATGCGGGCGTTGCCGAAATGCAGGACAAGACGCGTCTGATTCGTGGCGCATTGCTGTGGAACATGAGCAGCAACTACAAAGCGCGCCTGTGGAATCAGCAAAAACAGGTACGCGACCTGGCGCTGGCTGCCAAGGAAGCGCGTCGCCGCCACACGCTGGTAGAGCGTGCACGCGAGCAGATGCCAGAGCGAAACCGGGTGTTTGCAGGTCGTGTTACTGATCTTGCGCCCCGTTTGCAGGCCATGCTGGAGCGTTGCAAGGCGAGTGGACTGGCGCAGCAGGCGTATCTGGCGCAGCTGGCGACGCAACAGCTCGACCAGCAGAAGCAACGACTCGCGCAGTACTCGTTACAAGCCCAGTTTGCGTTGGCGTCGATTTATGACCGAGCCGCTGTGAGCGGTTCTGCAACCATACCCACGCAGACTCCTGAAGTGCGGCAGGGGGTAGCACCGTGATGCGTATCGGGATCCGCTGCAAGTTGCTGTTGCTGACTGCATTGCTGGCTTCATTCAGTGTTGTGTCCATTGCGGCCGACAAGAAGAAACCAGCGCCTACCTTGCAGGATCTCGCTGGCAAGCGAGTTGAAGTGACACCGAAAGCGGCTTCCGGCGTTACGCCGCAGCAGGCTGCGGCAGCCTATCGTGAGTTTCTGGATTTGCAGAATGCAGACCTGAAGCTGCGCGCCGAAGCCATGCGTCGCCTGGGTGACCTCAACGTGGAAGCCAATGAAGGCACGGCTACCAGCGTCGCTGAGGCTGCCTCGAACCAGGAGCTGCAGGAATCCATCACGCTGTATGAAAATCTGCTCAAGGCCTACCCGCAGTACGCCAGCGCGGATTCCGTACTGTATCAACTGGCGCGAGCCTACGAAGCTTCGTCGCAATCCGAAAAAGCGCTCGACGTACTCAACAAACTGGTGAATCAGTATCCGCAGTCGCGCTGGCTGGGTGAGGCACAGTTCCGTCGTGGTGAAATCCTGTTCAGCGCCAAACGGTATGCGGATGCCACCGCTGCGTATGCAGCCGTAGTCAAGTTGGGCACCACTACTGCGTTTTATGATCAGGGTCTGTACAAACAGGGCTGGTCGCAGTTCAAACAGGGCCGTATCGATGAGAGTGCGGCCAGCTTCCTGCAGGAGCTGGATCGATTGCTGATTCGCAACAATCAGCTGCGTGATATGGTCACGCTGTCACGTGCGGAAAGCGAGTTGAATGACGATACGCTGCATATTCTGGCGGTGATGGCTTCCGATGAAGAGGGACCGGAAACGCTGGGCAATATGCTCAACCGGCATGCTGATCCGGTGTATGGCTACCTGCTGTACAACGCACTGGGCAATCTGTACATCGACAAGGAACGTTTTCAGGACGCCGCGCAGGCTTTCTCGGCCTTCGCCAGGCGCAAGCCGGATGCGCGTCAGGCGCCAACCCTGCAGGCGCGCGCCATTGAGGCTTATCAGAAGGGTGGCTTTGCGGCCAAGGTGCTGGAAGCCAAACAGGCCTTCGTCGAGAGTTATGCCTTTGATGCGCCGTTCTGGAAGAACCGCAAGGTGACCGACGCGCCGGAAGTGGCCGCGCAGCTGAAGAGCAATCTTCAGGACTTGGCGCAGTACTACCACGCGCAGTCTGGCAAGACCAAAAAAGATCCAGATTATGCAGCCGCGACGCGCTGGTACCGCAGTCTGCTGACAGCGTTTCCGGACGATCCTGATGCGGCTGGCAACCGCTACCTGCTGGCCGAATTGCTGTTTGATGCGGGCCGGTTCACTGAAGCGACGCAGGAATACGAACGCACCGCATATGATTATCCAGCACACGTCCGATCCGCTGCGGCAGGTTATGCCGCACTGGTGACCTACCAGAAACAGGAGCCATTACTGGCGGGTGCAGAGCGCATTGCGTGGCATCGCAAGTTCATTGATAGCGCGGTGATGTTTGCCACCAGCTTCCCCAATGATGTACAGGCTGCGCCGGTGCTGACCAAGGCCACTGAAAATCTGTTTGCCTTGAATGAATTTGATCGCACCATCGAAGTGGCGCAGCAATTGCTGGCGCGTCAGCCGCCTGCCGATCTCAAACAGCGGCGCACGGCAACCACCTTGATGGCGCATTCACTGTTTGATCGTGCCCGTTATCCGGAGGCCGAGGCGGCTTACTTGCAAGTGCGTCAGATGCTGGCCAGCAATGATGCTGACTTGCCCGCCATCAATGATCGTATTGCGGCGTCAGTGTACAAACAGGCTGAAGCCAAGCAGGCGGCGGGTGATGTATCAGCGGTAGATGATTTCCTGCGTGTGGCGTTGCTGGCGCCGACTTCGAAGATCAGCGCCAATGCCGAGTTTGATGCGGCTACCGCGTTGATCACCCAGAACAACTGGCCACGCGCGATTGCTGTGCTGGAACAATTCCGTCGCGCTCATCCGGGCCATGAGCTGGAACCCGATGTGGGCAAGAAGCTGGCGCTGGGTTATCAGCAAACGGGTCGTAGTCTTGATGCTGCTGCCGAGTACGAGCGTATTGCCGCGCGTCGCGAAGAAACGCTGGAGATTCGTCGTGAAGCCCTGGCGCAGGCTGCGGATCTGTATCTGGGAGCTGCGAAGGCAGGCGACGCCGGTGCGGTTGCACGCGCCACGGCTACTTTCAGCAGTTACGTGGCGCAGTATCCACAACCTTTTGATGCCGCTATCGAAGCCCGACAGAACCTGGCGGAGCTGGCAGGGTCGGGCAAGGATGCCGTGGCGCGTACTCGCTGGTTACGCGAGCTGGTGACGGCAGACAAACAGGCCGGCGTGATACGCACTGATCGCAGCAAGTATCTTGCAGCACGCGCGTCGCTGGTATTGCTGCAACCACAGGTGGACAAGTTCAATGCCATCAAGCTGACCTCGCCACTGGCCAAGTCGCTGAAACTGAAACGTGACAGCATGGAAGAAGCGCTGACTGCTTACGGTCAGGCGCTGGATTACCAGGTGGCTGAAGTCACCACCGAAGCCAGTCACGGCATGGCTGAACTGTATCGCCAGATGGGCGCCGATGTGCTGGCCTCCGAGCGACCGAAGAATCTCGATGCCGATGCGCTGGAACAATACGAAGTGCTGCTGGAAGAGCAGGCATTCCCGTTTGAAGAAAAAGCCATCACCCTGCATGAAAGCAATCTGCAGCGCGCTGGCACCGGTATTTATGATGCATGGGTGCAGAAGAGCCATGCCGCACTGGTCAAGCTGGTGCCTGGCCGGTATGCACGCAACGAAGTGAGTGGCGACTATGTCAGCACCCTGCAATAAGTTCGCTCCCTTGCAGATCGTGCTTTCCAGCATGGTGTCATTGCTGTGTATGTTTGGTATATCAGCAACTCAAGCAGCTGCCAAAGTGAAAACACCTGAAGTGAGTGCACCGGTAGTTTTGCAGCCTGCACCCGTCGTTCCCGCCGAGGCACAGTCGTTGTTTGATGAAGCACTACGCGCGTTGCAGGCAGGACAGCCGGAACAGGCCAGTCTTGCCTTGCAGGAAGTTGCGACCAAATACCCGACGTATGCCAGCCCGTTGATCAATCTCGGTTTGCTCGAACAGAAAGCCAATCGGCATGAATCGGCCATTACCTATTTCAAACGGGCGCTGGAGCGTGATGCCAAATCTGCTCAGGCGAATGTAGGCATGGGCCTGAGTTATCGACATCTTGGCAAGTTCAAGGATGCCGAGACCGCCTATCATGCAGCGATTGCTGCGGATGCCAGCTATGCTCCCGCGCATCTGAATCTCGGCATTCTTCATGACCTGTACTTGCAGCAAGCTGCGCCCGCGTTGCAGGAATACGAAACCTATCAAAGCCTGCTGGCGACGCCCGATACCAAGGTGGCGATGTGGATCAAGGATCTGAAGGGTCGGTTGGGTAGTGCCCTGATCAAGGACAACACCAGTAATGCTGGGGGGCAGCCATGAGCAAGCGTATTGCCAGTGCCACACAGGTTCTGTTGCTGGTGTCTTGTGGCGCAAGCTGGGCCGCCGACCCACCGGTATCAAGTACCAGCGCGGCTGCAAGCGCCAAAGCAACCACTGCGGCGAGCAAGCCAGCTGATGCCACGAAAACAGCCACCAGCAAGACCAGTGACCAACTGGTGCTTGATCCGACGCTGGTATCCGGTAATCGTGAACTGCCCAAGGTGATGTACATCGTGCCGTGGAAAAAGGCGGATCTGAGTGATCTGCCGGGGCAGCCATTCAATACCTTGCTGGATGAAGCACTGACGCCGGTGGATCGCGAGGTGTTTCAGCGCCAGGTCAAGTATTACGAAGTAGTTGCCGGCAAGGATCAGGCAAGTCCGGCGGCCAGCGGGCAGGCGGGTCAGCAGGCGACGCCATCGGCCGACAGGAAATGAGGCGGTAACTCGGGCAGGATGAGAGCTGGATCGCGGACTTGCAACGCGATTTGTCAGAACGTGCACAAGCGCGAATTTATGATGACGCGAACAGTGATGAGGTGATTTGTGGAAGAAATTTATACATTTTTGCTCGGTATCCGCAACGGCGGGTTCTTCATCTATCCGGTGATCCTGATTTTTGTGGTGGGCGTGGCCATTGCCATCGAACGCTTCATTTTTCTGACTGTGGAAACCCAGAAGAACCGCTCGCTGTGGGAAGACCTGGTGCCGCACCTGGGGGCGGGCAACTTCAAGAAGGTGCTGGAACTGACCCGCAATTCCAAGGCCAGTGTCGCCACCGTGCTCAACTACGGCATTGCCCGACTGGCGCACGCTCGTCGGCGCGATGATGTGGAGAAAGCCATGGACGAAAGCATGCTGGAAATCATTCCACGCATGGAAAAACGCACGCACTACCTCGGCGCGCTGGCGAATGTCGGTATGTTGCTGGGTCTGCTGGGTACGGTAGTCGGGCTGATCTCGGCGTTCGCTTCCATCGCCAATGCCAACCCGGCGGAGAAGGCTACCTTGTTGGCCGCCAGTATTTCTGTGGCCATGAACTGCACCGCTTCAGGTCTGATCTGCGCCATCACCTTGTTGCTGAGCCATATGTATCTGGATTCCAAAACCACCCGATTGATCGACAGTCTGGAAATCGCTTCAGTGAAGTTCCTGAACTCGGTGGTTGAGCGTCGTGGTGATGCGGATGTGGCCGACCCAGTACCGCCGCCCGCGCCGCGTCCCGCCGCTCCCGCGCGTGGTATGGCCTGAGAGTTTCTGACCATGGCCAGCAAGGTTTCCAAGCGGGTGATGCGTCGCCATCACCGGGGACGCAGCAGTTATGACCTGAATGTCGTGCCCATGATCGACATGATGGTGATGCTGGTGTGCTTCCTGGTGTTCTCCGCCGTGTTCACCCGCACCAACATTCTGGAACTGAACTTTCCGACTGCGGATGCGGTGGTGCCGGATCTGCCGCAGGGCTTGCAGCTGGAAGTAGTGGTGCGTCGGACGGGCATTGAAGTGGGCGATCGCAACACCGGTTTGCTCAAGAGTCTACCGACAAACGCGCAAGGCTATGACCTCAACGGTCTGTCCGAGTATCTGCTGCTGGTGAAATCCAAATACCAGGACAAGCAGGATGCCAGTGTGCTGCTGGAACCGCAGATTGCCTATGACACCTTGGTGCAAGTGATGGATACCGTGCGGGTGTACACCCCCAAAGGCAGCGCCGTGCAGACCGAACTGTTTCCGGCGGTTTCCGTAGGAGATGCGCCGATATGATGCCGCATCGCCTGAAGAAACACCGGCAGCGCCAGCATCCCGGCGACAGCCACATGGCACTGGTGCCATTCATCGACATGATGACTATTCTGGTGGTGTTTCTGCTGATCCATATGTCTGATTCGGACATGGTGCCCAACACCAAGAACATTTCCATTCCGCAGTCGGTGTCACAGACCAAGCCTCGTGCCACTGTGGTGGTGATGGTAACGAAGGACGAAGTGCTGGTGGATGGCCGCAGTGTGGTGAGTATTGCTGAGGTGCGCGCCGAGACTTCGCCCGTGGTACAGGCGCTCAGGCTTGCCCTGACTTCGCAGGCTGACCGCGTGCTGGCAGAAGCTGCGCAGGACAGCATCGCCGAGCGCGAAGTCACCATCATGGGCGACCGCGATCTGCCCTATGACGTGCTGAAGAAAATCATGGCTACCTGCACGCAGGCCAACTACGGCAAAGTGTCGTTGGCGGTGCTGGAGCGCGAGGGCACTGCATGAGCGCCCTGGCTCCTTACTATCGCAATTTTGAATTGCCATGGTCGCCCACGGAAGAAGTTGAGCGACGCTTCCGCAAGGTGGTGCGCAACTGCCTGATTGCGTTTGCCATCCTGGTGGTGGTGATGTGGTTGTTGCCGCCGCTGGATCAGTCGCGACAGCAGGCGCCGGCTCTGCCGGATCGTGTAGTGCAGCTGGTGCTGGAACAGCGCAAGCCACCGCCGCCGCCCGTGATTGAACCGGAAAAGAAGATTGAAGAGCCCAAGCCGGTCGAAAAGCCCGTGATCAAGCCGGAGCCAAAACCAGAGCCGGATCGTACTGAGGAAGCGCGCAAGCAGGCAACCAAGGCGCTGGCTGTGTTCGACGAATTGAATGATTTGCGTGATAACTCGGCAGTCACCAAGGCGCAGCAGAATCAGGCGCTGACCAATGCAGTGGCCGCCACCCGTTCGGAACGCAGCATGATTACCTCGGCGGTGGGCAAGAGCAGTGGCGGTATCAACAATGCTGCCTTGAGTCGTGGCTACGGTGGCAGCACCGGCGAACTGGCCGGCCACAGCACCACACAGGTCAGCTCTGCGCTGGCCGCCACCGATGCCCGCAAGGATGTGCAACGTAGTTCGGGCAGCAAGAAAGGCAAGCGGGATGGCAGCGAAGTGGCGCAGATACTGGATGGCAACAAGAGTGCGGTATTCGCCATGTACACGCGTGCCCTGCGCGAAACCCCCGACTTGCAGGGCAAGGTGGTGCTGAAACTGGTGATCTCGCCTACCGGTGAGGTGATCAGTTGCGAAGTAGTGTCCAGTGAACTGAACAGCCCGGATCTGGAGCGCAAACTGGTGGCGCGCATCAAGTCCATCCGTTTCCCGGCGCAGGATGTGGAGACCTTGACCGTCACGCATCCCATCGAGTTCTTCCCGGCAGGCTGAGCTTCCTTTCAGCCTGCATCCTGCTGAGTCGCTAAATGTAGGCTAAACTCTGCGCCCGGCGGCGGGCGCGGGTGGTAAACGCACAGGCATCCGCTGCTGCAATTGCAGTTTCACAGCGAATACCCATGGCACGCCAGACCATTCACTTTCCCCTCAAAGATGCCGCACTGCGTGATGACGTCCACATGCTGGGCGAGCTGGTGGGTGAGGTACTGCGCGAGCAGGGCGGCGATGAGTTGTTCAATATCGTGGAAGGTGATCGTCAGACAGCGCTGAACCGGCGTGACGGCAGCGTCGAAGCCGGCATTGAACTGACTATCCGTACCCGTAATCGCGAGGCCGCCGAAGCGCGCGATCTGGTGCGTGCATTCTCGACCTGGTTCCAGATGGTCAACATGGCGGAGAAGGTGCATCGCATCCGTCGTCGTCGTCAGTACCTCAATGACAGCAGCACCGCGCAGCCGGGAGGTATCGATGAAGCGTTGATCAAGCTCAAGGCCAAGGGTTTGCAACTGGAGGATTTGCGCAAGCTGTTGCAGGAAATCTGGATAGAGCCGGTAATGACCGCGCATCCCACCGAATCCAAACGCCGCACCATCCTGCGCAAACAGCAAACTGTGGCTGAGTTGTTGCTGAGTCGTCTGGACATGACCGAGAAGTCCTACGATGCGCGCGTCAACTGGGAGCGGGTGCGCGCCGAAGTCACCACCGGCTGGCAGACGGCGGACAATTCACGTCAACGGCTGACCGTTGCCGACGAGCGCGAGCATGTATTGTTCTTTGTGGTGGAAGTGATCTACAAAATCATTCCGGTTTTTTATGAGGAAATCGAGGGCGCCGTATTACGTGTTTATGGCGATCAGGCGCGTGATTTCGAAGTGCCGGAGATCATCCGCTTCGGTTCGTGGGTGGGTGGCGACATGGACAGCAATCCGGACGTCAACGCCAAGACCATTCGTGAAACGGTGAATCGCCACCATCAGCTGATCGTCAATAGTTATTTTCTCGAATGCCAGCAATTGTCGGAACTGCTGTCGCAGAGCGCCAGCCGCATCGGTATATCTGCCGATCTGCAGGCGCGCATCGATGCTTATGCCGTGATGCTGGCCAGCTCTTATACCGCCAATGCCGTGCGTCAGGATTTCATGCCGTATCGCATATTCCTTGGGCAGATTTCGGAACGGCTGCGCGCCAGTTATGAAGGTCGGCACAATCACTACGAAACAGCGAGTGAATTCCTGCGCGATATACAGCTGATCGCCACCAGCCTCAAGCAGAACCGTGGACAGCATGCCGGACTCTTTCATATCCGGCGTCTGATCCGGCGTATCCGTACGTTTGGATTTCATCTTGCCACGCTGGATCTGCGTCAACATGCGGATGTACATCGCCAGGTGGTGGCCGGCGGCTTGGGTGACCAGACCTGGCTGCAACTAAGTGCCGTTGACCGTACCCAGCGTCTGTGCACAGCCATCGACAAGGACGAAGGTCCGAGCAGCGTGCTGGATCCGACCGGCAAGCGCAGTCTGTGGGTATTTGAAACCATTGCACATAGCCGGCATCGGCTCGGCAGTGAATCCATCGGCCCGTTCGTCATCAGTGGTCCACAAGGCGCTGATGATGTGCTGTCGGTATTGCTGCTGGCGCACTGGGCCGATTGCGTCGATCGTCGTTCTGGTGATGTCGCGGTTGATATCGCGCCGCTGTTCGAGACCGAGGCCGAGCTGGCACAGTGCGGCGAGATCATGTCGAAGCTGTTTGCCACCCGTACCTATCAGAAGCACCTGATTGGCCGCCGCAATCACCAGTTCGTAATGCTGGGTTATTCGGCCAGTAACAAGGAAAGTGGTGTGGTGACTTCGCAGTGGTCGCTGCGACGTGCCCAGGAAGCTCTTGTGGCTGCTGCGCAGGCCGCCAAGGTGGATCTGACCATTTTCCATGGTCGTGGCAATACTTCCAGTCGCAATGCGGGGCTGGTGGAAACCTTGACGCGTACCATGCCGGAGGATGCGGTGCGTGGTCGGGTGCGCATGACCGAGCAGGGCGAACTGATTCATGACAAGTACAGCTTGCGACCTATTGCGCTGCGCGTGTTTGAACAGGCATTCAATGCACTGAGTCTGGCGCGTGCCGGTGTGCGTGCGCCGGAACAGGTTGATCCGCAGTGGCGTGAGGTCATGGAAGTCATGTCGCGTGCCGGAGGTCAGCACTATCGGACACTGGTATGTGACGAACCGGATTTCTTCGAGTTCTTTCGGCGCGCCACACCCGTGGATGTGATCGAACGCATGGAGATTGGTTCACATGGGCAATGGCGTGGCTCGTCTGCCAGCGTGGCCGGCACTCGCGCCATTCCGTGGAGTTATGCCTGGGCGCAAAGTCGCTACATGCTGCCCAGCTGGTATGGCGCAGGCACGGCCATGGCGGCGGCCAAACAGCAGTTTGGCGACGAAGTGTTGTCGCAGATGTTTGCGCGCTGGTATCTATTCGAGCAACTGGTCAATCAGGTGGAAATGGGCTTGGCGCGCGCCGATCTCGATATCGCCCGGTATTACGATCAGCTGGCTGGGCCGGAGTTTGTGGCGTTGACGCAATCAATCCGCCAGGAATATGAACTGACCAGGCGGCATGTACTGCATTTGAAGGGATGTGCCTTCCTGCTGGATGCCGAGCCCACCATGCAACGCGCTATCCGCCTGCGCAATCCGTATCTCGATCCGATGCACCTGATGCAGGTCGATCTGCTGGCACGCTGGCGCGCCACCGGCAGTCAGGATCGTGATTTGTTGCAGACGCTACTGGCGTCGGTCAATGGCATCGGTCAGGGGTTACAGGGTTCGACTTGAAGCCGGGGCGGTTCACGAACCGCCCCTACGGTCTGACACAGTAGAATTAGAAGCGAACGGCAAAACCCAGGCTCACCACCGGATACCACGGGTAGTCGTCGAGAGCGTCTTCCAGTTCGGCTTTTTCGGCATTGACGTCATTGCGAATTTGAGTGCATGTTGCAGTTGGTACGGTCGCGCCACAGATCACGTCCAGACTTGCAGTAGCAGTACCTGTCTTGATGACGCCAAGATCCAGCAGAAAAGTGAACCGACCGTCCTGATCAACCGTGTTGCCCCAGCCAATGCCAAGGTAGGGCGCAACGGAATCACCGATTTCCACTGTGCCTTGCAGTGATCCGATTTGCGTGGCGGTATAGGTTCTACCGTTGATTTCATAGGTGTTGTTGCCGCTGGGTACGCCGGTTACATCAATTTTCGGGCCCTTTTGTACTGCTCCCGCAGAGACCCGAAAGCCGCCACCGAGGGCATGCCAGTCGATGATGGCCGAGGCGGCGCCAATCTTCAGCGTGCCGTCATAAGTGACGTCGGTATCTTCTACTGTCTGGTCATAACTGAACGTGTTGTAACCCAGGCGCAGGTTAACGGTATCGGTAAGGCCGATATCAAAATCAGCGCCAACTCCAAACGTACCGGCGCGCACGCCCACAGCGACATCGGCCATGGCTGCGTTCGAGGCCATACCGCCAACAACCAGTGTTGCTACCCACAATGCTTTGTTCATCGATCATTCTCCCTTGGTGATTCCGGATCACAAAAATTCTGACAAGTGTGCAACTGACAGGACTCACTGCTTGTCTGACAGGCCGTGCGGCATGCAGAATCAGGACAGACTGCATGCCAGCAAGGTTGCCGCCGGGTGTTGCTAGGGCCTGTTAACACTATGGAGATCACTGCGTTGGAGTCTCTGAAAGCGCCAGGCAAGGCGCGAGGAGTGAGGTTTGGTCATTCCATATAAACGACGAGTAACGCGGCATGGCGCTTTCAGAGGCCCAACCCGGAGGGACGGGGCCCCCTGTTTGATTAAAACTGACACTCAGGGCTTTGTTGCACCTCGCTTGAGTACGTTAAGTACACTGCGCTCGGTGCGCCGCGCCCTGAGTGTTTTTGACCGCCGTCGCAGTGATCTCCATAGTGTTAACAGGCCCTAGTGCTCTGTCGAGGCGATAATGGCGCTGAACATGATCATTCTTCTGTGATGTATGGCCGGGTTTTTTCCATTTTCCGGGTTGAGTCAATGTCAATCAAGTTAACCAATCAGCGACGAACAGGGCTCTACTGGGGTCAGTGCGTGTTCGTGATTACGCTCGCACTGTTTTGTAGCGCCTGCGGGATGAACCTGCGTTCAGCGCCCGCGTCACAGTTGGCCGATCTCAATGGTCAGTGGCGACTGGTAACACCTCAACGTGTGGCATTGATGTCGCAGTTGACGAATCAATTTGAACAGGTCCGCAATGAACAGATGCAGCGTCAGCAGAAAGCACGCGCCAGACGGCCTGTTGACGTCGAAGGTGGTGCCTCTTTGATGCTGACTGCTGGTGATGCGCCCAGCGCTCCGGGTGGCATCAACAACTGGTTTATTCGTGATCAGCGGGAACAGCAGCAGGCGCTGCTGAATGACGTGTTGCCGGCAGAGTCGCTGCGCATCATGCAGAACGCCCGTCGGGTTGAACTGCTGCCACAGTCCATACCGCTGCGCAGTTTTGATATTGGCGGAAACAGCTTGCGGATCACCCGCTATGCCGAGTTGCGTGTGGAGTCCGGTTGGCAGGGCAATATGTTCGTGATCCATTCGCGGGACAAGGAACAGGGAATTGAAATTGTCGAACGCTACCAGCGCGTGACGGCCGAACAACTGACTCTGCAACTGGAAATCGGGCTGCCGGACTTGAAGCGCCAGATGTTTTCGATTCGTTATGAATTGAGCCGGTGATGTCATGAGTGATGTGATGGGAAATACGATTGATGATGTGACGAGAGGGGCCATCATCAGCGAGTTGTATGTTTACCCCATCAAGTCATGTCGCGGGTTGACCCTTGATTCTGCATCACTGACTGCAACCGGTCTGGCCCATGACCGGCGCTGGATGCTGGTGAACGAACAGGGCAGATTTCTGACGCAGCGTGAGCTGCCACAGATGGCCTTGATTGCTCCCGAGTTACAAGGTGAGGGGCTGGTGGTGCATGCACCTGGAATGTCGCCGCTGCCGGTGCGCGGCACGGCCACAACATCTGTCAACGTGACTGTATGGAAAGACTCCTGCCGGGCGTTTGATGAGGGTGATGCTGCGGCAGAGTGGTTGTCGCAATTCCTCAATACACCGGCCAGACTGGTGCGTTTTGATGAGTCGCAAACCCGTTTAAGTAATCACGACTGGACGGGTGAAATGGACGCTGCCAATTATTTTTCGGATGGCTTCCCGATATTGTTGATCAGCCGCGCGTCGCTTGCGGATCTGAATTCACGCCTGTCGGAGCCACTACCCATGAACCGCTTTCGACCCAACATCGTGCTGGATGGGGTGGAGGCCTATGCAGAAGATCGCATGCACCAGCTCATGGATGCAGAACTCAAGCTGCAGATCGTCAAGCCCTGCACCCGCTGCAAGATCACCACCACTGATCAAGCGACAGGAACCGTGCAGGGCAGGGAGCCCTTGACCACGCTGATGACCTATCGGCGTAACCGGCAATTACAGGGCGTCACCTTTGGACAGAACGTGATCATCGCAGCCGGTATCGGTACGCAGATACGCGTCGGTCAGTCATTGCAGGTCACTTAGAGCCTGTTCGCGATCTCGCTGAAGGGCGCATTGCTGCGTTAAAACGCCGCGAAAAATACTCACGTACTTCGTGTACGCTGCGTTTTTTCGCGCCGTTTCGCCTTGCACTGCATCCCTTGATCGAAATCGTGAACAGGCTCTGATCGGCCGTGACCCGACGGACAAATATCGTTCGCCCTGAGCCCGTTGAAGGATCACGCCAGCCGATGGCGAATTTTTCGCACCCAGGTTTCAAAATCGCCGACGTAGGTATAGGCGGCAGGAATCACCAACAGACTCAGGATGGTGGAGGTCACCAGTCCCCCCAGTACGGCCATGCCCATCGGCGCCCGGAATGTATTGGTGCCGGAGAGATCGAACGCAGTGGGAATCATGCCGGCGCCCATGGCGATCGAAGTCATGATGATTGGGCGCGCGCGCTTGGCGCAGGCATCAATCAACGCATCATGACGACGCAGACCACGCTCTTCACCCAGCACTGCGTAATCAACCAGCAGGATGGAGTTCTTGACGGCAATGCCCATCAGCAGCAGCAGGCCGATATAGGAAGGCACCTGCAAGCCATAGCCACCCAGTGCCAGTGCCAGCACCGCACCGCCCATGGCCAGTGGCAAGGCCAGCAGAATGGTGATGGGTTGCAACAGATCATTGAACAGCAACGCCAGTACACCGTACACGCAGAACACGCCCGCAACCATGGCCAGCACGAAGCCTGCCTTCAACTGCGTCTGCCGTTCCAGCTCGCCGCTTTGTTGCTGCTCGATGCCCGGCGGCAGTTTCTGCATGGCCGGTATGGCTTGTACTTTGGCCAGTACCGCCGTCAGCGCCTGACCATTCAGCGGGATATTGATGGTCACATTGCGATGGCGATCGTAGCGGGAGATTTGCGTGGCGCCGCTGGACAACTCGATGCTGGCGACATTCTGCAGCGCCACGCTGCCATTGCGCGCCGGGATGCGCATCAGACGCAGCATGTCGATGGATTGCATTGCTTCGGGCGCCAGCTGGATACGGATCGGAATCTGGCGAGAGGGCAGACTCAATTTGGGCAGGCGTACATCGATATCACCACTGGTGCCGATACGAATGGCCTCGCTCAATGCAGCACTGGTAATGCCGAGCTTGGCTGCCTTGGCGAAATCCGGTGTGATGGCGATTTCCGGCGTGACCAGCGCGGCGCTGGAGGTGATGCCGCCGATGCCGGCCACATTACGGATTTCATGTTCAACGCGCGCTGCCGTCTGGTTCAGCAGTTCGGCATCATCGCCCACCAGTACCAGTGACATGTTCTGTCCAAAGCCACGGCCGCCGACACTGACGCGTGCGCCGGCAATTTTGCCAAACTGGGGCGTGATGGCTTGCTGAATCTGCTGTTGTGAGCGTTCACGTTCTTCGAGGGGTTTCAATTTGGCTTCAACAGAAGCGCTGCCGACATTGATGCTGGCGTAGATCTGGGTAACTTCCGGTATGGATTGCAGCAACTCCTGTACCTGTTCCACCGCCTTGCGGGTGGTTTGCAGACTGCTGCCGGGCGGCAAGGTCAGATTGATCGAGAACTCGCCCCGATCCTCTGCATTGATGAAGCCACCGGGCAGATACTGGTAAGCGACAATCGAAGCAACAAATATTGACAGTGCGCCGAGCAAGGTCTTGGCACGGTTATTCAAGGTCCAATGTACCAGCCCAATATACTTTGACAGATATTTGTCATGGCCTTTTGGCTCAGGCGTTGCCTTGAGCTGGTAAGCGGCCATCATGGGCGTGATCAGGCGCGCCACGATCAGCGAGAACACCACGGCAACCGCACAGGTAATGCCGAACTGCCGGAAAAACCGCCCGGAAATGCCGGGCATGAAAGCGACCGGAACGAAGATGGCGACCAGCGTCAGCGAAGTGCCGATGACCGCCAGTCCAATTTCCTGTGCGGCATCCAGCGCCGCCTGCTTCGGCCGCTTGCCTTCGCGCAAGTGACGCACAATATTTTCCACTTCCACGATGGCGTCATCGACCAGCAGTCCGACTACCAGCGATACGGCCAGCAGTGTGATGGTGTTCAGGGCAATATCAAACAGCCACATGACATAGAAAGTGGGGACGATGGACAGCGGCAGGGTGACGGCTGCGATCCAGGTGGCGCGCCAGTCACGCAGGAACAGGAACACCACGATAATGGCCAGCAGTGCGCCTTCGTACAGTTTCTCCATCGACGATTCGTAGGTCGCCAGCACTCGCGGCAGATTGGACGACACCAGCGTGAATCTGACCGTGGGATTGTCGGCCTGCAGTTCAGTGACAGCCGCATCCACCGCTTGAGCAATCGTTACTTCGTCGGTGTTGAGCGCGCGACGAATCTGTATGCCAATGGCGGGCTGGCCATTCAGTACTACCGCAGAACGCAGGTCGGAATAGCGGTCTTCAACACGCGCGATCTCATCAAGACGGATTGCGCGGCCATCACTCAGTGCGATGGGGAACGAACGCAGTGCGGCCACGCTGTCCACTGTGGCCATGATGCGGATGCTTTGCTCGCCATCGCCGAAGTAACTCCTGCCACCTGCCTGTTCACCCTGTGTGCTGCGCAACTGCTGTGATACCTGCCCCGCAGTGACGTTGAAAGCCAGCAGGCGATCTGGCTGCAGATCAATGCGGACTTCGCGATCCACGCCACCCTGACGATTCACCTGGCCCACGCCGGGAATGGCGCGCAGTTGTTTGGCGATACTGTCGTCGATCAGCCAGCTCAGTTCTTGCTGGCCAAGGCTGTCGGATTGCATCGCATAAGTGGCCAGCGGATTGGGTGACACCGTCATGCGACTGACGTTGGGTTCGTTGATGTCCTGCGGCAGCGAACTGCGTACCCGGCTTACCGCATCGCGCACGTCATCCATCGCCACCTGGATATCGATGTCTTCCGCAAACTCGATGTTGGTGTTGGAGTTGCCTCTGGAAACATTGGAGGTCACATGCTCGATACCGGTAATGCTGGCCACGGCATCTTCGATCTTGCGTGTGACTTCCACCTCCATCTGGCTGGGCGTGGCGCCGCTGTAGCCCACCGATACTGAAATGTTGGAATTATCGAAGTTGGCGAAGTCAGTGATGGGCAGTTGCCTGAACCCATAGAAGCCCGCAGCCATCAACAGCACGAAACCCAGGATGGCGGGCAGTGGCCGATGAATCGACCAGGCAGAAAAATTCATCATGGTGTGATCTTGGCGCTGGCGGCTGGCGTGCTGGAGTCAGTAGCAGTGACCAGAGACACCCGGTCGCCATCGCGCAGCAGCCCCACGCCACTGGCAACAATCCTGTCCTCAGCCGTAATGCCTTCGCTGAGCTCAACCGAATCACTCAGCAGGCGAGCAACGTTTACCCGTTGCTGGCGTACCAGGTTGTCCGGCTGCAAGACGAATACATAGGAAAAACCGTCACGCACCGTGACCGCTGCCAGCGGCACGCGCAGGCTGTTGGCCTTGGCCAGCTCGATGGCGCCGGTCAGGTACATGCCGGGGCGCACCTGGGGTTCCAGCTTCAGGTCCACATAGGCCGTGCCCCGCTGGGTATTGGGATCGAGTCCCGGTGACACCGTGCGCACCGTGCCCGTTGCATAGCTGCCATCAGGGCGTTTGATGCGGGCGGTCATGCCGCGTTTTACCTGACCGATATCATAGGCAGGCACTTCAGCACGCCACTCAATACGATTGTCCCGGATCAGCGAGAACAGCGTGGCGCCGGCACTGGCAATCTGGCCCGGTGTTGCGTTACGCGCCGAGATCACCCCTGAGTCGGAAGCCTTGATACTGGCGTACTCCAGCCGCTGTCTGGCTGATTGCAGCAATGACTCTGCATTGGTGAGCTGCGCCGTGGCCGTGGCGGCGACCGTGTTGAGCTGTTCGGCATCCTGTTTGCTGATCACGCCCGGCTGCTGCAAGGCATTGCCACGCCGCGCAGAAGCCTGTGCCTGTTCCATATTGGCTTTGGCCACCGCTACCGCAGCCTGAGCCTGACTGAAGCTTTCCCGCAGCAGGGTTTCATCAAGATGCGCGAGCACCTGGCCCTTGTTCACCTGGTCACCCACATCCACCAGCACCTCAGCAATGCGGTATCCGGATACTTCGGCGCCAATGGCCACTTCCTGCCAGGCGAACAGACTGCCGGCGGTATCCAGAGTCTGGGCAGTCGCACCGGCAACCGCCTGAGTGGTTTCCACCGTCAATACCGACTGTGCGGCCCGCGAACCCGGCCCCATGCCACTTGGTCCACCTGCCGCACCGTCCGGTGAATCGGGTGCGGAGGATCCACAGGCGCATAGCGCGATGCTGGGGAGGATCAGTGCAACGAGTTTGAAAAACATATTGAATCCGATAGGGTCATGCGCTTCAGATAGATCCGAAGTGGCTCGACTGGAATGCGACTGGAATGACAGGGTCGCGAAGATAGCAAAGACAGCTAGTCTAGCTGGAGAATCCAACCCTGACTTGACAAAACTTCAACTACAATGTGGTCAGCTGCTGAGAGAAGCTGACCCGCCTGTACCGTGTCGTACCCCTCCAAACCTGCATTCCGGAAACAAGCCCGCAATGATCGATCGTACCCAGAACCCATCGCCCGACGAACTGGAAAAATTGCTGGATCAGAATCGTATCTGGGCGCGCAAGGTAACCGCTGCGCAACCGGATTTCTTCACCGGCCTTGCAGCCCAGCAAGCGCCTCGCTATCTGTGGATCGGCTGTTCCGATAGCCGTGTACCTGCCAACGAGATTCTGGGTCTGCGTCCCGGCGAGATTTTCGTGCATCGCAATGTCGCCAACGTGGTGGTGCATAGCGACCTGAACTGTCTGTCCGTCATCCAGTACGCCGTCGAAGTACTGAAAGTCGAACACATCATTGTCTGCGGCCACTATGGTTGTGGCGGCGTCAGCGCTGCACTGCGTGGTCAGAAGCTGGGACTCATCGATAACTGGTTGCGTCATGTGCAGGATGTCTACAAGCGCAATCAACCGGGCATGTTCGCGTTACTGGATGAAGAATCGCGTCTGCACAGGTTGTGTGAGCTCAATGCGCTGGAGCAATGTATCAACGTTGCCGAGACCACCTTGCTGCAGGATGCCTGGGCGCGCGGTCAGGAAATTGCAGTGCATGCGCTGGTCTATGATCTGCATGACGGAATATTGCGGCGGCTAGGGCAGGGCATCCGCAGTTCTGACGACATCGACTCGCATCGGAAATTGCTGGTGTGATGAGGGGTAATTTTTCCTGACTCCGACCCTCGTGTGCAATAGAGGAGATATCTGAAAGCTGTTTCGATGTTGCTACTGACAGCTCAAGCCGCGATCTCCCGGATCGGCTTGCCATGCTTGAGCGGCAGATCATAGGTGATGCTGGCGCCGTAGGCTTCAGGTGACTGCGGATCATGGCGCAGTTTGTCGAATACCAGCAGGCGCGTGCCGAGTTTGAAACTTTCCTGCACATCATGAGTGATCATGAAGATGGTCATGCGCCGGCTTTCCCACAGTTTGAGGATCAGCTCATGCATGTCGGCGGTGATGCCGGGGTCTAGTGCGCCAAAGGGTTCATCCAGTAACAAGATCTTCGGTTCACAGATAACCGATTGCGCAATCGACAGTCGTTGCTGCATGCCACCCGAGAGTTGCGCCGGGTAACGATCACGTGCGTGGAACAGGCCAATGGCGTTGAGCAGCTCATGGGCTTTGTCGAGCGCCTGACGACGACGTTGACCGAACAGTCTGCCGAGTACCGGCGAGCCTTGCAGTTCCAGTCCCAGCAGCAGGTTGTCGATCACCTTCAGGTGCGGAAACAATGAATAGCGTTGAAACACGATGCCGCGGTCAGGATTGGGCTCGGCTGCAATGGGCTTGCCGTCGATGAGCAGTTCGCCGCGTGAGGGCTGTTCGATGCCCAGCAGCATGCGCAGGAAGGTGGTCTTGCCGCAGCCGGAGGCGCCTACAATCGTGACAAATTCATGATCCGCGACGGTGAAGTTGAGATTCTCCAGCACCACCTGCGAACCATATTCTTTCCACAGACGCCTCACGCTGACTTCGGCCATTAGCTTCACCTCGGCCCAGGGGAACAGTCGTTTGCGCAGTTGCCGCAATACCCAGTCCATCAGGAATGCCAGCAGCGTGATCCAGATGACATACGGCAGGATCACATCCATCGCCAGGTAGCGCCTGACCAGAAAGATGCGATAGCCCAGCCCTTCAGTGGACGCGATGGCTTCTGCGGCAATCAGGAACAGCCAGGCCGCACCCAGTGACAGACGCAAGGCATCTATCAGCCGTGGCCAGATCTGCGGCAGCACCACGCGGATAATCAGTTGCCAGCTGTTGGCGCCCAGCGTCTGGGCCTTGATCAGTTGTTCAGTGGGCAGCTCAGCACAGCGGTGCGCCAGATCACGCACGATGACCGGTGAAATGCCAATCACGATCAGCGTGATCTTCGATAGTTCATCCAGGCCCAGCACAATGAACAGGATGGGCAGGATGGCCAGCGGCGGAATCATCGACAGCACGGTGACAAAACCACCCAGCGTGGCGCGCAGCACCGGGATGATGCCGATACCTACGCCCAGCACCAGTCCGATCAGGGCGCTGATGCCCAGTGCCAGACAGATGCGCTTGAGGCTGGCGAAGGTATCCAGCCACCACAGCACTTCGCCACTGCGCGCATCTTCCGTAAATGCATACTGCTGAACGCTCTCGACCAGTGTACTGATGGCAGGCAGCAACTTGTCATCAGGGTTTTCCGCCAGCCGCAGCGCGGAAAACATCATGTAGGTCGCCAGCAGCAGAATGAAGGGCAGTGCACCCAATGCCAGCGCACTGCTGCGTCGTGGTTGCAGGTTGATCAGACGCGGCATTGTGGTCGGTGCATTGCGAATGTCGTAGGGGCGGTTCGTGAACCGCCCTCCGAATTCCGGCACAAGCAAGGCGGTTCGCGAACCGCCCCTACGCCGACACAACCTACGTCGACACAATGATCGACATCGTTTTTATCGACAGCTATCAAAGCTTTCCGTCCAGCGCCAGCTTGGTGTAGCTGTTATCAATGCGCATCTTGATGTTCCTGGCGTTGCCCAGCACCTTGCCGTTGGGCAGTTCGATGCCGATGGCGTCCGCACTCTTGGCGCCAGCACCCAGCAGGCCTTTCTCGAATGAGAACTTGCGCACCAGATCCATGTTCTTGTACACGCTGTCACTGTTCATGAAGGCATAGGCTTCTGCCGGTGTAACGTACATTTTGGTGGTGGCCACCTGGCTTTCGAAATCAGCCAGATCGGTGCCGGAGGCCTTGGCCATGGCGGTTCGCGCGGTCTTGGCCTTGGCATCACCCTTGAACATGACTGCCATGGTTTCGTACCAGGCGCCGATCAGCGCCTTGCCCAGTTTCGGGATTGGCTTTGAGGGTGGCGGTATTCACCACCATGAAGTCCATGATCTCGCCGGGAATCTTGCTGGAGTCGAACACCAGCGAGGTATTGGGCGTCTTCATCACTTCGCTGAGCTGGGGTTTCCAGGTGACGACTGCGGTGGTTCCCGGCGCCGCAAAAGCGCCCACGATATCTGCGTCAGAAGTATTGATCACCTTGATGTCGCGTTCGCTCATGCCCACCGAGGCCAGGGCGCGCGCCATCAGGTAGTGCGACACCGACAGCTCCACCAGATTGATCTTCTGGCCCTTGATGTCAGCGAGTTTTTTGCCCTTGCCTTTCAGCACGATGCCGTCGTTGCCGTTGGAGTAATCGCCCATGATCAACGCTGTCGAGTCCACGCCGCCGGCAGCAGGAATCGTCAGCAGATCCATGTTGGTCATCACGCAGGCGTCGAAACCACCCGCCGTGTACTGGTTGATGGATTCGACGTAGTCATTGATCTGGGTCAGCTGAATCTTGATGCCGTACTTGTCGGCCCATTTTTTCAGGATGCCGCTTTGCTGTGCGTAGTCCCAGGGCATCCAGCCGACGTAGATGCTCCACGCGACCTTGAAGGAAGTCTTTTCAGCCGCGTTGGCGGGCTGAACCAGCAGCAGGCTGCCCAGCAACAGCAGGGTCAGGGCCCTGACAACGGACAGGCCAACGGACATGGCCAAGCGGTGCAGTCGACAGCGGATGGAATGGATCAGTGCGCGCATCAGATTCTCCTCAATGAATGAGTGGGTTCAGTGCGTGTAACTTCAAATAGAGCCCGCAATAGCCAGCCACACGCCCAGTGCTCTGTCTCCCGGGCTTTTGTCCCGCCGTGTATCCAGATCATTTACGCGTTGATGCGTAGCCGACTGGACTGCCTCTCTCGGACCAGCGCTGGTTGATGATTGCCAGCCGGAACCCTAGACGCACATTTGTATTGTCGGGTTTGCAATTCGCATGCCGAAGGGTGGCTTGGCGAGGGCATCCTGCAGAACAGCGGACGATTTGCTGTTGAATTCGACCGCGTGACGCTGGTTGCGGTCAGCGTCGCGTCATCGGACTTGTGCTATTTGAGTGCTTCGAGTGATGTGCATTGGTTACATTTGGTGCATTGCTCGCGCCGGCAGCAGCACCGAAGTGAGGCAACGACGCGCAATGCGGCGTTGCGCTGTGCTGGTACGAGACTTGCTGAGCAGGCTTAAGGAGAGTGGCGCTTGCTTAAGGCATCGTCATTCCCGCGCAGGCGGGAATGACGTTATTCAGAACTTCCTTAACTGACGTAAATGGCAATTTGATGAGGTGGGCATGTCAGGCACAACGCCGGATTGGGTTTTATGGGAAGAAGTACTGCGCAATGGCGCGCACTGGTCCGGGATTGTCCGGCGCGGTACAACCCTGCGGCTGCTGGCGCTGGAGAAGGGCGCCAACCTGAGCGTGACTTTCTTCAACAGCGAACAGCCGCTGGAACGCTACAACATGGCGGATACACTCAAGGCGCAGCACACGGCATTCCTGCGCAAGGGACATGTGTGTTACTCGGACATGGGCCGGATTTTCTGTTCCATAACCGAAGATACCGTGGGCTGGCATGACACGATCTGCGGCGTCTCCAATGCCGCCTGCAGTGCGTACCCGATTTGGCGATAGCTCATTCCAGCAGCAACGCAACAAGTATTTCAAGAATGGCGAAGACAGCCTGCTGACCGAACTGGGCAAGCATGGTCTGGGTGCGCGTGATCTGGCCTGCACCGTCAACTTCTTCAGCAAGGTCGTGGTTGATGACGCCGGTAGCCTGCAATTTGTGGGTGGTAATCTTCTTGAAAACGACTATGTCGATCTGCGTTTCGAGATGCACACGCTGATCGCGGTGTCATCTGTCCAGCATCCGCTCGACCCTGCGCCAGCCTACCAGCCGCGGGCCGCGCAGCTGATCGCCTGGCGGTCGGGTCCTGCGCCGCGCAATGATCTGTGCCGCAACCTCTGTGAAGAGAACCAGCGCGGTTTCTACAACACCGAAGTGCTGTATCGCTGAGTGCGGAGCAAGTACATGAGCATTACCGAAAGCAAACTCGATGCATCTCAGGCCATCCTGAATACCGTGGTGCCGGCCGGTGAGCCCTGGATCGGCACTGTCAAGGCCGGACAACGGTTCCGCATCGTTGATCTGGAAGGCAATCAGGCCGTGGATACCTTGTTCTACAACGCGGCGGACAGCGAAGAACGCTATAGCGCCAATGACACCCTCCGTACCCAGGGCAACATCTATCTGACCACCGGCAGCAAGTTGTTGTCCAATCGTGGCAATACCTTGCTCACCATCGTGGCGGATACCTGTGGTCGTCATGACACCCTGGGTGGCGCCTGTTCTGCGGAGAGTAATACCGTTCGTTACGCCCTCGACAAACGCGACATGCACAGCTGTCGGGACAGTTTCCTGATGGCGCTGGCGCATAATCAATACGGCCTGAGCAAACGGGATCTGTCCAGCAACATCAATTTTTTCATGAATGTGCCCGTCACGCCTGAAGGCGAACTGCGTTTTGCAGATGGCGTATCGGCGGCGGGGCGCTATGTAGAGATGCATGCCGAAATGGATGTACTGGTGCTGATTTCCAATTGTCCGCAATTGAATAATCCGTGTAATGCCTATAACCCGACGCCGGTGCGGTTGCTGGTGTGGAATTGACCGCAGGGGCGGCAATGTAGGGGCGGTTCGTGAACCGCCCTCTTGTATGTCAACGAAAGCAACGGAAGGGCGGTTCACGAACCGCCCCTACGAAAAAATGGGTTGATCCTGATGGATCAACTCCTGCGGGACGACTCGCAGATACCCTTATTCGCCGGGACGACCCGGCTGCGATCAAGGATCGCGGCCCATGCTTGATAAAACTGTAGCGTTCAACAAAGTACTGATTGCCAATCGTGGCGCCATAACCTGTCGGATCATTCGCACCTTGCGACGCATGGGCATTCAGTCCGTGGCGGTTTATTCCGAGGCAGACAAGCATTCGTTGCATGTGTTGCAGGCCGATGAAGCGGTGTGTATTGGCCCGGCCGCAGCGGCGCACAGTTATCTGGATCAGACGCGCATTCTGGAAGTGGCGCGCCAGTGTGGCGCTGAGGCTATCCATCCCGGCTATGGTTTCCTCAGCGAAAACGCGGCGTTCGCAGAGGCCTGTGCAGCCGCAGGCATCATCTTTATCGGGCCGACACCGCAGCAGATGCGGGAGTTTGGCCTGAAACATACGGCACGCGCACTGGCGCAACAGGCGCAGGTACCCATGTTGCCCGGCAGTGATTTGCTGGCGGATCTGGATGCTGCGGTTGGCGAGGCAACACGCATCGGTTACCCGGTGATGCTCAAGAGCACGGCAGGCGGGGGCGGCATCGGCATGCAGCTATGTCATCGCGAAACCGAGTTGCGTGAAGCCTTTTATTCCGTGGAGCGTCTGGCGAAGAACAACTTCAGTCAGGGCGGTCTGTTTCTTGAAAAGTATGTCGAGCGGGCGCGACACATCGAAGTACAGGTCTTCGGTGATGGTCATGGCCAGGTGGTGGCGCTGGGTGAACGTGATTGTTCCTTGCAGCGACGCAACCAGAAAGTGGTGGAAGAAACGCCGGCGCCGGGCCTGACAGACAGCGTGCGCGCCGGGCTGATGGCCAGTGCGGTGCGACTGGCGCAGTCAGTCAACTATCAATCAGCCGGCACCGTTGAGTTTGTTTACGACATCAGCAGCGAACAGTTTTATTTTCTGGAAGTAAATACGCGGCTGCAGGTGGAGCATGGCGTGACCGAACAGGTCACGGGTGTGGATCTGGTGGAATGGATGGTGCGGGTAGCGGCGGGTGATAGCCGCATGTTGCGCGCGTATCGTCACCAGCCGCAGGGACATGCCATCCAGGTGCGCCTGTATGCCGAAGATCCGGCGCGTGGTTTTCGTCCTTCGAGCGGATTGCTGACCGAAGTGCAATTTGGCGGCGATATAAGAGTAGACACCTGGGTGCGTACCGGCACCGAGGTATCGTCGTACTACGATCCCATGCTGGCCAAGCTCATCAGCCATGCACCGACGCGTGAACAGGCCAGTGAACGGCTGCAACAAGCACTGGCTGAAACACGGGTGTATGGCATCGAAACCAATCTTGACTACTTGCGTGATGTGCTGGCTGATCCGGTGTTTGTCAGTGGCGCGCAGTACACGCGTTATCTGGGCAGCAAAGTGTTTCATTCGGCCACCCTTGAAGTGTTGCAGGCCGGTACGCAGTCGTGTTTACAGGATTATCCGGGGCGGGTGGGGTATTGGGATATTGGCGTGCCGCCATCAGGCCCGATGGATCATTACGCCTTCCGTCTGGCCAATCGCATGCTGGGCAATGACCAGAGTGCTGCGGCGCTGGAATTGACGGTGACCGGGCCGACGCTCAAGTTCAATCTGGATACCGTGATTGCACTGACCGGCGCTCACATGCGCGCTGAGCTGGATGGGGTGACGGTGCCGTACTGGCAACCCGTGACAGTGAAACGCGGCGCTGTGCTGAAACTGCGTGGCATTCACGGTGCGGGCCAGCGCAGCTATCTGGCAGTGCAGGGCGGGTTTGATGCGCCGAAGTACATGGGCAGCTGCGCCACCTTCACGCTGGGACAGTTTGGTGGTCATGGCGGACGTGCATTGCGTGTCGGTGATGTGCTGCGCGTAAACAAAGGTGCAGTCAATGCCGTGACTCACCAGATAATCCCGGCCGAACTAATTCCGCAATACGCATCGCACTGGCGCATTGCGGTCATGTACGGTCCGCATGGCGCACCGGACTTTTTCACGCAGCCGGACATCGATACTTTCTTCAGCACGCGATTGGCAGGTGCATTACAACTCCAGTCGTACCGGTGTGCGCTTGATTGGTCCCAAGCCGCAATGGGCGCGTCGCGATGGGGGTGAAGCCGGCCTGCATCCCTCCAACATTCATGACAATGCCTATGCCATCGGCGCGGTGGATTTCACCGGCGACATGCCGGTCATACTCGGTCCTGATGGTCCCAGTCTGGGTGGCTTCGTCTGTCCGGTCACCCTTGTGCAGGCTGAGCTGTGGAAGATGGGCCAGCTCAAGCCGGGCGATACCATTGAGTTTCATTGCATAAACTATGAGCAGGCAGTACGTCTGCAGCAGTCGATGGAGCATGCCATTGCCACCGTCGGGGCGGTTCGTGAACCGCCCTCTGGTGAATCCGGATCAAGGCAGGGCGGTTCGCGAACCGCCCCGACGATAACGCCTGTCTTGTTGTCTCAGCCATCTGGCGGAAACATGACCAGCGGTCTGCTATCGTCAGGCTGGTGATGCCTATCTGCTGGTTGAATACGGCGAACAGGTGCTGGATCTCGAATTGCGGTTCCGCGTGCATGTGTTGATGCAGGCATTGCAGCAACAGGCCGTGCCGGGTGTGCTGGAACTGACACCCGGAATACGCTCCCTGCAGGTGCACTACGATTCGCGGGTGATTTCGCAGTCAGCAGTTGCTGGCGCTGCTGGTCGAGCTCGAAGCACAGCTGCCAGCGGTGGATGACATCGAGGTTGAGAGTCGCATCGTGCATCTGCCCTTGTCCTGGGACGATCCGGCAACACAACTGGCCATCGAAAAATACATGCAGTCGGTACGCGCCGATGCGCCCTGGTGTCCCGAGCAACATCGAGTTCATCCGGCGCATCAACGGGCTGGACTCCATCGAAGATGTCTATCGCATTGTGTTCGAGGCCAGCTATCTGGTGCTGGGACTGGGCGATGTGTATCTGGGTGCGCCGGTGGCCACGCCGCTGGACCCACGCCATCGACTGGTGACTACCAAGTACAACCCGGCGCGAACCTGGACACCGGAAAATGCCGTGGGTATCGGTGGTGCTTATCTGTGTGTGTATGGCATGGAAGGGCCGGGTGGTTATCAGTTTGTGGGCCGCACTGTGCAGATGTGGAATCGCTATCGTCAGACGCAGGACTTCAAGGAGGGCAAGCAATGGCTGCTGCGCTTCTTTGACCAGATTCGTTTTTATCCGGTCAGTGCGCAGGAGCTGCTCAAGTTGCGTGAGGACTTCGTTGAAGGTCGTTTCAAGTTGCGCATCGAAGACACAACACTGCGCCTGCATGACTATCGACAGCTGCTTGCCGCTCAATCAGGATTCCATTGCGCAATTCAAGGCCACCCAGCAGGCCGCGTTTGAAGCCGAGCGTCAGCGCTGGGCCGATGCCGGTCAGTTCACTGCTGAAGTCGAGACAGGCGATCCGGCCGCAGGCGAAGTCAGTGATGTTCCGGCCGGTTGCATGGGCATTGCTTCGCCAGTGACTGGCAGTGTCTGGCAGGTCACGGCCCGGGTCGGGCAGCAGTTGCAAGCCGATGCAGAGCTGCTGGTGGTGGAAGCCATGAAGATGGAGATTCCGGTGAGTGTGGATGAAGTATGCGAACTGGTGGAACTGCGCTGTACCAAAGGCAAATCGGTGCTGGCTGGCGAAATCATTGCGGTGGTGCGGCCAGCAAGGTAATGGCTTCTGTAGGGGCGGTTCGTGAACCGCCCTCTGGTAGAGGGTTGAAGAGGGCCGTTCACGAACGACCCCTACGAAGAGATGATTAAAGACATGGCTGATAATTTTCCCTCGCTGGTGATCAGTGAATTGCTTACCGCGTATCGCACCGGACGCATTACGCCGGAGGCGTTTTTTACGCGTCTGTTGCAACGTATCGATCAGGCGCCTGAACACCATGTGTGGATCACACGCCTGTCCGCACAGCAGGTCATGGCATCATGTAACTGCATTGCAGGGCAAGTCCATGCAGGAACTGCCGCTGTATGGCGTGCCGTTTGTGATCAAGGACAACATTGACCTGGCGCAGGTGCCAACCACGGCAGGCTGTCCGGCCTTCGCTTACACCCCGGCTGTGTCGGCAACGGTGGTGCAGAAGCTGATGGATGCGGGCGCCATTCCCCTGGGCAAGACCAACATGGATCAATTCGCCACCGGTCTGGTGGGCACGCGTTCGCCGCATGGCGCCGGCAGGAACAGCTTCAATCCCGAATATGTTTCGGGTGGTTCCAGTTCTGGCTCGGCGCTGGCTGTGGCGCTGGGGTTGGCCAGTTTCTCACTGGGCACCGACACCGCAGGCTCAGGTCGTGTGCCGGCGGCATTCAACAACCTGATCGGACTCAAGCCGAGTTGTGGACGTTTGAGCAACACCGGTCTGGTGCCGGCTTGCCGCAGCATCGACTGCATTTCCATTTTTGCACTGACCGCCGTCGATGCGGCCAGTGTGTTGCAGGTGGCGCAGGGCCATGACGTCACGGACCCCTGGTCGCGTCAGGTACAGACTGCCTGTGCATCGGGAAAAATGCAGCGCGATTCCCTGCGTATCGGAGTGCCGCGCGCCGATCAGCTACAATTTTTTGGCGATCACGAATATGCACGCCTGTTCGAAGTTGCGCGACGCAATGTTGAGTCGCTGGGCGGGCAGTGTATTGAAGTGGATTTCTCGCCACTGCTGGAAACCGCCGGCCTGTTGTATGCCGGGCCGTGGGTAGCCGAACGTTATGCGGCTATCGAATCATTGATCGAGACACAACCCGAAGTAATCCATCCGGTGACGCGCGCGATCACCCTGGGGGCGCATGGTCGTACGGCGGTGCAAACCTTTCAGGCGCAGTATCGCTTGCAGGAATTGAAGCGCGCCGCTGATCTGTTGATAACACAAGCCGATGTCTTCATGACGCCCACTGCCGGTACGATCTATCGCATCGCGGAACTGGATGCTGAGCCGATCAAGCTGAATTCCAATCTGGGTTACTACACCAATTTCATGAACCTGCTGGATCTGGCAGCGGTCGCCGTGCCTTCCGGGTTCCGGCGCGATGGCTTGCCATTCGGCGTCACGCTGTTTGCCGGACGTGATACTGACGAAGCGTTGTTACGCATCGCTGATCGCTTGCAGCGTGTCAGTGTCAGTACCGTGGGCGCCACGCAGTGGCCCTTGCCTGCGCAGTCTCTGCCCGCGTTATTGCCGGACTATCGCGCCATGGTTGTGTGTGGCGCGCACATGCAGGGTCTGCCCCTGAATGGTCAGCTGACTGATCGAGGCGGCTATCTGCTGCAGCGCACCCGCACGGCCAGTCACTACCGGTTCTTTGCCTTGCCCGGTGGACCACCACATCGTCCGGGTCTGGTGCGAGCAGAACGCGACGGCGTGCAGATTGAAGTTGAAGTCTGGGCTTTGCCGAACTCGCAGTGGGGTAGTTTCATGGCCGGCATTCCGGCGCCGCTGTGCATCGGCCAGGTGCAACTCGAAGATGGATCGCAGGTTGCCGGCTTCCTGTGTGAACGCTACGCCACTGCGGCGGCGCGGGATATTTCCGGCTTTGGCAGCTGGCGTGCCTATCTGGCAGCCTGTCGGACTTAATTAATACGGCGGGACAGCCTTATCCGACGTAGGGGCGACGTGAGCCGTCCTTCTCTGGATTCTAAGGCACAAAAGGCACAAGAGGGCGGCTCGCGAGCCGCCCCTACACAGGAGATCGCATCGCCATTCAGACATTAGCCGGGTTAATAACCACTGCCCGCTAAACGTGCGGCGCTCAACTCTCATGGTCATTGCTGGTGCAGCAGTGCATCAGGGTATGCAAAGTAAAAGGGCAAGCTGCTTGCAAACATCGGCAAACAGGGAGGTTGTAATCCGGCCATGATGTGCACGAAACTTGCATTTCTTTAATTCAGCCAACGTCGGCTAACCAGAAACAGGCGCGACAGTGACCGCAGCAACTCCCCTCCATGTAGTAGAAGACGACCGTACTGCGCTTGGCAAGGACGCATTGAAGCGGGCCTTTCTCGACAACCTGTTCTACATACAGGGCAAGTTTCCGGCGCTGGCCACCCAACACGATTACTACATGGCGCTGGCTTTCACTGTGCGTGACCGCTTGCTGCATCGCTGGATCAGCACGGCCGCTGCCTATACCCAGCAGGGTTCACGCACCGTGTGTTATCTGTCTGCGGAATTCCTGATGGGGCCACATCTGGGCAATAACCTCATCAACCTGGGTATTCATGATCAGGTCAAGCAGGCCATCGGCGAACTGGGCCTGAACTTTGATGAGTTGCTGGCGCAGGAAGCGGAGCCGGGACTGGGTAATGGCGGTCTTGGCCGGCTAGCGGCCTGCTTCATCGATTCACTGGCCACGCTGGAAGTGCCGGCGATGGGTTATGGCATTCGCTATGAATTCGGCATCTTCGAGCAATCACTGGTGGATGGCTGGCAGGCAGAGAAAACCGACAAGTGGTTGCAATTCGGCAATCCCTGGGAGATTTCCCGGCCAGAGTGGGCGCAGGAAGTGAAGCTGGGTGGCCATACTGAATCCTACATAGACGAACATGACCGCATGCGTGTGCGCTGGGTGCCGGAGAAAACGGTCATCGGCATTCCCTATGACACGCCGATCCTGGGTTATCACAACAACACCGCGAACACCTTGCGCCTGTGGAAATCGGAAGCGCCCGAGTCATTCGATTTCGCGGTGTTCAATCGCGGTGACTACTACGGTGCGGTGAACCAGAAAGTCGACTTCGGAAAACATCAGCAAGGTGCTGTACCCGAATGACGAACAGACGCGCGGCAAGGAACTGCGCCTGGAACAGCAGTATTTCTTTGTCGCCTGTTCGCTGCGTGACATGTTGCGCATTCTGAAAGTGCAGAAGATCCCGCTGTCACGCTTCCACGAAAAATTCGCGGTGCAGTTGAATGACACGCATCCGGCGATTTCAGTCGCGGAGCTGATGCGTCTGCTGGTGGATGAGTATGTGCTGCCCTGGGATGATGCCTGGGAAATAACCCAGCGCACCTTCGCCTATACCAATCACACGCTGCTGCCTGAAGCGCTGGAGCAGTGGCCGCTGGAGTTGTTCCGCAAGGTGTTGCCACGGCACCTGGAAATCATTTACGAAATCAACGTGCGCTTCATGGATGAAGTACGCATCAAGTTTCTCGGCGATGAAGCGCGCCTGTCGCGCCTGTCGCTGATCAATGAGCATGGCGAACGTTATGTGCGCATGGCGCATCTGGCCTGCGTCGGCAGCCATACCATCAATGGTGTCGCCGAACTGCATTCGGAGTTGCTCAAGCAGGATGTACTCAAGGACTTCTATGAATTGTGGCCTGACAAGTTCGGCAACAAGACCAATGGCGTGACGCCGCGTCGCTGGGTAGTGCTCTCCAACCCGAAGCTGACCACGCTGGTATCCGATGCCATCGGCACTGGCTGGATCAAGAATCTCGATGAACTCAAGCAGCTGGAACCGCTGGTCGAAGATGCTGCGTTCCGCAAGTCATGGTGGGATATCAAGCGCAGCAATAAAGAGCAATTCGCCAAAATCATTGCGGAGCGCACCGGCGTCATCATCAACCCGGATTCAATGTTCGATGTGCAGGTCAAACGTATTCACGAATACAAGCGCCAGCACCTGAACGTGCTGCACATCATTGCGCTGTATCGCAAGCTGAAGCAGAACCCGCAGCTGGTCATCCCGCCGCGCACTTTCATTTTCGGCGGCAAGGCGGCGCCCGGTTATCACGTTGCCAAGCTGATGATCAAGCTGATTACTTCAGTGGGTGATGTCATCAATCGCGATCCTGATATTCGCGACCAGCTGAAAGTGGTGTTTGTGCCGAATTTCAATGTCACCAATGGCCAGAAGATTTATCCGGCGGCCGATCTGTCCGAGCAGATTTCCACTGCCGGCAAGGAAGCCTCCGGCACCGGCAACATGAAGTTCTCCATGAATGGCGCCATGACCATCGGTACGCTGGATGGCGCCAATGTGGAAATCCGCGAAGAAGTGGGCGCTGAAAATTTCTTCCTGTTTGGTCTGGCAACCGATGAGGTGTATGCCCTCAAGGCGCGTGGCTATAGCCCGCAGGATTACTACCATTCAAACCCGGAGCTGAAAGATGTGATGGATCTGATACGGGGTGGTTTCTTCTCGCGCGGCGACACCGAGTTGTTCCGTGGCCTGGTGGATGGCCTGATGTACCACGATCCTTACCTGCTGTTCGCCGACTTCGCTTCTTATGTTGATGCCCAGCAACAAGTCTCGGCAGCGTATCTCAACAAGGATCAATGGACGCGCATGTCCATCCTCAATGCAGCGCGCACCGGCAAGTTCTCGTCAGATCGTTCCATCCGCGAGTACTGCACCGACATCTGGAAAGCCAAATCTGTGCCGATCCAGTTGCTGTCACAGGATGATGTGAAAGCGGGGTTCATGCAGTGATGGGCTGATGCCCATCACCGTAGGGGCGGTTCGCGAACCGCCCTCAGAAAAGACGAGGAGGGTCGTTCGCGAACGACCCCTGCACGATGCCCAGCTTGGGGAAAGCCACCTCTCCAACGATGTCTCCGATCATTCAGACCTCATGATTTTTCATGCCCAACGTTTCGAACGTAAACCGACGCAAAGGAGCGTAGCCGATAGCGGTCGAGCGAGCAACGCAACATGCGATTTGATGTGATGGTTAGCAGTCATACGGAAAGTGACATCAGCATGGGGGCAATCCCAGCGCGAGCCAAACCCAGGAGTCGTCAACGCAGGCATCCATGATGGCGAACGGAACAAGCATTAATCAGACGATTGCTCGCACAATTCGCCGGAGCGCGCGTAGCACTACGCACGGTGACTGTTGAGCGTAGTGCCAGCTAATGCGAAAGACTTGAACCACAAGTACAACGCAGTACACTCCCGAATACGTCAGAGAGCGGCAATAGGCACCGAAAAGAACAATGCGACAGCGAATCTCCAGGCGGGAAGGAACAGACGCAGTGTGTCGCACCGCTGACAATATCAATCGTTGAATGTTGGTCGAATTCCTCATGAACGCTAACAGTTAAATAGACAGATTCTTGAATAATTAATTAGACGGCGTCTGTATAACACTTGAATGTAATGCCGGCAATGTTTGGGCTAAGGCCACGTTTGTAAAGGACTATCCACCGACAAGGAGCAATGCCATGCCATTGGAAAAGGCAGCCAAATCCCGGTTCTGGGATCGCTACATCGAGCTTCTCAAGCAAGCCAGGGTGGCCGAGTCACATCGTTGGTCTGTTGCGAGTCGAGCGGCGCATTCGACTTTGCGAGATCAGGAGGGCGGTTCGCGAACCAGCCTTACAACGAATTTTTATTTGATTCGATCCGGGTTCTCTTTGTCCAGCGCCCATTGGGCTGGATTGTTTTGAATGTATTCACGTATCCGCTGTAAGTCGCCTTCATTGCGGATCACGTGTTCGTAGTAGTTGCGCTGCCATAGTGTTACACCGGGCGTGTTCTGCAGGACGTTGATCGACTTGGTAGATACTGTTTTGAATGCAGCAATCAACCCCCCGAGTGGTTTGATCTTCGTAGGGGCGGTTCGCGAACCGCCCTCAGAAAAGATCGAGGAGGGTCGTTCACGAACGACCCCTACGGTGGCGGTGGAACCTCTGATCTGCATTCCACGCAAATCACTCGCTGAACAATCAATCACCAAAATGCCATGCAAATGATTCGGCATCACGACAAAGCTGTCCAGGGCGACGTACGGATACTGTTGTGGTAGCCATTGCCATGCTTCAGAAACGACACGTCCGGATTCGTTCAGATGCATAGCGTTGTCAACAATGTCGCCAAGCAAGCAGGTTCTGCCTTGAATGCAGAGCGTGACGAAGTAGGCGCCGGATTGGGTGTAGTCGTAATTGTGTAGTCGCAGTGCGCGACGACGCGGTGTGCTTTCGTCCATGAAATTTCCTTTTCGCAGGGGCCGTTCGTGAACGGTCCTCCTGAAACAAGAGGGTCGTTCGCGAACGACCCCTACCAAGCGATCCGTGCAGAAATAGGGCGGTTCGCGAACCGCCCCTTGCAATTATTCTACTGCGACGGGTATTCCCGCAATCTTCGCCTTCCACTTCGCCGGGCCGGTGGTGTGCACCGATTCACCCTTGGCATCGACTGCGACGGTGACCGGCATATCTTTCACTTCAAACTCATACACCGCTTCCATGCCCAGTTCGGGGAAAGCCACTACACGGCTGGAGCGGATTGCTTTCGAGACCAGATAAGCCGAACCACCCACCGCCATCAGGTACGCCGCCTTGTGTTGCTTGATGACTTCAATGGCTGCATCGCCGCGTTCGGATTTGCCGATCATGGCGATCAGGCCGGCCTTGCCGAGCATGGTCTCGGTGAATTTGTCCATGCGGGTTGCGGTGGTAGGGCCGGCCGGGCCGACTACTTCATTGCCCACCGGGTCAACCGGGCCGACGTAGTAGATGACGCGGTTGGTGAAATCCAGACCTTCCGGTAGCGGCTTGCCGGCTTCCAGCAGATCGCAGATGCGTTTGTGTGCGGCATCGCGGCCGGTGAGCATCTTGCCGTTGAGCAGAATACGTTCACCGGGCTGCCACGTTGCCACCTGATCCTTGGTTAATGTGTCCAAGTCCACGCGGCGTGCATCCGGTGTGGCTTCATAAGTCAGTTTCGGCCAGACATTCATGTCCGGTGCTTCGAGATGTGCAGGGCCGGAGCCATCCAGTACGAAGTGCGCATGGCGCGTGGCGGCGCAGTTGGGAATGATGGCGACCGGCAGCGATGCGGCATGCGTCGGGTAGTCAATGATTTTTACATCCAGCACCGTGGTCAGCCCACCGAGACCCTGCGCACCCACACCCAGTGCGTTGACACGATCCATGATTTCCAGACGCAGTTTTTCGATGTCGTTCTGTGGGCCGCGAGCACGTACTTCGGCGATGTCGATGTGTTGCAGCAGCGACTCCTTGGCCATGACCATGGCTTTCTCCGCCGTGCCACCGATGCCGATGCCTAACACGCCGGGCGGACACCAGCCAGCGCCCATTTTCGGAATCATTTCGCAGACAAAATCCACAATGGAGTCCGAAGGATTGAGCATGCCGAGTTTGGATTTGTTTTCTGAACCGCCGCCTTTCGCTGCTACGGAAATTTCCAGCACATTGCCGGCCACGATTTCGGTGTGAATGACAGCAGGCGTGTTGTCCCTGGTGTTCTTGCGGCCGAAGGCGGGCGGCGACACGATTGACGCGCGCAGCAAGTTGTCCGGCAGGTTATAAGCGCGGCGCACGCCTTCGTTGATCATGTCATCCAGCGTCATGGTGGCGTCTGCCCAGCGCACCTGCATACCCACCTTGCAGAACACGGTGACGATGCCGGTGTCCTGACAGATCGGCCGATGACCTTCGGCGCACATACGCGAGTTCACCAGAATCTGTTTGATGGCATCCTTGGCGGCCGGGCTTTCTTCTTTCTCATAAGCAGCGGCCATCGCCTTGATGAAATCCGGCGAGTGGTAGTACGAAATGTATTGCAGCGCGTCGGCAACGCTCTGGATGACGTCAGCCTGTTTGATTGTGGTGGCCTTGCTGGGCGAGGCGAGACTGGAGGGCGTATGGGCCATGGCGTTACTTGGCTCTGCAGGCTGGGAAAGGGCGGGCAATTTAGCATTGCTGGAGTTGTGCGGGAAAGCAGTGTGCGCTGCTTGCAAAAAGTAGTCGGGATCGCTTGGGCGTACGCGCTCGGGCGCACCGGGTAAATCGCTTTACTCTGCTTTAATCCGCAGCGTGCTTCCGGTAGACTGACGGCCCGTCGGCAGGGCGGTCGCGAAAGTCATTTCGCAGCCTCTTCGCTCACTATTCCAACTCCAACTCACTCCGACGGTGTCGCTAATGACTCGATTTATCTGCGTGACGGGCGGCGTGGTTTCCTCATTGGGGAAGGGCATTGCCGCTGCGTCCTCTGGGCGCGATTCTGGAAGCGCGCGGCCTGAAGGTGTCGATGATCAAGCTCGACCCGTATATCAATGTCGATCCGGGCACCATGAGTCCCTTCCAGCACGGCGAGGTCTTTGTCACTGATGACGGCACCGAAACCGATCTGGATCTGGGCCATTACGAACGCTTCATCCGCACCACCACTTCGCGCAACAGCAACTACACCACTGGCCGTATTTACGAGCGGGTAATCGCCAAGGAGCGCCGTGGCGACTATCTGGGCGCGACCGTGCAGGTGATTCCGCACATTACCGATGAAATCAAGCATTGCATTCGTCTGGGGGCGGGCAATGCCGATGTGTGTCTGGTGGAAATTGGCGGCACGGTGGGTGATATCGAGTCATTGCCCATGCTGGAGGCCATTCGTCAGCTGGGCGTCGAGCTGGGACATGACAATGTCCTGTATATGCATCTGACGCTGGTGCCGTACATCCCGACTTCGGGCGAAATCAAGACCAAGCCGACGCAGCACTCGGTGAAGGAGCTGCGCTCCATCGGCATTCAGCCGGACATCCTCTTGTGCCGTAGCGCCGCCACCGTACCGGATGAGCAGCGCCGCAAGATTGCGCTGTTCACCAATGTGGAAGAGAAAGCGGTGTTCTCGGCGGTGGATGCCGACGACATCTACAAGATTCCGCAACTGCTGCATGACCAGCATCTGGACGACATTGTGGTGCGCAAGTTGCATCTCGATGTGCCACCAGCTGATTTACACGAGTGGAAGCAGGTAGTGAACGCCAAGGCCAACCCGGAAGCCACGATCAACATTGCGATGGTGGGCAAGTACGTCAACCTGCGCGATGCCTATCTGTCCCTGAACGAAGCCCTGATGCACGCCGGTCTGCGTACCCGCACGCGGGTGAAAATTGACTACATCGAAGCAACCGACATCGAAAAGCACGGCACCGCTGCGCTGGAGGGGATGGACGCGATCCTGGTTCCCGGCGGTTTCGGCGAACGCGGCGTGGAAGGCAAGATTCAGGCGGTGCGCTACGCTCGCGAGAACCGGATTCCTTACCTGGGTATCTGTCTGGGCATGCAGCTGGCCATCATTGAGAACGCCCGTCATGTGGCCGGCCTCGAAGGCGCGCACTCCACCGAGTTCAATCGCAATACCCCGCATCCTGTCATCGCTTTGATTTCGGAATGGCAGGATCAGAAGGGCAGTGTCGAACAACGATCCGACAGCTCAGACCTGGGCGGCACCATGCGGCTGGGTGCGCAGGAATGCCGGATTTCGCATGGCTCCAAGGCACATGACATCTACGGTTCGGATGTGGTGATGGAGCGCCATCGTCACCGTTATGAGTTCAATAACAAGTACTTGCAGAAACTGATGAATGCTGGCCTGAGGTTTTCGGGCTTCTCGCGCGATGGCCTGGTGGAGATGGTGGAGCTGGCGGATCATCCGTTCTTTGTGGCGTGTCAGTTCCACCCGGAATTCCGCTCCACACCACGTGACGGCCATCCGCTGTTCACCGGTTTCGTCAAGGCCGCGCGCGCCTATGCACAGTCACAACTACCTCGGGTAGCCAGTGCATGACTTGTTTTTAATCATGGAGTTATGGCGTTAACGTAATGAAGCTATTCAATTTTGAAGTCGGACCGAACCAGCCGTTTTTTCTGCTGGCGGGTCCATGCGTAGTTGAGAGCGAACAGCTGGTTCTCGACACCGCCGGTACGCTGAAAGAACTGACTCAGCGGCTGAACATTCCTTTCATCTTCAAGGCCTCGTTTGACAAGGCCAATCGCTCGTCGGCGAAAAGCTTCCGTGGTCTGGGCATGGAAGAAGGACTGCGCATTCTGTCGGAAGTGAAACGCCAGCTGGGATTGCGGGTGGTCACGGATGTGCATGAAGACACGCCGCTGAATGAAGTTGCAGCCGTCGTCGATGTGCTGCAGACGCCGGCCTTCCTGTGCCGCCAGACCAACTTCATCGTCAACTGCGCTTCGCAGGGCCGGCCGGTAAACATCAAGAAAGGCCAGTTCCTGAGTCCATGGGAAATGCAGAACGTGGTCGACAAGGCGCGTTCCACCGGTAATGAACAAATCATGGTGTGCGAACGCGGCTTCAGTTTCGGCTACAACAATCTGGTGTCGGACATGCGTTCGCTGTCGGTGATGCGTGCCACGGGTGCGCCCGTGGTGTTCGATGCCACGCACTCGGTGCAATTGCCGGGCGGCAAGGGCGATGCCTCCGGTGGTCAGCGTGAGTTCGTGCCGGTGCTGGCGCGTGCTGCCGTTGCCGCGGGTATCTCCGGACTGTTCATGGAAACCCATCCCGATCCTGCCAAAGCGCTGTCGGACGGACCGAATGCCTGGCCGCTCAAGCTCATGCCGGTGTTGCTTGAGCGCCTGAAAGAACTTGATGCTGTCGTGAAATCAAAACCTTACGAGGAAGACTTGTTATGACGAAGATTGTCGACATCCGTGGTCGCGAGATCATCGACTCACGCGGTAACCCCACGGTGGAAGCCGATGTGGTGCTGGCTTCCGGCATTGTAGGCCGGGCGGCCGTGCCCTCCGGTGCATCAACTGGTTCGCGCGAAGCGGTAGAGCTACGCGATGGCGACAAGAGCCGTTATATGGGCAAGGGCGTGACCAAGGCGGTAGCCAATGTGAATGGCCCGTTGAAAGCGGCGCTGCTGGGGCGCGAGGTCACCGATCAGGCTGGTCTCGACAAAGTGATGCTGGATCTCGATGGCACCGACTTCAAATCCAGGTTGGGTGCGAATGCGACGCTGGCTATCTCGCTGGCATCGGGTCACGCCGGCGCCAAGTCCAAGGGTCAAAGTCTGTTCCGTTATCTGAGCCGTCCCGAAATTGGTGCTGCGGCGCGTACGCTGCCGGTACCGATGATGAACATCATTAATGGCGGTGCACATGCGGATAACAGCGTCGATATCCAGGAATTCATGATTCTGCCGGTGGGTGCGCCCTCATTCTCCGAAGCAATGCGTTATGGCGCGGAAATTTTCCACACACTCAAGAAAGTGTTGCACGACCGCAAGCTGGCAACGTCAGTAGGTGATGAGGGCGGCTTTGCACCCAACCTGCCATCAAATGAAGCCGCACTGGAAGTGATTCTGGAAGCCATCGACAAGGCGGGATACAAGGCTGGCCGGCAGATTTTCCTGGGGCTGGACGTGGCCAGTTCGGAGTTCTATCACGATGGTATCTACAATCTGGAATCCGAAGGGCGCAAGTTCACCTCGACACAGTTCACCGATTACCTTGAAGGGCTGGTCGGTCGTTATCCCATCATTACCATCGAAGACGGCATGGCCGAAGGCGACTGGGATGGCTGGTCAGTGCTGACCCAGCGTCTGGGCAAGAAAGTGCAGCTGGTGGGCGACGATCTGTTCGTGACCAACACGAAGATACTCAAGGAAGGCATCGACAAGCAGATTGCCAACTCCATTCTGATCAAGCCGAATCAGATCGGTACGTTGACCGAAACTCTGGCCGCCATCGAAATGGCCGCCAATGCCGGTTACTCATCAGTGGTTTCGCATCGTTCCGGTGAAACGGAAGATTGCACCATCGCTGATATCGCGGTAGCTACACGCGCCACGCAGATCAAGACCGGCTCGTTGTGCCGTTCGGATCGCATGGCCAAGTACAATCAGCTGCTGCGTATCGAAGCGGAATTGGGCAGCGAGGCGCGCTATGCCGGCGTGGAGGCATTTCCGGTGCCGGTGCCGGGCGTGAGTTGCTGATACACAGATGAAAATCATTGCACTGTCGCTGCTGGCTATCGTGCTGTTGTTGCAGTATCGCCTGTGGGTGAGTGACGGTGGCATGCGTGAGGTATGGCGTCTGCGTCGCGAAGTAGCGGCGCAGACCGAGCAGAATGCAGCGTTGAATGAACGCAATCGCACGCTGGCCGCTGAAGTGCAGGATCTGAAGAAGGGCAAGTCGGCCATTGAAGAGCGGGCGCGCACTGATCTCGGCATGGTGGGTTCAAATGAATCTTTCTTTCAGGTAGCGCCGAAAGCCAATCTGACGCCGCTTGAAAAGCAGACCGATGGCGGTGCGGTGGCAGCAGAGCAAACAAGGCTCACCAGCAACACACCCGGCAGTGCAGCAGCCAATCTATCAAGCAGTCCATCAGCCAGCCCAGCAACTGTTGCCACTGATCGTCGTCCCGACAGCAACCCGCTGACTGTAACCCAGGCCGGCACGCGCTGAGTTGCGCGAACCCGGCATGAGCGACGTTCACTACTGGGCTGTCATTCCCGCTGCGGGGGCCGGTGCGCGTTTGGGCAGCGATCTGCCCAAACAATATCTGTCACTGGCCGGCAAAACCGTTCTCGAGTGGGCGCTGGCGCCGTTTCTGGCGGATACCCGCTGTTATGGCGTGGTGGTCGCGCTGGCTGAAAGCGATGAGCTCTGGTCAGCGCTGGCTGTATCACGCGATGCGCGGGTGTACCGCACCGCAGGTGGACGTGAACGTGCGGATTCGGTGCTGGCCGGTCTGAAAGCGTTACGTCAGCAGGGCGCAGAAACGAATGACTGGGTGCTGGTGCACGATGCAGCGCGTCCCTGTCTGACCGCTGCTGACATCGAACAGTTGTTGCAGGTGACTGAAGAAGAATCAGTCGGTGCGCTGCTGGCGACGCCGGTGGCGGATACGCTCAAGCGAGCGGCCCCGGATGGCCGCGTACTGCAAACGGTGCCACGCGATGCGTTGTGGCGTGCGCAAACGCCACAGATGTTCCGCCTGTCGTTGTTGCAAGGCGCCTTGCAGGATTCCCTGGCGCAAGGACGAGTCGTTACTGATGAAGCTTCGGCAGTTGAAGCGCTGGGTCTGATGCCGCGTCTGGTCAGGGGCAGTACCCACAATCTCAAAATCACCTTGCCGGAAGATCTGGCGCTGGCAGCGCAGATTCTGGCGGCAAGGACAGAAGCAGGTTCATGAATACTCAATGCAGAATCGGTCAGGGCTATGACGTACATGCGTTTGGCGAAGGCGATCACGTCATGCTCGGCGGCGTAAGGGTGCCGCATACGCAGGGCGTGCAGGCGCATTCCGATGGCGATGTGGTGCTGCACGCACTATGTGATGCCTTGCTGGGCGCGATGGCGGCAGGCGACATCGGCATGCACTTTCCCGATACCGATCCGCAATGGCGCGGCGCCGACAGTCGTGTGTTTCTGCGCCATATCGCCGGATTGCTGCGTGAGCGCAACTACACAGTGGTTAATGTTGATACTACGGTGCTGGCCGACGCGCCGCGTCTGGGCAAGTATCGCGAGCAGATGCGCAGCAACATCGCGGCCGATCTGAATATCAGCGCGACGCAGGTAAACATCAAGGCCACTACCAGCGAAGGGTTGGGCTTCATCGGCAAGCGCGAAGGGCTGGCCTGTCATGCCATTGCGCTGATTGAAATAAATCTCTGATAAACGATCAAGCTATGCAGCAATTGATGACTCCTCCACCGGCGCATGGCGCGCCGGTGATCAGCGCGCGCTTCAAAGTGCTGCCTGAAGATTTCGTGGTGCGCGAATGGCTGGGCTTCGAACCCGACAACGATGGCGATCACATGTTGCTGACGGTGCGCAAGCGCGGCGCGAATACGATCTGGGTGGCCAGGCAGCTGGCGCGTTTTGCCAATGCCGATCCGCGTGATGTGGGCTTTGCCGGATTGAAGGACCGTCAGGCCATCACCGAACAGGCGTTCACCGTGCCCTCACGTACTTTGCTTCCGGAGGCATGGCTGGAGTGCAAGGGCGAAGGCTTTGCAGTGATCACAGCCACCCGGCAACGCCGCAAGCTGAAGCGGGGCGCGCATAAAGGCAATGACTTTGAAATTATCCTGCGTGATGTGCAGGGTGATGCGGCGGCGCTGGAGCAGCGTTTGCAGCAGATTCAACAGCAGGGCGTACCCAATTACTTTGGCATGCAGCGTTTTGGTCATGAAGGCCATAACCTGCGCATGGCCTGTGAGTGGTTGCTGGAAGGCCATGAGATTCGTGATCGTCATCAGCGTGGCTTTGCGCTGTCGGCGGCGCGTTCGGCCTTGTTCAATGCGGTATTGCAGGCGCGTGTGCAGCAGGGCAACTGGAATCAGTTGCTGGCCGGTGATCTGGCCAATCTCAATGGCAGCAACAGCGTCTTTGCAGTGACCGAACTGGATGACACCTTGCAGCAACGTTGCGCCGAGTTTGACATTCATCCCACCGGCCCGCTGTGGGGCGCGGGTGAAACACGCCTGCAGGGCGAGCCCGCAACGCTTGAAGCAGGTGTGCTGGCGCAGTATCCCGAACTGGCAGCGGGCCTGGTGCGAGTCGGGCTTGAGCATGAGCGACGCGCCTTGCGCATGTGGGTGCGGAATCTGGCGTGGACGCATGTGGATTCGCAGCTCATACTGCAATTCAGGCTGAATCGCGGCGCGTTCGCGACGACGGTGATCGCCGAGCTGCTGGGGGTGGCTGCCAATGCATTCGGAGAAAACGAAGATGCTTGAAGAATTCCAGCACGGCGCCGTGCGCGAAATCCGCTTCGCACGCCCACCTGCCAATGCCTTCAATCTCGAACTGACCGTGCATCTGACCGCACGCCTGAGGGCGGCGAGTCACGAGGGTGCGCGAGCGGTTGTGTTGTCCGGACAGCCCGGCATGTTCAGTGGTGGCCTGGATGTGCCGATGTTGATTACGCTGGACTGGAATGACCTGCAACGTTTCATGCGCTCAGTCATCGCGTTGCAGCACCAGCTTGCGGTGCAGTCGATTCCGGTGGTCGCGGCAATTACCGGTCATTGCGCCGCCGCTGCGGCCATGGTCGCGCTGTTCTGTGACTATCGCATCATGAGCGAGGGGCCCTACAAGATTGGTTTGAATGAAGTGGCGGTTGGCCTCTGTCCGGGCAGAATTGCCTATCAGGCATTCCGGCGACAGGTGGGTGCGCGCTACGCAGACCAGCTGGTCGTGCGTGGCGAGTTTGTTGATCCGCAGGAAGCCTTGCGGATTGGTCTGGTAGAGCGTCTGGCAGCGCCGGACCGGGTGATTGCCGATGCCATCGAATACGCGCAGTCGTATCTGGCACTGCCGCCACAGGCCCTGCAGGAAACCCGGCGTATTGCCCGGCAGGATCTGGTGCAATTGAATGAAGGCGCGATGCGTGATGATTCCGAGCAGTTGCACAAGAGCTGGTTTGGCGATGAAGCGCAGCAGGGTTTGCGGGCGCTGGCCATGAAGCTGAGCAAGTAAATCGCGCCTAGCAGCCTGTCTTCAATTGACCTGCAACAAAACGTACACGGCGCCGCTGCCGCCGTCCATGGAGCGTGCCGAACCAAATGCGGTAACCAAGTTGCAGCGTTGCAGCCAGAGATTCACCACGTTCTTGAGCACCGGCCCGCGCGGGCCGGAACGTCGTCCCTTGCCATGAATGATGCGCACGCAGCGGTGCTGGTGCAGTAATGCTTCGTTGACGAACTCCAGCAACGTTGCGCGAGCCTGGATGGCCGTCAGGCCATGCAAATCCAGTTCTGCGGCCACGGCGAATTCACCGCGTCGCAGTCGTTGCAATACGCGATGAGGCACGTGATCACGACGAAAACTCAGTTCTTCACCCGTGTCCAGCAAGGCCGGATCACTGACGGGTAGCAGGCTTTCCATCAGCACCTGTTGCTGGTCGGCGCGCGTGAACCGTGCACGTGGCCTGGGTCTGGGGGCGACAACAGGGTCAGCGGTAACCGGACGCGGTTGCACATCGCGTACTGCGTCGCGAAATAATTCGATCTCATCAGGCGGCAACTTGCGCATACGGAGCAGCATCGAAGCAATGAGCAACAGGCTGGATTGAAGTATAGTTATAAATCTCTGGCAAACCAGCCAGGGACGTTTGTTTCACAAGCTAAAGCGTGGGCTCCTTGAAGATTCTGATCAGTAATGACGATGGTTATCGCGCCGAGGGTCTGGCGCAGCTGGTGACAGCGCTGCGCGCGCTGGGAGAACTGACCGTGGTGGCGCCGGAACGCAATCGCAGTGGCGCGAGTAACTCGCTGACGCTGGACGTGCCGCTGCGGGTTACGCGCTACGACGAAGGTTGTTACTACCTCAATGGCACGCCCACCGATTGCGTGCACATGGCGATATCGGGTTTGTTCGAGCATGAGCATGACATGGTGGTGTCGGGTATCAATGATGGCGCGAATCTGGGTGATGACACCTTGTATTCGGGGACGGTCGCCGCTGCCGTGGAGGGCCGGTTTCTGGGTTTACCCGCCATCGCAGTGTCACTCGTCACCAGCCACACCACGGCAGGCGGCAATCATTTTGCGACCGCAGCGCGCGTCGCTGCCGAGCTGGTAATGCGGCTGCAACGCATGCCGCTGGATGCAGCCACCATTCTCAATGTCAATGTACCCGATCTGCCTTACGAGCAGCTCAAGGGTACACAAGTGACTCGCCTCGGATTCCGTCACCGTTCCGAACCGGTGATCCGCAGCCTTGATCCCAAGGGTAAGGAAGTATTCTGGGTGGGCCCCGCAGGCGCAGAGCAGGATGCCGGGCCCGGTACGGATTTTCATGCCATTGCCAATGGCTATGTGTCGATCACGCCACTGCAAACCGATCTGACGCGACACTCCATGCTGGATGATTTGCGTGACTGGCTGAAGGGTCGCACATGAATTCACTGCGGACCACCGGCATTGGCATGACCTCGGCCCGCACCCGCGAACGTCTGGTGCAGAAACTGATCGAACAGGGCATCCGTAATCCGGCGGTGCTGGAGCAGATACGCAGCGTGCCCCGGCATCTGTTTGTTGATGAAGCGCTGGCCACGCGCGCCTATGAAAACACCGCGCTGCCCATTGGGCTGGGACAAACCATCTCGCAGCCTTTTATTGTGGCGCGCATGACTGAAGCCTTGTTTGAAGGCGCCGAGCCGCGCAAGGTGCTGGAGATTGGCACTGGCTGCGGCTATCAGACTGCGGTGTTGTCGCCACTGGTGAAAGCGTTGTACAGCGTCGAGCGCATCAAGGAATTGCAGGATCGCGCCAAACAGACGTTGAGTTCGCTGCACCTGCGCAATGTGTATTTCCGGCATGGCGATGGCTTTCAGGGCTGGGCAGGGCATGCGCCTTACGACGCCATCATTTGTGCAGCCGCGCCGGTGGATGTGCCGCAGGCGCTGCTCAAGCAGCTCGGATCCGGGGGGAGGTTGATCATTCCTATCGGGCCGGATGGTCGCCAGGAGCTGATTCGCATCACGCGGCGTGTTGATGCGCGTGGTGAAGAGTTCGTCACCGAACGACTCGGGCTGGTGGCCTTCGTACCGCTGGTGCAAGGCCTGCGCTGAATGCGGCCAGCTCTGCTGCTGTTGGCTGCGCTGCTCAGTGTGCAATTGTGTGCCTGTGGAACCGCGCCCATTCGTGGCAATGTTTACATCGTGCAGTCCGGCGACACGCTGTACTCCATTGCGACGCGCAGTGGTATGGACTATCGCCAGCTGGCGCGTCTCAATAATATCGATAGGGATTATCGTATTTATCCGGGTCAGCGATTACAGCTTGTGGGTGACGCCCGCCAAAACCGCGACCCTGCAACCGTAGCGCGTAATCCAGCCAGAGAGGTTGCCGTACCGGTCAACATAAGCTGGTTATGGCCCACGCACGCGCAGACCCAAGTGTCTACCACGCGGCCCAACGGTGGCTTGGGGTTGTTGATTCATGGCCAGCCCGGGCAGGACGTGGTGGCCGCCGCCAGTGGTCAGGTGATCTACAGCGGCAGTGGCTTGCCCGGGTACGGGCGGTTGGTCATCATCAAGCATGATGAAGTCTGGCTCAGTGTTTATGGACATTTGCAGCAGGCACGCGTCAACGAAGGTACGCAGCTCAGCGCGGGCCAGCCCATTGCCAGCATGGGTGCTGATGCAGCCGGCACCCCGCTGCTTTACTTTGAAATCCGCAACAACGGCCAGCCGGTTGCGCCCTTGCCGCTGTTGCCAAAACAGAATTCAAGATGATTTGCAATGCTTGCGGTAACAGGCGTGTTTGTGCAGTATGCGCCACCAGTCGCAGCTCAATCAGCGCGACTACGGGCCAGGCACGATGCAGGGCCATCGAGAGAAGACGCGAACATGGAGGGGGATTCGAGGCACAGAACGAAGAACAAGAATATCAAGAAGAACAACAAGACTTGCCGTAAGCCGTATTCGTATGAGCACGCGGAATGTTCGAACAACTTCAGCGTTTCGCGTCTTCTCTCGATGGTCTTTAGCGCCGGGACTGGGTTCAAACCCGCCCTTGCACATCCAGCAACAACGCTGCCACCACGCGCCGATCCTCACTCAGCAGCACGTTGAAGGTGCGGCAGGCCGCGCCCAGATCCATCACTTCAAAACCAATTTCGCGCGCCAGAAATGCGGCGCGTATCGCCGCTGCAGGGAACTGCTGATGTATGCCGGTGCCGAGAATCACCAGCTCGGGCTTGAGTTCAAAGATGGGTTGCAGATCGGTCGTACTCAGCGTGGCCACGTCACGCGCACTCCAGTTATCAATGACCTGCTCGGGTGAAATCAGACAATTGTTCTGCAGCGTGCGATCGTTCAGACGCACCAGGCCCTTTTCATGGGCGTGACCCGGTTCATACGAGCGAATGTAATTCTGGCTGCGTGAGGCGAGCGTGAGTTTCATCAGGGGTTCCGGCTGCTTTCTTTCTGACGCCGCAGGCGTTTGCGTTTATAGAATTTATACACCAGTGACAGGTGCCAGCTCAGTCCCAGCAATACGTAACCCAGCACTGCTGCGGCCAGACCCAGCAGGGCACAGCCCAGCAGGAACGGTTTGATGAACGGGCCGCTGAACGCCTGCTGCCAGTTGCCTGCGCTAGCCTGTACCGTTTCCACGGTAACCGGCGCAAGTTGCAGCAACCAGCAACCGAACCAGTAAGCCGAATAGAACACCGGCAGCATGGTGAACGGGTTGGTGATGAAGCTGGCAGCAAAGGTCACCGGAATATTCACCCGCAGGGCAATGGCGCCCGCCAGCGCGGCGAGGGTATGTGGGATGAATGGTGGCAGGAAGGCAACGAACAATCCCAGCGCCACTGCCCGCGTCACGCTGCGGCGATTGATGCTCCAGTAGGCGGCATCGCCGAACACGAATTCAAACGGACGCATATACCAGCGGGTACGCAGGTAATGACGCTGGCGACTGAGATTTTTGAAGAAGCGACGTGGCATCGGTATGGCTGGGTTATTGCGCTGTCACTGTCTCTGTCTGGCGAACGGAGCAGACTTGCATTACTCTTGTCTTCAACGGATTAAACCTCTTTCGGCACGGATGCGTATGCTGCCCATTGCACTGGCTTTTCTGCTCGGCAATCTCTGCTTGCAGCAGCTGCCGAACCTCACCGCGCAGAATCTTGCGATTCCGGTTATCGGCGTCATGGCGCTGTGCCTGACGCGGTGCTTTATCCCGCGCATCAAGTATGTGTTCACTACGCCGGTGATTGTGGCATTCCTGCTGGGTTTTGTCTGGGCGGGAATACACGCACAGCTGCAACTGCGCCAGGATCTGCGGGCTGCACAGGAAGGCGTGGATGTGCTGGTCTCGGGAACGATCAGCGAGATTCCAGAACAGGAAAGCTATGGCCAGCGATTCGTACTGACGGTTACGAACAGTGAAACGCCGCTGCCCGCACAGATTGAATTGACCTGGTACTCGCCTGCGCCACGGGTACATGCTGCCGAACGCTGGCAGTTGCGGGTGCGTTTGAAACGTCGCCATGGCTTTGCCAATCCCGGTGGTCATGACTATGAAAGCCAGTTGTTTCGGCGCGGCATCGGCGCCACCGGTTATGTGCGTGACTCGGATGCCAACCGCTTGCTGGGAATGGCCGTCGACCAACGCATACTGCGCGCACGTGCCTGGCTCACCGATGCGATTGCAGCAGCCTTGCCCAATACACCCATGCAAGGCGTGGTGCGCGGTCTGGCAGTAGGTGACCAGCAAGCTATCGCCAGCGATGCCTGGCAGGTGTTCGCCCGTACTGGCACCAGTCATCTCATGGCGATTTCAGGTTTTCACATCGGCATGGTGGCGCTGGTGTTTGCCTGGCTGGGCGCAAGGCTGGTTTATCTGCCCATGGCGCAGCGCTGGCGACTTACCGCACCGGATCTGCGTGCGGTGTTCGGCATGACGGCGGCGGTGGGTTATTCGTTGCTTGCGGGCATGTCGGTGCCTACCCAGCGCACGCTCATCATGCTGGCGGTGTATTTCGGCGCGAGCCTGCTGCGACGTGAGTTGAATGTCTGGCAGGGATTCGGGTTGGCGCTATTGCTGGTGTTGCTGATTGATCCATTCGCGCCGTTGTCAGCGGGCGCCTGGCTGTCGTTCGGTGCGGTGGCGGTGATCCTGCTCAATCAGTCGGGGCGGATCGGCCCCATGTCATGGTGGCGCAATTTTTTCAGTGTGCAGGGTGTGGTGAGCCTGGGGCTGGTGCCGTTGCTGCTCAGCACCTTTGGCAATCTGTCGCTGGTATCGCCGCTGGTCAATCTGATCGCCATACCGCTGTTTACGGCGGTGCTGGTGCCTGCCGTGCTGCTGGCCAGCGCCTTGCTGGCGATTGCGCCATCGCTGGGTGTGCCGACGTTGCAGGGCATTGCCGCCCTGATCCAGTGGGTTTATGTCGGTCTGGAATGGGCTGCGCAGCTGCCCTGGGCAACCTGGTATGCGCCTGCTGCGCCGTGGTGGGCGATGGGCTTGCTGGTCATCGGCACGCTGATGATGATCCTGCCCTGGACATGGCCACTGCGATTCAGTGGCGCGCTGGCCTGCCTGCCCGCCTTGTTTCCTGTGCCGGCTGTGCCTGCACCCGGCGATTTTGAGCTGACCACGCTGGATGTGGGGCAGGGTCTGGCCGTGGTGGTGCGCACTGCGCGGCATGTGCTGGTGTATGACACGGGTCCGGTGTTCCAAAGTGGGCGCGATACCGGCGAACTGGTGGTGCTGCCATACCTGCGCGCACAAGGTGTGCGCAAGCTGGACGCCTTGATGCTGAGCCACGGTGATGCCGATCACGTGGGCGGCGCGCGCTCGATACAGGCGGGCATGCCAGTTGCGTGGGTATCTGCGGGGCCTTCGGTGCAAAGTCCATCGCCCGTTACGCGTTGTACGCAGGGCCAGCACTGGCGCTGGGATGGTGTGCAGTTTGCAGTACTGCATCCACAGGCGCAGTCGGCCGGTGAGTCCGATAACAATTCTTCCTGTGTGCTGCGGGTCAGCGCTGCCGGCGGCAGTGCACTGCTGCTCGGCGACATTGAAAAGCCGGCGGAGCGGGCACTGGTGGCCGCAGATCTGATTCAGCCCGCTGAAATTGTGGTGGCGGCCCATCATGGCAGTCGCAGTTCATCCACCGGGGAACTCATCGGCGCCGCGCAGGTTGCTGGACGTCCACAATGGGTGGTGTTCAGTACCGGTTATCGCAATCGCTGGAATTTCCCCCGGGAGGAGGTGGTGGCAGGCTGGCAAGGGATAGCGGCAAAACCCGTGAACACCGCAGACAGCGGCGCCGTGACCTTTTATGTGCGCCCGCAGGCCATCGAACTGTCGGCATATCGCACACAGCAGCCACGCTACTGGCAGACCCGATAAGCTCTACCAATGCAGATCAATGCGGTGCATTGCGGCGCGCCGTTGTACTATTACGAATCAGGTGGCGTGCCCACCGCCTTGCAACCCGTTACTACACGAACCTCATCCCGCATGTACGAAATAGTCAAAGCCGGCGGCATCATGATGGTGCCGATCTTGCTCGCCTCGATCATCGCCATCGCCATCATTGTCGAGCGCCTGTGGACCTTGCAGCACGACCGCATCCTGCCCAGTAAACTGTTCGAGAAAGTCTGGCAGTGGGTGGAATCCAGTCAGCTGGAAGAAAAGCACATTCAGGCGCTGGAACAGAATTCGCCGCTGGGCAAGGTGCTGGCGGCAGGGTTGTCCACGCGGCATCGGCCGCGTGAAGTGATGCGTGAGTCAATCGAGGATGCCGGCCGCCAGGTGGTGCATGAACTCGACCGGTTCCTGACGGCGCTGGGCACGATTGCCGGCGTTGCGCCGTTGCTGGGATTGCTGGGCACGGTGTTTGGCATGATCCGTACCTTCAATTCCATTACCACGGCAGGAGTTGGCAACCCCGCTACGCTGTCGGCCGGTATTGCCGAAGCACTGGTGGCCACTGCCGCCGGACTGGCGGTGGCGATTCCCTCATTGATCTGTTTTCGATTGCTGCGCCGGCGCGTCGACAGTCTGGTTATCGAGATGGAAAAAGAGGCCATCAAGCTGGTGCAGGCCGTTGAAGCCGCCAGCGAATCCCGCACCGGCAAGCCATCCGGCCGGGCGAGGTAAGCCGGTGAATCTCGGTAATCGCAACAAGCGCGATGTCGATGATCTGGATATCAACGTCACGTCATTCATCGACGTGCTGTTGCTGTTGCTGATCTTCTTCATGCTCGCCACCAGCTTTGTCACTGAAGGTCGTATCAACATCCGTCTGCCGGATGCCAGCACACAAGCCGATAGCAAGACACCCATGCCGATGCTGGAAATCGGCGTGAGCGCCAATGGCCGCTATCGTGTCAACGACCAGGAGTTGCTCAACAACAGTCCCGATACCCTGATGGCTGCTATCAACAAGCTGGCCGGTGACTCGCGCGAGCAAACTGTGCTGATCCGTGCCGATGCCAGCACCACCCATCAGTCGGTGGTGACGGCCATGGACGTGGTCGGGCGTGCCGGGTTCAAGTCGATCAGCATTGCCACAGTGAATCAGCCGGACTCAGCCGCCAGCAACTGAAATGTCACCCACACCCTCGCCCAGCGTCTGGAATACCTACAAGCGCCTGCTGAGCTATGTGCGACCCTATCGCGCGCGGTTCGCCATGGGCATGCTGGGCGCGGCGATGTTTGCTGCCACCAATACCGGGGTGGCCTGGTTGGCGAAGACTTTTCTGGATGGCACCTTTCTGAAGAAGGATCCGGCCATGCTCACCGTCATGCCGCTGGCATTGATGGGCATGTTCTTTGTGCGCGGCCTGGGTGATTTTGTACAGACCTACTACATGGGCTGGGTGGGCCGACGCATCATCAAGCAGGTGCGCGGCGAGTTGTTCGAGCGCATGCTGCACTTGCCGATCAAGCACTTTGACCGCAATCCCTCCTCGGGCATGTTGTCCAAGCTGCTGTTCAACACCGAACAGGTGGCAATGGTGGTGACCGACGCGATTACCATCGCCTCGCGTCAGACCCTGACCATCATCGGCCTGGTGTTCACCCTGTTCTGGTTTAACGCCAAGCTGGCCATGGTTGCCTTTGTGGTCGGACCGCTGATTGCCTGGTTGATCACGACGGTCAATCGCCTGTTCCGCCGCTACAGCACACGCATCCAGAATTCCGTGGGCGACATCACCGGCATCGCCAAGGAAGCGCTGGACGCGCCGCGCATCATCAAGGTGTTCAATGCCCAGCAGTTCAAAAGCGAGCAGTTCGAGCAGGCCAACCAGCAGGCCTTCCGCTCGACACTGAAGTGGCTGCGGGTTCGCGGGCTGGCCAACCCGGTGGTGCAGAGCATCGCCGCCATTGCGCTGGCAGTGGTGTTGTGGATTGCCACCGATCTGGCCATCAAGAACGAAATCACCGTTGGCGAGTTCACTGGTTTCATCGCCGCGCTGCTGGGCATCATGACGCCGCTACGTGATCTGGTGAATGTCTCCGGCCCGATCCAGCAGGGCATTGCTGCGGGCGAAAGCTTGTTCGAGGTGATTGATGAAGCGCCGGAGCCTGATCATGGCGTTTACGAGGTGCAGCGGGTGCGTGGCGAGGTGGAATACCGCGACGTGCTGCACCAGTACGAAAGCGCCGACAAACCGGCGCTGGAGGGCGTGTCGTTGACCATCCGGGCCGGCGAGACCGTGGCGCTGGTCGGCAAGTCGGGCAGCGGCAAGTCGACGCTGGTCAATTTGCTGCCGCGCTTCTACGACCTGGGCGCGCAGGGCGCCATTTTGATCGACGGCCACGAGGTGCGTGAGTATCGCCTGCACAACCTGCGCGAGCAGATCGCGCTGGTGTCGCAGGACGTAGTGCTGTTTGATGACACCATCGCCAGCAACATTGCCTTTGGACGTCCGGCCGATGCCGAAGCCATTGCGCGCGCGGCCAAGGCGGCGCATGTGCTGGAATTCGCCGACAAGTTGCCGCTGGGCATGCAGACCAAAGTGGGTGAGCGCGGCGTGTTGCTGTCGGGTGGCCAGAAGCAGCGTATTTCCATCGCCCGTGCGCTGCTCAAGGATGCGCCCATCCTGATTCTCGATGAGGCCACTTCGGCGCTGGACACCGAATCGGAACGCGCCATCCAGAGCGCGCTGGAACAGCTGATGCAGAACCGCACCACGCTGGTGATTGCACATCGTCTGTCCACCATTGAGAAAGCGGATCGTATCGTGGTGATGGATGCCGGACGCATCGTGGAAGTGGGCACCCACGCGGAGTTATTGGCCAAAGCTGGCGCTTACGCAGCTTTGCATCGCTTGCAGTTCAATGCGTAGTGCCGGTTGCCGGTAGCCATGTCACTGGATCAGCAGCTGCAGAATATCTGGTACGGCAAGTCGGGCTTTGGATGGCTGCTCGCGCCGCTGTCCTGGCTGTTCGGATCGATTGCCGCCATCCGGCGTGGCTTGTTCCGCTACGGTGTATTGCCCAGCGTGAAGTTGCAGCAGCCTGTCATCGTGGTGGGCAATCTCACGGTGGGAGGCACCGGCAAAACACCGCTGGTGATCTGGTTGGCCAACAGACTGAGCGACCGCGGTCAGCGCGTCGCAGTCATTACACGCGGTTATGGTGGCAAGTCGGCCAGCTGGCCGCAGATGGTTCAGGGAGCAAGCGATCCCGCGCTGGTCGGTGATGAATCCGTGCTGATTGCACAGCAGACACGCGCCCGCGTCATCGCCGGACCGGATCGTGTCGTCAGCGCACAGCAGGCCATTGCGCAGGGCGCCGAGATCGTTATTTCGGACGATGGCTTGCAGCATTACCGCCTGCAACGGGATGGTGAACTGATCGTGGTCGATGCCAGTCGGATGTTTGGCAATGGTCGATTGTTACCGGCGGGCCCATTGCGTGAGCCGGTTTCGCGTTTGCAGCAAGCGGATTTACTGCTGTTGAATCAACGCAGCGTGAGTGAAATTGTTGCGTTGCCTGAGATGCGGATTCCGATGGTTTCGTATCGGCTGGATCTGACGCAATTGCGTGCGCTGAGTTCAGGCGCAATCCTTCCACTGGCGGATTTTTACGGAAAATCTGTACATGTGGTGACCGCCATTGGCCATCCACAGGCGTTTGTTGCCGCGCTGGAGCAGGCCGGTATGCAGGTGGACGCCCGGTTGTTGCGCGATCATGCCATTTTGACGCAGGCTGATCTCGAGTTTGGCGATGACTGGCCGGTACTCATGACCGCCAAGGATGCCGTAAAATGCTGGCGCTTCGCTGCTGCGCACCACTGGGTGGTGGAAGCGCAGGTTGCAATGAGCGACGCCGCTGCCGCACAGGTCATGCAGTGTGTGGACGATATTCTGAAGCGCGCACAGGCGCAGCACTGAAGCTTTTTTTCACCGGGGCTTTCTAACAGGGGTTTTCATGGACTCGCGATTGCTGGACATACTGGCTTGCCCGATCTGCAAGAGTCCGCTCAAGTACGACAAGCATGCCGGGCAATTGATCTGCCGTGCTGATCGTCTGGCTTTTCCGGTGCGTGATGGTATTCCGGTCATGCTGGAAGAAGAGGCGAAGCCACTGGCCGCTGATGATCCATTGTTGAAGTGATGGGCTGACCGCACAATGAGTTTTAAGGTTGTCATTCCCGCCCGCCATGCTTCGACGCGCCTGCCGGGCAAGCCGCTGCTGGAGATTCGTGGCAAACCCATGGTGCAGTGGGTGGTGGACGCCGCGTGCCAGAGCGATGCGGAGCAGGTGCTGGTAGCAACTGACGACGTACGTATCGCTCAGGCAGTGAGTCATCCACGCGGCAGCCCGCGTGACAACGATGCGCTGACAATGATGACGCGCGCCGATCATCGTTCTGGCACGGATCGTCTGGCTGAAGTCGCGATGCGTCTCAACTGGTCGCCAGACACGATCGTGGTGAATGTACAGGGCGATGAGCCGCAGATGCCGCCGGTGCTGATCAATCAGGTCGCTGCCTTGCTGATGGCGCAACCGCAAGCTGACATGGCGACCCTGTCCACGCCGATTACCAGTCTGGAAGAGTTTCTCAATCCGAATGTCGTCAAGGTGGTCAGCGCGACCAATGGCCTTGCCCTGTATTTCAGCCGTGCGCCGATTCCCTGGCATCGAGATGCCGCGCCGGCCGGTTTGACCAGCCAGACGCAATTCGACGGTGCACAACGGCATCTGGGCATTTATGCTTACCGGGTGGGTGCACTGCTGCGTTTGACGCAAATGCTGCCGGGTACGCTGGAACTGGCCGAAAACCTCGAGCAATTGCGGGCATTGCAGGCTGGCATGAGCATCGCGATTGCCAGTGCGGCCGCGCAACCAGGCATGGGCATCGACACACCGCAGGACATTGAACGAATTCGTCAACTTTTTGATCGTTAACCTGTAAACATTTACTCCGGGCAACAAGCAGAAGCATCATGAAACTAATCAACAAGCGGGAACACAAAGGCCAACGTGTGGTTCTGGATGGGCGCAATTTTGTCGAATGCACCTTCACCAATTGCACGCTGGTGCTGGAAGGTACGGCGCTGTTCCAGATGGATCGTTGCGCGATCAGTGATGATTGCCGCTTTGCCGTGGAAGGTGGCGCCAAGAATGGCCTGGACTCACTGAAACTGATGTTGCACGGCGGCGGCTGGCTGTCGCAGGTAGCGGATGCCGTGCTTAACAAGACCCGCGAAGCACCGCGCTTCGTCACGCCGGCATCTGCTGCCAAGTAATCCTGCCGGAAGCACTCCCTATCCATATGTTGAAACACAACAGTTACTTTGAGGGCGCCGTGCAGAGCGTCGGTTTCGAGCGCAATGGCCTCAAGGCCACCGTCGGCGTGATTGCGCTGGGTGAGTATCACTTTGGTACAGGCGCTGCCGAACGTATGACGGTAACCAGCGGTTCGCTGCGCGCCAGACTTGCTGGTGGAGAATGGCAAAGCTATCCGGCCGGCACCGCGTTTGAGATCGCTGCCAACAGTGGCTTCGATGTGCAGGCTGTCGGCGGGCCGGCGGCTTATCTGTGCGAATTTCTCGGCAGCTGATCGCTGCCAGCAATGAAAAAGGCCAGCATTCGCTGGCCTTTTTGTTGTGCGGCTGAATGCCCGTCAATTGGTCAATCAATCATCACCGCTGGCAAAGCCCAGCAGATGCAGCAGACTGGTGAACAGGTTGTAGATGCTTACATACAGCGATACGGTGGCCATGATGTAGTTGGTCTGTTCGCCACGCAGGATGCTGCTGGTTTCAAACAGGATGAACGCCGCCATCGCCAGTACGAACATGCCCGACACCACCAGGGACAGAGTCTGCAACTGGAAGATGGCTGCAATCAGACCCAGCACGAAGGCGGCCAGAATGCCCACCGTCAGGAAGCCACCCATGAAGCTGAAGTCCTTGCCGCTCTTGATGGCATAGGCAGACAGTCCGACGAATGTCACTGCGGTGGTGCCCAGCGCAGTCAGCACGACCTGGTGACCATTGGGCAGGAAGCGCAGATAGGCGCTGATGATCGGCCCCAGCGTGTAGCCCATGAAACCGGTCAGTGCGAACACGCACAGAATGCCCCAGGCGCTGTTCTGCAGTTTGTGAGTGGCGAACAACAGGCCGAAGTAGCCTACCAGTGTGATGATCAGGCCGGGGTGGGGCAGATTGAGCGCCATCGCCAACCCGGCAACCAGTGCGCTGAATGCCAGCGTGACGCTGAGTAACAGATAGGTGTTGCGCAGAACCTTGTTGGTGTCGAGCGCAGATTCGCGGGTAGTGCTGAAGACTTGCACGGGTGAATCGGACATGTAACCTCCACGGGCTGAATTTTAGCTGGGCCACTATACCAAAGTATGGATTGAGACCAGTGTTGAAAGTGCAAAGTTCCGTGCACCGGGCCGCTTGTATAGAAGACTGTCTGACTTAGGAATGATCTACTGCGGCGGTGGGAAATTGGCTCATTTTTCCGATCATTCTCGTTAAATAGAGCTGGCTATTCTCCTCAAATGATCGAAAAACTGATCTCAATTTCTCACTCGCCTCGCTACGATCACCTAAGTCAGACAGTCTTCTAGCCACGGATATGTGTACAATGCGCGCCCGCGCACCGGCCCGTTTGTGGCCTGTTTGCCCATGTCAGGAGAGGTGGCAGAGCGGTTGAATGCACCGGTCTTGAAAACCGGCGGGGCTTCGCGGCCCTCGCGAGTTCGAATCTCGCCCTCTCCGCCAGGTTTATGGTGGCTCGCGTTGGTTTCTTCGCGACGATTAGCCGTGAATTCCGCCAGGCCCGGAAGGGAGCAACGGTAACGGTGATGTCGGGTGCCGAAGAGTAGCTGGCGCGGGCCACCACCCTCCTGCTCGTGTAGAGTTCGCTGCTCACGTATTCGTCGGTATTCGCCAGTATTTCGAGTTTGTGTCGCCACACATGAGTTATCTCGTCCTCGCCCGCAAGTGGCGTCCCAAGCGATTCGCCGAACTGGCCGGTCAGGAGCATGTAGTCCGGGCACTGGTCAATGCGCTGGATTCCGGGCGTGTACATCATGCGTTCCTGTTTACCGGCACGCGCGGCGTGGGCAAGACCACCATTGCGCGCATCTTCGCCAAGTCGCTCAACTGCGAAACCGGCATCGGCGCCAACCCTTGTGGGGTCTGTTCAACCTGTCGCGAGATTGATGAAGGTCGATTTGTCGATCTGCTGGAAGTCGACGCAGCGTCGCGCACCAAGGTAGATGACACCCGCGAACTGCTGGACAACGTGCAGTACGCGCCGGCGCGTGGTCGCTACAAGGTTTACCTCATCGACGAAGTGCACATGTTGTCCACGCACTCGTTCAATGCCTTGCTCAAGACTCTGGAAGAGCCGCCGCCGCATGTGAAATTCCTGCTGGCCACCACTGATCCGCAGAAGCTGCCCGTGACCGTGCTGTCACGCTGCCTGCAATTCAATCTGAAGCGTTTGTCGCAGGCCGTGATCAGCCAGCGTGTCGTTGAAATCCTGCAAGCTGAAAAAATTGAATTCGAAATGGATGCGGTGCGACTGATTGCGCGTTCAGCACAGGGCAGCATGCGTGATGCGCTCAGTTTGCTGGATCAGGCCATTGCCTTCAGCGGTGAAAAACTCGGCACGGCAGATACCCGCGCCATGCTCGGCACGATTGATCGGCAACATGTGTTTGCGCTGGCGGCTGCGATTGCCAATCAGGATGCCCGCGAAATGATGCGCGTGGTGGCGGAGCTGGATGAACATGCGCCCGACTATCGCGAGGTGCTGGCCGAGCTGGCGGCCTTGCTGCAAAGAATTGCTTTGCTGCAAGTGTTGCCCGATCAGGCGGCCGATGAAGCGGATGATGCGGGATTGCTGCAGCAGTTGAGTGTGGCGTTTTCTCCCGAAGCCGTGCAGCTGTGTTATCAACTGGCCATTGTCGGTCGCCGCGATCTGGAACTGGCGCCCGAGCCGCGTGGGGGGCTGGAGATGGTGCTGCTGCGCATGCTGGCTTTTCGCCAGCTCGACGCGGGAGTGAGTGTCCCGGCTGGGGTGACCACCTCTGTTTCAGCGCCGAGACCCACTGTTGCAGTGGTTACGTCCAGCTCCGGCGCAGCGCCACGCGCGGTCATTGCTGCTGCGTCCAATGACTGGCCGGGTATCGTTCGTCAGTTGAATGTGAGTGGCCCGACTGCACAGTTGGCGGCGCATTGCAGTTTGCAGGCGCGTCTGCCCGGCAAGTTGCAACTGGTGCTGGATGCCAGCGGCGAGCATCTGCGTCGCCCCGCTGTGGAAGAAAAATTGCGTCTCGCGCTGTGTGCTGCGCTGTCTGAAGAACTGAAGCTGGAGTTTGTCAGTGCGGCTGGCAGTGCGCCGATAGATACTCTGGCGCGCCGACAGGAAGCGGCCGCAGCTGACCGGATGCAAACCGCAGTGCAGGCCATTCATGCCGACCCCAATGTCAAGCAGATGGTGGATCTGTTCGGTGCGGTGGTACAGCCGGAATCCATCCGGCCGGTAGAAGATTGATTGCCAGATTGAAAATTATCGTCAGAAACTGTCCGGAGTAAATCATGAAAGGTGGAATCGGCAACATGATGAAGCAGGCGCAGATGCTGCAAACCAACATGCAGCGCGCACAGGCGGAAATTGCCACGCTGGAATGCACCGGTGAAGCCGGTGGTGGCATGGCCAAGGTCACCATGAATGGCAAGCATGAAGTCAGCCGTGTGCAACTTGATCCATCGCTGCTGAGCGACGACAAGGAGATGCTGGAAGACCTGGTGGCCGCTGCGATCAACGATGCGGTACACAAGATCGAACGCGCCACGCAGGACAAGATGCAAAGCGCGATGGCGGGCATGCAGTTGCCGCCCGGCATGAAGCTGCCGTTCTAGTTTGTAGGGGCGGCTCGTGTCGCCCTTTGCTGATGTCAAGAAGGGCGACACGAGCCGCCCCTACGAGGTTTAATGCTGTATCCACCCACACTGGTCAGCCTGATTGACGCGTTACGCGTGTTGCCCGGCGTGGGGCCAAAATCAGCACAGCGCATGGCGTTTCACTTGCTGGAACGCAATCGGGCCGGCGCACAGATTCTGGCCGGTGCGCTGCTCGGGGCCAGCAAGCAGATCGGACAGTGTCAGCGCTGTCGCATGTTTGCCGAAGCCGAGTACTGTCCCATCTGTGCCTCAACCGCCCGCGATTCATCCCTGTTGTGTGTGGTTGAATCGCCTGCGGATGTGGTTGCTGTCGAACAATCGGGTTCCTACAAGGGCCGTTACTTTGTGCTGATGGGACATTTGTCGCCGCTGGATGGTATCGGTCCGGATGAGTTGGGTCTGCCGCAACTGGAATTGCTGCTGTGCGATGGTGAGGTGAAGGAAGTTATCCTTGCCACCAATCCCACGGTCGAAGGCGAAGCCACTGCGCATTTCATCGCAGAGATGGCGCTGAAGCGCCAAATCCGGCCCAGCCGTATCGCGCATGGTGTGCCGATCGGTGGCGAGCTGGAATATGTGGATGGTGGCACGCTGGCGCATGCGCTTGCCGGACGTCACCAGATTCTTTAGTTCTACTGCGTCAGAAAGTGCTGAAGGGCGCATCGCGGCGTTAAAACGGCCTGAAAAATACTCACGTACTCCGTGTACGCTGCGTTTTTTCAGGCCGTTTTGCCTTGCGCTGCATCCCTTGATCACTTTCTGACGCAGTAGAATTAGCAAGCGGACTGGTGGATAGTTGTCTGCAACGGGTCGCCCGTTTTTCTTTGCAATAACAGTTGAGACTGGGACAATGTATGACCAGTTATCAATTCGATAAATACCTGCCAGGGGAAGAAGATGGAAGAAGAATTGAAAAAGGCTGCGCTTGAATATCATCGCTGGCCGACTCCCGGAAAGATTTCGCTGATGCCCACCAAGGCGCTGGCCAATCAGCGCGACTTGTCTCTGGCCTACTCACCGGGTGTGGCCTATGCCAGCCTGGCCATCAAGGATGATCCGCTCGAAGCGGCGAACATGACCTCACGCGCCAATCTGGTGGCGGTCGTGACCAATGGTACGGCAGTGCTGGGGCTGGGCAACATCGGGCCGCTGGCCGGCAAGCCGGTGATGGAAGGCAAGGGTTGCCTGTTCAAGAAATTCGCCGGCATCGATGTGTTCGACATCGAAATCAACGAGAACGATCCCGACAAACTGGTGGAGATCGTCGCTGCGCTGGAGCCTACCTTTGGCGGCATCAACCTCGAAGATATCAAGGCGCCAGAGTGTTTTTATGTAGAGCGCAAACTGCGCGAACGCATGAAGGTGCCGGTATTCCATGACGACCAGCATGGTACGGCCATCATTGTTGCGGCAGCGGTGCTCAATGGTCTGAAGATAGTTGGCAAGGACATCAGCAAGGTCAAGGTGGCTTGCTCTGGCGCGGGCGCCGCAGCCATTGCCTGTCTGGATCTGCTGGTGGCGCTGGGCCTGAATCGCAAGAATGCTTTTGTCGCCGACAGTGCGGGCGTGATTTACGAAGGACGGCCCAACACCACTGACGCGGACAAGCTGCGTTACGCGCAGAACACTCCAGCGCGCACGCTGGCCGAAGTGATGAGCGGTGCGGATATTTTCCTGGGATTGTCCGGCCCGGGTGTGGTGCAGCCCGAGATGGTCAAGACGATGGCGGACAAGCCGTTGATTCTGGCGCTGGCCAATCCGGAGCCGGAGATTCGTCCGGAGCTGGCCAAACAGGCGCGGCCGGACTGCATCGTGGGCACCGGTCGTTCCGACTACCCGAATCAGGTGAACAATTCGCTGTGCTTCCCGTTCATTTTTCGTGGTGCGCTGGATGTGGGCGCGACCACCATCAACGAGGCGATGAAGCTGGCCTGTGTGCATGCCATTGCCGAACTGGCGCAGGCCGAACAGTCGGATGTGGTGGCCGCAGCTTATGGCAGCGACAGTCCCGCCTTTGGTCCCGAATACCTGATTCCACGCGCTTTTGATCCGCGCCTGATTACCCGCATCGCGCCCGCAGTGGCGAGGGCGGCGATGGATAGCGGTGTGGCGACGCGACCTATCGCAGATATGGATGCGTATCGCAACAAGCTCACGCAGTTTGTCTATGAGTCCGCCTCGGTGATGCGGCCGGTGTTCGCCGCCGCACAGCGCCAGCCCAAACGCATTATCTATAGCGAAGGTGAAGATCCACGCGTACTGCAGGCGGCGCAAGTGGCCGTGGATGAAGGCCTGGCCTATCCGCTGCTGGTGGGTCGGCTGGATCTGATCAATGAGCGCATCCAGAAACTGGGTCTGCGTCTTGTCCCGGGCAAGAACTGTGAATGCGTCAACATCGACAATGATCAGCGTTTCCGCGAATGCTGGAGCGAGTACTACGAACTGGTGAAGCGCAGGGGCGTATCACGTCTGCAGGCCATGGAGCAGATGCGCAGCCGCACCACGCTGATCGGTTCCATGCTGATCCGTCGGGGTGATGCGGACGCGCTGCTGTGCGGTACGGTGGGCGATTACCGCTATCACCTCAAGTACATTGATGCGGTGATTGGCAAGCGTCCCGGCGCCAGCATTTTCGCGACCATGCAGATGCTGATCCTGCCGGAGCGTCAGCTGTTCTTCTGCGATACGCATGTGAATCGCGATCCCGGCGTGGCCGAAATTGCCGAGATGACCTTGCTGGCCGCCGAGCAGGTGCGTCGTTTTGGCATCAGCCCCAGCGTGGCGCTGTTGTCGCATTCCAGCTTTGGCAGTTCGACAGCGCCCTCGGCACAGAAGATGCGTGATGCGCTGGAGCTGATCACTGCCCGCGCGCCGGATCTGGAAGTGGAAGGTGAAATGCGCGCTGACTCGGCGTTGTCCAGTGCGATTCGCGCTAACGAATTTCCGGATTCACGCCTGAAGCGCGATGCCAATCTGCTGATTTTCCCGAATGTGGATGCCGCCAACATTACCTATAACACCTTGCGTGCAGTGAGCAGCGGTGCGGTGACGGTGGGTGGCATTCTGCTGGGCGCAGCCAAGCCGGTGCATATCATGACGCCGTCATCCACTGTGAGGCGCATTGTCGACATGACCGCTGTGGCAACGGCGGACGCGGGTGCGCAACGCGCTATTGTCCGCTGAGTCTCATTGCACAGCCGGACCCGTTGCGGGTGCGGCTGTTGTGGTGGGCTCAATGTCAGTGGCAGTGTCTGCCGCTGAGGCTGTGGGGTCGGGTTCGACATCATCCGCCTCATCCATCGCCGAGTCGGCATCCATGTCTTCCTCAAGCTCGGGCGCAGGCGGATTGCCGTCATAGACAAGATACTCACGACGCTGTATCCAGGCATCGCGCATGATGCCGTAGCGATCGAAGGCCTGATCGAGCGTTTCTTCAACGCTGAACAGGCCTTCGCGTGTTTGCAGCACGTCCAGAGCGCTCAGGCCGAGATCGGTTTCCCAGGGAATGTCGGCATGACGGGTGGGTTTGGAGAGATAGTCGGGCACGCGGCCGATGCCATCGCGCAGAGTTGAGGGGCCGAACACCGGCAAGACCAGATACGGCCCGGAAGGTGCACCCCATACAGCCAGTGTCTGGCCGAAGTCTTCATCATGGGCTTCCAGCTCCAGTTTGCTGGCGACATCAATAAACCCGCCCAGACCCACCACGGTGTTCAGTACAAAGCGCGCCGTATCCTGCGCCATTAACTGCGGCTTGCCTTGCAGCAATTGATTGACGATGGTCCAGGGCGTGTCCAGATGATTGAAAAAATTGCTGATGCCAGTCCGCATCCAGTCGGGCGTGACTTTCTGATAGCCCTTTGCCACTGGCTTGATCGCCGCGCGATCCACCGTGTCGTTGAACTTGTAGATGCCGCGATTCATCGACTGCCAGGGATCATCACTGGTGGTGCGGCCCGGTGCAGTGGCGCAACCCGTCAGCGTTGCAGCACACAGGCAACACAGCACTGCGGCAAGACGAAACGTGATGTTGAAGCGATCGGACAGAAGCATGTCAATCCCTGAGGCAGAACCGGAGGCAGAAGTTATTGTGCAAGGCGCGGTGAGCCGCCGCCACGCGGATCTGTGTCTTCGAAGCCACCGCCACGTGTCTTGCGCGGCATGGCGCGCTGGATTTCTTCGAGGCGAGCCTCAAAGCGTGCGCGCTGCACGGGTGTTACTTCCGGCACCGCCAGCGCCATCTGCAACTGGCTCATGGCCAGCGACAGGTCACCGCCCATGATCTGGTATTCAGACATGTAGTAGTAAGCCTCGGCCACATCACCCGCAGAGTTGGCCGCCATCGCAATCAGTTTTGCCTGATCCGGCGTGGGCGGCACATTGTTGAACAGATCCAGTAACACGTTATGCGCCAGCTTGTAATTGCCGGCGCGCATCAGGACTTCGCCATAGCGCACCGTGATGGGTACATTGCGCGGAAACAGATCGCGCGCCTGTGCCAGGGTGGCGATGGCGTTCGTATTATCGTTGCTGGCCTGCTGGGCCTGACCCAGTGCGGAATGGAATTGCATCACCGCAGGCTGGCGATCACGCAACTTCGTCAGCACCTGCACCGCGCCAGCCGCATTGCCTGAATTCATGTCAGCCAGTGCCTTGCCATACAAGTGGACAGTATCCGCTCTGTTCTCATCCGGAATTTTTCCGGAGTAATACTGCAACGCGGATTCACCCGCAGGGGTCATCAGCACCCGCATGCGCTCACGCATCAGTCCGTAGCTCAGACTGTCCGGCACACCACGTGAACCCAGCCTGGCAGACCGGCTGCGGGTTTCGGCGATGCGTTCCGCCGTAACCGGGTGGCTGCGTATGATGGCGGGCAAATCGGCCTCGTTGGTGGAGCCAATCTGACGCTGGATGACTTCGAAAAACTGCCACATGCCATTCGGGTCGTAACCGGCGCGCGCCATCAGGTTGATACCCACATTGTCGGATTCAGTTTCATTGGAGCGCGAAAAGCTCATCTGATTTTGCAGCGCCACGGATTGCGCTGCGGCCAGACCGGCAATGGCGACATCGCCGCCCGCTGCCGCCCCGACCAGAATGGCTGCCAGCATCGCCGCAGTGGACACGAGACTGTTACGGCTTTCGGCCGCCATGCTGCGTGCGATATGGCGTTGCGTAACGTGCGAAATTTCATGGGCCAGTACGCCGGCCAGTTCATTTTCGTTGCGGCTGGCCAGCAACAGTCCGGCATTGATGCCGACAAAGCCGCCGGGCAGGGCAAAGGCATTGATCGCCGGATCGTTGACCAGGAAGAACTTGAATGTCTGACCGGCGGGGATCTGTGCCTGACCCACCAGCCGCGAGCCAACATTCTGCAGGTATTCATTGAGTTCGGGATCTTCGAGCAGCAAACCCTGGTCACGCAGGCCGCGCACCACCATGCTGCCCAGCCGGTATTCATCTTCGAGACTGATTACGGCATTGGCCTGACTGCCGATATCGGGCAGCTTTACTTCAGCAGCGCGCACCGGCAGCGCCACGCTGAGCAGGCACAGCATGGGCAACAGCAAGGCGATGAGTTTATGCAGTGCTTTGGTCATTCCAATGATCATTCCGGAAGTCTTCAGGCGAATTCTTAGTTATGGCTGCTTCGACTCCGGCCGTCGCCAGAGGTTCGTTCAGCCCCATGAAGACTTCGTCATAAATGCTCGGAAGCATAGTCTGCCAGACGCGAACGTTCACCGCGCTTCAGGGTGATGTGTCCGGAATGCGACCAGTCGCGGAAGCGGTTGACCACGTAGGTGAGCCCGCAGGTAGTTTCCGACAGATAGGGCGTGTCGATCTGCGCAATATTGCCCAGACACACCAGTTTGGTGCCGGGACCGGCACGGGTAATCAGCGCCTTCATCTGTTTGGGTGTCAGGTTCTGCGCTTCGTCCACGATCAGAAAACGGTTCAGGAAGGTGCGGCCGCGCATGAAGTTCATGGAGCGGATCTTGATGCGATTGCGCAGCAGGTCGTTGGTCGCGGCGCGGCCCCAGCTGCCGCCTTCCTGACTATGGGTGAGCACTTCCAGGTTATCCATCAGCGCGCCCATCCATGGTTCCATTTTTTCTTCTTCAGTGCCGGGCAGGAAGCCGATGTCTTCGCCGAGCGGAATGGTCACACGGGTCATGATGATTTCACTGAAGCGATTGTTCTCCAGCGTCTGCACCAGTCCGGCGGCCAGCGTCAGCAGGGTCTTGCCGGTACCGGCCGGGCCGAGGATAGTGACGAAATCGATTTCCGGATCGAGCAGCATGTTCAATGCGAAGTTCTGCTCACGATTGCGCGCAGTGATGCCCCAGACATTGTGCCGTTCACTGCGATAGTCATGCGCAACCTGCAGCACCGCAGTGCTGTCATCCACCTGACGCACCATGGCATCAAAGCCATTGGCCTCCGGTTGATACAGGAACTGGTTGACGTGCCAGTCACGCACCATCGGGCCCTTGACGCGATAGAAGGTATTGGAGTGTTCCTGCCAGGAGTGGATGCCCTTGCCGTGACGCTCCCAGAAGTTGGTGGGTAACTCCTGTACGCCGGTGTACAGCAGATCAGCATCTTCAATGGTCTTGTCGCTGTAATAATCTTCACTGTGCACGCCGACGATGGCGGCCTTGATACGCAGGTTGATGTCCTTGGAGACCAGCGTGATGCGCGCCGTCGGATAGTGTTTTTGCAGCGCCAGCGTCTGACCGAGAATGGCATTGTCCGCGCCGCCACCGGGGAGGGTGGCAGGCAGGCCGCTGCTGAGAATGCGCGTCTGGAAATACAGGCGACCCGTCGAAGGTTTCTGGCGCTTGGTGCCATTCATGTTGCGCGCGGAAGCCGGCAGCGCCAGTCCCTGGTCAATGTCTTCCTTGCTGGCATTGGCCATCAACTCATCAAGGAAGCGGCTGACCTGTCGCACGTTGCGCGCCGCTTCGGAAACACCTTTCTTGCCGGCGTCGAGTTCTTCCAGCACGATCATGGGAATGAAGATGTCGTGCTCATCAAAACGGAAGATCGCAGTCGGATCATGCATCAGCACATTGGTATCGAGCACGAAGATGCGACGTTGCGGAACAGTCTTTACCGCGCGTTTGGCTTTGGTCAAAAGTGACTCCTGATGTTGCGTGCCATCTGATGGTTGACTGATGTGGGTTTACAGTTTGCGTGCCTCGGCCAGCACGGCCTCGACATGTCCGGGAACTTTGACCTTGCGCCATTCATGACGCAGCTTGCCGCTGCTGTCGAACAGAAACGTGCTGCGTTCAATGCCCATGAACTTGCGGCCATACAGGGATTTTTCCTTGTAGACCCCGAACAAACTGCAAACTTCGTGTTCAGTATCTGACAGCAGCTCGAAGGGCAGGACCAGCTTGGCCTTGAATTTTTCGTGCGCACTGAGGCTGTCAGCCGAAATGCCGATGACTTCGGCTCCGGCTTTTCTGAAATACGCATGGTGATCGCGAAATGCGGCGGTCTCCGTGGTGCAACCCGGCGTGTTGTCGCGTGGGTAGAAATAGACCACCAGGTGTTTGCCGCGTGCTTCGGCAGACTTCCACACGCCGCCGGTGCCGGGCAGCGCGAACTTGGGGATAACCTTGCCGATGCTCGGCTGACTCACGCTTTGAAGGGCTCCAGTATGGCGTCGAGGTTCATGTGATCGCACAGCTCCATGAATTCTTCACGCAACGCCGCGATATGAATCTTGCTCGGCACGTGGATCACCATCTGTACCGAGAACATCGACGCGCCGGTATGCGCGGCCGCAAAATGTCGGGTGGTGACATCGCCAATGTCGATGCCGCGCGAGCTGAAAAAACCCGCCAGGTTGAACACCACGCCGGGTTGATCCAGACACACTACATCGACGCTGTAGGTGACTGTTTCCGGGCGGGCGCTGCGCGCTTCGGTGCGGCGGATGGAGATATTGATGTTGGCCGATTCGCTGAGTTTCCTGAACTCGCTTTCCAGCTTGCTGAGCGTATGCCAGTTGCCGGACACCAGCAGCAGCATGGCGAATTCGCTGCCCAGCGCGGTCATGCGGCTTTCCAGTACGTTGCCGCCGCATTCGAGAATCACACGAGTGACGTCAAAAACCAGTCCGGTCCGGTCGCTGCCAATGGCAGAGATAATGATGAGTTCTTTCATTCTGTCCTGAGTAAATAGGCGCGGCTGGCACTCTGCCGTCAGCTGGGCAGCCAGCTGGAATGAGAGTGTACAGGCCCAAAGGGCGACTGCAACCTGTGCAGCGGCGGCAACGGTTTTACGGCTTGCACAACCTGTGGTGGGGCCAGTACGATCCCGCATCCTGTTGATCCATCCGGCTTTGCTGCGTGCAGCGGCCCCCATCCTTCGGTTATCCAGAGAAATTCATGTTCAGCGGAAGCATTGTTGCGCTGGCTACGCCCATGCAGGCGGACGGCGCGGTTGATTTTCAAGCGTTGCAGCGGCTGGTCAATTTCCACATTGACAACGGCACCGACGCCATCGTGGCGGTGGGCACCACCGGTGAATCCGCCACCCTGGATTCCGATGAACACATGGCGGTGGTGCGCGCCACCCTCACCGCCGCCGCAGGCCGGGTGCCGGTGATTGCCGGCACCGGGGCCAATTCAACCCGTGAAGCGATTGAACTGACGGCGGCCGCAAAAAGCGAAGGCGCGGTAGCCTCCTTGCAGGTGACGCCGTACTACAACAAACCTACCCAGGAGGGCTTGTACCGCCATTTCAAGGCTATTGCCGAAGCGGTAGAACTGCCCATCATCCTGTACAACGTGCCCGGCCGTACCGGCTGCGACATGAAGCCTGACACCGTGGCGCGCCTCACCGCAGTCCCCTCGATTGTCGGTCTGAAGGAAGCCAGCGGTTCGCTGGAACGTAATCGCGAACTGGTGACGCGTTTTGGTCAGCGGCTCGACTTGTTCAGTGGTGACGACGATCTGGCCTGTGACAGCATGCTGTTCGGCTTCAAGGGCGTCATTTCCGTCACCGCCAATGTGGCGCCCCGCAAGATGCATGAGATGTGCGTGGCCGCGTTGCGTGGCGATGTCACAACCGCCCAGCGCATCGACGCCGAACTGCGCGGCCTGCACAAGTATTTGTTTGTCGAATCCAATCCCATCCCGACCAAGTTTGCGCTGGCGCGCATGGGCTTGATGAGTGAAGGCATTCGCCTGCCGTTGACGCCGTTGTCCGTCGAATGTCACCAGGTCGTGCTGGATGCCTTACGTCAGGCCGGTGTTTCGTTTGCCTGATTGCAACGGCCTGTGTAAGCTGCGCGCCCCGTGTAGGTTGGGCTTCAGCCCAACACGCCGAGAATGTTGGGCTGAAGCCCAACCTACAAAGCTGAAACAAAGTTTCAGCTTGTTGAAGACGCGAGATGAGTACAAGTTTTCTAAGGTGCGGAGAGGTGGCCGAGCGGTCGAAGGCGCTGGACTGGAATTCCAGTAACATCTTCACGGGTGTTCCAGGGTTCGAATCCCTGCCTCTCCGCCAGAATAAAAATACCCAGCTTCGTGCTGGGTTTTTTTATTCTGGGGGAGATGGCTGGGTGAGAACCCACGGTTCGACCCCTATCAATTCGAATAGGGTGCAGGAACAAATTTGGACATGCGTAGCATGGCCCCGCAGCGGCGCGTACTAAGCTACTTGCCTCAACTCAAAATCCCGACCCCGGTTCAAGCAAAAATTTCTTTTCTTCCGCCGTTGATTGCCGCTGCAGAATCTCATTGCGATGCGGAAAGCGGCCAAACTGCTGGATGATGGTGCGATGTCGCTGTGCGAATTGCAGATACCGGGCAAACGTCGGCTGTAGATCTGCGGCAACCTCATCAGCCAATGCGCTGAATAACTGCACGCTCAGATCCTGATCCTGCAACGATTCGGAATGTTCCAGTGGCAGGTAAAAAAACACTCGCTGAATGGGGCGTAGTTGCAAGTCAACCTGCTGTTCCAGTCCTGCCTTGCACCAGCTGCGCGCCAGGGCATCGAAGGCAAAGGCTTGTGGCGTGTTGCGGTAACTGTTGCGTGGCACCTGGTCAGTGAGCAGGATCAACGCCAGTCGGCCCACTGCGGTTTCCGTCCAGGCATGTAGTGAGCCGGCCGCAGCATAGCCAGTACACTGGACTCGAAGCGCTGCTTGATGTCGGCATCGACAGTGGCGCTTTTTGACCACCACAAGGCCGCCTGCTGGCTGGCCATCCTCGCATCGTCGGTGTACTGACCAAACCAGAAATCAACAATGGCGGCGGGTGTTTTCGGCATGATCTATTTTTCCGCCTTGCGTTTCGGCGGATGTTTGGCGCCGACGTGCTGCTGATGACGGGCAGCGGCCAGCTCTACCTGTTTCTGTCGTTCGCGCAGGCTGTGCTTGCGTTGTTCGCTGGACTGATCATGACACTGCGCGCAACTGACGCCCAGTTCATAGTACGGTGACTGTTTGTCCTGCGGACTCAACGGATGACGACAGGAACGGCACAGCTCGTATTCACCCAATTGCAGGCCGTGGCCCACGGCAACGCGCTCATCGAATACGAAGCAGTCGCCTTGCCACAGGCTTTGCTCTTCCGGCACCACTTCCAGATATTTCAGGATGCCGCCTTGCAGGTGGTACACCTCATCAAAGCCTTCGGCCTTCATGAAGGCGGTGGATTTTTCGCAGCGAATGCCGCCGGTACAGAACATGGCGACTTTGGGCTTCTTCTCCAGCATTTTCTGCTGCCGCGCCCACTTCGGGAAATCACGAAAGCTCTTGATGTCGGGATCGACAGCGCCCTTGAAGGTGCCGATGGCTACTTCATAGTCGTTGCGGGTGTCAATCAGCACCACGTCGGGATCGCTGATCAATGTATTCCAGTCTTCCGGCTTCACATAGGTGCCGACGATGTGATTGGGATCGATATCTGTCACACCCATGGTGACGATTTCTTTCTTGAGCCGAACTTTCATGCGGTGAAAAGGCATGATGTCTGCGAAAGACTCCTTGTGTTCCAGGCCTGCCATACGTGTATCGCTACGCAGGTAGTCCAGTACCGCATGGACGCCTGCGTGGCTGCCAGCGATGGTGCCGTTGATGCCTTCTTTTGCAAGCAACAGCGTGCCTTTGACGCCATGTTGGTCGCAGCAGGCTTGCAAAGGCGCTTGCAGGGTTTGGCAGTCCGGCAGGGAGACGAATTTGTACAGAGCGGCGACCAGCAGGGAGTTCATGATTTTCTGCTTTTGGCAATGGCGGCAGCGGCTATCGCTGCAGGCGCGAGTGTAATGCCATCCAGCAAGTCTTCGGCCGCCTTGAAGCGGCTTTCAGTATCTGCCAGTGGCAGCGCAAAACGTAGCTTCTGTGGCCCGTCAAATTTATGCGTGCGCGCATTGCGCTGGATGAACAGGATCAGGTTGGTGGGATCAATATTGGCATCCTTGTCGAATAACGCATGACCGCCATTGGCATGTAAATCCAGTTTGCGAATGCCAATGGCTTTGGCGCGCAGTTTCAGTTCGGCAATGCGGAACAGGTTCTTGCTCGGCTCACTGAGCAGTCCGAAGCGGTCAATCATTTCCACTTGCAATTCACGCAGGGCTTCGCGCGATTCAGTGGCGGCAATGCGTTTGTACAGCACCAGACGCATGTGTACATCGGGCATGTAGTCTTCGGGCAGCAGGGCCGGGACATGCAGATCGACTTCCGGGCCGCGATACAGGGGTTGATCAAGCTCGGGAATCTTGCCTTGTTTCAGGGCTTCGATCGCACGCTCCAGCATTTCCATGTACAACGCAAAGCCGATTTCCTGAATCTGGCCGCTCTGGCCTTCGCCCAGCAGTTCGCCCGCACCACGAATTTCCAGATCGTGTGTGGCCAGCGTGAAGCCTGCACCGAGGTCTTCCAGTGATTCAATGGCTTCCAGACGTTTGATGGCATCGGGCGTCATGTTGGTCTTGGGCGGCGTCAGCAGGTAGGCATAAGCCTGATGATGCGAACGACCGACGCGACCACGCATCTGGTGCAGCTGCGCCAGACCGAACTTGTCGGCGCGATCAATGATGATGGTATTGGCGGTGGGTACGTCAATGCCGCTTTCGACAATGGTGGTGCAGACAAACAGATTGCAGCGCTGATGGCTGAAATCCAGCATCACCTGTTCCAGTTCGCGTTCACGCATCTGGCCATGACCGATGGCGATGTTGGCTTCGGGCACCAGCTCGGCCAGTGAGTGCGCTGTTTTCTCGATGGTCTCGACGCTGTTGTGTACGTAGTAGATCTGCCCACCGCGCCGAATCTCGCGCAGACAGGCTTCGCGCACTGCTGCGCCATCGAATGGCGTAATAAAAGTCTTGATCGACAGACGGCTGGCGGGTGGAGTGGTGATCAACGACAGATCGCGCAGGCCACCCATGGCCATGTTGAGGGTTCTCGGAATGGGCGTGGCAGTGAGCGTCAGTACATCCACTTCAGCGCGCATGTGTTTGAGCTTTTCCTTGTCCTTGACACCAAAGCGATGCTCTTCATCGATGATGATCAGACCGAGATTCTTGAAGTGCACTGTGTTTTGCAGCAGACGATGCGTGCCGACCACAATATCAACCGTGCCTGCTTCCAGTCCTTGCAGCGCTTCGTTCACCTGCGCCGTGCTGCGGAAGCGCGACATGGTTTCGACTTTCACCGGCCAGTCCGCGAAGCGATCCGCAAAGGTTTGATAGTGCTGTTGCGCCAGCAGTGTAGTGGGCACCAGCACTACCACCTGCTTGCCGGCCTGCACCGCAACGAAGGCGGCACGCAGGGCGACTTCTGTTTTGCCAAAGCCCACATCGCCGCATACCACGCGATCCATCGGCTTGCCGCTACCCATGTCTGCGATGACGGCGGCGATGGCTTGTGCCTGATCCGGCGTTTCCTCAAAGCGGAAGGCATCGGCAAACGCCAGCAGATCAGCTTCAGCAGCTTGCAGTGAAGTGCCATTCCGGGCCGCGCGACGTGCATACAGATCGAGTAATTCGACTGCGGTATCGCGCACCTTCTGAGCTGCTTTCTTCTTGGCCCTGGCCCAGGTATCGGTGCCCAGCTTGTGCAGCGGCGCATTGTCGCCACCCGATCCGGTATAGCGACTGACCCTGTCCAGTGCATGCACCGGCACATAGATCTTGTCGCCGTCGGCATATTCAAGAATCAGAAATTCACCCAGCAGCCCGCCGACATCCATGGTCTGCAAACCCAGGTAACGACCCACACCGTATTCGTCGTGCACCACCGGCGAGCCCGGCATCAGGTCGGACAGATCGCGAATGATTTTTTCCGGATCGCGATCCGCGCGGCGACGTTTGCGTTCCTGCTTGGCGCGTTCGCCGAACAACTGTTCTTCCGCCAGTACCGTGATGGCCGGGTCTTTCAGCTGCAAGCCGCGTGCAATTGGCGACACGGTAATGGCCAGCGGTATTTCGCTGGCCATGAACAACTGCCAGTCATCCATGCTCGGTGCGTTGATCTGATGCTTGCGCAGGATATCCAGCATCATTTCGCGACGACCGGTGGACTCGGCTGCGATCAGTGTGCGGCCTGTGTAGCTACGCAGATGCTCCAGCAATGCACGCGCCGGTTCGGGTGCGCGAGCATCCAGCTTCACCGGCGGCGGGGTGGTGCTGGCGAAGTTTTGCCAGCTGATGTGCTGACGATTCGGGTCCAGTTCATTGACTGACAATTCAATCTGTCGGCGTATCTGAAGCTGTTGCAGAAAGTCCGCTGGGGGCAGGAACAATTCTTCAGGAGTGAGGATGGGCCGCTCGGTGTCATGCGCGCGTTGCTCATGGCGTTGCAGGGTGTTGCCCCAGCTTTCCTCAATCAGGCTGGTGAAGTCATCGGTGTACGCAATGGTTGATTCAGCGGGCAGGTAGCTGAACACATCGCTGAGCTGCTCAAAGAATAGCGGCAGGTAGTACTCGATGCCGGCCGGTGCGCCACCTTCGGCCACATCCTTGTACATGGGTACGCGGGTCAGGTCGCCCTCAAAGCGGGTGCGGAAGCGACGCTTGTAGAACTGTACGCCCTCGGCGCTGAGCGGGAACTCACGCGCTGGCAACAGCTTGATGCGCGACACCTTCTCCAGCGTGCGCTGCGTATCGACATCGAAGCTGCGAATGCTTTCCACTTCTTCATCGAATAGATCAATGCGATACGGCGCAGCACTGCCCATTGGAAACAAATCCAGCAACGAACCACGCACCGCAAATTCACCCGGGGCCATCACCTGTGAGGTATTCGCATAGCCTGCTGCTGCCAGCCTGATGCGGAAGGTTTTCAGATCCAGCTGATTGCCCACCGCAATATCGAAGGCATGTGCATCAATGTAGCTGCGCGGCACCAGCCGCTGCATCACCGTATCCACATCCACCAGCACCACGCCCTGTTTCAACGTGGGCAGGCGCGACAAGGTGCTCAGGCGTTGCGAAATGATGTCCGGATGCGGTGCGAACAAATCGTAGGGCAGGGTTTCCCAGCCGGGAATGGTCAGCAGTGCCAGCGACTTGGGCAGAAACACCCGCAGCTCATCTTCCAGCCGACTGAGTTCGCGCGCATTGCTGGCGATCACCAGTAATGGCGCTGTCAAAGCCTGCGCCGCTTCCGCCAGCTTCAGCGCCATGGCCGAGCCATATAGCTGGCCCCAGCGAATGCGCGGCTTGTCAGCGGAAGGCAGCAGGAACTTTTTGTTCATCAGGACAGGCTTGCTCACGGATTGCTCATCGACAGAATGGCCCAATCTGAAAACGCCAATAGCCCGGCCTCAAGTCAAGTGACTTGCCGGGTGGATATAGACTCAAGGGCGCGAAGGGTAGCAGGGCGGCGGGTGGGGTTGAAGTCCAATGTGTGCGGATTACGTGACAAATGCGCCTAACTGGAGTGTTGCCATGGTGAGCGTTGTTTCTTGTTCGGCGGCAGCTGCAATAAGTAAATTGATGTCAGGTGTTATCGGCTGCATCCAGCAGCGCCCGGTTGGAGCGGGCGTCGATTCCTTTGTTTATTGATTCCATCAATTTCGTCTGACAGATGAACAGGCAGGTCTACTCTTGCTGGTACCCGACTTCGCGTGCATCGCGAATGGCGAGTAACAATACGGTTTCGTCGACGGGCAACCAGCGATACAGGGCAAGGTAAGTATTCCGACCATGCGAGATCACCAGCTCACGTCGTCCATCTGCAACTGCCCGACCAATCAATGGATGGTTTTCAAGAATCAGGATCGCCTGACGAATGCGCTGAATCACCTGCAGGGCGCGGGTCGATTCATGTTCGATCAGGAAATCAGCGATCCTTTGTAGATCGACAAACGCATGTGTGCTTAGCCGGAGCGTCGCCATGTTTTCGTCCTTGGTTTTTTGGTGGCGATTCCCCGCGCCCGCGATTCCAGATAGGTGAATGCTTCTTTAGCGTCGTACACCTTGCCACTCTGTTCGGCCTCCTGTTCGGCGGCCGCTGCCTCAGCACCAAAACGACGGCGCAGTTCCTCTTGCCGCGCAACCTGTTCGATGGCGTCGATCATGAAGGCATGAGCGGTTTTATTGGTGCCATCAACCAGCTCACCAATGCGCTGCTTGAGTTCTTTGGACAATTTGAGACTGGTAGCAGACATGGATGTGAATTCTGGTGAACCGCTGGGTAGTCGGGCAGGGTAGTCAGATAGTAGTACCAATGGTTATCAATGCTCAAGCCACTTGTCGAATCCGAGCTGGCAAAAATGCATCAGGCCGACACATGGTCGGCCTGATGCTGGTAGCCCTTGGATGGGCTCTGGATATCGTTGTCAGGCTGAAGCCTGACCTACAGCGGTTTACTTCACCACGCTGTGCACCACATGCTGGTATTCAAAGAACACGCTAAAGCCGGGATAGTCCCAGCGGGTGATGGGCGGGTTGCCGATAGCGGCATTGCGCTGGGTGGGCGATCCGTAGCGGGCCTCCACTTGCGCCATGCTGGCGCCGCGTTCGGGTGTGGTCACCGGAGCGGCGGATTCGCCGGGATTGGATTCAGCAGGAGCAGCAGCCGGCAGTGATATTTCCTGCGCTCCAGCGGCGGTGCAGACCAGGCTGATAATGGTTACGCAGAGGAATTGGGCGAGGCGCATGGCGAATCTCCTGACACAGAGCTGACACAGGACTGTCTTGGTCTGACACGGGGCGCCGAAACTATAACATCGCTGCGGCGGTGGTTATGTCGGCCGGGCGATTAACTCGTGCATTTCCATGACTGGTGTCACTAAAATCCCGGCCCTGTTACGACGTCCCAACTATTGCGGAGATTTCCCCGGGTTTGCGTTCTGGCGTCCCGGCATTCTTGATGTTTTACCCACTGCCTGCATATATCGGCCTGCGCTACGTGCGCACCCGCCGCCGTGGTTTTTTTGTGTCGTTCATCAGCTGGGTGTCGATGCTGGGTGTGTGTCTGGGCGTGGCGGCGCTGATCGTCATTCTGTCGGTGATGAATGGTTTTGAGGGTGAGCTGCGTAGCCGGTTGTTGAATCTTTCCGCCCACGCGACCTTGTCCGGCACCGCCCAGCAGATGACGGATTGGTCGGCTTTGATGGACAAGGCGCAGCAGACTCCCGGCGTACTGGGCGCTGCGCCCTATGTGGAAGTGCAGGGCATGGTGGGTCGTGGCGGGGTACTCAACGCGGCCCGGTTACGCGGCATCCTGCCGGAACTGGAGGCGCGGATTGCGGATATCAGGCCACACCTGTTGCAGGGTGACGTCAGTTCCCTGCTGCCCGGTGCGCAGAAAATCTTGCTGGGTGCGGGCCTTGCCTGGACGCTGCAAGCGCAGGTGGGCGATGAAATCACAGTGCTGATTCCCGAAGTGGTCGCCGGGACGACGGAGCTAAGGCCGCGTTTGCAGAGCTTCACGGTTACCGGCATCTTCGAGTTCGGCGCGCAGGATCAGGACAACTAGCCTGGCGCTGCTGCATATGAGCGATGCGGCAGCGTTGGCCGGTACGAATGGTGCGCCTAGTGGCTTGCGCTTCAAGTTTGCGGATATTTTTGCCGCGCCGGAGTTGATCAGGCAGATCAATACGGCGCTTGGTGGCCAGTTTGTGACCCGCGACTGGACCCAGGAGAACGCCAGCTACTTCCGCGCGGTACGCATTGAAAAAACCATGATGGCGGTGATGCTGATGCTGATCGTGGCGATCGCCGCGTTCAACATCATTGCCGCACTGGTGATGGTGGTGAATGAAAAGCGTAATGACATTGCCATCCTGCGTACGCTGGGGCTGACGCCTGAAGAGGTCATCAAGGTGTTTATTACGCAGGGCTTGCTGATTGGCTGGGTGGGCATTCTCGCCGGGCTGGGGTTGGGGCTGCTGCTGGCATTTAATGTGGGCAGTATCGTGCCGTGGATTGAAACTACCTTTCGCATGAAGTTCTTTGATCCCAGCGTGTACTACATCACGCAGATTCCTTCCGAAGTACAGGCCGGGCAGATCGCCTGGGTGATGGGCATTGCACTGTTGCTCACCGCGCTGGCGACCATTTATCCGGCGCGTCGTGCTGCACGCATCGCGCCTGCACAAGCGCTGCGCTACGAGTGATGGTGATGCGCAGCTACTTTGAATGGATGATCGGCACTCGTTACCTTCGCTCCGGCGGTGGTAATCGCTTTGTGTCGGTGATTTCCGGCATCTCGCTGGCGGGTGTGGCGCTGGGCGTGGCGGTATTATTGGTAGTGCTGTCGGTGATGAATGGCTTCGAGCGTGAATTACGCGAACGCATTCTGAGTGTGACGGCGCATGCCACCATCAGTGGTTTTGGCGGGCCGCTGACCGACTGGCAGAACGTGCGTAACAAGTTGCAGGCGCAACCTGATGTGCTCGGCAGCGCGCCCTATATCGAACAGCAGGCCTTGTTGCTGACCACGGGCGCAGCCGGTGACGCCAACAGCGGCGTGGTAGTGCGCGGTGTGTTGCCGGAACAGGAGCAGCAAGTGGCCACACTGCACCAGCACATGCAGGCCGGTGCGATGACTGCGTTGCGCGCCGGTGAGTTCGGCATGGTGTTGGGTGACGAACTCGCCAAGGCACTGAAAGTCTCGGTGGGTGACAAGGTGCTGGCGGTAACCGCGCAGGGCAGTGTCACCATTGCTGGCGTCATCCCGCGTAACAAACGTTTTACCGTGGTGGGCATCTTTGCCGCCGGCATGTATGAATATGACCGCAACTACGCCTATGTGCATTTGCAGGATGCCGCCAGGTTGTACCGCATGGGTGATGATGTGACTGGCCTGCGCCTGAAGCTCAATGATGTATTCAACGCGCAATCAACCGCGATCCGGATTGCCCAGCAGCTGGGCGGCGGTTACTACGTAGACGACTGGACCCGCAAACACGCCAATTTCTTTCGTTCCATTGCGCTGACCAAGTCGATGATGTTTTTAATTTTGCTATTGGTGGTGGCCGTAGCCGCGTTCAATGTGGTTGCTACACTGGTGATGGTGGTGAAGGACAAGCAGTCCGACATCGCCATCCTGCGCACGCTGGGTGCGACACCGCGGTCGGTGCTCAAGGTGTTCATGCTGCAAGGCATGCTGATTGGCGTGATTGGCATTGTGACTGGCGTAGTGCTGGGCACCTTGCTGGCCTGGAATCTGGAATCGCTGATTCATGGGCTGGAGCGCCTGCTCGGAACGCAGTTCATGGATGCCAGGCTGTACTTCATGAGCGATCTGCCCGCCAGCGTTGAATGGCAGGATGTGTTGCAGGTGTCAGGCGTGGCGTTTGCCATGTGTGCAGTGGCAACCCTTTATCCTGCCTGGCGCGCAGCTCGCACCGAACCTGCACGAGCATTACGCCATGAATGAGACCCCTTTGATTGGAGCAACAGTGAGTGTAGCAACAGCGAGTGGAGCAATAGTGACCCCGCATCAATCAATCGTTCTGGAATGCGAACATCTCAACAAGCGCTTTGTTGAAGCTGGAGCCAGTCTCGAAGTGCTGGCTGATGTGAATCTGCAAATCCGCTCTGGTGAGCGCATCGCCATTGTGGGCGCCTCCGGTTCCGGCAAGACCACGCTGTTGCAGTTGCTGGGCGGGCTGGATGTGCCCAGCGCGGGCAGCGTAAAAATTGTCGGCGAAGATGTTGCCCGGTTGTCTGAAGCCGCACGCGGTGCACTGCGCAATCGGGCACTGGGTTTTGTGTATCAGTTTCATCATCTGCTGCCGGAGTTCAGTGCCCTGGAAAACGTGGCCATGCCATTGCTGGTGCGACGCATGCCGGTGGAACAGGCGAAACAACAGGCCGGCGAGTTGTTGCAGCGCGTCGGTCTGGGTGCGCGGCTATTGCATCGGCCCGGCCAGTTATCCGGTGGTGAACGCCAGCGCGCCGCCATTGCGCGTGCGCTGGTCACCAAGCCGATGGTGGTGCTGGCGGATGAGCCCACCGGCAATCTCGACGGCGCCAATGCCCAGCAGATATTCGAGCTGATGCTGGAACTGAATCGTGAATTCAATACGGCGCTGGTGATTGTCACCCATGCAACCGAACTGGCCGCGCGCATGCAGCGGGTGCTGACCTTGCGTGATGGTCAGTTGCTCGAAGCATGATGACGGTACGGCCATGACCATCAGCCATCTGCAATTGATATTGCCCAGCGTACTGCCCAGTATGCGCGACGCACTGCGTGAGCAGCGGCAACTGCCCGCAACTTTGCAACAATGGCTTAACGCTGGCGAGTGCACGCGATTGTGGCAGCCCGATGAGCTGAGCATGGCGCGTGTTGATCCCTGGCAGCAATCCTTGCTGCAGGCATTGCCTGCCAATTTGCGCAGTCATGGTCTGGCCAGTGCAGCGCTGATGCTGCATGCCGAAGGTGGTCCGTGGCTGCCTGGCACCTGTCTGCATGTGGAACTGGTGCATCTGCAAGCGGGCATGGATGACCTGCGCCTGATCTGGCCGCCGCCCATGACGGTTGAAGAACAGCAGTTGCTGTTCGACAGTTTGCAGCCCTTGCTCGCCGTGTCCGGGTTTGATCTGCATCTGTCATTGGCCGGTGTCACCGGACGCTGGTATGCCGTGCATCAGCAAGTCTTGCAACTGGAAACCTTTTCACCGCACGCCGACGTGGCAACCCGCCTGTTTGATGCCATGCCCAAAGGCCCTGACAGCGGTGCCTTGCGACGCCTGATGACCGAAGCGCAGATGCTGCTGCACGAACATCCGGTCAATCAGCAACGTGCCCGGCGTGGCCTGCCGGGGTTGAATGCGCTGTGGTTCTGGGGAGCTGCGCCGCTGCAACTCGTCGAAGCTCGCGCCGCGCAGCGACTGTTGAGCAACCATCCCTATGTGCAAGGGCTGTGTGAGCATCTGCATATGGACTGCTGGCCAGTGCCCGACACCGCCGCTGCCCTGCTGAGCGTTGATGCTGATGAGTTGTTGCTGGTGTTGCCGGAAACGTCACTGCAATCACTCGAAACACTCTGGCTGAAACCTGTGCACGCAGCATTGCAGCAGGGACGCATTCGACAGCTGGATGTGTATCTGGATCACTGGCGCATCAGTCTGCGCGGCGGTCGCTGGCAACAGTTGAAACGTCGTTTGCGCTCGCAGCAGTCAACCGAATTAAGTGCATTGTTGAATTGAGCAGCCTCTGGATTGTTGTCATTTCGAGCGCCGCGAGAAATCTTTCTTTGTTTTAACTCCTTGCACACCTGCGAGAGTCAGGATTTCTCCCGGAGCCTGTCCTGAGCGAAGTCGAAGGGGTCGAAATGACAGATATTGGATTGATCATGCCTGCTGTAAATTACTGAACTGAACCCCGCCCGGAAATCTGGAAGCCACGCCTTGAGCCATCGCATCATTCGTCGTCGAGCCTTGCCGGAAGGTGCACCCGCCAACTTGCACGCCTCATCACTGCTATCACGCCTGTATGTTTTGCGCGGGGTACGCAGTGCGCAGGAACTGGATCAGGGGCTGGAGCGCATGATCCCGCTGCGTGAACTGGGTGGAGTCACCGAGGCCGTTGAATTGCTGATGGCGCATTACGCCCGGCAGAGCCGCATCGTCATCATCGGCGACTTTGACACCGATGGTGCGACCAGCACCGCGCTGGTGGTGCGGCAATTACGTCGACTGGGATTCAGGAACGTCGATTTTCTGGTGCCGAATCGTTTTACCTTTGGTTACGGACTGACGCCGGAGATTGTGGCGCTGGCGGCGGATCGGAATCCGCAATTGATCATCACCGTGGATAACGGTATTTCCAGCGTCGCCGGTGTAGCCGCAGCGAATGCGCTCGGCATCCAAGTGCTGGTCACTGACCACCACTTGGCTGGCAGTGAACTACCCGCCGCCGCAGCCATCGTCAATCCCAATGCGCCGGGCAATGATTTCCCGAGCAAGGCGTTGGCCGGTGTGGGCGTGGCGTTTTATCTGATGGCGGCGTTGACGCGGGCCATGACTCAACAAGGTCTGGTTGCGGCAGAAACTACTTCAGTTGCACAGCTGCTTGACCTGGTGTGTCTCGGCACGGTGGCCGATGTAGTGCCGCTGGATGCCAATAATCGCATTCTGGTGGCGCAGGGCATGAAGCGCATTCGCGCCGGTCGTTGCGTGCCCGGCATTCGCGCCATGCTGGAAGCGGCCAACAAACGTATCGAAACCTGTGTGGCTTCTGACCTCGGTTTTCAGGTCGGGCCACGTCTGAATGCCGCCGGACGACTGGATGACATGAGCCTCGGAATTCAATGCCTGCTCACTGATGACATGACTACTGCTCGCGCCATCGCCGCGCAGCTGACGCAGATGAACCTGGATCGGCGCGACATCGAACAACAGATGCAGGCCGAAGCGTTGGCCGCGCTGGAACAGATGCAACTGGATGCTGAAACGCTGCCGCTGGGTTTATGTCTGTACGAAGAACATTGGCATCAGGGTGTAGTGGGCTTGGTAGCCTCACGGGTCAAGGATCGTCTGCATCGTCCGGTAATTGCCATGGCCATGGCGGACGAAACCACGCTCAAAGGATCAGCACGCTCCATTCCCGGCGTACATATCCGCGATGTGCTGGATGCCGTGGCCGCGCATCACCCGGGGCTGATTGATAAATTCGGTGGCCATGCGATGGCGGCGGGACTGTCCATCGGCGCGGACAAACTCGATGCCTTCCGCACGGCGTTTGATGCCGAAGTGAATCGCTGGATGACGCTGGATGATGCCGTGGGTGTAGTGCTGAGCGATGGCGAACTCAAAGCCAATGAATTCACACTGGAAACCGCCAGACAGCTACGCGAAGCTGGTCCGTGGGGCCAGAGTTTCGCTGAACCCATGTTCGATGGCCAGTTCCACGTCGTGGATTCACGCATTCTGGGTGAACGCCATCTGAAACTGAAAGTCGCCATCGGCAACGATGCCGTTGAGGCCATTGCCTTTCGTCATTTCGATCACGACGATGCGCCGCAGGTACGCATTGGCGATGCCGTGCGGCTGGCTTATCGACTGGATGTGAACGAGTTCCGGGGGGAAGAACGGCTGCAGCTGATTGTGGAATATCTGGAGAGAAATTAGGTTCGGGCGCCGTAGGGGCGGTTCGTGAACCGCCTTGCTTGATAAGGGCCGCTCGCGAGCGGCCCCTACGAAACGTGAAGCTGTAACCGTCGTCTGCTATCCTTGCGCGCCTCAAATTCCGCCCGAGCTTGAAACGATGGAAGTCAACCTGATCCGCCGCAGCATTGAAGACCTGACCGAGCGCAGCACTGTGCTACGGGGGTTTCTTTGAATACGATAACAAGGCCGAACGCCTGACTGAAGTCAGCCGCGAACTGGAAGATCCCAAGATCTGGGATACGCCTGCCAGAGCTCAGGAGCTGGGTCGGGAGCGCGCCAATCTGGAACAAACCGTCACCATGCTGGATCGCATTCAGGCAGGCCTGAACGATGCGCGTGAATTGCTGGACATGGCGGTGGAAGAAGACGATGAGGGTACCGCCGCCGAAGTCGAGCGTGATGTAGCCGCTGTTGATCACGACCTGAAAAAGCTGGAATTCCGCCGCATGTTCCCCGGCCAGATGGACTCGCATAGTGCCTATCTGGATATTCAGGCGGGCGCGGGTGGCACTGAGGCGCAGGATTGGGCCAACATGCTGATGCGCATGTACCTGCGCTGGGGTGATCAGCATGGTTTCAAGACCGAGGTCACCGACGCCAATGGTGGCGAAGTCGCCGGTATCAAGAGTTGTTCCATCAGTTTTGAAGGCGACTATGCCTATGGCTGGTTACGCACCGAGATCGGCGTGCATCGGCTGGTGCGCAAATCACCGTTCGATTCCAACGCACGCCGGCATACGTCGTTTGCGTCAGTGTTCGTCTCGCCGGAAATTGACGATGACATCGACATCGTGATCAATCCGGCTGACCTGAAGACCGATGTGTATCGTTCCAGTGGCGCCGGTGGTCAGCACGTCAACAAGACCGAATCGGCGGTGCGTATCACGCATATGCCCACCGGCATTGTCGCTGCCTGTCAGGCCGAACGCTCGCAGCACAAGAATCGCGACAAGGCGATGAAGATGCTGAAAGCCAAGCTCTACGAGCTGGAAGTCAACAAGCGCAATGCCGCCGCGCAGGTGCTGGAAGATTCTAAATCCGATGTGAGCTGGGGCAACCAGATCCGTTCCTACGTGCTGGATCAGTCGCGCATCAAGGATTTGCGCACTGGTGTCGAAGTGGGTAATACCACGGCGGTGCTGGACGGTGATCTGGATCAGTTTCTGGAAGCGAGTTTGAAGCAGGGGCTGTAAGGTTGCCCCCTCCCTAACCCTCCCCCGCGTGCGGGGGAGGGGAACGATGAAGCGAGAAAGAGCATGACTGATACTCCGCAAGAACAACCCCCCATCGACGAAAATCATCTGATCGCCGAGCGTCGCGCCAAGCTCGCCAAGTTGCGCGAGGCCGGGCAGGCGTTCCCGAATGATTTTCGTCGCGATGCACTCGCTGATGATTTGCTGACGGTGTATGGCGAACGTGAACCGGAATGGTTTGATACCCATACCATCAATGTGAAAGTCAGCGGTCGCATGCTGGCCAAGCGGGTCATGGGCAAGGCCAGCTTTGCCAAGATTCAGGATCACAGTGGCCAGATTCAGTTGTTCCTGCAGCAGGCTGCGTTGGGTGAAGTGTATGACGCCTTCAAGGGCTGGGATGTGGGCGACATCTTGGCCGCCGAAGGTACGCTGTTCAAGACCAAGACCGGTGAGTTGTCGGTAAAGGTGACCACACTGCGCCTGCTGGTGAAGTCGCTACGGCCGCTGCCGGATAAATGGCATGGCTTGTCGGATCACGAAACCCGCTATCGCCAGCGCTATGTGGATCTGATCATCAACGCTGACAGCCGCAAGGTTTTTTCAACGCGTACGCGGGTCATCAAATACCTGCGCAGCTTCCTCGACTCCATGGATTTCATGGAAGTGGAAACGCCGATGCTGCAGGTGATTCCCGGCGGCGCCACCGCCAAGCCGTTCGTCACGCATCACAATGCGCTGGACATGCAGATGTATCTGCGTATTGCGCCCGAGCTGTATCTGAAGCGGCTGGTGGTCGGTGGATTTGAGCGCGTGTATGAAATCAATCGCAGCTTCCGCAACGAAGGACTGTCGACGCGCCACAATCCCGAATTCACCATGGTGGAGTTGTACCAGGCCTATGCCGACTTCCGCGACCTGATGGACATGGTGGAGCGGTTGTTCCACGGTCTGTGCGACACCATTCTCGGTACGCGCAAAATCGAATGGGAAGGTCAGCAGCTGGATATCGCACAACCCTTCCGGCGGGTGACGGTGGAAGACATCATCGTGCACTTCAATCCCGGCATCGAACGCGACAGACTGCGTGAGGTGAGTTATCTGCGCAGCTGGTGCGACCAGCTCAAGATTGGTTACAAACAGAGTGATGGTGCTGGCAAGTTGCAGATCGAAATCTTTGAGAAGACCGGCGAACATCGCCTGCTGCAACCCACTTTCGTGTACAGCTATCCGGCTGAAGTGTCACCGCTGGCGCGGCGTAGCGATGCCGATCCGTTCATTACCGATCGTTTCGAGTTCTTCGTCTGTGGTCGCGAACTGGCCAATGGTTTTTCAGAATTGAATGACGCCGAAGACCAGGCCGAGCGTTTCCATGAACAGGTGGCTCGCAAGAGTGACGGCGATGACGAAGCCATGTTCTATGACGCTGATTACATTCGCGCTCTGGAGTATGGCATGCCGCCCACTGCGGGCTTGGGTATCGGTATCGACCGGCTGGTGATGCTGCTGACCAATTCGGCCTCGATCCGCGATGTGCTGTTGTTTCCGCATATGCGGCCGGAGAGCTGATTGAGGCGACGGAATCAGGAAGGATTCGGAAAGATTTCTCCCTTCGGTCGAAATGACAAATTGGCGAATGGGTGCAATCTGTCATTTCGAACGCAGTGAGAAATCCTTGCTGAGGTCACGCCATTCAGGATTGCTTGCCAGCACCAGCGCATTCTTCTTTTCGCGCCGCCAGTGTTTGATTTGTTTCTCACGTTCTAGCGCCGACTGGACATCTTGAGTGACTTCAAAACATACCAGCTTGTGGACGTTGTACCTGGAAGTAAAGCCTGCGCTTATGTGATCGCGATGCTCAATAAGGCGTCGTTCCAGGTTGTTAGTCATGCCAACGTACATGACCTTGTTATTCCAGTTGGTCAGGAGATACACGAAATATTGGTAGTCGCGTGACATGTCGCTATCCCTACGATTGAGCCAGGACTGGATTTCTCGCTATGCTCGAAATGACAATTCGTCAGATCAGTGCGCTCGCGGCTTGTAGAGAAAGTCATCGCGATTGCCGGAGGCCAGTTGCACCGTGCGTGAACGATTGCCGCGCCGGATGCCCAGTTCGACGCTGACACCCGCTGCACCGTGCGCCCAGAGGCGTCGATAAAAATCCGGCAGCTCCTGCACAGCACGCCCGGCAATCTGGGTAATGACATCACCGCGCTTCAAGCGCGCTTCATGCGCCGGGCCACCGGGCGCCACGCCGGCGATGACTACTTCGCGATCAGTATTGGCCAGATAAATACCCAGCCATGGTCGTGCAGCACGGCGTGGCCTGCCGGTGCTCAGCAGGTCAGCAAGAATGGGTTTGAGCAGATCAATCGGTACGAACAGGTTGGCGTCGAAACTGTCATCGCTGACTTCTTCCTGAAGCAGCAGCGAGCCGATGCCGACCAGCAGGCCCTGTTGATCCAGCAGCGCCGCGCCTCCCCACTGTGGATGCGGTGGCGCAACGATCAGTGCTTCCTCAAGCAGGTATTCCCAGTAACCGGCGAACTCCCGCTTCGCAATCAGTTTGCAGTTGAGGGCGTGCGCCGGGCCGCCATGACCGATGACAATCAGGTTATCGTCGGCATGTAATGGTTGTGCTGCGCCTAGCTCAAGCGCAGGAGCATGTAGCTGGCCCAGCGGCGCGATCAGGCCGAATCCGGTGACCTGATCAAATGCCAGCGTATGCCCGGCAATCTGCTGGCCATCATGTGTGGTCAGCCAGATGGATTCTGCTTCGGTGATCAGGTAGGCAATGGTCAGCACCAGTGTCTGTTCGCCAACCTGAATAACGACGCCATTGCCGGTACGTTCGGTGCCCAGCACCTCGGCTGTGAAGGCTTCATCAGGAATGACGCTGCGCACCTGTACCACGCTGCGTATGGCGCGTGACAGGTCGAACTGTACCTGCGACTCGTGCGCCCGGAATTTTTCAGGGAAGGACCAGTCACCGGGATCGGTCATGGCGTGAATCCAGCTTGCATGTCAGCGAGCGTAGCAGAGGTTGCCTTGCTTGCGTCATACTCGGGGAGCAGCGCATCGGCCATGCAGGCTTGCGTTCCTTCCGGGTAGCAGAATACATGAGGTACTTATTATGGGATTGCTCGACGGTATATTGAAGGCAGTGGTGAGTGGCAAGGGTGGCGGCTCGCAGCAGGACATGCTGATGTCGGTGGTGGGCTCGCTGTTGCAGGGGCAGGGCGGCCTGAGCGGGCTGGTGAACAATTTCAGCAAAGCGGGCCTGGGCGATGTGGTGAATTCCTGGGTGAGCACCGGGCAGAATGCGCCGGTTTCGGCATCGCAACTCTCACAGGTGCTGGGTTCCGGGCAGATTGAACAGATTGCCAAACAGCTGGGCATGAATTCCGGTCAGGCCGGTGATCTGTTGTCTAAGTATCCTGCCGCAGGTGGTGGATAAACTCACGCCCAATGGTCAGATCGGCGCAAACCAGAGTGGTGACATGCTGCAATCGGCGCTGGGTGGCCTGTTGAAAAGCGGGCTGTTCAAGTAGCGGATACGGCGCGGGTACGGCATTCACCCGCGCCAATCATCGGCTGATGCGGCGAAAAGCTCGTGTAAACATTACTGTAACTTTTCGCCGCCCGCCGTGTTCTGGGTACACACGAAGTAACCGTTGTGACCATATTTAACCCAGAGCATCCCGACCGGGATGCATTCACCCAGTTCATGCAAGCCTATCAAGACATGGTGTTCTCCACCGCCGCCCGCCTGCTGGGCAATGAAGCCCAAGCCGAGGACACGGCGCAGGAAGTGTTCCTCAAGGCGTACCAGAACTTTGCGCAGTTGCAGGCCAGCAGTGCCGCAGGCGGCTGGCTGAAAACCGTGACGACCAATCTGGCATTGAATCACCTCAACCGGCATCGCCGGCGCTGGCGTCTGTTTTCAGAATTGAGGGTAAGCGAAAACGACGCTCCGGCAGAGTTTGACGTGCCGGTGCCCGATCTGCTGTTGGCAGGCATTGCCGATGCCCAGCAGCAGCAACTTCTGGAACAGGCGTTGCAAGCGTTGCCAGATCATCAGCGGGTGCCACTGGTGCTGTATCACTTTTCCGAAATGCCTTATGCCGACATTGCACAGCAGCTGAATGTTTCGCTGTCCAAGGTGAAGGTCGACATCCTGCGTGGCCGCCAGAAGCTGGCCATTGCCTTGAGCACATTGCGAGGTGAGTCATGACTCACAACATTGAACAATCAGAGTCACCCGAACGGGCGCTCGAACAATGGCTGAACACGCTCAGTGTGAATCAGCCGCTGTTACGCGCACCCGCCGGATTGCAGGAGCGGGTGCTGGCGGCGGTGGCGCTGCGTCAGCGGCAATGGTGGCGACAGCGCATTACGGACTGGCCACGCTGGGCGCAGGCGCTGTTGTGGCTGGCGGGTGTTGCCAGTGCCTGCGTGTTGCTGGGCTTGCCGAATTCATCCGTGGCATCTGATGTGGGTCACTGGTTCGAGCTGCCCGCCGCGTTGCTGCGGGTGTGTGTGAGTCTGGGATCGGCACTGGCCAGTTCCGGCTGGTTGTTGCTGCAAACCGTGCTGAGTGCAGTGTGGCTGCTGGTGTTGGCCGGATTGCTGGCCACGGCGATGAGCTGGCTGGGCTTGCGGCAGCTGGCCCGTCACGCCGGCTGACCCTGCGGGCTGCTTGATACAGATCAGAAATTTCAAGTCGAGTGAATGTCATGAATGTTCTTTCTGAAACACTATCCGTAATGTGTCTGCACCTGCGTCGGATGCTGCTGCTGTCACTGCTGGGTGTGATGCTGGCATCAGCACAAGATGTTCCACAGGCTGCTTCCGTCGTCGAGTGAATCTGCGCAAGCGGACTCTGACACGAATATCAGTGTCAGTGACTCAGGCGTCGTCATCACGCAGGATGGTCGTGAGGTGGTGCGTGTGGGGCCATCAGGTATTCAGATCAGTCCGGAGGCGCAGCAGTCCGCTAGCAGCGAATCCTCGCCCAGTGAGTCCACAAGCAGCGAGCGTCGCTCAAGAAGGGAAGGCCGGTCGCGCAACGACAATGACCGGGTAAACATTGGCGGCAACATCGAACTGCCCGCCGGTGAGACCAGCGACAATGTGGTGGCTATTGGCGGCAATGCCAATGTGGCCGGCGAGGTGAACGATGCCGTGGTGGCCATCCTGGGCAATACGCGCGTGACCGGCATTGTCGGTGACAGCGTAGTGACCATCATGGGCAACAGCTACATCAACAATGCGGTGCGCGGTGATGTGGTCACGCTGATGGGCAGCGTGGAGCTGGGGCCACAGGCCGTGGTGGATGGCGAACTGGTGACCATTGCCGGCACGGTGATACGCGATCCTGCCGCAGTGGTGAATCGTATCAATACCGTGGGCGCCATGCCGGCCGGTATCGATTTCGGCTGGTTCAAAAGCTGGGTCACGCAGTGTGTGATGGTTGGCCGTCTGCTGGCCTTTGATGCGTCGGTGAGCTGGGCATGGATCGTCGCAGGCATCGCGTTGTTGCTGTACGTGCTGTCTTCGGCGCTGGCGCCGAAGACCGTGGGACATTGCGTGCAGGTGCTGGAGCAATCACCGGGCAAGTCGGTGCTGGCTGCCTTGTTATCCATTGTGGCGATACCGGCCTTGTTCCTGCTGCTGGTGATCACGCTGGTGGGCATCATCGCGGTGCCGTTCGTGGGTATGGGGCTGATGATCGCGGCCTGGTTTGGCAAACTCATCATGCTGGCGTGGCTGGGCAAGCGTCTGTTGCAGCTATTCAAACCCGCTGAAGCCTTCCAGTCCATGGCTGTGTACTGGGCGCTGGCTACCTTGATTGGCGGGTTGGTCGTCACATTGCTTTACACCATTCCGGTGGTGGGTTTTGTTGCTTACAAGGGACTTCAGTTCGTCGGCTTCGGTGTGGTGCTGTATGCACTGTTGCTGATGTTCCAGACATCGCGTAGCCAGCCTGCGCCTGCATTTTCAGGTGCCGCGAATACCTCGTCATCTTCGCCGGCAGGTGACCGGGTTCAGTCAGAAACGCCAGACGCTGCGTATGTTGCCTCGCAGTCTGCTGCCGTGACAAGTGCACCCGTTTATGCCGGGTTCTGGCCACGCATGGGAGCGCTGTTGATAGATGTGGTGCTGATCGGTGTGCTGACCAGCGTGCTGGATACTTCGGATTTCATCGACCACTCCATGCTGATTGCACTGGTCATCTACGGCGTGCTGATGTGGAGGTTCAAGGGTTCCACCATTGGCGGCATCGTGTTCCATTTGCAGGTGGTGCGTACCGATGGTCGCGAACTGGACTGGTCCACCAGCATCGTGCGCGGCCTGAGCTGCTTTCTGTCGCTGATTGCGCTGGGACTGGGATTCCTCTGGATTGCTTTCGACCCTGAGCGGCAAGCCTGGCATGACAAGATCGCCGGTACGGTGGTGGTACGGGTGCCGAAAGTAAAATCACTGGTGTGAAACAGCAGGCGGCTAAAGCCGCCTGCTTTCGGGATCAATCATCATGCTTCTCATGCGTGGCAGCCTCACCATGCTTCCAGTAACCGACTGCCTTGAGCCATTGCTTGTCGAAGCCGCGTTCACCAAGCAGATAGTTGCGCAGGGTACGCGCGACATTCGATTCACAGGCAATCCAGGTGTAGCCCTCGCCAGCGGGCAGTGACAGTTTGCCCAGGGCGGCTTGCAGCAAGTCGGCGCTGCCTGCACTTCGGCCCTGACGATGCAACCAGGTCACGTTGACTTGCGCTGCGCTGGTGAGTGTCTGTTCGTCGCTGTCGTCTTCGACTTCGGCAATGACAGACACCTGTGCCTTGGCTGGCAGTTCCTGCAAGCGCCGCGCAAGGGCAGGCAAGCCGGCTTCATCGGCCACCAGCAGATACCAGTCGAACTCACCGTTGACCACGGATGAGCCGCGTGGGCCGCCGACCCCGAGTGTGTGGCCGACTTGTACCTGTGCAGCCCAGCTGGTGGCGGGGCCTTCGCTGTGCAGTACGAATTCAATATCGAGCTCGTTGGCTGCGGCGTCATAGCGGCGTGGCGTGTAGTCGCGTCCAATAGGCGCTGGCCCTGTTGTGGCTACACGCGCCCCGGGCGGGCCCTGCGGCAGGATGGGTTCGATGCTGCCGGGCGCCGGGAAAAACACTTTGACGTGATCGTCGTATGACACGCTGGTGAAACCTTGCAGGTCACCGGTGAGCGTGACACACACCATGCGTGGCGTGATGTGCTTGACGCGCTTGACGGTGAGCAGGCGCATGCGGGCTTCATGGCGTACGCGCTGCACGCTGCGGGTGTGAGTGGCCACCATTATTTCGGTTCCTGAAGTTGTTCAATGTTTTGAGTGGCCTGATCCAGCGCGGCGGCTATGGCGCGCGCCGTCCCGGTGCTGATCTCGCCTTGTTGCAGGCGCAGGCGCAATGCCATCTTGAGATTTTCCATGCCGCGCAGAATCGGCAGGGGTACATCACTGCGATGAGGTTGCTGGCTGTCAAAGCGGCGCGACATTTCAGCCAGTGCCGGCTGTTGTTCACTCAGATGTTGCTGGCCAGTCGTGGTGATGGCGTACAGCTTGCGGCTGCCTTCGCTGGCTTCGACGCTGATGTAGCCCAGTTCTTCCAGCAAGGTGAGCGTGGGATAGATGACGCCGGGACTGGGGCTGTACGCGCCACCGGTCTTGTCTTCAACGGCTTTGATCAGTTCGTAACCGTGGGCAGGTTTGGCGGCGATCAGTTGCAGCAGCACCAGCCGCAGACGGCCATGTTCAAACATGCGGCCGCTTCGACCACCGTGGCCGCCGCCGGAATGACCACCCCGGCCATGCCGGCCGTGACCACGACCGCGCGAACCGCGTTCGCTGAATTCATCGGAACCGCCGCTGGTGGGGGAGGTAAAGGATTTGTATCGAGGCATAATTCTCCAATTAAGATATATCTAGACGTAAATAGATATATCTAATTACATCGAATCAGGCAAGCATTATTTTCGGGTGACTCCCCCGGTGCCACGAAGGGCCATCACTTGGGCGATCAGGAAAGTGTCGGTATTTCGTAAGGCAGCGACAACAAATCCAGCGCGGTGCCATTGGTCTCCAGGCTCAGGGGCAAGCTGCTCTGGGCGAGACTCAGAACCGCCAGCAGTTCGCAGCCCGTTTCGGTATTGGCGGCGATCACTACGTCGCCGGCGTGTTCACCGCCGTTGACGATTCGCGCACCCGGCGTGGGCGCCGGACAGGCTGCCCGCAGGCGGAACATGCGGCGTTTGACCGTGCCGCGAAAATGCGCGCGGGCGATGATTTCCTGACCTGTATAGCAGCCTTTGTTGAAGCTGATGCCGTTCAGCACATCCAGATTCAGCATCTGTGCGACAAACCGCTCGTGTGTTTCCGGGAAGACTTGCGGCAAGCCGGCGCGGATATCGGCAAGCTGCCAAGCCTGTTCAGCTTCGGGGCGGTTAGCTTCGGGCAGGCCGGTTTCGGTTGAACTCGGCCGGATCACCAGAAATCTGGGCGCTGGCCCATCTGACCAGCGCAGGATACTGGTATTGCCATTTTGAACATGGGTGCAGTCAATCGAGGGTTCTGTCCAGCCTTCACGAGCCAGATCGTCACGGTCTGCTGAATAAATACGCAACGATTCGTGCGTGTCTTCAATGCCGAGCTTGGCCCGCAGTACATATTTACGTAGGCGGTGAAGCGTCACATCGATCAGAGGGCGGGGCAGCAGCGCCAGTATTTCGTCCTGGCGCTGGATCAGGCGCAGTACGGCCTGAACGCGCCCTTGTGATGAATTGCAGCTGGCCAGCAGCGCGGTATTGGGTGTCAACGAGTCCATATCCTGGGTGAGTTGCCCTTGCAGAAAGCTGCGGGCATCCGGGCCAGTGAAGCGTAGCGGAGCGAGGCTGTGTAGGGGGTGCATCGGGAAACGCCAGGACAAGAAACGAGGGAGGCAGCATGCTTCGGAGCAATTTCAACTGAGTTGCCCGCATGGAGCCTGCATATTTGAGCACGTTAAAGCGTGGATTGCCCTTGCTTTCGTTTTCAACTTGATAGGGTTTCTGGCAGACTATGCGGCCATGCAGCAAGCCCCAACTAATACAAGTCTTGTCGCGCCTCCCGAGGTTGCCGACACTCATGGCGTCACAGCTCAATCCAGTACCCAAAACACCGAATCGTGCGCCGCCGACTCACCCGTGACGCCAATTACAGAGCCGGTTGAAATCGGTGGACGTGACGGTCCCGAACCCACCCGGTTCGGAGACTGGGAGAAGTCGGGCCGCTGTATCGATTTCTGAGTTTCGATGTTCTCCGGCCTGGCAACGTCGCCAGTCCTTCTGTAATCGTGCGCATTGCTTTCGGAGTCGCCGAGCGCGATGCAAGTTCAGGCTGAGGTTATTCATATGACACAACACGAACGGCCCTTGTCACCGTTCATGCACTATCGCTGGCAGTACACCAACACGCTGTCGATCCTGCATCGACTGTCGGGTGTATTCATGGCGGTGGGCATCATCTTGCTGGTGTACTGGCTGGCGGCGGCAGCTGCTGGCAATGAGTCGTATGACGTTGCCTTGCAATGTCTCTCTGCCCCTGTTGCCAAGGTCGCGATGTTTGCCTGGCTGCTGGCTTTCTACTATCACCTGCTGAACGGCATCCGGCATCTGGGCTGGGACCTGGGTTATGGCTTCGAGAAAGCTATCGCGCGCAAGACAGGCACGCTGGTATTCATTACCGCGCTGGTGTTGACCGCGTTGACCTGGTGGTGCATCGCTACCCGCATTACCGCTACCACCGTCACTGGAGGTGCGGCATGAGCCTGCGTAGTCCTCTCGGTAAGGCGCTGGGCATGGGCGCAGCGAAGGAGGGTGCTGGTCACTGGTGGGCGCAGCGGGTGTCAGCGGTGGGGCTGGTGCTGCTGGCGCCGTGGTTCCTGTTGTCACTGATTGCGCTGGGTGATCTGGGCTATGTGAACGTCACGCACTGGATGAGTACGCCGCTGAATACGGTGCTGCTGAGCCTGCTGGTGGTGACGCTGGCCTATCACGCGCAGCTCGGTCTGCAAGTAGTCATTGAAGACTATGTACCCAGCAAGAACACACGGATGCTGGTCATGCTGGTGATCAATTTCGGCTTGTTGTTGTTGGGCGTGCTCGGTGTGTTCTCCGTGTTGCGCGTGGCTCTACTTGGACATGTGGCGGGGAATGGTTGATGAGTGCCTATGAATTTGTAGATCACAGTTATGACGTGGTTGTAGTCGGTGCTGGTGGCGCCGGCCTGCGCGCGACGTTTGGTCTGGCCAACTCAGGGTTGTCCGTTGCCAATATCACCAAGGTGTTTCCGACCCGCAGCCATACCGTGGCGGCACAGGGCGGTATTTCCGCCGCACTGGGCAACATGGGTGATGACGACTGGCGCTGGCATATGTACGACACCATCAAGGGTTCGGACTGGCTGGGCGATCAGGACGCCATCGAGTTCATGTGCAAAGAAGCGCCGCAAGCCATTCTCGAACTCGAACACTACGGCCTGCCGTTCTCGCGTACCGAAGCGGGCAAGATTTATCAGCGCCCGTTCGGTGGTATGACCACCCACTATGGCAAGGGCACGGCACAACGTACCTGCGCAGCGGCGGATCGTACCGGTCACGCCATGCTGCATACCTTGTATCAGCAGGCGCTCAAGCACGAAGCGCAATTTTTCATTGAATATTTTGCGGTCGATCTGATCATGGAAAATGGCGAATGCCGGGGCGTGGTCGCCATCGATATGTCCACCGGCCAAATTCACCGCTTCCGCGCACATATGGTGATATTGGCTACCGGTGGTTATGGCCGCGCTTATTTTTCCTGCACATCGGCGCATACCTGTACTGGTGATGGCGGCGGCATGGTGTTGCGCGCCGGCCTGCCCATGCAGGACATGGAGTTCGTGCAATTCCATCCCACTGGCATTTATGGCTCCGGCTGTCTGATTACTGAAGGCGCACGCGGCGAGGGCGGCATTCTGCGTAACTCGCAGGGCGAGGCCTTCATGGAACGCTATGCACCGACGGCCAAGAATCTCGCCTCGCGCGATGTGGTGAGTCGCGCCATGACCATCGAAATTCGCGAAGGTCGTGGCGTCGGCCAGCACAAGGATCATATCTTCCTGCACTTGGAGCATATCGGCGCTAAAGAGTTGTACGAGAAGCTGCCGGGCATTTCCGAAACCGCGAAAATCTTCGCCGGTGTCGATGTCACCAGGCAACCGATTCCCGTGCTACCGACAGTGCATTACAACATGGGCGGCATTCCCACCAACATTCATGGCGAAGTAGTCACCAAGCGCGACGGCAATCCGGATTCCGTGGTGCCCGGCTTGATGGCCGTGGGTGAAGCGGCTTGTGTGTCCGTACATGGAGCGAATCGTCTGGGCTCCAACTCGCTGCTCGATCTGGTGATCTTCGGTCGCGAGGCCGCACGGCATTGCGCTGAAGTGGTCAAACCCGGCAAGCGTCACAAGCCATTGGCTACCGATGCTGGTGACCTGGCGATCAGCCGTATTGACCGTTATCGCAATGCCAAGGGCAGTCTCAAGACCGCCGAGGTACGCCTGAATATGCAGCGTGTAATGCAGAATCATGCAGCCGTGTTCCGCACCGGCGATTCCTTGCAGGAAGGCGTGGACAAGTTGAACGGCGTGCTCAACTCATTCAGCGATGTGGGTGTCAGTGATCGTGGTCTGGTGTGGAACACCGATCTGGTAGAAACGCTGGAACTCGACAACCTGCTGGGACAGGCCACTGCAACGATTAACTCGGCGCTCAACCGCAAGGAAAGCCGTGGTGCCCATGCTCGTGAAGACTTCCCGAATCGCGATGATGTGAACTGGATGCAGCACACGCTGGCTTGGGTGGATGCCAAGGGCAGCGTGTCCCTGGATGCACGCCCGGTGCACATGTACACCCTGACCAACGATGTGGAAGTGGTGCCGCCCAAGGCGCGCGTCTACTAGCCCAACTGATACAAGAGACAGGTACTCGCGATGGCCCAATTCAGCCTTCCGGCAAACTCGGTAGTCAACAAGAACGGCAAGGTGCACAAAGCGCCGGCCGGCGCCAAGGACGTTCGCAATTTCCGCATCTATCGTTTTGATCCGGAAACGAAGGAAAAGCCGCGTGTCGATACTTACGAAGTCGATATGGGCAATTGCGGCCCGATGGTTCTGGATGCGCTGATCAAGATCAAGAATGAGGTTGATCCGTCGCTGACCTTCCGTCGTTCCTGCCGCGAAGGCATCTGTGGCTCATGCGCCATGAACATCGATGGCGTGAATACGCTGGCATGCATCAAGTCCTGCGATGAGATCAAGGGTGATGTAAAAATCTATCCGTTGCCGCATATGCCGGTGATCAAGGATCTGGTGCCGGACCTGACCAACTTCTATGCGCAGTACGCATCGGTAAAGCCCTGGTTGCAGACCCGCACCCCCGCGCCACCCGATCAGGAGCGTTTGCAGTCCAAGGAAGATCAGGAAAAAATTGATCGTCCCTCGGCCTGCATTCTATGCGCCTGCTGCTCGACTTCATGCCCCAGCTACTGGTGGAACAGCGATCGCTACCTTGGGCCGGCGGCGTTGCTGGCCGCCTATCGCTGGATCATCGACACTCGCGATGAGGCTACTGGCGAACGTCTGGATGAGCTGGAAGATCCGTTCAAGCTGTATCGTTGCCACACCATCATGAATTGCACCGAGGCCTGCCCCAAGGATCTGAACCCGGCGCGCGCCATCGCTGAAATCAAGCGCAAGATTGCCGAGCGCCAACATTGACACGATGACTGCCGCCGCGCCTGATCCCATCTATCTGGCTCGTATGCGCTGGCATTGCCGGCGCGGCATGCGTGAGCTGGACGTGTTGCTGATGCGCTATTTTGAAGAGCACTATCCTCATGCTACCCCGACTCAACAGCAGTCATTTGCAGCGCTACTGGAATTGCAGGATCCGGTGATCCTTGCCTATCTCACTGGCGCTGCAACGCCCGATCAACCCGAAATTGCCGATGTCATCCAGCAGCTCACCCGTATTGGCGCTTGATCTGCCGGCTTTGTCCGGCAGTCGCGCGCCCATCCTGCTGGTTATCGTCTTGCTGTTGCTGCTGGCAGGACTGATGGTTGCGGCAGTGATGCAGAGTCCGATCTGGATGCTGGCAGGATTGTTCGCGGGTTTCACAGCGGTGCTGGTCATGACGCTGTGGAGCACCGGTTACTGGCAGGTTTCGCGGCGACTGATCCGGCTGGTGTGGTCGCAACAGGGCGACTGGTTGTTGCACTATGCGGATGGTCATATTCAAGCAGCAAGATTGTCAGCACAGTCCTGGATCACCCCCTGGTTGTGGTGCCTTCGGTTTGAAGCACCGGATCGTGGCATACCACCTGTGCTGATCTGGCGCAGCCAGCTTTCCCCAGGGGCATGGCAGCTGTGGCGAACGCGCCTGTTTCTGGAGGGCCGTGCGCAACCCCGCGTCGGCGCCGCTCATTGAACGGCGTGCCATGGGTGGAATTACGTGATCGGATTGGGAAAATTCCTTGGGGTTTTGCTATTTTTACTCAATCGTTCAGCTGCAGTTCGAACTTTGCCGGGAGCGCGATGTCTACTGTCCGGTCAGTGTTTTTTACCTCATGCCGTTGCGCCGTTGCGCACCGGGCTCCACAAGGAGTCGGTACGACATGAGCGAGGAGGACAGTGACAGCAAGCTGGTGGAGATGGTGCAACGGGGTGACCGGGCAGCGTTCAACCTGCTGGTGCTGAAGTATCAGCACAAGGTGCTGAAGCTGGTGAACCGTTACGTGCGCGATCCGGCCGAAGCGGAGGACATCGCCCAGGAGACGTTCATCAAGGCATACCGGGCCCTGGCGTCATTTCGCGGTGATAGTGCTTTCTACACCTGGCTGTATCGCATTGCCGCGAATACCGCCAAGAATGTGCTGGTGTCCAGTCGCAGGCGTCTGGTGGACTACAACCTGGATCTGCAGGATCCGGAAGACTACGCAGCGCAGGTGCTGCTCAAGGAGAGCGATACGCCTGAGGGCTTGTTGCTCACCGAAGAGATTCGCAGCACCGTGACCGAGGCGATGCAGGATTTGCCGGATGATTTGCGTGAGGCGATCACGCTGCGCGAACTGGAAGGTCTGTCGTACGAGGAGATCGCCGAAATCATGGAGTGTCCGGTCGGGACTGTGCGATCACGTATATTTCGTGCTCGCGAAGCGATTGACAGGAAACTGCGGCCCTTGCTGGATCACTAGGCGACATCACTGGCTGGCTATCTGGCTGAATACACTGGAACGAGAGTGCTGAATTTATGACCGATGCAATGCAACCAAATGAAACGCCGCAATCACAGTTGTCTGCGTTCATTGATGATGAGTTGCCGAATGCCGAGACAGATTTGCTGGTGCGTCGTCTGGTCAGGGACCAGGAACTGAAGCAGACCATGGCTCGTTACCTGCTGGCGGGTGAGGCCATGCGAAATCCCGTGAATTCAACCGGGCCTCAGCCGAACCTGTCACGTGATTTTTCCGCACGCATCGCCACCGTGCTGGAGCAGGATCAGTTTGCCGAAAAGCCTGCCAGTAATGCGGGCCGGTTGAGTGCGTTTGGGCAATGGCTGAAACCGGCAGCGGGTCTGGCCGTTGCGGCCAGCGCCGCACTGGTTGCGGTGCTGGTTCTGCGTGGACAGCCTGGCGGCGAGGCGGTGAACATGGCTGCGGAAGATCTGCAACCCGTCACCCTGACAGCACAGCGGCCCAATCCTGCAGATCCGGATGCCGCCAGTGCAGGCAACAGTTACACGGTACCGATGGGATCAAACGCCCCAAGCACACCCATCCCGGTTGCCCGTCTGACCAACTACGTGGTGGCGCATAGCGAGTTTTCTTCACCGTTGGGACGCCGCAATACGCTGACGGGGCTGCTGGTAAGTGAACAGTCTGGCGACTCACGGGTGGTGGCGGACGTGCGTGCTGATACCACTGCGGAAACTGTGGGGTCCGATGGTGCTGGACAGTAAGCTGATGCAGACGATTTTCGCCCGGTACTGTATGGCCATTGCCTGCCTGCTGGGCAGTGCAGTGACGCAAGCCGGTAATGTGGACGCGCGCGTCTGGCTGGAACGTATGTCGCAAGCGCTGGTGGAGCGTAACTACGACGGGCGGTTCATTCATTCCACCGAAAGCCAGTCTGAAACCATGCGCATCGTGCATCGCAATGTGAATGGCAAGATTACCGAGCGATTGGTGTCACTGGACGGCATGGGTCGTGAGTATGTTCGTACCAATTCCCAGGTTACCTACTACATGCCGGATCAGCGTTCCGTGCTGGTGGAAACCCGTGCCAACAGTGATGCGCTGCTGACCTTGATCCCGGAGTACAAGCCGGGACTCGAAGCTTATTACGACATCAGTACCGGGCCGGTCGGCAAGGTGCTGGAGCGCAAAGCGCAGTTGGTCACGGTACAGCCACGCGATGAATATCGGTATGGCTATCGTTTGTGGCTGGACGTTGAGACGGCCATGCCGCTCAAGTCGCAGCTGTTCGATCGTCAGGGACGTATTGTTGAACAGGTGGCGTTTGCCGAGCTGGCGCTGCGTGAGCGGATCACGGATCGCGATCTGCAGCCGTCGATTAATACGGCTGGATATGAGTGGGTGCGGCATGAAATCCGCCGTCGCACTACAGATCAGGACACGATTGGCTGGCAGATGCGCAATCTGCCACCGGGATTCAAGCTGCAGCTCACACGCTTGCAGCCAGTGGTGGGCAGCAATATTCCGGTCAAGCATCTGGTCTATTCCGATGGCCTGGCGACGGTGTCGGTGTTTATTGAAGTGATGAATGACAGCAGTGACATCGGCAGCAGTCTGCATCGGGTGGGTTCCGCCTATGCTTATCACACCGAAACTGCGGGGTATCAGATCACCGCCGTGGGTGAGGTGCCTGCATCCACCGTGCGCAGTATGGTGACTTCACTGTCGCGCCAGAACAGCCCGAACAGCAATCCCCCCGGCAAGACAGCCTTCAGCAGCAGCGCTTCGGCTGTGGCACGCAAATAGCGCGTCCGCGTACTGGTACCGATATCCATGACTCTGGTTGGCGAATGGCGGGTGCTGTCGCGACCCGATTGCAGTCTCTGTGAGGCCATGCTTCAGCAGCTGGTCGACTTGCTGGGCGAGCAGGCCGGGCAGGTGATGGTCCAGGACATCAGTGACGATGCTGAGCTGGAACGCAAGTATGGTCAGCGGATTCCGGTATTGATCATTGATGGCGAGTTCGTCTGCGCGTATCGACTCGACCAGTCACGAATCCAGCCTTACCTGGTGAATTGACCGCCTGCCAGGCCTGTTAATTGCCGCGATTGTCCCGGCATCCGCATGCATCTCCGATATAATCCCCCGCCTTTGGCCGGGCATTGACCGCGCCGGTCATTGCTTTTGAATGCCGAGTACCCTGTTTCCATGAAGCTGATTCGCAACTTCTCCATCATCGCCCACGTTGACCACGGCAAATCCACGCTCGCCGACCGTTTCATCCAGATCTGCGGTGGTCTGGATGCCCGCGAAATGGAAAATCAGGTGCTGGACTCGATGGATCTCGAGCGCGAACGCGGCATCACCATCAAGGCCCAGAGCGTCATGCTCAAATACAAGGCCAATGATGGGCAGCTTTACCAGCTCAACATGATCGACACCCCCGGTCATGTGGATTTCTCCTACGAAGTCTCGCGTTCACTGGCCGCCTGTGATGGTGCACTGCTGGTGGTGGATGCGGCTCAGGGTGTGGAAGCGCAAAGCGTAGCGAATTGCTATACGGCGCTCGAGCAAGGTCTGGAAGTCGTGCCGGTGATCAACAAGATTGACCTGCCGTCGGCCGATCCCGAACGGGTCATCAAGGAAATTGAAGAGATAATCGGCATTGATGCCGAGGATGCCATGCGCGTCAGCGCGAAAACCGGTCTGGGTGTACCGGAGCTGCTGGAGGAAATCGTTCGCCGCATTCCCGAGCCCAAAGGTGATCCGGACGCGCCGCTGCAGGCGCTTATCATCGATTCCTGGTTCGACAGTTATGTCGGCGTGGTTTCATTGGTCAGAGTGATGAATGGCTCGCTGAAAGTGGGCGACAAGATTCGCGTCTGGACCACGGGCCGTGCCCATCAGGTGGACAAGCTGGGTCGCTTTACGCCCAAGTCGCTGGCCTGTAATGAACTGGCCACCGGCGAAGTAGGTTTCGTGATTGCCGGCATCAAGGAGATTGATGGTGCGCCGGTGGGTGACACCATTACCCAGGAAAACCGTCAGTGTGCGGCACCGCTGGCAGGTTTCAAGCAGATTCAGCCACGGGTGTTTGCCGGTCTGTTTACCGTCAGTTCGGATGACTATGAATCCTTCCGCGACGCGTTGGCCAAATTGAAGCTCAATGATTCGGCGCTGCAATATCAGCCGGAAGTGTCTACTGCGCTGGGCTTTGGTTTTCGCTGTGGTTTCCTGGGTTTGCTGCACATGGACATCGTGCAGGAGCGTCTGGAGCGTGAGTACAACCTCGATCTGATCACCAGCGCGCCTACGGTGGTGTATGAAATCCTGCTCACCGATGACACCACCATCTACGTGGATAACCCCGCCAAGTTGCCTGCCAGTAATGTCACTGCCGAGTTGCGTGAGCCCATCATCATCGCCAATATCCTGGTGCCGCCTGACTATGTGGGTGCGGTGCTCAAGCTGTGCAACGACAAGCGCGGTCGGCAGAAAAAGATGCTGTATCTGGGTAACCAGGTATCCCTGCAGTACGAACTGCCGATGGCCGATGTGGTGCTGGATTTCTTTGATCGCCTGAAGTCAGTCAGTCGTGGCTATGCGTCATTCGACTATGAGTTCAGTCATTTCGAGCCCGCGCCGATGGTCAAGCTGGACATCCTGATCAATAGCGACAAGGTGGATGCACTGTCGATCATTGTGCATCGTGACATGGCTTACCAGCGAGGTCGCGAGCTGGTGGACAAGATGCAGGAGCTGATTCCGCGCCAGATGTTTGAAGTGGCGGTGCAGGCGGCGATTGGCGCTCATGTGGTGGCGCGCGCCAGCGTCAAGGCGCTGCGCAAAAACGTGCTGGCCAAGTGCTACGGTGGTGACATCAGCCGCAAGCGCAAGCTGCTGGAGAAGCAGAAAGAGGGCAAGAAGCGCATGAAGCAGGTAGGCTCGGTGGAAATTCCACAAGAAGCTTTCCTGGCCGTGTTGCAGATTGGCAGGGACAAGTAAGAGCGAGCCGGATCAATCATTTCATTCGGGAAGTAAGCGAAATGCTGTGGGATTTTTCATTGTGGTTGCTGGTCTTGGCTACGTTGTCCGGAGTGATCTGGGGCGTTGATAGCTTGCTGTTCAGGCGCGAACGCCTGCGCAGGCATCAGGCTGTCGGAGCTGGCAAAGAAGCGGTCGAATACCGTGATCCCATTCTGGTGGAATATTCGCGGTCGTTTTTCCCCGTGCTGGCGGTGGTGCTGGTGATCCGGTCGTTTATTTTTGAACCCTTTCGCATTCCGTCCGACTCGATGATGCCGACCTTGCTGGCGGGTGATTTTATTTTTGTCAGCAAGTCATCCTATGACCTGCGTATGCCGGTGTTCAATTTCAAGTTGCTGGAGACCGGTGATCCGCAGCGTGGTGATGTAGTGGTGTTCAAGCTGCCCGCCGACCCGCGCATCAATTACATCAAACGACTGATTGGCCTGCCAGGCGATCACGTGCGGGTGGTGAATGATCAGGTGTTTGTCAATGACCAGAAAATGGAAATAACCTTGGGTGGCTTGTATAACGACAACGGCTACTCCAATGCCCGACTGGGCGAAGAAAATCTCGACGGCGTCAGACATCAGGTCATGTTCATCAGCGAAGCTTTCCCGCGAGACTTTGACGATGTGGTGCCAGAGGGTAAATATTTCTTCATGGGTGACAATCGCGACAACAGTCAGGACGGCCGCTTCCCGCAAGTCGGCTATGTCCCGGAAGAGAATCTGGTGGGACGAGCCAAGTGGATCTGGTTCCACTGGAAGTTCTCGCTGAATCCCTTCGAGTGGCCTATATTCAGCCGCATTGGTACCCGCATCCAGTGAACAAACAGTACCGCGCCCGGCGCAAACCGGGACGTGATCAGGCAATAACGGGAGCAATCATGCAGAACTGCAAATCATTGAAACAACAGCAGGGCGCAACCGCGCTGGGCATGCTGACGATCATCGCCATCCTCGGTCTGGGGCTGTATGCGGTGATCCGGTTGCTGCCGGTGTATCTGGAATACTATTCGGTGGTGCAGTCGATGGAGGGTGTGGCGGCTGAGGCAGCCGGTGGTGGCGCCAGTGTCGATAAATTGCGCTTTTCCCTCAATCGCAAATGGTTGATCGAAGATATCACCACCATCAAGTACGACGAAATCATCATCCGCAAGGTGGGCTCCGGTTTTGAAATGACGGCGGAGTACCGCGCCGAGAAACCTTTCATCGGCAATGTGTCGCTGGTGGCGGATTTCGACAAGACGGTTGCCGTCACGGTTGAATAATCTTGCCAGTACGGGTCATGCAGCATTGAAAACACTGGAGCAATGGTTGGCGGATACCTTTGCGTATTCATGCCACGATCGATCTTTGTTTGAAACCGCGCTGACCCATCGTAGTGCCGGCAGTGCTCACAACGAACGGCTGGAGTTTCTTGGTGATGCGGTGCTGAACAGCGTGACCGCCAGCCTGCTGTATCGAACCTTTGTCACTGCGACCGAGGGTGAATTGTCGCGCTATCGGGCCGCCCTGGTCAGTGGCGAATCCCTGGCGGTTATTGCCGCGCAGATCCAGCTTGGTGAGCGCCTGCGTCTGGGGCCGGGTGAATTGAAATCCGGCGGCTTTCGTCGCAAGTCGATTCTGGCCGATACGCTGGAAGCTTTGCTCGGTGCAATGTATCTGGATTCCGGATTTGCGGCGGCGAGTGCGGTGATCGAGCGGATGTTCGCCGAACGCATGCTGCAACTGCCGCAGATTGCGCAACTCAAGGATCCCAAGACGCAGCTGCAGGAAGCGCTGCAATCCAGGGCCATTGCCTTGCCGGACTATGTGGTGGAAGCCATTACCGGTGAACCGCATGCACAGCAATTCAGGGTCAGTTGTGTGGTGCCCACACTGCAATTGCAAGCGCATGGCGAGGGCAGCAGCCGTCGCGGTGCAGAGCAGTCAGCGGCGGAAGCAGTAATGGCCCAGCTGAAATTACTGTGGTCGATATGACGCATCGTACAGATCAATATTCATGGCAGGTTCAATGAACAGTTCCGTTCCAGTAGTCGAGAGCGAAGACGAATCAGCTTCGCCTGACGATGCCGATAGTGCCGTGCCGGAACACTATCGTTGCGGCTTTGCCGCGATTGTTGGTCGGCCCAATGTGGGCAAGTCCACGCTGCTGAATGCGCTGATGAAGCGCAAGATCAGCATTGTTTCTCCCAAGCCGCAGACCACTCGTCATCGTATCCTCGGCATTCTGACCAATGCCGATGCACAGATCGTGTTTGTTGATACGCCGGGTATTCACCTGACCGAACGGCGCATGATGAACAAGTACATGAATCGTTCGGCGCAGGCTTCACTGGCGGATGCCGATGTGGATCTGTTTCTGGTTGAAGCCCTGAAATGGACTGACGAAGATCAGAACGTGCTCGATCGAATCAAGCAGAGCGGCCGGCCGATCATCCTGCTGGTCAGCAAGGTGGACAAGGTACAACCCAAAGAACGGCTGATGCCCTTCCTTGCGGAAATCACCCGCAAGGCCGAGTTTGTCGAAATCGTGCCAATTTCCAGCATGAAAAAAATCAATCTGGAGCAGCTACCGGCTCTGATCGCCAGACATCTGCCGCTTTCGCCGCCGCATTTTCCGGAAGACCAGGTGACGGATCGCAGTGACCGCTTCCAGACTGCCGAGATCATTCGCGAGAAACTCACCTGGCGTCTGCGTGACGAATTACCCTACGGCGTGACCGTTGAAATCGAACGCTTCGAGTTCGATGCAGAGAGTGGCAAGCTGGTGATCAATGCGGTTATCTGGGTGGAACGCGCCGGACAGAAAGCCATTGTCATTGGCGACAAGGGCGAGGGCTTGAAAACCGTGGGTACGGCAGCGCGTCTGGAACTGCAGAAACTGCTGGAAACACCGGTGCATCTGGAACTGTGGGTGAAGATCAAGGACAACTGGTCGGACAGCGAAGCGGCGTTGCGGCAGTTTGGTTACGAGTCCAACTGAACCCTTTTTACACGCCATGAATGCCGCACCACAACGCATTCAGCTGCAACCGGGATACGTGTTGCATCAGCGGCCATACCGGGATACCAGCCGGATTCTCGAAGTCGTGACGCGTGATTTTGGGCGGCTGACCCTGTTTGCGCGCGGTGTGCGTGGCAGCAAGTCGGGACTGGCAGCCGTACTGCAATCGTTTCAACCCTTGCTGCTGTCCTGGTCAGGCAAGGGGGAAGCCGGACAGCTCAATGCGGCCGAGCTGGTGGGTGAGCCGCAATCCTTGCCATCGGCTCGACTGATGAGCGGGTTCTATCTCAATGAATTGCTGTTGAAACTGTTGCATCAACATGATCCACAGTCGGAAGTATTCGCGATCTATAACGATACGTTGCAAAGATTGAAGGCGGGCATGGATGAGCTGGCCACGCTGCGAATTTTCGAGAAACGTGTGCTGCGGGTGTTGGGCTTTGGCCTGAATCTGGAGCACGAAGCGGAAACGGGCAAGCCGATTGAAGCCTCTCGCTGCTATCGTTACGTCCTGGAGCATGGCGCGTTGCCGGTTACGGCTGATGCCAATGCTGCTAAAGGTGTGTATCAGGGCGCGAGCCTGCTGGCGCTGGCCAGCGAACAGATCGTTGCGCCAGAACACAAGACTGAAGCCCGTTATCTGCTGCGGGCGGTGCTGGATCATGTGCTGGAGGGGCGTCACTTGCACAGCCGAACGGTGTCGCAGGATTTGCGGCAGTTGCAGGCGGGTGTTCGGTCCGCCAGTTGATAAAACGCAAGAATCAGATAAAGGGTTTGTTTGTCATGTCACTGATTTTTCTGGGTGTGAATGTTGATCACGTGGCCACCTTGCGCCAGGCGCGGGGCACGACCTATCCCGATCCCCTGTATGCCGCGTTGCTGGCCGAGCAGTCCGGTGCAGACAGCATCACCCTTCATCTGCGTGAAGATCGGCGCCATATCCAGGATCGCGATGTACACCTCATGCGTGGCGCATTGCAAACCCGCATGAATCTGGAAATGGCCTGCACCGAGGCCATGCTTGTGCTGGCGGAAACCATCAAGCCACAGGATGTCTGTCTGGTGCCGGAAAAGCGCGCCGAACTGACTACTGAAGGCGGGCTGGATGTTGCAGGCAACTTTGATGTATTGAACGCTGCGACCCGACGGTTGACCGACGCAGGTATTCGCGTCTCACTGTTCATCGATCCCGAAGCGAAACAACTGGACGCCGTCGCCCGGATGGGCGCGCCGGTGGTGGAATTGCATACCGGCGCGTATGCCGAACAGCAAGGCGCAGCGCAGGCGCGCGAACTGAGCCGGATCCAGGCTGCGGCGCGACACGCAGCGAGTCTTGGTCTGGTGGTCAATGCGGGGCATGGTCTGCACTATCACAACGTACAGGCCATCGCCGCCATAACAGAAATTGTCGAGCTTAATATCGGTCATGCCATCGTCGCGCGGGCGGTATTTGAGGGTTTGCCCAACGCCGTGCGTGAGATGAAACGTCTGATGCTTGAGGCGCGGAGTTAACTGTGATTCACGGCATTGGCACCGACATCGTCAGGCTGGAACGCTTCGAGCAGATGTATCAGCGTCACGGTGAACGGCTGGTCAGACATCTGCTGTTACCGGCAGAAGCGGAGTTGTTCCGTATCAGTAAACGGCCCGCAAGGTTTCTCGCCATGCACTGGGCAGCCAAGGAAGCCGTGGTCAAGGCGCTGGGAACCGGCTTCGCCGAGGGGATGTGGATACGGGATGCCGGCTATGTGCCGAATAAAGCGGGCAAGCCGGAGATTATCTGGTCTGCGGCTGGGCAAACCGTGCGTGCGCGGCTGGGTGTGGGTGCTGGGCATCTCACCCTGAGCGACGAAGAAGGACTGATCGTGGCAGTCGCCGTACTGATGAGTGCGTAACAGGATTCAGGCGCCTGATTGATCCGCCGTTCTGGTCGGACAAAGGTAGAATGCCCGGCCTGATTTCCTGCAACTGGTTACTGTCATGCACGTATTTTCCTTCGACATTGAAACCATCCCCGACGTGGAGCTGGGACGCCGTATCTATGGCCTGGATGACCTGACCGACAAGCAGGTTGGCTATGTCATGCAGACCAAACGTCGTGAAGAAACCGGCAGCGAGTTTCTGAGTCTGGAGCAGCAACGAGTGGTGGCGATTTCGGTAGCACTGCGTTCGCGCGACAGCTTCAAAGTGTGGTCACTGGGCGAGGCGGATGCACCGGAAGCCGAGCTGATCCAGCGATTCTTTGACGGCATCGACAAGTACACGCCGGATCTGGTGTCGTGGAACGGCAGCGGCTTTGACCTGCCGGTGTTGCACTACCGCGCGTTGCGCCATGGTATTCAGGCACCACGGTACTGGGAGGTTGGTGATGAAGATCAGTCGTTCCGCTGGAACAATTATCTGAACCGCTTTCACTGGCGGCACATTGATGTCATGGATGTGTTGTCGGGCTATCAGGGCCGGGGCCGCGCCAGTCTGCAGAATGTGGCCATGCTGCTGAATCTGCCCGGCAAGCTGGGCATGAGCGGCGACAAGGTCTGGGATTGCTGGCTGGAAGGTGGCATCAGTGACATCCGCAATTACTGCGAAACCGATGTGCTCAATACCTTCCTGGTGTATCTGCGATTTCAATTGATGCGCGGCCATTTGTCGCGCGAACAATATGCCGAAGAAACCCAGCGTATCCGTGACTATCTGCGCGAACAGCCACAGCCACACTTTCAGGAGTTTCTTGCTGCCTGGCCTGAGGTTAAAGCATGAGTCGGCACAAACATGCGCTGAAGCTGTTGCCTCCTCAGCTGCTGGAAGTAGTGGATCTGTCACACGAAGCGCAGGGTATTGCCCGTCTCGATGGCCGAGCGGTGTTCATTGACGGCGCATTGCCCGGTGAAACCGTGGAGGTGCAGTTGCTGCAACGTCGCAAGGGTGTGCAGGAAGCCAAGTTGCTCAAAGTAGTGACGGGTTCACCAGATCGCGTTGAACCGAAGTGTCAGCACTATGCAATGTGCGGTGGTTGCGCCGAACAGCATCTTTCACCAGCCAGGCAGCTGGAACTCAAGCAAGCGCAATTGCTGGACAACATGACACGTATCGGCAAAGTAATCGTGCCCGTGGTCTTGCCTCCCTTGCAGGCGGATGTCTGGAACTATCGTCGTCGTGCGCGTCTGGGCGCGCGCTGGGTTGCGCAGAAAGGTCGAACACTGGTGGGCTTTCGCGAGCGCAGCAACAGCAAGCTGGCGGATATCAGTCGTTGCGAAGTGTTGCGTGAGCCATTGAGTTCGTTGATTGAACCACTGAGCCAGATGCTGGGCAGTCTGAGCGTGCGCGACAAGGTGCCGCAGGTGGAAGCCGCTGTGGCAGACAACATCACGGCGCTGGTGATCCGTATTCTGGAGGATCTGACCGACGCCGATTTGCAAGTGCTGCAAACCTTCCGGATTCAGCATGGTGTACAGATCTATCTGCAACGCGAAGGCTATGACAGCATCAGACCGCTGCACCCAGAGAGCACGCAGCCGCTGGTATATGGTTTGCCACAGTTCAAGCTGGAGTTTGAATTCCTGCCCAATGACTTCATCCAGGTGAATGGCGCCTTGAATCAGCAAATGGTAGCGCTGGCGCTGCAACTGCTGGAAGTGAACGCAGACGACGAAGTGCTGGATCTGTTCTGTGGGCTGGGCAATTTCTCGTTGCCATTGGCGCAACAGGCAAAGCAGGTGCTGGGTATTGAAGGTGATGCCGCGCTGGTGGAGCGCGCGCGACACAATGCTCGCCGCAATGGCATTGAAAATGCCGAGTTCATGGTGGCCAATCTGTTTGAAGAGCACAAGGATTCACCATTTGCGAAGCGCAAATTCAACAAGGTCTTGCTTGATCCACCACGCGCCGGCGCGCGGGAAATTCTGCCGGTCATTGCCAGGTGCGGCGCACAGCGGGTGGTGTACATCTCCTGTCATCCCGGCACACTGGCGCGCGACACTGACATACTGGTACATGAGCTGGGTTACACGCTGAGATCTGCGGGTGTGTTCGACATGTTCCCGCATACCGCGCATGTGGAATCAGTGGCGGTGTTTGAGCGTTAAGGAGCACACATGACTCTCGGTCCTCTGATGATCGACCTGCTGGGCAAGGAGTTGCTGGCTGATGAACGTGAGCTGCTCCGGCATCCGCTGGTGGGTGGAATTATTCTGTTCACGCGCAACTTTGACAGTCGTGATCAGATACAACAGCTGATCACCGAGGTGCGTGCGGTACGCAAGCCACCCTTGCTGGTGGCGGTGGACTATGAAGGTGGGCGCGTACAGCGCTTTCGCAAGGACTTCACCGTGTTGCCGCCGATGCGCGCCATTGGCCAGACGTATGACCAGAATCATCAGGCCGGTTTGCAGCTGGCGAAACAGGCGGGCTGGCTGCTCGCGGCCGAGTTGCGTGCAGTGGGAATTGACCTGAGCTTTGGTCCGGTGGTGGATCTGGATTATGGCGCCAGCAGCGTGATCGGTGACCGGTCCTTGCATCGCGATTCGCGTGTGGTAGGCGATCTGGCGGTGGCGATAATGCATGGCATGCGTGATGCCGGCATGTGCGCAGTAGCCAAACACTTTCCGGGACATGGCGCCGTGGTGGCGGATTCACATGTGGCCTTGCCGGTGGATCGCCGTCGCTATGTGGATCTGGGTCACGATATTCATCCCTACACGCGTTTGATCGATAACCAGCTGCCCGCGGTGATGGCTGCGCATGTGGTGTTCGAGCAGATCGACAGCGTGCCGGCCAGCTTTTCACGCAAATGGCTGGTGGACGAGTTGCGTGGCAAACTCGGGTTCACCGGTGCCGTGTTTTCCGATGATCTGAGCATGGAAGGCGCCAGCATCATGGGGCCCATTCCACAGCGTGTACGTAAATCGCTGGCCGCAGGTTGTGACATGGTGCTGATCTGCAACCACCGGGATGCCGTCCTGCAAACCTTGCGTGAACTGGATATCCAGCCGGATCCGGTGAGTCTGGCGCGTCTGGCGCGCCTGCATGGTCTGGCCGGGCTAAAACCACAGGAATTGCTGGCCTCGGCCCTTTGGCAAAGTTGTCAGGCAGCAGTGTCAAGCTGCGTGAAAGGCAGCTAGGGCCTGTTAACCCTGATGGCATCGCTGCGACGGCGGTCAGCAAGACCTAGGACGCGACGCACCGAGCGCGGTGTACTTAGCGTACTCAAGCGAGGTGCAACAAAGTCCTAGGTCTTGCTGGCTCCGTCCCTTCGGGTTGGGCCCCAGAAAGCGCCATGCGGTGTTGCTCGTCGTTTATTTGGAATCACCAAACCTCACTCCTCGCGCCTAGCCTGGCGCTTTCTGGGACTCCAACGCAGCGATGCCATCAGGGTTAACAGGCCCTAGTTCTCAGTTTGAAAACGCAGTCACCGCCACAGCAGTGCAAAGGTGCAGGTGCGGCGCTAGTCTCACCCACATTCCCCTGAATGAGTGGAGATTGCCGCGTGTCGCTGGACTGGTTGGTGCTGCAAAGCGTGATTGATGCTTCTCCGGATGGGGTAGTGGTCTGTGATGCCCGTAATACCGGCTGGCCGGTGGTTTACGTCAACCACGCGTTTGAACAGCTCAGCGGCTACCCCCGCAATGAGCTGGTGGGCCGGAATCTGCGCTTGCTGCAACAGGGCGAGAGCAGTCAGGAAGGTCTGCAGCAGCTGCGCGCTGCGCTGAGCCAGGGCATTGCCTGCCGCACCATGCTCAACAACTTCCGCAAGGATGGCTCACCGTTTCTCAACGAATTGCAGATCGTGCCCATCCGTGATCAGCAGGGCACGATTACCCATTTCGTCAGTTTCCATCGACCGGGCAACCCGAGTCAGTCGGCTTCCATTGGTGAACCAGAGGCTGATGCGCCGCTGACGACGCAGCGTATGCTGGCGCATGTACGTGAAGACAAGCTAACCGGTCTGTTACGTCGCTCGTATTTCGAAGATCTGCTGCATCGCGATTTCGGTCTGGCGCAGCGCGAAGGCAAGCCACTGACCGTCATGCTGTTTGGAGTCGATAACGCTGCCGCCTATCGTGATGTATTTGGCGCGGGCGGCGCCGAGCAGACATTCAAGCGCGTCGCGCGAACCATCGCGGGATGTTTCCGGCGTTCCGCCGACCTGTGTGCACGCTGGGAGGACACCCAGGTTATTGCAGCAACATTGACTACCGAGCCGGCACACGCCATGCGTGTGGGTGAAATGGTGCTGGCACGTGTGCGCGATCTGGCCATCCATCATCCGCGCGCCGTGATTTCCCGCTATGTAACCATCAGCGCTGGCATCATTTCGGCCATTCCGGATAAGAACGACACGCCTGAGCAATTCATCGCCAAAGCGACCCAGGAGTTGCGTGGCTGCCATGCCAATCAACTGATGCTGGCGGTCGCCAGTTAGCGCTTGTCGGACTTGGGGTTGCGGCAATACCTGATTGCGTCGTTACCCCGGACGTGGTCAATTCAGCCCCGAAGCCAGTCCGTTCCAGTAACAGGGGATAAGCATGTACCAGAAAATTCTTGCGCCGATTGATGGCAGTACAACAGCGGATCGTGGTCTTGCCGAAGCGATGAAGCTGGCCAGCGATCAGAAGGCCACCATTCGACTGATTCACGTGGTCAATGAACTGATGGTGATGGCTTCTTATGAAGGCACCATCTACTCCGGCGAGCTGATTACGGCGCTGCGCGAAAGTGGTGAAAAGATTCTGGAGAAGGGCAGGCAACAAGTCGCTGCTGCGGGCATTGCCGTGGAGAGCGAATTACTGCAAGCGCATGGTGGTCAGGCGGGGGAGGCGATTGTCCATGATGCCGAGCAGTGTCACGCCGACATCATTGTGCTGGGCACCCATGGTCGTCGTGGTTTGAGTCGTGTGGTCATGGGCAGTGATGCCGAACAGGTAGTGCGGCTGGCCAAAATTCCGGTGCTGCTGGTACGTGATCCAGCCTGATTTCACGGCAAAACAATAATTTAGCGTGCTTTCCTGAGTAACTCTGTGTACAGTGCGTGCTCCCTATAGCGCTGTCCGGCGCTTTTACCTCTCGCAGTAATGGACAGATATCTCTGTTCTGATTCGCGATCTTTAATGCCCATGCCTCCCCGGACCAGGAAATGATTTTCCCGAAGGCTGGTTGAGGAATTCAATTTAATGTCATTTGCTACGCTCGGGCTGTTGCCCGAAATTGTTCGTGCCGTCACTGAACGCGGCTATACCGATCCCACCCCTGTGCAGGCACAGGCCATTCCCGAAATTCTTGCCGGCCGCGACATGCTCGCCGGCGCACAAACCGGCACTGGCAAGACCGCCGGTTTCACCTTGCCATTGTTGCAGCGTTTGCTGGCCAGTACCCGTCGTGGTCCTGCACCGCGCGCACTGGTACTGACTCCGACGCGTGAGCTCACTGCACAGGTTGCCGAGAGTGTACGAAGCTACGGCAAGTATCTGTCACTGCGCAGTACCGTAGTGTTTGGTGGCGTCAGCATCAATCCGCAGATTGATGTGCTGCGGCAGGGCGTGGATATCCTGATCGCCACGCCAGGGCGTCTGCTGGACCATGTGCAGCAACGTACCGTTGATCTGAGCCAGGTCGAAATTTTCGTGCTGGATGAAGCCGATCGCATGCTCGACATGGGCTTTATCAATGATATTCGCCGCGTCATTCGCCTGTTACCTGCCAAGCGTCAGAACCTGATGTTCTCAGCGACTTATTCGGACGACATTCGCAAGCTGGCCGGCGGCGTGCTGAAAAATCCTGCCGAAGTGGAAGTAGCGCGTCGCAACACGGCGGTGGAGTCCGTCACGCAGCTGGCGCATATGGTGTCCAAGGATGAGAAGCGTGCCTTGCTGTCGCATTTGATCCGCGCCAACGACTGGCCGCAGGTGCTGGTGTTTACCCGTACCAAACACGGCGCCAATCGCCTCACCAAGCAGCTGGAAGACGATTCAATTGCCGCCGCTGCAATTCATGGCAACAAGAGCCAGTCAGCGCGCGTTGCAGCATTGAGTGGTTTCAAGTCGGGCAGGGTGCGTGCACTGGTTGCGACTGAAGTCGCAGCACGCGGACTGGACATCAAGGAACTGCCCTTTGTAGTGAATTACGAACTGCCCAATGTGCCGGAAGACTACGTGCATCGCATCGGACGCACAGGTCGTGCTGGCGCCACGGGAACGGCTGTTTCACTGGTTGCTCCGGATGAATCCGGTTTGCTCAAGGATATCGAGCGACTGATTGGCAAGGCCATTCGTCGTGAAGCCATGCCAGCGATTTCTGCGCCACCACCGCGTGCTCCGGGTGCAAATCCGGTGACGCCACAACCTCAGCAACACAACCGGCCACGGCACAATCATTCGCAATCACGCAGCAACGGCGCACGCGGTACTGCCAATGGCCAGCGTCGTGAGGGGAGTCATGCGCCGCGCAGTGATTCTCAAGGCCAGCCACGTCGCGTCAATGGCAATGTCCGTTAAGCACTGACAGTTATTGAAACTGGCTGAAACAGGGCAGCAGCCCTGTTTTCAGCGCCGCTCGTATGAAGGCAACAACTGGCGCATCAGATTCAGCAGCCGTTTGTAACTGTCGTGGCGACGGCTGTCGATATCACCGGCTGCCACCGCGGCGATGACCGCGCAGCCGGGTTCGCGCAGGTGCAAACAATTATTGAACTTGCATTGCCCGCTGTAGCGAGTGAATTCACGCCAGCCAAACGCAACTTGCAAATCATTCACCGGCGCTGGCGCGTAGTCGCGCACACCGGGAGAGTCGATCAACTGGCCACCACCCGGCAGGTCAAACATCACGGATGACACAGTGGTATGACGGCCCTCGCCAGTTGAGTCTGAAATCTCACGAATTGCCTGCATGTTGCTGCCCAGCAGCGCATTGGTGAGTGTGGATTTGCCCACACCCGATTCCCCCACCAGCATGGAGGTTTCGTTGAGCAAGGCTTGCCGCAAGTCGGCGAGGCCAATGGCCTCCTGAGCAGAGACGTTGAATACCGGATAGCCGGCCTGCTGATAGATACGGATGTGCTCGTGCAGAACAGGGCTGTGGCCGAGATCCTGTTTGGTCACGATCAGCAGCGCTTTCAGTCCGCCCAGCTCTGCGCCTGCCAGATAACGATCGACGATGAACGGATCACTTGCCGGCTGCTCACTCATCAACACCACCAGCTGCGTGATATTGGCCGTCAGTACTTCAGCCTGACCGTGGCTGTCGGTGCGCGTGAAATGCGTCTTGCGTTCCAGTTGCTCCACGACTTGTATTGAGTTGCCGTTCGCATCACCGGTGATGCGCACCCAGTCACCGCAGACGACGCGCAAACGCTTGCCGAACACTTCGGCACGCTGACGGCTGCCATCGGCCAGCAAAAGTACAACGCGACGTCCATAACACTCAACAACGCGTGCGTTATCGTTGCTCATGCGCGAGCGGCTGCCAGCCTTTCCAGAAAAGCAATGCGCTCCAGCGCGGGCGGATGCGAGTCATAGAACCGTGAATGCACCGCATCAGGAGTCAGCGTGCTGGCATTGTCGCGATACAACTTGACCAGCGCGCTGACCAGCTCACGTGCATCCGCATGTTGTGACGCAAAGGTGTCTGCTTCGAATTCGTGCTTGCGCGACCAGGCAGCGCCCAGCGGCGTTACAAAAAACATGAAAGGACCGGAAGCCAGCATGAACAGCACTAAAGCAGCGTGTGTGGAGGGTTGGGCTACGCCGAGCGCCGCATAAAATCCCCTCCAGTCGGTCAGATAACCCAGCAGCGCAAAGCCGAGCAGGCTGACAATGGCAGAAACGATCAAGCCCTTGCGGATGTGATGCAGACTGTAGTGTCCCAGCTCATGAGCCAGCACCGCTTCGATTTCCGTGGGGCTCAGTCGTTGCACCAGCGTGTCGAAGAACACGATGCGCTTGTTGCGACCCAGTCCCGTGAAGTAGGCATTGCCGTGGGTGGAGCGCGACGAACCATCCATGACGAATACACCCGCTGAAGAAAACTGACAGCGCTTCAGCAATTGACTGATGCGTTCCACCAGCGCAGTGTCCTGCAAGGGCGTGAACTTGTTGAACAGCGGTGCAATAAAAATCGGCCAGGCCCAGCTGATGAGCAGGCTGAATCCCAGCCACACTGCCCACGCATACAGCCACCAGAGATTGCCTGCGGAATTCATCAGGGTGAGCACCACCCATAGAAGCGGAATGCCAAGCAGGGCGCCCAGCAACAGACCTTTCAACAGATCGAGTACGAAGGTGGCCGAGGTCATGCGATTGAAGCCAAAACGCGCCTCGACCCGGAAGCTGCGAATCCACGACAGGGGCAAGTCGATCAGGGTCAGGATCAGCATGAGTGCTGCGATCACCACAACACCGTGCCAGGGTTGCGGCAGCGTCAAAGTTCGCAGTTGCGTTTCCAGCCAGTTGAAGCCACCGCCCAGGGTGATGATCACCAGCACCACGGCACCCAGCACGGTATCGATTTGCGCCAGCCGGGCGCGCGCCAGTGTGTAGTCGGCGGCTTTCTGGTGTTCTGCCAGCGTGACGGTTTGTGCAAAGGCAGTTGGCACCGCAGCACGGTGCAGCGAGACTGCACGCATCTGTCGTTGTGTGAGCCACAGCCGTAACGCGGTACTGGCCACGACGGCGAAAATGAAAAGCAAAGTCAGCATGGGCATGATGAGTTGAGTTCTGTGGGCTGGTTGAAATATATAACGGGGCAGCAGATGCTATTCTGCCGTAGTTGAGCGACAACAAACCATGAACACGTGACCCGGGAGTAAGTGTGAGTTCGTCCGATAATAGCCGACTGATCTGGATTGACCTGGAAATGACCGGGCTCGACACCCTGAATGATCACATCATCGAGATCGCCACGGTGGTGACCGACAAGGATCTGAACGTGCTGGCCGAAGGGCCGGTGCTGGCCATTCACCAGCCGGATGAGGTGCTGCGCGGTCTGGATGAGTGGAATCAGCGGCAGCATGGCGGCTCAGGACTGCTTGACCGGGTTCGCAACAGCCAGATTACGCAGGCTGTTGCCGAGCAGAAGACCTTGAGTTTTCTGGGCCACTGGCTGGATAAAGGCCAGTCACCCATGTGTGGCAACAGTATTTGTCAGGACCGGCGCTTTCTGGCGCGGCAGATGCCGATGCTGGAGCGGTTTTTCCATTACCGAAACCTGGATGTCAGCACCCTCAAGGAGCTGGCGCGGCGCTGGGCGCCCAAAGTGCTGGAAGGCCTGCAGAAGACCTCCACTCACCTGGCGCTGGATGACATTCACGATTCCATCAACGAGCTCAAACACTACCGGCAACACTTTATTCGCCCTGAAACCTGAGCCGTGAGGCACATCGCATTGCGAGCATGGCCACCGGCGTTAAAAGAGACAGCAAAAAGTGCTGTGATATAGTCAAACCATGCTCAGTGCACCGACTCGCCGCACCATTCGCCTGCCCAGTCATGACCAGCTTTTGCCGGTCTGCTGGAATTCGCGTCCGGGCGATTTTGTCAGCCTGATGACCCTGTACGAGAGCAACTACATCGGTTTGTTGCGGCTGGTTCCCGGGCTCAGGTCGCTGACCGGCGCGCAGGTGTCTGTCATTGACCAGGACTGCCCACTGACCATGCGCGTGCTGGAACGTGGCCCCTATACGACTACATTTTCCCTGACCTACCAGTTCGAAACGGGGGCAGGCGTTATTGCCGATCCCGATCTGCAGGTGCGCGCCTATCACGATGCCGGCATGGCGGAAGTGCTCGCCTGCGCGCGCTGGCATCGCCACGAGGTGCTGGCTGCCATCAAGTCTGCCTTGTTTGTGCAGCTGGGCGATCGCTGGCTGCGCAATGTCATGCTCAACAAGTGGATTGATTACTGCCTGACGCGTGGTCACCAGCACACTTGGCGAGCCGGGGACTGATACGGCCTCGGCCCGTCGCTGCACAATGGGTATCAACGAGCAAATCGACAGCTTGCGCAAGCGCGTCCAGGGCACACCACCCAAGGATGAAGATGAGCGACTGTTGCAGCTTTACTGGAATCGGGTTGAGCTCAAGAAAGAGTTCTCGCGTCTGCAGGAAGATAACTTCAACTTGCAACAGCAACTGAAGAAGCAGGGCTCGACTCACCAGCAATCCATTGAACGACTGCAGACTCTCGAAGAGTTTCTCGGCGATCCCGACAATGGCAATACGGCGCTGGTCTATTACCAGTTGCGTGCGTTGTGGGCGCGTGCAACCGGCTGCCTTGCCGATCTCTGCAAGGAACTGACCGAGCAGCAGCGCGAACGTGAACGCAAGTTGCAGCAGATCGAGTTTGACCAGAACCGCCAGCGCCGGCTCGGCGAGCTGGAGAAGTCCATTCTGGATGGGCGTTCCCAGGTTGAGTCTCTGGATGGACATATCCAGCTTCTGCGGCGACAGATAACCGGGCTGCGCTGGTTCTGGCATGGAAAAAAGCGCCGCGAACTTCAGTCACAGCTGGAGCCACTTGAGCAACAACAGGAAAAATCCAGCGCCGAACTGGTCGCCCTGGAAGAACAACGTGAGTCGCTTGCAAGTGCAATCTTGCCCGATATTTCTGGCATGAGCATTGAAGGCAAACGTCTCATCAACACGGCCATGCTGGCCTATGCCCAGCAGTTACTGATGCGGCTGGGCGAGGACGGTCTGGCGCTCATGGCCAAGGATGCCAATCTCAAACGGGTCGGTGACGTCAGGTATGGTTCGAGCGAAGAATGTCAACAGTGGTTACAAAAGCTCCAGCTTGCATTGCGTGACTTGCATGATCGCCCGCGTCAACTGGGCAACCTTAAACTGCACATCCAGCGGTTGCGCGCGAATGCTTTTTACCGCAGCGACCATGAAACTGTACCGGTGCCTGAATCAATTGGTGCGGTGTCGGTGCGTACCCGATCCATGATGACGGATTCGCTGTCAGCGCAGGGCGGAGAAGATGTCAATGTGTTGCTGGACGACTATTGGGATCTTTACGCGATCCTGCTGCATTGATGTGACGGATGCAGAACGCGCCGCCAACAACCATCTGCTCAGTGTGAATTAGTGCCAGCATCCATCGACCTGTCGCCGGCCAGTGTTATGATTGGCCCATGCAAGCCGATTTTCAGAAGTTCAAGCGGCGGCCGTTCTTTCTGCCTTTGCTGATGCCCCTGGTGCTGCTCGCTGCCGTAATCGCTGCGGCAATCTGGTTGCTGGATGCACGCTCCAGCACCCTGTTCGTTCTGGTTCGCAATGCCGAAGTCGAGCAGTCACTGCAAGCCAATCCCGGGTTGAATGAATACGGCAAGGCACGCGCCGAGGCTCTGGTGCAACTGCTGGCCCAGGCAAAACCGGGGCGCGCTGTTGATGCGGTGTACGTGCTGGAAAGCTCACCTGCGCAGCAAACCGCAGCGCCACTGGCTGCTCGCATGGGCGTGGCGGTCAATGTTATTGCCTCCGGCAGCTGGAAACCTGCATGGGACGATATACGAGGCAACCATGCCGGCGAAATTGTGATGCTGGTGGCGTCACGCGAGCAGTTGCAGACCCTGCTGGGACAGATCAGTGATCAGGAATGGACCATTGAAGAGCCGGACTATGGTTCAGTATTCGTGGTAAGCGAATCGCGTCTGAACAAACCTTCCATCATTCGATTGCGCTACTGATCTGTGTCCGGGTGTTGCCTGCCGATCACCGGATAGTGGTAAGATTTTGAGCTACTGAAGTGTGGGGCGGTAGCTCAGCTGGGAGAGCGTCGCGTTCGCAATGCGAAGGTCGGGAGTTCGATCCTCCTCCGCTCCACCAATTTCAGCCATTTGAATATATTGAATCAGGGCTGGCGCTGTGCCGGCCTGTATCAGTCAGTTGGCAACGCATTTGGCATGCCCCGGTAGCCCAGTGGATAGAGCGGTCGCCTCCTAAGCGACAGGTCGCAGGTTCGATTCCTGCCCGGGGCACCATGCTTATCAACACGGCCCCAGCAGTATTGCCAACGATTCGGCCCCGGATTGAACCCCTGCCTCTGCCTGCGGCAACTGCGTCATTTCGCAGAAAATGGGTGTTATTTTTTCATTTTCTTAATACTTAGGCTAAACTCGCCGACCTTGTTAAGGGGCAGTCGCCCGTCATTTATCCAAATTGTAACGAGGACTTACGCGCGAATGAGCGAGTTACTGCGAGCCATGCTCGAAACCTCTGCCTTAGGGACAGATCAGTCTGCCTATCTTGAATCCCTTTACGAGCAGTTCCTGAATGATCCAGGTTCGGTTGAACCACGCTGGCGCGATTACTTCGCATCGCTAAGTCAGGGCGCGGCTGAACGGGCGCACGGCCCGGTGCGTGCTGCGATCGCTCAACGCGCTCGGGATCACCACGGCGTACCCAGCAGTACGGGTGGCGTTTCTGACGAACTGGTGGCGAAGCAGGGCGCAGTAGCCCGGCTGGTGCAGGTGATCTGCAATCGCGGCCACCTGATTGCGGATATCGATCCGCTGGGTCTCATGAAGCGGCCTGAGCCGCAGGTGATGCAGCTCGGCTACTTCGGGTTGAGCGAAGCCGATCTGGATTCCGAATTTCACATGTACGTGCCGTTTGAGCCCATCAGCAAGGCCAAGCGTCTGAAACTGCGTGACATCGTGGCGCGCTTCAAGAAGATCTATTGCGGCAACATCGGTGCTGAGTTTGCCCACATGTCTGATACTGAAGAGCGTCTGTGGTTGCAGGAGCGTTTTGCCGAAGGCCGACTCAATCAGCGCTTCACGGCTGAAGAGCGCAAGACTTTTTTGTGGCAATTGACATCGGCCGAAGGTCTGGAACGGTATCTGGCCACTAAATATCCCGCACAGAAGCGCTTTTCGCTGGAGGGCGGCGACAGCCTGATTCCCTTGATGGATGACCTGATCCAGCAGGGCGGCGTGCAGGGTGTGCAGGAGGTGGTGATTGGCATGGCGCATCGCGGTCGTCTGAACGCGCTGGTCAACGTGCTGGGCAAATCGCCGCAGCAGCTGTTCTCCGAATTTGAAGGCAAGTACGACCTGAGCCATCTGAAGGGCCTGGGCGACGTCAAGTACCACAAGGGGTTCTCTACCGACATTCGTACGCCCGCGGGCAACGTGCATGTGGTGCTGGCGTTCAATCCCTCGCATCTGGAAGTGGTCAACCCGGTGGTGGAAGGCTCCGTGCGCGCGCGTCAGCAGCGTTGCAATGACACGGCGGGCGACAAGGTGATGCCCATACTGATTCACGGCGATTCGGCCTTTGCCGGTCAGGGCGTGATCATGGAGATCCTGCAGATGTCGCAGGTACGGGGTTATGCCACCGGCGGCACAGTGCATATCATCGTCAACAACCAGGTGGGCTTTACCACCCACGATCCCCGCGATACGCGTTCGACGCTGTATTGCAGTGATCCGGCCAAAATGATCGAAGCGCCTATTTTCCACGTGAACGGCGATGATCCTGAAGCCGTCATTTTTGTAGCACGGCTGGCGCTGGCGTATCGCATGAAGTTCCACAAGGATGTCGTGATTGATCTGGTGTGCTACCGCCGCATCGGCCACAACGAGGCCGACGAGCCTGCTGTCACCCAGCCGATGATGTACCAGGTGATCCGTCAACGACCGACCACCCGGGCGCTGTATGCCGAACGTCTGGTGAACGAGAAGGTGCTGACCTTGGCGGATACCGATGCCATGGTGGAGCGCTATCGCAGCGAGATGGACGAAGGCAAGTCGCAGGCGCCACAGGCCCTCGGCCTGATCGGCAACCAGCATACGGTTGACTGGAGCAAGTACCTGGAGGGCGACTGGAATGAGGCGCCCGCCACGGGCATCAAGATCGAAGCGCTCCGCGAGCTGGCGAACAAGCTGATCACGGTGCCGGCCAATATCAGCTTGCATCGCCAGGTCGTTGGTATCGTGCAGAATCGCGAGAAGATGGCGGCTGGCCAGCTGGCGCTGGACTGGGGCATGGCGGAAACGCTGGCTTACGCCACGCTGTTGACCGAAGGCTATGAGGTCCGTCTGAGCGGCCAGGACAGCGGTCGCGGCACGTTCTTCCATCGTCATGCGGTGTGGCATGACCAGCAAACCGGCGAGTCCTATACGCCGCTGCAGCATCTGTCGCCCACGCAACCGCGATTTGCAGTGATCGACTCGCTGCTCTCCGAAGAAGCGGTGATGGGCTTCGAATATGGCTTCTCCACCACTGAGCCCAACTGCCTGACCATCTGGGAAGGTCAGTTCGGTGACTTCGCCAACGGCGCTCAGGTCATCATCGACCAGTTCATCAGTTCCGGTGAATCCAAGTGGGGCCGTCTGTGTGGCCTGACGCTGTTCCTGCCGCATGGCTATGAAGGTCAGGGTGCGGAGCATTCCTCGGCGCGTCTGGAGCGCTTCCTGCAACTCAGCGCCGAGAACAACATGCAGGTGTGTGTGCCGTCCACGCCCGCACAGATGTTCCACATGCTGCGACGGCAGATGAAGCGCAAGCTGCGCAAGCCGCTGATTGTGATGACGCCCAAGAGCCTGTTGCGTCACAAGCTGTCGGTGTCATCGCTGGAAGAGCTCACCAAGGGCACCTTCCGCAATGTCATCGACGAAGTGGATGATCTCAAGGTGGATCAGGTACAGCGGGTGGTGTTCTGTTCCGGCAAAGTATATTTCGATCTGCTCGAATCGCGTCGTAGCGATGCCATTGATGACATTGCCATCGTGCGTATCGAACAGCTGTATCCGTTCCCGGCCGCTGAATACGCGGCGGTGCTGAAGAAGTACAAGAACGCCCGTGAAATCGTCTGGTGTCAGGAAGAGCCACAGAATCAGGGCAGCTGGTACCAGATCCGTCATCGGCTACAGGAACCGCTCAGCTCCAAGGATCAGTTGTTGTACGCAGGACGTGCGCCTGCGGCCGCGCCGGCGACCGGCATTACCAAGTTGCACAACCTGGAGCTGCAAGGTTTCCTGGATGCGGCGTTGCGTTCGCACAGCACGGAAGCCGGCCTGCGCCAGACCACGCGCCTGAAAGCCAAGTAACAGAACTAATTGCATTTTCATATTCAGCTAAATTCACAGAGTCAGATCCATGAGTATTGAAGTACGCGTTCCCCAGTTGCCTGAGTCAGTCGCCGATGCGTTGCTGGCCAAATGGCACAAGAAAGTGGGCGAAGCCGTGACCCGCGATGAAAACCTGGTGGATCTGGAAACGGACAAGGTGATGCTGGAAGTGCCGGCTCCGGCCAGTGGCGTGCTCAAGGAAATCCGTATTGCTGATGGCGCCACCGTCACCGGTGGCCAGATTCTGGCCATTGTGGAAGCGGGCGCTACGGCAGTAGCTGCTCCTGCTGCACCCGCTGCAGCCCCCATGGCTGCGGCTGACAAATCCGGGGCGGACAAGTCAGGCCCTGCTGCGCGCAGCATGATGGAAGCAAACAAAGTCGCTCCGGCAGAAGTCGCGGCGACCGGCAAGGATGGTCGCGTCACCAAGGGTGATGTCATTCAGCACCTGGCCAAGCCGGCAGCTGCGGTTGCTGCCTTGCCTGCTGCCACGCTGGCAAACAAGGGCGCACGCAGCGAACAGCGCGTGGCCATGACGCGTCTGCGTACTCGCATTGCCGAACGTCTGGTGCAGGCACAGTCCACCGCCGCCATGTTGACCACCTTCAACGAAGTGGACATGACCGCTGTGTCCGAGCTGCGCAATCGTTACAAGGACAAGTTCGAGAAAGCGCATGGCGTGAAGCTGGGCTTCTCGTCGTTCTTCATGAAGGCCGCGATTGAAGCGCTGCGCAAGTTCCCTGCGGTCAATGCCTCCATCGATGGTAATGACATTGTGTATCACGAGTTCTACGACATGGGCGTAGCGGTATCCACCGAACGTGGTCTGATGGTGCCGGTGATCCGCAATGCCGAGAATCTCAGCATGGCGGAACTGGAAGCTGCCGTGAGTGCCTACGCCAAGAAAGCACGCGAAGGCTCGATCGCGCTGGAAGACCTGACCGGCGGTACGTTCACCATTACCAACGGTGGCGTATTCGGTTCATTGCTGTCGACGCCGATTCTCAATATGCCGCAGGTGGCGATTCTCGGCATGCACAAGATTCAGGAGCGTCCGGTGGTAGTTGAGGGCCAGATCGTCATCCGTCCGATGATGTATCTCGCGCTGACCTACGATCACCGTATTGTCGATGGCCGTGAGTCGGTGCAATTTCTGGTGGCGATCAAAGAAGCGCTGGAAGATCCGGCGCGCTTATTGTTGCAACTGTGATTTTGCATGAGGGCGACTCGCGTGTCGCCTCTGCGTCATACTAAGTAGGGGCGGTTCGTGAACCGCCCTCTTGATTTGTAAAGACAACTGCGAGTATTTCCATGGCCGAGCCAGCAAAGTCCGAACAATTCGATGTAATCGTCATCGGCGCAGGCCCGGCCGGTTATCCCGCCGCCATTCGCGCCGGCCAGAACAAACTGAAAGTGGCCTGCATTGATGGCTGGAAAAATCACGATGGCAGCTATGCCTTCGGTGGCACCTGCCTGAACGCCGGTTGCATTCCGTCCAAGGCGTTGCTGGAATCGTCCGAGCTGTATCACCGCGCGCAGCATGAGTTCGCATCTGCACGGCATCAAGCTCAGTGGCGTCGAGTTCGATGTCGCGACCATGCAGGCGCGCAAGAACAAGATCGTCAAGACTTCCACGCAGGGCATCGCCGGTTTGCTGAAAGGCGCGGGTGTCACGGCGCTGGTGGGTCATGGCAAGTTGCTCAAGGCCGAAGGCGGCGTGAACAAGGTGGAATTCACCGACAAGGATGGCAAAGTGGAAGTGCTCAGCGCGCGTCATGTGGTGCTGGCCTCGGGTTCCATCCCCACTGAACTCAAGAGCCTGCCGTTTGATGGCAAGGACATTATCGATTCATGGGGCGCGCTGGAATTGAGCGCCGTCCCCAAGCGTCTGGGCGTGATTGGCGCAGGCGTAATTGGTCTGGAGCTGGGCAGCGTGTGGAATCGTCTCGGCGCGCAGGTCACGGTGCTGGAAGCGCTTGATACCTTCCTGCCCATGGCCGATCAGGCTGTGGCCAACGAAGCACTGAAGAATTTCAAGAAGCAGGGTCTGGAAGTGAAGCTGGGCGCAAAAGTATCTGCCGCCAGCAAGGGCAAGGACGGTGTGACCCTGAAGTACACCGATAGCAGTGGTGAACAAAGCGTCGTTGTGGACAAGGTAGTCGTGGCCATTGGCCGTCGGCCCTACAGCAACAATCTGTTGGGCGAAAGCACGGGCGTTGAACTCGACGAACGTGGCTTTGTAAAAGTGGATCATGAATGCCGCACTGGCGTGGTCAATGTCTGGGCTGTCGGCGACCTGGTGCGTGGCCCGATGCTGGCGCACAAGGGCAAGGAAGAGGGCGTGGTGGTCGCCGACCTGATCGCCGGAAAACATGCCGAAGTGAATTACAACATCATCCCGTCAGTGATCTACACCGCTCCGGAAATCGCCTGGGTTGGTCAGACTGAACAGCAGGTCAAATCAAGCGGTCGTCCCTACAAGATCGGCTCCTTCCCGTTCATGGCCAGTGGCCGTGCACGCGCAATGGAAGCTCCAGTGGGGTTCTGCAAGATGATTTCCGCCACCGATACCGACGAAGTATTGGGCGTACACATCATCGGCCCGATGGCTGGTGAACTGATCGCCGAAGCCGTGCTGGCAATGGAATACTCGGCCAGCACCGAAGACTTCCAGCGCACGATTCATGCGCATCCGACACTTGTCGGAAGCACTGCATGAAGCAGCACTGGCGGCGGACAAGATCGCGATCGATTTTCCTAATAGATAGGGCTGAATAGATAAGGCCATCAAAAACGGGGTGCTAGCTGCACCATGTTTTATTTTTGAGCCCACTTGTTAGGCACGCATGTCTTTTACGAGCAAAGGCGTGGCTCAATACTTGCGCTCCGACAGCCCTGTGCCAATCCTTCGTAGTCACCTGATAAACAAGAACGCGAACGGAAACGATGGTCCCTGCCCCCACATCCGGAATGATATGGTCGATGGCATGGTAGCGATGCCAGTTGCGGTCTGCCCGGCGATCATGGGACAGGTACTGCCAAATGTAAGCGTCCAGCTGTAATAGTTGTGTGCGGCATCGGCTACTTGAATAGTGCCTGTGCCGGTACAGCCAGTGCTCGCATTGAAGGTCATTACGCTATTGTTGATGACCAAACTCAAGGTTGAGCCACCGACCAATGCCGAGTAGTTACCCGTCACTGCCGCCAGAGATGCCGTCCGGTTGGAGATGGTTTGGTTATACGTAAATGAAATTGTGCCGCTTTCCCGTGCCACAGCACTGCTGTAGCTACCTGTCAACGTGGAGAGGGACGTGATGACACGCGCCGGAACCGAGCCATTCAGTGAAAACGCAGCCGAAAAAATGCCGCTGGTGAACAGGCTATTGGGTGGTGCGTAACCAGTAGCATTTGCAGAAAAAGAATTACCGGAAGTATCGCCGGTACCAATCAGCAGACCATGTGGACTCTCAATGGCAAATTTGCCATCGGAGCCTACAAACAACACGCCACTTCCAGCAGTTCTGCCATCCGGCGTTACCGTCCCCGTCCAGTAGCCGGTGAGATCCGTATCGTTGTCGAACACTTCATCTTCATCATCTTCTTCATCGTCGCCACCGCCACAGCTGGCTATGCCGATCAAGAGCATGGCCAAGCTGACAAGACAGACTTTCTTCGCGTTGAAGTCGATCATAGCGCCTCTCCCTATACGTCATAGTTGCTGAAACCGAACCAAGGGCTGACCGCAGGCGAGGCTACGCCACCAGTTGTTCATCAGCAATAGTCGAGCAGATTGGACAGAACGCCTCTGTGCTTCATGCTCAATTGTTCGCGGCGGGTGCGCCGGAGGTGATCAGCTTTTGCGTCGCACACTGATCACATTCGCCAGTCCCTGAATCCGGCCCATCACACCGGACAGTTCTTCGAGGTTGTGCACCACGATGCGTAGCTGCATGTCGGCGACGCCATCTTTCTGGGTGAGGGTGTTCATGGCCTGGATGCTGAGCTTGGCGTCGGTGAGTACGGCGCTGATGTCGCGTACCAGGCCGCGTCGGTCGTAGGCGCGTACCAGAATATCCACACCGAATTCCTGGCCGGCGCTGCTGCCCCAGTCCACGGGGATAACGCGTTCCGGATTTTTTTCCAGCAGTCGTTTGAAGCTGGCGCAGCTGTTGCGGTGAATGCTGACGCCGCGACCGAGGGTGATATAGCCAACGATGGCTTCCGGCGGTACGGGGCGGCAGCAGCGGGCGAAGTTCGACAGCAGATCGCCCACGCCATCAATGCGGATGCCTTCGATGGGTTTGGTTCTGATCTGCTTGCGGATCAAGGTGTCGCTGAGTTCCTGTGGGCGGGCACGACGTTGTACCGCACCGCTGATCTGTGCGGCCGTGATTTCACCTTCGCCCAGCGCCTGATACAGCGCCTCGGCATTGGGCAGGTGCAGTTCTTCCAGCAGCTCGGGCAGGGTGACTGAATTCACCGCCAGACGTTGCAGTTCGCGCTCCAGCATCTGTTTGCCTTGAACGACGTTCTGGCCTTCGTCCTGCTTGCGGAACCAGGCGCGCACCTTGGCGCGACTGCGTGGCGACACCAGAAAGCCCAGCGACGGCGCCAGCCAGTCACGACTGGGGTGTGGCTGTTTGGCGGTGATGATCTCCACCGTGTCGCCATTGTTGATTTGACAGGTCAGTGGCACGATCTGGTCGTTGATTTTTGCGCCCCGGCAGCGGTGCCCCAGGTCGGTATGCACGTGATAGGCATAGTCGAGCGGCGTTGCGCCTCTGGGTAAATCAACCACTTCGCCGCGTGGTGACAGGGCATACACCCGGTCCTCGAACAGCTCGGCGCGCATGCGCTCCAGAAAGTCGGTTTCCGACTCGGCTTTATCTCCCGCGTGTTCTGCAGGATCGAGAATTTGCCGTAGCCAGGCAATCTTCTGTTCATAGGCCGGATCGCCGCGACTGCCCGGCTTGTGGCTTCCCTCTTTGTATTTCCAATGGGCGGCCACACCGAGTTCGGCATGTTCATGCATGTCACGAGTGCGGATCTGCACTTCCAGCGGCAGCTTGCCGGGACCGATCACCGCCGTGTGCAGCGAGCGATACAGGTTGTCCTTGGGGGTGGCAATGTAGTCGTCAAACTCGCCGGGAATGAACGGCCACAGGCTGTGCACCACGCCCAACGCGGCATAGCAGTTGGCCACGCTATCAACCAGAATCCGCATCGCGCGCACATCATAAATCTGTTCAAAATTCAGTCCCTTACGCTGCATTTTTCGCCAGATGCTGTAGATGTGTTTTGGCCGTCCGGCAATTTCCGCGTGCACGCCGGCTTTGTCCAGCGCGGCGCGCAGCTCGGCCTGAACCTCATTGATGTAACGTTCGCGGTCGGCACGTTTGGATACCAGCCAACCGGCGATACGTTTGTAGGCTTCCGGGTTCAGATAACGAAAGCCCAGGTCTTCCAGCTCCCACTTCAGTTGCCAGATGCCGAGGCGATTCGCCAGCGGTGCAAAAATCTCACGGGTCTCGCGTGCCAGCTTTTCCTGTTCGGCAGCGGGCAGCGACTTGGCATTGCGCAATTGATTGAGCTGGTCGGCCAGCCGGATGAATACCAGTCGCGCATCCGAGGCAATGGCCAGCAGCATCTTGCGCAGCGACTCGGCCTGCGATGCCGAGCGTGGGCCGCCGCTCGCGCCGGTGGCTTCAAACTGTTTGAGGCGCACGCTGTCGCGGGCGATGCGTGCGGCATTGGTGCTGGTCAGTTCCGCGGCTTTGGCTTCGTCCAGCCAGCCGGCTTCGAGCAGGGGATACAGCAACGCGCCGATGACGATGTCGTCATCCACGCCCAGTGGCTGCACGATGGCAGCGATGGCCCGGGCACGCGCCAGATCCTTGCTGGCAGCCGCACTCACTGCGGCCGTTACCGCCGCTAGCGCAGCATGCAGTGCGGGTGAGTCAAGTTCGCGAGGGGCAGGTGTCGGGGTCAAGCATTGATCCACAGACTTCGGCAATGCCGCTATCATACGCGAGGCTTGCAATGGTCAAGCGTATGCCTGCTTATCTGGAGTGTGGATTTTGTTCTTAACTGTGTGTGCTGCGGGGAAGTTTCATGGCGCTTAGCCGTGCGCCTGCAGCACGTCGTGTCCGTCGCAGTCCGCATCGTTTGCAAAGCCTGGATGATCTGCGCCCGGCTGCTGCGCCAGTCACGCTGGGGTTGCGCGCACGGATTCTGGGTCTTGATCCCGGTTCACGCATCACCGGCTTTGCCATCGTGGATTGCGAGGCGAGCCAGGTTCGCTATGTGGCCAGCGGCGGCATTCGCGCCGAGGGCAGTGATTTTCCGGCCCGCTTGCGACAGATATTTGCGGGGCTGTCGTCGGTAGTGGCCGAGCATCAGCCAGATGAAGTGGCGATTGAAAAAGTATTCATGCATCGCAACGCCGACAGTGCCCTGAAGCTGGGTCAGGCGCGGGGCGTGGCGTTGAGCGCAACATTTGCTTGTGTGTCCACTGTGTTTGAATATGCGCCTCGCGAAATAAAGCAGGCTGTGGTCGGCACCGGCGCAGCAGAAAAATCCCAGGTACAGCTGATGGTCAAACGCTTGCTGAAACTGAATGGTGAACTCGGCGCCGATGCGGCCGATGCGCTGGCCGTCGCGCTGTGTCATGCGCATTCACGGCGACTGCAAAGTTTGTTGAGCGCAGGGGCAAGACGATGATCGGGTTTCTGCGTGGCAAGCTGGTGGCCAAGTCACCGCCGCAACTGGTGCTGGAAGTGGGTGGTGTGGGCTATGAACTGGATGCGCCCATGTCCACGTTCTACGGATTGCCCGCCACCGGCAGTGAAGTGCATCTGTTTACGCATCTGGTGGTGCGTGAGGATGCGCATATCCTGTTTGGTTTTGGCGCTGAACGCGAACGCCGCATGTTCCGCGAGCTGCTGAAAGTCTCCGGCATTGGCCCCAAGCTGGCGCTGTCGATTCTCTCCGGCATTAATGTCGATGAGCTGTTGATGTGTGTTGCGGCAGCGGATGCCGATTCGCTGGTGCGCATTCCCGGCGTGGGGCGCAAGACCGCTGAACGCCTGCTGATTGAGATGCGGGATCGGGTGAAAGGTTTTGGAGAGTTGACCAGCCTGCCGCAGTTCCTGCAAGTCGAAGGCGCAACCGGCGCGGGCGCGCACAGCGAAGCCTTCAGCGCACTGGTGGCGCTGGGTTACAAGCCGGTGGAAATTACCCGGCTGCTGAAAGCCATTGATCCCGCTGTCAGCAGTGTGGAAGAAATCATTCGTCATGCCCTGAAGGCTGCGGTGCAGAAATAATGATCCAGCAAGACCGCATCATTGCCGCCGGTGAGCAGGGCGAAGACGCCACTTACGATCGCGCGGTGCGTCCGAAAAAGCTCGCTGACTATGTGGGTCAGCCCAGCGTGCGCACGCAAATGGAAATTTTCATCGAGGCGGCGCGCAAACGTAGCGAAGCGCTGGATCACGTGTTGATCTTCGGGCCGCCGGGTCTGGGCAAGACCACGCTGGCGCACATCATTGCCAATGAACTGGGCGTGAGTCTCAAGCAGACCTCCGGGCCGGTGATTGAACGGCCGGGTGATCTCGCTGCATTGCTGACCAATTTGCAGGCCAACGATGTGCTGTTTGTCGACGAGATTCATCGCCTCAGTCCGGTGGTGGAAGAAATCCTGTATCCGGCGATGGAGGACTACCAGCTCGACATCATGATCGGTGAAGGGCCGGCGGCGCGTTCCATCAAACTGGATCTGCCGCCCTTTACGTTGATTGGCGCGACCACGCGTGCGGGTTTGCTGACCTCACCGCTGCGCGATCGTTTCGGTATCGTGCAGCGTCTGGAGTTCTACAGCGAAGCGGATCTGACCTATATCGTGCAGCGCTCGGCCACCATTCTGGGCGTGCCGATGGATGTTGAAGGCGCGCGGCATATCGCGCTGCGCTCACGCGGCACGCCGCGCATTGCCAATCGCCTGCTGCGTCGCGTACGAGACTTTGCTGAAGTCAAAGCCTCAGGCCAGGTCACTGCGGCGGTGGCGCAAGGCGCACTCGACATGCTGGATGTGGACCCGCAGGGCTTCGATGTCATGGACCGCAAACTGCTGCTGGCCATCATGGAAAAGTTTGATGGCGGGCCGGTGGGCGTGGAAAGCATGGCGGCCATGCTGGGTGAAGAACGCGGCACCATTGAAGATGTCATTGAACCGTACCTGATCCAGCAGGGCTTCCTGATGCGTACCGCGCGTGGCCGCATGGCGACACGCAGCGCGTATCTGCACTTTGGCCTCAAACTGCCGGAACGAGCCACGCCGAATGAGAGTACGCCAGATTTGTTCAGCGGAGACGACGCGTGAGTCTGGAATTCACCTGGCCAGTGCGGGTGTACTGGGAAGATACCGATGCCGGTGGCGTGGTGTACTACGCCAACTATCTGCGCTTTCTGGAGCGGGCGCGCACTGAATGGTTACGTTCGCTGGGCATTGAACAACTGCCGCTGAAGGAACAACACGGTGTGCTCATGGTCGTAGCGCAGGTGGTAGCCAATTACCGGCGTCCGGCCCGTTACGGTGATCTGTTGCAGATTCACTGCCGCATTGTCGACATCGGCAAGGTCAGTCTGAGTTTTGAGCAACACATCTATCGTGAAACGGCAGAGGGCGAGTTGTTGATGGACAGCAAGATCCGGGTGGCCTGCATTGATGCCGGCAGTTTCAAACCCAGAGCCATGCCCGAAGTAATTGTCAGGAGTCTGAAAGCGAATGAATGAGTTGTCCGTATTTGAATTGTTGCGCAATGCCAGCCTGGTCGTGCAACTGGTGATGGTATTGCTGCTGACGGCCTCGGTGTATTCATGGATGATCATTCTGCGCAAGCGTTCGGAACTGACGCAGACACGCGCCGAAGCCGACAAATTTGAAGAAGAGTTCTGGGGCGGCGGTGATCTCACCGCCATCTATCGCAAACTGGAAACACGTAAGGCCAGCGTGCATGGTGTGGCCAGCATCTTCGAAGCCGGCTTTCGCGAGTTCGGTCGCATGCGCCAGCATGGCGCCATCGGCGCCGACCAGATCATTGAAGGCAGTCGTCGCGCCATGCGCGCTGCGTTGCTCAAAGAAACTGATCGTCTGGAAAAGAGTCTGGCGATGCTGGCGACCATTGGCTCCACCAGTCCCTATGTTGGCCTGTTCGGTACGGTGTGGGGCATCATGAGTGTGTTCTATGGTCTGGGTAATGCTGCGCAAGTCACGCTGGCGCAAGTGGGCCCGGGCATTTCCGAAGCATTGATTGCCACGGCCATGGGTTTGTTTGCGGCGATTCCGGCGGTGATTTTCTATAACCGTTATGCCGATCAGGTCAGTCGTCTCGAACTGCGTTACGACACCTTCGTGGAAGAGCTGTCCACTATCCTGCAGCGTCACGCCACGTCGCGTCCCGCCGCGAGCAATACAGCGAGCAAGGAAGCCTGAGCCATGCGTCGTGGCCGCAAACTGATGGGTGAAATCAACGTCGTGCCGTATATCGACGTGATGCTGGTGCTGCTGATCATCTTCATGCTCACTGCGCCGATGATGTCGCAGGGTATCAAGGTCGATTTGCCCAAAGCCGGCGCCGAAGCCTTGAAACCCAATGACCAGCCACCGCTGATCCTGAGTGTGGATAAACAAGGTCGGTACTATCTCAGTATCAGCAGCAATCCGGATACTGCCATCGATGCCGATACGGTGACGCAGCGAGTGTCCGCCGTGCTACGGCGTGCACCGCAGACTACGGTACTGGTCAAGGCAGATACCGCCGTACCCTATGGGCAAGTAGTGCAGGGCATGGTGTTGTTGCAACGTGCCGGCGCAGAGCAGGTGGGTTTTGTCACTGACCCCGCGACCGCCGCCAGAGCCAGACGCAATAACTGATGAGCGCGACGCTGCAAACCGACTGGAAACATTAGACCAGTTCAAATACTTAAGTGGTGCGCTGGGCATCCATGCGCTGCTGGGCTTGTTATTGATCGGGTTCAGCTGGAGCTCACAGCAAACGGTGGTGCCGCAACTGGCGATCAAGGCGGTTATGGTGGATCGCGCCACCTTGAATCAACTCGCGCGCCAGGCGCCAGCCAAACCCAAAGTAGATGATTCACTGGCGCAGCAGGCCGCGCTGGAAAAACGGCAGGAGCAAGAGCGCAAGCAGCAGGAAGAGCAGAAACAGGAATTGCTTCGGGAGCAGGAGCAAATGCGTGCCGAAACTGAAAAGCAGCAGCAATTGACTGAAAAGCGCAACGCCGCTGCAGCGGAGCAGAAAAAGCAGCAGCAGGCAGCCGAGAAACAACGTCTGGCTGACATCCAGCAAAAGCAACGCGATGCTGAAGTCAGACGGCAGGCTGATACCGAAGCGAAGGCGCAAAAAGCACGTGAGGCTGAACTTAGTGCGCAACTCGCTGCCGAAGAAGGGCGGGCCAATGCGGTGAATGCGGGGTTGCTGAATCAGTACATCGCGTTGATCCAGCAGAAAGTGATCCGCAGCTGGATCAAGCCCCCCACCGCGAAAGCGGGACTGGAATGCGAAGTAAAGGTGACGCAGGCTACCGGTGGCACGGTGTTGTCGGTGGCGCTGGGTCGCTGTAATGGTGATCAGGCGGTACGAACCTCGATTGAAACCGCAGTGCAGGCCGCTTCACCGCTGCCTACACCGCCGGATGCACGATTGTTTGATCGCAACCTGGCGTTTATTTTCAAACCAAGCGAATAGGCCGAGTACTAATGAAGCAAATGATGCCCGTGATGCGTGCTGTTCTGTGTGTAGCCGGACTGTTGCTTGGCTTGAGGGCGCAGGCTGAGCTGGTAATCGAGATCACTCAAGGACTGAACGACGCTATTCCGATTGCGATTGTGCCCTTCAATGCGCCGGGTCCGCTCAAGCCCACGGTGGATATCGCCGAAGTCGTCGCCAACGATCTGAGCCGCAGCGGTCGCTTTGCGCCACTGGAACGACGCGACATGCTGGAGCAACCCAGTTCGGGTGATCAGATCCAGTTCGCCGACTGGCGCTTGCTGAAAAGTAATTTCATTGCTGTGGGCAAGCTGGTTCCCGATGGGGTTGATCGTTTCCAGGTGCAGTACGAGCTGTACAACGTGCTCAATGGCCAGCGTCTGCTGGGCACGATCATTCCTGCCAGCAGCAGCGCCTTGCGCGCCACCGCACATCGCATCGCCGATGCCATCTACGAACAGCTCACCGGAGTTCCGGGCGTTTTCTCCACGCGTATTGCCTATCTCAATGTGGAAGGCAACCCACCCAGCCAGCGTTACAAGTTGACCGTCGCCGATGCCGACGGCATGAACCCGCGCGTCATTGCCAACTCCAGTGAACCCATCATGTCGCCGGCCTGGTCACCCGATGGCCAACGGCTTGCCTATGTTTCATTCGAAGGCAAGGCAGCAGCCATCTATGTGCAAGCGCTGACTACCGGCGTCCGCACCCGGGTGTCGGCGCGTGCGGGTATCAACGGCGCACCCGCGTGGTCGCCAGATGGCAAGAAGCTGGCGCTGACGCTGTCACGCAAGGACGGTGATGTGGATGTGTACACGCTGGAGCTGGCCTCGCAGCTATTGACGCGCATGACCTTCGATCCCGGTATTGATACCGAGCCGACCTGGTCGCTGGATGGTGACAAGCTTTACTACACCTCAGATCGTTCCGGCTCACCGCAAATCTATGAGGTGAGTGCATCCGATCCACGTAGCAATCCGAGGCGGCTGACGTTTGAAGGCCGCTACAACTCACGACCGCGTTTGTCGCCGGATGGCAGACAGATGGCGTTGGTGCATCAAAGCAGCAATGGCTACAACATTGCCGTGCTGGATATGAAGAGCAATGCGCTGCAAGTGCTGACCAGAGGCCGTCAGGATGAGAGTCCCAGCTTCGCACCCAATGGCGCGCAGCTGATCTACGCCACTCAGGATCGAGGTCGCGGCGTGCTGGCGCTGGTTTCCACGGATGGCCGGTCGCAGCAGAAAATGGGCGCGACCAGTGGCGAAGTGCGCGAAGCAGTCTGGGGCCCGCTGGCCGGAAAATGAATGAATCTGAATTGGGCGCTGCGGGCCTAGTCTGTGGCAAAATTACTGAATTGAAATTGACTGGAAACTTACAGGAGCATCACGATGCGAAATATCAGCTTGGCAGTTCTGATCGGCCTTACCGCGTTGGCGGGCTGCAAAACCACCAAGGTGGCGCAGACCGGCAGTGAAACCAGTCCCGAGCACGGGTGGCGTCACCACTGCGCCGATTGGCGCCACAACGACGGGTACTGGTCAGCAACTGAGTGCTGAACAGCAGGCCCGACAGGAACTGGAACGTATTGGCATGGTGGTGTACTTCGACTATGACAGCGCCGATATCAAACCTGAGTACAACGCCGTGGTCGCTGCGCATGCCAGATATCTGTCTACCAATGGCAGCCTGAAAGCTCGCCTTGAAGGCAACACCGATGAGCGCGGTTCACGTGAGTACAACATCGGCCTCGGCGAACGCCGTGCACAGACCGTGCGTCGTGCGTTGTTGCTGCAAGGCGCAACTGAAGCGCAGCTCACCACGCTGAGCTATGGCGAAGAGCGTCCGGCGGTGGCAGGAAGTGATGAATCGGCGTACAGCAAAAACCGTCGCGTCGAATTCGGCTACTGAGTGCATCACCTTCAGCAAGGCCCGGGAGTTGTATGAACAGTCACACGCATAGTCATACCAGGGGTTACACAGCATTGCTGCTGGGCAGCCTGCTGCTGTCCGGTTGCGTCACGCCTCCCGAGCAGGACCCGACGTATCAGAAGCTGGTGGAAGTGGATGGTCGCGTGCTGCGTATCGAGCGCGTCATCAACAATCAGAGTCTGCTGACGCTGGCGCAGAAAGACGATGCTTTGCAGGCTGACCTGCGCACTCTGCGCGGCCAGCTGGAAGAGTTGCAGAACAGCGTCGAGAAGCTGCGCACCCAGCAGCGTGATCTGTATGCCGATCTGGACAAGCGCATGCAGACACTGGAGACCGCAAAAACCAGCGTACCTGCGCCAATGGTGGGTTATGGCACGCCCTCGGCAACCGACAACGATGCCTATCAAGCCGCGTTCAATTTGCTGAAGGATACTAAATACACCGAAGCCGCCAGCGCGTTCACGCAGTTCATCGTCAACCATCCGCAGAGCAAACTGCTGGACAATGCCCATTACTGGCTGGGTGAAGCGCATTACGTGCTCAAGGATTTTGTGCAGGCGCAGCGCGACTTCCAGAGCATGCTGGATCTGTATCCCAGCTCCGCCAAAACTCCCGATGCGCTGCTGAAACTGGGCTATACGCATTACGAACTGAAGAACTACAAGGAAGCACGCGCGGCCTTGAGTAAAGTCACTGCCCAGTACGCCGACAGCAGTTCCGCCAGATTGGCGCAGCAGCGACTGGCCAAGATGACGGCAGAAGGGCGCTGAGTCCACTCAACGCTCATGTCTACTACGGCCATTCCGGGCAGCGCGATGCCTGCCAGCGAGCGCGTCAAGCTCACTGAAATTTTCCTGTCCATACAGGGCGAAGCCGATGCCGTGGGTTGGCCCAGCGTATTCGTGCGCCTGACCGGCTGTCCGTTACGTTGCACGTATTGCGATACCGAATATGCCTTCTATGGTGGCCAGTGGCAGGCCATCAGCGAAGTGCTGCAACAGGTGGCCACGCATGGCGTCAAACATGTATGTGTGACCGGCGGTGAGCCATTGGCGCAGAAGGGTTGCTTCACCTTGCTCACCGCATTATGCGATGCGGGTTATCAGGTGTCGCTGGAAACCAGTGGTGCGATGGATATTGCTGAAGTGGATGCGCGCGTGGTGCGCGTGGTGGATCTGAAAACACCCGCCAGCGGTGAACTGGCGCGCAATCGCTACGAGAACATTCCGCTGCTGACCACGCGCGATCAAGTCAAGTTCGTGCTGTGTGATCAGGCCGACTATGACTGGGCCTGCGAGCAAGTGCGGAAATACCAGTTGAACGAGCGCTGTATGGTGCTGTTCAGTTGCAGCTATGAACAGTTGCCCCATAAACAACTGGCCGAATGGATTCTGCGTGACCGCTTGCCGGTGCGCCTGCAAGTACAGCTGCACAAGGTGCTGTGGGGCGAGACACCTGGCAAATAAGCCGGGTAAATGAGCCGGATAAGCAAGAATGAAAAACAAACATGCCGTGGTGCTGCTATCGGGCGGGCTCGACTCGGCCACCACGTTGGCCATTGCCCGTACACAAGGGTTTATCTGCCATGCAGTGAGCTTTGACTATGGCCAACGGCATCGCGCTGAGCTGGTCGCGGCGGATCGTTTGGCGCAGGTACTGGATGCAGTCGAGCATCGCACCATGCGTATCGACTTTGCCGGCATTGGCGGTTCGGCGCTCACCGACTCCAGCATTGCCGTGCCGGAACGGGAGCAGGCTGGAATTCCGGTTACCTATGTGCCCGCCCGCAATACCGTATTTCTGTCGCTGGCGCTGGGCTGGGCCGAGGTTCTGCACTGCGCGGATATTTTTATTGGTGTGAATGCCGTGGATTATTCCGGCTATCCCGATTGCCGACCCGAGTTCATTCGCGCCTTCGAGCGGCTGGCCAATCTGGCTACCAAGGCGGGCGTGGAGGGCAGCAGCCAGTTCAAAGTGCACGCGCCACTCATCGATCTGACCAAGGCGCAGATCATTCAGCGCGGCATCAGCCTGGGTGTCGATTACGCACAAACCGTATCCTGCTACCAGGCCGATGCGCAGGGACATGCCTGTGGACGCTGTGAATCCTGTCGCCTGCGACGCGAGGGTTTTCAGATGGCAGGCGTGGCCGATCCAACCCGTTATCAGGCGGTCAGGGAGTAACGCTGGCAGCCAGCGTATGCGGGCTGAATTGGCCGTGAATTTGCCAATCTGATCGGGTATGATGCGCGCCCTTATTGAGGCCGTGATTCCACGCCTCATCAGTACGGGTTGGTAGCTCAGTTGGTAGAGCACTGGACTTTTAATCCATTGGTCGGGGGTTCGAATCCCCCCCAACCCACCATTTTTCCAACGCGAAGGCATACTTGGATCTGACTGCTTTTACCCTGGCAGAAGTGCAAGTTTGTCTCCCGTGTGAGAACTCCAGCCATGCAGACGCCATCACCCCTTCAAATAAAAAGGACGATCGGTTTCACCGAGTTCCTGGTGCTGGTCGCAGCAATGATGGCGTGTCAGGCGCTCGCGGTCGATGCGATGTTGCCGGCGTTACCGATCATTGCGCAGGAGCTTGGGCTCGATGATGAAAATCGGGCGCAGTGGATTGTCACGGCATACATGATCGGGCTGGGCTTCGGACAATTGTTCTGGGGGGTGATCTCGGATCGCTTTGGCAGACGTCCAGTGCTGTTGACGGGTCTGGCGTTGTATGGCGTAGCCGCGCTGCTGGCAGGTGTGTCGGACAGCTTCACTGAGTTACTTGGCTGGCGTTTCTTGCACGGCATCGCGGCCGCCAGCATGGTGGTCTCGCGCTCTGTGGTCCGGGATCTCTATGAGGGCCGCCAGATGGCGCGTGTCATGTCGCTGACCTTCATCGTGTTCATCATGGTGCCCATTATTGCACCCAGCATTGGCCAGCTGGTTCTGTTCGTAGCACCCTGGCGCTATCTGTTCGTGATGTTCAGTGTGTTTGCCGCTGTCGTCTGGATCTGGGTATTGCTGCGTCTGCCGGAAACCTTGCATCCGGAATACCGGCTCACGCTCAGCGTGGATCATGTTATCCATGCGGCTCGACGGGTGTTGTTTGACCGGGCCTCGCTCTTGTACACGCTATCCATGACCATGGTGTTTGGTTCAATACTGGCGTATGTCGGCATGGTTCAGCAGATTTTTGCCGAGGTATTCCGTCGCCCTGAACTGATGCCAACCATGTTCGCGCTGTGTGCGGCGGCGATGGGCGTGACCTCGTTTATCAATGCGAGAATCGTCGAACGCATTGGGATGCGTATCGTCTCGCAGATCGGATTGCTGTTGTTTATTGTGATTACCTCCCTGCATGTTCTGGTCGTTGTATTGGGTCTCGAAGGGCTGGCCACCTTCGTCGCCTTGCAGGCGCTCACGATGGCTTGCGTGGGACTGATGGTGGCCAACTTCGGCACGATGGCGATGGAACCGATGGGATCGGTCGCCGGCATCGCGGCCTCATTGCAGGGTTTTGTCAGCACCACCGGCGCTGCGTTGGTGGGAGCGCTGATCGGTCGCCAGTTCCATGGCTCCACACTGCCACTGGTGGCAGGCGCTCTGAGCTGTGGCCTGTTGGCGTTGGTATTTGTCCTGTTTGCAGAAAAGGGGCGATTGTTCCAGCCACATCATGCTGTCAAATCAGTCCCTGATGGAGTCATGAAGGATTGATCTGCGGTGTTTTTTTGTGCCTATGGCATCAGTATTGGGTGTATATGGCGAGCACCTCGACAAGGTTTTTCCTGTATGTGCTGGCAGTTCAAAGGGCAGTGTAATGCCTTCGTCCATTGCGTAAATGAGCGGCACCTGCGACATTTGCGCATGGTTGGCAACAGACAAGAATAAGAAGTCGTCAAAGCTGCCGGTCGGTCCGTTACTCAGGGGCGCAGAAAATAATGAATCTGAACCGTCTCGATCTGAATCTGCTGGTTGCGCTCGATGCGTTGCTCACCGAACAGAGCATTACCCATGCTGCGGAACGGCTGCACCTCAGTCCCTCGGCAACGAGTGGCGCCCTGGCGCGGTTGCGGGAATTTTTCAATGATGAGCTGCTGACCCAGATTGGCCGCCGCATGGTGCCCACGCCGCTCGGCGAGAGTCTGCAGAAAAATGTTCGTGACTGCCTGCTGCATGTCCAGGCAACTGTTGATATCCGTCCGGAGTTCGACGCGGCCACGTCGGTTCGCAACTTTACCCTCATGATGTCGGATTATGTATCGACGGTGATTGTGCCACCGCTGCTCAGACGTCTGCGGCTTGAAGCGCCCGGCGTCACGATAGAACTGCGGGGGAATGAGAATTCGCCGTGGGAGGCTCTGGGGCGGGGCGAGATCGATTTCCTCGTGTTGCCCAGGAACTTCATCCGTCCCGAGCATCCCTCCCAGGTCCTGTTCGAAGACGAATATGTGTGTGTGGCCTGGAGCGGCAACACATTGCTGGGAGATCAGATCAGCCTGGAGCAATGCCTGTCACTGGGGCACGTAGTCGCCAGGATCGGCACGCAGCGCCCACCGACCATCGATGCCTGGTTTTTCGAGCGTTTCGGGCACGCGCGACGCGTTGAAGTCGTCGCAACCACCTTCAACAGCGTGCCGCACTTTCTCGTCGGTACGGAGCGCATTGCGTTCATGCATCGCCGCCTGGCGAATATCTACTGCGAGATGATGCCGCTCAAGTTGCTGTCATCGCCGATCGAGATGCCGCGTCTGGTCGAAATGATTCAGTGGCACCGCTATCGCGATCGCGACCCGGGCAGGGCCTGGTTGTCCGGCGTACTCACCGCGACCGTGGGGTGACCATTCGGCGCCACCGAATCCTGCCGTCGATGAAATCGAGTTCCGGGCGGTAACCTCCGCGCATAAGTTACGGACCATTCAACAAGGGGAATTGAACAATGAAGCGCCTGCTTGTCCTGGCTGCTGCTTGCATCGCCACTTCCGCTGCGGCGCAATTTCCGGCACCCACAACGATCAAGGCTCCGCCGGAGCCCAATGCGATTCCTCTTTATCCTGACAGTCGCGAAGGCAGTTCCAGCACGGAAAACTGGGTCAGTTTTGCAGGCAAATATGCTCTGCGAAATGTGACGCGGCCGACCCTCACACCGTTCCTGCCGGATCCGACAAAAGCCACTGGTGCCGCTGTGGTCGTGGCGCCAGGAGGGGCCTTCATGATTCTGGCGGTGGATGAAGAAGGGTGGGCCGTTGCAAAGCGACTGGCTGATCAGGGTATTGCCGCTTTTGTCCTCAAGTACCGGCTGCGTCCCACTCCAGCAGACGACAAGGAGGCGTTTTCAGCAATGGACAAGATGATGCGGGAACAGCCCATCGACCCCAATAAAGCACCGAGCATCACTGAACCTCGTGCAACCGAGGATGCACTTGCGGCGCTGCGATTGGTGCGCAAGCAGGCAGGTCAATGGGGCGTCGATCCGAAGCGTGTCGGCATGATGGGCTTTTCAGCGGGAGCGATGACCACGCTCAATGCCGCGTTGCAAGGCAAGCCCGATGAACGTCCGGCGTTCATTGGCTATATCTATGGCCCGATGGTGCCCGTCCAGGTTCCGGCCGATGCACCGCCGATGTTTGCGGCCCTGGCTATCGACGACCCTCTGTTCGGCGGAAACGGCTTTGGCATCGTGGATTCCTGGTATCGGGCCAAGCGACCTGTCGAGCTGCACGCCTATGAGAAGGGCGGCCATGGTTTTGGTACGGGCCGTCCCGGTACGACGACGAGCCTGGTCATGGATGAGTTTCAGCTCTGGCTGAAGTCGCGAGGCCTGCTCAATCCACGCGCTGCGCAGTAATTCAAATTCTCTTTGCCACGTTCTCGCTGCAAGTGATGGCTATCGGCGTGACGCTCGCCACCGGTGCGTCCACTGGCCGCAGAGTGTGATGAGAAAATATCAACCTGAGACGGTGAGATGACCATGATGCATAGATTCATATTTCTTGCTGCATGCTCAGTACTGACGCTGAGTTCTGCGGCGCGTGCGGCAGAGCCTGCCCGTGCGGATAGTTTCATCACGCTGGGCACAATGGGCGGCCCGGGTTCCGCATCCCGGGCGGGCGCAACCGGCCAACGTTCTGCTGCGCGGCAACGATGCCTATATGTTCGATGTCGGTGATGGCGCTGCCGGGCAGCTCGCCAGAACAGGCGTACCCGTCAGTCGGGTGCAGGCCATATTCATCAGCCACTTTCATTTTGATCACACTGGCGGGCTGGCGGCGCTGCTGGGCTTGCGTTACCAGCTGGATGCGCCCGGAGTGGTGACCATCTATGGGCCACCGGGAATCAAACAGCTGGTGGATGGAATTCTTGCGTTTATGGAGCCAGGTGCAGCCATCGGTACGGGCGTTTCCGGTGTGACGCACACTCCACCATCTGAGAAGGTACGAACGATCGAAATGGTCGATGGCTCGAAGATCAGCATGGGTGATCTGACGATAACTGCGGCCGAGAATAGCCACTACAGTTTTGCCCCCGGCAGTGTCGAGGCCGAACGCTATAAATCGCTTTCCTTCCGCATGGACATGCCCGGGAAGTCCGTCGTCTATACCGGCGATACCGGGCCCAGTACAGCCGTTGAAAAGCTGGCGCGGAACGCCGATATGCTGGTCAGCGAGATGATAGATGTGGATATGGCGCTTGATACCGTGCGCCGAAGCAACCCCCAGATTCCTGAGGCACGCTTCAAGATCATGCAGGAGCATCTGTCCACACATCATCTGACGCCAGAAATGGTCGGCCAGATGGCCGCTCGTGCCAACGTCAGACATGTAGTGGTTACCCATGTGGCGCCTGGCTCAACCGATGACGCCGATCTGACGCGATATCGTGCCGGGATACGCCGGAACTTTCGTGGTGATATCACCATTGCGAATGATCTGGACCATTTCTGAGCGGGTACACCTGTCTGCGGCGGTGATGGGTGATCTGGCCATTCGGCGCCGCCGAAACCTGCCGTCCGTTAAAGCGACTTCTCCGCTTCGGGTCCCGGATATAGCCTTTACGCAACGGTTCTGAGAAGCACTCCGTCCAAACGTACAGCCTGAGGTGCGCCTGCATCAGGCGTTCCGCACACAACTAGATTCATCAATTATTAAGGGAATTTATGATCAGGAATTACTCCACCATGTTTGGTGTCGCTGCCGTCACGATGGTTGGGTGGTCTTCTGCCATCCATGCGCAGACGCCGCAGGGAGCCGGCACCGATTCACTTGCTCTTGAAGAGATCGTGGTAACGGCGACCCGGCGCGAACAGCGCTTGCAGGACGTGCCACTGGCGGTATCGGCGATCGGCGCCGAGCAGCTGGAAGCCAGCGGCATCCAGAATATTACTGATCTTCCCAATGCGATTTTCAGGCGTGCAGTTTGGCACCTCGCCCAACGACAGCGGCTTTCGCGTGCGCGGTGTCGGTACCTTGGGTGGGTTTAGCAGTGCCTCAGAATCGCCAGTCGGTTTGGTCGTCGATGGTGTTGTCACCGGCATCGGTAGCCCGGTCGAGAGTCTTGGCGATCTGGAACGCATTGAAGTCCTGAAGGGCCCCCAGGGCACGCAGTTCGGCAAGAATGCCTCATCCGGCGTGATTTCCATTACTACAGTCAGACCAGACCTCGAAAGGTTTGGCGGCAGTTTCTTCGCATCCTATGGCGAGTTGAGCGAGCGCGACATCAATGGTTCATTGAATATTCCTACCGGCAGCAATTCAGCGTTCAATCTGTATGTATTTGATCGTGATCATGATGGTTATGTCCGCAACACGGTGCGTAACGAAGTGTGGGGCGGGCAGCACCGCTATGGCGCCCGGGCCAAATTCCTGTGGGAGGCCAGCGAAACCTTCAGTGTTTATGTCATCGGTGATTATTCACGCAGGAAACAAGAAGGCCCAGGCCAGATATGGACCCTCAACAAGTTGGCGCCTGGAGCGCAGTTCGCACTGCCATTCGTCAACCTCGCGGCGCTGGGTGTTGTGCCGGGCCCGGAAAACGAAGTCTCCATTGAGAATGGCGCGGGGTTCTATGACGTCGAAAACTCCGGTGCATCACTTGAGCTGAACTGGGGGTTAGGTGAGTATGGGCTGACTTCCTTGAGTGCTTTTCGCCAGCAGAAAGAGAACCCGTATACCTATGCCATCGACGGCGCGCCGTATACCAAGTTCAAAGCCAATGCCCCAGGTGAAACCAGGCGTTTCTTCTCGGAGGAGCTACGCTTGACTTCTCCCAGCGGCAATAACCTTGAGTATGTGGCGGGTGCTTTTTTCTCCAGGCAGGAGACCGGCTTGGGAGATGGTCAAAGCGCGACCTTGAGTCCTGCTCAGCCATTTAATTCCTTCCCTACGATCTCCATTACTGCTGGTAAAAACGTCACGCGCACCACCAGCGACAGTGCGGCACTGTTTGCTGATGGCAGCTTTCGCTTGACGGAGCAACTGCGCCTGATCGGCGGCTTACGGATTAATCAGGACAAGGTAAGTTCCGAGAATTTTTCGACGATTGATCCGACGTTGCCGCCGTTCAATCCGCCGCCACCGTTTGGCACGGGGCCATCCGGTACGGTGTCGTATTCGGCACGCGCGCTGCAAACTGACGACGTTTCAAAGACCAGTACTTCCGGCCGTCTGGGTATGGATTTCAAGCTGACGCCAGATGTGCTGTTGTATGGCACTGTGGCACGTGGCTATCTGGGCCCGACGGTAACATTCTCTGGGCTGACCGGAACCAAGAGTCTGGTTGCGGCACAGACCGTGGACGACTTGACCATCGGCGCCAAGACGCAGTTCTTCGACAGAACACTGACGGTCAACGTCAATGCGTTTTACGACAAGTACACAGACCTGCAAACCTCCGTGTTCAATGGAACGGAATTCCTCACCGAGAATGCCGGTGGCGCCAAGGCGACGGGTTTCGAGCTGGAGTTGACGGTTCGCCCGACAGCTAATTTGACGGTGAACGCATCGCTGACTTACTCGGATGCAAAATTCACGGATTACATTACCACCTGCCCGACGCCCATTGTTCAGCGGGGTCAAGCTGCAGCGCGTTGTAACGCGCCCGGATCGACGGCCGGCACGCCGCTGTTCCAGGCTGAGGGCGAGCCGCTTCCCGGTGCACCCAAGATCACTGGCGTGCTGGGTATGAACTACGACCGGTCAATCACAGACGGTTTGAAGTTTGATTTCTCGGCCAATTGGGCCTCGCGCAGCGAGACACAGAACTCCGTGGCCAATCCGGACACCATTCAGCCGGGCTACGGCATTGTCAACGCTTCCACCGGTATCGGTGCCGCCGATGGCAGTTGGCGCGTGGCCATCTTTGCCCGCAATCTGTTCGATCAGAACTTCAACAATGCCATCCTCGGGCTGCCCTTCGCTGATGCAGGTTCCTACGTGAACTGGCGCAATCGCGAGGCAATGCGCACGGTGGGCGGTTCGGTGGAAGTGCGATTCTGACGATGGACAAAGCGCGGCCTTGCCAGCCGCGCTTGATTGTCTGATGGAAATCTGGCTTTGAGTATTTTCACTTCACCGTTCACTGCAAATGTCACGCGCGACGACGGCAATATCGATATGACCAGCGGCGCTATCTCAACGGCTGGTTGCCGTTGCTGTAACAACAATTGATATGGCGAGCTACCATGAACAAGACTATTTCTGTGAGTCGGCGTGATTTACTTGCGCTGACCGGGTTGGCTGCCGTTGGTGCGGCGACGGGTGTGCAGGCGGCAGCGCGTACAGGTGGATCGTCCGGGTATCCCAAGGGCTTCCTGTGGGGTGTGTCCACTGCCGGTCACCAGGTGGAAGGCGGCAACACCAACAGTGACATCTGGCATCTCGAGCACACCAATCCGACGATCTATGCTGAAAGTTCCGGTGATGCCTGCGATCAGTATCATCGTTACCGTGATGACATCGCTCTGGTCGCGCAGCTGGGGTTCAACAGTTATCGTTTTTCGCTTGAGTGGTCACGTATCGAGCCAGCACCGGGCGAGTATCTGATTGCCGAGCTGGATCACTATCGCAAGGTGATTGCCACCTGTCACGAATTTGGGCTTGCGCCCATGGTGACTTTTAATCACTTCAGCACACCACGCTGGTTTGCAGCACGGGGTGGTTGGGAAGATGCTCAATCTCCAGACTTGTTTGCCCGCTTCTGTGAGCGCGCCACAGCGCACCTCGGCGATCTGATTACAGTCGCTTCCACCCTGAATGAACCCAACCTGGGGTTGCTGTTCGGCTGGCTGGGTTTGCCAAAATCAATGTATGAAGTTCAGGCGATCATGCTGGCGAATGCGGCCAAAATGGCAGGTTCAGATAGATTCTCGGCTCTCACGGCCGGCGATGCGAAAAAAATGCTGCCCAATTTGCTGGCTGCCCATCACAAGGGATATGCGGCGATCAAGGCCGGTCGTGGTGACTTTCCGGTAGGCGTGAACCTTGCCATCGTCGACGATCAGGCAGTCGGTCCCGACAGTCAGCGTGATCGCAAACGCGCAGAAGTGTATGAGCCTTGGCTGGCAGCCGCTGCACAAAGCGATTACGTTGGTGTGCAGACCTATGGCCGTTCACGTATCGGCAAAGAGGGTCCGATTGCACCGGAGGCCGGCGTTGCGCTGACGCAGATGGGCGAGGAGTTCTATCCGGAAGGCCTGGAAGGCACTATCCGTTACGCAGCAAAAGCAACCGGCAAACCGGTGTATGTCACCGAAAACGGCATTGCCACCGAAGACGATACGCAGCGCATTGAATACATCAAGCGTGCGGTGACCGGCGTGGAACGTTGTCTTGCTGACGGAATTGATGTGCGCAGCTACATGCACTGGTCATTGCTGGACAACTTTGAATGGATTTTCGGCTATCGGCCCAAGTTTGGCCTGGTGGCGGTGGATCGCAAGACACAACAACGTACCGTGAAACCTAGCGGCCAGTATCTGGGTGACATTGCACGCCGTAACAGAGTGTGACAAGTCGCGAATAAATTTCATGCGTTTAATCAAACACACTAGCCTCTATTTTTATTTGCAATCCTTGCGACACTCACCAGTCACGCGGCCGATACACATTGGATTGCCAGTTGGGCCAGCAGCCCTATGCAACATCCCGATCTGACGGCTTTCGGGCCACCACCACCCGGTGTCGTGATCCCGTCGCCAAAGATCGTGCAGGGCACGGTTCGCTTTCGCATGCCACTCAGTCGAGGTGGAGAGCGCATAGCACTGCGCGTTTCCAATGAAGCCGGGAAAACCGCCTTGTCGCTCGGCGCGGTATCAGTGGCCATCGCCGATGCCGGTCTGACTGTGCGTGCGGGTACGTTACGCCGCGTAACCTTTGGCGGGCAAAGCAGTTTGACGATTCCTGCTGGCGCGCCGGCATTGAGCGATCCGCTTGACCTACCTGTTAAATCTGCCGATGCGGTGATCGTTAGCGTCTATCTGCCTATCGACACCGAGTTGCCGCCTGGACTGGGCGGTATTCAGGCGGCGAGCATCAAGGAACGCGATACCACGCAGGCGGCGGTGTGGGAAGGCGCCACTATGCTTGCGGTGAGGCCGATGGTCAGTGCGATCTTGCTGGCAAGCGATGCTGCTGCGAAAACCATAGTTGCGTTTGGCGACTCTATTACCGACGGTTCGATTACTGCCACGCCTGATGTGCGCGGCTGGCCAGGTCATCTGGCGCGACGCCTGATGCAAAACAGCGGTTACAGCCATAACGCGATTGCCAATGAGGGTATCGGTGGCAATCGGGTGTTGAGCGATGGCATGGGCATCAGTGCGCTGGCGCGCTTTGATCGCGATGTGTTGTCGCTGCCGAATGTATCGCATGTCATTCTGCTGGAAGGTATCAACGATATCGGGTTCCCGGGTTTTCCGGGACAACCGGTCACCGTTCCCAAAGTGAGCGCAGATGAGTTGATCGCTGCCTATCGACAGCTGATTGCACGCGCTCATCAACACGGCATCAAAATGATTGGCGGCACACTATTGCCATTTCGAGGCGCGTTCTATTTCACCGAAGCAGGTGAAAAAACGCGCATCGCGGTCAATGCCTGGATTCGTGATAGTGGTCAATTCGACGATGTGATCGACTTTGAGCGTGCGCTGCGCAATCCGGCCGAGCCGGACAAGCTGGCTGCTAGTTACGATTCTGGCGATCACTTGCATCCCAGCGATGCTGGTTACGCGGCGATGGCGGCGGCTGTCGACCTTGCCGTTTTCAAGAAAGTGGAATGAGACAAAGTTTCATGCATTGCGTGTTTCAATTACTCGTATCGCCACTGGTTGAGCCGCAACGCGGGAGAGATCGATGATTCTGTTTGTTAATGCCCACATTTTCGATGGTACTGGTGCGGTACCGTTTTTTGGCGAAGTGCTGGTTAAGGACAATCGCATCAGCACCGTTGCACGTGCCGGCGATGGCCTGCTATCGCGTGACGGCATGATGGTGGTTGATGCTGCCGGCGCGACGCTGATGCCGGGGCTGGTCGAACCACACGCGCATTTGTCCTGGCCGACGTCGGTGGAGCGCTTTGTGCCCGGCATGTCCCTGCCGCCTGAAGATCTGCTGCTCAACACCGCCTGCAATGCTCGTGTGTTGCTGGATCATGGCTTCACCAGCGCATATTCCGCCGGTTCACTGGGCAAGACGATGGAAGTATCGCTGAACGCCTATCTGGTTTCCGGCCGGTTGCCGGGACCGCGATTGATTCCTTCATCCATCGAGCGCGAGCCACCGACGGATGGCACTTTGCTCAATCCGGGCGCTGTTGCCGAGCATGGCACCGGCCCCGAGGCAGTGCGGGCCTTTGTCAAAGGGTGCGCGGAAATCGGCGCCAAGTCGGTCAAGTTCCTGTTGTCCGGCGAGAGTGCACTCAAGCCAGGCGCTTCCATGCAATTGTTGTATACGCCTGAAGAAGTGCAAGCAGCAGGTGAACAGGCGCGTGAATCCAATGTCTGGTTGACCGGTCACGCGCACGCAGCTGAAGCCATCAAGCTGGGTGTGCGCAATGGCTTTCGGGTCCTGTACCACTGCACTTATGCCGATGCCGAAGCGATCGAGATGCTGTCTGAAAAGCGCAATGAAATCTTCGTGGCGCCGACTATCGGCATTGTGCAGGCCACGCTCGATGCGACGCCACCGCCGCACTTCGACATGAGTCACATGAAAGCCGATGCCGCCATCGTGCTGGAACATCAGAAGAAGCTGGTGCCGGAATTGAAACGGCGCGGCGTGCGTCTGCTGCCGGGTGGAGATTATGGGTTTCCGTTCAATCCCAATGGCCGCAACGCGCGTGATCTCGAATTGTTCGTACGACACTTTGGCTATACGCCAACCGAGGCGTTGGTGGCCGCCACGAAGCTGGGTGGCGAAATCATGGGCATGGGTAATGAGCTTGGGCAGATCAAGCCCGGCTATCTGGCTGATCTGTTGCTGGTGAAAGGCGACCCGACCAAGGATGTCGTCTTGCTGCAGGACCGGAACAATCTGCTTGCCATCATGAAGGATGGCAAGTTCTACAAATCGCCGGCCCGCTATTGAGAGATCTGGATGATGAGTGAAGTCTCTCTGCAGCAAGGCATCCCCGCCGGGATCGCGCAGCAAATCCGCGCACATGGCCCAGTGCTGGATCTGACCTTTGCACAGACATTGTACAAGCCGCTGCTGAAAAACCAGGTGCGTGATGGCGTGAGGGTGGTGCGCGAGCTGAGCTATGGAGAACATCAGCGCCATCGTCTTGATGTCTACCTTCCTGATGCTGCACAGGCAAACATGCCGGTGCTGGTGTTCATGCCGGGTGGCGGCTTCATCCGCGGTGACAAGAGCGAGCGCGAAAACGCAGGTCTGTATTTCGCGCGCCAGGGCATGATGGTTGTCATCGCTAATTATCGTCTGGGGCCTGATGCCAAATGGCCAGCGGGTGCTGAAGATGTGATTGAAGTTTATCGATGGGTACGTGATCACGCCGGCCAGTATGGTGGCGATCCCGGCCGGATTTTTCTGGCTGGCGAGTCCGCGGGTGCAGCGCATGTTGCCGCCGCTGCATTGGTCAGGCGCTTCCATCCCGCGGAGGGATTGAATGTTGCCGGCGTGATCCTGATTTCCGGCGTGTACAACGTGCACCTGGAAGGACTTGCCAGGCAACAGTTCGGAGTGGCGACACCCGACCCGCGTAACGAAGCGTATTTTGGGTCTGACTTTGCCAGCTATCCGCAAAAGTCCACCGTGTCTCTGATCGACGTGTCACCCATTCCCCTGTTCATGAGTTTTGCGGAACTGGATCTTCTGCAAATGCAGGTGCAAGCCGGTGAGCTGTTTGCTACTCTGGTGGTACAGCACGGTTTTGCACCTGAAATCAAGGTGATCCATGGTCACAACCATCTCACCCAGGTTTATGCAATCAATACGGGTGACGAGTCGCTTAGCGGGCCGATGCTCAATTTTATCAATCGACATATGTAGCGATGCTGCTGGATAGGGGTGCAATGAGTCAGAGTGAATGAGCCAGGGTGAAATGTGGGATGTAGCCATTGTGGGGTGTGGGCCGGTAGGCGCCACGGCAGCCAATCTGCTGGGACAGGCCGGTCACAAGGTGCTGATCGTTGACCAGTACAGGGATGTATTCACTTTGCCGCGCGCAGTACATCTCGACCACGAGATGATGCGTATCTTTCAGTCGTTGCAGTTGATCGACTCGATACTGCCGAATATCCGGGAAACCCAGGGCCACCTGCATCTGGGTGCGGATGGTGATGTCATCCGTTACATGGCCAGCGTCGGCAAGGCGAAACGTTTCGGCTGGGCCAATGACTACTTTTTCTATCAGCCGGAACTCGAAGCGGCTTTGCGCGCCGGATTCAAGCGTTTCGCCAATGTGGAATTCAGGCAGGGCGCCGTGTTTGAGCAGGTCACCAACCAACCCGACTGCTGTGAGCTGAAAGTGGGTGGCGAGAGCCTGCGCGCCCGATATGTGCTTGGTTGCGATGGGGCGCACAGTGCGGTGCGCAACAGCGTCGGCATAGAGCTGGATGACCTCAGGTTTCAAGAGTCGTGGCTGGTGGTCGATGCCAATGTGAATGGCCCCATCAGTTTTCCGCCCATCCCCAGCCTGCCAGCGGGTGCCGATCCACAGCAGCTGTCTGTGATGTGTTGCGACCCGCGTCGGCCTGCGACCATTGTGCCGGGGCGAGGTTCACATCGTCGCTGGGAGTTCATGCTGCTGCCAGGCGAAAGCGAGACCGAGATCGTCAAGGAGTCGTCCATCAGGGCTCTGATTGAGCCATGGCTGCAAGGTTGCACGTATGAAATTGTGCGTGCCGCGACTTACCGATTTCAGGCACGAGTCGCGCAGGAATGGCGCAAGCAACGCGTATTTGTTGCTGGCGACGCGGCGCACCTGACGCCGCCGTTCTTCGGGCAGGGTATGTGCCACGGCCTGCGTGATGCCAGCAACCTGAGCTTCAAACTGGATCTGGTGTTGCGAGGCTTGGCAGCTGATTCTTTGCTGGATACTTACCAGCAGGAACGGGAGCCGCAGGTTCGACACGTCATCGGCGCCGCCGTGGCGGCAGGGCGTTATATCTGCGAACTTGATCCGGCTAAAGCAGTTGAACGAGACGTGTCACTCCGGCGCATGCAACGTGAAGGTAAGGACATTTCGACTGCCGCTGATCTGATTGCTCCTTATGTGTCTGGTCTGGTCCAAAATGGCGGCGAGCGCTTTGTGCAGCCGATGCTGCGCTACCAGGGGCGTGACCTGTTGCTGGATGATGTTACCGGTCCGGGGTTCGTGATCCTCAGCAACCAGCCCATTGCGGCGCACCCGGTGATCAGTAAACTGGGTATGCAGCAGTGGGTGTTTGATGAAGTGACGGACGCTAATGGTGATCTGGCGGCTGTATTCAAGGCGAACAAGGCGACCGCAGTGGTACTGAGACCCGATCACTATGTGTATGGCTGGGCCACATCGGCGCAGTCGCTGACAACAATTCTGGAATCTCTGGATCAGCAGCTACAGGCTGCTGCACGAACTCAAACGCAAGCGGCAATACGGGGCGTTTCCCATGTCTGAACTTTCCATTACACATGCTCGCACCATCATCAGCGTGGCGCTGGCAGCTGCACGCGAGAAGAATCTGTCGCCCCTTGCCATCGTTGTGATGGACGCCGGTGCGCGGCCTGTGGCATTCGAACGCGAGGACGGCGCGGGATTCCTGCGGCTGGACGTTGCCAGCGCCAAGGCAGCAGGCGCCATAGGTATGGGATACGGTACACGTGATCTGGCCAAGCGTGCTGCCGGTAATCCCGGCTTCTATAGCGCCTTGTATGCGATCAGCGGCGGACAACTGGCGCCGTCGCCCGGTGGCGTACTGATACGCAATGCGCGCAATGTGGTCATCGGCGCGGTGGGCGTCAGTGGCGATACTGGCGACAACGATGAATTGTGTGCAGTAGCTGGCTTGAATGCGGCTGGTCTGAATTCCGATACGGGAGCGTGATTGATGATTCGCTTGAGAAGCATTGAGCTGAATGTGACAGATGCCGCTGCTGCAAAGCGGTTTCTGCTTGAGACCTGGGGCCTGGAGGCTGCCGGCCAACATGACGGGCAGACTTTCTACCTGCGTGGTTCAGGCGCCTTTCCGTATCTCGTATCGCTGACGGAAAGTGCCGAACCTTCGGTTCGGTCCACCACATTCGTAGTGGATGATGCCGACCTGCTGCGTATTCGTCAGGGCATCAAGGACACGGGTATTCAGGCCATGGAGGTGACCTCCTCAGATCCCGGTGGCGGGCAGGGCGTAGTGGTGCAATTGCCCGAAGGCGAGGTGTTCCGTTTCCTGGTGGGCACTGAAGAAGTTGCGCCGCTGTCTGGCCGTGACATGCCGGTCAAGCTGACGCATGTGGTGATGAACTCGGCAGATGCTGAGGCCACAGGAACAATTACCGAGCGGGCGCTGGGATTCAAAGTGTCAGATCGCACCCGCGGCATGGTGTTTGTGCGCTGCTCTCCCTCACATCACAGTGTTGCGTTTGCGCGCGCTGGCTATCCATCTCTCAACCACATCGCGTTCGAAATGGAAGATCTGGACGCAGTGATGCGCGGCATTGGACGAATGCGTGACCGTGGTTTTGCACCTGCCTGGGGACCCGGTCGTCACGGTCCCGGCGCAAATGTCTATGCGTACTACATCTCGCCGTTTGGCGCAGTCGTCGAATACTCAACGGCAGTGGAGATTGTCGGTGACGACTACAAGACCGGCGCGCCAGAGGACTGGACCTGGCCCCCCAACCGCATTGATAAATGGGGTATTTCCGACAAGGACTTCGATAATCTGAGCAAGGCTGAGAAAGTTTTTCGCTACGCACCGTTGACCAAGACTGACAAGGTGAGCTGAATGAAATACGTTTCGTATCGTTACAACGGTCGCGAGACCTATGGGCATGTGCAGGACGGCAAGGTGTCTGATCTGCGTACGGCACCAGGTGCGCCTGTGAATCTGGTGGCCGCGCTGGCGGCTGGCACACTGGAACAATTGAAAGCCGACTGCACCGTGCCGCTCGGTGCCGTGACTTTGCTGCCAGTGGTCACCTGTCCGGCGAAGATTTTTTGCGTTGGGCATAACTACGAAACGCATCGACAGGAGACCGGGCGCGCCAAGGTTGGACATCCATCCATCTTTCTGCGCTTTGCAGACACGCTTAATGCGCATGACAGTCCGATCTTGAGGCCCAAAGTTTCTGATCATCTCGACTATGAAGGTGAGCTGGCCATCGTCATTGGCAAGGGTGGTCGCTACATCAGTGAACAGTCGGCCATGGATCATGTGGCCGGTTTCACCTGTGCCAATGATGCATCGGTGCGTGACTGGCAATGGCATACCCAGCAATTCACACCCGGCAAGAACTTCCCTACCACCGCACCGCTGGGACCGTGGCTGGTAACGGCCGATGAAATCACCAACCTTGAGGCAGTAAGTGTAACAACACGTCTGAATGGTCAGGTCATGCAGCATGCAACTCTGGCGGATCTGATTTTCCCGTTGCCGGTCATCATCAGTTATCTATCGAACTTCACGATGCTTGCTCCGGGTGATGTCATTCTGACTGGTACACCGGGTGGTGTGGGCGCCAAACGCGAACCGCCGGTGTGGATGAAACCGGGTGACGTTGTCGAGGTGGACATTGCGGGCGTTGGCCTGCTCAGGAACTCCATCGCTCAGGAAGTGTGATGCCGGATATGAAGGTTGGCTGCACTATCGCCAACAGCATCGAGAGGTGCTGAATGGCCGTGCTCAAGAGAGGGCAGGTGGTATGAGCGCAGTGCACCGGGCATATATCCGTCGCGAGGCGGCAATCAGCGCTGTTATCAACATGGCAATCGCTGCGGGATTTTTTCTCGTGTTGTTTGGTGGCCAGACGACGGTGAATTTGTGGGGCGCCAATGGACTGGTTGTAGATAGTCTGCCGCAGGGATTCATGGTCGGCTTGTTCAGCGTGGTGCCTGCCAGCCTGATTTTGCGCATGCGTCTGGGTAAAGGGTTGATACAAACTTCAGGCGAAATACGCTCATCGTTGCCACGATCATTCATTGGTCGAGCCTTGCTGCTTGCTACCTTGTCCATGCTGGGATTGCTACTGGTCGCATCAGCGCTGGCCTGGCTCAGCGGACAGGTCGCCATTTCCTTCTACTTTGGCCTGGCGCTGAAAATGCTCGCGAGTGCGCTGATTTCCATGATTATTACCCCGATGGCGTTGCGGGCGATGTTGTCCGCAAAATAAGCGCTTTGAGTGTGAACCAACACGAGGAGCGATGCGTCTTCGAGATAACACCCGCCTGTTAGCGGCTGACGATATTTTCGAGCTCGCCGATGTGGTTGGCGAGAAAGCGCTCTGCGTTGCGGCGGACAACGGGATAGCACTGATCCAGATACACGTTGCTCATGCCACCGATATTCGGCGTGATCATCAGCCGCGGCTGGGACCATAGTGGCGACTCCACGGACAGCGGCGTTTCGCGGAACACGTCTAACGCCGCTCCTGCGATTCGACCGGCCGACAGTGCATCGATCAACGCGATTTCATCCAGTACGCCGCCGCGCGCGACGTTAATCAGGAATGTGGTAGGCCGCAAGGCAGCCAGCACCTGCGCATCGATCATGTTGTCCGTCTCGGGTGTGTGGGGAACGATCAGGATCAGGTAGTCCGCCTGTGATGCAACCTGGATCAGTTCCTCGCGCGGGTGAATGTGGTCGAAACCAACGACTTCGCGTGGCATTGCATCCACACCGAGCACCGTCATGCCGAAGCACTTGCAACGAGGCGCCAAGGATTCGGCAATGGCGCCTGCACCCACAATCACCGCCGTCTTTCCCTGCAGCAGGGGCTGCGGCCAGCGCTCCCAGACCTTTGCCTGTTGATTACGTAACACCCGCGGGTAGTCGCGGGTCAGTGTAAGCATGCAGAGGAACACGAGCTCTGACATCTGTGGTCCGTGAATGCCGCGCGTCGACGTGACAACAACGTCGCGTGACAGGGAAGGGATATTCAGGATCGCGTCAGTGCCCGTGGTCAGGGACTGAATCCAGCGCAGTCGCGGCGCGCTGCGCACCAGCCGGTCGTCGAACTGGAAGTGATGTCCGATCAATACTTCGCAATCATTCAGTTGCTCGAAGCAGAGCTCTCGCTCATTCGTCGCGAACAGGCTCACGCTACGGAGATCGGTAAGAAAGCGTTCCGCGAACGCACCGGCCTCCGCTTCCGGGGCACCGATGTAGACGATTGTGGCCATGGTCGGGATATCCTCGCCTGAAAGTTCAACAGTGCCGCGGCGTCACAGTCGCCACTGACTTTGCGTGCCATTCGGCCACTGCAATGAATATAGCTTCGAGGTTACGTCGATAGGCACTGCCCCGATCCAGCAGGCCCCATAGCTGCACCGCTGGAGTGGACAAGCGGTCAGCGCACAAAAGCATCGCGTGATGATTTCATGGAGACTCCGAAGCCAAAGGTGGAACAGCTGGATAGCGATATGCTCCCATCGCGAGAAATGCGACTGCCGCCAGAGCAATGGCGCCAATGAAGAGGCGCAGGCAGTAGTCGTAGCTGCCCGTTACATCGAACAGCCAACCCATGACCAGCGGGCCGAGGCTGCTCGCCAGCAGGAAAGCGCCGAATACCCAGCCGAACAACGCGCCGTAATGTTTAACCCCCAGATAGCGAGTCAGCAGAAAGCCTGTCAGATCGGCTTCAACGCCCAGACCTAGTCCCAGGAGTAATGCTGCGACGCGTGCCGAGTCTGACGTACTGTCACCCAGCAACATCGTGATACCCAGCACCAGACCCGCAAGAAAAACCAATGCGACCAGCGGTGCCCACAATCGATCCAGCAGCAACCCGCCAAGTATGCGACCAGCGATGGCTGCGAGTCCGACCAAAGAGAAGATGGCGGTGGCGTCAGTAGCGGCCATTCCACGGTCGGTCAGCATCGGAATGACATGTGCAATGGTACCGTTGGTCGCGCCTGCGCCCAGGAACAGGCCAAACAACATCAGCCAGAAACTTCGGCTGCCGACGGCCTCGCGAGGCGTGAGGCCGACAAGAACCGGCGCCGCGCCCACCGCGGTATGGCGGCCTGCCTGTTGAGGTATGAACAACAGCAGCGCTGGAGTTGCGATCAGGACCAACAGCGCAGCAATGCCCAGGTAGCCACCACGCCAACCCCACTCAGCAACGAGTCGCTGCGCGATGAGCGGCAGTGCGATGCTGCCGATACCGACGCCTACCAATGCAAGTGCCAGAGCGAGTCCGCGCCTGCGATCGAAGACCGAGATCACAGCCTTGGTGTAAGGCAGCGGTGTATGTCCCGAGGCTGCCAACCCCGCCAGTGCAAAGCCGGCGATGAACGTGGTGATCGATCGACTGAATAGCGCCACGCTGACCAGACTGATGGCAAGCGCCCACACAGCAAACAAGCCCAGCCGGCGTGGCCCCATGCGATCCGCAAGCCGCCCGGCCAGTGGCAATGAGCACGCCGTCGTGATCAAACCGATGGTGAGCGCCAATGAGCCCATGCCGCGAGCTACATTGAACTCTTCCACCACTGGCTTAAGGAAGACTCCGAACGTGAACTGCATGATCGGGCCATTGCCAACCGTAAGTGCCATCGCCGACCCCAGAACCACGAGCCAAGGATTTCTGTCCACTGCGATCATGGGGTTCTCTACTTAACTGGCTCGGGTGCGCAGATTTGCTGAATGGCTTCTGTTCCCACAGGGGCGCGCGCATAGGTCAGAGTAAAGGTCCAGGGCCGCAGCAGAGTCTTGGGATCTGTAACCGTCATTTGATTGCTCAGCAGCTGGCCAGTCGAGTCGAGCGACAGGCGTTCCTCAATGGTCATTTCATCCGAATGCGGCACGCGGTCAATGGAGGCCATGTAGGGCTCGGGATCGAAACCTTCGGTCTTGATGACCAGAGTCTTGCCCTCCCACTGTGCCAACGAGCGGCCGTTGGGAGTCAGGTTGCCTGACTCCTTTGGATCGTACTCTTTGGCGGCGGGGTGATACGGAAGGATATAGATGTGCCTGGGCAAGGTTCGCTCCCGCTCTGTCAACATCACCAGTTCATCGCGTCGCTGCAAGATGTCGAGCGGCGCCATGTGGAACATGAGATCCGGCATTCCAGCCGGCGCGCAGCGTGCGGTCTGAGGATCGGTTCCATCGGCGCGTTCCATTGCCGCCGCTTCCTTCACACGCTGTGCCTTGACGACTTCATAGGCCTCGGGCCGCAACGGCGGCGGAAACGAATTGAGCGTCCTCCAGCCTTCAGGCAAGTCCGGGGGAGCTGAATTCGCCACACGGGGCGGACTCTTGCGGATCCAGAAGCCTGAGAAATCAGGAACTGTCTGCGCTGAATCCGTGCCATTCGGAACGTTCACATTCGCCGCATGAGTCAGAAGGCTGGCTCCCACAACGATCAGGCCACACACGATGCGTTTCATGGGCCGCGTCCTCCAGTGCTGTCGAATGTCTGACCGTTCACCTTTACGGATACCAGCTGCCCGCCCGGCGCGCCGCTGCGAAATGGATGCATAGTGGCCGTGGCGGTATCACCTGGATTCAGCGAAGTACGCTTCCAGCCGCGCCGGGTCAGTTCGCTGGGATTCGACCCTTCAAGGTTGTATGCAATCTCTTTCCCCGCGGCATCGGTGACTGTGATTTGGAGAGCAATATGCGGGTTCGTCCAGCGGAACTCCGTCACCTTGCCCGTGACGATGGCTGTCTTGCTGGCGTCGAACATCGCATAAGAATGATGCGCCGACACAGTCGCCGCTCCTGCGAAAAGGAAAACCGACGCGGTTAGCGTAATGCCCGCGTTCATTGCGCCAACCTCTTTTGAATGAGCTCCCAACCGACCTTGGCGCACTCTTCGTCGGCGCCGCCGCTGTATCCGATCGCGCCGATCACCTTGCCTTTGGAGGTTAGTGGGTAAGCGCCAAATTGCACGAACATATTCGGCTTCACACGCTTGAGAATTTCCTTGTCACCCTTTTCGGCCAGTTCGCGCGCTTTGATACTGGGCATTTCAAACTCAAGGGCCGTGAGCGCTTTACGCTGAGCCACGAACACATGGCTGCCATCCGAACCATCCGCAGACAACATGGCGCGTGCATCGCCTGCGATGTCCACCACGGCGACCGCACCGAAAGTACCGTTACGTGTGCAGTGCTGCACGGCGGCCAGCGCACCTGCCATGGCCACTTCCAGACTCGGGCCTTCGGCATTCGATTCTTTGGTGCCGGGGGCACGGCGATGATACCCACCCGGTGGTGGCGGCGGAGCGGGAGTCAACGCGCCTTTCGAGTCGAGCATCATGAACGGAGGCAGATTGTCACCTGGCAATCCCTGAGGCCCGATTGACTTGTCCTTGTATTGGATCGGCTGTTGCACCGCGCTTGCATCGACCATCAGCGCAGCGCCGATCACCACGGTAACAGCCGAAATCGTCAGTCGCTTCAATTCTAACTTGCTCATCATGCACCTCTTTTCATGGTTCATAAGTTGATTACACAACACTGCTCAATTCATCTTGCGATACGGAATCAACGCAACCGGTCCGATCAGTCCGTACTTCTGGACAATGCCGCGTTTTGCGGCTGCTTCATCCAGCGCCACGAGTCGATTGTTGATCGTTGATGCCACGCGAACGGTGAGCGTATTGCGCCCCGCTTTGAGCGCATCGCTCACATCGCTTTCGCCGCTGATCTGATTCACCCGCAGTACTCGTCCGTTCAGCGTGACCACGAATGTGTCCAGCACTTCGCCCAGCCGCAGCGTCGCACCGTACTGATTCGACCACGACGCAGGCAGATCAAACTCGGTGGTATAGGTACCAATACCGGAAGCCGATTCCATTCCCGGCACTGCGCTCCACGAGCTGACTGCATCCAGATCGACACTTCTGGTTGTCTTGCGCGTCTCCGCTGCGGCGGTTCCGAAAGTGGTCGCATAGTTATTAGCCGGCTGCCACTCTTCGAGCGTGAGCCGCCAGCGCTGAGCGCCGAGGTTGAGTGGGGCAGGCAGTGTATCCGTGACTGCAGCAGCCACGAGGTTCGAACGCGATGCACGTTCAGAACCGAACACACCCGGAGTCTCGGTCAAGGCAAGCAGCATTGCATCGTCCGGCGCAATCCTGACTTTGACACCCACCCGACCATTGTTCGTCACGTAGTCCGCGATGGGTACGATGATTCCTCGCCAGGCATCCAGCAGATAAGGTTTGCCCCGTCCCTCCAGATAAATCGTGCGTTCTACTTGCGCACCGGTCGCGGGCTCGAAGATATTCGATGGTTCACCGGGTGGACTCACCACGCCCTGGTTATGGATGAAGTAGTAATCAACCTTCCTGCTTTCATCGCGACGACGGACGCTCAACAGAGGTGATGGCTGGTCCGGCCGAGCGGCCGGCTCGATGCCCGCTGCGCGCAGCACATCGGGTACATCACTTTCGTGCGCCACTCTGCGCACCGACTTCTCCGCGAGGAGCTGATCAACGATAGCCCGTAACCGAGCATCATCAGCAGGTGTGTTACCTGGAGTCTGGCTGGGCGGAGCACCGACAACGATGACCGGCAGACCGCTGCGCGCAAAGCCAAGAATGCGTTCCGCCACCGTGATCGGCATTGCCGTTTTCAGCGGTTCCTTTGCCGGCTGCAATTCGCTGTTGATGATGAGTGCCTTATAGGCCGGTCCGTCGAGAGCTAGCCGTCCATCGGTCACAACTGCACTCGGCAGGTCGAGCACAGAAGGATTGATGTAGTCGCGGCTGTATCCCGCCTCCTGCAACTTTGTGTCGCGCCAGATGCGGAAACCGTCCTTGACGCGAAAAGGCGCGGGATACAAATAGTTTTGCATGTAGACAGCAACGTCAACCTTGGCATCTCCCTGTGTCAGCACCTGCTGATTGCGGGCCAGATATTCGTTGTAGATTTTTGCGTCAACCCAGAAAGGATTTCTTGGACCCCACGCATTCGAAAAGCCTGCTGCCGGAAAGTTGTGGTATCCCGGCCATTTCGCGTCAGGCGCATCGCGGTACGGGTACACGTGGTAAACGAGCTTGGTAATGCCGCCAGCAAAACTGCGGTGCATGCGGATGACGAGATCCTGAAAAGTTTGCAAATAGTTCTTTTCGACTGCGGCACAACACTCGGTTGAGTACCAGGGATTGCCCCGCATGTGGTTGGCGGAGGCAATAGGCAGGTAGTTATCGACCTCGTCGGCCACGAACAGCGATTCGTGTTCGGGCCGATCCAGCGCGTAAGCGGCCTTGACTTGGTCGGTAATGGCAATGTGAGGCTGTAGCTCGCCTTCGGGCTGCAATCGCAGGCGCTGATTGTAGGTGTGCGCCCACGCCGTCAGCGGCTCGATATGGTTCCGGAGCCACAGATCTCCCCGTAGTTCGACGAAATCTGCACGAACCCGCACATCACTGCCATCACTGAATGAAAAACGATCGGAGAGCAACGCCGCCAGCTCCGGCTGCAATGAACGGCCGAATCGGGCTTCGAATTCCTGTCCAATGCCGTTGCTCCATGATTCATCGGGGCTGCCGCGATCGACACTATGAGAGTCGTAGAACAAGTCGCCTGCATTTTTCTTCAGCAGCTGCTTGATCCTTGGTGTCCACGCCGTTTCCATGCCGCGAATCAGTTGCTCATGCCCGGCTTTCGTGAACGGATCCGGTTGCGCGTAGATACCACGCGCCCAGAATGAAATCACCAGCCACTGCGAGCCGACTGGCGACACCGGTGCTGTCCACAACAGTTTTCCAGTGGTTGTGCCACCCGCATAACCCGCAGTATCGGTGCTGGTGACCGATGACGTCAGATCGACGATCGAAGCGCGATCCAGTTGTACGACTCCGGATTCCGCGCACGGCGCCAATGCACATCGGTACGCAAGTACGGCCACAAGTGCGGTTCGTCGGCTGTGTGGCGGCTGGCGCGCGCCCGGAAAGTTGCCGGCCTCACGGGCCGGGGGTTGCAATTGCAGATCAATGCTGGACCCAGCTTCAACGGTGACCGGATTGACATCCAGTGTCTTGCGGGCGTGTTCATCGTCGATGGAATAGCCAGTCGGCGCAACCGTCGGTCCATGACTCAGGCTGACTTTCACGCCCAGTCTGTTCGCCGCGGTCAGCAGCGCCGTCAGCTGTAAGTCATTCGGATACGCGCCTTGTCCTACTTCCACACCGGCGACCCCGAATCGATGCAGGTCGGCGATTTCTGCTGCGAGTTGAGCGGGTTCAGCTGTGGCTGGCAGATTCATGCGAACCCACGGCCAGTCAGTCATTGGCGGCCTGCCAAACGTACTCGCTGTCAGCGTGGTGACTGGATTCAGCTTCAGGATCTCGCTCTTGGAGTGCTGGAAAGCATCAGCCGCCGAACTCACGCTGGCCGCGGTCACGGTTCGATGCGCACTCATCAGCAGCGCAGCCGCTACGGTAGCCGCCAAAATGGCTCCGATTGACAGCTTGTGTATCGTCACGTTGTTTCGAAATCGCAGAACCATGTACCCCCCGGTGATCAGCATTCATTGGGTGCCGGACAGCTCAGCCGGCACCCACACGGTTTGCCCTGCGTCTACCAGGATTTCCTGAGTCCCACTGACACCACCCGGCCCAGCATATTCAAGCCTGCGGCATGTCCACCCACCGCATCCAGTTGCACCGGCGGCGCCTTGTCGAGCAGGTTCTCGACATTCAACGATATCTGCAGGCCCTGAAGCTTTCCGGAGTCGCCGAAGTTGTAAGCAGCGCGAACGTTGAATACTTCAAAGGGGCGAATAAGCACCGTGCGCGCCACGGTTGAGTAACGGTCCGAGAGATGACTGAAGGTTGCGCCAGTGCTGAAGCCCCCATTCTCATAATCGAGCGAGGTGACGGAGCGGTAGGCATTGTCAGTCGGCAGTATGTCGGTCAACACGGTGCCGGGTGCGCCGGCGGACAGGTCTTTTCTGATAATGGTGCCGGCAAACCGGGCGGTCAGCGCGTGACTGCCGAAGACCATCCGCTGCGAGAGATCGAAATCGATACCGCTTTGCACTTTTCGTCCGAGATTGGCCCGCTGCAGGAGGGCAATCCACGAGATCTGCGTCGGCAGGATCGCGCCGTCGATGGGCAGTGCGTTGGTGAACTGGGTAACCTGAGGCGAGGCGGCCGTGAACGGCTGGACGACTCCATTTACCACCGGTGCGAGGATGGTGAACTTGGAAGTGACGCCGGGAATGGTCCAGAGTCCCAAGCCGGGTCCCGGAACGGTAATAAAGTCCTCGAAATCGATATGGTAGTAGCTGGCGCTCGCTCTGAATCCCTCCCAAGCGGTCGGCTGAATTTCGAATCCAAAAGCGTAGCTGGTCGATGTCTGTGGCTTCACGTCGCGGCCACCGCCCGCGATCACCAGGCCGCTGGTCCCGGCATAGGGCGGATAGGCGGCGGCTGGCGGCGCCAATGGCCCGCCATTGAATTGCGGCTGAACACGAGTATCGACCGCGCCAGCCGACTGGTTGCCCAGTTCCGGCGCCTGGAAGGCCGTACTCCAGCTGCCGAACAGGCGCAATGAGTTGATCAGTCGCCATTCGATACCGATTTTCGGATTGGTGGTCCCCCCTACATCGCTGTAATCGTCATAGCGACCGGCCAGATTCAGCGACAGGCTCTTTACCAGCGGAACCTGGCTCGACTCGCCGACGACAGGTATGAACACTTCCCCGAACAACGATCCGACATTGCGACTCAGATCAGCAGTGCCCAGGCTCAGATAGCCCGTACCCGTTGTCAGCAGACTGTTCGGCGAACCGACGCGGCGTAAGCCGGCCTGCGTTTCCCTGCGCCACTCAGCGCCGGCCGCTGCCCGCACCTCGCCCGACGGTAACGTGAACACAGGGCCATCAAACTTGGTGCCCACTTGAGCAAGATCCTGATCGACTTTCGTAATGTCAGTGCCGTCGAGTATCTGCGCGAGCACTGCGGCTGAAGTTCTGTGGTTGAAAGGATCAAAAGCAGTCGCTGCGGTCGTCGCCGCCATTGCCCGGGTATACGCGACATTGTTCGTCCCCGCCGATACGGAGCGACTGGATGACTTGCCATACGCGGCAAACACTTTTCCTGCCCAATCGCCTGACAGTTTGAAGTCCACGCCGCTATTGAGCTGCGTCAAATCCAGCTTCACGTCTCTAGCCAGTTCGCTACCAAATTCAAATACCGGCCGATAAAAAACCGTCTGATTCACCCCGGAAGTATTGAACGGATTGCCAGCGGCAAATGGTGTCGATGGCAATGCGGGTTGCACGTCTCCAGCGGTGCGGTGTGTACGGGAATAGGTAATGTCAGCCCAGCCATTAACCGTGTCGGAAAAGGATTGCTGGACGCTGCCGAACAGCGACAAGCGTTTTTCAACGGGCTGCAGATTGCCGCCAATCCGCGATTGATCGCAACGGGGATTGGATGCGCCGACGCTGGCCACCGGGCAGGATGTATTCAAACCCGGACTTGTCGTTCCCACGTCGCTCCAGTAGTCGCGGTCGGTGGTCTTCAGGTCCGAATGACCCTGGTACTGGCCGGCCAGCATGTACGAGCCGCTGGACCAGTTCCCGCCAAGTGCCTGGCTGAAATCATAGGAGTTATAGCTGTCACCCGAGCCGTAGCGAGCGCTGGTTTCGGCGCCCTCAAAGTCACGACGGGTGATGAAATTGATCACGCCACCGACCGCGTCCGAACCATAGATGGCCGAAGCACCGTCAGCTATGACCTCAACCCTGGCGATGGCCGCCGTGGGGATTGCCGATACATCCGAACGTCCGGCGGTGGTGCCTGAAAGAACCATCCTGTGTCCGTCAACGAGGATCAGGGTGGTTCCGGTCGGCAGACTCGGGCGCAGGCTGACCGCCGCGACCACACCTGCGAATGTCGAACTTCCCGTTGGCACGGTATTGAATTGGGCAATCTGCGGAATCGTAGCCAGCAGATCGGCCGTGGTTCGGGGTGCAGTTGCTTCAATCTGCTCCCGATCAACTCCGATGACGCTGGCACCAGTGGGGGCGATGCCGCGAATGCTGGTGCCGGTCACAACGACTTCTTCCAGTTCGGCCGCCTGGCTCGCTCCTTGCGCCCGCGCATCGCCAGTAACCGCCAACGCCGAAAGTGAGGCCGCTGCGGTCACTGAAAGCAGTGGCATGGTGTACGAAAAGAATCTGCTCATTTATCCCCCAAATTTATATGTGTAAATTGCGATTTATGGTTCGCTGATGCTTAGTCCACATGCTCGAAACTCGAGGCGCTTCGGCGATCGCTGCTGCCATGCCATCGCGCGGCAAGAAAACCAACTCGACCCGCGCTGCGAAATACCTCGCCCCGGATGCCGACTGATCGTCAGGCCAATGTCCTCTTGATGGAGCATAACCCGCACAAACGATCAAAATCAACTACAATATAATCAAATAACGTCACTATGGTCTGGGAGCTGTCATGGTGCGTTTTTTTGCTTCAGCGGGCGGGCGATCAAAAAAAGTATAAATTATTGTTTTATATTAATATTTTATTATTATAAGACCCCGGAACTATGCGCCAGACCAAGCGCCTGCCATGGCAATAATCACCTTTCTGTGAAACCAAAACGACGGTTATACATACGCATTCGACCGAAATTGACTGAAATTATTCTTAAGGCCCTGCATGGACCTGCTGACTTGGAGATCGGACGAAAACCGGGATGGTTGGTGGACACTTTGGTGCGTGTGGCATCGTTATCGGCTCCAGACACCCCCTTGATGACGTGAATCATGGTGCGAATGGATTGAGGCCAGGGAGGTGGTCCGGGGGGATCACTGATGCGGGAATGGAAGCGTCGCCTTCTCTGCCTGCGACGGGGTAACAGTTTCAGTGGCCCACTGACCTAAATCGCGCAGGCTATGTTCAACTTGCTTCCCGCATCCGATCTTGCTCGTCTGCGACGGCGATGATGATATTCACACCGGCGGCGCGTAGCGGCTCCAGATCCTGAGCATGAGCATCGCTATCGGTAATCAAAGTGTGGACGCGCGTTAGCGGCGCGACAATCATTGCGGACTGCTGGCGCAGTTTGCGGCTGTCGGCCAGCACGATGATCTGTTCAGCGCGCTCCAGCAGCTCGGTTTCAGAGTGCACAATCAGCGGATCCAGCTGCATGATGCCGAAGCGATTGATGCCGTGACAGCCGGTGAACATCTTGGTGGCGCGGAAATTTTTGATGGTGTTGTCGACAAACGGGCTGAGCACCAGGCTTTGCTCGCGAAAGATGGTGCCACCCGGCAGGGTGATGCGGCAGCGGCTGCTTGCCAGCAGTTGTGCGGCGATATTGAATGAGTTGGTGAGAATGTCGATTTCGTACGCGGCTAGAAATTCGATCAACGCATGAGTGGTGGTGCCGCCGGCGACAATGATGCTGTCGGTGGGGGCGATGAGTTTAGTGGCCTCGCGGGCGATGGCGCGTTTCTGTGCGCCAGACACCTGCTGATTCAACGCAAAGGGCACACCCGCCAAGTGCGCCTCGAAACGAGGGTTGAGCGACTCTGCGCCGCCGCGCACGCGTTTGATTTCGCCCCGTTCCCCCAGGGCATTGATGTCGCGTCGAATGCTGGCCTCGGAGGCGCCCAGCAATTCAACCAGTTCGGTGACGCTGATGATGGAGCGTTCACCCAACAACTTCAGAATCATGCGATGACGTTCGCGTTCGAGCATGGTGTTCAACCTGTGGGGGATAAATACGGCTGCATCTTACCCTGTGGACTGGTTTGCGGCATGTGATGCAGCCGTTGCCGCCAGCGTGCGCAGTAGACATGCAGTTCGTTTTCGGCCGCCAGTGACTGGGCGACGGGCGCACTGGGTACCACAGGCCCGGTCTTTCCAGCCAGATACAACGCAGCCTGTATGGAGCCTAGGCGATGATCGGTCAGGCGCACTGCTTGCTGCGGGCGCAGCGTCGCCAGAACGCCTGCATACAGTTGATTGTGTGTCAGTGGGCCATCCACCAGGATATCGCCCTGTGCGCCCAGCTCATCCAGCAGCAGATCCGTCATGAGCGCCACATACAGAGATGCCAGCGCTTTGCGCTGTTGCGGATTCAAATTATCCGCGTCAATCAAACTGCCTTTCTGTCCGGCAAATGGCCCCCCAGCGTCGCAGAAGCAGGGCAGCGCCATCACATTGTGTTGCAGCAGCGTGTGCAGATCGGCCTCAGTAGGTGCGGCAGAGGTGTTGCCGCGATCGGCAATCGCCTGATATTCACGGCCACCGGCAAACCGGGCCGTAGCTACCGGTTGACCGAACGCATCCACATTGGCCAGCATGTCGCTTTGCTCGTGCAGGCGTTGCAGCGCAGTGCCGCGTGCCATGATGACTGTCCAGGTGCCGCTGGAGACCGCGACGAAGGGTTTTGTTTCGGGTTGAGTCAATACATGCGCAAGATAGGATGCATTGGAATCATGAATGCCGCAGATGACCTTGCAATTGACTGGCAGGTCGCAGCGGGTTGCCCATACCGCGCTAATGCTGCCCAGTACCTCACTGGCCTTGCGCACCGGCGCGAATTTATCGGCCCAGCCATGCCTTACTGCCATGGGTGAAAAGGTATCCGCCAGCGGCAGCCACAGATCCGTGTGACACCCCAATGAAGTTCGCTCGCTGCTCATCACGCCACTCAGGCGCCACGACCAGTACTGCGGATAAGTGAGGATGTGCCGGCATCGGTTCATCAGCTCAGGTTGATGTTGCTGCAGCCAGAACAGTTGTCGGCCGAGGTTCAGACCCAACGGCAGGAATGGCGAGAAAGTCACCGAAAAATCATCGCGCCCGACGCGGTAGTCATCCGCAACCTGTTCGAATACAGCGTTTTCGTAATCCATGGCAGCGAGAATCTTGCCGGATTCATCCAGCAACACGGCCGCCGCGCCATGTGCAATCGGCACGATGGCCGACACTTGTTGGCGCAGCGAGTTGCTGCCAAGCGTCTGTTGCAACCAGCTTTCAATACCGTGCAGATCCAGCTGGCCGTCAATGCTTGCCGAGGCGCGTTCGAATTGCTGCAGCGTCACGCCCTGATGCGCATCCACCAGCAGCAGCCTGGTGTGGGTCTTGCCAATATCGAGGATGGCGACAATATCGAGTGACACGTGTTTGCCTGTGGCCTCAGCGGCTGATCCGGAATTATGACCTGCGCCGGCGTTGTGTAATACGCTTGCTCAGGATGGGTATGCCCACCACCAAAATCAGTAACAGACCCATGAGCAGCGACATGACGATGCCTGGAATGTTGATCAGTCCGAGGCCGAATGTCACAAAACCCATCAGGATCGCTGCGAGCACGACACCTACAATCGTGCCGCGTCCGCCGGTCACGGCCACGCCGCCCAGAATCACCATGCTGATGATGTCCAGTTCCATACCCTGGGCAATAGAGGGGCGTGTCGAACCCAGCCGCGAGGTGAGCAGCACCGAGGCCATGCCGGCCGCAACACCCGTGGCCACAAACAGCCAGAAGCGATAACGGTTGACGCGTACGCCGGACATTTCCGCGCCCTTGGCATTAAAACCAATTGCTTGAATGCGCCGGCCATGCAGTGTGCGATGCAGGTACAGACCGCAGATCAGTGCAGCGACGGCAAACAGGGTAAGTTCGAATGACAACGGTCCCAGTACATAGCCCTGACCGAAGAAGGCAAAACTTTCCGGGTAATTCTTCAGCACGCGGTCGCCGAGCACACCATAGGCAATGCCGCGAAACAGACTCATGGTGCCGATGGTGGCGACAATGGCCGATACCTTGAAGCGTGTCACCAGAAGACCGTTGAGGGCGCCAGCCAGTGCACCAACGACAAGGCCGCTGATCACGATCACCGGCGTAGAGGGATACACCGCGGCCACCAGTCCCATTACCACTGAAGATAACGCCATGGTGGCGGCAACGGAAATATCGATTTCACCGGCAATGATCAGCAAGGCCATGGGCAGCGCCACCAGCGCCTTCTCAGTGAAGTTGAAGGTGGCATCCGAGAGTGTGTTGATGTCGAGGAAGTACGGGACAGGCTGGCGTTCAGCACGCAGTCAGCCAGCAGCGCCAGCGCCAGAATGGTTTCCCAGCGCCCTAGTCGTCGCCAGAGCCGCTGCCAACGCGATAGCTGCGCAACACCTGTCTTGTCAGAGGAGGCAATAGACCTGTTCAACTTGCAGGTTCCTCAAGAATCTTCTGTCGCGTTCTGGTTGTCTGTGCGGCATTGACGATTACGGCGCTGAGAATCACCACACCGCTGATGGCGGTCTGCCAGAACGGTGACACGCCGAGCAATGGCAATGCATTCTTGATCACGCCCAGAACAGACAGCCCAGCAACAAGCCCAGCACACTGCCGATGCCACCGATGATCGATACGCCACCGATCACACAGGCGGCAATCACGGTGAGTTCAAAACCATTGGCGGTGTCGGTGTAGGCAACGGCATAGCGCGCTGCCCAGAGATAACCACACAGTCCGGCAATGGCGCCGCACAGCGTGAAGGCCAGGCATTGCGTACGACCGACATTGACGCCGATGTAGGTGGCGGCACTGGGGTTGTTGCCGGCGGCATAGAGATTACGTCCTGAAGTTGAACAAGTCAGGAACAACCACATGCCCAGTGCGCACAGCAGCGCCAGCGCGGAAAGATTGGAAATACCGAAATTCGCGCTGCGCACCATACTCGAAAACTTTCTGACATGTCACCGCTGGTGACCCACTTGCCGCCTGAAATCAGGAAGGCGGCGCCACGATAGATCGCCATTGTGCCCAGCGTAACCACGATCGGCGGAATGTTCACCTGCCATACCAGCAGGCCATTGATGAAACCCAGCAGTGCGCCGATGCCAATGCTCAACAGTACGATGACTACCATGCTCAGCTCGGGATATGCCTGATTGAGTAATGCCACACACATGCCGGTGAGCGCCACGTTGGCGGCCACTGACAGATCGATGCCGCGCGTGATAATCACCAGCATCTGGCCCAGCGCCAGCAAAATCAGGATGGCGGTGTCATCCAGTGCATCGCGCAGATTTTCGCCTGAAGCAAACTGTGGATAGAGCGCGGTGACGCCCGCGAACATCAACAGGATCAGCAGCGCCAGCATGGCGTTGTGCGGACTGATCCAGTTGCGCAGAAAAGCGTTGCGTAATGACATGACGGCGCTCACGCGGCAGTAGCAAGACGCAGGATGGATTGGGCATTCGCCTGGCGCGATCCAGCATGCCGGCCATGCGACCGCGACGCATGACCAGCACCCGGTCGGACATACCGAGCACTTCAGGCAGTTCCGATGACACCATGATGATGGACAGCCCCTGCTGCGCCAGCTCGCTCATCAGTGCGTGCACAGCGGACTTGGAGCCAACATCAATACCCTTGGTGGGTTCATCCAGAATCAGCACTTTCGGTGCTGCCAGCAGCCACTTGGCGAGAATCACTTTCTGCTGATTGCCACCGGACAGTTCGCTGATGGCCTGTTCGATGCTGGCGCATTTCACCTGCAGGCGTTGCGCCCATGTAGTTGCGGTGCCGGCTTCGGAATCCGGGTTCAACCAGCTCATGCGGGCGAAGTTGTTCAAGGTGGGCAGGGTGATGTTGCTGCCAATCGAGAACGCCTGTACCGCGCCCTGATGCTGGCGATCTTCCGGGAATAGGCGATGCCCTGGGCAATGGCTTCGCTGCTGTGCCGCGCGGTAACCGGGTGTCCATTACGAATGACCTGACCGCTGTCGGCCTGGTTTACACCGAACAGACATTGCATCAGCTCGCTGCGACCGGCGCCTACCAGACCGTAGATGCCAAGGATTTCGCCACGCCGCAGATTGAAGCTGATATCCGCGAACTCGCTGGCGCGCGACAGATTCTCGATGCGCAATACTTCTTCGCCCAATACCGCTGGCTGTTTGGGATACAGCTGCTCGATGGAGCGACCCACCATTAGCTTGATCAGGGCATCCAGCGAGGTGTCGCACAGCCAGCCTTGTTCAATGGCCGCGCCATCACGGAATACGGCATAGCGATCAGCTACCGCGAAGATTTCATCGAACTTGTGGGTGATGAACAGGACGGCGCGGCCTTCATTGCGCAGGTCGCGCACGATCTGCAACAGTTCCTGCGCTTCGTGATGCGACAGTGCTGCAGTGGGCTCATCCATGATGACTACCCGTGCGTTGTGGCTGAGTGCGCGTGCAATCTGCACCAGATGTTTCTGCGCGATCGACAGTTCACGCAGTGGCGTGTCTGGCGACAGCGATGAACCCAGACGAGCGAGGATGCGTTGTGATTGCTCGCGCATGGTGGCCCAGTCGATCTTGCCGAACTTGCGCGGCCGTGCCGTGATGAAAATGTTTTCAGCGACTGACAGCTCGTCAAACACCACGGATTCCTGATGAATGACGCTGATGCCATGCTGCTGCGCATGGTGCGGTGATTTCACCACCACGGGCTTGCCATCGATGATGATGCGTCCGTCATCCGGCTGGTACACACCG
>CAWBTE010000005.1:0-794360 GCA_963791615.1 uncultured Pseudomonadota bacterium | reverse complement strand
CGCAGGTGCCGGGTGAGCTGACCAGACTTTCACGCTTATAGGAACGGTTAGAGCCCAACGCCTGACGACAACTCTCAGCCACCAAACCAACGGAACGCCTTGCGAAAACCAGCCTTCTCTGCCTCAACCACGGTAAGTGCATAGCGCTCGCCGCGCTCGGGGTCGACACGGGTTGCATCGTATTGCTGATCAAATGGTAGATGATAAATACGACCACCATTTCCCGTTGATATATTGCACTTTATGCAAGGATACCTCTCTAGTGGAACGCCTTCTCGATATTTAACGCCCAGCACCTCTGCAAACACCTTTGCCTCTGGCGGATAGCTCATAGGTTGTTAATTATGACGGAGGCTTGCCGAGGCTTTAGCTATGCCGTTTTTATGAGCGTAGACGAGTGATGCTCCGTAGATTTGCGCAACTGTATTTTCACGAACCGGGCAGCCCTTTGCTGCAGAGAGCCTCTTACATTGGATTTTGGTGTCTTCGCCCGATTTTTTGCATACCAAGTCTATTTGCCAGGTCACTTACACCCTTGAGTGCGCCTTGGTAGAAAACATTGAACCCCTGCTTTTCGTATGAAAATCCAATGTAACGCTCATACTGAATGCCTGCCGCCCATGCGTTGCGCTGTCTGTATTCCAAGTACCTATCGAGTGCGAGCTGGTTACGCTCCAACTCCGACATAACCGCCCATTCCGACTCCGACACAAACAGACGAAGGGGATCGGTGCCGGAGGAGAATGACTGCTGAAGTTTTTCCTCTTGGTGAAGACCTTCAACGATGTCTTCTACGGTGTAGTCTAGATACTCGATCAGCCATGGTGCCTCAAGCTCATAGAGAGAAACCCTGTTTTTGAATGTATCAGCTTGGCGCTTCCAGTTCCGCGCGGTTGCTCTGGCCTCTTTTACTTCCTCTGCCGCCTTCAATGCGGGCCTATTAACTAGCGATGCAACGATTTGATCATAGACCATCTCCTGCAAACTTGACGACCATTCAATTACTGAAGGAAGTAGTGCGCATTCCTCCTTGATCTTCGATATCGCCTCGGTATTGATCTCTTTCAGAAACTTGTTGACACTTTCAAGTTCTTCTATTTTTTTACCTCGTGCTTGCGTATGCTCAAGAAGCTTTTTGTTGTCATTTTTCGTGGCTTGCAAGCGCGATTCTAGTGACCTAGCCTGATTAAGTGAGACATCGAGCCTCTCGTTAAGTTCTGAAGTATGGAGTCTAGCTTGGTCCACAAGCTGACTTTCCCAGGTACGCTGCCCGTAGATAGTTTGTTTTGCTGAGCCTCAACTTGCCTGTTGCGAAGCCTCCAGCCGAGGAGTCCACCAAGGAACACGCCAATTGCGACGATCAGGATGATTGCAGTAGCGTCGTCGGTCATTCGGCTACCCCGGTCGGCGATGCATTCATTGGGCTCTAACGCCGCCAACATGATGTCGCGAGCAAAGGCCAAGAGGGGGCGAAGATAATTGGCATGTTAGATATCTTCCTTACAATTTGAACTCTTGCTCGACAATTGCAGGCCATACTTTTGCCGCCTTTGCTTGAAGGTCGCCAGATGTGTCCACCTCGGCAAGGTAGGCTTGAAGCGCTCGATCAAAGTACCGTGCGTTGAGTCCTGAAGCCCCAAACTGAACTTGAGATTGCTGACGACATAGTGCTGCTCAATTGGGAGTTGCGGAGCACCCCAATGCAGGAGATACGTGTAAACGCGTCCCGATGCCTGCTCGCGCAATTGGCGCGGCCTACTTGTGTGCATGAGAGTGTGACGCCAAAGCTGGATGGCCAAAGCGTCGGCAATCGGGGTCACGAGGAAGATAACGCGCAAGAAACGCGCGCATTCTCCAAGTTGCTTCGCGCCAGAGTCTCCGTCCAAAAGACGCGAGTACAAATCTAGGCGCGCGAACGCGGCCATAAGATATGCGTAAAGTGTAGCGGGATAGTGATGCGTGTGCTTTTCTCCATGTTGGCTTCACAAGTTGTTCAACCGCAACCTTTGCCTCTTCGATGAGTTGCCGCGAGTCGGAGCGGAATTGTTCGGCGATCTCGGAGGTAAAAGACACTTCATCATCTCCTGATTCTGAGGTCTAACGTATTTTCGCTATTGTGATTTTGATAAATAGAGCCATGACTGACAGATAACATCAGAACGGGTGCGTTCGCGAGTCATTGTTGCAATTCACATACCCACTTTAATATTGTTCGCATCAGCAAGTAACCCGAAAACGCCATGACCAATATAACCGCTGCCATAAACACACGCACCGCACTCAAACACCTGCGCGCCAGCGATACCAAACTGGCAATACTGATCGACCGTATCGGGCCGTTTCGTATGGAGGGGAATGAAACCCATGACCTGTTTCTGGCGCTGGCGCGGGCGATTGTTTACCAGCAACTGCATGGCAAGGCGGCGGCCACCATCCTGCAACGCGTCTGTGATCTGTTCCCGCGCTCGGGTGAAGGCTTTACCGCGAAAGACATCCTGCGTTGTGCTGATGACAAGTTGCGCGGCGCAGGGTTATCGCAGAACAAGATGCTGGCGCTGCGTGACCTGGCCAGCAAGACACTGGATGGCACGCTGCCCGCCATGGACGAACTGCACACGCTGGATGATGCCGCCATCATTGAACGCCTGATCACTGTGCGCGGCATTGGTCGCTGGACGGTGGAGATGTTGCTGATGTTCCGGCTGGGCAGACCGGATGTGTTGCCGGTAGATGACTTCGGCGTGCGCAAGGGCTTCATGCTCGCTTACCAGAAACGCGCAATGCCCACGCCCAGACAACTTGCCGCCTACGGTGCACGCTGGTCGCCTTATCGCTCAGTAGCCAGCTGGTATCTGTGGCGGGCAGCGGATGAGACCAAAGCTGTCGTAAAGAAAAAAGCCGTCAAAAAGACAACAAAACCAGCGCCACGATAGCCGGCGCCGCCTGCACCCAGAAAATCTTGCGGCTTACTGTCAACGCGCCATAGATACCCGCAACCATCACGCAGCCCAGAAAGAACTGCTGGATGTGCTGCCCTGCTTCGCCCTGACTCAAGCCCCACAACAGACCGGCAGCGAGAAAGCCGTTATACAAACCCTGATTCGCCGCCAGTGCTCTGGAGGCAGTCGCGAATTCTGGCGTCAGCCTGAACACCTTACGGCCCAGCGGCTTGTCCCACAGAAACATTTCCAGCACCAGAAACCAGATGTGCAACAGCGCGACCAGCACGATCAGGGATTGCGTGACCAGATTCATGGCGTTCTCGTGGTGAGTTGCCTGCGTTGTAGTTGAAAACCATGCGTATGGCAAACAGGAGCTGCACACTCATCCGTTGACACGATGTCAATAGCTGGACTATTGTCCAGCCATGAACGAACTGGCCACCCGCAGACAGGAAGAGAAAGACCGGCGTCGGGATGAAATCCTCGACGCTGCCGCCGCGGTGGCTGAAGCCGAAGGTCTGGCGGCCTTCACCATGGATCAGGTTGCTAAAAAAGCACGGTTATCGCGCGCCCTGTTATACGTGTACTTCACCGACAAGCAGGATTTGCTGCTGGGTCTGGCGGATCGTGCCCACACGCGTTTGTACGAACGCTTTGCCGCCATCAGCGCGCGCAAGCAGACCGGCCTGAAAAAGATTCAGGGCATGGGTCGCGCCTATGTGACGTTTGCCGAGGAAGATCCGGTCTACTTCGAAGCCCTCTCCTGTTTCGCGGCACACTCTGCCGAAGACACCGCGCCGGCAGGCAATGAGCTGCGCTGCATGCAGGGCGGTGATCGCGTCCATGGCGAACTGATCCAGGCGCTGCAAGCAGGTATTGCAGATGGCTCGCTGCGTCCGGATATCGGCAACCCGGCGCTGGTGTCGGTGACACTGTGGGCGTTCATGCATGGCGTCATCCAGATCATCACCACCAAGGGCGCGATGCTGGAATTCAAGGGCGCAAAGCCAAAGCAGCTGGTCGATCAGGCATTACTGATGTGCACACGTTCGCTGCAGAAGGAATGAGGACACAGGTCGCCATGTATTCACACCGCAATACACTGCCCCCTCCCCACCTTCCCCCGCACGCGGGGGATGCGGGTGCTGCAGGGGCATCCGTATACTGCTGATGGCGCTGGTGTGCGCAACTTCAATAGCCACTGCGCAGGAACGCCCGGCGCAGGCCATCATTGATGACTATGTGGCCGAAGCCCTGCGCAGCAATCTGGCCTTGCAGGGCGAAAGCTTTGCCGTGGAGCAATCACGCGCCACACTGGATGCGGCACGGGCGCGCTTCCTGCCCGAGTTGAGTCTGTCCGCGCGTTACACCGCCAATCAGGGCGGTCGCAATATCGAGTTTCCCATTGGCGATCTGCTCAACCCGGTGCATTCGACCCTGAACGACATGCTGCTGGCGCAGGGGCAGGCCACCCGCTTCGGGACACTGCAAAACCAGAGTTTTCCCTTGCTGCGTCCCTACGAACAGGACACCCATCTGAGCTTGCGCCAGCCGTTGTATGCGCCCGCGGTATCGGCAGGCGTGCGCGCGCAGCAGGCCCTGCTGAATGCTTCCGAGCAGCAGCACAACAGTGTGGCGCGGCAACTGAAGCGCGATGTCACCGTGTCATACCTGAACTGGTTGCAGGCCAATGCGGCAGTGGACATTGTCGCCAGCACACAGCAATTGCTCGGCGAGAACCTGCGCATCAATCGCTCGCTGTTCAACAACGGCAAGATCACTGAAGACCAGCCATTGCGCGCTCAGGCCGAACTGCTGGCCATCGAACAGCAGTTACAGCAATCACGCGACAACGTCACGCAAGCGCAGAGCTACGTCAACTTTCTGCTGAATCGTTCGCTCGACACCCCGCTTGAAACAGCCAGTGCACAGGCGAGTGTCGCTTTGCAGGCGGTGGAATTGAACCAGCTGCGAGAACAAGCGGCGACACAACGCCCCGAACTCAGGCAACTGGATCAAGGCATTGCGGCGGCCAGCGAGCAGGTAAAAATCGCTCGCGCTGCAGCCATGCCCATGCTGGCGCTGGGTGTAGATACCGGCATTCAGGGTGATCAGTATGGCGTGGGTTCTGACTACAACTACACCAGTGCATCATTGCTGCTGACCTGGAAGTTCTATGACGGCGGTGGCCTGAAAGCCCAGGTGAACAGCGCCAGAGCGCAGACACGCCGACTGCAAGTGCAGCGCGAGGCGCTGGATGATCAGATCGCGCTGCAAGTACAACAGGCAGTGGATCGCTATCACACCGCCACCCGTTCACTGGCGACTGCCGAAGCGCGTGCCGAAGCAGCACGCGCCGCGTTTCGCATCGCCGGTCGGAAACGTGACGAGGGCGTGATCAATCAGGCCGAGTTTCTCGATGCGCGCTCGACGCTGACCAGCGCCGAACTGAATTTGAATGTCACGCGTTATGCGGCGCTGATTGAAGCAGCGCAGCTGGAATACACCACAGCCAGTGGCGTGTTATTGGCGCCGTGATGGTACTGGCTTGTTTACATCACGCAGGGGCGGTTCATGAACCATCCATTGCCTGACTGCAAAGACGGGCGGTTCACGAACCGCCCCTACGCTCACAAGGATTACATCATGTCACGCCCACATTTCATTCCACTCTTGCTCATCAGCGCACTGCTGTTCGGTGCTTGCAGCAAACAAGCCCCAACAGAAACCCCAATAGCACCCACACTGGTGCGCGTAATTAACCCGGTCAGCGGTCCCGGCGCAGCGCCCATTGTCAGCACCGGCATTGTCACGGCTGCCGATGAAATGAAGCTATCCTTCAAGCTGGGTGGCGTGATTCAGCACATCGCGGTGCGCGAAGGTGAGCGCGTGTTGGCCGGACAGAAGCTGGCCGAACTGGTGCCCACCGAAATCAATGCGCAACTGACACAGGCGCAACAGCTGAATGAAAAAGCGCAACGTGACCTGGAGCGTGGCGAACGCCTGTATGCCGATCAGGTTATAGCCCTGGAACAACTTCAGGACTTGCGCACCCAGGCCAAAGTGGCTGCTGCGCAGTTGCAGTCAGTCAACTTCAACAGCGGCTTCGCACGTATCACTGCGCCCAGCGCGGGAACCATCCTGCGCCGGCTGGCAGAGGATCACGAAGTGGTTGCGCCCGGTCAGCCGGTGCTGATGCTGGGCGCGAGCAGCAAGGGTTACATCGTGCGCGCCGCGCTGGCGGATCGCGACGCCGTGCAACTGAAGGTGGGCGATGCTGCCACCGTGCAACTGGATGCAGTACCCGGCAAGACCTTGTCCGGCCGCGTCAGTGAAGTGGGCGGCGCAGCGCAACTGGAAAATGGTCTGTTCCCGGTTGAAATTCAACTGGACAGCACCGCAACCGCGCTGGTTGCCGGGATGGTGGCGCAAGTCAGCATTCAACCGGCGGCCAGCAAGACCTCGTTGCTGTATGTACCCACGGGCGCCATCGTGTCAGGTGTTGATCAGCAGGCCAGCATTTTTGTGCTGCAAGGTACCGCCGCAAAGAAGCGTCAGGTGCAAGTGGCCTTCTTCACGCGTGACCAGGTGGCGCTGCGCGAAGGACTGACTGCCGAAGAGCAAGTCATTACCGATGGCGCGCTGTATCTAAGCGACAACGAGCAGGTCAGCGTTAAGGCTGCGGAATAATACGGAGCAGCCGGCCATGCAGTTACTCGAATTTCCCATCCGCCGCTACCAGTTCACGCTGGTGGCGTTCCTGTGTCTGGTGGCGATTGGCTGGTTTGCCTTCAGCGCCATTCCGCGTGAGGAAGATCCGTTCTTCAAAACACCGGCCTACTCCATTCCGGTGATTTATCCCGGCGCTGATCCCAAGGAAATCGAACGGCTGATCGTCAAGCCCATTGAAGATCGCATAGCGGCGCTGGACGATGTGTTCAAACTGGAAACCACCATTGTCGATGGCGTGAGCGTCATCTTTGTGCAGTTCGGCGTGAACTCCGATGCCGACAAGAAGTACGACGAAGTGACGCGCGAAGTGGGTGTGGTGCGCGACTCGCTTGGCGCAACCGTAGCCAGCATCACGGTGCGCAAGTGGAGCCCGGCTTACGTCAATATCGTGCAGTTCGCGCTGGTCTCGGCAGACGCGCCGTACAGCGAACTGGAGGACACTGCGCGCGATCTCGCTGATGCGTTGAAGGCAGTGCCCGGCGTGCGCACAGCGGAAACCTGGGCCTATCCCAGGCGCGAACTGCGCGTGGCCTTGAACCTGGCGCGCATGTCACAGCTCAAGATCACACCCACGCAGGTGATGAATGCGCTGCAAAGCGAAAACGCCGCCATTCCCGCCGGCTTCATCGATCTGGGTGCGCGCACTTTCAGCCTGAAGGCTTCCGACAGCTTCAACTCCGAAGACGACGTGCGCGACACCGTGGTAGCGGTGAGCAACGGCCAGACCACACGTGTCAAGGATGTCGCCGAAGTGCGTTGGGACAATGCGCCGCTGAGCTACATCGGTCGTTACAACGGCCAGCGCGCCGTGTTCGTAACCGCGCAGCAGCAGGACAACCAGAACATCCTCAAGACCAATGAGCGCATCACCACTGCGGTGGACATATTCAGGCGCAGCAATTTGCCCGCACGTATCAAGCTCGAATGGGGTTTCAAGCAAGCCGATAACGTGGCGCATCGTTTGAACAGTCTGTATGTGGATTTCGGTATTGCGGTTGCTCTGGTCATGATCACTTTGCTACCACTGGGGCTACGCGCTGCGGGCATCGTGATGATCGCCATACCGCTGTCACTGGCTTTTGGCCTGACGGTGCTGTACTTCGTCGGTTATTCGCTCAACCAGATTTCCATTGCCGGCTTCGTGGTGGCTTTGGGTTTATTGGTGGATGATTCCATTGTTGTCGTTGAAAACATTGCGCGGCATCTGCGTATGGGACACTCACGCACGCAAGCGGCGCTGCTGGCCACCAAACAGATTTTCGAAGCCATTCTCGGCTGCACCGCGACGCTGGTATTCGCCTTCCTGCCGCTGCTGATGCTGCCCGGCGATGCCGGCAAATTCATTCGTGTACTGCCCACCGCGATTGTGGCCACGGTGCTCGGCTCATTGATCGTGGCGCTGTTCGTCATTCCGTTTCTGGCCAGTCGCATTCTCAAGGAAGAAGGCCATAACGAAGGCAGTCCATTGCTACAGAAAGTAATGGCCATCATTCATCGCTACTACCAGCCTGCCCTGCGCATGTCGCTGGCGAAGCCGAAGACCACGGCGCTGGTGGCGATTGGCGGTTCATTGCTGTTATCGGCGATTGCCGTGCCGATACTCGGTTCCAGCCTGTTCCCCAAGGCCGATACGCCGCGCTTCCTGATTGCCATATCCACGCCCAACGGCAGCAGCTTTGCCGAAACGCGCAAGGCGCTGGATTTTGTTGAGGCTCGCCTGAAACAGATGCCGGAGATATCAAATTACTTTTCCAATCTGGGCCATGGCAATCCACAGATTTACTACAACCACATTCCCACCGAAGACGCGGCCAACTTCGCCGAGATTTATGTGCAGCTGAAGGACTACGACCCACGCACTACGCCACAGCAGCTGGACATCTTGCGCGAGCAACTCGATGGCTATGTCAATGCCCGTATCTATGTAAAGGAATTCACCAACGGTATTCCCATCTCGGCGCCGATTTCAGTGCGGGTGCTGGGACCGGACCTGGAAGTACTGGAAACACTCAGCCATCAAATCGAAGCATTGGTCGAAGCCACGCCGGGCACACGCGATGTGAAGAACGCCATGCGGGTGACGCGCACCAACCTGCGTCTGAATGTGGATTCCGCCAAGGCCAACGTGCTGGGCGTGCCCACCGTGGAATTTGATCGCGCGGTGCGACTGGCCATCAGTGGTATTTCCGCCGGCAAGTTCCGTGATGCCAAGGGCGAGCAGTACGACATCATGCTGCGCGCGCCAGTGGGCGAACGCGCCACGCTGGATACGCTGCAACAAACACGAGTGTCCACCGTAACCGGCCAGAGTCTGCCGTTGTCGCAGCTGGCCAGCTTGCAGTTTGAAAGTGCGCCCATCCTGATTCAGCGCTTCAGTCGCGAGCGCGCCGTAGTCATCGACGCCAGCGCCGCACGCGGCGAGAACGTCGGCAAACTCACCAATGCAGTGGTTACCAAGCTGGATCAGTTCAACTGGCCTGCGCGGCTATCACTACCAGCTGGGCGGTGAGGCAGCCTCCAGTGCGGAAAGCTTCACCGGCATTGGCACCGCAATTATCGTGGCCATCTTCGGCATTTTTGCGATTCTCGTGCTCGAGTTTGGCAACTTCAAGAGCACGCTGATTGTGTTGACCGTCATCCCGCTGGGCGTGCTGGGCGGTCTGTTGATGCTGCTGATTACCGGCAATGATATTTCCTTCACCGCCAGCATTGGTTTCATTGGCCTGATCGGCATCGAGATCAAGAATTCCATCCTGCTGGTGGACTTCACCAATCAACTGCGGCGTGAAGGCGTGCCACTGGATGAAGCCATCGAACGCGCCGGTGAAGTGCGCTTCCTGCCGATACTGTTGACCTCAGCCACCGCAATTGGCGGCCTGTTGCCGCTGGCGCTGGAGAACACCGGCATCTACTCGCCACTGGCGTGGGTGATTATTGGTGGCCTGATTACTTCGACTTTGCTGGCGCGACTGGTCACACCGGTGATGTACAAGTTGCTGGCGCCGGAGATGGAAACTGAAAAATCAAACGTAGTGGCAGTCTGATTAACTCCCTTCTGACATTTCGACCCCTTCGACTTCGCTCAGCGACCGGAGATGTCCATTCCGGTCGCTTCTGATAAGCGGTTCCACTAAAGGTGCCGGGTCAAGAACCTGTTGCACCCTTGTCGCGGTTATAGACGCGCCCCAGCCTTGCGCCGACCACCGCCCAGATCGCCGCAATCACCGCGCCAATCATCGCCACTGGCGACATGCCCAGTCCCAATCCTTCGGTCAGCCCGGCGAAGGCCCAGCTGTTGAGCGTATCGCCGCCGCGATACACCACGGTATCGATCACGGGCTTGGTCTTGTAACGCACTTCGCGATCCACCAGCGTGAATAACATTTCGCGCGCCGGGCGGGTAATCGCATAGTTGCCGGAGTTCAGCACCACACGCAGCACCACCACCAGCCACACCACTGGCAGGATGGCCAGCGCCACCAGGCCACCGGCCATCACGGCCGGAATCAAGGCCAGCGTGACGCTCAGACCAAAGCGCGTGGTCAGACGACTGGTCGCCACCACGGCCGTGATGATGGTAAAGAAGTTGACGGCCCAGTTGATGCCGGACTGGATCTGCGTGCGGGTTTCGCGGTCGTACACTTCCAGCAGGTTCTTCAGCTCAAAGTAGATGAACGAACCCATTGAGGTATACAGCAGCAGGAACAGGCCGATGCCCAGCAGGAAAGGACTCTTGATGAAGGTGGTGAAGCCAGCGAAGGGATTGCCGCCAATGGTCTTCGGCGCGCCGCCATCCAGCGCGGCATTGCCCAGCTCCGCCGCCTTGAGCTTTTCCAGATAGGGAATCAGTGGCATCACCAGCAACAGGATCAGCGCCGCCACAATGACCAGCGTGTTGCTGCTGATGTATTCGGCCAGCACGATGGCGATCAGCGGCCCGACCAGGCCACCGACGCTGGCGCCGGTGGCGATGAAACCAAACAGCCGCTTGGCCTGCTCCTTGTTGAACAGGTCGGCCATGAAGCTCCAGAACACCGACACATGGAACAGTGCGAACAGGCTGACCCACACATAGAACGCCTTGTCGATCAGCGTCGGATCAGACACCTGTCCATTGCCCAGCGCAAACACGATGAAGGTAATGGTGAAGAAGGCATACACACCCGGCACCACGACTTTCAGGCGCGCCACTGACAATGCAGCGCCATACAGAAAGGTAACGATGAAGGTCAGGAAGAAGTTGATGGTCCATAGCGTCGCCACTTCGGCGTCGCTCCAGTCGCTGGCCATGGCGTCGCGCACCGGCTTAAGGATGTAGTACGACGACATCAGGATGAACACGAACGCGAAGGAGGCGAAGGTCGCCTTCAGCTCGTTGGGTTCGATCTGCGACAGCCCTCGCATGAAGCCGGCGATCAGGCCGGGCTTTTCGGAGCTCTGGTTGTTATTTTGGGGTGTAGTCATCTCGGGCTCCGGGGCGGATCAGGCAAACGTGGTCGCTAAGGCGGGCAGTGTAGCGGGCTCAGTATTCACCCAGCCACCTGACCGACAAGTCTTGACAGTGCGTCGGACAACAGAAGCAGGGGCTGGTTTCAAACCAGCCCGAAAAAAACACCTGCCAGAAGCAGGATGACCGGTTTGAAACCGGCCCCTGCGCGCTATTTCTCCTGCGTGCTGCGCAGCTTTTCATAGCGGCGACCCAGTGCGATGGAGACCACCACCCAGAGACCTGATGCCACCAACCCCAGCCCCAATGTGCCACCCGTGCCAAAACCCAGTGCACGCAGACCGGCCTGCACCCAGGCGGCACTGACATCGCCCAGTCGATAAACCACTGTGTCGATTACGTTCTTGGCCTTGTAACGGCTTTCCTGCGGCACCACCGTGAAACATATTTCCCGGCATGGGCGTGCAATCGCATATTGCGAGGCGCGCCGCACCACCTGCATGGCCTGCATCATCAACAATGTTGGGGATAGCGCCATGGCCAACAGGGCAATCACCATCAGTATCGGATTGAGCACCAGCCCGGCCGTGACACCAAAGCGAGTTACCAGACGACCCACACCGAAGATCAGCACCAGCGCTGAGCAGATGTTCACCACCAGATCGATATCGGCCAGTGCACGTGTGCGGCTTGCCAGATCAGTGAAGTTCCGGGTGATCAGATCGGTTTGCAGGAAGTAGGCCACGGTGGCCACCCAGGTCATCAGCAGGAAGAAGGCGGCCTGATTCAGCAGATAGGGTGATTTGAACACAGCGCTGAAGCCATCCAGCACCGTGCCGCCGAGTTTGTGGTCAAGACTGGAGTGTTGCGTTTCCTCGTGATGAGCCCGCAGCCGGCCTTTCTCATGCATCAACAGGTGCACCAGCGCAACGACCACTCCAAAGCCGATGACGGCAATCAGCAACATGCCATCTACGCCAACAATCGTCACGAAGGTACGCGTCAAGGTCGGACCGATAATGGCGCCAATGCTGCCACCTGCGGCAATGATGGCGAACAGGCGCGTTGCCTGTCCCGGCGCAAACAGATCCACCATCAGGCTCCAGAACACCGAGATCATGAACAGATTGACCACGCTGAACCACAGGTAATACGCCGCAGCCACCCAGCGGCTTTCCGCAGAATTTTGGAACAGCACGTAGAAAATCAGTATGTTGATGATCCAGAACCAGAACACACCGGGTAGCACGCGCGACAGCTTGAAGTGCTCGGTCAGCCACGCGAACACCGGCGCGCATAACACAGTAAAGATGAGGGTGCCGGTAAACAGGTGCGGCAATTGCTCTGCACCCACCACGGTTGCCATGGCATCGCGCACCGGTCGCAGAATGTAGTAACTGCCCAGCAACATGAAGTTGCAGAGGAAAGCCAGCAACACGGCCTTGCGTTCATGCGGCTTGATGTCGGCAACAGTACCGGTGATGGAGATAGACATGAGTCTTGTTGATCAGTCGGGGTTATGAAGATAGACGCAAAGCTATTGCGGCAATGCCGCCGTTGATCCTTCAACCCGAATATGTTGCTGATGCTGCTGATTGATGGTGATCACCGCCTGCTTGCCAGCCGACATGCTGGACTCGGAAATTTCCACCGCCTTGGTAAAGCGATGTTTCAGCTGGATGGTGTAGGAGCGACTGATCCAGCTCCAGAAATCATTCAGGTAAATGGCTTCATCCAGATCGCGCCACTTCACGCCGGACACGCCCCGCTTCCACGGCAGTACGCCGGAGTACACCCACACGCCTACGTCATCGAAGTACAGCCGATAGCTGCGCAGCAGCAACACCTGATAGATAACAAACAACATGGCCACAGCCAGGATGAGGGTTATGATTTGCCAGTACACAGGCTGCCAGTGAAAGGTGGCCGCGCCGAGACCCAGCAGCAGCAACACCCTGATCACAATGCCCACATACGCCGTCCACGACTTGCGGCTTAACGCCGTGCCAGTGCTCGCGTCGGGAAAATTGCCTTGATCCTGATCCATACCCTTGCCCCGCCCAGATGGAATGTCCCGGCGGATTCTACTGTAGTGAAGCGCAATCAGTTGAGTACACTGCCCGCTCGTCCCGCTTGATGGCCAACTCGTGTTCCACATCGTCCTGTTCCAGCCCGAGATTCCGCCCAACACCGGCAATGTCATTCGACTCAGCGCCAATGCCGGTTGCCACCTGCACCTGATCGAACCGCTGGGCTTCGACCTCAGTGAAAAACAACTGCGCCGCGCTGGCCTCGACTACCACCAGCTCACGCATATGCAGGTATGGCCGGATTTACCCACCTGTTTCGACAGCATCAAGCCAGCACGCTGGTTTGCCCTGTCCACCCGTGGCGCACAGCGTTACGACAGCGTGCAATATCAACCTGGTGATGCCTTTGTGTTTGGCCCCGAAACCCGCGGCCTGCCGCAGGAATTGTTGAATGAATGTCCACCCGAACAGCGCGTGCGCATCCCCATGCTGCCCGGCAACCGCAGCCTGAATCTGTCCAACTCCGTCGCCGTGCTGGTGTATGAAGCGTGGCGGCAGCAGGGGTTTGCGCTGGGGAGCTGACAATCTGTCTTGCGCCGACCGGTGCCGGATACGAATAGGCAAGTCCCATTTGCCTTTTGCTTTCAGGTCCTATAAAACTGAAATCAACTGATTGATTCGAGAGGTAACCATGGAAAATCAAGATGGATTATTGCTGCGTCAGTCCCTTTGTAAAGGGCCACTTAGGGCCTATAACACTGGTCTCTACTTCTAGTTAGGTTTTCATGCCGGGAGAAATCATAGGCGAGTTCATTCTGCGCCCTATCGTAGAAATCATCGTGCAGGTTTTCTGCTACTTCACCGGACGCGTCATTGTGCCCATGCTTACACTTGGGCTTGTGTACGTCGAGCCAGCTCCAAAAGGTACGCGCGTCGTGAAGCCAAGATGGCATGGCTTTCATCGGGCCACGAGAGGTAGGTATGTTGTTGACGCAGACATGGGCGCACTGCTTGGTTTACTCTTCTGGGCGCTAGTTATTGTTGTGGTTGTCTTGGTTTATCGGAGTGCAACCTAACATGCCGCTCATGTTCGCGTCCTTCGGCCGCCCGACTCGCAAAAGCCTTCGGCTTTTGCCTCGGCACAGCGGCAGCATTAACCCCTACCCATTCGGATTCTCACCTCGCCGCGCCTTGCTCATGGCTTGCAGCATTTCCTGCACTTCAGGTTGCTGCAACGTCACCGACATATCCTCACTGAGCTTGCGCTGCCAGTTGGCATGTTCAGTGCTGGTGCCGGGTACGTTGACGGGATCAATCATGCCTTGCAGGTCTTCGGGTTGAATCACCAGCAGCGCGGAGCGCGACAGACCGGCGAGCAGATACGCAGCGCGCATCAAGGGCAGTGAATACGCTGGTACGGGTTCATGGCTGTGCCAGTGCCACAGACCCACACGCGCCAGTGCCTGCATCAGCAAATGTTTGTCGTGTTCACGTTCACGCTGCACCTGTTCGCGCGTTGTGGCATCGGGATACAACTCGAGCTGGGTACGCAATTCGATGTCATCGCCCTGCCACCAGCTCTTGAAGGGTGGCAGATCGTGGGTGGTGACTACCGCCAGTGCACGCTGCGGATAGTCATGCGGCGCAATGAAGCGGCCATCACGCGCTTTCTCGAAGAACAGCACCTTGTAGTGATACAGGCCGAAGCGCTCCATGGCATCACGCATGGCATCCGGCACGGTGCCCAGATCTTCGCCGATGACCAGACACTGGTTGCGCACACTTTCCAGCGCCACCAGTTTCATCAGGTCATCCAGCGGGTAATGCACATACACGCCTTCGGTGGCTTCAAAGCCACGCGGCACCCACCACAGACGACACAACGTCATCACGTGATCAATGCGCAATGCACCGGCAGCCCGCATATTGGCGCGCAACATACGAATGAAGGGCTGGTAAGTCTGTTCGGTGAGCTGCACGGGATGTTGTGGTGGAATGCCCCAGTCCTGCCCCTTCAGGGCCAATGGATCGGGCGGCGCACCGACGGCGACGTTGTCCACATACAGGCGACGATTGCCCCACACTTCTGAACCGTTGGGATCAACACCTACCGCCACATCGCCATACAGTCCCAGCGACATGCCGCTGTCACGCGCCAGCAACTGCGCTTCACCCAGCTGCGTAGCGGCCAGCCATTGCAGATACATGAAGTACTCGATCTGTCGCGCATGTTTGACTGCAAACTCGCGCACGGCGGCGCTGTTCGGATCGTGAAACTGCACTGGCCAGCTGCGCCAGCCCCAGTGATGGCCCGGTTGCGTGCTGAAATACTGGTCAAGCGCGTCATACAGAGTGTGCAGGCGCAATGGCTCGCCCTGCTGCGCAACGTAGGCGTGAAATTGCTGCGCACGCGCGCTGTTGAAGGCCAGCTCATTGCGGGAGAATTCCGCAAACAGCAGCCGCAACACCTGAAACTTGAAACGCGCCACCGCCAGATAGTCCACCTGGGTGGACTCGCGCATCAGCCGCAGCAGCGCCTGTGAGTTGGCGACCAGCTCCTGGATGGCCTTTGCTTGCCGATACTCCGGCACGGCCGGCGCGGCGATGTACAGCACATTCAGAAAATCACGATGCGACGGGCTGTAGGGACTGATGTGCGCCGCATCGGCAGGCCGCAAGGCATGCAGGGGATTCAGCCCGATGGTGCTGCATCCCAGTGGCGCGGCATCACGTATCAAACTTTTCAGATCGTCGAAATCGCCCATGCCCCAGTTACTTGCCGAACGCAGCGTATACAGCTGGATGGAAAGACCCCAGAGTCGTTGGCCGTGCTGGATCAGCGACGGTTCGTAGCACTGCTCCGGTGTGATGATCAACGGGCATTGCGCTTCGCAGCCGGGCACCGAGACGATCAAGTGGTGATAGCCGATCGACAGTTCTTTCGGCAAGGGCAGCCGGACTGTTCCGGTCGCGACTTGCGCCAGATGGGACGAGTGATGCTCAAGCATCAACTCAATGCCCGCTTCGGTTCTGATCAGGACACTGACCGGAACAGTTGCCTGATCAGGGCTCAGGTACAGATCGCAATACAGTTCGCGTTCAGTGCAGACACGTACCGGCGGCAACAGCGCGGGTGGTTCCGGCTGTGTTTCCTTGCGCGGCGTCAGCTCCACCCCCATGGCCAGCAGGATTGCGCTGCGCGCTGCACTGGAAAATTTACGGTACTCGCCGCGATGATCGTAGTACGCCGCACCCAGTCCATTTTTCTCAGACAGACTGGCTAGCGACTGGTCATCAATCATGGTGTGGCGCTCAGGTGCTGCTTGGTCAGGTAATACGAGGACTGTTGCGTCGTTCCGGCATGCCATCGGCCAGCATGACCATGGAATGTGGCTGAACCGGATAGCTGTCGTGCATCGTTGGCTGGTCAATCAGCATACCGTCTATGGCCGTGTCGAAAGCGAGACGCCATTGCACACCCAGCGAAGGCTTGGGCAAGGCGAAAGTAACTGTTTCATTGCCGGCATTGAACAACAGATACAGGTGTCCCTGCATCTCGCCTTGCAGATCCACAAATGCCTGACCAATGAGCACGCCGATGCAGCTGGCCTGCGCATCGTGCCATTCGCCGGCATCCAGCTCATGTCCTTGCGGGTGGCGCCAGCTGACATCCTTGTGTTCGTGCCCCGGACCGCGCGCGCCTTTGAGGAAAGTATCGCGGCGCAATCCGGGCGCGCGTTTGCGCAAATGGATCAGCTGGCGCACAAAGGTCAGCAACTCGACATTGCGTTCGGCCAGTGACCAGTCAATCCAGTTGATGGCATTGTCCTGACAGTAAGCATTGTTGTTGCCCAGCTGGGTGCGCCCGAATTCATCACCGGCGCATAACATGGGCAGACCCTGCGAGCACAGCAGGGTGGCGAGCAGGTTGCGCACCTGCTGGTTACGCAGCTTGAGCACATCAGGGTCGGTCGTCGCGCCTTCAACACCACAGTTCCAGCTCAGGTTATGACTGTGCCCGTCACGGTTATCTTCAAGATTGGCTTCGTTGTGCTTGTGGTTGTAACTGACCAGATCCAGCAGGGTGAAGCCATCATGACAGCTGATGAAGTTCACGCTGGCCGAAGGTTTGCGACCGGCGCTGCGAAACAGGTCACTGGACCCGGCAAAGCGTTCGGCAAAGCCGCCGCGATTGCCCGGGATGCCGCGCCAGAAGCCGCGCAGGGTATCGCGATAGGAATCGTTCCACTCGGCCCATCCCGGCGGAAAGCGCCCGAGCTGATAACCTTCTGGCCCGATGTCCCAGGGCTCGGCAATGAGCTTGATGTAGCGCAGGCTCGGTTCCTGACGCAGTGCCTGGAAGAATCGCGCCTCGGTATGAAAATGATGTGCATCGCGACCCAGCACCGGCGCCAGATCAAAACGGAAACCATCAACATGCATTTCCTCAACCCAGTAACGCAGGCTGTCGACAATCAGCTGCTGCGTGGCCGGGTGATGCACGGCGACTGTATTGCCGCAACCACTGCGATTCACGTACAAGCGTGGCTGCTCGTGTTGCAACGTGTAGTACGCGGCGTTGTCCAGGCCGCGCAATGACAGCGTCGGTCCGAGTTCACTGCCTTCTGCGGTGTGGTTGAATACCACATCCAGGATCACTTCAATGTCGGCGGCGTGTAATGCGCGCACCATCAGCTTGAATTCATTCACTGCATCATCGGGATTCGCCGCATAGGCGCGCGCGGGCGCAAACCAGGCCAGCGAGTTGTATCCCCAGTAGTTGGTCAGCCCCTTGCTGCTGAGAAACGCCTCAGTGACAAACTCGTGAACCGGCAGCAACTCAACCGCGGTAATGCCCAGACGCTGCAGATAAGCGATCACCGCCGGCTGCGCCAGTCCTGCGTAGGTGCCACGCAGCGGCACTGGCACGTCGGGATGCAGCTGCGTGAATCCCTTGACGTGTAATTCGTAACACAGGGTATCGCGCCAGGGAATGGAAGGCGGATGATCATCCTGCCAGTCAAAAGACGATGCAGTCACCACGCATTTCGGTACGTAGGGCGCGCTGTCTTCGGGGTTCGCCACATCGTCCGTTTCCGCACCCGAGTAACCGTACAGCGCTGGATGCCATTGCAGCTCGCCGCGCAGCAGCCGTGCGTAAGGGTCAACCAGCAGCTTGGCCGGATTGTGGCGTACACCCCGCACCGGCTGGTATTCGCCATGCGCACGCAGGCCATAAACCATGCCGCTGTGTCCCCAGGGTCTGGGCAGCAAACCATGCCACACGCCTGCCGTGTGGGCGGGCAATGGCAGCCGATGCAGCTCCACTTGCCCGGTAGCGTCGAACACACAGAGTTCGATGCGCTCGGCATCGCTGGCAAAGACGGCGAAGTTGATGCCTTCGGGGCCCGGCGTGGCGCCCAGTGGCAAAGGTTCGCCCCGCTTCAGCACGGGTTGATTCAGTGACAGGTCATCTATCATCAATTAACTGTTCAATTAACTGTGTACCGGTACTGGACGAAGCGCTAACCCTGCGGGTCAGCCACGCTGCCAGAAGGTGACGGCCAAAGGTGGCAAATGTACACGGATCCGCTGCGCAAATCCGGCCCAGCCTTCGGCCTCTGCTTCCACGGTGTACTGATTGCTGTAACCCGAACCACCCCACGCAGGATCATCGCTATCGAGGATCTTGCGATAGCGGCCCGGCAGCGGCGCACCCAGCAGGTAATTGTCACGCGGCACGGGCGTGCAATTGAACAGGCACAGCAAAGGTTCAGCCTCGGCACTGGTGCGACGCATGAAGGCAAACACACTGTCGTTGGCATTGCCCAGATCCAGCCACTGGAAACCTTCCCAGGCATGGTCGGTGGCATGTAATTCGGCGCGTTCGCGATAGATGAAGTTCATGGTCTTGCACCAGTCACGCAAGCCGCGATGATTGGCGTGTTCAAGCAGCGCCCAGTCCAGCTGCTCGCTGTTGCGCCATTCATGCCATTGCCCGAACTCGCTGCCCATGAACAGCAACTTCTTGCCGGGATGCGCCGTCATGTAGCCCAGCAACAGACGCAGCCCGGCGCGTTGCTGCCACTCATCACCCGGCATCTTGCTGAGCAGCGCACGTTTGCCGTGCACCACTTCATCATGCGACAGCGGCAGCATGAAGTTTTCGGTGAACGCATACACCATCGAAAACGTGATCAGATTGTGTTCGTAGCGGCGATAGATGGGATTGAGCTGCATGTAGCGCAGCGTGTCGTTCATCCAGCCCATGTTCCATTTGAAATTGAAGCCCAGACCGCCAAGGTGCACCGGCTGCGTGACTCCGGGAAACGCGGTGGATTCCTCGGCGATGGTCAGCACGCCCGGAAAATAGTGGCCGACGGCCCAGTTCAGCTGCTTGAGGAATTCGATGGCAGCAATGTTTTCCCGGCCGCCGTACTGATTGGGAATCCATTCACCGGCCTTGCGGCTGTAATCCAGATACAGCATCGACGCCACGGCATCGACACGCAGGCCATCAATGTGAAACTGCTCGATCCAGTACAGCGCATTGGCGACCAGAAAGTTGCGCACTTCATGACGGCCATAATTGAAAATCTTGGTGCCCCATTCCTGATGCTCGCCCTGACGCGCATCGGCATGCTCGTACAACGCCGTGCCATCAAACTCGCGCAAGCCATGCTCATCTTTGGGAAAGTGCGCCGGCACCCAGTCCATCAGCACGCCGATGCCCGCCTGATGGCAGCGATCGACAAACACCCGGAAATCCAGCGGCGAACCATGCCTTGCGGTGGGCGCAAAGTAGCCGGTCACCTGGTACCCCCAGGAATCATCAAACGGATGTTCCGCCACACCCATCAGCTCGATATGCGTGTAACCCATGTCCTGCGCATAGGGAATCAGTTCATCGGCCAGCTCCAGCCACGAGTAGTAGCTGCCATCGGCATGTTTGCGCCACGAACCGGGATGAACTTCGTATACGCACACAGGAGAACGGTGCGCCTGCCACTGGCTACGTTGTTCAAGCCATGCCGCGTCATGCCATTGATAGGCGTCCAGACTGTTGACAATACTGGCGGTATCCGGCCGCAACTGCATTTGCAGACCCAGCGGATCCGACTTGAGCAACACACGGCCATCGTGGGTGCGAATCTCGAACTTGTACTGATTACCCACGCCCAGGCCGGGGACAAACAACTCCCAGATGCCGGCGCCGCCCAGCACCTGCAGCACATGACGCCGCCCGTCCCAGAAATTGAAATCACCCACCACACTGACGCGCTGCGCATTGGGCGCCCACACGGCAAACCGCACGCCCGACACACCCTGGTGTATTTCCGGATGCGCGCCCAGCTTGCGATACAGGGCATGGTGGTTGCCTTCACCGAACAGGTACAGATCCAGATCGGAAAGTTGCGGCGTGAAGTAATAGGGATCGTGCTTGATCAGCTCCGCGCCATCGCGATAACGCACCCGCAGACGATAAGGCACCAGTGGCCGACGATAGTTGATCCTGCCTTCAAACAGACCCGCCGGATGCAGTTGCGTCAGCGGACGCGCCGACGCGGGCGTCTCGTCTTCCCAGAACAGCGCCACTTCCAGCGCATCACGTTCCAGTACCCGCACCAGTGCGATGGGCAGATCATCGATACGCGCCTGCTCGTGATAGCCCAGCAGTGAACGCGGCTCACTGCTGGTGGCATTGATCAGATCAGCTATTTGTTCGGCAGAAAGGGAAGCAGGCATGGATAACGCAACTCACCAGATAAATCAGCCAGGGTGAGGGTTCGTTGTAGTCACATTAGTGCAATTGTGCAAGCAGTTATGCCGGCAATTCACTGCGAAAGACTGATTCGCCTCAGCTCGCCAGATGCAGCGGCGTATTTGTGCCGGAAACAGGCAGCGAAACTTCCCGCTCAACCTGACCAGCAGGCTTGACCGATTCCAGCAGTCCGCGCATGACCTGCTCCAGCGCCACCGGACGACCGATGGCAAAGCCCTGCGCATCATCAACCCCCAGATCGGCAACCACCTTGCGGATAGCCTCACTTTCAATACATTCAGCCGTGGTCTTGAGTTTCATCGCCCGGGTCAGTTCCACCACCGCCCGGATCATGGCCTGCGAACGCTCGTTGCTGGTGACATCGCGGATCAGTGCGCCATCGATTTTTACACAGCTGACCGGCATGGTCTGCAAATAGGACAGCGACGAGAGCCCCTTGCCAAAGTCATCCAGCGCGATTTCATGACCGAGTTCGCGCAGTTTGCGCATCAGGCTTTCGGCACGGACGATATTGGAGACGGCGGCGGTCTCGGTGAGCTCGAATGAAATCAGTGACGCTGGCAGATTGTAAGAACGCAACTTGCCGATCAGGAAATCCAGGAATTCCTCATCACCTACGGACTGCCCGGAAAGATTGATGGCAAAACTGGCGCCCGCCTGCTGCAACTGCGGCGCCACGGAATCCAGCAGGTCCAGCACATAGTTGACCACCCAGCGATCAATCGCCGTCACCAGCTGGTAGCGTTCAGCCGCAATGAAGAACTTGTCCGGAGTGACCGCCTTGCCATTGCCATCGGTCATACGCAGCAACAGTTCGAACTTGGCGCGCGGCGCGTCATTCCGCAAGGGAGCCAGCGCCACAATCGGCTGCGCCTCCATGTAAAAACGATTGTTATCCAGCGCTTCACGAATCGAACCCAGCAACACCACGTCTTCGACACGGCGAATGATGCTGTGATCGGCTTCGGCAAATATTTCCACCCGACCGCGACCACGATCCTTGGCTGCCTTGCAGGCGGCTTCGGCGCCAGCCAGCGCATGCGACAGACTGGTGTCGATGGATTGCAGCGGCGCAAGACCAAAGCTGGCGCTGACTTCCTGCTTCTTGCTGCCGACAGACTGGGTCAGCTTGCTGACCGCCCGACACAGCGACTCGGCAAGTTGAGTTGCCATACCAATATCCGTGTCCTGCAGGAACAGCGCAAAGCGGTCACCGGAAATCTTGGCTGCCAGCACCTTGGGGCTGGTTGCTTCGCGAATGGTCCCGGCAATACGGCTGATGACATCATCGCCGACATGCATGCCGAACAGATCATTGATGACATGCAGGCGGTCTATGTCCACATACATGACGAAGTGCTCGGCATACACGCCGGACTTGCGGTCACGCTGCAAGCAGGCATTGGCGCGGTTTTCCAGCGCGGTGCGTGTCAACAGGCCGGTTGCCGTATCAAACGAGTTGAGCAGGATTTGCGAGATGCGCCGCGACAGCAGCTCCACCAGGTGAATTTCACGCAACGAAAAATCTTTGGCGCTGTCGGGCTTGAAAAAAGTCAGCACGCCGACCACACGCTGCGCATTGCTGGACACCGGACAGGCCAGTATCTTGTAACCCAGATTGGCCATCGGCCCGGTTGCAATCGGATGATTGAGACTGACAGTGCGGCGCTGTACCTGCGCCAATGCAAACAGATGGCGGTGAGTCTTGCTCAGCAACGCCGAACCCGCCTTGGGCTCCACGCCCTGCACCAGCGCATATGAAACAATGTTCTTCTCTGGCACCAGCAGCGCACCCAGCGAGCATTCCAGATGAGCGAGACAGGCATTGAGCAGGCGACTGAAATCATCCGGGTCAGGGTGCTCTGACGAAGTTGAATTCGCTTCGCCGAGCAGCAACGTCAAGTCATTGTCCCGCACTTTGATGTCACGGCGCAGATGCTCAATGCTGTACTGGCTCGACAGCTCGCGCGCCAGCACGGCAATGGCGGGACGAGTCAGACTGGTCAGGGATTCCAGCACACGACCACCATTCGCGCCGGTCTCACAGACAATCGCCACCATGCCCAACAGCTGTTCACCTTCCTGAATCGGCAGGGAACAGATGGTTTCGCCATTGAGGTTGTTCAGGGCGGGCTGCAACCCGGTCTTCGGATCGAACTGATCACATTGTTCCTGGATCAGCTGGTGCAGATCAGAGGTTTCGCAGGTATCTGCCGACCACAGCAGCAGGCTGTTGCGATCATAGATAGCGATGTTATGGGCGCGCGGATGCAGCATGCGCAACAATTGCCCATAGGGATCAAACGAGGTTGGTGCAATTTCGGGTATCAACGTCGAATCGCCCTGTCCGCTACCTTCCTGTTTCGCCTGCTTCCGGCGTGAGGAATCCTGATACATGTCGCCCTGTGTTCCGTAAAAATCCAGCAGACGCCATGCTAAGCACTGCGCCAACAGGAAAAGTGAGGCAATTAACACTTGCTTGCAGGGTGCTGCTGTAGGGCTTGGGCGGTTGTCATAACCACCACATCGGTCACATTTTCTTGAACTGGATTGTCAGGGCTTCGACAAGCCTTGCCGAATCAGGGTTTCCCTAGCCAATTGAGAGGATCAACCGGACTCTTGCCGTTGCGGATCTCCAGGTACATACCGCTACGGCCATTGATGCCGGTATCGCCGACCGCCGCCAGCAATTCACCCCCGGTCACCTGCTCGCCCACCTTCTTGTATAGCTGTTCGTTGTGGCCATACAGACTCATGATGCCGCCGCCGTGATCCAGCACCAGCAGCAAGCCCAGGCCGGGCAGCCAGTCGGAATACAACACCCGGCCAGCCGCCGGTGCGCGCACCTGCGAGCCGGGGGTCGAACCAATCATCAGGCCTTCCCATTTCAGCGGCCCACCGGAACGTAACTGGCCAAAGCGCGCCAACACCTCTCCTTTCACAGGCCAAGGCCAGCTGCCCCGACCTGCCGGGGCTGAAGTGGCTGATTTTGTTGTATTTTTACTCGAAGACTGGGCTTTCGCCTGAGCCGCGGCACGTTCCGCAGCCAGTCGCAACTCGGCCAGCAGTCGTTGCAGGGACTGGGCATCCGATTGCAGCTTGCCCAGTCGTTCGGTGCCGGTCTTGAGCTTGCCCTCAACCTGCACCAGGGTTCTGGCGCGCTGCTGTCGTGCCTGCGCCAGCACCGTCGCACTACGCTCACTGGCCGACTCGACCTCGCGCAATTTATCGGTCTCGCTGGCAATGCGCTCGGCCAGCAGATCAATGTGCGCCATCTGCTCATTGATTGCCGCAATGTGCTCAACCCGCGCCCGGCCAAAGTAGCCGTAATAGTTGAGCATGCGGCCCAGTTGCGCTGGATTCTCCTGATTCAGCAGCACCTTGAGCTGTTCATTACGGCCATTCATGTAGGTCAGCCGCAGCTCCCGGCGCAGTGCCTCACGCTCCAGCGCGACTTTGGCCTGCGCCACGGCCTGCTGTTTCTGGAGTTCAGCCAACTGTTGCTCGGCTGACTGACGTCTGGCGCGCACCTCGGCCAGCTCGACTCGCGCACTCTGGATGGTTTCATCCGCTTTTTTCAGCTGACCCTGCAGCGAATCGCGCCGCTCGGCATCGGCCTGTATGGACTTGCGAACCGATTCGATGCGCGCCCGCACCTGTTGCAACTCGGTTTCCCGGGCCCTGGTGGCATCGCGCGTCGCCGCATCGACTTGTGCCACCGACAACAGTACCAGCAGAGCCAGCCAAGCAGCCGGTAACGCAACAGCTCGCAGCACAGGCACGGCTGATATACTGCCGCCCCGTTTTTGTACCAACGCCAACTTTGCAGACACACTGACCATGGATCGTTTTCTGGAATACCTCAGCAATCACCCCTACCTCGTGGGTGGCACGCTCATTGTCGCAATTATCGCGGCCTCGTTCGAGCTGTATCAGCGCCGTCAGGGCGCCAGCGCGGTCAGCAGCAACGAAGCCATCGCCCTGCATAACAAGGGCGCATTGATTCTGGACGTGCGCACTGCCGAAGAATTCGCCAGCGGTCATATCGTCGATGCCCGCAACATTGGGCTCGACAAACTGGACAACAGCCTGGATTCGATCAAGAAGTACCGCGAAAAAACCGTGATCACCTGTTGCGAATCCGGCACTCGTTCGGCACAGGCCGCACGCCTGCTCAAGGCGCAGGGCTATCAGAATGTGTTCAATCTCAGCGGCGGCTTGGCAGCCTGGCGGCAGGACAACCTGCCTCTGAGCAGCAAGTAAGCTGAACAGTAAATAATGAATACACCCGATATCGTCATGTACAGCACCCATATGTGCGCTTACTGTGATCGCGCCCGGAATCTGTTTTCCCGCAAGCAGGTGCCGTTCCACGAAATCAAGATCGACGATCATCCCGACCAGCGCGACCTCATGCTGCAACGCTCGGGTGGTCGACGTACTGTGCCGCAAATCTTCATTGGCGAACGTCACATTGGCGGCTTCGATGAGATGGCGGCGCTGGATCGCAAAGGTGAGCTTGATCCACTGCTGGGCCTGAAATCGCGCTAGCTCACCCGACTGACAACAAAGCAAAGAACTTTTTCACTCTCCACTCAACCGTTAAGGCACATCATGGCTGACGAAAACACCCCGACCAATGAGCAAACGAATGGCGCCACCGATCCGAATGCGCCGCAATTCGCACCGCAGGCTGTCTACCTGAAGGATGTTTCCTTTGAATCGCCGCTGGGCCCGCGTGTTCCCGAGAATTCTGCGCCCAGCGTCAACATGAATCTCAACACCAGCATCAATCAGCTGGGTCCGGAGCTATATGAAGTCATCCTGAAAGTGCATGTGCAGTCGGTTGTCGCTGACAAGACCGTCTGGCTGTGCGAAGTCGAGCAGGCTGGCGCATTCGCTGCGCGCAATATTCCCGAGGGCGAAATGCGCCGCATTCTGGGGGTGTTCTGCCCGACCTACTTGCTGCCATATGCGCGCCAGACCATTGCCGATCTGTTGACCAAGGGTGGCTTTCCGCCCTTCCTGCTGCCGGTGATGAACTTCGACGCCATGTTCGATCAGGCATTGCAGCAGCAGTCGGCACAGGACGGCGCTGCCAACCAGCCCACGGTTAACCCAACGGTCAACTAGATGGCTGCAACCTCACCGATCTGCGTAATCGGTGCGGGCTCCTGGGGCACCGCGCTGGCGATTCAGTTCGCTCGCGTCGGTCGCCCCACTCGCTTGTGGGGCCGGGACACTAATCAGCTCGCACTCATGCAACGCGAGCGGCAGAACCGCCGCTACCTGCCCGGCGCGATGTTCCCGGATGCTCTGCAAATTGAAACGGATCTGGCGCTGGCCATGGCTGGGTGTCGCGAAGTACTGGTGTCCGCGCCCAGTCACGCTTTTCGCAACGTATTGCAGCAACTTGCTCCCTTGATGAAACCGGACATGCGCCTGGCCTGGGCTACCAAGGGATTTGAACTCAGCAGTGGCAAGTTGCCACACCAGGTTGCGGCCGATGTACTGGGCACCGCTTTGCCAACCGCCGTGTTATCCGGTCCCACGTTTGCGCGCGAAGTGGGCGCAGGCCTGCCCACCGCGATGACCGTTGCCGCCAGCGATGCAGAATTCGCGATGGATCTGGCCAAGAGCATTTCCGGCCATAATTTCCGGGCCTACACGTCCACTGATCTCATCGGTGTGGAAGTGGGTGGCGCGGTGAAAAATGTACTGGCCATCGGCACCGCCATTGCCGATGGCCTGGGCTTCGGCGCCAACACCCGCATTGCCCTGATTACCCGCGGTCTTGCCGAGATGACGCGTCTGGGGCTGGCGCTGGGGGCGCAGCGCGATACCTTCATGGGTCTGGCCGGACTGGGTGATCTGGTACTGACCTGCACCGACGATCAATCACGCAATCGTCGTTTTGGTCTGGCTTTTGCGGCGGGCAAGAATGCCGAACAGGCGCAGGCAGAAATCGGCCAGGTGGTGGAAGGCGTGGCCGCTGCGCGCGCGGTGATGCAAGTCGCCACGCAACACAACGTCGAGATGCCGATCTGCAAGCAGGTGTTTCGCATGTTGCATGAAGGCCTCGCGCCTCAAGCCGCCTTCCATGAACTCATGAGTCGAGGTCTCAAGGCCGAGACTGCTTGATGCAGCGGGGCATAGAGTATGGAGCCGAAGGCTGCCGCACTCACTCCACGCCTGGCAGACCCGCACACGCCACTTCAAGCAATTGCTGGTGATGCCTGGCTTGCGGCAGCAGGAAATCGAAATAGAACCTGGCAGTCTCCATGCGACTGGGTTGATTGCTACCCGCAGGCTTGCCCACGCTGATGCGCGCAGCTTTGGCCAGGGAATATGCAAACAGCACGCTGGCCAGCATGCGTTGATAATCCACTGCACCGCGTAATACACGCTCGACATCTTCACTGGCATTGCTGGTGATGGTGACGGTGGCTTGTTGCAGCAAATCCAGACTCTCCTGCAAGCGCTTGCCGAGCTGCGCACAGACTGGCGTGGTATCACAGGCAACCGCTTCAGCGTGCATCGCAGCGAGCAACAACTGCAGTGCAGCGCCTTTGTCGCCCATGATCTTGCGCGTCACCAGATCAATCGCCTGAATCTCAGTGGTGCCTTCGTACAGCATGGTGATGCGGCTGTCGCGCAGGGTTTGTTCAATGCCATTCTCATGGATGTAGCCATGACCACCGTATATTTGCAGCGCGCTGTTGGCCAGCGCAAAGCCGTTCTCGGTAAACATGGCCTTGCTCACCGGGATCAGCAGTGACGCCAGCTGCGCGCTGTATTCGCGCCGCTTTACATCGGGGTGATACTCGGCCATATCGAGCAGATGCGCGCTCCAGTAGCCGATGAAGCGTTCAGCCTGTGTGATGGCGCGTTGCTCGAGCAGCATGCGACGTATGGCCGGATGCGCAATGATGGGGTCAGCGGCCGTACCCGGCTTGACACGCCGCGCAGCACGCATCTGTACGCGTTCACGGGCGTAAGCCAGTGCGTTCTGATGCGCGATCTCACTATGCGCCAAACCCTGCAAGGCCACGTGCAAGCGCGCGGCATTCATCATCACAAACATGGCGGCAAGGCCACGATGCGGCTCGCCGATCAGCCAGCCAGTTGAGCCCTGGAAATTCAGTGTGCAGGTGGCGCTGCCCTTGATGCCCATTTTCTTTTCGATGCCAGCGCAATTGACGCCATTGGGTCGCAAGCCATTCGCGTCGGGCGCCAGTCCAGGAGTTAGCTCAGGAACCAGCTTGGGCACCAGAAACAGCGAAATGCCCCGGGTGCCCACCGGTGCATCCGGCAACCGCGCCAGCACCAGATGAATGATGTTTTCGGTCAGATCATGTTGCCCACCGGAAATGAAAATTTTGGTGCCGGTGATGCGGTAAGACTTTTCTGCTCCAGCATCGGCCTCAGGTTCGGCACGTGTACGCAGCAATCCCAGATCGCTACCGGCATGCGCCTCAGTCAGGCACATGGTGGCCAGCCACTCACCGCTGACCAGCTTGGGCAGGTACTGTTGTTTGAGCGCTGCCGAACCATGCGTGCGCAGACATTCATAAGCGCCGTGCGCCAGACCGGGATACATCGACCAGGCATGGCCAGTCGCCATCAACATTTCATACAGACCGGCATTCAGTATCTGCGGCAGACCCTGACCACCACAATCCGAAGCGCAGGACAGCGCTGGCCAGCCATTCTCTACATAGGATTGATAGGCCTGCCGATAGCCGGCCGGGGTACGCACTTCGCCGTTATCGTAGTGACAACCCTCGCTGTCACCCGCCAGATTGATGGGCAGCAACACATTGGTGGCAAAACGCCCCGCCTCTTCCAGAATCTGTCCGGCCGTTTCCATATCCAGCTCGGCAAACTCCGGTACCTGTGCCCATTCTTTGTCGGCCTGCAACCAATCTTCGATGGCAAATCTGATTTCATCCAGGGGCGGTTGATAGGTCCACATTCGCGTCTGATTCAGTGCGTCATTGAATACAGAATGTAGTCGATAGCATAGTGATAGGCGAGCAGCGTCAATGGCTGGGGATACTGGGGATTGTCAGCATGTTCCCAGGCGTCCCCCAGATCCATGTTGAAGTTGATCGCGACCAGCAATCGACCATCATCATCGTAGATGCCGCGCCAATGCGGCGTGTAGCCATCTCTTTCCCAGGATTGTCCGGTGATGGCGCCGCGTATGCCGGGAATCTGCACGCGTTGATCGACGTCGTACAACACGTGAAACACGGCATCATGATCCGGTATTTCGACGATGGGCCGGTCGGGAAACACACGTCGCATCGATTCGTTGAACACATCCCATTCAAAAGTGCCGTGAAAATCATCGACCATCAGGAAGCCGCCCTTGAGCAAGTACTCACGCAGGCGCTGCGCTTCGCTGTCGCTCAGGAACCAGTGGCCTACTTCGACGGCATACAGAAAAGGATAGTCGAACAGCTTGTCATCCATGATGCGCAACCCGATGCTGCCATCACCGGTATCGATGCGCGTCAGGCGCTGCACGCCGTTCAGCAGGAAGCCCTCGGCTTCCGGCGCATCCGTCAGCCAGCTGCCTCCTCTGCGCCGTCCGGTTTGTGGATGGTTGTTATAGGCCAGGCGGACGAACTGAAACTCGTGCGCGGCAATCACGTTGTGATCTTTCGATGTGTCGCCCGCTACTGTAAATGAGCACAGCACCAGCAAACCGAGCAGTGTCAGTTGACGTAGATACGGTGTTCTGATGGGTCGCACGATATGCCTCGGTAACCTGACTCAGGAGTGTCGCCCGCGGACAGGCAGCATAAACACCCTGTACCCCACACGCCAGTCTGGTAACACATGGCTGCGGCCTTCGCCGGTGTCAGTTTCCCCTCGGCGCGCTCACAATACCCGCGCTGTGGCGACATCAACCAAAACTGTTGGGCAGCCACAGCGCCAGCGACGGCCATACCAATAACAGCACGGTAAGGACCAGCAAAGCCACCACAAACGGAATCGCGCCGATAATCACATCCGCCAGCGGACCTTTGCCTCTGACGGCCTGCACCACAAACAGGTTGATGCCGAACGGCGGCGTAATCATGCCGGTTTCGGATAACACCACCATCAGGACGCCGAACCAGATCAGGTCGTAGCCCAACGATGCCACCAATGGGGCGATAACGGGCACGGTGGTGACCATCATGGCCATCGGGTCCATGAAACAACCCAGTATCAGATAGAGAATGACAATAGCGATCATGACCTGGAACGGTGACAGGTTGAGCTGTGTCCTGACCTCTTCGAAGAAAACCAGAATATCGCGGTTGATGCCCAGAGTTGAAAGCACAAAGTTCAGGAAAAACGCGGCGACCACGATCAGCATGGCCATGCCGGTAACCCGCATGGTGTTTTCGATTGCGGTTTTAAGCATTGCCAATGTCAGGGTGCGATTTGCGGCGGCCAGAATGAACGCGCCAATCACGCCGAGCGCTGCGGATTCGGTGGGCGTCGCCCAGCCGGCGTAGATCGAGCCGACCACGAGCAGGAACAGGAAGAACGGCGGCAACAGGTGCGGCAGTGCGCCAAAGCGTTCCGCCCAACTCACGGGTTGCTTCTCACCACCCCATTGCGGGTTGCGTATGCAGGCGATGGCGATGGTTGCCATGAACAATACGCAGAGTATTGCGGCCGGAATCAGCGCCGCCAGATACAGCTGCGGCACCGAGGTATCGGTAATGAAGCCGTAGATCAGCATGTTGATCGAGGGCGGTATCAGGATACCCAGCGTGCCGCCGGCGGCGATGCTGCCGAGAAACAGGCGCTGGTTGTAGCGAAACTTTTCAGCTGCCGGTAATGCAACAGTGCCAACAGTCGCAGCGGTGACCACGCTCGAACCGGAGGTCGCCGCAAAAATCGCCGACACACCGATATTCGAATGCATGAGACCACCGGGCAACCAGGTCAGCCATTTCGCCATGGCTTCATAGATACGTCCGGCAATGCCACTGCGCAGCAGGATCTCGCCCATGAGTATGTACAGCGGCACCGCCACCAGCAGGAAGTCGTTACTGGTGGCCCAGGTGATTTCGCCAATCGCGCGGATCAGTGGCAACGGTGAATAGAAGGTCACCATCAAGATGGCGAGTACTGCCAGCGCCGCAGCGACCGGCGCACCCGACAGGAATAACGCGACAAACAGTGACAGGCTGGCTTTCAGCATGGATCAACGCTCCTGTTTAACGGGTGACTGCGAGATTCCATCCCGATCCACGATCGCGGCTTTTTCGCGATTGACTTCATCTTCCGCCATCGGCGTCCCGGCGAGGCGCGCCACGGTGGCGAGATCCTGTTGCAGGAGGGCAACCAATACACGCACGGTGAGTATAAAAATCGTCCAGCACAGGAAGGCCAGGCCCGCGAACCAGGCGGATTGCGGTATCCACTGCCGAACCGACAAACTGGAATTGGAGCGCGTGCCAAAACTGATGCTGGTCGCAAGCACCGCCCAAGCGTGATACGTCACCGTAAAGATAAAGATACCCATAGCCAGCAAGCCGACCAGATCCAGCCACGCTCGTGTCCGTGGGCCACACCGTACGTACAAGACGTCAAAGCGGATATTGGAGCGGTGCAGCAACGTAAAAGAGAAAGCCCATACCGAGCAGGTCGCGAGCATGTAGCCACCCACTTCCGATGCGCCGGATACCAGACCCGAGCCCAGCTTGCGCAGCACGATTTCGGCGCCGATCATGAATACGGTAACGATCATGAACGCGCCAGCAGCCCAAAGAGACAGACGACTGATCGCATGGGTTCGATCGATCAACCAGTCGAGAAACTTCATGCGGCGCACTCCGCTTCACCTTCACAGATACGCATCAGGGTTTGCTCCCTGCTTGAATGCCAACCACTTTGCCCACCGTGGCATTCCAGTCGCTGACACACTTGTCGCCGCAGCGTTGCGCCCAGTTTGGAATGACGAGGTCCTGGGCGATTTTGTGCGTACGCGCCACATCCGCTTCGCTGGGTTCGTACAGAGTCATGCCGGAGGGCTTGCCACCAATACATTCGCCCTGCCCGGTGTTGCAGTTGATCCCGATCTGGGTCTGCTGCTTGGTCAACTCCCAGGCCGCGTCTTCGAATTTCGCAAATTCGGTCTCGATCAACTCGCGTAGCGACGGATCGAGTTCATTCCAGCTTCGAGCACTATAACCATAGAAGCTCAAGCCGCTGCCAATCGGCAGCGTGAACAGGCTGTCGGTGACTTCACCCCAGCCCGCCTTGTTGCCCGTATAGGTACTGGTTACCGCGCAGTCAGCCACGCGGGTTTGCAGCGCCGGCACCACGTCGGGGAAAGGAATGATGACCGGAATGCCGCCAACCCGCTGGACGAAATCGGACATCGACTGGACCGTAACGCGGATTTTCTTGCCCTGCAGATCGTCGAGAGAAGTAACTTGTCCCGAGCAGTAGAACGCGAACTCGGGAAATGGAAACAGACCCAGCAGTTTGACGCCGTGCTGATTGAAAATACGATCAATAACCGGCTTGTAGGCATCTGCGGCCAGATGCATGGTGTCGAGATCGGTAATGACGCCGGCCAGATCGATACCCTCGAACTCACGCACATCGCCGGCGATGGAGGCAAAATCCCCGTAAGCCACGTCGAGCGCACCGAGGCCGAGCAGGCGGGCGATCTGCGGGGGCTTCAGGCCGCTCTCGTCAATCGAACGCAAGTCGACCACGATGCGATCGTTGCTGATACGGGGCAATTCCTCGGTCCAGAAGGGCTTTTCGAGTGATTGGTAAATATTCGAATTGGATGCTGAACCAATGACGTGCATCTTGACTGCAGCTGAACCATCAGCATTGTCACTGCTGCCCCGGCACCCCGCCAGAACGGCGCAAAGCGCGACGATTGCCGCGTTCCACCTGATCATCACCTGCCCCCTCACCTGATTCCTGTTGATTCGGAATTGCTTGTTGCGATACGGAGATAGCTTACCGCGAGCAGTCGCCGAGTCGACGCTGTCCACCGTTATCCAATGACTTTAGCCATTATCAAATGACCCAGCCCGTCATCCAGTGGAACCATGGTTGACTTCTGACAATCATAAAACCGTAACAGTTCCGGAACTGGAAGCCGATTCAGCCCTGGATATTGATTCGCAACGCACTTGAGCGGTTGCATTCGGCTCATGCCACATTTTAATTCTGACCATAAAGTCGTAGTGTATGCGCGGCCGTCAATGGAACGACCACCTGCTTCAGTACTCACGTTACTCACAGCGCGAAGATCAACCCATGAATACTTCATCGACGCTTGAAGCCTCAACACTCAACCGCCGCGAGTTTGTGCAACTGGTTGCGGCCGGCACGGGGCTGGCGCTCTCCCTGCAACTGCCTGTTTCGATTGCCGCGGAAGCCCCGGCAGCGCGTGCTGCCGGTCCGAGAAATCCTTCGGCATTCATCCACATTGCGCCCGATAACAGCATCACCATCGTCACGCCATCGGTGGAAATGGGTCAGGGCGCGCATACCGCCATGCCCATGATCATTGTTGAAGAACTGGGCGGTGACTGGTCGCGCGTGCGGGTGAAGGATGCGCCGGCGGCCGCCATGTACAACAACCCCATGAACGGCATGCAGTCCACGGTGGGCAGTTTCAGTGTGCGCGGCTGGTACACCGAGCTGCGCCGGATCGGCGCTGCGGCGCGCGAAATGCTGGTGCAGGCGGCGGCCACTCAATGGTCGGTGCCGGCTTCCGAGTGCAAGGTTGAACGCAGTGTGATCACGCATGCTGCCGGTCATCGCCTTACCTTCGGCCAGGTAGCCGAGCAGGCCGCCAGTTTGCCGGTGCCGGAAAGCCCTGTGCTCAAGACCAGCGACAAGTTTCAGGTAATCGGCGTCAACCGGCCGCGTCTGGATGTGCCTCCAAAGGTCGATGGCAGCGCCTTGTATGGCACGGATGTGGTGCTGCCCGGCATGTTGCACGCTGCTGTGAAAGCCTGTCCCACCTTCGGCGGCAAACTCAAGTCCTTCGACGACAGCGCCGCCAAGCAGGTGAGCGGCTATCACGCCACGGTGCCGATCGACGATGGTGTGATCGTGGTGGCGCGCAGCTGGTGGCAGGCGAAGAAAGCGCTGGATCAGGTCAAGGTGGAATATGACCTTGGTCCGCTGGCCACGCTGGATAGCGCCAAGGTGTCCGCGCTGTTGCGTGCAGGTTTCGACAAACCGCCCGGTGTGGTGGCGCGTAATGAAGGCGACACGGCTGCCGCCCTGCAGAGCGCAGCGTCGGTGCTGGAGTCGGTGTACGAAGTACCGTATCTGGCACACGCCTGCATGGAACCCATGAATTGCGTGGCCCGTATCGACGATAACGGCTGTGAAGTCTGGTGTGGCACACAGGGTCCGCAGGGTGTGCTGGCGACTGCCGCAAGGGTGTCGGGTCTTCCGCCCGAGCGCGTGAAAGTCAATGTGATGTATCTCGGTGGCGGCTTTGGCCGGCGCGGCAATGCAGATTACGTCGCGCACGCCGTGGCTGCCGCCAAGGCCGTGGGTCGCCCGGTGAAGCTGATGTGGACGCGCGAAGAAGACATTCAGCACGACTGGTATCGCCCGGCTGCAATGACCAAGTTTCGCGCCGCGTTCGATGCGCAGAACAAACTCAGCGCTATCGAAGCGACCATGGTGGACGCTTCCGCGCCGGGTCCCACCGCTGCGCACCTGACCGGTGGTGTGGCCGATTCGGGTTACCGATATCCCAACTTCCGCGTCACCGGTCTGAATGCAGAGCTTGGTGTGCGTTTCGGTTACTGGCGGTCAGTGAGTCATTCGCATCATCCCTTCATGTACGAGGGATTCCTCGACGAGGTCGCACGACGACTCAAACAGGACCCGTACCAGTTCCGTCGCGGCTTGCTGCAACACGAACAGGCGCAACGACAGTTGCGTGTGCTCGATGCAGTGGCGGAGAAAGCCGGTTGGGGCAAAGCGCCCAAAGGACACTATCAGGGTATCTGTGCCTTTCCGTCGTATGGCAGCTTCATCGGCACCGTGGCGGAAATTTCTGTCAGCGACAAACAGATCACCCTGCATCGCATCGTCAACGCCATCGACTGCGGCGTGGCGATCTATCCCGACAACATCCTCGCGCAGCTGGAAGGCGGCATGGTGTTTGGTCTCGCAGCCGTGCTGCGTGGCGAAATCACCCTCGACAAGGGCGCGGTCAAGCAAAGCAACTTCCATGACTATCCCATGTTGATGATGACCGAGATGCCCAAGGTGGAAAGTTACATCCTGCCCAGCACCTATCCACCCGGCGGCATAGGTGAACCCGGCACCGGCCCGATCGCCCCGGCCATCACCAATGCCATCTACGCCGCCACCGGTGAACGGATTCGTTCGCTGCCGCTGTCAAAGCACGGCTACACCTACGCAGCCCACAAAGCTTGAATGAAGAGGGCATCAAGATGACCACGCTTAATATCAACGGCCAGTCACGCGAAGTAAACGTCGAAGCGGATACGCCGCTGCTGTGGGTGCTGCGCGATGAACTGGGCTTGACTGGCACCAAGTACGGTTGCGGCATGGGCCTGTGCGGCGCGTGTACGGTGCTGATGAATGGTCAACCGGTGCGTTCCTGTGCACTACCTGTTAGCGCAGTCGCCGAGCAACCGATCACCACTATCGAGGGTTTGTCCAAGGACAAGAGCCATCCTGTGCAACAAGCCTGGATCGCCGAGAACGTGCCGCAATGCGGCTACTGCCAGTCCGGCATGATCCTCGCTGCAGTGGCGCTGCTGAACAACAACCCCAAGCCCAGCGATGCCGATATCGACGGCGCCATGACCAACATCTGCCGCTGCGGTACCTACAACCGCGTACGCAAGGCCATTCATCGGGTGGCGGGCAAGTAGGAAGGTGAGTTGGCGTACTTTTTACAGACTTATTGCCATGAACTTACTGCGTCTTATAAACATCGGGATACTGGTTGCTTTGGCAGGCTGTGCCACCAACCAGCCCGAGCTTGCGACTGATGCCGCTGCCGCAGCGCCGGTTGAGGTGTTGCTGTACGCCGAATCAACAAGACCGGATGATCAGGGACGCATCGTGGTGCCGGTGATGCTCAACGAACAGGGGCCGTTCTACTTCATGCTGGATACCGGCGCGACCCACACTGTTATTACCCAGCAAGCTCTGGCGCAACTGGGCTTGCAGGCAGATGAGCGATGGCCAGTGTTGTTGCGGGGTGTCAGCAGTGTGAAACGGGTGCCCACTGTAGTAGTGGACAGCCTGCAAGCAGGTTCCCTGCAGTTCAATCAATTACGCATGCCAGTGCTGTCCGGTTTAATAGTAGAGGGACTGGATGGCATTCTGGGTATCGATAGCCTGGGTGATAACAGGATCAGCGCCGATTTCCAGAACGACAGTGTCCGCATTACCGATGCCAATGGTGTTCTCGCCGACAAAGGTTACTCGGTGGTTGCATTCCACCGCATCGAGCGCCCGCTGATCATGATCAACGCTCGTGTCGGTCGTGTCCCGGCACGAGCCATCATTGATACCGGCGGCGCGCATACCCTGGGGAATGCCGCCTTACTCAAGGCCCTGCAGCGGCAGTCTGGCGGCAAACTGGCTGGCGCTCGCCAGGGCGAGGTGACTGATGCGACGAATACCACGCAACCGACGCTGCTGGCGCCGGTGCCAAACATCGCATTCGGACCGGTTGCGGTTGTGAATCTGCCAGTCAGCTTTGGTGAGTTTCCAGTATTTGATACATGGGGCGTCAATGATCGTCCGACGCTATTGATCGGGATGGATGCGCTGGGGTTGTTGAATGGACTGACGATCGACTATCGTCGCAAACAACTGCATATCGCCAAAGTAGTGGGGCATTAGGGTCTGTTGACGGTCGAACTGCCCGCAGGCAGCTACGTCGATGCTGTGGATTCAACGACTCAACCAATGTGGTGAGTAATCGCTGTTCGAATCAAAGCGGTTTGACCTGCACACTTCGAAACTTGACGACGCCCGCCCCCCACTGCAACGCGAAGGGACCCGCGGCATGTTTTCCATCCTGAATATCCACCGTCTTCTGCCCGTTGAAGGTAATCACCAGATGCGGCCCCTGCGCCGTAATTTCCAGCGTATTCCACTTGCCGGCGGCCCTGGGCATCGGGTCTACCTTTGCGACGTTCACGATCGCGCCAGTACCGTAACTCGGGTCAGGCCGCTTGTCGAAAACGTTCACTTCATAACAGTTCTGGGCGTTGATTTGTACCGGGTTAGCGCAGCGGATGAAAATGCCGCTGTTGGCAACCTCATCTACCCATAGCTCCGCCTTGATCATGAAGTCGCCATACGACGCCTTGGTCATCAGGAAACCGGATTCCGTGCCCGTGGGATTCGCCTGGATTGCGCCGTCCGTGCCGACCCAGTTCACCGGGCCCACCCGGTTGAAGTTATCCAGCCCCACCGTGCCCTGAACCAGTGACTGCCAACCCGATCCTGGCGACGTCGACTGTGGCGTGGCGCAGCCAGAAATGGCCGCCACTGCAGCAACCAGAGCTAATGGCATGTATGTCGTATGTTTCATCGCTTTTATCCCAGGGGTTACGAGCATTGGAAAAGTAGCGCACCGTAGTTTGATTATCAGGAATGTCACGCTGGCAACGCGACTCTGCCGGAAGGCACTCTATCGCTAACGTTCATGGATTGTCATAAACAAAGCTACTATCCCCGCGTGTTCGCTGCAAGCGCTGATTGTGGATCACACAGACAGCGTGGATCATAAAGCGCCATGAAATTTACCCTTGCTGCCTGCTCCGCTCGCACCACTACGAGAAACAATATGAAGCGAGCTACTTGCCTTGCTCACAAAATGGCCATGACGCTGATGGTCGCTGCCATTGTCAGCGTGGGAATGACGCTTGATGGTCAGGGTGCGGCCCGCAAGCTGCAACAGCCAACACTGACTGTGCGCAGTAAAACCATCCTGAACATCGATAACTTGCAGTTCAAAGATCTGAACAGCAATGGCAGACTTGATCCGTATGAAGACTGGCGGTTGCCAGTTGACGTGCGTGTCGGGGATCTTTTGGCACAGATGAGCCTTGAAGAGAAGGCTGGCATGATGTTGATTGATACACTCAATCCCGGTTTCGGTGGCGCACTGGAAGCGCAGGCTGACAACTACATAAACACGCAGAAGATGACGCGTTTCATTTTTCGCAGCGTGGTGATGGCGGCGCCGGTTCAATCGGCGAATCCTGGCTTGAGCGGCCAGCCCGTTACGCCGGAGCAGGCCGCCAACTGGACGAATACCATCCAGCAAATGGCTGAAGCAACGCGTCTGGGCATTCCCGTGGTATTCAAGTCGAACGCACGCAATCACTATGAACGCGATGCACGCTTCGGCATCAATACCGCTGCGGGCTCTTTTTCCGAATGGCCGAAAGAAGCGGGCCTTGCTGCAACGCGCGATATGGGCTTGATCAAGGAGTTCGCCCGCACCATGGCGGCGGAATGGAGAGCAATTGGTTTGCGCGGTATGTATGGCTACATGGCGGACACGGCCACCGAACCACGCTGGTATCGCATGCATGAAACCTTCAGTGAAGACTTCAAACTCAATGCGGCTATCATCAAAGTGCTGGTGGAAAATCTGCAGGGCGGTCCATTGAATCCGGATTCAGCAGTGGCGCTGACCATCAAACATTTCCCGGGCGGCGGTCCGCAAGAGTTTGGGCTTGATCCACATTACTCATTCGGCAAGACACAGATCTATCCGGCGGGTCAAGTTTGCGAATCACATGCTGCCCTTCAAGACCGCCATCAACGCAGGGGTCGCATCGGTGATGCCGTACTACGGCGTGCCGATAAATCTTAGCGTACCAGGGTGTGCGCTATGAGCAGGTGGGCATGGCGTTTTCGAAGCAGATCGTTACCGATCTGTTGCGGGGCAAGCTGAGCTTCAATGGCTACGTCAATTCCGATACGGGCATCATAACGACCCGCGCCTGGGGTCTGGAAAACAGGAGCATTCCGCAGCGGGTCGCCGCAGCGATCAATGGCGGCACTGACGTGCTGTCAGGTTTCAATGACAAGCAAACCATCATTGACCTGGTGACGGCCGGACTGGTTGCGCAAACACGTATTGATGAAGCCGCAAGACGCCTGCTGAGTGAGCAATTCCAGCTGGGTTTGTTTGAAAACCCCTACGTCGATGCCAGCAAGGCTGCTGACATCATCGGCAATGATGAGTTTCGCGCGAGAGCACTGGCAGCGCAGCGCAAGTCGATTGTGCTGTTGCAGAATCAACGACAGCGGGCCGGCAGAATCCTGCCGCTGCCTGCGCCCAGGGCAACAAGCCCTGTCAAGCTGTACACGATGGGGTTGAATCCATCCGTGGTCTCTGGAGCTGGCTACGGCGGCTACGTCGTCGTCAATGGTGATCATGACGGAACGGATTCCCGGCCCAGCGCCACTGGCGCCGACTTCGCGATAATTCGCGTCGAAGTGTCCAACCCGCGAGTCATTACCAGCACTTACCGCAGTACCGATATCGGCAGTGGCGCGAATACGGCTTACCTCAGCCCGATTACAGGAAAGACCTGGGGTGCAGCGGATCCGGAAAGTGTCGACAACACCTTGATGTTTGGTGGTGCGTTTCCCTGGGAAGTCAGCAATATTTCGTTCTCCGCCATGGCAGCGTCAACGTCATGGCAAATCTCGCCGTCACTGGATGACATCAAGGCGGTGATGAACGAAGTGGGCCCGCAAAAAACCATCCTGAGTATCTACTTTCGCCAGCCCTATGTGCTCGACGAGGCCAGTGGCTTGAAAAATGCGGGCGCCATTCTGGCTGGGTTCGGTGTCAGCGACGCCGCACTGATGGATGTGATCACCGGGAAGTTCAAGCCCGGTGGCAAGTTGCCGTTTGCGTTGGCCAACAACCTGCAGGCAGTGCTGGACAACGATCCCGATGCCCCCGGTTATCCCGTCAAAGACACGCTTTACCCATTCGGTTTCGGATTGAGTTATTGATTGAGTGTCGATGCCGGTATCTCGATTGATTCCAGCCCGGGTCGGCGTTTTTTCCAGGTGTGAACCAGCTACCGAATTGAAACTTGGTGGTCGTTTGCCCAGCCAGGATGGTCAAAGGCATGGGTGGCGCCATGGATCTGGTAGCAGGCGTCAAGCGCGTGGTGGTGGTGATGGAACACACCTCGAAAGATGGGGCGGCAAAATTCAAGCCGCGCTGTGAGCTGCCCTTGACCGGTTCGAATGTGGTGGACATGTTGATCACCGATCTGGCGGTATTTTCGCGTCCTGACCGACATAGCGCTTTCCGGCTGACCGAGCTGGCGCCGGGTGTCAGCGTCGAAGAGATTAAAAACAGCACCACGGCAAGTTATACGATTGCGCTGTGAACGTGCCTGGAGGGCGCAATAAATCAGGCCCTCCCTTTCATCGGCCGACCTTGCATTCGAACTATCAGTGCAGCAGTACGTTTATTTGTTCCTGCATGGTGAGTGTGCGCAGCCTGCTTAACAGAGCCACACCCGCCCTCTCCTGCCTTGCATCAAGCAGTGTTAGCGTTGCCCCATGGCTTAGGCAATTCACCTGGTTTACAGTCTGTCGCATGAATCTGACTCCGGACGAACTTGCCCGATACAGCCGTCACTTGTCCTTGAGTGAACTGGGCCTTGCCGGGCAGGAAAAGCTGAAAGCGGCGCGCGTGCTGGTAGTGGGAGCAGGTGGACTGGGCTCTCCTGCCCTGCTGTATCTGGCGGCGGCGGGTATTGGCACAATTGGCATTGTGGATTTTGATCGTATTGATATCTCCAATCTGCAACGTCAGGTGTTGTTCGACACACAGCAGGTTGCGCAACCCAAAGCTGAAGTTGCGCGTGAACGACTGCTGGCGCTCAATCCGCATTTGAACGTGGTTGTGTTTGCCATTGAGCTGCGCGCCAGCAATGTTATGGAAATCCTGCGCGGCTATGATCTGGTGCTGGATGGCACGGATCGGTTTGCGACACGCTATCTGGTCAACGATGCCTGCGTACTGTTGCGCAAGCCGCTGGTGTCGGCTGCCATTCATCGCTTTGAAGGTCAGGCGTTCACCTATGTGCCGCAGCGTGGGCCCTGCTATCGCTGCCTGTTTCCGCAACCCCCTGCGGATGGCGCAGTTCCCAATTGTGCTGAAGCTGGTGTACTGGGTGTATTGCCGGGCGTGATGGGCACAATTCAGGCTACCGAAGCCATCAAGCTGATTACCGGCATCGGTGAACCGTTGCTGGGCCGGCTGCTGACATACGATGCGCTGGACATGCGCTTCAACGAATTCAGTTTTGCTGCCCGCACTGACTGTGCGGTATGCGGGACTCAGCCCAGCATCAAGTCACCACAGGATCAGCTGGTCGCCTGCGCGATTGACGAAACACTCGCTATTTCAGTCAGTGCCATTTCAGTCAGTGAATTACGCACACTGATGAACACCGCCCACACTCACCTCCAGCTGGTCGATGTCCGCGAGCCATACGAATATGCCGCCGGTCATATCGAAGGTTCGTCCAACATCCCGCTACAGCAGCTCCTGCAAAGTTCAGCAAGCTTTGACAAAGAGTTGCAGTTGATTTTTGTCTGTCGCAGCGGCGGCCGCAGTGCACAAGCCTGCCGATGGGCACAGGCACAAGGACGTACTGCTGCCTTGAATGTTGCAGGCGGCATGCTGGCATGGCGACAGATGGTTGACCCTTTAATATTTGTGGTCTGAGATTGATCGGGATTCATAAAACCGGAAGGCGCGCCCGATCACAGTCAAATGACAGGCTTGAGAACCGGCTCCAGCCAGAATGGGGCTTACTCCGTCATTCCCGCCTGCGCGGGAATGACGATGTCTTAAGTAAGTGCCATTCGTTCTAGCCACTCATCCCCACATACCCCGCCTGACCCTGCACGCGTTGCAGCCAGGTGCGAATCTTCGGATAGCGAGTCAGATCAAAACCACCCTCATGCGCTACATGGGTATAGGCATACAGCGCAATGTCGGCAATGGTGTAGTGATCTGCGACAAAGTAATGATGGCCACTCAGATGCTTTTCCATGACATCCAGCGCCTTGTAGCCCGGCGCCATTTTTGACTGGAGTGTGTCTTCCTTGTCCGCCGGCCGGCCCAGATAACGAACTATAAAGCGCGCTACCGCAACGTAAGGCTCATGGCTGTACTGTTCGAAGAACAGCCATTGCAACACCTGCGCATGCTGGAACTTGCCGTGCGGCAGCAACAGCGTACCGTCGGCCAGATAATGCAGGATGGCATTGGACTCGGCGAGAAACACGCCATTGGTGAGTTCCAGCACCGGCACCTTGCCGTTGGGATTCTTCGCCAGAAATTCCGGCGTGCGCGTTTCCTGTTTGAGCAGATCAATGGATATCCACTCATGTTTGATATCCAGCTGGTTCATCAGCAACTTCAGCTTGTAGCAGTTGCCGGAATACACATCGCCATACACTCGCAGCATGTTTCCTCCAGAAAGCTATCTGTCGGCGCTTCCGGAGCACATCAGAACTCAAATACAGGGCAATAATCAATCAGGCTGTGGCGGCGGTGTATTGCCCGATGCTGCCCTGCGCAAACGCAGGCTGGATTACTGGACACCAAAGACGCCATACGTAGGGGCGGCTCGTGAGCCGCCCTTGCCTTTAGCGGCACGGAGGGCGGGTTTCAAACCCGCCCCTACACCAGGATCAGCGCGCCGGTTTGCGGAACTTGAGCAGGAACTTGCTGCTCTTGCCGCCCAGATCAAAGGGCTTGCCGGTGAGTACATCGGCCGGATTCACCAGTACATCGCTACTGCCTTCGAATACGAAGCCCGCGGCAGTGACATCCTTTTTCACTTGCTCGGGATCAATGCGATGCAGGGTATCGGTGTCGCGGACTCCACTGCCGGTCTGCGCGGCATGATCCTCCACCATGTACACGCCGCCGGGCTTGAGCGCATCAAAAATGGCCTTGTTGAATTTCACCATGTCGGCCTTGCCGAACATGGGGTTGTGCAGGTCATGATAGTTCTCCGAGGTCCACACCAGATCGAGGCCGGCGGGCAGCGCAAACTCGGCGGCCAGTTTTGCGTCGGAGGTGACGTTGTCGCAGGGCGGCTGGGCAGGCGCAGCCGGCGCACCCATGCCCTGCGCCGGCATGTCGGGCGAGGACAGGTTGGCCACGGCGCGCGTGACATTCATGGTGTACACATGGCCGCTGGCGCCAACGATCTTGCAGAATAGTTTGGTGAAATAGAAGCCACGCCCCGGCATCAGCTCGCCTACCTTGTCACCCGGCTTGACGCCGGCAAAGGCCAGCACGTCGGCCGGCTTGCGATTCACATCGCGCTGGGTATCGGCGGCCGGACGCCCCGGATCGGCGACCGCTTTCTGGATATAGTCGGGAATGGCAGGTGCTGCCGCATTCGCCCACCCGGCAATGGCCAGCAAGCTCGCGGCCAGAACGGTATTCGTAACACGCATGGTGATCCCCTCCGGATACTGTAATTCAAAGGCTCATCGCGCCCGCAATCATGGCCCGGGCTGCGATTGCGATGGTATCCCACAGACATCGCCCGCAGCCGGCTGGATCAGTAAAGTTTTGCCAACCCCGGGAGCGGGCCGTGCCGTTCGCACCTTCGCCCGGCCGGTAGGCAGGGCGCGTCAACAATGCGAAGATGCGCGCGCCGATGGACAGGGCGCCGGGGAACACAGCGAAACAGCTCGACAACAACAAGCATGAACATGCCAACCACCACCCACATCACTCCTGCAGGAGTTTCGTCAATACCGGTGCTGACCGAAATGATGCGCCAGTACTGGGAGTACGAGCAGATACGCGGCTTTGCCGAGCAAGATGCCGGACGCATGTTGAGTGAGTTTTTCACTCATCCGGATCTGGGCCGCGGCTGGATCGCCTACACCGATCAGCAGGTGCTGGGTTACCTGCTATGCAGCTGCGTGTTCAGCTTCGAGCATGGTGGACTGACTGCCGCCATCGATGAGCTGTATGTGATTTCAGAAATGCGCAGCAAGGGCATCGGGCGATTGCTGGTGCAGACCGCCGAAACCGAAATGCGCGAACGTGGCTGCGTGCATATTGAGATGGAAGTCGCGGCCCGCAATGTACGCGCACAACGTTTTTATTCGTTGATGGGTTTCAGCACCCGCGCCGGCTACAGCATGATGCATAAGGCGCTGTAGCCGCTTGTTGCCATCAGGTAGGTTGGGCTGAGTCTGCGAAGCCCAACATCTGGGACAAACGAAAGTTGGGCTTCGCAGACTCAACCCAACCTACTGCACTGTCTAGCAGTATCGTGCTTCATCGGCTTGGCACAATAGAATGCATCGGTCCACCCAAGACGAACCATACCATACCAGCGATATCCACTCCGTACCCCTTTGCTGGGTTCTTCGCATCCTCGATTCCACATCTGTAAGTGCTCCGGCTGAACCTTGAAGCGTGTGAAGCTGCCTTCGAACTTCAGTAGCTACATCTGTGGCGCGGTACTTCTTCTTCTCGACTTCTTTTTGACCAGTACTCTTTGTCGATGGTCTTGGCGATCTCGGAAGCTGGATCTATGAACTCTACGACGCGGTCCGCCTTGACCGGGTTGTTCACTTGCTTCTTTTTGAACTAGAGTCTGAACGAAATTTCGGACTGTGTACTCGTCATGGTCAGCGCGTTGTCGAACTCGATGACAAATGCACTGCAGGCGCTCTGGAATATTGCCTGAGCGACGGACCTGTGATCTGCTCGTCAGACAGTTCGATGAACTGCAGTTAGGTCAGATGACGATCGAGGGCGTTGCGCTTCCCAAACAGCTTTGCAAGTCATGAATTTAGTCGCAGGCTTGGTGTCTGCCGTAGTACATGTCGGTTCGCGTCATCTGATGCTCAATCTCGTGACGCAAGCCAATTAGAAACCTGAGATTTGTAGACGGAACGGTCCTTATCTTAGTGGACACGCCTTGTCGCTCAGGCATCGCTCAAGTCCCAGTATTTATCAGCACCATGCTTTGTCTTGTTAAAAACCTTTCTCTGCCCTGGCAAAGTATCGGTACTCGATTCTTCTCTTTCTGTAGTAGGCGTGAAGCAAGTTGGTCTACGCAATAATCATCAGGACGATATATGTCTCTGACTTAAACGACACATAAGGATCATTGAATACGCGGATCGCGCAAAGCGCGGAATCTCGGGACTTCTGGACAAGTTCCGATGCCAGTGAACCGATGGTTCTTTTGCGTGCCTTAGCCACAGGTGTTAGGAATTCGCCTAACTAAACGTAGGCACCCTAAAAGGTGCTTTATAAACCGTCTTGGTACTGTATATCGTCATGAATGCCGCTCCCTGTTTCCCATTGGTTTGATTATCTGGCAAACTTTTAGCACACCCTAAAACAAAACAGCAAACACACCTTGAATCGTAGCTGCCCAGCTCAGGTACTCAGCTCAGGTACCGGGACAAAGGTTAGAAGTTATTGTGATTTGCACACCACCAGGTCGCATGGGGGGCGGCACCCGGTTGTTGTTAGTGATGTATTGGTCACAATACCTTCTAACCTTTTTCCAAGCGCTGTTCCCACTCAGTGACTGAATAATTCAGGCGCTCTTCCACCACACCAGCGCCGCCACTGCGGCGGGAATGGCAAAGATCACCAGAAAGATCGGCAGCTCTTCCGCCACTGAATAACCGGCGCGCGACACGCCCACCCACATGTTGTAAGCGGCAGCGACCAGCCATAACGGGATAAATATTTTTGCGGCCAGCGCAGGGGCGGTTCCCGCAGCGCTCAGCCAGCGCGAGGCGAGCAAACAGATTCCGAACAGGATCAGGCCGCTGACAATAATGATCAAGGTACGCATGCGGATACTCCTGATGAAAAAGTTACCGGTTTGTTAAGGAAGCTCTGAATGAATCGAATCTGTCATTTCGACCCCTTCTACTTCTCAGGACAGGCTCCGGGAGAAATCTTGCATGTGCTTGATATGCAAAATCCTCAAACACGGAAAGATTTCTCGCTACGCTCGAAATGACATTCATTCAGAGCTTCGTTAACGATACTGATTGATCTCATCACGCGCGGCCTGCGCGACACGACGTGCCGCCTGTGCAAAATCATCGCCGCTGCTGGCATAAAGCACCGCACGTGAGGAACTGATGATGAGTCCCGTGCCATCGGTGGTTTTGCCCGCAGTGACCAGTGCTTTGACATCGCCGCCTTGCGCACCGACGCCCGGCACGAGGAAAGGCATGTCGCCAGTCACGGCACGAATCTGTTGCATCTGCTCCGGCCACGTCGCGCCCACCACCAGCAGGCAGTTGCCGTTGCCATTCCATTCACTCGCGACCTTGCGCGCCACCTGCACATACAACGGCTCGCCATCGACTACGAGATCCTGAAAATCGCTCGCGCCGGGATTGGAGGTACGGCAGAGGATGACCACGCCTTTGTCCGACATAGCGGGTAAACGGCGTGATGGAGTCGCCGCCGAGATAAGGATTCACGGTCACGGCATCGGCCTGATAACGCGTAAAGGCTTCCAGTGCGTATTGATCCGCCGTGCTGCCGATGTCGCCGCGCTTGGCATCGAGAATGATGGGGATATGCGGATAGTGTTGTCGCAGATATTCCATGGTCTGCAACAACTGGTCTTCGGCCGCCTGCGCGGCGAAGTAGGCGATCTGTGGTTTGTAGGCGCACACCAGATCATGCGTGGCGTCAATAATCGCCTTGTTGAACGCGAAGATGGCGTTGGGTTTGCCGCGCAAACTTGTCGGCAGCTTGGCCGGATCAGGGTCGAGTCCGACACACAGCAGGGAATTGCTGGAGAACCAGGCGGTGCGCAGCCTGGTTATGAACGCGCAGGCGATGCGTTTTGAATCAGTGGCAGTCATGAACAATCCGGACAGACAGTGAGTTCGTGCAGCGTAGTCCATACGCATATAAAAACAAGGCCGGATCACTGCGGTGATCCGGCCTTTTCAACTCACCAGACAACGTCCCGGCTACGCCTATTTCACATCCGTACGCACAAACAGCACGCGACGATTGGCCGCGCGACCCTCCGCCGTGGTGTTGGTTGCGACCGGCTGCGTTTCACCGTAGCCCTTGGCGGTCAGGCGTGCGGCAGTGATGCCCTGACTGATCACATAAGCCCGAACTGATTCAGCGCGCTTCTGTGACAGCGACAGGTTGTAGCTGTCCTTGCCGACGCTGTCGGTGTGGCCTTGCAGTTCGCCCGTAGCGCTGGGTACCGCTTGCAGGAACTCGATGAAGCGCTGCAGCTCCGCATCCGATTCCGGCTTGAGCTGGCCGGAGTCATTGTCGAAGTACACCTGCAGATTGATGGTCAGTCTGCAGCCACTTGCATCCACACGCGCCCCTGTTGGCGTGGCAGGACAACGGTCTGCGCCATCGGCGACGCCATCGTTGTCACTGTCCGCCGCAGCCGGAGCGGGTGGCGCGGGAGGTGGCGGAACTGCAACCACTGGCGGCGCGATTGCCGCGATACCGCAGGGGCGCAGGGGCCGGAGCGGGTGCAGGCGCGGCGACTGGCTGTGCAACCGGCTTGCTGCCACCAAAGGTTTTGCGCAGCCCCAGTGTCAACATGCGCTCGTCCTTGTCGTAGCTGACCAGTTCTAGCTGGGCACGCCAGGTACGGGCGAACTGCCAGACGCCCGCAGCACCCACGTAAAAACCTACGCCATGCAACTTGTCGTAATTGATCGTCGAGCTGTTGGCGCTGTTGCTGGTGGTGACCAATCCAGCCTTGAGCAGCGGATACAAGGTGGCGCCACGACCACCGAACAAGGGAGTCCATTCAGTGCCGACGCCATACACCTTGTAGTTCAGCTCACCGAGATGACCCACTGATGCATTCTGCGAAGCAATACCCGCTTGCCCCGCATCGGCATAGAAGGCCTCCGCTGACCAGTCGCGCCACAGTTGCTTGCCGACGACCAGGCGATAGCCGGCACTGGTGGTGTCATCGATGCGATAACCGCCATTCACGTTGCGCGGTTTGAGCCAGGAGTAACCGACGTCACCACCTACATACCATTCGCCCTGACGCTCAGCAGCGGTTTGAGCCTGGCCGCGATGCCCACCAGTATGCGCCATACGCCCGAGAGTGGCTTGTCGCAGTCGCGGCAGACGCAGACAACACAGCGTGGCCAGCATCAACACGAACCAGCCTTCAAATGCACCCACGCCGCGCAGGGTGGTTTCCAGCTTGCCGGGTGAATCACGATAGTCCGGTATGCCATCGCCATCCGAATCGGTACGGCCTTCGCGACTGTCGTTGACACCATCATTGTCGCTGTCCACATCTATGTAGTCAGCCTGACCATCACCATCGCTATCCACCGGCGTGATCGGGGCGCTGCCGGCAATGCTGCCATCCACGCTGTCCATCAAGCCGTCGCCATCGGTATCCACGGTGCTATCGACGATGCCATTGTTATTCACATCTACTCCGTTGGATTCAATGATGTCATTCAGGCCATCGGCATCGCTGTCGATGTCCAGGAAATTGCGATTGCCGTCGCCATCGGTGTCCGGCACCGGCAGCGCCCTGCCGGGTACGGTCAGCGTGGTATCAACGCTGTCGGCCAGACCGTTGCGGTTGGCGTCAACGAAGCCGTCGATCACGCCATCGCGATTGGCGTCCACGCCACCTGCTTCAATTGTGTCCGTCAGTCCATCATTGTCGCTGTCACGATCCAGTGAGTTGGGCAAGCCATCGCCATCAAAGTCACCGGCTCCTTCCTGCGTATCCGGAATGCCGTCGTTGTCGTCATCCAGATCAATGGCGTTGGAGATGCCGTCGCCATCACTGTCCGGACTGGCGCCAAACACCGTGGGCGCCTGGTCAACCACATTGGCAATGCCATCACCATCACTATCCGCTGCGTTATCCACCCGGCCGTCGTTGTTGGCGTCGCGCGGCGCATTGGGTGTACCGGCAATATCGGTCGTACCATTGTTATCGGAATCGAGATCGCGGAAATCCGCAGTGCCATCGCTGTCGGTATCGCGCGGCGTCGCCGTGGTCACACCGCCTGCATCCAGCAGGCCATCGCCATTGGCATCGGTCAACCCGGCTTCGCTCACATCGCGGATGCCATCATTGTCGGTGTCGAGGTCGCGAAAGTCCGCCGCACCATCGCCATCGCGATTGGGCAACACGTAGGCATCATCAATGCGATCGCCATTGGTATCCGCGCCGCCAGTGACATCCGTATCCAGTATGTTGTCGATACCGTCGCCATCGCTGTCCACGCCCGAGACATTGGCCTCCGCCGTATCGAGGATGCCGTCGTTATCGGTATCGGTATCGCGGAAGTCCATGCGCCCATCGCGATCGGTATCCGGCGGCGTATTGCCATCAGCAATGCCGTCACGATTGGCATCGGTCGCGCCGATCACCGAATTCACATCGTAAACATCGTCAATTTCGTCGTTATCGGTATCGACGCCGCTGGCATTGCCTTCGATGGTGTCGGGCAGACCATCGTTGTCGCTGTCGCGATCCAGATAGTCTTTCTTGCCATCGCCGTCCGTGTCTACGGGTGTCGCGGGCGTACTGCCCGCTTCCAGCGCATCGGGAATACCGTCGTTATCGCTGTCGCGATCAACGTAATCCCGGATGCCATCACCGTCGCTGTCCACAGGCGAAGCACCACTGCCGCGTTCCACGGCATCGGGAATGCCGTCGTTGTCGCTGTCAGCGTCAGCCGAATCAGCCAGCCCATCGCCATCGGTGTCGCCGCTGCGCTCCAGCGCATTGATGATGCCGTCGCCGTCGCTATCCAGTGGCGCAGCGGGATTGCTACCCACTTCCACGCCGTCGCTCACACCATCGCCATCGCTGTCGGGCAGGTTGGGATTGGTGCCAGCGGTTGCTTCCTGACCATTGGTCAGGCCATCACCGTCGCTGTCGAAGGCCAGGCAGCCAGCACTGCTGCCGCTGGGCAGACAGGGATTGCCGCTTGCCGCACCCGCTTCATAGGCATTGATGACACCATCGCCATCCGAATCCAGCGGCGCGGCCGGGTTACCGCCCACTTCGCTGGCGTCGCTCAGGCCGTCGCCATCGCTGTCGGTATCGATGTAGTTGGGATTGGTATCGGTATCTGCATTCGGCAACGGCAGTGGCGTACCGCCGCGTGAGGTTTCCACGCTGTCGGCCAGGCCATTGCCATTGGCATCGGTGAAGCCATCAATGCGGCCATCACGATTGGCATCAACGCCGCCGGCTTCATAGGTATCGAGCAAACCGTCCGCGTCGTCATCCAGGTCACGATAGTCAGGAATGCCATCACCATCGGTGCTGCGTGGCGTCGCCGTGGTCGGCGAGCCGCTATCCAGCAAGCCATCGCGGTTGGCATCCACCAGACCGGCTTCGGTGACATCGGGGATGCCATCGTTGTCGGCATCCAGATCGCGATAGTCAGGCAGGCCATCGCTATCGGTGTCTGGTACGACATAGGTATCGACAATGCCGTCGCCATTGGCATCAGCGCCACCAGTGTTGGTGACATCAATGGCATTGTCGATGCCGTCACCATCGCTGTCGGCATTGCTGAGATTGGTTTCAACGCGATCCAGAATGCCGTCGTTGTCCGAATCCACTTCGCGGAAATCAGCCAGCGTGTCGCCATCGGTATTACGCGGCAACAGGCCGTCACGAATGCCATCCTGGTTCGCATCCGTACCGCCCTGCGTGGTCACATCAAAAGCATTGTCGATACCGTCTGCATCGCTGTCGACGCCGAGGCTGCCACCTTCGATACGATCTGGCAGGCGATCACCATCGCTGTCCAGATCCAGGTAATCCTTCTTGCCATCGCCATCGGTGTCTGCAGGAGTGGCAGGCGTAGCGCCCGCTTCCAGCGCATCGGGAATGCTGTCGTTGTCGCTGTCGCGATCGAGGTAATTGCGGATGCCATCACCGTCGGTATCCACTGGCGAAGCGCCGGTACCGCGTTCAACGGAATCAGGAATGCCATCGTTGTCACTGTCCGTGTCCAGGTAATTGGGCGTGCCGTCACCATCGGTATCAACGGTTCCTTCAACGGCATTGATGATGCCATCGCCGTCACTGTCGGCTGGCCCTGAGTTGGCGGTGTGCTGGAAGCTGGTGGTGGCGACGTCCTGCTGAACCGGGAAGCCGGTGCCGGGCGTAATGTAGAACAGCTGCGATTGCACCGTGTACGTGCCCGTAGCACCGCCAAGGGTGTAAGTCGGCGAGGCATTCTGGGTCACGGTGCTGTTGGCCGTGGCGGTGAAATTGCTGTTGATCACCGACGTTGCATTGCCGGTCGGATCGACGATTGTCATTTCCAGACGATAGTCGCCGGCGGTCACTGCATTCACCGTAGCCTGCGTGTCGATCTGCACGGTGCCTGCGCTCAGGCCGCCATTGAGCGGGCAGCCACTGACCGCAGCGGTGCCGGATTGACAGCCCACGATGCGCACCGAGCCGGTACTGGCGCGATCTGCCGCACCGCCATCAATCAGGATCTGGCCCCAGCGAACACCGACGATCCAATCAATGGCTCCGGGATACTGGTCGATCTGGATCTGCACAAGATTCTTGCCGGACACGATCCATGACAGATTGGGGATGTTGAATACTGTGGTGCTCCACGTTTCATTCGCACCGGTCAGTTTTCCAAGCAAATGGCCGTTCAGGTAGACGTCGTCCTGCTCACGGTCACCACTGCCATTGGGTTCTTCATCCACGTCATAGGCGCGAATCGTCAACGATGCCGAAGTGGTTGGCAGTGAGGTGACGTTGATATTGAATTCAATGGGCGCCTCGGGATCGCTCGCGCCGAAACGCTCGGAATTCGCCGGCGCGGGCTCGGTGGTGAGACTGCTGGTCACCATGTCGTTGTCAGGCGTGGTGTTGGTGTTGGTCCCCGGTATGTTGGCGTTGCTGGCGTTGTCGACGTAAGTGAAATACGTGCCGCCTGCCGCAAGGGTCACCAGGCCGAATAGCACCGTGCCAGTCGCCACTGCTGCTACCAATCCGAACAATCTGCCTTTGTGTACGGCTTTCATTTCATTGATTCCATGAGTAAACGGTGACTACACGGCGTCACGCATCAAGATCAGATAACACGATAAGGAAATTCACTGGATCAGAACCGCGTGACAACATGGTCACGCGGTCACTGAACTCGAACTGGTTCAACGCTTGAGCAGGTCGCGTATTTCTTCCAGCAGCACTTCCTGTTTGGGTGGCGCGGGTGGCGCAGCAGGCACTTCGGGCTTCTTGAGTTTGTTGATGCCGCGAATGGCCATGAAAATGATGAAGGCGATGATCACGAAGTCGATGATGGATTGCATGAACGCGCCATATTTGAGCAGTACCGGCGTGCCATCAGCACTGGTGCCGATCTGCGCTGCCATGTCCGAAAAGTTCTTGCCGGCCGTGGCCACACCCAGCACCGGCATGACAACGCTGTCCACCAGTGAGGACACGATCTTGCCGAATGCGCCGCCAATGACCACGCCCACTGCCAGATCAATAACATTGCCGCGCATGGCAAATTCTTTGAATTCCTTAGCCAGACTCATAAGGTTTCTCCCGATCATTGGATTAGGTTATTGGATGAATACTCGTTAAACATAACCGATTACCGGGCAAAAAAAAACAGCCCAGACCGGATGATCTGGGCTGTTGTATCGATTGCAATGAAGTATCTGGTTCTGAACAGTCTCTCAGGGCAAATCCGTCGCGCCCATCAAGTAACGATCGCATTCACGCGCTGCACCCCGGCCTTCATTGATGGCCCATACCACCAGACTCTGGCCACGACGGCAGTCACCGGCCGTGAACACACCCTTGACGCTGGTGTTGAACATGCCGTGCTCAGCCTTGATGTTGCTGCGTGGATCGGTGTCCACACTCAGCGCCTTGATTAGCGGCTGTTCAGGGCCGAGGAAACCCATGGCCAGCAACACCAGTTGTGCCGGGCGGGTTTGTTCGGTGCCTGCTTGCTCAACGGGAATGAACTGACCCTTGTCGTTTTTTTCCCATTTGATCTGCACGGTGACCAGCTCTTTCACTGCACCATTGGCATCAGCAATGAATTTCTTCACCGTGGTCTGGTAAACACGCGGATCGTCGCCAAACTTGGCGGCCGCTTCTTCCTGGCCGTAGTCCATCTTGTAGACCTTGGGCCACTCTGGCCAGGGATTGTCATCCGCGCGATCCATGGGTGAACGCGGCAGGATTTCAATCTGCACCAGGGTCTTGCAGCCTTGACGGATCGAGCTGCCGACACAGTCGGTACCGGTATCACCGCCGCCGATCACCACCACATCCTTGCCTCTGGCGCTGATGGGACAGGAATCCGGTCCTGCACCCAGCACCGACTGGGTAGTCATCGGTCAGGTATTCCATCGCAAAGTGCACGCCCTTCAAGCCACGGCCTTCAACCGGCAAGTCGCGCGGCAAGGTAGCGCCCGTACACACAACAATCGCATCAAAATCCTTGTGCAGTGATTCCACTGACACAGTGCCGCCCACATCAGCATTGCACTGAAACTTGATGCCTTCCTGTTCCATCAGCTTCAGGCGACGCTCGACCACTTCTTTCTTGTCGAGCTTCATGTTGGGAATGCCATACATGAGCAAACCACCCGGACGATCAGCGCGCTCGAACACCGTGACCAGATGACCGGCGCGATTCAGCTGCGCTGCGGCTGACAGACCCGCAGGGCCAGAACCAATCACCGCCACTTTCTTGCCAGTACGCACCTTGGGCGCGTCGGGAATCACCCAGCCTTCTTCCCAACCGCGATCGATGATGGTGTTTTCAATGTTCTTGATGGTTACGGGCGGACTGCTGATGCCCAGCACGCAGGAACCTTCACAGGGCGCCGGGCACACCCGGCCGGTGAACTCCGGAAAATTATTGGTCTTGTGCAGGCGGGTCAGCGCTTCCTGCCACAGGCCGCGATAGACCAGATCGTTCCATTCGGGAATCAGGTTGTTGACCGGACAACCGGACGCCATGCCACTGATGAGTTTGCCGGTATGACAGAACGGCACGCCACAATCCATGCAACGCGCGCCCTGATTGCGCAGCGCCTTGTCTTCCATGTGGTGATGAAACTCGTTCCAGTCCTTCACCCGTTCTGTCGGGCTGCGATCTACTGGCAGTTCGCGCAGATATTCAATGAATCCGGTTGGCTTACCCATTTCTGTTCAATCTCAAACTTGCAAAATTTTTTCAACGTAGGGGTCGTTCGTGAACGGCCCTGGTTGGCATAGCGGAGTATTGCCAGAGGGCGGTTCGCGAACCGCCCCTACACACCGACAATCCTTCATCAACCGCCGCCCATACGCGCGGCATCACGTGAGTTCTCTTCGAACGCCACCATGATGGCGTCTTCGCCAGTGAGACCCTGTTCCTCGGCGCGTTTGATGCCAGCCAGCATGCGTTGGTAATCCTTGGGGATTACTTTCACGAAACTGGGCAGATACTTGTCCCAGGCATCGAGCACCTGCTGGGCGCGATCACTCTTGGTGTAAGTGCGATGCTTCTCGATCAGGGCGCGCACTTCGGCGATTTCAGTCGCTTCGGTCAGTGTTTCGATATTAACCATGGCCTTGTTGATGCGCGCGCTGAAGCTGCCTGTGTCATCGAGCACATAGGCCACGCCACCGGACATGCCGGCGCCAAAGTTGCGGCCGGTGCTGCCCAGAATAACGACGCGACCGCCAGTCATGTATTCGCAACCATGATCTCCCAGGCCTTCCACCACCGTGTTCACGCCGCTGTTGCGCACTGCAAAGCGCTCACCAGCACGACCACGAATGAACACTTCGCCACTGGTCGCCCCATACAAAGCCACATTGCCAACAATAATGTTGTCTTCAGCCTTGAAGCTCGCCCTGTGCGATGGATAGATCACCAGCTTGCCACCGGACAGGCCTTTGCCCACGTAGTCGTTGGCATCGCCTTCCAGCTGGAAACTCATTCCGCGCGGCATGAAGGCGCCGAAGCTCTGTCCGGCAGAACCGGTGAACTTGATGCGTACCGTATCTTCCGGCAGGCCCGCTGCGCCCCACTTGCGGGTGATTTCGCTGCCCGTGATCGTACCGGTGACGCGATTGACGTTACGGATAGGCAACTCAGCTTGCACCTTTTCGCCGCGTTCAATGGCGGGTTTGCAGATCTCAAGCAGTTGCGTGACGTCGAGTGATTTATCCAAGCCGTGATCCTGATCAATCTGGCAGAAACGACCCACTTCAGGGCCGGCATCCGGCTGATACAGAATGTTGCTGAAATCGAAACCCTTGCCCTTCCAGTGATCAATGGCCTTGCGGGGTTCCAGACAGTCAACACGACCTACCATTTCGGTGATGGTGCGGAAGCCCAGCTTTGCCATCCACTCACGCAGATCCTGCGCGATGAACTGCATGAAGTTGACCACGTGCTCGGGCTTGCCGGCGAACTTCTCGCGCAGCTTGGGGTTCTGCGTCGCCACACCCACCGGACAGGTATTGAGATGACAGACGCGCATCATGATGCAACCTGTGGCCACCAGCGGCGCAGTGGCGAAGCCGAATTCTTCAGCACCCAGCAAAGCCGCAATCATCACGTCACGACCGGTCTTCAATTGACCATCGGTTTCAACCGCAATGCGACTGCGCAGGTTGTTGAGCACCAGCGTCTGATGCGTTTCCGCCAGACCCAATTCCCACGGCAGGCCCGCGTGAGTGGTTGACGTCAATGGCGAAGCGCCCGTGCCACCATCGTAGCCGGAGATCAGCACGACGTCGGCATGTGCCTTGGCCACACCCGCCGCAATCGTACCCACGCCCACTTCAGCCACCAGCTTGACGCTGATACGCGCCTTGCGATTGCTGTTCTTCAGGTCATGAATCAGCTCGGCCAGATCTTCAATCGAATAAATATCGTGATGCGGTGGCGGTGAAATCAGACCCACACCCGCTGTGGTGTGACGCGTTTTGGCCACCCACGGATAGACCTTGGTGCCGGGCAACTGACCGCCTTCACCGGGCTTGGCGCCTTGCGCCATCTTGATCTGCAATTCGCGCGCATTGACCAGGTAGTTGCTGGTCACACCAAAGCGGCCGGACGCCACCTGCTTGATGGCGGAATTCTTCGAGTCGCCATTCGGCATCGCAACGAAACGTTCCGGATCTTCGCCGCCTTCGCCGGTGTTGCTCTTGCCGCCAATGCGGTTCATGGCAATCGCCAGGGTCTCGTGGGCTTCCTTGCTGATCGAGCCGTAACTCATCGCACCGGTCTTGAAACGCTTGACGATGCTTTCCACTGATTCAACTTCTTCAATGGCAATCGATTCGCGCGGCTTGAATTCCAGCAGACCACGCAGCGTCGCCAGTTGTTTCGACTGATCGTCGATCAACGCCGCATAGGCCTTGTAAGTCGGGTAACTGCCGGTGCGCACCGACTTCTGCAAGCGATGAATCGATTCCGGATTGAACATGTGGTGTTCGCCTTCCGAACGCCACTGATACTGGCCGCCTACCGGCAGCGCATGACCATTGACCTGACGCACCGGGAACGCCACCGCATGGCGCATTAGAATTTCGCGCGCGATCAGATCAATACCGATGCCGCCGATACGTGACGCCGTGTTACTGAAGTATTCATCCACTACTTCCTGATGCAGACCCACTGCTTCAAACACCTGTGCGCCGTGGTAGCTCTGGATGGCGGAGATACCCATCTTCGACATCACCTTCACCACACCCTTGGTGGCGGCCTTGACGAAGTTCTTGCAGGCGGTCTTGTGATCCACACCGGGCAACATGTCTTCACGGATCATGCCGTCGATGGTTTCAAAGGCCAGATAAGGATTGACGGCGCTGGCGCCATAACCCACCAGCAAGGCGAAGTGATGTACTTCGCGCGCCTCGCCGGTTTCCAGCACCAGTGACACGCGGGTACGCACGCCCTCACGGATCAGGTAGTGATGCAGGCCGGACACGGCCAGCAGAGAGGGAATCGGCGCGAACTCACGATTCACACCGCGATCGCTGAGGATCAGTACATGCACTTCCTCTTCTTCAATCAGGCGCTTGGCATCCGCACACAATTCCTCCATGGACTTGACCAGACCCAGCTCACCACGCGCTACCTTGAACAGCGAAGACAGGACGCCGACCTTCAGGCCCGGCAGATCCATGCGACGGATTCTGGCGAAGTCATCGTTGGTCAGCACCGGACCGCTCAACTGCACGCGTCGGCAATCGCCGGGCTGTGGTTCGAGCAGGTTGCCTTCGGAACCCAGCCACATTTCTGAAGAAGTAATGATCTCTTCACGAATGGAATCGATGGGCGGATTGGTCACCTGGGCAAACAACTGCTTGAAATAATCAAACAGCAGGCGTGACTTGCCGGACAGCACCGCCAGCGGCGTGTCATTGCCCATGGAACCGACTGCCTCGACGCCATCACGCGCCATCGGCGCAATCAGCACGCGCTGATCTTCAAAGGTATAACCGAAGGCGATCTGACGTTGCAGTAGCGTGTCGTGATCGGGTAGCGGCACTTCGGGTGCAGCGGGCAGATCCTTCAGCTGCACCAGGTTCTCGCTCAGCCACTGCCGATACGGACGCTGGCTGACCACTTCGCGCTTGATCTCTTCGTCATCAACAATGCGACCCTGCTCCATGTTGATCAGGAACATGCGCCCCGGCTGCAAGCGACCTTTCTCAACCACGTCTTCCGGCGGAATATCGAGCACGCCCGCTTCCGAAGCCATCACCACCAGATCATCCTTGGTGACGTAGTAACGCGAAGGACGCAGGCCATTGCGGTCGAGAATGGCGCCAATCTGTGTGCCATCGGTAAACGCAATACAGGCCGGACCATCCCAGGGTTCCATCAGGCTGGAGTGGTATTGATAGAAGGCGCGGCGCTGATCGTCCATGGTCTCGTGACCCGACCACGGCTCGGGGACCATCATCATCACGGCATGTGGCAGCGAACGACCCGCCAGCACCAGCAGCTCCAGCGTGTTGTCGAACATCGCCGAATCGCTGCCATTGGGATTGATGATGGGCGGAATCTTTTCCATGTCTTCGCCGAACAGCTCGGACCGGAAGCGCGGCTCGCGCGCCTTCATCCAGTTGAAGTTGCCGCGCAGCGTGTTGATCTCGCCGTTATGGGCGATGTAGCGATAGGGATGCGCACGATCCCAGCTGGGGAAGGTGTTGGTGCTGAAGCGCGAGTGCACCAGCGCCAGCGCGGTTTCCATCGCCGGATCACTCAAGTCCAGAAAATACTGGTCCAGCTGGCCGGTGGTCAGCATGCCCTTGTAGATCAGGGTGCGGCTGGACAGGCTGCACAGATACCAGAACTCCGCGCCGCCCATGGTAGAGGTGCGCACGTCGGTATAGGCGCGCTTGCGGATCACGAACAGCTTGCGCTCGAAATCCTGTTGATCCTTCAGTTCAGCACTGCGGCCAATGAACACCTGACGCATGAACGGTTCGGATGCCTTGGCGGTATCACCCAGCATGGCGTTGTTGGTCGGCACGGTGCGCCAGCCCAGCAGGGTCTGTCCCTCGGACTGGACAATCTGCTCAAACTTGGCTTCCAGACGACGGCGCAGGTTCGGATCGCGCGGCAGGAAAATCAGACCGCAGCCATATTCGCCTTCCGCAGGCAGCTTGATGCTGTTCTTCTTGGCCGCCTCGACCAGAAACTTGTGCGGCATCTGCATCAGCACGCCCGCACCGTCGCCGGTATTCACTTCGCTGCCACTGGCGCCACGGTGATCAAGATTCTTGAGGACTTCAATGCCCTGTTGCAGGATGCGATGCGACTTGCGGCCCTTCATGTCGGCCACGAAGCCGACGCCACAGGCGTCATGCTCGAATTGCGGGTCGTACAAGCCCTGTTTTTTGGGTCGGCTCACCATCGGCAGGAGCACAGGCGCCACAGCGCCAACCGGGGCATCAATCTGGAAATCAGGAGGCGTAGTCGCGGACATCGGGACAACCGGTTTACAAATCGGGGGTTGGCCAGTTTACGGGCCTCGTGGCGTTTGCCAAAGCCTTTTTTGCCAAGTTATCCCTGACTTACAGCGTGAATTTCTGCCGCTTCATCGGAATTTGCCGCAGATTGGGGCAGGCTGTTAACGAGGGGTGAAAAAGCTGCGCAAAAAAAGCGCGCCGCTTGCGGGGAAGACGCAATCGCGGCGCTTAAGTCGAAATCGAAACCGGAAACTGATCGAGCAGAAAACTCTCAGGAAGCGATGGCCAACTCCATCTCATAACCCATCACCTCACGCGACAGCGGATCAAGAATGGGCTTGCTGCGGAACGACGATCCGCTCGCCACCTGACCCTGCCATGCCGCCTCCTGACGCGCCGGCTCCAGGGCCAGACGACCATCCGGATAACGCACCAGCACCATGGTGCCGGTTGCAACAAATTCACTGGCTCTATCGCCCAATGCCCCTAATGCCGATGGGCTTTCCGGGGTGCCATCCGGCAATACCACGGCAATGATCTCGGGGGTCGATTGAGTTGCAAAATTCTGCATGGCGCCAAGCTCGTAGCTGAGAAGTTGGACAGAGGGTTAGCAAGGCCCGTGCCAGTTGTGCCGGAAAGCGGGTTAGAAGTTATTTGCCATATAAATCAACAAGTAATATTCAACCCGGGATGAGCCAGAGACACCTTATGGGTGACGCAGATTGTCGGCTTTGGACAGGGGCCGCCATCCTGCTCTGTCAGCCCGCCCTGTCAGAGTGAGACTTCCGGCACAGGGTTTATGACAGCAGCACGGCACCATCCCGATTCGCTCATTCGCTCGCGGCTCCGTAATCCAGCTGATACCACAACAATATGCAGACTGACGTTCAAACCCCCGCCCGACGTTTCCTGGATCGCCGCAGCGCCTCCCCCACCCTGGTTAGCCATGGCAGTCACTTCGAGGGCGCGTTGACCTGCGCCGGCGATCTGTCAGTGGCCGGTGCAGTGATCGGCAATGGAGAAATCGGCGGCATGCTGACGCTGGCCGACGCCGGCCAATGGCGCGGCGAAATTCAGTGCGCACAAGCCCTGCTGGCCGGAAGCTTCGACGGCACCCTCACCGTGAACGGCAAGCTGGAAGTTCGCAGCACCGCACGCATCAAGGGCAAGATCAGCGCACAGCACATCGCCATTGCCGAAGGCGCAGTGGTCGAGGCCGAGTTGTGTGTGCTGAGCGGCGCGGAGATTCAGCGGTTTGCGGAAAAGCGCGAGCGTTACTTTAAGGGCGACGAGGTGTTAAGGGTGTGAAAGTCCGCGCGGGACTCGACGTAGCACGCGGCGAGCACGCACCGCCTGGAATAGATGTTCACAGATATCCATGATCACCGGCATATACAATACAGTCGCCATTGTTGGCTTCACCAAAGCTGGCGATGCTGTAGCTGGTGTCCAGCAGCAGTGTTGGTGCGCGAGGTGTGGTGGCGGGTGGCAACCAGGCAAAGATGTTGCCGCTGCCAAAGTCGGCAAACAGATAACGACCGAACAGGGAGGTGTTCTGGGTGCCGCGATACACATAGCCGCCGGTGACTGAAGAACCCAGGCTGCGGCCGTATTCAGCCACCGGGTCGATGTAGCCAGTGCCGCAACCCGACGTGTTGAAGTCGTGCGCGCCTTCGCGACAACGCCAGCCATAGTTGCCGCCCATCTGCACTTGATCGATTTCTTCCCAGGCATTCTGGCCCACATCGCCCAGCCACAGGTCGCCGTTCTGTTTGTCGAAGCTCCAGCGCCACGGATTGCGGAAGCCCCAGGCGTACAGCTCCGGACACGGCGCACTACCGCCAGTGGCGGTGCACTTGGCATTGGCCGCATACAGATTGCCGGGTGGAATGCCGTAGGTAGTTGCGCCATTGTTACCCACATCAATGCGCAGCAGCTTGCCCAGCAGGGTGTTGAGGTTCTGCGCATTACCAGCGGGATCGCCACTGCCGCCGCCATCACCGAAGCCGATATACAGATAGCCGTCGTTGCCGAATGCGATATGCCCGCCATTGTGATTGGTGGCGGGTTGATTGAGCGTCAGTAATATTTGTTCGGAATTGGGATTCAGCGTTTGACCCGCATTCGAAGTGGTAAAGGCTGAAATACGCGACACGATCGGGCCGGACACAGTGGCGGTGTACGACAGAAACACGCGTGGATCAGTCGGAAAATTGGGATGGAACGCCATGCCCAGCAGGCCCATCTCGCCGCTGGTGGAATCCACGCGCGCATCAATGTCGATGAAATCGCTGGCCACCGCGACATTCGCCACATTGCTGAACTGCCGGACTATGCCGCCGCGCTGAATCACAAACCAGCGCGCGTTATCGCCCGGTGCTTGCAGCATGCCCAAGGGCTCCACAAACGCCGGCAAGCTGGTGAATACATTGGTCAGACGGACTGCCGCAGCGCTGCTGGAGGAAGAGGATGCGGACGAAGTCGAGCTGCTCGACGCACTGCTGCTGGAACTGGACCCTGAACCCGCACTGGAACCGGAACCACCGCAGGCCGCTATCAGCAGCGCACTCACCGCCATGGACATGATGCGTAGTAAATTTCGCATGACTGCTCTCCTGGCTCAGACAACATACACAGTCAATCACTGCTCAGGCGCCCAGGCAATACGACGCCAGACAATGACAGTCCTGTTGCACCTGCCTGCTAAAATCTCAGTATCATGGCCGGGTTGTTTCATGTTACGAGAGGCACGGATGTCAGCCCCACTTGATCCACTAACCCGGCTGGTCGCGCATCGCGGCAACGCCTTTGAGTTTCCCGAAAATACGCTGCCGGCGCTGCGCTCAGCGCTGCAACTGGGCTTGCGCTATATCGAATTTGACGTGCAGCTCAGTGCCGATCTGGTGCCGATGGTCATGCACGACGACCATCTCAAGCGCAGCGCCCAGGTTGATCGTGATGCGCTGAGCATGGACTGGAGCGAACTTCAGCAGGTATCGGTTCACGAACCGGCACGGCTGGGCGAGCAGTACGCCGGCACGCGTATCCCCGCCCTGAACGAAGTGGCCGCGTTGCTGGCGGAATATCCACAGGCCATCGCCTTTGTTGAATTGAAACGCGCCTCACTGCGCAGGCATGGCGCGGAACAGGTATTGCAGCGTGTGTATGAGCATCTCAAACCGGTGCTGAAACAGGTGGTGATCATTTCGTTTGATCTGGCGGCCGTAAGGTACGCAAAAAATCATCTGCACCTGCCCATTGGCTGGGTGCTGTCGGAATATTCGACACTGTCCGCGATCAAGGCTGAAGCCACCCTGCCGGAATACCTGTTCTGCGATCAGGACAAATTACCTGCCGATCAATCACGATTGTGGCGCGGTCCATGGCAATGGGTGATGTATGAAGTGACCACTGGCGCACAGGCAGCAAGCCTCATCACACGCGGCGCGCAGTTGCTGGAAACCATGCAAGTGCGCAAACTGCTGCACGAATTGCAGCCAGTTCCTGCCGCTTGAGGGTGTACTTCCGTTCATGACCGCGTTTGATGTCATCGTTGTGGGCGCCGGTATTCATGGCGCGGGCGTCGCGCAGGCCGCTGCTGCGGCCGGTCAGCGCGTGTTGTTGCTCGAACAGCAACATCCTGCGTTCGGCACGTCCAGTCGCTCCAGCAAACTGATTCACGGTGGCCTGCGTTATCTGGAAAATGGCCAGCTGCGACTGGTGCGCGAAAGCCTGCATGAACGCAGCCTGATGCTACGCAATGCGCCCGAGCTGGTGAAACTCACTCCGTTTCACATACCGCTGTATCAACAGACGCGCCGTCAGCCCTGGCAGATTCGTGTGGGCCTGAGTCTGTACGCCGTGCTGGGTGGTTTTCAGCGTGGTTGCCGCTTTGGTTCGCTGCCGCGTCATGAGTGGTCGCAGCTGGATGGCCTGAACACCGCCGGCCTGCATCATGTGTTTCGTTACTTCGACGCCCAGACGGATGACGCGCTGCTGACGCAGGCGGTACTGCGCTCGGCACAACAACTCGGCGCGACAACATTGATACCTGCGCGTCTGGAACAGGCTGAGCTGCATGAGGATGGCGTCAATGTCAGCTATATCGAGAGTGGCCAATTGCGCAGCACCACCGCTCGCGTGTTGATCAATGCCACCGGCCCGTGGGTGAATCACACCTTGCAGCGGATCACGCCAGTACAACCGGAGCGCGCCATTGAGCTGGTGCAGGGCACGCATCTGGTCCTGCCCGGACAAATCACACAGGGCATCTACTATGTGGAAAGTCCACGCGATGGCCGCGCGATATTCGTGATGCCGTGGTACGGGCAAACCCTGATCGGCACCACCGAGACGCGTTATCGTGGCGACCCGGCACAGGTGCGTCCGCTACAGACCGAGACCAACTATCTGCTGCAAACCTTGAAGCACTATTTCCCGGCGCACCGGCAGCATACCGCCAGTCATATTGTTCGTTCGTTTGCGGGCCTGCGCGTATTGCCGTCCGGCAGCGGCCATGCCTTTCACCGGCCTCGCGAAACCGTTCTGGATACTGATCGCATCAACAAGCCCCGGCTGCTGTCCATCTTTGGCGGCAAACTGACTGGCTGGCGCGCGACAGCTGAACGAGTCATGCAACAGGTGCAAGGTTCATTGCCACAACGCAAAGCGGTCGCCGACACGCGCTGCCTGCGACTATCACCCGAATAACGCGCTCACCATGCATGCTGATGAACTGCAACAACTCACCGCCAGTCTGACCGAACTCGCGGCCCAGCTCGGCGATCTGACCCAGAGCAAGCCCGGGCCTTTGTTTCTGGCGCTGGATCAAGGCGGACATGCCAGTCGTGCGCTGGTGTTTGATCAACAGGGACGACAGGTAGCGCAAGCGTTCGCGGCCATTGGCACACAACGAATCGGCACGGATCGGGTTGAACATGATGCGCAGGAAATCGTGCAGTCATTGCACACGGTGATTGAAGACGTGGCGCATTCGCTGGGCCCCGATACCGAGCTGGTGCAGGCAGCCGGACTGGCAACCCAGCGCTCCAGCATTGTCTGCTGGGATGCGCGTGATGGCCACGCGCTGTCGCCGGTACTGTCCTGGCAGGATCGACGCCATGCAGCGCTGGTCGAGCAGTTGCATGAACATCGTGCGGCGATTCAGCAACAAACCGGTCTGGTGTTGTCGCCGCATTACGGCGCCAGCAAGCTGCGCTGGTGTCTGGAGCATATTCCCGAGGTGCAGTCAGCGTATCAATCAGGACAACTGCAATGCGGACCGCTGGCCAGTTACTTGTTGCATGAATTGCTCATCGAGCATCCGTTTGTAGTTGATCCGGCCAATGCCTCGCGTACTCAATTGTGGTCGCCCGCCAGCGCCGACTGGTCACCTGAATTACTGAGCTGGTTCGGTGTGCCACGCGCCGTGCTACCGCAGCCGGTCACCACGCGCCACGAATATGGTTCGCTGCCTTTTGCCGGACGCTCCATTCCGCTGCGCATCTGCACCGGCGATCAGGCTGCCGTGCCGTTTGCACAGGGCGCACTGCAAGCCAATACCATTTACGCCAATCTCGGCACCGGCGCGTTTGTGCTGGCGCCCACGCAACAGGATGTCAGTGACGCAGCGCCGTTGCTGCGCAGCGTGTTGTGTTCAGATGCACAGGCCGTGACCTTTGCCCTTGAAGGCACGGTCAATGGTGCTGGCGCCGCCTTGAACTGGTGGGCCGAACACACCGGCATAGATGTAGACCGCACTCTCAATACCTTGCAGCGTAACCAGCTGGAGTCAAAACAACCGCCGCTGTTCATCAATGCCATAGGTGGTATCGCCTCACCTTACTGGTTACCGGATGCAACACCGCGATTTATCAATGACCGCAACAGCACCGAACTGGAAAAGCTGCTCGGCGTGGTGGAAAGCATCGCTTTCCTGCTCAACGCCAATCTGGAACTGATGCGCCAACACCTGCCGCAACTCGACACGCTGCTGGTAGGCGGTGGCCTGAGCGCCTGTACTTATCTGTGCGAGTGTCTGGCTGATCTGAGCCAGCTGAATGTCACGCGCCTGAGCCAGCGCGAACTCACCGCCAGAGGCCTGGCCTATCTGATAGCAGGCCAACCTGAGAACTGGCAGCGCGAAGCCACAACCCAGCAAATCGCTGCACAGGCCAACCCGGCATTGCTGGCCCGTGAACGTCAGTGGCGAGCCAGTTTGTGATGCAGTTGCGCACGTCTGTATTACGGATATCGCACATCTCAAGATTGGCGGTACTCATCCGATAACCGGGAAGCCGATTGCGTGCGCACCGGCATTGATTCATTTATGTCATGCCAGTGGGAAGTATCATGTCTGATCAATTGTCGGTACGAAAAGGCGTCTCGCAGCAGAAAGACGCAGAATTGGCCGCGCGGGAACTTTTCGTCGCATTGAATCAGCCGGGCATCAAGCTGGCCGTATTTTATTGCTCACCGGAATATGACCTGCCTGCGTTGGCCAGCGCACTGAAACTCGCCTTTGGTGACGTTCAACTGATTGGCTGCACCACGGCTGGCGAAATCACGCCCCAAGGTTATCTGAGTGGCTCACTGACCGGATTCAGTCTGGCGTCACCCGAGCTGGATGCTGTCGTAGAGACTATTCCGCTGACCCCCATGGACAGCGTCGCTGCGGGCAACACGGTTACTGCCCTGCTGGACAAGCTCGGCAATCGCAACGGCCTGCCACCCAACGCCACGGATACCTTTGCATTTCTGCTGCTGGATGGTCTGGCCATGCAGGAAGAAGCATTGGTCAGTATCACTCACACTCATCTGCATGGCATTGAACTGGTCGGCGGCTCGGCGGCGGATCAAACCCGTTTTCAGTCAACCTACCTTTACTGGCAGGGTGCCTTCCATCAAGGCATCGCTCTGCTAACCCTGATCCGCACCAACTTGCCATTCACCGTGTTCCGTACCCAGCACTTCGTCCAGTCTACTCAACGCATGGTGGTAACCAGGGCGGATTCCGCAAGGCGCCGTGTTTATGAAATCAATGGCCTGCCCGCAGCACGCGAATACGCGCGCATGATTAGCATGGAAGTCTCTGGCCTCACGGCATTGATCTTCGCCACCCATCCGGTGGTAGTGCGTATCGGCGGCCAGTACTTTGTGCGCTCGGTGGCCTTTGTTGCCGAGGATGAAAGCCTGCAGTTTTTCTGCGCCATTGATGAAGGGGTGGTGCTGACCATCGCCAAAGGCGTCGACATGGTGGAAAACCTTCAACAGGCCTTTGATGAAGTCCGCTCCGCCATCGGTCAGCCGCAACTGGTGCTGGGCTGTGACTGCATCCTGCGCCGTCTGGAAGTGGAACGTGAAGGCCTCACTGAGAAAATTGGCGATATCTTCAAGCAGAACAACGTGATTGGTTTTGCCACCTATGGCGAACAATACAATGCGATGCATGTAAATCAGACCTTCACCGGGATCGCCATCGGCAGTCGGTGATACATGAGCGCCGACGACAGCACCAGCAACCAGACCGCACAGATCAATGAACTGACCGCACGTTGTGCGACGCTGGAAGATCGTCTTGCGCAACTGGGCCGAATCAATGTTGCATTGATGGATCGCGTTGAGCGCGATATGGATGCGCAGGGCAATTCATTCTCGTTGTTTCAATCAGCCATTGCACTGGAAGGTCAGGTGAAGGAGCGCACTACGGCGCTGCAACAGGCCATGCTCAAACTCGAGCAGACCAACCGCGACCTGCAGGAATCCAACGAAGCCGCTCAGGCAGCCAGCCGAGCCAAGTCAGCGTTCCTCGCTTCGATGAGCCATGAGCTGCGCACGCCTATGAACGGTGTGATCGGCATGACCGATCTGCTGCTGACCACGTCGCTGGACGCCAATCAGCGCAAGTCGCTGGATACCGTCCGGCGTTCGGCGCTGTCGTTGTTGAGCATTCTCAATGACATTCTGGATTTCTCGAAGATTGAAGCAGGAAAGATGCAGACCGAGGCCGCCGAATTCAATTTGCATAAGGTCACGGACGACGCGCTGGCGCTGCTCAAACCGCAAATCTCAGCCAAGAATCTCCAGCTGATTGTTGAATGGCCGGATGAGTTGCCATGCGAAGTCATTGGTGACCCAACACGATTTACGCAGATCGTTACCAACCTGGTGGGTAACGCGCTGAAATTCACCTCGACGGGGCACATTCGCCTGAATGCCCGGCTGCTATCAGAAGCTGACCAGTCGCTGATCTACATGTTTGAAGTGCAAGACACCGGCATCGGCATCCGGCCGGAAGTGCTGCCGCGTCTGTTCAGTTCATTTACGCAGGCCGACAGTTCAACCACCCGTCAGTACGGCGGCACCGGACTGGGTCTGGCCATCGTGCGCCGTCTGTGTGAACTCATGGGCGGCGACTGCGGCGTCAGCAGCGAATATGGACACGGCTCGACCTTCTGGTTCTCACTGAACCTGCGGCGCAACCTGCAGCCCAGAGCACACACGGCAACTGGACGCATAGCAATGCTGGCCAGACAGCCACTTGACTCCGACAAACTGCAGATCCTGATTGTTGAAGATAACCTTATCAATCAGGAAGTCGCCAGCGCCCTGCTGGAAGCTCTCGATTGTGAATGCTCGCTGGCCGACAACGGGCTGCAGGCCGTTGCGAAGCTGACCCAGCCACATGCATACGATCTTGTATTCATGGATTGTCAGATGCCAGAAATGGATGGCTTTGAAGCCACCCGCCGCATCCGCCGCTTTGAACAGACTCAGGGCCTGCATACACCCATCGTCGCCCTGACGGCCAATGCCATGGCCGGTGATCGCGAAGTGTGCCTCAACTGCGGCATGGATGATTTCCTCAGCAAGCCGTTCCAGCTTACGGAGCTGGCGGACATGCTGCGCAAGTGGTGTCACGCGCATCGTCAATCCGACTCACGCAAACAACTGGAACAACCAGCATGAGCACTGCCATGGTAACCCAAACGGCATCAAGCAATTCAATGACTGTACAGCTGGATCCGGCACAAATCAGCATGTTGCGCGGGCTGCGCAATGGCGCGCTGTTGCCACAACTGCTGCGCACCTATCGCGATCAGAGCGGAGCGCTGGTAACCGCCATTGGTACGGCGACTGCCAATGGCGATGCTTCGGCGTTGCTGTTTGCTGCGCATACCCTCAAGTCAGCCAGCTTCAGTATCGGGGCCAGGCGCATGGGTGAACTGTGCACCAGTCTGGAAGCTGCAGGCCGCGCTGACGACCTGTCGGCAACCGCGCTACTGTGTACCGAGCTGGAAAAACGCTTTGCCGCATTGACTACTGAAATCGAGCAATACCTGTGAACAACGACATCGGACAAACCATGGTCAACACGCGTCTCAAGGTCGAGAACCGTGAGACAGTGCTGGTGGTTGATGACGACATGACGGTTCGCCTGCTGACCAGCAGCATACTGAGCGACGCAGGATTCATTGTGCTGGAGGCCTCTGATGGCGCTAAAGCCATCGAGCTGGTGGCCGAGCAAAAAATTGACTGCGTGGTCACTGACGTAATGATGCCCAACGTCAATGGCTTTGATCTGTGCAACATGATTCGCTTCATGCCAGGCGGCGATCGCGTGCAGGTTCTTTTCATGACTGGACTAGACGATCTTGAGTCGATCCGGCGGGCCTATGAGGTTGGTGCCAACGATTTCAGCATCAAAGGCCGGCATCCCGAACTGCTGGTGGAGCGGGTACGCTTCCTGATTCGTAGCCAGCACATGCAGGACAATCTGCGGCAAAGCGAGCAGCGCCTGAAATATGCCCAGCGGCTGGCTTCACTCGGACACTGGGAACGCACGTTGGATGGCCAGACGCGCGCCGTATCGTCCGTGGTATGTCAGTTTCTCGAACTCAACGACCCGCGTCAGCTGAACTGGAACTACCTGCTGGAACACACGCATGCGGACGATCGCCAGGCATTGCAAGCCACGCTGGAACGGGCTCTGAGCCACCGCACCAACTTTCAGCTTGAGCATCGCTTTGTGGGCAGTGGTGCCCACATGCGCATCCTGCGTCATCAGGGTGAGTTCAATCAGGACGCCAATGGTGAATGGCTTATCTACAGCACCGTGCAGGATGTGACCGAAAATCGCGCGCAGGAAGACCGTATCCGGTTTCTGGCCTTCCACGATCCACTCACCGAATTGCCCAATCGTGAATCCGCTACACGCAGCCTGTCTAACATCATTCACAATCAGGGATCGCAACGGAATCTGATCGCCGTGTTTGCCGTGAGTCTTGACGACCTCGGTCGCATTACCGCAACGCTCGGACAGTCTGCCGGCAATACGGTACTGAAAATTGTCAGCGACCGGCTGCGCCGTCAGGTGCGCGACTCCGATCAGGTGTTGCTGCATGACAGCGGTAAATCCGCAGACGGCTTCATGATTGCGCGCGGCGAAGCCGACCAGTTCATCTGCATTGTCAACAATCTGCAACTGGGAGAAGCCGCAGTCAGCATTGCCAAACGCCTGCAGCGCGCCATTGCCGCACCGGTGAAATTGGGCGACAACGAATTTCAGCTGAGTGCTTCGGTTGGCATCAGCCTGTTTCCGGATGATGCGCTGGCAGCCGACCAACTGATTGATAATGCCTTTACCGCCTTGCTGCATGCCAAAGGCCAGAAAGGTGCCTGCCAGTTGTTCGCGACGGAGATTACCGATCAAGCCCGGCAGCGACTCAGTCTTGAAGGCCAGTTGCGTCAAGCGGTGGAAAATCAGCAGTTCGAGCTGTTCTTTCAACCCAGGCTGCACTTGTCCGACCATCGCGTGCAAGGAGCCGAAGCACTGCTGCGCTGGCGACACCCGACGCGCGGATTTGTGTCGCCCGGCGAATTCATCCCGACACTGGAAGAAATGGGACTGATCGCCAATGTCGGCAATCTGGTCATCGAAATGGCGGCGCAACAGGCGGCTCGCTGGCATCAGCAGCTGGATCGGGACTTCCGTATTTCGTTCAACATTTCACCCTTGCAGTTTGGTGTCGTCGATCTGGTAGCTGAAGTAGACAAGGCGGTCCGGGAAGCGGGTGCCAGACATGCCAATCTTGAAGTAGAAGTGACCGAAAGCGCACTGATGGCCAATCCGGATCTTGTGATCAAGACCCTGCACGCATTCCGGGAACGCGGCATGCGGCTGGCGCTGGACGATTTCGGTACGGGATTCTCATCATTGGGCATGCTGCGTGATCTGCCCTTCGATGTTCTGAAAATTGATCGCAGCTTTGTCTCCGACATTGGCGTATCACACAGCGGTAGTGCGTTGATCAACGCCATTCTGCTGATGGCCGGGGCGCTAGGACTGGAATGCGTAGCCGAAGGCGTGGAGACGGAATCGCAATTATACTTCCTGCAACACAACAAGTGTCACGAAGCTCAGGGCTTCCTGCTGGCGCGGCCGATGGCGGCGTCTGATTGCCAGCAGTGGATCAGGAGCTGGCAACAGCAGCAGAGCAGGAACGCCTGCGCTTGAAGCACGACCTGTTCAATAGTGCTGCAAACACTGCAGCGCCCAGTCATCCGCCCAGCGTTTGCCACTCAGGCTGCTCATGAATCCACAGTGACCGCCATACTCGCTGACCGTGATATGCAAGTGCGTATTGGGCGCCAGTCCGCTGACATCACTGACCGGCACGATGGGATCGTCCTGCGCCAGCAACAGGTAACAAGGTACGTCAACCGTGCGCAGTGCCTTGCCCAGCAGTGAATAGCCGTCGTAGTACTCGGGTGCGCCGGTGAAATTGGCATGCCGGCGCACCAGCGTATCGGTCAGCGTGGTGATGCTGCGTATATCGAGCACATCCTTGAACCGGTAATGCTGCGGAAACAGTTGTTGCTTGCGTTGCAAGCCCTTCTTCCACTTGCCGAGAAAATATTCTCGATACAGGGACGGACCGGCCGCCAACGCTGCATCGCTGGCGTGTGGATTCAGCGCCGGGCAAATGGCCAGCACCTTGTGCAAGTGAATGCCTGCGGCGGTAGCGCGTGCCGCGACTCGCAACGCAAAGTTGCCGCCCAGTGAAAACCCCGCCAGTGAAAGCTCAGTGATCGCAAAGCGTTGCTGGATGTTGCGTACCGCACTGACCACTTCATCAATCAGACAGGAATGGAAGATACCCTGATTCAGATGTTCAGTCCCGCCATGATCGCGCAGGTTCAATCGGCAGATGCTGTAACCAGCCGCATACAACCTCGCTGCCAGCGACAGCACATAACTGGAATCGGCATCACCCAGCCAGCCATGCAGGATCAACACCCATGGTTGTTTTTCGGGTTGCTTTCCGGGTTCATTGCCGGGTCGTTCGCTGTCCTGCATCGAACACTGGGTAAGCAGACGCGTGCCATCGTCCACTTGCACCAGCAACGGCCGGGCAGCCGCCCGCAGGGCGCGGGACCGCCATAACACCGGCAACCGCCACGGGAACAGCGTCGGCAACACGGACTGCAAATGGTGATGTCGCAAGTATCGGGGTGGATCAAATGCCGGCAAGTTGCCGCCGGAATCAGGTGAGTTCATTGCAATAGACTTAGAACGCTTCCTGCACGGTGAACTTCACCACCTGATTGCGTTCGGCCACGCGGTTCCAGTCACCGGCCGTCAGCGTTGCGCTGCGTACTGGATACGGAGTCGTCGTCTGATGTCCGCCCTCCACCAGTTGCACCTTGATATGACTGCCGGTATTGCTGTTAGCACTGTTAATGCTGGCCAGCAAATTGGCAAACGCCACCGACTGCCGTTGCTGCACGCTCAATGCATCACCAAATGGATTTCCGGTCAGATCGCAATTGACCTGCAGCACTTCATCCGCCGCAGGTTCATAGGCGCCCGATGCATTCCTGGCGAGACAGAAATCACCCATGAATGATTCGACGCGAATCACCAGCTGGCGCGGATCGAGGTTGTAACGGGCGTGCAGATCACGCAGATAATCCAGTCGTGCGCCAGACAGCGGCACTTCACCGTAAGCCACCGGCAAGGCATCACTGGCGATAGCCACGGTGTTGTCCACGGCATTGAGCGCCGCAGTGAGCGACGCCGAGCTTGCAGACGTGGCCTGCTGATTCAACAGCAACTGGAGTTGTTGTTGCTGACCCTGTATCTGTTGCAGTTGCTGGCGCGTCTGGTACTGCAGGAACAGCAACAACGCCAGCAAGATTGCACTGGCCACGCCGCTCAGCGCGGCCAGTGCACGCCAGAAGTTGAGACGGCGACTCACCCGTGTCGTGACCTGCTGCAAGTCATCGCGCACTTCCGCCGCGATACGATGCGCCAGCTGCGGAATGGCCAGATGCGATCCAGTCTGGCTGGCGCGTTCTTCGTGTGCTGATGCAGGCGTCTGGACCGGCTGGATTTCAATCGGTGGCACTGGCGCAGCGGCGGCACGCGGTACAGGCGCAGCGGTTGCCGTTGTGGTTGCGCCAGCCTTCTCCGGCGGCAACAGATTCAGGTGCTGCAAGGCCTCCGCCACGTCGGCATGTTTGAGGGTCTTGGGCAGTACACCCATGGCGCCCAGCGCACGTGCCTGGCTCAGATACATCTCGCCTTCCTGCGAGGTATACATCAGCACCGGAATCGTCACCGTGTCCGGATTGGACTTGAGTACGCGTACCGCGGCAAAACCATCCATGCCCGGCATCAGGTGATCCATGAAGATCACATCGGGACGCGCGCCCTGCAAATAGGTCAGGGCCAGTTCAGCCGACTCCACCGAGGCCACTTCAAGACCAAAGCTTTCCAGCATCCGCGACAGGATGTGACGCGCGGAACGTGAATCGTCAACGATCAATGCAAGCCGGTTGGACATGAAACAAAGCCCCTGGATTCCGTGCGCTCTTGTAACGGGAATTTGGCCGCTTGCCAAGCTGTCCGTAATCCGGTTCAGCCCACCCTGTAATAAAGGCGAGTTGCCCGGAGCGGGTGGCCGACGCATCATGGCCGCATGTTTTCAAACCCGCCCCGCTCCCTGTAAACCATGTCGCGCGCCATCCTTCATGTGGACATGGATGCCTTTTACGCATCCATTGAACAGCGCGACAACCCAGAGCTGCATGGCAAACCGGTTATTGTCGGCGGCACCGGTCATCGCGGCGTCGTCGCCGCCGCCAGTTACGAAGTGCGCCAGTTCGGGGTGCGCTCGGCCATGCCGGTGCGTGAAGCCCTGCAACGTTGCCCACACGCCATCTGTGTGCGACCCCGCATTGGTTACTACCAGCAGGTGTCGCAGCAAATATTTCAGGTGTTTCATGAGTTCACACCACTGGTGGAAGGCCTGTCGCTGGATGAAGCGTTTCTGGATGTGACTCACAGCCAATCCGCGCTGGGCAGTGCCGAACACATTGCTGCGCAGATCAAACAGCGCATTCGCGAACGCACGCAGCTCACGGCTTCTGTTGGTGTGGCGCCCAACAAACTGGTGGCCAAGATTGCTTCGGATCTGCGCAAGCCGGATGGACTGGTGGTTGTGCATGACAATGAAATCACTGCCCTGCTTGATCCATTGCCCATCACCCGGCTATTCGGCATCGGCAACAAGACCGCGCCGCGACTCACGGCACTGGGCATTCATACCTTCCGCGACCTGCGGCTGGCGCGTGAGTCCTTGCTCAAGGCGGTATTCGGCAAACACACGGCGCAGACACAGGCGCGCGCAGCGGGCATCGACGACCGTCCGGTGATTCCCGACTGGGATGAAAAGCAGATCAGCGCCGAGACCACCTTTGATACCGATATTCGCGATCCCACCCGGCTGTTGATTGAACTACATCAGCTGGCGGATCGAACTGCTACCCGTCTGCGCGCCAAACAACTGCAAACTTCCTGCGTGGTGGTAAAAATTCGCCGCAGCGATTTCAGCACCTACACTCGCCAGCAGCATTTCCAGCCCGCCACGCAGGAAACTCAGGTGATCGCGCACATGGCGGCAGGCTTGCTGAAGGACTGGCTCAAGGAACATCCGTCTTCGCCACTGCGTCTGCTGGGCGTGGGCGTTGCCGACCTCAGCGAAGCCCAGCAACTGGAGTTGTTCACGGCGCCCGAATCACAGCGCAATCGCGAACTGGATTCGACGGTAGACAGGATTCGTGAACGCTTTGGCAGCACCGCCCTGCGACGCGGCAACAGCCTGACCAAGTAGGGACGGTTCGTGAACCGCCCTTTCGTTGGCAATACTCACTGACGTCTGCACAGGAGGGCGGCTCACGAGCCGCCCCTACCCATTGATCTGCCGCACAGGCATGATTGCCGCCTTAATCCGAGGGCACCTATCACCATGTACACGAGCTTTTTCGGCCTGAGCGAAAAGCCGTTCGCCATCACGCCCAATCCGCGCTACCTCTATATGAGTGAGAAGCATGCGGAGGCGCTGGCGCATCTGATGTATGGGTTGAACGAAGCGGGTGGCTTCATCCAGCTCACGGGTGAAGTGGGCACCGGCAAGACCACGGTAGTGCGCACGCTGCTGGAACAGTTGCCGCAACACGCTGATGTGGCGGTAATTCTGAACCCGCGCATGACACCGGCGGAGTTCCTGCTGACCATCTGCGAAGAGCTGGGTATCTTCCTCACCGATGAAAACACCAGCAGCCTGAAAGATCTGGTGGATGTGCTGAACTCGCGCCTGCTGGCCACCCACGCCAAGGGCCGCAAGGTGGTGGTGATTGTTGATGAAGCACAGAACCTGTTACCTGAAACCCTGGAGCAGGTACGTCTGCTCACCAATCTGGAAACCGCCACGCACAAGCTGATGCAGATCATCCTGATCGGTCAGCCGGAGTTGCGCGACCTGCTGGCGCGCAGCGATTTGCGGCAACTGGCGCAACGTATTACCGGCCGTTATCACCTGTCGCCATTGAGTCGCGATGACACGGCTGCCTATGTGCGGCATCGCATGCAGGTGGCGGGCGCGAATCGGGAAATTTTTACCGACCGGGCACTGGTGGCAGTACACAAGGCCAGTCGCGGCATTCCACGCCTGATCAACATCATCTGTGATCGCGCCCTGCTCGGCGCGTATACGCAAGCCATGCCGGAAGTCGGCACCGCGCTGGTTCGTGAAGCCGCCAGCGAAGTCGCCGGTGAGTCATCACTCTGGTCACGCTGGAAATGGCCAGCGCTGGCTGTTGGCACAACGATGCTTATCGCCCTTGCAGGTCTGGTCACCTGGCGCGTGATGCACCCCGCCACCATCAAACCTGCTGCACCGCCAGTAGCGGCCAGCTCATCATCCGCCAGCAGCATGGCGGGCAAAGCCTCAGCACTGGATGCCGCGCAAGCACTGATGCAATACGCCGGCAGCACCGGCACGGATGCTGCCTTCGCCACGCTGTTCACGCTGTGGGGCTCGCAGTACGCGGTCAGTGAAGTGCGCGCCTGCGATCAGGCGGTCACTCACGGTCTGGAGTGTGTGTTCCAGAAAGGCTCATGGGATTTGCTGCGTACACTGAATCGTCCCGCCATTCTGCAACTCACGGATGATCGCGGCGCAGCGCATCAGGCCGTGGTGGTAGGCCTTGATGCAACCACTGCACAGCTGCTGTTCGATACCCGAATGGTCAGTGTCACCCTGGCTTCGTTGTCACGTTACTGGAATGGTGATTACCTGTTGTTGTGGCGTCCGAAAGTGGCGGGGCAGACTGCGCTGAATGTCGGCATGCGTGGCGCCGAAGTGCTGTGGCTGCGTAACTCGCTGACGCGATTCAAGGGTCGGGCACCGGCTGGCAAACCCAGCAATATATTTGATGACGAACTGTCGGCCAGCTTGGCAGACTTTCAACGCGCACATCGTCTGCATGCGGATGGCGTGGCCGGCCTGCAAACGCAGATCGCGCTGGATGCCGCCACTGCGAACGATGACAGTCCCACACTGGTAAGCATGGCCGCGCCGGTGATAGCGGCAACAGGAAGCACCCCATGAGTTTCATTCTGGATGCCCTGAAAAAATCCGAGCAGGAGCGCGAGCGCTCGCAGACACCCGGCGTAGTCGGACTGCCCTATGGTCGCGCACCACGCGGCAAGCCCTGGTGGCTGATTGTTGTCGTTGGCATGCTGGTGCTGAATTGCGTGTTGCTGCTGGCGATGTGGCTACGCAAGGAAGCGACGCCGGTGATAGCCGTCAATGAGAACACGGTAACTGCCAGCGCCAGCAGTAGCGCCGCGTCCGTATTGGTTGCACCACCACGCACTGCCGAAGTACGCGCACTCGACGCCGAAGTAATCAATGCCACCGAAGCCGAAGACAGCACCAGCATGTTGTTGAGCGAAGCCACCACGCCGGAAGGCCCACCACTGGTGCGGTCCGCAGGAGATAACGCCATCACTGGCAACTCCAGCAATCAAACCGTCATCAACAAGTATCCGGTTGGCCAGACTGGTTCTGGCACAGCACCGACCCTGACCAGCCTCGGCGGCAGCGCCGCACTGAATCTGCCCGAACTACGCCTCGACCTGCATGTGTACTCAGCAAAAAAGACCGAACGCTTCGCCTTCATCAACAGCAAGAAATACACCGAAGGCCAGACCTTGAACGAAGGCCCGCTGCTGGAGCAGATCACCAATGAAGGTGTAGTGCTGAGTTATCGCGGGCAGAGGTTTCTGGTGCCGAGGCAGTAGGGAAAAGTCTGTTTAACGTCGCGGGTAAGCCGCGAGCAAAAGCGCCTCGCTTTTGCGAGTCGGGTGCGCAGTGCCCGCGAACTTGACGCGCTTGTTATCCAACATGTTTGCAGAAAGTAATATTGGCCGCCGTGTGCGGAGAATGCTTCGCATGGTAACGCATGATTTCTTCACTGAGGCCAGGCTCATCCGCTGCGCCGGGAGTGTATGGCTTACCTTCCTGACGCGCGACGAACTCCAGCATTAATTCAGTGTTCTGGCGGGACTGACGAATTGCCTCTTCTATTCCGTCCGGGAATTCGCACTCATCTTCATCTGCCCAAAGTCCGGACGAGCTCATCCGCTTGATGTAAATCAGGCAGTCTAGACGTACGTCGAGGCGCTCCAATACTTCAAGCAAGCAGACGCCTTCGATTACGAAACACGTGTTAGCAGCAATTCGAGCTGCTATGGCTGAATAGTCGATAAAGGAGACGTAACCACCTTGATTCTTCTGAACGTAGTCATCGAGACCAATGACCGGAATACCGAATTCGGAAGCGACGACAGTTGAAGTATCAGACTTGCCCACCCCATCGACTCCATCAACACCGATGCGACAAGGTTTGCGTGCTCGTAGAGTCGCACTGAAAGCATCAACATCGGAAACGACAGTCTTCATGTTGGATAACGAATTACTAACGGGCGCGCCGTCTTTCGGCGCGTCCGTGTTGAGTGTTTGGTTAGAGCGCATCAGTATGGCCAATCAGGAGCAGGAACATTGGCTCGATGCTTCTGATCTAAGATCATAAATTCTACTTCTCCCTCTGAATTGAATCTCTTCTCAACCAAAACGCCCCCGTCAGAATTGACCACTCGCACAACACTATAGGGCTGTTCAGCCTCGACAAGGCTGTAGTTCAACATGACCTCTTCACCAGTGCCAACGATGCTACAGCTTCGCAAATAGCCAGGATGAATAGGTAAGTCGACTGTTTTTCCGGCAAGCCCAATCAGCACTGGGCGCTTGGTCTCCATAATCGCATTGCTCTCACAAGCGAAGATTTTCTTTGACTTCAAAAGCAGCAATAATGGACCTTGCATGTCGGACATCAGCTTCCGCCGAACTTTTCCTTGGTCTTCAAGATATAGGTCGGTTCCGCAAACGTCACTTTCCGGACGGCAATGCTCAATTGTTACGAATTTGACGGCCCAGGCCGACACCGGAGCAGACTCTTCGGAGCTCACATCCGGGGCTTCTTCCGCCGCGCAGCCAGCAGCGATAACAGATGTGACTAGAAGCAAAAATGGCAATCGCATAAGCGCGCTCTAACGCTCAGCTTGAGGCGCGCGTTGTCTTCAACGCGTCGCTCTCGAAGCTGTTGTTGGGCAGCATTTTCATTGCCATACAGCCTCAGCATCCGGCTTAGCAAGCAACTGAACCAAATGAGATTGACTTATGAGCGAGAAATGAACGCGCCCCTCATGAATGCCTTTGAATTGCTCGAGCCACCGCGAATTCTCTATGCGCAAGAGGGGAAAAGTTAACCGCGGTTCAAGCATAGGAAGATCGACTGGATGAGGATCGAAGCCGGGGCATTCATCCTCGAACCGAAGCCCGATGAGGCCTGAAAAGCGGATTCTCAGTGTCTTCGCTCCGACCATCGTCACAAGCAGACTGCCGTGTTCGTGATTGAACGCGATAGAACCAAAGCCGGTATCAATTTCTGCCACAGGTTCCCAGCGTACTGCTCGTTCTTTCATGATGCCCAACGTGTTTTATCTAGTCTGATTAACATGGCACCTGATAGATAACATGGGCACGTCATTAAACTCAAACGTTTGTTTTGACAATGAAATCCGACAAGTTGCCCGATTTCATACAGGTTTAACAAGGCGCGTCATAACTTCCTCAACGCCGCCCCACTCAACCGGTACACCGTCCATTCCTTCATTGGTTTGGCGCCCATCTTTTCGTAGAAGTCGATAGCGCGCTGGTTCCAGTTGAGCACTGACCATTCGTAACGACCACAGCCGTGCTGCATGGCTTGTTTTCCCTAACGCGCTCTCTGCAAGCGTTTGCCAGATGGCTGCACAGCAACCTGCCCTTCAACAAATTTGTGCAACACACTAGATACGAGGGTTTGATATGGCATGCCTTCGGCCAAAGCACGCTTCTGCAACGCCCGCAGATCTTTCGACGAAATGCGAATGTTGATGCGGCTATCTTTGGCAAAGGTGGCTGCGGCAACTTTGCGATGACGCGTCAATTCGCGTGCCCGGTTCTTGACCGGCTTCAGCGTGCCAGTCTCAAATGCCTCGAGAATATCCTTCTCTTCTGAATCAAGTTTGCTCATCGGATTCACTCACATACTGCTTGGAGGCCTTGCGGCTCGGAATAATGGTCTTCAGGAAAATATCGTGCTCCGACTCAACGAACGGCACCAAGTACGCATAACCTTCGATCAGAACTACAGAAATCTTCTGTCCCGGATACCGTTCCTGGTTCGGATGTTCGAGGATATCCATCTCATCGCCCGCCTCAATATGAAACACCACATCCTCGAACGAAATACCACGCTCGCGCTTCAGCCACTCGTTCTTTTCAGGATTCCATGCATAGAACTTCATGGGCGCAGCCTACCAGAATGTGTGCCGTATGTACTCAGGCGACTAGCCGTTTTTAGAACCCAGCAACGCCGCGCCACTCAACCGGTACACCGTCCATTCCTTCATCGGCTTTGGCGCCCATCTTTTCGTAGAAGTCGATGGCGCGCTGGTTCCAGTTGAGCACTGACCATTCATAACGACCACAGCCACGCAACACGGCTTGCTCGCGCACGGCCTGCAACAGCGCGGTGCCGATGCCCCGGGTGCGCCAGCCGTCGCGCACGTACAGGTCTTCGAGATAAATGCCAGGCTTGCCAACGAAGGTGGAGTAGTTGTGGAAGAACAGCGCGAAGCCCACCGGCTGATCAGCCACCCGCGCCAGCAGCACTTCGGCATAGGGCCGTGGGCCGAACAGGTGTTCGTGTAATTGCGCTTCGGTGGCGGTGACTTCGTGCGCCAGATGTTCAAACTCGGCCAGTTCGCGAATCAGTTGCAGGATCAATGGCACGTCGGCAGGCGTGGCGGGATTGATGGCTGGTGTGAAATCTGGCGAATTCATGATTTTTTACCGAGGAGTTTCAAGTAATTGTTGGCTGGTGCATAACCCCGTCATCAGCTTGCTCTCCCCAGCAGCCTGTCGGACTTAGGTGATCGTAGCGAGGCGAGTGGATAATTGAGGACAGTTTTTTGATCGTTTGAGGCGAATAGCCGTAGCTATTTAACGAAAACGATCGAAAAAATGGACCAATTAGACACCGCCGCAGTAGATCAACCCTAAGTCCGACAGGCTGCTGGCCTTCCGCTGCACGCGAGAAGGGTTGGAGCCCGGGTACTCAGGGCACGTAGCCCAATTCACGCTGGTGGCGCAACGCCAGAATTCGAACTTCATCGAGCCGCACTACAAAGCGGTATAGCGCGATGTAGCCCGTTTGCCCATATGAAATGACCAGCTCGCGCAATTCGCCTTCAAGGCGACGACCGATCAACGGATGCGCGACCAGGTTATCCACGGCCGACTGAATCGCCACGACGGAGTTGAGGGCGGCGTCGGGGTTGCTGGTGCGCAGGAACTCAAACACCCGTTCGATATCTTGCAGCGCATGCGCTGAATAGACTACATGCGCCACGATTTGGGTCTGGTTGCAGACTGGCCCTGCGCGAGCCGACTCATCCAGGCGTGCACGTCCTCGGCGCGATACACCTTACCGGTGCGCTCAATTTCGGCATCAGCGGCCAAGGCTTCCTTGACCAGGCTGCGCATCTGCTCCTCATGGTCAGCATGCCGTTCCACCGCCTCAACAATCAGGCTGTGTGCGGATCGACCAGTTTGTTTGGCCAGCACGGCCAGGCGAGCGCGCAGTTTGGGTGTTAAGCGGATGGTGGTTGTGGCAACCATGACTACCTTCACGACTGACTTGGTGTCACAAAGGTAGCACTCGCTTGGCAAGTCAGCAAGACACGCGGGCTGCGCAAATGGCGGGCTTCGAATCTATCAACGCTACTTGATGATTACACTTGCCTGATTGGCACAATGAAGCGTAACTTGCCACCTGAGATACCCATTAAAACCAGATCAATCAGGTATTGTTGATAATGAGTGACGCCAGCAAGCTGCCCCTGAATGCCCTGCGCGTGTTTGCAGCGGTGGCGGACAGACTCAGCTTTACCGAGGCTGCCCGGGATCTGGATGTGACACCGGCGGCGGTCAGCGCACAGATCAAGACGCTGGAAGACGTGCTGGAAACACCGCTGTTCTATCGCCACAGCCGTTCGGTGCGCCTGACGCCCTATGGCACGCAGCTGCTGCCCGGCGTGCAGCGCGGGCTTGATGAACTGGCGCGCGCCATCGACCAGTTGCGCAAACATCGCAGCAGCGGCCAGCTGAATATCTCGCTGCTCAGTTCATTTTTGCAGAAATGGCTGCTGCCGCGCCTGAGTGATTTCTATCGCCAGTGTCCTGAGCTCGATCTGCGCTTCAACGCCAGTCGCGGGCTGGTGGATTTTGCGCACAGCGATTTTCACGCGGCGGTTCGTTATGGCAGTGGTCAATGGCCTGACCTGCGCGCCGAACATGTGATGGACGAGTGGGTGTTTCCGGTGGCCAGCCCTGCGCTGCTGAAACAACTCGGCCCGGTGAATACGGTCGGTGACCTGAACAAGTATCCACTGCTGCATTCACAGCACGAGCCGTGGTCGGACTGGATGCGACGACTGGGCGGTGACACTACCCGCCTGGAACATGGCCCGGTGCTGGAAGATTCGGTCGCGGCGCTCAATGCCGCCGAACTGGGCCAGGGTCTGGTGCTGGCGCGCTGGTCACTGGTGGCCGATGACCTGGCAGCCGGGCGACTGGTGCGTGTGGGTACACAGAGCGTGCGACAGAAGGCGGCCTACTACCTGGTGGCGCCGCCGGAACATTTTGCGCTGCCCAAGCTGCAACGTTTCCACGCATGGCTGCAAGCCTGCTGCCAGCAGTTCCAGCCGCCGGAAGGCGAACGGCTGGAACCGGTTGAATAGCAGCGCAACGGGCTATTCACTGTCATGGATGTCACCGATCACAACCCGGCGATTGCGCAAGATGCCAGCGATGAGGCGGAACCAGAACTCAAGTCCTGGAAGGGGCGCCGCCTCGGGCCGTATCAATTACTGGAACTGATTGGCTCTGGTGGCATGGGCGAGGTGTATCTCGCCGAGCGTATTGACCACGAGTTCGAGCAGCAAGTCGCCATCAAGGTGGTGCGCAACAGTCCCCTGCCCATGGATGTGCACGCACGTCTGCGCACCGAGCGGCAGATTCTGGCCAATCTGCAACATCCGTACATTGCGCGCCTGCTGGATGGCGGCAGCGCCGACGATGGCACGCCCTATCTGGTGATGGAATACATCGAAGGCATGCCGATCAATCTGTATTGCGATCGTCAGCGTCTGAATCTTGAGCAACGTCTGGAACTGTTTTGCAAGGTATGCGCGGCAGTGCAATGCGCGCATCAGAACCTGATCGTGCATCGCGACCTCAAGGCATCGAACATTCTGGTCACCAACAATGGCGAACCCAGATTGCTCGACTTCGGCATCGCCAAGTTGCTGGATGTGAATGCCGGATTCATCAACAGCGAGCTGACTCAGCAGGACTATCGCGTGATGACGCCTGCACATGCCAGCCCGGAACAGGTGCGCGGTGAAGTCATCACCACGGCCAGCGATATCTATGTGCTGGGCCTGCTGCTGTATGAATTGCTGTGTGGCCGCCGCGCCTTCACGGTGCCGCCAAATTGCCGGTTGCAGGATGTTGAGCAACTGATCTGCCAGCAAACACCACCCGCCCCCAGCGCCATGCTGTTGCGCAGTGCCGCCACCACCCCGCAGCTGGCCGATGATCTGGCTTTCAGCCGCAGCACTTCGCTCCGGCAATTGCGCAAGACCCTGCAAGGCGATCTGGACAACATCGTGATGATGGCGCTGCGCAAGGAACCGCAACGTCGTTATGCCACGGCCAGCCAGTTTGCTGAAGACGTGCAGCACTGGCTGACCCAGCAACCTGTTATCGCCAGCAAGGATAGCTGGCGCTATCGCACCAGCAAATTCGTGAAACGGCACCGGCTGTCGGTAGCCGCGAGTGTATCCGCCATCCTGATGCTGACCAGCTTCAGCATCATCACTTATATGCAGGCCCGCGCCATTGCACAACAGCGCGATGCCGCCACTGCCGAGCGCAATCGCGCCGAACAGGTGTCGTCATTCCTGGTGGATCTGTTCGAGCTGTCTGACCCCGCACGCAATCGGGGTGACGAACTGAAAGCACGCGAGCTGCTTGATGTGGGTGCACGTCGCGTCGACAACGAGCTGCAATCGCAGCCTGCTACGCGCGCGATGCTGCTGAGTACCATTGGTCGCGTTTATGGCAGTCTTGGCCTTTACGAAGAGGCAGGCAGCGCACTGGAGAAATCACTGCAACTGCGGCAGCAGCTGTACGGCGAGCAACACACGGATGTTGCGGACTCACTCACCGCACTCAGTGAGACGCATATTGCGCAGGGCAGGCTGGACGACGCCGAACGTGAATTGCAGCAGGCGTTGATCATGCAACGCACGCTGCATGGCGAGGATGCTGTCGAGCAAGCCGCAGCGTTACGCCTGCTGGGAAAGGTTGCACTGGAACGCGGCAACTTCAAAGCCGCAGAACAGCAGTTCAAGCAGGCGATGCAACTCTATGACCGCAACAATATGAGCGACAGCATCGACAACGCCACCGCCATGAGTGAACTGGGCAAGGCGCTGGCCGATCAGTATCAGGAAGCCGCCGCTGAACCGTGGTTACGCTCGGCGCTCAACATAGGCATGCAGAAACTGGGTACGGATCATCCGCTGGTTGCCGAACAGATGGGCCGGCTTGCCGATGCGCTGGAAGGTCAGGGCAAGTACACCGAAGCGGCCTCCTGGTTTCGCATGGCGCTGGACAACAAGCGTCGCGTACTGGGCGCGGAACATCCGGAGACCGTTGATACGCTGGAAAACTATGGCAATTTCCTGCGTCGCAACGGCAGCTATGCACAGGCGCAGGCCATTCTGACCGAAGCACTGCAAACCAATCGCAAACTGTATGGCGAGCAGCATGAATACGTCGGCTATGACCGCGTGAACATCGGACTGCTGCATTACGACCAGGGCGATTATCTGAATGCAGAAGCCGAATTCCGCGCGGCGCTCAGTATCTATGCAGGCAGCATTGGTGAGGATAACGTGCTGGTGGCGGGCGCACAGATCGGCCTGGCACGCAGCCTCACCCGACTGGGAAAACCGCAGCAGGCAGAACCGTTGCTGCACTCCGCTATCAAGATCGCAAGCAATGCGCTGGGTGAAAACAACGCCATCACGGATACCGCTCGCGCCGCACTGGGCATTGCGCTATTGACCAGCAACAAGCCTGCTGAAGCACGCGCACTGCTGCAAGCCACGCGCGCCAGTATCGAAGAAACCTATGGCACAAAAGCCATCATCAGCCGCGAAGTGCAGAACGCGCTGCAAACACTTCAGGCGCCCAGAAACAACTTGTAAGCGGGATTACCGGTTTCATCCTGATACGGATATTTCAGTTCATGCAGGTGCAGGCGCAGGTCTTCCAGTTGCTCGGGTGGCACTTGTACGCCAGCCAGTACCCGACCGTAGTCAGAGCCGTGATTGCGATAGTGGAACAGGCTGATGTTCCATTGCGCACCCACGGACTTCAGGAATTTCAGTAGCGCGCCGGGTCGCTCCGGGAACTCGAACCGCAACAGTCGTTCATTGCTGATGCCCGCAGCATGGCCGCCTACCATGTAACGCACATGCAACTTGGCCATTTCGTTGTCGGTCATGTCCATCACCTTGTAACCCGCTGCCTGCAACTCCGCCAGCAGCTGCGTACGCTCCTTGCGGCCTTCAGTCAGACCAATGCCAACGAAAATGTTGGCGCGTTCACTGCTGGTGTTATAGCGATAGTTGAATTCGGTGATGCTGCGCTGACCAATGGTTTCACAGAAGTGCAGGAAACTGCCGGGCTGCTCGGGTATCTCCACGGCAAACAATGCTTCACGCTGCGCGCCGATATCGGCGCGTTCAGCCACGTGACGCAGGCGATCAAAGTTGATGTTGGCGCCGCAGTTGATGCCTACCAGGGTTTTGCCCGTGCAGTTCTCGCGCGCAACATATTTTTTGATGCCCGCCACGGACAGTGCGCCTGCGGGCTCGACCACCGTGCGGCATTCTTCAAAGATGTCCTGGATGGCCGCGCAGATTTCATCGGTGTTGACCAGGATGACTTCATCCACATATTGCTGACACAGACGGAATGGTTCTTCACCGACACGCTTCACTGCGACACCATCGGCAAAAATACCGACGCGCTCCAGCGTCACACGCTTGCGCGCCTGCAATGACTGATGCATGGCGTCGGCGTCTTCCGGCTCCACACCAATGATGCGCACACGCGGGAACAATTCCTTCACATACGCCGCAATGCCGGCAATCAGGCCACCACCGCCCACTGCAACGAAAATCGCGTCGATATCATCGCCGGAATGCTGACGCAGGATTTCCATGCCCACCGTTCCCTGTCCGGCAATCACATCAGGATCATCAAAGGGATGAATGAAGGTCAAGCCGCGTTCGCGAGTGAGCTGCATGGCGTGTTCGTAGGCCTGATCAAAGTCTTCACCAGACAGCACCACTTCCCCGCCCAGACCCTTGACCGCCTGCACTTTGATGCTGGGCGTGGTTTTCGGCATGACGATCACCGACTTGATGCCGCGTCGCTGGGCGCTGAGCGCCACACCCTGGGCGTGATTGCCTGCCGATGCGCAAATCACGCCGCGCTGCGCCACTGCCTCGGACAGATGGGCAATCTTGTTGTAGGCGCCACGCAGCTTGAAGGAAAACACCGGCTGCTGATCCTCGCGCTTGATCAGCACGGTATTGCCCAGGCGTTCACTCAGCTTGTTGGCCCGCTCCAGCGGCGTTTCGACGGCCACGTCATAGACGCGTGCCTTGAGAATGCGTTGTAGATACGAGTCAGTCATGAATCACGATTCCAGATCAGCAATCTGCGTACAGTATCAGGCGACAGGCAGTCGGGCCAACCAACCGCTGCTAAACTCAGCTTTCATAACAACCGTGACAGTCTCTACACCATGGATCCACGAAAATTTCAGCTCTCGCGTCGTCGGCTATTGGCCAGCGCCGCTGCCGCCGTGACTGCGGCGGCCACTCCTACCGGCGGCGCAGTAGCGCAATCTGCGCTGGCGCCCTCGACCTCACCCGACCTCTGGAGGCAGGCCAGCGAGCAATGGGTGATGAATCCGCGCCTCGCCTACTTTGATACCGCCCGCTTCGCTCCCGGCACACGCGCCATGCTGGCAGCCGAGTATCGGGCCAGCGAAGCGCTGCACCATGATCCACAGGCGTTTTTCCGTGATGAATTCAACGCGGCGTCAGTGCAGTCGCTGTGCGCCCGGCTGGGGCAGTGGCTGGACTGCTCGGCTGACGAACTATGCTTCAGCCGGAATGCCACGCAGGGGCTGCTGCACTTCGCACAACAGATGCCACTACAGGCTGGCGATGAAGTAGTGATTCACTCGCAACTGCCGCAACCATTGCGCAAATTCTGGGAACAGCAGGCGAGATTGCGGGGGCTGGTGCTGAAGTCTGTCGAATTGCCCTTGCCGATTTCAAACGCAGCGCAGGTGGTCGCCGCATTTGAAAATGCCCTGAGCGAACGCACCCGGGCGTTGATGTGCAGTCATGTCCAGGAGCTGGATGGCGCCATCCTGCCCATTCGCGAACTGGGCGCGCTGGCGCACAAGCAAGGCGCGTTGTGTCTGGTGGACGGCAGCTTCAGCATGGGCGCCTTGCAGTTTTCGCTGGCCAGTCTCGGCTGCGATGTCTATGGCAGCAGTTTTGGTCACTGGCTGAATGGCCCGGCAACCACGGGTTTGCTGTACGTCCGGCGTGAACTGCATGCCCGGCTGGGTGAGCAATTCAACTCGGGTTCGACGACGTTGCTTGATACTGTGGGCTGGCCACACTTGGCTGGCCGGTGGCATGCAGCGCTTCTGGAAACGCCGGTACAGTTTCAGATGTTGCCGCTGGCGCTGGATTTTCAGGAAAGAATGGGGCGTGCGCGCATTGAGGCGCGCCTGCGGGCGCTGCAAATCTATGCACGTCTGCGACTGCAAGCCCTGTCCGGTCTGGAGTGGCTGACACCCAATCAGCCGGGCCTGTCGCTGCACATCCTTTCCGTACGCTCCAACGCACGCAGCGCCGAACAGATAGCCGAGCAGCTGCGACGGAATGATTCAGTCATCGTCTCAGGATTAGCGACGCAGGATGGCGGCAACCCGTCACTATCCAATGTGCTGCGCATCGCTTTCAACGTCTACAATTCACACGACGACATTGATCGCCTGGTACTCGGGCTGCAACGCGCCATCCGTGCGTGACGCCACACAAGAACCAACACGGGAGTCTGCACGTTGAATTCGCTGCTATTGATCGGCCCGGCCATGATGGCAGCGCTGGGCGTTTCGCTGCTGCTGCGTTTCATCTGGGCGGCGCGCTCCCGACGTGACCTGAGCACCACATGGCGCGAACCTTCAGCGGCGAATGAACTGCTGTATGTCACCGCGCATGCGGCGCTGGGTGCAGGCATCGGCCTGTTGTTCTGGCTGAGCTGGGGCTTCACGGCCCTGGTGGAAATCTCATGGTGGCAGCGAGGCCTGGTTTTCGGCTTGATGAATGCCGTGATATTCAGCGTCCTGCCCTTGCTGATCGTGCGCAGTTTGCTGCGCACAACGCCACCGTTTTTTCAGCTGCTGGTCGTGGAGACTTGCTGCACCTGCGTAGCGGCCAGTCTGGCCTGCAGCTGGGCGTGGTCGCAGTCGCTGTGATAGCGACTGCGTTTATCAAATCTGCTCAACGATCCAGGAACATCCGCACCAGCTGCAGGACGCGCTGTGGATTGTTGCCAAAAATATTCGAGCCCGCTTCCGGCAATTCTTCGATCAGTGACTGAGCGAAAGAGTTTTTTGCGCGCAGGCTGTGCTCATGGAATTCATCACGCGGACGCAGTATCAGACCCGTCTGACGTAATGCGGCGAGGCGATGCGCGCTGGGATATTCCAGCATGGCATGCTGGGTTTGCGTGCTGCGGGTACGGCTGCGCAGCACATCGGCCAGTTCTTCAGTCAGTTGTTCCGGACTCAGCATGGGACCGCGAGAGGCCTGCAGTCGCTGCCATTCCTTGAGCAGATGCGAACCATCGACCAGCGGCTGCGCAGGCAATGCCGTCCATTCCGCTGACCTGGCTTCCTGCGCGGTGAAATGCGGCACGGAACTCAGCACCAGACGCCGCGCCTGATCCGGTTTGCTGGCCGCCAGTTCAATCGCTGTCAGTGCACCCAGCTGCACACCGATCAGATCGAAATTGCGCAAACGCAGGCTGTCGGCGAATTCGCCGATCACCGCTGCGGCATCAGCGATCAGCCAGTCACCGGCGGGCGCATCGGAATTACCGTATCCCGGCAGGTCAAAGGCATAGACGCTGCGATCACGGCCCAGTTCGGGCAGCAGCGCTGAAAAATAACTGGCAGCACTGCCCGCCGGATGCAGGCAGATCAGCGGCACACGCTCGTCAAAGCCGCCGCCGGAAGGATAGGCCGTCGTCATATGCAACTGGCCATAGCGATTTTCCGCGTAACTGCGACGAATGTGCACGGTGGCAGGCATCACCATTGGCATACGACGACGGGAACGGGCTTGCAGCACTGTAAGGCTCCTGAAATCAGCAGGAATCGCGCAAGAAATTCGCGCGAGGTTTCAGGCGCCACTTTAAGCACCCCCTTGGAGCAGGACATGGAACTGGGTCTCAGCTTGATATTCAGGCAACCCGGATTTCCGGAGATTGTGCGACCCGCAGCTGAACGCAGGTCGCCGCTCACAAGACTATGTTCAACACAGGCGTCAGAACATCTTGGACTCGTCGAGCTTTTCAGCCACCTTGGCCGCCGCCCGCGCCGGAATGAAGTCACCGGTGATCATCTGCTCGTATGCCTGTCCCGGCCCGACCATTGGATACACACCGGCGTCCTGATCAATGCAGACTTCCAGGAAGGCCGAGCCCTTGAACTCGATGAATTCCCTGACCACGCGCGGTACGTCTTCCTTGCGATCCAGGCGCACTGCGAACTGGAAACCATCCGCCTGCGCCGCCTTGACGAAATCCTTCTTGTGCAACGACTTGTCGCTGGCGGACAGGCGCCCCTTGAAGAACAGTTTCTGCCATTGCTTCACCATGCCGTCGCCATTGTTGTTAAGCACCACGACTTTGACCGGTAGCTCATAAGTGGTCACGGTTTCCATCTCGCCCAGATTCATGCGGATGCTGGCATCGCCATCAACGTCGATGACCAGCTTGTCCGGCCGGGCAAACTGCGCACCGATCGCGGCAGGCAGGCCAAACCCCATGGTGCCCATGCTGCCTGAGGTCAACCACTGGCGCGGGCCCTTGAAGTCAAAGTACTGCGCTGCCCACATCTGATGCTGACCCACGCCGGTGGTAATGATGGCCTCACCCCGGGTAATGCGATTGATCTCCTCGATGACGTAGTAAGGCTGGATCATCGAGCTGTCCCGGTCATAGTTCATCGCATAGGTTTGCTTGAGCTCAGCGCAGTGCTTAAGCCAGTCAACCGTATCTATCTTCAAGTTTTTCTTTCGTCCGTAGGCCGTCAGTGTGGTTAACGCCTGAACCAGCGAGCCGATATGCGTCCAGTCAGCGTGCTTGACCTTGTTGACCTCGGAAGCATCAATGTCGATATGCGCGATGGCCTTGGCATTGCCGGCAAAGCGCTGGGGATCACCCGCCACCCGATCATCAAAGCGGGCACCCAGTGCGAACAGGAAATCGCAATCGATGACGGCGTAGTTGGCGAAGGCCGCGCCGTGCATGCCGAGCATGCTCAATGACAATTTGTCTTTAGTGTCCACTGCGCCGAGCGCCATCAGGGTGGTGACCACCGGGATCTGGAACTCGGCCGAAAACTCGCGCAGGGCAGGTGCAGCGGCGCCATTCACCACGCCGCCACCGGCGTAAATCAGGGGGCGACTGGACTTGCCCAGCAACGCCCAGAAGTTGGCGCAGTCCTGATCCGTCAGCGCAGCCTTGGCCAGCTTGTTCATGCGTTGCCGGTAGCCGGGAAAAGGCAGACGACCTTCGCCCTTGTATACGCCGCGCCAGTTCTGCACATCCTTGGGGATATCGATCACCACCGGGCCGGGACGGCCGGTGCGGGCAATTTCAAAGGCGGTACGGATAGTGTCTTCAAGCTTGGTGGGGTCAGTGACCAGAAACACATGCTTGGCCACGGCGCTCATCACGCCCGCCACCGGTGCTTCCTGGAAAGCATCCGTGCCGATGGCGCTGGTCGCCACCTGGCCGCAGATCACCACGATGGGTACGGAGTCGGCCATGCAGTCGCGCACCGGGGTCACGGTGTTGGTTGCACCCGGACCTGAAGTCACCAGTGCAACACCCACCTTGCCGCTGGCGCGTGCATAGCCCGCCGCCATGAAACCGGCGCCCTGTTCGTTGGCGGGCACGATCAATGGCATGGGCTGCTTGCCACCATTGGCCGCTGCATGTGTCTGGTTGTGTACGAAAACTGCGTCGTAGGTGGGCAGAATGGCGCCACCGGAATAACCGAAAATGACTTCAACGCCCTCTTCCGCCAGTACCTGTACCAGTATTTCCGCGCCGGACAGGGTTTGACCCACCAGTGAATTGATGGGCTGGCCAGCCGGACTGAACCGCTGGGGTTGGCTTTGCGCTGAACTATGAGTCACGGGAATACCGCCGGGGAATCAATACAAACAGGATTTGGGGTGGGAAAGCCTAGCAGTTAGGCCGCGTGCGCACCACTTTGACTGCATTTTCTGCTGGCCTCGGGTACCCTGTGCGACCCTGAATTTGCCGTCCCTATACGACAACCGCACCCGTCATGAGCCCCCTCCAATGAGTAACCGGCGCCACATCATCTCCATCCTGCTGCAGAACGAAGTCGGCGCCCTGACGCGCGTCGCCGGTCTGTTCTCCAATCGCGGCTACAACATCGAGTCCCTGAATGTGGCTGCGACTGAAGACCCGACGGTATCACGCATCACCCTGGTTACGGTTGGCACCGAAGCCGTACTCGCGCAGATCGTCAATCAGTCGCTGAAACTGGTGGATGTCGTCAATGTGGATGACCTGACCCGCGACGCGCACATTGAGCGCGAGCTGTTGCTGATCAAGATCAAACATGGCAGCAATGAGGCTCCGGCACTGCACAATGTCATTACACAGGCCGGTGCGAAAATCCTGAGCGATGATCCGAACAGCTTTGTCATGGAGCTGACAGACAGCGAAGCACGCATCAGCCATTTCATTGGCATGGTGGGCAATTACGGCGAAGTACTGGAAATTGCGCGCAGCGGCGCATTGGCCGTGATTCGCGGTGTGGAAACGCTGCGAACCTGACTTCAGGCCGCATCAGGGGCGCCTGCACGCCCCTTGCATCCTGATAATTTCAGCCTGATTGACCCGGGTCACATTCGTGATGCACGAACATGCCCGGCTCATTCGCACACGGGCGTGATCAGAGCGCCTGATCGTCGGTTTCACCGGTACGGATACGCAGTACGCGTTCCAGATTGGTGATGAAGATCTTGCCGTCGCCGACCTTGCCGGTCTTGGCGGCATTGATGATGGCCTCAACTACCTGATCAACCAGCGATTCCTTGACGGCAACTTCGATGCGCGTCTTGGGTACGAAGTCGACTACGTATTCGGCTCCGCGATACAGCTCGGTATGACCGCGCTGACGGCCAAAGCCTTTGACTTCGGTTACGGTCATGCCCGAGACGCCGATTTCCGATAGCGCCGCGCGCACGTCGTCTAGTTTGAAGGGCTTGATGATTGCACTGATGAGTTTCATTCCCCGGGCTCCTGTCTCGAACTGCGTGGGCGTGTGAAGATTAATGACTTGTTTGGCTGCCTGATCCAGGCCCGGGCATTGCGGCCCAAACCTGCGCCAGTAGCGCCTGAGATATAGATGCAGATTTCATGCCGCCCGCGCTTGTATTGATAATTGCACGCTTGCTGCGCATTCACCGCCATCACGACCCCATGAATCTGCTCCAATTTAGAGCAACCACCCAAAGCATCGCTCACGCATAGTGCAACAGAAGCCCTGTCCTGATCCAGCCCCTTGTTGAGGCCCTCATCAATCAAGGCGCTTGCGGAACCTGAGCATCGCAGCAACCAGCATTAATAGAAAGAACACCAGCAACTTGCAGACCGGCAACCATAATTCCAGCAGCGGCGCGCCCCGCAGTACGATGCCCCGCACCAGCACCACGAAGTGTGTCAGCGGCAGCACCTGTGCCAGATACTGAACTACCACCGGCATACCTTGGTAGGGAAAGACGAAGCCGGACAGCAGGATGGAGGGCAGCAAGGTAAACAACGCCGCCTGAAACGCCTGCGCCTGGGTTTGCACCAGCGTTGAAATCAGCAAACCGAGCGTCAGGGTGGCCGCAATGAACAGGGCAGCCGCCAGATACAGATCCAGCAGGCTGCCATTGATGGGTACATCAAACAGCCCGTATCCCAAGGCCAGCACAATGCTGGTCTGAATCAGGCCGATGACCACATAGGGCAGCAACTTGCCGGCCATCAATTCGGAAGAGCGCGTCGGCGTGGTGATCAACAGCTCCATGTTGCCGCGCTCGCGCTCACGCACTACCGACACGGCGGTAAACATCACCATGGTCAGACTCAGGATCACGCCGATCAGTCCAGGCACGACCTGCACGGCGGTACGTTTCTCCGGGTTGTACTGGGTGCGCACAGCGAACAGTGGCCGTGCATCGTTATAGAGTCCCGCGCGTTGACCGAAGGGCATATTGCTCAAGCCTGCCGCCAGATTCTCGATGCTGGGTTCGCTGCCATCAATCAGCAGCTGCGCCAATGGTTGGTTGCGCTGCAATTGCCGTCTTTCAAAATCTGCCGGAATGATCAGGCCAACCTTGATCACACCTTGCTGCATGCTCGCTTCGAGTTGTGCCGGAGCGGCATAGTAGGCCTCCAGCCTGACCACCTGAGTCGCAGTCAGTGCCGCAACCAGTGCGCGCGACTGCGTGGTTTGCGCCTGATCGACTACGCCCATCAGCAGATCACGCACGTCAAAATTGATGGCGTAACCAAACATCAGCATTTGCAGCAGCGGGATGCCGACAATCATGCCCAGTGTCAGCCGGTCACGGCGCAGCTGCCGCACTTCCTTGCTGGCAATGGCCAACAGACGAATGAATCCGGGCATCATGCCTGCGCACTCGCGGATCGCACCCCAAAGCCGGTTGCGGCCACAAACACATCTTCGAGACTGGCTTCAATCTGTACCAGGTCAGCTGCAATGCCCGCGCCCGACAGGCAGTCGCGCACATGCTGCAAAGGATCACCTGTCTGCGCAACCACCAGCACATTCAGCCGATTGCCCATCTGCGTAACGGCCTTGATCTGAGCTGATACCAGCAAGGTTGCCCGAAGCTGCGCATAAGTAGCGCCATTGATCCTTGCATGCACCTGCACCACGTTGACACCAATGTCGCGCATCATCTGTGCGGGCGCACCCTGCGCTACCAGCTTGCCTTCATCAAGAATCGCCAGCTGGTGGCAACGTTCAGCTTCATCCATATAGTGCGTGGAAACCAGAATGGTGGTGCCGTCATCGACCAGGTCAAACAGGCTTTGCCAGAAATCACGCCGGCTTTGTGGATCCACCGCACTGGTGGGCTCATCCAGCAGCAACAGCTCGGGCTCATGCAAGGTCGCCGCCGCCAGCGCCAGACGTTGCTTCTGCCCGCCACTCAAGGTACCTGCGCGCTGTGGCTGCATATCCGCGAGTCGATAGCGCTCCAGCCGCTGCTCGATGCGTGCTTTCAGCAGCGGCTTGCTCAGCGAATAGATTCGCCCCATGAATTCCAGGTTCTCACGCACCGTCAGGTCTTCCCACAGGGCAAAGCGCTGCGTCATATAGCCCAGCTTGTTGCGAATCGCCTCGGCATGTTCCGGCATCTCCTGACCCAGCACCCAGCACTCGCCCGATGTCGGTTTCAACAAGCCACACAACATGCGAATGGTGGTGGACTTGCCTGAACCATTGGGGCCGAGGAAGCCGAAGATCTGTGCACGTGGCACCGACAGATCAATACCCGCAACGGCCAGCTTGTTACCAAAGCGACGCGTCAGGCCACGCGCGGTGATCGCGTACTCATGACTCATGGTGTAGCCAGCGAGACCTGCACTGGTAGTCCTGCGGGAATGTCATCCGCATCCAGCAGACTGATTTCAGTCAGATAACTCAGACGACCGCGATCCTGTTGAGTCAGCGCGAAATAAGGAGTGAAGGCCGCTTGCGCGGAAACATAACGCACCTGTCCGGATAAATTCTGTGCAATGCCATCAGCACTTACCTGTACTTCGGTGCCGGGCCGATACTGCGCACGCAATGCCTCGGGCACGTATACACGCGCATAGGTATTGCCATCGGCCAGCATGACCACCAGTGGCTGTGCGGTCGGCGGTCGCTCACCCAGTTTATAAGGCAGGGCTTCAATCACCCCGGCGCGTGGCGCACTCAGCTCATAACGGGTTGCTGATATTTTCAACTCAGCCAGCGCCGCCTGTGCTGCCGCCACCGCAGCCTTGGCCTGAGCAATCTGTTCGACGCGTGTGCCTTCATTGAGCAACTGCAAGCGCGCCTGTGCCTGTCGGCGAGCAGCCACCGCCGCATCACGCGCGGCGCGCGCCTGATCCAGAACTGACTGACTTTGCAACTTCGCCTGCACCATCTGCTCGGCACGCTGGAACTCCAGTTCATTCGCCTTCAATGCGCTCTCCGTGGATTCAAGCGCAGCGCGTGCCTGCACTACTTCCTGACTGCGGGCGCCGCGCTGCAATTCACGCAGCTGTTGCCCGGCTTTTTCCAGTTGTGCCTGTGACTGCTCCAGTCGCGGCTGCATGGCGCCGGCACTTTGTCGCAGCAGCACCTGACCCGCGATCACATGGTCACCTTCATGCACCAGCACTTCGGCAATGGGTTCGTGCGCTTCGGCAACCAGTTCCAGTCGATCACGTTCGATGGTGCCCAGCACTTGCGGATCATCTGTGCGCTGACAGCTACAGAGCAGCAGGCAGGCGCTCATGAGTGTGAAGTACATCACACTAAATCTGCGTTTCTCACTCACTGGATACCCCTGGCAATACATAAGCGTTTTGATTTCGTGCATATGTCACGTTTGCTTGCTGTCACGGTCTGCAATGTGCGACAAAGCATGCAGTGATTCCACATTGAGTCTGCATGCCGCTTTCTGGTCGTTACGCTTTGTGTCTACCAACCTGGTTATCTATCGGGATTGCTGCCTGCTCGCTGTTTGCAACCAGCGCCCTCAACGCAGCGGAACTCAACAACATCCGCATTCATCGTTTTGCCAGCTTCGACAGTCAGTTGATGGAACAAGGCGCCAAGCATGCTAACTCAACATCTGGTAGCCGTGCAGCGCAGCGCACTCAACTGAATGTATTCAATAGACAACTCCGGCTGACGCTTGAGGATAACCAGACCGTACTCGAATCGCTGCCTGCCAACAGCCGTCACGCCCGGGTGCTGCGTGGCCAGCTGGAAGGCAATAACCAGTCATGGGTACGGCTTACCCACGCCGACGATGGTACGCACGGGCTGATCTGGGACGGCGCGGAATTGTACGTAGTTGAGCCCGGCGACAGCATTCGCAGCGCATTGAGCGTGGCAGCGGGATTGCCCAGCAACGACACAGTCATTTTCAGGCTGTCCGATACCACCGTGGATCTGGGCGCTGAGTATTGCGGCTCGGCAGATGATAATAATCATCCTGCTGGGCAGGCCTCGGCTACGACCGGACTGGCTACCTACGAGGCGCTGACTGCCGAACTGAGCGCACAGGCCATTGCAACCGGAACGCCCACACTGCGTCTGGAAATGCTGGCGCTGGCCGACGCGGCATTTCGTGCACAGTACAACTCGGATCAGGCCGCACTGGACGCCCTGACGGTGCGCATGAACAACATTGACGGCATTTTCAGCAGCCAGCTGGGTCTGGAAGTTCAGGCCACTGATGTACAGATGTATGCCAGCGATCCACTGGCGCTGGGCAACAGCACCGATGCCAGTACGCTACTGAGTGCGCTGGGACAATTACGCAAGAGCTCACCGGTGATGAGCAGCTACGCTGTCACGCATCTGTTCACCGGCCGCGACCTGGATGGCGACACACTGGGCATTGCCTACATCGGCAATATCTGCAACGCCCGCTATGGCGCGAGTCTATCGGAGGTGCGCAATCGCGGCGCCTGGATTGACTCACTGATTGCAGCCCATGAACTGGGACACCAGCTGGGAGCCGTACACGATGGCACGGGTAGCTGCTCGTCCACACCCGCACAGGGCTATTTGATGGATGCCAAAATCAACGGCAGCAACATCTTCTCGCAATGCAGTCAGGACACCCTCTTGCAAACCATGCAGTACGCCGCCTGCCTGGTGCCGGTGGGCAAGCCGGATCTGACCATTAGCGCCGCTGCGTCACCGCTGTCAGTTGCACCAGACTCCGTGCTGCAATGGCTGGTGCCCATCAAGAACATCGGTACCGGCACGGCGAATTACGTCAGTGTCCACATCAGCTTGCCCGCTGCCGTGACTGTTAGCAGCAGCAGCATTCCCGGCGGCAGCTGTATCAGTAGCAACAACACCGGCAGCATTGACTGCCAGTTCGATGGACTGGCCGCCAACGAAACACGCCAACTCGACATCAGGCTTTCGAGTAGCAGCAAAGGCGCATACCTGTTGAATACCGAAGTGGTCACGCTGGACGACGCCAACACCGGCAACGATCACACCAGTTTCAACCTGTCGGTGGGAATCGAAACTCCGGCAGCAACCACCGCAGCCACTAACGTCAGCACCAGCAACGGCACTTCCGACGCGGGTGGTGGTGGCAGTTTCAGCCCGGGGTGGCTCGGGCTGATGTTGCTGGGCGCAATGCGGCGGTGGTTACGGATTCACCAGCAGGCATAGGTCTGTCAGCCATCGAAGTAGGCATGCTGCGAATGCCGAAACGAGAGGCGATCAGTTCAGCACTGCACCCAGCCAGTAACCGAGGTAGTAAGTCACCAGGCCTGCCCCCGCGCCAATCAGCAACATGCGCAGACCACTCATCCATGCGCCGCGTCCGGTAAACAGACTCAACGCCATGCCGACACCAAACAGGCTGATGCCGGCCACTGCACCCGCCCAGATCAAACTCTGTGATCCGGACAGCCCCAGCAGAAACGGCGCCAGCGGAATGGCCGCACCCAGTGCGAATGCAACAAATGAAAAAACCGCTGCGCCCCACGGTGAGCCCAGGTCATCCGGATTCAGACCCAGCTCCTCTCGCGACAACACATCCAGCGCGTGCTGCGGATCACGCATCATTTCACTGGCGAACTCACGCGCACGTTGCAACTCCATGCCACGCGCCTGATAGATCAGCGCCAGCTCTTCGGCTTCTTCCTGCGGATACTCCGCCAGCTCGGCGCGCTCCAGACTGATCTGGTGCTCATACATCTCACGCTGCGAACGCATCGACACATATTCGCCTGCGGCCATCGACAACGCGCCGGCCAGCAACCCCGCTACGCCTGTGGTCAACACCGTTTGACTGCTGGCGCCTGCCCCGGCGACACCCATGATCAGACAGGTATTGGAAACCAGTCCGTCATTCACACCGAACACCGCCGCGCGCAGATTGCCACCGCCGAGTCCACGATGACTCATGCCTACATCAGAAAGCGTGGTGGGCATGATGTGGCCATTGGCGCGCACATGTGAGCCCGTGTCATAGGCGGACAGCCCGCGCAACTTCATCGCCGCCAGCACGGGTCGCAATCGACGCGGCGGCATGATGTCCAGCAGACCCGCCACCACGCGGGCACGCAGCCCAGGATGGAATATCTGGTTACCGCCCTTGCTCCAGATACCAGCCTGTTCATCCGCTGCATCAGCAAGCTGGGTGAACAACTGGCTGATACGCGGATCACGCTCCGCCTGCGCAGCTTTGCGATACAACCACGCAGATTGTTTTTCTTCAAACCAGCTCATGGCGCACTACCTGTAAAACAGTACGGATCAAACGCCACATTGCGTCAATGCGAATGATGTTGCAACGCCATCATGATCGTCCACAAACCGAAACCGGTCATCAGCAGTCCGGCCGCGACGCGCCAACCCTGCAGACTGAGGATGCGTTGCAGTTGCGAGCTCAGCAACGAACTGCTCAGCATCGCTGGCAGCGTGCCCACACCAAAGGCCAGCATCAGCAATGCACCGTGTGGAGCACTGCCGCCCAGCACACCGAGCAACAACATCGAATACACCAGCCCGCAAGGCAACCAGCCCCATAGCGCGCCCATCAGCAATGTCTGGGCAAAGCCACTTTCCGGCAGTTTCTTGCTGAGTGGCGCGAGCTGACGCCACAAATGTGCACCGGCTTTTTCAATCGACGTCAGCAGTCGCCAGCCAAACAGTAGCTGTGCCCCCAGTAATACCATCAACACACCTGCAGCCACGCGCAGCCAGATCGTCAAACCGGTGATGGACATCAGATTTGTCAGCAAGCCTCCGACTGCGCCGCACAGCGAACCCGCCAGGGCATAACTCAGCAAACGTCCGGTTTGATACGTGGCTGCAAATGCGAATGCGCCGGATGCGGTTTTTCCTGCTGTACGGGCACGCATGCCCAGCGCGCCACTCAAGCCACCGCACATCGCCAGACAATGCATGCTGCCGGATACTCCGGCCACGAAGGCCGCGGCATAGCTTATTTCTCCGGCCATGCTGCTCTGCGGTGGGCGTCCGTCTGCGGCTCTGCCGTTTGTTCAGGAGTGGTGGTTTCATCCGTGAGAATTTCCCAGGCTGGTGTTTCCATATCATCAAACTGGCCCGAACCCACCGCCCAGATGAACGCCCAGACGGCAACCCCTACCAGCACCAGACTGAGCGGAATCAAAATCAGCAGCATGCTCATGACGGATTCACTGCGGGTTGTATCGGGCAATAGGTGGTCGCTAATGGCCGGGCTTGTTCCGGAGAAGTGTGCAGTAAACGCGCGGCATTCAGCACCACCAGCATCGAGCTGATCGACATGCCGATAGCAGCCAGCCACGGCGGCACCATGCCGGCCGCCGCCAGGGGAATGCTGACCACATTGTAGAAGGCCGCCCACCACAGATTCTGATGCATGATGCGCTGCGAGTGACGGGCCAGCATGATGGCATACGGCAGCGTCGACAATGAGTTGCTCAGCAACACTGCATCGGCGCTTGCCTGTGCCAGACCGCTGCCGGCGCCCATGGCGATCGACACATCCGCTGCACTCAGCACCGGGGCATCATTGATGCCATCACCCACCATCGCCACACGTTCGGTCAGTTGATAGCGCTGTAAAGCCGACAGCTTGTCCGCCGGCTGGCAGCGAGATTGATACTGCTCGATAGCGCAGGCCTGCGCCACGGGCTGCACCGCAGACTCAGCATCACCGCTCAGCACGCTGCTGTGAATACCGAGACGCCGTAGCTGGCGAATGGCGTCACGTGCTTCACTGCGCAAGGGATCCTGCAATGTGAAACGCGCCAGCAGTTGTTGCGCATCACCCAGGACGATCGAGGCATCGTGATCTTCAAACCGTGCACCACAAAGCGCCGCCACATACGCCGCCTTGCCCAGACGATAGGTCACACCGTCAATTTCCGCCTGCACGCCTGCGCCGGGAACGACTTCAATCTGTACGGCGAGATTTGCCGGTAGCGCCTGCTTGAGCGCTTCAGCCTGAAATGCGCGCGCGATCGGATGCTCAGCACCCACTTCCATCGCAGCAGCTATCTGCAGACAGCGTTCTGCACTGAGACTGGCAAGCGATTGAGTACCCGCAATACTGATACGACCTGTGCTCAGCGTACCGGTCTTGTCGAACACCACACGCTCCAGCTGCGCCAGTCGTTCTATCGCATCGGCATGGGTAATCAGCAGGCCGCGACGCGCCAGAGCCGTACTGGCCGCAGCAATAACCGCTGGTGTGGCCAGCGACAAGGCACAGGGACAACTCACCACCAGCACCGCCAGCACCGCTTCAAAGGCGCGATCCGGATCAATACGCCACCACACCAGTCCAACCACCATGCTAAGTACAATCAGGATTTGCAGAAAGTATCGGGCGATGCGATCCGCCGCCAAGGCGAGTCGCGGCTTGTCTGCCTGGGCTTTTTCCAGCAAGGCCAGTACACCCGAAAGCACCGTGGCCGAACCCAGTGCGGTGATACGTACGCGCAGCGGTGCTTCCACATTGATGGTGCCGGCCAACACGCGCTCGGACTGTGTGCGCATTTGTGGCAAGGACTCGCCGGTAAGCAACGACTCATCCAGCAGCGAAATCCCGGACACAATCACCCCGTCGGCAGGCAGCGTGGCTCCAGCGCGTACCAGAATTTCATCGCCGGGTTGCAGTTGCCTGATTGGCGTTTCCTGCCAGTGTTCACCGTCCTCGATACGGGTGCGGCGTTGCGCGCTCACCGGTTGCAGGCGCACCAGCGCATCGCTGCGACTGCCACTGCGATGCCTCAGGGTCATTTCCACGTAACGCCCCAGTCCCAGCAGGAATACAAACATGGTTACCGAATCAAACCAGGTTTCACCCGCACCGCGCAGCGTGTTGTAGACGCTGGCGCCATAAGCCAGCAACAGCGCCAGCGCCACCGGCACATCCATGTTGATGCTGCGATTGCGCAGGGCCCGCGTGGCGCTACTCAGAAATGGCCAGCCCGAATAGAACAGCACCGGCGTGGTCAGCAACAGACTGATCAATTGCAGGTAATGCTGGACGCTGTCTTCCATGCGCGTCTGCTCACGCATGTACAGCGGCAGCACATACATCATCACCTGCATCATGCCGAGACCCGCCACGCCGAGCCGGCGCAATGCGGTGCGACGCTCCTGCTGCCTGTGCAGAAACACATTGTCGGCATTGACGGGCTGTGATGGATAACCCAGATCATTCAGCGCACGCAGCAGGTCTGACAGCTGCATCTGTTCAGCTCGCCAGACCACACGCAGTCGTCCGGTAGCCAGATTGATACGCGCCGACACAACGCCGGGCCTGCGCGTCAGGCTGCGTTCAATCAACCACGAACAGGCGGCGCAACGCAGTCCTGCCACCAGCAGATTCGCAGCCAGCTGCCCGGGCGACTCCTCGTGCACAAACTGTGCGGCGATTTCAGGCGTGGCATAGCGTTGCCACTCTGCCTGGTTTCGCGGTTCGGGCTTGAGCGCAGGCTGGCTGCGATACTGGTAATAGTCGCTGAGCCCAACCCCGGCAATCAGTTCGGCGACGGCGCGACAGCCTTCACAGCACATGGCCGCCGGGCCAGTTGGCAACTGCGCATAAATACGCGTGCCGGGCGGAATGGGCTCAGCACAATGAAAGCAGCTGGTTGGCGTTGACTGAGTCACGCAACTATCACAACTTGAAAATTACTTCAGTGGAGGCGTCACCGAATTGGTGACGTGCTGATGCGTGCCGGATTCCGTGGTGACGCTGGATACCTTCTCAACTTCAATGGCTTGATCCGGGTACTTCATCGCCAGAAACAGGGTGATGAAGCCGCCGATCATGGCCACGGCCGGCGGCACCAGCAACCACAGGGCAGTGCGACGACCGGAATTATTGCTTGCAGATGACATGTCAGTACTCACTAAAATAGTTTCAAAAGGGTGAAAAGAATCTTGAGTCGGTGGTTTTCGCTACAACCGCTTCCTGATCTGCCGCTGTCACCGTCCTGATCAGGAAACTGATGGGATGAGGGCCACCTGCATCCAGCGCTGGCGCGGTAATACGCGCAGTCAGACTCAGTACTTCACTGGCCGGCACATCCAGACTGGCCTTGTCGAGCAACAATTCGGCCTCGGGCACGCCCGTCACTTCCAGCTGGTAGACATGCGGCACACTGTCCTTGTTGATGATACGCAGCGTGTACACATTCTCGATCAGACCCTCATCAGTTTCGCGGTACAACACATTGCGATCACGCAGCACATCCAGCTCCACCAGCGAGCGATGCGTCACGGCATACAGAAACCCGCCAAACAACGCTGTCAGCAATGCCGCATAGATCATCGTGCGTGGCCGGAGTACATGCGGCGCACGACCTTCCTGCGAAGCCTGTGTGGAGTAACGCACCAGCCCGCGTGGATAGTTCATCCTGTCCATCACGCTATCGCAGGCATCAATGCAGGCGGCGCAGGCAATGCACTCGTATTGCAGACCCTTGCGAATATCGATGCCGGTGGGACAGGCCTGCACGCACAACGTGCAATCAATACAGTCACCCAAGCCCCTTCAGCCTTGTACTCCATACCACGCTGGCGCGAACCGCGCGGTTCGCCCCGCTCAATATCGTAAGTGATGATCAGGGTGTGCTTGTCGAACATGGCGCTCTGGAAGCGCGCATAGGGACACATGTACTTGCACACCTGCTCGCGCAGATAGCCGGCATTGCCGTAGGTGGCAAAACCATAGAAAAACACCCAGAAAGTTTCCCACGGACCCATGGAGAAGCGGGTCAGTTCGCTGAATAGGGTGCGCACCGGCGTAAAGTAGCTGACGAAAGTAAACCCGGTGAACAGTGCAAAACTCAGCCACAACACCTGCTTGGCGGTCTTGCGCCACAGTTTGTTGAAGCTCATCGCCGCCTTGTCCAGCTTCATGCGCTGCTGGCGATTGCCTTCGGTGATGCGCTCCATCCAGACAAAAGCGTCAGTCCAGACGGTTTGTGGACAGGCATAGCCACACCACAATCGGCCACCCAATGCCGTGAAGAAGAACAATGACAATGCCGCAAGAATCAGCAACCAGCTCAGCAGAAAGAAATCCTGTGGCAGGAAGGTCAGTCCAAAGATATAAAACTTGCGTGCCGGCAGATCAAACAACACCGCCTGATGACCATTCCATTGCAACCAGACCAGACCATAGAAGATTCCCAGCAACGCCAACGTCGCCAGCGTGCGCAGGTTTCGGAAGCGGCCGGGCACCTCGCGTGGGTAGATTTTCTGTTGTGCCGCATACAGTCCATCGCCCGGCAAGCCGCCTTCCGGAGCAACTGTCTTTGGCAATTTGTCGCTGCTGATCACAATGGTTTCTGCTGGTTACGCGCGGCAACGTCCGGATTAACCGGTGGAGGGAAATGCTCATGCGAGGTGTCGAGCATGTAAGCAGTGAGGCTGGCAGCGGAAGCCGCAATGAACCAGAAGCCAAAAAAGCCCAGCGCGTAGGTGGTCATGACATTGGGTAACCACCACGGATAATTGAGTATTTCCGCCAGATCGCGCGGATCAACAAAGGCAAAGAACAGCATGGTCGCCACACACGCGACCAGAAACGACGTCCACATCACGACCGCCACATCTTCGCGCAAGCGTGACCAGTGGACGTTGGCTGAATCTTCAGGCGCTTCGGTCATGGCTGTTCTCCCGAGGCTGTCTGTTACACAATCGGGCAGGTTTCATATCAATTGCCTTATCAATTGACAAGAAGCCCGCCCCTACTCAATTTGCATGGGCTCAATTTGCATGGGACAGGCTGTATACATAGCCGGCCAGCAGTTTCACCTTGGTCTCGCCCAGCAAGGGCAAGTGCGCCGGCATTTCGTTGCTACGCCCGTTGATGGCGATATCACGAATGGTTTCCATGGAACTGCCGTACACCCAGATCTTGTCAGTCAGGTTCGGCGCGCCCAGCGCCTGATTACCCGTGGCGTCCACACCGTGGCAGGCAATACATACGGTCATGAAGCGCTGCTTGCCAGGCTCAACCCATTCAGTGGGCACCTTGCGGCCACTCAGACCCAGCACATAGGCAGAAACTTCGTTTGCACCTTGCTCGCCGAGAATGGCTGACCAGCCGGGCATGACGCCTTTGCGACCGTTGGCAATGGTTTGATAAATGGCTTCCGGACTGCCACCCCATACCCAGTCGTTGTCGGTGAGATTGGGAAAACCCTTGGTGCCACGCGCATCCGCACCATGACAAGTCATGCAGTTGTTGGCGAACAGATTCCTGGCCGCCGCCATGGCTTCGGCATTCTTTGCAATGCTCATCACATCCTGCCTGGCGATCGCGCCATAGCGTTCTTCAAACACGGCTTGCGTGCGTGCCTGCGCTGCCGCCAGCTCGTTATCCGACGTCCAGCGGCTGGTGCCGGCAAAGTTGCCGAGGCCGGGATACAGCGCCAGATAGATGAAGCCAAAGATAATGGTGATGATGAACAAGCCCAGCCACCAGCGTGGCATCGGATTGTTGTATTCACGAATGCCATCCCACTCATGTCCGGTGGTGTCAGCTTCGGTGGGTGAACGACGCTTGGCCGTCCACCAGATCAGCCACAGGCAGGCCAGGATGTTGACCACGGTGCCGATGATCACAAACCATGCCGCAGGCGAACTCATCAGTGAACTCATGATTGTTGACTCCCGCTGCGACGCTGACTTGCACCCTGTTGCTTCACACCAAGTTGATTCACAGCAGGCAGCTCATCTTCTTCGAGTGGCAAGCGTTCAGCCTGATCGAAGGCCGACTTGTGCCGCTTGCCATACAGCCATACCACCAGGGTAATGAACGCCAGCATCAGCACCAGGGTCAGGATGCCGCGCACGATACTGATCTCGATGGTCATTGCGCCGCGCTCCCGTGGTACTTCAATCCCTGCAGGTAGGTAATGACGGCTTCCATCTCGGTCTTGCCGTTCACGGCATCCTGCGCCCCGTCGATTTCAGCTTCGGTATACGGAGCACCCAGGGTGCGCAGTACGCGCAGCTTGGTCGCCGTATCTTCACCATCCAGCGTATTGGTGGTCAGCCAGGGAAAGCCGGGCATGTTGGATTCAGGCACCACATCACGCGGATTGTTCAGATGAATTCGATGCCACTCATCTGAATAGCGACCGCCGACGCGCGCCAGATCAGGACCCGTGCGCTTGGAACCGAACTGGAACGGATGGTCGTACACGGATTCGCCTGCCACTGAGTAGTGGCCATAACGATCGGTATCGCCCTTGAGGGTGCGCACCATCTGTGAGTGGCAGTTGTAGCAACCTTCACGCACGTAGATATCACGGCCCTCGATGGCCAGCGCACTGTAACGCGTAACGCCGGGCGAGGCCTTGATCACCGAGCTCTGGAAGTACAGCGGCACGATTTCAACCAGCCCGCCGATACTGATCACGATGGCGATCAGCGCACCCATCAGTCCGATTTTCTTTTCAACTATTTCGTGGCTCATGCTGCTACCTCACGCCGCTGCCGCTTGAACTGCGATTGCCTGTTTTGCGGCACTCGGTTCGGGTTCGCTCAATGTCTTGATCACGTTGTAGACCATGATCAACATGCCGGCGAAGTACATCACGCCACCCAGCAGACGCACTGCGTAGTAGGGGTAAGTGAACTTGAGCGACTCAACGAAGGTATAGGTGAGCGTGCCGTCCGCATTGGTGGCGCGCCACATCAGGCCCTGCATCACGCCGGCGATCCACATCGAGCTGATGTACAGCACCACGCCGATGGTGGCGATCCAGAAGTGCCAGTCAATCAGCTTGCTGCTGTACATGCCCGGCTTGCCGAACACCTTCGGCAACAAGGCATACATGGTGCCGATGGTCATGAACGCCACCCAGCCCAGTGCGCCAGAGTGAACATGACCAATGGTCCAGTCGGTGTAGTGCGAAAGCGCATTCACCGTCTTGATCGACATCATCGGACCTTCGAAGGTCGACATGCCGTAGAACGACAGCGACACGATCATGAACTTCAGGATCGGATCGGTGCGCAACTTATGCCAGGCGCCTGACAGCGTCATCATGCCGTTGATCATGCCGCCCCAGCTGGGTGCGAGCAGGATCAGTGAAAACACCATCCCGAGCGACTGCGCCCAGTCCGGCAACGAGGTGTACTGCAAGTGATGCGGGCCAGCCCACATGTAGGTGGAGATCAGCGCCCAGAAGTGCACAATCGACAGGCGATAGGAAAAGATCGGCCGGCCGGTCTGCTTGGGAATGAAGTAGTACATCATGCCGAGGAAGGCAGCGGTCAGGAAGAAGCCCACCGCATTGTGGCCATACCACCACTGCACCATGGCATCCACTGTGCCCGCATAGACGATATACGACTTGGTCGGCGATACCGGAATGGCGATGTTGTTGAAGATATGCAGCACCGCAATGGTGATGATGTACGCGGCGAAGAACCAGTTGGCGACAAAGATGTGCTGGATCTTGCGCAGCGCCAGCGTGCCGAAAAACACGATGCCATAGGCCACCCACACCACCGCGATCAACAGATCAATCGGCCACTCCAGCTCCGCGTATTCCTTGCCCTGTGTAATGCCCAGCGGCAACGTAATCGCTGCCAGCACGATCACCACCTGCCAACCCCAGAAGGTAAACGCCGCCAGACCATCTCCGAACAGTCGCACATGCGAAGTACGCTGCACGATGTAGTAAGAAGCGGCAAACAGGCCTGATCCACCGAAGGCGAAGATCACTGCATTGGTATGCAGCGGTCGCAACCGGCTGAAGGTCAGCCAGGGAATATCAAAATTCAGCGCCGGCCAGAGCAACTGGGCGGCCAAGATCACCCCCACCAGCATGCCCACCACACCCCACACAATGGTCATGATGGTGAACTGGCGAACTACCTTGTCGTTGTAGATCGGGTTGTCTGAAGACGCAGGATAGGCAGCCGCGGCGGCTGTTCTCGCGGTGTCGTTGCTCATGATTACACTCTTGAGGAACCGCAGGCTGCGGTTGTCAAGCAGTGTAAAGAAGCGGCTTATGCAGCCAAATAAGGGCTGACAGGATGGAGGTAGGTAGAAGTCACGATGGCTGAGTAGCCGGATTAAAGTTATGCGCTTTGGCTGAAGTGTTGCAGCTGCGATGGGATATCAGTCAGCGCTTTGACTACCCAAGGACGAAGGCGCGTTTCAACACAGCAGACACCTACCCCACAGGGCTTTGCGATGCCGGAGTAAAGAATGCCAGTCGAGTACTCTGAAATTCAGGCATGGCTTCGCAACGTGCTGCCAATGCTTGTAAATGGGGATACGGCTTGGGGTCTAACGGAACGGCGTCGCACAACAGGGCAAACACGCAGGCCAGTGTGATGTCGGCCTGTGTCATGCCGTCACCGACTAACCAGTTGCCTGCACCGCGAGCCACGCAGGCGCGCTCGAGTTCCGTCACACCACCCATCACCTGCGTATGGCAGCGATCCACCCAAGGCTGGTGACGCTTGTCTTCGGGGCGAAAAACGCGTTCATAAATTTCCAGAACTCCCTTGTCGGCTGCACCGCTGGCGATGGCCATCAACCTTAAGACTTCGCGACGTGGCTTGCCTGAGCGCGGCAACAATGCGCGTTGCGGTCCGGAAAGTTCGTCCAGGTAATCAAGAATCGCTGCTGATTCCAGCAACACCTCACCATCACCCAGTACTAACGTCGGTACACGCCCCAATGGGTTGTATTGGCGAATACGATCAAAGTCTTTGCCCACCGACCAATTAGCGTGCTCGAACGTAATGCCTTGAAGCTTCATGGTGATCGCGACTCGGCGGACAAAGGGCGAATCAAACATGCCGATAAGCAACATGACTGCTCCTTATTCCGGTTAGAAAAAAGACTCCGCTGGATTGCGGTTCAATGACCAGCCATACGAAAGATAACAGACTGTCCCACTTGCTATCGAGCTACGCCCTTTGCCTTGCGCTTGGGTAATTTTGGTTTTGGCATCGGCAACGCTTTGGCCGTGATCTTGAACAGACGTTGCAGCAGTTCGCTCTCTTCCAGTTCATCGTCGATACGGAAGTGCGGCTTTGCGCCGGGATAGGGAGGATGTTCGGCTACCGAACCAAGCAGGGTTCTGCCTTCAACCGTTGGCTTTACAAACAGCTGGTTGTCACAGACCAGCGCGATGACTTTACCGTCCAGATACAGGGCGTATTCGCCAAACATCTTTCTGTACGAAAGCGCGCTGCTCAGGCTGGCCTGTTCGCAGATGTACTCGACAAAACTCTGGTCGGACGCCATGTAATTCTCTGGATAACCTTTTTGGATCAGGCTGCAAGTGTAGCGCCATCTGCCGCAAGCAGGTTCTCAGCTCAACACTACCAGCAAGTCCTTGGCGTCCACCGGTTCGCTCATGCGGGTGATGACTTCGGCGACTTCGCCATCGCGTTCAGCACGCACGGCGGTTTCCATCTTCATGGCTTCGATGGTCACCAGTACGTCACCCTTGCTGACTTTCATTTTTGGATGCGCATGCACCGCCGCAACCGTGCCGGGCATGGGGGCGCCCACGTGTTTGTCGTTGTTGACTTCGGCCTTGCGGCGCGGCGGCTTGGCAGCCACTTTGGATCGATCCGCCATCTTCAGTGAACGTGGTTCGCCATTGAGCTCAAAGAATACGGTGCGGGTGCCATCATCATGAACGTCGCTGACGGCGACAAAACGGATGATCAGGCTCTTGCCGCGCTCGATGTCTACAGTGAGTTCATCGCCGGGTTCCATGCCATAGAAAAAGTAGCGCGTGGGAATGCCGCTGACGGGGCCGTATTCCTCGCGTTCCTTCAGGTAGGTGACGAACACTTTGGGGTACATCAGGTACGAACACAGATCGTAATCATTGAGCGGCCGGCCAACATTGTTCTGCATCTGCAGGCGCACTTCATCGAGGTTCACTTCCGGCAAGGCTTCGCCAGGACGGGTGGTGAGCGGCGCAGCGCCTTTGAGAATTTTCTTCTGCAGCGTCGGCGGAAATCCGCCATACGGCTGGCCCAGATCACCCTTGAAAAACGACACCACTGATTCGGGGAAATTCACCTCGGTGTCAGGGTCCAGCATCATGTGTGGCGTGATGCCACCGGTGACCATGGCGATGGCCATATCACCCACCACCTTGGAACTGGGCGTGACCTTGATGATGTCGCCGAACAGGTCGTTGACCTGCGCGTAGGCTTTCGCCACTTCAGGCCAGTGCGCATCATCAATGCCCAGTGAACGCGCCTGTTCCTTGAGATTGGTGAACTGCCCGCCGGGCATGCCGTGCAAATACACTTCAGAAGCGCTGGCGCGCATGTCGCTTTCAAACGGTGTGTAAAGTTGTCGCACCTGTTCCCAGTAGGTGGACACCACACGCAGGTTGTCGGCCGATACGCCGCTGTCACGTGGCCCATGTCGCAGTGCTTCAACGATGGAGCCGAGATTGGGTTGTGAGGTAAAACCGCTCATGGAATCAATCGCGCCATCCACTGCGTCAGCGCCGGCTGTCACCGCTGCCAGTACGCTGGCGGCAGAAATACCGCTGGTGTCATGGGTATGGAAGTGCACCGGCAGGCCGACTTCATCTTTCAATGCCTTGACCAGCGTGAAGGCGGCATTGGGCTGACACAGCCCGGCCATGTCCTTGATGCCGATGATATGTGCGCCGGCAGATTTGAACTCACGCGCCAGCTTCAGGTAGTAATTAAGATCGTACTTGGTACGGGTCGGATCATTCAGGTTGCCGGAATAACACAGCGTGGCTTCGCACAGCTTGCCGCTATCGATCACCGCCTGCATGGCTACCTTCATGTTGTCGAACCAGTTCAGCGAATCGAACACGCGGAACACATCAATACCGGCCTGCGCGGCATTCTTTACAAAGTAGCGCACCACGTTGTCGGGATAATTGGTATAGCCCACCGCATTGGCGGAACGCAGCAGCATTTGCAGCAACAGGTTGGGCATTTTCTCGCGTAGCAGCGCCAGTCGTTCCCATGGATCTTCTTTCAGAAAGCGCATCGATACATCGAAGGTGGCGCCACCCCAGCACTCCACGGAAAACAGGTTGGGCAGCAGCTGTGCGTAGTACGGCGCAATGGCCACGATGTCATGGGTGCGCATGCGCGTGGCCAGCAATGACTGATGTGCATCGCGCATGGTGGTGTCGGTGAGCAACACCTGTTTCTGCTCCAGCATCCATTGCGAAAATTTCTGCGCGCCCAGCTGGTCAAGTAATTGCTTGCTGCCCGGTTGCGCGGGTTCCAGCTTCACCTTGGGCAAGCGTGGGGTGACCATACGCAGCGGCCGAGTGCGGCCTTTCACTTCCGGATTGCCGTTGACAACCACGTCGCCAATGAACTTGAGCAGGCGCGTGGCGCGATCACGCTTGCGCGGAATACGGAACAGTTCCGGTGTGTTGTCGATGAACTTGGTGGTGTAGTCGCCATTGAGAAAGGCAGGATGTGTAATCAGCTGATCCAGAAAACGCAGATTGGTGACCACGCCACGCACGCGGAATTCCCACAACGCGCGATGCATGCGCGCCACCACTTCAGCGGGCGTCGGCGCCCACACCGTGACCTTCACTAACAGCGAATCATACGAACGCGTGATGATGGCGCCTGAATAGGCTGTGCCTGCGTCCAGACGCACGCCATAACCAGCCGGACTGCGATACGCGGTGATGCGGCCATAGTCAGGCACGAAGTTGTTTTCGGGATCTTCCGACGTCACGCGGCATTGCATGGCAAAGCCGTTCAGGCGAATGTCGGCCTGCGCGGGAATACCGCTTTCAGGCGTACCAATGCGCGCACCCTGTGCGATCAGTATCTGTGCGCGCACCAGATCGATGCCGGTAACCGCTTCGGTGACGGTGTGCTCCACCTGGATGCGCGGATTCACTTCAATGAAGTAGAACTCGCCGGTATCTGCGTCTTGCAGAAACTCCACGGTGCCCGCATTCACATAATTGACGGCCTTGCCGATCTTGAGTGCGGCTTCACACAGCGACTGACGTTGTGCAGCTGTGAAAAAACTGGCTGGCGCCCGCTCCACCACTTTCTGGTTGCGTCGCTGCACGGTGCAGTCGCGCTCAAACAGATGCAGCAGATTGCCATGCATGTCACCGAGCAATTGCACTTCAATGTGACGTGCGCGCCGCACCAGCTTTTCGAGATATACCTCGTCGTTACCAAACGCGGCCCTGGCTTCGCGGCGTGCGATCGCGACCAGTTCCAGCAACTGCGTTTCACTTTCCACCACCCGCATGCCGCGACCACCGCCACCCCAGCTGGCCTTGAGCATCACTGGATAACCGACCAGGGCCGCCATTCGTCTGACCTCAGCTTCATCACTGGGCAGCGGTGGCGTGGCCGGCATGACCGGTACACCGGCGCTGACAGCGAGGGTGCGGGCCGACACCTTGTTACCAAGGCGACGCATGGTATCGGGTGTCGGGCCGATGAAGATCACACCGGCAGCCGCACAGGCTTCAGCAAAATCCGGATTCTCGGACAGAAAGCCATAGCCGGGATGAATCGCATCTGCCCTGGCTTCACGCGCAATCCGGATGATGTCGGTGATATCCAGATAGGCATCAACAGGCGTCCTGCCTTCGCCCACCAGATAACTCTCATCCGCTTTCATGCGATGCAGCGAGAAGCGATCTTCCTGTGAATAAATCGCGACGGTACGAATCCCCTGCTCGTTGGCGGCGCGCATCACGCGTATGGCGATTTCGCCACGATTGGCAATCAGCAGGGTTCTGATCGAACGCGATTCGGTCATCAAATGACTCCGGTGTACAGCTTGATGGTGTATTGCCCAGCAAGAATCGTGCTGGCTTGGTGCAGTAGCCAGACTACGCCAGAGTCTGTCGTCAGACTATTCCATCACTGCGCTGAAGACCCAGCTTGGCGCAGCTGCCGAAGTCGCTGCTCCGGGACGGAGCAATCAGGATGCGAGCCGACGTCCCTGCTCTGGAGTGAAGTGAAATGCGCCGGTGGTCAGCTCGGCGTATTCGGTGTCCTTGATTACGATGCAATTACGGCCGGCTGCCTTGGCCTCGTACAGCGCCTCATCAGCCAGCTGCACCATGCCGTAACTGCTGCGTGCAGGCTGGGGTGCAACACACGCGGCGCCGATGCTGACGGTAACCGGATTCGTCGCATAAGGCTGCAACGGGAGGTCTGAAGTGCTGTCGATGCTGAAGGATCGCAGGGCGTTCTGGATAGTGCTTGCCACGCTTTGCACATGTTCACGCGAGGCGTTATGCAGCAACACGGCAAACTCCTCACCGCCATACCGTGCGCACAAGTCCAGCGGACGGCGGGTCACGCTGGCGAGCACCTGCGCCACGTTTTGCAGACAGGCGTCGCCCGCCTGATGACCGTAGCAATCGTTGAAAGCCTTGAAGTGATCGATGTCGAGCAATAACAGGGCGATGGATTCATGGGTGCGCGCCGCCTGCTGCCAGGTGCGGTTCAGATAGTCATCGAAAGCACGCCGGTTGTAGATGCCGGTCAGCCCATCGCGATTGGCGATTTCAGTCAGCAGGCGCGCTTCCAGATACGCGGTGCGTTGTACTTTCTCCAGGTTATACGCGGCGGTCGCACCGACCACGTTGGTAAACGCGAGAATGGCGCCGTTGTAGATCACTTCGGCAAGCGGCGCTGCAACCAGCCTTGCACCCAGCAGATAGGCAAGCAGCACACTGATGCCTGCAATCAACGCCGGCAGGAATCGCATGCCGATAAACAGATACAGGCTGAATACCGTCAGCACAATGGTGGGAACAAATGAAACACCGGCAGGTTGATCCAGCAGTTCATTGCCAACCATGCATAGCCCGAACAACGGCGCCAGACCGTAGATGGCCAGCGGATAGCGATCCGGGCTGAGCTTGCGCGCGCCGGTCAGCACTACACAAGCCAGCAGCACACAAACGCCGGTGATGCGCATACTCGTCAGCCATACACTGTTGTTGCGCAGCAGAATCCATTCATCGATGGCGATAAAGCTCAGAAACAGCAATATCGACAGCACGAAATGAGTACAGACCACTGAGCGCGCCTGCTGGAAATGATTTTCACGAAAACCGCGTTCCAGTCGCGGGTCGGTGAAATACAACCAGGCGAATCCATGCTGCAACTGTTGCGCCGCATCGGGTCCGTTGAGCAGTGCTGGTTTGAATTCTGGTGACGATCCTGACATTGATGATCCTTTGATGATCATGGCACAAGCTTCCCGGATGCAATTCCTTTGGTGACATGACCGCGTAGCTGCATGTCATCCGGCAACCTTAGTGGCCGTCCCGATCAGCAGCAAGAGCGATTGCGGACTATCGCGAGTTTTTGTGATGCCAGCATGCAAAAGCCCCGATCAGGTCGGGGCTTTGCGGAAGAACATAAGTCTGGCTGGGTGTTTAGCGCTGCTGAAAAAGGCGGCGTTCGCGCGGTTCCTTGATCATGCGCTGCCACACCTCAAACGGATCCCATCCGACAAGCGCCGGCGCGGGTTCGCGTTCATTCACGAAATCCTGGTTTGCGGCCATCAGGGATTGCGCGGGGATGATGAATCTTTTGACCTTGTCGGGAGCCTGCATGGGAGCGTCCTTGTGCCGTTCAGTTTCGATACTGAGTCGCATCGTAGCGACGAAATGTGACAGGCGCGCGAAGGTAGTTCACAAAAACCATTCAGTAAAGCCATGACTTAACTAAATGCCGTCAATTGGCCAACCTTTCTTTCATTTAACAATAATGCAGATGGGTGCACTGACCGCTATCGGGCGAAGTAGCCGCTCAGGAAAGTATCGAAGTCCACCTTGTCAGCCGCTTCAATCTCCTGTTGCTGCACCAGGGAACGCTCAGCTTCCCCCCGGAAGGCCTGCAGGCATTGCTCATTGGGCGGATGCAGCTCCAGAAAATATGACTTGTGGGCCGCCGACATCTGTAAGGCGAAATCGGCAAACGACTGGCCACTGGTCTGTAACTCGACCACCGTGCGCGCCGAGGGTGTCAGGGCTGGATTCAGTACTTTGGCGGTCTGCGCGTCCAGCGCGCTGGTGTAGGGACGGCTGCCATTACCCTTACCAGTGCCCTGATCCAGCAACTCGCAAATGCCCAGCATGGAATCCAGCAATTCCATCGACCAGTCACGCAGCGGTGTTGGGCGACCATCACGATTGAGCTTCAGGCCCGGCTCGCGACCCCGATGCGCCACCGTTACGTGATTGCCATCCAGCACATCATCTTCGTCACCATGGATATAGGGACTGTCCTTGAGCAGGCACAGCGCCATGAATGCTTCCATAAACCGCAGTTTGTTCTGGTTGACGCCCACCGGATCGAACGCACTCACGTCCAGCGCGCGTACTTCCACATACTCAACCCCACCACGCTTCAATGCCTGCGTCGGCCGCTCGCCGGAACGCACCACGCGCTTGGGGCGAATGAAGCTGTAGTACTCGTTCTCGATCTGGAGCAGATTGGCATTAAGCTGGCGGTACTCGCCATCCACCTTCACGCCAATCTGCTGATACGGCGCATGCGGCACCGTAATCAGCTGCGAAAGGTCACGCACATATTCATCGAGGCTGTTGACTGAAATCTGCACGCCGGCCTGATTCTTGTTGCGATAGCCCATGTCGCTCATGCGCAATGAGGTCGCATAGGGTTCGTACCAGGTATCACGGGTAAAGCGCTTCAAGCTGTGTTCGCGACCCGCCAGGAATGAATCGCTGACGCAGGGTGAATTGCCGAACAGATACAGGATCAGCCAGCCATAACGGCGATAGTTGCGCAGCAAGGCAAAGTACTGTTCTGACTGAAACACATGGCCTGTCTCCTCGCGCTCATGCAGGCTGGCCAGCACCGGCCACAAATGGCAGGAAAGGAGTAATTGAAATGCACGCCGGAAATGGCCTGCATCATCCGCCCATAGCGATGACCCAGACCGAGGCGATAGACCTCCTTCATCTGGCCGATATTGGAACGGCCATAGCGCGCAATGGGAATTTCGGCATCGCGGCTGATATTGCTGGGCATGCTGGTGGCCCACAGCAGCTCATCACCCAGATGGCGATAGACGAACTGATGCAGATCGCACAGGAACTGCACCAGCTCCCAGGTTTCCTTGAACGCGGGCGTGACCAGCTCGATCAGTGCTTCCGAATAGTCGGTGGTTATGAATTCATTGGTCAGCGCTGAGCCCAGTGCCTGCGGATGCTGGCTCTGCGCCAGCTGGCCATTGCCCAGCACGCGCAGCGACTCTTTTTCAACGCCCTTGCGGCCGCCGCTGAGCACGCCGGGTTCGCGCGCATTGACCAGCCCGGTGAGGCGGCGTTCAAACGCTCGATCAATACCACGACTCACCACACGCACCAGCCATTGAATTCAGGGGGCGCGAGTGTTGCGGATGCAGAGCAGCCGGGTCAAGCGCGCCGGAATCCCGCTGTACTGCCGGCCATCGCTGTGCAAGGGCGGCGGTCGAGGAGTTAGAACCTGTTCAAAGTCTCGCTGAAGGGCGCATCGCTTCGTTGGAACTGCCTTGCGCTGCCTCCCTTGATCAAGACTTTGAACAGGTTTTAGCAACACAAAACGCGGACGAGGAGTGCTTATGCTGGTGGGCTCAACCGTACAACGCGTCGCCATTGTTGGGGCTACACGCATTCCCTTTGCGCGCGCCATGGGTGCCTATGCGCAGTATTCCAATCAGGAGCTGCTGACCGCCGTGCTCAAGGGTCTGGTGGAACGCTACCAGCTGCAGGGCTTGGCGCTGGGTGAGGTTGCCGCAGGCGCGGTGACCAAACACTCCAGAGACTTCAATCTCACCCGTGAATCGGTGCTGGACAGCGGCCTGGCTGCGGAAACACCAGCCTATGACCTGCAACAGGCGTGTGGCACCAGTCTGGAAACAGCCATCACGGTGGGCGCAAAAATTGCGCTGGGCCAAATTGACGCCGGCATCGCCGCCGGGGTGGACTCGGCCAGCGATGTGCCGATTGTCTATCCGCGCAGCTATCAGCAGTTGCTGCTGAAAAGTGCGCGTGGCCGCAGCATGATGGAGAAACTCACACCGTGGTTCGGGTTGCGCCCCGGACACTTCAAACCGCAAGCACCCGGCGTTGCTGAGCCGCGCACCGGTCTGTCCATGGGCCAGAGCTGCGAACAGATGGCCAGACAGTGGGCCATCAAGCGCGAGGATCAGGATGCACTGGCGGCACGCAGTCATCAGAATGCCGCCGCCGCCTATGACAGTGGCTTCATGAATGATCTGGTCATCCCGTTCGGTGGCCTGAAGGTGGACAACAACCTGCGCCGCGACACCAGTGTCGAAAAGCTGGCCAAGCTCAGTCCAGTATTTGACCGTGGCCCCGGAGGCACGCTTACCGCCGGTAACTCCACGCCTTTGACTGACGGCGCTGCTGCGGTGCTGCTGGCCAGTGAAAACTGGGCGCGTGCCCGCAACTTACCGGTGCTGGCCTACCTCACCTACGGCAAAGTCGCCGCCGTGGATTTCGTGAACAAAGAAGGCCTGTTGATGGCGCCAGCCTACGCGGTACCACGCATGCTGCAGGACGCCCGATTGAAATTGCAGGACTTCGACTATTACGAAATCCATGAAGCTTTTGCTGCGCAGGTACTCTGCACAATGGCGGCCTGGGAGTCGCAGCAATTCTGCCGCGACAAGCTGGGGCTGAGCGAAGCGCTGGGCAGCATCGACCGCAGCAAACTCAACATTGTCGGCAGCAGTCTGGCGGTGGGCCATCCCTTTGCCGCCACCGGCGCGCGCATCCTGGGTGTACTGGCCAAGCTGCTGGCCACTCGTGGCGGTCAGCGTGGACTGATTTCGGTGTGTACGGCGGGCGGAATGGGGGTGACCGCCATTCTGGAACGGCCCTGATCAAGGTGGTGAAGTGGGGATGCTGGCGGCGTTGCGCCGGCTTGATGAATTGAACGGTGTGCTGCGGGGTGGGGGGTAAAAGGGCCTCCCTGCCCTAGCACGTCCCTACCCCATCCGGGTCCTTGTGGAAGCATCCGAATCCACACACATGCAGTTCCGTATAGTGGTAAGCGATAACGGCGGACAAATCCTGTCACCTGCAATCAAAGTATTTCTGCGGAGCAACGCTCAGGTCAGTTTTACAACCATTAACTCGCAGTCACATCATCAATGCTTATTGAATAAATAACCCTGAAAAACCAATGAAACCGACATCATCGTTCATAAAATATAATTGATTATCGGCCGCATTCGCCGTTTTGGCGATCACTACGACGCTGCTGACTCAGCGACAGACGGGCCTGAATGTTGCGCAACATTTGAACCGAATCGGACCCTTAACCATGAAACTCCTTGATCCCCGTTTGTTCCGCCAGCAGTGTTACCTCAATGGCCAGTGGCTGGATGCCGCTTCGGGCCTGAGCATTCCGGTGCTGAACCCCGCCACCCAGAAAAGCCTCGGCACCGTTCCCTCCCTCAATACCGAGGAAGTACGGCAGACCATCCATGCCGCACATCAAGCGCAAGCCGCCTGGCAGGCCAAGACCGCCAAAGAACGCGCCGTCATCCTGCGCCGCTGGTTTGACTTGATTATGGCCAACCAGGACGACCTGGCGACGATCATGACGGCCGAGCAAGGCAAGCCCCTGGCCGAAGCCAAGGGCGAAATCGCCTACGCCGCCAGCTTCATCGAGTGGTTTGCAGAAGAGGGCAAACGTGTGTACGGCGATGTGATTCCCGGCCATCAAGCCGACAAGCGCATCGTGGTGATTCGTCAGCCGGTGGGCGTGGTCGCCGCGATTACGCCGTGGAACTTTCCCGCAGCCATGATCACTCGCAAAGTCGGACCGGCGCTGGCCGCAGGCTGCACCTGCGTAGTCAAACCTGCCTCACAGACACCGTTTTCAGCATTGGCCCTGACCGAACTGGCCGAGCGCGCCGGCATTCCCCCCGGTGTGCTGAATATCGTCACGGGCAGCGCCAATGTCATCGGCGCCGAGCTCACCGCGAATCCCAAGGTGCGCAAACTCAGCTTCACCGGCTCCACCGAAGTCGGCAAGAAACTCATGGCGCAGTGTGCCGGCACCATGAAAAAGGTGGCCATGGAATTGGGTGGCAACGCGCCCTTCATCGTGTTCGACGACGCGGACCTCGATGCCGCCGTGTTGGGCGTCATCGCCAGCAAGTATCGCAACACCGGCCAGACCTGCGTGTGCGCCAATCGCCTGCTGGTGCAGGAGGGCGTTTACGATGCCTTTGTCGAGAAGCTGATCGTTGCCGCGAAAGCCCTGCGCATTGGCGACGGCCTGCAAGGCCCCACCGAACTCGGCCCGTTGATTGACATGAAAGCCGTCGAGAAAGTGCAGGAACACATCGCCGATGCGGTCAGCAAAGGCGCAAAGCTGGTGCTGGGTGGCAAGCCAAGTTTGTTAGGCGGCTCATTCTATGAAGCCAGCATCCTCACTGAGGTAACACCCAGCATGCTGGTAGCCCGCGAAGAAACCTTCGGCCCCGTCGCACCCATTTTCCGTTTCAAGACCGAAGCTGAAGCCATAAAGATGGCCAATGACACAGAATTCGGCCTGGCTTCGTATTTCTACACCCGCGACCTGGCCAGAAGCTGGCGAGTTGGCGAAGCACTGGAATATGGCATCGTTGGCATCAACACCGGTTTGATCTCCACCGAAGTTGCCCCCTTCGGCGGCATCAAGGAATCAGGTTTGGGACGTGAAGGCTCCAAGTATGGGATCGAGGAGTTCACGGAAATGAAGTACCTGTGTGTGGGTGGGATTGCTTGAGCACTGCAACGCTTGATGGTTTTGGTGCTCGCGGCAAACCGGTCACAGTAGCTGCGGATTCAGTTTAACCACCGACCAGGTGAGCGCCGAGGCAAAACTGACCCACAGCAGATAGGGTATCAATAACACGCCAGCCCAGCGTTGCACGCGCCAGAACAGGATGAGATTGACAACAATGGTCAGCCATAACAGGGCGATGTCGAGCAACGCGCCGTTACCGTTGCGCCAGCGAAAGAACAACCAGCTCCACAGTGCGTTCAATACTAGCTGCAGGAAGTACACACTCATTTCAAGACGACTGTGTTGCCAGCCGCGCATGCGCACCACCAGCCAGGCAGCGAAGGTCATCAGCAGATACAGTACGGTCCACGCTGGACCGAACACGCCGGGTGGTGGCGCCCAGGCGGGCTTGCTGAGCTGGGCGTAGAAATCCGGCGCACTGATGGAAGCCGTCGCGCCCAGCGTAGCAACTACCAGCATGATGCCGAGCAGCAATAACAGGCTCCACAATTGCTTTGTGTTCATTTGAGAGTTCATGTTTTATTGAAACAGCCCGGTCATATCAATACACATCACCGCGGCATACCAAGCAGATCCAGTGTGTCATTGAGCAGAGCATCTGCGCCTGCCAGTTCGGGAACGATCACCAGCGATGCGCCTGCCTGTGTGAGCGCATCCTTACCATCCGCCTGCTCGGCGCGCGCGGTAATGCTGACCTGGTGATTCATGCTGCGAATCTGGCGAATCACGGCCAGCGTCGCTTCCTGATCGGTGAGCGCCACCAGCACCAGCCGTGCATTGTCGATGGCGGCAGCCTGCAGTACGTGTAATGCGGAAGCGCTGCCATAGATGGCTTCATAGCCATTGCTCATGGCATCGCGTACACGCGGCAGACGTGCATCAATGACTACCAGCGGCATGCCCCGGTCACGCAAACCTGATGCCAGGTGATTGCCGACCCGGCCGTAACCAATCACCACGGCATGCGCTTCCAGGCGACTGGTGTGACTGGCCAGTTGCGTGTTGGGTTCGAAGCAGCGCCACAGCAGCGGCAGTTGCGCCATGCGTCGGCCGCACCAGGGCGCGGCGCGCAACACGGAAGGCAATGTAATGATGCTGAGCAGCGCGCTGGCCAGTATCAACTTGTAGCTGTCGCTGCTGAGCTGGCCGCTGGCCAGACCACTTTGCGCCAGCACGAAATTCAGTTCGCCGATGGGCAACATGCCCAGTGCCGTGAACGCCGCCGTGCGGGGCGTCAGTCTGAAAGGTAATACGCCAATCAGCGTGGCCAGCACCTTGAGGGTGATGGCAATGGCGCTGAATGCCAGCACTGTCTGCCAGTGCGCGGCAATGAACGACATGTCGATCAGCATGCCCACCGACACAAAGAACAGCGTGGTGAACAGATCACGCAGCGGAATGATTTCGGACAACACTCGATGATCAAACTCGCTTTCTGACAGCATCAGTCCAGCCAGAAACGCGCCCAGCGCGGCAGACAATCCCAGGCTGGTGCTGAGCGCTGCCGCGCCCATGGCGATGACGGCGGCGGTCAGAATGAACAGTTCGGCTGAGCGCTGACGCGTGATATAGCCCATCACGGCGGGCAACAACTTTGCGCCGATAAACAATCCGACGCCGACAAAGGCGACGGCTTTGAGCACCACCAGCAACAGACTGAGCGCCAGTGACTGCCAGCCTGCCGTACCGGACTCACCCAGCAGCGGCAACAACACGATCAATAGCACGATCAGCAGATCCTGCACGATAGCCATGGACAGCAACAATCGGCCATGTGCAGAACCTGCTTCACGCCGGTCGAGCAGGATCTTCAGCATTACCATCGAGCTGCTGGCGGCCAGCGCACAACCCATGAAGAAGCCTTCCAGCCATTGCCCCTGCCAGCACCAGAACAGCAGCATGCCGCCGATAATGGTCACAACAACTTGCAGCACAGTGGCCCACACCGCTACGGAGCCGACGCGTACCAGTTCCTTGACCGAGAAACTGACGCCCAGCGCAAACATCAGGAAAATCACACCCACTTCAGCCAGTGCGGCAATGGTCTCGCTGTTGCCCTGAAAGCCGGGCGTAAACGGGCCAATCAGCACCCCCGCCAGCAGATAACCTGCAACAGGTGGCTGGCGCAGACGTGACGCCAGCAGACCACACACCCCGGCCATCGCCAGGGCAATGGTGATATTCACAATCAGATCAAAGCCTTCAGTCATTCAATGTCCTGTATCGATCGGCTGCCATTGCGCCGATTTCCTTGCCTTCCACGGTGCGACATTCATGCCATCAACAAGTCTGCGCCAAAGCAGTACAATCGCTGGCCGCAAAACAGTCAGCCCATGAAAGCACGCACCAAAACACTGCTGAAAAAATACTGGCCCCACGCTGTTGGTGCGCTGGGTATTTTGCTGCTGGCGTTACTGGTATGGATTGTGTCGCTGGATAGCCAGATACGCCAACAGTTTGAAGGACGACGCTGGACCTTGCCTGCGAAGGTATATGCACAGCCGCTGGAACTATATGCGGGACAAAGTCTGTCCGTAGATGACATGCAACGTGAGCTGGAACGCCTGGGTTATCTGCGCGCCACCAAAGTGACGCGGGCCGGCAACTTTCAGCGCAGCAGCAATCGTATTGATCTGGTGTCGCGCCCCTTCCGCTTTGCGGACGAAGATCGTGCGCAACAGACCCTGTCGATTCGCTTTGTGGGCAATCAGGTTGAAAAAATGTGGGACGCCAGTGGCGCGGATGTACCGATCTTCCGGCTCGACCCGCAGCTGATCGGCAGCATTTATCCCACGCAGGGTGAAGACCGCATCATTGTCACGCCCGGGGAAACACCCGCACTGTTACCAGCTGCGCTGAAAATCGTGGAAGACCGGCGTTTCGATTCGCATTTCGGCGTTGATCCCATGGGCATCATGCGGGCGCTGTGGGTGGATATTCGCAGCGGCAGTTTTGATCAGGGCGCTTCCACCCTGACGCAGCAACTGGTGCGCAGTTACTTCCTCAACAATCGCCAGACCCTGGGCCGCAAGATCACCGAAGCGATGATGGCGATTCTGCTGGAAGTGCATTTCGACAAAACCGATGTCATGAATGCCTACATCAATGAAATCAATCTGGGTCAGGATGGTGGCCGCGCCATTCACGGCTTTGGTCTGGCCAGCCAGTTTTATTTCGGCAAGCCGCTGGCTGAGTTGCAGCTGCATGAGATCGCCCTGCTGGTCACCGAAGTACGCAGCGCCACGTACTACAACCCGCGCAAGTATCCGCAGCGCGCTCTGGATCGTCGCAATTTGATTCTGGATCTGCTCGCCGAGTTCGATGTGGTCAACAAGGCCGACGCGGATCGCGCCAAGGCCAAGCCGCTGGGCCTGGTCAGCGCCAGCGGTGCACGCAGCGCCTATTACCCGGCATTCCTCGACTTCGTGCGTCGCACGCTGCGCCGCGACTATAAGGAAGAAGACCTTACTGAAACCGGGCTGACGGTATTCAGCACGCTGGATCCCAAGGCACAGACTCAGGCGGAATCATCACTGGTCAGCGAGCTGGAACGTCTGGACCAGAACAGCAAGCGCAAGGACGTGGATCTGGAAGGCGCGGTGGTGATTACTTCGCCCGCCAATGGCGAGGTGCTGGCGATTGTGGGTGGTCGCAACGTCAGTTACAGCGGCTTCAATCGCGCCCTGGATGCCAAGCGTTCCATGGGCTCGCTGGCCAAACCGGTTGTGTACCTGACCGCAGTGGAAACCGGCCGCTATCACGCCGCCAGCATGCTCAATGACGCGCCGGTGAGTATCAAGCTGAGTAGCGGCGAAGTCTGGAAGCCACAGAACTACGACAAGAAAGTCTACGGGCCGATTCCCATGGTGCGTGCACTGGCGCAGTCATTGAATCTGGCCACGGTGAATCTCAGTCAGGACGTGGGTCTGGACAAGATCGCTGACAAGTTCGAGCAACTGGGTTTGCCGGAAAAGCCGCTGGCGGTGCCGGCGATGGCGCTGGGCTCAATCAATGCAGCGCCGATCGATGTAGCTCAGATCTATAACAGCCTCGCCAATGGTGGCTTTCGCACACCCTTGCGCGCCGTGCGCGCGGTGGTCGATGCACAGGGCAAGGAGCTGAAAGCCTTCCCGCTGGAAGTTGAACAGGTTGCCGAACCCGCTGCGGTGTACCAGGTACAACGCATGATGGTGACAGTGATGCGACGCGGCACCGGCGCCGCAGCGCGCGCCACGCTGGGCAATCTGGTGGTGGCCGGCAAGAGCGGCACGTCTTCGGATTATCGAGACAGCTGGTTCGCCGGATTTTCCGGCAGCCATGCCATCGTCGTGTGGCTGGGCTACGACGACAATCAGGAAACACGCTTCTCCGGCTCATCCGGCGCGCTGCCCATCTGGACCCGGATCATGGCGGGGCTGGAGACAACTTCCTGGGATCAGCCCATTCCCGAAGGGCTGCGTGAAACACAAATTGACTTCGCCACCGGACTGGGCGTTAACGCCAGCTGCGGTGACCTCACGGCCATGACTGTCGCCGTGCCTTATGCCGCCGAGGTTCCCCTGCGTGAGGGCTGCGTTGCCGAAGACGCCAGCCTCGGCGAACGCGCTGTGGGCTGGTTGCGCGGTATGATTGGGCAATGAAAGCCTCTATTAACACTAGTAGATGGGTGGCCAGCCATCGGCGTGATACGAATGGCCAGCCTGACATTGGCTCTATTCCTCTCGGCCTGCACCACGATCAATCCCTACACGGCGAGTCCGGCCCCGGTGCCTGCGAGCGGAGCCGCAGTAATCGTGCCTGAGGAACCCACGCTGAGCACCCAGCCCATGGAACCGGTGGTGCCAGTAGAACCATCGATCCCGCTGCCCACGCCCCCGGCGACCACGCGCTCTTACAACCTGAGTCCCGCCACACGGGCGCTGGTGGGGCAGGCCACCACACAACGCACCAGCAAGAATTTTGTGCAGGCGGCCGCTACGCTGGAACGCGCCTTGCGTATCGAGCCGAACAATCCATTGTTATGGCTGGAATACGCTGAGCTGCGCATGGACGAAAACAATTTCGCCCAGGCTGAAAGCATGGGCCGCAAAGCGCTGGCTTCGGCCAGTGGTGATCCACGTGCGCAAGCCAATGCCTGGCGTCTGATTGCCGCCAGCCTCAAGGCGCGCAACCGGAACAGCGAAGCACAGCAAGCCACGGCCCGCGCTAACGCGCTGTCGGGCCGTTAAGCTTCGTTGCCTTGACCTGCCTCATGATCGCCTTGCTGCAACGGGTGACCAGCGCCCAGGTTCAGGTAGCGGGCAACGAGGTAGCGCGCATCGGTTCCGGGCTGCTGGTGCTGCTGGGCGTAGAACGCGGCGACAGTCAGACGCAGGCGGATCGATTGCTGGAACGACTGCTCAGCTATCGCGTGTTTGCCGACGCTGAAGGCAAGATGAATCTCAGCCTGCGCGATCAGGGCGGCGGGTTGTTGCTGGTGCCGCAATTCACGCTGGCCGCAGATACCCGGCGCGGTACCCGGCCGGGATTCAGTACGGCGGCCGCGCCAGAGCTGGGCCAGCAACTGTTTGACTACTTCGTTACTCAGGCCAGAGCAGCAGCGCCCCGTGGCCACCGGCCAATTCGGCGCTGACATGCAGGTGTGGCTATGCAACGACGGCCCGGTGACTTTCTGGCTGCAAGTGGCGCCGGAGCAGGACACCAACCGCTGAAAACAGACATTAACCCACCTTCATGTCACGGTTCTGTCCAGTCAATTCGCGTATTATTCGGCCCCTCGAATCGCTCCTCTGCACCTCCCGGAGACTTACATGGGTATTGGTATCAAAGAGTTATTGATCATCCTGGCCATTGCGCTGCTGATCTTCGGCACCAAGAAGCTGAAAAATATCGGTTCGGATCTGGGTGGCGCGGTAAAAGGTTTCAAGAACGCCATGAAGGATGGCGAACAGCAAGCCGATGACAACAAGCAGTTGAAGTCGCCTGATGACAAGGATGCGGATTTCAGCACCACCCCTGACAAGTCCGAGAACAAGTCCAATCAGGCCTGATGCGCCATGTTTGAAGTTGGTTTTCAGGAACTGGTGCTGATCGCACTGCTGGCGCTGATCGTGATCGGCCCGGAGAAGTTGCCGAAACTGGCAACCAAACTCGGGCAGTGGACCGGCCGGGCGCGCGGCATGGCGCGCAATCTGCGCCAGCAACTCGAAAATGAAGTCAGCTACGAAGATCTGCTGAAGCAGAAGGAAGCAGCTGAAGAATCCCTGCGCACTGCCGTCGAAGCTCCGATGAGCTTTCATCACGACGTGCAGGATGCAGGCCGGCAGGTGGCAGAAACAATTGCCGAAGCCGAGGTTGAACTGGCTGCGGCGGCTGCCGAGGTACAGCCACCCGCCAGCCCGCCGGCGAGCGCTGCTGAACCCCCGACCGCGATCAAAGAAACCTCAGGCCCGGCATGAGCAAGCGTCCCGGTACAGAGTCGCTGGCTGAAGGCTCGCTGATATCTCACCTTCTGGAACTGCGTGATCGTCTGTTGCGGGCGGTTATCGTGGTGCTGGTGATCTTCCTGCCGTGTGCCTACTTCAGCCAGGATTTGTTCACACTGATCGCACATCCCCTGCTCGCCAAGCTGCCCAATGGTTCGTCGATGGTCTCCACCAGCCTGACTGCACCGGTGATGGCGCCGCTGAAGCTGGGCGTACTGATCGCATTGTTTATCGGCATGCCCTATGTGCTGTACCAGATCTGGGCCTTTGTTTCGCCCGGCCTGTACCGGCATGAAAAACGCTTTGCCGTGCCCTTGCTGCTGTCCAGCATTGTGCTGTTCTATGGCGGCGCGGCATTCGCCTTCTTCATCGTGTTTCCGTTGATGTTTGCCTTCCTCACCAACTACATGCCGGTGGGCGTGGTGCTGATGCCGGACATGACGGTGTATCTCGACTTTGTGGCCATGCTGATCTTCGCCTTTGGCGCCGCCTTCGAGATCCCCATTGCCACCGTGCTGCTGGTGTGGACCGGCCTGGTAAAGATCAAGCACCTCACCGAAAATCGCGGCTATGTGCTGATCGGCATCTTTGTCATTGCCGCCATCCTGACGCCACCCGACGCGGTATCACAGAGTTTCATGGCGGTGCCCATGTATCTACTCTATGAACTGGGCATCATTTTTTCGCGCATCCTGCTCAAGGACAAGCTCGCCGATCAGGCGAAGGAAGAAGCCGAGGAAGCAGGCTGAACTGGTAGTTAAGTGTTCACCCGGCACACTTTGTTTAAGCGAAGTGATAGCTTAGGCTTGGCAGGCCAACCACACCTGCGAAAACAACCTTAAATGAATTCCATGCGAGCCCTGCTTGTTATCTGCCTGCTGGCTTTGACCGCCTGTTCCGGCGGCGAACGCCGGGTGGATCAGGGTAACCGCGATGGCGTGCTGCATGTTGGCAATGGCACCGAACCGCAGGGCATTGACCCACACACCACCACCGGTATTCCGGAACACCATATTCAGCTGGCGCTGTTCGAGGGGCTGGTCAGCAAGGACTCCTCCACGCTGGAACCTGTACCCGGTGTTGCGGAGCGTTGGGAGATCAGCGACGACAGCCGCACTTATCGCTTTTTCCTGCGCAGAAACGCGCGCTGGTCGAACGGCGATGCTGCTCACCGCCGAAGACTTTCGCTGGAGCTGGTGGCGTGGCCTGCAACCGGCGTTGGGCAATGAATATGCATACATGCTGTATCCCATCAAGAATGCCGAAGCCTACGCCACCGGCAAACTCACCGACTTTTCACAAGTCGGTGTGCGAGTGATAGACGACCACACGCTGGAAGTTGAGCTGGCTGAACCAACGCCCTACTTCCTGCAGCTGGTGGATCATCACAGCTTCTATCCGGTGCATCGCGCCAGCATCGAGAAATTCGGTGCGGTGACTGACCGCTTCTCCAAATGGACCCGGCCCGGAAATATCGTTACCAATGGTCCGTTCCGGCTCACCGAATGGAAGCTGTATGACCATGTGAGCGTCGAGAAAAATCCCAATTACTGGGATGCACAAACCGTGCGGCTGAATGGCATCGTGTTCTATCCCACCGAGAACACGACTACCGAGGAGCGCATGTTCCGTTCCAGACAATTGCACAAGACAGAATCCATGCCGCTCGACAAGATTCCGGTTTACCGGTCGGAACATCCCGATGAGCTGCGTCTCGATTTTTATCTGGGCAGTTACTACTACATGCTCAACACCGGGCTGCCGGCTCTGAAGGATGCACGGGTGCGCAGGGCGCTGGCGATGTCGATTGATCGTGACACACTGGTGAACACGGTACTGCAGGGCGCGAACTTCCCGGCGTACAGCGTCACGCCGCCGGGCACAGCAGGCTACCAGCCGCCGAAGCTGTTCGATTTTGATCCCGAAGCAGCGCGCAAACTACTGTCTGAAGCCGGCTATCCTGACGGCAAGGGTCTGCCAAAACTGGAAATTCTGTACAACACCAATGAAGCGCACCGCAAGATTGCGGTAACTATCCAGCAGATGTGGAAGACCCATCTGAATATCGATGTGACGATGGTTAACCAGGAATGGAAAGTCTATCTCGACAGTCGCGACACCTTGAACTACAGCATTGCTCGTGCGGCATGGATTGGCGACTACGTCGACCCCAATACCTTTCTCGACATGTGGGTAACCGGCGGCGGCAATAACGACACTGACTGGTCAAATGCCGAGTACGATGACCTGCTGCTGCGCAAAATTCCAGCGATGAAAACCAACGAAGAACGCATGGCCGCTTTCTATCGTGCTGAGACCATTCTCATGGAAGAAATGCCGATCATTCCGATCTACATCTATGCAACCAAGTATCTGGTTAATCCCAGTGTTAAAGGCCTGCCAGCCAACCTGATGGACTATTTCTCGTTCAAGCATGTTTATCTGGAGCCACAGAACTGATGTTGCGTTTCATTGGTCTGCGGACACTGCAGGCAATACCCGTTCTGCTGGTGGTCATCACGGCGACTTTCTTTCTGGTGCGCTTTGCACCGGGCGGACCGTTCGATACAGAAAAAGCCGTAATCCCCGAGGTCAAGCGGGCGCTGGAAGCGCAATACAAACTGGATCAACCTCTGTTCGCGCAGTACCTCGGTTATCTGGGCGATCTGGCGCAGGGCGATTTCGGGCCGTCATTCAAATACCCCGGGCGTACCGTTAATGAACTGATTGCCGCCGGATTTCCGGCTACCGCTGAACTGGGTTTGTATGCCTTGCTGATTGCGGTGGTGCTGGGCATGAGCGCCGGTGTAGTGGCGGCGTTGAAGCCCAACACCTGGAGCGATTACCTGCCCATGTCAGCAGCCATGATTGGCATCTGCATGCCGACTTTATTGCTCGGGCCACTGCTGGTGCTGGTGTTTGGTCTTTGGCTGGAGTGGCTGCCGGTATCAGGATGGGGTGATGTGCCCGGTGACAAGATTCTGCCCAGCCTGACCCTTGGCGCAGCCTATGCGGCGTACATCGCGCGCCTGACCCGCAGTGGCATGCTGGAGGTGTTGTCACAGGATTATATTCGCACCGCTCGCGCCAAGGGACTGCCGGAAAGAGTAGTGATACTCAAGCACGCTCTACGCGGTGGCGTGATTCCGGTGGTGGCATTTCTGGGCCCGGCGTTTGCTGGATTGTTAAGCGGCTCGTTCGTGGTAGAGACCGTTTTCCAGATTCCGGGGCTGGGTCGCTTCTTCGTGCAGGCCGCGTTCAATCGCGACTACACCATGATTCTGGGTAGTACCGTGTTCTTTGCGGTACTGATTGTGGTGTTCAACCTGCTGTCAGATGTACTGGCTGCGTGGCTGAATCCACGACTGCGCGCCGAACTCGGAGGTGGCCGATGAATACCACCAGCACCACCGCCAACTCTATCGAAAGTTTCGAGAAAGGCACTTCGCTTTGGCAGGACGCCTGGCGACGCTTGCGCAAGAACAAGCTGGCGGTGATCGGTGGTATCACGCTGATGGTGGTCACGCTGCTGTGTCTGCTGACGCCGCTGGTGTCGCCGTATGGCTATGAGCAACAGGATCTGGTGCTGGGCGCTGCCGCGCCTTCGGCGCAGCACTGGCTGGGTACGGATGTATTCGGCCGCGATCTGCTGACCCGCCTGCTGTATGGCGGACGCATCTCGCTGATGGTGGGCTTGATTGCCACCGGTGTTGCGCTGGTGATCGGTGTTACCTGGGGCGCAGTGGCTGGTTATGCCGGTGGACGAGTCGATGCCTTCATGATGCGTTTTGTCGATATTGTCTATGCGCTGCCATTCATGATCTTCGTGGTGCTGCTGATGGTGGTGTTTGGCCGCAATCTGCTGTTGCTGTTCCTGGTCATCGGCGCAGTGGAATGGTTGACCATGGCGCGCATCGTGCGCGGCCAGGTGCAGGTGCTCAAACAACAGGAATTCATTGAAGCCGCGATATCGCTGGGCCTGCCGCGCTGGACCATCATCCGTCGGCACCTGATTCCCAATGCCATTGGCCCGGTGATTGTCTACACCACGCTGACCATACCGGCGGTGATGTTGCTGGAAGCCTTCATTTCGTTTCTGGGTCTGGGTATCCAGCCACCCCAATCGTCATGGGGATCGCTGATTTCTGATGGCGTCGAAACCATGGAAGAGTATCCATGGCTGCTGATCTTTCCGGGATTGACGCTGAGCGTGACGCTGTTTGCGCTGAACTTTCTCGGTGATGGCCTGCGTGACGCACTCGATGTGCGTGCTTCAAAGGATTAACGCTATGACACGTAGCCCTCCGCCGCTTTGTAGGTCAGGCTTCAGCCTGACTCCTGTCCATGTCAGGCTGAAGCCTGACCTACAGCCCGGCCTGCGTCGAGTGAATCATGGCATTGCTTGAAGTCAGCAATCTGTCGGTCAGCTTTCACACCCGTAACGGCGTCACCCGGGCGGTGAACGATGTCAGCTTCACGGTGGAGCAGGGACAGACGCTGGGCATTGTCGGTGAATCCGGTTCCGGCAAGTCGGTGTGTTGTTACTCGTTGCTCGGTTTGATTCCACGTCCGCCGGGACGCATCGATTCCGGTCGCGCGCTGTTTGAGGATCAGGACCTGCTGCAATGTAGCGAGTCCGGATTGCGCGCGGTGCGCGGTGACAAGATCGCGATGATCTTTCAGGACCCGATGACCAGTCTGAATCCCTATCTGCGGGTGGGTGAGCAGATGATCGAACCGCTTGTTTATCATCGTGGTCAGAGCCGCGCCGCAGCACGTACACGCGCCATCGAGTTGCTGGAGGAAGTAGGTATACGCAATCCAACCGCGACCATTGATGCTTATCCACATGAGTTCTCCGGTGGCATGCGCCAGCGGGTGATGATCGCGATGGCGTTGATTGCCGAGCCACGTTTGCTGATTGCTGATGAACCCACTACGGCGCTGGATGTGACCGTGCAGCGGCAGATTCTGGAGTTGATCAACGAGCTGCGGCGCAAGCGCAACCTGGGTGTGATCTTCATCAGTCATGATCTGGGTGTCGTGGCCGGCATGGCCGACAACGTGCTGGTCATGCAAGCCGGGCGCGTGGTTGAGCAGGGCGCAGTGCACGCGCTGTTTGCCACGCCCAAAGATGAGTACACCCGCAAGCTGCTGGCTGCCATTCCACGCGGCGCAAAACCGGGTGAGGATCGGTCAACAGAACAGGCCCTGCTGACCGTCCGTGATCTGACCACGCGCTTTCACACCACCCAGCGCGGCAAGTCCTCTGAAGTCATCGCAGTAGATCAGGTGAGTTTCAGTTTGCAGCGCGGTGAAGTGCTGGGTCTGGTGGGTGAATCCGGCTCGGGAAAATCCACACTGGGCCGCAGCCTGCTGAATCTGGTGAAACCGGGCAGCGGCTCGGTGTATTTCGATGGCGAAGAGCTGGTCGGCAAGACCGCTGCGCAGATGAAACCCTGGCGACGTCGCATGCAGATGATCTTCCAGGATCCCTATGCCTCACTGAATCCGCGCATGACCATTCACGACGCACTGGCCGAACCGTTGTTGCTGCATGGCATAGCTGATCGCCATAGCGTGGATCAGCAGGTGTTGCAGTTGATGGATGATGTGGGACTGGCGCGCGCCTATGTGCGCAAGTATCCGCATGAATTTTCCGGTGGCCAGCGGCAGCGTATTGCGATTGGCCGCGCCATCGCCACCAAACCGGAATTCGTGATTGCCGATGAACCGGTGTCGGCGCTGGATGTAACCATCCAGAAGCAGATTCTGGAACTGCTGTTGATGCTGGTGGAAAAACACAACCTGAGCATGTTGTTCATTTCGCATGATCTGGCGGTGGTGCGCTATCTGTGCGATCGCGTCATGGTAATGCGCAACGGCAAGCTGGTGGAGTCAGGTCCAACCGAATCACTGTGGGCATCGCCTTCTCAGGACTACACGCGCACGTTGTTAGCTACTGCGTCGGAAGCGCCCATGGGTAGGTAGGGGCGGTTCGTGAACCGCCCTCTTACGCCACCGACCAAAGCAGGGCGGTTCACGAACCGCCCCTACCTATGTCCATGCGAATCTTCACGCCACCCATCAGCGCTGCCGCAACGGCGGAGCTGAAGCTGACTATCAATGAGGCGCCCACCGCTGTCCAGAAACTGCTGATGGTAAATCCATCCAGCAGGTAAGCCACCAGTGCCAGCATGCTGGCGTTGATCACCAGCAGGAACAGACCGAGCGTCACGAGGGTGATGGGCAGAGTCAGGATCAGCACCAATGGACGCACTACCGCATTGATCACACCCAGCAACAGGGCGGCCATGATCAGGGTCTGTGCATTCGCAAAGTGCAGTCCATCCAGCAAGGCGGTGGCCAGCCATAGTCCCACTGCCGCAAAGGCAGCACGCAGACAGAATTGCAATATGGCTTTGTGTTGCATCAATAACCCCTGCTCAGTAACCGCGACGCACCCAGACCAGCCGATTCAGACGCACCACACTGAGCAGCAGCAGTGCTGCAAAGCCATTGTGTGCGGTAGCCAGCCACAGTGGAAAACCCTTGAGCACCATCAATGAACCCACCAGCAACTGCGCCAGCAAAGCAAGGCCTACCAGCAACCCGGCGAACTGCAAGGCGCGTGTTTGTGCGCGCCGCCAGGCCACCCACGCCAGCATGCCCAGTACCAGCGTAGTGATGACGGCGCCGATGCGATGTACGAAGTGAATGGCCACGCGTGCTGGATGATCCAGCACGCCACCTTCATAGTCGATGCCCAGACCACGCCACAGCACAAAGGCATCACTGGCATCCATGTCGGGCCAGTAAGAAGCCTGACAAGTCGGGAAATCCGGACAGGAGACGGCTGCATAGTTGGCGCTGGTCCAGCCCCCCAGAAAAATCTGGATAGCTACCGTGATCAAACCCAGCAAGGCAAATTTTCTGATGTTGCGTTCGACAACTGGTCGGGTACTGCGATCCACGCGCATCGCCTGCCAGGCCAGTAACGACAGCGTCGTCAAACCTCCAACGAGATGCGCCACCACCACCAGAGGCTTGAGCAACAGTGTCACCGTCCACATGCCCAGCAGGCCCTGCAGGATCACCAGCGGCACCAGCAGTAGCGGCACTTTCATCGGCTGGTTGGCATCGCGGCGATTCCACCAGGCCATGCCGGCCAGGATAACGATGATCAGACCCAGCGTACTGGCAAAGTAGCGATGAATCATTTCCTTCACCGCTTTGGCGTATTCAAATCTGCGTTCGGGATACAACTCCTGTGCGATATCCAGATTCTGTTCGGCTGCACCCGCCGATACATGGCCGTAGCAACCCGGCCAGTCCGGACAACCCAGGCCGGCGTCATTCAAACGCACCCATGCACCCAGCACCACCACACACAGGGCCAGCGCAACGCCGAACAAACTCAGGCGGCGAAACAATTGCAGACGATCAGCAGGCTTCATGGATTCGGCTCCGGATAGTGATGATCAGCCGATGTGCGACAGGCCCAGCAGTTTTTTCACATCCTGATAGATGCTGCGCGCATCACTGCCGGAGGCGTAACTCATCATCAGGTTACCCAGCGGATCAACGATGTAAATACGACTGGCCTGTAGTGCTGGCACACCCTTGCTGTCTGGAAACTTCTCAAGCACTGATTGGCCTGCAGCATCGTCAATACTCACACTGAGCAGATCCGGATGCTCGGCAGCCAGTGCAACGTCAGCAATTGCACCGCTATACAGAAACACGCGCTTGATGCGGGTCATGTCCTTGCCCAGCATCTGATGTGACTGCCGGATAGTAACAAGAGCACTGCGACACAGCTCGGCACAGGCGCCATCACCCACATAGACCAGTGACCAGTCGTTGCGCAGAAAGGTGTCATCAGTGCGCTTGCCATCGGCCCTGTTCAATGTCACTGCTGGCAGCGGAACGGCCGGATGGATCAAGTCGCCCTTGTTGGTTGTGCCGCTGGGTCGCCAGCTGCTGCCGTAGTACATGACGAACGCCAGGATCAACGGTGCAAAGAACAGGCCCAGCACGATAAAGAAGGGACGTCGATTGCGTGGGGTACTGTCGGCGACCTGATTCATGATTTCACAACCAATTCCGGACGTTTCAAATTCACCACAACATAGATGATCAGCAGAGTTACCGCCAGACCAAACCATTGCACGGCGTAACCGATATGGCGGTCGGATGTAAATCCCAGATTGATCTGCCAGGTGCGTTGATAACCATCCGGTTGATCTGCATCCAGCAGCACAATGCGCGTCTGCAATCCAGAGCCATACAGCTGCCGCAGTTCTTCGATCTTCGGATAGTTCAACAGCTGTGGCCAGACGGTTTCCCGTATCCCCGACGTGCCCGCACGCACGCCGGGCTGTGGCAGCTCATCCAGCAAGCCGCTCACCTCACGCAGTTGTTCAGGGACATCGAGTGCCGGCAACTGCTGGCGATTCGCTTGCAGCGGCAACCAGCCACGATCCACCAGGATGATTGACGAACTTGTTGATACATGGGCTGATACATTGGCTGTTTCATTCGTTACGGCTTCAACGATTAATGGTGTCAGCACGCGATAACCGGGCTGTCCCTGCGTGGACGGATCGGTAGAAGGCATGTTGTCGAGCAGTAGCTGTCTATGACTGTCGTAGTGACCACGCACACTGACCTGCTGGTAGCGATTGAGCTGATCCACGCTGAGCGGATTGAGCGTCAGCCGCTGTTGGCGACCCTGTTCCGCCTGAATCATCAGATCACGTTTTTCCTGCGCACGATCCAGCTGCCAGAAACCAAGGCCGGTGAGGCCGGGCGCCAGCGCCAGCGTGACCAGACTGGCCACCCAGCCCGGCGCAAACACGCGACTGCCGATGCGAAGGATCACGATATACTGCTCAACATCCTCAAAGACATTTAATTCATCGGCCCGAATATCATACCAGAGTATCGACCAGGGTAGCGCCTCATGATCAAGTTTCTCATCGTCCTCTGCCTGCTGGGCATCATCTTCAGTCTGGGCACAGGCCTGTTTCATCTGGTGAAGGACAAAGGCAACTCGAAGAAAATGGCCAATGCGCTGACGGTACGCATTGCGCTGTCCGTAGCACTGTTCATTCTGCTGTTTATTGCCTGGAAGCAGGGAATGATCCAGCCGCACGGCATCAGCAAATGAAACGGGCCAGAGTTGACTCTGGCCCGTTACGTGTCGAAAGCGTCGGGCGTTACAGCCAGTAAACGAAGATAAACAGGCCCAGCCACACCACGTCCACAAAGTGCCAGTACCAGGCCACGGCTTCAAAGCCGAAGTGATTTTCAGGGCTGAAATGACCTTTCAGGGTACGCAGCCAGATCACCGTCAGCATGATGGCGCCCATCGTCACGTGAAACCCATGGAAGCCGGTGAGCAGGAAGAAGGTTGAACCGTAGATGCCGGTGCTGAGTTTGAGGTTGTGGTGTTGATAGGCCTCCATGTACTCGGTGGCCTGCAGGTACACGAATATGAAACCCAGCAGGAAGGTCAGCGCCAGAAATATCTTGAGAATGTTGCGATTGCCTTCTTTCAAGGCATGGTGGGCGATGGTGATGGTGACGCCCGACAGCAGCAACAATGCGGTGTTGATGGCAGGCAGACCAAACGCCGGAATCACCTCAAACTCGCCGCCCATTTTTTCCGGTCCATTGCCCGGCCATGCGCCAGTGAAGTCCGGCCACAGGATGCTGTTCGAGAACTTCACGCCCTGACCGCTCAGCCATGGCAAGGCAATCTCGCGTGCGTAGTACAAGGCGCCGAAGAACGCGGCAAAAAACATCACTTCGGAAAAGATGAACCACAGCATGCCCATGCGGAAGGAACGATCCACCGCCGCGTTGTAGGTGCCCGCCACGCTTTCGTTGATGACATCGCGGAACCAGCCGAAGAACAACACCAGTACACAGGCAATGCCGGTCCAGAACATCCAGCTGACGCCATTGTTCAGCCATTGCGATGCGCCAAACATGGTGATGAACATCGAAACGGAACCAACAATCGGCCAGTGACTGGCGTGGGGCACGTAGTACTTGCCTTCCGGAGCGTGGTGATGATGCGCGTGAGCCATAGTGTTTCCTGCTGCTAAGTCAGTCAAAGCCTGGTCAAATTAATTCAGCGCGCCGCCAGCTGTTGCGGCACATCAAACATCGCATAGCCCAGCGTGACGCGGTCAATGTTGCGCGGCAGGGCCGGATCAACAAAGAAGCGCACGATCAGCTCGCGCTCCTGATTGGCCGCAAAGTGCTGCGGCACAAAACAGAAACAATCGGTCTTGCGAAAAAACTGGGTGGCCTGTGATGGCGCAATGCTCGGCACCGCCTGCGCGGTCACTGCCTGCGCCGCCAGATTGCGGGCGCGGAAAGTGGCTTCGTACAGCTGTCCGGGATGCACTGCCAGCTCACCCAGTACCGGCTGAAACTCCCAGGAGCCTACGGTGGGCATGGTGGAAACAAACTCCACCGTCACGGTGCGATTCATATCCACCGTGTCGCTGCTCGGTGCGGCTACCAGCAACTGCTTCTTGTCGCCAAAGCCGGTGATCGAGCACAACACGTCATACAGCGGCACCAAGGCGAAGCCAAAGGCGAAACTTCCGGCGACAAACCACCACAGTTTGCGCGTCAGCACCCGATTCAGCTGCTGCTTGCTGCCGGTGGTTTCAACAGGATCAGCCACGCGCGCCACTCACGCTCATGGCAATGAAGCCGAGGTAAAAGGCCAGCGCCAGCGCCGCCAGCCACCACACATTGCGGCGGATACGGCGTTGACGATCAAACGTCTGCTCATCTGACATCGCTGGCTTCACCCTTACTTCACTTCTGGTGGAGTTTCAAATGAGTGATACGGCGCTGGCGAAGACACCGTCCATTCCAGACCATGCGGTGCAGCGCCATCCCAGACCTTGTCGGAAGCCTTCACGCCACCGCGTGCACAGCTGATGATGTTGTAAACGAACAGCAGTTGGCTGAGACCGAAGGCGAAACCACCGATGGAGGAAATGAAATTCCAGTCGGCAAACTGTGTGGAGTAGTCCGGGATACGACGCGGCATGCCGGCCAGTCCGAGGAAGTGCTGCGGGAAGAACAGCATGTTGACGAAAATGGTGGACAGCCAGAAGTGCAGCTTGCCCAGCTTCTCGTTGTACATGTGGCCGGTCCACTTCGGCAGCCAGTAATACACGGCAGCCATGATGGAGAAGATCGCGCCCGGCACCAGCACGTAGTGGAAGTGCGCCACCACGAAGTAGGTGTCGTGATACTGGAAGTCGGCCGGCGCGATGGCCAGCATCAGGCCGGAGAAGCCACCGATGGTGAACAGGAACAGGAACGACAGCGCGAACAGCATCGGCGTTTCGAAGCTGAGCGAGCCCTTCCACATGGTCGCGGTCCAGTTGAACACCTTTACGCCGGTGGGAATGGCGATCAGCATGGTGGACAACATGAAGAACATTTCGCCCACCAGCGGCATGCCGGTGGTGAACATGTGATGCGCCCAGACGATGAAGGACAGGAAGGCGATCGACGCTGTGGCGTACACCATCGCGTCGTAACCGAACAAGCGGCTTGCGCGAGAAGGTGGGGATGATTTCCGACACCACGCCGAACGCGGGCAGAATCATGATGTACACCTCGGGGTGACCGAAGAACCAGAAGATGTGCTGGAACATCACCGGGTCGCCGCCACCGGCGGCATTGAAGAAGCTGGTGCCAAAGTAAGTGATCGGTGAGCAGCATGGTCACCGCACCGGCCAGCACGGGCATCACCGCGATCAGCAGGTAAGCGGTGATCAGCCAGGTCCAGACGAACAGCGGCATTTTCAGCAAGCGTCATGCCGGGCGCGCGCATGTTCATGATGGTCACGATCACGTTGATGGCGCCCATGATCGATGAAGCGCCCATCAGGTGCACCGCGAACACGGCCATCGGGAAGGCATCACCCGTCTGCAATACCAGCGGTGGGTACAGTGTCCAGCCACCGGCTGGTGCGCCGCCCGGCACCAGCATGGTCAGCAGCAACATGCCGAAGGCGAAGGGCAGCAGCCAGAAGCTGAAGTTGTTCATGCGCGGCAGCGCCATGTCGGGCGCACCCACCTGCAACGGGATCATCCAGTTGGCCAGACCGGTGAAGGCCGGCATCACCGCACCGAACACCATGATCAGCGCGTGCATGGTGGTCATCTGATTGAAGGTGCCAGGATCCAGCACCTGCGTGCCGGGCGCCAGCAGTTCAGCGCGAATGAACATCGCCATCAGGCCGCCGGTCAGGAACATGACCAGCGAGAAGATCAGGTACATCGAACCGATGTCCTTGTGGTTCGTGGCATAGAACCAGCGCTTGAGGCCCTTCATCGGGCCATGATGATCGTCATGCTGGTCGTGGCCGTGTGCGGCGTCATGTGTATGTGTTGAGCTCATGGTGATTCTCGAATTTGATTCAGGCGATCAGGCGGTGGCTGGCTGCGCAGCGGCTTGGGCAGGCGCTTCGGTGGGCTCAGCTTCAGCCGGCGCTACTGCAACCGGCTGCTGGCCCTTCAGCCACGCGTCGTAGTCAGCCTGTGATTTCACATCCACCACAATCGGCATAAAACCATGATCACGACCACACAACTCCGCGCACTGACCACGGAAGGTGCCCACTTCGTCTGCGCGGAACCATAGTTCGTTGACGAAACCGGGAATGGCGTCTTTCTTCATACCCAGCGCTGGCACCCACCAGGCATGAATCACATCGGCTGCGGTCAGCAGCACGCGTACTTTCTTGCCCACCGGTACGACCAGCGGATTGTCAACGCTGAGCAGGTAGTTGGGCACCTGGTATACATCAGCACCGGAATCCAGCTGACGCGCCGCATTGCTGTCACGCGACAGCGTCGAAAAGAAACTGACATTCTGATCGAGATACTCGTACTGCCACTTCCACTGGTAACCGGTGACCTTGATGGTCAGATCCGAACCGCGGGTGTCTTCAATCTTGACCAGCGCCTTTGCTGCCGGAATCGCCATGGCGACCAGAATGATGATGGGAATGGTCGTCCAGATGATTTCCACCTTGGTGCTGTGCAGCAGGGTGGTATCGGGCACAGCGCCTTTGGAATGACGGAACTTGATGATGGAGTAGATCATCGCGCCGAATACGGCAATACCGATGGCAACGCAGATCCACAGAATCAGCATGTGCAGCGAATAGGCCTGCTTGCTGAGTTCGGTCACGCCCTCAGTCATGTTGAGGCCCCAGTCTGCGAAGGCCGGGGTGGCCAGCAAACTGGCGGACAACGCGCCTACCGCACTCACCAGAGGTTTAAGAAACTTCGACATTTGCACCCATGCTCCCGATGTTGAATCTGCTTCGACTGGCACGCATACCAATCGTCCCGAGCCGTGTTTCGATCACAGCGCAGGCGAATCATTCATGTTTCCAATCAGCTGTTGTAGCCGCAGCGCCAGGACGCGCCGCTCGTCTTCCGTCAGAAACTTCCCCACCTCACAGGTACGCCCGCCGGACTCAAAACAGAGTCGACTGGGGTGTGGCCCGGATCGGGGGGCGCGTAGTTTAACCTTCGTCCAGTGGCGAGGAAACCTTGTTTTTGCTTGTGACACACCCAGTTGCACTGTAATTGTCACGAAATCCTGCGTAATCGAAATGGTTTCCTGCTGGGCGCCACGCCGGAATGACCAACGCAATGCCAGCCACAGCAGGACCAGCTCCAGTCCTGCAAACGGCAGAACTGGCCAGAAACCCCGCGCAACACAGTATGCGGTGGTGATCAATGGCCCAATGGCGACCGTAATCAGAAATATCCGGACACCCTTGGGCGTCAGGGAATTAAACGCGCGCAACTGGATATCCACTGCCTCGATTCCGCGCTGCTCATGGGTGCGCGCCAGCTGAGCAGCTTCAGGCAAATGACCCGGATGTTGTGGCGGCGCGGGTGTTGTCATGGCGGCAGGGTAAGGGTTGTCGCTCCATGGTAGGACTGTCACGGAACTGCGGCAATGGAGACAAATCCTTATCTCAGACAAACAAAGTGTCGAGCTGAAGGTAATGACTGAGGTTCACAGGATCACAGTCAGCCGCAAACGGCAACACGCCCAGACAGGGCACGGACAACCGTTGCGTCAGCGTGATCAGGTTTGCCTCCGCCTGAGCAAAGCCCGCTTCGGCATGATTGCCCACCCAGCCCCGCAACCGGCACGGCCCCGATTGAATAGCCTGCGCCGTCAGCAGGGCATGATTCAGACAGCCCAGCCGCAACCCCACCACCAGAATGACATCAAGTTGCAGCAATTCTGGGAAATCACTCAGATATCCCTGTGGTTCCAGCGGCACGCGCCAGCCACCCGCTCCCTCCACCACGACCACCTCAGCGCGCTGCGCCAGCTGCTGATAAGCGTTCTGCAATTTCAGCAACTCGATGATTGTGCCGGTCTGCTGCGCGGCCAGATGCGGCGCAATGGCTGGTTCAAAGCAATAGGGATTGATGATCGAGTATTCGACCGTGACATTTGATGCCCGTTGCAAGGCCAGCGCATCCGCGTTGCGCAAGCCATCTGGAGTTGGTTCACTGCCACTGGCCACCGGCTTCATGCCCGCCACACTCAAACCACGTGCCTTGAGTGCGTGAATCAAGGCGCAGGACACCAGCGTCTTGCCGACGCCCGTGTCGGTGCCGGTGATGAACAGGTTGCGTGGCATGGGCGAGATACTTCTCAGTCCGCCGCCTTCTGTGTCAACTGCATCAAGACCAGCTGCCATCGATCCTGTATGCGGCGTGCGATCTGTGTCGCGACGTAGGCGGTCGTGGTCACCGACTTGTCGGCCTTCTCGGTGCGGTTGGTCTGCTCGCCGAGGATCACGGCGGTATCGCCATGGATATTGATGGTCAACGGTCCACGCGTGGTTTCACGCGCTCGCCCGGCCATGCTCTTCAGGAATGCCGCCTTGTCGATCACGCGGCCGGTGCTATTCACATGCACGTAATCGTCAGCCAGCAGCGATTCCATCGCCTGCGCATCGCCGCTGCTGATGGCCGCAAGGCGCTGACGCTCCAGTATTTCAATCTGATTTTGCGTGTTCATCGCAACTCTCCTCGGGGGTATTTTTTGGGGATCAGATTCCACCTTGTTCTGATCCGCCACTGCCGAAGAATACCGACGAGAAGAGATGCCCGCCACGGCGACGGAAGCTTCGGGTGTACGGATTCTGCGTTGCGGCAAATTGCATTGGGATGAAAGCTGGAGCTTTTGGCGCAAAGTCCATGGCCAAGTTTGCCCAAGGACGTGTACTATCCGGTAGACAGTATACAGTTGGGGTGGGTTGGGCCGTTGCGCAGACCGTGTTTCGCTCCCGAGCCCCAAGCGGTAAACGCTACATAACTAGATCAGGGGAACAACATGAAAAATTTCCGTCGTGTCGCGGGTGGATTGATTACCGGCGCCTGCGCATTGGCGCTCACGTCCACGAGCAACGCGCAGAACGCGCCTGCAGCGGGCGCCGAACTTGAAGAAGTCATCGTCACCGGCTCCAGGATCGTGCAGAACGGCGACAACATGCCAACGCCCGTGACCGTCGTGAGCACGGAGCAGCTCCTTCAGACCGTGCCGAAGACGATCGTCGAAGCCCTGCAGCAACTGCCGGTGTTCAACGGCGGCCGCAACCAGGTCACCCAGCCCGGCAACGGCGGCGGCAACGGCGTCGGCCGCAACCTGAACCTGCGCAATGTGGGCGCCACGCGCACCCTGGTGCTGTTCGACGGCATACGCGTGCCCCCGACCACCCAGGGTGGAGAGGTGAACGCCGACTTCGTGCCTTCAATGCTGTTGCAGCGAGTCGACGTCGTGACCGGCGGCGCCTCGGCCGTTTACGGCTCGGACGCCGTCGCCGGTGTCGTGAACTTCGTCACCGATCGCAACTTCAACGGCCTCAAGTTCGACGGCCAGTTCGGCCGATCGGAACTCGGCGACGCCGATGAACAGAAGTTCGGCATCGCCGGCGGGATGGGGCTCTTCGGTGACCGCGGCCATATCGAAGGCTCGTACGAGTACTTCAACTCGCCCGGCGTCTTCAGCAAGCTCAAACGCGATTGGGCGAAAAAAGTCTACTCCGTGCAGGGCGCCGGCACTGCGGCCGCCCCGGTTGTTCTCGTCCAGAACACGCGCCTGACCCGGTCGAGCAACTTTGGCCTGATCTCCGGCGTCGCCAACATCAACGCCGGCAACCCGCTGCGCGACATGGTTTTCCGCACCAACGGCGTCCTCGACAGGTTCCAGCACGGTACGGCAATCCCCGGCACGACCGCTGCCGAGAGCGGCGGCGACGGCGCCTATTTCTATAATGCCTCGTTGCAGAACCTCTTCCAGTCGAACCTGGGCTACGGCCGATTCGACTTCGACCTGACCGACAACGTGCACTTCTACACCCAGGCCACGGGCATGTTGTCGCACGTCAAGAATAACCACGAGTCGGTTGAGACAACTGCGGTGACCCTGAGCGCGACCAACGCCTTCCTCGCGCCCCAGTACCAGCAGACGATGCTGGGCGCCAACCGGAACACCTTCGTGTTCCAGAAGTTCATCACTCAGGTCGACGCCAAGTCGCCGGAATCGCACATCCGCGCCTACATGGCCAACGTCGGGCTCGAAGGCAGCATCGCCGACTGGAGGTGGAACGTCGGCTACCTGAATAGCGCCAACTCTCAGGAAACCCGCCTGAACCGCAACATCAACAACGGCCGGTTTATCGCCGCTGTTGACGCTGTTCTAGCGCCGAACGGACAGGTCGTCTGTAACGTCACCCTGACCAACCCGGGCCTTTATCCCGGATGCGTACCGATCAACCTGTTCGGCCCGACCTCGGAAAGCGCCGAGGCGCTGAACTACATTCTCGAGACAACCAAGTTCAAGACGACCACCACGATGGACACCGTCAGCGGATCCATCACCGGTTCGCCGTTCTCGACCTGGGCCGGCGAGGTGGGCGTGGCCGCCAGCGCCGAATGGCGCAAGCTGACCTACCAGCTGCTGAGCTCGATCGGCGACAACGCCAAGCTGAACTGCACGGGCCTGCGCTTCAACTGCACCCAGGGCACGACCAACGGCTGGCTCAACGACGTGCGCGCCGACCGTACCGAGGTGAGCCAGACGGTCAAGGAAGCCGCGGGCGAAATCAATGTGCCCCTGCTGAAAGATGCGCGCCTGGCGGAGAGCGTCATCGTCAACGGCGCGGTCCGGTTCACCGACTACTCGAACTCGGGCAAGGTCACGACCTGGAAGATCGGCGCCGAATGGGACATCAACTCGCAGATCACGTTCCGGGCCACGCGCTCGCGCGACATCCGGGCTCCGAACCTGACCGAACTGTTCGGCACCCGCTCGGTCACCCCGGCCGGTCCGGGGCTCGACGTGCACATCGGCAATACGCCTCCGGGCATCGTGTCGCTCATCACCGACTCGAACCCGAACCTGGTGCCTGAAGTCGCGGCCACCTGGACGGCGGGCGTTGTGCTCCGTCCGGAATTCATCCCAGACTTCAGCATGGCCATCGACTGGTACAAGATCAACATTAGGGACGCGATCGCCGGGATCTCCGGTCGCGACCTGGTCATCCAGCGCATCTGCGAGGAATCTGGCGGCACATCGCCAACCTGCGACCAAGCGATCCGGCCGCTGCCCTTCAGCGACAGGACCACGGCCAACTACGCGACCGCCTGGATCACGAAGCCGCAGAACCTTGCGTCGTTCAATACCACCGGCGTCGACTTCGAGGCGAACTATCAGTTCGACGCGCTCGGCGGCAACATCTCCACCCGTCTGCTGGGCACCTACCAGCCGACGTCGAAGCAGGAGAACTTCCCTGGCGCGTTGGTGCTCAACACCGCGGGCGCTGCTCTCCAGCCAGTGTGGCGTGTCGTAGGCTTCGTCAAGTACCAGCGCGGCGACTGGTCGCTGGACGTGCAGGAGCGCTGGTGGAGTTCCACAAAATGGAACGCCGATCCGACCATCGTCTACAAAGTGGACGGCAATCTGCCCGCGGTGTCCTACACCAACGCGACGCTCGGCTACCGCAGGGGCGCGGCAAACTACTTCCTCTCGGTCCAGAACCTGTTCAACAAGCAACCGACCCCGTACGGCGCCTTCGGCGGCGCATCAACGGTGCCGGGCCTGTTCGGCGGCTTCTACAACGGCGAAGACACTATCGGCCGCTACTACACGGTCGGCGTCCGCCTCCGTTACTGAGAACCGCTTTCGGGGGCGAGCCTCACGGGCTCGCCCCTCAAGGCAATCGATCAGGTCGGCACACCCTGTCGCCCCATCTCCAGCCTTGGCTCTGGCATGGGCTTTCTCTCCCGGACACACGCTTGAGTCGTCGTGCCCAGTTCATTGCAACGTGTCGCGGGGGTATTTTTTTGGGATCAGATTCCGCTCTGTTCTGATCCGCCACCGCCGAAGAATACCGACGAGAAGAGATGCCCGCCACGACGACGGAAGCTTCCGGTGTACGGATTCTGCGTTGCGGCAAATTGCATTGGGATGAGAGCTGGTGCTGTTGGCGCAAAGTCCGTGGCCAAGTTTGCCCAAGGACGTGTACTATCCGGTAGACAGTATACAGTTGGGGTGGGTTGGGCCGTTGCGCAGACCGTGTTTCGCGCCCGCGCTCCAAGCGGTAAACGCTATCAACAAGTACTTGAATAGGGGAACAACATGAAAAATTTCCGTCGTGTTGCTGGTGGGCTGATCACCGGCGCCTGCGCATTGGCGCTCACGTCCACGAGCAACGCGCAGAACGCGCCTGCAGCGGGCGCAGAGCTTGAAGAAGTCATCGTCACCGGTTCACGCCTCATCACGAACGGCGACAACAGCCCGACGCCGGTGACCATTGTATCCACCGAGCAATTGTTGACGACATCGCCCAGTACGATCATTCAGGCACTGACGCAGATGCCGGTATTCGCGGGTGGTCGCAGCCCCACCACCAATCCGGGCAACAGCTCGCAGAACAACGCGGCCCGCAACCTGGCCCTGCGCAATCTGACGAGTATCCGCACGCTGGTGCTGGTCGACGGGCGTCGCGTGCCGGGCACCACGCCGCGCGGCGAAGTCAATGCCGACCTCATTCCCTCGATGCTGTTGCAGCGTGTGGACGTTGTGACCGGCGGCGCCTCGGCGGTTTATGGTTCCGACGCCGTCGCCGGTGTCGTGAACTTCATCACCGACCGCAACTTCAACGGCGTGAAATTCGACGCCCAATATGGCATCTCGCAGCTCAACGATGGCAGGGAGACCAAACTCGCTGTCGCCGCTGGCATGGATCTGTTCGGTGGCCGCGGCCATATCGAGGGCAGCTACGAATACTTCGACGCCCCCGGCATTTTCAACAAGCTGAGCCGCGAGTTTGGCCGGAACGCGTGGACGGTGCAGGGTAATGGCGGTGCCAACCCCTATCGACTGGTCAGGGACACCCGCCTGAACGCTACCAGCTTCTATGGTGCTATCCCGCTGGCGGGCAACGTCGCCACCAATCCGCTCCGGGACATGGTTTTCTCCTCGAACGGCGTGCTCACCCCGTTCCGGCACGGCGCAGCGGTAGCCGGTAGTACCACTATCGAGAGCGGCGGCGACGGTGGCTATTTCTACAATGCGTCGATGGCGGGACTGTACCAGTCCGACCTGGGGTTTGGCCGGTTCGACTTCGACATTACCGACAATCTGCACTTCTTCGCGACAGCGCAGTACATGAAGGCGCACAACCGGAACAATCACGAAACCAACGAATACCGCAACATCAGAATTGCCTCTGACAATGCCTTCCTGTCGCCCACCTATCGGACACAGTTGCAGACTGCGGGGATCACCAACTTCGCGTTCTCGAAGATGATGACGCAGCCCATTGCCAAACAGCCGGAGTCCTTTACCGACGGCACCTGGGCCACGCTCGGCCTCGAAGGAAACCTGGGCGATTGGCGCTGGGACGCGTCCTACTTCGTCAGCCGGAATGAGGAAGAAGTCCGCAACAACGCCAACCCGCAGAACGAGCGGTCGTTTGCCGCGATCGATGCCGTGACCGTAACGGCGGCCAATGTGGGCACCAGCGGTCTGCCGATCGGCTCCATACAGTGCCGCGTGCTGCTGACCAGCAGCGCCAGCCGGTTCCCCGGGTGCGTGCCGCTGAACCTGTTCGGGCCGACCTCGGAGAGCCAGGCAGCTTTGAACTACGTGCTGGGCGTCAGCAAGTTCGAGACCAAGACCGGTATGGACATGTTCACCGCCAGCATTGCCGGTTCACCATTCGCGATCTGGGCCGGCGACGTCGACGTCGCCCTCAGCGGCGAGTGGCGCAAGCTGACCTACCAGCTCGACTCCGATGTCGGCAACAACTTTGCCAATTGCGCCGGTCTCTCAACCGGTTCCACACCGGCCGTTAACTGTACGCAGGGCGCGACGCTGCTATGGCAGTCGAACGTGCTGCTGGCGCGCAGCGAGGTCAGCCAGTCGGTCCAGGAAGTCGCGGGCGAAATCAACCTGCCGCTGCTCAAGGACGTGGCGTTTGCGCAGGATCTCAATCTTAACGGCGCGGTTCGTTTAACCGACTACGATACCGCCGACGACATTGCCACGACCTGGAAGGTGGGTCTCGACTGGAATATCAACGACCAGTTGAAAATCCGCGGCACACGTTCGCACGACATCCGCGCACCGAACCTGAATGACCTGTTCGCGCCGCGGCTGACCAACCCGGCAGGCATCGTCGATTACCTGCCCACGTTCCGTCCTGCCTCACTCGGAGGAGCACTACCGCAGGCGAATTACCAGGCGCCGTTCAATACCGATCCGAACCCGGACTTGGATCCCGAAGTCGGCGAGACCTGGACGGCGGGTATCGTGTACCGCCCGAATTTCCTGCCTAACTTCAGCGTGGCGCTGGACGGCTACTGGATCAAGATCGACAACGCGATCACGACCATTCAGGGTCAGAACCAGCAGATCCAGAACCTCTGCTACTCGAGCGGTGGCGGCTCGCCGTTCTGCGCACTGATCGACCGTCCGAATCCGCAGATTCCCGGGGTGGCCCCGACCGCCGCAATGTTCGATGTCAGCGCCGGCGCCAACGCCGTGCGCAATTTCTATTCGAAGCCGCAGAATGCTCAGAAGGTCGAGACCTACGGCATCGACCTGGAGTTGAACTACACCATGCCGGCGTTTGGCGGCGACCTCTCGGCCCGCGGTCTGGTTTCTTACCAGCCGCATCTGACGACTCAGCAGTTTCCCGGTGCTGTGATTCTTGATGATGCCGGTATTGGTAGCGCGGCCAAGTTGCGACTGACAGCGTTCCTGAAATACAAGTACAACGACTTCTCGGTCGACGTGCTGCAGCGCTGGATGGGTGGCAGGGAGTGGAATACGGATCGCAGCCTCTTGTACGCAGAGCCGAGTGTGCCGTCGATTGCCTACACGGCCCTGACGCTCAGCTACCAGCTGGCGCAGGCGAATGTCTTCCTCAACATCACCAACCTGTTCGACAAGCAACCGACGCCGTTCGGCAATACCGGTGGCGCGGCGAGCGTACCCGGCTTGTTCGGCGGGTTTATCGCGGGTGAAGACACCATCGGTCGATACTTCACGGTGGGCTTCCGCTCGAAGTTCTGACTCTGACTGCGCTGCTTCGGGCGGGCTAAGCCCGCCCGAAGTTGTGACACTAGACGGCGGCACATTCGTGCCGCCGTTTCTTTTTGCACTAAATCATGCTGCCGAATGCCTACTTGAACACCGGCGCCAGACCCGAGCGGGCGTACGCGGCAGCCGCTTCAGCTGAGGTCAGTGCCTGAATGATTTTCGCAGTCGCATCGGCCTGGGTAGCGCCACTCAGCACCGCCGCGGAAAAAATCAGACGTGACTGATTCGCATCCGGCAACGGCACGATATTCCGGGCGCCAGCGAATTTCAGTTCACTGACCTGCTGCACAGCTGCGGCGGCTTTACCATCGCGCACCAGCTCCGCGGCGAACCCCTCCTTGATAACGATGGTCTTGGGCTTCATCACTTCACCGAGGCCCAGCTTCCCGATCACCTGCGCCATGTGTTGGCCGCTGGCGCCACCCGCGGTATAGGCAATCGAAGGCGTCGCTTTCAGAAAAGCGATCAAATCGTCCGTGGTCTTCATCACCGGCGTCGGCGCAGTGTCCGCCACGGCGATGCCGACTTCCGAGCGAACCAGGTCCGCCTGCGACTTCACCTTGCCTGCGGCGGCCAGCTGTTGCGCTGCCGCCTGGGTGAGAATCACGATGTCGGCGATCTCGCCCCTGGTAACCCGCTCGACAATGGCATTAGTGGTCGAGAACTCGATTTTCACCGGTATGCCGCGCGCTGCAAGCAAGGGCTCGATACCGGTCATGGCGCCTTGCACGGCGATGGTCGACAGGATTTTCACCGGGGTGTCTGCGGCCATGGCGCCTCCCATGAGAACAACGGACAAGGCGACTGCAACAACGAGTTCACGGCGTTTCATAAACATTCTTCTATCCCCTGCCGACCAGCGGCATGTTGGTGGCCATAACAGTCATCTGTAACACATTTGCATTTAATGGTAGCTCCGCCATCAGCAATACGGTTTTGCCGATGTCGGCGACATCCATGGTTGGCTCGGTGGTCATCGTACCGTTGGGCTGCGGCACGCCCTTGGCCATGCGCGCGGTCATGGGCGTGGCGGCGTTGCCGATATCGATCTGGCCGCAGGCAATATTGTACGGTCGGCCGTCCAGGGCCAAGGTCTTGGTCAGGCCGGTGAGCGCATGTTTGCTGGCCGTATAAGGCGCCTGGCAGGGCCGTGGCGTGATGGCCGACACCGATCCGTTGTTGATGATGCGTCCGCCCTGCGGGTCTTGTTCCTTCATCAAACGCCATGCCGCCTGCGCGCACAGAAAGACGCCGGTGAGGTTCACGGCCATCACCTCTTGCCATTGCTCGAGGGTGATTTCATCGATGGGCACCTTCGGTCCAAGGATGCCGGCATTGTTGAACAACACATCCAGCCGGCCAAAGGCCGCCCTGGTCTGTGCGAACAAGGCATTCACTGCGGCCGGCTGGGTGACGTCGGCCTCGACAATCAGGCCATGGCCACTGCCGCCCGCCAGTTGCATGGTTTGCTCCAGCGGCGGCACCTGCCGCCCGGAAAGCACCACCGAGTAGCCGTGTTTGAGAAACGCCAGCGCGACCTCACGACCGATACCGCTGCCCGCGCCGGTGACTACTGCGACTTTTGCCTTCGACATTGAATCAACCTCTTCGGATCAGGGTTTGACAACTGTGGCATCAGGCCCGCACGTCGAAGGTGCGTGCCGAGAATGCCAGCACCGCGGACAACGCCATCGACGCCGCCAGGAAGTACAGTCCCGCAGTGAATGAACCCGTGGTTTCGCGCAGCCAGCCGATCACATACGGCCCGAGAAAGCCGCCGAGATTGCCGAACGAATTGATCAGTGCGATGCCGCCCGCTGCGGCCGCGCCCGTCAGAAAACGCGGCGGGATGCAGAAAATCGCCGGCCGCGCGCCGCTCATGCCGATCAGCGCCACCGACATACCGGCCACCGCCAGCCACAACGAGTCGAACAGCACCGACAACAAGAAGCCCGCGCTGGAGACAAAGCAGCCGATGACATAGTTCTTGAGATACTTGCGCGACCGGTCGAGTAACTGCGACCACAGGATCAGGGCGATGGCGCCGAGCAGGTAGGGCAGCGCGGTGATGAAGCCGATCTGCATGGTCGACAGTCCATAAGGCCTGAGAATCTGCGGCAACCAGATGTTGACGCCGATCGATCCAGTAACGAAGAAAAAGAACGCCAGTGACAGTATCAATACACGCGGGTCTTTCAGCGCCGGCCATAGATCCTTCTTGGTCTGGGGATGATGTTCGGCATCCAGCTGCGCGCGCAGGGCGCGTTTCTCGTCATCGCTCAGCCAGTGTGCATCCTCGGGGCGATCCGCCAGCAACCGCAGTGTGATCAGACCCAGCACACAAGCCGGCAACCCTTCGATGATGAACAGCCACTGCCAGCCGGCGAGGCCGCTGATGCCATCCATGTGCAATAACGCCGTCGATACCGGACCGCTGATAACCGACGACAGCGGCACGGCCACGACGAACCACGCCAGAATCCGGCCGCGCACCGCCACCGGAAACCAGGTCGCGATGTAGAAAATCGCGCCGGGATAAAAGCCGGCCTCAGCCACGCCGGTGATGAAGCGGATGGTGTTGTAGCTCACCGGCCCGACCGCCAGTGAAGTCCCGGCAGCCGCCAGTCCCCAAGTGATCATGATGCGCGCCAGCCAGCGCCGCGCTCCATATTTCTGCAATGCCAGGTTGCTGGGCAGCTCGAACAGGCAGTAACCGATGAAGAACATGCCAGCCGCAAATCCGAACTGCCTGGGCGTGATGCCCAGATCGGCATTCATGGTCAGCGCGGCAAACCCGACATTCGTGCGGTCGATGTAGCTGATGATGTACGCCACACACAGCAGCGGAATCAGCCGCCATGCGGCCTTGCGCACGGCGCGCGCGGTAACTTCGTCGTGGGTTTCGCCCATTGCTGCGGTCATGACTACCCCGAATCAGATTCGGATCAGTCTAGCAGCCTGTCGGACTTAGGTGATCGTAGCGAGGCGAGTGGAAAATCGAGGGCAGTTTTTTGATCGTTTGAGGAGAATAGCCGTAGCTATTTGACGAAAAGGATCGAAAATATGGGCCGATTAGCCACCGCCGCAGTAGATCAATCCTAAGTCTGACAGGCTGCTAGCAGCGAGTTCACTCTGAAACCCAGACACAACCAGCCTAGCGTGCTGGTTGTGTCTCGTAAAAACGTTTCCAGAAAGCCACTTTCTCGGCATCCGCCAACGGTATGGGCCGGAATTGCGCACCCAGCTCCATCACCTGTTCGGTCTTGTTGTCGAAGGCCGTCCACTGCGGCAGACCGGGAGCGTTGGGGTTGCCCGTCCTGGCGAAGTTGGCCCAGTACGACGACAGGGTGTCGCCGATACGGCGATCAGCCTCCGTCCAGGTTTCATCGGGCACATTGCCGTGATTGAACACATAGGCGATCTCGGAGCCGTGATAGGCACCGGAGGATTCGCGGCGTGGCCCCGGCGGCGCATGCGTCCAGAAATACAGATACACCGGCTGCGTGGCGGCCTTGCGCCAGGTGTTTGCCCACATCCACAGCGATACGCGTGCATTGTCACGCGTGGCCGCGTTGCTGGCACGGAAGGCTTCCATGTCGCTGGTTGCCGGATACAGCTTCATGAACTCATCGGCCATCACGCCGAAACGCTGTCTGGCGAAGTCCTGATACACACTCAATTTGCCGATGGCCTGCGGCACATTGTTGCCGCCGGGACCGGGCGGGCGCGCGTTGACGCGCTCGAACGCCGTGTCTGGCACAGCGCCGGTTTCATCCTTGTTGAAGCCGGCCATCACCAGCACGTTGTGCTGTTTGCCGGCTGCATAGGTATCGGTGTAATTGCGCGGCACCACCCAGCCATCGACGATGCGGCCACCGCCGCCACCGGGCGTTTCAACCAGCTTCTGCCAGGGCACCTCACGCAGTTCTTGCAGGGAACGCACACCCAGGCGTTCCATGAAGCGCGTGCCGTTTTCTTCGGCTTGCGGCAGCGTCTGATACGCCAGCGCCACCTGGAACAGCACAGGATCGCGCGGATACTTGGCGTGGCTTTGCGTGATCATGCGCTTGAACAGCCCTTTCGCCAGCGGCGACATGGCCAGCATGTGCTGCGAACCTGCGCCGAAGGAGTAACCAAACAGCGTCACGTTCCGGGGGTCGCCACCGAATGCGGCAATGTTCTTCTGCACCCACTTGAGTGCGGCGATGTCGTCCTGCAAGCCATAGTTGCCTGACGCATTGCGACCGGATTCTTTTGACAGCTCCGGCGTGGCCAGCCCGCCCAGCACGCCAAGGCGATAGTTGATGGTGACGACCACGATACCCTTCCTGGCCAGCTCTTCGCCGTCGTACAACGGATGCGAGCCCGCATTGGCGGACCCCGCGCCATGAATCCACACCATCACCGGGCGGCGTTCGGAAGACCTGGTCGCGCCCGTCCACACATTCAGATACAGACAGTCTTCGTCGATCTTCTGGCCGGGTACGCCCTGCGCGGCAGGCTGCGTGCAGATGGAGCCGAAGTGGTCTGCCTTGCGCACTCCCTTCCAGGGCAGGGGCGGCTGCGGCGCACGCCAGCGCAGTTCACCCACCGGCGGCTTGGCATACGGCAACCCACGGAATACGGTGATTGAAGAATCGGTTGCCGGCACTCCCTCCACCAGCCCAGTCTGAATCCGCACCGATCCGGTGATGGCCGCGGCCGACCCGCCCCACAGCAGAGCGAACCAGATGCCAAAGACTGACGCCATACGCTTCATAGTTGCCTCTCTCACAGACGCGGTCGCAGAGAACAGCCCGCTACCCCGGGCACGATATCAAAACAACGCGGACGGCACGATCTCGCTAACTATTACTTGCAAACATCCCGCGCTCATACGACGCATCCTTCAAGGCGCAGGGTGATCGAGCTGCCTCCCAGTCACCTCATCCTCAATCCGAGCCCAGAGCAGATCGACTGCGCAGGACTTTCATACCTGCATCTGCGAATGCCGGACTGTTGATCCGTAGGTATTCATGTGCCCCCTGTTCAAAATACAGGTGGATCGACGCACCGGCACCAGTCCCCCTGCTGCAACAGAGTGGTTCGACAGGCTCACCACGAACGGAAAACAGCGCTATTTGTTCGCCATGCTAATAGCTCCGTCGGCCAATCTTGTTGATGGGTATGCGCACCTCGCCACCAATTCCACGTAGCGGCTGATCATTGCCCCACGCCTGGCCATAGACCACTTCGTAACTGGCCGGGATGACGCCCTCGCGACGCTGCAATTCATAGGCGCTGATCATTTGCTTCAGCACATTGCGGCCAGTGAGTCCGGCGGGGCGTCCGGCGGTGGCATTGTGGGCGCCGATGGCCTTGAGGTCGCGCATCAGGCCCATGACCTCCGGATAGGTCAGCGTCATACGTTCCACATCCAGCACTGGTTCTGAGAAACCTGCACGTATCATGGCGTCACCCAAGTCGTGCATGTCGATGAAGCGGCTCACGTGTGTATGTTCATCCACGCTGGCCCAGGCCTGGCGCAGCTCACGCAGGGTGTCGGGGCCGAAGCTGGCGAACAGGAACACGCCTTCTGGTTTCAGCACGCGTTTTATTTCCGTGAACACCTCATCCGGTGGATCGCACCATTGCAGCATGAGATTGCTGAACACCAGATCCATCGATGCACTCTTGAACGGTAACCGGTATGCATCGGCACAGATGCGCGCGAACCCTCCGGGTGAAATTCGCCGCAGCAGCTTCTGCAGCAAGCCATATTGCTGTTGCGCCTGTTGCAACATGCCGAATGCGGCGTCCAACGCGATAACCTGTGCCTGCGGATAGCGTTGTTGCAACAACTTGCTGGCCACGGCCGTGCCAGATCCCAGATCCAGAATCACAGTGGGCGCGAGCTTTACCCAGTCCAGTCGCTCCAGCAGACGCGTGCGAACTTCGGTTTGTAATACGGCGAACTGATCGTACTGCGCACTGGCGGCACTGAAAGCACGACGCACGGCATGACGGTCTATTTGATGCGGATCGTTATTCATGTTGCCGGCAAGGCCTGAAGGAAATGCAGCAGCTGTTCGACAAACCAGTCGCGATGCGAAATGAACGGTGCGTGTCCGGCGCGTTGGCACAACTCGAATCGGGCATTCGGCAGTTGCTGCGCCAGATATTCGCCGGCATCGGGATGGGTAATGCGATCATACTCGCCACTGATGACCAGCGTGGGCAGCTGCAACGCCTGCAGCGCAGGGCGTATATCCGCATCGCGCAAGATATCCAGCCCGTCGTACAAGGCCTGGGTATCGACCGGATGCTGCAACAGGCTTTGCTTCAGACTGGCCAGTGTTGCGGCGGCATGCGAATCACCACGCACCTGCAAACTCAGAAAGTCCTGCACGGTGCGGGCATGATTCTGATGCAGGCGCGCAAAGAACTGCGTAAATACTGCCGATGGCATGCCCTGTGGCCAGGTGACATCGGCAACAAACCTGGGCGTGGTGCTGACCAGCATCAGCGCACGCAATGACCGTTGTTGCGCCAGCTGCAAGGCCACCTGCCCACCCAGTGACCAGCCCATCAGCAAGGCATTCTCGGGTACACAGGGCAACACCGCAGCGGTGAGTTGCTGCAAGGATTGCATCTCATTGGCATACGCACTCAGGCCATGTCCGGGCAGATCAATGCAGTGCACGCGATACTGCTGCGTCAGTGACGGCAGCAAGGCATCAAACACGCCACCCTGCATGGCCCAGCCATGCAGCAAGACCAGATCGGGTCCGTGACCATGAATGGCGACATGCAAACTCATGATGCGCGCGGCAACTGACTCAAGGCCTGCAACAGGTGATCCACATCGGCTGCGCTATGCGCCGCAGAAAGCGTGATGCGCAGACGCGCGGTACCGGCAGGCACCGTAGGTGGGCGAATGGCGCTGACCAGCAGCCCAGCTTCCAGCAAGGCAGCGCTTGCCCGCATCGCCACCGCTTCCGTGCCCAGCACAATGGGTTGAATGGGTGTAGTGGAATTCATCAATTGCAAACCGAGCTGTATAGCGCCGCTGCGCAAGCGCTGAATCAACTGCTGCAGGTGTTCGCGCCGCCAGGCGTCATTCCTGATGATCTTCAGCGCAGCGCGAGTGGCTGCAGCCACTGCGGGTGGCGTGGCGGTGGTGTAAATGTAAGTGCGTGCTTTCTGGATCAGGGTTTCAATCAGTTCGGTTGAGCCGGCAACAAATGCACCCGATACGCCGGCAGCCTTGCCCAGCGTGGCCATGTAGATCGGTACCTGCGCTTGCGACAACCCTGCGGCAATGGCCGACCCCTGCCCGTGTTCGCCGAGCACGCCAAAGCCATGGGCATCATCGATCATCAGATGTGCGCCGCGTTGCTGGCACAGTTCGGCCAATGCCGGCAACGGTGCGCAATCACCCTCCATGCTGAACACGGCATCGGTCATGACCAGTTTGCGTTTTGCGTCGGATTTGCTCAGTGCGCCACGCAGGCCGGTCACTTCGTTATGCGCGTAACGAGAGAACCGCGCACCACTGGACAGGCCAGCATCCAGTAATGAAGCATGATTCAATCGATCTTCGAATACGGCGTCACCACGCTTCAGTAACGCCGACGCAACACCGAGATTGGCCATATAGCCAGTGGAAAACAGCAATGCACGATCGCGGCCGACAAAGGCCGCGAGTTCCTCTTCCAGCGCGTGATGTTCCGGACTGTGTCCTGTAACCAGATGTGCAGCACCGCTACCAACGCCATAACGCTCCGCTGCAATACTCATGGCGCGACGAATTTCCGGATGTGTAGCCAGACCGAGATAATCGTTGCTGCAAAAGTTGATGCATTCGCGACCTTCCACGCGCACGTAAACCGGTGCGGCGGGATCAATCACTTCCACCACGCGGCGACGCCGATAGCGATCCGCTGCCGCGATGGCGGCAAGCTCATCGCGCAAGCTGGCGTCCAGATCCGGCATTGTTTCAGGCGTGGCTAACGTGCCCGGCTGCCTCGCGGGCACCGCTGCAACTGTCTGCGCACTGATGTGCGACATCGTTATTCACATCAGCGCACACGGCTGGCGCTTCTGGTGAAATACCCAGACGCTTGAACAGCTCCTGATCGCGGTCTGATTCCGGGTTATCCGTGGTCAGCAACTTCTCGCCATAGAAAATCGAGTTGGCGCCCGCGAGGAAACACAGCGCCTGCATCTGGTCGTTCATTTCCGTGCGACCCGCCGACAGGCGCACATGCGATTTCGGCATCAGCAAACGCGCCACGGCAATGGTGCGTATGAACTCGAATGGATCCAGTGGTGCAACACCTTTCAATGGCGTACCCGTGACCTGCACCAGCTGATTGATCGGCACACTCTCGGGATGCTGCGGCAGGTTGGCCAGCGTCAGCAACAGCTTGGCGCGATCATTCTCATCTTCGCCCATGCCCAGAATGCCACCACAGCAGACATTGATGCCGGCGTTACGCACCGACTCCAATGTATCCAGACGATCCTGATAAGTGCGGGTGGTGATGATCTTTTCGTAGAACTCTTCACTGCTGTCGAGGTTGTGGTTGTAGTAATCCAGACCCGCGTCTTTCAGTTCATGCGCCTGTTGCGGCGTCAGCATCCCTAACGTGGCGCAGGTTTCCATGCCCAGCGCACGCACGCCACGAATCATTTCCGCCACCACTTTCAGCTGCTTGTCCTTGGGGCTGCGATACGCCGCACCCATACAGAAACGGGTCGCACCCTTGGCCTTGGCGGCGCGGGCGTTTTCCAGCACGTCATCCACGGCCATCAGCTCTTCACGCTCCAGCCCGGTGTCGTAACGCACACTCTGCGGGCAGTAGGCACAGTCCTCGGGACAGGCGCCGGTCTTGATCGACAGCAGGGTGCTGACCTGCACTTCGTTGGGATTGAAATGAGCACGATGCACCCGCTGTGCGTGATACATCAGATCAGCAAAGGGCAGCGCGAACAGGGCGCGGACTTCCGCTACCGTCCAGTCGTGACGAAGCGAGCCCAGATTCTTCAGCGAGGTATTCCGGTCGAGTGTGGCGGTGGACATGGCAAATCCGTTGATAAAGACTATGGGCGAGTATTGAGACCGGCACCGCGCCTGTCAACCAAGGAAGGTTTTGATGGTTTACGCCACACTCCGATCCCTGAACACCCGCCTCTGCCAGCCCGTACTGCGCTGGCTGCTGCCCGCGCGCTGCATCGCCTGCGGTGGCCCTTGTGATTTATCGGAAGCTCCGCTTGAAGCGAGGCCAGAATCCACCGTCCCACTTGATTTGTGTCCGGCCTGCTGGCGGCAATTGCCCTGCAATGAGGTGGCTTGTGTTCGTTGCGGCCTGCCGCTGCAAGGCACACCAGAATCCCCTATTTATGGGCTGATCTGCGGTCAGTGCCTGCGCCGTCCGCCCCGATATACACGCAGCTACTGCGCCTTTGAATACCGCTATCCGGTCGCGCCGCTGATTCGCAACCTGAAATACGGCCAGGCACTGGCCTCGGCGCGTGTGCTCGGTGAGCTGCTGGCGTGGCGCCTGATCCAGCAACGACAGATCACCTCGGAATCCTGGCCTGCCTGCATCATCCCCGTACCACTGCATACCCGACGCTACCGGGAGCGCGGCTACAACCAGGTTGTTGAACTGGGACGTCATCTGCAACGACGTTTGAACATTCCACTGCGAACCGATCTGGTTACGCGCATTCGCCATACTCCGGAACAGGCTGGCTTGTCGCGCCGCGAACGACGCAAGAATCTGCGGCGCGCCTTCAGCACCACGACGACTGATCTGCCAGCCCATGTGGCTGTACTCGATGATGTGATTACCACCGGCAGCACGGTGAACGAGCTGGCCCATACGCTGGCGAAAGCGGGAGTGGCACGAATTGAGGTTTGGGGCCTGGCACGTGCGCCTGCACCACACCGTTAATGCTGCCTCGTTAATTATTATGAACTGTCAGATACGCTGCACATGCCGCCAAGCTGTGCGATAGTTGTCAGCGTCGGCAGGTTCGGGATCATGCCGGCAATGATCAATAAATAATGGTCAGTACGGACAGCACTGGCTTGCTGAAACGAATAACTAAATATCGCCAGAAAACACATGTTCAATGCAAAAAGTTTCGCGACTGCCCGAATCAATCTGTCACGGCTGGCCACCCTGCTGCTGGTCGGTGCGCTCTGTGTCACCAGCAGTCGCTGGGCCGAGGCGAATCCGCTGCTGGGTGAGTTGCTGGCCCTGACAGGCTGGATACTGACCGGCATCGGCGTACTCGGTCGCGTCTGGTCGGGCAGCTATATCTGCGGCCGCAAGAACCAGCAACTGATGACGGTTGGCCCCTATTCGCTGTGTCGTAACCCGCTGTACCTGTTCAGCTTCATCGGCGGGATCGGCATCATGCTGGTGACGCAAACCCTGCTGTTTCCGGCACTGTATGTTCTGATCTTCCTGGCTTACTACCACCCGGTAATGCATGCCGAAGAACAGACTTTGCAGGCAATGCACGGTGAGAACTTTGAGAAATTCCGGCGCGAAGTGCCGCTGTTCTGGCCGCGCAGCTGGCGCTTTACTGAATCTGAACAGTATCCGATGAGTGCGCGCCACTTCCGTCGCTTCCTGCTGGAAGTCATCTGGTTCATCGTGCTCGCCGCCGTTCTGCAACTGATGCATTACCTGCATGGCGTTGGCAGCCTGCCGAACTGGTATAGCGTGTACTGAGCTGGCAGCAGTCTGGCCGACAGGCTAAGAAGCTGTTCTAAGGAAAAATATCCGGATACTGGCGCCGGGCGCAATCCGGGCAGATACCGTGACTGAATTGAGCCTCCGAGCGCTGCCGGATGAAGGCCTCAATCTGCTCCCAGTAGCCCTTGTCATTGCGGATTTTCTTGCAGGAGCCGCAGATGGGCAGCAGACCGCTGAGCTGTTTGACACTGCCTAATGCGCCTTGCAGTTGTTCATTGCGCTGCTCCAGCTCACGCTGTGTAAACGCACGCTCGGCGATTTCCTGTTGCAGGTTCAGGCTGAGGGCTTGATTGCGAAAACCGGTTTCGAGCGTTGCCAGGTTCTCGGTATGCAGCAGCTTGCCAGCGCGCGTCAGCGTGTAGATGAAATACACGCAGAGCAGACCCAGCACGGTGAACACCGCTCCTCCCTCGACCAGCAGACGCACGGCCAGCGGTACCGATGTCAGCAGCAGCGCAGCGAGATAGGAAGGTGTGCAGGCGTAGTAGGTAACCACTGAAGCGGCTGACAGCGGCAGGATGCACAGACACCAGATCAGCTGATGCAGTGGCGAGCTCTGCGGCCAGAAAAACAGCGCCGGCACTGCCCAAAGCAGGCCGGAAAACAGGGTGCCGAGCGTATGTCGATGTGCCCAGAGCAAGGCCTCGCCGCCAGCGGGTCGGGCGCGCTCATAGGCCAGCAACAACGCCGCCCGGGCGAGCCCGGTCGACAGCAGCACGCCCAACCACCACAGCAGTTGTCGGTGCGGCACCACGGTCCACTGCAGGACACACAGCACCGTAGCCACCACCGCCATCCCGGCCAGCGCACCGCGCGTCTGCCGATACAGCTGTTCGGTCTGCGCCTGTTGCACCCGCAACGCCAAGCGTTGCTGCTCAGGCAAAAATTGGTTGTCTGTCACGGCGAGTCCCCATTACAGCATGCCGATATGACGCTCCCGCCACAGTGACGGCCAGAGTGACTGCTCCTGATGCTTGCCAGCCTCCTTTCTCAAGTTCTGTTTTATCAGTGACCCTGCTACAAATCCACTCTTAGAACCTGGTCACAGCCTACAAAGCCTCCAGATTGGCGTACGACAGCATCAGCCACTTGCTGCCCTGTCGTTCAAAACGAACCTCGACTCGGGCATGCGTGCCCTGACCTTCAATGTTCAGCACCACACCATCACCAAATTTTCCATGGCGTACCCGTTGACCAAGATACATGCCATCGGGCGCTTCTTCGCGGATGCTGGATGAACGTGTATGTGAATATGATTGTGGCGTGTACACCGGCCGTGATACCTGGATACGCGGACGGATTTCTTCCAGCAGATTGTCGGGTATCTCGCGGATAAAACGCGAGGGTGAACCATGGCTGTCGATGCCATGCAGCCGTCTTGTCTCGGCATAGCTGAGATATAACTGCTGCATGGCGCGGGTAATACCCACATAGCAAAGCCGGCGCTCTTCCTCCATGCCGGAGGGATCGGCGCTGGAGCGCTGATGCGGAAACAAGCCTTCTTCCAGACCGCACAGAAACACCACGGGAAATTCCAGCCCCTTGGCGGTGTGCAGGGTCATCATCTGCACGCTGTCTTCACCGGCATCAGCCTGCCCTTCACCGGATTCCAGCACGGCGTGGGCAAGGAATGCAGCCAGTGGCGTCATCTCGGCAGTTTCTTCGCTGCTGACACTTTCGGCGTCAAAGCCACGCGCGGCACTGACCAGTTCTTCAAGGTTTTCCACACGGGCTTCAGCGCCACCGCGATTGCTGCTTTTCTCTTTCTGGTGATGCGTGATCAGGCCGCTATGCGCGATGACATGATCCACCTGTTCATGCAGTGGCAGGTTGCGAGTATCGTTATCCATGCGTTCAATCAACAACATGAATGCATGTAATGCGCCACCGGCCTTGGGACCCAGTTCCTTCATGCAGGCGCCACCGGCTTGCCACATCGTGCAGGCATTGGCGCGTGCGTAGTCACGCAGGACATCGAGCGTCTTTAGACCGATGCCACGGGTAGGCAAGTTCACCACCCTTTCAAACGAAGCGTCATCACCGCGATTCTGGACCAGGCGCAAGTAAGCCAGTGCATCCTTGATTTCCGCACGCTCGAAGAAGCGCAAACCGCCGTATACCTTGTAGGGCATACGCGCCGAGATCATCGCTTCTTCAAACACACGTGAGATGGCATTGGCGCGATACAGGATGGCGCATTCGCTGCGTTGACCACCCTTGGTCACCCACTCGCGGATGCGGTTGACCACAAAGTCGGCTTCGTCCCGCTCGTTATAGGCGGAGTACAGCTTGATGGGTTCGCCATCGCTGCCACTGGTCCACAGATTCTTGCCGAGGCGGCCACTGTTATTGTCGATCAGCTTGTTGGCGGCATTGAGGATATTGCCAGTGGAGCGATAGTTCTGTTCCAGACGAAAAGTCTGCACGCGCGGAAAGTCGCGCTTGAACTGTTGCAGATTCTCCACCTTGGCGCCGCGCCAGCCATAGATGGACTGATCATCGTCACCCACCACAAACGGGTTGCCTTGTGAACCCACCAGTAGTTGCAACCATTGATACTGAATGGCGTTGGTATCCTGGAATTCATCCACCAGCACATGCTGGAAACGACGCCGATAATGTTCCATCACCGCAGCGTTGTCGCGCAGCAGTTCAACCACCCGCAGCAGCAACTCGGCAAAGTCCACCATGCCGCCGCGCTCGCAGGCTTCCTGATACGCCTCATAGATTCGAATCAACTGGCGACGACTGGGATCGCCCTCATCCTTCATCTGTTTTGGACGGATGCCAGCATCCTTGTTGTTGTTGATGAACCAGGTGATTTCCTTGGGCACCCAGCGCGCTTCATCCAGATTCATCGCCTTGATGATCTTCTTGATGGCGCGCTGCTGATCATCGGCATCAATAATCTGGAAGGTCTGGGGCAGGCGTGCTTCGCGCCAGTGCAGACGCAGCAGGCGATGTGCAATACCGTGAAAGGTGCCAATCCACAGCGGCGCGGTGGGCATCTGCAGCATCTGTTCGATGCGCGCGCGCATTTCACCGGCAGCCTTGTTGGTGAACGTGACCGCCATGATGCTGTGCGGCGAGACATTCTCCACTTCCACCAGCCAGGCAACGCGATGGGTGAGCACGCGGGTTTTACCGCTGCCGGCGCCCGCCAGTATCAGCGCGGGGCCAATTGACGCCGTGACCGCCTGCCGCTGCGCATCATTCAACTTGTCTACGAGATGTGAAATATCCATCGTTTACTTGAGTAAAAGCCGGGTTAGCGATGCTTGAGGCCGGAAGATCTGGGCTTGCGCTCGTCGCTGACCAGCCGCATCAGCAAGCCCATGACCAGCGCCAGCGCCGGATCAGTGAGCGAACTGCTGTGTCCGGGTTGCCACAGATGCAGGATTTCCAGGGCCATCACAGTAGCTACCACCAAAATCATTGCGCTCTGCATGGGCAGGCCCACATCCTTGAGCAACCAGATCAGCGCGCCGAACATGAATAACTTGCTCAATAGCAGGTTGGCATCAATCGGCATGTCCTGATGAATCCAGCTCATGAACGGCCAGAAGTCGAAGCTGTGCGGCGAGCCGGAGAAATTCATCGGCGCCAGACGCTGGTACAGAAAGTGGACAGCAAACAGCAACAGCACGATGATGCTTTGTGGTGTGCCACTGAACTTGTGCAGGATGATCAGCGTCGGCAACAGCAGCAGCAGCGCCAGCAATTCTGAAGGAATGAACGCAGGCGTCACGAACAACAGACGCCCGAACATCACGGTCGCGATGACCGCCAGCAGCGCTTCATTACTGCGCTGACGATTGGCGTAGCTCAACACTGCTTGCGCAATCACCAGCCACATCAACAGAAATTTCAGTGTCAGTGGCAGTGAAAAGCTCCATTCCAGCAGTGGTCGCAGGGCCTGCTTCAGGCGCGTCAGACTCAGCGCCAGTTCAAAATCGGCCAGACGCCACAGCACCCATACACACAACAGCAGCAGGGCGCTGCGATCGCCGGGGCGCGTGCGCGTGTTCGGTGGCAGATACACCAGGGCGCTGAGACTGCGCCACACCACTCCAGCCACTGCACCCAGCAAACTGCCGGCTGCATTCAACGCCACATCACGCAGGCTGGGCACACGAATGCTCAGGTAAACCTGCGCCACTTCAATACACAGGGACAGGATCGAACCCAGCGCGGTGGCCAGCAAGGCGGCCAGCACGACGCCGACCCGGCTGCGCAGCCACAGCATCAAACAGAAACCCAGAGGGGCATACAGCAAAACATTGCGCACGCGATCAGCACGGCCGGCACGCGCCCAGCTCAACTGCTGGAAGGCTGCCTTGAGCGTGGGATGGCTGGCATCGAAGTTGAAATCGAAGGGATACAGCGAGCCATAGGCAATCAGCGCCGTCACTGCCAGCAACAGCCAGGGAATCAAGCCGATGGATTGTTTGCGGGCCATGCCCTACCAGTACAGACGCAGGTAGTGATCCACCAGCAGCATGGCAAACAGCAACGCCAGGTAAGTGATCGAAAAACCGAAGGTCTGCATGGGCAGCCGGGTCGTTGGCCGGTACATCAGGCGCAGCGCGTAGCCAATGAAAATGACACCGAGAATCAATGCCGAAGCCAGATAGGTCAGCCCGGCCAGGCCGCTCAGGTAGGGCAGCAAGGTCACCAGCAACAACAGGATGGTGTACAGCAGGATGTGCAGCCGCGTGAATTCGATGCCATATACCACCGGCAACATGGGAATGCCCACCTTGGCGTAGTCATCGCGACGCGCAATGGCCAGCGCCCAGAAGTGCGGTGGCGTCCATACATAGATAATGAGGAACAGCAACAGCGCGTCGTGATGCAGGCTGCCGGTCGCAGCCGTCCAGCCCAGTATCGGCGGCGCAGCGCCGGCAGCGCCACCAATCACAATGTTCTGCGGCGTGGCGTGTTTGAGCCAGACGGTGTAGACAACGGCGTAGCCGATCAGCGAGGCAAAGGTCAGCACGGCGGTCAACCAGTTGACCCACAACACCAGCATCAGCATCGACACCACACCCAGCAACACGGCGTAAGCCAGCGCCTGGCCGCTGGTGACATGGCCCAGCGGAATGGGCCGACCCTGGGTACGCCGCATGTCACGATCAAAGCGACGATCCAGCACATGATTGATGGCGGCTGCCGAGGATGCGGCCAGACCAATGCCGAGATTGCCGAAGATCAGCGCATTCAGCGGCGGCCAGCCCGGCACAGCCAGCAACATGCCGACCAGCGCGGTGAACACAATCAACATCACCACCCGCGGCTTGCCGAGTTCGTAGTAATCACGCCAGGTGGCGCTGGGAATGGCGGCGGCTGCGGTGCTCATCAAAGGCTGAATGGGCTGCTGGGAGGGGCCGTCATTGTACACATCGAGGCCAGATGTCACGTTTACAAAGTGGGTAGCGCCAGCACGCCCGGTCTGACCTGTGGACTGCCCTATGGCCTGTCTGCAGGACGACGCAAGGCGCGATCCTTCTGCATGCGCTGCGCGGCCTGGTTGAGCAGTTCCCGCGCCGAGAACCGCTCTTTCGGAAAGCTGGCCACGCCGATACTGACATTGGCGCGCAGCAAACGATTGGCCACCGAGATCGTGCCCGCATAGACGCTGTTGCGAATGCGCTGCGCCACGGTATGCGCAATGGCGGGTTCCGCGCCCTGCAACAACACCGCCAGCTCATTGCCGCCCAGCCGCGCTGCGGTATCGGCACTGCGGATGGAATGTTGCACCGCTTGCGCCACCGCCAGCAGCATCTGGTTGCCCGCTTCATGACCATGCGCGGCGTTGATTTCCACCAGATTGTCGAGGTCAATCACGGCCAGACTGTAGGCATGACCGGTGCGTTCCGCCTGCTGATGGGTCTGTTCCAGCAATTGCTCGAAGGCGCGCAGGTTCAACAAGCCGGTCAGTGCGTCGGTTGCCGACAGATCGCGGATCTGTTGCTCGGCGCGTTGCATGTGGCTCATCAGTATCGAAATGGAACCGGTGGCGATCAGCACCGGCGCCACCGTGCCGATCAGACGAATCACAAAAGCCGATGACAGGATATTCACCGGCGTCAGCCAGGCCAGCAATAGAAAAGCCATCAGTACCAGCAGCGCCAGCAGCAAGAAACCAATCCGGCTCAGCACGATCGCCGCCGCCGTCATGGGCAACAAGTACAACGCCAGCAATGGCTTTCGAGTCCGCCGGTAGCCGCGCTCATCAGTGTGGCAAATATCGCCAGCGCCAGAATGTCGAACAGCACCTGCACACTTTTGCGTTGCCGCAACCCGGGCAACAGGCGGGTGATGGCCAACTCCACCAACAACAGCACCAGCCCTGCCAGGCCCAGCACCGGATGCTGCAAGGTTGCATCGGCCACTGCGAACGGCGCCACCCCAATGGCCAGCGCCAACAATCCGAACCACGGCAGGGTGTGCGCGGCCAGTGGCACCAGTGGCTGGGTAACTTTGGTGTTCATCGCATCAGGGTCTGTTAACCATCATCTGGTCGCTGTTGCGTATCATGTGCTGGCCTCCGGCATCCTGATCATCAGACAAAGCAGGGCGGCGATGACCAGCGGCACAGAATAGATCGCAAAAATGACGCTGATCGGCAAATCCGCGCCGACCAGGAAACCGCCGACAATAGGCCCGAGCACCGCGCCAATCCGGCCCACACCCAAGGCCCAGCCCACACCCGTGCCGCGCATTTCCGCTGGATACAGCATTGCTGCCAGCCCCCAGAAACCATTGAATCCACCACCCACGGTCATGCCGATACAGCCCGCAACAATCAGGGTAAGGGTCACCGACAGGGATACCCCACCGAACACCAGCATGGCAATCACTGCAAAGCCAAAGAAAACAGCAATCACCCGACTGACCTGATAGCGAACCGCAAGCCAGCCAATGGCGGTAGTACCCACAAACGCACCCGCGTTGTAGGTCGCACCGGCATAAATTGCGTCGGCCACCGGCAAACCCGCCTGTGCCGACAGTTTCGGAATCCAGGAAATGACGAAATAGAGCACAAAATAACCCAGCGTCACCGCCGTCCACAGCAGGATGCTCGACCGGGTACGGCCATCATGGAACAGGGCCGCAACGCTGAATTTGGCGCCGTCCTTCGCTCTTTCCGGCAGTACGGTCAGCGGCGCAAGGTCGAGCCGGTGTCGCAACTTGTTGAGTTTTTGCAGTGCGCCCGCAGGTTGCCGTTTGACCAGAAACACCATCGACTCCGGCAGGAACAAGGTCACGATGACCAGCAGCAGCGCACTGAGCACACCAATGCCCACCATCAGCACTTGCCAACCGCTTTGCGGAATGACGGCCACCGCCACAAACGCCGTGATTACTGACGCCAGCGGCCAGCCTGCCTGCACAAAGCCGACGGCGAAATTGGCGAAGCGTCGCGGCGCATATTCGGCAGCCATGGCTGTCATGGAAACGCCAATCGTGCCCACGCCGATGCCGACGAACAGGCGCGCCAGCATCAATTGCGAAACAGTAGTGACAAAGCCTGAAATGATCATGGCGGCGGAAACCAGCGCCAGCGCGCCGAGAATCATCACGCGGCGACCAAACCGGTCTGCCAGCGGCGCGACGAACAGGCAGCCGAGCGCCATACCGGCCAGGCTGGCGCTGAATAACACACCCAGGCTTTCAGCTGAAACCGACCATTGCTCGGCGAGACGCGGCGCAACGAACGACATCACCAGCAAGTCCGCGCCGTCGAGCATCGACAGCAGGAAACACAGCGCGATGACCAAAATCCGCAAGCGACCCCAACCCTGGGCAGCGTCATCACCGTCCAGGCCCTGCGCTGCATTGATTTCAATTACACCAGCCATTTGCCACCCCTTAACTAACCCTACGACCTGTTTAAAGTATTTGATGCACCGATGGCACTCAAGGTTGCTCATCCGAAGAAAGCATAAAAGAACCCACACTGTATTGCGTAGAATACGGCGAGCGGGTTAATAACGACCATCTGATGATCTGATGGAATCGGCCTATGTTGCAAGAACAACAAACCAGCGACAGGCTCGTGATTGAGTCCGCGCCAACCGTGCGCCACTTGCGTCAGGTGCTGCTCTGGCCACTGCGCCTGTTGCCAGTCAGTACCGGGCAGCAGTCCCGGCATCGCAAACCCTGGGAACTGCTGAGTGCGATGGGTGACGCGTCGCCGTGGCGAGAAGTGGTGGACGAGTACACCGGTAGCTCGGATCGTTTCCATGAGCGGCACTACAATGAATTTGTCACCTTCCTGCCCTATGTGCAGAGTTTTCTTTATGGCGAGGGCCGCTCGCGACGCGATGCTGACAAACATGGTGCGGGTTCGCCGATGCGGGTGTTTCGCCGTCACGACATTGCCGGGGTGCGCGTTACGACCCATCCAGGTCAGCCGCCGCTGCACCTGAGCATCGTGCATATTGATCTGTATTTCTTCTTCGACGTTGATGTGGTCATTCTCAACGTTGAACTGGCCGCCGACAATCTGCCCCTGTCGCAGGCGCAGGAGTTGCTATACCGCTTTGGCCGTGCCTATCCGGCTGGCTGGGATGAGCATGGCCAGGCATTGCACTGCATGCACAATGTCGAATGGCTGGGTGTCGATGGGTCGGTGCTGGCGCGTTCCGATGCGCAACAACGCGAAGTGTTTCTGGCGCATGTAGCCGAACATCGTGCGCCACACATTGCGGCACACTGGTCGTTTCTGCTGGAGCCGCTGGTGGCGGACCACACCGACCGCGCCGGTGTGTTGAGGTTTCGCCAGATTGAGTACTACCGCATGCCGCTCATGGCGTTCCTGGCGCTCGATCAGCCCACCGCCCTGACTCGCAATGATTTCATTCGCCTCGGCATGGTGACCGGCGGTGATCCGGGTGCGGGCAATATGCCCTACGCGGAACAGCACCTGGCTGATTTTGAGCAACAGTATTGTTATGACCGCTTCTGGGTAAACGCCGGCGCCGCACCCAACACTCGCTATCTGTGCAATGGTCATGCGTTGATCGTCATCGGCGACGCCAACAGCACGTTCTACTGCTGTCGTGACCGGGGTGTGCTGGCGCAGTTTCGCCATCAGCATTTTCTGCTGTTCCTGATTGCGCACTTCCAGAAAGCCGCGCTGCTGATGTCATCAGACCGGCTGGTAGAAGCACTCAAGGCGCTGAACGTGGGCGATGCCGCCAGCGTGCGGCGCTTCAAGCGCTCGATTCGCGCCAGCTTTGAAGGCTTCCTGCGTTTCACCCACCGCTACTGGTTTCACGAAGTATCGGAACGCGCGCAGGTACGGGCATTGTTCCACATGTGTTCCAGGCATCTCGGACTCGATCCACTCTATGTCGAAGTGAAAGAACGCATCGCTGACATGAATGGCTACCTGGATGCGGACAGCCTGCGTCGTCAGGCCAACACGGTGGTGCGGCTGACAGTGGTAACCATACTGGGCCTGATCGGCACCGTGGTCACCGGCTTTCTCGGCATGAATCTGCTGGCAGAGGCGGAAGCTCCTTTTGCGCACAAGCTGCTGATCTTCGCCGCTGTTTTCCTCTGCACCACAGGACTCACGGTCTACACCATCGCCAAGTCAAAGCGACTGTCGGATTTTCTGGACGCACTTTCCGACGAGCGTCTGTCAGTGTGGATGAAGATCAAATCACTGGTCGCTGTCTGGCGCGAACGTGACTGATTAATGTACTGAATTGATTGACTGGCAATAATTTCAAGGACTCTCATGAATCGCTATGTAATTCCCTTCAATGAACTGGGCAGGGCCGATGTGGAACTGGTGGGCGGCAAGAACTCTTCCCTTGGAGAGATGTTGCGGCTGCTGTCGGGGCTGGGAATTCTGGTGCCGGATGGCTATGCCACTACCGCCGATGCTTACCGGGATTTTCTCAAACAGGGCGGCCTCGATATACGCATCAAGACAGCGATGAAAGATCTGGATGTGGAAGATCTGCAGGCGCTGTCCCGTACCGGCGCGCAGATTCGCCAGTGGATTCTGGAGACCCCCTTTCCTGAGCGGCTGAATACCGAAGTGCTGCAAGCATTCCGCAAGATGGATGGCGGCAAGAATATCGCCGTCGCAGTGCGCTCATCGGCCACCGCTGAAGATCTGCCGGAAGCTTCCTTTGCCGGCCAGCAGGAAACGTTCCTGAATGTGCGCGGTGAAACAGCATTGCTGCATACCATGCATGAGGTTTTTGCATCCCTGTTCAATGATCGCGCCATAGCCTATCGCGTGCATCAGGGCTTTGACCATTCACTGGTGGCGCTGTCAGTGGGCGTGCAATACATGGTGCGCAGTGATGTGGGCGCCAGTGGCGTGATGTTCACGCTCGATACCGACTCCGGATTTCGCGATGTGGTGTTCATTACCAGTTCTTATGGTCTGGGCGAAACCGTGGTGCAGGGCGCGGTGAACCCGGATGAGTTCTATGTTTACAAGCCGGCGCTACGCGCCAGCCGCAAGTCGATCGTGCGCCGCAATCTCGGCGCCAAAGCCATCAAGATGGTTTACGCAGAACCGGGCGCACAGGAACGCGTCACCACGATTGATGTGCCGGAAGTAGATCGAACTCGGTTTTCACTCAACGATGCAGACATTGAAATCCTGGCGCGTCAGGCGCTGACCATCGAAGAACACTATGGCTGTCCGATGGACATCGAATGGGGCAAGGATGGCAACACCGGCCAGATATTCATCCTGCAGGCGCGGCCCGAGACAGTACAAAGCCGCGCGGGCCGCAGCATTCAGCGTTACACGCTCAAGTCGCGCTCCAAAGTGCTGGTGGAAGGCCGCAGCATCGGCCAGCGCATTGGCGAAGGTCGCGCCAGAATCGTTCGCGATGTAACGCAAATGGATCGCGTGCAGCCGGGTGATGTGCTGATTGCCGACATGACTGATCCCGATTGGGAACCGGTGATGAAACGCGCCTCGGCGATTGTCACCAATCGCGGCGGCCGTACCTGTCACGCTGCGATTATTGCCCGCGAGCTGGGTATTCCGGCGGTGGTGGGTTGCGGCGATGCAACGACCCTGATTCAGGATGGTCAGGCAGTGACGGTGTCCTGCGCGGAAGGCGATACCGGCTTTGTTTACGATGGCCTGCTGGGTTTCGAGCACAAGCAGATTGAGCTGGATTCGCTGCCACCCTCGCCAATACGCATCATGATGAACGTCGGCAACCCGGATCGGGCGTTCGCATTCGCGGGTATTCCGCATCAAGGCGTCGGACTGGCGCGTCTGGAATTCATCATCAATCGCATGATTGGCGTGCATCCCAAGGCGTTGCTGGATTTCGACAGGCTTGATGTTGAACTGAAGAACACGATCCGCAAGCAGATGGCTGGTTATGCTGATCCGGTGAGTTTCTACGTTGACAAGTTGTGCGAAGGTATCGCGCAGATTGCCGCAGCGTTCGCGCCTGAACCAGTGATCGTGCGTTTGTCCGATTTCAAGTCAAATGAATACGCCAACCTGATTGGCGGCGCCTTGTACGAGCCACACGAAGAAAATCCGATGCTGGGTTTCCGTGGCGCGTCGCGTTACATCGATGAAAATTTCCGCCCCTGCTTTGAGCTGGAATGCCGCGCGCTGCGCATGGTGCGTGAAGAAATGGGACTCACTAATGTGCAGGTGATGGTGCCGTTCGTGCGTACCGTCAATGAAGCGCGGCAGGTCACCGAACTGCTGGCGCTTAATGGCCTGAAGCGTGGCGAGAATGGCCTGAAGCTGATCATGATGTGCGAGTTACCCACCAATGCATTGCTGGCGGATCGTTATCTGGAGTACTTCGATGGCATGTCGATTGGCTCGAATGACATGACGCAACTGACGCTGGGTCTGGATCGCGATTCAGGCATCGTCGCCAAATTGTTTGATGAACGTGATGATGCCGTGAAGGCCTTGTTGTCGATGGCCATCGTCGCGTGCAAAAAACACGGCAAGTATGTCGGTATCTGTGGTCAGGGACCTTCCGATCATCCTGACCTGGCGCGCTGGTTGATGGAACAGGGTATCGACAGCGTGTCGCTCAATCCCGATACGGTGGTTGAAACCTGGCTGTTCCTGGCCGGCATCAAAACAGGCTGATGCATGCGCACGGTGTGTTTTGTGTCGGATCGAACCGGCGTCACCTCCGAGACGCTCGGCCTCAGTCTGCTGTCACAATTCGAGGGCGTGAAATTTCGTACGGTTACCATGCCGTTCGTGGTTACGCCTGAACAAGCTCACGGCGTAGTGGAACGCATCAATACCATCGGTCAGGCAGAGCAAGTCCAGCCAATCATTTTTTGCACCCTGGTCGATGATGACATTCGCGCCATCGTCAAACAGGCCCGGGGACTGTTCCTCGATTTCTTCGATGCCTTCCTGTCGCCGCTGGAAGCGGAACTGAACATGCGTTCGGCGCATGTAACCGGACGCAGCACTCACGACGGCGTCTCCGATCCGGCGCATTCAGCGCGCATTGACGCCACCAACTTCGCGCTGGCCAATGACGATGGCTCAGGCGCACGTGATTACCGCAGCGCCGATGTCATCCTGATTGGCGTTTCCCGCTCCGGCAAGACGCCTACTTCCCTGTACATGGCATTGCAGTACGGCATCTTCACCGCCAACTATCCGTTGACGGACGAAGAGCTTGAGACCAGCGGCCTGCCCAAGGTGCTGCAGCCCTACAAACACAAGCTGTACGGCCTGACCATCAAGCCGGAACGACTGCAACAGATCCGCAATGAACGCCGACCCGGCAGCCGCTACGCCTCGGCGCAGCAGGTGCAGTACGAAGTGCGCACCGCGCAAACCATGTTCGAGCGCTTCGGCGTGCCATTTATCGATGTAACCGAAACCAGTGTTGAAGAAATTGCCAGTCGCATTCTTGACCGGATGAATCTGGTCCGTCACATGCGCATGTAGCCGTTGGTTCGAGTGTGGGTTTCTGGAAAGTGATGAGGAGCGTTTGCCATGTTGGTAGTGCATCATGAAGTCTTGCCGCAGCGATGGGTTGTCCGAAGCGGCGTCCGATGGCTGTTCGGGATTGGTGCCTGTGCATTGATTATCTCGCTCGCTCATGGGCAAGCCACTCGGGACTTGAGCAAAGTCGAAGTCAAGACGCACAAGATTACCGACAACTTCCATGTGCTGGATTTCGGTGGCCAGGGTTCCAGTGTCGGCGTGCTGACGGGCCAGGATGGCGTGCTCATGATTGATGCACAGTTTGCGCCTCTGGGTCCGAAGATCGAGGCAGCAATCAAGCAGTTGAGTTCGCAACCGATCCGGTACGTGATCAATACTCATGTGCATGGCGATCATACCGGGGGCAATGAATACTTTGCCCGCCTGGGTGCGACCATCGTCGCACATCAGCAGGTACGCGCCAGCATGATGCAGCGTAAACCACCGGTTGCTGACGCAGCATTACCGCGAATTGTCTACGACAGCAATCTGACACTGAATATCAATGGTCAGGATATTCGCCTGATCGCGATACCGCGCGCCCACACCAACGGCGACACGTTGGTTCACTTTCCGGGTCTCGATATCATCGTAGTAGGCGACTTATTCAGACCTACACCGTACCCACACATCGATCTCGCCAGCGGCGGGACTTTTCAGGGCAACATCGACGGCCTGGATACGCTCATCAAACTTTCCGGTCCGGACACCAGGATCATTGCGGGCCATGGAGGACCCATATCTGATCGCGCAACAGTTATTACCCAACGTCAATTGATGCTGACAGTCCGTGATCGTGTGGCTGCACTTATTGCACAGGGCAAGAGCGAGCAAGAGGTGCTTGCTGCACGGGTTACAGAAGGACTGGATCCAAAAGTTCCACAGAGTGATATCACGGTCGATCGCTTTGTACGCGAGGTGTATGCGGACCTTAAAGGCGACACCAAGGTGGCCCACTGAGCTTTAAGGAAGGTCTGATTAACTCCGTCATTGCGAGGAGTCCGCGACGAAGCAATCTGTCTGCCATGCAAAATCAATCAGTTGAGATTGCTTCCCACCGCGCTTTGCTCGTGGCTAAAGGCTGCTCGCAATGACGAATCGGCAATAAATCAGAGCTTCCTTAACAGACCCTAGCCTTTAGAAAGGAATTGCGACGGTATGTATACGGGAGTCGCATCTTCCCAAGGACTGTCGGTGAGGAGGCGTTTGCCGCTGCCATCGGCGTTCATGATGAAGATCCCGCCATAGGGCTGGAAATTCCTGTCGTATGTTACCGCCTCATCCTTGAAGCCGTAGATACCGCTGCTGTAAAGAATCTTGCCGTCGTGCGTCCAGACGGCGTGACCGTCGGTACCACGCGAATCCGTCAGTTTGCGCAGATCGGTTCCATCAGGACGGATGGTGAACACATCGAAGTTGGCATTGCGCATCTTGCGTGTGAACACAATGCGGCTGCCGTCGGGCGACCAGTCCGGCAGATTGTCCTCGTCATTGGTCAGCATCTGCACGCTCTTGTCTTCCACATTCAGGATGCGCAAACCGCCGCCTTCCGTACCGAACAGGCGATAGACAATACGCTTGCCGTCCGCAGACCAGCTTGGGAAGCCGCAGTTGCTCTTGCCGTCCGTCAGTATTTCCGCGCCGGTGCCATCGCGCTTCACACGCATGATGACGTTCTTCTGTGTGTCACGATTGTAGAACCAGCCGCCGAAGCCGAATGCGACCCATTGGCCGTCGCGTGACCACACCGCCTGGAATGATCGTCCCCTGATGCCTGGTCCGCCATAGATGCGCTGCTGGTTGGACCCATCCGGATCCGAGATCATCACCGAGCCGTCGCCGGGATGATCGGTGTAAGCCAGCTTGCCGTCATGCGAGAGCTGTGGCATGGCTCGCGTGTAGTAGTAATCGTAGTCCGCGTCCCAGCTGTAGATCGGCGTGTTCTGTTTCCAGGCAGGCGTGAACGTTACCTTTTCATACGCAACCTTCGATCCATCCGGTGACCATACCGGCGAGCGCGCGCGTACCGGAGATTTTCACTGCGGGCTTGCCCGAGGTGAAATACAGACCTTCCTCCTTGCCCTTCATCAGATAACCGACTTCCTGTGCGTTGATGAACTGCGGGTAAAGTTTCAACCCGGGACCAGAGGCGTGCATGAATCGTTCGCCGGTCGCCACGTCCACGGACACGATCTGCGAAACAGCCTTGTCGACCAGATCCGGACGACGTGCATCCCAGGAGGTTTCGGTCAGGCACTGGTAGTAGATCACGCGCTTGCCGTCCGGTGACCATTTGGGCATACCCAGGCAGTGATCCGGTCGCGAAGCAAGCCGCCGGAATCCTGTGCCGTCAGCACGGATCACATAAATGCTGAGTTCCTGTGTGTGTTCCCAGCCTTCGCCGTTGTGGTGTCCCCGCCATTCGGTGTTGCGGTCGGAAGAGAATGCCAGCCATTGTCCATCCGGCGACCAGGCTGGACGGAAATAGCCGTTCTGCCGGTCTTCCTGATCGGGTTTGATGCTACCGGTGAGGTTGCGCAATTTTCCCGTCTTCAGGTTCGATGTCCAGACGTTGGTGCGAAAACCATCACGAGTAGAAATGAACGCAAGCGTTGAGCCATCGGGCGACAACACGGCTTGATCGTCCACGTTGGGAGAATCGGTCAGTCGTCGTAAATTGGTGCCGTCGGTGCGGGCCAGAAAAATATCGGCCTGACCCAGGCCATTGCGCTCGCCTGTGAATATCAGTGTCTGTCCATCTGCAGAGAAGCTGGCGTGGTATTCAAGGATGGTGTCCTGCAGCAGCTTGCGTTCGCCCGTGCCATCGGTGTTGGCAATGTAGAGTTCCGATGTAAAGGGGCCAATGCGGTTGAACAGCAATGCGCCTTTCTTCTTGCTCTGCGCAAACGCCAGCGGCGAGAACTGTGTCGCGAGTGCAGCCGCGGACATGCCACCGACGATGAAGCTTCGACGATCCATTTAACTTCCCCTGCGGTACGCAGAAAATACAGACCATGCTATTCAGTAGCACCGTACATTCACTGATAGCGTCAGCAAAAATAACTCGACAAGTTTACTGCGGATGCACAGCACAACCTTGCCGGGACATCCGCGTATAACCTCAGCAACACTTACCTGGTCGCGCTGTTGCTCGACGGCGCCAGGATTTCCCGGCCGTACCCCTCGATATCCACCGGCGCGTAAATGATCTCTTCCACCTCTACGTCCCTGGGCTGCCGGCGGAACCGTTCAGGAAGGCTGGTCCATGACCTGGTGTAATAAGTCGGATCGTTGACGGTAATGGTCAGCTGCAATTCATCGGGCGCAACACGCCGCCAGCGCTCCTCGATACGTGCATCCAGACTGATGGGCGTTCCCCACGAATCCAGCCACTGCCGGCCGTCGAGCGACTGAGTGGTGATCACGAGTGTGTCGCCGTCCCACCTGCCCACCGACTGTCCATACCAGAACGGTCCGGCAACGATCTGTTCGGGAACCGCCCGGCCATCCATATGAATGACGCGCCAGATGCGCCCTACCGAAAACATCTGTACGAAGTTGCCGTTCAAAGTGCCGAACTCGAACGCGCGACTGGCTGAGGAGAACTGGATGGTTCGATACAGGCCCAGCGGATTGCCCGTGTCGCGCGGGTCGTTGGCCGACATTTCCCCTTTCACCTGCCGGGGACCACCCGTGGGTTTGTTGGCTTCGAAGGCAGCGCGCCCTTCGGGAGTGAACGGCAACTTCTCGCTGCTCCAGCCCGATTCCGGACGAACGATTCTGGGTTCGTTGACGCGATCGGGACTGCCACGAGGTCCGCCGGGCTTGCCCCACACCCCACCGAAATCGCGAGGCGAAAATGCCGCAGCAGGCGCAGCCGGCTTGGCCGCTTGCTGCGCATAGGCGGGCGCCGCCGCCATACACACCGCTACCAGCAGCAAACTCATGTGACGATGCAATTCCATGGCTACTCCTCCGCCGCGTCGGACGTCGCGACCTGCTTGCCGTTCACTTCAATGAACCGGGCCTCGGCTTCACCCGCCAGCGGATTGCTGAAGGCCACATGCACCTGCGCTACTACCTTGTCGCCGGGCTTGATGCTGAGGCGATTGAATCCCAGCTTCGCCAGCGTGTTCGGACTACCCATTTCCAAGCACATAGGTCACTTCCTTGCCCGCAGCATCCTTGCCGGTCAGGAACAGCCCGGCGTGTGGATTGCGCCACGCAAACTGCTTCGCTACGCCTTCAATCCTGACCTTCTTGGTCTGGTCGTAAAAACCCGCCGTACCGTGATGGGCAAACCCGAATTCCACGGGGACCAGCAGTGCCAGCGCTGCCAGAGTTGAAAAATTCAGTCCTCGCATAACACACCTCTACCAGGATCAAACGCGCCGTTATTCGGCCAAGTCGCCACAATACCGACGTACGGTCAAAAATCCGCGAAGAATTGTTAGCTCCTTCAGGTTGTACATCCTGCAGGATCAGAACGGGAACTCCTTCGGCTGTCCCCACACCCTTCGGTTCTTGCAGTGCAACACAAACTCCTCAGCGTGTGTCAGAACTCGACCTTCAGTCACACACCAAATCTCACGGGTTAAGCAAGCCATCAAGCGGGCCAGACGAAACGTGACCCAAGGACTGTCAACGCGCCCCGGTACCCAACTACTTCGCGCTGCTGCCGGCCTTGTTGCTGGAAGGAATCAGCAGCGTGTTGTTGTATTCCGTGATATCTGCTGGCGCAGTGATCATTTCCACCGGCTGGACCTGCTTCGCTTGTAAGGCGAAGGTCTGCGTCTCGCTATGCCACGGCTTGGTGTAGTACGTGGGATCATTCACGGTGAAGCTGAACTCGACCTTGTCCCCCACACGCCGCCAACGTTCAGTCACGCGCGCGTCCATGCTGATAGGCGTGCCCCAACCATCCAGCCACTGGCGGTCGTCCAGATCCAGTGTCGTGATGACCAGTGTGTCGCCTTCCCACTTGCCAAAGGAACTACCAAACCAGAAGGGTCCGATGGGATGTTCTTCTACAGGCCGGCCGTCGGTGTAAATAATCCGCCAGTTGCGCCCGTACGAAAACAGCATGTAGATCCTGTCATCGTGCTGGTGAATCTCAAACGCACGACCATTGCCGGAACTGGCAATCATTCGATACAACCCGACGGGATTGGCGTGGTCGCGCGGATCGTTGGACAGCTCTGACTTCACTTGACGCGGGCCTGCGATCGGGATGTTGGCATCGAAGGCCTTGCGGCCCTCTGGCGTGAAAGACAGGGATTCTGTGGTCCAGCTCGAGTGCTGAGTGGCGGGTGTCACTCTATGGGCTTGCGTACCATCTGCGTTGCGCCCGGTTCCCGGTCGCACCCAGACACCGCTCAAATCAGGTTTGGACCTGGCCTGCGCGTATGCCTGGGAGGTGAGCGCACTGACCAGCAGGATACATGCCGCCTGACGCCACAATGATTGCAATGACATGGTGATTACTCCTCGCCCTTGGCCTTGCCCTGGTCACTGATCATCGTTGAGACACGCTTGCCATTCACCCACAGGTCACTGGAAATCAGCTCACCCGCAAGGGGGTTGGTATGAGCAGGCCGAACTTCCGCCACAACTTTGTCACCCGGCTTCACGGTCCGGCGAGTGTATCCCGCCCTTGCCAGTGAGCTGGGGCTGCCCATTTCAAGGGCGAAGGTGCCTTCATTGCCGTTGGAGTCTTTGCCAACGACAAACAGCCCGGAATGCGGATTGCGCCAATGGAACTCCTTCACTACGCCTTCGACCTTGACCTTCTTGTGCTCGTCGTAAAAACCGGCGGTGCCATGATGCGCGGCGACGAAGCCGGCAGGAGCGAGAAGCAAAACAGCCATGATGCGGAAAATGGGTGCCTTGATCATGAAGCATCTCCTTCTGTAACAATTTTAAATATCGCAGCTTTCAACTGTGCGCCTTTGCGCCTGAAAAATGCGTGCATACCCTATAAATAAATGTGTGTGCGCTATTAGAAGTACTGGTGATGCTCCGCCCCGAGCCGGGGGAATCGCCGACTGCCCTCGTCTTGCCCCGTACTATTCCAGCTCTTTTATCCAATTCTGAATCCTCCATGCCCCAGTTCATTTACATCATGAATCGCGTCGGCAAGGTGGGTGTCGCCCAAGTCCCGCCTGGCAATCGGGCGGAGCTTACCAAGAATCCGGCAAACCCAGCGTGCAGGAATCGGTACACAAGAATTTCCGGGTACGCACCAATCTCACAAAAAACCCGCCATATACTCCGAATCGACTTTGTTCTCTGGCCACAGCTGAAGCCCGACCAGAACAATATGAACTTCACGAACACGGATATCCACGTGTAATTTCAGACTTCCAGTATGCGATGGCAACTGATCGTACCCAGCCTGCCGAAGGACTGTTTGCCGAATTGCAACGGCTGGCCGTACTACCGGGACACCTGCCAGCTTGTATTCACGTAAAACAAAGGACCGTGCAACATCCATGAACAATCATTCACAAAGTAGACAGACCGCCCCTATCCGCGTCTCGCATGTAGGCGCCTTGCCGCGCCCGCCAGGTATCAAGGGCATTCGCCCGACGCAAATGGAGGGTGCGCCGGTCAGCGTACCCGAGGCCGTCGAACAGGTTGTACGAAAACAGCACGCCCATGGCATAGGTATCATCGGTGATGGTGAGTTCAGCAAGTTAAGCTTCCTGCACTACGTAAGTGATCGGCTCAGCGGCATGGCGCAACACGAACTGCAGCCGGGCGAGGTACACCCCAACGTCGGTGCCGCGCAACGCGACCTGCAGGAATTTCCCGGATACTTTGCCGCGCGCGGTGGCGTTTTTCCGCATCGCAGCCCAGTGATTACCTGCACGGGGCCCGTGTGTTACGTGGGTCAGGAAGCAGTGCAGTCAGACATACGCAATCTCAAATCCGCACTGGCGAAAATCGACCAGGCCACAGGCTTCCTGACAGCGATCTCGCCGCAGATGATCGAGCTCACCATGCCCAATCAACACTATGCGAACGATGAAGAGTATGTGATTGCACTCGCCGATGCCTTGCACGACGAATACCGCGCCATCACCGATGCCGGGTTGATATTGCAGATCGATGACCCCGGCATTGCTCATGCCTGGCAGAAAGATCCGACATGGAACATTGACCGGTATCGTGCCCACTGTGCCAACCGCATCGAGCTGCTCAACTACGCGCTGCGTGACTGCCCTGTTGAACAGGTTCGCCTGCACATGTGCTGGGGCAGTTACCACGGACCGCATGCAACCGATATAGAACTCAGGCATCTGATCGACCTGCTATACAAGTTGAATGTTGGTTGTTATTCGATAGAAGGCGGCAATCCGCGCCACGAGTTCGAATGGAATGTATTCAAAGATCACAAACTGCCGGATGGCAAGAAGATCATGCCGGGTGTGGTTAGCCATTGCAGCGATACCGTCGAGCATCCGGAGCTGGTCGCACAACGACTAATCCGTTATGCCGAACTGGTCGGTCGCGACAACGTCATCGCGGGCACGGACTGCGGCATGATGCGGGTGCATCCTGAAATCTGTTGGGCAAAACTGGATGCCCTTGTGGCAGGCGCGCGCTTGGCGAGCGAACGCCTGTAACGACCGGGAACGCAGCCGGACATTAGTAATGTGTTGCGGCTTAACAAGCACATAAGCTTCTGTTGATGCCCATGCAGGCAATGGCGCACTTGCACACAAGCTATTGATCTTGTTGTCGCTCGTACGATGTATGCTGTCCGAGTTATTTACCTTTCCTGGCTTTTCCATGGAAAGGCCAGCATGACAACATTGCCCCCAACTTATGGGGGCCACAACAATGTTTAAATCACTCATCCTGTCTGCCGCCTGCCTGACCGTCAGCGCAGCTTCAATGCTGGCGATGAGCTTTACTTTACCGCCACACCCGCACTGACTGATGTCGAACTGAAACACCCGCTTGAGGCGCTGTGCCCACCGGTAGAACAGCGTCTGTTCTGGACAGTGGTGCTGGTAGTACGCCGGCTGTAAGCGAACAGTCCCTGTTGGCCCATCGGCAGGCATGTATCGCTTCCTTGCGATGCTGTGGCAGATCTTTATCTATAGGTCAGGCTGAAGAATTACAGTGGCATCCGTAGTAACTCCGTGTCTTGCGTAGCTCACACGCAGTGGTCTTGAGCTACTCATCATCCATGCCCAGTTCTTTCAGCTTGCGGGTCAGCGTGTTACGGCCCCAGCCCAGTAACTTGGCCGCTTCCTGACGCCCACCTTCGGTCTTGCGTAGCGCGCAGCGAATCAGCGTGCGTTCAAATTCCGGCATCGCATCATCCAGCAGCGGCGCGCCGCCGGCAGCAAGACGCTTGTCGGCCCAGGCGGTGAGTTGTCGTGACCATTCTTCCTGCAAGCTGTTGGCAGTGGGTGCGCCGCCCAGATCGGTAGGAATGTCAGCTACCTTGATTTCGCGACCGGGCGCAGTCACCGTCAGACGCCGACAGGTGTTCACCAGCTGACGTACGTTGCCGGGCCAGTCATAAGCGAGCAGCGCATTCTCGGCTTCCTTGGTCAGCACCTTGGCTTCCACACCCAGTTCCGTCGCTGCGGCGCTGAGATAGGAGTGCAGCAGTTCCGGTATGTCATCGCGCCGCGCACGCAGCGGTGGCACTTCAATACGGATGACATTCAAGCGATGCAGCAAGTCTTCACGGAACAGCCCTTGCTTGACGCGTTCGGACAGATCCTGGTGCGTCGCGGCAATCACCCGCACATCAACGCGTACCGGTATCTGACCACCGACGCGATAGAACTCGCCTTCGGCCAGCACACGCAACAAGCGCGTCTGCAATTGCGGCGACATGTCGCCGATTTCATCAAGAAACAAGGTGCCGCCATCGGCCTGTTCAAAACGGCCACGACGCTGCGCATCGGCGCCGGTGAATGAACCTTTCTCATGACCGAACAATTCGGATTCGAGCAAGTCAGCGGTGAAGGCCGAGGTATTGAGCGCGATGAACGCCTTGCTGGCGCGCGGACTGTGGCGATGTAACGCACGCGCCACCAGTTCCTTGCCGGTGCCCGATTCACCATTGATCAGCACCGTCATGCTGGAGCGTGACAGGCGACCAATGGCGCGAAAAACTTCCTGCATGGCAGGTGCCTGACCCAGCATTTCCGGAATGCGTTTGGCTTCGGTACTGACGACATCTTCCGGAATCTTTTTCTGATTCGCGGCACGGCGCACCAGATCCACAGCCTGATCAATGTCAAACGGCTTGGGCAGATATTCAAACGCGCCGCCTTGATAGGCGGCTACCGCACTATCAAGATCCGAATGCGCGGTCATCACGATCACCGGCAATTCTGGCTGCGATTCGCGAATCGCAGCCAGCAACTCCAGACCACTGCGGCCCGGCATACGAATGTCCGTCATCAAGACATCGGGGCGCGACCGACGCAAGGCTGACAAGGCTGAATCCGCCTGCTCGAACGCCGTAGGCACCATGCCACCCTGCTTGAGGGCGCGCTCCAGCACCCAGCGTATCGACGCGTCATCATCGACCAACCAGACATTAAGCGGTTTTGTGGGCATCGGCTGCATCATGTGGATTCGGAAGTGAATTGAACGGAAGTAACAGGGTAAATACGGTGCGTCCCGGCCGGCTTTCAAACTCGATCAAGCCACCATGACGACTGACCAGATCCTGCGCGATCGCCAGTCCCAGCCCGGTGCCTTCAGAACGACCGGTGACAAACGGATAAAACAACGTGTCCTGCAGGTGTTCAGGCACGCCAGGTCCGTTGTCTTCAAATTGAATTGACGCCACCAGTCGATGCCGGCGCGTGCCGATGCTGACATTGGTCAGTACACGTGTGCGCAAGATCAGACGTCCGGATTTCTGCATGGCCTGAATTGCATTGCGGCCCAGATTGAGCATGGCCTGAATGATCTGATTTCGATCCAGCTCCAGTGGCGGCAGGCTGGGATCATAGTCGCGATCTATTTCGACATCCGGCGCATCCGCCATCAGCAGCTGCCGCACATGCTGCAACAGCTCATGGACATTGATGAGTTCCTTGTGTGGCGTATGGCCGGGACCCAGCAATGAATCCACCAGTGTTTTCAGCCGATCCGCTTCGCTGATGATGATCGAGGTGTATTCGCGCATCGACGCATCATTGAGTTGCCGTTCGAGCAACTGCGCCGCACCGCGCAAGCCACCCAGCGGGTTCTTGATCTCATGCGCCAGCTGCTTGATCATCAGGCGGCTGCCGCCAACCTGATTGATCAGTGCGGTTTCACGTGAGATGCGCTGATGCTGCGTGGCATCGCTGATTTCCACAACTACAGTGGCGCTGTCGCCGCGATCTTCGAACGGCGACACCGAGCAATCGACAATCAGTACGTCGCCGCCGCTCATGCTTTGCAGGGTGAGTTCACGTCGCGCATAGGGCTGCCAGGCTTCAAAGGTGCGATCAACAATCGCGGCCAGCTCGGCGGCATCACGCAACAACTCAGCCAGTGTCCGGCCCAGAATCTGATTACGGCTCACGCCCAGCAATGTTTCTGCCGCGACGTTGAGGTAGTGCACGACCTGACGACGATCCACCAGCAGGACACTGGTATTGAGGTGATCGAGAATGCGCTGTATATCGCTCATGGTCTGCTCCATGCGGAGGCGAGGCACGGCTACCATGGATCAACCCTGGCTTGTCGTTCCGACAAACCACTCGACTTAGACAGAAACTGGATTTGACTGCTTAGGAACCGCTGATTAACCGTAGCGAGCGAAGGCAGGTTGCGCGCGACCGGAGCGCAGGAACCGGAGCCTATGCGGAAATAGGTGAGGATTCCGAGCACCGTACGCGCGCAAGATGTCGAGCGCAGTAGGTTAAGCAGCGGTTCCCTTAGGGTCTGAGCAACACGGAAGGTTGCTGCACGTAGAACTGCACCGGGCTGCTCAGCGTGAGCTGACTGCCCTTGGCATCGAGCACCGCGAGCACCAGCGTGTGTGCACCACGCTCCACGTCGGTCAGATCGTACTCCGTGCCCTTTTCGGGAAAGCCCGGCACGAGTCGACCATCCAGGTACAACGCCAGACGATGTTCCTGCGCCAGACCCGGTTCGACCCGCACGCCGACACTCACCAGTCCGCCGGAATTCGCTATGGTCGTTTCGGCACTGGGCTTCCAGATCTCGACATTGGTGTAACTGGGAATCGCTGCGCTGGAACTTGAACTGGCTGCGCCACTGGCAGTGGAACTCACGGGTGGCGTGTAGGTGCTGGAGTTCTGCACTCTCACGGGCTCTGCACCCGCTACCGGCTGATCGGAGTAATGCACCACGCCGTTTGCGTCGCGCCATTTCCATACATCTGCGGCCGGCACTGTAGTGGCGACCGCTAAGAGAATGAGACAGTGCAGGTAACGCATGGTCGGGAAGCATACCCGCTAGTTCTCCTGGGGACAAAGCCGGTGAGGCTGAATGCAGAAATCTGCGACCAACTTCACCCGGCTACATGAACATCGATTGCCTCAGGAGCTGAGCTGCGCCGGAGGACGCAGCCCGACTCCCTCGGTAAAACGTCAGCAGGCGTAGTACAACTCCATTTCGATTGGATGCGGGGTCATGCGGAAACGCGTGACTTCCTGCATCTTCAGACCGATATAGGCATCAATCACATCGTCAGTGAACACGCCGCCCTTCTTCAGGAAGTCGCGATCCTTGTCCAGGTGTTCCAGCGCCATTTCCAGCGAGCTGCAAACCTGCGGGATGTGCGCGGCTTCTTCGGGCTCCAGATCGTAGAGATCCTTGTCGGCAGGTTCGCCCGGGTGAATCTTGTTCTGGATACCATCCAGACCCGCCATCATCATGGCCGTGAAGGCAAAGTACGGATTCGCGGACGAATCCGGGAAACGCACTTCGATACGACGCGCCTTGGGATTCGGTACCCATGGAATACGAATCGAAGCCGAACGATTTCTGGCCGAGTAGGCCAGCATCACGGGGGCTTCAAAGCCGGGCACCAGACGCTTGTAGCTGTTGGTACCCGCATTGGTGAACGCATTGATGGCCTTGGCATGCTTGATAATGCCGCCTATGTAGTACAGCGCGGTCTCGGACAGACCCGCCGTACTTGTCACCGGCAAACAGCGCCACACCGGCTTTTTGCAGGGACTGGTGCACGTGCATGCCCGAGCCGTTGTCGCCTACTAAAGGCTTCGGCATGAAGGTCGCGGTCTTGCCGTGCAGATGGGCTACGTTCTGGATGACATACTTGAGGATCTGTACTTCGTCCGCCTTGCGTACCAGGCCGCCCGGGCCGACACCGATTTCGCACTGGCCACCGGTGGCCACTTCGTGATGGTGCACTTCGACGACCAGGCCCATTTCTTCCAGCACGTTACACATTGCGCTGCGGATGTTCTGGAACGCATCCACCGGCGGTACCGGGAAGTAACCACCCTTGACGCCCGGGCGGTAGCCGGTGTTGCCTTCGGGATACTTGGTGTTGGAATTCCAGGCACCCTGCACCGAGTCAATCTCGAGACTGCAATGATGCATTTCGTTGGTCCAGCGCACGCTGTCGAAAATGAAGAATTCATTTTCCGGACCAAACAAGGCGCCATCAGCAATGCCAGTGGACTTCAAATAAGCTTCGGCACGCTTGGCCACCGAGCGCGGATCACGGTCGTAACCCTGCATGGTGGCGGGCTCGAGAATGTCGCAACGGATGATCAGGGTCGGATCTTCAAAGAACGGATCCATGACGGCGGTGGTGGCATCCGGCATCAGGATCATGTCGGATTCATTGATGCCCTTCCAGCCGGCGATTGACGAACCGTCGAACATCTTGCCGTCAGCGAAAAATTTGGCATCCACCGAGGAAGCCGACACGGTTACGTGCTGTTCCTTGCCACGCGTGTCCGTGAATCGCAGATCCACGTACCTGATTTCTTTCTCTTTCATCAAGCTGAGAACATCAGCACCGGTTGTCATGAATTACTCCTCCGGAAAAACGACGATTGCTGTAATGAATAAACATCCCCGGCTGCTCGTCGCGCCAACCGAAGGTCTATGCTCTAGAGTCGTCGAAATTGCAGGAAGCATGCCAGCGCACTGCGGTAGCGCAACTTAAGCGCCAGCGCTGGATTCTTCCCGATCACGCTCAATTAGCCCCAAGATGTTAGCACCAGCATGGCGCAATCACGGAAGAATCCGCACCAGCATGGCGCGCCGGGTATTGACCTGACTACCGGGCAAGCCTGCGGGATCCAATTCGGCTCAGCTATACTCGCGGCCCTTTTCCGTTTGCCCTCATTTACTTATGCACGGCAGAAGCCCCATGCCCAGCCCATCGCTCAGCCCGACAACCAGCATTCCGCAGACATTTCAGGATCTGATCCTGGCCTTGCAGCGCTATTGGGCGGATCGGGGCTGCGCCATCCTGCAGCCCTACGACATGGAAGTAGGGGCGGGCACCAGTCATACCGCCACTTTTTTGCGCGCCCTCGGGCCGGAACCCTGGAAGGCTGGCTATGTGCAGCCCAGCCGCCGCCCCAAAGATGGTCGCTATGGCAACAACCCCAATCGCCTGCAGCACTACTACCAGTTTCAAGTGGTGCTCAAACCCGCGCCGGCGGACATTCTGGAGCTGTACCTGGGCTCGCTCGAAGCCGTGGGTTTTGATCTGAAGGTCAATGACATCCGTTTTGTAGAAGACGACTGGGAAAACCCCACGTTGGGCGCCTGGGGTCTGGGCTGGGAAGTGTGGCTGAACGGCATGGAAGTCACGCAGTTCACCTACTTCCAGCAGGTCGGTGGTATTGACTGCAAACCGATTACCGGCGAAATCACTTACGGCCTGGAACGTCTGGCCATGTACCTGCAGGGCGTGGATAACGTATTCGATCTGGTGTACGCGCCAGGCATCCAGTACCGCGATGTGTTTCACCAGAATGAAGTTGAGCAAAGCACCTACAACTTCAAACACAGCGACGTGGAGTTTCTGTTCACCGCGTTTGGCGCGCATGAGAAGCAGGCCAAGTATCTGATGGAGCAACAGCTGGCGCTGCCTGCGTATGAGCAGGTGCTGAAAGCCGCACATACCTTCAATCTGCTCGACGCACGCGGCGCGATCAGCGTCACCGAACGTGCTGCGTATATCGGCCGCATTCGCAATCTGGCGCGCGCCGTAGCGCAAAGTTACCTCGACAGCCGGGCGCGACTGGGCTTCCCGATGGCGCCGAAGGCATGGGCTAGCGAAGTGCTGGCCCAGCTGGAAAAGAACAAGAAGGTTGCCTGAGCGATGACCACCAAGAATCTTTTGGTTGAATTGTTTGTTGAAGAACTGCCGCCGAAGGCGCTTAAAACGCTGGGTGAAAGCTTTGCTTCGTCCTTAAGCGAAAGCTTGAAGGCACAAGGTCTGGCCAATGCCGATGCACAGATCACGGCCTTTGCATCGCCACGCCGTCTCGCGGTGCATGTCACGAAGGTGGCTGACAAAGCAGCTGACAAGGCGGTGCAGCAGAAGTTGATGCCAGTGAGCGTGGCGCTCAATACCGAAGGTCAGCCCACGCCTGCCTTGCTGAAGCGGCTCAGCTCCATGGGACTGGATGCAACCGTGATGTCACAGCTGAAGCGTTTGCCCGATGGCAAGACCGAGGCACTTTTTCTGGACATCAATGTTGCCGGGGCCCGGTTGGATGAAGGTTTACAGAAGGCCATTGAAGAAGCACTGAGCAAACTGCCTATCCCCAAAGTGATGAGCTACCAACTCGCTGACGGCTGGAGCAGTGTCAACTTTGTTCGTCCTGCGCATGGTCTGGTTGCGCTGCATGGTTCAGATGTGGTCAATGTATCCGTGTTGGGACTGAATGCAGGCCGCATCACCCACGGCCATCGCTTTGAAGCCAGCAAACCCGCAATTGAACTGAAAGACGCTGACAGCTACGCACAGCAAATGGAAACCGAAGGCGCAGTGATCGCCAGCTTTGCAGCACGTCGCGCCGAGATCGTGAAGCAGCTTCAAGCCGCCGCCAATAAAGAAGGCCTGCAGCCGATCACTGATGAAGCCTTGCTGGATGAAGTTACCGCGCTGGTGGAACGCCCCAATGTGCTCACCTGCCAGTTTGAAAAAGAGTTTCTGGAAGTGCCAGCTGAATGCCTGATCCTGACCATGAAGGCCAATCAAAAGTACTTCCCACTGCTGGACGCCAGCGGCAAGTTGACCAACAAGTTCCTGGTGGTCAGCAACATTCGTCCCGCTGATCCCAGCCGTGTCATTCAAGGTAACGAGCGTGTGGTGCGTCCGCGTCTGGCCGATGCCAAGTTTTTCTTTGACGAAGATCGCAAGCAGACGCTGGAATCGCGGCTGCCACGCCTCGGTAAGGTGGTGTATCACAACCAGCTAGGTACTCAGCTGGATCGCGTCAAACGCGTACGCAAACTAGCGCGCGCCGATTGGCAAACAACTGGGCGGTAACTACCTGCGGACCAGAGCTGACCAGGCCGCACAGCTTGGCAAAAGCTGATCTGGTCACTGACATGGTGGGCGAGTTCCCTGAGCTGCAGGGCATCATGGGCCGCTACTACGCGCTGGCCGATGGTCTGGATACGGAAGTCGCTGAAGCCATTCGTGAACAATATTTGCCACGCGGTGCGGGCGATGAATTGCCTGTCACAAAGACCGGCATGGCGCTGGCACTGGCCGACAAGCTGGAAACGCTGTGTGGCATTTTTGCGGCGGGACAAAAACCTACCGGCACCAAAGATCCGTTCGGTTTGCGACGCGCTGCTATTGGCGTATTGCGCATTTTCATTGGACGGCAGCTAGCGTTTGATCTAAATGACTTTGATTGCGGGCGAGCTCGCACCGATTTTTCGAACCAGCAATCTGTGTTCAACATCCACCTTTGACGCTTGGCGTTGAACCTTGGTATGTCACCACGTCAATGAGGTCTACGACTACATCATGGAACGCCTGCGTGGTTACTACCTCGAAGGCAGCGAGCTGCAAGTAACCACGGAAATGTTCGATGCCGTGCTGGCCAATCGTCCGGCTTCATTACTCGTCTTCGACAACCGTCTGCGTGCGCTGGTGAGTTTCCTGAAGTTGAGTGATGCGCAAAGCCTGGCCGCCGCCAACAAGCGCATCAACAATATCCTCAAGAAAGTCGAAGGCGAGATCAGCAAGGAAGTTCATGCTGACAAGTTCGTCGAAGTTGCGGAACGCGACCTGTACTCAGCGTTAATCAGCGCTGAAAAGGACACCGCTCCCTTGTTCGCTACCAACAACTATGCGGATGCATTGACACGACTGGCGACATTGCGTCCAGCGGTCGATCAGTTCTTCGACAAGGTGATGGTCATGGCCGATGACTTGGCAGTGCGTAACAATCGCCTTGCTTTGTTGGCGAGGCTGCGTGGTGTGTTCCTGCAAGTTGCCGATCTGTCACGTCTGCCCGGTTGATGCTCATGAAATTATTCCAGCTACTCCGCTCCATCCTGTTTACGACGCTGTACTTCACTCTGACGACGCTGATTGGCGTGGTGGTGATTGCTTCCACCGTGTTTCCGTATCGGGTGCGCTGGGCCATCACACATCAGTGGTCGCGGCTGATCATCTGGTTGCTCAAGGTGCTATGCGATCTGGATCTGGTGGTGGAAGGCCGCGAGAACATTCCACCCGGTGCTCACGTGACCATGTGGAAACATTCCTCCACCTGGGAAACCATTGCCCAGGCGCTGGTGTTTCCCGAACAGGCCTGGGTGATGAAGCGCGAGCTGCTGTGGATTCCGGTGGTGGGCTGGTCGCTGGCCGCGATGCTGCCGATTGCCATCAATCGCTCAGCGGGCGGTTCAGCGGTCAAGCAGGTCATCACTCAGGGCAAAGAGCGCCTGAAAGCAGGCCGCTGGATAGTGATCTTCCCGGAAGGCACACGCACCGCACCGGGTGAGACCCGCAAGTACGGCATCAGTGGCGCCTTGCTGGCCATTGAAGCGGGCGTCAGCATCGTGCCGGTGGCGCACACGGCAGGCTATTTCTGGCCACGCCGTGGCTGGATCAAAAAACCGGGGGCCATTCGCCTGGTCATTGGCAAACCCATGCCTACCCAGGGCCGTGATGCGCGTGAGCTGACCAGCGAACTGCAAACCTGGATGGATCAGACCGTTGCTGAGATCGCCCCCAGGGACTGATAGATGCAGCCTTGCGTGAGAACCGCCGCGATCTGTCAGAGCCTGTTCACGTTCTCGCTTAAGCGCACATCAGGCGTTGCGCAGTTATCAACGCCAGTGAGCCTGGCGACGGCGCGGCAGGCATTGACCACGGGCGCAACATCGGTTTTCAACTGTGATTCGCTGGCGCTGGTCAACAATTGCATCAAGCGCTCCGAGCTGAGATTACGCTGTTTTGCTATGAGCAACGCAGTAACGCCGCTGATGGCAGCGGTGGCCAGCGAATCACCAGAAGCAAAGTCATAGCGCCCCCTTGGCGCCAGGGTCAGCACTTCTGCACCGGGTGCACGCAACATGGTGGCCTGCTTGCTGTGATCGCTCGCAACGGTGATCACGCGTGACACATTGCCCGGAAAACCCGAAGTACCTGCACTGGAACTCGCGCCGACCACAATAATGCCTTTAGCGATGGCGCGTTCAGTCAAGGCGCTGAGCAGCGCATCGCTGGGGCCGGTCAGACTGAGGTTAATGATCTGCGCCTGCTCGGCGACTGCTTTGGCAATGGCCTGCGCCAGCGTATAGGAGTTGCAACGTGCCTCATCACTGCCTGCGTTCACTTCCCAGCAGGCCTTGATCGGCATCAACCGGGCTTGCGGCGCGACGCCGATCATCCCGACGCCATTGTCCTTATTGGCAGCCAGCACGCCCGCCACCGCCGTGCCATGACGATCCTGATGAAACTGCGTGGTGTTGTTGTCCACCACGTTGTACTCGGCGGCGATGCGCCCAGCCAGATCGGGATGATTGCTGTCCACGCCGGTATCAATCACCGCCACACGCACGCCACGCCCCTGTGACTGTTGATGCGCGGCAGACAATTGCATTTGCAACATGCCGGTTTGCAGGGCGGCGTAAGGATCGGTGCTGGGCGTGCTTTGCGTGGCAAAGGTATGCAGTGGCTGCGCCAGCTGCACTCGCGCATCGGTTTGCAGGCGCGCCAGCAAGGCCTCGCGATTGGCGCCAGCCGGAATGACAAACAGCGCGCAGTGCATTTCGAGCAATTCAATGGGCCATTGCGATAGCGCCTGCAGCTGATAGTCACGCGCCAGCGACAGCAGATCGCCTTGCGCACTGGCGCTGACCGCATAATCACCGGCGTTGTAAACACGTCGTGTCGAGCCGGTGCGCAGCGGTGTTACCGGTGCGTTGTGAACAGCAACCACAATCAGGCGCGTCGTATCATCGGTGATGTTGCTGCCCACTTGCTCCGTTGTCTGGCAGGCGCTCAATACAACGCTGACCAGCAGCAGCAATCCGATCAACCAACGCGGTGCACGCATGTCAGTTATTCAGCGCCAGCGCTGCGTTCGGCAAAACGCACATGAGGATTTGCGCGCAGCTGTGCCAGTGTGGCGTCGAGATCCAGATCATCGTGCTGCGCATCCCGACTCAGTACAAACACACCTGCGGGCGTTGGTCCGCTTATCGACGTCAGGCCTGTACCGGCGAGCATATCTTTGACTTGCGCGAGTGTGGTGCTGTCATCAAACACCACCTTAAACTCACCAGCCAATTCGCCGACTGGGGTGAATGAACGACTGGTTACAGTGCGGTAATCCGCCGATCCGGCTTGTATATACCACCACGCCATGCCCGCTATCAGTAGCCACTGTGCCGCCAGACCATAGAGATGCCAGCGACGCGGGCGAGGCGGTATTACGGATGCGATCGGCTTCTGGAATTCTGTATCCGCTTCAATACGTGCCCACAGGCTGTTGAATGATGCCTGCGGCGCAAACTCCACTGTGGGTTGCGCGGCAATGGCATCACGTAGACGGCGCTGCAAGGCCAGTTCGGCGCGACACTCGTCGCAGGTCGATAGATGCTGCTGCAGCTCGTTCAGCGGTTCGCCCTGCAAGCTGCCATTGACCAGCCAGGGAATCCGCTCCCATGCCAAGGTGTGTGCACTCATGGCAGAGCCTCCAGACCCGCCAGCTGCGGCAGTAAATGCCGCAATTTATCGCGGGCGTGAAACAGGCGGGTTTTCACCGTGTTGATCGGGCAGTTCATGATCAGTGCAATTTCTTCGCAGGAGTGGCCATAACCATAGGCAAATTCCAGAACCAGGCGTTGTTCGGTCGGCAACTGCTGCATGCCGGACAAAATCCATTCACTCATTTCAGCGACGCTCAGATCGTCCGGTGCCTGCAAGTGTTGATCATCCGCCGACACCGTATTGGCCGCCGTGATGCCGCCCACTTGCAGACTTTTCAACGCACGCCGATAGGCAATGCCCATGATCCAGGTTGATACCCGCGATTCGCCCCGAAACTCGCTGGCTTTGTTCCATACCACCCACAAGGTGTCATTGATGACTTCTTCAGCGAGTTCGTAGCGGGGCGTCAGGCGCATCAGAAAACGCGCCAGGCGACGATGGTAAAAGATGTACAGCTCGCGAAACGCCGCGCCGTCGCGAGCCACGACGCGCTCCATTAGGGCCCGGTCGGCTACATCGCGCGCGGCGGGGGCAGACTGTGGTAACGCGGACACTCAGATGCTCCAGAAGTAGTGTGTGTGAGTACCCTTAACTGCAAAGGTGGTTCAGTGTACGCTCACTAAAACGTCCAAGTCGCAGTCACCACCCACGGACTGCCCGCCGGGCCGGCCATATAGGGACGGTGCAGCACATCCTGCACCCAGAAATAAGATAACGCCGTATGCAGGCGGCCGAACTGGCGTGTCAGGCTGCTGCTGCCATAGGCATAGCCGCTGTGGCGTAAATCGATGGCGGCAAAATAACCCACACCTGCCTGCAGCAACAGCTTCCCGGGCAGCGGCTGGTTGCCGGTCAGTTCAAGGGTGTAGGCCTGCTGGTCGGGGACAGGTCCGGTGGTTCGGGAAGCCAACGTGACTTCAGGAGCGAAGGCAGCCGTCAACATCAATCGCTCACGCCAGTTGATCCCGGCATTCAATTCCAGGTAGTTGTAAGGCACGATGCGTGGATCATTAACAATGCTGTAATAGGTGGCGCCGATGCTGGCGCTCACGCCGCCAGCCAGGTGTCGATGCCATAGCGTGTACAGATTCAGCTCGGTGGCATATTGCTGTTCCCGCGGCTGCACGGGCGATGCCCAGGCGCCCAATACCCAGTTATCATCGGACTGGAAATGCAAATCCAGTTGCAGCGCTGCTTCATTGCGGGTTTGCGATACGCCGCGATATACATAATCGGCACTGGCCGTGATGCTGCCGCCCAGCGATCCCGCTAAACAGGTACTGGCGGCGAACAAACTCAGCAACAGACTACCGACACTGCGTTGCAAGGCGGAGCAACGCGAACAACATTCCGTGCGTAACATGGCTTCCGGTGGGCTTTGGGCTTCTTATGTCCCACCGATATTACCCGGGATTGCGGGTTGATGCAGCTTGCCAACTATTGCGTAACGAGATACTCCGCCACGGCGTTGATTTCAGCCTCGCTGAGATTCACCACCGCATTACGCATCACGCGCGCCTTGTCGTTATTGCGCGCGCCGCTCTTGAAGGCCTTGATCTGCTCGATCAGGTAGGTTTGATACTGTCCGGCCAACCGGGCATTCAGCTCCACGCCCTGGCCACCCGGGCCATGACAACCCACACAGCCCGGTACGCCATTGGCGATGTTGCCGTTGTTGTACACCTGCTTGCCCGCTTCTGATTGGCCAGTGCTGTTCGCGGCCTGGCTGGACGGGAGCGCGCTGTAGTATTGCGCCACTTCTTTCAGGTTGGCCGCTTTGAGCGCCGGCAGAAACGGTGTCATCACATCGTTCTTGCGCTTGCCGCCCAGGAAGTCGGTCATTTGCTTGAGCAGGTACTCCGGTTGCTGTCCCGCCAGCTTGGGGAAGGCGGCAGCGATGCCATTGCCGTCCACGCCATGACAGGCCACACACACCGTGCTGGCGAGCGTTTTGGTATCTGTTGCCGCGTGGACCGGCCATTGGCACAGCAACAGACAGGCTGTAAGCAGCCGACCCCGCACGGGTTACAACCTCACGGTAAAGAACACACCGACGACGCTGGCGCTATAGTCCTGCGGCCCGGAATCCAGGAAGGTCATCTGAGTGTTGCTGGGCGTGGGGTTATCGGCGATCCCGTTGTAATGCCAGTCACGGATCCGACCCGCCTCATGCATATAGAACAGCCGCATGGACAGCCTTGGGTTGAAGGGAATCACCAGATTGGACTCGATGGTGCTACGCCGATCCGTCATGTCCGGGAAGCCGGAGCCGGCCAGCGCCGCCTGCGCCGGAGTAATGCCCAGGGCATCGGCGTTGTAGGTATAGCCAACTGCGCTGCTACCGCGCGTCAAGGTGTAATTTGCGTACAACCGGGCGCGGGTAAAGTTGTAATTGCCGCCGATATTGACTGTGTGGTTGCGGTCACGATGGCTGACGGTCCAGGTACGCGCGGCGGGATGCAGTGGATTGAGCGGCCCAACGGTGCTGCACACCGAGACGAAGTTGCCGGCCGACACAGCGCTGCTGCCCACCTGGGTCAGGCCCGCTGTAATCTGCGTTGCCGAGATGGGCGTGGTCTGCACCACACCGTTGCTGAGGAAGTAGTAAGTGGTGCCGATGACGCAGTTGTTGCCGATGTTCTGCAAACCCGCTTGCTCCATGCGGCCAGCCTGATAGCTGTAGTTGCCGTACAGGCTGAAGTTGTCCAGCGGCTGCCAGTTCACGTCCAGGCTGGCGCTGTTCAGGCGCTGGTCCTTGCGACCGTAGGCGGCATCGGGATACTCGATATCCTTGGCCTGCACGGTGGCAGCCACATCAATACTCTCACCCAGCATGAAATTGAAACGCGCGTTGAGAATCTTCTGATCGCGTTCAGCCACGTCGTACTTGCGATGCAGGTCGTTGGTGCGAACCCAAGTACTGACGTTGGTGCCGGCAGCGGTGGGCAATGGTCCCAACGAACTGCTGTAGAAGCCAGCAAAGGCCTCCGGATTGTAGGTTGAGCCACGCCGCTGCCCCGACTCGGCCGACAAGCGCAAGGTGCCAAAACCGAAGGCGCGATTGACGTACGTCAGCTTTAACTTGTTTTCGTCGGTTTCTTTGCGCTCACTATAGTCACGGGCATATTCCTCGCGCTCAACACTGAGATTGATATTGCTGGCCCGCCCGATCTGCAGATCGCCATCAAGTGCGTAGTTGCGCTGCGTGTACTGGTACGGGATGCTGCGCAGATTGATATTGCCAGCGCTGGGCACCACGCCCAGCGCAGCCGTTGCATCGATGTTGCAGCGGACATTTCCGGCCAAGTATTGGGCCGTGTTGACCGCCACTGCGGCGGAGCCATCGTTGATCAGCCGTCCCCACTGACCAGTCAGGGGATTACAGGCCAGATAATCCAGGTCGTTGCGGGTCTGGTACAAACGCACCTTGGCACGCAAATCAAACCGGTCACCAGGATGTAGCGACAGGGTGCTGTCGACCAACTTGGTGTTGATCTTGGCTCCCGCACTTTGCCTGTACAGCGACGAACTGGCGTCCCAGTTGCCACCGGTAGCGCCGTTGACCACGGCGCCGGTATAAGGTGTAGCGGCGATCAGGTTGTCATCCTGGCGCGAGCTGCTGGTCGAGGCCAGTAGCGTGAAATTGCCGTTCCACAAATTGGGCAGCGCGCGGGCGTACTCCAGCTTGGCGTTGAAGAAATCGTTGTCCGGGTACAGGTCGAATACTGCTCGCGGAAACGCCGTTATGTTGTTGGCAGCGGCAAGGAACAGCGGATTTTCAATGGTCAGAGTATTGATGCGGTTGCGGAACATCGAAGCGTTGAGCGTCACATTGATACTGGTGAGCTTGTTCGAGTACTGCAGGCCGGCCAGCACGTCGTTGGTGAGATAATTGATCGATTCGGGAACTTCCACACCGCCAGTACCGCCACCGCCGGCGCTGACCATGCCGAACGGTCGCGCACCCTCGCGTTGCTCGCTGCTGTAACTGGCGAACAGTCTCCAGTGATCAGCTGGACGCATCTCCAGCTTTACGCCACCTTTCTCGCGCACCAGTTGCAGCGTCGAATACGGCGTCAGCGTTGCAGCATTGCCAATATTGATATCCGTTGTCGCGGCATTCGCGGTGCCACCCGGCGGCAACGATCTGAGCGACAGATAGGAACTACCCACATTGTTCCACAAGGAGCGGTAGCTGCTGGTGAACACATGGGGAGTCTCTTTGTAGAAAGTACTGAGGCGCCATGCGTTGTACTTGCCGATGTTGAAGCTGGCGAACTGATCGTTGTAGCCCGTGCCGCCGCCATTCAAGTCAATGAAAAAAGCAGTGGTCGGTTTTTCCAGTTGCACGCCAAAGCTGTTCAGGTACGCGCCGCGACTCAGATCCTTGTACTCGCGAAATTTGGCGACATCTTCGTCCCCGAGGACGCTCAACCCGCCAGCCTCTACCCAGCCACTGAGCGTCCAATCCTTGGACAACGGTCTGGGTTCAACTAACTCATATGGACGTAGCACCAGAAAACCGGTGGGTGTGCGCGAGTATTCCTGGATTCCCAATCCATCCGGATCTTTCGCCCGGGTGCTGGGCGTACCTGCCGGATTCAGGGCGTTGCCTTGCGAGGTATCCACGCCATAGCCGGAGTTGGCCTGTGCGGTGCCGACGATAAGGGGCAGCAAGCAGCCCAGCACAGCCGTCCAGCTGGTGAGCAGCCCGGTATGTAACCCAGTGCGCAAAACAGTGTGTCGATTCCATTGAGTATTCATGGGTTGCTCCTAGCGTTGGAAACGCGCACCGGCAGGATGATTGCTGCCGTGAACTTGGCTGTGGCAATTCTGGCAGGCTCGACCCGGCAAACGCGGGTTGGTGCCGAGCCCGGCTGTTGCGAGCTGATCAGCCCGATACAGGGGCGAATTGTGGCCGAACGACAAGTTATGACACTGCTGGCACAGGAAGGGCCGCTCGGCCACCAGCAACTTGTCGTGATTCGAGCCATGTGGGGTATGGCAATTGGCACAGTTCTCACGCACTGGTCCGTGCTCCCACAGGAACGGGCCGCGCTTCTCTGCATGGCAGGTGTAACACAGCGCATTGGTGCTCTCGGCCTTCAACAAAGGCTTGGTGGCGCTACCGTGCGGGTTGTGACAATCCACGCAGGTCATCTTGCCTTCGTGCAAGGGCATGTGAGAACGCTTGTTGAATTCGTTGCGCTGCTGCTGATGACAGGATTCGCAGGTGTCGTTGATGGTGCTTTTAGCCAACAAGCCGTTGACAGAGTTTTTCTCCATTGGATTGTGGCAATCCGCACAGCTCAGTTGATTTCGCGAGTGAACCGAGCCCGTCCAGTGCAATTGACTGCCGCCGGTATGGCAGCCCAGACATTGCTGATTCTGTTTGGCTACCGGCGTACCCCAGCCCTTGGTGAAACCAATCAGCGCGCTCTTGTTCTTCGTGTCCTGTACGTGCAGTGAGCCCGGGCCATGGCAGGCCTCGCAGACGCGCTCTTCATTTGCATTGCGTGGATTGAGTCGAAACGCTTTGGCATGCAGGGTTTCAGTGAAGTGACGATTCTCCTGACTGTGGCAGGCAGTGCAGACCTTTTCACCGACAAAGGTGGCTGCTTCCGAAACAGCTTGGGGGGTCTGCGCCATACTTAACGGGCTCAGCAGCAGGGTGAGTAACCAAGTCGCCAGCAACATCGGCGCCGAAAGCCTGGGCCGTGTCATGGCGATTTTCCTACCAGCCCTGTGGACAGTGCTGTTTGTCATTTTTATTGCCCCTTTGGTTGCGCTCCGGATAGCGACGCAACTCCCTTCCAAGCTGATACACCTGATTTGTGCAGGCATGCCCGGCTCAATTACCGATTGACTGCCGGATTAACGGTTGTTCAGAGCCTGAGTACCCACAGCGAAGCGATCGGTTCAAACAAAGACGAAATATTTTTCATGACGGGAAAATTTGTCGTCGCCTCTTGCGCCGCCAGTCACTGACCCTGTATTCAGAGAGCGGGTGTGATGCTTTGTCCACCCATCCACTGCGCAGGTAAGCATTCGTGATCCAGCACAACCTTGAATTCTTCTGGGCAACCGCCGGCTTCATGGCAGGCATAGCGGTGGCTTTCCTCGCCATACACCTGTGGCGCGCAAGCGAACGTGCGTGGGCTATTGGCGCACCCACATTCCTGGTGTTGCTGTGCTTCGGGGTTTACTACTGGGTTGGCGGCAGCAAGCAGTTGATGGCTACAGATACGCCTGTAGCAGAAGTCGTGGCACACGCCACAACAGGTGATGCCACACCGGGCTCGCTGGAAGAGGCCGCCAACAAGCTGGCGGCCAAACTGGCGGCCGGAACCGGCAGCGATGGCGATTGGGAATTACTGGCGCAGACCTATGAGTTCCTGGGGGATACCGCCGCAGCGCAACTGGCCAAACAACATCAGCTCAAGACGGGCGCTGGCAAGCAGGCAAGTCCACAAACAGGTGAGGATGACACTGCAATCCTGCAACGCTATGAGCAGCTGGTTATCGCCCAGCCTGGTAATGCCTCGGCGTGGCGTGCCATAGCCCAGCTGCAGCGCAGCGCACGACAGTTCGCACCGGCTCGACAGGCTTACGAAAAGGTGATCGAGTTGCGTGCTATGGATGCAGATACCTGGGCCGATTACGCTGATGTATGCGCCACGTTGAATTCCCTGTCTGATGCGGAAGTGAGTCGGGCGATTGGAGCCGCGTTACGCCTTGATCCGAAACATACGCAGGCGCTGTGGTTGAAAGCCAGTGTGGCGCATGCAGAAAGTCGTCATGCCGATGCCGTAACGGTGTGGAAGCAATTACGTGCGGTGCTACCTGGCGGCTCGCCTGATCTGGCCGTGATCGACGCCAATCTGGCGGAGGATGCACGTTTGAGCGGCAACACCGTGACCCAACCAGCTGTAACTCAAGCAATCGCGCAAGTGCAAGGTACGGTGGAACTTGATCCCGCTGTACAGGCGCAGGTGACACCCGACATGACGCTGTTCATTTATGCCAAAGCCGATGATTCGCCCGCCCCCGTGGCTGCTTATCGCGCCAGTGTTGGCAGCTGGCCGGTGAAGTTTGTGCTGGACGACAGTAACGCCATGATGCCTGCCCGCAAGCTGTCCCTGTATCCCCAGGTGAAGCTGGAAGCGCGCCTGTCGCGCAGTGGTCAAGCCACCGCCAGTCGAGGTGATCTGCAAGCCAATGCTGTAACGGTAGCAACCCGCAACGGCCCCCGCGTCACACTGAAGATCAGTCACGTCAGACCGTGATGCCAAAGTAGCTCTTGCAGGTAACTGCAATTCGCGTTTAATGCCGCGCCTCTTCAGCAAAGTTGGAATCGCAGAATTGATCCCACTTCGCGGTACGGCCAGCATACATCTCGCCCTTCAACACACACTCCGTGCGGGCGATCTGTTTCAGGCGCGCTGGCGCATGGGCTTCGAGAAAGCCCGCATCACCTGCGGCCTCGGCTGCGCTCACCAGTTTGGCACGCAGGGTATCGACGCCCGCCTTGCCTGAGCCGAGGTTGCAGGCAGCTACGCTTCTGGCAGTGAGATCACGCGATGGAAAGTCGGCGCTGGGTGTCTTCTCGGCGTTGACCAGACTGGTAAAGCCTGCGCGTGTCTGGATGGCGGCGCAGACCTCGGCGTTGGCTGGTCTGGTAACACACTGGCCGCCCTCGACGAGGAACAGTATTGCCATCATGGAGGCATTCTCCGGCTTGCCCTTCAGGTTGCTCAGCGAGCTGGCGCAGAGATCCACCTTGGGCGCGGCAGCGACCTGCGCCCTGGCATCAGCCACCATCGCATCCGTATCGATGGCCTGACAGGCGCCACCTTTCACCGAGTCCATCTTGATCTGCATCTCACCTTCCGCGCTGCGCATGCGGGCTGTGCCCGTCATGTGATTGCCTTCAATGATCTGCTCCATGCTGCCTTCCATCGCATCGGCGCCTGTGCACTTGATGTCGGCACTGAACTTGTTGCCCGACTGGCGGAGGTTGCTGACCGCGCAGTTCTTGTCGGGCTTGAAGAGATCCGCACTCGCCTTGCCCACCGGCACGCACACTTCGGTGGAGCCCATCGGCATACTCATTCCCTGCATCTGCACCGTGATTTTCTGCTGCCACTTTTCGCCGGGTACCGTCTTCGTGGCTGCCATTGCTAACGACAGACATGCCAGACACAGCAGAACGCCAACCATTGTTGTGTGAGCAGCAGTTTTCATGAGCGACTCCTTAGATCTGTTACCGGGCGGTGCATTGGAGAGGGGGATGGACAGCGAGAATAAACGTCCTGTCCAGCCGAAACCAGCTCAGGTATTTATCTGGCGTCATGATGATCGTGGCTTTCATCCTCTGCTGCCAGGTAATGCCTGCGCAGTAACTTACCGGTACCATTCCTCGCAGAGGCTGCGTTTCCTCGGCGCGGCGATGCATAATCCGCACGTAGGTTAATTGTCAGGAAAGCATCTGGTGCCTGGCATCTGATGCAGAACACGAACTGCTGCTGGAGGGGAAAATGATGTCGATCAATCGGGCAGATACTGACTGGCTGCGCCAGAGGCTGTTGTCAGCGGCACTGGTGTGTGGAGTCAGCCTGTTATGGACGGTTTGTGCCTGGGGGCAGGCGGCTCGGGATCCGAAGGCCGAGATAGTGATGAAAATCACCGCGCCGTTCACGGTTGCTGCAGTGGGCGACATACTCATGCCACTGCCGCTCAATCGTGAGGAGCCGGGCTTCCAGAAACTGACCGAACTGATCCGGAAAGCAGATGTGGGCTTCGGCAACATGGAATCCAGTCTGGTTGATTTCCGGCATTTTGATGGCCCGATTGACGGCACTCAGGCGCCGCTCGAAATGGGCGAGTCGCTCAAGGCCATGGGCATCACCATGATGAGCCGCGCCAACAATCACACTTTTGACGGCGGCGTGATGGGCATGATTTCCACCGACGATACGCTCGACAAGCTGGGTATTACGCACGCTGGTACTGGCCGGAACCTGCAGGCAGCCCGGGCGCCGCGTTACCGGGAAACGCCGAAGGGTCGTGTCGGGCTGGTCAGCATGTTTTCGCTGGATGATGTCGGCAGCTACGGTCGCATGTATGCGAAAGCCGAAGCAACTTACCGCGAAGGTGATCACGGTGGCGCGCCCGGTATGAACCCGTTGCATCTGACCACACATCGCGTGATCAAGCCTGAACAAATTCAGTCGCTCAAGGACATCGCCAGCTCCGTATACGGAGAGCGGGTCAATGTCCTGCGTCCTGCCAGCGGTGGCACACCCGAGCGGTTCCGTTTTTTTGGCGAGTGGTACGAAGCCGGAACTGATGTGGGAACCCTTCATTACCAGATGGATTCGAATGATGCGCGGGACATCCTGCACAGCCTCCGCAATGGCAAGGTGGTGTCGGACTTCATGATCGCCTCGATTCACGTGCATCAGGTCAGTGACTTCCGGAACATTGTTGCCGGCGAGGCCATCGGCATGCGCGAAGGCTGGGATAACGGTACGCCGGATTTCCTGATCAAGCTGGCGCATGACAGTGTCGATAATGGCGCCGACCTGTTTGTTGCACATGGTGTGCATTCGCTGCGTGGCGTGGAGATCTACAAGGGCAAGCCGGTGTTCTACGGCCTGTCAAATTTCGTGTTCCAGTCAGGCATCGAAGTCGAGGCGGAGGATGCGCTTGCCAGCGCTGCCCGACGGCCATCAGGAGATTTTCACGCCACGCAGGATGTGCTCCTGACCACCAGCCATTTCGACAAGGGTCGGCTCACCGAAGTGCGGCTTTACCCGGCTGATTTGGGCGGCATGAGCCGGCCCCTGTCGCGCAACGGCATTCCAACCACGCCCAGTCCGGAAGTCGCGCAACGCATTCTCAAGGCAGTGCAGGAGTACTCCAAACCTTTCGGGACCAGGATCACGATCGAGAACAACGTCGGCGTGATCCGCATCGGTGCGGACGGGCAGAGCACGGGCAGGTGACCAGGGTCTGCCGACCCAGATGCCCCAAGTATCCGATGAATGATCAGCGGCTCTTCAATACTGGCGACAGATTGCCTCAATGCAGAGGAACGGCAAAATCCCATGGGATCGTGAGGCCGGCTATTTGCCTTCGAGATATCGCTGGGCGGTATCAGCGTCACAGCGGGCATTCGATGGCTTCTGCCCGGGCCGGTAGTCCCACTGGGTCTGGAATTTGACCGGTGCGGGCAGATACGTGGGATCTTCGATGGTGATGTCATAGTCGAGGTGTTTGCGGTCGGCGCTGAGTGCAAGGCGTTCAATCGTGTGTTTCGCCCGACTGGAAGGAAACCCGTAACCCAGGCCGTCGGGATGTGATTCGAAACCCGTAGTGTCGACGACCAGGGTCGTACCTTCCCAGCGCCCCACCGAATGACCGAGCGGTGTTGGCTTCAAACCGGCGGGATGGGTTGCGCCAAGGTGTACCACCCGCTGCGTGTCATCGCCAAAGTCGATGTCGAGAATCACGGTGTCCCTGTTCACGGCGATCTCAATGGGCACGGATAGCGCCATCAGGAAGGGGGCACCTTGCGGTATGCACTTCAGTCGATTGGCGGCCAGGGCGGGTCCGCTTGTTGTCATGAACTTTGTCGCAAGCTCAGTCCTGGGCCAGCTCTTGATGGCCCCTTGAAGGGTCATGAAGCGTTCCGGCTGTGGAACCCAGGTTCCGGCGACACTCGTTGCTACTCCCGCTCCCGGACCCAGTGATTTCAAAGCGGCAGTCGTCAGCGGATAGCGCGACCCATCGTCTTTCACCAGTTCGTAGCCCAGTACAGCGTAGCTCCGCCCGCCGCGATGGGGATTGGCGCGAATGGTGACGTGATCGCCTGCACGCACCAGATCGCGCGTCACGCCTCGCGAAAACAGCTGCGCGGCGGGAGCCGCCTCAATCTGCTGCACGTACTTCTTGCCGGACGTATCAGTCACTTCGACCGAAAGGTAGACATGCGGGTTGCCCCACTTGTAATTACGGACTGTTCCTTCGAAGACCACGAATTGCGTCGGATCGAACTCCGCCGCGCCGTGATGCGCGAGCGCAACCGGAGCCGTGAGCGTGCAAATGACCGCCAAACATATCGCCGTGTGCATCGTTTTTGTAGTTGGCATCCGATCAGTCCCCCGTGCTAATTAGATTCAGCCGCATTGCGCCAAATCTATACCCCAATGCTATGCTTGGTCCATTCACACAATAATTACACTCCATATCGTCGGGCTTAGGGGGTTCTTGTGAAATCATCTGCCGGACTTTTGCTCGTGGCTGGTCTGCTGTCGAATGCAGTACCTGCGCTTGCGCATCATTCGTACGCCATGTTCGATCTCAATACGCGCGCCACCCTCAGCGGCACAGTCGCCAAGGTGGAGTGGAGTAATCCGCATGTGTTCGTCTGGGTGTACGTGCCCAATGCCAAGGGCGCCCATGACCTCTATGGGCTTGAGGCTGGTGCAGTCAGCCTGCTCACCCGTTATGGCTGGACCAAGTCCTCTGTGAAGGCTGGTGAGAAGGTCACCGTGGAATACTTCCCGCTGAAGGACAAAAGGCCGGGCGGCGCTTTCATCAAGTTGACGCATGCCGATGGCACGGTGACCCGCAATGAGCCCTTTGCACCGGGCGGCACTGACCCATCGGCCTACAGCATCAAGAAAGCACCGGAGGCTGGCAAATGACACCGTCATCAGCTGAGTGGCCGCTGCAGCGCATGGCTTTCGTGGCGACGCTTTTGCTCGCCGGATGTGGCTCACAGGAGTCCGACAAGCTTCCGGGCGTACAGGCTCAGGCTCCCGGCATGAACTACGAATCGCTCGCCGCACTGCCTGACTGGAGCGGCGCATGGGGCGCAACCGTGCGTCCAACCACACCGGTAACCGACCTGCTGCTGAAGGAGCCTTCGCCGTTGCAGCCGGCCGCACTTGAAGAGCTCCGCGCCACTAGAAAAGCTACGGATGCGGGGATCGATCCTGGCCTGGCTACGGCAGCATACTGTCGTCCGTTTGCGTATGGCGGCTTGAATGCCGGCCTGGAGGGACGCATCGAATTCCTGTTCACTCCAGGTCGAGTCACCATCACATCAGAAGGCGGCCTTATCCGGCGCATATATACGGATGGCAGGAAACTGCCTGACGATATTGATACGTCCAATGCCGGGACTTCAATCGGTCACTGGGAGAATCAGACCCTGGTTGTAGAAACCGCTGGTTTGAATCCTGAGGCTGACATCTTTGGCGTGCGTACTGCTCCATCAATCGGCAACAACGCCAGAACCACTGAACGCATTTTCGTCAGGGACGATGGGGTGCTTGAAGTGGACACGGTTCTGGATGCACCCGAAGTGTTGCGCCAGCCCCTGGAATTCAAGATGACTTATAAGCGTATCGGCGATCACCCGATGGGCGAGTACAACGCCTGCCCGAAGTACGACAGAGCCATCGATCCCGACACCGGCAAGCAGCGCTTCGACCTGACACCGCCGGCAGATCTCCCGCCGCCACCGCAGTAGCAGCAAGGGAACCGGACACAGTTTTGATCGGATCAAAGTCGGTGCGGGTGCACAACGTGAAAGCGCTGCGAGAGCACCAGCAGATCCGAACAGGTGCCGGCGAAATCGGGATCGAAGCTATGACATTGAAGACGACCTAGCAGCCTGTCGGACTAGAGGATCCGGACCGACATGTCCTTCAGTCCCTCAATCTTGCACAGCAGGACATCGCCTTTAACGACCGGGCTGACATTCTCCGGCGTGCCTGAGTAGATGATGTCGCCTGCTTTCAGCTCGAATGCCTGTGACAGCCTGGCGATCTGCTCGGCTACATTCCAGATCATTTTGTTCAGATCGGAGTTCTGCTGGATCTTGCCGTTGATCGCCAGCGAGATGGCGCCCTTTGCCGGATGCCCTACCTCGGCGACCTTGTGGATTGGCCCCAGCACTGCCGAGTGATCGAAACTCTTGCCGATCTCCCAGGGCCGCTGCTGTTCGCGCATGGCGTCCTGCAGATCGCGTCGCGTCATATCCAGTCCGACGGCGTAACCATAGACATGATCCAGTGCTTTTTCGACGGGAATATTCACACCGCCGGACTTGAGCACCGCCACCAGTTCCACTTCGTGGTGATAGTTCTTGGTCAACTGCGGATAGGGATGATCCGCAACGACGCCCAGTGCAACGTTCTGGATCGCATCGGTGGGCTTCTGGAAAAAGAACGGCGGTTCACGGTTCGGATCACCGCCGCGCTCGATGGCGTGCGCCGCGTAGTTGCGGCCGATGCAATAGATACGCCGCACCGGAAACAAACGCGACTCGCCAATGATGGGAATGGTTGCCGACGACACCGCAAACAACGTGCTCGTGCCGGCCGGCGTTGCGGCCATGCTGGATGAAGCGAGGGTGGTGGATGCCGCAGCGCCCATGGCCGCGGTGACGATGTCTCTTCTCGAAGTCTTTTTCATGACGTGTTCCTCAGGCAGCTGCGCATATCAGTGTGCGCAACCAAGGGCTGGATAGTGATTTCAGTTTGCGAGCGGACTGGGGCGCATCTGCACCTTGAAAACTTTCGGATACGCATCGGTGCCGCCTTCACCGTGGAAGTTCGCACGTGTGCCGGAGGTGGTCCAGAGACCGCGGCCCTTCCAGCCGGCATTCGCATCATCGATGCGACCGTCGAAATTCTTGGTGAAGAAGCCCAGCGGATACGGCACGCGTAGGTCCACGAATTTTCCATCTACCAGCGCCAGCACCGACTCACTGCCATTGGCCGTTGCGATCGGCACATTGGCGCCGAGGCCGAGCGTGTTGTAGCGATCGACCCAAACGTAATAGGCATGGTTGGCGCTGCCCTTGGGGTCCATGCCCTTGAACTGCGGACCGGGCAACCGATAGGTCTTCCAGCCTTCTGCACAATGTTTGCCATCTGCAGTGTTGGGACCATTCAACTGTCCCTTGCACAGGCTGCGATCAAAGCTGGCGAGATGACCACTGGAAAGCGCAGTCCACACCAGACCATCCAGTCCAATATCAAGCCCGCGTGGACCGAATGTACCTTCAGGCGGTTGAAAGATTTCGCTCAGCGCAGTGTTGGTTGGATCTGATCCAGGCACTACCCGCACGAGATAGCCCGGTTGATCAATACGCGAGTAACCGCGATCCATCGATTGCCCCCACACCGTGCCATCCAGCGGGTGCGGCATGACACCGTAGAACGATGCGGTGACGCGCTTGTCCTTGTTTGGATCCAGTGGCTGGTTGCCCTCCACCCATGCGATCGCGCTTGCCGTTGCCATTGGTATCGATGACCAGCGGCGCCCAGCCCTGCGCTGCCACACCATCCAGCGTCGCGCGGAATTTGTTGGTGTCCAGCCAGCCGACCACGCCGCCCCCAGCGGCTGGCGGACCCGAACTGGTCCACAGCCTGTCTTGCTCATCGTGGCCGAAATACAGATGATGGGTTGAGTAACAGGTATTGATCAGATCCCACTTGCCGGTCTGGGGATCGAAGCGCGACAACTGACGCATCGACATCGCCTGCGGCGCTACCTTTGCGGAAGGGTGATCCGAGCCTGTCTTGCAATAGGCGGGATTGTCGAATGGCCGCAACCTTGCGGTGAACCACACCTTGCCCTCTTTATCGAACAGCACATTGTGAATGCTGGTGCTGCCATCCCAGATGGCTTCGTCACCCCAATAGGCTGAGGGTCCACGTGGCGCGTCTGCGAATGAGGGCGGTTTCGGATCGAGATAAGGATGTCTGATGGTTGCCGCAACATGCTTGACCGGATCAAGCGTCGGCACCAGGTTCGTGCTTTCCTCGGGCGAGCCATAGATCAGGCCATTGGCATTGATGGTTGGATCGCGCTTGTCGGTTGAGATCGCATCATGCTGGTAATGCTTCGGCGATGCCCAATCCCACATCGTGTACACGACGTTGCGCTCGATGCCCTGTCGGCCGCACGGGCTTGTCGAACGGCAATTCGCCTGCGGCGATTCGATCGGTCCAGTTTGCGAAGATGGAATAGGCGCTCGGTGGCCCCATGCTGGTCAGCACCGTTGCCATGTACTCCATCGCCTGACCCGCCACCGTGCGCATCGCCCATGCCGAATGCGAGTTGTTGCCATCCATGAACATTTTCGGCACTTCACGAACACCGCGCGACCCCAGCGCATGGCACGACTGGCACATGTTCTTGACCGTATCCACCCATTGTTCCTGGCTCTTCATCGTCGGCGGCATCTTGTTGCCGCTCGAGCCGGTTCCGGGAAATTCCTTGGGACCGGGAACATTGATCATGGAATACCAGTACATGCCGGGATAGTGCTGCGCGTCTGCGGCTGCAGAAGCCACCGGCTCGGCTTTGAAATCGAGCAACTTGCCTGGCCGAGCCTCAACCTGTGCGGTGTCTCGCAACCCGTAACCGCGCACCCAGACTTTGTAGTTGGCCGTCGGTAGATCAGGAATGACAAAGCGTCCCTGATCATCGGTCACGACCACCTTGGCATACTTGGTTGGCAGATCTTTCGTTTCCGCGATCACCCAGACACCTGCCTCGGGCCCAGCGCTGCCGGTTACGCGGCCGCCGATGTCGTCTTCCGCAATGTCGATTCCTGTATTGATCCCCGTGCAGGCCTGCAGCGTGCCGAGCAGGCCTATCCACGCGACATTCAAATGCTTCGATGTCATCTCCCCTCCTACATCTGAATAGAAATCCGCAATATTTTCGATGCTGGAATTCTCTGTGCATCGCATTCAGACGATTACAGACGGCGACCTGACATTTGCTGGTCAGATCGGGCCAACACCGTGATCATGTCATACGCGTGTTGGTCGCGGATAATGGCTTCGTAACGGAACCACGACGCCATGGCAATCCCAATGCATACGCTCCGTCGCCGAGCAATGCCTGCACAATCAGGGCAAGCCCCCACAACATCGGAAGCTCAGCGCCGGAAACCGTAAAGAAAAAGCCGGTCCGCACCAGCCAGAACTGCGAGGCGCCCAGCAAAAGCGGCAGGGCAAACAAGCTCACCCAGCGCGTGAGAATGCCGGGGATGAGCAACAGGGCGGCCGCGAACTCGGCACACAGCACGTAGATCACTACCGGCATGGAATAGCCCGCTTCTTCCAACCTGCTCAACCACGTATCGAAACCAAAGATGACGAACTTCCAGTAAATGTGCACGATGAACAGTAACCCGAGTGCGATCCTGAGCAGGAGCGCTGCATAGGGTGCGGTGCGTTGGTCGATCATTGCTTCTTCTCCCCGGCCATTGTTATTGATAACCCTGTGTTATTGACGACCCTTCGCTGTGGCGTTCCCCTCAGTCGGGCTCCAGACCTTTTGCTTTCAAGACCGCGATGGCTGCGGGAGAAGTCAGAAAGTTGATAAACGCCCTGGCAGCGTCCGCTTCCCTGGTGTTCGCAGCAACAGCCGCTGTAAACACCACTTCACGCTGCAGTTCGGCCGGGAACGGCCCGACTACATCCAGACCGGGCGCCATCAGTACATTGACCAGAAATACTGCAAGCTCGCCATCCCCTCTGGCAACTGTTTCAGCAATCTGTGCTGGCGTAGCCTGCGCCATGGTCTTGAGTTTCATTGCCTCGCTGATGCCAAGTACTTCGAACACCTGCAGCAGCTGTGTGCCGGTTGCGCTCGCTGGTATGGTGACAATGGACTTCGCACTGAGCAGCGTTTGCTTCAATGCATCCGGCGTGCTGATGTCGGGCCTCGGTGCGTCGGCACGGACCGCTACTGCCAAGCCTGCGTGAGCAATCCGGGTTGCCGGCCCCGCCGCAAACTGCGCACGAGCGGGGGTGTGCTTCAACACATCCTCAGGGAATACGCCAAGGTCGAAAGGCGTGCCGGTGGTGGCCAGCTTGATCAGTTCGGGTGTGGCGCCAAAGTGAAACACCAGCTTGTGGCCGGAGGTCTTCTCGAAACGAGGAGCGAGCTCTCTTAACGGTTCCACCATGGCGCCGCCCGCCAGGACCTGGAGCTCAGCAGCCTGCACTTTTGCGATCAGCGACAGCACAATCGACAGGCCCAGCATCAATGCGGCTGCCGTACGCGAATGCTTTTTCATGATATCCCCATCCCCCATGGCGTCGTTCCGGCACTCCAAAGACTACGCTCTGTCGTGCCGGAACAGACCATGCAAGCGAAGTCGAAGGGGTCGAAATGACAGATTCGATACATTCAGACCTTCCTTAATGGACGTGCCCTGCGTAGTCACTCCATTTTGTGCATCGCGCGTTCATGCCAGCGTACCAGCAACAACGCAGACAGCGCACCCACCAGCGCCAGGAACATGTCGGATTGGGTGTCCCACACATAACCCTGCGTGCCCAGAAACTCATTGGCGCTCGAACCCAGCGCCAACGCTGCCCCCCACTCGATCAATTCATATAGCGCGCTGATCGCCAGACACACGCTCACGGTGAGCATCGCAATCAGGTTTCGGGAGGACAACGTGTACACGCGCACCAGCAATTCCCGCACCACGAAGGCAGGCACAAATCCCTGTGCGAAGTGACCGATCTTGTCGTAGTTGTTGCGCGACCAGTCAAACCAGTCCTGCATCCAGAATCCCAGCGGCACGCGCGCATAGGTGTACGCGCCACCCAGCATCAGGATTAATCCATGCACCGTGATCAAGGCATACACCAGCGGTGTGAACACGTAACGTTGTCGTGTCCACCACAGAATGGGCATCAGGATCAGGCAGGGCATCACTTCCATCAGCCAGGTGCCCCGGTCGTAAGGGGCACGGCCGGATACCAGGATGCCCAGTGTCCAGATCACTACCAGCGCAATCAGAGCACGTCGGGAAGATTTCAACTCCACTGGATACTGCAACTACGGTTATCAGATATCCAGATTTGAAACCGACAAGGCATTCTTCTCGATGAACTCGCGGCGTGGCTCGACCTGATCGCCCATCAAGGTAGCGAAGATGTCATTCGCGCCCTGGGCATCTTCAATACGCACCTGGATCAGACGACGGGTTTGCGGGTTGATGGTGGTGTCCCACAGCTGCGCCGGATTCATTTCACCCAGCCCTTTATAGCGCTGGATGTTCTGGCCACGTCGCGCCTGATCCAGCAACCAGTTCATGGCCTGCTTGAATGAGCCGATATCCTGTCGGGCTTCACCCTTGGTCACGTAGGCGCCTGTCTCAATCAGGCCCAGCAGCGTTTTGCCGAGATCGGCAATGCGGCGATATTCCGCAGAAGCAAAAAATTCACGATGAATGTGTTTGTCGTTGTTGACGCCATGCTCGATGCGCGTAACGCGCAGGCCAGCGTGGGTTTCATTGAGTTCGGCACGCACTTCGTAGCGACGCACAGCGGCTTCTGCCGCACTGAGTTCCTGTTCCAGCTGCGCGGCCCAGTTGCTGAGCCACTGCGTGTCATCATGCAGCGCCAGAGTAACTTCGGGCATGTAAATCAGCTGTTCCAGCACGCGCTGATCGTATCGTCGCGCGGAACGACGAATGATGCTTTGCACGTCTGTCCATTGGCGCATCAGTGCGTCCAGTGAATTGCCAGTGATGGGCGTGGCCAGCGCACTACCATGCAGCGCAGCGCCTTCGGTGGCGGATTTCAGCAGCAAGTCATTCAACTCGGCATCATCTTTCACATAGGTTTCTGTCTTGCCCTTCTTCACCTTGTACAGCGGTGGCTGGGCAATGTAGATATGACCGCGCTCGATGAGCTGCGGCATCTGACGATAGAAAAAGGTCAACAACAAGGTACGGATGTGCGAGCCGTCAACGTCGGCGTCGGTCATGATGATGATGCGGTGATAGCGCAGCTTGGCCACATCGAAATCATCCGCACCGATACCACAACCCAGTGCGGTAATCAGCGTGCCCACTTCGGCAGATGACAGCATCTTGTCGAAGCGCGCTTTTTCCACATTCAGGATCTTGCCCTTCAGAGGCAGGATGGCCTGGGTTCGGCGATCACGACCCTGCTTTGCGGAACCGCCTGCCGAATCACCCTCGACCAGAAACATTTCAGACAGGGCAGGATCTTTTTCCTGACAGTCGGCCAATTTGCCGGGCAACCCGGCGATATCCAGCGCGCCTTTGCGACGGGTCATTTCCCGGGCTTTGCGCGCGGCTTCACGGGCTCGGGCAGCATCGACGATTTTCTCGGCAATAGCCTTCGCGTTCGAAGGATTTTCCAGCAAGAACTCGTCAAGCTTCTCGCTGACGGCTTGTTCCACGATCACTTTGATTTCCGAGGACACCAGCTTGTCCTTGGTCTGTGAGGAGAACTTGGGGTCAGGCATTTTCACCGACAGGATGGCGGTGAGGCCTTCACGGGCGTCATCACCGGTTGTAGCCAGCTTCTCCTTGTTGGAGAACTCGCGCTCGATGTAGCCATTCAGCGTGCGCGTCAGCGCGGCGCGGAACCCGGCCAGGTGCGTACCACCGTCCTTTTGCGGAATATTGTTGGTATAGCAGTACATGCTCTCTTGATAGGAATCGTTCCACTGCAAAGCAAGTTCGACGGAGATAGGGCCATGATCGGTCTTGAAGTAGAACAAATTCTGGTGGATCGGTGCTTTTGTCCGATTCAGATGGCGCACAAACTCGCGCAGACCACCTTCGGCCATGAATTCTTCGCGTTTGTCGTCACGCTCGTCGATGAGCTCAATGCGAACGCCAGAATTCAGGAATGAAAGCTCGCGCAGGCGTTTGGCGAGAATGTCGTAAATGAATTCAATGTGAGTAAAGATCTCGGCGCTGGGCTTGAAGCGTACGGTGGTACCCCGCTTGTCAGTGGTACCCACCTCTGCCAGCGGCGCCTGGGGTTCACCCAGCCGGTATTCTTGCTGGTAGAGCTTCTGGTCGCGATGAACGGTGAGCAGCAAATATTCCGACAGCGCGTTCACCACGGAGACGCCTACACCGTGCAAACCACCGGACACCTTGTAGGACGAATCGTCAAACTTACCGCCTGCATGCAGCACCGTCATGATGACTTCGGCTGCCGAAACACCCTCCTCTGGATGGATATCCACAGGAATTCCCCTGCCGTTATCGGAAACGGTCACGGACTGATCGGCGTGGATGGTGACGCTGACCAGTGTGCAATGTCCGGCCAAAGCTTCATCGATGGAGTTATCGACCACCTCGAATACCATATGGTGTAAACCGGTGCCGTCATCGGTATCGCCAATGTACATACCGGGGCGCTTGCGAACAGCATCCAGTCCTTTCAAGACTTTGATTTTGCTGGAATCGTAGACGCCGTCGTTGGGAGGTGTATCGCTCATGCGTTCATCCACTGTAATAAGTTCCGCCATTATGCCACTGCTTGCACGACGCCGTGTTCCACGTGGAACAATCGTGCTTTTGGAAAGAAAGCCAGTACATCCTTGCTCAGAGAAGTGACTACCAATTGGGCAGGTATTTCAGCTACTGCTGCCAGAAGTTTCCCCAAGTTATCCACATCCAGCTCTGCGGCTGGATCATCCAGGAGCAGGCAGGCCGGCGGGGCACCTATTGATGCCCGCTGGGCCTGCTGCGCCAGAATCAGAGCGCAGGCCAGCATTTTCTGCTGGCCGCGTGAGACCCTATCCTTAACCAAACAATTGGCCACCCTCAGAATCAGATCAGCTCGATGCGGGCCCACGCTGGTCTGGCCTCTCAGTTGATCGCGATCCAGCGCATCGGCCAAGGCTGACTCAAAGCTCACCAATCGTTTCCAGCCCCGCTGATGCTCAATCTGGATGTCCAAGCCAAGCAATGTCTTTCCGAGACCGAATACAAATGGTTTCAAATCTTCAAGGTAGGTATCGCGGAATTCAGCAACCAGCTGGCCTTGTTCAACCAGTTCCTGATCCCAAATTTTCAGCTCGGAGAGGGGCCGGCGTGACTTCAGGGAGGAATTACGCTGTCGCAAGGCTCTCTGGTAACGGCGCCAAGCCTCGTGAAAGCGATGTTCCACGTGGAACACACCCCAGTCCAAAAATCGCCGCCGACGGGTTGGGCCATCTTCCAGCAGGCGGTGAACTTCGGGATCAATGGCCTGCACGGGCAGGCGGAGGGCTAGATCAGCCAGACTCTTGGCACCTTCACCATTGACCCGTGCCTCCTTGCTGTCACTGGCGCCACGGATTCCAATCACTTCGGAACCATGGCTGCTATGAATACGGCCAACGGTAGTAAAGCTGCTTTGGCCGGTGCGAATCAATGCGCCTGTCTGGTGGGTACGAAACGAATGTCCGGTTCCCAGCAGGAAAATTGCTTCAAGCAAGCTGGTCTTGCCTGAAGCGTTCTGGCCAACAATCAGATTAGCGGTGGTATCCAGCGATAGTCGAGCCTGTTCGATACAGCGGAACTGCTCAACATCCAGCTGCAACAAGCTCATTGAATGAGCCAATTCACGTCGTTAGAGCCGCATCGGCATAACGACGTAACGGGAGTTCACTGCGCCCGGTGCTTTGATCAGGCAGCTACTGTTGCCATCCGTAAAGCCCAACTCCACCTGCTCACCATCCACAGCAGCCAGCGCCTCCATCAGGTAGTTGACGTTGAAGCCAATTTCCATCGCGTCACCGGTATGGGCAACTTCCAGCTCTTCTTCAGCTTCTTCCTGCTCTGGGTTGTGTGCCTGCATAACCAGCAAGCCGGGCTTCAGGTTAAGCCGGATACCGCGGTACTTTTCGTTGGACAAGATAGCGGCACGTTGCAGCGCATTGCGCAAGGCCAACCGGTCAGCACCCACCAAGCGGGTCGGGTCACTGGGAATGACTCGTCCATAATCCGGAAAACGACCGTCAATCAGCTTTGAGGTGAAGCGCACCCCTTCCACACTGATGCGCATGTGGTTGGCGCCAATGCTGATTTCAACATTGCCCTGATTACCCAGGATGCGCTGGAGTTCGAGCACGCCCTTGCGAGGCAGAATCACTTGCAGGTTAGTCTCGACTGGATCATTGAGTTTGGCTTCAGCCAGTGCCAAGCGGTGCCCGTCCGTAGCTACCAAGCGCAGTTGCTGCTCACTGAGCTCAAACAGCAAACCATTGAGGTAGTAACGCACATCCTGTTGCGCCATTGAAAAGTGCGTCTTGTCCAGCAACATCTTCAGATCGGGTTGCGCCAGACTGATTTTCTGCTTGATATCGATGTTTTCAATAACCGGGAAATCACTCGATGCCAAGGTAGCCAAGGTGAAACGGCTCTTGCCCGATCGGACTACCGCGCGTTCACCCTCAATGGAAACAGTCACGTTGGCCTTGTCTGGTAACGCCTTGATGATATCCAGCAGCTTGCGACCGGGAAGCGTGATTTCTCCTGGTTGCTGTACCTCGGCAACACCATTGGCGCTCAGCTCAACTTCCAGGTCTGTTGCAGTGAGAGTCAGACCGTCTGCTTTGGCCACCAGCAGTACGTTGGCCAGAATTGGCATTGTCTGACGCCTTTCCACAACGCCGATAACGGCATGCAGGGGTGAAAGTATTGCTTCACGTTCTGCGCTGAACTTCATTTAGGCACCATCTGTTAGTCAATATTATTAAATAAATATATCTAGATCTTTAATACTTGTTATTACTATTAAGGCCAGCCAATTCTGTGGATAACCAAAAAAATAATATATAAATCAATATACTGAGTCACATCAAAACATCTTGATAAGACCTGTCAAGCAGTATGTCCATCCTGTTCACGAGCTGTGGATAAAGTTTGCATCAATATTTTCTACACCTTATCCACAAGCAAAACACATCATCCAGTCAAGGTTCTCAACAGGTTCGAATAGTCTTCACGACTCCTGGTTTCGCTCTCTCTCAGCGCCTTCATGACGCGACAAGCATGCAACACAGTGGTGTGATCGCGCCCGCCGAATGCATCACCAATTTCCGGCAGGCTATGGGTAGTCAGTTCTTTGGACAAAGCCATCGCCATCTGCCGCGGACGAGCAATCGAACGACTGCGCCTCTTGGACAACAGGTCAGCAACGCGGATCTTGTAATACTCGGCCACTGTTTTCTGGATGTTATCCACGGTCACCAGTCGATCCTGTAACGCTAACAGATCGCGTAACGCTTCCTTGGTGAAATCCAGTGTAATTGGCCGACCAGTAAATTGCGCATTGGCCACCACCCGTCGCAGCGCGCCTTCCAGCTCGCGCACATTGGAACGAATCCGTTTGGCGATGAAAAAAGCAACTTCTTCCGGCAACAGCACGCTACCCAACGCGGCTTTGCTCATCAGGATGGCAACGCTGGTTTCCAGTTCCGGTGGCTCGACCGAAACGGTGAGACCCCAGCCGAAACGTGATTTAAGACGTTCTTCCAGACCGTCGACTTCTTTGGGATACCGGTCGCAAGTCAGGATGATCTGCTGCTGTGCTTCAAACAGGGCATTGAAAGTATGAAAAAACTCTTCCTGCGAGCGATCCTTGCCAGCAAAGAACTGAATGTCATCAATCAGCAGGGCATCGAGGGATCGATACGCCGTCTTGAACTCGTTGATGGTGTTGTGTTGCAGCGCCTTGACCATGTCACCCACAAACCGTTCCGAGTGCACATAGGCAATACGCGCATGGGGGCGATGATTACGGATGGCGTTGCCGATCGCATGCATCAGATGCGTTTTGCCCAGACCTACGCCACCATAAATGAATAGCGGGTTGTAGGCGCGGCCCGGATTTTCAGCTACTTGCTGAGCCGCAGCCCGCGCCAGCTGGTTGCTCTTGCCCTCAACAAAGTTGGCAAAGGTGAACTCGGGATTGAGTCGACCGCCGAGCGTGCTGAACGCGGATTTTGCCGGAACACCGGGCACACCAGTTTCACGAACGGCAACAGGTTCCCGCTCTCTTTCCTGCGTAACGGGACGCGAGCCTACTTCGAGGCTGATGGACGGCGTGCTCTCCCCGGAGGGCACGTCCACCAGACGAGCGCATAACTCGGTGATCCGTGGCAATACATTCTGCTGAACCCATTCGGCAACAAAACGATTGGGTGCGTAAAGACGCAACTCAGAACCTTCCGTGACCACCTGCAGTGGCCTGACCCAGGTATTGAATTGTTGCTCGAGCATCTCGGCTTCAAGCTGGCGAAAGCAACGATTCCACAACGAGCCTGACACGGTTCGTGATCTCTGTAATTCTTCTGGGTGGCGGGACGGGAGAACCCGAGAGTCTATACCGAGAGCTGCCGACTTATCCACAGCCACAACGTTCCGTGTGGCACCGCCTGTTTGAACGGAGTTGTCTGCTGTTATCGATTCTCAGCGTGGTTCCGGCTTGACACCCTGCACCCCCGCCCGTACCCTTGCCGCCCCTTTAGGTATGGGCCCGGTCAGTTCCGGTACCAGTCAGGACAGTTTCCATGAAGCGCACATATCAACCCAGCAACCTGCACCGCAAGCGTGTACACGGTTTCCGTGCCCGCATGGCTACCAAGGGCGGTCGTCTGGTGCTGGCCCGCCGCCGTGCCAAAGGTCGCAAGCGTCTTTGCGTGTAATGACGTAGCGCGTCTAGCGCCTTCGTCAATCATTCCTTGTCAAAGTCGGGTGTTTACCTTTACCCCGGCGCAGCATCTGGTACACAAGACCCAGTTTGATGCGGTATACCAGCGGGGCAGCAAGCTGGGAGACTCCTGCTTCCTGATCCTGTTTCAACCGAATGGTCTGAATATGGCCCGTCTGGGGCTGTCAGTATCGTCACGCACGGTGGGTAATGCAGTGAATCGCAATCGCATCAAGCGCGCCATACGAGAGTCGTTTCGCACGCATGCGTCGGCACTTCCTGCCGTTGATATTGTGGTGAATACCCGACCCGGCGCCCGCGACGCCAGCAATCAAGTGCTCGCAGAGCGGCTCGCGCAACATTGGCATAACCTGGTGAAGCGATGCGTCGCGTCCTGATCCGGCTGATCTCAGGCTATCGCTATTTCATCAGTCCCTGGCTGGGACAGAACTGTCGTTTTTATCCTAGTTGTTCCTGCTATGCGCAGGAAGCGTTGCACACACACGGTAGCCTGAAAGGTTCCTGGCTCAGCCTGCGGCGCATCCTGCGCTGTCATCCCTGGCATGAGGGCGGATACGATCCGGTGCCTCCTGCTCCAGGCTTTATCAGACAGCACTCCTGTTCTTCACAAAACCATCATTCCGGCAATTGTTCGCATGGATAACAAACGCATTTACCTGTGGGGCGTGTTGGGCCTCATGATCTGGTTGAACTTCATCAGCTGGCAACGTGACTATCCACCGATCGCATCCAGTGCGGCGGTTTCGAACCCCGCTGGGGCGAACACCAGCAGCGCCGTGCCCAGTTTGCCAAGCAGTTCGGCAAGCAGCAGTGCGGTAACGAGTGCCGAGGTCACTGCCCCTGTGGCCGTGACACCATCAGCCGGCAGCGTCAAAATTCGAGTGGTCACCGATGTGCTGGATCTGGATTTGAATACCCGCGGTGGTGACATCGAGCGCGCCGATCTGCTCAAGTATTCGCTCAGCAAGGATCAACCGGATACCACCGTGCAATTGCTGAGTGATGTGCCCAGCACATTCTTCGTAACCCGTTCCGGCTTGCTGTCGAGTAATCCGGCGGCTGCGCCCAGCCATCTGGCGATTTATACCAGCCCAGCCAACGAATACCGTATGGCCGATGGCCAAAGCGAATTGACGGTGCCCATGACTTGGCTCGATGCCAATGGCGTGAGTGTAACCAAGACCTACACCTTCAAGCGCGGCAGCTATGCGGTAGGTGTTACCTACGCCGTCAACAACAGCAGCAGCGTCGAGTGGCAGGGCGCTTCATATGTGCAGCTGTTCCGTCATGACTTGCCGGTCAGCTACTCCATGCTGGATGCAACCACCATTGCCTACCGTGGCCCGGCCATATACAACGGCAAGGGTTATCGAAAACTGCAAGTCTCCGACAGCGAAGATAGCAAGTATCAGGCGAGCACCACCGGTGGCTGGATGGCAGGTTTGCAGCATTACTTCGTGGTCGCTGCCGTGCCACCAGCTGGTCAGGCCTACGACTACTCATTGAGTGTGGATGAAGCCAACAGCAACTACACCATGAGTTATCGTGGCCCGTTGCAAAGCGTTCCGGCTGGCAGCTCTGCTCAGCTGCAGGAAACGTTATTTATCGGTCCCAAGTTGCAGGATCAGCTGGCGGCCACCGGCCCCGAACTGGATCGAGCTACGGATTACGGCAAACTCAGCATCATTGCTCGTCCATTGTTCTGGCTGCTGCAAAAAGTGCATCAGTTCGTCAGCAACTGGGGCATAGCCATCGTTATCACCACGCTGCTGATCAAGCTGGCGTTCTATCGACTGACTGCATCCAGTGGTCGCTCGATGGCCAAGATGCGCACCATCGCGCCGAAGATGAAAGCGCTGCAGGAGCGCTACAAGGATGATCGCGAAGCACTAGGCCGCGCCACAATGGAAATGTACAAGAAAGAAAAAATAAATCCGGTGGCAGGTTGCCTGCCCATGCTGATCCAGATTCCATTCTTTATGGGCTTTTACTGGGTACTGCTGGAAAGCGTGGAATTGCGCCAGGCGCCCTTCTTCGGTTGGGTTACGGATCTGTCGTCGCGCGATCCCTACTTCATCCTGCCGGTTATCATGGGCGTGGCCAACTACGCGCAGTTCAAATTGAACCCGGCCCCGACTGATCCGATGCAGGCCAAGATCATGTCCTTCATGCCCATCATGATGACCGTGATGATGGCCTGGTTCCCTTCCGGTCTGGTGCTCTACTGGATTACCAATACGCTGGTGTCGGCGCTGCAGCAGTGGCGCATCAACAAGCTGGTGGAAGCGGACGGCAAGCAAGTTACGGCTTGATCGTGGTTTCGCTGCACCATGGCTAACAGCGAACACGACACCATTGCCGCCATTGCCACACCGCCGGGACGCGGCGGTGTGGGCATCGTTCGTATCTCCGGCAAAGCGACAACCGGCATCGCGCAGCAGTTGCTGGGTGATTTGCCCGCACCACGCACCGCGACGTTGAAACAATTCAAGGCAGCAGATGCCAGCTGTATTGATCAGGGGATCGCACTGTATTTCCCCGCACCCAACTCGTTTACCGGTGAGGATGTGCTGGAATTACAGGGACACGGCGGTCCGGTTGTGCTGGACTGGTTGCTGCAGCGCGTTGTGCAACTGGGGGCACGTCTGGCTGAACCGGGTGAATTCAGCAAGCGGGCGTTTCTCCATGACAAGCTCGATCTCGTCGAAGCCGAAGCCATCGCTGATCTGATTGCAGCTGATTCCATACAAGCGGTACGTGCGGCACTGCGTTCTCTGCAGGGTGAATTCTCAACCAGTTTGCATGAGTTGACGGAAGCCGTGATCCTGACGCGCATGCATGTGGAAGCGGCGATTGATTTTCCGGATGAAGAACTGGACCTGATGCAGGATCAGATATTGCTGCAACGTATGGCGCATGCCCGACTCTTGATGGGCTCCATCGCGGAGCGAGCGCAACAGGGCAGCTTGCTGCGCGAAGGCATGACCGTAGTCATTGCCGGCAAGCCCAATGCAGGCAAGTCCAGTTTGCTGAATCGACTGGCGGGCTATGACGCAGCCATCGTTACTGAAGTACCCGGCACCACGCGTGATGTACTGCGCGAACGCATTCATCTGGATGGACTACCCCTGCATGTAATCGACACCGCCGGTCTGCGTGAAACCCGGGATCGGGTTGAAGCTGAGGGCATCCGCCGCGCTCACGCAGAAATTTCCCGCGCGGATCGATTGCTGTATGTAGTCGATGCGGGTCAGTATGACGCGCAACTGTTGCAACAGGAGTTACAGCAATTTCCGGACAATATTCCGCTGACCGTGGTGGTTAACAAGGCAGATTTACCCGGGGCGATGCAGTTGGCGCTGGCCACTGAGCCGGTGCATATACTCATATCTGCCACAACGGGGCAGGGCATGGAGACGTTGATTGCACATCTCAAAGCCTGTATCAGCTATAACAGCAGCGAGTCAGATGGCTTTCTGGCTCGACGCCGGCACCTTGAGGCCTTGCAGCGCGCGCGGCAGCATCTGGATCAGGCGCATACCAATCTGCTGGTGCGCAAGGCGGGTGAACTCTGTGCAGAAGAGCTGCGTTGCGCGCAACAGGCGCTGAGTGAAATCACCGGCGAATTTACTTCTGACGATTTGCTGGGCCGGATCTTTTCCAGCTTCTGCATTGGCAAATAGTTTCCAGGACCATGAACGCACGCGTACTACTGATACTGTTGTTCGTCGCGCTGCTGCTGGCGGTGAGTCGTCGCTATCGACGCATCGGTCTGTGGTCCAGTGGCGTGCTGCTGTTGCTGGTGGTCTGGCAGCTCATCAACTCGGTCGTCAATATGAAGAAGCCGGCAGTTGCAGTGGTCGCGCCGGCGCCATCTTCTGCATCAACGAGCCTTGCGCTCGACACCGTGCAATTACAGCAGATGCTTCTAAGCGGCAGCGGTGCTCCCTGGCTACTGACGGGTGAGGTGACCAACACTTCTACAGCGCAGATCAACGCCGTGAAGGTGCAGATTATCCGGCGCAGTTGTGAGACCGTAGATTTGCCTGATAGCCGTTGCGAAGTGTTGTGGCAGGGTGAACCTACCCTGCGTATCAGGCTGTTAGCGCGTGACAGCCAGCGCGTCGAGGAAAAAATCTGGAGTCACTCGCCGGTACCACGCCCGAAGGGCGTGGTACGCGACAGCTTCCTGGTGACTGGCCTGGAGACGTCACTCACGTCGAACTAGGGCCTGTTAACCATTAGCGACGATCGAAGCCACCCTCAACTCGCCTGTCGCCGCGCGGTGTGCGCATTGCGCCTCCATTTGCTTCAGCAGGTGGCGTGCTCGAGGCTCCGGGCTGGACAGCTTGCGGCGGTGTTGCCCGGGAGCGCATCTCGCTATTCCTGTTCGGCATTGACTCACTACGCCCACTGCGTGGTGTCATATCCATCGGCGCCGCTGTCTCTGGCGCACGTGGTGTCTGACGGTCGGCGGTTCGGCCGCGTCCCGGTGCTTCATCACGTATCCAGGAATTGGTGCGTCCGCGTAGTTCGTTTGCATTCGAGGCAGCACCGCGTGCATTTTCAGTTGGTGGGACGCGCGCACGATCACCAGAACCATTGCGGTCATCCTCTGCAGGTGGCCGACCGTAGGGTCTGTTCATTGGTGTTTGCCCGCTACGAGGCGGTTGTAACTCCTCTGCACTGGATCTGATGCCCGGGCTTTCCGTATCCAGACGCGGAGCACGGCTACGGCTGTCGGGATTCGGGCCCGAGCCATTGGAGTCGAAGCGTCGTGAAGGCGAGGGTGTGATGACGCGGACATTGCTGCGCACACGGGCGTCGCGCGCAGCCTCAGGTCGCAAGCTGGCCGATGAGCCGATGTTGCCCTCACGATTGATCCCAGGGTTTGCAGTGACTGCGGGAGTGAATGGCTGGCGTCGCGCCATGACTTCTCGCGAATTCACCTGCGGTGGAGCAGTGCGACGTTCGCCACCCAGTATGCTGGTGGTTTCAGGACGCACTACCGGCGCGGATTGCATTGCCTGCAGTCGGCTGTTATTGCCGTGAACCAGATTATTATTTACCGGCCGTGCACTGATGAGTGCACCTGAAGTAACTACCGACATCGCATGGCGATTGCCATAGTTTTCTTCATGAGGCTTGCGACGGTAGCCGCGCTCGAATTCATTGCGATCGAGCAGGCTGTTGTTGACGTTGATGTTGAACACGTATCTGTCACTGCCGCGATAATACGGTCGATACACTTCGCGCGGGCCCAGCGGAATCCAGCCCACGGGCTGGCTGCCGAAGTTCACTGCAACGTTCAGTCCCGGCGTGCCGACCCAGGCAACCAGCGCCGGTGCATATATCGCGCGCGCGGTACGCGGGCCGGGTACCCAGCACCAGCGATTGCTGATCTGCGCCCAGCGTCCGTAATGAAAGGGCGCAAATCCCCACGGCGCAGCATCGATCCAGGTCCATCCCCAGGGTGAAACCCAGGTCCATTGCCCATAGCGATAGGGCGCCCAGTCGCTGGCGATGCGACTGGGCTGCCACACATAGCCGTAGCTCTGATTCCAGCGCCAGTTACCGTAGTCGTCGAGATCTTCATAACCAATGACGTCACTGGACACATAGCGCGCAGCCGAGGCCCGTTCGGCACGTTGATTGCGGTCATCTGCCCAGCGATCAAACTCATCCATGCGGGGTACATCATCGTAAGCGGCTGACAGCCGGCTGGTGCCTTGCACGGTCAGCTGTTCACCGTCACGCAGATTGAAACTCTGACGTTCTCCCGCGGCTTCAGCGCTGCCTTCGCGTACCTGAACCAGGGTGCGGTCTTGCTCTGCGGCGACTTCAATGCGATAGGTTCCTGGTTCCAGCGCTGAAACGGCAGCATTCGGCGTATCCACTTCCACCGTTGCGCCACGCTCCAGCCTGCGCACGTGCAGATTGACCACGCCCTGAGTGACCTCGATTTGCAGAACCTCGTCACTGAGTTCCAGCAGACGCAATTGCGTGCTGGCATCAATCTGCAACGAAGCATTGCCAATCTGCAATTCACTGCGGGAGTAGGCTTCAGTCCACAGCTGGTCGCCGCTGGTCAGCGGGCGGTTGATGCGGGCCTCGACCCAGCCATCTGACTCAGATGGCTGCATGGACACCCGGCCCTTGATATAGCTGATACGGGCGACACGACTGGAGGGATCAGGTTCTTCAGCCCGCGCCCTGCCGAGTGCACCGACAGCCAGACATAACACGGCCAGCAAGAGTATTTTTCGAGCCGGCTCGAATCGTTCAGACCAGCCTCGATCCATCAAACGTGTGTTCATGACAGGTACCCCCGAGGTAACGCCCTCGATTACAGTGTGAGCGCGTCAAGCTGACCCGTAACTTAACGACCGGTAATGGCCTTGCTTGGGTAAACTGGCGGCCCTTCCGGATCCACAGCCATGCGTTATCCCGATCAATTTCAAGTCATTGTAGTAGGCGGCGGCCATGCCGGCACCGAGGCGGCGCTGGCTGCCGCGCGCATGGGCGCGAAAACCCTGCTGCTGACCCAGAGTATCGAAACGCTGGGCCAGATGAGCTGCAATCCGGCCATTGGCGGCATCGGCAAGGGTCATCTGGTCAAGGAAATCGACGCATTGGGCGGCGCCATGGCCATGGCTACGGATCATGCTGGCATCCAGTTCAGGACCCTCAATGGCAGCAAGGGCGCGGCGGTGCGCGCCACCCGTGCACAGGCAGACCGTCAGCTTTACAAGCAGACCATTCGCAAAATGCTGGAAAACCAGCCCAACCTCACCTTGTTTCAGCAGGAAGTGGCCGACCTCATAATGGGAAAAGGGGTCGAGCAGGACTCGGTAAAAGGTGTGATCACCCAGGTTGGTTTGCAGTTCTGTGCGCCCACCGTGGTACTCACGGTCGGGACTTTTCTCGCCGGAAAGATCCATGTCGGCATGGAAAACTATCAGGGAGGGCGAGCTGGCGATCCGCCCTCAAACCGGCTGGCGGCGCGGCTACGTGAACTTCCCCTGCGTATTGGTCGCCTGAAAACCGGTACGCCGCCGCGCATTGATGGCCGCAGCATCAATTACTCCGAGCTGATCGTGCAGCCGGGCGATGACCCCATGCCCGTGTTTTCCTATCTCGGCCGTCGCGGCGATCATCCGCAGCAGCTGCCCTGCCATATCACCCACACTAACGAACGTACTCACGAAATTATTCGCAGTGGCACCGATCGTTCACCGCTGTATACCGGCGTGATTGAAGGCGTGGGCCCGCGTTATTGCCCGTCCATTGAAGACAAGGTGGTGCGCTTTGCTGACAAGTTGTCGCATCAGGTGTTCATCGAACCGGAAGGCCTGAATACCCATGAGATTTATCCCAACGGCATTTCCACCAGCCTGCCGTTTGATGTGCAATACCAGCTGGTGCGTTCCATCAAAGGGTTCGAGAACGCACACATCACGCGACCGGGCTATGCCATCGAGTATGACTACTTTGATCCGCGCGACCTGCAATACAGCCTTGAAACAAAACATATCGGTGGATTGTTCTTTGCCGGACAGATCAATGGCACCACCGGCTACGAAGAAGCCGCTGCACAGGGTTTGCTGGCGGGTATCAATGCGGCGCGCAAGGCACAGGAGCGTGCGGCGTGGTGGCCACAGCGTGGCGAAGCGTATCTGGGTGTGCTGATTGACGATCTGATCACGCGCGGCGCCAATGAACCCTATCGCATGTTCACCAGTCGTGCTGAGTACCGCTTGCTGCTGCGTGAAGACAATGCTGATACCCGCCTGACACCTATCGGTCGCGAGCTGGGTCTGGTGAACGACCAGCGCTGGTCATTTTTTGACACCAAGCGTAATGCTGTTGCGCGTGAATGGCAGCGCTTGGCCGATGCGGTGGTACAACCGCATCACCTGAGTAGCGAGCAACAGCAATCCCTGCTGGGCACAACCTTGACCCGCGAAGTGCATGCACTGTCTCTGTTGCGTCGGCCGGAAGTCGAATACACCCAACTGGTATCCATAGAATCAGTCGGTGCGGGCGAGGCGCTGGACGACGAACGACTGGTCGAACAAGTGGCCGTACAGCTGGATGTGCAGGCCAAGTATGACGGCTATATCACCCGCCAGACGACAGAGATCGAGCGCCAGCGCCGCAATGAAGACACTACCTTGCCCGCCGATCTGGATTACTGCGTCATCCGGGGTCTGTCCAACGAAGTGCGTCAGCGCCTGAGCGAAGCACGGCCGGGTACCTTGGGTCAGGCCTCGCGGGTTCCCGGTGTGACGCCGGCGGCCATGTCGCTGCTGCTGGTGCATCTGAAGCGGAATCGGGCGCTGGCCACTGCTTAATTCGACCCACGCCCTGATCACAAGCTGTGACCATGTTCATCGTTCCTTTGCGACGTGCTTGGTAAGGTAGAGCCACTTCAACTTACTGCAGCCCTTCTCCATGACGTGGTTCCTGATTTTCGCCAGTACCGTTTTCGGTCTTTACTTCTGGATGCAATACCGTTCGCGGCAGCGCGAGTTGCAGCGTCCTACGGCCGAGCACCGCTCCGGAATGCGTTATATCGGTGAGGCGTTGACCCTGCAGGCGCCGATACAGAATGGCGCGGGCCGGGTGCGGCTGGGTAACCGCGACTGGGATGTCCGTGGTCCCAACCTGCCAGTTGGCACGCGAGTTCGGGTAACGGGTGTGGATGGCACCATCCTGCTGGTGGATCGCAGCGCTGCCTGATCATCCTCAGGGTTTTCCCGGCCCATTGCACAAAATTCCTGCGTTGCACATTGTCAATGCACCGAACCAGCGCGTTACACAGTATTTCTCGGGCAAGATAACGGCTGTTCAGGCCGGTAATGGGGCTTGATTCAACGCGCAGCACATGTAACGCTGGGCGACCTTTTACAGGAGCCTTTGCCGCGATCTCTCGCAGGAACCCACGCCTATGACTGACAAGAAATTCGAGCTGACTGACCTGTCCACCGGCAAGAAATCCACGCTCGATGTGAAATCCCCTACTGTGGGTCCGGATGTGCTGAACATCGCGTCCTTGGCAAAAGACCACGACGTGTTTACCTTTGATCCGGGTTTTATGTCCACAGCCTCCTGCGAGAGCAAGATCACCTACATTGACGGCGACCAGGGTATCTTGCTGCACCGGGGCATTCCCATTGAACAGCTGGCCGAAAAGAGCAGCTTTCTCGAAGTTTCCTACCTGCTGATCAACGGCGAATTACCTGCTGGGCAGCAGCTTGACGAGTTCAATCACGCGATTCAGTACCACACCATGCTGAACGAGTCGCTGCTGAATTTCTTCAAGGGGTTCCATTACAACGCCCATCCGATGGCCATGCTATCGGGCGTGGTGGCGTCGATGTCCGCCTTCTATCACGACACGATGGACATCAATAATCCGCGCCACCGCGAGATTTTCGCGCATCGCATCATTGCCAAGATACCGACCATTGCCGCAGCGGCGTACAAGCACTCACTGGGTCAGCCATTTGTCTACCCGCGCAACAATCTGGACTACTGCGCCAACCTGCTCAACATGTTCTTCTCCGTACCCTGTGAAGACTACCAAGTTGATCCGGTGGCCGCTCAGGCGCTGGACCTGCTGTTCATCCTGCATGCTGATCACGAACAGAACGCCTCAACTTCTACCGTGCGTCTGGCCGGCAGTACCGGAACCAATCCGTACTCGGCGATTTCCGCCGGCATTTCTGCCCTGTGGGGTCCGGCGCATGGCGGCGCCAATGAAGCGGTGCTGGCCATGCTTGAACAAATCGGCAGTGCGGACAACATCACCAAGTACGTTGCCAAGGCCAAGGACAAGAACGACAACTTCAAGCTGATGGGATTTGGGCATCGCGTCTACAAGAATTTTGATCCGCGCGCGACCATCATTCGTGGCATGTGCCACAAGGTGCTCGCCAAACTGGGCAAGTCCGACAGCCCGCTGTTTGAACTGGCGCTGCGTCTTGAAGAAGTGGCATTGAAAGATGAATACTTTATCGAGCGCAAGCTGTACCCGAACGTGGATTTCTACTCGGGAGTCATCTACAGCGCGCTGGGCATTCCGCGTTCCATGTTCACGGTGATGTTTGCCATCGCCCGTGCAGTGGGCTGGGTGGCGCATTGGCAGGAAATGATTGCCGATCCGAACATGAAGATTGGTCGTCCGCGCCAGCTGTATACCGGTTCTGCCCAGCGCGATTACGTTGAGGTCGCCAAACGCGGCTGAATCTTGCAGCCAGGCCAGTCTGAAGACAGACTATTCAAGAAGCCCCGCTGCACCAGCGGGGCTTTTTATTTGAGCAACTGTTCTACTTGGGCTAATTCCGCTCGCGCCATCGGTTTGCCATCCACGGCGCTGCAGGGTGCCTGACGCAGGCCATCAATCGGAAACGCCACCACTTCAATGGCCTGATTGCCTGCGACAAACTTGAAACTGGGATAACTCAGCTGTCGTTCGGGTTCATAACGAAACTTTTTCTCTGCATGACGATGGTTGATACCGTGCTCGTCCAGTCGTAGCGATACCTGTTCGGCGCGATCGACAAATACATGCAGATTGATTTCCGTGGTGGCGGTGGCGCTGCCGCTCAATACTGAGCCCACCAGGCGTGGATTGAATTCCCTGAGCAACCGCATCAGGCGCAGTGCCGTGGTGCGTAATGCATGCAGCCCCTGCTCATGCAGGTCAGTGCGAAACAGCCGTTGATGCTCACGCAGTGCGGCTTCAATTTCGACATTCCCGGGCAGCGCTGACTGATCACTGACCTTGTAACGGTCGGCAGCTTTGCGCTTGGCCAGCAGAAAGTCTTCAATACCCTGTTCAGCCATGATGCGCGCCGCTTCAACGGCAATGGCGCGCCGCATCTGGGTATCATTGCTGCCTGGGTGACGGCTCATGATTTCAGAATAGTCCGTCATTGCTGGTTGCGTGAGTGGCCGAGGCCGCTTCATCTACCGGTTCATCGCTGACTGCTGGCGCATGATCCGCCAGAAAGTACTCGAACAGGCTACGCTCACCCGGCGCAACGCTGGCCAGGCCAGTCTCGGCAGAGATGCGCATGTTCACGATGCCTTCGGGTTGCGCCAGCGTGTGCTCGGGGCGACCACGCAGCGCCTCCTTCATGAAGTAGATCCAGATTGGTAGTGCAGTGCGGCCACCTTCCTCACCATCCCCGAGTGATTTTTCCTGGTCAAAACCTACCCAGACAGCACCAACCAGATCGCTGTTATAGCCAACAAACCAGGCATCACGACCATCATTGGTGGTACCCGTCTTGCCGGCGATATCACGCCGATTCAACACCAGTGCGCGCGTGGCAGTACCGCGACGCACCACGTCTTTCATGATGTCCGTCATCAGGAAGGCATTGGCTGGCGTGATGGCCTGCGGCGCCAGCTTGAGTGTGACCGATGAGGCACGCGCAACTTGCTCATCAATCAGGTCATCAGCGGCTACACGCAGCGTTGCGGTGGCCGATTCTCTGGTCAGTACCGTCACCGGCTTCAGGCAATCACTGCATGCCACAAGGGGTTCTGCGGTGTAGATCAATTCACCTTCGCCGCCATAGACGCGTTCGATGAGATACGGATCCACACGCATTCCGCCATTGGCAAAAACCGAATAGCCGCGCGCCATTTCCAGCGGTGATATCTGGGTTGCACCAAGCGCCAGCGATAGATTCGGTGGTAGCTCTGCATCGGTAAAGCCAAAGTTTTTCATGTGGCCGGTCACGAGCGACGGGCCGAGACCGTTCATCAGTCGAATTGATACCAGATTGCGCGAACGAACCAGCGCTTCACGCAGGCGTAACGGGCCAAGGAATTCCCGGTTGGTATTCTGCGGGCGCCACGGTCCTGCAGTGCTGCCGTCTTCCAGTACCAAAGGCGCATCGTTGATCAACGAAGCCGGGGTATATCCCTGTTCCAGCGCAGCTGAGTACAGAAACGGCTTGAAAGACGAGCCTGGCTGACGCTTTGCCTGAGCGGCGCGATTGAAGCGGCTGGCGTCGAAGTCAAAACCACCTTCGAGCGCAACAATGGCGCCATCCACCGGATCCAGCGCCACAAAAGCGGCTTGGGCCTGCGGGACTTGCATCAGACGCCAACGGCTGTCGGTTTGCTGTGCAACGTAAACCACATCGCCCGGTTGCAGCACCTCGTCGGCGCGCTCAGGGCGATTGCCGACCAGGCCATCTGCCAGGCTGGGACGCGCCCAAGCCAGCTGGTTCAGATCAATGCTGATGCGCTGTGCATCGCGCGCATAAAGCAACACTTCGTCAGTTTTGCTCTGCAACACCAGCGCCGGTTGCAAGCCGCCAATCGATGGGTAACTGCTCAAGGCTCTGGCACGTTGCAGGTCGTCAGCAGGCTCCGGCAAATCAACCTTGTCGATTGCGCCACGAAAGCCGTGGCGACTGTCGTATTCCAGTACGCCCTGGCGCAATGCGCGGGTCGCCGCCTGTTGCAGACGGCTGTCTACGGTGGTGTACACCGAAAAATTGTCGGTATAGATGCGTTCACCATAGCGCTGTTCGAGTTCCAGCCGCGCCATTTCTGAAATATAAGGCGCATTCATGTCCACGCCGTAGCCGTGCAACTGAGACTCAACCAGAGCCTGGTCGGACTGCTCGCGCTCAGCTTGGGTGATATAGCCCAGTTCGGTCATACGGCGCAGCACATAGGCGCGGCGCTGTTTGGCCAGATCCGGATTCGTAACGGGGTTTTCCCGCGAGGGCGCACGTGGCAGACCCGCCAGCAGCGCGCTCTCGGCCAGATCAAGTTCGGCAACGGTTTTACCGAAGTACACCTCTGCTGCAGCGCCGACGCCATAAGCGCGCTGTCCCAGAAAAATCTTGTTTAGGTACAGCGTCAGGATTTCCTGTTTGGTGAAGGCGTGTTCAATCCGCCATGCGCTAATGATTTCCACAGCCTTGCGCCGGTAGCTGCGCTCCGGAGACAGAAACATGTTGCGCGCCAGTTGCATGGTGATGGTGCCGCCACCTTCACGCCGCGCACCGCTGGTCAGGTTCACCGCCACTGCCCGCAGCAAGCCGGGATAATCAATGCCGCTATGCTGGAAAAACTGATCATCCTCAGCGGCCAGAAAAGCATTGATGACCTGTTCTGGATAATCCGCGAAGGCAACCGGGATGCGACGTTGCTCGCCAATCTGCGCTAGCAGTTTGCCGTCCCGCGAGTAAATTCGCAGCGGCACTTGCAAGCGCACATCGCGCAGGGTGGCGACATCTGGAATCTCAGGCTGGAGGTAATGGTATGCCCCCGCCAGCAGCAGAGCCGTTGCCGTTGCCAGCACAATCAGCGATGACAAAACCCAGCGGAGCAGCGGTTTTTTATGACGTTTGGACACGGAATGCGTTCCTAAGTGCTTGCTGAGGCTCAAGTATCAGTGCATATTACTTAATGTAGGGATCTTGAAGGCGAGAGGGCATGCTCGCAAGACCCAGATGCGCATCGCGACCTGTCCAATCGTCAGGGACGTGGCATGCACACCATGGGTTCACGGCCAGCGGACGACTTAAGTGCCACATTTAGTAACATTCAAGGTCTTATGTCTCACAAGTTGTCACAAAAGCCCAAAAAAGCAGGGTGACCCAGCCATGGCTTACATGATGATTCGTGAGCACCCTCACATTCAACGTAACGGGCGCGAGGCTATAGTGAACGCCGGACTTCACGCCGAACTTGGTTTACCTCCCAACTGGCTGAATAGCAAAAGGGCGCGCGCGTGTTTTTGAAACCCAAAGCAAGACCTATCATCGGCCTTGACATAACGACCTCTTCCATCAAGCTCATTGAACTGAGCATGAGTGGCGGCCAGTATCGAGTTGAATCCTATTCAGCTGAGCCTACCCCGGCCAATTCGATCAATGAAAAAGCTATCGTTGATGCCAACCTTGTGGGTGAGGCCATCAAGCGTGCAGTCAAGCGCTCGGGTGCCCGCGCCAAGGAAGTCGCTATCGCTATCAGTGGCGATGCCGCGATTACCAAAGTGATTCAGATGCCGCGCAACTTGTCCGAAGCCGAACTCGAAGAACAGGTTGAAATGCAGGCTGATCAGTACATTCCCTTCCCGATGGAAGAAGTCAGTTACGACTTCGAAGTCATCGGTCCCTCCGAAAAAGAACCGGACATGCTCGATGTATTGCTGGTTGCCACCCGCAGTGACAACGTTTCGCAACGCGTCGCGGCGTGCTCGGCGGCTGGCCTGACGCCGCGTGTTGTAGATGTTGAAGCCTTCGCGCTTGAAAACGCCTGCCGGCTTCTAACCCATCAGATGCCGGATGGTGGCCTGGATCGTGTGGTTGCAGTAGTCGATTTCGGCGCCAGCAGCACTACCTTCAGTGTGCTGCGCGATCTGCGCGTTATTTACACTCGCGACTTTGCATTCGGGGGCCAGCAGCTTACCGAAGAAATCATGCGTACTTACGGATTGAACATGGAAGATGCCGGCCGCGCCAAGAAAGAAGGTGGGTTGCCTGCCAATTACCAGACCGAAGTGCTGGATCCGTTCATTGATGACATGTGCCAGCAGGTCAGCCGATCACTTCAGTTTTTCCTGGCCTCCGGCGCAGCCCGCGAGCAGCCGGAACTGATCCTGATCTGTGGTGGTTGCGCCAACATCCCGGGTGTTGCAGAGGTAATCAACAGCCGGGTGGGCATCGAGACTGAACGCGGTGATCCGCTTGGGCAAATGAAGATCAGTACCCGAGCCAAAAATCAGAACGTCGGTAAAGACGCCACGGCATTGTTGACAGCCTGTGGCCTGGCGCTGAGGAGCTTCGACTAATGCCACGTATTAATCTGCTGCCCTGGCGCGACGTTGAACGCAAGCGCAAGCGGCAAGAATTCATTGTTGCTGCAATCGCTGCGGTCGGACTGGCCGTGCTGACAGGCTTTGTCTTGCGCTTGCAGTACAGTTCGATCATCGACAACCAGAATGCCCGTAATACCTATCTCAAGGAAGAAATACAGAAGGTTGACCAGCAGATTGAAGAGATCAATGGGCTGGAAGCCCAGAAGCAAAGTCTGCAAGCCCGAATCCAGGTGATTGAGCAGTTACAGCGCAGCCGTCCTGAAGTGGTTCATCTGTTTGATCAACTGGTGCGCCTGTTGCCAGACGGCGTGTATCTGACCGAGGTGAGGCAGAACGAGCGTCGCATCCAGATCAAGGGCGTCGCTGAGTCCAGCACGCGTGTATCGGCATTCATGCGCAATATCGATGGCTCCGAGTGGTTGTCTGATCCATCGCTGGAAATCGTCGAATCCAAGGGCACAGGCGATGCCGGCGCCAACTTCACGCTCTACGCCAACCAGAAAACCACCGAGGTTCCTGCCGCGAGCAGTGGCAAGACAGCCGCAGTGCCAGGCAACAAGAGCAAGGAGGCTGCGTAATGGAAAAGTTTCTTGAGCAGATCCGGGCGCTCGACCCCAACGATCCTGGTCGCTGGCCGTTGCCGTTTCGCCTCGGTGCGGTCGGCCTGATTTTCGTCGTGGCTGTAGGCATATGCGCTTACCTGATCGCCATCAAGGATCAGAAACCAAAACTGGAGCAGGCGCGTGCGGAAGAACAGAGTCTGACCACCACGCTGGAAAGCAAATCGCGCAAGGCAGCCAATCTGGATGCCTACAAGGAACAGCTCAAAGAGATGGAGCGCTCCTTCGGCGCCATGCTGCGCCAGTTGCCCAACAAGACCGAAGTTCCGAACTTGCTGGTGGATATTTCTCAGACCGGTCTGGCTGCTGGCCTGGAAGAAAAACTGTTTCAGCCCACTGGCGAAGTGAAGAAGGATTTCTACGCTGAATTGCCGATCAGGATTCGATTGACCGGCAGCTACCATGCGGTCGGCAATTTTGTCAGCGGCATTGCTTCTCTGCCACGCATCGTGACGCTGCATGGTATGCAGCTTTCCCAATCGACAGCGAAGGGCGCAACAACCGATCAGTTGCAGCTGGATATCACTGCCAAGACCTATCGCTACCTTGATGACGAAGAGCAGGCTGCGGTGGCGGAACAAGAGCGCAACAGCAAGAAAGCCGCGAAGAACTAGGAACACATGGGTTATCAACAATGCAGTTCTTGAAACGCGATCTACAAACGTGCATCTACTCAACTTCGTGGCTTAAGTGCGCACGAGGCCTGATGCTTGCTGTGTTTGTTTCAGCGAGTTTGGCCGGTTGCGCAGGCGACCTGGACGAACTCAAGCAGAAAGTGGCCGAAATCCGGGCCAGGCCTGGTGAACGTATCGAGCCGCTGCCCGAGATCAAACCGTATGAGGCTTTCAAGTACGATGCCTCCACCGAGCGCTCGCCATTCATTCCCAGCGCTTCGGCGAAATCTGCACTCGCTACGTCGTCGCGCCCTGACGTGAAGCGACCCCGCGAATTTCTGGAGCAGTTTCCGCTCGACACGCTGGCGATGGTAGGCACTTTGCAAAAGCAGGGAAGAACCTACGGCCTGCTGCAGGGCAAGGATGGGCTGGTGCATCGCGTGCAAGTGGGCAGTTATGTTGGACAGGCGGATGGCCGCGTGACCGGCATAACCGGCACCAGAGTATCTGTAATTGAGTTGGTTGCAGACGGTCTCGGTGGTTACATCGAACGTCCCGCAGCATTGACCTTGAAAGAATGAGTCCAGGGAGAAACTAATGTCGTCCCGATTTAATGCATCACTTATCACCCGTCACAGCGCTGAAACAGTGCCGGCACGCGGCCGGAATTCAATCAGCGCCTGGGTGGTTTCCCTGGCTGGAGTTCTGCTGTTTGCCAATGGCGCATTGGCAGCCAATTCCCTGCAGCAGATTGATACGCAGGCGCTGCCTGGGGATCAGGTTCAGTTACGCCTGAAACTCAGTGAAGCGGCACCGCAACCACTCACCTTCACGGTTGATAATCCAGCACGCATTTCGCTGGATCTGGCCGACACCAGCATTGCCTTGCCGTCGCGTCGAATCGATGTGAAGCGCGGTGTTGTAGATACAGTCAACGTAGCTGAAGCCAACGGCAGAACCCGTGTAGTTCTGAATCTGAACAGCATGGTGCCTTATCAGACACGGGTTGAAGGTGACACTGTACTGATCACAGTGGGCAGCAGTGTTCAGGCCAGCGCCGTGAGTGCTGCACCAGCCGCAAGCGCAGCGCCGGTTGCTACCAGCCCGGCCTTGAGCAAAGTGGATTTCCGTCGCGGTACCGATGGTTCAGGCCGCGTCATCGTACAGATGAGCAGTGCGAACATTACCCCCAGCCTGAAACAGGAAGGTGGTCGTATTGTTGTCAATTTCCCCAAAACAGCGGTGGCTGACACCCTGTTGCGACGCCTGGATGTAGTCGACTTTGCTACTCCGGTGAATACCATCGAAACGGTGCGCGTATCCGATGGCGCGCGCGTGGTCATCAGTGCGGGCGGCGACTGGGAACCAGTGGCCTATCAAACAGAAAGCCAGTACACGATTGAAGTTAAGCCGGTGGTGCAGTCTGCGGCCATCCAGGACAAGAAGGAATTCAAGGGTGAGCGCATTTCCCTTGATTTCCAGGACATTGAAACCCGTGCCGTGTTGCAGCTGCTGGCCGATACCAGCGGTCAGAATATGGTCATCAGCGACACCGTGCAGGGCAATGTAACTTTGCGTCTGCAGAATGTGCCGTGGGATCAGGCGCTGGACATCGTGATGCAGACCAAGGGTCTGGACATGCGTCAGGATGGTAATGTGATCCTGATTGCGCCAGCGGCTGAAATCGCCGCGCGTGAGAAAGAGCTTGCCTCCGCCAAGAAGGATCTGTCGTCCGTAGCGCCGTTGCGTTCTGAATTTCTGCAGGTTAATTACGCCAAGGCCACTGATCTGGCTGAACTGATCAAGGGCAACGGCAACTCGCTGATGTCCGAGCGCGGTAGCGTCACGGTGGACGAGCGCACCAATACACTGCTGTTGCAGGACACCACTGAGAACCTGTCCGACATCCGCCGTCTGGTATCAACGCTGGATATTCCAATCCGTCAGGTGCAGATCGAAGCCCGCATCGTGATTGTCAGCGACGATTTCAGCCGCGAGCTGGGTGCGCGTTTCGGTGTGAACAAGGCATTTGATTACTCAAACGGGATTGGTGTGATTGGTGGCTCGCAATATGTGACGGGTGATCAGGGCGTGACCATTGGCTCAGGCGGCAATGCCGGCAGCTTCAATAGCGCCGTGCTGGGCGATCCGACCGACCGTTACATGGTGAACCTGCCTGCCTCGAATGCGGCCGGCAAGATTGCCCTGACTTTCCTGGATTCCAGCTACATCGTCGATCTGGAGCTGTCGGCGGCACAGGCCGAAGGGCGCGGCGAAGTGGTGTCACAACCCCACATCATTACCGCTAACCAGAAGGAAGCCATCATCGAACAGGGTAAGGAAATTCCGTATCTGCAAAGCTCGTCGAGCGGTGCGGCCAACATTGCCTTCAAGAAAGCCGTGTTGTCTCTGGCCGTGACGCCGCAGATCACGCCGGATGACCGGTTGATCCTTGACCTGAAGATCACCAAGGACAGCGTGGGCCAACTGGTGCAGACCAGCAGCGGCAACGCGGTGCCCTCGATCGATACGCGTACGATTACCAACACCGTGTTTGTCAATGATGGTCAGACCGTGGTGATCGGCGGCATTCTGGAATCAGAGCAGGTGGACTCCATTACCAAGGTGCCGCTGCTGGGTGATATCCCGGTTCTGGGGCATTTGTTCAAGACCACCTCAAAACGTGACAACAAGGACGAGTTGCTGGTATTCATCACGCCGAAGATCCTGCGTGAGGGCACCACCGTTTATTGATATATCCACCGGTATGCCGCGATAATCACTCTTTGATTTCGCGGCGCTTAACCCTCTTGACATGACGGCCGCCCTGCGCGGCCGTTACTTTTTTAATGAACACATCCAACATTATCCTGATCGGGCCGATGGGCTCCGGTAAAACCGCCGTTGGCAAACAGTTATCGAAACTGCTGAACATGCAGTTTTACGACAGCGACGCCGAAATCGAGCGCATTACCGGTGTCGAAATTGCCTATATTTTCGAAAAGGAAGGTGAAGCAAAATTTCGCGAACGCGAATCTGAAGTCATTGAAAATCTGACCCAGCTTAATGGCATCATTCTGGCCACGGGTGGTGGCGCGATTCTGGCCGAACAGAACAGAAAGCATATCCAGTCACGCGGCAAGGTGGTGTACCTGCGGACGTCAGTGGAACAACAAATGGAACGCACTAAACACGGACGCCATCGCCCCATACTCAATGTGGGCGATCCTGAACAACGTTTGCGTACTCTGTTCGCAATTCGACAGCCACTCTACGAGTCCATGGCGACTATCATAGTCAGCACGGACCACCGCCGCGTAAACCTGGTGGCCGAAGAAATCATCAGAAATTTGCAGTTGAATGAATCCAGCCCGGTTGATGCCAGCAACGATGACCACGGTAAAGAACATGCCTGAAACGCTCAGCATCAACCTGGGTGAGCGCAGCTATCCCATCCTGATTGGCGCCGGCCTGCTGTCGGACGCGGCGTTGCTGAATCAGCACATTACGGCGCGCAATCTGCTGATTGTCACCAACGAAGTGGTTGCGCCGCTGTACCTGCAAACCCTCAAGAATGCCCTGGTGCATAAAAAACTGAATGAGCTTGTTTTGCCCGATGGCGAACATACCAAATCAGTCAGTACCTTGAGCACCGTGTTTGACGCACTGGTGGCTGCCCGTCTGAATCGTGATGCGGCTGTGATCGCGCTGGGTGGTGGCGTGACTGGCGATATGGCGGGCTTCGCCGCCGCCTGCTATCAACGTGGCATCGACTACTACCAGATACCCACCACGCTGCTTTCACAAGTAGATTCATCCGTGGGGGGCAAAACGGCTATCAATCATCCTGGCGGCAAGAACCTGATCGGGGCATTTCACCAGCCGCGTTGCGTGATTGCTGACACGCAGGTATTGAATACCTTGCCGGATCGTGAACTGCGCGCCGGCTTTGCCGAGGTTGTGAAGTACGGTCTGGTTCGGGATCCCGTTTTCTTTGCCTGGCTGGAGCAAAATGCGCAACGCATTCTGGCGCGAGAGCCGCAGGCATTGATTTACGCCATCAGGCGCAGTTGTGAAATCAAGGCAGAAGTAGTGGGTATCGATGAACGTGAGCAGGGCCTGCGCGCCATTCTCAATCTCGGTCATACCTTTGGCCATGCCATCGAAAACGCGCTGGGTTATGGCGAATGGTTGCATGGCGAAGCGGTTGCGGCCGGCATGGTGCTGGCGGCGGATATGTCCAGACAGCTGGGCTGGTTTTCTGAAACGGATTATCAACGCACGGTTGCCTTGTTGAAAAACAGTGGCTTGCCAGTCAAAGCGCCTGCTATTGGTGCTGACCGGGCGCGTGAACTGATGGGCATGGACAAGAAAGTATTGGCAGGCCAATTGCGTCTGGTGTTGTTGCAGGGGCTGGGTACTGCCATCGTCACCGCAGATTATGATTCTGACGCGCTGCAGAACACCCTGAAGCAAGGTTTTGGCTGAAAATTATGGCGACCGCTTTTCAGCCTTCTGACCTGGCTCCATACGCTGCACACGATGCACGTTCACGCGGCCGCAGCTACTCCGAAGCAGCGCCAGTCCATCGTAGCGAGTTTCAGCGTGATCGCGATCGCATCATTCATTCCACGGCATTCCGTCGTCTTGTCTACAAGACGCAGGTGTTCGTCAATCAGGAAGGCGATCTGTATCGCACCCGATTGACACATTCACTGGAAGTGGCGCAAATCGCCCGCACCATTGCGCGGGCGTTGCAACTGAACGAGACCCTTACTGAAGCTATCTGTCTGGCGCACGATCTCGGACACACGCCATTTGGACATGCCGGTCAGGATGCGCTCAATGAATGTATGCGCGAACACGGTGGCTTTGAACACAATCTGCAATCGCTACGCATTGTGGATGTGCTTGAAGAACGCTATGCCGAGTTTGATGGTCTGAATCTGTGCTTTGAAACCCGCGAAGGTATTCTCAAACACTGTTCGCTCAAACATGCACGTGAACTGGGTGAGCTGGGCGAACGTTTCATGCGCCGCGAACAACCCTCCCTTGAAGCGCAGGTAGCCAATCTCGCCGATGAAATTGCCTATAACAATCATGATCTGGATGACGGATTACGCGCCGGATTGATCAGTATCGCTGACGCCAGTGAAACGCAGGCATTCAGCATTCAGCATGATGCCGTGTTACAGGCGCATCCCGCACTGCCGGAGCGACGGCTGGTGCATGAAATCGTGCGACGCTTGATCAATCAGGTAGTCACTGACCTGATCGAGCACAGTCGAAGCACCATTGCAGATGCAGCACCCACAGACGTGGATGCAGTACGCAGACAAGCCAGGCCACTGATACAGATGAGTGAATCGATTGCGCAGCAGCATCTGCAGCTGAAGCAGTTCTTGCGCGAGCGTGTCTATCGCCACTATCGTGTATTACGCATGACCAACAAGGCACAGCAGGTGGTCAAATCGCTGTTCGAGGCTTTCATGCAGTCACCGGAACTGATGCCGCCGGAATATCAGCAGGCTGCAGCAAACGGTTATGCGCAACTGGGCGAGTCCGGGCGGGCACGCACCGTTGCTGACTATATTGCCGGCATGACGGATCGTTATGCCGTGCTCGAACATGAGCGGATGTTCGATCCCGCCAAGCGCAGTTAGGCATTGTAAATAAATACAAGTGCGCTACAGCGACCTGTGCTTCTCAGATATCATTTGCAGCTAAATGAATACGCCACTTCGCAACGATACCTTCCTGCGCGCCCTGCAATGTCAGCCGACGCCTTACACGCCTGTCTGGATGATGCGTCAGGCGGGTCGTTATCTGCCGGAATACCGTGCCACGCGCGCCAAGGCAGGCAGTTTCCTGCAGCTGTGCCAGACGCCTGAACTGGCCTGCGAAGTCACGCTACAACCGCTGGAGCGGTTTTCGCTTGATGCCGCCATCCTGTTTTCAGACATTCTCACCATCCCTCATGCCATGGGACTGGGCCTGCAATTTGAAACGGGTGAAGGCCCGGTGATTCAGCGACCCGTGCGTAGCGCAGCAGATGTGGCCCGTCTTGGCGTGCCCGATCCGCATCAGGAGCTGCGCTACGTTATCGATGCAGTGAGCTTGATTCGTCGTGAATTGAACGGTCGTGTGCCACTGATCGGATTTGCGGGTAGTCCATGGACGGTAGGGACCTATTGTGTCGAAGGTGGCAGCAGCCGTGATTTCGCGCGCATCAAGGCCATGATGTACGACGACCCGCAGACCTTGCATGGCTTGCTGCAAGTTCTGACACAGGCCACCATCCAGTATCTCAATGCACAGATTGCTGCCGGCGCACAGGCAGTGATGATCTTCGACACCTGGGGCAGCGTGTTGACGCCGGATCTTTATCGCGAGTTTTCACTGCAATACATGGAACAGATTGTTGCGGCTCTGACGCGCAATTCGGAAGGACGAATCGTGCCGCGCATCCTGTTTACCAAAGGCGCGGGCTCGCTGCTCACCGATATGGCCAGACTGGATTGCGACGCGCTGGGTGTGGACTGGATGACCGATCTAAAACAGGCCCGGCAACTGGTGGGTGATGGCAAGGCATTGCAGGGCAATCTGGATCCCTGCGTGCTGTATGCGCAGCCCGAGAGAATTCGCGAGGAAGTAGCGCGCGTGCTCACCAGCTATGGTCGTGGACATGGCCATGTGTTCAATCTTGGACATGGCATTCATCCGGCGATTCCACCCGAGCATGCCGGGGCCATGATTCAGGCAGTTCATGAGCTGAGTCCGCCTTTCCATACGGCGTAGTTGGCCTGACCTGAAAACAACTGAAGACCGCTTGATGGACGTCAGTCGCGAATTTCAACGCCCTGTGTCGGTTCAGGCAATACCTCGGGGCACAGGGTGCGTTGCACCGACTGGTTCTATAGAATCCCGCATCGCGCTGGCACCCGCTGCCAGTGTGGACAGAATAATTTCGTTCTATTAAGGAGATATCATGAAGCACCGTTCTTTGTTGCTGGCCTTGGCAACAGCATCAACCTTCGCAGGCGTAAATTCCGCACAGGCCGGCGCCGAAGTGGGTAGCTGGTATGTAGCCCCCAAAGCTGTCTATGTAGATCCGGACAGGTTGTACAAGGTTGATGAAAGCATCGGCGGCAGTCTGGCTATTGGTAAAGTGCTGAGCGAAGCCTGGGACGCCGAACTGGCGTACGGCGACTCACGTCACGACGTGACCGGTGGTGGCAGCAAGCTTAAGCTCAAGGGCGCCGAGCTGAATTTCAACCGCGTCTTCATGCGCAACCAGACAGTCAGCCCCTTCCTTGGCTTCGGTCTGAACAGCATTACCACCCGCGTGCCGGGCAAGACGAGCTACAGCCGCGATTTGGGCGTTGCTATCAAGGCCGGTGTGCTGGCTGATATCACCAGCAACGGCGCCGTGCAGTTGTCAGCTGAAGTCGGCAAGCGTTCTGTTGATCTCACCGAGCATCTGGAAGATGTATTCGGTGGCCTGGGTCTGCGCTTCAACTTCGGCGCGCCGGCGAAAGCCGCCCCAGTTGTAGCGGCCGCTCCGGTTGCCCCGGCTCCCGCGCCTGCCCCGGTTGCTCCGCCACCTCCGGCTGACAGCGATCGTGATGGCGTTATCGATTCCGCCGACCGCTGCCCGAACACCGTGGCCGGCGCTACGGTCGATGCCAACGGTTGCGAACTCGATGGTGACAGGGATGGCGTGGTGAATCGTCTCGACAAGTGCCCAACCACTCCGGCTGGCGACAAGGTCGATGCGTCCGGTTGCAGCTACAACATGCCACTACAGGTCCAGTTCGACACCAACAAGGCCACCATCAAGGCCGATTCGAATGGCGAGCTCGACACCTTCGTTCAGTTCATGAAGGACGTGCCTTCTGCCAAGGGTGAGTTGCAAGGCCACACCGATGCAGATGGCAGCGAAGCCTACAACCTGAGCCTGTCACAGCGTCGTGCCGATGCAGTCAAGGCCTACATCGTTGACAAAGGCATTGATGCTGCCCGTATCAGCGCCAAGGGCTATGGTGAAAGCCAGCCGGTATCCGACAACAACACCGCAGCAGGCAAGGCTGCCAACCGTCGCGTGCTGTTCGTGCGGTCGGATGTGACCAACTGATCAGCCAGTTGCATCGGTAAGATCACCGATGCCTTGCTGAAACCAACCAGGGCGATCCGGTTATCCGGATCGCCCTTCGCTATTTTCAACAGTCATTTTCAAAGCGGGTTTCCGGATTCCCGGTTCACTTGCTCGCGCCCCAGTTGCCGACGGATGGCTTCCTCACGGGCATCATCAATCGCCAGCATCACCACATCCAGATCAGCCTGGCTTTCATCTTTCATGAACACGCCGGTCAATACGCTATCGGGTTTCAGTTCACCTTGGGCAAACAACGCCCACATTTCGTTGGCGTAGTCGGTGTTGAGCAATTCAGGCGCAAAGCGCGCCAGACTGGTAGTGATGTTGTTGACGTCGCGTTCCAGCATGGCCAGCGCATTGTTGTTGCCGGCAGCACTGACTGCCTGCGGCAGATCAATGATGACCGGGCCGGTGGCGTCGATGAGGATGTTGTACTCGGACAGATCGCCGTGAATCAATCCGCTGCACAACATGCGCACCACTTGCCGGATCAGGAACTGGTGATACTCGCGCGCCAGTTCCGGTGGCAACTCCACTTCACCCAGACGCGGTGCAGAGTGCCCCTCTGCATCGGTGACCAGCTCCATCACCAGCACATCATTGAAATAGCCATGGGGTTTGGGCACACGCACCCCAGCAGCGGCCAGTTGATACAGTGCATTCACTTCGGTGTTCTTCCACGCGCTTTCCTGTTCCTTGCGGCCGTAATGAGTGCTTTTGGCCATGGCGCGTGCCTGACGACTGCCGCGTACCTTGCGGCCTTCCTGATACTGGGCCCGTGCTTGAAAGCTGCGCTGCCCCAGATCCTTGTACACCTTGGCGCAGCGAATCTCGGTACCAGAACGCACCACATACACCGAGGCTTCCTTGCCACTTTTAAGCGCACGAATCACTTCATCAATAATGCCGTCGTCGATCAGGGGTTGCAGGCCAGCGGGTGTTTTCATGGAGTCCAGACAGGCAAAAAGTTTCCCTACGATAGCATTTAACGCGCCGCTGCAAACACCTGCGCCCAGTAAACACCGTATTCATCATTTTGATTCAAGGCAAACGCCACGCCCATTTCCATGAATCCGGGACTCATGATATTCGCGCAGTGACCGGGGCTTTTCAGCCAGCCTGATACAACTTCATCGGCGCTGCCGGGACCAGCGGCGATGTTCTCGCCCACCAGTTTGTAACGATAGCCTTGCCGGGCGATACGCTTTGCCGGCGTGCTGCCATTGCTGCCGGTGTGTTCCAGAAACTGCTGGCGAGCCATGTCGTTGGCGTGAGTTTGTGCGGCAGCAGTGAGCGCAGCCTGCAAGCGCAGCGGCGTTGTCGCAGTAAACTTCTGTTTGCCGCAGGTACGTGGCTGGGCGCGCGCCTGATTGACCAGCGCCAATACCTCGTTTGGCGCAGCCGCTGCCACTGGCGCCGACTGAACTGCGCCCAGCACTACCCATAACTGATCACCCCGACTTGCAGCGGCGACATGCTGCCAGGTCTTGTCAAGCAACGTGGCGCAGTAGTTCTGTTTCAGCAGCGTGTATATGTCGCTGTCGTTGCGCACGCCACTGAAGTGAAAGCGGCTGATCTGTGTCGCAGCGTAACCGGCATTACGAGCAACTTGTTTGGTGCTGGCGTCGCTGGCGGATACGCTCAGCGTGTCGGCAACGCGTTGCAAGCGGGCGTGTCTATCGAGTGCAGGCAGGCGTTGGGTTGCAGTGCAACCTCCCGCGCGCAGCTCATTCACGATACTGCGCACGTCGCCGTAGGCGGGCGACATTCCCACCAGCAGGCCTGAGCTGACAAATAGGCAAGCGCTCACGCCAACATTCAGCTGCCTCAACATCCGCTAATGGCCCTTCACTAACTCATCGCGCAGCGCTCGACGCAGAATTTTGCCGACATTGGTCTTGGGTAGCTCGGTGCGGAAGTAAACATTTTTTGGCAGCTTGTAGCCGGTCATTTCCTTGCGGCAATGCTCGATGATCTGCTCTGCGGTCAGCGCCGGATCTTTCTTCACGACAAATACCGCCACCACCTCACCGGCACGTTCATCCGCCTGCGCGACGGCCGCCACTTCCAGCACGCCGGGATGGGCCGCAATTACGGCTTCGACTTCATTGGGAAATACCTTGAAGCCGGAAACAGTAATCATGTCTTTCTTGCGGTCCTCGATGAACACGAAGCCACGTTCATCCATGCGCCCGATATCACCCGTGCGCAGCCAGCCATCCGGCAGCATCACCTTCGCAGTTTCATCGGGCCGTTGCCAGTATTCGCGCATCACCTGTGGACCACGCAGACAGATCTCGCCGCTCTGGCCGAGGGGCAGTTCCTTGCCGTCGTCATCACGAATGGTGATTTCCGTTGAAGGCACCGGCATGCCGATGGAACCATCAAAGTCCGTATCCAGCGGCGTCACACAGCCGACCGGCGAAGACTCCGTCAGGCCCCAGCCCTGGGCAACAATACAGCCAGTGACTTCTTTCCATTGCTTCGCGACGCTGGGTTGCACGGCCATGCCGCCGCCCAGCGATATCTTCAATCGCGAGAAATTCAGTTTGTCGAAACCGGGCGTATGCAGCAACGCATTGAACAGCGTGTTTACGGCGGTAATGGCGGCGAACGGATACTTGGCCAGCTCTTTGACGAAGCCAGGAAAGTCGCGCGGGTTGGTAATCAGAACATTGTGCGTACCCAGCTTCATGAACACGAAGCAGTTCACCGTCAGAGAAAAGATGTGATACAGCGGCAGTGCAGTGATGACGATTTCACCGCGCAGGCTCCACATGCCAATACAGGAAGAAGCCTGCAGGCAGTTGGCCACCATGTTGCGATGGGTGAGCACGGCTGCCTTGGCCACGCCGGTGGTGCCGCCCGTGTATTGCAGAAAGGCAATGTCCTCATGATTGAGCGCCACTTCATGCAGCTGCAGATACTTGCCGGCGCGCAATGCGCTATTAAAACTGACCGCACCGGGCAGATCAAATGCCGGCACCTGCTTGCGCACATGACGCACCACGAAATTGACAATGCCCTGTTTGGGAAAGCCCAGCAGATCGCCGACGCCGGTGACGATCACGGTCTTGATGGCCGTGGTGCTGATGATCTGCTGCAAAACATGTGCAAAATTTTCCAGCACCACAATGGCGACCGCGCCGGAGTCCTGTATCTGATGTTGCAGTTCATGCGCGGTATACAGTGGGTTGGTGTTGACGATGGTCAGCCCGGCGCGCATCGCGCCCAGCATGGCCACCGGATACTGCAACAGGTTGGGCATCATCAGCGCGATGCGATCGCCACGCTTGAGTCTGGCCACATCCTGCAACCAGGCGGCAAAGGCACGGGTCTGAGCCTCCAGCTCGTTGTAGCTGAGGGTCTTGCCCATGTTGGTGAACGCGGCCTCGTCGGCAAACTCGGCGCAACAGCGATGCAGCAGATCCGTCAGCGAGCTGTACTCGTCGGGATTGATTTCGGCCGGGCGACCGGGCGGGTAATGCTTCAACCAGATCTTTTCCACGATAGCCCCCGGCGTATTGATGAGTGCCTGTTAATTTCCAGTCGAATTATTCGGCTTGTCTATCTGGTTTCTGGGCGTTTCAGCAAGGTCTGCAACTTCGGCCACGCTGCATCCAGCAGCAAGGGCTGTCCGGCTTCGTTCGGGTGAAGATTATCCGCCTGCATCAACCTGGCATCCAGCGCAACTTTCTGCATGAAGGCCGGCGCCAGCGCCACCTTGTGGATTTTTGCCAGCTCCACATAGCTGTTCGCAAAGCTGCTGGTGTACGCCTCACCATAATTGGGCGGCATCTGCATACCCAGCAACAGCACCTTGGCCTTGCTGGCCTGTACCGCTGTAATCATGGCGTCGAGATTGCTGCGCAACTGCTTCACCGGCAGGCCGCGCAACCCATCATTGGCGCCCATCTGGATGATCACCAGCTCGGGCTTATGAGTTTTTAACAAAGCAGGCAGGCGAACCTTGCCACCGCCGCTGGTCTCACCGCTTACACTGGCATTGATTACCTGGTATCCGTAACCTTGAGCATTCAGCCGTTTGCTCAATAACGCAACCCAGCCGTTTTCGACCTTGAGGCCATACGCAGCGCTGATGCTGTCGCCCAGTACCAGCAGGTTGGCGGCTTGCGCGCTGCCCAGGTAAACCGGCAACAGCCACAACGCCAATTGTAGAAACAGGACCCGAATGAACCCGCAACGCATGAATGGCACCGCCGTGTTAGCCGCCGACAAACTCGGCAAGCAGGTTAGCAGCCCGGAGGGAAGTTTGACCATTCTCAAGGAAGTCTCCCTGAGCATAACGCCGGGTGAAACCGTCGCTATCGTCGGCACTTCCGGCGCAGGCAAATCGACCCTGCTGGCGCTGCTGGCGGGATTGGACCTGCCCAGCTCCGGTCAGGTTCAATTGAATGGCATTGAACTCACTACGCTGGATGAAGATGGTCGCGCCGCCGTACGCGCGCAGCACGTCGGCTTCGTGTTTCAGAGCTTTCATCTGGTGCCGTCACTGACGGCGCTGGAAAACGTGATGCTGCCGCTGGAGCTGCTGGGCAAACCGCAGGCGCGCACTTCTGCACTGGCGGCGCTTGAGCATGTGGGTCTGGCGGCGCGCAGCGGCCACTATCCCAATCAGTTGTCAGGCGGCGAACAACAGCGAGTGGCCATTGCACGCGCCTTTGTGACCCAACCCGCCTTGCTGTTTGCCGACGAGCCTACCGGCAATCTGGATACCGTGACCGGTGAGCGTGTCATGAACCTGCTGTTTGAAATGAATGCCGCGCATGGAACTACGCTGGTGCTGGTGACTCACGATGCGCGGCTCGCACAGCGCTGCCAGCGTGTGATCCGTCTCGACATGGGCGAGGTGGTCAACACGATGGTGGCAGCATGAAGGCATTGCGACTGGCGGTTCTCAAGCTGATCCGCGAATGGCGCGCGGGCGAACATCTGGTGCTGGGCCTGGCGCTGGTGATCGCCGTCAGTGCGCTGACCGCAGTAGGTTTCTTTACCAGTCGCGTCGAACGCGCCATGGCGCAGCGCGCCAACGAAGTGCTGGCGGCGGATATCCGCCTGCAATCTTCCAGCCCCCTGCCCGACGAATACCTGCAACAGGCCGCGCAGCTGGGTTTGCGCACGGCACGGGGACAGTCCTTCAACAGCGTGGTGGTGCGTGGTGAGGACAGCTCCATCACTTCGGTGCGCGCAGTCATGCCGGGTTATCCCTTGCGTGGTCGCCTGAAAGTGAGCGATGTCTTGAACGGCCCCGTGTATGAAACCACCGCGTTACCCCAGCCCGGCGAAATCTGGGTTGATCCACGCCTGCTGTCACGCCTGAATGCGCAGGTGGGCGACTTGCTGCAAGTGGGAAAGCGCGATCTGAAAGTTGGCAAGGTGCTGGATTCCCGGCCCGATCAGGGCACGCAGTTTGTGGAACTCGCACCCACCGTGCTGATACGCATTGAGGATGTCGCCTCCACCGGCCTGGCCGGCATGGGCAGTCGCCTGCAATACCGGCAACTGTTTGCCGGCGAGCTGTCGCAACTGACGCAATTCAAGGATTGGCTTGAGCCGCGTTTGCAAGCCGGACAGCGTATGCAGGAAATCGGTGATGCCAGTCCGCAGCTGCAATCCTCCATCCGGCGCGCCGCGCGCTTTCTCAATCTCACCGCACTGACCAGCGTGCTGCTGGCCGGCATTGCGGTGGCCATGGCCGCACGTCGTTATGTGGCGCGGCATCTGGATACCGTAGCGTTGATGAAGAGCATGGGCGCCAGCCAGAATCTGGTGCTGAGCATCAGTTCACTGGAGCTGCTGATGCTGGGCGTGATCGCTGGCGTGATTGGCGTTGCCATTGGTTATCTGGCGCAACTGGGCCTGGGTATTGCGGCGCGTGATTTGCTGCGTGGCGAACTGCCTGCGCCCAGCTGGCAGCCCGCCGTACTGGGCATGCTCACGCCCTTGATCATTCTCGCTGGCTTTGCCTTGCCGCCGTTATTGCAGCTCAGGCGGGTACCACCCGCGCGCGTACTGCGACACAACGTCACCGCGCCACCGCTGCGTTATCTCACCGTGTATGGCATTGCCATCGCCGCATTGCTGGCCTTGTTGCTGGTACTGGTGCGTGATGTAGAGCTGGTGAGCTATGTAGCAGGCGGCACATTGGCCACCGTGCTGGTGCTGGGTGCAGTGGGCTTGCTGCTGGTGCGCAGCCTGGGCGGTTTGCGCCGTGCAGTGGGTGTGTCGTGGCGATATGGCGTGGCCAACATTGCCCGACGCGGCAAGGAAAGCGTGGTGCAGCTGGTGGCGTTCGGCATGGGCCTGATGGTGCTGCTGTTATTGCTGGTGGTGCGTAATGATCTGCTCAATGACTGGCGCACCAGCCTGCCGGAAGATGCGCCCAATCAGTTCCTGATCAACATTGCGCCGGATCAGGCCGAACCGCTCAAGCAGTTCTTTGCTGATCGCGGAGTGCCCGCGCCCGAGCTGGTACCCATGCTGCAAGCCCGTATCGCCAGCATCAATGGCGTGCCGATGCAGGCGCGTGGCATGGATGGCGGTCGCCGGGGCCGGGACTTCATGAATCGTCCAACCAATCTTTCCTGGACGCGCGATCTGCAACCCGGCAACAAGCTGGTTGCCGGCGAATGGTGGCGCGAAGGTGATGGCGGTGGGCCGCGTGTGTCCGTGGAAATGGATGAGGCCCAGGATCTGGGACTGCAACTGGGCGATGTCATTACCTACGAAGTTGGCAGTGAACAGATCAACGCCACCGTGAGCAGCTTCCGTGAAGTACGCTGGGATACTTTCCGCCCCAACTTCTTCATGGTGTTCTCGCCCGGCGCGCTGGATAGCGTGATTGGCACTTACATCACCAGCGTGCACCTCACGCCCGCACAAAAGCCCATCATGGGCCAGTTCTATCGCACCTTCCCCGAAGTAACCGCCATCGATATCGACGCCGTACTAGCCCAAGTTCGCAGCGTGATGGACAGCGCCACGCTGGCCATCCAGTACGTGTTTGTATTCTCGCTGCTGGCCGGCATCAGCGTACTGCTCGCCGCCATCCAGTCCACCCGCGATGAACGTCGTTATGAAAGCGCCATGCTCAGAACCCTCGGCGCAAGTCGACGCGTGGTACTGCAAGGCGTGGCTGCCGAGTTCATTGTGTTGGGTATCCTCGCCGGCTTACTCGCCGCCTGCGCCGCCAGCGCAGTGGGTTATTACCTCGCCACTGAAGTGTTCAACCTGAAGTACAGCTTCGACTTCAATGTCTGGTGGATCGGCATGTTGAGCGGGGTGCTGCTGGTGGGCGTTACTGGCGTCGCGGTAACACGCAGTGTGGTCAATCATCCGCCTGCGGCGACGTTAAGGGAGGGGTGAGGGTTAAAGTCTTCCTATCCGCGAAACCTTGCAACTGGGCAAACACAATGCGGGCATTAAGGGCGTAAAGCCTGCCGGGCAGTATGCCGTGCGGCTGATCTTTTACGACGGCCATGATTCCGGTCTGTACACCCGGGATTATCTACACGAGCTGGGTCGCACGCACGAGCAGAAGTGGCAGCAGTATCTCGATCGATTATCCGAACTGGACATTCCCTATCCCACTCGAATAAAACCCAGATAAAGATCATCAGGCCTTGTTGTGCGTTGCAATCGGTTATCACGAACGTGGAAATTGCAGTGGCTGGAGCAGGTCTAGCGAACCTGCTCCATGAATTGCACCACAAATTTCTTGACTACGGGAACTGGTTTACCTGCCTTGCTGGCCGGATAGAAACTGACGCCGTCATTTGCATAACGTAGCGCCGCATCGTCCAGCTCCTGCATACCCGTTGAAGCTACGATAGCGGACTCAACTACGCATCCAGATTCATCCAGATGTGCGGCAATCACCGCCGAGCCTGTCTGTCCAGATCGAACGCTACTGGCAGGATAATACTTGTCCGGTGTTTTCGATGCGACCAGATTAATCTTGGCATCCACCTCCGGTTTTATTTCGTATTGGCGACCCCTATCGCTCGCTCCTGTACTACAACTGGAGCCGCTCGGAGTGAATCGCAGAGCATCGATATCAACCTTGTCCGACAGTGCATCCAGCATTTCTCGTCGCTCATTAAAATATGCTCTAACCAAAGATGCAGTTATCTCAAACATCTGGTCATCGGGAGCGCGATGCAAATACTCACCACGCGCCGCAAGCAGATGTGCTTCAACGGCCTGTACCTGCGCGGAATGTGGCTGTGCGTCAGATAGCCCGTTCCGGATCAGAAACCCACTCCAGCTCTCACGCAGAGCGCCTATCTGAGCAACTACACTCCAGTAATTAGCCAGGGCATCCATCTGTTCGAATACTTTTCGCATATGTGTGCGATATTCCGACTCCACAAAATCACGATTCGCTTGAACACCACTTGCCCGAGCGGCAGCATCCGCTCGCATCAGTCGTTTCATCTCATTGCGTTCATCAGACGAGAAAATGTAACCCTGAATATCATCCTCAAATTGACGATTTCGGATGTCGCGGGCACCAGGAGCACTGCGCTCATTGAATGACGCGACCATGTCGGTGATCATCTTGTCAATCACTTTATCTAGTTGCGCTTCATCACCAGCGGGAGGTCGTAAATTAATAGCCGCCGCCCGACCGCCGGTTCCTTTCTCAAATATTTGAACTGCCCGTCGTGACGCCTCCAGCATGACCTGCGGTGCATTCTGATTTGTGACATTTTCCACATGCGAGGTCAGCAGATACACCACATTATCTGCGAGGTCTTGTGATTGTCCTGAAACCACATCGATAACCGACTTGCTGGTCCAGGAGTCAGCAGCCTCCCGCGCGGGTGATCCAGAATATGGACTGCGCTTCTGCATCAGATCCTGCCAGTCATCACGTAGCTCGCGCGGTGCAGTGGCCGGAACTTTCAACCGACGCACTAGCTCGACATAGCGCTTGCGCGTTTCGTCTTCGGCGATGCTTATTCCTTGGGGAATCCATTCAGTTTTGCTTCCTTGCACAACGTAACCCATCTCCATACCCAAGATACTGTTGTCATTTAACTCGACAACTTCTGGGGTGATATTCAATGCTGCATTCGGAGCCGCAATCCGCCACGACTGCTTCTTCGGATCGGTCGACAATACAAACGACTTCAATGATTCAGGCAGCATGTCGCGACGTGATAGAAACGTCCGCCATTGTAGTAGCGTGCCGCGATAGGAAAGAAATGCCGATTGCGCAGTCCAGTCCAGCCGATCATTTGCCTCTTTCAGCAATAGCGATGGCGTATAGGTCAAGAGAGCTGCATACCCATCCGGTGTAGGTAGCAAGAGTGCCACAACGTATAGATCCAGAAAGGGAACTGCCCAGACACGCCGTTGCCAGCTACGACCATAGCTGTCTAGGTACATAGCGTCGCTCTGGGCCGCGCCCAGTGACGTGATCTTGACCGCGTCCGTGCCCACTTGCCGAGTCAGATTCAGTCCATGCAGAGCCATATCCATAAATGCATGGGAATTATCATAAAAGCCAGCGTCTGAAGCATTCGCTGGTCGACGTAATCGCAACAGAACCGCGTCCGCTACCGACGCCATTGAAACAAAGCCATCTTCTGCAAGATCCGTCTTGAAGTAATTCGGATCGAACATCTCCCAGCTTTTGTCGCTGTTTTGTCCGATCAGCCGCATTTCATAAGCCGATATTGCGTCATACAGAATTGACTCGGCGCCCCTACCATTCGGAAAAAGAGAATCCTGATTGGTTGCCAACAACTGTTCTCTTGACTTCGCATTGTGAACATTGATCGTTTGTAGGTAAGAACTGGAAAACTCACTCCACTTTTTTGGCAAGACAAAGGAATCCTTGAACTGGTAAGTCATCGTGGCCTTGAGCAGAGGCAGATACCTGAGGTTTCGCTCGTCAAATTGAGCAAGATTCGCCGGTGCATCCAATACCCGCCCGATGGGCAGCGCATAGTTGAGGTTTTCGTTGGGTGACTTGCCAATCACGATGCCTATCACCCGTCCCTCACCGTCAAGTATCGGACCACCGCTGTTTCCCGGCGATGCCGCCGCCGAAAAGCGAATCCATTTCCAGCGTCCATCCTGATCTTCCGGTGTTTCAGATGTGAACAGACCTTCCCGTATCACGATACCTTCACCCAGGGCATTGCCGACGGCGAGCACCGCATCGTCGATCTGGGCAGAGCGGCTGGGTATCAATGCCGATGGCTTCGGGTCGTCAAGCAGAGAAAACACCACGAAGTCTTCATGTGCAGAATATTTGAGGATCTTGTCAACGAGATACACGCGACCGTCCGACGTCCGCAAGGCGGGCGGCCCATACTGACTCACTACAGCCGCTGCAAGCACGTGCCCAGCAGTAACATAGGTATTGTTGCCCAGCGCAAATGCTGTTCCAATGGATCTGTAAACGTCGGTGCGTTCCAAATATGGGAGCAACTCTAGAGGAAGGGGTTTTTCATGACTAAGCGGATCCTTGTCCGGCTTTTTCTGTACGACTTCGAATGTGGCGCCCCGGACGGTGCGTTGCATCTCGGAGCTAACAGTAATCGCCAGTGCAACCTGCCCATAAAATAACGGCAGCATACTCAGAATTAGTTTCCATAGACTCATCCGCATGTTGACTCCTACTTTTCGCTTCCGATCGACCTTCGCAGTTGGTCTGCTATACGACCGAAGTGTAAACATGGGAAGTCCGTAACGTCCAATCTCATTTAGACTGAGTGACCAGTATTTGACGGACACTCTGATAACCTCGAAAGTGAGGTGATGGAGGTGTCTTATGGGCAGGATTGCGCTCATCTCTACGGCGCGTGGACTGTTGAGAATCATTGCCGACATGATGGTGCCTTGTTCGGTGAATACGGAAGGGTGTGTAGTTGCGATGCTGGCCACGACCTGGCTTTAAGGTCGCATTTGCGACCTTAAAGCTTGTAACCAGCTGTAACTCGAAATCTGCAGGAAATCGCTCCAGATTGCGGCGTACACGTTCATTGAAACGCTTGGTTGTCACCCCGTAGAGTTCTGTCAGATCACTGTCGAGCAGCACCCGTTGACCACGCAGGATCAGAATTGATTGGGTGATGTGCTCAATGGCGATGGAAGTCTTCTTGTCCTTGCCGGTCATGTGCAGTTCCTCCGTTGATTGCAGTGACCGCAGCATAACAAGGCTTTTGGCTTGACGGGAGGGGCGCATTTTTAGCGGTAGAGGTAGGGCATGTTCGGGTGGGGGCAGGTTTCAAACTTGCCCTTAGTCTTGTTGAAATCAAGAAGGCGGGTTTCCTATTCTACTGATATGGCCCGCCCCTACGTCGAACTCCATGAACCGGTCACAAGCTGTGACCGGTTGACACCCTCACTGCAAATCCAGCAACACCCAGCCGATGTCGCTGACCTGACCCTTGTAGTTATAGCCCTGCAGTTTGATTTCGTATTCGCCATTGCCGAAGGCGGTGGAGTTCAGGCTGAAGCGTACTTCCTTGTTGGTGTCGGCGCTGATGCGTTTAATTTCCAGTACGCGTGCTTCATTGACCTTGCTGATCAGGATGCCGAACACCTTGTAGGGACTGTCGCTGACATCGAGGCGCACGTCCAGCCATTCGGCCAGATTCAAGGATACGGCTACGGTGGGTTCACTGGCTTGTGAGCGTCCGGGTGTGGCGCGAATGGTTTGTATATTGGTGGTGGCGCGCAGGCCATCGACCTTGGCAGCGACATTCATGGTTTTCAGTTGACGTTGCTGGCCCTGGGTTTGCCAGAACAGCGCGCCGATACCCACCAGCGCGGCCAGCAGCAGGATCAGCAGTATCTTGTTGATACCGCTGCGATCAGTGCCGCGATAATTATCCTCATCCTCTTCATTGATCAGTGGCTTGCCATGTTTGTCGGTGGCTACCGAATCCACGCTTTGCAGGCCGGTGGCGGCAGCCAGCTGTTTTGCGCCGCTGGGCATGGCTTCAAACACGCTGGTGCCCATACCGTCGAAGGTGTTGACCTTCAGTTTCGCTTTCAGGCGCGCCGGAATCGCCAGCGTATCCAGTACATCCTGATGTTCCTTGCAGTAGCGTTCAAAGTCCCACGCCTCGCGCACCAGCAGATCGCCGGTGAGATAGCGTTCAACGATGCGTTCCGACTTGATTTGTTCTCGATCCATAGTCACGAATACTGCCGTTTCCTCAAGACATGGGACTGACTCTGAAGTCATTGACCCCTGAAATCAGCGATGCACAGCACATAAATTCAACCTCAACACACCATGCGTGCATGCCGCACATTCTGCGATTCAAGTCGGGTGCATCCTGAGCCGATGCAGGGTTCTGGTCGATACCGTTAATCCAATTTTCTGAAATTTCATCCACTGCCCGGAGTCACGTATGCGTCATGGTTATGACTGGCTTCACTATGTTGGCACCTTGTCCGCACAAAGTCGCGATCTGGGCGGAACCACGGGCATCTACGCCGTGCAGTGGGCGCATGATGTGCGGGTGGCGCGCAAGGGCGTCAAGCATCGGCGCGTGGGTGAGGTAGAGCACAATGCACATGATGAATGGTTGCAGGCCGGTGTAGTGACGCGTCCGCAAAGCAAGTCACGAAAATAGCAGCCTGATCAGACTTCCTGTGGCATGAAGATCCACAGCAGAAAGTAGATCAGGAAGCCGAAACCGGCACACAGGACGGCGAGGCAGAACAGTACTCGCCAGCCCCAGCTGGGCAGACCCGCATACTGACCCAGACCGCCACATACGCCGCCAAAGACACGATCCGTCCGGCTGCGCCGCAACTGGGTTCCAACGTTTGCAGATGTACTGCCGCTCCAGGTATCCGTATCGCCCAGCAGTTTCGCCTTGGCACGCGCGAATTCATCGGCGGTCAAAACGCCGCGTTCATGCAATGACTGCAATCGTTCCAGTTCCTCAGCCATGTTCATGTTGGCACCTATTTTTTGCAGGCGTGATCATGTCCGGATGTAGGGGCGGTTCGTGAACCGCCTTCCGGAGAGCCGCTCGCGAGCGGCCCCTACCAAGTCGTCCGACCTTCCGGCAGCGGGTTGCATCATGCAAGGTCAAATCTGGAAACCCGCTACCGATAGCGACTCATTATCTTGTCCAGCGCTGCCTGTCCCGGATTGAGCTGCGCGTAGGGCAACTGGTTCAACGGTGTCTGACAGGTTTCATTCACGGCATGGAAGTCCTGGCTCTGCGGATCGAGATACAACATGCCGGTGACGTACTCACCCTGCGCCTGCCTGTCGCGCAGATACTCCAGCGCATGGCCGCGATTGGTCGGGTCGTAGTCGTTGTTCAACTTGCGCAGCAGGATCTGACTGCCGTCATGCAGGGTCACCGGCAGCATGCCACCCTCCGCATACTCAGCCGTGATCTCGGCGCGGGGCGGTACGTAGTCGGCATGCACCACTTCCTCGAAGTGCTCGCGCACATAGGCATAGCTCTTGGTAGAGCCTTCGTGATCGTTGAAGGTGACGCAGGGCGACAGCACATCAATCAGCGCGAAGCCGGGATGTTTCATGGCGGCCTTGATCAGTGGCACCAGTTGCTGCTTGTCGCCGGAGAAGCTGCGCGCCACGAAGGTCGCGCCCAGCGTCAGCCCGGTCAGGCAGGGATCAATTGGTGGTTGCTGATTGGTTTCGCCCTTCTTGGTCTTGCTGCCGATGTCCGCGGCCGCCGAAAACTGGCCCTTGGTCAGACCGTACACGCCGTTGTTCTCGCAGATGTAGGTCATGTTGATGTTGCGGCGGATGGCATGCGCCAGCTGGCCGAAGCCTATTGATAATGTATCGCCGTCACCGGAAACGCCGAGGTAGTACAGGCTGCGGTTGGCAGCCACCGCGCCGCTGGCGATGGAGGGCATGCGGCCATGTACGCCATTGAAACCATGCGCGCCGCTGACGAAGTAGGCGGTGGACTTGGACGAGCAGCCAATGCCGGATAGCTTGACCAGTTGCTCCGGCGCGATCGACAGACCCCACACGGCTTCAATAATGGCGGCGGTGATCGAGTCGTGGCCACAACCGGCGCATAGCGTCGACATGGCGCCGTCGTAGTCCCGGCGCGTCATTCCCAGCTCATTGCGCGGCAGGTTGAGGTTGGCGATTTTTGGTTTGGTTATGAAGCTCATGAATGCATCCTGTTGGCGATGGGGTTAGCGGCTGGCCGTGAGGCGTGGTGCCGCGTTGAGCTCGGCACACACACCCTCCACTACGCACTGGGCCGGTATGGGCAGGCCGCTGTAATGCAGGATGGAATGCAACTTGGCCTTTTCCACCGCTGTTTCCAGTACCAGCAGACTCTTCAGTTGCGCATCGCGATTCTGCTCGATGACAAAGATCTGCTGATGGTGACGCAGGAAGTGTTCGACTTCATCGCCAAACGGGAAACCGCGCACGCGCAGGTAATCAACATGGATGCCACGTCGTTGCAGCTGCTCCATGGCTTCGCGCACCGCGCCATCGCAACTGCCGATGGACAACAGACCGATGGCATTGTTGCCGGAACCCATCTGCACTGCAGCAGGCACCAGCTTCTTTGCGGTATCGAATTTGCGCTTGAGACGATCCAGCACAATCTGATATTCAGCGGAGTCTTCGGTATAGCCGCCGTACTGGTTGTGTCCGGAGCCACGTGTGAAGAACGCGCCCTTGCGATGCACACCCGGCAATGAGCGATAGGGAATGCCATCGCCATCATGGTCGTAGTAACGCCAGAACTTCTCGATCTTCTCCAGATCGTCCTTGCTCATCACCTTGCCGCGATCCGGCTGATAGGCCGCATCCCATTTCAGATCAGGACACATCCAGTCGTTCATGCCGATGTCGAGATCCAGCAGCACCATTACCGGTGTCTGCAGGCGTTCGGCCAGATCGAAAGCCTGCGCGCTCAGATGAAAACATTCTTCGGGGTTGGCCGGAAACAGCAGCACGTGTCGCGTATCACCATGCGAGGCATACGCTGCCATCATCAGGTCGCATTGCTGGGTTCGGGTGGGCATGCCGGTCGACGGCCCCACGCGTTGCACATCAAAAATGACGGCCGGAATTTCCGTGTAATACGCCAGACCAATAAACTCGTTCATCAATGAGATGCCCGGGCCGCTGGTGGGAGTGAAAGCGCGCGCGCCATTCCAGGCAGCGCCGACGACTATGCCGATAGCCGACAGCTCGTCTTCCGCCTGAATGATGGCGTAGTTGCGTTCACTGGTTTGCGGGTCAATACGATACTTCTGGCACAGACTCTTGAAGGCATCCATCAACGAGGTGGACGGCGTGATGGGATACCACGCACCCACCGTAGCGCCGGCATACAGACAACCCAGCGCGGCAGTGGTATTGCCGTCGATCATCACATGACCTTTGGTCTTGTCCAAACGCTGCAGGTGCAGTGGTAACGGACACTGGAAATGTTCCTTCGCGTAGTTGTAGCCAATCTCCAGCGCGCGCACATTGGAGTCCAGCAAGGACTTCTTGGCGGAATAACTCTCAGCCAGCATGGCGCGCATCAGTTCCATATCCATGTCCAGCAGCGCCGCCAGCACTCCGGCGTACATGATGTTCTTGAGCAGGATGCGCGCCCGCACGCCTTGAAACGCTTCATTGCACATGCGCGCCAGGGGTGCGCCCAGAATGGTGATGTCATCGCGCTTCAGCAGCGCCGGTCGCGGCCAGCTGGAGTCATATAAAAGATAACCACCCGGACTGACTTCCTTGATGTCCTTGGCATAGGTTTCGGCGTTCATGGCCACCATCAGGTCAACCCGACCGGAGCGCGCCATGTGGCCGTCCCGGGTGATACGAATCTCGTACCAGGTGGGCATGCCCTGAATGTTGGAAGGAAAGTAGTTCTTGCCCACCACCGGCACGCCCATGCGGAACACGGTTTTCATCAGCATGGAATTGGCGCTGGCCGAGCCGGTGCCGTTGACATTGGCCAGCTTGATGACGAAGTCGTTGCTGCGATCGGTTATGTCTGTTACTTGCATCTCAGGCGCCTGCATGTGCGATGTTGATAGTGGATTTCTGCATGTCCCACGCAAAAGTCGGACAACGCTCGGCGCACAGGCCACAGTGCACGCACAGATTTTCGTCTTTCACCATCACACGTCCTGTGTGTTTCAGTGGCGCAGAGACATACAGCAGCTGCGTGGCATCCTGTATCGGTGCTTTCAGCTGCGTGCGGAGCTGCGGCTCATCGGCATTTGGCGTAATGGTCAGGCAATCCACCGGGCAGATATCGATGCAGGCATCGCATTCGATACACAGCTTGGGCTCGAATACGGTTTGTATATCGCAGTTCAGGCAACGCTGTACTTCCGCGGCCATCTGCTCGGCGTTGAAACCCAGCTCCACTTCGATGTTGAGATTCCTGAAACGTTCCTTGAGACTGACATGTGGCATCAGGCGTCGTTCCACTGGATTGAAGTCGTTCTTGTACGACCATTCGTGAATGCCCATCTTGCGACTGGACAGATTCAGCAAAGCCGGTGGACGCTCGCTCACCGCTTTGCTGAAACAGTAGTTGTGAATTGAGATGGCGGCCTGATGGCCGTGCTCCACCGCCCAGATGATGTTCTTGGGTCCGAATGCCGCGTCGCCACCAAAGAACACTTGCCCAAGCGTTGACTGAAAAGTGGTTTTGTCAGTCACCGGTACCTGCCAGCGATCAAACTCGATGCCGATATCAGACTCGATCCACGGAAAGGCATTCTCCTGACCGATAGCCAGGATCACGTCATCACACTCAAGTCATGACTTCGCCGACGACGCGTTCACTCAGAATGCGCTCACCCTGCATTTCATATTCCATCTGCTCGAACAACATGCCGGCCAGCTTGCCGTTACTGATGACGAAGGCCTTGGGCGAGTGATTGACCATGATCTGTACGTTTTCTTCTTCGGCATCGTCCAGCTCCCACGCCGAGGCCTTGAAGAACTGGCGCGGCTTGCGCGCCATCACCTTCACGCTTTTTGCACCCAGCCGCAGCGAACTCCGACAGCAATCCATGGCGGTGTTGCCCACGCCGATAATCAGCACCTTTTCGCCAATGCTGTTGAGATGACCAAAGGCCACCGACTCCAGCCAGTTGATGCCGATATGAATGCGCTCTGACTGATCACGTCCCGGCAAACTCAAGTCCTTGCCCTTGGGAGCGCCGCTGCCGACAAATACGGCATCGAACTGCTTCGAGTCCAGCAGGGCTTTCAGGCTGTTCACCGGAGAATTGAGTTTCAGTTCCACGCCACCGCGCTGGGTGATGTAGCCGATTTCTTCATCCAGCACCTGCGCCGGCAGGCGGAACGAGGGAATGTTGGTGCGCATCAGGCCACCGGCCTGACCCCACTTTTCAAAAATGGTGACTTCATAACCCAGCGGCGCCAGATCACTGGCCACGGTGAGCGAGGCCGGGCCCGCGCCGATACAGGCAATACGCTTGCCGTTTTTCTGCACCGGAATTTTTGGCAGCAGGTCGATGACTTCATCGCGATGATCAGCAGCAACGCGCTTCAGGCGGCAGATGGCCACCGGTTTGTCTTCGACACGGCCGCGCCGACACGCCGGTTCACAAGGGCGATCACACACACGTCCCAGAATGCCGGGAAACACATTGGACTCACGATTGACCAGGTAAGCATCGGTAAAGCGCCCCTGTGCAATCAGTCGTATGTATTCGGGAACGTCGGTATGCGCGGGACAGGCCCACTGACAGTCGACTACGCGGTGAAAATAATTGGGATCCTGAGTATTGGTAACGTGCACGTCCAAAGCCTTGTCGTTGACCTGGCACGTGGAGATGGACATGCACAAGGATCACGGCTCACACGCTGCTGGTTCAGCGCGCATCCCCCGAGAATCATTTTTTGTGCGGGAGATAATTTGCCTTTTGCGAACGAAAGGCAAGCAGCGAATAATGCTTAACAGAGCCTAATTGACTCTTACTCTGAAAGTAATCGTAAAGCCGGGATTGCCGCCGCCAGAATTACCCAACAGGCTGCCGGTGGGCGCGACGCGCAGGCCGGTTACATTGGCATCCACGCCCTCGGCATTGGCGCTGGGTGCATAGCTGAAGGGGATACCGCCGCCTGCGATATTTGAGAACGTCGTATTGCCGATGACATAACTCAGGCCACTGGCGGGTGAGCCGTCGGCAAACTGAACTACGGTGCATTGCCCGGTATTGCTGACGCACAGACCGGTATTCGCTGGCACTACATCGGTCATGATCAGCGTGCTGGCGTCCACCGCGCCCGGGCCGCTGTTGCTGACCGTGATGGTGTACTCGATGATGCTGCCGGGAATGCGCTTGGGATTGCCGCCCAGATTGACAGGGTCCCACACCACGCTGGAAATCTTGCTGACCTGCAAGGTGGGCATGGGAATGGTGACGGTGAAGGTGCCGAGCCCCAGGTCGGTGACGCCTTCCACGCCTTCGTTGGCTGTTACCCGGGCAGACCAGGCGCCAGCCGGCGCTGCAGCAGGGATCACGTAGCTGTACTGGTAGGTCTTCAGCGCTGCGCCAGAATCATTGACCTGGGTCATGGCCACATTGGTGACTACGTCCGTTCCCGATGGGTCGCGCAGCGTAATCGTGGCGCTGCTGATATCAAAGCTGCCGAAGGGATCGCTGACCACGGCGCGCACATACACCGTACTGCCGCGATTGAAACTGGTGGTGACCACGCCACCGTTATAAGCGGCGTTGTAGGGCAGCACGCTGTTGACGTTGATAATGCTGGCGCTGTTCAGTTCTATACGTGATGCGGTGGCGCCACCGGGCTGATGCACCAGTACGCGCCGATTGCCGCTACCCGTCGTGGAATTGGTAATGGTCAACGAGAAGGTCGAACCGGCAGGCGCCGTGACGCCAGCGGTGCCAAGGACAATCGTGAACAGACCGGGTGTCGTGTCGCTCAGGGTGTAGCTGGTCGGACCCACCGTGGCAATGGTGCCCAGCACGGAATTGCTGAGCGTCACCGTGATGTTCCGGTTACTGCCATTGTCGGTTTCAGTCAGCCATAGCTGCACCGGGAAATTACCGCTGTTCAGTGTGACGGCTTGTTGCAGGGGTTGTGTCAGCACCCAGGTCGCCGCAGCGCCTTCATTGATAGTCACCGTCGTCTGTGCAGCAGGACGTACCCGCGTCAGGCCATTGCCATTGATCAAATACAGTTGCTTGGTGCCGCTGCCGGGAACCAGTGACGGCGAAACAATTACCTGCGGTGCTGCGGGCGTCGCGCCGGGGCCAGCCGGATTGGTGATGGTTGCGGTGTTATCAATCGTGGCCCCGGGCGAGGTGCCGGTGGCAACCACCACATCGAACACCACCGTGACGCTGCCATTCGCAGGTACCGTAACGTTGGTGACATTCAAATAGCCGGAGTTGTTCGTACCGGTGCCGGCTCCGGTGGAGCTATTGGTTGCGCCACCCGGAATACTGGACACATTGAAGCCGCTGACATTGCCCGGCACATTGTCGGTTACCGACACGCCAGTAGCGGTCACGCTGGACGAGTTGGTCAAGGTAATGGTGTAACGCAGCGTGTCGCCGACATTGGCTTCACCGCCATTGAGATCGGCAACCGTCTTGGTGGAGGTGGCAAGAGTTGAGCCCAGTACCGTAGCCACATCCGTTGCAGAATTATTGCTCGTGATGTTGTCGGTACTGCCGGCGCTGCTGACGGTGGCGGTATTGCTGACGCTGGGGTAGGCCGCATTGCCCACCGCAACAGTCAGGGTGATATCCGGGAATGCCGCGCCAGAGGCCAGCGGCGCCGCGTGCGAGCAGGTAACCAGCTGGCCCACCGCCCCGCAAGTCCAGCCAGTGCCGGTAGCCGACACATAAGTGAGTCCGGCAGGCAGGGTGTCGGAAACCGTGGTCAGGTAATCAACCGGCTGCACGCCGGATTCATTGGCAACATGCAGCGTATAGCTGGCATTGCTGCCTACCGAGAAACTGCCGCTGTGGGACTTGGTGATCGACAAGTCAATTTGCGGCTCGCTGGTGACGCTGATGATTTGAGCGGCGAGGAATACACGGTCACCACCCGCAGAATAGAACGTCGATGCACTGGTTTGACCGGCGTTCACATAACTGGAAATGTTGTAGGTATCAATGTCAGCGCCATAGGTCGTGGTGCTGGCGCCGCCGGCGGCAAACAGCGAACTGCTGTTATATCCCTGGGAATCGAGTGTGTTGCTATTGAAAGTAAGGACTTCGGACGCGCCACCGATGTTGTCATCGCCTTCCCAGGTGATGGCTGTCATTTTGCCGTCGATATTGCTGGCAGGGATGCGGAACCCGTCTGGCGCCAGTGACAGTGACGAATTGAAAAAAGTGTCGAGACCATCAAAGATGTTGATGGCGCGTAACGGTTCACTGCTTGAGCCATACACCACCACCAGACTCCAACCTGCAACCACAGTCGCAGTGGTGCAATATTCGCCGCCGGTATCGATGGTCAGGCCGCCGAATGTCATCGGGCCATTGCTGCTGATCCTGCTGGTCACATCCGCAAAGCCGCCAAAGAAAATACGTCCGGTGCCATCCGTCATGACTGAGGTGAAAGTGCGGCTCGCATTCACCGTCGAACTGTTGAGGGTAACGCTGGAATCAGTGGTGGTGCCTGAGCCACCCCAGTAAAGATAGGCAGCAACGACGGTCGCTCCGACCGGAATACCACTGAGAGCCTGCGAGCTGGTCGTAACAACCGTACATGGATTTGTGGCGTTACTGGCGTTCCGCAGCGAACCTCCGGTTACCACAAAGTTGTAGTTACCGGTGAAGCGTTGATAACGACTGATGGGTGTGGCCAACGCCGTCGCACCCAACGCCAGCAACAGCACCGCTACAACAAACTGGATGATCCGTTTCATCAAGGAATTCTATTTGCCAGAATCTGGAAAGTGGGTTTGTCACCCAGTGATCGATACTACTTATGAAAGCAGCCTAATGAATGGAATGTCCCGTGACGCCAACTGCGTCACACTTTTTTGTGGTTCGCTGCACTTCATGTAGGGAAAGTGCGACCGTCTCGACAAGAAGCCGTAGAACTTTAGGGCTCCGGTATGAAAATGCGAGCTATCTCACGACGCGCCTGCCGCATTTGACAAAAATCCCACACTCACAGGTATTCCCTGAAACGTTTTGCGGTGAGCAGAGAGCAATGGTGTACACAAAAAACTCGCATGAATTCAGCGGTTTCTCGCTGGCTGGGCTGATTGCGGCCAGTCTGCTGCCCCAGCTGGTGCAGGCGGCGGGCACCGCAGCCGGCAGCGCCATCAACAACACTGCGCAGGTGAGTTATGACATTGGTGGCAGTCCTGTTACCACCACTTCCAATCCCACCACGCTGAATGTTGCCGAAATCATCAACACCAACCTCACCACACTCACCGCTTCGGTAAGCGTTACACCAGGCGCCACCAATCAGGTTCTGCAGTTTCGTCTGACCAATACCGGCAATGGCCCGGAGCAGTTCAGTCTGTTGCCCAACAGCACGATAGTCGGTGACGACTTCGATCCGACGCTGGCCGCCAATCGCATTTACTTTGATACCGATGGCACGCCCGGCTTTTCGCCTGGCGACACTCTATATGTGCCGGGCAGCAATGACCCGACGCTGGCCGCCGATGCTTCCATCGTAGTGCTGGTACTCAACGACATCCCCACCGGTCTTGCCAATGGCGCGACCGGGCGCAGTGAACTGAGCGCTGCTTCCCTCACTGGTGGCCTGAGCGGAGCAGTGGGCCAGACCTATGCGGGTCAGGGTGTCGGTGGCGTGGATGCCGTATTGGGTACCACCGCGGGACGCGCCAACAATAACGGCGCCTACGTGGCCGGTTCCATCGCGCTCACCGCCGTGAAGTCACAAGCAGTGACCAACTCGTTTGGCAACAGCCAGCCGGTGCCGGGCGCGACCATCACTTATCAAGTGGTCATTACCGCCAGTGGTACGGGCACCGCCAGCAACGCCGGTTTTACCGATGCCATCCCGGCCAATACCACCTATGTGCCCGGCAGTTTGCGCCTGAACGGAGCGACATTGACCGATGGTGCCGATGCCGATGCGGGCCAGTATCTGGGCACGCCCACCGCACAGGTCAGTGTTGTCCTGGGCACGCTGACCTCGGCCAGCACCGCACAGACGGTCAATTTCGCCGTCACTATTAATTGATTTTTTATTGATTTGCTCAACTCAAATTCAAAACAGTACTGAAGAAGGGTCGTCACATGAACATTCAAGCCATTCGCAAGCCGGTCATTATGTTTTTTTTGCTGCTGGGCGCACTAAACGTACAGGCCCAAGCCCAGACTCAGACCGCCAAGCCCTGTGTTGAACTGAAAAACGAAGCACAGGTAGAGCAGCAATACACCGATGCACAGGGCAAGCAGGCCACGCGTCTGGTGGCGCCGGGCAAAGTGGTGCCGGGCAATGAAATTGTCTACACCATTACCGCTAAAAACAGCTGCGACAAGCCCGCCACCAATGTGGTGATCAACAACCCTGTACCCGAGCACATGACCTATGTCGCCAATTCAGCCTCGGGTACCGGCACAGAAATTACTTACTCACTGGATGGCAAGAGCTTTGACAAGCTTGAAGTTTTGACTGTGAAACAAACCGATGGCGTCAGTCGTGCTGCGCGTGCGGATGAAGTCAAGGCGATCCGCTGGGTAGTTGCCACCGCCATCAATGCCGGTCAGTCCAGCAGCGTGCGATTCCGCGCCACCGTCAAGTAACAACAGAATTTGCCGCAAGGCAAACCCCGTGCTGATACGGCAGTGGTCAGCACGGGTCCTTGAACATTGCCATCGTCAAAATTGCAGGAGTTTTTCCAATGAAATCGTTCACAGCGCAAATCAAGCGAGTCAGTTTCGCTCTGGTGGCACTGTCATCGGTGGGTTTGTATTCGAATGTATTCGCAGCCGTGGGTGAAACCACAGCCGGCGCCACCATTTCCAATACAGCCACCGTTGACTACACCGTCGGCGGCGTCAATCAGACTGACATCAACAGCCTTCCGGCAACCTTTCTGGTTGACAAGAAAGTTGACCTCACCGTTTCGGATGATGGCGGCGTCAACACCGTACCCGGGCGCCACCCTGGCTGGCTTGCCGTTCACGGTGACCAACACCGGTAACGCGTCTGACACCTTCACGCTGGCTGCCGCTGATGTCACCACCGGTGACCAGTTCGACGTCAGCAGCTACGCCATTTACATTGACGTCAACAACGACAATGCCTATGACGCGGGCGACACGCTGGTGGCCGGTAATGTCACCATTCCGCGTGACAGCGCCATCAACGTACTGATTGTTTCCACCATTCCCGGTGCCGTGGTCAACGGCAACACCGCCAACATGACATTGACGGCAACGACGACTTCAAGCGCTACAACAGTGGCAGAGTCGCCAACCGTGGTGGATGTGGTATTTGCAGATGCCGGCAACAACGGCACCGAAGTTGATACCAACACCTACACGATTGTTACGGCCACATTGGCTGTCGTGAAGTCGGCTGCTGTGATCAGCGATCCGGTCAATGGCGCAACCAACCCGAAAGCCATTCCGGGCGCAACAGTGCGCTACACCATCGCGGTAACCAACAGTGGTACGGCTTCTGCCACTGCGGTGACCCTGACGGACAACATTCCTGCCAACACCACCTATGTGGCCAACAGCATGACGTTGAACACCGTCGCACTGACTGATGGCGCCGATGCCGACGGTGGCGTCACCACGGGTGCACCGGTAACGTCACTCAGCGTCAATGCCGGTACCGTGGCTGCCGCGGGTAATGCAACCGTCACCTTCAACGTAACCGTGAACTAAAACGGCTTACGGGAAGATGCACGCACTGATCTCTGCGCACCTTTTTGTCCATGTAAAAAGCCGGGCCAAAAGACTGCGCAGTAACAATCGACAAGCTTCTGCAGACGACAGAGGCGCGGGGCTGATAAAGCCCCGCGCCTTTGCTGCGTCCGCAGGCTTGTGTGCGCTGGATGGCTTTGTGAATGCAGTCAAGTCAGGCGCTGCGACGTTAGCCACTCACCTTTTTCTATGGGCAGCGCTGGCCACAGTATCAACGACAGCGATGGCTGCCACCGATCCCGGTGTAGTCATCAGCAACACCGCGCAATTGCAGTTCACCCGACAGGGAATCGGTGCAACGGAAACCGTCACCAGCAACACCGTGAATGCCACGGTAGTGCCGGTGCCATCGGCTTCCACCTTGAGCGTGCTGCGTTTTACCGATGCGGGTGGCGCGACACAGAACACCACGGCCGGCCCGACGCAATGTTTGTTGAATAGCGGTTTCAGCAATCTGCCACAGCCGGTGTTTGCCAATGGCAGCACCGTGGACGCGGCGCAGCTGCTGGCGCTGACGAATACCGACACGGTGCATGCGGGCGATGCCGTGTTCCTGCAGGTCAGCGATGCTGACCAGAATCGCAATGCGGCGGTCATCGATACCACGGATCTGATCGTGACCACGGCCATTGGCGATACCGAAACCATTCGCCTACGCGAAACCGGCGTGAATACCGGTATGTTTGTCGGCTACGTGCAGACGCGCAGTTCAACCACTGCCAGCAGCGGCGATTGTCTGTTACAGGTAGATCGCGATTCGCAGATCACTGCAACTTATACCGATTTCTATAACAACACCGACACCAGCAATGTGTCGGTACTGGTTGATCCTTACGGACTGGTGTTCGATTCACTGACCGGCCAGCCAGTGAATGGCGCACGCGTACGCCTGATCAACGTGGCCACCGGCTTGCCGGCCGCCGTGTTTGGCGATAATGGCATCAACACCTATCCGTCAGAAATGACCACCGGTAATGCGGTAACCGATAGCGGCGGAACTGTCTATAACCTGCCGGCGGGCGTGTTCCGTTTCCCGCTGGTTGCGCTGGGTCAGTATCGACTGGAGATCACGCCGCCCAGTGGTTATACCTTTGCCTCGGGACGCAGCATCGCCGAACTGAATCAATTGCCTGGTGCGCCGTATCGTCTGAGCACTGCCTCGTTTGGCGCGTCGTTCAGCGTATCGACACCCGTAGCGGTGGCGATTGACCTGCCACTGGATCCTTCCGGCACGCAGTTGTATCTGACCAAGAGCAGCGCCACGACCACGGCCGCACAGGGCGATTTCGTGCAGTACTCCATCGGTGTGCAGAATGTCAGTAACAGCATCCCTGTCACCAACGTGCTGGTGACTGATGTGCTGCCACAGGGCCTGCGCTATCAGCCCGGTTCCGCTCGACTTGAAAGCCGTGTTATTGCCGATCCGTCGATCAGCAGCGATGGACGGACCTTGCAGTTTGGCATTGGTACGGTAGCTGCGTCGGCCAATCTCAAACTCAGTTATGTGGTGGAAGTGACGGTTGCCGCGCGTGAAGAAAAACTGGTCAACCGCGCCCGCGCCGCCAATACGGCTGGCGCCGCATCGAATACCGCACAGGCCACCATTCGCCTGCGCAATGAGTTGTTCAACGAAACCGCCTTCATCACCGGTCGTGTGGTGACCGGCAGTTGCGACGCCGACAGCAGCACGCTGAAAGGCGTGCCCGGCGTGCGTATCTATCTGGAAGATGGTCGTTACGCCGTGACCGATGACGAAGGTAAATACCACTTTGAAGGTGTGTCAGCGGGATCGCATGTAGTGCAGCTGGATACCGTCACCGTGCCCGGCACGCTGGAGCCTCAACTGTGTGAAAACCGCGTGCGTCATGCGGGCCGCAGCTACTCGCAGTTCGTCGATCTCCGTGCCGGCGCATTGTGGCGCGCCGACTTTGTGCTGAAGGAAAAGGCGCTGCCCGTCGGTCAGGTCAGCTATGGCATGACCACGCGCATCGCCGGTGATGCCGAACTGCTACACACGCTGAATACTGAAGTGATGGCCTTGCCAATCAGCAACGCCAGGCTGATGGTGACGTTGCCGCAAGGCCTGGAATATGTGGCGGTCACGGCCACCGTTGCTGAAAAAACCGTGGCTGAACCGCAGATCATGGACGACACCTTGGTCTTTCGTATCAATGCTCTGCCAGCCGGCGCCCAGCACAGCCTCAGCTTCAAAACCCGCGTCAGGGACACGGCGGTGGGTGGTTTCGTTGTCAAATCAGTATTGCTGTTTGATACACCCGTGCAGAAAAACCAGCGCAGCGAGGCGGTGGATAACCGCGCCACGCGTGGCGACATGAATTATGAAAGCGCCAGCTACCGGTTCTCGCCACACTTCGAAGTGTTGGGCACCACGCTCAGCTTTGATGATCGTGCGCAACTGGACAAACTGGCCACCGAGTGGCGCGGTGTGCAGAACCTGCGTATCAAGGCCGTGGGGCACACTGACAAAAACGTTATTCCTCCCAGCAAGCAGCACCTGTTCAAGGACAACTACCGCGTTGTCGCAGGCGCGCGCCGCCAGTGTCGCCGAATATCTGCGCAATGCGCTGGGCCTGATGCCCGAACAGATTGAAACCGATGGCAAGGGTCCCGATGAACCCATAGCGCCCGGCAGTGATGTCGCCAGCCTGGCAAAAAATCGGCGTGTGGAAATTTCCATCGATGGCGTGCGAGTCAAAGCGCTGGGTCTGGTCTCCGTCATCAAGGCGCGTGAAGCAGCGCCGTTGCTGAATACCACGGGTGCGCTGGTGGCCAGCGCGGATCTCAATGCTGCCAAAGTGGTGAGCTCAACCAGCCGCAGCGCCGCCGAGGTTGATGTGGAAACACTGTCCGGCGGTATTGCCATGGTGCGTCCAACGGTTGATGAAGTGCCCGCCATCCCCAGCATCAAGATTGCCATTCAGCATCTGCCCTCACAGAAAGTTGAGCTCAGCCTGAATGGTGCGCTCGTGAGCGGGCTGAACTTCGATGGCGCTTCCAGCAAGCGCGATAACTCACTCAGCTTGAGTCGTTGGCGCGGCGTGGACCTGAAAGATGGTGACAACCGACTGGTGGCCGTTGTGCGCGATGAGTCAGGAGCCGAAGTGACGCGCATCGAACGCATGGTGCATTACTCCGGCGGCGCAGTACGCGCAGAACTGGTGAAGGAGCAGTCCACGCTGAGCGCCGACGGCAGCACACATCCGGTCATCGCCTTGCGTATGTTCGATGCGGCGGGTCAGCCCGCGCGTCCCGGCACCATGGGTGCGTACAGCGTCGAAGCCCCGTATCGCAGCTGGTGGGAAGTACAGCAGTTGCAGGACCAGCAGCTGGCCAGTCTTGCGCCGCGCGATGCGCAGTTTGTCGTCGATGAAGACGGCTTGGCGCGCATTGAACTGGAACCCACCACCAGCAGCGGCATGGCGGTGCTGCAACTGCGTTTTAATGAACGGCAGGTGCAGGATCTGCGTGTGTGGCTGGAACCTCAGGCGCGTGACTGGGTGCTGGTGGGTCTGGCGGAAGGCACTGCGGGTTACAGCACGGTAAGCAACAATGCCGAAGCGGCTACCGACGACGACATTGAGGAAGGCTACGAACAGGATGGCCGTGTGGCGTTCTTTGCCAAGGGCCGCATCAAGGGCGATTTCCTGCTGACGCTGGCCTATGACTCCGCGCGTGATGCCAACAAGGACAAACAAAGTCTGCTGGGCGTGATTGATCCGAACCAGTATTACACGCTGTATGGCGATGCCAGTCAGCAACTGTTTGAAGCCAGCTCCAGTCGCAAGCTGTATATCAAGCTGGAACGGCGTCAGTTCATGGCGATGTTCGGTGACTTCAACACCGGCATCACCATGACTGAGCTGGGTCGCTACAGCCGTACGCTGAATGGTGTGAAATCGGAATTTGCCGGTGAGCGTTTTGGCTATACCGCGTTCGCCGCCAACACTGATCAGGGCTATGTGCAGGACGAATTGCAGGGCGACGGCACTTCCGGTCTGTATCAGCTGACACAGCGCGACATCCTCGCCGGCACCGACAAGCTGCGTATCGAAGTACGTGATCGTTTTGATACCGCTAAACTGGTCAGCACCACCACCCTGACGCGCTATATCGACTACGACATCGATTACAGCAACGGTACGCTGTATTTCAAGCAGCCGGTGATGAGTCGCGATGCGAATTTCAATCCGCAGTTCATCATTGTTGATTACGAAGTGGATTCGGCCATGAACGAAGCGGTGAGCGCGGGTGGGCGTGCTTACGCCAAACTGGGTAAGTCAGGCAGCAGCGAAGTGGGCATCAGCTTCATCAACGAAGGCGCTGAAGTCGGCGACAGTCGCATGGCGTCAGTGGATACGCGCATTCAGCTCGCCGAAGGCACGCAGCTGCGCGCCGAGATCGCCCGCAGCGATTCCGACAATCCGATGCGGGTGGCGCAGGCCGATGCCTGGTTCACCGAATTGAAACATGTCAGCAAGCGCATTGATGCCAGCGCGTACTTCCGCGTCGAAGAAAGTGGTTTCGGTTTCGGCCAGCAGCTCAGCACCGAATCAGGTTCACGCAAGGCGGGCATTGATGCGCGCCTGAAGTTCAATGACAAATGGTCGGTGCGCGCCGAAGGCCAGCATCAGGAAATGCTGGCCAGCGATTCCAGCCGCGAACTGGGCAGCGTGCAGATACAGCGTGATACCCAGCTGACCACGATCGGCGCAGGTGTACGTCATGTAGCTGACAGCAATACCAGTATCGGCGAGGCCAGCAGTGAGCAGGGCTTTGTCAGCGGCAGCGTGAAATTGCTGGATCAGCGCCTGACATTGCGCGCCGAGCAGGATGTAGCGCTGAGTTCCACCAGTGAAGTGACGGATTATCCGGATCGCACGCTGCTGGGTGTGGATTACAAGCTGACTCGCGAGACCAGCGTGTTTGCTGACTATGAGCACGCCAATGGTGCGACCTTTGATTCCGACATGACCCGCGTGGGTTTGCGCGCCAGCCCGTGGCAGCGTGCGCAATTATCATCCAGCGTCAGCCAGCAATTCACCGAGAACGGCGCGCGTACTTTTGCCAATCTGGGCTTGACCCAGGGCTGGCAGATCAATGAACGCTGGGCGGTGGATTTTGGTGTTGACCAGAGCAAGACCTTGCGCGGCGCCAACAGCTACGACTTCAATCCGAACACCACGTTGGCCTCCGGCGCCTATGGTCAGGGCACCGTGACCAACTTCCAGACCGGCGATTTCCTGGCGTTGTCCGCCGCCAGCCTGTATCGCAATGACCTGTGGAGCATCACCGAGCGTGTTGAATATCGTAACGGCAGTGACGAGGATCGCTGGTCACTGGTCAGCGGTTTCTATCGCGAGGCTGTCAAGGGTCATGCCTTCGCGCTGGTGGGTCAGTATCTGGATACTCGTAGCCAACGCTCTGGCAGCAATCAAATCAGGATAGCCAGCAATAACCTGGTGGCTAACCTGCAACTGTCCTGGGCGTATCGCCCGGTGGACAGTCGCTGGATCGTGTTCGACCGCATTGATCTGAAACATCAGAGTACCGATGGCAACAACCAGCGGGTCAAGAGTTCGCGTCTGGTCAACAACACACATGCCAACTGGCAGCTCAACCCACACACGCAAGTTGGTTTGCAGCTGGGTGCGCGCTACGTGGTCAGCAGTTTTGATGGTGCTGAATATCGCGGCACATCGGCTTTACTGGGGGCAGACTATCGCCACGATTTGAACCGGATGTTTGATGTCGGCGTACACGGCTCGGCCATGCAGTCGTTCAAGTCCGGTGTCACGAAATACTCGATGGGCGCGGATGTGGGCATGACCTTCATGAAGAACGCCTGGGTTTCACTGGGTTACAACTTCCGCGGCTATAACGACAAGGATTTCGATGCAGCGCACTATCTGGCGCAGGGCCCCTACCTGAAGCTGCGTCTGAAGTTCGATCAGGACACTTTCAAGGATCTGAACCTGTCCAGCCTGCGCGCCCAGAAGAATTGATCGACTGATGCCAATCGGGTAGCGTGCGCGGCCTTGTACCGCAGTCACGAGCAAACATGACTCTCGACACCTTTCTGCACCAGCTGGCCACAACACCCGATGCTGTTGAATTCACCGACACCATGGCGGTAATTGAAGCGCTGTACGACTTCACGCCCGTGGCCTTTCGCAATGGCCAGCTGGAGAATGCGGCCGGACAGAATTCCGGCTCCTGCAAACTGTTTGCGTTTGCCAGGCTGCAAGGTTTAAGCCAGCAACAAACGCTGGCCTGTTTCGGCGCCTACTACCGCAAAGATGTGCTGGAGAATCCACAAGGCGCCGATCACGGCAATATCCGCAATTTCATGAAGTACGGCTGGGAAGGAATCGCTTACGAGGGTGAAGCGCTGCGGGCAAAGTGATCGATACAGGTCAGGCTTCAGCCTGACTCTTGCCATGTCAGGCTGAAGCCTGACCTACACATGGATTAACTGGCATGGATCAACTGGCGCACACCGACACTACGCCATAAGCTTCCTGGGCCTGAAAGCTGAATAGCGGAGTGATGCCCAGCACAAGCTCACCGGTGACGGTATTCAGTGTGTGCTCCCATGCATTGACGTTGATGCTGTCACAGGTTCCCGTCGTCGTGGCGCGAGTGAGGCTGGCGATATACAGAGAATGCGTTAATGAATTGGTTGCCGCGCCTTCGCTGCTCAATAACACCGCATGGCCAAAGTTGTTGTAAGTCGTGAACTGCCACAGATACTCGCCCAGTTGCCGGAGTGTGGCCGCATCCATCGGACGTACATTGAGAATGCCGGCATTGCCATTGCTGGTCAGCAGATCAACTGTGGAGCGACTCAGATAGCTGCATCGGTAGACACGCTGGCGCAGATAACCTTGCGGCGTACTGTTGCGCAGACGGTCAAACTCAAAGTACTGAGAGGTAGTGACGGTGGTTGTCAGCGGCGCATTGTCGCCACTGTTGCTGTTGGCGGTCTCTGACCATTGCCGGGCTTCGTTGAAATCATCGCTGCATAGTTCGTACTGCAATACCGCGCTGCTGTTGATATCGCGGGTCTTGAGATGCGAGGTAGCCACGTAGCCGCTGAACGCCGGTACGGTTTCCGTATAAAAGCCATTTGGAGTGCGCTGACTGTCGCTGTAAATGAGCGATGCAATCTGCTGGTTGCTCTGGCCTACCGGCCGTCCGGCAGAGGCGGCCTGAGTGGCGGGGGCAGTGGCCGCGGGCGCACTTTCGCCACCGCCGCCGCAGGCACACAACAGGCTGGCGATGCCACACATCAGCCACAGGTGTGCTGGCCAATGGTCAGTACGCATGTCCGCGCGGTTGTCAGATTGCAGAAACATTGCACGCCACCCGTTCCGGAATGAATTCCGGCGTGCATCACGTCAGCGGCAAACTTCTGCCAGGCCTGCGGCAACACATCGCCTGCAGAGGCTATCGTCTCGACAGAATGTGTCTTGAGCGTGGGGCGGTAATGAATGCGGGGGCGCGAACGAAACTGCGGATCAAACGGCAGTTTGTCACGGTGAATCTTGCGTTAAGACAAATGAGGTTGCGCAGCGGCAATGGCCGGGGCAGGTGACAACATGTCAGCCGACGCATGTACGTCAATGGCATACATGCGTCGGGTAAATCCATTCTTGCATTGAAATCCGGGCAGAGGCCGGGCTGCCCGGGTAGTCATCCTGTTAACCAGTAGATAACCCTGCGCGAGCCCTGATCTATCGCCCGGAGGCCATTTTCGATACTTCGATAATAGCTGTTGTGATGCGAATCCCAGATTCAGTACCGGGGGTTCAAGATTTTTCAGCATCGGCCGGCTGAGCCTGATTTTTAGTCAGTAGCAAGCTTCACTCAGCCTGACAGGCAGCAGAAAAAGCCGGCGAGATGACCGGTTCCAGCAGATCGCGACGCTCACTCAGCGGCAGATGATCCCAGCGAATCTTGCAGTCCGCCAGTTGCCGTAATTCTGATTCCGGATGTTCAGCAATGATGGCGTGATTGTCCTGATACTCGCTCGACAGCAGGTGGGTGGATTCACCCTGCAGCAATTCGGCAACGGCGTGGCACACCTGCGTGTTGCGCGGCAAGTGCCCGTGTAGCTCGCGCACATACCAGTGTCGTGCATGCTCCCAGTGCGCCAGCGCGGTGGGTACCGTGCCATCGCCAGCAGCGCTGGTCTGAAATACGAATTCATTCTGCACGCGCCGCACTGCTGTAGTAGTTTCCTGGCCGACACCGGCAATCACGTGACAGCGCCGATCGGCCTTGGCGAGGTGATGAACCACCCGGCGACCCTGCTTGAGTCGTTGTGCAGAAGGCGTGAGTGCATCCTGCGGCCAGTGCTGCGCATCAAACAGATTCAGCCCCGGCGTATGCGCCGCACCCGGCAGCATTTCGTAGAAACTGTAGAAGCTACGAAATACCTGCCGGGTGAGTTGCTCGGCACTGTGTAGCTGATCGACAGCGCCCAGCTTGCGTACCGTGGGATAGCAGCCGCGCAGGGTTTGCAACAGTGCAAACGAGCCGTGATTGGGCGTACCCAGCTGCACCACCCGACTCACCTTTGCCGTGGCGGGGTGCATCAGTGCCGCACGCGCCACCAGACCACCCATGCTGTGCGCCACCAGCATGATTTCACCCTGCTGACCACTGACCGGCGCATGCAGCAAGTCATCCGCGAGTTGTCTGCCCAGTTGCGTGACACTGCGGCGCCAGTCATAGGGATAAAACTTCACCCGCAAGCCGGCGGCTTGCAGTATCAGCTTGAGTTTCAAGTATCCCGGCAGCATGACGCCCTGCGGACGAATCGAGCGACGTTTACCGATGGCCAATTGCAGCAGCTTGCCGGATTGCAGACTCACCGGTTCCAGCCACAACATTTCATTGTGCCGGGCGGTGAGCGAACCCAGACGGGTACCGAGCAAGCCCGGCAGTATCCACACATGGGGTGCGTAAGGGTCGGCTTTACCGTTCAGCGCCTGCTGCGCCAGCGAGCACAATTCGTTATAGGCAGGTACGCCCAAAAAGGCTTGCAATACCGGCTGGTGCGTACCATCAGCCAGCGCCTGAGTAACAGCAATATCGTCCAGATGATTCGGATTGAAGGCCGGGGGGTGCTGCATGACAGGGGCGGTCAGATCCGGATTCCGGCAGGTAGAAGTTATGGATTGCCAGTGTAGCGATTCAACCTACAATACGCCGCAAACAAATTCCGGAAGCCATCGTGAAGTCACGTTTCGATTGTTCCAAATGTCCTGGCTATTGCTGTAGCCACCCGCGTATTGAAGTTAAAGATACCGACGTGAAGCGTCTGGCGAAGCATTTCGAGCTGAGTGAATCTGCGGCGCGCCAGAAATTCACCTATCACTACAAGACCAAAGAAGCCGATGAATGGATCCTGCGCCATCGCAAGGACCATGTTTACAAAAGCATGTGTATGTTCTTCGATCAGGACGAACGCCGTTGCACGGTGTACGAAGCGCGGCCCGCTGTATGCCGCAAGTACCCCTACGGCAATCAGTGTGGGTATTACGATTTCCTGAAGTTCGAGCGCGCGCATCAGGATGATCCGGAATTCATTCCCTCCGCCTGAGCGCCCGCACTGAGCTCGCACTGGGTCAGAAATCAGTCTCGCGACGCCAGAGTCTGTTAACAATAATCACACCGCCGCTGGCTGCACACGTTTGCAATTGCCCTTCATGCTGTTTGGTTATGGTCGCCAGCGGCAATTGCGGTTTTTCCCGTAAATTTTCCGCTGCCGACACCGCTGTCGGTTCGCTCGGCGCACCTGGCTTCATAACAGAAAACTAGCAGCATCTGGTGGGCAACAGGAATACGCTATGCCCGACTTGACCCACCCGGGCAAAGTAGTTTTCCGGCTCCGCGCAGGATGGCGCCATGGATGTCCTGACAAACACCTTCGATATCGCCAGTACGGCCACCCGCCTGAAGCGCCTGAGCTTGGAGCTGCCCGAGCGCGCACATCTTGCGGCCCGGCCGATCAGCTACACCAAACTGATGGACGTCTCGGTCGAGCATATCGAAAGCATGTACCACAGCGATGAGCAGGATGAGCTGATGGTGGCGTCCCGAATCCTGGAAAGCCCCAAGAGTTTCAGTCGTTGGGAAACGGAGCATTCGCGGATGATGCACCGGGTTGCCGACCAACCCCGTTCGCGCCAGCAAAGTACGGAACTGCTGTCCGCCACCTTCGAGTTGATTCATCGCAAAAGCCTGTTTACGCATTTACGCGATCACCAGGTGCAGGGTCGGCGTCGCGAACAACTGGTGCGCCACTATCTGCCGGGCCACGACTACACGCGGGGAATGATTGCCGAACACGGCGTATTCCTGCGCAGCTCGGCGAGCTTGGCCTGCTCCAGTCACCTGGGCACCGATCTGCTCAACGACGCGGTTTTCCAGCAGCCGCTGCAGGATTACGAGCAGCTGTACGCCACCTACTTCGATGCCTATTGTGAGGTGGTGCTGACGCCGCCGGACGCCGATGCCTCGCAGGTCACGCTGTCGGTGGCGTATTCGCTCAAGTGTGACCTGGGGATGTTGCGGCGATCCATCGGGGGTCTGGCCAACCGGCTTTCCATGCAGCATGCCAGCGAAATACCCGGTTTTGCATTTTCTGCCTGAGTTTTAATCGTCCACGATATCCTGTCCCGGAAACAGCACCTCGATAAAGCCGAACTGCCGCATGTCCGTGATGCGCATGGGATAAAGAATGCCCAGCAGGTGATCCACTTCGTGCTGTACCACCCGGGCATGAAAGCCGCTGACAGTGCGGTCGATGGCATGGCCGTATTGATCAACACCCTGATAGCGCAGTTGCGTGTAGCGCGGCACCACGCCGCGCATGCCGGGCACCGACAGGCAACCTTCCCAGCCATCTTCCTCATCCTCGGCGAGCGGTGTCAGTACGGGATTGATCAACACCGTAAACGGGATTTCTTCGGCATCCGGATAGCGCGGACTTTTGAGGCCGCCAAAAATCACCACCTGTTGTGACACCCCGACCTGCGGCGCGGCGATCCCTGCGCCGTTATGCGCCTTCATGGTGTCCAGCATGTCGGCAATCAGTGTGTGCAGTTCGTGAGTATCGAACTGCTGCACGGGTTCGGCCACCTGCAGCAGCAGTGGCTCACCCATTTTTAATACCGGACGGACCGCCATGTGTGCTCACCTGAATTGCGACAGGCATATTGTGGCACTCCGCCACTTGCACGTCAGCGCCGTGTCCATAGAATGCGCCTCATCGGCAGGAGACCAATATGCCCAACCGTGAATGTCCAGACGAAGCCAATAGTCGGTTCAGATTATGAGTGCTGACGCCCATCTGCACATCATCGTGCTTGCCGCCGGTGCTTCCACGCGCCTGGGTCAGGCCAAGCAACTGGTGCAGATAGCGGGACGACCCGCCTTGCAACAAGTGGTCAGCAATGCCATTGCAGTGGCCGGTTCGGCAGTGACCGTGGTGCTGGGCGCACAGGCTGCGGACATTACGCGCATGTTGCAGCATTCATCAGCGTCAGTGCTGATCAATCGTCAATGGCAAGAAGGTCTCGCATCCTCCATTCGCTGCGGCATGAGTTCGTTGTCCCATGCCTGCGATGCTGTGCATGTTGTTGCTGGGTGATCAGGTTGCCGTCACGGCTGCTGACCTGAAACGCCTGATTTCAGCCTGGAATGGCCAAGATTCCATCATCGCCACCAGTGTTTATTCGGGCCAGCTCGGCGTTCCCGCCATCTTTCCGCGTTTCGCATTCAGCGAACTGATGCAACTGCGTGGCGATCAGGGCGCCAAGGCCATCATCAATCGCTACACCAGCCGACTTGCACACGTGCCCATGCCGAATGCCGCGTATGACCTGGATACGGCGGAACAAGTGGCGCAGATGCAGGAACTATTCAAGACACAGCACAAAGAGGTGTTGCTCTGAAACACAGGCAGCCATTAATGACATGCCCCTGTGGTTCAACCCTCGGCTATGACGCATGTTGTGGCCGTTGGCACGAGGGGGAACCTGCGCCTACCGCCGAGGCGTTGATGCGTTCTCGTTATGCCGCCTTCGCACTGTGCAAGGAACCTTATCTGTTGGCGACCTGGCACCCCAGCACCCGGCCACCAGCGCTGGCTTTTGAAGCCGGCACAAAGTGGTTGGGACTGAAAATTGTCGGCGCCAGCAATGCGTCTGGGGCAGCGACTGTTGAGTTCATTGCACGCTTCCGTATCGGTGGTGGTTCGGCAGCGCGTATCCACGAACGCAGCAAGTTTATTCGTGAACAGGGACTCTGGTTTTATGTTGATGGTGTGCAGCCAGCTCAGGACTGCGTGTCACAGCCACATCACGAGCCGCTTGCTGCGCGCAAATAATCATCCAGCCTTCGACCTGCTACATCTGCAAAGTGCTGGTCGCTGGTGTGTAGTTGATCGATTCGATCCAGCCTGAAGGTTCGAAAATCCTGTCGCAGTTCGCACCATGCGCGGACCCCGCAGGTAATGCACGATTTCAAACAGGCGATCCGCGCGACGCATGTATTACCTGCCAGTTGTTCGCGCAGGCCAGCGCACACCAGACTTCGCCGCTTTCCTGGTCAGGTGGTAAGTCAACGCCAGCTGTATACATTGCCGCAGCGCTTTGGCTGGAATCGTTTTGCGCACATCAAATATCAAGCAGCGATTACCTTCATATCTGAATTGCTGGCCGAACATTTCGCGAAACGTATCCACCAGTGTGGTCTGGCAATGAAAATACATCGCGTACTCAGTGGGTGCGCTGCCATGCTGATCGAGACGAATCAAACTGCCACTGCCCGTCTGGCTGGTCAGATAACTGATCTGTCCCCACTTCAGGGTTTCTGCAAGTTCGCCGACACCTTCGGTGGTTGCGGCTGTTTTCAGAATCAACTCTCGCAGCGATAAAAGCCTGGCCTGGATATCGGCAGGGTAGGCATCGAATTTCGCGATGACAGCGGGGTTGGCTGGCATATTCATACCGGCAACAGCTTTCTCTTTCCCCAACACTCTCCTGAAACCGGGAGAGGGGGCTGGAGCTGGAGTCGAAAATGTTCCCTTCGTCTGCCGCTGTTTGCGCACCTGCGTAAACTCCCACCACGGTAATGCTTCACCGGTCCTGGCTTGATGAATTGCTGCCGCGTAGGTGTCCCACACGCAGGGATCATGGCGGGTATGGGTCAGGGTTTGTATGCGCTCATACAATTCGTCTGCATTGCATTTGGCCAGTTGTTTGACCGATTGAATGCCCAGCAACGTAAAGTCCGACCGCATCGCTTTGCCGATATTGCGCAGTCGCGACAACTCATCACCACCATACAGCGAAGGCTGCCTGTAAATCTTGCGGATCATCGTGGTTTCTTCAGCTCAAACTCGCCTAATGTGTGCACCACGCCATTGATGACCACGTCGACGCGATGTGTGCCCGGATAATGTTTGCGGGTGGTCATTTCCTGCAACGACACACGCTTGCTGAAATTGGCTGTTTCGCCGGACGACAGCGTCAGTTGTTTCAGCTTGAACACCTTGGGCTTGGCCAGACCGTTGGCCTTGATGTAATGAATGCGGAAATCCACCAGCACTTCCTGTGCGCGTCGAGTCGGGTTGGTCAGCGCAAAGCCGATGTGGATGCGCCCACCGATCTGGGCGCGCTGCGGCGTAATACTGACCTCCGCAATAACAACCCTGGCCGCGTCACCAAAACCCAGTACCGATAGCGCTTCAGGCTCCGCGCGTTTCACCGCAGAACGCAGCGCATGTTTGATGATCCACAAACGATTTTCATTGGCATCTTTCATCCAGCGCCGCGCCGTACTCACCAGTACATCAGGATGATCCTTGCCGATGTCATTCAGGTTGTTGGCCACTGAACGTCGCACGTAGAGTGCGGGGTCGTCCTTGAGCAACTCCAGTAAGCCGAGAACCGGTGCAGGATCCTTCTGAAACAACCGCAATCGTGCGGCCCAGGGCAAGCGTGGTCGCGTGCCTTCGGACACCAAGTCGCCGCACATGTTCATTGTCATCCCGCGCCCAGGTCTTGAGCAGCGCCAGACACTGCTGCGGATACCGTTCAATAAACGGCCGTATGCTGAACTCCGCCGTGAAGCGCTGTGTCAGCACATACTGCGCCTGCATGGACAACTCAAAATGTTCCAGACCATGCCGTGCGACAAACAAGGTATGCGGCAGATATAGAAATGGCGTCATGCCGTTGCCGCCGGTGGTTTGTAACGGTGCGCCCACCGATGCCAGCAACAGCTTGATGGCTTTCGCGTAGTTGGCCGGCAGGTGCACCTGCAATGCATCGGCGATCTTCACAGCACGCTGCATCAGATTCAGCGAGTGGTAGCCGTCCAGCGCCGTGGCGACAAACGCCGATGCATCGAACTTGCCCACGTCCGACAGCATCGCACCGATTTTCTTCGGCACGGCTGGGCCGAACTGATTGACCAGTGGCTCAGCCATGCTGCGCCCGTTCGTAGTCTTCCACGGCCAGCAACAACTCCAGCTTGCGTTCGCGCTGTACGGCCCGCCAGTCGCTGTTCTCCAGTGCCGCTACCAGACCATACAGCAGATTGAGCGACGCACCGGCATGCGTACGTTTTACCGCTACGTAAGCGGCAATGGCGCCACAGTCGCGCAACTGCGCGAGGGTGGTGATGCCTGCCTCTGCCAACATGGCAGCAGATTTGGGACCGAGACTACGCAGTTGCGCAATCTCGGCGCCAGGTTGAGGCTCAGCTTGCGGCATGTAATCCCACGCGATTGCCTTCGGTATCGATGATGTGAGCATAGCAGCCCATGTCACCCGGCAGCTCGGTTCGGGTCAATGCCACTTGGCCACCGGCCTGCGTGGTACGTAGTAAGGCCGCGGCCATCGAGTCGGTGACTGGCAGATAGACCACAGCGCCTTGTGCCGGCTGATATGCCGCGCCCTGCATCAGGCAGCCACCGACGCCGGGCTGTTGATAGGGAAATGTCCGCAGTTCGTGTGGCCCAAATTGTTCGTTCTTGAGTTCCTGCTGAATCACTGCGGTATAAAACTGGCTGGCGCGCATCAAATTGGTTACGGGAATTTCAAACCAGGTAATTGCATTGGCCGTTTTCATGAGTGACTCCTGTGTTGTAGGGGTGACCATCCTGCGGCAGGGCTCCTGACAGCGTGCTGTCAGGAGTGTTGATGGCAAGTCGAGGAACGGGCTGGCTATACTGCGGCGATGAAAACCCAGCAAACCTTCGACGCTGCGTATTACCGCCGCTTTTATTTACGCGCCGCCACCCGCGCCATGAGTCAACCGGAAACCGAACGACGCGCCGCCGTGGTGGCCAGTCTGGTTGCTCAGCATGAAATACCCGTCAAGCGCATCCTCGATATGGGCTGCGGGCTGGGCTGGTTCAAGCAGCCGTTGCTATCGGTATTTCCGAAGGCCAGTTATACCGGTGTCGAGTACAGCGAGTATCTAAGCAAGGAGTACGGCTGGCAGCAGGGTTCGGTAGTGGATTACCAAGGTCGTGGTCAGTTTGATCTGATCGTCTGTTGCGATGTGCTGCAATACCTGGATGACAGGGCTGCGACGCAGGCCATCAACAATCTGGCGCGGCTGTGTCGAGGAGCGCTGTACCTGCATGTGCCCACCAGCGATGACTGGCGACGCGTGATGGACCCCAGCGGCACCGACGTCAATGTGCATGTCCGTGCTGGTGGCTGGTATCAACAACGACTGCGCAAACACTTCAATCATGTTGGCAATGGTGTATTGATCAAGCGTGATGTGGAAGTAGTGCAGTGGCAGCTGCAAGCGCCGTGGCAATGAACAAATATAGAGTGACGTAATGAACCTGCTCAACTATCCCGTACCCGCCATTGGATTATGGCGATTGACCGAATGGAATCTCGCGGCGCGACCACTGCTGGATTGGACCCACCAGGCGCTTGAGCTGGGTGCCCGTGTGTTTGATCTGGCGGATGTATACGGTGACTACGAAGCGGAAGCGCAGTTTGGCAATGCTCTGGCGCTTGAACCGGCGTTGCGCCAGCGGCTGTTCCTGATCAGCAAGTGCGATATCAAGTTGATTTCGGCCAAACGTCCTGCGCATCGTATAAAGCTCTACGACAGCAGTTACGCACACATTGTTGAATCGGTGGAAACGTCATTGCGCCATCTGCATACGGACCGCCTCGATCTGCTGCTGATTCACCGACCCGACCCACTGATGAATGCGGATGAAGTGGCTGAGGCATTCAATATGCTCAAGCAAGCTGGCAAGGTGTTGCACTTTGGCGTATCCAATTTCACGCCGGGGCAGTTCGAGTTGCTGGCATCGCGGTTGTCGTTTCCGCTGGTAACCAATCAGATTGAATTCTCGGTTTTGCAACCTGCGCCGCTGTATGACGGCACGCTGGATCAATGCCAGCGGCTGAAAATTTCCCCCATGGCGTGGTCACCGCTGGGTGGTGGAACACTGTTTACAGGTGATGGCGAACGGGAGTCCCGCGTGCGTATGGCGCTGGCAGCGGTGGGTCTGGAAAATGGCGGCTGGACGCTGGATCAGGTTGCACTGGCGTGGATACTCACGCACCCGGCGCACATCGTGCCGGTGTTAGGCACGCGTAATCTCGACAATATTCGCGCAGCGATGGACATGACCAATTCGAAACTGACACGCGAGCAGTGGTTCAGCATTCTCGAAGCGATACACGGGCACGAGGTGCCCTAGCCACGCTAGACAGCGCTTACCGACGCGCAGCAGGGCCAGGTGCTACAACCCGCCTGCATCTGCCGGAACGAAAAAGCCATTCACCGAAAATATGCGCGGACAGGAAGATTGTGGGCACCAATAAGAGATTCTGAGCTTCTGGTCCTTACAAGTGACATTGAGAAGCTCTTTCGATGGGCCTTTTGTCAGATCGCAGCGAACATCATGGGTGTCAATGAAAGCATCGCCGGTTTTCCACCGATACGCCGCAATCTTGTTGACCAACTGGTACGCAACGTGGGGGTCATGTCCGCCCAGACCGATGTCAATTTTTTGCGTCTCTGCTGTTCCCCGGATTCTGGTCTCGCCTCTGTCACAGTTCCATTGGGTGGTCAGCTCACAATTGGCGGTGTGGTAAGCGTCAAATTCGGGATAGGTGCGATGTGCAGTGCACTCGACATGAGCCTGCACGCTGCGGTTGTTATCGCGTTGAGATTGCCAGGCTTTGATCTGGTGTTCCTTTACGCCGTATCTTGCCGTGCAGGCAGTGGTGGCAAGCACCGTCATGTCGTTTCTGGACAGGCGGTAAGGTGGCATCTTTGCCGGAGGTGCAGGTGCGCCGAGGGCTTTCACCGCAGTCAGCATCATCACAAGTGCAGCCAGCGTCAAAAACCTCATGATCACAATACGTGTCCTGATAAGCAGTGGTCTGAGCCCGACTACTGAAGGCCTTTTCTGTTGCGGGGACCACTTGTGCGGAGCTTCGGAATACTCACACCCTTCAAGCCCGTATGTTGAGTACGCATCGGCGTCGTGACTGCTGACTTGCTTCACACCAGCGATCTGACCATTGCGCAATTTGTGCGGACGACGTGCGCCTTCGGCCAGGTCGCCGGTGCCCTTGGGTTGCCAGGCGGGAATCAGATGATGTTTGCCGGGGCCGATCAGATCAGCACGGCCCATGTTCTTCAGGGCTTCACGGATCAACGGCCAGTTGTTGGCGTCATGCCAGCGCAGCAAGGCCTTGTGCAGACGCCGCACCTTGATGCCCTTGGGAATCACCACTTCTTCACTGCTGCGTGAAATCTTGTGCAGCGGATTTTTGCCGGAGTGATACATCGCGGTGGCCGTCGCCATCGGCGAGGGCAGGAAGGCCTGCACCTGATCGGCGCGATAACCGTTCTTCTTCAACCACAACGCCAGTTCCAGCATGTCTGCATCGGTAGTGCCGGGATGCGCGGCGATGAAGTAGGGAATCAGGTACTGCTCCTTGCCGGCTTCCTTCGAGAACTTCTCGAACAGTTCTTTGAACTTGTAGTACGAACCCACGCCGGGCTTCATCATCTTCGACAGCGGCCCTTCGCCGATGGCTTCGGGCGCAATCTTCAGGTAGCCGCCGACGTGATGCTGTACCAGCTCCTTCACATACGCCGGCGATTCAACCGCCAGGTCGTAACGCACACCGGAGCCGATCAACACTTTCTTGATGCCCGGCAAAGTCCGTGCGCGTTGATACAGTTTGATCAGCGGCGTGTGATCGGTGTTGAGGTTGGGGCAAATGCCCGGGTACACACAGGACGGACGACGGCAGGCTGATTCGATTTCTTTTGACTTGCAGGCCAGGCGATACATGTTGGCGGTCGGGCCGCCCAGATCCGAGATGACGCCGGTAAAGCCCGGCACGGTGTCGCGGATGATTTCGACTTCACGAATGATCGAGTCTTCAGAGCGATTCTGGATGATGCGACCTTCATGTTCGGTAATCGAACAGAAAGTACAGCCACCAAAACAACCGCGCTGAATGGCGATCGAGAAGCGGATCATTTCATAGGCAGGAATTTTGGCCTTGCCATACGCTGGATGTGGCACGCGTTTGAACGGAAGGTCGTACAACGCATCCATTTCCTTCATCGCCAGCGGAATCGGCGGCGGATTGATCCACAGCTCCGACTTGCCATGACGCTGCACCAGCGCCCGCGCATTACCGGGGTTGGCTTCCAAATGCAGAATGCGTGAAGCATGCGCATACAGAAGCGCATCATCACGCACCTGTTCATATGAAGGCATACGAATGTACGACTGACCGCGCGCCTTGTTGGGCACTTCGCGGTAGAACTTGACGACGTGGGTCTTAGCTTCTTGAGGCTTGGCCCCTTCTCCCCTCGTGGGAGAAGGTTGGGATGAGGGGGAGCAAGATGCACCAGAAGTCTGAGCACCCTCACCCTGCCCTCTCCCTGAGGGAGAGGGAACGGAGGTGTCGGCCGATGCGGTTGGCTCCATCGCATAAGGATCAATCGGCGGATTCAATTTTCCCGGCGTATCAATCTGAAGTCGAATCAATCTCGATCCAGTCCGCCGGCAACTCCTTGCGCAGGAACGCCGTGCCGCGCAAATCAGTGATCGACTCAATCGGCTCGCCCTTGGCCAGACGATGCGAGAGTTCAATGATCTGTCGCTCCGCATTTCCGTACACCAATATGTCCGCAGCCGCATCGAGCAACACCGAACGCCGCACCTGCTCCGACCAGTAATCGTAGTGCGCAATGCGCCGCAGGCTGGCTTCGATGCCGCCCACTACAATCGGCACATCCTTATAGGCTTCACGCACACGCTGCGAATACACAATCACGCAACGGTCGGGACGTTTGCCGCCTTCACCGCCGGGTGTATAGGCATCGTCACTGCGGATGCGGCGATCCGAGGTGTAGCGGTTCACCATCGAATCCATGTTGCCGCCGGTCACGCCAAAGAACAGATTGGGTTTGCCCAGCGCCTTGAAGGGTTCTGCCGACTTCCAGTCCGGCTGCGCGATCATGCCGACCCGAAAGCCTTGCGCCTCCAGTACGCGACCAATAATCGCCATGCCAAAACTCGGGTGATCCACATAGGCATCGCCGGTCACCAGGATGATGTCGCAGCTGTCCCAGCCCAGCTCGTCCATTTCCGCACGCGACATCGGCAGGAACGGCGCCGTCCCGAAACGGGACGCCCAGTACTTGCGATAGGAGAAAAGTTCGCGCGCGGCTTGCATAGGGCGCGGATTATGGGTGCGGCAGGGGGAATCTCCAAGGATTCAGTGACTGAAATGCCGCTGATTCAGGGATTGCTGCGCATCATCTGGATGGCCGGTTCTGGCGAGGCCTGTTAAACCTGTGCGTATATCCAGATAAACGGCGAATTCACCAGCTCAGACAAGCAGTTGCGCGTGCTGCGGTTCCGGTGTTAACTGGCAGGCATGTTGTTAATCAGACTGAATAAAACACGTTCGGCGTAAAGACAAACCATGACAGACAATATTCCCCTTGCTGTCGCTTACCGTTCGAACGGCGTCAATTTTCGTTTAAGCGCAGAGAAACTCCGAGAGGGTCTGGAGCTCGATAGTTTGGGTCGCCCGACAAGCCTGACGGCGATACCGCTATTGTTTCTTGCGAGCCAGGCCGCAGAGTTGTTTCTAAAGGCCGCATTGCTCAAGCGCGGGTTCTCGGAAAGCGATCTAAGAAAACACGAGCATCGACACAATTTGGAAGCGCTGCTGCAAGAGCTTCAGAATAAAGGCGTACCAATCGACACGGAAACCGCATCCATAGTTAGCGGATTGTCAGAGCAACATCGGACTCATCAGTTAAGGTACACAGTATTAGTTGATAACGGTGCCAAGACATATTGGCCACCGCTAGCCGTCGTCTTTTCGGCATTGGATGAGTTGCTGCTCCTAACACGCCTTTCAACTCATGGAGTTTAAGATGCATTTCTTTGCCCAGAGCCGAACAAGTTGCTCAAGGTGGACGCGCCCAAAGCGGCGCGCCCTTTAGCAACAGCGTTCGGCGTCATGTGGCACGACTCACACTATAGTGAAGCATGGAAATCAATACGTCCCAGTACGCACTCGCAGCCGCTTTGATGTCGGCTATCGCCGCTGGCCTATCGGCTGTTACTGCGGTAAGGAATTTCCGGCTTGCGCGCTCAATTCAACTTGACGCGAAGGCTGACGAACGCATTGTCATTGGACGGGTCAGCCATCCGAGCCTTCAGACGCAAGTGCACGCTGACTCGGTACTTCAAGTCCCAGTCTTCAACAAGTCCAAGCGGAAGGTTACGGTCACCGATCTCACTGCATACGATCGGGGAAACCAACCCATCGCAATCAAATGGTCTGATGCCATCGACAGTTTGGGTAACCCGAGCGCGCCCTCCAACCTTGCTGGTATCACGGACGCGAGCACTCTCTACCTGCGCCGGAAGGATGGCGGACGCTTCGAATACGCACGCATCATGTTCGCGGATTCGTTCTCTACGGCCAAAAACATGGTCATCTACGATTCCGAGGCGAATTTCGCGAAAGGTATCGAATGACGCCTAACCCTTCCATCGAGGGGATGCCCAAAAGGCTGCGCCTTTTGTGCACCCCTCATGTCAAACGTTATATGCAAACCATGAACCGACTATTGATAATTGCTCTTCTTGGGTTGGTTCAAGTTAGTCACGCAGCGGAACCACAGCGGGACAAAGGTATATCTGTGCACGCATTACCTAAGCGAGTTGCTGATATATCGGGGCAACCCTGGGGCCTGCAAGTGTCATACGCACCATATCTGAAACCAGAACCTGGTCAGCCATATTTGCAATCTGTAGATGAAGTTCTTGCTTATATAAGGAAGCAAGACAAATCTGTCATCGAGAATGGATTTTGGGTGGTAACAACAAATCCGGCCGCATATTCGAAGCAAGAAATTGAGCTTCAGGAGAAACTAAAAATAGAACTGCCGAAAAATCATATACCGCTGTTTTTGGCAAGGGGCTCAGAATTGGAGAAAGGCTTCAAGCGGTACTAAGCAATGCATATGCTGACCGGAGCCGATTCTCCACGCCCGGTTTCACGCGACATCGGTGCCGGGCTATCGGATAGCAGGTATTTGAGTGCAGGAATTTATGGCGTGACGATTCGTGGCCCATGATCGGTTTGCCAACGTCGGCAAAGTGATCATCCCGCCTCATTTCCCGACGTTCATGAGATTCGCTCTGGACACGTCATAGATCTGATTTTCTCAAGTGGCGGCGCTTGTACGTTGTGGCCTAGTAGGCTGACGGGGTAATCTCCAACCCATGGCCACCCCAGTCAAGAAACTCACAGAAGAAGTGTTGGCGCTTCCACAGAATGCGCGGGCGCCGCTGACCGACCGTTTGGTGGAAAGTCTCGATCCGCTCACTGACGAGACTGTGGGTGCGCTTTGGGCAGCAGAGGCAATACGCCGCCGGGATGAGGTGCGCTCCGGGAAAGTGGCAACGATTCCCGCCGAGGTGGTGCAAGAAAGAGTGCGTGCGCGTCTCAAGAGATGAGGCTGGAGTTACATCCCGAGGCGCTCAGGGAATACGAGCGTGCCGTTGCCTACTACGAAGATCGACAGCCTGGTTTGGGTGGGCGTTTTATTGAGGCCATTGAAGCCGCGTTCGACAGCATTTGAGAGAGTCCAGCGCGCTATCCGTTCCTGGCCCAGGATGTCCAGCGAAAGCTGACCCGGGTGTTTCCCTACGCGGTGCTTTATACCGTTGAACCGGAATACATCCTTGTGATTGCAGTCATGCATTGCCATCAAGCTCCGGGCTATTGGCATTCGCGCGTTGGTGGCTGACAATCGACCATTTTGCCGGCGCCGGCAAAATGGTCCGTCAATCAACCCCACCCACACACATGTACTTCAGTTCTGTGTACTCCTCGATCCCATACTTAGGGCATCTCTGATTAACGTCATACCCGCGCAGGCGGATATCCAGTAAGAAATTGATTTAACTGGATTCCCACCTTCGTGGGAATGACGTGACCAGAAGTTGATCAGACTTTCCTTAGAGCCTTCGCGTCCCAAGCCTGATTCCTTGTGCCAACACGCCAGCTGCGGGGTGAGATCGCGTCATCGACTCCTGACTATTACCTCGCCAACACCCTGATCGATCTGGTCAAGCCAGCCTGGCGTCATGCACAGATCAAAAATGCCCGTTTCAAGTGCGGTCCTGCCAGCCGGACGCACTGATCTGAAGCAGGGCTGCCCGCAGTCTGGGTGATGCGCCTCGGCAGGCCGCATGTATCTGCGCAAGAGCGTTTCGACCCTTCGACAAGCTCAGGGTCAACACGAACGGAGGATTTATTCAGCACTTGCCCAAGGTACAGGCCAAGGTGCAGGTAAGGACGGTGGCCTACATACAACGATCCGTTCGACTACTGCCGTTGCGGCCCGGGTTTTGCACAGCTAGTTGCAGCTTGATGCAAGCCGGCTGATTTTCATAACCCCTTTCATTCACGAGGTTGACGCTAATGAAGACGCGTAACAGATTGATTCCCGCATTGACACTGGTGGCGGGCATGGTTGCCGCCACACTGTCCGCCACCTTGGCCCCACTATGGCCATGGCCGCCGAAGGCACCATCAAGGTGGGCGTGCTGCATTCACTGTCAGGAACCATGGCCATCAGCGAAACCACGCTGAAGGACACGGTGCTGATGATGATTGACGAACAGAACAAGAAGGGCGGCGTGATGGGCATGAAGCTCGAAGCCGTAGTGGTCGATCCGGCCTCCAACTGGCCGCTGTTTGCTGAAAAAGCCGAGCAGTTGCTGGTCAAGGACAAAGTCGCCGTGACCTTCGGCTGCTGGACTTCGGTGTCACGCAAGTCGGTGCTGCCGGTGTTCGAGAAGAACAACGGCCTGTTGTTCTATCCGGTGCAGTACGAAGGTGAAGAATCGTCCAAGAACGTGTTCTACACCGGCGCAGCGCCCAACCAGCAGGCCATTCCGGCGGTTGATTACCTGATGAAGGATCTGGCCGTGAAGCGCTGGGTACTGGCGGGTACCGACTATGTGTATCCACGCACCACCAACAAGATTCTCGAGGCCTATCTGAAGTCCAAGGGCGTCGCGGCTGCCGACATCATGATCAACTACACGCCGTTCGGTCACTCTGACTGGCAGAGCATTGTTTCGGACATCAAGAAGTTCGGTTCGGCTGGCAAGAAGACCGCCGTGGTATCCACCATCAACGGTGATGCCAACGTGCCGTTCTACAAGGAACTGGGCAACCAGAAGATCTCTGCCGAAGACATTCCGGTCGTCGCGTTCTCGGTGGGTGAAGAAGAACTCGCCGGTATCGACACCAAGCCATCTGGTCGGCCATCTGGCTGCCTGGAACTACTTCCAGAGCGCCAGCGCGCCTGTGAACAAGGAATGGATCAAGAAGTGGCAGACTTTCACCAAGAGCCCGAAGCGCACCTTCAATGACCCGATGGAAGCCACCGTCATTGGTTTCCAGATGTGGGTGAAGGCAGTTGAGAAAGCCAAGAGCACGGATGTCAACAAGGTGAGCGCGGCGATCATTGGTGTTGAAGTGCCCAACCTCACCGGCGGCACCGCCAAGATGCTGGCCAACCATCACCTCACCAAGCCCGTATTGATTGGTGAAGTCCGCGCCGATGGTCAGTTCGACACGGTATGGAAGACCCCTGGCCTGGTGGCCGGCGATGCCTGGACCGACTTCCTGCCGGGCAGCAAGGACATCCAGGCTGACTGGGTGACCCTCAAGTGCGGTAACTACAACACCAAGACCAAGGTGTGTTCCGGTCAGAACTACCAGTAAGTCACTTTGACCTGGCTCAGACAGAGCCTGCCGGTACCTGCTTCAGCGATGAGGCAGGTACCGGATCTGCGTGACTTGTTATTGCATGACTTGTTTTAGGTAAGGACGATCCGGTGAAGCACCAGGTGAAGTTCCAAGTGAAGTTCCAGGCAGACCGTTTGGTCACAAGTCTCCTGTTGCTGCTGGTGTGCGGCGCTGTTTTGCTGTTGCATCCGGGTCGGGTTGCAGCGCAGGACGCTGCAGGCCAGGCTGAAATCAGAGCATGCTCCGGGCGTGTTCCGGCCACAGATCAAGGCGTTGATCAGAACAGTTATACCGCCCTCATTACCCGACTGCCCACGGCCGATTACGCCGACAAGGGCGATATTGTTCGTCAGCTGATCCAGTTGCAGGACCCCGGCGTCAGGCAGACGCTCACCGCGTTGCTGGACGGCAACCTCTATTTCCGCAGCAGTGACAGTAAAGTATTCATCGCCACTGAAGCGCCTGAAGGCCTGCAGTTGACCGATGCCCTGACACAGGCGGCAGCGGGCACCGAGCCTGCCGAAAATTTCGAGATCATCGGTACCAATAATTCCTTGCGCAAGGCGTTGCGTGGCGCCATTGCCCAGTTCGATCTGAGCAGCGACGTGGAAGCAACGCGACTGGCTGCGGTATCGGAAATGTTGCGGTCGCTGGATGATGAGTCAGTGGCCGTGTTGCGCGCCCGACTGGAGCAGGAACCCAGCGCCAAGGTGCAGGAAGCCATGCGTATCGGTCTGGCGCTGGTGGATCTGGACAACAGCGAGGCCAGCGTGCGCCTTGCGGCCATCGACACGCTGCAAGGCAGTCTCAATTCCGATGTGCACAACCGGTTGACCCAGCTGGTCACGGCCAATGAGGATGGCAGCTATCCGGAGCCCGAGGCCGAAGTGCGCACCGCAGCGCGTGAACTGCTGGGTCACATGGACACCTGGCGCAAAGTCTATGGCGCTGGCGAAACCATGTTCTTCGGTCTGAGTCTGGGATCGATCCTGGTGCTGTCCGCGATTGGTCTGGCCATCACCTTTGGCGTGATGGGTGTGATCAACATGGCGCATGGCGAGCTGATGATGCTCGGCGCCTACACCACCTATGTCATGCAGCTGTTGATGCCCAATCACATCGGCGCGTCGGTGCTGGTGGCCATTCCGGCTGCGTTCATTGTTTCGGGACTGGTGGGTGTGTTGATCGAACGCGGCGTGGTGCGGTTTCTGTATGGCCGGCCGCTGGAAACCTTGCTGGCCACCTTTGGCGTCAGCCTGATTCTGCAGCAGGTGGTGCGCGATATTTTCACCGCCAACAATCGTCCGGTGGAAACGCCGGCATGGATGGCCGGTTCCTGGCAGATCAACGAAGCCTTCTCGCTGACCTTCAACCGGTTGTATGTCGTGTTGTTCGCGGCGCTGGTATTTGCCGCGCTGCTGCTGATTCTCAAGCGCACCACGCTGGGCCTGAACGTGCGCGCAGTGGCGCAGAACCGTTCCATGGCCAGAGCCATGGGCATTCGTTCTGAATGGGTGGATGCGATGACCTTTGGTCTGGGTTCCGGCATTGCCGGCGTGGCCGGTGTGGCGCTGAGCCAGCTCACCAATGTCGGCCCCAATCTCGGTCAGCAGTACATCGTCGATTCCTTCATGGTGGTGGTGTTCGGCGGCGTCGGCAATCTGTGGGGCACGCTGATCAGCGGCATGTCGCTGGGTGTGATCAACAAATTGCTGGAGCCCTATGCCGGCGCGGTGCTGGCCAAGATTTTCGTGTTGATCTTCCTGATCCTGTTCATTCAACGACGGCCACGCGGATTGTTTCCGCAGAAAGGCCGGGCGGCGGAGGGCTGAGCATGACTGCATTGGTAGTGAATTCGCTGTCTGGCCAGTCCGATACCACGCCGGGTTTGCGTCTGTGGCAGGCGTTGCAGGCAGATCGTGGCGGCCAGGTGTTGCTGGTCTTGCTGCTGCTGGTGGCGGTGGCGGTGCCGGTGATGCATCTGGGTACGGCGGAAACTTCGGCGCTGCATATGACGAGTTATGGCGTCACCCTGCTCGGCAAATACCTGTGTTATGCCTTGCTGGCCATTGCGGTGGATCTGGTGTGGGGCTATTGCGGCATTCTCAGTCTGGGGCATGCGGCGTTCTTCTCGCTGGGCGGTTATGCCATGGGCATGTACCTGATGCGGCAGATTGGTCCGCGTGGTGTGTATGGCGATCCGGTGCTGCCCGACTTCATGGTGTTTCTCAACTGGACCGAGCTGCCGTGGTTCTGGCATGGCTTCGACATGTTCTGGTTTGCCATGCTGATGGTGGTGCTGGTGCCGGGCATCCTCGCCTTCCTGTTTGGCTGGCTGGCGTTTCGTTCGCGCGTTACCGGTGTGTATCTGTCCATCATCACCCAGGCGTTGACCTATGCGCTGATGCTGGCGTTCTTCCGCAATGACATGGGTTTCGGCGGCAACAATGGTTTTACCGACTTCAAGGACTTGCTTGGTTTCGACCTCAAGCTGCCGAGTACCCGCATCATGCTGTTCCTGTGCACCGTGCTGGCGTTGGCGCTGGCGTATCTGGCCTGCCGTTACATCGTGGCTTCACGCGCCGGTCGGGTGGTGCTGGCGGTGCGCGATGCAGAAAGCCGCACGCGTTTCATCGGTTACCGCGTTGAATCCTTCAAGGTGTGGATCTTTGCCTTCTCGGCCGTGCTGGCGGGTATTGCCGGTGCGCTGTACGCCCCGCAGGTGGGCATCATCAATCCCAGCGAGTTCGCGCCCATCAATTCCATTGAAGTGGTGATCTGGGTGGCCGTGGGTGGACGCGGCACGTTGTATGGCGCGGTGGCGGGTGCGGTGCTCATCAACTACGCCAAGACCTACTTCACCGCTGCGCTGCCGGAGTTCTGGTTGTACGCGCTGGGTGCATTGTTCGTATTCGCCACGTTGTTTCTGCCGCGCGGCCTGGTGGGCATGTTGCAGAAGGAGCGCGCATGAACGCCGTGGCTATGTTCAAACGTCAGTACCAGCGCTGGGCCGGACCAGACAGGCGTGCTCGTCCGGCAGGACTGGATACTTCGCACGACACCATTCTGTATCTGGAAGACATCACGGTCAGCTTCGACGGCTTTCAGCGCGCTGAATGCGCTGACGCTGTACATCAACGTGGGTGAGTTGCGTTGCATCATCGGCCCCAATGGCGCCGGCAAGACCACCATGATGGATGTGATCACCGGCAAGACCCGGCCCGACAGTGGTTCAGCCTGGTTTGGTCAGACCTACAATCTGCTGGACATGACCGAGCCGGAAATTGCGCTGGCGGGTATCGGCCGCAAGTTCCAGAAGCCCACGGTGTTCGAGTCGCATTCAGTGTTCGAGAATCTGGAACTGGCCATGACCGGCGACAAAGCGGTGTGGCCCACTCTCAACGCACGCCTCGGCAAGCCGCAACGGCAACGCATCGAGGAAGTGCTGGAAATCATCAACCTGACGGATCGCGTCAACTACCGGGCCGGCGCGTTATCGCATGGCCAGAAACAATGGCTGGAAATCGGCATGTTGCTGATGCAGGACCCGCAACTGCTGCTGGTGGATGAACCGGTGGCCGGCATGACGCCGCAGGAAACCGAGCGTACCGCCGAGCTGCTCACCTCACTGGCTGGCAAGCATTCGGTGGTGGTAGTGGAGCACGACATGGAGTTTGTACGTTCCATCGCCAAGACGGTGACGGTATTGCACGAAGGCCATGTACTCGCCGAAGGCAGCATGGATGAGGTGCAGAACAACGCCAAGGTGAAAGAGGTGTACCTTGGAGAATAGCGGTGTTGATGCTTCATCGTCAGGGGCGGTTCGCGAACCGCCCTGTCTTGTCTGTATCGGGAGGGCCGCTCGCGAGTTTCGGCCCCTCAACGTACGGATCGTGAACGAGGGTCCATACACATGCTGACCATCAAAGCCCTCAACCAGTTCTACGGTGGCAGCCATACGCTGTGGGATGTGGACATGACCGTGCCCACCGGCTCCATCACCTGCCTGATGGGTCGCAATGGCATGGGCAAGACCACCTTGCTGAAATCCGTCATGGGTTTACTGGCCACACAATCCGGCAGCATTGAATACGAAGGCGCCGAGTTGCGTGGCGTGGCTGCGGAACGGCGCGCCCCGCTGGGCATCGGCTTTGTGCCGCAGGGCCGCGAGATTTTTTCGCAGCTGACCGTCGAGGAAAACCTGCGTATTGGTTTGCCCATTTTAAATAGTGGGCGTAAGGACAAAACCAAAAACATCCCCGAACACATTTTCGAGATGTTTCCAGTACTCAAGCAGATGCTCAAGCGTCGCGGTGGTGACCTGTCAGGCGGTCAGCAGCAGCAACTGGCGATTGGTCGTGCGCTGATCATCGAACCGCGCTTCCTGATTCTGGATGAGCCCACCGAGGGCATTCAGCCGAATATCGTCTTTGAAATTGGCGAAGTCATCCGCAAGCTCAATCGCGAGCAGGGCCTGACGGTGCTGCTGGTGGAACAGAAGCTGCCCTTCGCACGGCGCGTAGCCACCGAGTTCCGCATCATCGACAAGGGCCGACTGGTGGTTGGTGGACAGATCAGCGAACTGAGTGATGAGCTGGTCAAACACCATCTGACTGTATGAGGTTAGTGCGTGCGGGTACTATCGCCGGATGAACGCCCAGCTTGCACCCGCCCTCAACCCGGCCGACTGGCATGCCGAGCTGCAACTGGGTTTTACGCTGGCGGATACACGCACCGTGCTCAGCCATCGTCGGCATGTCGGCCCGCTACTGGTACAACGGCCGTTCTATCCCGAAGGGCCGGTGTGTCATGTGTACCTGATTCATCCACCGGGCGGCATTGCCGGTGGCGATCACCTGCACCTGCAGGCACAACTGGGCGCGGGCGCGCATGCCCTGATCACCACACCGGCCGCGACCAAGTTCTACCGCGCCGCGCCGGGACGACAGTCGGTGTTACACCAGCAGCTCCAGCTTCAGGCCGCGACGCTGGAATGGTTGCCGCAGGAAGCGATTTATTTCGATCAGGCTCAGGTACGAACAACCACGCGCATCGAGCTGGATGCCCAGTCGCGTTTCATCGGCTGGGAATTGAATTGTTATGGCCGACGCGCCGGTGACCAGCCGTTTGTATCTGGCAACATTCGCCAGCATCTGGAACTATGGCGCGGCGGCAAGCCGCTGCTGCTCGATCATCTGCGCATAACAGGGCGGCAGTTTGATGCAGCAGGCGACCTGGGGCCTGAATGGTCTGAGTGCGCTGGGCAGTTTGCTGGCATTTCCTGCCAGCGCCAGCGACGTGAATGCCGTACGCGAGTTGCAGCTGGATGCAGCACAGCTCAGCTGCACGTTGATTGATGGTCTGTTGCTGTGCCGTTGCCTGTGTGCTGATGGCGCGGCGTTGAAGCAGAATCTGTTGCAGGTGTGGCAGTGTTTGCGACCGCGTATTGTGCAGCGTGATGCTGTCCTGCCGCGTATATGGGCGACTTGATGATTTTTTCGCCTCTCCCTGAGGGAGAGGCCGCACGCAGTGCGGGTGAGGGTTTGATATGCATGCCACCCTCACCCCAACCCTCTCCCTCAGGGAGAGGGGGTCAAGAATTAAGTGAGTGAACGATGGAACTGACGCCTAGAGAAAAAGACAAGCTGCTGCTGTTCACCGCAGCGCTGCTGGCCGAGCGGCGCAAGGCGCGCGGCGTGAAGCTCAACTATCCCGAAGCGGTGGCGTATATCTCTGCCGCCATCATGGAAGGCGCGCGCGATGGCCGCACCGTGGCCGAACTGATGAGCTTCGGCGCCACACTGCTGACGCGCAGTGACGTGATGGATGGCATTGCCGAACTGATTCCCGAAGTGCAGGTGGAAGCGACGTTTCCGGACGGCACCAAGCTGGTGACGGTGCATCATCCCATCGTATGAACAGTCAATCTGCATCAATCAATCTGCGTAGGGGTGGTTCGTGAACCGCCCTTCTTGACAGCTGCTTTCAGAGGACGGTTCACGAACCGTCCCTACGAGGTCATATGATTCCTGGCGAATATTTTATCGAGCCCGGTGACATCGAACTCAATGTCGGCCGCGATACGGTGCAGGTGCAGGTGGCCAACACCGGCGATCGTCCCATTCAGGTGGGTTCGCACTATCACTTTTTTGAAACCAACAATGCGCTGCAATTTGATCGCGCTGCCGCGCGCGGTTTTCGCCTGAACATTGCCTCCGGCACTGCGGTTCGTTTTGAACCGGGCCAGACGCGTGAAGTGGAGCTGGTGCGCTATGCCGGCGAACAGAAGGTATACGGCTTCCAGCAGAAGGTGATGGGTCCGCTATGAAAATGGAACGTCGTGCCTATGCCGAGATGTTTGGTCCCACCACCGGCGACCGCGTGCGTCTCGGTGACACCGAGCTCATCATCGAAGTCGAAAAAGACTTCACCATCTATGGCGAGGAAGTGAAGTTCGGCGGCGGCAAGGTGATTCGTGACGGCATGGGCCAGAGTCAGCGCTGTGCAGCAGAATGCGTCGATACCGTCATCACCAATGCCTTGATCGTCGATCACTGGGGCATTGTCAAAGCCGACATTGGTTTGAAGAACGGCCGCATCGCCGGCATCGGCAAAGCAGGCAATCCCGATGTGCAGCCGGGCGTGACCATTGTCATTGGTCCTGGTACGGAAGTGATTGCCGGTGAAGGCCTGATTGCCACGCCCGGCGGCATCGACTCGCATATTCATTTCATCTGCCCGCAGCAGGTGGAAGAAGCACTTGATGTCCGGTGTCACCACCATGATTGGCGGCGGCACGGGACCGGCTGCTGGCACCAATGCCACCACGTGTACTTCGGGTGTGTGGTACATCGAACGCATGTATCAGGCGCTGGAAGATCTGCCGATGAATTTCGGCCTGACCGGCAAGGGTAATGCGTCATTACCGCAGGCACTGGTGGAGCAGGTTGAAGCGGGCGTCATTGGCCTGAAGCTGCATGAAGACTGGGGTACCACGCCAGCAGCCATTGATTGTTGTCTGGGCGTGGCCGATGACTATGATGTGCAGGTGGCCATTCACACCGACACACTCAACGAGTCGGGATTTGTAGAAGACACCATCGCTGCCATCAAAGGCCGGGCCATTCACACCTATCACACCGAGGGCGCAGGCGGCGGCCACGCGCCGGATATCATCAAGGTGTGTGGCGAAGCCAATGTGCTGCCTTCGTCAACCAATCCGACGCGGCCGTACACCATCAACACCATCGATGAGCATCTGGACATGCTGATGGTGTGTCATCACCTTGATCCGGGCATTGCCGAAGACGTGGCGTTTGCGGAATCACGCATTCGTCGCGAGACCATTGCCGCCGAAGACATCCTGCATGATCTGGGTGCGTTCTCCATGATCTCCTCCGACTCGCAGGCCATGGGCCGCGTCGGCGAAGTGGTGACGCGCACCTGGCAGACTGCGCACAAGATGAAGGTGCAGCGTGGTGCACTGGCACAGGATTCAGTACGCAATGACAACTATCGGGTGCGGCGTTACGTGGCCAAGTACAGCATCAATCCGGCGCTCACGCATGGCATTGCGCATGAAGTCGGTTCCATTGAAGTAGGCAAGCTGGCGGACATCGTGTTGTGGCGTCCGGCATTCTTCGGCGCGAAGGCAGCGCTCATCATCAAGGGCGGCATGATCGTCGCCGCGCCGATGGGTGATGCCAATGCGTCGATTCCCACGCCGCAGCCGGTGCACTTTCGTACCATGTTCGGTGCACTGGGTGGCGCGCGTCATGCCACCTCGGTGAGCTTTGTTTCGCAAGCAGGTCTTGATCGCGGCATGGCCAGCAAACTTGGCTTGAAGAAGCGTCTTGTTGCGGTCAAAGGTACACGCACCGTGCGCAAGAAAGACTTGATCCTGAATGACTATCAGCCGCACATCGAAGTCGACTCGCAGACTTATGAAGTGCGCGCCGATGGCCAGTTGCTGACTTGTGAACCAGCCAAGGTGTTGCCGTTGGCGCAGAAGTATTTCTTGTTCTGACGAGCGACCCTCGGGCTTGTCCCCTCTCCCCTTGTGGAGAGGGTTAGGGCTGAGTCTGCGAAGCCAACGATTGAACATGTATTCAGTTGTTGAGCTTCACAGACTCAGCCCTTCCCTACAGGGTGAGGGGTTATGACGACATGACATCTGACTTTCATCACACAACGCCTCACCGAATCTCGCCCGGCACAGGACAGCCTGAGTCTGCCGTTTGAATCGCGTCAGAAAAGCCGTTTGCTTACCCGACTCGATAGCGGCGAAGACGTGGGGCTGATGCTGGAGCGTGGCACCTTGCTGCGTGGCGGTGATTGCCTGCTGGCCAGCGATGGTCGCGTCATTGAAGTGATTGCAGCACCCGAAACCGTGTCGGTGGTGACTGCCGCCGATCCCTGGCAATTGGCGCGCGCTGCTTATCACCTGGGCAATCGACACATTTCCGTACAAGTGGGCACGGGCTGGATTCGTTATTTATATGACCATGTGCTGGATGACATGGTGCGTGGCCTGGGTTTTGTCGTGACCACTGAAGAATTACCGTTTGAACCCGAGGCGGGCGCCTACTCGCATTCGGGCGCCGGCAATTCACATCACCCTTCATTTGTGCTCAGCCCGCAGCACCCACATAGCCATGCTTGATCCCAACGCAAACTCGCTGGCGATGTTGCGACTGTGTCAATTGGTCAGTCCGGCGTTGCCCATTGGCGCCTACAATTTTTCGCAGGGTCTGGAATACGCAGTGCAGACTGGCTGGGTGCATGATGAAGCCAGCACGCAGCAATGGGTGCGTGGAATTGCCCAGCACGCCGTAGCAACGCTGGACCTGCCGCTGTTATTGCGCATGCATGCGGCGTGGAGCCGGGCAGAAGATCATCAGGCGCAGTACTGGAGTGCATACCTGCTGGCTTCGCGTGAGACCGAAGAGCTGCGTGCCGAAGAACGCCATCTGGGGCGATCACTCGCCAAGGTGCTGGTGTCACTGGGCATGAGTGAGGCGAGTTACTGGAGCCGGCATGAGGACGCGAGTTATGCCTGCCTGTTCACGCTGGCGGGGGTGCGCTGGTCGATTGATGCCGGGCAGTGTGCACAAGGTTATCTGTGGGCCTGGTGCGAAAACCAGGTGCTGGCAGCGGTAAAGCTGTTGCCACTGGGACAATCTGCGGGCCAGCGGCTGCTGAATGAATTGCTGCCGCTGATTCCAGCGCTGGTGCACAGTGCCGCGCAGCTGGCTGATGAAGAGATCGGCGTGTCGACGCCGTTGCATGGCATGGCCAGCGCATGGCATGAAACCCAGTACACCCGTTTGTTTCGGTCCTGATTTGTTTCCCCTGATTTATTTTCTGGAGTGATTCATGAAAACCAGAGCTTATCTTGCCATCCTTGCCCTGCTACCCGGCCTGGCGCTGGCGCATCCCGGTCATGACCTGACACTCGGCTTCATGACGGGTGTGCAACATCCCTGGGCGGGGCTCGATCATCTGGCCGCCATGCTGGCCATTGGTCTGTGGGCCGCACAGCTGGGTGGCGTACAACGCTGGGCAGTGCCGGTCAGTTTTGTCAGCGTGATGTTGCTGGGCGCGGCGCTGGGTTACTCAGGCGTAGTGCTGAGCGCAGTGGAGCCAGGCATCGCCGCTTCAGTGCTGGTGCTGGGGTTGCTGGTGGCGATGGCGGTGCGCCTGCCCGCGATGCTGTGTGTGCTGCTCGCCAGTGGTTTCGCCCTGCTGCATGGTCATGCACATGGTGCAGAGATGCCGCTACAGGCTTCAGCGCTCAGCTATATCGCCGGTTTTGCGCTCAGCACGGCGGTACTGCATGGCCTCGGCCTGTTGCTGGCTTGTTTGCTGACGGATCGTGCGCCGCGACATTCACTGCGCTGGGTGGGCGCGCTGGTTGCAACCAGTGGCGCAGCGCTGCTCATGGCCTGAGAACCTGTTCAATGTCTCGCTGAAGGGCGCATTGCTGCGTTGGAACTTCCCAAAAAATACTCACGTACTCCGTGTACGCTGCGTTTTTTTGGGAAGTTCCGCCTTGCACTGCATCCCTTGATCGAGACTTTGAACAGGTTCTGAAGCATCCAGAACTTTCATTACACAGTTTCAGAACGGAGTTATTCATGAGCGCCAATGTGTTGCGGGTGGGTGTAGGTGGTCCGGTGGGTTCAGGCAAGACCGCGCTGGTGGATGCGCTGTGCAAACAGCTGCGTGATCACTATCGCATCGCGGTGGTGACCAACGATATTTACACGCGTGAAGACGCCGAGTTCCTGATCCGCAGTCAGGCGCTGACACCGGATCGCATTCGCGGCGTGGAAACGGGCGGCTGCCCGCATACCGCGATTCGCGAAGATGCCTCGATGAATCTGTCCGCCATTGATGATCTGATGAGCGACTTTCCCGATCTGGAACTGATCATCGTCGAGAGTGGTGGTGACAATCTGGCGGCTACGTTCAGTCCCGAGTTGTCTGATCTCACGCTGTATGTGATTGATGTGGCCGCTGGCGACAAGATTCCACGCAAGGGTGGCCCGGGCATCATGCGTTCCGATCTGCTGATCATCAACAAGATTGATCTGGCGCCCTATGTGGGCGCGTCACTCGAAGTCATGGATCGTGATGCCCGCAAGATGCGCGGTGAACGTCCCTTCGTGTTCACCAATCTAAAGACCGGTCACGGTCTCGATACGGTGATCAATTTCATCATCAAGCAGGGCATGCTGCGCGCGGCGTGAGCCGGGCCTATCCAAAGAGCCAAGGATTCTGCTTGGCTCCATACCCGTGCACAAGGGTAGACAATCGACTACCATCTGATCGACAAGCATGGACACAGTTGACGTGTTCGTCAGTTTGAACGCCGAGTGGTGTGCGGAAGATCAAGTTGCGCATGCAAGATAAAATAAGAGATGGTGGCTTTTGGCTAATTGGCCACGGAATATATCCGGTAGCCGGTATGAATTAATAATCTGAATATCAGTCAGTAACTAGGAGGTACTGTGAATCGACTGGGAATTATATGCGTGCTATTCATCCTGATTGGATATGGAACGCCGTTATACGCTCAGGAACAGTGGGAGCTAGATGCGGCCCTTTTCAGAGCTGCAAGATCTGGGGAAATAGACAATATTCGCTCAGCTCTCCAGAGTGGTGCCAACATCAATGCGCGTACACCGAACGGTGAATCAGCACTCTTGCTATCAGTAATGTCTGGGCAGGCACATGCGGCGCAAGTGTTGCTCGAATCGGGAGATTCTTCAGTTAACGAAACTTTCACGCTGGAAACGTATCGCGGGGCTCCCTTGGGTGTTGCTGCTTGGAGAAATTTTTCATCGGTTGTTGAAACCCTATTGCTGCATGGCGCAGACCCACGAATAAATGACTATGATGCCTTTCGTGGTTCGGTAGTAAACGGGCTCGTTGCGGAATATCAAGGCAGTGTTAGGGGGCGCTGGTGAGGTCAATTATCGATTTCAAGATGGACAATCACCGTTGAGCATCGCAGCAATTCACGGTCAGGCCGCAGCGTGTGAATATCTAATTAATGTTGGCGCGATGGTTGATTCCAGAAGCGATGAAGGAACCACCCCGCTTGTCTTTGCATCTGCGCAAGGCCGTGACGAGACTGTTGCCTTATTGTTGAAAGGCGGTGCTTCTCCGTCTCTATTCGATGTGGACGGCAGAACTGCATTATCCGTAGCTGCAAGTGTGCCAGATGCTACTTTGAGATCAAGAATCGAAACTATGTTGGTTGGTGTAGGTGCAAAGAAAGAGCCAACTCCACGTGCTATCGATGAAGCATTATTGACGTCTGCTTACCAAGGCGATTTGAATAAAGTGACCGAGGCACTGGATAAAGGAGCGGAACTGGATGTTCGGGGCAAGCCCAATATAAATCTATGGCTCCGGGACGCATTGTCCGCATCCGTGGGGCATCCGAAGGTATGCGATTTACTACTGCAGCGCGGAATTAACCCATTCATGAGGGATGGAGGAGGCTTTACCGCCATGCATACAGCGGCGGACAGAGGCCGAGTCGAATGTATTGATGCGCTGGCGAAAGCGGGCTTGGATCCCAACGCTAAGGCTGGACACGGGCAGACCCCTCTGTTTATGGCCATTAACGCTCGCCGTCCTGCGACTATTGTTGCAGCATTGCTCCGTGCCGGGGCGAATCCCAAGGGATATGTTGCTGATGCGAAATCACGTGGTTTGCCTGACGTTGTTAAGCTTCTTATAGATGCTGGTGCGAGTGAATAAGCTGGTGTTCTACGATAGTAGGTTGTCAGTAGCGGACGTCTGTGACTTGAATAACATGGAAACCATAAACGGTGCGTATCACTGGACTGATTAAGCTGGTTGGAATACAAAAAGCAACGCGTTCAAACTCCGAGACGAACACTCCTCTCTTCACGAAGCCTAAGTCGCCTTCGATTTCGCCACGCTTGTCTGCGTAAACGTCCCACACCTGTCCAAAAGACACCCCTCTTAGCAAGGCATCTCTCGCGCGGGAGATTTTTTCATATGCGCTCTTGAGTTCATCAGGAGTTGCCGCTTTTGAAAATGACGTGTCAGTTGCAAAAGATTCTACATGGATATGCCGAGCTCTAACTTCATTCCGCTCGTTCGCTCGGGGATCGCATCCTGCTTCCTGAGAGTTTTCGGGGCTGGTTGAGTTGGTAGGATCGGTTCTTATGGGTTCGGCTATTGACGTTGTTGATGGTTGAGGTGGACTGGCACAGCCAGACAGTAAGAATGCCAGAATGTATACCCAAATGTTTTTGGTGGGTTTCAGAAAATTCCAATATGAGAATTTCATTGCCTGTCCTTGTTATGAACGGATACAAATTATGAAAATGAGAGTTCTCAATCAGAGCGACGTGGGAAATGATAGATGCCACTCGTATGCGTAATTCAGGGCTGATTCGGTTCAGCTCTATTGAGTCACGCTAGTATCTCAACGTCGCCAGAACGCGGGCGTCACCAGCACGATCAATGGATACACTTCCAGACGTCCCAGCAGCATGGCCAGCACACAAATCCACTTGCCCGGGCCGCTGATGGTAGTGAAGTTCGCTGCGACTTCGCCAAGGCCGGGGCCGGTGTTGTTCATGCAGGTGGCGATGGCCGAAAACGCCGTCACCTGATCTTCACCGGTGGCGATCAGCAGCACCATCAGCACTGCAAAGCACACCACATAGATGGCGAAGAAGCCCCACACGGCGTCGATTACTTTCCATGGTACGGCGCGGCCGCCGATCTTCACCGGAAAGATGCCGCTGGGATGCACCAGGCGATTGATCTCGCGGGTGCCCTGTTTCCACATCAGCAGCCAGCGAATGACTTTCATGCCGCCCGCCGTAGAACCGGCGCAGCCGCCGGCGAAGGTGATCAGAATCAATATCACCGGCAGCGCGCCGGGCCAGACCGTGAAGTCGGTGGCGACAAAGCCGGTGCTGGTCATCATCGACACCACATGCAGCAGCGAGCTGCGCAGCGCGAAGCCCGGATTGCTGAAGAAGTGGTGGGTGATCAGCGTCACTGTGCAGATCAGTGTCGCGATCAGCAGCAAGCTGACGTACACCCGCAGTTCGGGATCGCGCCAGTAGTCACTCACACTCAGGCGTCGCCAGGCCAGAAAGTGCAGCGAGAAGTTGATGCCGCCGAGAAACATGAAAACGATGGCGATATATTCAACGGCAGGACTGTTGAAGTACGCCAGGTTGGCGTCGTGATTGGAAAAACCGCCAGTGGATACGGTGGAAAAGCTGTGGCCAATGGCTTCAAACGGCGTCATGCCTGCGGCCCAGTAGCTGGCGGCGCAGCCCGCAGTGATCAATACATACACCAGCCATAATGCTTTGGCCGTCTGGGTAATGCGCGGCGTGAGCCGGGAGTCTTTCACCGGCCCCGGCGTTTCGGCTTTCAGCAACTGCATGCCACCGATGCCCAGCATGGGCAGCAGCGCCACCGCCAGCACCACCATACCGATGCCACCCAGCCACTGGATCTGATGCCGGTAGTACTGCAAGGATTCCGGCATGTTGTCCAGCCCGACCAGCGCCGTAGCGCCGGTGGTAGTGAATCCCGACACGGCTTCGAACACCGCATCCGTCAGCGGAATATCGGGATTACTGGATAGCACCAGGGGTACTGCACCAGCGAGGCCCAGTACTACCCAGAAGGCCGCCACCACCAGAAAGCCATCGCGCAGACGCAGTTCACGGTGCTGCTTGCGCACTGGCAACCACACCAGCAGTCCCGTCAGCAGCAAGCCGATGAAGGCGTCGATAAAGGGCGTGGTGTTCTGGTCGTCAAACGCCAGCGACACGCCGATGGGCGGCAACATGGTGATCGAGAACAGCATCAGCAGGATGCCGAGAATGCGTTGCACGATGAACAGGTTCATGGCGACTTCTCAGCGACGACGATGCGGTACATCGAACAACCTTTCGACTGCTTCGATCTGCCGACGGTCGGTCAGGAACACGATCACGTGATCGTCACGTTGCACCATGGTGTCGTGATGGGCAATCAGCACTTCCTCACCCCGCACGATGGCGCCAATGGTGGCGCCGTCCGGCAGGGGAATGTCGGCGATCTTGCGGCCGATCACCCGGCCCTCGCCCTGGATGCCGTGCGCCACGGCTTCGATGGCTTCGGCCGCGCCGCGTCGCAGTGAATGTACCTGCGCCACATCGCCGCGCCGCACATGCGCCAGCACCGAACCGATGGTGATCAACTGCGGCGAGATGGCCACATCCAGATTGCCGCTCTCCATCAGTTCGGCATAGGCGGGACGATTGATCAGCGCCATGACCTTTTTCGCGCCGAGCCGCTTGGCCAGCATGGCGGACAGGATGTTGGCTTCTTCGGCATTGGTAACGGCCACGAACACATCGGCGCTGTCGATGTTCTCCTCCAGCAGCAATTCCTCATCCGAGGCATCGCCGGTCAGGACGATGGTGTTGTTCAGCTGCTCGGAGATGCGCCGGGCGCGCCGCGAGTCGCGCTCGATCAGCTTGACCTGATTGTGTTCTTCGAGTCTCTGCGCCAGACGAAAGCCGATGTTGCCGCCGCCGGCAATCACCACCCGGCGGGCCGGGCCTTCACTGCGCTGCATCTCATTCATCACCAGCCGGATGTCCTTGCGCGCGGCGAGGAAAAACACCTCGTCGCCATGCTCAATCACGGTTTCGCCCGTGGGCTTGATGCTCTGGCCATTGCGATAGATGGCCGCCACGCGCGCATCGGTATTGGGCATGTGCTCGCGCAGCGTATGTACACGCTGACCCACCACCAGGCCACCGCGCAAGGCGCGCGTGCCTACCAGACGGACCCGGCCACCGGCAAAGTCGAGTACCTGCAACGCGCCCGGGTAGCGGATCAGCCGCGCGATATGCTCAGTCACCAGTTGTTCGGGGCTCAGGGTTACGTCCACGGCGAACGCCCGGTCTTCATCGACAAACAGCTTGTTGTACTTGCTGTATTCAGTGGAGCGGATACGTGCGATACGCGTGGCGTCCTTGTTGAACAGCGTGGCCATGATCTGGCAGGCCACCATGTTCACTTCGTCGCTGTTGGTCAGGGCAATGAACACATCAGCTTGCCGGGCGCCGGCCGCTTCCAGGATGGAAGGCTGGGCGCCATTGCCGACGATGGTGCGAATGTCGAGACGATCCTGCAGATCACGCAGCAGGGACTCATCGCGATCCACCATGGTGACTTCATTGGCTTCTTCGCGCGCCAGACGATATGCCGCCGTGCGTCCTACCTGCCCGGCGCCCAGAATGATGATTTTCACGCGTCCACCTCGGAAATTTCGCAGCAGCCTTCATGCACCGCTGCGTGCGGCGGCATTGTAGCCGAGAACGCTTACAAGCCGAATGGCGCTTGCTTGACAGATTTATCGTGGGGCGGATTCGCGAATCGCCCTGCTCAATTCCGGATCTCAGAGGGCGGCTCACGAGCCGCCCCTACACAACAAGACGTGAAGTCAGCACCGTTGGCCTCAAGCCTTTAACCCTAATAATGTGGGCTAGGTTTTGAACAAGTACTCCAGCGCAATGCCGATAAACACGCACATGCCGAAGTAGTTATTGTTCAGAAAGGCGAGCAGGCAGTCATCCGGCTCGCGGCGGCGAATCAGGTATTGCTGATACAGCGCAAAACAACCGGCCACTGCCAGACCGCCGCGATACCAGCCACTTAAGCCAAGTTCCGTGCCGGCCAGCCACAGCGCATACAGCGTCATCAGCTGCATCACGCCGATGATCACCCGGTCGGCGTCGCCAAACAGGATGGCGCTGGACTTGATGCCGATGCGCAGGTCGTCTTCGCGATCCACCATGGCATACATGGTGTCGTAGGCAGCCGCCCACAGGATGCTGGCCGCAAACAGCAGCCAGCACAGCCGCGAAGTGCTGCCGGTCTGCGCCACAAAACTCATCGGGATCGACCAGCTGAACGCCACGCCCATGTAGAACTGCGGCGCCGGAAAGAAACGCTTGAAGAAGGGATAGCTCGCCATCAACGCCACGCCGACAAACGACATCAGCACCACTTTCTCGTCCAGCGTCAGCACCAGACCGAAGGCAATCAGGGACAGCGCCGCAAACAACAACAAGGCTTCGGGCGGTGATACTTCGCCGGTGGCCATCGGTCTTTGCCGCGTGCGTTTTACATGGCCGTCAAACTTGCGATCCGCAAAATCGTTGATCACGCAGCCCGCCGAACGGGTGAGAAATACCCCCAGCACAAACACGATGAACACCTGCTGCTGCGGTCGGCCCGATGCCGACAGCCACAGCGCCCACAGCGTCGGCCATAACAACAGAAAGGTGCCAATGGGCCGATCCAGCCGCATCAGCCGCGCATAAGCGCCCGCCGCCTGTTGCAGCGTAGGTCGATTCGAAGCTGTCCATTGGGCCTCAATGCGGTGACGTAACCACTGAACCCGTTCGCGAAGTGTAGGAGAGGATGAGCGCATGGGCGCGCAGTGTAGCAATAGACCCTCGTAGCCGCATGGCCGGTGAGTAATCGGGACAACTACTGACGCTCTGCCGATCCGGCAAACCCTATTTACCAAGGTTGCTAATATGCCGGACCTTCCAACTGACTGGTTTCGAGATGAGTACTCTACCACCCTGCCCCAAATGCAAGTCCGCCTTCACCTACGAAGATGGCGCACAGCTGATCTGCCCTGAATGCGGCCACGAATGGTCCGCCACCGCTACTGCTGAAGTCGCTGAGGAAGGACTGGATGTGCGTGATGTGAATGGCAATCAGCTCAAGGATGGCGATGCCGTCACCGTCATCAAGGACCTGAAAGTCAAAGGCACGTCCTCGGTGGTGAAAGTCGGCACCAAGGTCAAGATCATTCGCCTGGTGGAAGGCGACCACAACATCGACTGCAAGATCGACGGCATCGGCGCGATGCAGTTGAAGTCGGAGTTTGTGAAGAAGGCGTGAGGTATTGATCCCCTCTCCCGGTTGCGGGAGAGGGCTTCTCCTGCCCGATGCCCTACGACGTAACTCTCGAAGGCGACGAACTTGGTGTGTACACTACACACCATGAACAGTCGCGACCTGATCAAGGAATTGATGGGTGATGGATGGACACTGCAGCGATCCAGAGGCAGCCACCATCAGTTTGTGCATGCCACCAAACCCGGCACGGTGACGGTGCCCCATCCCAAGAAGGATCTGGGCAAGGGTCTGGTGAATGCCATCCGCAAGCAGGCCGGTTTGAAGAGGGTTTGATCATGCGTTATCCAGTGGCCATTGAACCGGGAGATGCACGCCATGCGTATGGCGTGGTCGTGCCCGACTTGCCGGGCTGTTTTTCTGCGGGTGATACCTTCGATGAAGCACTGACCAATGCACAGGAAGCGATCCTGCTGCATCTGGAAGGCTTGCTCGACGACGGCAAAGCCATTCCCAAACCCAGTGCCATTGAAAAGCTGCGCCGCAAACGCGAATTCAAGAACTGGACCTGGGCCGTGGTGGATGTAGACATGAGTCAGTTGGGTGACAAAGCCGCCCGCATCAACATCACCCTGCCGCAACGCATTCTGCGTGCGGTGGACACACATGCCCGCCGCCTGGGTGAAAGCCGTTCGGGGTTTCTCGCCCGTGCGGCAGTCGATGCGATGCGGAAGTAACACTATGAAGCGGAAGTTGCCCGTCGCAAAAACTGATCGACAGGCGGCATCGCTCGTCAAGCGCGCCGATCTGACCCAGTACGATTTAAGCGCCATGCGGCCAATGCGCTTCGAGTTCGAAGCCAAGGAAGCGCGCGTCAACATGCGCCTGACCGGAAAACTGCTGGACGTCATCAAAGCCGCCGCACAAAAAGCCGGTGTTCCCTATCAGCGGTTTATTCGCCGTGCGCTGGAAGAAGTGATCACGGCGCGCAAATAGTTTGATAGGACGGTTTGCTGCAAAGTCGATGGCATCGGTATGATGCAATTGCGGCCGGAGTTTGTGAAGAATGTGTGATTGGCGTAGGTTGGGCTGAGTCTGCGAAGCCCAACATTCCGGTGCAGATTTCTACGTTGGGCTTCGCAGACTCAGCCCAACCTACAGGACTAAAATGGAAATCGTCAGCTGGAACTGTAATGGTGCTTTGCGTAAGAAATTAGGCGCCATTTCTGCGCTGAAGGCTGATGTTTTCATTATTCAGGAGTGTGAGGATCCGGCATGCAGTAGCGATACGGTATACAAGACATGGGCTGGCAATTATCTTTGGGTTGGCACGAACAAGAATCGGGGAATTGGTGTCTTTGCCAAGTCGGCTGTTTCTCTGAGGCGAGTAGATTTGGACCTCAGACCCGTGGAGCTGTTTTTGCCTTGCATTGTTTCTGAACAAATTTCCCTGCTTGCTACATGGACGCGTGAAGCAAAGTCACCAACATTTCGGTACATCGGTCAGCTCTGGAAGTTTCTCCAAATGCACCCGCGGTTTCTCAGCAATACGAAATCAGCGCTCATTGGTGACTTGAACAGTAATGTCAGATGGGACGCTTGGGATCGGTGGTGGAATCACAGCGATGTGGTGCGAGAACTCCAAGCTTTAGGCATGGAAAGCATGTACCACCACATTCGGGGTGAGGATCAAGGCAAGGAAACTCTTCCAACCTTCTTCATGCAAAGAAAAAGAGAAAAGCCCTACCACATTGACTATGCCTTCGTTAGTAGCGACTTGCTCGATGGATCATCTATCGAAGTGGGGCGTCCGGATCAGTGGCTAGAGTTCAGTGATCACATGTCACTGGTGATTCAATTGGGCGGTAATACGTGAGGCTTTCTTGGGAAAATCGATGGCAGATTTAGACTTTCCCAAACCTCTCACTCTGCCCCACCCATCTCCTGAGCAACGGCTCAACCCGCTCCGGCGCATTCTTGAGCAACGCATCCGCCGCCTGCTGCACCTGCGGCAATAAATCCGCATCGCGCATCAAATCCGCCACACGCAATTGCACCAGTCCCGTCTGCCGCGTGCCGAGCAATTCACCGGGGCCGCGGATCTCCAGGTCGTAACGGGCAATCTCAAAGCCATCGTTGGTTTCGCGCATGATGCGCAGGCGCTCGCGGGCGACTTCGCTTAACGGATATTGATACAGCAGCACGCAACTGCTCTGCGCGCTGCCGCGACCGACGCGGCCTCTTAGCTGATGCAATTGCGCCAGGCCCATGCGTTCGGCGTTGTCGATCACCATCACGCTGGCGTTGGGGACATCGACGCCGACTTCAATTACGGTGGTGGCCACCAGCAGATCGGCCTGGTGTGACTTGAACTGATCCATCACCAGGTCTTTTTGCTTGCTGTTCATGCGGCCATGCAATAACAGCACGCGCAGCTCGGGTAGCGCGGCGCTCAAGGAAGCAAAGGTTTCTTCTGCCGCCTGTGCAGTCAGCAAATCTGATTCTTCAATCAGCGGACACACCCAATAAACCTGCCGTTGTTGCAGGCAGGCGTCGCGCACGCGCTGCACGATGTCATCGCGGCGGCTGTCGGGTAAGACTACCGTTTGAACAGGAGTCCGTCCCGGTGGCAGTTCGTCGATGACGGAGACATCGAGATCAGCATAGGCGCTCATCGCCAGCGTTCTGGGAATGGGCGTGGCGGTCATGATGAGCTGGTGTGGATATTGGTCCTGATGCAAACCTTTCTCGCGCAGCAGCAGCCGTTGATGCACGCCGAAGCGATGTTGTTCATCAATGATGACGACGGCGAGCTTGGCAAACACTACATCGGATTGAAACAACGCATGTGTACCAATCGCCACGCTGGCTGTGCCACTGGCCAGTGATTCCATGATCGCGGCGCGCGCCTTGCCGTTGTGTTTGCCGGTGAGCAGCACCACTTCAATCCCTAACGGTTCCAGCCAGCGTGCGAAGTTGCGGGCATGTTGTTCGGCCAGTAATTCCGTGGGCGCCATCAGTGCGGCTTGCAGACCACAGGCTACGGCTTTGACTGCCGCGAGTGCCGCAACCACGGTTTTTCCCGAGCCCACATCACCTTGCACCAGCCGCAGCATGGGATGGGGTTTGGCGAGGTCTGCTGCAATTTCTGTCCAGACACGCTGTTGTGCCTTGGTCAGTTGAAATGGCAATGAAGCGCGGAACTGCTTTAGCAATTCATCGCCTTGCAGCAGCGACCAGCTGGCATCGCGCTGAATATCCTGACGCAGCAGACGCAGACTCAGTTGCTGTGCCAGCAGTTCTTCAAACGCCAACCGACGTTGTGCAGGATGTTGTCCTGCGGCCAGCAATTCGAGCTTGGCATCCGGCGGCGGTCGATGTACGTACTGCAACGCGGCCTTTAACGTCGGCCAGTTCGGATTGGGCAGCAGTTCAGCGGGTAGCCAGTCGCGCACGCTGTTTTTATCCAGTTCCTGCAAGGCAGCGGTGCTGAGCTGACGCAGGCGCGCTTGTTGAATGCCTTCGGTCGCGGGATAAATCGGCGTCAGGGTATCCGCCGCGACTTCAGTGCTGTCTGTTGTGATGCGCCGATATTCGGGATGCACCATCTCCAGCGTTTGCGGGCCGGGACGCACTTCGCCATAACAACGGATGCGTGTGCCGCGCGCCAGTTGCGTTTGTTGTGCGGCGCTGAAATGAAAGAAGCGCAGCGTCAGCCAGCCGGAACCATCGCTGATGCGCACCAGCAATTGCCGCCGGCCACGAAATGCAATTTCACTGAGTTGTACTTCGCCTTCCACCACGGCACGCATGCCGGCTTGCAGCGTACCGAGTGGCAGGGTCTGGGTGCGATCTTCATAACGAAACGGCAGATGGAACAGCACATCCTGCAAGGTGTGGATGCCCAGTGTGGCCAGTTTGCTCGCCAGTGCTGTGCCCACGCCGCGTAGCGCGGTGACGGGTCGCAGTTCGGGCAGGTGTTGGCTGGGCATGCCTGTAGGTCAGGCTTCAGCCTGACTGCAGGGTAGATGTCAGGCTGAAGCCTGACCTACAGTCTGACTTACAGAGAAGGGGGCGAGTTTTAGTCAAAGCTCCACCACGCAGTCCATTTCCACCTGCGCGCCCTTGGGCAGCGCGGCCACTTGAATCGCAGCACGCGCCGGATAAGGCTGAGTGAAGTATTCCGCCATGATCTTGTTCACCAGCGCGAAGTTGGCGAGATCAGTCAGAAACACGTTGAGTTTGGCAACGTGTGAGAAATCGCCGCCGGCCGCGTTGATGATGGCCTTGAGGTTGTCGAATACACGTCGCACATGCAGCTCCATTTCGCCCTGCACCATTTCGCCGGTTTTCGGATCGAGCGGAATCTGTCCCGACACATACACCGTATTGCCGACTTTCACGGCTTGCGAGTAAGTGCCAATGGCCTGCGGTGCGTTGGGTGTGCTGATGATGCTGCGAGACATGTAGATTTCCTGGTGCGTAGGGGCGGTTCGTGAACCGCCCGTCCTGGTTTGTTATTTGATGGCAACAAGAGGGCGGCTCACGAACCGCCCCTACGAAAGAATTCAGATCAGGTCAAACTGCGCGCCACCTTGACGACGTCAGGCATCTTGCGCAAGCGCTTGATCACCTGCGCCAGTTGCATGCGGTTGGCCACCAGCAGCTCGAAGATCTCGGTGCTGACGCCGCCATCGCGTTCAACAATGGTCACTTTCTCAATGCTGGTCTGGGTCGCGGAAATTTCCGAAGCCACCGCTGCCAGGATGCCTATGCGGCTCTTCACCTGCACCCGGATTTCGGTGGTGAACAGTTTTTCGGGCGCAGCTTGCCACGCCACCGGCAACCATTTGTCGGGTTGCTTGCGATAGCTTTTGAGATTGCCACAGGCTTCACGGTGAATGACGATGCCGTGACCGCTGGTGACATAGGCCATGATGGGATCGTCGGGAATCGGGAAGCAGCAGCGTGCATAAGTGACGCTCAGGCCTTCTGCGCCAGTGATGGCCAGTGGCCCGGTATCGCGCAGCTTGCTGGTTTCGGCTTCACCCGGCAGCAGACGCCGCGCTACCAGCGGCGCGAGACGTTCGCCCAGGCCAATTTTTTCCAGCAGTTCGTTGGCGTTGCCCAGTTGCAGTTCCTGCGCCAGATGCGTCAGTTGCTGTTCGCTGATCTGCTTGAACGACAGATTCAATTCACTCAGTGACTGACTGAGCATGCGCTTGCCCAGCTCCGCCGCTGCGCCCTGCTTCATGCCTTTCAGATACTGGCGCGTTGCCGAACGCGCCTTGGCGGTGACCACAAAGTTGGCCCAGGTGGGATTGGGCGTTGCGCCCTTGGCGGTAATGATTTCCACGGTCTGACCATTGCGCAGCGGGGTACGCAACGGCACCAGCCGACGATCCACCTTGGCGGCGACACAGCGATTGCCCACATCGGTATGCACGGCATAGGCGAAGTCCACCGGTGTGGCGCCACGCGGCAGGCGACGGATATCACCCTTGGGCGTGAACACGTACACCTTGTCGGGAAACAGATCGACCTTGACGCTTTCCAGGAACTCTTCCGAATTGCCGCCATGCATGTCGACCAGATGTTGTAACCAGTCGCGGGCGCGATCATGACCGGCACGGTGGTCTTCGCTATCACCGGTTTTGTACTGCCAGTGTGCGGCTACGCCGGACTCGGCAATCTGCTGCATGGCTTCGGTGCGGATCTGTACTTCCACCGGCATGCCGTTGGGGCCAAACAATGTGGTGTGCAATGACTGGTAACCATTCACGCGTGGAATGGCGATGTAATCCTTGAAGCGGCCCGGCATGGGTCGATACAGGCTGTGTACCAGACCCAGACAGCGATAACAGGTGTCGATGCTGTCAACCACGATGCGGAAGCCGAACACATCCACGATCTCGCTCAGCGAGGTGCTCTTGCGGCGCATCTTCTGATAGATGCTGAACGGATGTTTTTCGCGGCCTTCGACCCGCGCATTGATGCCGACTTTTTTCAACGCGGCTTCAATCGCCTCCTTGATCTTGCCGACGAACTGCTTCTGATTGCCGCGCGCCGTCTTGACGGCTTTCTCGATCACCTTGTAACGATTGGGATACAGCGCTTTCAGGCCGAGATCTTCCAGCTCGTTCTTGATGTTGTAGATGCCCAGACGGTTGGCAATCGGCGCGTAGATATCCAGCGTTTCGCGCGCCACGGCGCGGCGTTTGGGCGGCGGCATGGCGCCGAGGGTGCGCATGTTGTGGGTGCGATCCGCCAGCTTGACCATGATGACGCGAATATCGCGCACCATCGCCAGCAGCATCTTGCGGAAACTTTCTGCCTGCGCTTCGGCGCGGCTGTTGAACTGCACCTGATCAAGCTTGGAGACGCCATCGACAATCTCGGCGACTTCCGCACCGAACTTCGAGGCGATTTCGTCCTTGAGCGTCGGTGTGTCTTCGATGACATCGTGCAGGATGGCCGCGACAATGGTCTGGCCATCCATGTGCAGATCGGCGAGCAGGTCGGCGACGGCCACCGGATGCGATATGTAGGGTTCGCCGCTGCGACGCTTCTGGCCCTCGTGGGCGGCCGCGCCGAATTCGTAAGCTTCGCGAATCTGCTCGACCTGATCTGGCGGCAGATAGGCTTCGAGCTTGTTGAGCAGTTGCGTGATGCCGATGGCGCGCCGTCCGGTGGGCAGAAATCCGAAGAAGGACGCGCTATCGACCATGTGTCATTGAGTACCCGGCTGGGGTCAGTTACTCGGCTGCATCCGGTTCGGCCTTCGCAGCAGGTTTGACGTCATCCTTGAAGTCTTCCTTGAAATCATCGCCGAAGTCATCGTCGAGGCTGTCTTTCAGACCCAGATGCGGTGCGCGGAAATCGTCGGGCATCATCATGTCCATGGCGCTCAGTTCATGCACTGGCGCGCGATCCACTTCGTCGAGAATTTCCGGACCGACATGGCCGGCCGCGATTTCGCGCAGGGCGATCACGGTGGGCTTGTCGTTTTCACGATCCACGGTTGCTTCAGCGCCGTTGGCAATGCGGCGCGCGCGCTTGGCGGCGACCAGCACCAGGTTGAACAGGTTCGGGACATTCTGCAGACAATCTTCAACGGTAATGCGGGCCATGCGGACACCTGGGGAACTTCAAAAGGAGGCGGATTATAGCGGGCGAATCGTCCGGGCATACCCCGATTCTCAATTTGGTGGGGAAAATGGTTGAGAAGTTCTGGGGGCCGTTAACCATCGTCATTCCCGCGCAGGCGGGAATCCAGGACAAAAAGGGTTCTGTTTCCACTGGATTCCCGCCTGCGCGGGAATGACAGAAAATTCTGAGTAACGGCTAAATCAGCGCGCCAAAAGCTCGCGGATCAGGGGCTGCAAATCCGGGCGATCCGCCCGTAAAGCCGCCCCCTGACCCAGCACAATCGACTGCAATTCAGCCCGCGCCCGGTCGAAATCGGCGTTGACCACCACGTAGTCGAATTCGGCCCAATGGCCCATGTCGCTGGCGGCATCGCGCAGACGGCGCTGGATGACAATCTCGTCGTCGGTGCCGCGACCGCGCAGGCGGCGCTCCAGTTCAGCGCGCGAGGGTGGCAGGATGAAAATGCTGCGGCAGCCCGGCATCACCCGGCGAATTTGCTGCGCCCCCTGCCAGTCGATTTCCAGGATGACATTGGCGCCCTGATCCAGCAGTTGTTGAACCTGCGCGCGCGCCGTGCCGTAGTAATTGTCGAATACCTGGGCATGCTCCAGAAATTCGCCTGCGGCCACCATCTGCTCGAATTGCGCGTGGGTTACGAAGTGGTAATCGCGGCCATTCACTTCGGTGGGGCGCATCTTGCGGGTGGTGTAGGAAACCGAGAACCGCGCGCCGGGTTCCTGCTCCAGCAAAGCCTTGACCAGCGAGGTCTTGCCCGCCCCGGAGGGCGCGGCGATCACGTATAGATGTCCTCTTGGCTGAGTCGGTCATGGCTTATTCCACGTTCCTGTGAATCTGTTTCTCGTTTGCCCAGAAAACAGGAATGTTATTCATATGATTCATGATGTTATGGGCGTGTATCAGACGCAGAATTTCCGTAGCTACACAGCTAGCTACGCAACAGGATGGCGTGACTATCGGGAATCCAATTATTCCATGATCTCGCTAAGCGGTGGCGTGAGATCAACTAAGCCGGTCATGGCTCATGTGTGCGGCTTTGAGGGCTGGATTCAATACCGAGGCCGAAATCAAGATTCCGTCGACCCGGCCGGAAGGGAGCCTCCTCAATACCAGAAGGGACTCCGCAATCTGGGTGGATACGATTTTGGACAAACAACAGTTAAATTTCGTCACTCTTAAGTGTGGTGACCCTGTAACGCGGTCACCACATGGTTGATCCTTTTTACCGCGTGCCGAATGCTACAGAACCTGCGTTTCTCGCTGAGTTTATTCCGCCCACAATGAGTTGAGTCTTTACCTGCCGTTGCCGCTGGAAATGCTATTGCAATGCCGGTGGCGGACTGACCGGGTAAGGCGCAAGGTGCGGGACCAAAGGTATACGAGATATTGAAGACATTTTTACCTGAAGGCCTGGGAGTCATCTGTGCCCGAGAAGTTACAGCCAAGGTTTGTTGAAGCACTGAATACACCGCTCGGAGAGATGTTGACTGCTACGGATTCGCCGGTGGTGACCGTTAGAGCCCATGCACCGGACACCGTCGTCAGTGACGCTGCTGTGTTGTAGTTGTATGTCGATGTCGTAGCAGGGCTGGCAACGAATCCAACAGTGCCGCCGGCTGAATGCTGCGGTACCTGAAAAGGCCATAGTTGCGAGATTGTATGTTCTGTTTAAGGTGCCTGCGATGGCGGGAAAAAATCCGAAATCCTTCAGGTCTGACGAAGTGAAAGTTCCATTGTTGGATACACCAGTACCTTGGACTAAGCCAGAAACAAAAAATATAGCTGGGCGTCTGATTGCCGTAAATGGCCCAGTATTCTCCATTCTCCAAAATAACAAGCTGGAATGCACTGTTTGTGCTGCCCGTTAATGTGCCCACATACGCACCTTCAGCTTCCGCACCGCACCGTACAGAGACGCTTGTAATATTGGCAGTGGCCACATTTCCTGAGCCATTGCTGACCACGCACCTCTGTCCGACTGGCTGCGTTCTGGCGGTTACGTTATATGCCGTCACCGCTCGCGATTGGTGTGGTGAATGTGAATGAGCTTGCGCCCGAAGCAATTGCGAGAGCGTTCCCAGCGTTGTTTTCGAGGGTGAGTCCAGTGGCAGTTAGTCCGGAAATCGTACCGCCAATCGTGTAGGTAGTAGCTGAGCTGCTACTAGAGCTACTGACGCTGGTGCTGGTACTGCTGCCCCCGCCTCCGCCACAGCCTGTAAGTGACAAGACACCCAATATAAGTATCGCGCCCGAGCTCGATCTCATGTCCGTAACTCCATGCTGTGGTCTATTTGGAATCAGCTAGATATAACTAGTCTATGTTTGTATCTGTAGAGTTGCAACAGGAGAGAATTTAGGGTGTTGCGGCATGAAAAGCCGCACCATGGTTGAACGCATTGGAGACGCGCTGCGAAAGCGGCGTGAATCATTAGGCGTTAGCCAGGAAGCGTTTGCCGACAAGATAGGTATGCACCGGACGTACTACAGCGCGCTTGAACGCGGGGAAAGCAATTTGACTATCCGGACTCTCGAAAAAGTCTGTGCGGGGCTTGCGAGCCAAACTCTGGGAAGTCTTTAAGGACGCTGAGATTTAGTCAGCCCAAGCCCGTCAATTGTGAAGGCGCGCTTTACTTAATTCAGGTTCTTGCTGCTTCACCCGGGCTTCTGTCCCGGTGTGCGGCAACGCTGGCCGCTGCGTTTTCTACTCCACGTTCTGAATCTGTTCGCGCATCTGCTCAATAATCACCTTGAGTTCCACGGCGGCGCGGGTGGTGTCGGCATCCTGTGACTTGGACGACAGCGTGTTGGATTCGCGGTTGAGTTCCTGCATCAGGAAATCAAGGCGGCGACCGGCGGGTTCGGTGGAGGCAATGACGCTGCGAATCTCCACCAAGTGGCTGGTGAGACGATCCATTTCCTCATCCACATCCATTTTGTGGGCAAAGATCACCAGTTCCTGCTCCAGACGTTCGCTATCCGCCGAAGTATTGAGGGTCGCGAGTTTGGCCAGCATGCGTTCGCGCTGGCGGGCGGCAATTTCGGGCAATTTGCCACGTACGACTTCTACCTGCGTGGTTATGCCGGCGCAGCGTTGCGCCAGCAGCTCATGAATGCGATTGCCTTCGCGACTGCGCATGTCGTTCAGTTCCACCAGCGTTTGTTTGACCAGTTCCTGCGCCGCGACCAGCAAGGGGCTGGCATCGCGTTCGGCTTCCTTGAGCACACCCGGCCAGCGCAGCAGATCCAGCGCGCTGAGCGGCGCATCGGCGCGCATGGTGGTGCGTACGATGTCGAGGCGTTCACGCAGTTGTTGCAGTACTTCGGTATTGAGTTCCTGCAGCTGTGTGCCGGAGCTGGCGCCTTTCAGGTACAGGCTGGCGTCGACTTTGCCGCGTTTCAGGGCGACGGCAATCAATTGCCGCAGTTCGCTGTCCAGCGAGCGCAGGTCTTCCGGCAGGCGTAGCGAAACTTCCAGAAAGCGATGGTTCACGGTGCGCATTTCGCACACCAGCGTGCCCCAATCGCCCTGACACTCGCTCCGGGCAAAACCAGTCATGCTGCGAATCATGGAATATCCAATGTGGTCATAATGAATGTCGGGCCATGCTGTTGACTCTGAAATAGGATCGAAAGCCGCTTTTTTTCCCGGCATGGCGCTGTTATAAAGCCCACAAAGTTTAGCAGCATCGAAGCTGCAACGCCCTTCTGGAGTATTGTTTGCAAGTCGAATCCGCACAGATCTCCCTGCTTGGTGATCGCGAGGACAATCAGGATCGCGTAGCGATTATCAAGAACGAGCGGGCGGTTTTGCTGGTGGTGATGGATGGCATGGGCGGACATTCTGACGGCAGCCGTGCGGCTGACACGGCGCTGAAGAGCATCGCGGAAGCGTTTGCCAAACAGCCCTATCCGCTGTTTGATCCCATGGGTTTCATCCATCTGGCGCTGAGCCGTGCCCATGATGAAGTGGTGCAGCTGGGCAGTCACAAATCCCTTGAAACCCGCCCCCGGGCCACCGCAGTGGTGTGTCTGGTGCAGGAGGGCAATGCTTACTGGGCGCATGTCGGTGACAGCCGCATTTATCATCTGCGCGCGCGCGCCGTGCTGGAACGCACCCGCGATCACAGTCATGTGGAAATGCTGTTGCGCGAGGGCAAGATCACCGAAGCCCAGCTCACCGGACACCCGATGCGCAATTTCGTGGAGTGTTGTCTGGGCGGTGATGCCGCCATTCCGGAAATGAGTATTACCGGCCACAAGCGGGTACAGCCGGGTGACTTGCTGTTGTTGTGCTCGGATGGTATCTGGGCCAATCTCAAGGATGCGGACATTGCCGGATTTGCCCATGAACAGACCAACTTGCAGACCGCATTGACGGAACTCGGCCAGCGGGCAGTGCAGGCATCGGCTCCCTACAGTGACAATTCCACCGCTGCTGTTGTGCGGTACATTGCTGACTAATTGGCGCGCCTGACCGGCGCATTGCAGCCAAGCTGCATTTTTCCGTATCCGCTGCCTATCCCATCCCAAGGTTGTTATGAATTCGTCGAAATCTTCTGCTCGTCCCAGTGGCCGGGCCACTGATGAATTGCGCGCTGTGCGATTTACCCGTGCGTTTACCCGCCACGCCGAAGGTTCGGTGCTGGTTGAGTTTGGCCAGACCCGAGTGCTGTGCACCGCTACCGTGGACGAAAGCGTGCCGTCATTCCTGCGTGGCAAGGGTCAGGGTTGGGTGACGGCTGAATACGGCATGTTGCCGCGCGCCACGCATACGCGGTCGCCACGTGAAGCTGCCAAGGGCAAACAGTCTGGTCGCACCCAGGAAATCCAGCGATTGATTGGCCGCGCACTGCGTGCGGTGGTGGATATGAAGGGTCTGGGTGAACGCACCATCACCATCGATTGTGATGTGTTGCAGGCCGATGGCGGCACACGTACCGCCGCCATTACCGGTGGCTATGTCGCGCTGGTTGATGCAGTGGAGTCCTTGCTGGGCAAAGGCTTGCTGAAGAGCAATCCCATTCATGCCCAGGTGGCTGCGGTGTCGGTGGGTATCTGGTCGGGCCAGCCGGTGCTGGATCTGGATTACGTCGAAGATTCCAACGCTGAAACCGACATGAATGTGGTGATGAACAATGGCGGCGCATTTGTGGAAATTCAGGGCACGGCTGAAGGCCATGCCTTCCGTCGCCATGAACTGGACGAGCTGCTGAACTTCGCGGTGCAGGGCATTAACCAATTGCACGCGCTGCAACTGGAAGCCCTGCATGGCCCATTGCCTACGAGTTGACGGATTGCCCGATGCGCGTTGTGCTCGCCACCAACAATGCCGGCAAGCTGCGTGAATTGCAGGCGCTGCTGCAACCGCTGGATTTTGAGGTGATTCCCAAGGCGCAGTTCACCACGGAGGAGGTCGCGGAAAACGGCGACAGCTTTGTCGCCAATGCGCTGATCAAGGCACGTCATGCCGCGGCAGTTTCAGGCCTGCCGGCCATTGCCGATGATTCCGGCATTGAAGTGGATGCTCTGCATGGTGCGCCGGGTATTTTCTCCGCACGTTATGCCGGCGCACAGGCGACGGATGCTGACAATCTGCACAAATTGCTGGACGCTTTGCGTGAGGCGCCCGATACACAACGCCACGCCCGCTATCGCTGCGCGCTGGTGTATGTACGCGATGCACAGGACGACCAACCCATCGTCTGCGAAGCCAGCTGGGAAGGCGTGATCGCTCGACAGCCCAGAGGTAGCGGTGGCTTTGGCTATGACCCGATCTTCCACTTGCCTGAGTTGCAGTGCACCGCCGCCGAGATCAGTGCCGAACAGAAAAATCACATCAGTCATCGCGGCAAGGCGCTACAACTGCTGCTGCAGGCGCTGGCGCGGTCATGATGAGTTCATTGCTGCAACCTCCCCCACTGGCGATCTACGCTCACTTTCCCTGGTGTGTGCAGAAGTGTCCCTACTGCGATTTCAATTCGCACAAAGCGCCGGGACAGATTCCCGAACAACGTTACGTGGATGCGTTGCTGGAAGATCTGGCCATCGATGCAACAGGACATGAGTCGCGACCCTTGGTGTCAATCTTCATGGGTGGTGGCACGCCCAGCCTGTTCAGTCCGGAGGTAATTGCGCGGTTGCTGGATGGCATCAAGCAGACTTTTCCAGTGACTGCCGAGCTGGAAGTGACCCTCGAAGCCAATCCCGGCACCATCGAGCATGGTCAGTTTGCGGCGTATCGCGCTGCAGGTATCAATCGCGTCTCGCTGGGCGCACAGAGTTTTCAGCCCGAGCAGCTGAAAAAGCTGGGGCGCATTCACGGCAGTGGTGATATTGCGGTGGCAGTGGCTGAACTGCGTCGCGCCGGTATCGACAATTTCAATCTCGACCTGATGTATGGCTTGCCCGGACAAAACCTGGATGAAGCTTTGTCCGATCTGCGGCAGGCCATTGCGTTGAAGCCTGCACATCTGTCGCATTACCAGCTGACGCTGGAGCCCGGTACGGCGTTCTATCATCAGCCGCCGCAGTTGCCGGAAGGTGATGATTGTTTCGCCATGCAGCTGGAGTGTCAGGCTCTGCTGGATGCTGCGGGTTATCAGCAATATGAAGTCTCTGCCTATGCACAGCCAGATCGCCAGTCCGTGCATAACCGCAACTACTGGCAGTTTGGTGACTACCTGGGGATGGGCGCGGGTGCACATGGCAAGTTGACGCGGGAGGGTGCAGTGCTGCGAACCGAGCGGCATAAGCAGCCACGTGAATACTTGCAACGCGCACCGGCTGAGCGGCTGGTTACGCAGCATGTGGTAACGGTCAGCGAGTTGCCCTTCGAGTTCATGCTCAATGCGCTGCGTCTGCGCGAAGGTTTTTCGGTGTCACTGTTTGAAATGCGTACCGGGCAACCCTGGAGCGCGGTGCAGGCAACTATTGATCTGGCCGAACAACGCGGCCTGCTTGAACAGGTTGAATTGGACCTATGGCGACCCACTGAACTGGGCCGCCGCTTCACCAACGACCTGGTCAGTATGTTTCTGCAGCGACTAATTGGCTTGCCGATCAGCGTTTTGAGCAGGTCGCCAAGGCAAAAGCCCGGTCGAATCGGCCAAGTGCTTGGCGGGCTTGAAATATGTGTCTCAGATCACTTTTTACTTGACTTATTCCGCTCGATTGAGGTGACCAAGCGGTGGTTTATGCACATCTGAGCCGCGGTCCATATGGCATGGGGTGTTGGTGTCGATTGTGCAGGTGCAGTCTCAAGCGGCACTTGTAACATGTTGTTTATATTAACTAATTACCGTGGTTAATTATTGATCAAATCCACAATCCTTGTGTGATGACGCCTTTTTGACAGTCTTGTTACAAGCTCATCCACAGACTTATCCACAGCTTTTGTGGATAACCGTCCGGACCACTCCAGCGCGCATGAATTTGCCCGCAATGACATCAGTTTTGGAGTTTCTGGCCGGCGGTTGACCATGAGCTGACCATGATAAACGCCCTGTTGGCGCGCAGCTTGCGGATCAGGGGAGGCGCGGCTAGACTGCGCGCCCCCAAACTTCTGGAAGCGGGCTGCTTGCCCAGGACTGTCATGAAAGCCGGTATTCATCCTGAATATAAAGATATCAACGTGACCTGCAGCTGCGGCAACGTCTTTATCACCCGTTCTACCGGCACTGACCTGCAGATCGAAGTGTGCTCCAACTGCCACCCGTTCTACACGGGCAAGCAGAAGATGGTGGACACCGGCGGCCGCGTCGACAAGTTCCGCAAGAAATATACCCGCGCCTGAGCACCGACAACCGCTGGTTGTCGCGAGCCGGTTCCGCGCATCAGGCGCTTCGCAAGAAGCGCCTTTTGTTTGCCCGGAACATTCGCAGAGGATGATTGCTTGTCCCTGGGTTTGCCGCCTGAAGCCTTCGCAACGATGGGCAGCGATGGAATAATTCGATGGCAGGCCCTAATATTGCGCGCCTTAATTTGCGCATCTTTAAGATCTGCAAGCCGGAGTCAGATCTCTCGCGGCGCTGCGGATACCGGGAATTGATTGTTCTGGAGACTATATGCACGTTCGATTGAAGTCGTTGCTGGGCTTGGGATTGCTGTTGAGTTCGGCTCTGACAGTGGCGCAGGCCGCCGGTGACGTTGTGCGCGGCAAGGAAATTGCCTACACCTGCCATGGTTGCCACGGCATTCCCAACTACAAGAATGCGGCGCCGGTTTACAGCGTGCCGAAGCTCGGTGGTCAGCAGGCGGCCTACATGGTTGCGGCACTCAAGAGCTATGCGTCTGGCGACCGCGCTCATGCCACCATGCATGCGCACGCTGTCAGCAACAGTGAGCAGGATCGCGAAGACATGGCGGCATTTTTCGCCGGCAGTGGCCCGCGCAAGACAGCCATAGTGGGTGCCCCCCCTGCGGCCGCTGCCGTGTGCACCGCGTGTCATGGAACCGATGGACAGCCCGTGTTGCCCGAGTATCCCAATCTCGCCGGTCAGAAAGCCGATTACCTGGTGCAGTCATTGCAGGACTACCGGAGTGGCAAGCGCAAGAATGCCATCATGGCGGGTATCGTTGCGTCGTTGAAGGATGCGGACATTGCCGCGATCTCCGCGTTCTACGCCAATCAGACTGGCTTGTGCGATACCAAGCAGATTCTGGATAACAAGGGTCAATGCAAGAAGTAAGCTGAACCACTTTCAACTACAAAAGGGTCAGCTGCAAAAGGCCGGGTTTTCCCGGCCTTTTGTTTCTGGAGTTGCGGTTCTGTCGGAAAGCTGAATAAAAAATGCGATTGCGTGCCTTGCGAATTTATCAATCTGACACCGCGCCTGATTCGGGCGTGCGTGCCGTCCTGGACAGCATGCAGGTGGACGATCTGACGCCGGGTGACGTACTGATTCGCGTGTTGTACTCCAGCATCAATTACAAGGACGCGCTGGCGGCCACCGGCGCCGGAAAGATTCTGCGGCGCTACCCGCTAAATGGCGGCGTTGATCTGGCGGGCGTGGTGGTGCAATCAACTGATCCGGTATTTACAGCCGGTCAATCGGTGCTGGTTACAGGCTGTGGTCTGAGTGAAACCCTGGATGGTGGTTATGCCGAGTTCGCACGCGTGCCCGCTGCGGCGGTGATTGCCATGCCCGCTGGCCTGGACGCGCTGTCGGCCATGACTTTGGGCACCGCAGGTTTTACCGCAGCGCTGGCGATTCATCGCATGGAGCAGAACGGCCAGACACCGGAGCAGGGTGAGATCGCCGTAACCGGCGCCACCGGGGGCGTCGGCTCACTGGCCATCGATATGCTGCGAGCGCGTGGTTATGCCATCAATGCGATCACCGGCAAGGCCGCAGAAAGCGATTACCTGCGACAACTGGGTGCGCAGCGCATTACCTTGCGCGACGAAGTTAAATTGGCGGGCGCAGCGCTGGAGCCAGTTCGTTTTGCGGGCGCGATTGATAGTCTGGGTGGTGAATGGCTGTCGTGGTTGCTGCGCAGCACCCGTCTGATGGGCAATGTCACCAGCATCGGCATGGCCAGTGGCGCCCAGCTGCACACTTCGGTCATGCCGTTCATTCTGCGCGGCGTGAATCTGCTCGGCATCACTTCATCCAATACACCGCGCGCCTTGCGCGAACAGATCTGGCAGCGCATTGCCACGGATATGAAGCCCGCTCATCTCGACCTGATTCGCACGCGTGTGGTGTCCCTGACCGAGCTGCCGCAGTTGTTCGGCGAGTATTTGCAGAGCAGCGTGCGTGGCCGCACGGTTGTGCGTATCCAGAATTGAACGCGCCGTGAATTATCCATCGCTACAAACCGCTGCGTTTGAATTCGGCTTGACGCTGGATGAGTCCCAGTGTGCTGCGCTGGGACGTTTGCTGGTTGAATTGAACGACTGGAATCAGCGCATGAATCTCACAGCGATTCGTGACCCCGAACAACAAGTGACCAAACACCTGCTCGACAGCCTGTCGATTCATCCCTATTTGCGCGGCAAGCGCATTGCCGATATTGGCACCGGTGCCGGATTTCCCGGCTTGCCACTGGCGCTGGTGAATCCTGACAGGCAGTTTGTGCTCATTGACTCAGTGAACAAGAAGCTGCGCTTCGTCGAGCATGCGGCGCAGGCCATGGATTTGCACAATGTGACGGTGCTGCATACTCGTGCCCAGGATTATCTGTTGAAGGATTATCAGCCCGAGCTGCGTTTTGATTTTGTGCTGTCGCGCGCCATGGGTTCCATCGAGAACTTCATCAAATGGTGTGGTCATCTGTGTATCAGCGGTGGACGATTGCTGGCTATGAAGGGCCGATTCCCTGAAGATGAGCTCAAGGCCATACCCAATGGCTGGAAGGTCGCCGTCATCCATGAGCTCAAAGTCCCCGGTCTGGACGAGCAGCGGCATCTTGTGGAACTCTGCCGCAGTCATGACAAGGTCTAGCCAGTAACAACATGAAACGCGTTATCGCAGTGACCAATCAGAAAGGCGGTGTGGGCAAGACCACCACCAGCGTCAATCTTGCCGCTTCGCTGGCGGCGACCAAGCGTCGGGTACTGCTGATTGATATGGACCCGCAGGGCAATGCAACCATGGGTTGCGGCGTGGACAAGCGTGGCCTGTCGCAATCCATTACTGAAGTGCTGCTGGGGGAATGTGAGATCAGTGCTGCCATTGTCACCATTGATCACAGTAGCTTCAGTCTGTTGCCCGGCAATCAGGATCTGGTGGCCGCCGAAGTACAGCTGACCGGCAGGGCGGGTGGTGAGAATCGCTTGCGTGATGCACTGAAATCGGTGCGTGAACAGTTTGATACGGTGCTGATTGATTGCCCGCCGTCACTCAACATGCTCACGGTTAATGCCCTGGTGGCTGCCGATTCGGTATTGATTCCCATGCAGTGTGAGTACTACGCACTGGAGGGCCTGACCGCGCTGGTGGACACCATTGAGCAGATCAGGGCCAATGCCAATCCTGCGCTGCACATTGAAGGCATCCTGCGCACCATGTTTGATCCGCGTAACAACCTGGCCAATGAAGTGTCAGGTCAGTTGATCGAACATTTTGGTGAGCGCGTATATCGCACGCTGATTCCGCGCAATGTGCGACTGGCCGAAGCCCCGAGCTATGGTCAGCCAGCGCTGATTTACGATCGTGAATCCCGTGGTGCGCTGGCCTATCTGGCGCTGGCCGGTGAAATGCTGCGCCGTGAAGACGAGCGTAAGGCGGCCGAGATGTCCGCCATGCCCGGCAGCTGACGGCCTGTACCTGTTGTGAGCAAAACAACTGGTCGAGAATGGCTGGAGTGTTCCAGCCATGCCCGAGTACACTGCGCCTCCCTTTGCTGCCTGATTCAAACACTATGGTCACCAAGCGTCCCAGTTTAGGACGAGGTCTCGGCGCGTTGCTCGGCCAGAACGCTGCGCCGCGAGAGCCTGACAGGGCAACCCCGGATGCGTCCCCTGCGCCACGTGATCAGGAAATGGCCAGGCTGCCGGTCGATCTATTGCAGCGTGGCAAGTACCAGCCGCGCATTGACATGCATCAGGAAACCCTGCAGGAGCTGGCGGACTCCATCAAGGTGCAGGGTGTGATCCAGCCGATTGTGGTCAGACCGCTGAGCGATGGACCTGCCGGGCAACCGCTGCGCTACGAAATCATCGCCGGTGAACGTCGCTGGCGGGCTGCACAACTGGCCGGACTACACGAAATTCCGGCTGTCATTCGTCGCATCCCGGATGAAGCGGCAATAGCCATGTCGCTGATCGAGAATATTCAGCGTGAAAACCTCAATCCGCTGGAAGAAGCGCGTGCGCTGGATCGATTGATCAGGGAATTCGACATGACCCACCAGACCGCTGCTGAAGCCGTGGGGCGGTCACGGGCATCAGTGTCAAACCTGTTGCGTCTGCTGGAGCTGGCTGATGAGGTCAAGGCGCTGGTGGAAAAACGCGAGCTGGAAATGGGACATGCGCGTGCCCTGCTGGGTCTGGGTAATGCCCGCCGCCAGGTGGAAGTCGCACTGTTAGTGGCCAGGAAAGGCCTGTCGGTGCGCGATACCGAGGCGCTGGTGCGCCGTATGGAAAAAACCGACCAGCAGCCTGAAGCGCCGCCACCGGGAACCGATCCGGATATCAAGCGCCTGGAAAATGACCTCGCGGACAAGCTGGGCGCCAAGGTGCAGCTGCAACATTCAAGTAAAGGCAGCGGCAAGCTGGTGATCAGCTATCACAATCTGGATGAGCTGGACGGCATTCTGGCGCATATGCAGTAGTCGCCCCGCCCGGGTTACAAGCTCGTGAACAGGCTCCAGGAAGCAAATTGCATGAGCTTCAAGCTAATTGCGGGCAACAAAGGCGTAACAAAGCCCGAACTCTGGTTGATGCTCCCCGAATCGCCCCCTATAATCCGCGGCCTTTGCTTGGGGCCGTCCCCGGCAACCTGCTGTACAGACGGGTCAATGAGCGCGCGATGTTGAGTTCAGTGGCCCAAGGTCTGCGCATTCTGATCTGGCAATTGCTGGGTTTGCTGTTGCTGACCGCAGGCACAGGGTTGCTGTACGACGGTCGAGTGGCACGTTCTGTGCTGGTAGGTGGTGGCATCGGCTTGCTGGCAACCAGTTACCTGGTGTTCGTGCTGATCAAGCAGGGTTTGCAGCCAACGCGTCCGGCCACCGTGCTGGGTTTGTTTGCCAACTGGTTCGTGAAGACCCTGTTGGTGCTGGGGTTGCTGGCCATCGCAATGCGATCCAGAGCCCTGCTGCCACCGGCGATATTGCTGGGGCTGGCTGCAAGTCTGGTGTTGTACTGGCTGGCCGTGATGACGCGGTCTGCTGAGGTTTCTGGCGAGAGTTCGGCAAAGGAACGAGACAAGGCGAATGGTTGATACAGAGACAATGGCGGGTGAAGGCGGCGTGGCTGAAAAGACCATGTCCGAATACATTTCGCACCATTTGACCCACCTGTCCAACAGGGAAGCCAGCGGTCTGTTCGATTTTTCTGTCCTGCATCTGGATACCCTGTTTTTCTCACTGCTCTGTGCGTTGATTGTGCTGATTCCGCTGCGTCTGGCTGCTTCCCGCGCCACCGCCGGCGTGCCGGGCAAATTCCAGCTGGCGGTTGAATTGTTGCTGGAGTGGGTGAATGACCAGGCCAAGACTCTGGTGCATGGCAAGCTCGACTACATTGCGCCGCTGGCGCTGACCATCTTCACCTGGGTGGCCGTCATGAATGCCATCGACCTGTTGCCGGTGGACTGGCTGCCGTGGGTGGGCGAGCATATTTTCCACGTGCATTACCTGCGTCCGCTGCCCACCGCTGATATCAACGGCACATTGGGTATGTCGCTGGGCGTGCTGCTGCTGGTGTTCTACTACAACCTCAAGATCAAGGGCGTGGGCGGTTATGTGCATCAACTGCTGTGCGCGCCGTTCGGCATGGTCAAGCTGAGCTTCAATCCGCTGACCTGGATTGGCGCGCTGCTGCTGGCGCTGATCAATCTGGCCATGAATTGCGTTGAGTACATTTCCAACACGCTGTCACACGGCATGCGACTGTACGGCAACATGTACGCTGGCGAGCTGATCTTCTTCCTGATTGCGGGCCTGGGCGCCAGCGGTACGGTGCTGGGTATTGGTCTGCATCTGTTTACCGGCACGATCTGGGCGATCTTCCATATCCTGATCGTGCTGTTGCAAGCCTTCATTTTCATGATGCTGACGCTGGTGTATCTCGGCCAGGCGCATGACAAACATTGATTTTATTTTTTCGGTTTCTTTCATCACTCCTGTTTTCTTTCAACACTGGTTCTAACGGAGAACTCAAATGACGAATGTTGCGTTTGTCGCACTCGCCTGCGGTCTGATCATCGGTCTCGGCGCGCTGGGTGCCTGTATCGGCATCGGCATGATGGCCGGCAAGTACATTGAAGCTTCGGCTCGCCAGCCTGAACTGATGAATGTGCTGCAGACCAAAGTGTTCCTGTTGCTCGGTCTGATCGACGCGGCGTTCATTATCGGTACCGGTATCGCGCTGTGGTTCGCCACCGCCAGTCCCTTTCCAGTTTAAAGATGGCCCGGTCTAAGTCCGCTTTACCACGCCTGGCGAACTGTCGTCCTGGGCGTGACCGGTTTGCTCATTTAAGTGGCGCCGCAAGGCGCTGCCTAGAGTAGGTCTCAGGATCGTATGAATCTTACTGCAACACTGATTATCCAGTCGCTGGTCTTGCTGATCCTCGGCTGGATCACGATGAAGTTCATCTGGCCACCGCTGATTGCGGCGATTGAAGAACGTCAACGCAAGATTGCCGATGGTCTGGCGGCGGCAGACAAAGGCGAGAAAAGCCTGGCTGATGCGCAAGCATCGGCGGCTGATATCGTCAAGGATGCTCGCGTGCAGGCCGGCAAGATCGTTGATCAGGCACATCGTCGTTCCAATGAAATGGTCGACGAAGCGAAAAGTACTGCACTGGCTGAAGGGCAACGTCTGGTGGGCGATGCCCGTCAGGAAGTAGCGCTGGAAAAAAGCCGCGTGCGGGAGCAACTGCGTGCCGAAGTGGGTTCGCTGGCCATCGCTGGCGCAGCCCGCGTGCTCGGCCGTGAAATCGATGCCAAGGCCCATGCTGATCTGATTGAACAGCTGGCCCGCGAAATCGAATCGACTGGCGCGCGCGGTTAAGGAGCAAGCATGGCCGAAAAAGCCACTATCGCCCGACCCTATGCGCGTGCTGCGTTTGAGTTCGCTCAGACGAACGGCACGTTCAGGCAGTGGTCGGAAGCGTTGGCGATTGCCTCGGCAGTGGCCGGTGATCCGGCCACCAGGCGGCTGCTGAACCATCCACGTGTCTCTGCTGCACAGCTGGTGGATCTGATTGCGGATGTCGCAGGTGATCGGCTTGATGCTTCAGCCCGCAATTTCATGGCGACGCTGGCGCAAAACCGCCGTCTGGGTTTGCTGCCCTATATCGCGAAAATGTACGAAGCGCTGCGCGCCGATGTAGAAGGTGTTGCGGATGTGGACGTGGTATCAGCATTGCCGCTGGATGCAGCCCAGCAGCAACGCTTGACGGCGGCGCTCAAGACCCGGCTCAAGCGTGATGTGCGCCTGCATTGTTCGGTGGATGCGCAGCTGGTTGGCGGCGCCGTAGTGCGCTGGGGTGATCTGGTGATCGATGGTTCGGTCAAAGAGCGTCTTGGCCGTCTGGCTAATGTGCAATTGATTGCGAATTGATTTTTTTTAAAGTTTTTAAGCAACCGGCACACTCAGTTTTGAGTTCCTGTGAGGAATGTACATGTCCATCAAGGCATCTGAAATTAGTGACCTGATCAAGAATCGAATTGCCAAGTTTTCGGCCGCAACCGAAGACCGCAATGTAGGTACCGTGGTGACCGTCACCGACGGTATCGTGCGTGTGCATGGTCTGGCCGACGTGAAGTACGGCGAAATGCTGGAATTCCCCGGCGGCAGTTTCGGCCTGGCGCTGAATCTCGAACAGGATTCAGTGGGCTCGGTGGTGCTGGGCGAATACAAGCACATTGCTGAAGGCGATACGGTGAAAACCACCGGCCGCATTCTTGAAGTGCCCGTCGGCGAAGGCCTGCTCGGTCGCGTGGTGGATGCGCTGGGTAACCCCATCGATGGCAAAGGCCCGATCAATGCCACTCGTCAGGCGCCGATTGAACGCGTGGCGCCGGGCGTGATTTATCGCAAGTCAGTGAATCAGCCAGTGCAGACCGGTTACAAGGCCGTGGACTCGATGGTGCCAATCGGCCGCGGCCAGCGTGAGCTGATCATCGGTGACCGTCAGACCGGCAAGACCGCCATGGCCATCGACGCCATCATCAATCAGAAAGGCAGCGGCATTAAGTGCATCTATGTCGCCATCGGCCAGAAGCAGAGTTCCGATCGCCAACGTGGTGCGCAAGCTGGAAGAACACGGCGCGATGGATCACACGATTATCGTTGCCGCATCGGCTTCGACGCCTGCCGCCATGCAATACCTTGCGCCTTACGCCGGTTGCGCCATGGGTGAATACTTCATGGATCAGGGCGAAGACGCGCTGGTGATCTATGACGACTTGACCAAGCAGGCCTGGGCGTATCGCCAGATCTCGCTGCTGCTGCGTCGTCCGCCGGGCCGCGAAGCGTATCCGGGCGACGTGTTCTATCTGCACTCGCGTTTGCTGGAACGTTCGGCGCGCGTCAATGAAGAATATGTAGAGAAGGCCACCAATGGCCGCGTCAAGGGCAAGACCGGTTCATTGACGGGTCTGCCGATCATCGAAACGCAGGCAGGTGACGTGACGGCATTCGTGCCCACCAATGTGATTTCGATTACCGATGGCCAGATCTTCCTGGAAGGCGACCTGTTCAACGCCGGTATCCGTCCCGCCATGAACGCCGGCATTTCAGTGTCGCGTGTAGGTGGTGCTGCTCAGACCGACATCATCAAGCGTCTCGGCGGTGGTATCCGTCTGTCGCTGGCACAGTATCGTGAACTGGCGGCGTTCTCGCAGTTTGCTTCCGATCTTGACCAGGCTACACGCAGCCAGCTGGAACGTGGTCAGCGCGTCACCGAGTTGATGAAGCAGAAGCAGTACGCGCCGATGTCGGTAGCGGAAATGGCGCTGTCCATCTATGCCGTGAACAACGGTTATATGGACAAGGTCGATCGCGTCAAGATCAGCGCTTTCGAAGTCGCATTGCAGAGCTTTGCCAAGACCAGCTTCAAGGCTGATATCGACGCCATCAATGCCGAGCCGGTGTTGAAGAAGTACGAAGCGACATTGAAGAAGATCTGCGAAGAGTTCGCAGCGTCCGGCACTTACTGATCGGCGCGCAGACATGCCCGGCACCAAAGAAATCCGCACCAAGATCGCGAGTATCAAAAATACTCAGAAGATCACCAAGGCCATGCAGATGGTGGCCGCCAGCAAGATGCGCAAGGCACAAGAGCGCATGCGGGCCAATCGCCCGTATTCGGAGCGTATTCGTCGCGTCATTGGCCACTTGCGCATGGCGAATCCGGATTTCAAACATCCCTACATGATTGAGCGTGAAGCCAGATCAGTGGGCTTCATCATCGTCAGCACCGATCGCGGCCTGTGCGGCGGTCTGAACGTCAATCTGTTCAAGGCGGCGCTGGCGGCGATGCGGGAATGGCAGGCCCAGGGCTGTTCCGTGCACCTGAGCCTGATCGGCTCCAAGGCCGTGCAGTTTTTCCGCCGGCTCAAGAATGTTGAGACCCATGGCACCGTGACCCACCTCGGCGATCATCCGCATGTGGCCGATCTGATCGGCAACGTGAAGGTGATGCTCGACATGTATCGCGAAGGCAAGCTGGATCGACTGTTCGTGGTGAACAATGTGTTCGTCAACAGCATGACCCAGAAACCCACCGTCAAGCAGTTGCTGCCGGTGGTTACCGAAGACGAAGACAAGTTGCAGAAGATGTGGGACTACATCTACGAACCTTCCGCTGCCGAGCTGCTGGAAGGTGTATTGATGCGCTACATCGAATCACAGGTCTATCAGGGTTCTGTAGAAAACGTGGCCTGCGAAATGGCGGCGCGCATGGTGGCCATGAAGAGCGCCACCGACAACGCCGGCAAGCTGATTGGCGAGTTGCAGTTGATCTACAACAAGGCGCGTCAGGCAGCGATCACCAAGGAACTCTCGGAAATCGTCGGCGGCGCGGCGGCGGTTTGAAGTAAGAATTTAAGTTTTAATGTTTGATTGCTGCGCTGGTTCGCAGCTACGAGGAAACTGAAGATGGCTACCGGCAAGATCGTGCAAATCATCGGCGCGGTGATCGACGTGGAATTTCCACGCGACAGCATTCCCAAGGTGTACGAAGCGCTCAAGCTCGTTGATAACGGCTTGACGCTGGAAGTGCAGATGCAGCTGGGTGATGGCGTGGTGCGCACCATCGCCATGGGTGTATCCGAAGGTTTGCAGCGCGGTCTGGCGGTGCAAACCACCGGCAAGCCGATTCAGGTGCCCGTGGGCAAGGCCACGCTGGGCCGCATCATGGATGTACTGGGCGTACCGCAAGACGAAGTGGGCCCGGTGAATGCCGAAGAATACTGGCCGATTCATCGTCCCGCGCCGAGCTATGACGAACAAGCAGGTGGTCAGGATCTGCTGGAAACCGGCATCAAGGTGATCGACCTGCTGGTGCCCTTCGCCAAGGGCGGCAAGATTGGTCTGTTCGGCGGCGCCGGTGTGGGCAAGACCGTGAACATGCTGGAACTCATTAACAATATTGCCAAAGCCCATTCAGGCTTGTCGGTGTTCGCCGGCGTGGGTGAACGTACTCGCGAAGGTAACGACTTCTATCACGAGATGGCCGAGTCGGGTGTTATCAAGCTGGACAACCTCGCCGAATCCAAAGTGGCGATGGTGTACGGTCAGATGAATGAACCACCGGGCAATCGTCTGCGCGTGGCCTTGACCGGTCTGACCATGGCCGAATACTTCCGTGACGAAATCCAGCCCAACGGCAAGGGCCGCGACGTGCTGTTCTTCGTCGACAACATCTATCGATATACGCTCGCAGGCACGGAAGTGTCGGCGCTGCTGGGTCGTATGCCCTCGGCCGTGGGTTACCAGCCGACGCTGGCCGAAGAAATGGGCGTGCTGCAGGAACGCATCACCTCCACCAAAACCGGTTCAATCACTTCCATCCAGGCCGTTTACGTGCCCGCCGACGATTACACTGATCCGTCACCGGCAACCACCTTCGCCCACCTGGATGCCACCGTGGTGCTGGATCGTCAGATCGCTGCGCTGGGTATCTACCCGGCCGTGAATCCGCTGGATTCCACCAGCCGTCAGCTGGATCCGCTGGTGATCGGTGAAGAGCACTACGACACCGCGCGCGGCGTGCAGCAGGTGTTGCAGCGTTATAAAGAGTTGCAGGACATCATCGCGATTCTGGGTATGGATGAACTGTCGGAAGAAGACAAATTGTCCGTGTTCCGCGCGCGTAAAATCCAGCGCTTCCTGTCGCAGCCTTTCCATGTGGCCGAAGTGTTCACCGGCAGCCCCGGCAAGTACGTGTCGTTGAAGGACACCATCCGCGGCTTCAAGGGCATTCTGGCCGGTGACTACGATCACTTGCCCGAACAGGCTTTCTACATGGTGGGCGCGATCGAAGAAGCGATCGAAAAAGCCAAGAAACTGCAATAAGAAGCGACCCACATGGCAACCATTCACGTAGATGTCGTCAGCGCCGAAGGCGAGATCTTCAGCGGCGAAGCTTCGATGGTATTCGCGCCCGCAGTGATGGGCGAGATAGGCATCGCGCCCCGTCACGCGCCGCTGATTACCACGCTGAAACCCGGTGAGTTGCGGGTGCAGTTGCCTTCGGGTGAGGAGCAGCATGTGTATATCTCCGGCGGTGCGCTGGAAGTACAGCCGCATCTGGTGACGGTGCTGGCCGATACCGCGATTCGCGCCAAGGATCTCGACGAAGCTGCGGTGCTGCAAGCCAAGCAGCGTGCCGAAGAAGCGCTGGCCAATCGCACCGATCAGGTCGAACTGGCCGAGGCGCAGGCGGAACTGGCGCAGATCATGGCGCAGTTCAAGGCCATCGAACGCTTGCGCAAGAACAAGAATCAGCAGTAAGCACTGATGAGTAACATCACGCACACCCCGGCCGTCTGCCGCGGTGTGCGTTTTTTATTGAACGTAAGGAAATAGCTGCGATGCCTTTATCCATCGTCATCCTGGCTGCCGGTCAAGGCAAGCGCATGAAGTCGAACCTGCCCAAGGTGTTGCAGCCGCTGGCGGGTGTGCCGCTGTTGGGCCATGTGCTCAATACGGCGCATGCCCTGCACGCCAGTGATATTCATGTGGTGTATGGCCATGGTGGTGATCAGGTAAAGGCCGCGTTTAACGATCAACCTATCCACTGGGCGCTACAGGCTGAACAGCTGGGCACCGGCCATGCATTGGCGCAGGCCATGCCGTTGATTGCCGATGACCAGACTGTGCTGGTGTTATACGGCGATGTGCCGCTGACCCGGCCGCAAACTTTGCAGCCGCTGCTGGATGCGGTCGCGCGCGGTGCGCTTGGCTTGCTCAGCGTCAAGCTGGCCGATGCCACTGGCTATGGACGCATCCTGCGTAACAATGCTGGCCAAGTAGTGCGCATTGTCGAGCACAAGGACGCCACCACCAAGGAACGCCTGATTGATGAAGCCAATACGGGCTTGCTGGCTGCGACAGCCATGCAGCTGAAAAAATGGCTATCGCAATTGAAGAATGACAATGCACAAGGCGAATATTATCTGACTGATATCGTCACCATGGCCGTACGTGATGGTGTAACGGTCGAAGCGGTACTGGCGCCCAGTGAAGCCGAAGTGCTGGGCGTGAATGACAAAGTGCAGCTTGCTGAAGTTGAGGCGCATCTGCGCAAATGGCGCAGCACTGAACTGATGGTGCAGGGCGCAACCCTGGCCGATCCCGCACGCGTGGACATTCGCGGTCAGGTCACCGTGGGCAAGGATGTGTTTATCGATGTCAACGTGGTGTTGGTGGGTGAGGTGCACATTGCGGAGGGCGCGCGCATCGGCCCGAATTGCTATATCAAGGACAGCCGCATTGGTGCAGGGACGGAATTATTTCCGAACTGTGTCCTGGATCGAGCCGTGGTTGGCCCCCACTGCAACATTGGCCCCTTTGCGCGTCTGCGTCCTGATGCAGAGTTGGCCGATCATGTGCACATCGGCAACTTTGTTGAAGTCAAAAAGAGTCAGATCGGTTCCGGCAGCAAGGCCAATCACCTCACCTACATTGGCGATGCAACCATCGGCAGCAAGGTGAATATCGGCGCCGGCACCATCACGGTGAACTACGATGGTGTAAACAAATGGCGCACGGAGATTGGCGACAATGCCTTCATAGGTTCCGGTTCCATGCTGATCGCACCCATCAAGGTGGGCGCAGACGCCAACACCGGCGCAGGTTCAACGCTCAGCAAGGATGCACCCGAAGGCAAACTGACCTTGGCAAGGGCGCGACAGGTCACGCTCGATGGCTGGAAACGCCCCGGCAAGAAGAGTTGATGGGCGACTCTGCGGATAATCGGGCGCAAGGCCATGCATATAGCGGCCCTGTGTCACAAAATCAGTCCAGTGTACCGGGTTAGAATTGTGGCCTGAAAAACCGTGTTCCGGCGCAGTACTCAAGCAAGAGGTTAACCATGTGTGGAATTGTTGGCGGCGTCGCCAAACGAGATATCGTTCCGATCCTGATCGAAGGCCTGCGCCGTCTCGAATACCGTGGTTATGACTCGGCAGGCGTGGCCGTTCTGACCAGCAGCCAGAAACTGGCGCGCCTGCGTACCGTCGGCAAGGTCAAGAATCTCCAGGATGCACTGGACGACAGTCCCACCTCAGGACAACTGGGCATTGCCCATACCCGCTGGGCCACCCATGGCGCGCCCGCTGAGCGTAATGCTCATCCGCATATTTCCAAGGATGGCATTGCCATCGTGCATAACGGCATCATCGAAAATCATGATGAGCTGCGTGATGATCTGATCAAACATGGTTACCACTTCAGCTCTGAAACCGACACCGAAGTGATTGCGCATCGCATCCACTACCACATGGAAAAATTGAACGGTGACCTGTTCAAGTCAGTACGCGCGACAGTGGCGGAACTCGAAGGCGCCTATGCGCTGGCGGTGTTGTCGGAAAATTCACCTGACAAGATCGTGCTGGCCCGCGAAGGCTGCCCCGTGGTGATCGGTGTGGGTGAGGGCGAACACTTTGTGGCTTCAGATGTTTCAGCGTTGTTGCCCGTGACCCGCAACTTCATTTTCCTCGAAGAAGGTGACGTAGCCGAAGTGCATCGCGACAGATTGCGTGTGCTGGATCGTGAAGGTCAGGTGGTGCAGCGCCCGATGCGGGTCAGCGCCTTGACGGCCGATGCCGCCGAAAAAGGCGACTACCCGCACTACATGCTCAAGGAAATATACGAGCAGTCACGTGCGGTGGCGCAGACCCTTGAAGAACGTGTTGCCGGCGGCAAGTTGCTGGAAGCGGCCTTCGGGCCCACTGCCATGGAAGTATTGCGTCGCACCGAGGCCGTTCAGATCGTGGCCTGTGGCACCAGCTATCACTCCGGCATGGTTGCCAAGTACTACATAGAACAGATCGCGCGTCTGCCCTGCTGGGTGGAGGTGGCCAGCGAATATCGCTATCGCAATCCAGTGGTGCCGAAGAACACGCTGTTCGTCACCATTTCGCAGTCGGGTGAAACCGCTGACACGCTGGCCGCATTGCGCATGGCCAAGCAGGCCGGGTACCTGTCGTCGCTGGCCATCTGCAATGTGCCGGAAAGTTCGCTGGTGCGTGAATCAGAACTGGTGATGCTGACGCGCGCCGGTCCGGAAATCGGCGTGGCCTCCACCAAGGCTTTCACCACGCAGCTGACTGCGCTGGGCATGCTGGTGGTGGCGCTGGCCAAGTTTCACTGCGCCGATGCCGAACGCGAGCGCGGTCTGGTGCAGCGTCTGATTGAAATTCCTGGCCTGATTGAAAAAACCTTGCAGCTGAATGATCAGATCAAGGAGCTCGCAAAGAAATTTGCTGACAAGCATCACGCACTGTTTCTGGGTCGCGGCCAGATGTATCCCATTGCCATGGAAGGCGCGCTGAAGCTGAAAGAAATTTCCTATATCCATGCCGAAGCCTATCCGGCTGGCGAATTGAAGCATGGCCCGCTGGCGCTGGTCGACGAAGACATGCCGGTGATTGTGGTCGCGCCCAATAATGATCTGGTGGAGAAACTCAAATCCAACATGCAGGAAGTGCGCGCGCGCGGTGGCGAGCTGTATGTATTTGCCGATCCCGATTCCGGTATCGAATCATCGGAAGGCGTTACCGTGTTGCACATGCCCAGGCATGTCAGCCACTTCCAGGCCGCGATCATCTACACCATCCCGCTGCAATTGCTGTCCTATCACTGCGCCCTGCTCAAGGGTACGGATGTTGATCAGCCGCGTAATCTGGCCAAGTCAGTCACGGTCGAATAGTTGCCGCGAGGCACCACTGGAAAACGGCCCGCTTCAAGGGCCGTTTTTCTTTGTGGGCCGCTGTTATGTGGGTCATTCCCGCGTTGACGTTGCCCGCCTTGCATGATGTAGTGCGGCCCCATTTTCAGGACACAGATTTCCCGGAGCCGCCATGCAAATCGCCAAAAATACCGCCGTACAGATTCACTACACCCTGAAAAATGATGCGGGCGAAGTGCTGGACTCATCCGAGGGCTCAGAACCACTGGCGTACTTGCAGGGTAACGGCAACCTGATTCCCGGTCTGGAAAAGGCGCTGGAAGGCAAGCGTGCCGGCGAGGACGTCAACGTCGCCATCCCGCCAGAAGACGGCTATGGCGTGCGCGATGCCTCCCTGATTCAGGACGTACCACGCAGCGCGTTCGAGGGAATCGCCCAGCTGGAAGTGGGCATGCAGTTTCAGGCTGATTCCAATCATGGCCCGCGTACCGTGACCGTCACCCAGGTGTCGGCTGACCTCATCACCGTCGATGGCAATCATCCCCTGGCCGATCAGACCCTGCATTTCGCGGTCAAGATTATCGAGGTGCGTGCGGCCAGCAAGGAAGAACTGAGCCACGGTCATGTGCATGGTCCGGGTGGTCATCACCACTAGGGAATCTCAGAATGAGTCGAATCTGTCATTTCGACCAAAGGGAGAAATCTTGCATGTGCTTGATATGCAAAAGCCTCAAACACGGAAAGATTTCTCGCTACGCTCGAAATGACAAATTAATCAGATCCTCCCTCGCGGGGTTGGGGGTGCTCTGATGTCTCGTATGCGGCCTGCCTGTGGCTGGCATGGTATGTGCTTGATATCCGGCACGTACCCTTGCACGAGGCCAAACCATGGAGATCAATACCGATTCCGCAGTGACACGCACACGCAAAGTGCGTGTTATCAAAGCGGCTGAGCCCAAACCGGGCAAAGCCACCCCCAAGCCGCCAGTAGTCAAATCAGCAGGCAAGTCAGTAGCCAAACCGGCGGCCAAGGCAGGTCCAGCCAGGAAGGCCGCGACCAGATCCGCACCCAAAGCTGTACCCAAGTCCACATCCAGGACAGAAACGCTGTCCATTCCCGCCAAACGCAAGGCGGTTCCGAAAAAACCGGCTGTTGCCGCAGCCGTGGACCTGACGTCCCTGATTGCAACGGCGGCCTATTTCATGGCGGAGCACCGCAACTTCGCGCCGGGCCAGGAATTGCAGGACTGGTTCGCGGCCGAGCAGATGATTCGCTCGGCACAGGCCAGCTGAGCCCCAGCGGCGGCAAGATGCTTGCCCGGATGCAGGGCAGCAGCGCTAGAATCCTCCCAGACCAGTTTTCACTGGCCAACGGGGAGGATGAGCCATGTTGCGCGTCAAGCACCTCTTGTCTGACAAGCCATCCGGCACAGATATCTGGTCAATCGAAGCCGAAGATCCGGTTCTGGAAGCCATCCAGATGATGGCCGACAAACATGTCGGCGCCCTGCCGGTGATGCGTGGCAACACACTGGTGGGCATCGTTTCCGAGCGCGACTATGCACGCAAGGTGATTCTTTTGGGCCGCTCCTCGGCCGAAACGCCGGTGTGGCAGATCATGAGCAGCCCGGTGGTCACGGTGGGCTTTGAGGACACGGTGCATCACTGCATGCAGATAGTGACCGACCAGCGCATCCGGCATTTGCCGGTGGTGGAGAAGGGCCAGTTGCTCGGCATGATTTCCATCGGTGATCTGGTCAAGGCCGTCATCGACGAGCAGCAGGAAACCATTACCCAGCTGGAAAAATATATCGCCAGTTGAGCCATTCCCTCCCCCGGTTGCGGGAGAGTGAGGGCTTTTTGTCCGCCCACCAAGCCAAGCTTGCAGCCCGCTCTGAAGGGACTTGTTGATACTGGTGTTACCCAGCAAAAAACCAACAATCATGAGCCGCGACATGGACTTATTTGTTAAGCATTGCCGGTGTTATCTCTCAACGCTGGTTTTATCCAGCACTTATAAAACAAGTTAGGCAGTAGCACATCATCGTGTCCGATAAAGACAAAAGCAGTCGGGGTACACGCTCAGCCAATTCTTTTGTCGCAGGCGAGCTGTGCCGTCGAGGCTACTCGGCTGTTGTCAGCTCTTGGAAACACACCCAATACAGACATCTTGTGCAGCAACATTGACGGAACAAAATTCGTACATACTTCAAGTCAAGACATTTGTCCCTGGCAATAGAACATGTAGCGTTGGCATGAAAGCCCAGAGAAATTTCGGAGCAAACTTTTTCTGGGTTCTGCGAAATTCCGAAGCCATTAAAGTCAACTTTTCAGTACTACATTATCCCAGCTGCAGTCATGGCGAAGCATGTTGCAGAGGTCATCAGCTTTGGCTAAAGTCACCGGGTGCTAAGGGGCAAGCGCACAAAGACAACAAAGTAAGAACGGTACACCTACCGCCACGTATGTCGTTCAGCGGCTGGAGCATTGGCGAGTACTTGGAACGTTGGGACTCAATCGCAGAGAAATAAAATCCTAACATGCCAATCACGTTGACTCCTCCGCAGTCCGAAATTCCTCAGCTCTTTGCTCTTTTGCTCCTAGGCGAAAGCACGAGTTCGATGAATGACTGGTATGCCCCGAATCTCTACGCGCGATCGGTCTCCCACGCTTCACGAAGCCATCTTCGCCGAGCGGCCACCCTGGCGCACGCGCTGGTTGCTGAAGTCGATGGAAAACTGGTCGGCATGGCCACCTACTATTCAATCTTCTCAAGCTTCATCGCCAAACCCGGTCTATGGCTTGATGACCTCTACGTCTATGAAGAGTATCGAAGCCGGAACATTGGTCGAAAACTCATGGAGCGGCTGTGCCAGATCGCTCATGACGGCGGCTGTGGCCGCGTAGACTGGCATGTGTCAGGCTTCAACGAGCGGGGAATCAAGTTCTATAAGAGCATCGGTGCCACTATCTCCGGAAAGGCCAAGCTTGTTCGTCTCGGCGAAACTGCAATTCAAGAGCTGGCTCATGGGCGGGCCTAACCAGCCAATCAAGTTCACTCCCTCCGGTCGTCCGACCGCTCAATCGCTATACTCTTTCGCGTCGGCTTATCAGCAGCGTTAAGGAAGCTCTGAATGAATGTCATTTCGAGCGTAGCGAGAAATCTTTCCGTGTTTGAGGCTTTTGCATATCAAGCACATGCAAGATTTCTTGCTGCGGTAAATGACAGATTCGATTCATTCAGAGCTTCCCTAGAAGGTATTGCAGATAGCAGAGGCCCTCGGTTCAAGATAGTTGAAGTGACAACCCCAATCACCGGAACATCCAGCATGCTCAAAACTTATCGCGGCCGCTGTCACTGTGGCGCCATTCAGTTCGAGGCTGATCTCGATCTGACTCAGTCTTCGTTTCGTTGCAACTGTTCGATTTGCCGGCGCACGCGTTTCTGGCCGGCCGTGGCCAGGCCGGAAGCTTTTCGCCTTCTGTCAGGTGAGCCGGAGCTGACTCAGTACCTGTTCAACACCCGCAAGAATCAACACTACTTCTGCAAGCACTGTGGGGTGCGCGCTTTCGGGGTGGGAACCGAAACGCCGATCGGCAAGATGTATGGTGTCAATATCGGCTGTCTGGAAGGGATATCGGAGGAGGAGCTATCGCGTATTCCTGTCACCTGTGTGGACGGCATCAATGATCGTTTTGCGCCGCCGGAATACTGCGCACACTTGTAGCGATCCTCGGTTCAAGGATGGTTGAAGTGATGTTTGATGCTTTGCCGCAAGGCGGAGTCGGTCTGAGGCGGTGACGCCCAACGAGAGTACTCACCCCGGCAAGCCGGGGTGAGCTTCTCATGTGAAACGTTCAGCTGCCCACGCTCGCACTCGCCACCGGCATGGCGTCACTCAACGCGCCTTGCCTGAACGCCCGGTTCACCGCACTCAATACAGCGACCAGCGAAGCGCTGACAATGTTGCCGTGCATGCCCACGCCAAACAGCGTGATGCGTGCGGGGGTGGTGATTTCCACGAAGGCTACCGCTTTGGCATTGCTGCCGCTGCCCATGGAGCGTTCTTCATAGGACAGCACATCGCATTGCAGGCCGAGCGCATCAATCAGCGCATTGATGGGGCCATTGCCACTGCCATTGAAAACCGCGCCCTGACCACGGTAGCTGAGTTTGATAGCCAGTTTTTCGTTGTCACTGCCATCCTGGGCCGTGACCAGCTGGTGTGAACGATACTCATAGGCAGCATCCTGCTTCAGGTACTCGCGTTCAAACAATGCCCAGATTTCCGCGGCACTCAGTTCCTTGCCGGTGTTGTCCGTGACTTCCTGTACGGTGCGGCTGAATTCAATCTGCAAACGACGCGGCAGCACCAGATCGTAGTCGCGCTCCAGCAGGTAGGCGATGCCACCCTTGCCGGACTGGCTGTTGACGCGAATCACTGACTCGTAAGTGCGCCCCAGATCGCGGGGATCAATGGGCAGGTAAGGCACTTCCCACAGATCGCCATCCTTGCGTGCGGCAAAGCCTTTTTTGATGGCATCCTGATGCGAGCCGGAAAACGCGGTGAATACCAGATCGCCCACATAGGGATGACGTGGATGAATGGGCAGCTGATTGCAGTGCTCCACGGTGCGCGCGGCTTCATTGATGTTGGAGAAATCCAGTTGCGGATGAATGCCCTGCGTATACAGATTCATCGCCAGTGTCACCACATCCACATTGCCGGTGCGTTCGCCATTGCCGAATAACGTGCCTTCAATGCGATCTGCGCCCGCCATCAGCGCCAGCTCGGCTGCGGCAACGGCGGTGCCGCGATCATTGTGTGGATGCACCGAGATGATCAGGCTGTCGCGTTGCCTGATATGACGGCAGAACCATTCCACTTGATCGGCATACACATTGGGCGTGGCCATCTCCACTGTTGCGGGAAGATTCAGGATCACCTTGCGCTCAGGCGTCGGTTGCCACACGGCATTGACTGCATTGCAGATTTCCACTGCGAACTCCAGCTCGGTGCCGGTAAAACTTTCCGGGCTGTACTGGAACACCCAGTCGGTATCCGGCTGTTGCTGCGCCTGTTGCAGTACGCACTCCGCACCCCGAACAGCAATATCAATAATCCCGGGCATGTCGAGGTTGAACACCACGCGACGCTGCACAGTGGAAGTGGAGTTGTACAGGTGCATGATGGCGCGCCGCGCGCCACGCAGCGCTTCAAAGGAACGGGCAATCAGTTCGGCGCGCGCCTGGGTCAGCACCTGAATGGTCACGTCCGGGGGAATCAGGTCGTTGTCGATAATGTGCCGGACAAAATCAAAATCGGTCTGTGATGCAGCGGGGAAGCCCACTTCAATTTCCTTGAAGCCGGTTTTCACCAGCAGCTCGAACATTTGCAGCTTGCGCTGTGCGTCCATGGGCTCGATCAACGCCTGATTGCCATCGCGCAGATCAACGCTGCACCACATGGGCGAGTTATGGATGACGGCATTGGGCCACTTGCGGTCGGGCAAGTGGATCGGCGCGAAAGGCTGATATTTCAAACTGGGCTGCTTCAACATGGGTTTCTCCCGCGCAGGCAAATCAAATGGAATATGGCTGCGGCATCAAAACGGAATAACTGGATCGGAGGGTGGGCGCCGCGCAATGCGGTCGCAAGGTATTTGCTGTGCGTCTAGCGACGCAGGTGCAGGCGCGCACCCAGCAACGAACCGCCGCGACGGGGCGATGGAAGAATGTTCGTTGACTGGAAGTGACGCATGGCCGGAATCTAGCAGTGGTCCGGGGCCGGGCGCAAGGGGTAGCAGGCGGTTCTGTGGCATGTCCCGGGTCCCGACGCTTGTACCGGATCTATCCGGTGCTACCATGGTGTCACTTGACTGACTTGAGTACACCGATGACGACCACCTCGCTGAAGCTTCCGGAAGACGTAAAGAAACTCGCTGCAACCGTAGCCAGGCAGCAAGGCATCACCGCCCATGCTTTCATGGTTGATGCCATACGTAGTGCTGCTGTGGCCGCAGACAAGCGGGCCAGCCTGATTGCCGATGCACAACTGGCAAGGACGGAAACGCTTAAATCAGGCAAGGGCTACGCAGCCGATGAGGTACATGCCTACCTGCGCGCGCGGGCACAGCGCAAAACGGTCACTAGGCCGAGAGCCAAAGCTTGGCGCGCCTGATTTACTCCGCGCGAGCATTGGCGGACACGGAACGTCTGGCGGATTTTCTGCGAGACGAAGCGCCAGCTGCCGCGCTGAAAACAGTGGATGTCATCGTTGAGGCGGTAAAGATTCTCGGCAATCATCCATTGATTGGACGCCCCATTGAACATGACCTGCGCGAACTCATCATTTCGCGTGGCAAGACCGGCTATGTGGCGCTGTACAGTTATGAAGAAGCGCAGGATGTGGTTCTGATTCTTGCGCTGCGACATCAGCGGGAAGCGGGGTACGTGCTCGAATAGGGGTGTCACTTCGTTCGTCACCCGAGGTCATCAGTTTTTACAAAGCCACCGGCTCCGGCTGGCAGACTAAGATTGATCAGACCTTGAAGCGTGCGGCGTTGCCAGCAGCGAGATAGAGGGTGGAAAACGCAGTTATGTACCTTGATTTTTATACTGGTGTTATCCGGCAGAATCCGGCAAAACATCAATCGTCACAGAGACTTAGTGGATAAGCATTGCCCATGTTATCTTGCAGCCATGTTGTTATCCAGACTGAATAAAACACGTTGGGTACCACGATGAGCGATGGCGAGTCACCTAAGGCCATTCCTCCGAAGGTCATCGAAATGATCTCGGCCGCTGCAATTGCGCCTGCCCTTAAGATCGGCGGCGCAGTCAGCGGCTTTGTCGCCGTCTCTTATCTGATCGGCCTTTCCTACATGAAGACATACTTCTCAACCCTCGGGGCGCCGTGGGTCGTCGATCTGCTGAGCTACGCGCAGATCGCGAAGGCAGGCTCTGTGGTCACAACACTGGCAGTTGTCATGGCTTTCTCTGCCATAGTGGATAACGCACGAACTGGTGCCGATCCGAAGAGCATCGAGACGTGGGCTCGCTATTCAGCGCTTCTAGGAATTGTACCGGCAGCAATCTGCTTCCTCCCGAACACCGTCATTTCACCACTGGTCGCGGAGTATTTGCATGCTCGCTATGGGGTTCTTATTAACTGCATCAGCTGGATTCACGTTGGCGGAGTTGATAGCTAGGTTTCGGCAATCTAACTACAAGTGGACAGCTCATCAGCTCCAGTTGGCGTTCATGTATTCAAGCGATCATGCTCTCAAGTGCGCCCGCCATATATGGGAGCTCCAAAGCCAGCATCGACTCTGGAAGGCGAATCTCTACCTACGGTTGAGGGACTGGTCTTGAGACTGGCGTGACCATTGGAGACTTGTTAGGTCGCTCGAGTCAGGTCTTCTCGTTGTGGCGGCTGCTCCTGCGCCGGCTAAGAACAAGAACGTCTTCCGGATTGTTCCATCCGAGAAACAAGTGACCATATCGTCAACGTCATCGCCGTGGTACCTAACATCTCGTTGCAGCGGGACGGATATGGATAAATGCTTACTTCACGACCTCATCGTCCGCCCGCTGAACGCGGGCGTTAATCCCCTACTTCCTTTCTTCCATACATCCCGCAATCACGTCACACACTGACTTGATCGCCGCGCTGCGCGTACTGCTCTTGCGCCAGACCGCCCCGACATTACGGGTGGGTGCGGGTTTGGGGAAGGGTTTGATGAGTACGCTCTTTTCGGTGCCAAACGGTCCGTGAGTGGACAGTTTGGGTAGCAGTGTCACGCCCATGCCGGCCGCGACCATTTGCCGCAATGTTTCCAGACTGGTGGCGCGATAGTCCTGATCTTCGTCGAGTTCGGCGCGACCACAGATGTCCAGCGCCTGGTCACGCATGCAGTGGCCATCCTCCAGCAACAGCAATGAATCACCCGCCAGATCATCCAGCTTCACGCTGGCCTTCTCGGCCAGACGGTGGCCCTTTGGCAAGGCGATCATGAAATCTTCTTCGTAGAGTTTGCAGGTCTCCACGCCATCGGCATGCACCGGCAAGGCCAGCACGCCCATGTCGATGTCACCGGCACGCAAGGCCTGCAACAGGGGTTCGGTCTGATATTCGTACAACATCAGTTTCAGTTTGGGTAATTGCTTGCGCAGCGCCCGGGAAATCAGCGGCAGAAGATAGGGACCAATGGTGGGAATCAACGCCAGCTTCAAGCCGCCACTGAAAGGATCGCGTTGACTGCGCGCCAGCGCCAGCAACTCATCACTGTCATTTACCACGCGACGGGCGCGCGCCACAATTTGCTCGCCAATTTCCGTCAGTGCAACCCGGCGTGGCTGGCGTTCAATCAGTTCCACGCCCAGATATTCCTCCAGCTTCTTCAGCTGGGCAGACAGCGTCGGCTGGCTGACATGGCAACGCACGGCGGCCTTGCCGAAGTGTCTGGTGTCAGCGAGTGCTACCAGATAACGCAGATCGCGCAGATTCATATATGTTCCTGATCGTCCGGATTCAGTCGCGGAAATTGGTGAACTGCACCGGCATGTCGAGCTCTGCGCGTTTTATCATCGCCATGATGGCTTGCAGATCATCGCGGCTTTTGCCAGTCACACGCACCTGCTTGTCCTGCAAGGCAGCTTGCACCTTGATTTTTGAATCCTTGATCAGGCGCTGAACTTTCTTGCCCAGTTCACCCTCAATGCCTTCGCGCAAGGTGACGACCTGTTTGGCGGTGGATAGCGTAGTGACCGGGTCGCCCACCTGCATGCATTTGACGTCGATGCCGCGTTTGGCGAGACGTTGCGACAGCATCTCCAGCATCTGCTTGAGCTGATAGTCGGTCTGCGCACTGAGCGTGATGACTTTGTCCTTGAGCTCGAATTTGGCATCGCTGCCGCGAAAGTCAAAGCGGGTGTCCACCTCGCGGCTGGCCTGATCCACACCGTTGGCGACTTCGTGCTGGTTGAGTTCGGAAACAATATCGAACGAGGGCATGGCGAGATCCGATTCGTGCAAGTTATTGAAGACAGGGCAGAAGCGTGCAGTTTACTTTATCTGTTGCGCAGCTTGCCTTGTTTCACCTGCTACTGTGGCTGCTCGATAACGCGGGTAGGCACCGCCCAGGGCAGCGCCACTTGTCGCAATGCTTCGGTCTCCTCGCTCAGGGTGGCTTCAGTTGTATGCCGGGCAACAGCGGGTTGTGCGGTACTCAGGTTGGTCCATAGATCACCCTGCAATTCGCCCTGTGCATTCACCTTGCCCTTGAACAGCAGCGCACGGCCCTGGCCCAGGCCACCCAGATACACCTCGTCGCCATTGACCTGTCCGTACAGATGCAGGGGTTGACCGGTCTTCAGCCCGCTATCTGGCAACAACTGGCCGTCGATGGCGTCGTGAGTCTGGCTGAGCTGCATGATCACCGGCGTGGCGAAATGATTCGGGCTGATGGCTTCGAGCTGCCAGTAACCGGACACATCGGCATTGTCGGTGCCGGCCTGTTCCACGAACCGCCAGCTCTGGTTCAGCTCGGCTGCAAACGGCAGGGTCTGCGTCATGCCCTGCGGATCGGTGATGCGTACTTCGCCCTTGAGTGTTTTGCGGCGGATGGTTGCCTGCAAGCTGCCGCTGCCGTTCGGCAGTTGCGCGCTTATCGCGCCTTCTTTGCTCTGAACCCCGGTTGCCGGTACAGCGTCCCCGTCCCGCACCAGCCACAACTGCGGGCGAGCGCCTTCATTGCTCACTCGCAGTACAAACGGTACCTGGCCACCGCGCAATTCCACATAGGCGCGATAGTCGCCGGGGGTGGGTGCATCCAGTCTGGCGCAGGCGCTTAGCAGCAGCGCCAGCAGGGGAATCAGCAATCGCAGCTTGGTCATGGATCTGATTTTGCAGCAGACGGGGGCGGATGGCGCAAATCTTAACGACTTGTCATGTCGGGTCAGGCCAATCAAGGCCAATCAAATCGGCGCGAATTGTCACCAGTTTATAACCAGTCTGTAACTGACCTTGCTACCACTGTCACGGTACGATGAACGACCTTCCACTGGTGCATAGCCATGTCCATCACGCTCGATCAAATCACCAAGCGCTACCAGAACACGCCGGTGGTCAATGACGTCTCGCTGGATGTGGGCGATGGCGAGTTTTTTGTGTTGCTGGGCGCCAGCGGCAGCGGCAAGAGCACCCTGCTGCGCGCCATTGCCGGCCTGACCGGCGTTGATCATGGCCGTATTTCGCTGCATGGCCGCGATGTCACGCATGTGTCACCACGCAAGCGCGAAGTGGGTTTCGTATTCCAGAACTACGCCCTGTTCAAACACATGAGCGTGGCTGACAACATCGAGTTCGCGCTGCGGGTGCGCGGTGTGAAAAAAGCCGAACGATTGGCGCGCCGCAAGGAGCTGCTGCGTCTGGTGGCGCTGGACGGTATGGACGAGCGGTTGCCGGCGCAGTTGTCCGGTGGCCAGCAGCAGCGTGTAGCTGTGGCGCGTGCGCTGGCGCACAAGCCGCAGGTGTTGCTGATGGATGAACCCTTCGGTGCGCTCGATGCCAAGATCCGCGAAGAGTTACGCCGCACCATTCGTGAAGTACAGCGTGAGCTGAAGATTTCCACCATCCTGGTCACCCACGATCAGGAAGAAGCCTTCGCGCTGGCGGATCGTATCGGTGTGATGAATCTGGGTCGTCTGCTGGAAGTGGGCCGCCCTGAAGAACTGTATGCCCGCCCCGCCACGCGCTTTGTCGCAACCTTTCTCGGTGCGGCGAATCTGTTGCTGGCGCGCCAGACCGCCGATGGCATTCGTGTGGGCGCGACTCCGGTGACGGCGCCTCTGAATCAACCTTGGGATAAATCGTGGGATCAGCGTGCTGAATTGCAGCGCGAACACGAAGTGGTGGCGGTATTACGTCCCGAAGAGATTTCGCTGGCCGCACAGCGCGATGCCCTGAATACGATTTATCTGGGCGCCGGCGTGGTTGAGTCCTCGATTTTCACTGGCGCTTATGAACGACTGCGCGTGCGCATGACCGAGTCTGACAAAGGTGCGGTATCCGCCGATAGCGATGCTACGAGCCTGGCGACACTGGATGTCACTCGTTCGCAGCATGAGCAACGCGTATTGCCGCTGCTGATCGGCCAGCCCGTGGCGGTGGGCGTGCGCCGCATTCACGTGCTGCCGACGCCATTGTCCAGCTATTCCGTGTATGCCAACACCGCCAGTGCCGTGGAGGATCTGAAGACCCATCCATTCCTGGTGGATCTGGCTACGCGCATGAAGACTCGCATTACCACGCGGATGGAACCGCAGCTGGGCAATGGCATGACGCCTACTGTCAATGCAGCACCGCTGGCAGGCGTGTCGGTCATTCAGGGCGGCTCGCAGGCTGCACAACAACTGGAGTGGTTGCTGGATCGTGGCGCCAGCGAAGTACTGATTCTGCCGGCGCAGTTCACGCCACCCACCCGCGTGCTGATTCACTGGACTGCGGAAGATGCCCGTCGCGCCACGCTGGCAGTGGCCGCCAGCGTGCTGCGTCATGTGCCGGCAGAAGCGACCTATCTGAACATTGTGCAGGGCGTTGAAACCGATGCACAAAAGCCGGGCGCGATGCGCGAGTTGCTGGATGCGCGCTCCGAAGCACAGGCCGTACACGGTCTGGAAATGCGTACTGAATTGCATTACGGCGATGCCACGCAGGAATTGGGCCGGCAGTTGCAGGAGAAGCCGGATCAGATGCTGATTCTCGGCGTCACGGCGCGTGATGAATTGCGCCAGAGCTTTACCTCGCTGCTACATCAAAGCCCCGGTTGGCCGGTGCTGGTGGTATTCCGTACCAGCGATGCCCAGGCGGCGCAACGGAAGCTGGCCTGATGCGTATTCACTGGCAACCACTGCTGCTGGCTGCGATGGCATTGCTCAGTGCCTGCAGCGGCGCTGGTGATGGCCTTGATAACTCGGGTGATGACGCTGGCACAGTGCAGCTGCTCAATGTCAGCTATGACCCGACGCGCGAGTTGTATCGGGAGGTGGATCAACGCTTCAGCGCGCAGTGGCTGGCCAAAACCGGTCAGCGCGTCAGCATCAAGCAATCGCATGGTGGTTCCGGCAGTCAGGGCCGTGCGGTGATCGAAGGCCTGAAAGCAGATGTAGTGACGCTGGCGCTGGCCTATGACATCGACAAGATCCACAAGCTGGGCAAGAAGCTGGGTGCGGACTGGCAAACCCGTTTGCCGCAAAACAGTTCTCCGTATACATCGACAATCGTATTTCTGGTGCGCAAGGGCAATCCGAAAAACATTCGCGACTGGGATGACCTGATTCGTGATGACGTGCAGGTAATTACACCGAATCCGAAAACCTCAGGCGGCGCACGCTGGAATTATCTTGCCGCATGGGGCTATGTGCTGGAGCGCGAATTACAAGGTGACTGGAGCAAGCTGAGCGATCCCGCTGCGGCCAGCGAAGTTCAGGCCGCACAAGCCAAGGCGGCTGAATTTGTGGCCGAGCTGTATCGTCATGCACCGGTGCTGGATCGCGCTGCACGCGCGGCCACCAACACTTTTGCACAACGTGGCATTGGCGATGTGCTGATTGGCTGGGAGAACGAAGCCTTGCTGGCGATTGACGAACTGGGCGACGAGAATCTGCAACTGGTAACGCCCAGCACCAGCATTCTCGCCGAGCCGCCGGTGGCCATTGTGGACACCGTGGTGGATCGCAAGGGCACGCGACAGATTGCCGAAGCGTATCTGCAATTCCTGTACACGCAAGAAGGCCAGCAACTGGTTACCAAACATCATTTCCGGCCGCGTGATGCGGCAGTGATGAGCGAACATCAGCACAAATTTCCCAAGCTGCGCCTGTTCACCATTGACGAAGTATTCGGTGGCTGGGACAAGGCGCAGGCTGAGCACTTCATGGATGGCGCCTTGTTTGATCGCATCTATACCGGGGCGCAGAGCTGATCACATGGCTGACTTGTCTCAACACGAGGGGCGTCAACATACGGTGCTGCCGGGGTTTGGCCTGACGGTGGGTTACACCACGTTCTTCCTGAGCGCGATTGTGCTGATCCCGCTGGCGGCCATGGTGATCAAGGCTTCCAGCCTGAGCTTCGATCAGTTCATGGCTGTGTTGCTCGATCCACGCGTGGTGGCGTCTTACAAGCTGACCTTTGGCACTTCGTTGCTGGCCGCGCTCATCAATTCAGTGTTTGGTTTTGCCATTGCCTGGGCGCTGACGCGTTATGACTTTCCCGGTCGCAAGATTCTCGATGCCCTGATCGACATGCCGTTCGCCCTGCCCACCGCAGTGTCGGGTATTGCGCTGACGGCGGTGTTTGCCCAGGACGGCTGGCTGGGACTACAACTGGCAAAGATCGGTATCCAGGTGGTGTACACATGGCTGGGCATCACGGTGGCGCTGACTTTGATCGGCATGCCGTTCGTGGTGCGCGCCGTGCAGCCGGCGCTGGCTGAAGTACAGCGTGATCTGGAAGATGCGGCAGAAACACTGGGTGCGGGCCGCTTCGTGATTTTCTGGCGGATTATTTTCCCCACCATCCTGCCCGCGCTGCTCACCGGTTTTACCATGGCGTTCGCACGGGGTCTGGGCGAATACGGCTCGGTGATTTTCATTGCCGGCAATCTGCCGATGAAAACCGAGATCACGCCGCTGCTGATCGTGATCAAGCTGGAACAGTACGACTATGTCGGTGCGGCCGCGCTGGGCTGCATCATGCTGGGCATGTCTTTCATCATGCTGCTGTCCATCAACCTGCTGCAGGCCTGGGGTCAGCGGCGGTTATCTGTGGGCAAGCGCCGATGAGTATTTCATTGAGTAACCCAGTGATTATTCCAGTGAGCAGGAACTGATGGCTACGGGTCCCTCCAAACAACTGATTGCCGAGCTCAGATCGCGGCCGGGTCGCAATAACTGGGCGGACAAGTATGCGCGCTGGATTTTCATCAGCGTGTCTGTGCTGTTCCTGGGGATGTTGCTGATTGCGCCCTTGATCACGGTGTTGTCAGCGGCTCTGTCCAAGGGCTGGAGCGCTTACGCAGACAGCTTCATGGATGAAGACACACTGGCCGCCATCAGGCTGACGCTGACCATTGCCGTCATTGTGGTGCCATTGAATACCTTGTTCGGTATTGCAGCCGCATGGGCCATCGCCAAGTTTGAATTCAGGGGCAAGAGCATCCTGATCACCGCCATCGACTTGCCGATTGCCGTGTCGCCGATCATCTCCGGCCTGATCTACATCCTTCTGTTTGGCTCGCAGGGCTGGTTTGGCCTGTGGCTGCAGGAACATGACATCAGCATCATTTTTGCCCTGCCCGGCATGATCATCGCCACCCTGTTTGTCACCTTGCCCTACGTGGCGCGCGAACTGATTCCGCTCATGCAACAGCTGGGCAATGATGAAGAAGAAGCCGCCATCACCATGGGCGCCGGTGGCCTGATGACTTTCATCCGCGTCACGCTGCCCAAGATTCGCTGGGGACTGGTTTACGGCCTGATTCTCACCAATGCGCGCGCCATGGGTGAATTCGGCGCGGTGTCGGTGGTGTCCGGCCACATTCGCGGCCTGACCAACACCATGCCGCTGCATATCGAGATTCTCTACAACGAGTACAACTTTGTCGGCGCTTTCGCCGTTGCTTCGTTGCTGATGGTGCTGGCCATTGTCACCCTGCTGATCAAGACCGTGATTGAGTGGCGGGGGTATAAAAGTTAACCTGCCTACATGTTAACGCGCCTGCAGCAATGGCTGGATCAACTCCAGCTTGATCCCGACAAGACCAGCTTGCGCCGACTGCTGCCCATCACCAATGTATTGCTGGTGCTGCTGGTGATCGCCGGGGTCTCCATCAGTGCGGTGGGCCTGATCCGCAAACTGGCCAATGAACAGGGCGTGACCCAGGTGCAGCTGGCTGGTATTACCGCGCGCGAAGAACTGCGCCGGCTGAGTGAAGATGCGCTCAAGCAGGCGCGCAGCATGGCCAACGATGCCAGTTTGCGACGCGTGGTGCGGGAAGATCCGGCACAGGCCCTGTTGCTGCTGAAGCGCGCCTGTGCGACAGCGGGCATGGATACCTGTGCGTTGATTCAAGGCGAACAATTGCTGGCCCAGACCAGCGAACAACTTTCCGTGCCGGACTGGTCGGGCATCATCACGGCGGCGCGTGAGCAGGGCGAACGTTTTTCTGCCGTACCGGCCGAACAGGTTGCCGTCATGGGCGCCAGCGCCGTGGTGATACCCGGCAGTGCGCCGCCGCAGCCAGCATTGCCCGCTGCATTGACAGCTGTAACGGCCGAGCAACCACCATCTGCAGCCGTGCGTCTGTATGTACTGCGGCATCTTGATCAGCCACTGGCCAGCAGTCTGGCCGAGCGCGTCGGCTTGCCGGTGCAATTGCTGAACTACAAGGCCTTTGGCAAGGCGGCTACCGATGCCTACTCCGGATTACATTCGGCAGCGTTGTCGGATGGTCGGTATGCTGCGGAGCGCATTGATGATCGGGAAGTGTTCGCGGCTAGCGTGCCGGTATTCGCCAGTACCGGCGAAGCCATTGCACTGCTTAAAGTAGAGCTGTCCACCAATAACATTGACGCCAATGCCCGTGACCTGATTCGCCGCCTGTTCATCACGGCGTTACTGGTGGGTGCGCTGGCCATTGCCATCAGCCTGCTGCTCGGACAACTGGTGGCGCGTCCACTGCAAGCACTCACCAATGCGGCCAGCCGTCTGGCGCAGGGCGACTTCTCCACGTCGATTCCGCGGGGCGGCCCGGCGGAAATCGGTGTGCTGTCGCGCACCATGGAAGACATGCGTCGCAACCTGGTGGATCTGACCGGCGCCTTGCGCCGTCGTGAGGCCGAGGCGCAGGCCGTGCTCAGCGGCACCATCGAAGGGGTGTTCGCGGTGGACAAGCAACGCGTGATCACCTATCTCAATCCGCAGGGCGCACGCATGCTGGGACTGAAAGTCGATGAAGCCATCGGCAAGTTCTGCGGCGATGTGCTCAAACCCTGTGTCGACAAACTCGGCAATCGTCCCTGCGACAGCCAGTGCCCGATCCTGCAGGCGCGCATCAGCAACAATGCACAGGCCGCAGAAGCCTTGCAGCTGAGTGATGGCCGCATCACGCGTGCCGTCATTACCAGTGCGGGTCCGGTGGATGGTCTGCAAGTGCAGGTGATGCGTGATGAAACCGAACTGGAAGCGATTCGCCGTGCGCGCGATTCGGTGCTGGCCAATATCTCGCATGAGTTCCGCACGCCGCTGGCGGCGCAACTGGCCAGCATCGAGTTGCTGCTGGATGGTCTGGAGCAGATGCCCACGCAGCAAACCCGCGAACTGGTGCTGTCACTGGAACGCAGCACGCAGCGGTTGACATCACTGATCGACAATCTGCTGGAAAGCGTGCGTATTGAATCCGGTCAGCTGAGCATTCGTCAGCAAAGTGTGTCCCTGCATGAAGTGGTGCTGGATGCGCAGGCGCTGGCCGGCAGCTTGCTGGTACAGCGTGGCCAGCAGTTGCAGATCGATGTGCCTGAAGATCTGCCGCAGGTCGCTGGCGATGAAATGCGCCTGACGCAGGTGTTCGTCAACCTGCTCGCCAATGCCTGCAAGTACGCGCCGGAAAACAGCGTGGTGCGGGTGGGTGCCGAAATGCAGGGCGAACAGCTGTGCGCGTGGGTGGAAGATGAAGGTCCCGGCGTGACAGAAGCGCAACTGGGCTCCATCTTTGATCGTTTCTCGCGTGGCCCGGAGCAGGAACCCGAACCGGGTGGTCTCGGCCTGGGCCTGTGGATCGTCAAATCCATCATCGAACGGCATGGTGGCCAGATCACCGCAATGCGCACAGCTGAACATCGCACGCGCTTCAGCCTGACGTTGCCAGTTTCGCAAGCATGAAAATCCTCATTGCCGATGATGACCACGAACTGCTGGCGCTGATCGGCTTCACACTGTCGCAATCCGGCTTTGCAGTGGTCAAGGCGGGCGATGGTGTGAACGCTTTGCGGGTGTTCACCGCCGAGGCGCCCGACCTGGTGTTGCTCGACATCAACATGCCCGGCGCCAATGGTTTTGAGGTGTGTGCGCGCATTCGCGAACAATCTTCGGTGCCGGTGATGATGCTGACGGTGCGCGGTGAAGAAGAAGATCTGGTGAAAGCGCTGGAACTGGGTGCGGATGATTACTTGAACAAGCCGTTCAGCCCGCGCACGCTGATTGCACGCGTCAAGGCGTTGCTGCGTCGTGCCGGACTTGAGGCCAATGCCGCGCCGATTGCAGCGGGTCGCATCAAGCTGGATGTGGATGAACACAGCGTACAGGTGGGTGATGCCGAACCCATGCGCCTCACCAAACTCGAAACCCGTCTGTTGCAAATGCTGCTGGCCAACGTCGGCCACACCGTGACTTCCGACCGCCTGCTGATGCAGGTATGGGGGCACAAGGGCGCCGGCGACCGGCAACTGCTCAAACAACTGGTGCATCGTGTGCGCCAGAAAATCGAAGTCGATCCAGCCGTACCGCAGTTGCTACAGACCGCGCCGGGGGCAGGGTACAAGCTGGTGGTGGAGTAGCGCAGATTCACCAGCTAGAAATCTGTTCACGTCATGACCTGAATACTAAAAATAATATTTACTGAACAATTACTTGCAATTATTTATCTGTTCAAGTATCTGTTCAATATGGCTGACAATCCGGTAGCGTTGCTCGAACAACTCAATCGTGGCGCCCGCTCGGCGCTGGACATGGCGGCGGCGTCAGGCGTATCGCGGCCAACCGTGGCCAGGCAGTTGCAGTCCTTGGTGCGCCAACGTGTGGTGTTGGTCATGGGCGCGGCGCGTAGCGCCCGCTATGCCCGACGCCGGTTGCTGCCCGAGCTGGGCGCAGACCACTGGCCGATTTATCGGGTGGATGCGCAGGGGCTACCGCAGCCTTGGGGCGCTCTGTATCTGCTGATGGCGGATCAATACTTCGTCGAATTACATCCCGATGCGGCGGTCACTCGCGCACCGCAGGGACTGTCGGATGGGTTGCCCTACTTTCTTCAGGATCAGCGTCCCGCCGGTTTCATGGGCCGCAATGTGCCGCAACGTTATCCCGAGTTGAACCTGCCGCAGCGCGTGGTGGATTGGACTGATATTCACTATCTGCGTTATCTCACGCAACAAGGTTGGGATGCGGTGAGTGATCTCATCGTCGGTGAAGCGGCGCTCAATCATTTTCTGGCGCGTGAGGTTCACGCCGTGTCTGCGCAAGCACGCTTGATGCACTACGCGGAGCAAGCGGACATTGTTACTGCCGGTGGCCTGCCCGGTTCCTCCGCGCATGGCGAGCATCCCAAGTTTGTCTGTGCTGTCAAACAAAACGATGTGATTCAACAGCGGCTGGTGAAATTTTCGCCGCCGCGACATACCGATGTCGGTCAACGCTGGTCGGACCTGCTGGTGGCAGAACATCATGCGCATGTCTTGCTGCGCGAAGCGGGCTTTGCGGCATTATTCAAGGTGCATGTGCAGGGCGAGCGCACCTATCTGGAAATGCCGCGCTTTGATCGCGTCGGTGCGCGTGGCCGTCGCGGGGTGACTTCTTTGTTCGCCATCGATACGGCGTTATATGGTCAGCTGGATGACTGGATTGCCGCCGCGCAGCGGCTGCATCGTGCGCGCAAATTATCGGCAGATGATCTGCGCAGGGTGCAGTTTCTCAGCGCCTTTGGCGAACTCATCGCCAATACGGATCGGCATTTTGGCAACCTGGCCTTGTTTGATGACTACTCCGGTATGTTCACACTTGCGCCGAGTTACGACATGCTGCCCATGTTGTTCGCGCCCCAGCATGATCAGGTGTTGGCGCGTGAATTCGTGCCGCCGCCACCCAGCGCTGCCACTTTACCGGTGTGGCGTGATGCACACGCGCTGGCACGGCGCTACTGGCGCGAACTGTCTGTAGACCCGCGCCTGAGTGCGGGCTTCCAGAAGATAGGTGCGGACTGTCTTGCCGCACTCGACAGGCAACTTGCTAAGCTGCACCTATGACTGAGCACACATTACCCGCCTCGTTATCGCTCTCCTTCTGCGGTCTGCGCTTCAACTCGCCCATTGTGCTGCTGTCCGGCTGCGTGGGTTTTGGCGAGGAATACACCCGCGTCGAAGGTTTCAGCAATCGTGATGCGGGCGCAGTGATGCTCAAGGGCACCACGCGCGAGCCACGTCTGGGCAATGCGCCGCATCGTATTGCTGAAACCGCCATGGGCATGCTCAATGCCATTGGCTTGCAGAATCCGGGCGTGGAGGTGGTGGTGCGTGACATCCTGCCTATACTTGATTTCAGCGAAACCAATTTCTGCGCCAATGTCTGTGGTTCGACCATAAACGACTATGTCGAAGTGACGCGCTGCTTTAATGATTCGCCGGTGGCCGCCATCGAGCTGAATATCAGCTGTCCCAATATCAAGGAAGGCGGCGTGCAGTTTGGCAACGATCCGGACATGTCGGCGCGGGTGGTCGCGGCGTGTCGTGCCGTGACCACCAAGCCACTCATCACCAAGCTGTCACCCAATCAGACCGACATTCGCGAAAATGCCCGCCGCTGCATTGAAGCCGGCACCAATGCGTTATCACTCATCAATACCATGGCGGGCATGGCGATTGATATCCATTCGCGCAAGCCGGTGCTGGGTAATGTGCAGGGTGGCTTGTCCGGTCCAGCGATCAAACCCATTGCCTTGCTCAAAGTGATGCAGGTCGCGGCAGTGGCGCGACCACTCAACATCCCCATCATTGGTCAAGGTGGCGTGCGTACAGCGGAAGACGCCATCGAATTCCTGATCGCCGGCGCTGATGCCGTCGGTGTAGGCACCGGGCTTTACTATGATCCGTTGATCTGTCCGAAGATCAATGCCGGTATCGCTGCGTATCTGGAGCGTCACGAGATAAGTAGCGTGACGCAGTTGAGTGGCTCACTGCAATTGAAGAAATAGATTGATCATGCGACTACGCCGCATAGTCAAATACCTGCTGGTCATGGCTCTCATCGCCTGGGTGGGAACCATGATCTGGCAAACCCACAAGCCGTTGCCGCCCGGCGTACATGTCAGTTCAGTTCCCACTTTGTTGCCCGCCGATGCGGTGCAATTCCTGTCTGACCTCACCTATGAGACGCCGCAGGGCGAGCGTCGCAGCGAGCAAGCCATATTCGATGCCGTGCTCAAGCAGGTGGATGAAGCGCAAAGTTCATCGTGCTGGACTTCTTCCTGATCAATGACGACATGGGCGATCCGGAAAAAATATTGCGACCCCTGAGTCGTGAACTGGCCGATCATCTGCTGGCGCGCAAGCGCGTTTTGCCAGAATTGCAGGTGCTGCTGATTACCGATTCCATCAACGATGTGTATGGCGGTGCGCCGTCACCTTTGCTGGCCGAGTTGCAACAAGCCGGTATGCAGATCGTGCGCACTGATCTCACGCCCTTGCGCGATTCAAATCCCGGTTATTCGGCGCTATGGCGTGGCGTCATCCAGTGGTGGGGCAACAGCACGCAAGGTGGCTGGCTGCTGAATCCATTTGATCGCGGTGGCGCAAAGATCACGTTGCGTAGTTGGTTGTCGTTGCTCAATTTCAAGGCCAATCATCGCAAGGTGATTATCACGGATCGCGCCGACGGTCGATGGATTGCGCTGGTGGCTTCCGCCAATCCACACGACGCCAGCAGTGCGCATTCCAATGTCGCGCTGCAATTCAGCGGCGAACCGGCGCGCGCCGTGTTGAACAGTGAACTGGCCATCGCACGCTTCTCTGGCTGGTCGGGCAAGTTGCCTGAGGTATCACCGGCTGCGGTGCCGAGTGATGCAGGCTCAATTGAGTTGGCCTACCTGACCGAAGGTGCGATTCTGGAGCGCGTGGTGCAGGAAATAAACCAGACCCAATCGGGCGACCGCATCCAGATGGCGATGTTCTACCTCAGCGAGCGTTCCATCATCAACGCATTACGGCGCGCTGCCAGTCGTAGCGTGTCAGTGCAGCTGATTCTCGACCCCAACAAAGATGCCTTCGGCATCCAGAAAGACGGTGTACCCAATCGGCCCGTGGCCAATGAACTGGTTGAAGATGGGCAAGGTCGAATCGAAGTGCGCTGGTATCGCACCCATGGCGAACAGTTCCATACCAAGCTGCTCATCATTCATCGTGGTGACGAAGTATTCGCCACGCTGGGCTCCGCCAACTTCACCCGCCGCAATCTGGCTGATTACAATCTTGAAGCCAATGCCGCGTTCACCGTGAACGTCGATTCATCACTGGCGCAACAGCTGGATGCCTACTTCAACCGCCTGTGGCAGGGCGATGCCGTCAATCCGGAATACACCGCGCCCTTTGGCGCCTACCAAGATGATTCATCCGCGCGTTACTGGCGTTATCGCGTGATGGAAGCGACGGGGTTATCGACGTTTTGATTGAAGGGATACGCTGATCGTAGGTTGGGCTAAGTCTTCGCAGCCCAACTTTCAGATAAATGTTGGGCTTCCAGGAATCAGCCCAACCTGCGCGCTGGAACACTGGGTCTCTACCCTGCTGCCTGCGCATGCAACCTGACACCCAGCGCCTTTGCCACTTTCAATATGGTTGCGAAACTCGGGTTGCCTTCTGAACTCAGCGCGCGATACAGGCTTTCGCGACTCAGCCCCGTGTCCTTGGCAACCTGCGACATGCCTTTGGCGCGGGCAATATCGCCCAGCGCACGGGCGATGCCAGCGGCATCATCGGGCGCATCTTCAAACCACGCATCCAGGTAGGCCACCATCTCTTCCGGCGTGCGCAGATGTTCCGCCACGTCGTAGGGCGTGGTTTTTGTTTTTCTGGATTTTTTCGTAGTGGCTCTGGGCATGGCTTATTCCGCAAAGTTTCGGTTCAATTCGAGCGCCTTGGCAATGTCTTTTTGCTGTGATGACTTGTCGCCACCCGCCAATAACAGCAGCAATCGTTCGCCGCGAATCGCGTAGTACACCCGGTAACCCGGACCAACATCGATCTTGAGTTCTGAGATTCCTTCAGACAGGTTGCGGTAAGCGCCCGGGTTGCCGTGAATGAGGCGATCCACACGCATGAGAATCCGCGCCCGCCCGCTGCGATCCTTGAGCGCATCAATCCATGTACGGTACTCGTCAGTCTTCTCGACTCGCATACGGGCGAGTGTAGCTCATGGGCTACAGATGGCAATCGTATAAATCGAGAGCTACACCGATGATTTGAATACGCGTCATTGGCGCTACCGGGTGATGGAAGCTACCGGGCTGCCGACGTTTTGAGTGGTTCTTCGATCCCCCGCACCGGTCCCGTCACCTGCCGTTGGGCATCACTTTGGTTGACGACACTTTCCACGATGTACTTGGCTCGCTCAAAAAGTTCATCGAACGTGACGACCTCGGGGGACTTTAGATTGCGTCTAAAGAGTTCGAACGACGAATACTTTTCCTCGTTGACGCCATGTACGGTATGAAACTCGGACAGTGAGCCGATGACCAAGAAGGAGCGAGGCTGATACAAGAAGACTGACTCGCCTGTTGGCGAGCCGGTGTCATCTTTCATTTCAGTCTTTGAGCGAATGTTTCCCAATGAGGCTTGCACAGACCGTTGAACTTGAGCGATGCCTCCGGCTAACCTCATCGGAAACTTGCCAGCACTCCCGGCGATAGGCTGATGAGACGGGTTTGAGTAGTTCGGCGGTGTGCGTCTTGATCTCGCCAGACGACAGGCGCTGATTAGACCCTGGGTTTTTGAGGAGGGCATCAGACGCGCTTGCCAGCGCCTGCGAAATCGTGTCCCTTTACAGCGCGCTCAAGCTTTGCACCTCAAGCGGTGCAGTTGAATACGTCATTCAAGCCGTTGCCAGAGATCCATGTGTCCCTTCAATGAAAGACTGCCAAACCGATTACTGGTGTCGATGTTTGATGCCAAGCCAGCGTCGACGGGATTCGAAGTGCTGTGAATCATAAAGTACTGCTTGAAATCGGCTTAGCTGTGCTTGGCGATGACCGATTCGAGCAACTTCTCGTATATTGCCTGCTCATGACTGCTCTTCGACAAGGCTGGGTTGGTGCGAAGCTCCACCGCTTGTCCCGCGTGAGTCGAGGCTGTAAATACAAATTGTCGTTCTAGTGATTTGCCTCTTTGGAACAAGCTGCGCGAATGGCAGACATCTATGCCGAGGAAGTTGTACCGCGTGGGAATTGCTTCGTTCTTGAGCGCGAAGTACGGCGTTGTCTGGTACATCGCTCTCAAGTCGCAGTATCGCTTAATTCCCAAGCGTGAAGACTTCAGTGTAGCTCGCCGTAGAATTTGCCAGCATTCGCAGCACGAGCACCGACTGTGATCCTACGAGATACCTGCCCACCGTCTCTCTAAAGCAACTGATGGGACTCTGCGCACGTACCCATGACTTTAGAGACAACTCGGAACGGGCGTTCAAGCTCCTCAACCTCTCCCGCGTCTTTCTTGCGGAACTGCTTTTGCGAAAGCGAGCGACTAAGGTAGACCCGGTCTGGCCTCTTGTTTCTGAAGATTTTCGTATTCATCGTTCATTGCAGAAATTTTCGTCGCCTAGTGGACATGACGCCTAACTACAAATAGAGGCCAGTGTTACGCGCCTAAATGTCCATTTACAAAGGAATTTAGTGCTGTGTATCCGAATGTCATTGTCCAGATTTCCTTTTCGGCCCAGCAGGTTGCTGCCTTATGGGTTGAAAATAAAACAAACAGCTAAATTGACTTACGGCCTCAAGCCTGCCACCGATAAACCGTTCAGATCAATCGAACCTGCACTAAGGATTCGCTATCGCAGCAAGAAACCCCACCGTGCCTCACCGCGACAACAGCAGATAGAAGATGACCGCTACTAACCCGACGATCAGCCCCCATGCCAGCCGGGTCAGTCGTGCCACACGACGCCGGTTCAGCTCGGCACGCTGGACGAGTTTGATGTTCTGTTCGGCGAGCGACTTCAGCAGTTCGGAGGACATCTGCATCTGCTCGTTGAGGTGACGTACGCTGTCCTCAAGAGCTTGCACCCGCTTCAGCAGAGCATCGTTCGTGGAAGCTGCCTGCTCGATAGGCGCATCCGTCGGTGTGTTCTGAACCGGGTCCGACTTTCTCCATCCTGAAACCGTGTTCCAGAGTTTCACGGTGCCTTCGGCCACCTTGGGCGCGTTCTCAATAACGGTTTTCCAGGGAATATTGGCGAGGACGGTAAAAATGGTGCCTGCAGCCACGTCAGCCTCCGAAGATGAAGGGGCGAGTTTAGAATCGGGTGCCCTTATGACATCCGCCTGGGCAATCTTCGCCATCACTGGCCCTTGATGTCCTGCCGCGCAGGGCGAGGCCACTCAAGCCTGCCACCGGTACTCCTTCAGATCAATCACGCCCCGCTCGTTGAAATGTACCTTTTCGCGTTGCAGGCGTCGTTGCTGTTCGGTATCCGCGCCGCCTTCAGTACGCAGGCTGATTTTGCCCTGTGCATTTACTACGCGATGCCAGGGCACGGTGGTTTTCTCCGGCAGTGCATGCAGGGCATAACCCACCTGTCGAGCCTGACGCGGCAAGCCAGCCAGTTCAGCAATCTGTCCATACGTGGCCACGCGACCTCTGGGTATCTGTCGCACGGTGGCGTAGATCAGTTGGTAGGTGGTGGGTAGTGGTAGGTGCTCAGTTGTCTTCGTCGAGGTTGGTGCTGAACGTAGGGAAGCCCAACATGATCAATGGTCACGATCTTGGGCTGCGCGAACTTAGCCTACAAACTGGTGAAGGCCGCTGATTTGCCGTCATTCGCGCCACTTCGCAGTATCAGGTAGACCATCAGACTGTCGCCTGGAGGCATTGCGCCGCGAAACATGGAAATTCATCGCGAGCATGACGAAATGCCAATGCGCAGTTCAGCATGGCCTCAATCTTGTCAGAACGCTTCGACAGGCTCAGCGCGAACGGATTAAGTCAAGGTTTCTAAAGTGTCACCTGCGCCAGCGCCAGCACGCGCTCCTGCTTCGACACCACCACACCGCCGGGTTGTTCCACTGTGACGACAAACGCAGCGGGCTTGCCCACCGGCAGTTTGGCTTCAAACGGAATGATCACATCACCGGTCGCGGTGCTTTGCGGTGTATTGAACACGCCACCATCGACTGGCTCGGGTGGCGTGCGTGAGGCATCGGCAATCCACAGCTGATATTGCTCAAGGCGTGGATCATTGGCGGGAATGCCCCGGAAGCGCAGGTAGCCTTGTTGCGTTACGGGATCAAACACCACATCGCCCACCAGACTGCATTACCCGCAGCATCATTACCCGGTGACCAGCTGGCCTGAATGGCGCGACCACTAGTGAGCAGGGCGTTGCGCTGTTGTTCGGGGGTGAGCAGTGGCATACTGCAACCGGCGTAGGTTCAACACGCTCGCCGGCAATGCGGGGCCACCAGCCGATGATGGCCAGCGCGAGACAGGCCGCCGCGCTCCACCAGCCGGCGGCTTCGGAACGCCATGCTGGCTTGTGTGCAGGCAGCGATACGACATTCGACGTGACACTTTGTGACGGTGCGCTGGCCAGAATCTTTGCCGCCAGATGTGCCGGCAGAACTTCCTGACCTGCTCCGCCAGCCAGCAGGATGGCAGCGACGCTGGCATCAAATTCGTCACCCGTAACATCCGGGTAGTCGAGCTGTAGTGTTTTCAGCTCCGCTGTTTCCGTCTCGCTCAGGCCGTGTATGGCCTGCCTGGCGAGCAAGTCGAGCAACTGGTCATGGTTCGGCAGTGCGCTCATGAGCGTGCTCCCGTTCCAGTAGCCAGCGCCAGTTTCTCGCGCACCAGTATCAGGCCACGACGCATCAGGGTCTTGACCGTGCCCAGCGGCAGGCCGGTATGGGTGGCGATTTCACTTTGCGACAAGCCTTGCACCACCGACAGCTTGATGACGCGCTGCTGTTCGGGGGTCAGTGTGGCCAGTGCCTGTGCGGCCAGCCGCGCTTCAACGTGATCTTCGTTCTCGACGTGAACACTCGGTTCCCAGTGGGTCTCGCCCAGTTCTTCTACCGAGATCGCGCGTGGCTGACGCTGCTGGCCACGGAAGCGGCTGATCAGCGTGCGGCGCGCCAGTGTGACAATGAAAATGGCTTCGGAACCGCGCGTGGCGTCAAACTGTCTGGCGTTCTTCCACAGATGCAGAAATACATCCTGCGTGGCGTCTTCGGCATCTGAGGGTGTCGGCGACAGCTTGCGTGCCAGGCCCCAGATCATGCCGCCATACTGGTCAATACATTGCTTGAATGCGGATTGTTCGCCCTGTGCGATGCGCGCCAGCAAGCCGCTGCTCATGAGTGCACCGGCGACAACCAGCGGGACAAGCAGCGACGTGGTGAGCAACATGGCCGGGCTGCCTCAATACCCGTGCATACGAAGGTGACTTCGCATGACTGCAAGGGAAATTGAAAAACTGCTGCCAAGCCGGACTCCGCTATTTCTTGTTGGTATGGCTTGCCGAAGTATAGCCATGCCCGGCGCGCTTGTGTGTAGTGGCAAGTTCATGCGCTCGCCCGGGTCGAGCTGATGACGTCGCGACGTGCGCCCGGTTTGGTCAGCAGCAGCTGCGCCACGCCCAGTTGGCGTTCGGCAAAACCGCCTTCGCAGTAGCACAGGTAGTACTCCCAAAGGCGGATGAAGCTGTCCGGATAACCCAGCTTGCGCACTGCCGGCAGCTGCGCGAAGAACCGCTCGCGCCAGTGCCGCAGCGTGGTGGCGTAGTGCGGGCCGATGTCCTCCAGATTGAAGATCCTGAAATCCGTGACCCTGCTGAGTGACTGGCTGATTGCGTTCACAGAGGGAATGAAGCTGCCGGGGAAAATGAAACGCTGGATGAAGTCCACCGACTTGAGTGCTTGCGTATAGAGCTGGTCCTGGATGGTGATGGCCTGCAACAGCATCGCGCCATCGGGCTTGAGCAGGCTGGAACACTTGGCCATGTAGGTGTCCAGATACTGCGCGCCCACCGCTTCAATCATTTCAATCGACACCAGCTTGTCATACTTTCCATTTTCTGGGCCACGCAGGTCGCGGTAATCCTCCAGCAACAGCGTGATGCGATCACTCAGGCCCGCCGCATCTACTTTCGCCTGCGCCAGTTCATACTGCTTGCGGGAGATGGTGGTGGTGGTGACGCGGCAGCCATAGTGTTGTGCGGCATGAATCGCGAGGCCACCCCAGCCGGTACCGATTTCCAGCAGATGATCAGTGGGCTTGAGATCCAGCTTGCGGCAGGCCGCTTCGAACTTGGCGATGGAAGCTTCGTGCAAGGTGGTTTCCGGCGTGGCAAAGATGCCGCAGGAGTAGGCCATGGTGTCATCCAGCATCAGCTCATACAGCTCGTTGCCGATGTCGTAATGCGCGGCGATGTTGCGTGCGCTGCCGGCCTTGCTGTTGCGGTTCCATAAATGAAACAGTTTCAGGAACGGCTGGCTGATGAACGCCCAGCGACTGTCCATGCCATTCAGTACCTCACGGTTGATGACAAAGATGCGGATCAACGCAACCAGATCGTCACAACGCCACAGGCCTCGGATGTAAGCCTCACCCGCACCGACGCTGCCACCAAAGGCAGCATCGGCATACAGCTGCACATGATCCACATGAATCGTGGCGCTGAGTGGGTATTGCCGGGTGTATTTGCCGAAGCGATGCGTACCCAGTTCGTCGATCAGGACCAGCTCACCCTGTTTGAGTTGACGTAGCTGCGCAAACAGCAGTTTGCGGCCGAGTCGCGCCAGCCACGAACTGCGTGGTGCTGCTTGATCCGCAATCGCGGGGATGATGCTGGCCTTGGAGGTGATGCTGTTCATGGCTGTTTTCCTGAAGATTCCAGAGCCTTCGGTAGCAGTTTGTCGGGATGGGTTTGTACGGGCACGCGCTTGAGCAACAACTTCAAGGCCTGCCAGTGAATCAGGGTGACGACCTGGAGTGTGATCAGCGGGAAGCTGAGCAGGGCGCGCGCCAGTGATGCGGAGGTGATTGGCTGACGCACAAGCGTCAAGGTGGCATCAAAGTCTTTCTGGCCGTTGCGCCGGTTTTCCATGTGTACACGCAGCGTTTGTTCCGGCACTGAGAGCCGCCAGTCGTACAACATGTCCATGGGCAGGAACGGAGAGACATGGAAGCGTTTGTCGAATTGCCAGCGTTGCTGCTCATTCATCGGCAGTACATAACAATGTCGTTCTTTCCACGGCGTATTGGTGATCTCCGCGACAATGGTTTCAACGCACGTATCAGCGGCGTCATACACATAGTAGAAGCTCACCGGATTGAAGCTGTAGCCAAAGTAACGCAGATGCGTCAGCAGGCGTATTGGACCAGCAGGCCATTTACCGGTGTGCTGCTGCACCGTGTCACGGATGGCCTCAGACAGAGACGCGACCTCCGGTCGATGAAAATCCTTGCGCCGAAACCAGGCCAGCGCGGGCCGCTTGCCGACCACAGCCAGAAGCGATCAAACAGCGTTGGTAATTCATCCAGATCCAGCAGCATCATGTAGATGCGATAGCGAAACTCATTGCGTCGCGGCGCATGACGACGATGCTGGATGTGGCCGGTGTATAGACAGCTTTTCATGGGCTGCCTGCTATTAGATCGTAGGGGCGGTTCGTGAACCGCCCTGTTGGGTCGGCATAAGAGGGCGGTTCACGAACCGCCCCTACAGCAGCGTTGAACGCCTGCAACATCTTCTGCGCACTGACCACGCCATCTTCATGAAAGCCGTAACCCCAGTACGCGCCACAGTAGAAGCTGCGATTCAAACCATTGATCTCGTCATGCCGTGCTTGCGCCGCCACCGCGCCCGGTGTGTACACAGGATGGTGATAGACGTAACTGCCCAGCACCGTGGCTGGATTGATGTCCTGATTGCGATTCAGCGTGACCAGAAACTTTTCCGGTGCATCGAGGTTTTGCAGCACGTTCATGTCATAGGTGAGCGCGACGCGATCCTGCTGGCGACCCAGCAGGTGATAGTTCCACGCCGCCTGCGCCAGTGGCTTGCGCGGCAACATGCGTGCATCGGTATGCAGCAGCACTTCGTTTTCCTGATACGGGAAGGCGCTGAGGATTTCGCGCTCTGCCTGCGTGGGTTGTTCCAGCAAACGCAATGCCTGATCGCTGTGGCAGGCGAACACCACGTAGTCATGAGTATGGACATCGCCTCTGGCAGTGCGAATCAGTACTTGATGAGCATGGCGCTGCACACCCGTTACCGGTGTGCGTAGCCGGATTCGATGCTGATAGGGCGCTACCAGCTTGCGGGCATATTCGCGCGAACCGCCCTTGATGGTGCGCCACACCGGCCGGTTACTGACGTTGAGAAAGCCGTGGCGATCAAAGAACTCGACAAAGAAACGCGCCGGGAACTCCAGCATGGCGCGTTCACTGGCTGACCAGATGGCTCGGCCCATGGGCACGATATATCGTTCAGTAAAAGCCTTTGAATAGCCGCCACGTTGCAGGTATGCAGATAGTGTCAGGTCAGTGTGGGCATTCTTGAGCAGTTCACGCGCTTCGCCATTGAAACGCAGGATGTCATGGATCATGCGCAGGAAGGAGGGCCGCAACACATTCAAACGCTGCGCGAACAAGGTATTGATGGAGGTGCCGTTGTATTCCAGACCGGTCTTCTCGCAGCTCAGCGAGAAACTCATGTTCGAGTACTGCCACTCGACACCCAGCTCTTCAATCAGCGCGATGAAGTTCGGGTAAGTCCAGTCATTGAATACAATGAAGCCGGTGTCCACCGCCCAGTGCCGGCCATGGCGCTCGACATCCACAGTGGCGGTATGGCCGCCGTAATGGTCATTGGCCTCGTAAACGGTGATCTCATGGCCTTGCTGATGCAATCGATAGGCCGCAGTCATGCCGGCGATGCCAGAACCGATGATGGCAACACGCATCAGCGTTCACTCCTGCGCGAATACGCATGATCGTCACGCACTGCCAGCGGCACCGGTTTCAGATCCCAGATGATGCCCAGCCACGACAGGCATTTGAGCAGGTAATAAGTGATGTCAATTTCCCACCAGTAAAAACCCTGCCGGGTGGCAGCCGGATAGTGGTGATGATTGTTGTGCCAGCCTTCGCCCAGAGTAATTAAAGCCAGCAACCAGTTGTTGCGACTGTCATCGCCGGTTTGATAGCGCTGCCGGCCAAACACATGCGACAGCGAGTTGATGGTGTAGGTGCCGTGATAGCAGGCCACCGTGGAAATGAAGAAACCCCAGATCAGCATCTGCCAGCCGGTGGTGCCCAGTTCGGGGTGATTTGCTTCCAGATACTGGCCCAGCAGCAACATGCTCCAGGCAAATAACACGGGAATGGCGATATCAAATCGATCCAGCCAGCGCAGTTCAGGATAGCGTTGCAGATCACGCACGCGCCGCATGTCCGGCGCAAAGCCCTTGCGGGTCAGGAACCAGCCCATATGCGCCCGCCAGAAACCGTGTTGTGCCGGTGAGTGCGGATCAGCGGCCTGATCAGAATGTGCATGATGATGCCGGTGATGCGCCGCCCACCACACCGGGCCACGCTGCACGGCTGAAGCGCCGAGCGCGCCGAACACAAACTGCCCCAGCCGCGAAGTCTTGAAAGTGCGATGCGAAAAATAGCGGTGATAAAACCCCGTAATTGCAAACATGCGCAGCAGGTAGGCCAGCACCGCCACTGCCACTGCCACCGGACTGACGCCCACCCAGATCACCGCAAAGCACATCAGGTGCATGCCGACAAAGGGAAAAACGCGCGACCATTCGATGCAATCGGGCTGTGAATCATCGATCAGTGTCGGGTCAGCGATAAACCATAGCTTCAGGTTGCGCAGCAGGCGCGCAATCAGGCGGATGCTCGCGGCGGAAGGCTGGCTGGAGGGTGAATCGGGCATGGTGACAGCAAGGCTCAATCAAGGTGACTGACACACAGATACGCCGGGGCCGACTGGCCGGATTCAAGGATCTGTTTGTGAATCCATCTGGCCAGCGCCGGCGTACTTCAATTCAATGATTGTTTCCGGGATGTCGCCATGACCTCGCGTCGCACTCTTGTTGTGTTGTTTACGCTGATTCTCATCAGCATGTTGTGTGTCACCAGCTGGGCCAGTTGGGTGCAGCCGGTGTGGGAGTGGACGGGCCTGAAGCAAACGCCCAACCATGCCTGGACCATTGCCACCCTGTTTGATGCCTACTTTGGTTTCGTCACCTTTTATATGTGGGTGTTGTACAAGGAGCAATCTGCCTGGAAGAAGTTGCTCTGGTTCATTGCCATCATGGCTCTGGGCAACATGGCCATGGCGGTGTATGTGCTCAAGGAACTGCGCAAGCTGGATGAAGATGACGAGATGGCCGTGTTGCTGGTGCGTCGCAATGGGTGAGGTGTTGATGTATTTTCATTACCCTTGCCATCACCCTCACCCCAACCCTCTCCCTGAGGGAGAGGGAGCACGAGGAAACAAGTCGTTGCTTCCAATTCCCTCTCCCTCAGGGAGAGGGCAGGGTGAGGGTACTCCGAAATGCTGACCCTCTTTCTGACAGGCGCCGCTACTGTCATGCTCATCATGCTGCTGCTCTGGCTGCTCGGTATCCGGCAGCGCAACTTCAGCTATGTGGACATCGGCTGGTCTGCCAACTTCGTGGTGCTGGCCTTGATCTATGGCTTCATGGGCGAGGGTGATGTTACACGCCGCATCCTGATCTGCGGCATGTTCGCGTTGTGGGGCACTCGGCTCGCGCTACATCTGGCCACCCGCATCGTTGGCCATCCCGAAGAAGGCCGCTATGTGCAGTTGCGCGCCCAATGGGGCAAGCGGGGTGCTGCCGGTAATCTGAATCTCAAGTTTCTGGGCTTCTTCCAGTTTCAGTCGCTGCTTAATGTGGTGCTGAGCTTGCCCATGCTGCTGGCGGTGATGAACTCCACGACCCGCCTGCACTGGCTGGAAGTAGCGGGCTGCATCGTGTGGTTAGCGGGCCTGACCGGTGAAAGCACTGCGGATGCCCAGCTCAAACAGTTCAAGAACAATCCGGCCAACAAGGGCAAGGTCTGTGATGTCGGGTTGTGGGGCTGGTCGCGGCATCCGAACTACTTTTTTGAGTGGGTTATCTGGATCGGCTATGCGTTGTTTGCGCTGGCCTCGCCATTGGGCTGGCTGTGTCTGGGCTTGCCGGTGCTGATGCTGCACTTCCTCATCAATGTCACTGGCGTCAAAGCCACTGAAGAACAGGCCGTGCGCAGCAAGGGCGAGGCGTATCGCAGTTATCAACGCCGGGTGAGCGCATTTATTCCCTTGCCGCCAAAGAAGGAGCGGGTATGAAGTTGTCCATGTCGCTGGTGGAGAAGGGGCTGGTGCCGGATGCGGTGATCCGTCATGGCATTCGTCGCCTGCTGGCGCAGCGCCTGATCGAAGAAGACAAGGGTGACCCTGAATTGCAGCAAGCACATCTGATGCAGCTGGTTGAACAATTGCGACAGAGCCCGGTGGCGATTGAAACCAGCGCCGCCAATGAGCAGCACTATGAAGTGCCAGCAGCGTTCTATCAGCAGGTACTGGGCAAGCACCTGAAATATTCCAGTTGTTACTACCAGCCGGGTGTGACCAGTCTTGATGAAGCCGAAGCAGAAATGCTGCGTATTACAGTTGAACGCGCGCAGCTGAAGAATGGCGAGCGCATTCTGGAACTGGGTTGTGGCTGGGGCAGCTTGAGTTTGTATATGGCGGCGAAGTATCCGGAAAGCCAGATCACCGGCGTCTCCAACTCACACTCGCAGCGTGAGTTCATCATGGCGCAGGCCAAAGCGCGTGGCCTGAGTAATCTTGAAATCATCACCTGCGATGCCAATGTGCTGGAGTTTGCCCGGGATAGGCAGTTTGATCGCGTAGTGTCAGTAGAGATGTTTGAGCACATGCGTAACTACCAGACGTTGCTGCGGCGTATCTCAACGTGGTTGAAGCCGGGCGGTACGCTGTTCGTACACATTTTCACGCACCGCGAGTACGCCTATCCCTTTGAAGTGCGCGATGAATCCGACTGGATGGCGAAGTATTTTTTCACCGGCGGCATCATGCCCAGCGATGATCTGCTGCTGTACTTCCAGGATGACTTCAAGTTGCGCAATCACTGGCAGGTGAATGGCCAGCACTATCAGAAAACCGCCGAAGCCTGGCTGGCCAACATGGATGTACATCGTGAACAGATCATGCCGGTTTTCATCCACGCCTATGGCGCAGCGCAGAGCTTGAAGTGGTGGAACTACTGGCGGGTGTTCTTTATGTCCTGCGCCGAGTTATGGGGCTACAACCAGGGACGCGAGTGGCTGGTTTCTCACTATTTGTTCGAGAAGCCTGAGATCGCATGAGGAGTTCATTCGTTGTCTACTGGTGAGGGAACCATCAGTAGGGGCGGTTCGTGAGCCGCCCTCCTGGGTCTCGTGTATTCGGAGGGCGGCTCACGAACCGCCCCTACTCTTATACCGTTCATAAGTCATGCGCGGTAAATCAAAGCGATCCGTGGTTCGGCAATAGAGCGAAGGCGAACCCATGCGACCGATGGGCGCAAAGCCGCTGATGTGAAAGTGTGGGTCAATCAAATGGTCGGCGACGTGAAACATCACCACTTCGCCAATGAACAGGGTGTTACTGGTACCCAGTGATTGTTTGCTGAACAGCCTGCATTCCATGCTGGCCTGGGCCTCTGCGATACGGGGCACGCTGATGCGCTGCGAAGCGGCGGGATTCAATCCCGCGGCGTTCAGTTCGCTTTCTTCACCGGGGAAATCGGCGGCGGAAATGTTCATTGCGTCCAGCAATTCATCCGTCACCAGATTGACCACGAACTCGCCACTACGCGTGATGTTTCTGGCCGTGTCCTTGTCACTGCCATCATCATTACGGCCGACACTGATGATCAGGTAGATCGGCTTGCTGCTCACGGCGTTGAAGAAACTGAATGGAGCGAGATTGACCAGGCCCTGCTCGTTCTGCGAGGTCACCCAGGCAATCGGGCGTGGCACCACCAGATTGGTCAGCAGCTTGTAGTTATCACGATGGGCGGTTGTGGCGGGGTCGATGTGCACGATGGTGTTGTAGGTCCAGGGTTTGCAAATTACTTCGTGGTGGTCTTGCCCACAGTCGTCAATAGGGTCGTCGTCAGTTGTTCGCTCAAGCTGATGCCCGCTGTCTGGGTGGCGGTTTGAAAGGCCGCAACCACCGCGCCAAGACGATTGTCACTGGCCGGGATGCTGGCGGTGGCGCGCAGACTGGCGATTGATTTTCTCGACTTCAATTCAAATACGCTGGCTGAAAATTCAACGTGAACCACGGGGGCCTCTGTTGCGCTGGCGTACTCGGCCTGAAACTGGCGCAGGTCGATATCGAGCGTGTAATCGGCATCAATGTGTGCGCTGTCACCGGCAATACCCTTGAAGCCCTGCTGCGCCTGCAACAGGGAGATCAGGAATGACTGCACCACCTGTGGCGACGTGCCGCCCCAGCGCGCACCGTAGAAATAGTCCAGCTGATTGCCATTGCGCAGCACGGCAATCCGGTTGTTATCAAGACCCGGCGCGGCGGTGGGCAGGGCGACGCGGAGTTGAACTGGATAAGCTATTTGCGCGGCGCCAGCGTCAGTGGCGCGCAGCACGTAAACCTGTGGCTCAGCTACCTTGCTTTCGAGGATCTTGCTGACGCAGCCAGTGAGCATGAATGCAGCAAATGCTGCTAATGCAATACTGGAGCAGGTGCGGAGCACGAACAGATTTTTCAGCATCTTCACGGCTTGATCTCCACGCCGGACTCGGGACGTTCAAACATCAATTGCGAAGGCGTTTGTTTCAGCGAGCGTGACAGGTCACGGAACTCGCTGGCGGCGGTGCGCGCATCACGCAGCAACTGTTCGATTTCAAACAGGCCCTGTTCGGTGAAGTGAGTCAGCGGCGCTTCGGCATTGGTCATGAAGCGATCCAGTTTCTCCGTCGCACTGGCCAGCTGGCCTGACACCGTGTTCAAGCGCGCCACGGCTTCGTTGACATTGGGGCGCACGTCTTTGCTCAGGCTATTGATGCTGCCGGCCATTTCCTTGATCTCAGCCGTCGTGCTGGCAAGTTCAGTCAGCAGTGTCTGTACCTGTTCGCGAGTTTTGGGCAAGCCATCGCTGGTGGCCCTGAGATTGCTGAGCGTCGCACCTAAGGCGTTGACGTTTTCGTCCGAGAACACCTGATTCACCTTATCCACCAGCGACGAAACGCGTGCGGCGAGTTGTGGCAGGGTGGCAATGAAGGCATCGATATCCGATGACTGCGCTTCGATGATGGGATAGCGCTCGCCCTGCTTGAGTTCGGCGCTGGCGACCTCGGTGACTTCTTTCAGATTGATGTACAGCAGGCCGGTAATGCCCTGCAGACCCAGGCTGGCGCGTGTTGCGCCGGAGATGGGCGCTTCGCTGTCCACGGCGGCGATGATCGCAACGCTGCCGGGACGATTCTTGTCCAGCGTCAGTCGCCTGACCGTACCCACGTCCACGCCCAGATAACGCACCGGACTGCCGGGGGTCAGTCCTGACACACTGCCGGTGAAATAGATTTCGTAGTTGGTGTAATCGCGCCGGTCGGCGGTATCGCTGTACCAGATGACGAAGGCCACCGCCATGGCGATGACCAGCAGCGTGAAAGCGCCGACGGCGACATAGTTGGCATCACGTTCCATGAGTTGTTCCGGTCATGACAGCAGGAGTGTGAGTAACACCGCGAGCGCGCGGGCCATGAAAATACTCGCGTATCCAAGGATGCGGATTATTCATGATTCCATCGAGCGTATCGACCATGATTTTCCGGTCAACCAGCACCGCCACCCGGTCACAGACAGTCAACAGGCTGTCCAGATCATGCGTGATCATCACCACGGTCAGTTTCAGGCTGCTTTGCAGGTAGCCCACCAGTTCATCAAATTCCGCCGCCGAGATCGGATCCAGTCCCGCAGTGGGTTCATCGAGAAACAGCAGTTGCGGGTCCAGGGTCAGCGCTCGCGCCAGCGAAGCGCGTTTGATCATGCCGCCCGAGAGCTGCGAGGGCAGTTTGCCGGCCGCTGACAGCGGCAGGCCCACCATGTTCAAGCGCAGTTGCGTGAGTTCATCCAGGGTGGCCTGCGACAGATGCAGATACTCACGCAGCGGCAGCTGGATATTTTCCGCCACGGTCAGCGCGCTGAACAGCGCACCATGCTGGAACGTCACGCCATAACGGTACTTGACGTTGAGCAGCTCGCGCTCGGACATGGTGGTGATGTCTTCACCTTCAATCAGCACCTGTCCGGCATTGGGTTTGTGCAGGCCGAGAATGGTGCGCAACAGCACTGACTTGCCACTGCCCGAGCCACCCACAATGCCCAGCACTTCACCGCGCATCACGTCCAGATCCACGCGCTCGTGAATCACCTGATCGCCAAAGCGATTGACGACGCCGCGCACTGAAACAACGGGTTCGCTGGCCATCAGAAATCCAGCTCCACGAAAATCACCGCAAAAATGGCATTGGCGAAAATCACCATGAAGATGGATTCCACCACGGCTGTGGTGGTCAGCCGGCCCAGCTCACGCGAGGAGTTGCGCACCTGCATGCCGCGATGCGTGCCGATCATCGCGATCAGCACCGCGAACACCGGCGCCTTGATCAGCCCGGCCCAGAAGGTGGTGGGCGCCAGCGCATCCTGCACGCGCGCAATGTATTGCGGAATGGAAATATCCAGCAGCCAGTTGGACAGCAGCGCGCCACCGGCCATGCCCATGGCATCCGCCACAATGGTCAGCAGCGGTAACACGATGATCAGTCCCAGCACACGCGGCACCACCAGCACTTCCACCGGATCAAGGCCAATCGACTTCAGCGCATCCACTTCATCGTTCAATTGCATGACGCCAATCTCGGCGGCAAAGGCGCTGCCCGAACGGCCAGCGACAATGATGGCGGTGAGCAATACACCCAGCTCGCGCAACACGCCGAGGGTAATCAGATCCACCGTATAGATGCCCGCGCCGAAGTCCTGCAACTGGCTGGCGCCGATGTAGGCAATGATCACCGACACAAAAAATGCGATCAGGGCCACGATGGGCAGGGCCTGAATGCCCGCTTCGTAGGCGTGGCGGATGACCGATGGGCCGCGCAATTGCCGGGGATGTCGCCAGGCGCGTAGATGCGTGATAACAATACGGCCAAAGTGACCCAGATGATCGCGAGCATGCTGCCCCAGCTCCACCACCTGCTCGCCGAAGTTGGCCACCACCTGTTCGGGCCACAACAATTCTGCCTCGTGCGTCACGCGCGGCGAAGGCGTGCTGGTTTGCAGCTCACTTAGAAAGGCGAAGTGTTCGGGCGCACCGGCGGTGAATTCAATCTGTGCGCCTGCCTGTTCCCAACGTTGCAGCGTCGAACGCAGCAGCCACATGGCGCTCAGGTCGGCGCGTTCCAGCGCAGCGCAATCCACCTGCACCTGCTTGAGTCCATTCAGTGGCAGCGTACGCAGCGCCCGCTCGATCTCCGGCAGGCGTTGCACAGTCCAGCGGCCCGAGAGGCGCAGCAGCAACGTATCCGCTTGGTGTTCCGTGGTCAGCATCGGCGCGAATCCTAGGGCCTGTCGTCAAATTATTCCATCGCTGCGACGGAGGTCAAAAGGACTCAGGACGCGGCGCACCGAGCGCAGTGTACCCAATTGATAAACGTGGGTACTCAAGCGAGGTGCAACAAAGTCCTGAGTCCTTTTGGCCCCGTCCCTTCGGGTTGGGCCTCCGAAAGCGCCATGCCGCGTTACTCGTCGCTTATTTGGAATGACCAAACCTCACTCCTCGCGCCTTGCCTGGCGCTTTCAGAGACTCCAACGCAGCGATGGAATAGTTTGACGACAGGCCCTAACACGGTGTCTGCCCTGCCCAGAGAGTCAGTACCCTCGACCGCCTGTGCTCGCATCGCTTACTCTTCAAGCCATGCACACCAATGCTCTGGGACAACTGCTGATCCTGCTCGCCAGCTCGGTGCTGGTGGTGACGGTGCTGCGGCGTTTGAAGCTGCCGCCGATTGTGGGTTATCTGGCGGTGGGCATGTTGCTGGGGCCGGAAGCACTGAGCGTGGCCGGCAGCGAGACCACCAAGGTGCTGGCCGAATACGGTGTGGTGTTTCTGGTATTCACGCTGGGGCTGGAATTTTCCTATCCACGCATGCTGGCCATGCGCTGGGAAGTATTCGGCCTGGGCGGTGCGCAGGTAATCCTGACCACGACATTGATTGGCGGCACGGCATGGTTGCTGGGTGCGCCGTTGCTGGTGGCGATTGTGCTGGGCGGTGCGCTGGCCATGTCTTCCACGGCCATTGTCGTTCGGCAACTCACCGAACAGATGGAGATCAACAAACCGCATGGTCGACTCGCCATCGGCATCCTGCTGTTTCAGGATCTGGCCTTTGTGCCCTTGCTGGCGCTGGAAAGCGCCCTGCGCGGACAGCTGACTATTTTCGATCCGGTGGTCATCGGCGGTGCGTTGTTGCGCGCGGGTATCGCCTTGTTGTTCGTGATTGCCGCCGGTCGCTGGCTGCTGCGTCCGCTGTTTCATGAAATCACCCATACGCGCAGCACGGAAGTATTCACGCTCACCGTATTGCTGGTGACGCTGGCCAGCGCCTGGGCCACCAATCAAGTGGGCTTGTCACTGGCGCTGGGCGCTTTCCTTGCCGGCATGATGCTGGCTGAAACCGAATACCGGCACCAGATTGAAGTGGTGATCCGGCCGTTCCGCGACATCCTGCTCGGCCTGTTCTTCATTACCGTCGGCACCTTGCTGGATCTGCAACTGCTGGTGGACAAGTGGTGGCTGGTGCTGGTGCTGGTATTGCTGATGCAACTGAGCAAGGCGGTGATCGTCACCGTGCTGGCCAGACATCATGCCAAAAGCTGGCAGGAAGCCATCCAGACCGGACTGGTGATTGCGCAAGGCGGTGAATTCGGCTTCGCGTTGCTGACGCTGGCATTGAATGACCGGCTGATCAGCAATGAGGTGATTCAGCCCCTGCTGGCGGCCACCGTGGTCAGCATGGTGCTCAGTCCGTTCCTGATCCGCCATAACTCGCGCGTCACGGACTTCCTGCTGCGTCATCATGGTGATGAACTGAATGAGCTGAAGCGCGAACTGGCGGCCACGCAAACCGTGGCGCAACGCAATCACGTCATCCTGTGCGGCTTTGGCCGTGTCGGCCAGAATCTGGCGCGCGCACTGGAAAAACATGGCTACGAATACATCGCACTGGACATGGACCCGAAGCGCGTGCAGGAAGCGCGGCAGGCCGGTGATCCGGTGATCTACGGTGATGCCGCCGAGCCGGAGATTCTCCAAGCCGTGGGGCTGGCGCATTGCACCGTGCTGGTGATCAGCTTCTCCGATCCGAATCTGGCCTTGCGCATCCTGCGCAGCGTGCGCGAGTTGCGTAACGAGGTGCCGGTGCTGGTGCGTACCCAGGACGACACCAAGCTCGATCAATTGCAGAAAGCCGGCGCTACCGAAGTGGTGCCGGAAACCCTCGAAGCCAGCCTGATGCTGATGTCGCACATGCTGATGCTGCTGGGCATGCCGGTATCACGCGTGGTGAAAACCGTCGGTGACATTCGCGATAACCGTTACACCCTGCTGCGGCGCATCTTCCGTCGTCAGGACGCGCGCCCGCTGGATGAAACCCATTCGTTGCGCGAAGAACTGCACACCGTCGTACTGCCGCGCAACGCCTATGCCATTGGCCGCAGCATTGCCCAGCTCAAACTGGCAGAGGCCGAGGTCAGCGTGAACGCCATCCGTCGCGATGGCATCGTCGGTCGCCAGCCTGATGCGGAAACCCTCTTCAGAGAAGGTGATGTCGTGGTGTTATACGGCACGCCCGAAGCCATCTCGCGTGGTGAGAGCGTGTTGATGATTGGATAGACAGGTTCTGAGAGAGGCATGGCTATTCAGAGATCTATTGGATTACCCTTGTGAATGGTGCATGTGAGTCGATCCACATGTAGTTTGAACAGGAGTGCATGAATACCTACGGATCGACGGTCCGGCTCCAATCCCCCGGCTCGGTGCAAGCTAAGACAGTCGTTGATGTTACTCCCAGCGCCACCAACGTACTGCGTTCAATGGGTTTGTCGTATGTGGTACGGTTTTTGGTGCCGCTCCCTTCGGGATGCGCAAATTGATCCAATAGTCCGCTGGTCGCATAAGTTTCACCACCGTATGATTACTCAGTCGCGTAATAAAGTTGTTGTCATACGTAAGTAGGACGCGCAGGCCCGCATCTTCCGCCTCAGCGAGTATGCAGCAGTCATCTGGATCGCTGTGAGACTTCAGTAGCTGAATATTTCTCGATAAAACGTTCGTGGTATTAATCGGCTTCACTTCCGAGAAGATGCTGCTTAGCCAGCTTGTGTGAACGGCAGATCGACTCACATTCCGTATGCGTGCGCATTCTTCAGTTACCTTGGGCGTAACGTACAAGCCCCATTCGTCATAGAACAAGATGCGAACAAGTGCTAGCTTTTGCCCACGAAGCAGATCAATGGCGACAGGCGCCGCGCCTGCATTGAGTGCATCTATGAGATAGGAAAGACAATTGGAGTCCAGAGCTACGCGTGAATGCTTTTCCCACTGGTTCGGCCGCTAGTTGTATTCACTGACCAGCGTCCTGCGGGACGCATTTCGTAGCTCGGCCATTTTTTTTGTAACTGCCTCCTCGTGCGCTGCTGTTTGCTGAATTTTGGTGGAAATCGACTGATACTGTTCTAACTGGTGCTGAGTTTCGAACACGATCTGACTATTTTCAACGCTGGTTCGGCCCAAGCTATTTTCAGCGAAGTTCAGCATTTCCTGGATACTTTGCAGGCTTGCGAGCTGCGCGTTTCCAAGTTCGTCGTAAGCCTTGAGAGTGCTGTCCTTCCCTGCATTAAAACTGCTTATGGCTTCGCGCCTAGTCGGTTCATCAACATTTGTTGTCTGAAAATATTCCAGATTACCCTTCATATATCGTTGCAACATGACATTGCGTTTGGAGATGAGGGCTTGTAGTTGGCTGAGTTTCTGCTTTGACGAGATGATTGCAGCAGGTGAGGTTAAATTCTCTGGCGTAAGAACGTCAGATAGGTCGATCTCGGCAAATTTTCGTTCGAGTTCTCCTGCATCCGTTACCCATTTTGTCACGCGGATTTTGACGCCTTTTATGAAGGCAACTTGCTTGTCAGTAGCGTTGCCATCGACTTGAGTTTCCGATAGCTTCCGTTGAGCTTGCAGAGGAGTATTGTCGCCCGATGTAGGTTGTGCCGCCGAGACAGTAGCTTGCATGAACGCTTCAACGAGTTCTGTCTTAGCGGCCTCGGTTGCGTCGATCAGCATGTATTTTGAACAAGGGAGTTTGTGGACACATGAAGACGGCCCGGCTCCAATCCTGGTTGCCCGATCATGACGCCGGCGAATCCTCGTCACGCGAACGCGCGCTGCGCCAGGCTGCGGGCGGCGCGCCGAACTGTCGCTTGAACGCCCGGCTGAAAGCGGATTCTGAGTCGTAGCCGATTTCCGTCGCAATGCGCGCCAGCGGCTCGCTGCTGCCACGCAGTCGCTGCGCCGCGAGCTGCATGCGCCACTGCGCGAGATACTGCATGGGTGGCTGACCTGTCAGCACTGTGAAGCGTTCGGCGAAGGCAGAGCGAGACAGGCCCACGAGGCTCGCGAGCTCTTCCGCCGTCCACGCATGCGCGGGCCGCGAATGCATGAGCGCGAGCGCACGCGCGGCGAACGGATCGCGCAGTGCGGCGAGCCACCCTTGCTGTTGCGGCGGCAGGGTTGCGACGTAGCGCCGCAGCGCCTCGACGAACAGCAACTCCGACAGTCGCGAGATGATGCTCGCGGAACCGAGCTGCCCCGCGCCCAGCTCGCGCGCCGCGAACTGGAACGAACTCGCGATCCAGTCGCCCGCGCCCGATTCCGCGACGTTCAGTGAGAGCACGCGTGGCAAGGTGGCGAGCAGCGGGCTCGCCGGCGCGTCGGAACCAAGGAAACCACAGACGATGTGCGCGCGCTCGCCGCCACCGCCATGAACCATGCGCGGCAGGCTGCCGTCCTCGGGAGGCTGCAAGCTGACGCGCTCTGGCACCAGGCCCAGCGCACTACCGAGCACATGCGCATCGTTGCGCGGCAACAGCACGATGTCGCCGGTGCGCAGGCGCAGGGGCGGCTCGCCGTCGACCAGGATGAGCAGGCTGCCCTGCACCACGTAGTGAAAAGAGATGATGTGTCGCGCTTCGAGCAGATAGGGACGGCATTCCCCGGGCTCGACCTGCGAGTGAACGCACCAGGGTGCGCTGAACTGCGCATCGAGGAACACACCACCCGTCAGGCGGACAACGCGGATCAGATCCGACAATGCGTCCATTGTCATCGCACTTCCTCCGGGTGCACGCGGGCAGCGGCGGCGTTTCGGTCAGGACATCCGGCGTCCCAGTCATATCCGGCCCGGCATCCGCCACCCACAATACACGCCATCGACAAGACCATCGAGAGGAGCCTGGCCATGCTGTTACGTGATCAACTTGGAAACCTCTATTCTGGCGCGACGCCTGCCGGTGTCGAGCACTTTGAGCACGGGCTGAGCCTGCTGCAGTGTTACATCGGCGACCCCCTGAGCGTCGCCGATGCCGCCAGCGGCGTGGCGCCGGACATGGTGATGGCGCACGCCCTGCGTGCCTGGCTGATGCTGCTAAGCACCGAGGCCCCCGCCCTGGCATTGGCGCAGACCTCGTGGGAGCGCGCTGCCCCGCTGCCTGCGAACGATCGTGAACGCGGTCATCTCGCCGCGATCCGCCTGCTTCTGGACGGGCGCTGGCATGACGCCGCACGCACGCTCGAGGACGTGAGCATCGCCCATCCACACGATGCGCTGGCGTTGTTGGTGGGGCATCAACTCGATTTCTTCACCGGGCAGTCGCGCATGCTGCGCGACCGGATCGCCCGTGCGCTGCCCGCATGGCAGGAGCGCATGCCCGGCTATCACTCGCTGCTCGGCATGTACGCCTTCGGGCTCGAGGAAAGTGGTGACTATGCGCGTGCCGAGACACTGGGGCGTCGCGCCGTGGAGCTCGAGCCCCGCGATGGCTGGGCGCAGCATGCGGTTGCACACGTGCACGAAATGACAGGGCGCAAGCGTGAGGGCATCGCATGGATGCGCGCCAACCCCGACGTATGGTCGCGCGACAGTTTCCTGGCCGTGCATAACTGGTGGCACCTCGCGGTGTTTCATCTTGATCTCGGTGAGCTTGACGCCGTGCTCGAGCTGTTCGATGGCTCGATCTACGGCAAGCGTTCGACCATCGCCCTCGAGATGGTGGATGCCGCTGCGCTTCTGTGGCGCCTCGAGCTGCGCGGGGTGAACGTGGGTGATCGTTGGAGCGCGCTCGCGGACAACTGGGCGCCGCATGCGACCTCGGGCAACTACGCCTTCAACGACGTGCACGCCACGATGGCGTTCCTGCGCGCTGGGCGCGCCACGGAGCTGGCGATGCTCCTGCAGGCACAGGAGGAGGCCATGCAGCGCGACGATGACAACGCGCGCTTCACGCGCGAGGTGGGTCAGCCCGTAAGCCAGGCGCTCATCGCATTCGTTCGTGGCGAATACGGCGCAGCCGCGCGGCTGTTGCGTAGCGTGCGCAATGGCGCGGCGGTGTTTGGTGGCAGCCATGCACAGCGCGACGTACTGGACCTGACGCTGCTCGAGGCCGCACGGCGCGGCGACGACACAAAGCTCGTGACTGCGCTCGCGGCAGAGCGTCTCGCGGCACGGCCGGGCAGTCCATGGCAGTTGGTCGTGACGGCGGCGCGGGCGGCCTAGCCCGCATTTCTCACAGAACCGGAGATAGGTGCTGGCAGTGCCTCGCTCGGCCAGCTGGAGGAGTATCAGGCCGTCGATCCGATGATTGGATAGACAGATTCTGACAGAGGCAGGCTATTCAAAGATCTATTGAATTCAACCCTTGCCATCATCCGTCACGCCCAGCATGCGTTCATGGTCGAGCAATTGCCGGCACCATTCATCCAGGGTGGCGTATTCAGCCGCATTGGCCTTGCGAAAGGTTTCATAGGCAGTGCGTGAGCGCCAGGTATCCACAATGACAAAGCGGTTGGCATCTGTGGTGTTGCGATACAGCTGGGTACCCAGGTAGTCCGGGCTCAGACAGAAAAACGTGGTCCAGCGACCCTCAAGACTGTAGACCTTCTCGAAATCAGCGACGCGTTCGGGTTTCGCGTCAAACTCCCAGACCAGACGATACATGCGGACTCCAGCAGTAATGGAGCGAACAGTTTACGCGCTGGTCGCATCAGCACAACCCGTGCCTGCGGTCGCGCGGCTTGAAATCGCGGCCATGCTTGGCTACGGTGATACATCGTTCCTTCACTGCGCACATTCCCGAACATGAACCCCTTGCTTGTCACGCTCGATGATCTGTATCTGGATAATTCGGTCAGCCAGTGGCTATGGGCCATTGCGGTGGCCGCCGTCATTCTGCTGGTGACCACGCTGGTGCGTCGTCTGGTGCGGCGTAACTACCGGCGCATGGCGCAGACTGATCGTGTCGAGCTGCTGGAGATTCCGTTGCAGATCGCCAGCCGCACCACGACCACTTTCCTTACTCTGCTGAGCCTGTTCGCCGGCATGCTGACGTTGAGCACGCCGGTATCCGCGCATGATGTTGCCAAAACCATCCTGCTGATTGCTGTCTGCTGGCAGGTGGGTATCTGGGCAACCACGGCAGCGCTGGCCTGGATAGAAAGCAAACGCCGCGACATGGCGGCGCATGATCGCGCCAGCGCCGGCACGCTGGGCCTTGTCGCGGTGATCATCCGGGTGGTCATCTGGTCGATTGTGCTGCTGCTGACGCTCGACAACCTCGGCGTCAACATCACCACGCTGGTGGCCGGTCTCGGCATTGGCGGCATTGCCGTCGCGCTGGCGGTACAGAATGTACTGGGTGATCTGCTGGCGTCCTTGTCGATCACGCTCGACAAACCCTTCGTGGTCGGTGATTCGCTGATGCTGGACAATTTTCATGGCAAGGTGGAACAGATCGGCATCAAGAGCACCCGCCTGCGCAGCGTCACCGGCGAGCAGATCATCCTGTCCAATGCCGATCTGCTGAAAAGCCGGCTGCGCAATTTTGGCCGCATGGACGAACGGCGCATGGTGTTCAACATCGGACTGACCTACGAAACCCCGCGCGCCAGACTGGAGCGGGTGCCGGTGTTGCTGCGCGAAATTGTCGAAGCACAGTCGTCGGTGCGTTTTGATCGTTGCCACCTGCTGCGTTTTGCTGATTCCGCCATCGAGTTCGAGACCGCGTACTTCGTGCTGTCTGCCCAGTTCAAGGACAGCATGGATGTGCAGCATGAAATCAATATGGCCATGCTGGCCGCATTCGAGCGCGAAGGTATTGCCTTTGCCTACCCCACGCGGCGGGTCTTGCTGGAACGTGACTTGTCATCCAGTCAGTAGGTTTTTCCAGCAGGTTTTCCCGGGACGCCGTGGGGCGATTTTGCTGCTAGAATTCGCGCCCCAATTTTCGGTTTCCGCCGCATTTGTTCCGAATTTCCTCTGGAGAGAGTTGCATGAAAGCCCCCGTCAATGTCGCAATCACCGGCGCGGCCGGCAATATCGGTTATGCCCTGGCCTTCCGCGTTGCTTCGGGCGCCATGCTCGGCCCCGATCAGCCAGTTAATCTGCACCTGCTGGAAATCACCCCGTCGCTGGGTGCGCTGGCCGGTGTGGAAATGGAGCTGAACGATTGCGCCTTCCCGACCTTGAACAAGATCGTCTCTACCGATGACGCCAAGGTCGCCTTCAAGGATTGCGACTACGCCCTGCTGGTCGGCGCCCGTCCGCGCGGCCCCGGCATGGAACGCAAAGACCTGCTGATGGCCAATGCACAGATTTTCTCAGCACAGGGCAAGGCGCTGGATGCCGTGGCCAATCGCAATGTCAAAGTACTGGTGGTCGGCAACCCCGCCAACACCAATGCACTGATCGCCAAGAGCAATGCACCCGGCCTCAATGCAGCCAACTTCACCGCCATGCTGCGTCTGGATCACAACCGCGCCATTTCGCAGCTGGCTGAAAAGACCGGTGTGCATACAACGAACATCAAGCATGTCACCGTGTGGGGCAATCACTCCGCCACGCAGTATCCCGATCTGCATAACGCACAGGTAAACGGCAAAGCTGCCTTGTCGCTGGTGGATCAGGCCTGGTACGCCGACACCTTCATCCCCGTTGTGCAACAGCGCGGCGCGGCCATCATCAAGGCACGCGGCTTGTCCTCGGCTGCATCGGCTGCGTCCGCCGCCATCGACCACATGCGCAACTGGGCACTGGGCACCAACGAAGGCGACTGGGTGAGCATGGGCATTCCGTCTGATGGCAGCTATGGCATTGCCCCCGGCGTGATCTATGGTTATCCCGTTACCTGCAAGGACGGCAAGTACGCCATCGTGCAGGGCCTCGCCATCAACGAATTCAGCCGCGCCCGCATGGACGCCACGCACAAGGAGTTGCTGGAAGAGAAAGACGGCGTGAAGGAATTGCTGCCGTAATCTCAATTGACCGTAGGGGCGGTTCGCGAACCGCCCTTCTGTTGATACAAGGCCTGCTCAAGTTTCCTACTGGGCGGGCCTCTTCCCCCCCCCCATTCTACCTTTTCTCCTTCTCTGACCGTAGGGGCGGTTGTTAACCGCCCTTCTGTTGAAAACAAGGCCCGCTCTAGGCTTCGTACTGGGCGGGCCTTGTTGTTGCTCAATCGACCGGTGATTTATGAGGAGCGCTTGCCGGCTTGATCGGTACCCTTTCTGGATCGTGACGGCTGGTTGTTCCTGCTACCGCATGGGCTACGCTCAGCTGGGTTATTGAAGGGATCTGTTGATACTGGTGTTATCCAGCACGATTAAAACAAGTTAGGTCAAGGCATGGAACCGCATCAATCATTTTTGTCGCTTGAACACAAGCTACTCAATCAGCATCACGACGACTATGCGACATTTACGCGGTTAGTATTGTCGTTGGCGGTGGGTAGCTTCTCATTGCTCGCAGCACTATCAGACAAGCTTCTGACGGCTACCGAGTTTGCGTCGTTTGCAAAGGCGGCCTTTCCACTTCAGTTGGTCTCCATTCTTGCTGGTCTTTTCGTGCAGCACCGAATCATGATGAATCCGCAGTGGAATTTGGAGGAAGCTCGGAAACTCGTCGCTGATTGTGAGGCTCGCGGAAAAGCTCAGCCAATTGTATTGCGGCGCAAGCCCTCAATATTGGAGCGTTGGTTTTATTACAGTCTTATCATTCCTCGCGTCTTTCATCGTGTTGGCGGTATATCTGGTCACGGCAAGACTTAACCTAAATATGCCAATCATGCCCACTTCCTTCGGTCGCCCGACTCGCAAAACGTTCGGTCTTTTTTCACGGCATATTGGTGGCGCTAGGGTTCCATCTGGAGAACAATTTGCCTACCAAGTTGAGCGAAGTTGGTTGCGGTTTTACTATCGACTCATCATTTCTTACGGCGACTTCAAACACGCGTACCGTTGGCGCAGTACCGATACTGGCAGAACACGATACAATCTTTCGCGGCTTCTGGAGGGGACGATCTCTTGCTGCGCGCGTTGTACAGCTCATTGGTAGTGTCATATGCGAGACCTTTCAATTCGATGGGTGCTTCTCGCATCGGTCGAATATCGAGCCTTTCTAGTGAACTACTGTCTAGCTTGTCTGATGCTGAACGGGAACTACACGGTACATTCTGCACTGTCGCAACAAGTTAGTTGCGCACTCAGATGCCGAAGCCATAGATCCTGCGCCTTTCGTTGCTACGGACATGGCAAAGCCTCTGGTCATTCCTGAGGCAAACGATGCACTAGCGCCGTTTACCAAGGACTACACGTTCCAAGTACTAGCGGTAACAGAGAAGGCCTACCACTGGAGTGTGGAAGAGAGATATCGTCTTGAGCCAATAATCGAGCATCTTCTTGACCGCAAGTTGTGGAGCAATGAGTCGACGTCGAGCAATGATGAGTAAGCCATGCGTGTAAGTCACGAGGCGATGGTTCGGGGGATTGTGCCGAACATCAGATCGCAGTTACCGCAACGCTGCATTGGTCAGACAAGCGAGAATGCTGAGCGACAATCATTGCATGCAAGCGCATCGCCAGCAGGTACTCACCCGTGGCGCGCGATGACCAACTGGCCGGACAGCGACATGTCGCGTAGCATCATCACGATGCAACGGGCGAAATGATCCGCACTACTGATGAACGCAGTGTTTCCAGGGGATACCACATGAAAAGCCGATTGCCGTTGTTTGCAGTGATGCTGGGTGTCTGGTTGATGATGCCCAGTCACGCACAGGCTCAGGAGATCCGCAGCACGTTCGTGCGCCTGGGCGCGGGTGTGCCCGGCGTGTTTTACGAACCGGTGATGCCCGGCCCGAAGGCAGGGATCGCCCTGTTGGTCATGCATCCTACGGAGGACTACCTGGAGTTTGTCGCCTGTACGGAGTTATCGAAGCGCGGCTATCGGGTGTTGTGCGCCAACAATACGACCTCCAAATCGGGTACTGAAAATGATTTCACCATGGATCGGTCGCTGCTCGATGCCAAGCTGGGCGTTGCCTGGCTGCGCAAGCAGCCGGGAGTTCGCAAGGTGGTGCTGCTGGGTAACAGCGGCGGTGGTGTGTTGTTGTCCAGCTACCAGTCCGTAGCCGAAGGCGGTCTGCCGGCCTGTCAGGGACCGGAAAAGATTCACAAGTGTCCGGACACGCTGGCAGGCCTGCCGGCCGCCGATGGCCTGATGGTGATGAATGCCAATTACGGCTCGGCGATGATGGCGTTGTTCAGCATCGACCCGGCCGTTGTGGATGAAAACTCGGGGATGAACATCGATCCGGCGCTGGACCTGTGGAATCCGGCAAACGGGTTCGATCCCAAGGGCGCGAAGTACAGCGACGTGTTCACCAAGCGTTTTCATGCCGGCGTGGCGCGGCGGGAAAACCGCCTGATCGAGATGGCGCAGGATCGCCTGCAGAAAATCAATGCAGGGCAGGGGCGCTTCGCTGACGATGAACCGTTTGAGATACCGGGCATTGCCACCAATCCCTTCAACAACAAGTTCTTTACGCAGGACCCGCGGTTTCTGTCGCGCACCCGCAATGCCTGGCCGTTGTTGCGCAGGGACGGCAGCCTCAACACACAAATTATCCAGTCGGTGCGCGCGCCGGTGAACCTGGAACGCACCACGCCGCTGATGGGTACCGGCGCATTGCGGACCACGGTGCGCAAGTTCCTCGGTACCTACGCGGTTCGAGTCACTGACGACTTCGGCTACGATGAAGATTCCATCCAGGGTGTGGACTGGACTTCCAGCTACACCATCCCGGCAGGCAATGTGCAGCGCATCCAGGTGCCGTTGTTGACGGTGGGCGTGACCGGGCGTTGGGAGTTTCTGGCGGCAGAAATCGTCCACGAACTTGCCAGGAGTGCCGACAAGACGCTGGTGTTCGTCGAGGGCGGCGACTACACAAAAATCATCTATGACTATGTGGATGGCTGGCTGAGCAAGCCGGGACGATTTCAGTAGAACCTGTGGAATCTCTGATTTACTCCGTTCGCCCTGAGCTCGTCGAAGGGTTATTCCGAAAAACCCGCAGACTTTAAAGAGCGTTCCGACCCTTCGACAGACTCAGGGCTCAACGCGAACGGAAGCGGTAAATGAAACCTTCCTTGACAGTCTGATCGGCAACAGCAGAGTGATTGCCCAATCCCTGCTTGCCGAGTTGCGGGCACGGAGCTAGTGTGTTGCCCATCATCGTGATGGATCAACAATGCGCGGGGTGCGGTATCGTGTCTGGACTCATCTGGCTACTGGCATTGATCGTTGGCGGTTGTTACCTGGCGTATCAGCGCGCGTCGTTGCTGACCGGCACTGCGCTGTTTGCCATCGGTGTCGTGGCGTACACGATATTCGGCAGCGTCAACCTGTTGGTGGTCATTCCGCTGTGGCTGATTCTCGCCGTGCTGATCCTGCTCAATGTTAATTTCCTGCGCATTCGTCTGATCAGCCGGCCCTTTCTGCGCACCTATCGGCGCATGTTGCCGGCCATGTCCACCACCGAAGCCGAGGCGCTGGCCGCAGGCACGGTATGGTGGGATGGTGAGCTGTTCAGTGGCGCGCCGAAGTGGGAGAAATTGCTGGGTGCTGCACCACCGGCACTGACCGCCGAAGAACAGGCCTTCATCGATGGCCCCACCGAAGAACTGTGCCGCATGATTGATGACTGGGACATCACGCATCGCCGCGCCGATCTGCCGCCGGAGATGTGGAGCTTCATCAAGCAGCATCGTTTCTTCGCGATGATCATTCACAAGCAGTATGGCGGGTTGGGCTTTTCCAACTATGCGCACTCCTGCGTGCTGGTGAAGATCGGCAGCAAGTCGGCAACAGTAAGCTCCACCGTGTGTGTGCCAAATTCACTGGGGCCTGGCGAGCTGTTGCAACACTACGGCACGGAAGAACAGAAGAACTACTACCTGCCGCGTCTGGCGCGCGGTGAGGAGATTCCCTGCTTTGCGCTGACCGGGCCACGCGCCGGTTCCGACGCAGCCTCCATTCCCGACATTGGCGTAGTGTGCAAGGGGTTGTTCAATGGTCAGGAAATCGTTGGCATCAAGCTCAACTTCAGCAAGCGTTATATCACGCTGGCGCCGGTGGCGACCATTGTCGGTCTGGCGTTTCAGTTGCGCGATCCGGAAGGCTTGTTGAAACAATTTGGGCTGGGTGGTGAGCAGACTGACTACGGCATTACTTGCGCGTTGATTCCGCGCAACACGCCGGGCATTCGCATCGGGCGGCGTCACTTCCCCTTGAATACGCCGTTCCAGAACGGCCCGGTGTTCGGCACCGATGTGTTCGTACCACTGGATTACATCATTGGCGGGCCGAAGATGGCCGGGCAGGGCTGGCGCATGCTGGTGGAGCAATTATCCGTTGGGCGCTGTATCTCGCTGCCTTCCAATACCACGGGCGCTTCAGTCGCTGCGGCTTATGCATCGGGTGCGTATTGCCGCATTCGCCGCCAGTTCAATGTGTCGATCGGGCAACTCGAAGGTGTGCAGGAAGCGGTGGCGCGTATCGTCGGCATGGCCTACATCATGGATGCCGCGCGCTCAGTCACCGTCGCATCGCTTGATGCCGGTGAACGTCCCGCCGTACCGTCCACCATTCTCAAGTACAACATCACCGAGTTTGGTCGCAAGGTGGCCAACGACGCCATGGACGTGCAGGGCGGCAAAGGCATCTGTCTGGGGCCGAAAAACTATCTCGGTCGTGGTTATCAGAGTGTGCCAATCGCCATTACGGTGGAAGGCGCCAACATTCTTACACGCACGCTGATGATTTTCGGACAGGGCGCGATTCGCTGTCATCCCTTTGTGCTGAAGGAAATGAATGCCGCGCGCAACAAGGACAAGGAAAAAGGCGTACGTGAATTTGATCAAGCCCTGTTCGCGCATGTTGGCTTTACCATCAGCAATGCGGTGCGTTCGCTGGTGATGGCGCTGACGCTGGCGCGTTTCTCACACACGCCGGATATCCAGCCGACGCGGCGCTACTTTCAGCACATCAATCGTTTCAGCGCGTCGTTTGCGTTTGCTTCTGATGTCGCCATGCTCAGTCTGGGCGGCTATCTGAAGAAGAAAGAAACGCTCTCAGGTCGGCTTGCCGATGTGCTGTCCAACATGTACCTGGCTTCCACCGTGCTCAAACACTATGAAAATCAGGGTCGTCCCGCAGCCGATCTGCCCCTGGTGGAATGGGCCTGCCGGCACCTGCTGTATCAGGCACAGGAACAGCTGCATGGTTTTCTGCGCAATTTTCCCAATCGCTTCATGTCGATGCTGATGCGTGTGGTGATCTTCCCGCGTGGCCGTACTTACTTTGCACCCGGTGACAAGCTGGGTGCGCTGGTGGCGAACAGCATGATGGCGGTGACCGAGACGCGCACCCGCATGGGTGCAGGCATTTACACCACCATCGAATCGCACAATGCCCTGGGCCTGTTGCAGGAGGCCTTGTCACTGACTGATGCCGCTGAACCGCTGGAGCGTCGCATCCGTGTTGAAGGCGTGAAGACCGGTCGCATATCAGCGCTGGATCTACCACAGCAGATTGAACAGGCACTGGCCATTGGTCTGCTCACCAGCGACGAAGCGCAGTTGTTGCGGGACTATGACCACAAGGTCATGGAGCTGATCAATGTCGACGACTTCGATCCACGCGAACTGGCGCCCCATGCAGAAAATACAGCTGCAAATATGCCGCTGGAAGAATTACTGCGTAGCGTGTAATGCAGTACATGTCCTTGCGTAGGGGCGGCTCGTGAGCCGCCCTTCCTGTGTCCTAAGAACACCAGGAAGAGGGCGGCTCACGAGCCGCCCCTACGTCGGATAACATTGTCCGACGGGTTATTAACTTCGACTTGGTTCTTATGTTCTCCCTCAGGGAGAGGGTTGGGGTGAGGGTGCTGCGCTTGCCTTCGCAAAATCTCCCGCCTTCACAATACTCAGTTTGCTGACATCCAGATGACGCTGGAAGGCAGCTTTGATCTGTTCCGGCGTGAGCGCTGCCACCTGCTTTTCCAGTGCTTCATCCCAGGCCAGTTTGCGATTCAGGAACTGATAGCCGGAGAGCTTGCCGGCGAGTTCCGCATCCTGCGCGCGGCTGACCTGGCGTGATTGCAGCCAGCCGGATTTTGCTGCCTGAATTTCTTCAGGCGTGAATCCTTCGCTGATGGCTTTCTGTAACTCTTCCCGGATGGCCGCATCAAGCTTGCTCAGGTTCTCCGGCGCATAAATCGCATACACCATGAAGGTGCCGACTTTATCCAGCGAACTGGCGTTGAATTGCGAGCCCACACCATAGCTCAAACCTTCTTTCTGGCGCACGCGCACCGCCAGGCGTGAGTTGAGGAAGCCGCCGCCCAGCATGTAGTTGCCCAGCGTCATCGCGGCATAGTCCGGATCATCATCACGCAACTGCAATTGCGTGCCGGCGTAGTAAATGGCGTTGGCCTTGTCCGGCGTTTCAATGGACTGATTGATTGCGGCGGCACCCTGATACAGGCTGGGCACACGCACGAACGGTTGCTGCGAGCGCCAGCCGCTGAACAGTTGATCAAACTGCTTCTTCAAGGCCGCTGCATCGAAGTCGCCGACCACACTCAACTCGCCATTGGCAGCGCCGTAAAATTCCTTGTAGAACGCTCTGGCCTGTTCCAGCGTGACGCCATTGATATCGGCAATGGTTTCTTCAACCGAGGACACGTAGCGCACATCGCCTCTTGGCAAACGGACTGAGATGTTTTTGCAGTGCAATGCTGGCCAGTGACTGCGGTTCAGTGCGTTGCTGCTCAATGGCCGCGAGCCGCTCCTGTTTCAGCAGCTCGAACTCAGTCGCGGGAAGGGTGGAATTGCGCAGCAGCTCAGCCACCAGCTTCATGACTTCGGGCAGCTTTTCACGGGTGGTTTCGATGCTGGCGCTGGCGCCGGTAGCGCCACCGGATACCCGTGCCCGGGCTTGCAGGCGATTCAATTCATCCGTGATTTGCTGGCGCGTATGCTGGCTGGTGCCGCGCATCAACAGGCCGCCAGCCAGTGATGCTGCCGCGCTGCGATTGCGCAGGCTTGGTTCACTGCCAAAGCGCAGGTTCAGATTGACGGTGACGGTGTTGCCGCGGGTCTTCTTGGCTAACAGCGCCAGCTTGATACCGGTAGCCGAGGTGCTGCGGGCAGTGCGGTTATCAATGTTGGCGGGCGAAGGCTCAAATTCTTCACCGGCTGAGCGCGCGGCATCACCCTTGTAGTCCTTCAGCAGCGCGACTACATCCGGCTTGGCTGGAATCTCGGCGCGTTCCGGCTTTTCGGTGGGATAGAACAAACCCACGGTGCGATTGCTGGGTTTGAAGTACGCAGCAGCAACCCGCTGCACATCGGCAGTGGTCACGCTGCGCAGGCGATCGCGATGCAGGAAGTACAGACGCCAGTCGCCCATGCCCATCCACTCGCTCAGCGTACGACCGATGCCGCCGGAGTCATTGAGATTCAGTTCAATCTGTTTCAGCAGGTTGGCGCGCGCCCGTTCCACTTCTTCTTGCGTAGGCGCCTGCGTGGTCAGGCTTTCGATAGTCCTGATCAAGGTGTCGCGTGCAGTCTGCAGCGAATCACCCTGGCGCACTTCGGCAAACATCAGCGCCACGCCGGGATCATGCAGCTGGTAGCTCCAGCTGTAGATGCTGGCGGCCTGTTTGCTCTCTACCAGCGATTTATACAGACGTCCTGAAGGTTCATCACCCAGCACTTCAGAAATGATGTCCAGCGCAGCAAAGTCGGCATGTGCGCCGTTGGGTACGTGATAGGCCGCGCCGACAACTTGCACGTCACCGGTACGACGCAGGATGACTTCGCGTTCGCCGTCCTGAGTGGGATCAATCGTATAGATGGCGGGCAGGGTGCGGGCCGGTCTGGCAATGCCGCCGAAGTATTCCTTGATCCAGCCCAGTGTCTTTGCTTCATCAAACTTGCCGGCCACCAGCAGCACGGCATTGTCGGGCTGGTAGTAGGTTCTGTAGAACGCCTGCAGACGTTCGATGGGCACATTCTCGATATCGGCGCGCGCGCCAATGGTGGATTTTCCATAGTTGTGCCAGAGAAACGCGGTGGACATGATGCGTTCCTCCAGCACCGAGCCGGGGTTGTTCTCACCCGACTCAAACTCGTTGCGCACCACGGTCATTTCGGTGTCGAGATCTTTCTTCGCCACAAACGAATTCACCATGCGATCCGCTTCCAGATCCAGCGCCCATTTCAGGTTGTCGTCCGTTGCCGCAAAGGTTTCAAAGTAATTGGTGCGGTCAAACCAGGTGGTGCCGTTGGGCCGCGCACCATGTGCGGTGAGTTCCGCCGGAATGTTGGGATGCCTGGGCGTGCCCTTGAACAGCATGTGTTCCAGCAGATGCGCCATGCCGGTCTCGCCATAATTCTCGTGACGCGAACCCACCAGATAAGTGATGTTGACCGTGATGGTCTGCTTGGACGCATCCGGAAACAGCAGCACCTTCAGGCCATTGTCGAGACGATACTCGGTGATTCCTTCCACCGAAGTAGCCTGTGTGATGCCAGTAGGTGGCTGCACTGCGGCCTGGGTAAAGGCAGTGCTGCATGCCATCAGCAAGGTGACGAGCAAGGACTGTTTAAGGTTCATGGAGTGCTCAGCAAGTTCAGGGTTGGCGGTTCGGCAAGGCATCAAAGCATAGCCCAGGCCTGTGGGTGGTTTGCATTAACAATCCTTGAGAAATGTCGCAGGCTGGAAGACGTTGAGCAACGTGCTGCATACCCCCTCTCCCTTGGGGAGAAGTTACCTGCTATTCAACAAATTCGCCGGCGAATACTGATCCGTCAGCACGCGGGTATTGCTCGGCCAGTCTTTGTTGACCGTCATCCTGGGCAGCAGGAAGTCGCTATCGACTTCCAGCGGCCTGAACTTGTCGGCGAGTGTGGCGGCATTGCGTTGCAATTCGGCCTTGTCTGGCAGGCCGCCCTGGCGCAGCAGGATGATGCGGTTGGCATCTCTCAGATTGAAGAAGTCGCCGAACACGGTTTGATAGGTGATGGATTCGTAGTTGTACAGGCGGCTGGATGAAAACGTGTTGGCCGCCAGCACGCCACGTTCGGTGAGCAAGTTGCGTATTTCTTGCAGGAACTCGCGGGTGAGCATGTGCTCGGGAATGTACTCGTGGTCGAAGGCATCGAGCATGATCAGGTCGTAGCGCGTGGCTTGCCTGAGCGCGCGTTTGACAAATACCCGGCCATCTTCTTCGCTGACGCGTATCTTGCTGGCCGTATCGAATGCGAAGTACTTGCGCGCCACTCTGACCACGGCAGGATCGATTTCCACCACGTCCAGCTGTATCGAGGGAAACAGTTTTTCCAGGGTGCTGGGCAGCGTGCCGCCGCCGAGGCCGATGATCAGTACGCGTTGCGGGGCCGGATTCAGATACAGCGCGCCCATCATCATGCGCGTGTAGTTGAATATCATGCGCTGGGGATCGGCCATCGACATGCAGGTCTGACGATTGCCGTCGTAGCGGCCGAAGCGCATGCAGCGCAAGTCGTTATCGGTGTACACCACGATGTTCCGGTACAGCGATTTCTCGGTGTGTATCACTGCGGTCAGGGCCGGTGTGCTCAGCACCAGCAAACAAGCTGTCAACATTGCTCGCAGAGATGTATTCATGCCCACTGCTCCTTAGCAACATTTCGCATCGACATGGCAGTTACACCCAGCAGCAATGAGATCAGCGCCAGGCCAAGAATGATCTGATTCACTTCAAACCACAGCACCAGATAGAACGAGGTGCTGATGGTGCCGGCGGCACTGCCGAAGGTGGACACGAAGTACAGCTTGCCGGCCGACTTGCCGCTGGCCTGCAATTGCGTCACCAGCAGGCGGATTGCATAGGGCGAGACGCTGCCCGAGATCACCGTGGGTATGAAGAACAAGGCGGAGCTGGCCAGCAGCGAGCCATAACGCGGGTCGGAAACGCGGGTAAAGATGGCATCCAGCAGCGGTTCACTCCAGACAATCACCGGCAAGGTTGCCAGTGCGGCGCAGATCAGGATCAAACCGAGTTTGCGCAGGCTGGGCGCATAGATCGAAAGCTGGCCACCAATCAGGTAGCCGATGGACAACGCCAGCATGAAGATGGTGATGACGCCGCCCCACACGTAAATGCTGTTGCCAAAGCTGGGCGCCAGAATGCGGCCGCTGAGCAGTTCGATGGCCATCACGTAGAAGCCCGACCAGCCTGCAAGCGCGAATACCAGCCATGAGCGGAGTGTGGTCAAGTTGTGTTCTCTGTCAGGATTGGCCGGTAATGATCGGGTCGCGCGGCGTGCATGGAGCTAGTCACGCAGACCGATGCCCTTGTTCAGCAGGTACAGACAGATGCCGAACAGAATGGTTGCGGCGCCGGTCATGATGCCGAACGCCAGCCCGACGCTGACATCGGAAATACCGATGAAGCCGTAACGGAAGGCATTGACCATGTACAGGATGGGGTTCAGGTGCGACAGTTTCTGCGCAAACTCCGGCAGCAGGCTGATGGTGTAGAAGACGCCGCCGAAATAGGTCAGTGGCGTCAGGACGAAGGTCGGAATGAAGTTGACCTGATCAAAATTCTTGGCGAACACCGCATTGATCATGCCGGCCAGTGAAAATGTCATGGAGGTCAGCAATACGGCGCTGAAGATGATCAGTGGGTGCTGTACATGCAGGCGTGTGAAGGCCAGGGCAATCAGCGTGACCACACTGCCTACCAGCAGGCCGCGTATCAGGCCGCCGACCATGTAGCCCGTGACGATCAGGTAATTGGGCAGCGGCGAGACCAGCAGTTCTTCGATGTGTTTGCCGAACTTGGCGCCGAAGAATGACGACACGACATTGCCGTAACTGTTGGTGATCACCGTCATCATGATCAGGCCCGGCGCAATGTACTGCAGGTAGGTGTAGCCATTCATGTCACCGATGCGGCTGCCGATCAGGTTGCCGAAGATGATGAAGTACAGCGTGGCGGTAATCGCGGGCGGGACGATGGTCTGTCCCCAGATACGGATGATGCGGCCGTACTCGCGCCGCACGATGGTCTGAAAGCCGATCCAGTTGGCGGTGGCGCGATGATCAATGGCCGGAGTACTCATGCCTGTGCTGCCTTCTTGCTTGCTTCGGCATCGTTGCCGCGTTCCACCATGCTCAGGAACAGTTCTTCGAGACGATTGGCCTTGTTGCGCATGGATACCACCTCAATGCCCTGCGCGCTGAGTGCGGCAAACACCGCGTTGAGGTTCTGTTCCTTGCTGGTCTCTACTTCGAGAGTATGGTCATCCGGCATGCTCAGCTTGTAACCGGCAATGGCGGGTGCAGCAGCAATGGGGCTGCGCAGATTGAGCACGAAGGTTTCAAAGTTGAGTTTGCGCAGCAGCGTGCTCATGCGTTCATTCTCGATGATCCGGCCCTGATTGATGATGGCCACGTTGCGGCACAGGCTCTCGGCTTCTTCCAGATAGTGCGTAGTGAGAATGATGGTGGTGCCCGCGGCATTCACTTCCTTGATGAATTCCCACATCGAGCGGCGCACTTCGATATCCACGCCCGCCGTAGGCTCGTCCAGGATCAGCAGCCTTGGCTCGTGCACCAGCGCCCGCACAATCATCAAACGACGCTTCATGCCGCCGGACAGGCCGCGCGCCACGGCATTGCGTTTTTCCCATAGCTGTAACTGATGCAGATATTTTTCCAGGCGGTCATGCGCGACCCGGCGCGGAATGCCATAAAAACCCGCCTGATTGAGCAGGATGGTGCTGACGGTCTCAAACATGTTGAAGTTCACTTCCTGCGGCACCAGCCCGATGCAGGCCTTGGCGGCAGCCAGCTCGGAATCGATGTCGTGACCGAACACCTGCACCTTGCCGGCGCTTTTGTTCACCAGTGAAGTGACAATGCCGATGGCCGTGGTCTTGCCCGCGCCATTGGGGCCGAGCAGGGCGAAGAAGTCGCCTTCTTCCACGTCCAGATCAATACCTTTAAGAGCCTGAACACCGTTCTTGTAGGTCTTGGTCAGGCCGTGCAGCGACAGGGCTTTCATGGAGGAAACTCGGGGAAGTAATCCTGCAAGCGTACTGACCCGATGTGGGTACCGCAAGCTGGGCAGGGCAGGTTCACCCGGGCGCTCGTCAATCCGGCTCGATACTGCTCAGACGCGCAATCGCGCTGGGTTCCAGATCCTGCGCCACCAGTTGCGTGCTCAGCAGCTGCGCAAAGCGGAAATGTTCTGCCTCGCCGCTGACTGCGTAACGCAGCAGGTCCGGCCAGAAGAAACGGTTGTGCAGCCAGCGCGGGCTGAGCAGCTTGGTATAGCGTTGCGCGATGTGGCGACAGTGTCCCAGGTTCATGCCACGCAGTACCGCTGCCGTGTCCTCCGACATACCCAGCATCAGTCGCGCAGCCTGCGGGTTCTGCTGCGCCAGATGCCAGGCAAAGAACACCGCGCATTGCATGAAGTTGCCAACCTGCATGGCCAGCGTATCTTGCGTATGGGGCGCCGCACCCGTTGTTTCACCCGACGAGTTGCTGACCACGGCACTCTGCCTGGCCAGATGCAGCCATTCATCAATGCGATGCAGATTCAGCGAGAACAGTGAATAGCCGCAGGAGGCCATGCGTGTCAGTGCCTCGCTGCTGCAAATCGCCAGCGCCGTAGCCTGCGCTTCTGGCAGACGCAGCTCTGCACGGACAGCAGTGGTGCTGGTGTGCTGGGCCGTGCGCAGGGCGTGCAGAAAATCCAGATTCAGCCCGAGCAACTGCTGCTGGTTGGGGTCAGAGGTCCGGGAGGCGTCCGGCGCCGGGCCGGGCGTGGTTCGCTTGAACATGCTTGCTCCTGCATCCATGTTGAAAAGGCTTTCTGGTAAATCAGTCTTGGCGCATTGCCTGCGTCTACTGATAATAGCGACGGATTGAGGGGGAAAGTCAATCGTCCAGATTCTGGGCGAAGCATGGGTACACATCGACAAACCCGGGATGGCAAGCATGGATAACAAGGTAGTCACAACGCAGCTGGAGCGGGAAACCGTGGCGCTGCACATGATCCGCTACGAGGCGCGCACCCGCACCATTCGCCTCGCGACCCGGCTCACCGAGGATCAGATCCGGCGTCTGTATCGTCAGGCGCGACTGGGTGTTACAGCGGAAAAAGCCCAGCGGCATCGCGGTCGTTCACCCACGCAGGCGCTGCAATACACCCGTAATCTGGCTACCCAGCTGGAAGCGTCGATTCTGGCTGGCGTGCTGGCCAAACATGGCATGTTGCGCGGCCGGCGCGACAAACCCTGGCTGAACAACAGCCTGCATTACGCGCAGCGGTTCTGTGTGGCCTACGGTGACTATCAGCCGCTGGCATCGCACGAACCCCTGAACTTTGAGCAGGCCTGGCATTTTGCCCGCAGTCTCGCGGCGCGCGCCGAGCTGTATCTGCAACGCTGCACACGTTGCGCCAGTCATTTCGTGCGTGATACCACCACCGTGCTCAAAGGGCAGTGTCCGTTCTGCCAGTTGCGTGACCAGCCGCGTGAACAGTTGAGTGAACGGGGGGCGCGTCTTTAGAAGTGGGCTAGAATTCGCCGCATCCCCAAGGCCTGCGAATGCCCATGACCAGTCTGCGCCAGTTCCAGAACTTCTACGCCGGTAACAGTTTCAATCGTCGCGCCGACAAGCGCGGCGATGCGGCGTGGCTTGGCGAATTACTGGCCAGTGGCGAGGCCTGTTTGCTGCCACTGTGGCAGGGTCGCAGTCTGATTGCAGGCGGTATGCAGTCACCGGCCATTACCTTGCTGGGACAACAAGCAATTCCGGTTGAGCAGCACGAGCTGGTGTTTCTGGGCGAGTTTCGCGGCCGGCATTGTTTCGCCGTGGAATTGCCGGGTGAAGTCGCACCGCTGCCAGCTGAACACGGCGAGTTTCATGAACTGCGTCTGGTGGGTGGCCAGATGGACCGCGATGAGGCCGGTTTACTGGGCTATGCCCGGGCGCTGCTGATGTGGCGCGCCCGGCATCGCTACTGTGGCCGCTGCGGCTCGCCGACGCACAGTATCAATGCCGGGCATACGTTGAAGTGCAGCAGCGCCGCTTGCGGCCTGTCGCATTTTCCGCGTCTGGATCCGGCCATCATCGTGCTGGTCACCGACGGTGAGCGTGTGCTGCTGGGTCGGCAGGCGCAGTGGCCGCAGGGCCGTTATTCCACGATTGCAGGATATATAGAGTGGGCCGAGAGTGTTGAAGAAGCCGTGGCGCGCGAAGTGTATGAAGAAGCGGGCGTGGTGATTGATGAAGTCGAATATCACTCCTCGCAGCCCTGGCCGTTTCCCTCGTCATTGATGCTGGGTTTCATTGCGCACGCTGTGACCTTTGAAATTGAACGAACCGATATGGAGCTGGAAGATGCGCGCTGGTTCACGCGCGAGGAAATTGCCGGCGGTGCGATCACCCTGCCGCCGCCGCAGGCGATTTCGTACCGGTTGATCGAGACCTGGTACGACCGCGATGCGGCGCGGCCGCTGGGTGCAGAGCTGGCGGCGAAAGTTGCCAGCTATACACAACAAAGCAAGTAGTCATCTGTCATACGTATCGCTCCCGAGATTTGTACAATCCGCCCATGTGCCTACTTGTCATCGCCTGGAAAAACCACCCGCGCTACCGCCTGATTCTTGCGGGCAATCGCGATGAGTTTCATGACCGTCCCGCTGCGCCGCTCAACTGGTGGCAGGATGACGCGCGCATTCTGGCGCCGCGTGACCTGAAGGCCAATGGCACCTGGCTGGGTGTGGCGCGTTCAGGTCGCTTTGGCGTGGTCACCAATTTCCGTGACCTGCAGGCGCCTGCCGAGTATTCGCCCTCACGTGGCACGCTGGTGCCGCGTTTTCTCACCGGCGCCACTTCACCGAAAGAGTTTCTGGATGATCTGCGCGGCGCCGCACCGCGTTATTCGGGTTTCAACCTGCTGGTGGGTGGTCCACGGGCGTTGTATTACTTTTCCAATCGCGGTACGCCGGTACCGCAGTCATTGAAGCCCGGCACCTATGGCGTTTCCAATCATCTGCTCGACACGCCCTGGCCCAAACTGGCGCGCACCCGCGCACGCTTCAATGAATTGCTCAAGCAGCCCGATCCAGCGGTTGATGCGCTGTTCGCGAATGCTCGCGGATCGCACGCGCACCGCTGATGCCGAACTGCCGCATACCGGTCTGCCGCTGGAATGGGAACGCACGGTTTCATCACCTTTCATCGTCAATGAACGCTACGGTACCCGCTGCTCTACTGTGTTGCTGGTGGAGCGCAATGGCCGCACGGTGCTGCATGAACGCCGCTTCGATCCGGAAGGTGTGCAGACGGGCGTGACCCGCTTCGAGTTCAAGAGCGCGGATGTTCCTGAACAATGGTATGCGGCGGAAGATCCGGACGATCCCATTGCCAGTGATCCAGTGTCCGGTTTCGACACCTCACCCGAGTGATGACGAGAGTGATGACCTGCGCGCCCCTGTTGTTTTGCGCGCGTCGCTGGTGGCTGGGCCGGTTGCTTGGCAGCCTGCTGTACTGCCTGTGCGCCACCGCACAGGCCGGTGTGGAAGTCGAACTGGATATCGATGGTGGCACCGAGCAGATGGAAAACAATGTGCGCGCGTTTCTGAGTCTGACTCGTTATGCCGAACGCACCGACCTGACCCAGGAAGTGCTGGATCGACTCAATACGCGCATTCCCGAGGAAGTGGCCAAGGCCTTCGCGCCGCTGGGTTACTACGAACCGGAAGTCAGTTATGAAGCCAGCGTCAGCAACGCTGCGAAGAATGACTGGCGCGTAGATATCAGAATCAATCCCGGTCGCGCGGTGCGGTTGTCGGAAGTCAACATCACTGTGCAGGGCGCGGGCAAGGATGACAAGCGCGTGTTGACCGCACTCACCAGTGACGAGCTGCGTCCGGGCACACGACTGGATCATGGCGTGTATGAGTCGATGAAACTCAACCTGCTGCGCGCCGCCACCAGCAGTGGTTATCTGGATGCCAAATGGCTGAAGAATGATCTGCTGATCGACAAGGACGAACGACGCGCCTATGTCACGCTGCAACTCGAAACGGGCGAGCGTTACTACTTTGGCGACATCAGCATCGAGCAGGATGTGATTTTTGCCGACAAGATGCAGCGTCTGGTGCGCATGCGCAGTGGCGATCCCTACGATCTCGATCTGATTCTGCAAACCCAGTATGTACTGGATGACACGCAATATTTCTCCGCAGCTGAAGTGCAGAGCGGCACGCCTGATCCGGTCACGCACACTGTGCCGGTCAAAATTGTCGCTCCCGCCAATCGCAAGAACAGTTATGCCATTGCCGCCGGCTATGGCACCGACACGCAGGCGCGCGGCACCCTCACCTGGGATCGGCGTCTGGTCAATCGCGCCGGCCATCGCGCCAAGCTGGAGCTGACCGGATCGGGCGCCGGCTATGAAGCAACCGCGCGTTACATTGTGCCGGTGCGTGATGTGGCGCTGGAGAAAGTGGAATTCATCGCCAGCAACGCCAAACAGGAACTGGCTGATGTGGTCAGCTATCGCAATGAATTCACCACCAGCTTCACGCAGGTGCTGGGTTCCTGGCAGCGCGTGTTGTTTGTGCGTCTGTCGCAGGAGCGATCGGTGTTTCCGGATCGTGAGGAAAAAAGCCTGCTGATCATTCCCGGTATCAGCTACGCCACCTTGCCCAATTACATACTGGGTCAGAAGCAGCGTCGCTACACGCTGTACTCGGAATTGTCAGGATCACCCAGCTCGCTGGGTTCGGGTGCGTCCTATGTGCAACTGCTGTTGCAGGGCGAGCGCATTTTTGATCTGAGCGCGCTATGGCATGTGCGGGTGCGCGGTACGCTGGGCGCCAGCTGGTTGCCGAATTCCGAGTTCGCCGACCTGCCGGTGTCGGCGCGTTTTTTCGCCGGTGGCGACAACAGCGTGCGTGGCTTTGGTCTGAATGAGCTGTCACCACTGGATGCGGCAGGCAACCGCGCCGGTGCGCGCAACTTGCTGGTGGGCACGGTTGAAGTGGAGCGCGATCTGCCAAAAAGCCTCCGCTTGGCAGTCTTCTATGACATCGGCAATGCCATTGATCATTTTGGCGATGAGCTGGAGGACTCCGCCGGTCTCGGTCTGCGCTGGCATATATCGGTGGCCAGTCTGGGGCTGGATGTAGCGCAGCCGCTGTCCGAAAGCGGCAGCAAACCACGTTTGCATCTGCATCTGTCGACGCTGTTTTGAAGGATCAACTCCCTTCTGTCATTTCGACTGAAGGGAGAAATCTTTAACGAGGGATGACTTGCTCAAACTGGAAAGATTTCTCGCGATGCTCGAAATGACAATTAAACCTTACTGATGAACAAGCGACTGCGCATTGCCTTGCTGATACTACTCATCCCGCTGCTGGCGGCGGGCATCGGCATCGGCTGGTTGTGCTACACCGCATCGGGTTTGCAGTTTGCGCTGCTGCAACTCAATCGCCTGCCCAGTCTGGACGTGAGCGTGCAAGGCGTGCGCGGCCGGCTCGCCGGGCCACTACATATGGATCATCTGCAACTGGATCACGAACGTGCAAGCATCGTGGTCGAGCAACTGGATGCCGACTTCACGCCTGCGTTCTTGTTCAGCGGCCTGATCGAAGTCAACCTGCTCAAGTTGCAGAAGCTCAGCATCAATCTCAAGCCCAAGCTGCGTGACGCACCTGACAAGCCCATTCACTTTGTGCCGGGCATATTGCGCATCAGCATTGATGAATTGCTGCTGGAAGATGCGCAGTACGTACACACCAATGGTTATACCGTGCGCGCCAGACCGCTGCGTGCTGAAGCGTCGCTGTCGCGCAGCCAGTTGCAGCTGCGCAATCTGTCAGCCCTGACTGAAGACTTTGATGTACGTGGTGAAGTCACGCTCAACTCGGTTGACACCTGGCTGACCGCACTGGCGAAACTGGATGCAGACTATCGCCTGTGTGGTCAGCCCAGCGGACAAGTATTGCGTGGTGATTTGCAGGCAACTGGTCCGGTGACCGGTGCCGCGCCTGAATTGAAAATACAACTCGCCATGCGCGAACCACACATTGCAAAGATAGATGGCACGCTGTCGTTCGGCTCAGCGTGGAATATCGCGGGCAACGCCACAGCGGATCAGGTGTTGCTCGATGCGTGGTGGAACCAGCCCACCTTCAGCCTCGGACAACTGACGGCGCAGTACCGCATCAATGCCGCCGGCATGCACTTTGTGGGCGATGGCTCGCGTTCCCGAGTGGAGCCCGGCACCACTGCATTTCGACACCGACCTGTATTACGCACAGCGCGTACTGACCCTCCGCCGCGCCGATGTCTCCGTGCCGCAAACCAGAGTGAGCACACATACCACTGGCACGATTGCCTTGCAGAGTGAAGGCAAGCCGTTGCTGGATTTGAACGGCAACTGGACGGCGCTGCGCTGGCCGTTACATGCCGATAACCAGCAGGCATGGTTCACCAGTTCACAGGGCAGAATGCAGCTGCAAGGCGCGGGGCCTTATCAATACAGCGTGGATGGGCAGATGTTGTTGCCGGTGTTGCCGGCCAGTTCGTTGCAGGCAAAGGGCGAGCTGAGTCCGACGCTGATCCGTCTGGACAGTTATGAGTTGCGCAGTCTGCAGGGCCGCGCCAGTGGCAAGGCGCAGCTGGCCCTTAACCAAAGGCGTGACTGGCAGTTTGAGCTGCGCGCACAAGGCATCAATCCCGTGCAGTTGCTACCTGAGTGGCCGGGTAATCTGAACGTCAATGCCAGCGCCCGTGGTGCGGGCTTGAGTCCGCAGGCGCAGTTTGATCTGCAAATAAAATCACTGACGGGCACATTGCGCAATCAAAGTATCAATGCGCACGGTCGGGTGAGACGCAGTGCGGATGAGTGGCGTGCCGATGATCTGAATGCCAGCTGGGGCCGCACGCGGCTGAGCGCGCAGGGCAGTTTTGGCGCGCAGAGCAATTTGCGCTGGACCTTGAATGCACCCGATCTGCAGCAGTTGTATGCACCGCTGTCCGGTGAAGTGAACATGACGGGCAATTTCAGTGGCAGTCGTGCGGAACCCTTGTTGAACCTGCAACTGCAATCGGCCCGGCTGGCGTACCAGCAGTGGAGCGGGCAGCAACTGGATGTCGATGCGCACATTGATATCACCGACCGCAGCAACTCGACGCTGGCGCTCACCGCGCAGCGTCTGGCCTTCGATGACATGGCCCTGCAACAGGTGAAACTGGAGGGCAGTGGTCAGACCGGCAGTCATGAGTTGACGCTGAGTGCGGGTGTGGCGCTGTCACCCTTGCCCGATGACTTGCATCTGCAACTGCAACTGGCCGGCGCCTATGTCGATGAACAATGGCGTGGCTCACTGAATCAGTTGCAGTTCACCGATGCCCAGCAGGCCATACGCGGCAAACTGCAAACGGGTGCGCCAGTGCTGTTGGCCAGAACGCAGGCTTCACTGCAATCACTGTGTCTGGATATCGACAGCGGCACGGCCTGCGCAACAGGCGCATGGAATCCGGGAGCCGGGCCCGAACAGGGCTGGCAATTACATGCCAGCTTGCAGAACCTGCCGCTGAGCATCAGCAACTCGGCGTTCATTGAATCCGCGCGGTTGCAAACCAGGTTGCAAGGGCAGGTGGATCTGTCGGCGCAGGGCAGCGCGCCGTGGCAGGGCACGGCGTCGCTGAATTTCGTGGATGCCAGCATTCGTTATCAATCAGTCGCAGGTCGCGAACAGGTGTTGCCACTGCGTGAGGCAGAGGTGCAGATGGTGGCCAGTGCACAGGATGTGCAGTCGACAGCCGAGTTGCGCATTGGCGAGCAAACCGTCATCACGCTCAGCACGAAACTGGAACGCAATGACAATTCGATCACTGCCTGGCCGCTGAGTGGTGTGCTGGCGCTGAGCAGCAGCGACGCCAAACTGATTCCGGTGTTCGTCAACGAAGTGGATCGTGCCGATGGCACGCTGGCGGGGCTTATGCAATTGTCCGGCACTGCGGGTGCGCCACGCTTTGCCGGCGACCTGCACCTGCTGGGTGGTGAGCTGGATTTCTACCAGCTGAATCTGGCCCTGCGTGCGTTGCAAGTGGATATGCAGATGGACAATGACCAGCTGGCCTTCACCGCACAGGGCAACGCCGGCGAAGGCCTGCTCAACGCTTCAGGCGATCTGGCGTGGCGTGAAGCAAAGCTGCGCGGCACGCTGCAACTCAAAGGCAATAAATTGCTGGTGGCGGACTTGCCCGAATATCGCGTGCTGGCTTCACCCGATCTGCGCTTTGACATCAACGACCGGAACATCAATGTCAAAGGCGAAGTGGTGATTCCCGAAGCGCGGCTGCAACCCAAGGAAGTAGTGGGCGCAGTGCAGACTTCGGCAGATGCACACTTCAAGACCGATGAAGTGTTCGAGCGTAACAGCGGCTGGAACATCAACAGCGAGGTCAGCATCAGACTGGGCGATGCCGTGCAGTTCGACGGACTGGGTCTGCAGGGCCGTCTGACTGGTGCAGTCGCCACCCGGCTGCGTACCGGCGATGTCGCCGAGGGCAGCGGTGAACTCGGCACCAACGGTGGCAGTTATGAAATCTACGGCCAGAAGCTGGATATCAAGCGTGGTCGGCTGATCTATGACAACACGCCACTGGGCGACCCGGGTCTGGACATTCAGGCGGAACGCAAGATCAATACGACTACGGTAGGCGTCAATGTGCGTGGGCTGCTGCGCTCACCGCGCTTGCAGTTCTATTCCAGTCCTTCCATGTCGCAGACGCAGATCGTCTCTTACCTGCTGATCGGCAAACCGCTGGATGAATTGCAGACCGGCGAAGCCACTACGGTGCGTTCCGCCAGCAGCACGCTGGCGCTGCAAGGCGGCGGTTATCTGGCGTCACAGCTCGGCCGGCGCATCGGTCTGGAACAAGTGGGCGTGGAAACCGACGCCAATAACCAGAGCGCACTGGTGCTGGGCAAGTTCCTGTCACCACGCCTGTTCGTCAGCTACGGCATCTCACTGACGGAAGCCATCAACACAGTGAAGCTGCGTTACACCCTGAGCGACCGCTGGACCATCAAGACCGAAGCCGGCGCAGCCAAGAGTGCGGATATTGAATTCAAGGTTGAGCGGTGAGGGTACGCACCTGCGCACTCGATGGGTGGTTGTTAAATACCTTCTAACCTTTGGCCCGGTACTGGGGGGCGTTCATAGTTGCCGAAGATCATGTCGCGCAATGTCTCAGAACAGGTGAGCTTGCGACCGCTTGACCCATGTGTGGAAACTGCATAAGAGCTTCCATTCTTTGAATGAGGTCAGCGGCAACGCGCATTGCCGCTGCGGGGTCATGCTCGGCATTCAGTTTCGCGATCGGATCAGGTTGGCTTCCGCGTCGGCCGAATACCCAGCCTCATTTGCAGTCGCCGGCGATGGCCACCATGCGCGCTGCCCCAGCTGCGCAGCCATTCATTAACCACCTCACCGGACGCTACTCGCCCCTGGGCCACCGACTCCATGGCTTGCAATGTCTCCTGCCAGCAGCGTAGATCACGGTCCTGATGACTCAGGACTCCTTCACTGCCTGATTGATCAGCCAGCTCTTGGATCGGTGCAGTTTGCCAGCCATGTCTCTCGAGGCCCGATGTCGATCTCCTGGATCGCAGTATGGGACGGTCTTCACCATTGGAAGATGGAGCTCCAAGCGGGTGAATGCAACGTATTACAATGCATTCAGGCGAGCAAGGGTGGGCCGTCGGATCCACTCAGTGTGTGCAGGAATTCAAGATATGAGCGGCGAGATGGTGCGTCTGATCGAGCGGACTTCTTCGGCATACGCCGATCCCGCGACCTGGCTATGTACATTTCTCTCAAACGCTTGGGATCTCCTTGGATTATAGCCGTCGAACTGAGCACAATGAAGGGATTCTTTCAAACTGAAGTTCCAGAAATGAGTACGCAAATATCCTGGCGAGTCATATAGCGTCTTTGGGAAACGGCGAGCGCAGATATCAGAACGATCTTCACCAGATGACCACCTGTCGCCATCCGGGATGCGGCAAAGTACGGACCCTCAAACTGCACTTGTATCGTTAGCTCCGCAATGATGAATCAATCCCTGCGCGCGAAGATCGATGTCGATGAGCTATGTCAATGGCAGAGCTAATCTTCGCTCGAGTGGAGCGTTCATGCGATCAAAGCCCAGCCATAGCGCTTGACCAACACAGACAACGGAAGCTAAGGGTTATAACTAGGAGATCGATTGATGGCGGCATGTCGACGATCATGCACGAGCGGCGCCTGTGCATCGAATGCCTAACTAGAAGTAGAGCCGAGTGATATGCGGCCTACAAGTCGTTTTATAAAGCGGCTTGGTGTTAAATAATTTCATCCTGATTTCCCATATTTACGCGGTAAGTCAATGACTTGAGTAGCCTGTATATACGGCGTAAAAGAAAAAGGCAAATGCGGCTTCCATTGGCCTGCTGTCAGTACGCTCGCCCATCCTTGTGTGTGAATTGCCATCGCCCTCCACCAGTTGTGCGGCAAGGTCATCGTCCGGATAGGTGGCTGCATCACCCGGCGTGCGGTCGCCGATTTCCAGATACACCACCACTTCACTGGATTCATTGATCAGACAGTGTCCATCGCCAGTGCCGTGCGCAAAGCCGGCGCACATGCCGGGTTTGAGCAAGGTGCGACCTTCATCGGTCACCAGGGTTGGCGTGCCTTGCAGAATGTAAATGAACTCATCCTGCCGGGTATGCGCGTGACGCAGCGCAGAGCGTGCACCGGGCTTCAGTGTGGTGAGATTGACGCCAAAGTTGCTCAGCCCGAACAAATCGCCCAGCGGTTGTTTGGTGCGGCCCTGCATCATGGACGCAAACGGTTCTGGATACAGGGAAGGCTTGCTGCGCAACGGCGCTTCGGTGGCAAGGATGGCGGTTACTGACATGGAGGCTCCCGGACAACACACGATGGGCAAAGGATACAAATATTCAGCAGTGCTGTACCACCTGCGCAGCGCAATCAATGCAGCGACGGTGTACACCGACAGTAGTTGCAGTTAAGGAATATTTAATTGAACTGGTGTTCACTGACAACATCCAAGTCGGGCACTTGTGGCAACACGGAATCTTTCATCTTGATTGAGTATCGTTATATGAGACTGATGACGCTGTGCAAGGCAGCGATTGCGACTGTTGCGCTGATGATGTCGGCTGGCACACATGCCGAGTCGGTGGTGGATATTTCCACCACACCCATTGTGCAAAGCGCCCGGGGCAAGGTGGTGCTGCTGGACTTCTGGGCATCGTGGTGTGCGCCGTGCCGCAAGTCGTTTCCGTGGATGAGCGGTTTGCAGAAGAAGTATGGCGATCAGGGATTGACGGTAATTGCCGTGAATCTGGATATGGAAAAGGCGCTGGCTGCCGAGTTCCTGAAAACCACACCCGCGCAGTTCCGCATCGAATACGACCCCAAGGGTGATCTGGCGACCAGGCTGAATGTAGCCGCCATGCCGACCAGCTTCCTGCTGGATCGTAATGGCCGCATCGTCAAACAACATGCCGGTTTTCGTGAGGCGCAACTGGCCGCACGCGAACAGGAAATTGAAAAGTTGCTGAAGGAGTAACTCATGATTCGATCAGCCAACAAGGCAGTGCTGGCGCTGCTGTGCGCCGGATTGCTGAGCGGTTGCAGTTCAATGGGCGTCAAGGCGTGGGAGCGTGACCTGCATGCACGCGCCGATATGCAGGGCAGCACGCTGGATACCGCCATTGATGACCATGTGTATTTCAGCAAGGAAGCGTCCAGTGGTGGTCGCGGCTTTGCGGGTGGAGGTTGCGGATGCAATTGAAGAACACTTCCACCATCGGCGCTTCGCTGGCCGCTGCGGCGTGCAGCTTGCTGGGCACCGCACCAGCAACCAGTCATGCGGCTGATCTGAGCGAGAAAGACTGGCTGGTTGATTCGGCGCTGTTCTACTACGGTGAAGGCCAGGGCCGGGTGAAAGACCTCAGCGCACGCGCTACGGTGACACGCAACCTCAGCGAAGATCGCAAGTTCGATATCGGCCTGACGGTAGATACGCTCACAGGCGCGTCGCCTTCCGGCGCAGTAAAGACCGACAGCGTACAAACCTTCACCCGTCCTTCGGGTCGCGGCACCTACCAGATTGCCGCCGGTGGGCAACCTCTCGACGATACCTTCATTGATACGCGCTTCGCAGCCACCGGCAGTTACACCACTGCAGTGGGCGGCGCCTCGCGTATTCAGGTCGGTGGCGATGCTTCGAGTGAGCATGATTACTTGCATGCGGGCGTCAACCTGCGCTGGGAAACCGATCTCAACCAGAAAAACACCACGCTGTTTGTCGCTGCTGCGCTCGGTAGTGACAGCATCAATCCGGAAGGCAAAGTGCCGCTGGCCTATGCCGCCATGCGACCGGCGAGCGCAGCTGCGAATCGTACCGGTGACAAAGAAACCAAGACGGTGGTGGATGCGTTGTTTGGCGTATCGCAGATCCTCAGTCGACGCGCCTTGCTGGATGTGGTGCTCAGTTACGGCGCGGCCAGCGGCTACATGACCGATCCCTACAAGGTGTTGTCCGTGGTGGATGCCATCACCGGTCGTCCGGTGGTCAGTCCTGCTGATGCTGGTATCCGTTACTACCGCTATGAGCAGCGTCCGGACTCACGCAGCAAGACCAGCCTGTTCACCGAATATCGCTATGCCATGGATCGTGATTCGTTTGCAGTGAACTACCGGTTCATGACTGATGACTGGGGTATCAACTCGCATACCGTTGAAGCCAGGTATCACTGGAACTTCGGCAAGCGTGCTTCGCTGGAGCCGCAGGTGCGCTACTACACCCAGACGGCTGCGGATTTCTATCGCACCGTGCTGATCAATGGCCAGGCACTGCCGGCCTATGCTTCAGCAGACTATCGTCTGGCGAAGATGCAGAGCTGGACGGTGGGCGCGAAGTACGGCTGGCAGGGCAGTACCGGTCGTGAGTACAGCGTGCGTGCCGCGTATTACTCGCAGACGGCGGATGCATCGGCCAACAGCCGTATTGGTGTACTGAACAGTTACAGTGAACTGGTGCCATCCACCAAGGCCGTCATTGTGCAGTTCGGAGTAAAGTTCGGCTTCTGATGAACCCGAACGAACATGCCTCGCCCGTGATGCAGCGACTGCAAGGTCCTGCCTCCGGTGCGCCCGTGTGGCGAGGCACGTTTACGGCCATGGCCAATCCCTGCGAGTTGCTGATCGAGACGCCGGATGCAGCGTTGGCGCAGCAGCTCACGGAACTTGCAGCGCAGGAAGCGCGGCGCATCGAGTACAAATACAGCCGCTATCGGCATGACGGTGTCATTCACACCATCAACAACAGTGCCGGTCTGCGTGTCGAAGTCGATGCGGAAACCGCAGGCCTGCTCGACTATGGACAATTGCTGTGGCAACTCAGTGACGGTGCGTTTGATCTGACCTCGGGTGTGCTGCGCCGTATCTGGAAGTTTGGCGACAATACTTGCGTGCCCACGCAGGCGCAGGTTGATGAACTGCTCAGATTGATTGGCTGGCAGCAGGTCAGCTGGCAGTCGCCCCGCATCGCGTTGCCGGCAGGCATGGAGCTGGATCTGGGTGGTATCGGCAAGGAGTACGCCGTTGACTGCGCCGCCAAGCTGATCACCCAGCAAACCGATGCGCCAGTGCTCATCAACTTCGGCGGTGATCTGCGCGCTATCGGCCAGGTGCCTGCGAGCGGCGCATGGCGCGTGGGTATTGAATCCACCGCTGTGCAGGATCAGGCACAGCAACTCATTCTGCTCAAGCAGGGCGCACTGGCCACCAGCGGCGATACGCGTCGTTGCATTGAACAGGATGGCAAGCGCTATGGCCACATCATCGATGCCCGCACCGGCTGGCCGACTGAACACGCGCCGCGCTCCATTACCGTAATGGCCGATACCTGCACACAGGCCGGTACCTATTCCACGCTGGCCATGTTGCAGGGCGCAAACGCCGAAGTATTTCTGGATTCGAAGGCGTCAAGTACTGGTGTTTACGCTATCTTATTCTGGTGTAGGGGCGGTTCGTGAACCGACCGCTCCTGTAGGGGTCGCTCGCGAGCGACCCTTTCATAAAGGAAACAAAAGGGCCGTTCACGAACGGCCCCTACGAATGGACGCATTTTTTCGTCATCTTTTCGTCATGTGTTGGTCATCATCGGATTGTTGAATGCGCGTGCACCCAGTTGTCCGCATTCATCCATCCGGGGAGTTACCGTGAACAAGTTACCGCACAACATGCCGGTCGTCGGCCATGACGAACCTGCAAGCAATTCAACCAACACTTTGTTTTTCAGCGACCTGATCGAGCGTCGCATCGGTCGCCGTGCGCTGATCTCCGGTGGCGTGGGTCTGGCCGTCAGCGCCATGATCGCCGGTAATGCGGCAGCGCATGGCTCAGTATTGGGCAATGGCCAGAACTGGGGTCGTCGCGGCCGTCGTCGCAGTGTCAGCCCCGATTTCACTGCCGTGCCGCATTCCAGCGCCGATGCGGTAATTGTGCCGCAGGGCTACAGCGTGCAGGTGATCATTCCCGAAGGCACGCCGCTCACCCGCAACGCCGCGCCTTACATTCCCGGTGACTACAACACCGGCGCGGATCGCGAACAACAGGCCGGCGCTCATCATGACGGCATGGAATACTTTCCGATGTTCCATGGTCCGGCCGGCAATCGTCATGGCGTGATCTGTCTGAACTTCGAGAATATCAATCTGGAACTGATTCATCCCAATGGCTTCACTATTGAAACCGGCACCGGCTTTCGCCCGGTGGAAGACCAGGTGCGCAAGGAAATCGCTTCGCACGGTGTAGGTGTTGTGGAGATCGCCAAGGAGCGCGGCGAATGGCAGGTCATCAAGGGCCGCTACAACCGTCGCTACACCGCCAACTCGCCGATGGAACTCTGCGGCCCGGTACGTGGCAGCGCCTTCGTCAAGACCAAGTACAGCCCGGATGGCACCATGACACGCGGCACCATCAACAACTGCGGCGCCGGCAAGACGCCCTGGAATACCTATCTGACCGCCGAAGAAAACTGGGCCGGTTATTTCTTCAACACCGGCGTACGTCCGCGCGAGCAGAGCCGCTATGGCGTACCCGCCGCAGCGAGCAACACCTACGGCTGGGGAACACGCAGCGAAGATCAGTACGCTCGCTTCAACACCACACCGGTTGCTGCCGATGCGACGGGCGATTATCGCAACGAAACCAATGGCCAGGGCTGGATGGTGGAAATCGATCCATTCGACCCCAATGCCATGCCGAAGAAGCGCACTGCGCTGGGCCGCTTCGCACATGAAGGCGCGGCGTTCGCACCTGCCAAGCCGGGTCGTCCGATTACGGTGTACATGGGTGATGACTCGCGTGGCGAGTACATCTTCAAGTACGTCAGCAACAAGAAGTATGTGCCGGGCAAGGCCGATGGCCGGTTGCTGGACGACGGCAAGCTGTATGTGGCGCGCTTCAATGAAGACGGCAAGGGCCAGTGGATCCTGCTTGAATACGGCGTGAATGGCCTGACCGATGCCAATGGCTTCACCAGCCAGGCCGATGTGCTGGTCAACGCGCGCACTGCCGCCGACTATGTGCAGGCCACCCGCATGGATCGTCCGGAATGGACCACCGTCGATGAAAAGACCGGTTATGTGTATTGCACACTGACCAACAACTCCAACCGCGGTGTCGCAGCCAATCAACCGGTGAATGACGCCAACCCGCGCGTCCGCAATCCCGATGGCCACATCATTCGCTGGCGCGAGAACGACGATTACCACGATTCCACCGAATTCGAGTGGGATGTATTTGTGTTCGGCGGTCCGACGCTGGCCAAGGTGCAGGCGCTGGGCGCAAGCGACAGCGTGTATCAGGGCAAGGAACAGTACGCTGCGCAGGTGTTTCCCGGCACGGCAGATCGCGCTTATCTGAGTGACGACGCCACGTTCAACAGTCCCGATGGTTTGTGGGCTGCCCCGAGCGGCATTCTGTGGATACAGACTGATGGATACTCGAATGCGACCCGCGGTTTCGGCAATCAGCAGATGCTGGCCGCCGATCCGGAGTCGGGCGATATTCGTCGCTTCCTCACCGGTCCGATCGGCAGCGAGCTGACGGGCATCACCGCGACGCCGGATGGCAAGACACTGTTCGTCAACATCCAGCATCCGGAAGGCGCCAGCGTGTGGCCGAACATCAATGGTGAAACACGCGCACGATCAGCAACGCTCATCATCAGCAAGGATGACGGCGGCATTGTGGGTACTTGATTGCCGTCGCTTTATCAGACGTGGTGCAGCTCAGGGATGAGCTGCGAATGGAGTAACACAGTAGAACTAATAGTGCTTCATGAGTCGGGATGCAGCCGCCCGCTCGCGACCAGTCGAGGTCCATAGTACAAATCGTTCAGGGTGCGTACTTCGATCAGTTTGCCGGTGGCGGGCGCATGCACGAAGCGGCTCTCACCCACATACACGCCCACATGCGAGATGCGGGTGCTGCTGGTGGTCTTGAAGAACAGCAGGTCACCCGGTCGCAACGCGGCTCTGGCAATACTCATCGCGGCACGTTGCTGATCTGCGGCGGTGCGTGGCACCGGAATGCCCACACCCTGATGGATGAAGTAAACCAGACCGCTGCAATCAAAGCCCAGCAGATCAGCACCACCGTATCGATAGGGTTTGCCTACCAGCGCCAATGCGCGCAGGGCGATTTCCTCGCCCATGCTCGCAGCGGATGGCGTTGTGGCCGGAGTCGAGTCGGGTGTGCGGATGGGGGCGTCGTTGCTGGGCAGGCTGCGGCAACCCATCAGCAGCGCGCTGGCCAGCAACAACAGAGCGAATTGGTTAGTCATGGCTTCGGATAGCGATGGAATAGTTTGACGACAGGCCCTAGCATACCGGCTGTTCAACGTGCTGGTTACCCGATGATTGCTGTCTCGATACCTCCATCACCCGTGCATCGCCTGGCCAGGCTCGCAGCCAGTACTGGCCTGACGCTGTTTTGCGCGCAAGCCCCGCAACCTGCGCTGGCACAAACTCCTGTTCAACCCACCGCGCAGGGTACGGTTGTATCCCCGGATTCACAGACGGCGCGCAGTCCGGCGATTCCCTACATCAATGCACAGGCCATTCGTGCGCATGCAGAATTTCTGGCCAGCGACTTGCTGGAAGGGCGCGCCACCGGTTCGCGTGGGTACGAACTGGCGGCGGCCTATGTGGCGGCACAGTTCCGTCAATCCGGTCTGACCCCGGCGGGTGAGAACGGTGATTACATGGAAGCCGTGCCGCTGATTGAAGCTACCGTGGTGTTACCGGGATCGTCAGCGGTGTTGCGTCGTGATGGCGCCACCACCGAATTTGATTTCAGCAAGGACTATCTGCCATCGGCCAATTTCTTTGCCGCGAATACCAGCATCAACGCGCCGCTGATGTTTGCCGGTTACGGCATCGAAGCGCCCGAGTACAAGTACAACGATCTGGCGGAGCTGGATTTGCAGGGCAAGATAGCCGTGGTGCTGGAAGGTGCGCCGGCGATATTGAATGATGAGGCGCGTGAGTATTTCAGCTGGCCTGAAGCCAAGTACGCCAGCCTGAGCAAGGCTGGCGCGGTGGGGGTAATCGAGATTCATCGTGATCAGATTCGCAATGAACTCAACGTACAGAACAGCTGGGAACGTGCGGTCGCGATGAGCTGGGTGTCGCACATGCGGCATCTGGATGCTGACAATCAGCCCGAAGAACGCTATCCCGAACTCAAGCTGCGCTTCCGTTTCAATGCCGAAGCGGCGGCGGGACTGTTCAATAATGGCCGTTCGCTGGAAGAAGTGCTGCAAGCAGCCAGCGCCGGTCAGACGCAGGGTTTTGCCTTGCCCGGCGCCATGACACTCAGTGCTACTACCGGACTCCGGCGTATCGAAAGCAACAATGTGCTGGCGGTGGTGCGTGGCAGTGATGCACGTCTGGCGCAGGAATACATTCTGGTGACGGCGCACCTGGATGGACTGGGTCGTGGCGCGGCGATTGAAGGCGACAATATTTATAACGGATTGCAACGCAATGCAGTGGGTGTGGCCATGTTGCTGGAAATGGCGCGCAGCATCGCGGCGCTGCCTGGTAAACCGAAGCGCTCCATCCTGTTTGCGGCAGTGACCGCAGGCGAAAAGGAAGCGCAGGGTCTGAAAGCCCTGCTGGCCTCGCGCGGTGTTGCGAATCGCAATATTGTGGCGGGTATCAGTATCGATACGCCGCTGCCCATCGCACGCACCAGTGATGTTTTTGCGGTGGGCGCCAATCAATCCAGTGTGGGGGCGCAGCTGGCCAGTGCGGCACAGCAGATGAATTTGCGGGTATTGCTCGGTGATGACAGCAGCAATTACCTGCTGATGGATTCACTGGCGCCGATGATGCGTGCCGGCGTGCCGGCGCTGGCAGTGCGCGGTGGCAGTCGTGCGCGTGCTGGTGGCAATCGCGTTGCCGTGGCGCGGCGCAACTGGGTGCAGACGCATATCGATCAGCCTTCTGACGAGCTGGACACTACGCCACTGGATACAGGCGCCGCACGTGAACTGGCAGCGCTGAATGCCACAACCCTGTTGCGGCTGGCCGATGCGGAACGGCCAGTGTGGTATCGCAGCAGTCTGGTGTATCGCAAGCTGACCCGCGACTAGGCTCATAAATTAACGCGGCGGACAACAATGTCTGTATGGCGATGCAATCTCTTGCGTAGGGGCGACGCGAGCCGCCCTCTTGTGTCTTGGAACCCAGAAAGGGCAGCTCACGAGCTGCCCCTACGTCGGATAAGGTTGTCCGCCGGGTTAATAGAACCCTATTTTTGCAGTGACTTGAATTCTGCTTCCAGACCGTCCTTGTCGAGGGCGCCGGGAATGCGATGACCATCTTCAAAAAACAGGGTGGGTGTGCCGGTGACTTTGAGTTTCTCACCGAGCTTGACCATCGTATCCACCTGGTCAGCCTTGCAGTTCAGCGCAGCGGGCTGCTTCTTGTTCAGCATCCATGCCGTCCAGGTAGCGGCGCGATCCGGCGCACACCAGATATGTTTGGCTACCTGCGTTGCGCCCGGATGAATGCTCTCCAGCGGATACAGGAAGGTGTACACGGTGATGTTGGTCATTTCCTGCAGGCTCTTTTCAAAGCGCACGCAGTAGGGGCAATGCGGATCGGAGAACACCGCGACCTTGCGGCTGCCATCGCCTTTGACGTGTTTGATCGCCAGATTGAGCGGCAATGAGCTGAAGTCCACCTGCGACAGCTGATTCCAGCGTCGGGTGGTCAGATCGGCGCGGGTGCGCGTGTCCATCACCTTGCCGTAGAACAGATAGTCACCGGTGCCGTCGACATAGAACATTTCATTTTCGGTGATCACTTCGTACAGCCAGGGCCATTGCGAGGGCTGCACTTTTTCGATGGCGATGTTGGGCAGGCGCTCCTGCAACGTCTTGCGGATTTTTTCGGTCAGGGCAGAGCCGGCGCCGGTGGCATCACTCTGGTTCTGGGCAATCGCCTGGGTACTCAGCGCCAGTGAGGCAATAACGCTCAGCGCTGCGGTCATGAACTTGTTCACAAGGGTGGCCTTTGGGTGGGGAGTACTGACTATCTGACGGATCAAACCTGCACGCGCATGGCAACTCAGCAGGATTCAGCCAGCTTGTATCGTGGCACACCGTTGGCGGTTTGCCATAGAAGCAGTGCTGTTTTTGGCGCTATTGGTCTAATGCTAAAACTAAAATCCTGCGAAACACCGGATTGCCGTTGCTTTGCTGGCCACCGCGCGCCCTGCGACAGGGCTTGCCAAGGGCAAGATCGCCAAGCTAGCATTTCAGGACTGAAATATTCATAACGGTATTTATTGATGGGCTCGTTGCTGACACAGATTGCTGAAATGGAAACGGGTCTGAACCGCCTGCAGCGCCATATTCCGGACATGCCGGTCAGGCAGGTACTGACTTCGCGATTGCTGGTGCATCTGGGCAAGGAGCTGGCCAGTCTGCTCGACCAGCGGCTGCGCCCTCACGGGCTCAGCGATATTGAATACCGTTCCCTGATGATTGTTTACTCACTCCGGGACAGCGTCGCGTATCCCAGTGAGCTGTGTTCCAGTCTCTGCAACAGTCCCGCCAACATCACCCGTATCACGGACTCACTGGTGGAGCGCGGCCTGATCAGCCGGGTGTCTGACGAACAGGATCGACGTCGTCTGGTGCTGAAAATCACTGAACAGGGCGAACGCCTGATGCAAAGCCTGTTGCCGCTGATGCTGGGCTCGGTGCGTGACAGCTATCGTGACTTTTCAGCGCAGGACATCGAGCAGTTGCTCGACAGTCTGAAACGATTGGCTGCCGCCATTGATCAAGCCACCGAGCGCGGCCAAGTTAGCAGTACTCAAGTCAGCAGTGCAGCAGCGCCTGCTGGGTGATGCTCCCGCGCAACAGCGCCACAAGGATGAGTACAAGCTGCATCGACTTTCCAGGTTGAATCCTTCACAGGGAATTACTACACGACTAAGTATCTGTATCGGCAGGCATTTACATTTAGTCACACAGGCACAAACTTGTTTACAAACACAGACAGAGTCCTTACTCTCCCGCCCCAGCCAAGGCAGAGATGCGGGGACTTGCAGCACAATCTGTAACAGGAGGCTGCACAAAAGGGGGGAACGAGCCGAAAGGCTCACGCCGACCGAAGGACAGGCGAGCGGAGATTTGAGGGGAGGAATAACCCAAGGCGGTAGCGATACCGGGGCTGTAGTAAAAAAATCACACCCAGCCTGTTCGAGCAAAAAGAAAAATAGATTTATTGAAGAAGCCCCGCAAGGGGCTTTTTTTCGTCCACAGGATTTGCAGTCGCGACTTGAGCGGCTACCCTCACCAGCCTGATTGAATGTAGCGAAGGTAAATATGAAAACGCGGGTCAAATGGGTACAGGACATGATGTTTGTCGGTGAGACCGGTTCGGGGCACGCCGTGGTGATGGACGGCGCGCCTGACATCGGTGGCCGGAATCTGGGCCCTCGGCCGATGGAAATGCTGCTGGTGGGATTGGGTGGCTGCGCAGCGATTGACGTTGTGCTGATTCTCAAGCGCGGGCGGGAAGCGATTAGCGACTGCGAAGTGGAAATCGAAGCGGAGCGCGCCACCACGGATCCCAAGGTGTTCACACAGATCAAGATGCACTTCATCGTCACCGGCACAAAGCTGGACGCCAACAAGGTGGAACGCGCCATCAAACTGTCCGCAGAGAAATATTGCTCTGCTACGGCCATGCTGGGTGCGGTGGCCACTATCACCCACGATTTTGCAATCCGCGACGCCGGCCCCGCTGCGGCGTGAAATCAGACACAACCAAGCCAGCTGAATCCGGCGTGCTGTTGGCGCTGCTGCTGGTGGCATTGAATCTGCGTCCGGCGCTGGCTTCCCTGGGGCCGGTGCTGGAATTGGTTCGCAGTGACTTGCATCTTTCCTATGGTATCGCCGGGCTGCTCACCAGCCTGCCGGTGATTTGCATCGGACTATTCGCGTCGGCCGCGCTGCCGCTCAAGCGCCGCTATGGTGAGCGCCTGACCATTCTGGGTGCCACGCTGATCATCGGTATCGCCACGCTGCTGCGCCTGCACGTCAGCATGGTGGCGCAACTGGGCAGCACACTGCTGATTGGCATCTGCCTTGCCGTACTCAGCCCGCTGCTCAACATGTACATCAAGCAGGAATTTCCGGCCAGCAGCACGCGTATCAGCAGTTGGGTGGCCACCGCGCTATGTCTGGGCGCGGCCATTGGGGCCACCAGCACGGCTCCATTGAGTAACCATCTTGGCTGGCCGATGGCACTGGCCAGCTGGGCGCTGCTGGCCTTTGTCGCAGCGTGGTACTGGCACCACGTCACCGCTGGTATGCCACCTGTGATGAATGCGCACCGGACATCGCCATTGCCATGGGGTCAACCGCGCGCATGGCTATTGATGCTGGTGTTCGGACTGCACAGTCTGGTCTTTTTTGCATTACTGGCGTGGCTGGCCCCCGCTTATATCAACCTCGGCCTGAGCGCCACACACGCCGGCCGGTTGCTGGGCGTGTTCACTCTGTTGCAGCTCGTCGGAACGATGTTGGTCAGTCTGTTGCCTTCGCAACCTCGTGACCGTCGTCCCGCCCTGGTTCTGGGTGGAGCCTGCACAGTGACCGGCCTGCTGGGCATGTGGTTTGCGCCGTTGAGTGCACCGCTACTGTGGATGTCACTGCTGGGTGCCGGCACCGCCAGTCTGTTTGCACTCGCCTTGATTCTGCCGCTGGACTACAGCGACTGCGCAGATACCGCCGGCAGCTGGACCGCCATGATGTGCAGTGGTGGTTACCTCATTTCAGCTCTGGGTCCCTATGCCTGCGGTGTGCTGCGCGAAGTTAGCGGCAGTTATCGCAGTGTGTTCGCGGCGCTGTGCATCATCAGTAGCTGCGCCTTGTTCTTGTGCTTGTTGCTGCGACCGAAGCAGTCACGTAGCGTAGCCGCCCATGCGTTTTGATTTTCGCGATCTTGAATTATTCGTGGCAGTCGCCGAAGCCGGCAGCATTGCCAAGGCTGCCGAGCGCGCACATACCGTGGCGTCGGCGGTGAGCAAGCGCCTGTCGGAACTGGAAAGCGAATTCGGTACCCCGCTGCTGGTGCGCGGTGCAAAAGGCGTAGAGCTCACTGCAGCGGGTCATGCACTGCTGACCAAGGCACGCGCACTGTTGTATCAGGCCGATCAGCTCGAACATGAACTGCGCCAGCATGCCTCGGGGGTCCGTGGGCAGGTACGGATATTCGCGAACATCTCCGCGATCGTTGAATTCCTGCCCGATGCACTGGCCAGCTTCATGAAGCGGCATCCGGATGTGCAGATTCAACTTGAAGAACAGGTGAGCAGCACCATCGCCCAGGCAGTGGCTGACAATCGTGCTGACCTGGGGATTATGAGTGAGCAGCCGGCGATGACCGGATTGATCACGATACCGTTTCGTGCCGATGAGCTGGTGCTGGTGACACGGCCAGACCACCCACTGAGTCAGCAGACAAATGTTTCTTTTGAGCAAGTGCTGGATCAGCCCTTCGTCGGTCTGCATGCCGACAGTTCATTGCATCACCTGTTGCTGCGTTCTGCTGCCGATGCGGGCAAACAAATGAATTTGCGCATTCAGGTCACCAGCTTCGATGCGGCGTGTGCGATGGTCGCAGCAGGATTGGGCATCAGCATCGTGCCGCGCGCCGCCACTTCACCCTATGTGCAGTCGTTGCGACTGACCAGCATTCCGCTGAGTAATAACTGGGCGCAGCGGCAATTACTGTTATGCACGCGCCAGGGTGAACTGCATGCGGCGGCAAAACTGTTGCTTGAGCACTTGCAGCAACCGGATCATTGAAACCAGAAGACAAGGACAATCACCATGGAAAAAATCGCCATTGCCGACCGGCGTGAACTGCACATCATCCTGCTGGCCGCCGTAGTTCAGGGCTGGGTGCTCTATGGTCTGCATCTCAGCGTCAAAGACCAGCACTGGCCCGCTACGGAGCCAGCCTGGCTGATTGCGTTGTATGCCGTGACCTTGATCGTGCCGTTGTCGCTACAGCTGTTGGCCACTCACACCAGAACCGCAATTGCCTGGTACCTGCTGGGCATATTGGGCGTGGCGTTCTTTTACTTTGGCTGGCACCACGGCGCTGCCGTCGTGACGCTGGATAAAAATGGGCGCGGTGAGTTTGAGGCGACTTGGCCCTTGGTGCCGGTGTTAGCCCTCCTGATACTGCATCTGCTGCCTTTTTTGCAGTGTCGTCTGGCTTCCGGAAAGTGGACGCCGCAGTATCAACAACTGTTCAGCGTTGCCTGGCGCAACATTCTCATCCTCGGCGAAGCCGGTGTATTCACCGGTTTGTTCTGGGCATTGCTGTTCCTATGGCAGGGGCTGTTCAACATGCTGGGCATAGCCTTCTTCAAGGAGTTGTTTGACGAGCCCATCTTCATTTATCCGGTCACGGCCATTACCTTTGGCCTGGCTCTGCATCTGATTGGTTCAATCGGGCGCTGGACCGAGATAGTGCTCGAACAGATACTCAGTGTGCTGAAGTGGCTGGCGGTGATTGCCGGACTGATTCTGGCGCTGTTTACCGTCGCGCTGGTGCTGAAATTGCCGAATCTGTTGTTCACTGGCCAACGTGCCATTGGTGCAGCCTGGTTGCTCTGGCTGATTGCCGTGGTGGTGCTGTTTATCAACGCGGCGTTTCGCGATGGCACACTGGATCGTCCCTATCCGGCCTGGATCAGCAATACATTGCGTCTGTGCATGCCGCTGCTGGTGATCGTGGCGCTCACTGCCCTGTATTCGTTGTACATACGTAGCGCGGAATACGGCCTGACTATCGCACGTGTCTGGGCCTTCGTAGTGGCAACCGAGGCGCTGGTCTATGCTGTCGGTTATACCTTTGCGGCGGCAGGCAGGGGTCTCTGGATGGCCGGCATTGCCACAGTCAACAGGGCCGTTGCTGTTGGGCTGATTGTTGTGATGGCGCTCATGCTCACGCCAGTGCTGTCACCCTACCGGCTGTCGGCCAACAGTCAGTATCAGCGCGCGCCAACCTGGCAGTCTGACAGTCGCGATGCCGATGAATACCGTAATGGCTCGCCCTTGCACTATCTGCGTTTTGATGCCGGACGTTATGGCCGTGATCGTCTTGCGTTGCTGACCAACAGCCAGGACAAGAAATTGAGCCAGCGCGCAATCGCCATGCAGAAGCAGGACAATCGCTGGTCGGCGCAAACGGCGCCTGATCCGCAATGGCTGGAAACTCTGGTGGTGTTTCCGGCAGGGCGCAGCATCGATCCTGTTTTGCAGGCTTTTCTGAGTACGGAGCTGGCGAACGCGACTTCGCCAATTCGTCTCAATGGCATGCCGGACGCCCAGCCGACGGGATTGATCGTTGACCTGAATGCGGATGGTGTGGAGGAGTTCATTCTGTTCTCCAGCACACGCGGCTATGTGTATCAGCAGGCGGATACGGCGTGGAAGTACGCGGGTATTGTTGCCACCCAAGACTACACAGCAAAGGTTGCCGACTTGTTAAATTCAATGTCAGCCGGGAAGTTCGCAACGGAAGCGGTTGCATGGCGTGACTTGATCATTGGGCAGTATCGATTCCGCTTCTCGCCGGAAATCAAGGCAGTGTCAGTGGATTAGCCCGGCCATAAAAAAGCGAGCGGGTAATTTTGACCGGCTCGCTTTTATGAAGGTTGGAAGTGAATGTTGTTCGCGTGTCAGCCATCTGCGCCGACCTGCAGTGAAAGCAGCAGGGCGACACCTACCAGAAACACGATTGCAATAACTATCATGATGATCCTCCAGCGTTAACTCATAAAGACCGTGTCGGATGCTGATCGCCAATTGCATCTGTGTTTCGGCAATCCGCATCGACGGTGAGAAGTTATGCGCTTGAGTGCAATGCAGCAAATGATGCTTTGTTGCGCTAGGCCAAATGCAGCTTGGTCTGTACTGGTTCACAGAATTGCTGCGCCAGCCAGTTGAACAGCTGTGTTCACGGCGGGCGCTCATGGTCTTCAGGCCTTGCAACCAGAAAATAACTTTCACCCGTCAGCACTTCGGACTTCAGCACCCTGACCAGGCTACCTGCTGCGATTCGTCCGGCAGATAGTGGCATTGAGACCAGTGCAATGCCGACACCGGTCTCTGCTGCGTGTACCGCTGCTGACATGGAGTCGAAGCGAATCAGTTGACGTGGATTCAGATCAGACAACCCATGCATGGCGGCCCACTGATCCCATAGCGCCAGACGACTGCTATGCACAATCAGTGTGTGGTTGGCGAAATCAGCTGCGCTGCGAATGCGCAGTTTTGGCAGCAGCTCGGGCGTGCATACGGGTACGAATGACTGCGGAAACAGATGCACTGTCTCCAGCTCCGGCCAGGGACCTGTGCCCACCGTGACGGAAACATCGGCATCCGCCGCGTGTTCCGCCTGTGGAATCATGCGGGTTGCGATCTGCAAGTCTATGTCTGGATGCAAATGACTGAAGTTATTGAGACGTGGCAGCAGCAGTTCGCTGGCGAAGAAGGGCGGCACTTGCAGGCGCACGACATTGCGGCTGTAACGTTCGCGAAGTTGTTCGGTGGCAGATTCAATGCGCGAGAACAGGGTGTCGAGATTTTCCAGATAACTGGCGCCTGCTTCGGTGAGTGTCAGCGAATGCGGGCCGCGATCAAACAGGGGTATGCCCAGCTGCGCTTCCAGCGTCTTGATCTGATGACTGACGGCAGAGGCGGTAATGCACAGTTCATCCGCAGCGGCTTTGAAGCTCTGATGTTTGGCGGCAAGATGAAATGTCTTGAGGTACTTGAGTGATGGCTGCGGCATGGGAATGACTCAACTCCTGAGAGTCATTGATACAAGACAAGCAAGTCATGTACCAAGTATGCAGAACTGTTATTGCAGTTGTACGAAGTGTTGAAGCAGCCGCACTGCGATAAGGCAGGAGCACTGATCGGTGCACGCAAGCAGCGCAGCAGCAGGATGGTTGCGACGGGATAGTCGCTAACAGCAGACGGAGCTTTATCCCCTCTCCCTGAGGGAGAGGGCTAGGGTGAGGGTGTTCAATACACCTTCCATATTTGTCAGCACCTCGTTGTTCCAGAAGCGCAGCACTTCATAGCCTTCACGCTGCAAGTAATGAGTACGTGCCTCATCGTAAGTAACTTGCCCAGCATGCTGCCCACCGTCGAGTTCAACAATCAATCTTGCTGACATGCAGACGAAATCGACGACGTAGTGACCGATAGTGACTTGGCGGCGGAATTTGTAGTTGGTTAGTCGGCGGTCGCGCAGTTGGTACCATAGGGCTTTTTCTGCGTTGGTTTGGTTCTGGCGTAGGATTTTGGCGTTGTTGCTTCCTTGCATTGTGTGCTCCATTTTTGGATTCGGAATTACCCTCACCCCGGCCCTCTCCCTCAGGGAGAGGGGATAAGAAATCAGCATCAGCGTTGACTGTTGCGCAATACGCTGTGCTTGCGGCTGTAAGTGAAATAGATCACCAGACCAATTACCGTCCACACCAGCAAGCGTATCCATGTATCGGTGGGCAGTGAGTACATCATGAAGCTGCATACCAAAACGCCTGCAAGGCAGGTAAACCATGGCGCGGGTACCTTGAACGGACGAGGCTGATCGGGTTTGGTATAGCGCAACACCAGTACGCCCAGACACACCATGACAAAGGCGAGCAAGGTGCCGATGGATACCAGTTCACCCAGCAGACCGATGGGCAATATGCCCGCGATCACGGCTGCGCAGCCACCGGTAATCAGAGTGGCAACATGCGGTGTTCTATAGATGGGATGAACTTTCTGCAAGGCTGCTGGCAGCAGGCCATCCTTCGACATGGCAAAGAAAATACGTGGCTGACCCAGCATCATGACCAGCATTACCGAAGTAATGCCGGCAATCGCGCCGAGCTTGATCAGTCCCGATAGCCAGCTGAGTTCGGGATGATGGTCCAGCGCCACCGCGACCGGCGCCGGTACATCCAGTTCACTGTAGGGCACCATGCCGGTCATCACGGCGGCCATGGCAATGTAGAGAATGGTGCATACCACCAGGCTGCCGAGAATGCCGATGGGCAGATCGCGTTGCGGGTTCTTCGCTTCCTGCGCGGTAGTGGACACTGCATCAAAGCCGATGTACGCAAAGAAGATGATGGCAGCGGCTTGCGCTACACCGCTCCAGCCGAACTTGCCATACTCGCCAGTGACGTTCTCTGGAATGAAAGGCGTCCAGTTGTCCACCGAGATATAGAACGCACCAAAGCCGATGAACAGCAGAATCACCGCGAGTTTGATGACCACGATGAGGTTATTGACCCAGGCTGACTGACGAATGCCGATGTAGCACAGCCAGGTCACCAGTCCGACACCCAGCATCGCCGGCAGGTTGACCACGCTACCTGTGGTGGTAATGGCGAAATGGCCTTCGCCCTTGGCCAGCGGCGCACTGGTGAGCGCTTCCGGCAGATGAACGCCCACCTGTATCAACAGACTGTTCACATAGCCTGACCAGCCCACGGCGACTGCCGATACGGCAAAGCCATATTCCAGAATCAGATCCCAGCCAATGAACCACGCGAAAAATTCGCCCAGCGTGGCATAGGAATAGGAGTAAGCACTGCCGGACACGGGAATCATGGCGGCCAGTTCGGCATAACACAGTCCGGCAAAGCCACAGGCTACCGCCGCCAGCACGAATGACAGGATCAGGCCCGGTCCGGCATGCTGGGCTGCGGCGACGCCGGTGAGCACAAAAATACCTGTGCCAATGATGCCGCCAATGCCCAGCGCCACCAGTGAGGTTGCACTCAGCGTGCGATTCAGTTGCGGTCCTGCCTCCGCTTCATGCAGATCGTGAATGGGTTTGGTGGCGAGCCAGCCGGCTTTCTGTTGGGACATGCAGCACCGTAAGTGAGACGTTGAATGGATCAGTCGCAGGGGCGGCTGGCTGTACAAAGGTTGATCTTACCTGCAGAAACGATCACAGGCACAATGCCTGAAATCGGTGTCCGGAGCCGGAATTCAACTTGAGGTATGGATGATGGATGTGAAAGCAGCAGTGGCCTGGCAAGCAGGTGCGCCGTTAACGATAGAGACCGTACAACTGGAAGGACCACGGGCCGGTGAAGTGCTGGTGGAAATCAAGGCCACAGGCGTGTGTCATACCGACGAGTTCACGCGTTCGGGAGCTGATCCGGAGGGTTTGTTCCCGGTGATCTTTGGTCACGAAGGCGCAGGCGTTGTTGTTGAGGTGGGTGCGGGTGTGAAGTCGCTGAAGAAGGGCGATCACGTCATTCCGCTGTACACACCTGAATGCCGCGAGTGCAAGTCCTGTACTTCACACAAGACCAATCTGTGTACGGCCATTCGCAGCACGCAAGGGCAGGGTGTGATGCCCGATGGCACCAGCCGCTTCTCCATCAATGGCCAGAAGATCCATCACTACATGGGCTGCTCAACCTTCGCCAACTACACGGTGCTGCCGGAAATTGCACTGGCGAAGATTCGCGAAGACGCGCCCTTCGACAAGGTGTGTTACATCGGTTGCGGCGTCACCACCGGCATTGGTGCAGTGATCAATACCGCCAAAGTAGCGCCCGGTGACAATGTGGTGGTGTTCGGTCTTGGCGGCATCGGCCTCAACGTGATTCAGGGTGCGCGACTCGCCGGCGCCAACATGATCATCGGCGTGGACATCAATCCCGGTCGCAAAGCACTGGCCGAAAAATTCGGCATGACGCACTTTGTGAACCCGAAGGAAATCGGCGGCGATCTGGTGCCGTATCTGGTGAATCTCACCCACGGCGGCGCCGACTACAGCTTTGAATGCGTGGGCAATGTTGACCTGATGCGTCAGGCGCTGGAATGCTGTCATCGCGGTTGGGGCGAATCCATCATCATCGGCGTCGCGGCTGCGGGCCAGGAAATCAAGACAAGACCTTTTCAATTGGTCACGGGACGCGTCTGGAAGGGCACCGCCTTCGGTGGCGCACGCGGTCGTACCGATGTGCCGAAGATTGTTGACTGGTACATGGATGGCAAGATCAACATTGATGATCTGATTACCCATGTGCTGCCCTTGCAGGACATCAACAGGGCATTCGATCTGATGCACAGTGGCGAGTCGATTCGCAGTGTTGTTGTTTATTGAGAGCACGATGACCACGTTCGAAACCCTCACCCAGCATGCCTGCTTCGGCGGCATCACCAGCTTCTATCGTCATCAGTCAGCAACGAACAACTGCCTGATGAAGTTTGCCGTGTTCACGCCCCCGCAAGCCGCTCACCAGAAAGTGCCGGTGCTGTACTACCTTGCTGGCCTCACCTGCACTGAAGAAACGTTCATGATCAAGGCGGGCGCGCAACGAATTGCCGCTGAGCTGGGCCTGATGCTGGTGACGCCGGATACCAGTCCGCGTGGTATTGCCTTGCCCGGTGATAGTGACAGCTGGGATTTTGGCCTGGCTGCCGGCTTTTATCTGGATGCCACCGAGCAGCCCTGGGCGCAGCACTACCACATGTATTCGTATATCACCTGTGAACTGCCGGCGCTGATCCAGGCGAACTTTGCAGCAGATCAACAACGTCAGGGTATCTTCGGTCATTCCATGGGCGGTCACGGTGCACTGACCATTGGTTTGAAAAACCCGCAGCAGTACCGATCCATTTCTGCTTTCGCGCCGATAGCCGCGCCCATGCAGTGTCCCTGGGGCATCAAGGCATTCAGTGGTTATCTGGGCAGTGACCAGTCGCAGTGGACGCAGTACGACGCCACGGTGCTGGTCTCACAACTGAAGTCAGCGGCCTCACGTCCATCCATTCTGATTGATCAGGGTCTGAGCGATCAGTTTCTGCAGTCGCAATTACATCCACACCTGTTTGAAGCCGCCTGCCAGCAAGTGGGTCAGCCGCTGACGTTGCGCCGTCATGCCGGCTACGACCATGGCTACTATTTCATCAGCAGCTTTGTGGAAGATCACCTGCGGCATCATGCAGCGCTACTTTTGGGTTGACGCTGGCTGACGTCAGCGTAATAGTTGGCTTCCAGCACGTTAGAGGTGTCACATCATGTCGATCACGCTCTGGGTCTCTACCCGCAAAGGCGCGTTTCAATTAAAGAGCGATGCCACACGCAGACGCTGGACGCTCAAAGGCCCGCAGTTTCTCGGCCATATCATTCATCACATTGTGCAGGACCCGCGCGCACCCAAAACATTGTTGATGGGCACCAAGACCGGACATCTCGGCCCCACGGTTTATCGCTCAACGGATCGTGGCCGTACGTGGCAGGAAGCTAAACAGCCGCCGGCGTTCCGCAAGGCTGCCGAGGGTGAAGAAGTACGCAACGTCGAGCGCGTGTTGTGGCTGACGCCCGGACATGCCAGCGAACCGGGCGTGTGGTATGCCGGCACTTCACCGGCGGGCCTGTTCCGCAGTACCGACGCCGGCAATACCTGGCAACCGGTTGCCGGTTTCAATGACCACCCACTACGCAAACAGTGGGTGGGCTTCGGTACGCCGGATGGCGAATTCCTGCATTCCATCCTGATTGATCCACGCGATGCACGGCACATTTACATCGGCATTTCCATCGGTGGTGTGTTTGAAAGCACCGATGCAGGCAAGAACTGGACGCCGCTGAACCGCGGTGTCGCCGCAGACTTCCTGCCTGACAAGAACGCCGAGTTCGGTCACGATCCACATTGCGTGGCCCTGCATCCGTTACAACCGGATCGTCTGTATCACCAGAATCATTGCGGCCTGTATCGCATCGATCGCCCGTCGAATGAATGGCAGCGCATCGGCAACAATATGCCGAAGAAAATTGGCGACATCGGTTTTCCCGTCGTACTGCACCCGCATGACCCGGACACCGCCTGGGTATTTCCCATGGATGGCACCACGGTCTGGCCGCGCACTTCAGTCGGTGGCAAGCCCGCGGTATATCGAACCCGCAATGCCGGCAAGCGCTGGCAACGACTCGACAAAGGATTACCTCGCTCGCAGGCGTGGTTCACGGTGTTGCGGCAGGCCATGTGTGCCGATGCCAGCAAGAAACCCGGTGTGTACTTCGGCACTACTGGCGGTGAAGTGTGGGGCAGCACCAATGAAGGCGATGTATGGAAATGTCTCGCGCAGCATCTGCCGGAGATCTATGCGGTGACGGTGGCGGTTTGAGGACCCCGCATGTCCTGCATCGTCAACGTTGCCAGCCCCTTGCGCTCCTATGTCTCAGGCGCAGCCAGCGTGAGTGCGCAGGGCGGCACGCTGGCTGAAGTGCTGGCCGATCTCGAAACACGCTTCCCCGGCATGCGCTTTCGCATGATTGATGAACAGGGACGTATCCGTCAGCACATCCGTTTGTTTGTGAATACCCGGATGACCGATGATCTGACTGCAAAGGTTGCAACTGGCGACACCGTGCATCTGATCTGCGCCCTGAGTGGCGGTTGATGATAGGTGTTGAAGCCGGTTGTGCCAGACAAGGCGCGGCTCAGCATCAACCAGAACCTATCGACTCATGTTGGGCTGAGTCCGCCTATACGCGATCATCACAACAAGTATTACGCCGACGATGACCTTTGCAGTCGGGTACAAGACTGTAGTCAACGAGTAGTGTTCCAAAGCGGAAATTGTCAATGTGTTGCGTAGAGCAGCCAAGAAGTAAAATCCGATGCGCTCTTTGTTTGGATGAGCAAAAGCAAATCGGAATGTGGGTCCGAATCCGAGAGCCGACACCCGTAAGCAGTGCGACTGCCAGCAGCGGATTGGACGTTAGCAACCAGCACAGCAAGGCTGCAATTGCGACAGCAAGGAATACCCAGTCAGTTCTGGTAATAGACGTATCGGTGCGATTCCGATACGCCAGAACCGCAATGTACGCCGTAAGGAGACCAGATACACCAATCGGCCATGCGCCGGAGCCGCCATGAGCCGCTAGTTGAGCCAAGAAAACGACAAACGCATTAAGCGCCCAAGTAATCCAGGAGAACATATGCGGCTTTGTCCGCCCTTCACGTATCGAGCGAATGTATGGCACATACATCGCGAATGTAAGAAGGATGGCCGTTGCAGCTAAAAGCTCCTTGTACATGGCGGGCGTGCCCCACTACAAGTGGAGGCAAGTAACATAGGCCTTAAACGTCGCTTTACAAAGCGACATTTCGCGAAGTTTGTTCATTCTGATCCTCCGGGTAGCTTTTTCGATTCAATAGCTTGCTTGCGTTTTTATAGGGCCTGAACGAAAAATGCAAACAGGTCTTTGGCGGTGGTTTGTGTGTGCGAAGACCGCAGGTCACCGCACCTCAATCCTCTCCCACGCCTTCGAACGCCAACGCATGAACATGGCCAGACCAATCAGGCAGACGTAGATGACTGCCGCCGTCCAGCCACCCACTGCACCAAGGCCAAACTGTGGTAGCCAGTTCACCCAGCCCTGATTCACGCCAAACGAAAGACTGTGCGCCAGTGGCACGAAGAAGAACCACGACATGCCCAGCACCAGTGCGGCAGGCACAATGGCATCGCCGGCGCCGCGCAGGCAGAAACTCGAACCCAGTGTCATGCCATCAAATAATTGATAGGCCGCCGCCAGCCACATGATGGTGATGCCGGTGCGGATGACTTCGGCGGACAAGCGCATCATTGGCGTTGACGAATAATGGCATCAACCACGGACTGGTCAGCCCCAGCAACAGGCCGATGCCACCCATGTACACCACCGCCATCAGGATGACGAAGTTGCCGATCTTGCGCGCCCATTGTTTGTTGCCCGCGCCGATGGATTGGCCCACCAAGGTGGTTCCCGCCAGCGCAATACCGATGGCAGGCATGTAGGCAATCGAGGTCAGCATCATGGTGATCTGTGAGGCTGCGCCATCGACGGCGCTGAGTTTTACCTGCATCAACTGAAACAGCGCAAAGCCAAACAGGTCCGCCGCCAGCATCACACCCATCGGCAAACCCAGCTTGAACTGGCTGCGCAAGCGTGGCCAGTGCAGACGCCAGGTGAGTCTGGCGCGATACATTTTAAAGTCAGGGGCGCGTACAAACACCCACACTGCAATCAGCAGGCCGATGGCGGTTGCGCAGTTGGTGGCCCAGGCGGCCCCGGCGACGCCCCAGTTGAATCTGAAGATGAAAATCTGCGCCAGCACCGCGTTGATGCCCAGCGTGAACAGATTGATGAACAGCGTGACGCGCGCACGGCCAATGCCATTGAAGAATCCCAGCACGGCCCACAACGCCACACCCAGTGCCGCGCCCAGCATGCGTGGTTGCCAGAACTGCAAGGCCAGCACGCGCACTTCTTCCTGCAAGCCGAATGGCGCAAGAATGCTTTGTCCATTCAAGCCTACCAATGCAAACACCGGCGCAGTGAACAAGGCCGCCCATAGCGCAGTCCAGGTGGCTTGTGAGGCGCGTGTGTAGCGACGCCCGCCAAAAGCCTGCGCCACCAGCGTCTGCACCGCCATGCCCACGCCACCCAGCAGACCGATGAACACAATGGTCAGCCAGTGAATGGCGCCCATGCCGGCCAGCGCCTGGGTGGAAATGCGACCGACAAACCAGGTGTCAGTGAGGTTCAATGCCGCCTGCACGGCGCTGTTGGCGATCAGCGGGCCAGCCAGCGCCAGCACCAGACGCCAGTCCACATGCGCGTGTCCGTGTGCATCCAGTCGCTGCGCGGGCAGCGCATTCTGGTGATCGGGTGTACTCATTACCTGCTTGAACCATCAATATTCAGAGCAGTGTAACGTCTCGGTATGTCCAGGTGAGCCAGTACACATGAAAAAGGCCCGGCATTGCCGGGCCTTGAGGAAACAAACGCGGCGGCCTACCTGGGATTGTCGAAGCGCAGCTTGACCCTGGTTGCCTGAGATACTGCCTTGCCATCACGCATCGGCGGTTCAAACCGCCATTGCTCCACGGCTGCCAGCGCGGCGGCATCGAAAATATTCTTGGGTTCGGCATTGGCGATGCGGGCATTGGTGACGTTGCCACTTTCATCCACCGTGAAAGCGACATCAGCCCAGCCACTGAGGCCGCGGCTGTTGGCGGATGCGGGATACGCAGGCGCCACGGTCTTGATGCGCTTGAGAGGGACCGGAGTTTGTGCCTTTGTCTGTGCGGCTTCATCGGCCACGCGGGTTGTCGCTTCGGCTGCACTTTGTGCGGCTGCTGCCAATGCGGCATCGCGTTGGGCCTGCGCGGCTGCTTCGCGTGCTGCATTGAGTTGCGCTTCAGCGGCCGCGCTGGAACGACTGCTGGATGAGTTGATGGCGCGTTCCGCTGCACTCAGCTCCGCACCTGCAGAGCCGAGTTGCCGCGCCGCAGACAAGTAGTTCTGCGCCGGCTCGTTCTGATTCTGCTCTGCGGCGCGTCGCGCTGCTTCAATCAACAGGGTGCTCAGTGCGCGCTGCGCCTGGGCCACCCCCGGATCGGTGGCGTCAATACGGCGTGCTTCCAGAATGCTGGCGCGTGCATTGTTGCCGGCGGGTGCAATCAGTCGGCCCGCATCCATGGCTTCCTGTGCATCAGCCAGCAGTGTGCGCACCTTCTTGCTCAAATCCTGACCCTGCGTCAGTTTCAGACGTTCACGTTCGCGCGCCAGTTGCCCGTCCAGAAACTTGAGGCGGGTATTGTCAGGCGAGACATCGCGCGCCTGTTCCAGCGCAACCACGGCGGCTTCCAGCTGTTCGGCAGTCAGTGCTGCTTCTGCCTGTTCCAGCAGTTTGCTGGCTACTGCTTCGATGCCAGCTTGTGCACGCTGGTTCGTGGTGTCGATGGCCAGCGCACTGCGATACAGATCCAGTGCACTTTCGCCGGGTGGTTCCAGCAGTTTGCCCGCGGCGAGCGCCGCATCGGCCAGATCCAGTTCAGTGCTGGTGGTTGAGCTGACCGGCACCGTGGCGATGCGCGTTGCATTTTCCTGATCGTCGCTGCCCATGCGGCTCAGGCTATAAAACGCCAGACCGGCAACCGCGATCAGGGCGAAGCCCAGGCCCATGTATGCGGGCAGGTAGTTCTTGCGTACTGTTTCGGGCTGCGCACTGACTGTAGCGTTCGAGCGTCGATCGGCGCTGGCCAGCAAATCGGCGTGCTGATTGAGCGCGGCTTCCAGCGTCAGCTTGGTCTGATTGTGCGCCAGAGGCTTGAGCAGGAAGCGATAGAGGTGTCCTGCTGCGGTCAGCTTCATCAGCTTGCTGCTTTCCTCGCTGCTGCCCGCTGCAACCACGACCAGCTCGGGCAATTCCTGCCACAGCTGAATGACGGTGCCCGGAATGTCAGCGCAGCTGTCCGTGTCGATGAACAGGATGGCGGGTCGCAGCGAACGACTGACATTGAGCATCGTATCCAGCGTGCCAACCTTGACGACTCTGGAGCCACGCGGCGCTGCCAGTTGAACAATTTCCAGCAAGTTGGCGTTGGTACTGAGCGCCAGTAAAGCGGCCTGTTCCTGCTGTTCTGCCGGGTTCCCGGACGGATTGCTGCCCGGTTCAACAGCCTGATTGTCCTTGAAAAGTTTGTGAATCGTGGCCACCGCGTGTTCCCCGGAAGTAAACAATGAAATATGGAATTATGAGTAGCAATTTTGCCAAGCGCGCAGGGCAACACCGCGACATGAGTCCACATTCCAGAGTTTGCGACGTGAACCACGCCACAAATCCGCAGTGCGACAGGGGTAAGTGGTTGGTGAGTCGACGCGTCCGTAGTATCTAGGGACAGCGTGGGCCCAATATGATGCTCTGACAGGCCACCGCACACCGGCGGGATCGCGATTCTTCAAGCAGCACATGAAAACAATACTGATTGCTACAGAGCGAGATACAGAACAGAACCTGCTGGCCCAGCAGCTGGAAGGTGAGGGCTATGCGGTGCTGCGTTCACGCGATGGCCTCGATGCGCTGGAGCTGGCGCGCAGCAACATGCCGCAACTGTTACTGGTCAATGCGGCGTTGCCGAAGCTGGACGGATTTGCGTTGTACCGGCGCTGTCAGCAGGACGAACAGCTGCGACAGATCCCGTTCGTGCTGTTCAGTACGCGCAGCAAGGATGAAAAATCCAGCCGCTTTGCCCAGGAACTGGGCGCGGCTCATTTCGTGGGCGATGCCCTGCGTTCGGCGAACTTGCGCACCACTGTGGCGGAAGCCATAGCCACTCCACACACCGCAGTGTTGCCCATGCTCAACACAGGTGTGGGCGTAGTACGGCGTGGCATGGTAGCCCTCGCAGAGGTTGCCGAGTCGGTGACGGAGCCGGCTTCAGTCAAGGCAGATGCCAAATTAGATGTGCTGCGCGCAGTGCAGCAAGTTCAGTCACAAACACACAAACAAAATGAAGCCTTGCAGACCTTGCGCGATGATGCCGCGCGCCAGACGGCGTTGCTGCAAGTCATTCAGACCAGACTCGACGAAGCTACCGATCTGAGCCAGCTGTTTGCCAGCTCACCAATTGCAATGTGGCTGGTGGACAAAGCCAGTCAGCGGATTCTTGCCGCGAGTCAGGCAACGGCTCAGCTGTTCGGTTACAGCCACAGCGAGCTATTGCAGCTGGACCATCAGCAGTTATTGCGTGTCGACAATGCCAATGCCACGCAAAGTGGTGGTACCCATGTGCTGGGTTTCCGGCACAAGGATGGCCGCGGCCTTTCACTGCTGCTCAATACCACGGATGTGATGTTCAAGGCGCAGCCAGCCGAACTCATGGCGGCGCAGGATGTGAGTTATCGCGTGCGAGGCGAGCGCGCCCTGGCCGATGAAGTGCTGCGCCTTAAAACCTTGATGAGCGCCTTGCCGGTGGCTTATTGCATCTGTGATGGCGATGGCATGGTCAGCGAAGTCAACGATGCGGCAACGCGTTTGCTGCGCCAGTCACGCGAGCAGTTGTTGCGTCAATCCATGGCCGACCTGCTAAGCGCAACAGCCTGGCAGCAGGTGCAACAGCTGTCGGTCGGACAGACGTATTCACTGGAGTTCCAGCCTGCTGACGCACAGACACCGTTATTGCTGAGTATTACGCGCGGCATGAATGAAGTCGGCTCCGGGCTGGATGCATACTTGCTGCGCGTTGAATCGGTTCCACTGGTTGCACCGACAATAATGACGCAGCCAGTTGCCAATGCCCGGTTACCCGCGCTGCTGGAAATCATGCGCTATGGCGAGGATGCGGAGGAAGCTACCCTGCTGCAATATGCCGTGGCGCGTATTGCCCATGCCTTCAGCAGTCCGTTGGCGATCTTCGCCTCCCTGGAGAATGTTACCCAGACCATGGAAGTGCTGGCCATGACGCAGCATCCGCAGCAGCGACGCAATACGCAGAGTACCGATCGCCTGGCGGTTCCGGAGCCCTGGCGACCATTGCTCAGTTCCCGAACTACCTGCATCAATCAGGGGTCTGACGCAGTTAATGATGAAGCCCTGCTGGTGGAAGGTCTGCCGGAGATTTCCAGCTACCAGGCGTGTTCCGTAGCGCCTGCCAGCCGCGAGTTGTGGTTCCTGCTCACGGGCAATCGCGAGCAGGCCTATAGCGCCGAAGAGCAGAACGAGTTGCAGCAGTGCGCCGAGTTGCTGGGTACGCTGTTGCTACGCAAACGTCAGCAGCGCCTGGCGACAGCGGCGCAGCAGCGACAGGCTGGTGCTGCCAATGGCGCCATTGCATTGCTGGAGAAATTGATTGAGCGGCACGATGCCTATGCCATGGGCAGCGGCGCGCGGGTTGCCAGTCTGTCAGTCCTGTTGGCGCGCAAACTGGGCCTGTCGGCCGCCACGCAGTCACAATTGAATCTGGCGGCGCGCCTGCATGATCTCGGTCATGTCCTGTTGCCACAGTCCTTGCTGCTCAAGCCGGGTGTGTTGAGTGAGGCCGAAACCGTATTGGTGCGTTCGCATGTTGAGGCAGGCGTGCAACTGCTGCGCAGTGTTGATCTCGGCATGGAAGTGGCTGGCATCGTTGCCCAGCATCATGAGCGCCTGGATGGCAGTGGTTATCCGGCTGGATTGAGTGGCGAGCAGATTACCCTGGAAGCACGCATTCTGGCGGTGGCCGATGTAGTCGAGGCCATGTGCGCCGATCGTGCCCATCGCCGCGCATTGGGGATCAGTGCGGCATTGAATGAAATTCGTGCAGGCAGTGGCCGTTTGTTCGACGATCGCGTTGTGCAGGCCTGCGCACAGGTGTTTGCCGAATCCGGCAATCAGTGGCCTGAATCCTGATCAGGCAAACTCAGGCAAGACCGGGTTACTCCAGACAGATCACCAGCTGCGCCGCATGACTGCGCCAGTTGATCGGGATAACAAACGAACGCACGTTGTCCGGGATGGTTACGCGCTCTGGATCACCGGCTACCACCTGCGGTACTGAAATCATGAAGTCCTTGCCGAAATCACGGCGCGCATTGCCGGAGATGGTGTTGGCCACTTCGCCCACCAGATCGGCCATGTTTTCTTCAGTGAGTTCGGTTTCACCCATGCGCATCAGCAATACCGTCAGCATGGGGCGGGATGCGGTGAAATAAACCACACCGCGTCGTTTGCCGGCAATGTTGATCATGCCGGTGAACTCGTGCACGGTCGGGCGTCCGCTGTTCACCAGGTAGGGCGAGCCCACCGTCGCGGGTTGATTGCCCGCCGTTTCAAAGTAGCGGGTTGTGCCCTCAACAAAAGTAGCGAGTTCGAGGTTGGACATCATTGCGCACCCCGTAACAGCTCCGTCAGTGCTTCGGTCAGTTGCCGATCCGTGAAGGGTTTGCACAGAAAGCCATTGGCGCCTCGCTTCAGCGCTTCAATGGCGGTGGCCTTGTCAGCCAGTGCCGAGACCACCAGAATCAGCACATCCGGCTTGAGCTGCACCAGCTTCTCGACGCATTCAATGCCGTCCATTTCCGGCATGGTGATGTCCATGGTGACAACATCCACGGGCTGCTTGCGGAAAGTGTCCACGGCGATGCGGCCATTGGCGGCGGTTGCGGTGACTTCCAGCCGCTCGATCTTCAATTCGCGTTCAATCTTGCGACGAATGATGTTCGAGTCATCGCAGATCATCATGGTGAGTTTGCGGTTTGGGTCAGTACTCGCGGGAGCTGTAGCCGGCATGATTACCTCATCAATTCGTTATTTGATTGTTGTCTGAACCGGATTACGCAGCCACTACTGCGCTGGACGGCGCCGGCAACCAGATCTTGAAGCGCGTGTAGCGACCCTTGGCAGTGGACATGCCCACCCTGCCGTTGAGGTCAGCGACCAGTGAGCGCACCAGATCCATGCCCGCGCCCCGTCCCGCATCGCTGGTTACGGCATCAACCGTCGAAAATCCGGGCCGGAAAATCAGCGCCATGGTTTGACGCTGGTCAAGCAGCGCTGCCTGTGCGGGTGTAATCAGGCTCCGCTCAATCGCCACTTCCTTGATGCGCTCCAGTTGCAGACCGCGACCATCGTCTTTGACGATCAGCTCCATGCCTTGTTCGCCGTGATCGGCAAATTCGATCACCAGCTGGCCGAATTCAGACTTGCTGGCGTCCTTGCGTTCGGCCGGCACTTCAATGCCATGCACCACCGCATTGCGCACCAGCTGGATGGCGATGTCCTTGACCGTGCGGCGATACGCTTCCGGAATGGCATCCAGACCGCTGCACTCCAGCTCAACCTGTTTGGTGTTGCTGTCAGCCACTTTCTGCGCCAGCTTGTCCAGCGTGCGTTTCAGGCCGCTGCCGCTCATCAATGCTTCCAGCGCGCTGGTGCCTTCGCGAGGATCATTGCTGCCCTTGCTGCTCAGCAAGTCATTCATTTCTTCGGAGTCTACTTCGGTAGCCGTAACATTTGACTTGCCGGTGGAGATGTTGCGCGATGCAATGGCGTGATGCAGATCGACCAGTCGGCCCAGCATTTCACGCACTTGCGCCAGATGGCTGAACAGATCGTCCAGCTTGACCACCAGGGGCAGGAAATCACTGCCCGAGATATGGCTGCGATCCTTGATCTCGGTCAGCGATTCTTCAAACGCATGCGCGCGTTGCTCAACGGTCTTCAGCCCCAGCGCCGAGGACTCGCCTTTGACGGCATGGATCTGTCGATAAATATTGTCAATCTTGCTGCGGAACATGGCTTCTTCACGGGCCGGTTCACGCAGGATGGTGTTGACCATCTTCAATGAAGTCTCGGTATCCGACAGGAAGCTGGTCAGACTGGCGGGATCGACGTGCAGGATGCGTAACAGCAGATCCAGCTGTGCCTGCGCCTTTTCCTGTGATTCCTGCAGTTCATGCGCCAGCATCACGCGCTGGGTGACATCATTCACCGTGACCAGCAGGTGTGATAGCTGACCATCTGACTTGACGCGATTGAAGTCGAATTCCAGATAGTGGGTATCGAAGCCGCCGGCAGGATTGTCGAAATTGACTTCCACTTCATTGAGCGGATTGACGGACTTGACCAGCCTTTCATTGACGCGCTCACCCCACAGCAGTTCCACATAGTCCTGCGCGGTTCTCAGGGTTTTTTCCGGCACGATGTGGCGCAGCAGATCTTCAAAGCTCATACCTTCGAAATCGTCGCGACGAAAAATGCTGGTGAGCGCTTTTGAGCGTTCAGCGCCGATGCGCTGATTGCGATCCAGCAGGAACAGACCTTCATTCACCGTACCCAGAATGTCAGTGGTTTCCTTGCGGGTCTGTACCGTCTGCACGTCGGCGTTACGCATGGTGCTGCCCAGATAGGACAGAATGGCCATGAATCCCAGCAGCGCCAGCACGATGGCGCCAATCTGCGCATAACGCAGCATGGTCACCCGCGCCTTGCCATTGGCTTCCAGCTGATCGGCGACGGTCTGGAATGCAGCACTTAATTCAGTTTGCGCAGCGGCTTCCAGCGGTTCCAGTTCGGCCAGGCCCTGCAACAGACGCTGGCCGCGCTCGTTGAGTGTTACCACACCGCTGGCATCCGTATCGTAAGGATTGCCGGACAGCCGCAGCACCGTATCCAGTTTGGCCTTGTAAGGGTTCCAGCGATGCAATGCGCTGTTCAGGGTGCTGGCGGCAGGCTCGCTGCGCATGCTTGAGAAATAGTAGGTGCGATTCTGTGCGTCGGTGAGGCTACCATCATTGGCCAAACTGGCCAGCGTCTGGTCAATGCCGGTCACTGCGCTGCGCAGCGAGTTGAATGAATCGGTGATGGGTTCGCGGGTCTTGAGGCGGGCGGCCATGGCGTGGCTGTTGGCCACAATCACTGCCGGTTGCACCTGCTGCTGGGCAAGATACTTGACGCCCGACAGGTCGGTGCTGAACAGGTTGGACATATACATGTTAAAACCCAGCACCACGCCAATCAGCAGCGTGAAACCGAAAAAGCCCAGTGCGATAGGTTTGTAGCGACCCAGATCAAGAAATTGCATTGTCGTCCCCAAGTACCCAGTGCAGGTCTGTGTGCGGGTTCCATGTAACCCGTGCAGTCATCGTCGATTCAGAGCGCGGCGCCGGGTTCAGTTTCTTCCTCCGCACCACTCTGAGGCAACCATGTTCCCCAAAATCACGACGCTGGATGGCGACACAGTTCGCCCTTTAACTGCGTAGAACCTTGAACCAATTCAAGGTTTCAGTCGTGGGGTGACTGATGCAGCGGCACGGCAGGCACTACAGCCAGCCGCGGCGCTTGAAATAGATGTAGATGCCGAGGATGGAACCGAACATCAGCAGCAGCGCCACGGGATAACCCAGCGGCCAGGCCAGCTCGGGCATGTGCCGGAAATTCATGCCGTACACGCTGGCGATCAGTGTCGGCGGCATGAACATGACGGCGGCCACCGAAAAGATCTTGATGATGTTGTTCTGTTCCAGGTTGATCAGGCCCAGGGTGGCCTCCAGCAGGAACGAGACCTTGGTGCCGAGGAAGCTGGCGTGATCCGACAACGCCGCCGCATCGCTGGCGATGGAGCGAAACCGGCCGCGCTGCTCTTCATTGAGTTGCACGCTGCTGGACTGTTGAACAAACACCAGCATGCGCGCCAGGCTGACCAGTGATTCACGCGCCTTGGAGTTCAGCTCACCATTGAAGCCGATACGTTCCAGCAGCAAGCGCAAATCGCGCTTGGCCTTCGACTTGGCCTGATCGGTCAGGAAAATGCTGCCTGATACGGAGTCGAGATCGTTGCCGATACGCTCCAGCGTGTCGGCGATACGTTCAATCAGGGCCTCAATCAGGCCCGCAAAAATCACCGCCGGTGAATTGCAGGCGGTTGGATGCCGCTCGGCATAGGCAATGAAATTGCGGAATGAAAGCGTGTCCACGTAGCGATTGGTAACCAGCCGATCACTGTTGAGAATGAAAGTGATGGCGGTGCTTTCCGGGCGCGCCGTATCCAGTTTGGCGGCCACCGTGATGGTCATGAACAAGGACCCATCTTCTTCATACAGCCGGTTGGAGGTTTCAATCTCGCGCATTTCTTCGCGCGAAGGAATCTCGATTCCCAGTTCCTGCTCGACCGAACGCTCTTCATCCATGTTGGGTTCGAGCAGGTCAATCCAGATGGCCTGGTTCGGAATGCGCTGAATGCCGGTGGCATCGGCACGCGCCAGTCCGCGTGCATGAGAGATGTAGGTATTCAGCATGCTGCTGGCGGTCTAATTTGCTTTTTCGCGAGCGGCCAGATCATTGATCAGTGCGAGCAGCTCCTGCGGCCCTCCCGCCTTGCCAATATCCGAAACATACTTGCCATTGATGATGATCAGCGGCACTGATTCCACCTTGTAGCGCAAGCCCAGCGTTTCAGCGCGCGCCAGACTGGACTCAACGGCGAAGGATGAAAATGCCTTCTGGAAATCGGCCTGACTCACGCCATTGCGGACGAAGAATTGCTCAACCTGTGCGGTCGAGGTCATCGGATTACCATTCACCTGCATCTCGCGAAAGATTACGGTGTGTAATGCATCCAGCTTGCCCAGCAGTTCGGCGGTGTAGAACACGCGGGCATGCAGCTTGTGTCCCGGACTCCACATCACCGGCACGCGCACAAAACTCACGTAGCTGGGCTTGCCATTCCTGCGCCAGGATTCGAGATAGGGGTCCAGCGCATTACAGTGCGGGCAGCCATACCAGAACACTTCGGTTACCTCGATTTGTCCGGGCGCAACCGAGGTGGGTTGTACGGGCGCCAGTCGTGTGTAATGAACCCCTTCCTGCCAGCGTGAAGCGGGTTCGGGTTTGGGCTCAGTCATCTTCAGCGACAGGGCATTGGTCGTGTTGGCAGTTGCGGCTGGGCTGCCTGCCGTTTCCGAAAGTTGTTCAGGAATTGGTTCGCTGGTTTCGGCTACGGCATTGGCCGTACTGCTGGCACTGCTGGAGAATTCCACACTGGCGGCGCTGGCCGAGGCGTTGCTATCGGTGACCGCGACGCTGCTGGGGGTGTTCTTGCTGCAGGCGGTCAGCAGCGTTGCCAGAATCAGAGTGAAGGCCAATGCGGCAGAACGCTTCATGCTTGGAGCTCCGAAGGTAGGAAACCGGGCCTGGCAGGCGGTGCTTGCTCAGCTAAGGAATGATTTTCGACGCTCATCAGGCAGCATTGGCCACCTGACCGGCGTCAGCGCAAACCCTGAATATATTGAGCCACGGCAACCATCTGCTCGTCGGACAGTTTGCTGGCGATGGTGCGCATCATCTCGTTCTGATCCGTCTTGCGCTCACCCTTCTTATAGGCCTGCAGCTGCGTAACAATCTGGGTGGCGTGCTGGCTGCGCAGGGCGGCATAACCTGCACCCGGGTTGCCCCGGCCATTCGGGCCGTGGCAGGCCAGACAGGCGGGCAGCTTGCTGTCGGCCACGCCGCCGCGATAAATCTTCTGGCCCAATTCGACCTTGTCCTTGGCCGCTTCCAGGCCTTTGGGCTTCTGGGTGGCGTAGTAAGCCGCCGTGTCTTCGATGTCCTTGTCAGTCAGGGTCAGTGAAATGGGTGACATGAGCACGTTGGTGCGTTCACCGGCGCGGAATGCTTTTACCTGCTTGATGATGTAGTCAGCATGCTGGCCGGCAATGCTCGGCCACTCCGGGTTGACGCTGTTGCCATCCAGCCCATGACAGGCCAGGCACACAGTGGAAGCCTTGGTCTGGCCGGCGGCTACATCGCCTGCTGCCATGGCGTTATTACCGGCCAGGCCGAGCAGTACCCCGGCAGCCAGCAGGCCGCGCATCATTCCCCAGTTCGTCAAGACGCCAGACTTCATCGAAAGAACTCCAATGCTGATCTCTGATACCAGCTGGCCCCATGGCAGACTGTCTGACTTAGGAATGATCTACTGCGGCGGTGGGAAATTGGTTCATTTTTCCGATCGTTTTCGTTAAATAGAACTGGCTATTCGCCTCAAACGATCGAAAAACTGATCTCAATTTCTCACTCGCCTCGCTACGATCACCTAAGTCAGACAGGCTGCTGGGCATTAAAGCTGGCGATAAAGGCGCGCAATTGTACACTAGACATCTTATTTGGTAGCCAGGAATCAGCGTGATGTTGGCAGCCGCTCATCACGCCCCACCATGTCGTATTACCCCAATGTTGATTACCTGCTCGGCGCCTGGCAGGCCCATCAGTTTCCTGCCGACCAAGGTGTGGAGGTGGCCTTTGCCGGTCGATCCAACAGTGGCAAGTCCAGCGCCATCAATGCCATCACTGGCCGGCTTGCCCTGGCCCGCATCAGCAAGACCCCGGGCCGAACCCAGCTGATCAACTTTTTCAGTCTGGGAACCAACCAGCGGCTGGTGGACCTGCCTGGCTACGGATTTGCCAAGGTGCCGCCGGCCATGCAGCAGCACTGGCACGAACTGATGGCCAGCTATTTCGAGCAGCGCCAGTCTCTGACCGGGCTGGTGGTGCTGATGGATTCGCGGCACCCGCTCAAGGATACCGATCTGCAAATGCTGGAATGGGGTAGCGCACGCCGCCTGAGGTGCCACATCCTGCTCAGCAAGGCCGACAAGCTGACCCAGTCCGAAGGCATGAAAGTCATTCGCGAAGTGCGTGCATCGGTGGGTGAGGGCGTCAGCGTCCAGCTGTTTTCGGCCACCAGCCGTCGCGGCGTGGACGAGGGGCGGCGGTTCCTGGATGCGGCACTAGCACAAAAAAATACCCCGACAGCATAGCCATCGGGGTGATGAAGAACCCGGCATGGGGATGACCGGGTCAACCATTTGCTCAGGGAGGAAGCCAAATGGTTGTGTCTTTGCAGACACAGGGAGTCAGAGTCGGCGGGGTTGAAAAAGTTCCGGTGCCGGAGAGGATTTTTCCGCGCCTGATAAAAAGCTTGTTCAGAACCTGCTCAAAGTTTCGATCAAGGGATGCAGTGCAAGGCGGAACGGCACAAAAAAACGCAGCGTACACGGAAGTACGTGAGTATTTTTTGTGCCGTTCCAACGCCGCGATGCGCCCTTCAGCGAGACTTTGAGCAGGTTCTCAGAGGAAAGTCCAGGTCACGCCCAAGGACAGCAGGTTCGAATCCACATCCATATCGAAGTGCTCGTACTCGGCACGGATGGACAAGCTCAGCAGGTTAACAATCAGGCCGCCGCCATAAACGGGATTGGTGCCATCCAGGTTGCCCAGCTTGGTCGCGCCATCCGTGATTTTGGATTTCCAGTTGACCACGCCGCCCTTGGCAAACAGCTCGAAGGTGGGGCCCATGCTGGCGAACAGCACGGCTGAACCGCTCAGTGCGGTGGTATCGGCAGCGAGGTTGTTGCTGTCCGGCTGGCCCAGATCAAGATAGTTCACTTCGGCTGCCAGCCAGTCCAATGGCCGCACACCCAGAATGATCTTGTAAGCGCCCGCCTTACCCTCAAAGTTGCGGCTGAGACCCTGAACAACCTGAGTGTTGACGCTGCTTTCAACACTGCCTGCGGCAGCCCCCAGATAAATGCCATTGTCGGCTGCTATTGCTGCCTGTGACAGACCCAGTGACAAGCCCAATGAAGCGGTCAGTAAAGTGATCACCTGCAATTTGTTCATAGCAACTCTCGCGATAATTTGAATGAGCGGTCGTGATGGTGAGGAGCGCCAGGCGCTTCGATGCGCGCCACGGCTTTGCTCCCCAATGACGAGCTAATAATGAACGCACAACTGTGCCAGTAGCGAATGTCGCTTCACCGAGTCAGTCGTCAGCGAGTGATGCGATGTCAGTGAGCCTCATCCCAGTTGTTGCCGGTGCCGATATCCACCTTGAGTGGCACGTGCAATTCGGCAGCCGCGCTCATGCGTGCGCGTACCTGCGTAACCAGTTGTTCGCAGAGTGATTCGGGTACTTCCAGTACCAGTTCGTCATGCACCTGCATGATGAGTCGGCCATTGAACCCGGAAGTTTGCAGCCAGCCATCCACATCAATCATGGCGCGTTTGATGATGTCAGCTGCCGTGCCCTGCATGGGCGCATTGATGGCGCTGCGCTCCGCGTACTGTCTCAGCGACGCATTGCGCGATTGAATGTCCGGCAGATACAGGCGACGACCGAAGACGGTTTCCACATAGCCCAGCTCATGCGCCTGCGCCCGCGTGCGTTCCATGTACTGCTTAACGCCGGGATAACGATCGAAATACAGATCGATGTACTTCTGCGCTTCGTTGCGTCCCACGCCCAACTGCTTGGCCAGACCAAACGCCGACATGCCGTAAATCAAACCGAAGTTGATGGCTTTGGCTGAACGACGTTGCTCGCTGGTCACCTGGTCCAGTGCGATGCCCATGACTTCCGCAGCCGTAGCCTGGTGAATATCCTTGTCCTCCGCGAAGGCTTTCAGCAGCGACGCATCGCCGGACAGGTGCGCCATGATGCGCAATTCAATCTGCGAATAGTCAGCGGCCACCAGCACCGAACCCGGCGGGGCGATAAATGCCTGACGAATGCGCCGACCCTCGGCAGAGCGAATCGGAATGTTCTGCAAATTGGGGTCGGTGGAAGATAGACGGCCCGTAGCGGCCACGGCCTGATGATAGGAAGTGTGTACACGGCCGGTGCGCGCATTGATCTGTAGCGGCAACTTGTCCGTATACGTGGATTTGAGTTTGGCCATGCCGCGATATTCAAGAATGAGTTTGGGCAACTCATGCTCATCAGCCAGTTCTTCCAGTACATCTTCGGCGGTTGAGGGCTGTCCGGTGGGTGTCTTGCGCTTGACCGGAATGCCCAGCTTGCCGAACAGGATTTCCTGCAACTGCTTGGGCGATTCCACATTGAACGGTTGCCCTGCTGCGGCATGACAGCGATCCACCAGTGTCAGCATCAGTTCTGCGAGTTGCTGGCTCTGTTGCTTGAGCAAGCCTGCATCAATCAGTACGCCCTGGTGCTCCATGTGCAGCAGCACCGGCACCAATGGCTGCTCAATGGATTCATACAGGTTCTTGAGTTTCGGCTCGGCACTTAGCTGTGGCCACAGGGTTTGATGCAGGCGCAGCGTGATGTCCGCATCTTCGGCGGAGTAACGAGTCGCCGTGTCGAGATCCACCTGATCGAAGGTAATTTGTTTACTACCCTTGCCGCACACATCTTCGTAATGAATGGTGTCCACGCCCAGATACTTCTTCGCCACGCTATCCATGTCATGACGACCACTGGTGCTGTTCAGTACATACGACTCCAGCATGCTGTCGTAGCGCATGCCTTTCATATCAATGCCGTAGTTGGCAAAGATATGCGCGTCGTATTTCAGATGATGGCCGAGCTTGGCGTGCTGCTCACTTTCCAGCAGCGGCTTGAACTGCGCCAGCACGGCATCGCGTGACAATTGCTCAGGTGCGCCCGGATAGTTGTGCGCCAGTGGCAGGTACGCCGCCTTGCCGGCTTCCACCGACATGGCAATGCCCACCAGTTCCGCCGACATGTAATCCAGCGACGTGGTTTCGGTATCGATGGCGAATACATCTGCGTTGCGCAGCTCTTCAAGCCATACGTCCAGTTGTGCCTGCGTGAGAATGGTTTCGTACTGGGTTTCAGAAACCCTCACCCCCGGCCCCTCTCCCTCAGGGAGAGGGGAAACGGCGGCTATCGATTCTTCATCCCCTCTCCCTGAGGGAGAGGGCAGGGTGAGGGTATTGCCTTGTTGTGCCTCCAGCTGCCGCAACAATGCGTTCAACTCATAGTGCTTGTAGATCTTGCGCAGCTCATCAACGGTGGGTTGTTCTGCACGCAAAGCTTCAGGCGTGACATCCAGTGCCACGGCGCAATCAATCTTCGCCAGCTTGCGCGACAGCTCCAGCATCTTCGGTACTGGCGCGCAGGTTCTCGCCCACCTTGCCGGTGATCTTGTCTGCATTCGCCAGCAGGTTGTCCAGCGACTGATATTCACCCAGCCACTTCGCGGCGGTCTTCGGTCCCACCTTGGGCACGCCGGGAATGTTGTCGGCGCTATCGCCCACCAGCGACAGGTAGTCGATGATCTGCTCAGGGTAAACATCAAACTTGGTCTTCACACCATCACGGTCGTAACGCGAGCCAGTCATGGTGTTGATCAGGGTGACATATGGACCCACCAGCTGCGCCATATCCTTGTCGCCGGTGGAGATCAGCACATCAATGCCCTGGCTAGCAGCCTGTACGGCCAGCGTACCGATCACGTCATCCGCTTCCACGCCGGTGACTTGCAGCATCGGCAACCCCATGGCCTGCACCAGCTCCAGCAAGGGCTGGGTCTGCGCACGCAGATCATCGGGCATGGGCTCGCGATGCGCCTTGTATTGTTCGAACAGATCGTCGCGGAATGTTTTGCCCGGCGCATCGAACACCACCGCAATCAGATCCGGTTGTTCGTCCTTGACCAGCTTGTGCAGCATGTTGGCCACACCCAGCAACGCGCCGGTGGGTTCGCCGCGCGAATTGCTCAACGGCGGCAGCGCAAAAAAGGCTCTATAGAGGTATGACGAGCCATCCACCAGAATCAACTTACTTCTGGGCTTGGTCATGGCGCGGCCTGTGATGCCGTAGAAGAACTGCTGGAGCTACTGGCTGGCGTGACCACGACTGGTGTGCTGGTTTCCGGCAGATACAAATCGCCTTTCAGGCCGCAGCCGGATAGAAACCAGGTGAGTGCAATCACCAATGCCACACGCCACATGGCAATTCCGGCGTAGGGCGCACTCGCGAGTGCGCCGGATGACTTTGGGTTTATGTGAAAGCTGCATGCGTGTGCCCAAGGGTGTCGGGTGAGTGTTTCAAGCGCTACGAGGTTACTGCGTTGACCACTTGTAGGCCGGCGCATATTGGCTTGGAGTCAGACAGTTGTTTCATATCGGAACATGCCGTGTCGGCAACTTGTGCGAACTCATCTTGTCGAGATCAACGCCTGAGAGGCGTATTACTGCTTTATAAGCATCCAAGATTAAGTCGTGGATGGTTTTTAGGTCTTCCATCATCAACGTGCGCCTTCTTCAGAGTTCCTACGGAAATTGTGCTCTCGAAAAAACGAGTGCGACAGTCGATTCCGTGCTTTGAGAGTCCGGGATAAGTTGCGATTCCAGCAGTGCAATATAGTCAGGGGATCGATTTAGGCTTTTCAGGAGTTGTCCGAGCGTCTGCTTGTTGATGTAAGTGAGAAGCTCAACCGCCTTTGCCGGGTCCGGGTTTTCAATCAGGCCTGCGTCAACTGCGCCACTCTTCAGAAGCACATTTCCAAGCTCCGTTTCCAATAGCTGTGCTGCCTCGGAAGCAAAGCCAAATTTACAGTACACGTCGTCGAGAGAGGGCATGACGCTTTTGATCGCCTATGTTTGGCAATGGTCCGCTACTTCAAATACTTCTTCCCCACCCGCTTGTAAGCCTCACGGAAGGGAATGCCCTCAAGTCTTCACCAGCTCATACGCTTCCGCAGCAGCATTGATCGAAGGGTCCATGTCGATGTTTTCGGGACGGAACTTCACTTGATCCAGTGCGGGGGCGAGGATGTCGAGCGTATCGCTGCATAAATCAATGCCACGGAACAGCGGCACTTTTATCAATTGCAGATCACGCTGATAGCCGGAAGGTAGTTTGGCAACGATGCCTAGCACTTCATTAAGTGCTGCAGTGGCAGCAGCGGAACGACCACGGATGAGTTCAAATACATCGGGGTTGCGCTTCTGCGGCATGATGGACGAGCCGGTGGTGAATGCATCGGGCAGGGAGACGAAGGCGAACTCCTGTGTGTAGAACAGGCACAGGTCGGATGACAGGCGCGCCACGTCCTGCATCACCATTACAATTTCAAACAGCAGCTGTGCTTCTGCCTTGCCGCGTGACAGTTGCACGGCGGTGACAGGTTCATGCACTTCGTTGAAGCCCAGCGCCTTGGCGGTTGCGGCACGATCCAGCGGCAGGTTGGGTGCGCCGTAACCGGCAGCAGAACCCAGTGGGCTCTTGCCGATGCGGCGTTGCACATGATTCAGGCCTACGGCGTCATCGCGCAGTTCAGCGGCAAAGCCGCCGGCCCACAGTTTCACGCTGCTGGGCATGGCTTGTTGCATGTGGGTGTAGCCGGGCAGCACTGTTGATTCTTCGCGTGCACCGAGGGCATCCAGTGCATCAGCGACTTTCAGCGTTGCGTTGCTCAGGTCGGCAGCTGCATCGCGCAGTAACAAACGGAGTGCAGTGAGTACTTGATCGTTGCGTGAACGACCCAGATGCACGCGTGCGCCGGCGTCGCCAATCTTCTGCGTCAGCAAGGTCTCCAGCGCGGTCTGGCCATCTTCATGTTCCAGGGTGACGCGCCATTCACCGCGTGCATGAGCTGTGCCGATCTCGGTCAGACCATCGCGGATGAGTTTGAGATCATCGGCAGTGAGCAAGCCCTGTGCATTGAGCATTTCGGCATGGGCAATGGAAGCGCGCACATCGTATTGCACCAAGCGATTGTCCAGCTGATGGTCATCGCCCGCGGTGTATTGCAACACGCGCGAGTCGAGGGGTGCGCCTTTATCCCACAATCTTGAAGGGGGTCTGGACATGATTCGTTTCCGGTCTGCATCTATTCCCTCTCCATAAGGGAGAGGGTTAGGGTGAGGGTGTCTTGATGCCGCAAGCCCAACCCCTCACCCCGGCCCTCTCCCGCAAGGGGAGAGGGAGTAAGTCAATCAATTTCCCTGTTCCGCCGCACTCAGGCCTTTGATGTCTTCCACAATCAAGGTGCCGGTGCCTTCGTTGGTGAACACTTCAGCGAGCACGCTGTCCTGCGTTTTATACGAAATGCAATGCACGCGACGCACGCCGCCACGAATCGCGGCTTCGATGGCAGTGGCCTTGGGCAGCATGCCGTCTTTCAACGAACCTTGATCCTTGAGTTTCTTCAGACCAGCCAGATCGGTGTACGACACCAGCGAGTGCGGATCTTCCAGCGATTCCATAATGCCGGGTGCGCCAGTGACCAGCATCAGCTTCTCAGCCTTGAGCGCGCCACCAATCGCGGCCGCGACGGTGTCGGCGTTGATGTTGAGCAGTACGCCCTTGTCATCGCATGACACGGGGCTGACCACCGGCATATGGCCATCGTCGAGCAACTGTTGCAGCACTTTGGAATCCACCAGATCGATGTCGCCGACAAAGCCGTAATCCACCGTCTCACCTTCCACCACCACCGGCGGACGCTTGTGAGCACGGATCAAACCAGCATCGACGCCGCTCACGCCTACGGCATTGATGGACAGCTCGCGGCAGATGCCGAGGATCTGTGTATTCACCAGACCATTGAGCACCATGCTGGTGACTTCAATCGATTTGGCATCGGTGACGCGCCGGCCCGCGACCATCCTGGTTTCAATTCCCATGGAGGCTTGAATGCCGGTGAGCTGCTCGCCACCGCCGTGAACCACCACCACGCGAATGCCCACCTGATGCAGGATGGCCACCTGCTCCATCAGGTTGCGTGTGGCATCGGGGTTGCCGAATACGCCGCCGCTGGCCTTGATGACAAACACCTTGCCTTTGAACATGCGGATGTAAGGTGCGGCGCTCTTCAGGGCGCGGACGGTAACCATGGGATCAGTGCGGTTGGTCATGTTTGCAATTTCTGTATGTCTGGGTTTCGTGTAGGTCAGGCTTTAGCCTGACGCCTAAGATGTTGGGCTAAAGCCCAACCTACAAAATCATGTATTCCTCAACAGGCGGTACAGCACCGCCATCTGCACCACCATGCGGTTATACGCTTCGCGGATTACCACACTGCGCGAACTGTCCAGCACTTCATCATCCACGGCCACATTGCGCCGCACCGGCAGACAGTGCATCAGGTGACAGTCATCGGCGGTGTGCTTGAACCAGCTGTCTTTCACGCACCAGTCCATCAGATCCTCGCGCAGACGAGTTTCGGCTTCGGCATCGCCATAATGAAGGGGCGAACCCCATTCCTTGGCATATACCACTTGCGCGCCCTTGAGCGCTTCAGCACGATCCGTGGTTTCAGTCACCACGCCGCCAGAGGCTTTGGCCGCTGCGCGCGCCTTGTCCATGATAGCGTCCGGCAACGCAAAGCCATCGGGACGCAGCACTACCACTTCCATGCCACGCATCGCCGCCATCTGTACGGTGGCCGACGGCACCGCCAGCGGCAGCGCACGGGGATGATTCACCCACGACAACACGAACTTGCCGCGTTCAGGCACGTTCAATTCATCCATGGTGTACCAGTCGGCCAGCGCCTGGCAGGGATGATTCACGGCAGACTCCATGTTGATCAGCGGTTTGTCGCACAGATCGGCAATCATCTTGAAGCCACTCTCGTTGATGTCCGCCTGCAGGTTCTTGCCTTCAGCAAACATGCGCACGCCCAGCGCATCGCAGTACGAAGCCATCACTGGAATCGCTTCCTTGATGTGCTCGGCGGCTGAACCATTCATCACCGCGCCATTACGCGTTTCGAATTGCCAGGTGCCTTGTCCGGGCGTGATGACAAACACTGAACCGCCGAGCCGCATCATGCCGCTCTGAAATGAAGCCAGCGTGCGCAGCGAGGGATTCATGAACAACAGGCCCAGCACCTTGCCAGCCAGCGCATGCGGGTCCGGGTTCTGTTGCAGACGCGCCGCCAGACCCAGCAGGTCTTTTACTTCAGCGCGTTCAAAATCAGCGAGGTCTAAAAATCTTTTCATGATGTTTTCTTGATCTAGTATAGGCTGGCCAACTCTTCGCTCCCTACCTCCGTTTGACGGGAAGCGTTGGGGTTGGGGGCAACCAACGCAACCGATGCTGCCCATCCTGTCCTTCCCCCGTCGAACGGGAGGACGCATTTACTTTCCTATATCCACCAACGCCGCACGCAATTGCTCCACATGCTGCGATTCCAGCACATACGGCGCGAGAATACGCACTACATTCGGATCACCGCTGGTGCCGGTGAGAATGTCGCGCTTCAGCAGTTCAGCGTGAACCTCTTTCGCCGGACGCGCCGTGCGCAGACCCAGCAGGAAGCCGGCGCCCTGAATGGCCGTCACCGGCCCAACGATGCATTTCTGGCGAATCTCGGCGGAACGTTCCCGCACATTCTTCAGCAGACCTTCGTCTTCGATGATGTCGAGCACGGCTTCCACCATGGCGCAGGCCATCGGGCCACCACCGAAGGTTGTGCCGAGATCATCCATCTTCAGGTTGCTGGCGACATGATCCGCCATCAGCACCGCAGAGACCGGAAAGCCGGCGCCCAATGCTTTCGCCGTGGTGATGATGTCGGGCGTTACGCCGTACATGTTCGCGGCAAACGGATAACCGGTACGGCCCATGCCACATTGCACTTCATCAAAAATCAGGATGGTGCCGGTCTCCGAGCAGCGCTGACGAATGGCTTCCAGAAATTCTTTCGGCAGATCGCAAGCGCCCGCCACGCCTTGAATGGGTTCCACGATAACTGCCGCAGTTTGATCCGTGATCATGTCCTTCACGGCCGGCACATTGCCGCGCGGCAGAAACGTCACGTCGAACGGCGCTTGTGGAAAGCCATACCATTTGTTTTTCGCGCCCCAGGTCACCGCGCCCGCAGCGGCAGTACGACCATGGAAGCTGCCTTCGACGGCGACCACTTCGCGTGCTTCGGTAATTTTCAGAGCCAGCTTGAGTGCATTCTCATTGGCTTCCGCGCCTGAGTTGACGAAGAACACGGTGTCCAGGCCCAGACCACAGAATCTGGCAAGCCGGGTGGCAGCGCGTGCACGCACCTCCAGCACCACCGCATTACTTTGAAATGCCAGAGCCTGCGCCTGCCTGGTCAATGCTTCCACCCAGCGCGGATGGCCATAACCCACCGCCGCCACGGCATGACCGCCATACAGATCCAGTACTTTGCGGCCATCGCGCGTGTTCAGATAAACGCCCTTGGCATCGACCACGTCCAGCGGAAACTGGGCGTAGACATGCGCCAGATGATCGGATTCATCCGGCTTGACTGGCCGTAATGGAACAACGTTCTGCGTACTCATAACAACCTCTCGATCCTCAACGAGGGCGGTTCGCGAGCCGCCCCTGCAACCCTTGTCGGCGCACTAACTCCGCCGTAGGAGTCGCTCGCGAGCGACCCTGCCGATTCATTTAGTCCAACCCGGTGCCGGAGTAATCAATCCCAGCGATTCATCAAAGCCCAGCAGACGGTTCATCCACTGCACTGCGCCACCGGCCGCACCCTTGGTCAGGTTATCGATGGCGCACATCACGGCCACAGTCTTGCCATCGGCCACCGCGCTCATATGTGCGTAGTTGCTGGTGGCGACATCCTTGATGCGCGGCATGTCTTTGCTGACTCGCACAAAGGGCGAGTGTTTGTAGAACTCATGCAGGGCCGCGAGCAGCTCATCGGTCTTGATGGGTTTTGCGGCAGTCGCCTGAATCGTGGCGTGAATGCCGCGTGCAAACGGACCTGAGTGCGGCACAAAACAGAACTCTGCCTGCACGCCCGATGCAGCAGTCGCAATCTCGGTGATTTCCGGTGAATGACGATGCGCCAGCGCGTTATAGGCATACAGATCGCTGTGCCGTTGCGGATGATGTGTTCCTGCTGTCGGCGTGCGGCCTGCACCCGTGCTGCCAGTAATGGCCGATGCAAACAGACGCGGTTCGACAATGCCCAGCTTCAGCAGCGGTACGCTCGACAACAGAATCGAGGTGGCAAAACAGCCGGGATGTGCAACATGCTTGGTCGGCGCCCTGGCCAGATGTTCCGGCACCGCGCAGGTGAAATCCTTGATGCGTTCCGGTGCACCATGCGCGTGCTTGTACACCGCTTCATAAGCTGCCGCCGTGGTGTAGCGATAGTCAGCGGAAATATCCACGACGGTTGGATTGGTGCCCGCAGTTTCCGCAGCCTTCAGCAGACCATCCAGCAACTTGTGCGATACGCCATGGGGCGCAGCCGCGAGCACTGCTGACTTGGGTAAGGTCGTAATCAGCTGCGTGACTTCTTCAAGACTTGAATACTTCAGCTGCGGATATGCCGCAGCCAGATGCGGAAACGCCTTGCTCACCGCTTCGCCGGGCTGGCTGTCGGAGAGAATGGCTTTCAGTTCCAGGCCGGGATGACCGGCAATCAGACGCAGCAGTTCGCCAGCTACATAGCCGGTGCCGCCGAGAACAATGGTAGGAACCTTGTTAATCATCGATTCAATTCCAGATTCATCTCTGTGTAGGGGTCGCTCACAAGCGACCCACTGTCTCGCGCAAGAGGACGGTTCACGAACCGCCCCAACAAATCATCAATCCTGCTTCACCGTTGCCTTGGCCAGCACTTCGGGTGACAGCTTCAAACTGTCGATCACGCAATCACCCAGCGCCACGCCATCGGTCATGGCATTCCATGCATGTACGCCCATCTGGTCGCGAATAATGTTCACGCCCACCGCGTTATCGGTGGAAGGCCCGGTGACAACTGAAGGTTCAATGCCGAACTTTTCGCGCAGCAGCTTCACGCCGCCCCAGGCAGCGACGGGATCATTGGCCGACAGCACCACCGAGGTGAGTGATTTCTTGATGTCCTGATCAAGCAAAATGGCTTCCACGCCATACGCACCGAGCAGGCCATCGCCCAGCTCGAACACAATCACATCAGGCTCACCCTGCGCCATTTCAGTCAGCAATGTGCGCGTAATTGCCGGGCCGGTTTTGGCGGTGGTCGTTACGACACCATAGTCAGTGAAGATGGCGCTTTTCTTCGCGCCGGCATCTTCCATGGCCATGATGTCGCGCCGCAGTGAAACACCGGTGGCCTTGAAAGCATGCACGTTCAAACCACGATGGCGCATGCGCGACACAATCGCACAGGCCGCAGCGGTCTTGCCGGCTTCCATGCAGGTGCCGGCCAGCGCCACCACGGGCACGCCGCGCGTATTGACGGTTGCGTTGTAATCGAGCTGTTTGTAGCCCACTTTCGCTGGCACGCCGATGCGTTCACCCAGATACGGGAATTGCAGCACCACGCCGAGTACACGGCAATCAAACGGCCTACCCTTGTCGGGATTGGCTGAATCGCAAATGCCCAGCACGCCACCAATATTCAGCATCTGGATGATGTCGCCTTCTTTCACCGACTCAGGCAGATGCCCCGAATAACCGAACAACGCCTGACGATGACCCAGCGCACCGACCACGATGTCGCCACGCGCCACTTTCGCCATACGGCCACTGTTGAGTTCCAGCGTGTTGTAGGTGGATTTGTTGGTAAGGATTTCCACCACCAGCACCGTACCTTCCGTGTTCGGAATATTCTGCGTTTCGACGCGCAGCTCGCGGCCCAGGTTGAGCGCCTGCGTGATCGAACCGACTTTATCTACAACTACTGTTTTCATCGTTTTTCTCAAGTTCCCCTCTCCCAGTTGTGGGAGAGGGGTTAGGGGAGAGGGAGTAATTTAATTCTTACCCGCGCGCTGCCAGAACGAACCCGTCAAGGACAGCATCTTGGAGAAGCCCAGTGCATCGGCGGCGGTCCATTCGCCTGCAGATTCGCCATACACGCCTTTCGATGCCGCCATGATCGAATACTTCGAAGTCACGCCTTCAATGAAGGCCATGCCGGGCCGGTACATCACTTTTACTTCACCGGTGACGCGTTCCTGCGATGACAGTAGCAGCGCTTCGATGTCGCGGCACACGGGATCAAGATGCTGACCTTCGTGCACCAGATCACCATAAGGCGCAGCGACGCTGTCCTTGATGCGGGTCTGACGGCCCGTCAGTACCAGTTTTTCCAGTTCACGATGTGCGTTAAGCAGCACATCGGCAGCCGGCGCTTCAAACGCCACGCGGCCCTTGGTGCCGATGATGGTGTCGCCGACATGGATGCCCCGGCCCACGCCGAATTTCGCGCCAATCGTTTCCAGCTTTTCAATCACAGCCACCGCGCTCAGGGTGATGCCGTCCACACTGCATGGCACGCCCGCTGCAAAGCCAATCGTGTGTACTTCAGGCGCTTGCGGATTGCTGAAGGCATCTTTCGACAGCACCCAGGCGCTATCCGGAATTGTGTCATTGGAAGTGAGTGTTTCCTTGCCACCAATGGTCACGCCCCACAGACCGCGATTCACCGAGTACGCCGCACCGTAGGGCGGCAGCGGCAATTGCTTGTCCTGCAGATACTTCAATTGCTCGGGGCGCTTGAAGGCCTTGTCGCGTACCGGCGCGAGAATGGTCAGTTCCGGCGCCAGCGTGCGCAGCGCCACTTCAAAGCGAACCTGATCGTTACCGGCGGCGGTGCAGCCGTGGGCAACTATTTTGGTACCGAGCTTGCGCGCATATTCGGCAATGATCTGCGCCTGCATGACGCGCTCGGCGCCCACGCACAGCGGATACAACTGACCACGACGCACATTACCCATGATCAGGTACTTCAGCACCTGATCGAAATACGTGGGCTTGGCTTCCACCAGAATCTGTTTCTGCGCGCCATAGGTCAGCGCGCGCTGCTCCAGCACCTTGGCGGCTTCGGCATCAATACCGCCAGTGTCCACGGTCACCGTGATAACGGGTCGTCCATGGTTTTCCTTCAGCCACGGGACCAGGAAGGAGGTATCCAGACCACCCGAAAAGGCCAATAAAATGGGCTCATTGCTTGAATCTGCGCCCGCAGGAATGTTGTCAGTCATGATGGAGGGCAATCTCTACAGAAGAAAAGTTACAGCTTGAAGATGGCGCGCAGACGCTTGCCCAGCTGCTGCTGGGCCTTGCCATCTGCCGTGGCAATGAAAATCGTATCGTCTCCGGAAATGGTGCCTACCACTTCCGGCCACTCGGCCTGGTCAATGACGACCGCCACGCTTTGCGCGGCGCCGGTACGGGTGTTGAGTACGGTCAGCGACTCGCCAGCCGGTCGAATCCGCGTGACAAAACCACTGATGGCACTGAAGGGGTCGGCGCTGTTTACTGCGCCTTCCGGCACGATGTAGTGATCGCCCGCCTTGGCCACCTGCAACTCGCGCAGGTCGCGACTGACGCTGGACTGGGTGGCATCGAAACCCTGCTTTTTCAGCAGTTTGACCAGTTCATCCTGCTTGTGCACCACCGAGCCGCGGATGATCTTGACGATCGCCGCACGGCGCAGGGTGGATTGATGCAGTTCAGCGGCCATGATTTCAGGTGCGAGGGTTCCGGCAGTTGTCCGACAGATCCGTGCTGATGCCTTGATCGGCGCGGCTCTGCATAAAGTTGCGCGCATGTTGCATAAATATGCAGAGGCTGTCAAGCCGGAATTAAGAGAGTCAGCGCGTGTTATCAGCGCCCGCAACGGCTCAGCCGAAGCGATATGCGGCTATGCGTATTCCGCCGACATCTCCTTTATAGATGATGCTGCCCCGGTCTGTGCCGGCGGCCCCCGCAGCGATCAGCAGGGGTATCAGATGCTCTTCACCACGCGGCGGGTGCGACAGACGCGCGCTGGGCGCAGTTTCCCAATTGGTCAGTGCAGCAGCGCGTGCCGCCGGCTCCGGAGCGGTTACTGCCGCATCCAGCCAGTGGGTAAAGTCCGTGGAATAAGCGACGCTTTGCGCATGAAAGGACGGATCCACAAAGCCACGCATGTTGTGAAAACTCATGCCCGAGCCGATGATCAATACCCCTTCATCACGCAGCGTTTCCAGCGCTGCACCCGCAGCAAGATGGCTGGCCGGATCGTAGCCGGCCTTTAGCGACATGGTTGCAATCGGAATTTCTGCATCAGGAAACGCCAGTTTCAACGGGATGAATACCCCGTGGTCAAAGCCGCGCTGTGGATCCTCGATGGCCTTGATACCCGCCTGTTGCAACAATTCAAGCGCGCGCACGGCAAGGCTGGGTGCCCCGGGCGCGGGATATTTCAGTTGATAGGTGTGAGGCGGGAAATTGTAGTAGTCATAGATCAGGTCCGGTTTCGCCACACTGCCGATCATGAATTCCCGGCCCACCCAGTGCGCAGAAATCAACAGAATGGCCCGCGGTTTTTGCGGCAGTGAAACGGCGATGCCTTTCAGGAAGTCAGCCATCGAATTCCACAGATCTGGTGGATTCCAGTCCATGAAAAAGCAGGGGCCGCCCCCATGGGGGATGTACAGGCTGGGCATCCGCTGTGTGGTACCGGCGTGGGTTGTTGCCATTTGCAGGTTGCTGCCAGAAGTTAAGCCATAGGTGAGGGGAGTGTGGTCTCAAACATCATAGCCAAGAGCGGTGTGTGTAAACAGGCTGCGTGATTTTTACTCATCAGCAAGCGTCGCCTTCCGGGCTACAATTCCACCATGACTCATCTAAAACTTATCGTTACCTTGTTCGTTTTGGTGGTCACGTCGGCAGCGGCGCAAACGCCGCCCGAGGCAGTTACTGAAATCCCGGTTGCAGTGCCCCTGATTCAGCCTGAGCCTCAGCCCGAGCCACAACCAGAGACCGTCAAGGTTGCGCTGCAAACCAGCCTCGGGCCGATCCTGCTGCTGATCGAGAAGGAGCGCGCGCCCATCACCGCCGGCAATTTCCTGCGTTATGTGGATCAGAAACGGCTGGATGGCATTGGCTTCTATCGTGCAGTGAAGATGGGTGATACCGGCGAATATGGACTGGCGCAGGCCGGAGTGCGGGGTGATCCCAAGCGCGTGCTCAAACCCATCGCACATGAACCGACCACCGTGACGGGACTCACCCATGTCAGCGGTGCAATTTCCATGGCGCGCCTGGCGCCGGGAACGGCGACGATGGAGTTCTTTATCGTGCTGGGTAATCTGCCGGCCATGGATGCGCAGCCAGATACACAGCCCGTACAAGGCGACAATCTGGGTTACGCCGTATTCGGGCGCGTCATCGAAGGCATGGAAGTCGTGCGTGCGATTCTCGAGCAGCCACGCTCTGCCACTGCGGGTGAAGGCGTCATGCAGGGGCAGATGCTCGAAACCCAGGTGAAAATTCTGACCGCACGACGCACGGAGTAGCGATTCTCAGGTCTTGCGTGTCCGCCACAGCCCATCGCCTGCATAGATCAACAGCGCCAGCCAGATCAGACCAAAGCAGCCGAGGCGGAAGCCGGACAGGGCTTCCTTGTAAATGAACACACCGATCAGAAACTGGAGAGTGGGTCCGATGTATTGCAGCATGCCGATGGTTGCATAGTTGATACGTCGCGTGCCGAAGTTGAACAGGGCCAGCGGCACTATGGTGGCAACGCCGGACAGCGCCAGCAATATCAGTATCAGCGGGGAATGCTCGAGCAGATTGCCTTGCTGGTGTTCGATCAGCAGCAGGTAGCCGCAGGCCAGCGGTGACACCAGCAGGGTTTCCACGGCCAGTCCGGGCAATGGCGCGACTGGCGCAGTTTTGCGCAACAGGCCGTACAGACTGAACGTGACCGCCAGCACCAGCGCAATCCACGGCAGCTCTCCTGCGTCGAAGGTGAGTCCAGCCACCGCCGTAGTCGCCAGCAGCACCGCCGTGAATTGCGCACGATTCAGTCGCTCGGACAGCACCAGCACACCCAGCAGTACATTGACCAGCGGATTGATGAAGTAACCCAGGCTGGTGAGCAGCACCTGGCCGTGGGCAATGCCCCAGGCATACAGCGTCCAGTTGACGGCCAGCAGGCCGGCGGTCAGGGTCAGTCGCGCCAGCAGTGCAGGGTTGGCAAAGGCACGCCAGACCGATTGCAGTTCACCGCGCCAGCTGATCCAGCCCATCACCGTAAGGCAGCCCATGGCATAACGCCACGCGGCAATCTGCAGCGCACCAAGGCTGTTGAGCGGTTTGAGATACAGCGGCAGCAAGCCCCAGATAAAAAAGGCGCTCGCCGCAGCGATGACGCCGTTGCGCGCTGTGTGATCAGGAGTGGATTCGGCAACAGGCATGGACGCGAATAATCTGTCGGACAGGCCGGAATAAGGTCAGTGTACTTGGAACTGTCATCAGCTTGTGGCTGGATAGGCGCTCGGAACAGTTTCTTTGAACAGGTTCTCCGGCCTTCAAGCCCTTGCACATCAACAGGACCCCTTCATGTCTACCTTGCTGGATCAGGCGCGCCGGTTGCTGGCCGTGGCGCAAACCGGATTGCACTACACCAAAAGTGAATTCGAGCGTGAACGTTATGAGGAAGTGACGCAGATTGCCGCCGAGCTGATCGGGCGCGCCGACCACTACAGCGCACAGCAGATAGGTCAGCTCTGGGTGATGGAGCAGGGCTACAACACGCCGAAGCTGGATGTGCGGGGCGCCCTGTTTCGTAGTGGTGACCGTGACAATGAAGTCTTGCTGGTGCGTGAGCGCAGTGACGGCAAGTGGACAGTGCCGGGCGGGTTTGCGGATGTAAACGAATCACCGTCGCAGTCGATCCTCAAGGAGATTGAACAGGAGTCCGGTTACACGGCGCGGGTAATCAAGCTGGCTGCGGTGCAGGATCGTAACCTGCATAACTATCCACCCTTCATGTTCCATCTCTGGAAGCTGCTGTTCGTGTGTGAAATCACCGGTGGCGCACCGCGCCTCAGCAATGAAACGGACGGGGTGCAGTTCTTTGCGCTGGATGCGCTTGCCGGAGTTGTCCACCGGCCGGATTACCGCCGCGCAACTGCAGTTGCTGCACAAACATTATTTGCAGCCGGGGTTGCCAACCGGGTTCGATTAAGTCCCCTCGTTACATGCTCGAACGAATTCAGATCGCTAGGAGCTCTGATTTATGCCGATCGTCATTGCGCGGAGCAACAATCTCAACTGCTTGATTCTGCATAGCCAGGAAAGATTTCTCGCGACTCTCGCAATGACAATTAATCAGAGGTTCCTAATGGTCTCGATGCGAAGCAAATGACATCTTGTCCAGCACACCCATCAGTACTGCTGAGATCACAAAGGTCATATGAATGATGACGTACCACATCAGCTTGTCATTGGCGGTATTTTCGGCTTCGACAAATTTGCGCAGCAGGTGGATGGAGGAAATCGCGACGATGGACGCAGCGACTTTCAGTTTTAGCGTGCCTGCATCGAGCTTGCCCAGCCAGCCGAGCTTGTCGCCTTCGCCTTCAATATCGATGCGCGACACAAAATTTTCATAACCGGAAAACATCACCATCACGATCAGGCTGCCCACCAGCACCAGATCAATCATCGACAGCAAGGTCAGCACCAGCGCGGATTCCTCGGTGACCAGCACATGCGTGATGACATGCCAGGCTTCCTGAAAAAACTTGACACCCAGCGCCACCAGCGCAACCGACATGCACAGATACACCGGCGCGAGTATCCAGCGGCTGGCAAACAGCAGTTTTTCAATGGTGCGTTCGATCATTTCAGTTCCAGTGAGATTCGGGATAGCGGCCAATTCTACCTGCTTCTCATTTCAGGCTGGGCATCTCTATTGCAGTGACCTTGCCGTCGGTCAGCACCACGCGGCCGGAGAGAAATCCCGAGCGGCCAATCTCCAGCGCATACAGCAGGTGTTGCGTTGAGCGGTCGGCGCTGCGGTGTTGTGTTGGCGGGCCAAGCAGCTCGATGACCTGTAATTCGGTCATGCCGGGTTTGAGGCGATTCCAGCCGGCACTGCTCAGCCAGCGCGGATCGCCGGCACTGCTGTTCGCATTGCTGCTGGTCGAGGTGATGGACTTGCTGCCGGACTGTCGTTGCAGCTCGGTGATTTGTCGCGCCTGTTCCCGGACAGTGGTTTGCAGGTCGCGCAGGTTCTGTTCGATATCGCTGAGCCGAAACTCGTCGATGGGCGCGGCCAGTACGGGTTGCTGCACAATGCAGGCTATCAGCAGCAGCGTTGCGAATGGCGCAGTTATTCGGGGGTGTTGCATGGTGAGGCTCCCGCCACATCAGGATGGGCTATGGACACAATATAGACATCAAGTCTCCGGCTCCGGCAAGTAGCGACAGTCAAGAATTGTCTGACCAGAATGGAAGGACGGCTTGATTCCTGACCAGACCGCGGCCTGCAGGCCTTGAGTCTGCGGGTTTCCGCTTACTGATACTGCCCCTCTGGCAAGTTGTCACGGCTGGTTTTCTGCTCCAGTGGCACGTATAAAGCAATATCAACAATCCAAATTAGAGAAGAATTCAAATTGGACCGGGGGGATGTCATGAACGACACCAGGCGTAACTTGCGTCTTGCAATCCTGGCTGGATTGGCGGGCAGCGCCCTGCTGGGTATGCAGTCGGCGAGCACCGCCGGATTCGCCTTGATGGAGCAGAATTCTTCCGGGCTGGGCAATGCTTACGCCGGTTCGGCGGCCGTGACCGAAGATGCCAGCACGCTGTTTTTCAATTCCGCCGGTTTGACCCAGCTCAAGCGTGCTTCGCTGGTGATGAATGGCGCGATCATTGATGTTAAATCCCGGTTCAACAATACGGCCTCCCAGCCTGCGTTCGGTCAGAGCCTGGGGGGTGACGGCGGCAATACCGGTGGCAGGTCAATTGTCCCGGCAGCCTATGTGGCGGTGCCGATTACCGATCGCGTGGTGGGCGGTGTAGGGATTAACGCGCCCTTTGGTCTGAAGACAGACTACGAGCTAAGCCTCCCGCGGGGCGTGGAGTGATTAACACACTCGGCAGAACACAGACTCCGACTGGATGGGTCGTTTTCAGGGCAATCTTTCCGATGTGAAGACCATCAATATCAATACCGCGCTGGCGTTCAAGATGAATGACGTGGTGTCGCTGGGTATCGGTGCAAATTATCAGTCGCTGGATGCAACGCTGAGCAAAAACGTCAACTACACCGCCGCGATTGCCCAGGTGTTGCAGGCGCAGCTCGCCGCAGGCGCCATTACTCTGGCCCAGTTCAATGCGCTGGTGAGCGCCAATGCCAATTTGGAGGGCAAGAGTGTGGTGAAGGGTAAGGACTCGGCCTGGGGCTATGACATCGGGTTGTTGTTCAATTTCAATGACCGCACCCGTGTGGGTCTGTCCTATCGATCCGCAATGAAGTATGGCGTGGCGGGCGATGCCACTTTCTCGCCGCCCACCTCTACCAATGCGACCGGGCAGAGCATCATCACCCAGGCCAGCGCCAGTACGCTGGCGAATGGGCCGGTGACGCTGGCAGTTGAAATGCCCGCTTCGGCGCGGCTGGCCCTTGCCCAGAAAATCGGCGAGAAAGTTGAATTGCTGCTCGAAACGTCCTGGACGCAGTGGAGCGCCATTCCCGAATTGCGCATCAAGCGCATCAATGGCGTAACGCTCAGCAACACGCCTGAAAACTGGGAAGACACGATGCGCTACGCCATTGGCGCCAACTTCCAGGTCAGCGATGCCGTGAAGCTGCGTCTGGGTGCCGCCATTGATGAAGCGCCGGTGCCGAATTCAACGCGTACCCCGCGACTGCCGGATGCCGATCGCACCTGGCTGTCAGCGGGCGCGAAGGTGAAGGTCAATGACCGCATTGCGATGGATGTGGGGTATTCATACGTCAAGGCCAAGGATGCGCCCCTGAACCAGAATGATGGCAGCACCAGCACCTACGGCCTGTTGAACGGCCAGCAGGAGACCACCATTCATATGCTGGGTGCGCAGGCCACGGTCAGCTTCTGATCAGGGTCTGTTAACAGACCCTGACCAGCGCGGCGTCCAGCCTGATTTTCCATTGATCAAGGCAAGGTTAGGATCAAGTTGAGGGTAGAATTGCGCAAGCCTTCTACCCTCAAGTTTTTTCATCGCATGAAATACACACGACAGGAAGCCGCTGCTGCGGTGACGCTTGAACCTGCCAGCAAGGCGACGGCCAGTGTCATCTGGTTGCATGGTCTGGGTGCGGATGGCCATGACTTTGTGCCCATCGTTCCGGAGTTGCGCCTGCCTGAGACGCTTGCGGTGCGGTTTGTATTTCCGCATGCGCCGCACCGGCCGGTGACCCTCAACAATGGCTACGTCATGCGTGCCTGGTATGACCTCAAGGCGCTGGCTTTGCAGGGGCCGGAAGATGTATGTGGGCATACAGGCATCGAACCAGCAGGTCATGGCATTGATCCAGGCCGAACTGGATACCGGCGTGGCGGCAAATCGAATCGTAATTGCCGGATTTTCCCAAGGTGGCGCCATTGCCTTGTACACGGCGCTGCGTTATCCGCAGCGACTGGCTGGTGTCATGCCGCTGTCCACTTACTTGCCGTTGCGCGACACCCTGGCTGCCGAAGCCAGCGCCGCCAATCGGGATATTCCCATCCTGATGTGTCACGGACGCCAGGACCCGGTGGTGCCATTGCAACTGGGTGAGCATTCCCGCGAGGTGCTGTCCACCAATGGCTATAAGGTCGATTTCCGCTACTACAACATGCCGCATTCCGTGTGTGCTGAAGAAGTGGTGGATATCAGCCACTGGCTGACCAGCGTGCTGCAATGAACAGTCCAGACCGACTGCGCGGCACGCGCTGGCGGGATTTCGAGTGGCGCATGTTCTGGCTGGCCACACTTAGCGTCGCAGTGGTCTTACTGAGCATTGTCGCCATACCGCAGTGGTTATCACAGCAGGCGCGCTGGGAAGTGCTGCGCACGCATGTCAGTCAGGTGGCGCGGCTGGCAGCCAGCACCATTGATGGTGACGCACATCGGCAGCTGCTGGACAGGGCGAATCATGACGCTGCGATATATGCCAGCACGCTGGCGCCGCTGGTGCGATTCCATTCCGCCAATCCCGAAATTACCTACGCCTACACCATGCTCGACAAGAACGGTACGGCGTACTTTGTGCTGGACACCGCGCAATCCGCCAGTCTGAAAACCACACGTCAGCTCAAGGCATCAGATTATCTCGAGCCTTTTGTGCTCAAGCCCGAGTACCGCAGCGACTGGCTACAGCAGCTGGCGGCGGGCAAGACCTGGGTGGCGCCGGATTTCCAGCATGACGACTACGGATATTTTCTGTCCGGTCATGCGCCGATCCTCGATTCGCGGGGACGTTACAGTGGCTTTGTCGGCGTCGATTTTGATACTGACTACTACCAGGCGCAGGAAAGTCGTTTCAAATGGATTGGGCTGGGCACGATCCTGACCGCGTTGCTGCTGAGCCTGATCCTGGGTTATCTGGCGGCGCGTTATCACTACCAGTGGCAGAACCGCCTGGCGCTGCATTACCACTCGTCTATGCGTGATGAACTGACGCAATTGCTGAATCGTCGCGGCGCTTATGAAGCGGTGGAAGTGTTGCGTTCGCTGCGTGGTCACAGCCACGCCGTGCTGCTGATTGACATCGATAACTTCAAAAGCATCAACGATAACTTCGGCCATATTGCCGGTGATGCCGTGCTGGTCAGTGTGGCGCAGGTGTTGCGTGGCAGCGTGCGTGATCGCGAGGTGGTGGCGCGACTGGGTGGTGATGAATTTCTGGTATTTGCGCCAGAGTGTGATGAGGCTGCGGCGCGCAACATCGCAGCGCGTATTCAGCAGAATGCTGTCGGACAACAAGATACGGTGAGTTACAGCCTGTCGATCGGTATCTGCATCGAGCAGGGCCTGACCAGCGAGTTTGATGTGATGTACCGGCGCGCAGATGAAGCCATGTATCGCGCCAAGGCGGCAGGCAGGAACCGGTTTGAAGTGGCTTGAGTATTACGCCACACGTGATAATCACTGCCTGGATTGCGGGGGTAATACCACGGTGATACCGTGCCCCCATGAAAATCGCCATCTCAGTCCCGGACGACGTATTTGAGGCCGGCGAGCATCTCGCCCAACAGCTCGGGCTTTCTCGCAGCCAGCTCTATGCGGATGCGTTGTCGGCGTATCTCAGCGAGCGCGGTGCAACAGCCGTTACCGCGAAGCTTAATGCGATCTATGCGCAGGAATCCTCAACGCTTGACCCTGCGTTCGCACGCACGCAGTTGAGGCGTTTTGCCAATGAAACGTGGTGAGGTGTGGTGGGCGACTTTGCCTTCCCCTACTGGGTCTGGTCCAGTCTTCCGGCGGCCAGTGGTCATTGTTCAATCCAATCCCTTCAATCAGAGTCGCATCGCCACCGTCCTGGCGGCAATAATTACTTCCAATCTTGCGCTGGCCGACGCTCCGGGGAATGTGCGTGTGGGAAAGGCAGAGTCCGGTCTGGCCAAACCCTCGGTTGTGAATGTTTCTCAGTTGGTTACATTGGATCGCGAGTTGTTGACGCAGCGCGTTCGGGCGCTTCCCGCTGAAACGATGCGCGATATTGACGGAGGCCTGAGACTGGTGCTCGGCCTGTGATGCCCAAATGAGGCAACTGATCCATGCCAAAGAAAGCCTTGGATTTCCATGAGGTTGGCAAAATCGCCATGGCACTCGCCGATGTCGAGGAGAGTAGCCTGCACGGTGCCACGTCGTGGAAGGCGCGTGGGAAATTACTGGCGTGCCTGGCGATCCATAGATCGGCTGAGCCCAACTCGCTGATGATTCGGATTGGACTTGTCGAGCGCGCGCAGCTGCTTTCCATAGGAGCCTGATACGTACTATCTGACAGATCACTATCTAAACCATCCGGTGGTTCTGGTTAGATTGTCAAAGATAGATCGCAAGACTCTGAAGTCTCTCCTGCAGATGGCGTGGCTTTTTGTGAGCGCAAAAACCAAGTGATAGAGAACACTGGAGGCGGTATGCAATCCACAATTGGGCCGTTCAACCTCGCATCGACATTTTTGCGCCTCCGCAACAACGTCTCTATCGAACCCCTCCCAGTGGATGATACTTTCTGGCAAAAGATCATGACCGGCCAGCTAGGCAATTTTCACAACGAGTACCTGGTTGTCATGCACGCTTTCGATGCGGACTGGCCGATGTGGGAAATGCATCCGAACGGCGATGAGGTTGTGTTCCTGTTGTCCGGATCGTTGCAGTTCATTCTTGAAACCGCCGAAGGACCAAAGCCTTTCGAGCTCAACGAATCTGGCAGCTACGTAATTGTGCCCAAGGGCGCTTGGCATACAGCAAAGACAAATTGCCCCTGTCGCATGTTGTTTATAACTGCTGGCGAAGGAACTCAGCATCGCGGAGCGGCTGAGTGAAAGCGCAGCCCAATGATTCAATCAAAAGCAGCCGGAATATATTCCGACCCACGCCGCGTTGTAGGCGTTTCAACCCGACGCCGCTTTACCGCTGCTTGATCACCAGCGCATCAAGCTGCACTTCGCGCAGCTTGCGCCGGGTCTCTTCCAGCTTGTTCAGATTGCTGATGGGCCCGATGCGCACCCGGTGCCAGGTATCGCTGTCAATGCTGACCTTCTGGATGCTGCTGGTCATGCCCTGTGCGGCCAGCCGTGCCCTGACGCCGTCTGCGTCCGCAAACTTGCGATACGAACCTACCTGCAGAATGTATGAGCCTGGCGCATCAATGGCTCCGGCAGCCGAGGAATTGCTGTCTGGCTGGCTCTTTTCATCTGCCACCTCCACTTCCATGTTGGGCAGCACTTCGTAGAAATCAAACTGGGTGTCTGACTGCGCCGATTCCGGCGTGGGTGTCTGTGGTGGATTACCCTGTTCACTGCTGAGCGGAGCTTCACTGCCGGGCTGCGCGCCGGGACGATGGTCAAACACGTAAACCGCTGCGGCGACGCTCAGTCCCAGCAGCAAGCCGATGGAAAATCCGCCCGACGCGGAGATGCCGCTGCCGGTTCCGGTGCGAGTATGTTTGTAATCACGCGCCATGGCTGCTCTTGTCACTGGTCTTGTCGGTTGACCACATGGATTCCGGTGCGCTCACGCCCAGCAACTGCAAGCCGTTGGCAATGACCTGTCGTGCGGCTGCCACCAGATTCAGGCGGGCATTACGCAAGGCGGCGTCTTCAACCAGAAACACATGTGCGTTGTAGTAGGCGTGGAAATCGCCGGCCAGATCGCGCAGATAGTGAGCAATCTGATGCGGCTCCAGTTCGGCGGCTGCGCTTGCCAGCAATTCCGGAAACTGCGTGATGCGGCGCATCAGCGCGCTTTCATGCGGCGTACTGAGCAGGTGCATGCTGGCGGCGCCCTGCGCACGATCATGTGTGAATCCCTTCTCGCCCAGTTGCCGGAATACGCTGCATACGCGTGCATGTGCATACTGCACATAGAACACCGGATTTTCTTCACCCTGCGCCAGCGCCAGATCAATATCGAATACAAACTCGGTATCGGCGCGCCGTGAGGCCAAGAAGAAACGCACCGCATCGCGACCCACCCATTCGATCAGGTCGCGCACCGTGACATACGAACCGGCGCGCTTGGAAATTTTCACTTCCTCACCGCCGCGCATCACCTTCACCATCTTGTGCAGGATGTAATCGGGATAACCTTGCGGAATGGGACTGCTCTGATTCAACGAAAGATTCAGCGCCTGCAATCCCGCCCTGACACGTGCAATGGTGCCGTGGTGATCCGAGCCCTGGATGTTGATGGCGCGCTGGAAACCTCGCTGCCACTTCACTACGTGATAGGCCACGTCCGGCACGAAGTAGGTGTAGCTGCCATCGGACTTGCGCATGACTCGATCCTTGTCATCACCATACTCGGTGGTGCGTAGCCACAAGGCGCCGTCTTGTTGGTAAGTCTTGCCGCTGGCAATCAAGCCTTGCACCGTGGCATCGACTTTGCCATCCGAATACAAACTTGATTCGAGATAGTAAATATCGAACTTCACGCCAAAGGCCTGCAGATCGAGATCCTGTTCATTGCGCAGATAGGTCACTGCAAACTGGCGGATCGAATCCAGATCATTCGCGTTGCCACTGGCGGTAACCGCTGCGCCGTCCATTGCACGTACGGTCTTGCGCGCCAGAAAATCGGCAGCAATGTCGGCGATGTAATCACCGTTGTAAGCCGATTCCGGCCAGCCTGCTGCGCCGGGCTGAATACCTTTCGCGCGCGCCTGTACTGACAAGGCCAGATTCTGGATCTGCACGCCGGCATCGTTGTAATAAAACTCGCGGGTGATGTGGTGCCCCTGTGTTTCCAGCAGCGCGCACAACGTATCGCCGAGCGCGGCCTGACGACCATGACCCACATGCAACGGACCGGTGGGATTGGCGGAGACAAATTCCAGCAGCACACGCTCACCACTGCCGGCTGCGGCGCGACCATAGGCCGCTCCCTGAGTCAGTACCGCATCCAGTGCCTGTGCATACGCAGTCGGCGCCAGATGAAAATTGATGAAGCCCGGCCCGGCCACTTCGACTTTGCTCAACAGTGCATTCACCGGCAGTGCATTGATCAGCGCCTGCGCCAGTTCACGCGGATTACGTCGGGCGGCCTTTGACAGGCGCATGGCCAGATTGCAGGCGAAGTCGCCATGCGCAGCATCACGAGTGCGCTCGAGTTCAATGGCTGGAATTTCCAGCTCAGGCGGCAGCGTGCCAGCAGGCAGGTTACGCAGTGCTGTTTCGAGCAGGGTCTGGATCAGGTGTTTCAATTTGTTTCAATAAACCACTAGACAGCAGTCAACAAGTTACGTGTGAATGGCCGGTCATTCTACGGGGCTGGGCCGGGTAACAGCCAGCCCAGCACAACTCATCAGAACAACTCAATCGGATCGACATCCACTGACCACCTCACCCGTTTGGCTTCGGGCAGAGCTTCCAGTTCAGGCAACAATCCGGCCAGCAGATTCTGCAACGGGCCGGGCGTGGCGGCATGTAGCAACAATTGGGCTCGGTGCACGCCGGCGCGGCGGGTCATGGGGGCCGGCGCGGGGCCCAGAATGCGTACCTTGCGGTGCTGTTTCAGCGCCGCACGCTGGGCGAGCTGCAGGAAGCGCATGGCGGTACCCAGATCGGCGCTTCGGCGCGTAGCAGGGCGATGCGCGTGTAGGGCGGCCAATGCGCCTGTTCGCGCTCATGCAGTGCGGCGCGTGCAAAACCGGAATAGCCATCCTGCAACAGGCGCTGTAATAGCGGGTGATCAGGATATTCAGTCTGAATCAGCACTTCGCCGGGCCGATCGCCGCGACCGGCGCGACCGGCTACTTGCAGAATGCTCTGCGCCAGTTTTTCGCTGGCGCGAAAGTCGGTGCTGAACAGGCCCTGGTCCGCATCGAGAATCACCACGAGGGTGACATCAGGAAAGTGATGTCCCTTCGACAGCATCTGCGTGCCGACCAGAATCTTCACTTCACCGGACAACACACGCTGCAAGGTGGCATCCAGTTCGCCCTTGCGGCTGGTGCTGTCACGATCCAGTCGCGCCAGCGGTGCATCGGGATAAATCTGTTGCAGGGTATCTTCAATACGCTCGGTGCCCTGACCCACGGGTTTGACTTCAGCATGACAGGACGGACATTCGTTACTTAAGGGTTGTTCGTGTGCGCAGTGATGGCACACCAGCTTGTTCTGGCGTTTGTGTACAGTCAGGCGCGCATCGCAACGCGGACAGGGTGCTGACCAGCCACAGCCCGGACAGAACAGCACCGGCGCAAAGCCGCGTCGATTCAGATACAGCAACACCTGCCCCTGGGCATCCAGATGCCGGCGAATGCTCAGCATCACGGGGGTCGAGAGTCCCTGAGTGGCGGCATGCTGGCGCAGATCCACCAGCTTCAGAGTGGGCGGCAATGCGCCGCCAGCCCGATCAGGCAGCAACAACAGGTCTTCGGGTTTGCGCTCCACGCGCAACAAGCTTTCCAGCGACGGCGTGGCGGAGCCCAGCAGCACCGGAATGCCATGCCGTTGTGCGCGGGCGATGGCCAGGTCGCGTGCTGAGTAACGAAAGCCCTCCTGTTGTTTGTAAGAAGTGTCGTGCTCCTCATCAACAATGATCAGACCGGGATTATTCAGCGCCGTGAATACGGCTGAACGCGTACCGATGACAATGCCAGCCGCGCCACTGTGAGCAGCACGCCAGGCTGCCAGACGTTCGCTGTCATTCAAGCCGGAATGCAGTACGGCAATGGGTGTGGCGAAGCGGGCGCGAAAGCGTTGCAGTAATTGCGGCGTTAGTGCGATCTCTGGTGCCAGCACCAGTGCCTGTGCACCACGCTGCAATACTTCGGTTATGGCCTGCAGATACACCTCGGTCTTGCCGCTGCCGGTGACGCCGTGCAGCAGCAAGGTGCTGAAAGTATCCAGTCGCGCCACGATGCATTGCAGTGCGGTCTGCTGGGCTGCGCTGAGCGGTGGCGAGGTAGCTATGGCCGTGGATGTGACGGGCAAGGTTGCTGCGCTGACTTGCTGTTGCTCAACAAAGCCACGCTGTTCGAGTACGCGGATACCACTGCGCCAGTCATCATGCGTTGCCGCGAGCATGGTTGCGTCATGCAGCTGTCCGTCTTCCAGTGCCTGTAACAAGGCATGCAAACGACTGGCGCGTCGGGGTGTTTGTGCACGTGCGTCGCTGCGGCCGCTGGCCGTCAGTTGCCAGCCAGTGCGAGTGGCCTGCAAGGCAGCGCCTTCACGCAAAGCGGCAGGCAGGGCGGCGGCCAGAACTTCACCCAATGGATGCCGGTAGTACTCAGCCGACCATAACAGCAGTCCCAGCAACGGCGCATCAAACAGGGGCGATCGATCAATCAGCTCATAGGCGCGCCGCAGCTTGGTATGGGGTATCTCGCTTTCAGCGCTGATGCCCACCAGCAGACCCACGACACGCCTTTTTCCGAAGGGCACCCACAGGCGCATGCCGGGCAGTGGCTCGATCTCAAGTGAGGCCGGGGGCAGGTAATCGAACAGCCGCCGCAGCGGTGTGTCGATGGCGATGCGCAGGATGTGGGTCATGCGCTTGGACGAGCCAGACAGCAGGCTCTAAGAACCTGCTCAAAGTCTCGCTGAAGGGCGCATCGCGGCGTTGGAACGGCACAAAAAATACTCACGTACTGCCCACGCAATGAGTTTGGCGCTGCGTTTTTTTGTGCCATTCCGCCTTGCGCTGCCTCCCTTGATCGAGACTTTGAACAGGCTCTAAGTTCATGTTTCATGGGTGGATTCGGTGGGTAAGCCGGGTTCGGCTAGCGCTGCGGCAGTTTTATAGCAGGGCATTGCAACCTGTGTGCCTGGATTGGTCAACCAGAATCCACTGGCCGCGTTATCACTGCTTGAGTTCTCCTGAATCAATGAGTACCTGAGGCCGCATGCGGTTTGTTAACCTGCCCGCTCTGTTTGAATTCATGCCCGGTACGCTGTCGGTGGTCATGACTGCGCCGTCGCGCGCCCTGGAGTACCGCAGCGTGCCACCGACGCAGGAGTCGACCCTGAATCAGGCCAATAGCCAGAGCAATACCCGGATCAATTCCCTGGACAGGTTTCTGGCCAGCGTGGAGAAACGTGCGTTTCAGATCGCGCGCATGGCGCTGCGTGACGATGATGAAGCGCTGGATATTGTGCAGGACGCCATGCTCAAACTGGCGCGCAGCTACGGCGCACGGCCCAGTGAGGAGTGGCGTCCATTGTTTTATCGCATTCTCAACAATCGCATTCTCGACTGGCAGCGCCGTCGCGTGGTGCGCAACAAGCTGTTTGGCTGGTTGCCCGGTTTTCAGAATGACGATGAAGAAGCCGGTGATCCCTATGAGCTGGTGGCTGACACCCGTCAGGGCCCCGGCGATGAAGTGATGATGGGCGACGCCATGGCAGTGCTTGAACAGGCGCTGGCCGAATTGCCGGCTCGTCAGCGTGAAGCCTTCAGCCTGCGCAATTTTGAAGGCATGGATGTAGCTGAAACGGCGCAGGCCATGGGTTGTACCGAAGGCAGCGTCAAGACACATTACTCACGCGCAGTGCATAGGCTGCGTGAGCGGTTGGGAGAAGTATGGTGAACGGTGAAGTGGACAAACAAAACGACCCCGCGCTGGAGCAACGCAGTCGCGACTTGTTCAACGAACGTATTGAGCATCTCGATGGCCGCACCCGTTCCCGGCTCAATCAGGCGCGTCAAAAGGCGCTGGATGCCATACGTCCTGAAAGCCGTACTGCGGGTCTGCGCTGGCTGGCGCCGGGTGCTGTGGCGGCACTGACGCTGGTGGCGTTGGTCAGCTGGCAGGTCATGCGACCGATGAACGATGCCGAGATGAACTCCAGTACAGCCATCGCCAGCACGGTGGACGACCTGGAGATCATCACTGCCGATGAAGAGCTGGAGCTGTTGCAGAACATGGATTTCTACGCCTGGGTCGAGAGTGAGGTAGATGCGCCGGTGAACTCAGGTGAGGCCGGCTGATGCGCGTGTCGCAGCGGGCGTCGCGATGGTTGCTGCTGGTGCTGGGTGTGACCACCTGCGTCTATGCGCAACAACTGGCCGAACTCAGCGATGAGTTTCTGGAGTACCTCGGCAGTCTGGAAGGCGATGAGGAAGACTGGATGGATTTTGCAGTGACAGCCAAGTCCGGCAATACGCCGGTCGCACAGGCCTCCAGCAGCCAGTCTGCGGTCCTGGCCAAGGTGTCAAGCAGTAGTTCGTCGAGCAGTTCGAGCAGTGTAATGAGCAAGGCCGCCGCGCAAGCCGGTGGCAAGGCGGAGAAATGAAAGCGGAATTGAAAATCATGCCGATGGTCATGGCTGTAGTGATCAGTGTGTTGCTGTTGACGGGTGGGCAAGTCATGGCTGCTGAAACCAGTACTGCTGCGGGCGTGTCGTGGGAATCGTTGTCTGCCGATCAGCAGAAGTTGCTCAGCAAGCAGGAAGCGGCGTGGCCCACCCTGCCAGCGATTCGCCAACAGGCGCTGGCGCGCGGCGCGCAGAAATGGCTGACCATGAACAGCGATGAACGTGCGGCGGCGGCGGAACGTTTCAAGAAATGGCGCGCCTTGCCGGCACCCACGCGTGCCGAAATTCGTCGGCAGTATCTGCAATTCCAGGCGATGTCCCTGGACGATCAGGCGCGCATGCGAATGAGTTTTGAGCGCTTCAAGAACATGGATGAACAACGGCGTGCTGCGCTGCTGCGCAAGTGGAACCAGATGTCACAGCAGGAACGCGCCCAGCGTCTGCGGCAGTTACGCAATCGTCGCCTCGGCCAGTGACGTTTCTGCGGTGAACCTGTCAGGCAGAAAAAAGCAGCGGTGTCGAACAACTCCGCTGCGCTGTCAGCTACCCCAGCGCCTTCACCGAATGAATCAACTGCGCCACCGCTGCCTGGCCATCGCCGTACAACATGCGGGTGTTGTCCAGGTAGAACAGCGCATTCTCGATACCTGAGAAGCCCGCGCCCTGACCGCGTTTGATGACAATGACATTGCTGGCCTTGTCCGCATTCAGGATGGGCATGCCATAGATGGGGCTGGATTTGTCGGTTCGCGCCACCGGATTCACCACGTCATTCGCGCCGATGATCAGCGCGACATCCGCAGTTTCAAACTCGGCATTGATTTCATCGATGTCGGCAATGATGTCGTAGGGTACGCCGGCTTCCGCCAGCAGTACGTTCATGTGTCCGGGCATGCGGCCGGCCACCGGATGAATCGCAAACTTTACCGTGACGCTTTTGTCGATCAGCAACTGGGTCAGCTCCCACACTTTGTGCTGGGCCTGTGCCACCGCCATGCCGTAACCCGGCACGATGATGACTTTTTGTGCGAATGCCATCATCACCCCGACGTCATTGGCTTCAATGGCTTTTCATGCAGCCAGTGACCGCCTGACCTGAAGCAGCGCTGCCACCACTGTCGCCAAAGCCGCTGAACAACACATTGCCCAGTGAGCGGTTCATGGCCTTGGCCATCAACTGCGTCAGCAGGGTACCGGCGGAGCCCACCACCGTACCGGCAATGATCATGGCCGCGTTGTTGAGCACAAAGCCTTCAAACGCTACGGCCAGACCAGTGAGTGCGTTGTATAGCGAGATCACCACCGGCATGTCCGCTCCGCCAATCGGCAGGGTCATGGTCAGGCCGAGAATCAATGCCAGCACAAACAGTCCGGTGACCCACTGCATGTCAGTAGCGCCACTGCTGACCATGAAAGCGCAGGCAACAATGCCCAGCACCAGCAGTACATTGACGAACTGCTGGCCACTGAAGCGGAAGGATTTCTTGATCAAGCCCTGCAATTTGCCGAAGGCAATCAGGCTGCCCGAGAACGACACGCTGCCGATGATGCTGCCCACCACCGCTAACGTCAGCGCCACCGTGTCATGCACTTCACCAGAAAATAACTCCACCGCGCCGATGGCAGCGGCCGCGCCGCCACCCATGCCGTTGTACAGCGCAATCATCTGCGGCATGTCGGTCATGGCGACTTTTTTGCCGGTGGCCCAGGCAATGGCGCTGCCCACGCCAATGGCGGCGAGGATCAGCACATAGTTGCTCATGCCGGGGTAAGCAAAGCTCACCAGCGTGGCGATCAGCATGCCGGCGCCGGCCCACAGAATGCCGCGTCGCGCCGTCACCGGCGAACTCATCTGCTTCAGGCCCATGATGAACAGGAAGGCCACCAGCAGGTAACTCGCATCAATCAGCAGACGCGCAGTGCTTGCAGAGAACGTGTTCATCAGTGACCACCTTTGCCTTTGTTCTGACCACTGGATTTGAACATTTCCAGCATCCGCTCAGTGACCACATAACCACCCACTGCGTTACCTGCGCCGAGCACCACGCCGATGAAGCCAATGGTCAGTTGCAGTGGGCCGTGCGCGTGGCCCAGCGCCACCATCGCGCCCACCAGCACGATGCCGTGGACGAAGTTCGAGCCCGACATCAGCGGCGTATGCAGGATTACCGGCACGCGGGCGATGACTTCATAGCCGGTGAAAGCCGCCAGCATGAAGATGTACAGTGCAGTCATTCCAGTCATGATTATTCTCCGCTATTCAAGCCATTCACTAATCATTATCGCAGGGGTCGCTCGCGAGCAACCCTGTTCCGGAGGGCCGTTCACGAACGGCCCCTACGCAAGCCGCTCGCCTCAACCCCCAAGCAGCTTGCGCGTTGCTTCGTGACGCACTTCGCCGCCATGCGTCAACGCACAGCCGACAAACACCTCATCGCTCCAGTCGATATTGAACACACCCTTGTCCAGCGCCGGTTTAACCAGGTTGTATAAATTACGTGAGTACATTTCGCTGGCGTGATACGACAGCGAACTGGCCAGATTCAACGGCCCAACCACTTTCACGCCATTGATCAGCACGGTTTCGCCGGGCTGTGTCAGTTCGCAGTTGCCGCCGGTCTCAGCGGCAATGTCCACGATCACGGCGCCGGGCTTCATGCCGTACACGGCTTCCTTGCGGATCAGCCGGGGGGCGGGGCGACCGGGAATCGCAGCCGTGGTGATGACGGCATCGGCAGCGGCAATGCGCTTTTCCAGTACCGCCTGCTGCTGATCTTTCTCTTCCTGGGTCAGCTCGCGGGCGTAGCCGCCCTGGCCGTCGGCAGAGACGCCGGTTTCCACAAACTTCGCGCCCAGCGATTTCACCTGTTCCTTGGTGGCGCTGCGCACGTCATAGGCTTCAACAATGGCGCCCAGACGCTTGGCGGTGGCGATGGCCTGAAGCCCGGCGACACCGACGCCAATGATCAACACCTGAGCGGGGCGGATGGTGCCAGCGGCCGTGGTCAGCATGGGCAGGAACTTGTCCATGGTGTTGGCGGCAATCAGTACCGCCTTGTAGCCGGCGGCGGCGGCCTGCGATGACAGCGCATCCATGGATTGCGCGCGTGAAATGCGCGGTACCAGCTCGGTGGCCAGTGTGGTGATCTGCTTGTCGCGCAGCGCTTTGACTACTTCGAGACGCAGGTGACCGTAGACAAAACTGACCAGCGTGCTGCCTGCCTTCATCTGCGCCACTTCCTCCAGCGTCGGCGGCTGCACTTTCAGCAGGATGTCGGCGCGGCCGAGCACATCGCTGGCGCTGTCGGTTATTTCGATGCTTTGCTGATCGGGAAGGGTTTTGAAGCTGGCATCGGGGAACTGCGCCAGCACACCGGCGTCGCGCTGCATCAGGATTCGCGCGCCGGCAGCAATGAATTTGGCGGCCACTTCGGGAACCAGCGCTACGCGGCATTCGCCGGTGGCGGTTTCCTTGAGCACACCCACGGTAACGGTCATGAGTCCTCCGGCAGGGCTATCTGGATCAGTTATTGATATTCAGGCCACAGACGGGCCATGGCATCAGTGAAGCTTAATACTTTCTGCTATCTGAGTTATAAAGGCACTTGGATTATTGCATAGGGTTACAGTCTTGGCCGGTTAATAGCCGGAGATATAGAACCTGTCGGGCCGTGAGTGGTCGGGATGTGGCCAATTCCACCCGGGCCGCCGCAGGCAACGAAGCGAGGGGTTTGTGCATTTTTTGAATCAGACCTTGAATCAGGAAATTCTGCGCACCGATGTTTCCGGCATGCCGCTGGAATGGATCGACTACCGCGATGCCGTGCGCCTGTACCACACCGGGCAGGTGGCTTATGCCTGCGGTTCGTCGCTGTACCGGCTGTATGGCGGCACCAACGCCCGTACCGGCCGGCAGAGCGTGCTGGAAATTCCCACCATCCTGTCCACCCTTGGCCATACCCACAATCCCGGCAATCTGCGCCACGACTACGTTCCGCCCTTGAACAACCAGACTCTGTTCCGGCGCGACGCGCACCTGTGCCTGTACTGCGGTGAACGTTTTCCGTCCAATCAGCTGTCACGCGACCATGTGCGTCCCTTAAGCAAGGGTGGGCGCGATACCTGGACCAATGTGGTCACGGCCTGCCGCCGCTGCAACAACATCAAGGCCTGGCGCACTCCGGAACAGGCGCGTATGCAATTGCTGGCGGTGCCGTTCGCACCGACCTATGCGGAGTACATTTATCTGAAGGGCCGCAAGGTGCTGGCCGACCAGATGGAATATCTGCTGGCGCATTTTCCGCGTTCCAGTCCGCTGCATGCGCGGTTGAAGGCAGGGGTGGCGTAGTTCGACTGTGTTAGAAAGCGCTGAAAGGCGCATTGCGGCGTTAAAACGGCTTGAAAAAGCCTCACGTACTTACGTGTACGCTGCGTTTTTTCAAGCCGTTTTGCCTTGCACTGCATCCTTTGATCGCTTTCTAACACAGTCGAAGTAGGGAAACTGCAAGAAACTGTCATTTCAGGACGTTGACACTCTCAAGGCGAGTATTCAGGGAATCAAGATGAACCAGCCATTGCTGCCTGGCGAAGCATTGCCGCCCAAGACTCCGCAAGCCTACGAACACGCGCGCTTGCAACTGCTGCGTATCTCGGCAGATACCAGCCGCTCGTGCAGTGACTTGCTCACCGACGTTGCCAGAATTACCGCACGCGTGCTGGACGTTGAACGGGTGGGCGTGTGGACCCTGGTTGATGACGACAAGGCGTTACGTTGTCTGCATCTTTATCAGCGCAGCAGTGGCCAGGTTTTTTCCGGCACGGTGTTGCGCAGCGAAGATTTCCCTGTTTATTTTTTGGCCCTGCAAAAGCACCGGGCGATTTCCGCCGACAATGCGCGCACACATCCGTTGACTCATGAACTGGATGACGCCTATTTGCGGCCATTGCACATCACCTCCATGCTCGATGCGCCCATCTACAGCAACGGCCAGGTAATCGGTGTTGTTTGCCATGAGGACACCGGGCCGGCGCACCAATGGAATGCCACCGACTACGCCTTTGCAGCTTCGATTGCAGATACCATTTCCCGGTTAGTGGCAGAGGAAAAACGTAATCGTGCGGAAGGCATGGTGGCGCTGTACGAGCGGCAGTTGCGTGAATTGCATCGCATGGAGGCGCTGGGCCGTGCTGCGGCGAACATCGCCCACGATTTCCGCAATGTGCTCAGCGCCATCTACGGTTTCAGCGACTTGATCCGGACCTTGCCCGATGCAGGGGCCGAAGCCCAGGGTTATGCGCAACGCATCATCGAAACCACTGATCGTGGCCGATTGCTGACGCAACAACTGGTGAGCTTCGCTGGAGCTGAGCCAGTCGTCCCGCGTATTCTGGATATACGCAACTTCATCGAATCAATGCGCAGCATGCTGCAGGTACTGATTGGCAAGAGCATTGTGCTGCACGTCCAGTTGCAGCCCGTTCTGGGCCGGGTATTGATCGATGCCACGCAACTGGAGAGAGCATTGGTCAATCTGGTGGTGAATGCGCGTGACGCCATGCCCTCCGGCGGCAATTTGACGATTTCGCTGCAACAGACCGAGATGGATCAGAACGACAGTACCCAGCAGGTTGTCATCCGCGTGACCGACACCGGCATTGGCATCAGTGAGGCACAGCGAGCGCACATCTTTGAACCTTTCTATACCACCAAGGGCGAGCACGGCAATGGACTGGGACTGACCATCGTCAATCAGATTGTGACGCGCGCCGGCGGCCATGTGCTGGTCGAGTCCGGCTTGGGACGAGGCACCACCATATCGCTGTACCTGCCGTGTATTGCACACAGTGAGGCGCTGGTGGAGGCCTGAACTCTTTGAACAGGTTCTCAGCCGCATGCGACCATCGTCACTTCAACTGCGCTGGTTTCTTGTGACCAGACCTTCTATTCTGACTGCCATCGTGACTCAGCCTGTCTATCTCATCGACGCTTCCATTTTCGTGTTCCGTGCCTGGCATGCGGTGCCGAACACGCTGGTGGATCATGATGGCAATCCGGTCAACGCATTACATGGCTTTGCGCGGTTCATGGGCGACGTGCTGGAGCAGGTGAAACCTCAGCATATTGCGGTGGCGTTTGATGAAAGCCTGCGCAATTCCTTCCGCAACCAGATTTACCCGGCGTACAAAGCGAATCGCGAACCTGCGCCGGTTGAGCTGAAACGCCAGTTCGCGTTGTGCAAGCAGGTATGTCAGGCGCTGGGTGTGCCGACCTTTGCCAGTGATGCTTTTGAAGCGGATGACATCATCGGCACCTTGGCGACGCGCATGCGTGCAGCAGGAAAGCAGATGGTCCTGTTATCACGCGACAAGGATCTGACCCAGCTGATTCGCCCCGGCGATGTGTACTGGGATTACCTGGGCGAAAAGCGCTATCAGTACGATGACATTCCCGAAAAATTTGGCGTGTTGCCCGAGCGCATGGCCTGTTATCTCGCCGTCATGGGCGATGCGGTGGACAATATTCGCGGTGTGCCGGGAGTCGGCGCCAAGTCAGCGTCGACGCTGTTCAGGCACTTCGAGTCGCTCACTCATCTGTATGACAACCTGGACAGTGTGCTGAAACTCAAACTGCGCAGTCCCGGCTTTGTGGCCAGTCAATTGCGCGAACACAAGGAATCTGCGCTGCTGGCGCGACGCCTGACAGAAATTGCCTGCGACATGCCCTTGCAGGTGGATCTGCCCATGCTGGAGCGCACACAACCGGATCTGCAACGTTTGCACGATCTGTATGAAGCGGCCAACTTCGGTCCGCTGTTACGCAATCAGGCTGAACGCATTACGCGCAGTCTGAGTTGAGGTGTAGGCAACAAAACCAGCTGGCTCTTGCGGTCGTACTACACCGCGATCTGGTCTGGTGGCTTGTGCATCGGACGCTCCAGCAGCCGTTCTGCAAACGCCTTGCCGGCAACTGGCTTGCCAAAGAAATAGCCCTGTCCGATCTGGCAGCCGTTACTTTGCAGGTACAGCATCTGCTCGGCATTCTCCACGCCTTCCGCAATCACGGTCTTGCCGAGCGCATGCGCCAGCGCCAGCACTGCATCGCAAATCACCTGATCCTTGCCGTCAAAGTTCGTGGGCATGAAGGCGCGATCTATCTTCAGTACATCAATGGGCAGTTTCTGCAGATAGCTCAGTGAAGAATAGCCGGTGCCGAAGTCGTCAATGGCAATACGTGCGCCGGTATTACTCAAGGCCTGGAGGATGCGTGTCGTTTGCTCAATGTCGGTGGCCAGTGTGCTTTCGGTGACTTCCAGTTCGAGCATGCCGGGTTGAATCTGGTAGTGGCGCATGATGTCGTTTACACGTTCCACAAAGTCAGGGGTGTGCAGTTGGGGTACGGCAACGTTTACTGATATCGAACGCAGCTCCAGGCCCTGCTGACGCCATTGCTGCAGCTGTGCGCACGCAGTTTTGATCACCCACTCGCCGATGGGCACGATCAGGCCGGTATCCTCTGCGATCGGAATGAACTTCAGTGGGCTGACCATGCCGCGTTGCGGGTGATTCCAGCGCAGCAAGGCCTCAGCGCCGATGATCTGGCCGCTGGCCAGATCGATTTGCGGCTGGTAGTGAAGCGCCAGTTCATTGCGTGCCAGCGCCTGGCGCAACTCGCCTTCCAGCTGGACCCGTTCACGGGCTTCCTGGTTCATGCTTTCCTCATAGAAGGCGTATCCGCCGCGTCCCTGATCTTTAGCGCGATACATGGCCGTATCCGCGTTGCGTAACAGTTCTTCGGCAGTTACACCGTTATTCGGGAACTGCGCTACACCGATGGATGCGCCGACAAAGTAATCAAGCCCTTCAAGAGTGAATGGCTGCTGCAGGCACTGTAGCAACCGTGCGCAGACACGCGAAATTTCAGTGGCATTACGGACCTGTGGAATGATGACCGTGAATTCATCACCGCCAAGCCGCGCGATGGTGTCAATGTCGCGCAGCTGTGCGGTGAAGCGTCCAGCAGCCCGTTTCAGCAGCTGATCGCCAGCACTGTGTCCCAGTGAGTCATTGATGTTCTTGAAGCGGTCCAGATCCAGAAACAGCAGGGCAACATTGCTGGAATCACGCCGGGCATGCGCCAGTTCCTGCTCAAGACGGTCCTTGAACAGCAGACGGTTTGGCAGCTCTGTCAGACTGTCATAGTGCGCCTGTCGGAACAGCTCCTGCTCACTCTCCGAGCTGGTCAGCGCTACGGCGAGCCGATCTTTGAGGTCGCGCGCCAGCTGGCGTTGCGCCGCTGGCACCTCCGCCACGCTGCGATGCCCCAGTATCAGCATGGCGTTGACCCGTGTTTTAGTGTTGACGGGCAGTACCAGACATTGCTGGACACCGATTTCCCAGAGCGGTTGAAGGACTGCTGCGCCCGTCTCATCGCGATTGACCAAATAACCCTCTGTCTCTGAACCCTCCCGCAATGCGCCGAGCAGGGGCAGGCCCATGCGCAGCACTTTGGGTTTGGCGGTGTCGAGTCCATCCAGTACGTACAGGCGACCCAGCGTTTCGGTTTCGGTGTCGAACAGCGCAATGGCTGCCAGTTCGCAGGCCAGCAACTCACGCGCCTGGATCAGCATGACTTCGACAATAGGTTCGAGACTGGGTGAATCCAGGATGAAGCGATCGATCTGGCCCAGCACCGACAGGGTTTTGAACTGCCGATCCAGATTGCTGCTCATGGAATTGAATGCCCGTGCCAGCTCCTGATACTCGTCGCCGCTGGTGACGTTCAGCGGTTCATTGAACTGGCCATCGGCAATACGACGTGTTGCGACGATCATCTGTTCAAGTGGTTGATGGCTGCGACGGATGTTGATGGAGCTGAGCAATGCAACAAGCGCCAATACCGCCAGCATGGCGCCCAGCAGGGTGCGCTGATACAGGGAAACAGTGGCTAACGCGAAGGAGCGTGCTTGCGATGTGGTGATACGCCAGTCTTCGACGCCAAACTGGGCGTGCAGGAACAGATTCCACGAACTATCAATCTGTTCGCCCACAATGTCTTCATCCGCCATTGAGCAATACAGCCGCTTGCCGAGCGAATTTTCCATGCATATTGAGTACAGACTGGATTGTCTGTCTGGTTGCCAGAGATAGTCATTGTTGAAAGTGGCTACCAGCAGGGGCGAGGCGCTGTCTGCTTCCGGCCTGAGTACCAGATAGACAGCAGTGTTGCCACGGACATCGAGGTTGACCCACATATGCCTATCAGGGGAGATATCACGCAGTCTGTCTGGATTGACGAGTCGCTCGGCGTTGCCGGCGAGCACCTCGATTTTCTCTTCCGTGACAGAGGCAATAGCGTCAAACAGCGGTGCCTTATTGTTGCCAGTCGCATGCACAACAAAATTTTGCAGATCTTCAGGCCGGGTGATCTGCAACGCATTCTGTGCCAGTTCTATGCGGGAAAATAGTTGCAGGCCATAGCTTTTGGCTTCGCTATTGAGCTTTCTGGTGGTCTGTTCCGTCAGGTAACGTGTTGTCTGGTTAACAGTGATCAGGCCGGTAATGGCCAGCGGCACCAGTGCGCATAGAACAAACATCAGGAAAGTGCGCCTGGCCAGATTTCCTGCAATGCAGGCAAAGCAGGCCGGCATCTTCAGCGCACCGGTCAGACGTTGCCACGCGCCGGTCTTGCAGACCTCAGTAGTCACTGGCCTTGCCGATAAAACCGCCGTCATTGGCAAGAATGATGTCATCGCGACTCTTGGCGGCAGTCAGTGGCGACACGCTGTCACCATCCGGTCCTTTGCTGTACAGGTCGTAAGCCGTATTGATGGGTACCAGATTGTGATCCTTGCGTTTCGGGCCAGCGCCCATGCCGGAAATGGTGCTGAAATTCAGATACACATAGTTATTGTCCCAGGGGTCTTTCATCGCGCCGGCATTTACATCAGTCAGCGTCAACGGCAAAACATCACTGTTGTTCAGTCGGAAAGCATCGATCAGCAGTTTGATTTTGCCCAGATCGCCTGCGGCTTTGGTGCTCTTCGCGTTCTGGATGTACTTGCTATACGACGAAACTGCGAGTGAGCTGAGCACGCCGGCAATAATGATCACCAGTAGTAACTCAATCAGCGTTACGCCGCTGGCATGTTTTACCGAAGCTGTACGCATGGAACCAATCGGGGGGGGGGTGAGCGCGGATACACTTGCAGATCCTTGTTAGGGCTGGTCTTTCTGCTATCGACCATTGCTCTCTGCGGTTGAGTACTGGACGGAGCGATATTGCCGCTTTCCCGAAAAAATTCGGCCGGAATCAGTTCACGCACAGAGAATCCCAGCGGGTGGTTTCGGTGGGTGTGACCGCCGTTTCGCGAGCTGCATCACATTTGCCCGTCGGGGGATGATCGCGGGTTGGGCGGGGGCGGGCGGAAAATACGGGCTCATGCCCCCGTATCAGCAGGTCTTACTTGGTTGTCAGATTGATAAATGGCACGGCGCCACTGCTCACCTGCGGCAGTTCGCCATTCCATTTCTCGATGGCTTTCAGTTGCACATACTCCGCGCCGCCCTGTTCCTTGATGGCCTGCGCCTGAATCTGGATGGTGCGCGCCTCGGCTTCCGCCATCGCGATCTTCTGCTGCGCTTCCACCTTGATACGTTCCAGGTCGTTTTTGGCTTTCAGCGCATTCTGTTCGGCGGTTTGCTTGGCTTCGATGGCGGCGTCAAACGAATGCGAGAACGAGAAGTTGGTGATCTGGATGTCTTCAACCTTGATGTTGTATGAGGCCAGCGAATTGCGCAGCCCGGCGGAAATTTCGGTCTTCACGTCTTCGCGCTTGGTCAGCAACTCTTCGGCCGAGAAACGCGCCACCACCGACTTGACGATTTCCTGGATGCGCGGAGCGATGATCTTGCTTTCCACATCCAGCCCCACGCGGGTGTAGGTGTCGGCAAGCGTGTCGCCGTCCAGATGATAGTTGACCGAAACTTCCGTAGTAACGGATTGCAAGTCTCGGGTGCCGGCATTGGCGGGCGAGGCTGCTTTCTGTGTGCGCACATCGACAATGCGCACGCTTTCAATCATGGGTAGTTTGAAATGCAGGCCGTCGGTGACCACTTCCTGTACCTGGCCGAAGCGTAATACCAGTCCGCGTTCACCAGATGTCACCGTGTAGAAGCTGCCCCACAGTGTGATCAGTACCATCAAACCAATCAGTCCCAGGCCAATCAACTTGAGTGCCTGCGCCGGTGTCTGTGACTCGAATGAATTGCTCATGCCATCTCCGTGAGTATGTTTTCGAACGTGATCCTCAAGTCTCCGCCTGCATCAATAACAGGCGTGTGCCTTCCGGCGCAATCAGCAGTGCGTTGCTGTGTTCGTCCAGTGAGTCGGGCATTTCGTCGCTGAGCTCGAAGCCGCGTTCTTTCAGATGCGAAAGCCGCTCACGCATGTCCGGGTCTTCAAATACCAGCAGTGGTTTGCGCAGCGCGCGGCTGCGATGCAGTCCCAGGTTCAGGTGATCGCTGGTGAGCGACCAGCGATGAAACGGCTTTTTTTCTTCACTCATGGCGATGAAGCCCAGCTGTTCCCAGAAGGCGAGCGCAGTCTCGAACTCGTGTACCGGCATGCCGTACTCCACAAAGTAACCACAGCTGGAGGTGAATGACACATCGATGTCCGGTGGTGAAAAAGTGCGCGCTTCCAGCAAGCGGATATGTTGCAGCTCGGGGCCATGAAAGCTGAGCTCGTTGAATGAATCGCCGCCCAGATGTTCGTGATCCGGCACGATGCCCAGCTGGTGCAGCTGCGCCACATGCCGGGCCAGATCAGCCTGCACGAAACTCAGCGTCGGCGATTTGATCTGATGCTGATGCAGGCCCAGAAACAGTCGGCCATCGGTAATTACGCTGTAAGGGTAGGGCCACACTTCGCCGGTAGGCACCTGCTGAAAGCCCAGTGACTCATAGAAGCTCAGCGACGCCAGAATATCCGGAGTCTGTACGCTGATTTCCAGAAAGCGTCCCAGCATCACTGCGTGCGACCCCAGTTGTCGTGGCACGCGCTACTGGTCATCGGTGCGCGCATCCAGCGGCAGCCAGGGTTGTGCATGACGAGTAATCAACTGCTGCAAGGCTTGCACATGGCCCGCATTCGCATTGAGTGCTGGTATGTAATCAAAGTATTCACCACCGGCCTTGAGAAAGTCCTCGCGATTACGCAGGGCGATTTCTTCCAGTGTTTCCAGGCAGTCGGCGGCAAAGCCGGGACACAGCACTGAAATGCGCTTAGGCCCCTGTGCGGCATATTTCACCAGCAGTTCGTCGGTGTAGGGCCGCAGCCATTCTTCACGACCGACACGTGACTGGAAACTCAGGCTCCATTCGTCCTTGTTCAATTGCAACTGTTTGGCCAGCAGGCGGCCGGTCTTGTAACACTGGCAGTGATAAGGGTCGCCATTCAGCAGATAGCTTTTTGGCAGACCATGAAACGACAGCAGCAGATGTTTCTTACCCTGTGTTTGCCAGTGTCTGCGCACTGAATCCGCCAGTGCTGCGATATACGCCGTGTCATCGTGATACTGCGTGATGAAGTGCAGATCCGGCACCCAGCGCCAGCGTTGCAATTGCCTGCTCACGGCATCGAATACTGAGCCGGTGGTGCTGCCGGAGTATTGCGGATACAGCGGCAGTACGATCAGCTTGCGTACCTGGGCGGTGCGCAGTTTTTCCAGCGCCGAATTCAGCGAAGGGTTGCCATAGCTCATACCCACCTCGACTTGCACATCGGTATGCAGATGGCTGCGCAGCGATTCAAGCAGTTCACGCGCTAATGCCTGTGTATGAGTCAGCAGCGGCGAACCTTCCGGCGTCCACACCTGCTGATAGGCATGCGCGCTTCTGGCGGGACGGATGCGCAGGATGACGCCGTTGAGAATCAGCCACCACAGCCAGCGTGGCGTTTCAATCACGCGCGGATCGGAGAGGAATTCTTGCAGGTAGCGCCGCACCGAGGCGGTATCGGGTGCATCGGGTGTGCCGAGGTTGACCAGCAGTACGCCAATGCGCTCGGGCGTGGCATGGTTGTAATCAGTGGAGCCGAGGTATGAGGGCATGGTGACGCAACAGAATTAAGTCACGCCACAATACCGGGGTAGGGGCGGGTTTGAAACCCGCCCGGATGTGGGGGCTGGCGTTATTTCGTGTAGGTCAGGCTTCAGCCTGACATTCCGGAATCTGCTGCCGAAGAGTCAGGCTGAAGCCTGACCTACAGCTGACTTGCAGGCCATCACGCCAGCTTGAAGCCCTGCTTGCTCAACGGCAGGCTGCGCACCCGTTCACCGGTGGCGGCATAGATGGCATTGACGATGGCGGGCACCAGCGGCGGCAATGCCGGTTCACCCAGACCGGTCGGACCATATTCGCTCTGGATGAAATGCACTTCGACCTGTGGTGCGTGAGGCAGACGCAACAACTCGTATTGATTGAAGTTGGTTTGCAATACGCGGCCCTTGTCCAGGGTGATCTCCTGACCAAACATCATGCTGAAGCCGTCAATGATCGCGCCCTGTGCCTGTGCTTCCGCGCCACTGAGGTTGATGATCGGGCCTACATCAGCGGCCATGGTGACTTTGTGCACCGTAAGCTTCTTGTTGCCATCCACGCTGACTTCAGCGACTTCGGCCACATGTCCGGCATGACTGAAATGGAAAGCCAGTCCCAGTCCCCTTCCCTTGGGCAAGGATCTGCCCCAGCCGGCTTTCTCCGCAGCCAGCTTGATGACCGCCGCAGCGCGACCGGTGTTGAGCGAACGAATGGCGCCGGGGGTCAGCCAGCGTGGTTCGCCCATGACTTCCAGCAGGAATTCCACATGATCGCGTTTTGCCGCCACGGCCAGTTCATGCATGAAGCCTTGAATCGCAAAGGCAATGCCATTGGAGCGCGGCGCGCGCCAGGGACCGGTGGGCGTGCCGGACTGCAGCAGGGTCTGGGTCAGACGCACATTGGGCAATAACGGGCTGGGAAACTCCTCGACTTCCAGATTGCCACCCGAGGTGGGTGTTTTGCCATCGGCGGTGAAGCTGATGAAGTGATCCTGCCAGGCCGACAACTTGCCCTGGGCATCGACTGCGCCTTTGAACGAGTGAAAGCCAGCCACGCGATACAGATCGTGGGCCATGTCGTCTTCGCGCGTCCAGGTCAGCTTGACCGGCGCGTTGACCCGCTTGGCGATCACCGTGGCCTCGCAGGCATAATCATTCATCAGGCGACGACCAAAGCCGCCACCGGCACGGGTCTGATGCACAGTGACGCGATCAGCGGGCAAGCCTGACAGCTTGGCGATCATGCTCACGCTGCGCGTGGCCTGTTGTGTCGGCGACCACAGCTCGATGATCCCATCGTGATACCAGGCGGTGCAGTTCTGCGGCTCCAGCGTCGCGTGCGACAGGTAGGGATAGGTGTAGAACGCCTCGACCTGATTTCTGGAACTGGCAAAGGCCTGCTCGACATTACCGTTGTTGAACAGGGTTTCCTTGCCGGATTGTTTGCTCAGCGCCTGCGCCTGTTTGACGAACTCGTTCCAGTTGTCTTTGGACGCATTGCTTTCATCCCAGACCACCTTGAGTTGTTTGCGGGCGCTGATCGCGGCCCAGGTCGAAGTGGCAATGATGGCCACGCCCGGCATCACTTCGGTGGCCAGGCCATTACCTTCGACGACAAAGGCATCCTTCACACCCGGCAATTGCTTGATGGCATCGAGGTTTGCGGACTGCACCTTGCCACCAAACGCCGGGCATTTTTCATATACGGCGTACAGCATGCCGGGCAGGACAGTGTCGATGCCGAACAAGGGTTGGCCAGTCACCACCTTGTGATTATCTACACCGGTAAAGCGCTTGCCGAGCAACTGATACTGCGAACGTTCCTTGAGCTTGACCGACTTGACATCCGGCACGGGCAGGCTGATCGCTTTTTCTGCCAGTGCGCCGTAACTCAAAAAGCGGCCATCGCTGCACAGCACCTTGCTTTGTTCAGTGCGGCAGGTTGATTCAGTTACATTCCATTCACGCGCCGCCGCGCTGACCAGCATGGCGCGCGCAACCGCGCCGGCCTGACGCAACACATCCCAGTTGCTGGGAATGGAGGTGGAGCCGCCCGCGCCCTGATTGCCATACAGCGCCTGATTTACTGGCGCCTGCTCAACCCGCACGCTGCTCCAGTCTGCATCCAGCTCTTCGGCAATGATCAGCGCAAACGCAGTCTTGATGCCCTGACCAATCTCCGGGTTCTTGGCATACAGCAATACAGTGTTGTCGGGATTGATGACCACATAGGCATTGGGTGCGAACTTGCCACCGCTGCTTTGCGCCTGAGCCGGTTCGTCACCAAAATAAAACGCCAGCGCCAGTCCGCCGCCACTCACTCCGACCAGTTTCAAAAAACTGCGGCGTGAGACCAGCGATTGGGTGCCCAGCACCTGTTCCATTACGTCACGGATGGCGGCATCGCTTTGTGCTTGTTGCAGCTTGCTCATGATGCTTTGCCTCCCATGATAGTGGTTTGACCAGCTGCGGTATGAATGGCGGCGCGAATGCGCAGATACGTGCCGCAGCGACACAGGTTGCCCGACATGGCCGCGTCAATTTCGGCGTCAGAGGGTTTAGGTTTGTCTTTCAGCAGCGCGGCAGCACTCATCAGCTGACCCGCCTGACAGTAACCACATTGCGGCACGTCGTGATCAATCCAGGCCTGTTGCAAGGGATGCAGCGTGCCATTGGCACTGGCCAGGCCTTCGATGGTAGTGATCTGCTGATTGGCCACCGCTGACAGTGGCAGGGAACAGGAGCGCGTCGGCGCGCCATTCAAATGCACCGTACACGCGCCGCATTGACCTATGCCACAACCAAACTTGGTACCCAGCAAACCCAGATGATCCCGCAGCACCCACAGCAGTGGGGTACTGGCATCGACATCCTCTATCTGGTGGGTCTGGCCATTGACGGTAAGCGTAGTCATGTGCGGCCTCGGGCTGGGTACAGCTGGGGAGGCCGATGCTAAGTCGGTTACGGATTCAGGTAAAGCGTCTTGACCGATCTACAGAAAGCGATCTCTACCGGTTGGCTGCGCGCTGTAATTTCAGCGCCTGCGCGGCGGTCGCCATTTCCTGTTTGTGCATCATTTGCAGGTACAGACCCAGATACTTCTGCACCGAGCTTTGCAGAGAATGGTTGTTGATGACATGGGCGCGGGCAGTGTCAATCAGGTGAGCGCGGCGCTCGGCGGGCATTTCCAGAATGCGGGTAATGCCACGCGCCAGCGCCGTGGGACTGCCCGGTTCGATGGTGATGCCCTGTTTGAACATCACCTCTCCCTGCAGGCCCTTGCCGGTGCCCACCACCGGTACGCCGCACAACATGGCGCTGGCCAGCATGGCGGCGCCGCTGTCATTCAAAGCGCTGCTGCACACCACATCGCAGGCATTGAAGAAGGCATTCAGGTCGGACCATTCGCCAAGCAATGAGGTGCGGGTTGCCAGCGTACCGCCGCCGAGCAACGCCATGACACCGGAATTGCCACGCTGCACCCCGCGTCCTGCGACGATGACGTAAATCTCCGGGTGATACTTGATCAGTTCTGCGGTGGCGCGCACGAAGCTGGCGTAGTCGCTTTCCGGCATGAACGGCGCATGCATGCCGATGACGAAGGCGCTGGCTTCCAGCTTCAGCTGCGTGCGCAGCTGTTGACCCACGCGTGCATCCGGCTTGAAGCGCTCGATATCCACGCCCATGTTGATGACACCGCCGGCTGCTTCAGGAAACCCCAGTCGCGCATAGTGCGCTGCACTGGAACTGGAGCCATACACCAGGTGTTCGGGGCGGTTCGACTGCTTGATCAGCGTTTTCAGTTTGAAGCGATCCAGCCACGGGTCCTGGCCATCCTTGCCTGCTTCAAGGCGGGGCGCTTTGCCGGGCATGCTCCAGATCATCGGTATCGAGCGGCCGGCGCCCGACACCAGACGCGTTGCCAGCTGTGCCGTGTGGCCCCAGGCATGAATCAGATCCGGCTTGAAGCTGGCCACCTGCCGGCGCAGCGCACCCAGCGCGCCCACTGAAAAGCGTGTGCGTGACAGCTCCAGATCGAACACCGGAATACCGCATTGCCGCAGCAGTGCGGCCTGCTTCTCACCGGGCGCGAAGTTGATCACGCGCAGCTCAAAGTGTTCGGGGTCAATGCGTGACAGCAGCGGCATCAATTGCGCACCGAGGCCTGCACTGGCCGACTGGCCCGGCGTCACCTGGCTGGCGCTGAGCAGGTGCAGGATCCTGAATTTTGGTTCGGCGGTTTCGTTCACGGTAGGTGGGGCAAGGGCGACTGGAATGGCCTCATCCTAATGCCTGTCAGCTTTTCATTCCGCAATTTGCCGGTTGAACTGTTAACGCGGCCACAGTCACGCTGTGCGCTGATTCAAGTTTGACCAGACCTTAGCGCTTGTCCGTCCCGCGCGGCAGCTCCTTGCTGGGCGTCGCCGTCACGCCGCCGATCAGCACCAGACGCATGGCTTCTTCGGCGGACAGGCTGGTTTCAATCAGTTCCGACTTGAGTATGTACAGCGTGTAGCCGCCAATCTGGTAGCTCATCGGGAAGTACACCGGCAGGCGATCGGCCATCACGTCCTGGGGCAGCTTTTGGCTGGGATGGTCAGCGGTGATGAAGCCAACCATGTACACGCCATCTTTCAGCCACAGCACCACGCGCCGGTTGTCGCGGCGCTCGCCCTGTCCGGGCAGAAATTTGGTGATGTCCTTGATGGAGCCGTAAACCGTCTTGACCAGCGGAATGTGGCTTAGCCATTCCTCGCCGCGACGGATAAACCAGCGCACGGCGTAGGCGTTGATCAGCGAGCCAACAATCAGCACCACCACAAAGCCGGCAATCAGGCCCATACCGGGGCGATAGTGTTCTTCATTCAGCACCACTTGCAGCGCGCCACCCAGCACCGTTTCGGCGGTGGAGCCCAGCCAGTAGATCAGATACAGCGTGATGGTCACGGGTAACACCGTGGCCAGTCCCGCAATGAAGGTGCTCCAGATACGTCGCATGATGGCTCCAAGGCTGCATCAACCTGCAGCAGCTGGGTACTTTATCAGGTTGCGGCTGGCAGATTTCGCTGTGAATTTTTCACCTGACGACCGGATGGGGATGGATAGAATCCCGACTCGGGTTTCAGACGCAAGAGCATCCATCGTGAGTGACAGACAGTGAAGCAAGCCTGGCAAAGTACGGCGTTAGGGCTGATGTTGATCATGCTCGGCCAGATCGCGGCCGAGGCGCGCGATACGCCCCTGCCGCCGGTGGTGAGCAATGAATTACGCGTGCAGAAAATTCCTGCTGCCAGCCTGAGCGTGTATGCCGAAGACCTGGCTACCGGCGAAGTGCTGCTCTCGCACAATGCCGAACAATTGCGCCGGCCGGCGTCCACCATCAAGGTACTGACCACTTACCTTGCGCTGGATGTGCTCGGCCCGACCTACACCTGGAAAACCCGCGCCTATGCCCAAGGCGCGTTGAAGAACGGCGTGCTGGAGGGCGACCTGATTCTGGTGGGTGGGGGCGATCCCTACATGACCTCGGAACGCTGGTGGAGCTTTGTCAGCCAGTTGCGCCAGACCGGCCTGAAGACCATCAAGGGTGATGTGCTCATCGACCGCAGTTACTTTGAACCCATGAATGAAGACCGTGCCGCCTTCGATGACGCGCCGGAAAAACCCTACAACGTGATTCCCGATGCCTTGATGGTGAACTTTCAGACGGCCAGCATCACGCTCACTGGCAACATACAAGGCAACAAGCCGGAGCTGATGGTGGAACCCAGTCCCGCCAATCTGCAACTCGACAACGCCGTGCGTGTAGTGGCCGGCACCTGCAAGCGTGACTATCAGGGCATGAGCCTGGCAACCCCGCAGGGTAGCAACGGCAACAGCCTGAGGTTGTCCGGCAGCATGGTGGCCGGCTGCGGTGAGTGGAACACCTCGCGCGCCATCATGAGTGCGCCGCAGTATGCCTTCGGCACCTTCAAGACCTACTTTGAACAACTGGGTGGCCGTATTGATGGCCATTTACGACTGGAACCACTACCGCCGCAAGCGCGACAGCTACTCAGCTTTGATTCGCTGACGCTGGCCGAAATCATCCGGCTGGTGAACAAGTACTCCAATAACGTCATGGCGCGCACCTTGTTGCTGACGCTGGGCGCAGAAAAATACGGCGCGCCCGCTACACTGGAAAAAGGTCAGCGCGCCTTGAATGAATGGCTGACCGGGAATCGTATTGCTACGAGTCAATTTGCAGTGGACAACGGTTCCGGCCTGTCGCGCAGCGAACGCAGCAGCGCACTGGGCATGGCGCAGGTGCTCCGGCATGCGTGGCAAGATCAGTTCATGCCCGAGTTCGCCGCCTCACTGCCGCTGGCCGCCACTGATGGAACCTTGCGCAAACGTTTTCAATCCCCCGCCATGCGTGGCCGCATGAGATTGAAGACCGGCTCGGTGGAAGGCGTTGCCAGCCTTGCCGGATTTGTTAATGCAGCTTCCGGCAGGAACTATGTGGTTGTGACCATGGTGAATGCGCCCGGTGCACAGAACGGTGCAGGGTTTGAGGTGGAGGCGGAGATATTGCGCTGGGTGTTTGGGCAGTGAAGTGTTGGCAGATTCGAGCATGGCGATTGGTTGATACTGCCGCTATACTGCGCCCACGTGAAAAACGGCAGGACACTTCGTCATGAAGCAGCAGCAGGCACTGGCCATTCTGGAGCAGCATCGGTCTGAGATGATTCAGCAGTATGCCGTGCGTCACTTGGCGTTGTTCGGTTCCACGGCGCGTGATGACGCGCGGGACGACAGCGATATTGATGTGATGGTTGAATTTGAGCAACCCGCCACGTTTGATCGCTATGTGGGGTTGCTTGCCTACCTGGAAAACATACTGGGCCAGAAGGTTGACCTGGTTACGGCGGGTGGCATCAAACCGCGCGCGCGCCAGCAGGTGGAAAAGGATCTGATCCGTGTCGCGTGACTGGTTGCTCTAAGTTGACGACATCATCGCCAGCGCGGAGAAAATCAAGCGCCTGCTTCAGGGCAGAACGTTTGATGAATTCATCGCTGACGAGGCGGTATTCGATGCGGTGCTGTTCAATTTGCAAGTGATTGGTGAAGCGGCCAAGAATCTGCCGGAGATTGCGCGTGCGTCACTGCCTGAAGTGGACTGGTCGGGTCCGGCAAGGCTGCGCGATTTCATTGCACATCACTATTTTTCAGTGGATGCCAGAATCGTCTGGGATGCTGCGGCTAATCACGTCCCCAAGATCCTGACGGCGGCGCGTTTGTTGCTGGTGCGCTTTGAAGCGGACAGCAAAAACTCTTAAGCCTGAGATAGCCTGATGACAAGTGCGGCCGATATCGAACAGTTTCCCGTTGCAGGATGGCAGCGGGACGCCAGCAGCTCATACGGGAAGGCGGAGCTCTACTACGCCATTCCGAAGGTCATCGTTAGGGTATTCCCGGAACGCGACAGAAAGATTGCACAAGCTGCTTTGCGTGTTCTTCAAGACGCTGGTGTCAAGAGCGCGCGGATTTCTGAAGCTCAACATACCGACCATCGCACCTATCTTTACGTTTTTGCAGAAGCCGACGACTTTATTTCTTTTCGTGACAACGTTCTGCTAAGTGTCCAGATATCGGTCTAATAGTGCGTCGTTGACTGACGCCTTCAACCCGTAGACTGGGTAGCAGCGCAGCGGAAACCCAGCTCTTGTAGTTGGGATTGCATCCCAGCCTACTTCACTGAGTGAGGCAGCAGCATGAATACAAAACAGCGCGAAGAACTGCTCAACAAGCTCAAGGCGCGGTTCGAAAAGAACATGAGCCGGCATCAGGATGTCGAGTGGTCGAAGGTGCAGGCAAGGCTGGAGGCTGCTCCCGAAAAGCTGCGTTCTCTCGGTGAAATGGAGGGAACGGGCGGTGAGCCGGACGTGGCAGGTCATGACAGGAAGACCGGCGAATTCCTTTTCGTTGATTGTTCTGCTGAGAGCCCCGCAGGGCGCAGAAGTATTTGTTATGACCGCGAAGCGCTCGAGTCCAGAAAGGAAAACCAGCCGGGCGGCTGCGCCACCGACATGGCCGTTGCCATGGGTGTTGAGCTATTAACGGAAGATCAGTATCGGGATTTGCAGAAGCTGGGTTGCTTCGATGCCAGGACATCGAGCTGGATAAAGACGCTTCCTGACATCAGAAAGCTCGGTGGCGCACTCTTCTGTGATCGCCGCTATGACCACGTTTTCGTGTATCACAATGGAGCCCAGTCGTACTATGCCGCGAGGGGCTTCCGTGGTGTGTTAAGGGTTTAGCTCGCGGCATGATGTGGCTCGCCAGTGGAAGCTGGTGCCGAGCCATGGTTAAGAAGGTATTTCAGATAGCAGTGACTCTTGGTTTACGGAAAGTTCACGTAATGCTCGATGCTTTGCTGCACGGTGTCGTCGGTGCGGCCGAAGCTGTGTTGGTGCATACGCGCCAACACAAGAAAATGGAGCTGGCGTAGACTTGGCCCGACGCTACGGAGGTGCAATATGGCGGTTTCCCTGAAGCAGATTGAAGAGCAAGCCCGCGCATTGACCGCTGAAGAGCGAGCCAGGCTCGTGGAATCCCTGCTTGAGTCGCTGCATTCGCCCCTTGCCGAAATTGAAGCGGCTTGGGCGGAAGAAATCGAACAGCGGGTTGCAGCGTTTGATCGTGGTGAAATTCCCGCATTTGCCGCCGAGGATGTGTTTGCCGAAGCCCGCCGCCTGTCACGGTGAAACACGCACGATTCATTGCTCCGGCGAGGCGCGAATTCCTCGCGGAGATTGCTTACTACAACGGGCAGGAGCCTGGGCTTGGATCTCGCTTCGTTGCGGCGGTTGAGGAAGCAACGCTGCGTGCCATTGTGTTACCGCTCGCTGGTTCGCTTGTTTCAAAGAGTACACGCCGCGTATTCGTCAGCAATTTCCCTTTCGCTGTTGTTTATCGTTCTGATGAAGACGGGATCGTCATTTTTGCGGTTGCACACCATTCGCGTCGGCCAGAGTATTGGCACTCGCGAGTTCAGGATCGCTAAATCCGGATCTTTGTCTACACCGGGCTGGATCGCTGTTGATGTTGAACAGCTGCTGCCGTTCCTGCTCACTCAAAATCTTCCACTCCGCCACCATCAAATCCCCCAGCGTCAAGCCGCCGACCTGCGAACGATGCAGGGCTTCGACATGATTGCCGGTGGCGGCGAACATGCGTCTTGCCTGGTGATAGCGGCCTTCCATCAAGGTCAGGCGTGCATGACGCGCATCCATCACTTCCAGTTTGGCGGGGGCGAGCGGTTCTTTTTCTGACTCCAACATCATCTTGCCGCTGGCGAACAGAGTGACTTCGTCACCATGCAGATCACGCGCCAACGTCACTTCGTACACTTTGGCGAGTTTGTGTTTGGGGGAGCTGATGCGATGCAGCAGCACGCCGTCATCGGTCATCAACAACAAACCGCTGGTGTCTTTGTCGAGCCGGCCGATGCTGGACACGACTGGCGAGCGCAGTCGAAAGCGTGGCGGCAGCAGCTCGTAAATCAGTTCGCCATGATCCTTGGTGGAACAGGTGTAGCCGAGGGGTTTGTGCAGCATGATGAGCATGCCTGCTGGCGGATCCAGTGGTTCATCATCAACACGCACCTGATCGTGTTCCACCTGATCATCTGCGTACAGCACTTCGCCACTGGCATCGGTAATGCGGCCGGCGCGAAACATCGCGGTGACTTCCTTGCGGCTGCCGTAACCGAGATTGGCAATCAGTTTCAGTAATTTCATCTGGATTTCATTTGCGTGGCTTGCGCGGCGCACGTTCGTTGCTGGCGGCAGCTTTGGTGGCGAGCACGATCTTGAAGCCATCCTGTTGTGCGACGATGCGGGTATGGCCAAAGCTGCTGGTCAGCACTTCTTCATACGGCAGATGACGATTGGCCACCAGCCACAGACAACCGCCGGGATTGAACGCCTCGGCGGCCGCGCTGATAAAGCGTTTGCCGATGTCGGGACGATCTGCGCGGCTTTGCGTGTGGAAGGGCGGATTACTGATGATGACGTCATAAGCGCCGAGCAGCCCTCTGGTGACATCGTGCCAGTGATAGTGAATCGGAGTCTTGAAGCTGGCGAGATTCTGCTTCGCCAGCTCCAGTGCGCGTGCTTCGGCTTCATACAGATCCAGCGCCGTGATGCCGGGGCAGCGGTTGAGCAACTCGACTGATAAATACCCAAAGCCTGAGCCGAGATCAGCGGCGCGGCCTTTCAGTTCTTTGGGTAGATGTTTTGCCAGCAGCGCCGAGGCGGGATCAATTCGATCCCATGCAAACACGCCGGGGCGACTGATAAAGCGCACATCGCTGATGGTGCGTGGCGCATCCAGTTGCAGCCATTCTGCAAGCAATGACTGGTTGATCTGTGCCGCGTCCACTGTTACCCAGAACACGCGACATTTGTGTTTGCTGAGGCTGGTCACCGGGCCGGCCAGCTTTTCCAGATCGGCTTCGCCCGAGCGTGCGCCTTCGTTGTTGCTGAGGCTGGCCACCACGCGGCCACCGGGTTGCGTCAGCGTGATGGCACGCGCCAGTAGTGCGCGGGCTTCATCGCGTTGACGCGGCGGCAACACCAGCGTCAGTGGGTGTTGTGAGTTAGCATCACTGGACTGCAGGGTAAAGCCCGCCGCAGTCAGTGCATCCGCATCGGGCTTGAAGCTTTGCTCACACAGCAGTTGTTCACGGTAGGGCTGTGCCACCGCGCCCAAACGGGCACGCAGAAACAATACTGTGCCTGCGGGCCATTGCAGCTGTGCTTCCTGAAACGGCAGGAACAGTGTATCGAGTACGGGGTCGGTGCTATGGCTCATTACAACCCAGGCTACAACACAGGCTGGATGTTCCAGATGCGTTCCGCATAATCGCGAATGCTCCGGTCACTGGAGAACATGCCCATGCTCAAGGTGTTCAGTAACGCCTTGCGGCTCCACGTATCCTGATCGACATACAGTGCATCGACGCGCGCCTGTGCTGCCAGATAGGATTTGAAATCAGCCAGCACCAGAAAGTGTTCGCCATCGCTGAGCAGTCGATCCACCACGCTTTTGGCGTCGGATACATTGTCAGGCGTGAAATGCCCCGATTCCAGCAGCGCCAGTGCCTGCTTGAGTTCCGGGCAATCATTCACGAATGCGGTCGGTGAATAACCCTGCGCACGTCGCGCCGTCGCTTCCGCCGCCGTCATGCCGAAGATGAATATGTTGTCATCACCCACCGCGTCCTTGATTTCGATGTTCGCGCCATCCAGTGTGCCCACCGTCAGCGCGCCATTGAGCGACAGCTTCATGTTGCCGGTGCCGGAGGCTTCCATGCCCGCAGTGGAAATCTGTTCGGACAGATCGGCGGCCGGCATGATTTCCTGTGCCAGCGACACATCGTAGTCGGGCAGGAAACATAACTTCAGTCTGGTGCCGATGCGCGCATCGTTATTGATGGTATGCGCCACCTGGTTGATCAGCTTGATGATGGCCTTGGCCATCACGTAGCCGGGCGCGGCCTTGCCGGCAATGATGACAGTGCGTGGCACCACGAGCTGTTCAGGGTTGGCCAGAATGCGTTGATAGCGCACCACCACATGCAGCAGCGTCAGCAGCTGCCGCTTGTACTCGTGAATGCGCTTGACCTGCACATCGAACATGGAATGCACATCCACTTCAACATTGATCAGTTGCTTGATGGTCACTGCCAGGCGTTGCTTGTTGGCCAGTTTGATGTAGCGAAACCGCTGGCGGAACGCGGCGTCATCCACTGCCCACTTCAGGCGCTCCAGTTCTTCCAGATCGTTTTCCCAGGCGCTGCCCAGATGTTCGGTAATGAGTTGTGACAAACCGGGATTGGCCTGCTTCAGCCAGCGGCGCACCGTGATGCCATTGGTGACGTTGGTGAAGCGATCCGGCCACAGCGCAGCGAAGTCACGGAAAATGGTTTCGCGCATCAGCTGCGAATGCAGCTTGGCGACGCCGTTGACCTTGTGACTGCCCACCACGCACAGATAGGCCATGCGAATGCGGCGATCACCATTTTCTTCAATCAGTGACATGCGCCGACGGCGCTCCATGTCCTGCGGGTAGTGTTGGCTGATCTGCTCGAGAAAATCACGATTGATCTGGTACAGGATCTGCAAATGCCGGGGCAGCAGGCGTTCAAACAACGAGACCGACCAGGTTTCCAGCGCTTCGGGCAGCAGCGTGTGATTGGTGTAGGCGCAGGTGCGACGGGTGATGCGCCAGGCCTCATCCCATTGCAGGCCATGTTCATCCATCAGCAGCATCATCAGTTCCAGAATGGTCAACGCTGGATGGGTGTCATTCAATTGAATGGCGATGGCGTCGGCGAGTTCGTGCAGGCTGCGGCCATTGTCGAGATGATGTTGCAGCAGATCCTGCAACGAGGCGCTGACAAAGAAGTATTGCTGCTTGAAGCGCAGTTCCTTGCCCTGCGGCGTGGTGTCATCGGGATATAACACGCGCGACAGGTTCTTGGCTTCAATCTGGTCAGCCACGGCGGCTGCATAGTTGCCGGCATTGAAGTGTTCAACCTTGAACGGGATCATCGCCCGGCCAGACCACAGACGCAGATGATTGACGGCCGGACTGTTGTTGCCCGGAATCAGCATGTCGTAACCCACGGCCCACACATCCTGGGTATCAACCCAGTGACAAAGCAGATTGCCTTGTTGGTCGCGTTCCGACTGGCAGTGTCCGCCAAAGCGCACGCGATAACGTACACCGCCGCGACCACTCTCCCAGAAGTTCTGATACTTCAGCCAGGAGCTGGCCAATTCACGCTGTGCGCCATCCGCACCGATCTGCTGTTCAAAGATGCCGTAGTCATAGCGAATGCCATAACCGGTGGCGGCATAACCCAGCGTCGCCAGTGAATCCAGAAAACAGGCGGCCAGACGACCCAGGCCACCATTGCCCAGACCGGGGTCTTCTTCTTCACCGGCGATGGTATCAAGGTCGTGGCCCATGTCGCGCAAGGCTGCGCGCGTTTCAGTCAAGACCATGGGTGGCAGTGCTGACAGCGCATTGACCAGGCTGCGGCCCAGCAGAAACTCCATCGACAGGTAGCACACACGTTTGACGTGAGCGGCATTGGCGCGTCGCCAGGTAGCCAGCCATTGGTCGGTGAGTTCTTCGCGTACCGCCAGTACCAGCGCATCGTAGATGTCATGGCGGGTGGCGGTGGCGGCATCGCGGCCGAGGCGGCGTTGCAGACGATCAACGATGGCCTCGCGCACATGGCCGCGATACAGGCGCACCCCGGGGGCGATCGCATTGACGGGCAGTTCACTCATGCTTGATGGACTGCTTATTTCGCAGTGACGACGCGTTCGCTGGCAATTTTCCACACACCGGCATCACGGATCAGCTTGAGTTCCTTGCTGACGCGGGTTGCGCCGAACTGCTGCGTGAACGTGGTCAGGCGCTCGTCGTTGCTCACCTGTGTGATCCGCAGATTGGTCACGCGTGGATTGGGCAGCGGCGCGCTGCTGATTTCGGTGCGGCGCTGTTCCAGCCACGCGGCGCTGCCTGCCGGCGCGTCGGTGGTGAACTTGCTGGAGTACATGCTCATGACGCCATCCACATTGCGATCCGCCCAGGCTTGCGCCCAGTCAGCCACCACTTCTCCCGGTGCGGCGGCGATGCGGCCCGCCGTGCCGAAGTAGCTCGGCGATTGCTGCAGGCAGGTGTTGTTGTCAATGGCCTTGCCGTTGCTGGCGGGAATCAGCAGTGCAGTACGACGATCGGGTGTTTCCAGGCCGGCCGGCACCTTCAGCAAGCTGGCGTCCTGCGCCTGCAGGTAAGCGCCCTTGTTATCGTCACACTCGGCCGGCTTGGGGGTGGAGCTGCACGCGGCCAGCAGCAAGGCGCTTGCCAGCGTGACCGGGAGCAGCAGGGATTTCAGGACGTGCTTGTTCATGTTCAGCATCAACTTTTATGGAATCCGGAAAAATCGGGCAGGCCACTCGCGAGATTGAATCTGTCTCGGAGTTCCACCCCATTGGGGGCCGCTACCGTACCGGGGGCGGCGGTATCTGTCCACTGAAGGGGCGGTTACCAGACACTAAGGCCGCAGAAGGCTGATTTCTCTGGCATTCAGCGCGCGCCACTGGCCGATTTTCAGTGCCCCCAGCTCGATATGCATGATGCGCACGCGTTGCAAGCGACGCACTTTGTAGTCGAAGGCGGCGCACATGCGGCGAATCTGCCGGTTCAGGCCCTGGGTCAGAATGATCCGGAAACAGTTGTCACGGATGCGGGTGACCTTGCAGGGTTTGGTGAGTGTGTCGAGGATGCGTACGCCACTGGCCAAACCCTTGAGGAAGGCCTCCGTAACCGGGCGATCGACTGTCACGAGGTATTCCTTTTCATGGGCGTTCTCCACCCGCAGGATCTCGTTGACGATGTCGCCGTGATTGGTGAGCAGGATCAACCCTTCGGAGTCTTTATCCAGACGGCCAATCGGAAAGATGCGTTCCGGATAGCCGATGAAGTCAACGATATTGCCCTTGATATGCGGCTCGCTGGTGCAGGTGATGCCCACGGGTTTGTTCAGCGCGATATAGACATGTGTTTTTTTCGCGCCGATGGGTTGGCCGTCAATGCACACCTCGTCGCCTGGCTCGACCTTGCTGCCCAGCGTAGCGATGTTGCCATTGATAGTGATGCGCCCGGCCTCGATCCACTGGTCGGCTTCGCGGCGTGAACAGACGCCGGTTTCGCTGATGAACTTGTTGATGCGTTGTGCAGGCACTTAACCGCCCGCCTTCTTCACCGTGTAACCCAGCTTGGTGAGCTCAGCGACCAGCGTGTCACGATGCTCGCCCTGTATTTCAATGCTGCCATCCTTGGTGGTGCCGCCGGTGCCGCAGCGTTTTTTCAGTTGGGTGCACAACTTGTCCAGTTCTGCCGGAGCCAGCGCCAGACCATTGATCACATTGACGCTCTTGCCGCCGCGACCCTTGGTTTCGCGGCTGACTCGCACGATGCCATCTCCCCTGGTCGCGGGCTTCTGCTGTTTGCAGATGCAGGCAGTGACGGGTTTGCCGCAGCCCGGGCACAGACGGCCCATATCAGTGGAGTAGACCAGACCACTGCCGCCCTTGAACTTTGAATGATTCATGACAGATAGTGTGGCAACAACGTCGCGCAAGAACAATTCTTTCAGCATCACGGGATCAAGTCATGACCGAACCTGCACGTTTTGCTCCCTATATTGCGGCTGATACACACATTCCAGAGTTCACCGTGCGTGCGCTGCTGGTGGGCGCAGTGCTGGGCATGATCTTCGGCGCATCCTCCCTGTATCTGGTGTTGAAAGTCGGGTTGACCGTCAGTGCTTCCATTCCGGTGGCGGTGATTTCGCTCACTTTGTTCAAACTGGTCAAACGCATGGGCGGCCGCGATGCCAGTATTCTGGAAAACAACATTGCGCAGACGGCGGGTTCGGCCGGTGAATCCATTGCCTTCGGTGTCGGGGTCACCATGCCGGCCATCCTGATTCTCGGCTTTGATCTGGAGCTGATGCGGGTAATGCTGGTAGCCGCCACCGGCGCGCTGCTGGGCATCCTGATGATGATTCCGTTGCGTCGCGCGCTGATCGTGCGCGAGCACGGCAAGCTGAAATATCCCGAAGGCACGGCCTGTGCGGAAGTCCTGAAAGCCGGCGCCTCGGTTGAATCACGCGCCGCCGCCTCGCCGGAAGCCAAAGCGGAAGAAGCTCGTGGGCTGTTGCAGGGCTTGAGCGCCAGCACCATTTTCACCGGCTTTGGCATCGGGCTGGTTTACAAGACGCTGATGTCGGCGTTCAAGCTGTGGAAAGATGTCCCCGAGAAAATCTTCGGTGCGCCGCTCAACGGCGGCTCGGTGGGTGTGGAAGCCTCGCCGGAATTGCTGGGTGTGGGTTACATCATCGGGCTGCGTATTGCCGGTGTGATGTGTGCTGGCGGCGTGCTGGCGTATCTGATGCTGATTCCGATGATCAAATGGCTGGGTGAGTCCATGCCGGGGGTGATTGCGCCGGGCACGATTCCGATTGCCGAGATGAGTGCCGACGATATTCGCAGCGCCTATGTTCTATATATAGGAGCAGGCGCGGTAGCGGCGGCGGGCTTGATCAGCTTGCTGCGTTCGCTGCCGCTGATTGTCGGCAGTTTGCAGCGTGGGCTGGCCAGCCGCATTCCGGGCGCGGCGGTGGCTGGGGCATTGCCACGCACCGAGCAGGATCTCTCCTTGAGGTTCGTACTGATCGGCGCGCTGGTGTTGTTGGTGTGGATTGTGGCTGCGCCGTCTCTGAACATGAATGTATTCGGCGCAGTTCTGCTGCTGGTGTTCGGTTTCCTGTTTGTCACGGTGTCGTCGCGGCTTACGGGTGAAATTGGTTCGACTTCCAATCCCATTTCCGGCATGACCATCGCTACGCTGTTACTGACCTGTCTGGTGTTTCTGGCGCTGGGCTGGACCGGCGCCGATCACTATGTATCAGCGTTGTCCATTGGTGGCATCGTGTGTGTGGCGGCTTCCAATGGCGGCACCACTTCGCAGGATCTGAAAACCGGCTTTCTGGTGGGGGCGACGCCGCGATTGCAGCAGTACGCCATCATCATCGGCAGTCTGATGTCGGTGCTGATTCTCGGACCGGTGCTGCTCAAGTTGAATGACACGGCCACGGTGTATGTGCCCATTGCGCAGGTGGCGCCGACGGGACTGCAAACCTCCGTGACTGAACTGGGTGAGAAGCGCGAAAGCCTGCAAGGCCCGCAGGCGCGTAGCGATCAGGCCAGCTACTTCGTCTGGCACAAGCGCGACGATCAGGGCGCACCGGCGGGCAAGTATCTGATCAACGATCAGGGTCAGGCGGTGTGGCTGGTGGACCCCGGCATCAATGGCCGCTACGACACACGTCCCGATGGCACGCAGGTACGCAAGTTCGATGCGCCCAAGGCCACCTTGATGTCGTACATCATTCGTGGCGTGCTGGATCAGGAACTGCCTTGGGGCCTGATGCTGCTGGGCGTGATGCTGGCGCTGGCCGTGGAAATGTGCGGCGTCAATTCGTTGAATTTTGCCGTTGGGGTGTATCTGCCGCTGGTCACCACCGTGCCCATGCTGCTGGGCGGTGTGCTGCGCTGGTGGACGGATCGGGGACGCACGGCGGCGGCTGAGCAGCGTGGTGAAGACGCAGCTACCATTGCGGCCAATGCCGATCGGAGTGCAGGGGTATTGATGGCCTCGGGGTATATAGCCGGGGGCGCGATTGCGGGAATTGTCATTGCCCTGATGGCGGGTGTGTTCGAAGACACTGATACCAGACTGGCGGCTTGGGCGCAGGCGAGTAATCCGTTTTATTCAGGCCCGTGGGCAGATGCCCTGGCGCTGATTCCGTTCGCGATCCTGTGGCTGATCCTGCTGTGGGCAGGGCGGGAGCGGGTGAGATCCTGAGTTAGTCCAACAGCCGTCGGCGCTTATTCCCGAGTGGGCGCTCTGTCGGCTGTTGGCTTGTTTACCAACCGCCCCTACTAAAAGGGGCAACTTTCTCCAGCTGGATTAGCCTTCCGAACCGGCCTGCAAAGACAGGAACAGGACGACACCAACCAGAAACACTACTGCTACAACGATCATGACAAGTACCTCCAAGTTTCAAACTAACCAAGACTGCCTTTGCAGTTACTTGGTGCAATGCAATATATGACTGCTTAAGCTGTAATACAAGTGACAATTGTGTTGCCCTGCTTCAACTTGGGGTTATTTGAACAGGTCCGAAGGTCAGTATGGTTTTGTAAGTGCTTGTAAATGCATGTGTTATTAAAGTTTTGTCAGGGTTGTCAGGAAGTAACGGGTTCGTGCCAGCTAATGCTGGAATTGTGAGTTAGGCCACAGTTGGTCCTGTGCCCGGGACGCGAATTCGCACAAAGGCGGCGATCTCTGACGCAGAAAATTGATCTGGAACCGTCCATTGCCGGTTTTTAATGTGCGAAGCCAGCGGGTTTTGTTAAGTTCAGATGCCTAGCAGCCTGTCGGGCTTAGGTGATCGTAGCGAGGCGAGTGAGAAATTGAGGACAGTTTTTCGATCGTTTGAGGAGAATAGCCGTAGCTATTTGACCCAAATTTATCGACATGGGGATCGGAAAAATGGACCCATTTCCCACCGCCGCAGTAGATCATTCCTAAGCCCGACAGGCTGCCAAGAGACATCTTTTTTGGGGTTCACATGAAATACCGCCTGCTGAGTCTGGCCACCGCCTGCACCTTGCTCGTCGCCTGTAGCAAATCCGGGCCTCCCTCATCGCAGGCGGCGACCCCGACCGCGCCCGTCAGTGGTTTGAATAGCAGCTACTTCGATAGCGCGGTGCGACCGCAGGATGACCTGTATCGCCATATCAATGGCAAGTGGCTGGACAGCGTGGAGATACCTGCGGACAAGGCGCGCTATGGCTCGTTCTATGAACTGGCCGATTCTGCCGAAGCGCAACTGCGCGCGCTGGTGGAGTCATTGCAGCAAGCGGCGCCGACCGATGCCGACGCCATCAAGGTGCGTGATGTCTACGCCAGTTTCATGGATGAGGCGCGTCTGCAAACGCTGGGTCTGCAACCCCTGCAAGCGCAGTTGCAGGCCATCGACAAACTGGATTCGCCTGCAGCGATCGCCAGACACATGGCGTCACTGGTGCAGATTGGCGTCAATGTGCCATTGACTCCGTACATCCATCAGGACAATCGGGATTCAACCCGGTATGCCGTGGATATTTATCAGTCAGGTCTCGGCTTGCCGGATCGCGACTACTATCTGAAGCAAGACGATGCGGCGTTCAAAAAAGCGCGTGAAGGTTACCGTCAGCACATCGTCAACCTGTTTGCGCTAGCCAAACTGGAACAGGGCGAGGCCGCTGCGGCACAAGTTCTCAAACTGGAAACCAGCCTTGCCCGCGCGCAATGGGACAAGGTGGTTAACCGCGATCCGATCAAGACCTACAACAAGTTTCTGTTGAGTGAGCTGCCAAAAGTTTCGGCCAGCTTCAACTGGGCGGATTACATGCAGGCTCTCGGTGTTGCCGGCAAGGTGGACTACCTGCTGATCAGCCAGCCCAGCTATGTCACGGCGGTGACGCAGCTGCTGAACAAGGAACCGCTGCAAACCTGGCAGACCTATCTCAAATGGCAGGTGCTCTCGGCTTATGCGCCGTATCTGTCCAAAGAATTTGTTGACGAAGATTTCGCGTTTACCGGCAAGACACTGCGTGACATTCCCGAAAACCGGCCGCGCTGGAAGCGGGGTTTGTCCGTGGTGGAATCTTCGGTGGGCGAGTCACTGGGCAAGTTATATGTAGACAAACATTTTCCGGCTGCGAACAAGCAGCGTATGGAAGCACTGGTGGCCAACCTGCTGACCGCGTATCGCCAGTCCATTGATACGCTGGACTGGATGAGTGACGCCACCAAACAGGCGTCCCGGGAAAAGCTCGCCAAGTTCACGGTCAAGATCGGCTATCCGGACAAGTGGCGCGACTACTCCAGTTTGCAGATCAGAGCGGATGACCTGGTGGGCAATGTGATGCGCGCCCAGCAGTTTGAATATCAGCGTGAGACCAGCAAGCTGGGCAAGCCCATTGATCGTGATGAATGGCATATGACGCCGCAGACCGTCAATGCGTATTACAACCCCGAGCTGAACGAGATCGTATTTCCTGCGGCGATATTGCAACCGCCGTTCTTCAATGCGCAGGCCGATGATGCCGTGAACTACGGCGGCATTGGCGCGGTGATCGGCCATGAAATCAGTCATGGCTTTGATGATCAGGGCAGCCAGTACGATGGCGATGGCAACCTGCGCGACTGGTGGACAAAGGAAGATCACGCAAAATTTGCCGCCAAGACCAAAGCACTGGTGGCGCAATACGCGGCTTACGAGCCAGTGAAGGGTTACCACATCAATGGCGAACTCACGCTGGGCGAAAACATCGCTGACAACTCCGGCCTGGCCATTGCCTACAAGGCGTATCGCCTGTCCATGAATGGCAAGCCGGCCAACGAGCAGGAAATCCTGCTGGATGGACTCACCGGAGATCAGCGTCTGTTTGCCGGCTGGGCGCAGGTGTGGCGCGGCAAGTCCCGCGAGAAAGAGGCGATCCGATTGCTGACGGTGGATTCACATTCACCCGCCGCGTTTCGTGCCTGGGGCGCACCGGTGAACCAGAATGCGTTCTATGCTGCATTCGACGTGAAGCCGGGCGACAAAATGTATCTCGCGCCCGAGCAGCGTGTGAGCATCTGGTAGATGAGTATTCCGGCGCAGTTGCAACCGGGTCTGAAATTGCCGGTGATTGCGGCGCCGATGTTTCTGGTGTCGGGGCCAGAGCTGGTGATTGCCTGTTGTCAGCAGGGCATCATCGGTACCTTTCCAGCGCTGAATCAGCGCAGCACCGAAGGTTTTGCCGAGTGGTTGACCGGGATCAGGCAGAGCTTGTCTGCCCTGAACAAATCGGCCGCTGCCTTTGGCGTGAATCTCATTGTGCACAAGACCAATCCGCGTCTGGAGGCGGATCTGGCCGTGTGTATCGAACAACGTGTGCCGCTGATCATTACTTCGCTGGGGTTGGTCAGTTCATTGATCGAGCAAGTACATGCCTATGGCGGTCTGGTGTTCCATGATGTCACCACGCTGCGCCATGCCGAGAAAGCCGCTGCCGCAGGCGTCGATGGATTGATTCTGGTCTGTTCCGGCGCTGGTGGTCACGCGGGCTTGCTCAATCCCTTCGCCTTCACCGCCGCAGTGCGCCGCTTCTTCAAAGGCACAGTCGTGCTCGCCGGCTGCATCAACACCGGTCATGAAATCGCTGCCGCGCAACTGCTCGGTGCGGACTTCGCTTACATGGGCACGCGTTTCATCGCCACGCAGGAATCACGCGCCAGTGATGAGTACAAGCAGATGATCCTGTGCGCCGGGCCGGGTGACGTCACTTACACACCCGCAGTATCAGGCGTGCCGGGCAACTTCCTGAGTGAGAGTTTGTTACACGCGGGCATTGATCCCGCGCAGCCGAATACTAGAACCAGCATCGGCGCTGAACTCGCGCAACTTGTGACCAAGCAAGAATCGACCAAGGCTTGGCGTGATGTGTGGTCAGCGGGTCAGGGCGTGGGTGGGATTGGCGATATACCAACTGTTGATGAGTTGGTCACGCGGTTATGTGCTGAATGTGAAAAATTGGGGAGGCCCGAGTAACCAACGGGTTGCAATGCCTGGATGTAGAAAACTTTGCTTGCCGCGAAATTGCTGACGCTGATGCCGATGTGGTCGACCATGGCTTTGTGCTTCGTGGTGGTGCGAACTCTTTATTGATTGTTCTGCGCGTCAGGTGTACGTGAAGTTATGTGAGCGGCATTGTGCATGAGTCCTGTGGAACATAGGCTCTAGAGTGCCGATAGTTCGCTGTTTTTCGCATCTCACAACTCTCCTCTCTCATGTTTAATCACTATCTGCCTGCAACTTTTTCCTGGTTGCGGTGTTCTGAGTGGGGGTTCAGAAAAACTGTTTTGATCCGTAAGGTTTGCGCCCGCGAACGCGGCGGATGGATCAGATAAGACCTCATTCAGTACTTCATGTTATCGGGGGACGGTTCTGTCATGCATTTAAATTTGCCGCATACAGTGTCATGGGCGGTGCTTCTCGCAACGTTGCTGGTCGCCATCGAGGCGGATGCTCAGGAATCCGCTGACGTGGTTGAATCCGGTGTGGGGATCACGCTTGCCGACGCAGGCAATCGTGTGATTTACAGTCCTGAATACTTCACTGCTTACAACGTTGTCACCGCGCGCGACCAGCTTGAACGCATCCCCGGTCTGCAGGAACTGTTCGAAAACGAGAATGGTGGTGGCGGCAATGATGAGCAGCGAGGTTTCGGCAATTCCGGCGATCAGATACTGATCAATGGCAAACGGCTGTCCGGCAAGAGCAACGACATCGGCTCGGCGATGGATCGCATTCAGGCGCGTCAGGTGGTGCGTATCGAGGTGATACGCGGCACCGTTGCCGGCCTGGATGTACGCAGCCAGGGTCGTGTCGTGAATGTGGTGCTCGACGGCACGCTGGTCACCGGTGTTGGTTCCTGGCAGGCCACTGTCGACAAGTATGTTGACGATGCCTACGGCGGCAGCGGCGAAGTCAGTTATAACGGTGACATCGGCGCGCTCAATTATCTTCTTTCAGTGGAAACCCAGACGCGCAAGGATATTGAAGAACGAACGGATCTTTTCTTCACACCGGCGCTGACGCTGTTCGAGCGGCAACTGGAGAACAGCAGAGAAAATACCCGGGAGCACGCCCTTACCGCCAACACCTCTTATACCTTTACCAATGGCAACATCCTCAACCTCAACGGTCGCTATGCACATGAAGACGAGGCGGCAAATGAGACCTCTGACCGCTTCCGTGTGGTGGGCAGCCAGCAGAATTTTGTGAATAATCTGTTCATTCGCGATTCAAGTCTGTCCAGAGAATGGGAGCTGGGCGGCGACTATGAGCACACCCTGGCGAACGGTAATGTATTCACTACGTTGTTCGTCTATACCTCCAGCAGCGGTGACGAGGACAGCGCATTTTCAGTGACTCCGGCGGGTGGCCGTACCCTGTTGCGAGAGTTACAGGTGGAGAGTTCCCAGGCCTCCGAGAAAATTGTGCGCGGTACTTATCAATGGGGTGTTACTGAAACTCGCTCGATCCAGAGCGGCATTGAGGTTGCGCTCAATGAAGTGTCGCAACGCGTGAATCTGCAGGAGGACAACAATGGCGTGCTGGAGCCGGTGGCTTTGTTCAATCCGGATTCCACCGTGAAGGAGGAGCGGCTGGAGGCGTTCACTACTTACACCTGGCAGCCACGCTCAACGTTGTTGCTGGAAGGTTCACTCGATCTGGAATTTTCAGAACTGGCCCAGCAAGGCAGCGATGTAAGCCGCTCGCGGAATTTTTTCTTCGCCCGGCCGCGGTTGGTGGCGCGTTTTGACCAGACGCCGTCAACCCAGTGGCGCGGCCGCATCGAGCGTCGTGTGGATCAACTGGACTTCGCCGACTTCGTGGCCAGCTTTTCCGACGACGATAATCGCATCGGTGTGATCAGCGCCGGCAATCCCGAACTGGTTCCCGAACAGGCCTGGGAATACGAACTGGCATGGGAGCGCCGGCTGCCGGACGATCTGGGTGTGGTTTCCATCACCGGCCTCTACTCTGATATCCGCGACAGCATCAGTTCCGTGCCGCTTCTGGTCAGAAACGAAAACGGTGTCGATGAAATTCGCACCGCCACCGGCAATATCGACAAGGCCAAAGCCTTTGAAATCAGCCTGAGCGGCAGCATGCGCCTGACCGCACTTGGCCTGAGAACCGCAGTGATTGAGGGCTCGGTGACACTGCTGGATACCACCATAACGGACCCTTTTACCGGGGAGAAGAGCGCCATCAACTACCGCGACGATTACACCTGGTCGCTGGGTTTTCGCCACGACACGTCGTGGCGCAATCTGTCTTACGGAATGACTGCCTATCAGGATGGGCCTTCGACGGAATACGACATTGATTACACCGAAGAGCGGCAAAAGGACACCGAGCTGGAACTGTTTATGGAAATGCAGTTGATCAAAAATCTGACCATGCAGCTTACTGTTGAAGAAACCCTGCGTGCCGAAAGTGAACGGCAACGTCGACAGTTTGATACCTATCGCAGTACCGGGGTGCTGGAGCGTCTGGAATCCCGCACTGCGCGTCAGGGTCGGGAAGTCGGCCTGAGTGTACGTGGGGTATTCTGAGGTAACCCCCCAAGCCCCGTTGGTTCGCAGCTCGATAGTTTGCAGCATGTAATCGCATTGCGACTGTATATTTCAACAGCCAGGTGTATGCTCTGACCCTGCATCCAGTTGCCTGTTCCCGGCGTATCTCGTTAGTAACGCTGCTGCCAACACCTCATGCCGCTTACCGTATTTCATCCTGCTGTCCAGGCCTGGTTCGAACAGGCCTTCGCTGCACCCACTGCGGTGCAACGTGATGCGTGGGCAGCGATTGCGCGCGGTCAGCACACACTGATTGCTGCGCCCACCGGTTCGGGAAAAACCCTTGCGGCATTTCTTACGGCGATTGATTCGCTGGTGCGGCAGGCGGCGCGTGGCTATATCGAAGATGCCACGCAGGTGGTGTATGTGTCACCGCTCAAGGCCTTGTCGAATGATGTGGAGCGCAATCTGCAAGTGCCGCTCATGGGTATCACGGAGTTACTGTTGCAGCAGGGCGGCGCGGCGGCCCAAACATGTGGACTGATCCGTGCGCAGGTGCGTACCGGCGACACGCCGCAGATCGAACGCATGGCGATGCGCCGCAAACCGCCGCATATTCTGGTGACTACGCCCGAGTCTTTATATCTGTTGCTCACCAGTGCCTCGGGTCGCGAGATGCTGTCCACCACGCGCACGGTGATCGTTGATGAAATTCATGCGGTAGCCAACAGCAAACGCGGTTCGCATCTGGCCTTGTCGCTGGAGCGTCTGGCGGCGCTGTGTTCGCATCCCGTACAGCGCATTGGGTTGTCAGCGACACAGAAGCCGATTGAGGATGTGGCGCATTTTCTGGTGGGCTACTCTTTGCCCCTCCCCCGTTCCGGGAGAGGGCAGGGTGAGGGTGATCTGTTCGGAGATGAAGTTAGCACCCTCACCCCACCCTCTCCCTGAGGGGGAGGGGGCGGAAAGTGACTCTGGTGAGCCGATCAACTGCACCATCGTCAACACCGGCCACATTCGCGAACGCGACATTCAGATGTTATTGCCCGACGCGCCGCTGGAAGCGGTGATGTCCGGTGAGGTATGGCAGAACGTCTACGACAAGCTGGCAACATTGATCGACGAGCATCACACCACGCTGGTGTTTGCCAACACGCGGCGCATGGTGGAGCGCGTGGCAAGACAACTGACGGAACGCATGGGCGAGGAAAATGTCGCCGCGCATCATGGCTCGCTCTCGAAAGAAACCCGCTTCGATGCCGAGCAGCGATTGAAGGCCGGCAAGCTGCGCGTGCTGGTGGCTACGGCATCACTGGAACTGGGCATTGATATTGGCGATGTGGATCTGGTGTGTCAGCTGGGTTCGCCGCGTTCGATTGCTGCCTTCCTGCAACGCGTCGGTCGCGCCAATCACTCGGTGACCGGTGTGCCGAAGGGACGCTTGTTCCCCCTGAGTCGCGATGAGTTGGTGGAATGCACCGCGTTGCTGGACGCCGTTCGACGTGGCGAACTGGATCGACTGATCATTCCGGCCAAGCCGCTGGACGTGCTGGCGCAGCAGATGGTTGCTGAAGTTGCGTCGCGCGAATACGGCGAAGACGAGCTGTATGAACTGGTGACACGCGCCTGGCCGTATCGCGATCTGCAACGTGATGAGTTCGATACCGTGCTGAGTATGTTGTCCGATGGCTTTGCGACACGTCGCGGTCGGCAGAGTGCCTATCTGCATCGTGATGCGGTCAATCAGCGGCTGCGTGCCCGCAAGGGCGCAAGGCTTACGGCCATCACCTGCGGCGGCGCCATTCCCGATGTAGCTGATTACCGCGTGATTCTTGAACCACAGGAAATTTTCATCGGCACGCTGAATGAAGACTTTGCCATTGAGAGTCAGGCTGGTGACATTTTCCAGCTGGGTAATGCTTCGTATCGTATTCAACGCATCGAGTCGGGCAAGGTGCGTGTGGAAGACGCCAAGGGTCAGCCGCCGACTCTGCCGTTCTGGCTGGGTGAGGCGCCAGCGCGCACCAATGAGTTGTCGTTGGCGGTGTCGCGGCTGCGTGCGCAGGTGAATGCTTGGCTCGATGGTGCTTATTCCAACCCTCTCCCTGAGGGAAAGGGCGGGGTGAGGGTATCTGCATCAGAACCGAAGATGGACGAGTCGCGCCTGAAACATTGCATCCACATGTTGATGCATGAGCATGGTCTGAGCGAACCCGCCGCGCGCCAGCTTACAGATTATCTGGCCGCCGCCAAGGCCATGCTGGGCAATCTGCCCACACAGAATCGCCTGGTGTTTGAGCGTTTCTTCGATGAAAGCGGTGGTATGCAGCTGGTGATTCATTCGCCCTTTGGCGCGCGGGTGAATCGCGCCTATGGCCTGTCGCTGCGCAAACGATTCTGTCGCAGCTTCAATTTCGAGTTGCAGGCAGCAGCTACCGAAGACGCAGTGATCCTGTCGCTGGGTGAAACACACAGTTTTGAGCTGGCCGAAGTGGCGCGTTATCTGAACAGCAATTCAGTGCGCGAGATACTGATTCAGGCCATGCTGGACTCGCCGTTGTTCACCACGCGCTGGCGCTGGGTGACCAGCATCTCGCTGGCGGTGCAGCGTTATCGCGGCGGCAAACGTACACCTGCGCCGCTGCAACGCATGGCGGCGGAAGATCTGGTGTCCGTGGTGTTTCCCGAGCAGCTGGCTTGTCTGGAAAACATTCAGGGTGATCGCGAGATTCCCGATCATCCGCTGGTGAATCAGGCGATTCATGATTGCCTGTATGAAGCCATGGACATTGGTGGGCTTGAACGTCTGCTCACGGGTCTGGAGCAAGGCGATATCGAAGTGGTGGCCTGCGATCTGCCTACGCCATCGCCGCTGTCACAGGAAATTCTCACCGCCAAGCCATATGCCTTCCTTGATGATGCACCACTGGAAGAACGTCGCACTCAAGCTGTTGCCAGCAGGCGCTGGCTGGACCCACAAACCGCGGCCGAATTCGGCAAGCTGGATGAACGCGCCATCGCGCAAGTGTGTGCAGAAGCCTGGCCTTCAGCTAGATAACGCCGATGAGCTGCACGATGCACTGATGTCGATGGGGCTGTGCAGCGAGGCAGAAGCACAGCGCAGCGGTTGGAATCAGTGGTTCAATGAATTACTGCACACGGGCCGCGTAACCAGTTTGCCTGGTTCCAGCCGTAGGTTGGGCTTCAGCCCAACATCTTCGTCGGAGAGTTGGGCTGAAGCCCAACCTACACAGGAGGGTGATAGCTTCTGGCTGGCCACCGAACGTTTGCCCATGCTCGAAGCCATCTATCCGGGCGCAAGGTTTGAACCGCAGGTGCAATTGCCGGATTCGTTGCGCCAGGCATGGCAGCCTGAAGATGCGCTGGTTGAACTGCTGCGCGGTCGTCTGCAGGCCCTTGGCCCAGTCACCGCCGCGCAGTCTGGCAAACGACCTGCAATTACAGCTCGCTGACATCGACGCCGCGCTGCTCAAGCTGGAGTCGCAAGGCTTTGCCATGCGTGGTCAGTTCACGCAGCAAACAACTGACCTGGAATGGTGTGAACGCCGCTTGCTGGCGCGCATTCACCGCTACACCGTACAAAGCCTGCGCGCCGAGATTGAACCGGTATCCACTGCTGACTTCATGCGTTTCCTGTTGCAGTGGCAGGGCGTGGTGCGTGAGCCGCGACCACAGGGCGTCGAAGCACTGGCCGGTATCATTGAACAGCTGGAAGGCATCGAAGTCCCGGCGGCTGCGTGGGAGAGCGAGATTCTTCCCGCGCGTTTGCAGGACTACGATCCCAACTGGCTGGACAGTGTGTGTCTGTCAGGCCGTGCACTGTGGTTGCGTTTGCAGGCTTCAGAAAGTGGCGCCGCACCCGTGCGCAATACGCCCATCGTGTTGCTGACGCGCAAGAACCTGAAGCTGTGGCAGGCGTCGGGTGAAGTTTCTGAAAATGCATTGCAGCTGTCGCACCCGGCGCAACGCATTCGTGAGTATCTGCATGAACACGGCGCCTCGTTCTTCAATGATATCCAGCATGGCAGTGGTCTGTTGCAATCACAGGCAGAAGAAGGCCTGAGCGAACTGGTGTCGGCGGGCCTGCTCAGCGCCGACAGCTTCAGCGGCCTGCGTGCGCTGGTGTTACCCATGGATCGCAAACGCAAAATGGCGTCACGCGGCTTGCGCATCGCACAGTTTGGTCTGGAAGATGCGGGTCGCTGGTCGCTGCTGCGGCGCGCCAACCCTGTGGTGGTGGAAGATCGATTGCAACAAATGGCCTTCATCCTGCTGCGTCGTTACGGCGTGGTGTTTCGCAAGCTGCTGGTGCACGAAAGTGCGCAGTTGCCCCCCTGGCATGAACTGTTGCGGGTATTCCGCCAGCTGGAAGCGCAGGGCCTGATCCGTGGTGGCCGTTTTGTTGGTGGTGTTACGGGTGAGCAATATGCGCTGCCCGAAGCAGTCAGCAGCCTGCGCGCCGTGCGCAAGCAGGCGACAGAGGGACAACTGATTTCGTTGTCCGCTGCTGATCCATTGAATCTGAGCGGCGTACTGATTCCCGGCCCGCGTGTTCCGGCATTGACCGGCAATCGCCTGTTGCTGCGTGATGGCGTGCTGATCGCGACGCATATTTCGGGTCAGTCGCAATTGCATGTGGAGTTCGCGCCAGCGGACGAATGGAATGCGCGCAATGCGCTGTTGCACAAACGTATGCCGGGTGATTCGTCATCACAGCCGCGCCGGTTGAGTTAGTCATGCTGCTCAGCAATCCACGCACCCGCCTGCTGATCAACTTCATCGCCTTCGAGATCGGCTGGTTCGCCGTGGTGTTGGGCGCTGCGCATCATCAGTTGTTGCTGGGCATGTCCATCGCCGTCCTGGTGGTGCTGCTGCATCTGTTCATGTCGCATCGGCCTCTGCATGAACTGAAATTGCTGTTGGGTGTGCTGCTGCTGGGCACTTTGTGGGATAGCGCGCTGGCTGCCAATGATGTGATTCGTTACAGCAGCGGGCAGTGGCTGCCCAATATCGCGCCCATCTGGATCATGGCGGTGTGGGCGCTGTTTGCCACCACCCTGAATGTAGCGCTGGTGTTTCTGCGCGGTCGTTACTGGCTGGCGGCATTGTTTGGCGCCATTGGTGCGCCGTTGTCGTTTCTGGGTGGCATGCGTTTGCAGGCCTTGCAATTGCCGGATGTCTGGCTGGCAATGACGGTGCTGGCCATCGGTTGGGCCTTGCTGATGCCGCTGCTGATGCACCTGTCGGAACGATTCGATGGCGTGAATGTTGTAACCGGACGTGAGTCATGAAGCAGTTTCTTTCTCTGTTGTTTGTGTCTTTACTGGCGCTGAGTCCGATGGTTACGACTGCGCAGGACGCTGCGCTCAGGCCGGTGGGCAGCTGGAAGTTCCGCGTTTACCTGGATGACAAGGCAATCGGTCATCACGACTTCACGTTGTTGCAGCAGGGTGAGCGTCGTGAACTGCGCAGCGTGGCCCGCTTTGATGTGAAGTTCCTGTTCATCAACGCCTATCAGTACCAGCACGAGGCCATTGAAGGCTGGCAGGGTGATTGCCTGCACAGCATGAAGGCGCGCACCGATGACAATGGCAAGTTACTGAGCGTTACCGCCAGCGGCCAGAGCGGTGTCATGAACGTAAGTCACTCCGCAGGCAGCTATGTGATCAATGGTTGCGCCATGAGTTTTGCCTACTGGAATCCGCTGATGCTGCAACAGCAACGCCTGCTCAATGCGCAGACCGGCGAGTACGATCAGGTGAAAATCGAATCATTGGGCATGCAGCCACTGACCGTACGCGGTGTACAGCAGAGCAGCAATCGGTATCGCCTGCTGGGCGGCAACGGCAAGGGACAGAAGCTGGAAATTGATCTGTGGTATTCGCTGTCCGGTGAATGGTTGGCGCTGGAATCGAAAACTGATAGTGGGCGCTACCTGCGTTACACATTGAATTGAGGATGCCATGTCGTACTTCATGTCCCCATATTCGTCGTTCATCCAGCGCGTCCTGCTGGCGTTGTTGCCGATTGTTGCAACGGGTTGTCAGAACATGAGCTATCCGCCGCTGTCATTGGCTTCGCAGGTAGAGCTGCCACGCTTCATGGGCGACTGGTACGTGATCGCCAACATTCCCACCGTCATCGAGAAGGGTGCGCACAATGCGGTGGAGTCATACCGGCTCGATGAGGATGGCAGTATCGCCACCACTTTCACCTTTAATGCCGATGCCTTTGACGGCAAGCACAAGCGCTACACGCCGCGCGGTTTTGTGCGTCCCGGAACCGATAATGCGGTGTGGGGCATGCGCTTCATCTGGCCCTTCAAGTCGGACTACCGGATTGTATTTGTTGATGCGGATTACACCCAGACCATCATTGGCCGGGAGAAACGCGACTATGTGTGGATCATGGCGCGCAGCGCAGCGCTTGCTGAAGCGGATTACCAGAAGCTGCTGGCGCTGTTGCAGCGTGAGGGCTACGACGTGAGCAAGGTGCAGCGTGTGCCGCAACGCTGGCCATGACATGGATAACCGTCAGCGACGGGCCTGCGTACAGCAGCCCTGCAAGGATGCCGGGTCACTGCTGAGTTTCGCGCAGGCAATGCCTCTGCGGTCCGCCTGCCAGTCACTCCATGCAGCATCGCCGCTGCCAAACAGATCGTGCAGTTCCTTGCCCAGACCGGCCAGCCAGGCTTCAGTGGCGCTGCATTGCTGCGCAATCAATGCCGCTGTAACACAGTGTTGTTGTTTGTCATCTGCAAATTGCGGCGCTGCGGCGCGTGCGGCCTGCATGCAGCCATAGGACGATGCGGCGGGACGCGCGGGTACGCTGCTGCATGCGGCGAGCAGCAGTGCCGACAGCACCATGCTGAGAGTGCGCATCAAGTGCGCCAGAAGCGCTGCATCTCTACAAAAGTGAAAGACGCCGACCAGGTGAGTAACACGAAGCCGGTCAACGCCTCAGTGCCGGTGAGAAAACGCACCGCGCCGATGGGCACCACATCGCCCAGCCCCAGTGTGGTGAAACACACGGCGGAGTAGTACACACAATCCAGCAGGCCCATGGTGTGGCTGGCCAGCAGCGCGCCGTGTCCCTCACTGGAAATCAGCAGGTAGTAGCCGCCGCCGAAAATCCAGATCTCGACCACATGAAATATCAGGATGGCGAATATCAGCACCAGAATGTGCTGGCGTGGCCGCAGCGTGAGCCGCTTCAGTCGGCCAGTAAGCCAGCTCAGCGCCTCGTAGTGCAGCACGATGCAAGCGACCACGATGAGGAGAGTGAGCAGCACCACCGCCATGCGGTTTTGCAGTGTTTCTACCGGGGCATCGGTTTGTGCGAAGGCGGGCAGCGCGCCCAGCATGACGCTGAGACCGCCGAGCAGCCGCAAAAACAGTGTGACAGAAACTGAATACATCGCGCCCAGTGTATGCCGTGAGCGCGATCCCGTCAGGCGAGAAAGCCCAGATTGCGCAAGGGGAAGTTGTTGATGTTGGGCGCAACCAGGTGCAGGTCCGCATCGGCCACGCCGAACCAGCGCGCCAGCGTCGCCGCGTACTGATCTGCCGAAGTAGTAGGAATGAAGCGCCCGCCACCCACATCAAGCGGATTGCTGGTGCTAACTTGCAGCAACGGATACTGGCCGTAGATATTCTGGCCCAGAACTCCACCGCCCACCACCAGCTGCACACCGCCCCAGGCGTGATCACTGCCGTCACCATTGGAGGTGAGCGTGCGTCCGAAGTCGGAGTGCGTGAAAGAAGTGACCGAGTCCTGCATGCCGATTTCCACCATGGCGTTGTAGAAGCGTTGCATTGAATCGCTCACATTGCTCAGCAGGTTGGGTTGATCGGTGTTCTGGTTGTCGTGTGAATCAAAGCCGCCGGTGGAGACGAAGAAGATTTGTCGCGACATGGACAGCATGGATCGCTGCCGGATCATCTTGGCGACGGTGCGCAGCTGCGTGGCCAACGGCGACAGTGTCCCCTCCGGCGTGGATTGGCACTAAAAGGAAGGGAGCTACTGAGAGCACTGTTCACCGTATCCGCAAACTGCACCGCTCGTTTCTGCACGGCGGCATAGCCACGCTCATAGATGTCGGGATAGGAAGCATTGGCAATGGCCTCGAAGGTCTGCCGCCGCTGCGTTGCAATGGTGTTTCCTGTGAACCCGGTAAACGTCGTTGCGCCCCCCGAGCCCATCACATAGGGCGTAGCCTGATTGCCCGCCTGAAACAGCGTTTGTCCGGCCAGCGATACATTCAACGCCAGTTGCTGTCCGCCCAGTTGTGCATTCAACACATCGGCCACGCGTCCGCCCCAGCCGGATTTGAGCAGCGCCCTGCCGCGCAAGCTATGCCACTGATCCTGCTGGTCATTGTGTGAGAACAGTTGCGGTGGCAGTAACCAACCGGGTTGCTGGTACTGAGCCTTTGTCGTGGGCGTAATCAGCGGGCCGATATTGGCCATGATGGCGCACTTGCCGGTTTGAAACAGTTGCTGCATGCCGACCATACTGGGGTGAAAGCCAAAGGTGCCGAACTGATTGGGCAGCAGCGGATTGATCGGCAGCAGCGAGCTTTGTGGAATGGCAAGGTCCGAGGCCGTGCCGCCACTGCGCGAAGCATAGTAGGCGTTGTATTCAGCGGTGCTGGTGGGTACCACCATGTTCCAGGAATCGTTGCCGCCAAACAGGAAGACGCACACCAGCGCCTTGTAGTCGGTGAAACCCCCCATGCCCACGGTTTGGGCGTACACCGTGCCGGGCGTGCGGCCGAAGGCGTAGGCCACGCCGCCGGCAGCGGCAGCCTTCATGAATCGACGTCGTTGAGAGTTCATGTTGACTGCCTTATTTCTGTAGTGCGTATTCGGGAGAGCTGGCAACTAGATAAATCGCATCGGCGACGCGCGTGGCCGTGGCGGTGGCCGCAGAGCGTTCAATCTGTGCCTTGGCCTGCGCCTTGAGCGTGGCCGATATCTGGTCCGAACCACCCAGCAGCCGTCGCGCCACACGGTTGATCAGCGCTTCGGAGTCCGCCGCCAGCGCCACTTCTTCCTGAGTGTTGATCATCAGCAGATCGACATTGGTGGTGGTTTGCGAAGTGGTGCGACTGAAGGCCTGCGTGTAGAAAAAATTGGTGAGCTGTGGTATTCAGGAATTCAGTGGCCAGTTGCAGCTCGGGCGCCACCAGATTCTGGTTGGAGATTTCTCCCGTCGGTGCATAAAAGGGACTGAAGAAATTGAACACCGAGCCTGATTGCAGTGGCCCCTGACCATAAGCTGGTCGACGGTGCAGCGATGCCGCCGCCCAGGTTGGCGGAAGCGATGAACCTGCCGCTGGCTGCAGCCGCGCCATAGGCGCGCCACAACTGCGTGATGCGCAGCAAGGGCTCCTTCATCTTGCCGGCGGTGTTGACACCGCTGCCACTGGGCGCAGTACGCGCTTCGCTATCGAGCAGGATGGTGCGCACCACCGCGCCCAGATTGCCGCGTTTACCCGTGCCATCATTGTTGAACACGGTGGCGACTCGCTGCACATAGGCCGGTGTCGGGTTACTGGTCACCAGCTTCTGGATGAGCTGCTTGCTGATGAAGGGGCCGACATTGGGATGGTTGAAGATATTGTCCAGCGCCATCGTCAGATCCTGAGGGCCGGTCTGTCCCGCAGGAATGGTCGTCACCGTCGCGCCCGTGTAACTCAGCACCTGCTTGGTGCCGGTTTCATGCTGGTCGGCATAAAACTGCATGGGCTTGACCTGATTGAAGCCGGCGACGGGTGCGGCCTGCACGCGGGTGTTGGCAAAGGTACAAACGGGTGTGGTGGTGGGGCAGGCCCACTTCCAGCCGGTGAACACGCGCGCAAAGCCTTCGATGATCGCCTGGTTGTACGTCGGAATGGGCTGACCGCCGCTATCCAGTTTCGGTGTGCCATCCAGATTCAGTTCCACCAAGCCAATGGCGAACAACTGCATCAGCTCGCGCGCATAGTTTTCGTCGGGACGGATATTCGTGGCCGGGACCGCTTTCTGGTTGCCCAGCATGGACAGGTATATGCCCATGGCTGGATGCAGCGTGACTTCTTCCAGCAAGGTGCGGTAATCGCCCAGCGCATTGCGCACCAGCAGGTCGTAGTAGTCCGCAGTGGCGAACGGCAGGTTTTGCAATGCACCCACCTGCGACACCACCATGATCTCCGACAGCGCAAAGGCCACGCGCTGGCGCAGCTGATCAGAGGCCGTCATCGCGTTCTGGAACCACTGTTCGACGCGGTTGGCGTGCAGGTTTGCGATATTGAAGTTGGTGGGCAAGGGATCGGGATAGGCCACCAGGGTGGTGCTCAGCGTATTGATGCTGGGTGTGACGAGTAGTTGCTGATCAATCCAGCGCGAGTAAGCCGGGTCACCCAGCGCAATGAGTTGCTGTGCACTGGCCTCCGTTGCGCCGAACGTGGTCTGGTTCAGAAAGCGGAAGCCTTCGGCCTGCGAGATATTGGCCGGTGTGACGCTGCTGGCGCTGGAGCTGGACCCTCCGCCGCCGCCGGAGCCCCCGGAACCGCCAGAACAGGCTGCCAGAAACAGCAGCGCCAAGGAGTACAGGATGCGAATGGCCATGGTTCCCCGATTTATCCAGATTTATATGTGGGTTATATATGGGTCTTTAGTGCATCAACGTCCCGGCGTTCACCGGGTTGACAGCATCGCGTTGTTTGCCCGAGCGAGACACAATCCTGGAAAACCACACCTTGCCGGTCTTGCGCCAGTAGGCATCGATATTCTTATTTGGCACCGGTAGCACAAACCCGACATAGCTCGGCACGGCGGTATTCCCCAAGTTGGTGCGCTACTGTAGGCCTGCGCGGGGCTTGGAGGCAATGAGGCACAAACAACAAAAGACCCGCCGGAGGCCGATTGGCCGCTGGTGATTGAACAATAACCGCTGTTCGGTGAGCTACACCGCCAGCGTCAATGGACTACACGCTGCGATACACAGCCTTGAGCACCACGGCATCCCCGACGCGAATGATACCGCCCGCAACAATCATCGCCGTCATGCCGCCATGACCACGCATGGCGTTGTAACCACCCCCACCAGATTCATTGGCCAGTTCTATTTCCATCTTTGAGCAGGGATCACAAGGGCCGGTGACTTCGATGCACACCTCATTGCCGATCTGCCATTCCAGACGCACATCGGCGAACGGCGATTTCATGGCGAGCAAGTTGACGCCGGAGATCACCAGATTGCGGCGCAACCGTGTGGCGTCGAGGTGTTGCAGTCCACACCAGCTGGCAATCAACGGCAGATGCTCGGCCTGTATCAGCGTCAGTTCACGCTTGCGTGCAGCGAGATTGTTGCGTTTGGCCAAAGCACGGCGGTCGCCGATCAAACCCTTGCCCGGTTCGGCTTTCACAACCTCCACGGATATCGCGGGTTGATTGCGTTCCGGACGAACCACGATGGCATCGACGCGACCTTGCGTGGCGACGCGGGTGATGAGGTCGCGGAGGGTGTTGGTGGAAGTCATGGCTTGATTGGACATGATCCGCTAGTCGTCTGGCAAACGGGGCTTGGTAGTGACGCGTCAAATGAATGAATGCTGACAAACAGCCGGTCGACTCTTGCGCCGGACGCTGGCAGCAACCTCCAGCGAAATGATGTGCGGCGTAACTGAGTTCTTCTCGATGATCAATTCGCCCACGCTGATCGGCAAGTTGAACCGACGCGGTCCGGCGCTACCGGGGTTGATATAGGTCACGCCATCACGGTGCTACACGACGGGCCGATGCGAATGCCCGCAAATCACCACGGATATGCCGACGGGCAGTGGATCAACATCAAGCTGCGCCATGTCATGCAGCACATAAATTGATTTTGATTCCAGCTGCAACTGCCGAACTTCCAGCAGCTCGCTTGCCCATACGCCTGTGTCGTTATTACCGCGCACCGCTACCACCGGTGCAATGTTGGCCAGCGCATCCAGTATTTCCGGTCCGCCAATATCTCCAGCGTGAATGATCTGATCGCAGCCCCACAGAAAGGCCAGCGCTTCTTCGCGAATCAAACCATGGGTGTCGGAAATCAGGCCAACGCGCATTGCGACATTCAGTGAAGGAAACGCCCCGATTCAGGCAACCATTGGACGGATAGCTTAGCCATTCTCGTGCAGCTGCTCCACGATAATCTCATCTCGGCGATCGATTCCGGTGTAGGGCGCACTCGTGAGTGCGCCGCATGAACGACCGCCCGATCCGAACAGATTTCGGCGCACACATGTGTATGCTCTACCTGGCGTTTTTTTCTGTTGCAGCCTGTATCGTTACGCTATACATTTTGACAATGATCAAAAGCTTCCGGCATCCCGGCTTGCGGCGATTTTTCGAAACTGGCACAAAGGCCGGCATCCAGCCCAAACACGCCAAGCGGCTGCGTTTGCAGCTGGGGCGTTTGGATTCGGCGACGACACCGGAGGATATGAACCTGCCCGGCTGGCGTTTTCACGCGCTGAAAGGCGAACTCAACGGGCATTGGGCAGTATGGGTTGATGAAAACTGGCGTCTGACATTTCGATTCGACGGCAAGGATGCCGAGATTGTCGACTATCAGGACTATCACTAGAGGCACATGAACATGGCACGCATGCATAACCCGCCGCATCCCGGCGAAATTCTCCAGGACACGGTGCTGGGGGCAGAGGGAGGCGGAATGACGGTAACGGAGTTCGCCAGCCGTTTGGGCGTGTCGCGCGTGGCGTTGTCGCGCGTGGTGAACGGTCGCGCCGCTGTCAGTGCGGAGTTGGCGATTCGCCTGGCTGCCGCGCTTGGCGGATCGGCGGAATCGTGGCTGCGCATGCAGCTCGCCTACGATCTGGCCAAGGCGGAAAAAAAGCGCCGACCGAAGATTCAGCCTCTGATCAAGGTGGCATGATCGTCAGCCATCCAGTGCTGTGGAATCACTACCCCGATCCCCGTGCCCGGCACCGCGCCATCTTTAAGATGGTCAATTGACGGCGCAGTGCGCTACGCTTACTGCACCCTACAAGGCTACGGGTTACGCGTTGACTTCTAGCTCTCAAAAAGTCGGCTTTTCATGGCTATCCTTGAACCATTCAGCACAGGGAATAATAACGATGAAAAAGTCAGTTGTCGCCGTGGTTGCGTTCCTCAGCCTGTTCGCTGCGTGCTCACCCACGCCCACACCTCAGAGCTCAGATGTCGCCAGTTCGTCATCCAGTGCCACATCTGTCCCTGAGTTTGATTTCAGAAGTCCAGACAGCGTCGTAAAGAGCTACTGGGCTGGGCTTGAATGGATGCGTGAGAACGAAACATTCATCTGGGACAAAGACGCTATCAAATCGTCCTTGGGTGATTACCTCGTCAAGATGGACAGTTTGGGAACTGGTGACTTCAAGGCGTACACCCAAAAGATGATTCGCGACATTGACGCACTAGGTGTCCGGACGGGAACCAAGCGCATCTACAAGTTCGACATTATCGAAGTTAGAAACGAGAGTGAAACAAGGGCCGTCGTAATAGCTAAAGTGAAAAATGTTACGCCTATACCTGCCGTAATTAAGCTGACCGAGGATCAGCAAGAGGACCGGGACTACGGTAGTGACCTAAAGTTTGTTGTCGAAAAGACTAATGACGGCTGGCGACTCTCCCAAGGCTGGGAACGGAGTCAGGCTTGGATCAATCTGGCAAAGATTGATGATTCCAAAAGCGCCAAAGAGATTGAGGAAGATAGCTGGCACAAGGTTTGGGAAGTAAAACCGGAAAGCAACGAGCCTTCGGTCTATGACTTCACTGGAACGCCAAGCATGTGATTGGTCTGTTTGCTTTCAAACTTTGAAGATGCCGGGTTACGCCTACTTCGACTCCGCTCAGCAACCGATCGCTAACCCAACTTGCAGATTTCCCTCATCCTGGCCCTCTCCCGGAACGGGGAGAGGGGATCAGAAAGCAAACAGCCCGCCGATTTCTCGACGGGCCGCTTTCTTCAATTATCAATTGGCTCTCACACCGCCACCGTTTTCGCCTCATCCGCATATTCCTGGATCTGGTCGAAGTTCATGTAGCGATAGATCTGATCGCCTTCCTGGTTGATCCCCGCCATTTCAAGGTGATACTCCGCAGCGGTGGGGATGCGACCGATACGCGAGGCGATTGCCGCGAGCTCGGCTGAGCACAGAAACACATTGCTGTTCTTGCCCAGACGATTGGGGAAGTTGCGGGTGCTGGTGGCCATCACCGTTGCGCCTTCCTTCACCTGGGCCTGGTTACCCATGCACAGACTGCAGCCCGGCATTTCCATACGTGCGCCCGCCGTGCCGAAGGTGGCGTAGTGGCCTTCTTTGGTGAGTTCGTCCTGATCCATGCGCGTGGGCGGCGCCACCCACAGGCGGGTCGGCAGATCCTTCTTGCCCTGCAGCAGTTTGCCTGCAGCTCTGAAATGACCAATATTCGTCATGCACGAACCGATGAACACTTCATCGATCTTGGTGCCTTGCGACTTCGCTCAGGAACTTGGCGTCGTCCGGATCGTTCGGGCAGCACAGGATGGGTTCCTTGATGTCGGCGAGGTCGATCTCGATGACGGCGGCGTATTCCGCATCCTTATCGGGCCGCAACAGTTCAGGCTGGGCCAGCCAGGCTTCCATGCGCTTGATGCGACGCGCGATGGTGCGCTTGTCCTCGTAGCCGCGGGCGATCATGTGCTTGAGCAGCACGATGTTCGAGGTGAGGTACTCGATGATTGGTTCCTTGTTGAGTAACACGGTGCAGCCGGCAGCACTGCGCTCCGCGGCGGCATCGGAGAATTCAAAGGCCTGTTCGATCTTGAGGTCCGGCACACCTTCGATTTCCAGAATGCGGCCGGAGAAAATGTTCTTCTTGCCTTGCTTGGCCACGGTGAGCAGGCCCAGCTTGATGCCATACAGCGGAATGGCATGGACAAGGTCACGTAATGTAATGCCGGGCTGCATTTTGCCTTTGAAGCGCACCAGTACCGACTCGGGCATATCCAGCGGCATGACGCCGGTGGCCGCAGCAAACGCCACCAGACCGGAGCCAGCGGGGAAAGAAAGTCCAATCGGGAAACGTGTGTGGCTATCGCCGCCGGTGCCCACGGTATCCGGTAACACCATGCGGTTGAGCCAGGAGTGAATGATGCCGTCGGAGGGCTTGAGCGAGATGCCGCCGCGGCTGTTGATGAACTGCGGCAGCTCACGATGCGTCTTCACATCGACCAGCTTGGGATAGGCTGCCGTGTGGCAGAAGCTCTGCATCACCAGGTCCGCACTGAAACCCAGGCAAGCGAGGTCTTTGAGTTCATCGCGAGTCATGGGACCCGTGGTGTCCTGACTGCCCACTGAGGTGATCTTCGGTTCGCAGTAGGTGCCGGGGCGAACGCCCTGACCTTCCGGCAGACCGCAGGCCCGGCCCACCATCTTCTGCGCCAGCGTAAAGCCCTTGGTGGACTTGGCCTGATCCTGGGGCAGACGGAAAATTGTGGAGGTCGGCAGCTTCAGCAGTTCCCGCGCCTTGGTAGTGAGGGCACGACCAATGATCAGATTGATGCGGCCGCCGGCACGTACTTCATCCAGCAGCACTTCGTTCTTGAGCTGGAAGTCGATGACCTTGGCGCCGTTCTTTTCAATCTTGCCCTCATAGGGATAGATGTCGATGACATCACCCATCTCAAATTTAGAAACATCCACTTCAATCGGCAGCGAGCCAGAGTCTTCCTGCGTGTTGAAGAAGATCGGCGCGATCTTGCCACCCAGTGTCACGCCGCCAAAGCGCTTGTTGGGCACATAGGGAATGTCTTCACCGGTGGCCCAGATCACGCTGTTGGTGGCGGACTTGCGCGACGAACCGGTACCGACCACATCGCCCACATAGGCCACCAAGTGGCCTTTTTTCTTCAGGTCCTCGATGAACTGCATCGGACCGCGCTTGCCGTCTTCTTCCGGCACGAACGCCGCGCCGGCGCGAGTGTTCTTCAGCATCGCCAGATAATGCAGGGGAATGTCCGGACGGCTCCACGCATCGGGTGCGGGCGACAGGTCGTCGGTATTGGTTTCGCCGGGCACCTTGAACACGGTGACGGTGATTTTCTTCGCCACTTCAGGACGCGAGGTGAACCACTCGGCCTCGGCCCAGCTCTTGATCACATCCTTTGCGAACTTGTTGCCGGCTTCGGCCTTGTGTGCGACATCGTGGAAGAAGTCGAACATCAGCAGCGTCTTTTTCAACGCGGTGGCAGCCACGGCGGCCACATCGGCATCGTCCAGCAGATCGATCAACGGCTTGACGTTGTAGCCGCCGACCATAGTCCCCAGCAGTTCGGTGGCCTTGGCCTTGCTCACCAGTACGACCTGGATATCGCCATGGGCCACGGCGGCGAGGAACGAAGCCTTCACCTTGGCGGCGTCGTCCACACCCGGCGGCACGCGCCAGGTCAGCAGGTCCATCAGAAAAGTATCTTCACCCGCGGGTGGATTCTTGATCAGCTCAATCACCTCCGCAGTCTGCTGCGCAGTCAGGGCCAGAGGCGGAATACCCAGCGCGGCGCGCTCGGCAACATGCTGACGATAGGCTTCTAACATTCGGAATCCTCGCAATCTCGATCGGGCGGCAGGACAAACCCACAGAAGCAGGGCTGTTGAAAGGCCTGCAAGTTTAATGAACCCCCCCTGGTTTAACCAGCGTCAACAATGGAACAGCGTAACCAGATCAGGCACGAAAACGGGGCAAATTCGCGCCACGTTGATGCCGCAGACAAACAAGGGGCGAATTGAAACGAATGAAAACAGTTCAGGGCGCAAGTTGGCTACAGTTGACTTGAATTGGGGCGGGTTGGTTGTTTTTGGAGGATCTGATTGTGTTGACGCGCTTGCCCAGCGGGTCAATCTTCATGGCGGAGTATGGCGACCATGCGCGCCTTCACGTTTACAATCAAACCCGTCGGAATAACCATCTCGGCGATCTTTATGAGTCCTGAAGCGTCCTGGCAGGCTTCGCGTGAGAGCTCCAAAGAAACATGAGTTCGGGGATAGTCCAACTCAACACAAACGGGGAACCATCACATGAAAAACATCGCTCGCCATCGCATTGGCCTCATGTCTGCCGTCGCCCTGGCAATGGCTCTCGCCAGCGGCGCCAGCGCCCAGGACGCCAGATGGCGCACCGACCCCGCCACCTTCAAGCCGCGCGACATCAGCAAAGAGCTGGAAAACAAGATGAAGGGAACCTTCGTTATCGCGACGGTGGGCGACCTTCTGATCCAGGAGCCGATTGGCCAGACGATCGACACCAAGATCCAGGAGCTACTGCGCAGCGCCGATACCACGGTCGGCAACATGGAATCCAAGATTATCGACCGCCGCCGCTATGCAAGTGGCTTCCGCGGCAACTGGTCGCCCAAGGAAACGGCGGTCGACATCAAGAATCTCGGCTTTGACATGCTGACCGGCGCCAACAACCACACTTTTGACATGGGCGAAGCAGGGGCTGCAGTCGACCATCGACCTGCTCGACGCCCAGGGCATTCCGCTGGCGGGTGTCGGCCCGAACCTGTCGATCGCCCGCATGCCGGTGTTTCACTACACGCCCAAGGGCCGGGTCGGCATGATCGGCGCCTATGCGGTGGCGGCGGCGGCGGCCAGGGTGCCGCGACTGATCGCGAGGGCGCGCTGGGTGGAGCCATGGGCTTCAACCCGCTGCGTCTTACGACGTGGAACGTGGTCTCTCCCGAGCAACTCGCCAGCCTCAAGGGGATCCAGGACATGATCGTCTCGCACCGCAACGACCCGGACGTGGTGCGCGCGCATCAACCTGCCGAAGGACGCGCCCGGTCGCGTGACCATCTTCGACGGTGGCGGTTCATGTCGGGTGCCAAACCGGGCAGCTACCACTACGAAGTGAACCAGGCCGACGAGGAAGGCAACATCCTCGCTATCCGCAATGCCAAGGAATACGCGGACTTCGCTATCTTCACCATGCACGTGCACCAGAATCGTTATGCGTATCAGGCCTATTCCGTTGACAACTATCCACCGGACTATCTGCAAGGTTTTGCGCGCAAGCTGATCGACAACGGTGCCGACATGTACGTGGGTCACGGTAACCACACCATACAGGGCATCGAAATCTACAAGGGTCGGCCGATCTTCTACAACCTGGGCAACTTTGCGGTGCACGAGATCCTGCCCGAGTCCGCCAACAAGCCGGCGGGCAAGACCGCGGTAGAAGCTGACGAACTGTCCACCGACTGGCTGCAGCAGCCCGAGAATCTGAAAGCCCTGGTGGCCACCACCAGGTATCAGGACGGCAAGCTGATTGAAATCCGCTTGCAGCCCGTTGATCTGGGTGTGGGCAAGAACCGGCCCTGGTCGCAGATGAGCATTGCCAGGGTTCCATCGCCCGCTCTGGCGGCCGAAATCCTCGCCGAGGTGCAGAAGTTCTCCGAGCCCTTCGGCACCAGGATTACCATTGAAAACGGCGTTGGCGTCATTCGCCCCTAGGGCCTGTTAACAATTGGCGCATCACTGCGTTGGAGTCTCTGAAAGCGCCAGGCAAGGCGCGAGGAGTGAGGTTTGGTCACTCCAAATAAGCGACGAGTAACGCGGCATGGCGCTTTCAGAGGCCCAACCCGGAGGGACGGGGCCCCATGTTTGATTAAATGTGGGACTCAGGACTTTGTTGCACCTCGCTTGAGTACCCACATTTATCAACTTGGTACACCGCGCTCGGTGCGTCGCGTCCTGAGCCCTTTTGACCGCCGTCGCAGCGATGCGCCAACTGTTAGCACCAAGCCGTGGCGTGCGCCCCTCATCGAACGGCCGCGCAGGCCACGTTTACTGCTTCACAGTCGCCGCGGGCATATTTTTGAATCGTGCTGTAAAGCGTGCGAGGTCGTCCTTCATGCCGGCCTGGATGCCGTTTCTGCCGAGTTCCAGCATCCCTTGATCGCCGGCGGGGCAGCTCCAGTTCCTGGCGTCGTTCACGTCGCCACTACCGCTATAACGGGCTTGCTCCGGAAATTGGCAGATGGGCAGGGTGCGCGTGACCTTCTTGCCCCAGTCTTCGGTGTACGACGCAGTCATACCGTTTGGTGCTACACCCTTCTCCACCCAGTTTTCCATGGCGGTCAGGGAGTCAAAAAAGACCGGGTCGGGCCCATCGTTGCAGTGCTGCATGCCCGACACCAGGAACAGCCGCACTTGGTCCTGGATCTTGCCGTACCCGCCGTTCTGGTTCGCGAGCGCCTGGTAATACAGGATGGTGCTGAAGCCATTGATGGTCACGTCGCTCATGCCGTGATACATCAGAATCTTGCCGCCCTTCTTGATAAAGGCCTGCAATTTTGCAGGATCAGCGACGACTTCCACGCCCAGTTTTTCATAGAGGGATTTCAGTACGTCGGGCTTCACCGCACCGTTCTTCTGAAAAATGCCGTTATTGAGGTCGAAGGACGAATCGTTGAACGCCAGGTCCTGAATGACACCTCGCGCCGAGTTCCAGTTATGCGACTCGTTCTTGCCTTCACCCCACGGGGCAGCCGCTGTCGGAAAGGGTGCCGGTGTCTCGTACAACATGGCACGTAACGGCGATCCATCCTGGTTGTTACGCACGCCGTTGAACTGTGCCTGCAATCTCGCCACCGATGAACCGGGATGCACGAGCTGACCTTTCTCGTCCCGCACAGCATTCAGGTAGTTATCCAGCGCGTCGGCCTGTGCCTTGGTCAGCACGCGCGGCACGATGGAGTGAGGATCGAAATCGCACCTGGAGGGATTCTGGATCAACCCGTCCTTGACGCCATCGTGCGTGTCGCACTTGGCGAGCACCTCCGTGTCGATCTCGGTGAACTTGTTCAGCGGGATGTAATTCGCCGCGTCCAGAAATGACTTGGAGCGCTGTACATTGAGCAGCGCGCTGCCAGCCGGATCCAGCCACGGGCAGCCGACGATGATGCCGTCGTAGTCATCCGGGTAGCGGATTGCTTCCGTGATCGCCTGTCGTCCGCCATTCGAGCAGCCATTGAAGTACGCGCGGGTGATGGTCTGCGCACCGTAATAGCTTTTGACAAGCTCTTTGGTGGCGACTGTTACCTGATGAGTGGCCCGATAAAAATAGTCGGTGAGCTTCGGCACATTGGGTACGCCCGGCTTGCCGACGTAGTACCAGCTCTCATCCCGGTTGCTGTGACCGCTGTCCGTGGTTGCGCTGGCGTAGCCCTTCGTCAGTGCGATGTCGATGTCAGGCTTGTTCGCAGAGGAAGCCAGATTGCCGCCGGTCCCGCGTCCGCCGCCGAACATGTACTTGCCGTTCCAGCTGACCGGTAGCGTGAGTCCGAAACCGGCGGAGTTCGGTCCGGCGCCTTCGCCGTCCGTCGCGACCGAGCCCTGCACGTCGCAATACGCCTGCTTCGGTGGAGCTGCTGCCACCGTCTTCGCCGCAGTGATGGTCACACGCGGAACGTTCAGTTGCTGCAATGACTGAACCGAACAATCGGCCGCTGCAGCGGCTGAACTTCCGGTGATCAGTACTGCGGCCAGTACCGCCATACGAATACGCGCGTTCGCAAGAGTGGCAGAGCAGGAAGCAGACATGTGAGCGTCCTCGGCAGACAGAGAGGTTCCGAATGCGCGCGCAGCGATGAGTGCATTACTTGCACTCATCGCTGCGCGCAATGCGGTTTAGACGGGGTCGAGACCACCGGGATGAATGTCGTTGTTACGATCATGCGGCGTTGCGTAGATGAGATTGCCCGGTGAGCCCCAGTGTCCACCCTTGTACGCGACGACCATGGTCTGCACTGCCAGGCTCATTTCTTCGCCCGCAGCGGTGTAACGCACTGCGGATGCCTGCACATGCGCCTTGTTTGCCGTGTGATGCACGACGCGCCCTTCTTTCCAGGTTCCGTAGATGAACCCCCACGGGCCGAGCCCGAGTTTGCCCATGCCATCCCAGTAATCCTGGTATGTGCCGCGATCCCCGCGCAGCGGCGTATCGGCGGTGATCTCGCCCATCCGCAGGCGGCTCTTGACCCCCTTGATGCGGTAGCCCTGCATGACGCGCTCCTGGCCCGCAACCTGCGCAGTCCATGATGCGCCGCCGTTGATGCCGAAAGTGCGGCCCGGGCGGAAGTGCATTCTGTCGAAGGATTCGTCACCGGTCTGGGCGGAAAGTGTGTGATCGATGCGATGTTGTTTCGCCTGGCGGATGGTGTCCTCGAACACCACGCCGATCATGTCTGCCGGTGTGAAAATCGTGGACGCGAACTGGATGGCCCATTTGCCGTCGTTGTTGGTGATGGCGTAGATGCCTTCGCAACGCAGCAGCTTCTTGCCATATTTGTCGTAGCGGTCATAGGTCAGTGCAATCGTGGCATTAACCGGATGTGTGCCCATTACCTCAAGGCCCTGGAACACGTCGTAACAACCCGGCTGCATGTAGCCGTCGTTGCCGCTGTGCCGTCGCGGATTCATGGTCATGTTCAGCGATGCCGGCGGTTTGGCGATCAACGCGTCCGCTGAAGCGACCTCCACCAGATCGGTGCCTTCGCAGCTGCCGAAAGGATAGTGCAGCGTGTCCGCCACGCCCTTGATATCCCTGCGGCTCAGCGCGGTAAGGTGATCCATCAGCACCCGGGTGCCTTCGGTGATCGGCGCCTGATAAGTCAGCGGAAAGCGCTGGTCCGGAACAGCGTTCTTGCCCAGACCGGCTGGGGCCTTCGGGTCCTCGACCGCTGGTCTGGCAGCTTGCTGGGCTTGCGCCACGGAGGAGGCAAGCGCCGCCCCACCCAGCACTCCAGCAACTGTCGCTGCTTTCATCAAATTGCGTCGATCCGAATCGATCTCGATTTCATTTTTGTCAGCTTCACCTGGAGTAGCCATGTGTATCCCCTTCGTATGTATTCGTTAGGCTATCGGCAGCGAGAGAGATCTCGTCTGCGACAGCGCGGATTCAAATCAGGCGCACATCAGAATCTTTCAATCGAGCTAGTTACTCCTCGGCTCGAGATGCTGTCAACACAATGAGATTTTTTGACAGCTCGATGACAGCTTTGCTCGTAAAAGTCCGTGCGAGTATGGAATTCACTTCGTAAAGCAGCTGGCAGTACTGTGGTTGCGCTGCACAAAACGCTTCTGAAGATAATAATGCTGTGCGCATCCGAATTTGTCTGACGTGCAACTCACTTGAGAGTGAGTGACTAGCGATTCTGGTGCCGTGATCAAGACACCGAATCACATTTATCGATCGGATGCGGCATTGCTATATGGGAGCTGGCCGACCACGATGACTCATGGCCGAAACCGTCTAACGAGCGAGGCTGTCATAGGCGCTGTCGAGCGAGCTGCTCCATTCCGGCGCAAAGGAGGAAAAGTCGGTGTGCTTGCACTCTTCCGCCGGGCTCGGCATGACGAGTGAGAATGGTTCGACCTTCCCACTGCGCGCACGGAAATATAGGCGCACGATTTCCGACTTCATGCGAATCTCCTTGCAGCACACCTCGCTCAAGGCGTGCTCTTTTCCAGACGTCACTGGACGTCGGTGGATGAGGGGATGGTGGCCAAGGCCGGAATCGAACCAGCGACACGCGGATTTTCAATCCGCTGCTCTACCAACTGAGCTACTTGGCCATTTCGGGTGCGTGGGTCTGAAGGTACAGACCGGGCGACAGCGAGGGCGCGTATTAAACCGGCGGCATCGGGGTGAGTCAACCCAAAAAGACGAAATAGAAGGGCCAAATAGGCGCAGGTGTGGCGACTGGTTGCCTACAAATACTCGTTCTTCAGCGCCACGTAGTGAACCGAGGACTCGTGCAGCTCGGCGATTTCGCGGTCGGTCAGGTCGCGGACGCGGCGGGCGGGGCTGCCCAGATACAGGCCGCTGGTCAGCCGTTTGCCGGGGGCAACCAGCGCCCCGGCGCCGATGAACACGTAATCCTCCAGCACTGCGCCGTCCAGAATGGTAGCGCCCATGCCGATCAGGCAGAAGTTGCCGATGGTGCAGGCGTGCAGCACGCAGCTGTGGCCGACCGTCACATCCTCGCCAATCAGCAGCGGGATGCCCTCGGGCATCTCCGGATAGGGGCTGCAGACGTGCAGCACGCTGCCGTCCTGGATATTGCTGCGCGCGCCAATGCGGATGTAATTCACATCACCGCGAATCACGGTGGTGGGCCAGACCGATGCATCGTCGCCCAGCGTGACCTGGCCAATCACCACGGCGCTGGGGTCAACGAACACGCGCGCGCCGAGCTGGGGCTGGATGTTGCGGTACGGACGAATGTTCATAGATCACGGGTGGGGCGGCGATAGGAAGCATGCATTGTGACCAACTTGAACCCGGCGACTCAAGCCCGTATATCCTGTGTCTCCTTGTTTACTCGCGAAACACCATGATCCCCACCTTGCTGTCTTTCACCGGCCTGCCGCCTTTCAACCAGATCAAGCCTGATGAAATCGAGCCCGCCATCAGGCAATTGCTGGATGAGCATCGCGCGCAGCTGGAAACCGTTCTGGCGCAACCGCAGGCTACCTGGGCCAATACGATTGCGCCGCTGGAACAGATGCAGCATCGGCTGTCGCGCACCTGGTCGCCGGTGGGCCATCTGAATGGCGTGATGAATTCTGACGAACTGCGCGCCGCCTATAACGCCTGCCTGCCACTGCTCAGCGCCTGGCACACCGATCTGGGCCAGAACGAACGTCTGTTCAAGGCCTATGAACAGGTGCGGCAGAATGAAGCGAGCACACTCAACAGCGCGCAGTTGAAACTGCTGGACAATGCCTTGCGTGATTTCCGCCTGAGCGGCGTGGCCCTGCCGGCTGACCAGAAAGCCCGCTACAAGGAAATCATGGAGCAGCTGACGCAGGTGCAGGCGAAGTTCGACGAAAACGTGCTGGATGCTACCAACGCCTGGTCCAGGCATGTCACGGATGAAAGCGAACTGCAGGGCTTGCCAGCGCCCATCATTGAACGCGCCCGTGTGGCGGCTGAAGCCAGACAGCCCAATGACAACCCGGGTGGCTGGCTGTTCACGCTGGATGCGCCCAACTACATGGCGGTGCTGATGCACGGCGCAAATGAAACTCTGCGTCGCGAGTTTTATCAGGCCTGGGTGACGCGCGCTTCCGATCAGGGGCTTGATGCCAAATGGGATAACAGCAAGCTGATTGAGCAGATCATGGCGTTGCGGCATGAACTGGCGGCGCTGGTGGGCTTCGACAATTACGCTGCCTATGCGCTGGCCACCCGCATGGCGAAGTCAGTCACCGAAGTGCGCGAGTTTCTCGAGCAGCTGGCGACTTGCAGCAAGCCTGCCGCGCAGCGTGAAGTGGATGAACTGAAAGCCTTTGCGGGACGCGAGCTCAATTCATGGGACTTTGGCTACTACGCCGAGCGCATGAAGCAGCAGCGGTTTGATCTGTCCGAAGAAGCGTTACGTCCCTATTTTCCTGCGCCGCAAGTGCTGACGGGATTGTTTGCGGTGGCTTCGCGTCTGTACAACGTGCAGATCGTTGAAAGTAAAGAAGTCGAGAAATATCACGCCGATGTGTTGTTCTTTAACATCCTGAATGCCGATGGTTCGCGGCGCGGCAGTTTCTATGTGGACCTGTACGCCCGCGCGAAAAAACGCGGTGGTGCATGGATGGATGATTGCGTCGGCCGCATGCAGATGGCGCAGGACAGTTACCTGCCAGTGGCCTATCTGGTCTGCAATTTCATGCCACCTCCTGCGGGTGGTGACCAGCCTGCACTACTGACTCATTCCGAAGTGGTGACGATGTTCCATGAGTTTGGTCATGGCCTGCATCACATGTTGACGCGTGTGGACTATCCCAGCGTGTCCGGCATCAACGGTGTGCCCTGGGACGCGGTGGAGTTGCCCAGCCAGTTCATGGAGAACTTCGCCTGGCAGCCAGAAGTGTTGCCGTTGATTTCAAGGCATGTGGAAACCGGCGAGTCGTTACCGGCTGCGGAGTTGCAGCGACTGCTGGCTTCACGCACTTTTCAGGCGGGCATGCAGACCGTGCGACAGCTGGAGTTTTCCCTGTTCGATCTGCGCATGCATGCCGAGTACAGCCCGGCGCATGGCGCACGGGTGCTGGAAATACTGGGCGAAGTTCGTGAGCAGGTGTCGGTCATCAAGCCGCCCGCATTCAATCGCTTTCCGCACAGCTTCTCGCATATTTTCTCGGGTGGGTATGCCGCCGGTTATTACAGCTACAAATGGGCCGAAGTGCTGGCCGCAGATGCCTTCAGCGCCTTTGAAGAAAGCGGCGTGTTCAATCCGCAAACCGCACAACGATTTGCCACCGCCATTCTGGAGAAGGGTGGCAGTCGTGATGCCATGGAAGCTTTTGTGGAATTCCGTGGCCGCAAGCCCCGTATTGAACCGTTGTTGAAGCAACTGGGTCTGACTGTACCCCTGGCTGCATGATTCGCTGCTCCTTGCTCAGGGAATGTCTGAGGTGCGTTACCGAAGTTGTGTGCGTCCACAACTTCACCCGTTGCACAGCAGCGCGACGTGACTGCTGCGGTGTGTGTTCGTCAGTCATCATGAAAGTGTGCGCCGGTTCGCGTAATTGAAAATTAACACGTACAACCCGGTCGGCAACCACGCCCGGCGCATGGACAAGCAGTGCTCTCTCATTAGACTGCGGCTACTTGGCCAAGCTTGATTTTGTGAGAACCAACGGACGGGCTCGCCATACTCCAGGGTTCAATGCAATACCGCCGCAACGACTACGACGTTACCAACACGATTCAGGTCAGCTCTCCTGAGGCAGTGCGCCGTGCGGTTCGTGAGTTGTACGCACAGACCTGGCCCTATTTCGATTTTGAAAAACTGAACATCGCGTTCGCGGATTTTGAACGCCTGTTTACCGGCGCCTATCCCGGTTACCTGGGTTGCGATACGGCCTATCACGACCTGCAACATTCGCTGGATGGCACACTGGCCGCCGCGCGCCTGTGTGTGGCGCATGATCGCGCCCAGCCCAGCGAACAACGCATTGGCCCCGAGCGCGCCATGCTGTGCGTGATCTGTGCGCTGTTTCATGACTCGGGCTATATCCGTGAAACCGACAACGTGGCCCGTAATGGCGCGGAGCTGACGCAGAGCCATGTGTCGCGCGGCGCTGAGTTTCTGGCGCGCTATCTGCGGGTGATCAATCTGGGTGAGTGGATTCCTGTCGCCACGCAGATTGTGCACTTCACCGGTTACGAGTTGAGTTTCGACCTGATTCAGCTGGACAGCGATCTGGATCGCACCACTGGTCACCTGCTGGGCACGGCCGATCTGATCGCACAGATGTCAGATCGCTGCTATCTGGAAAAATGCCGTGATCGTCTCTATCCCGAGTTCGTGCTGGGTGGCATTGCGGTGCCGGACGAAGCAACTTCGGGCAAGGCCAATGTGAAGTATGGTTCAGGGCTGGATGTGCTGCGTGGCACGCCGGAGTTTGTCGCCAGCATTCGTCGCTCCCATCTGGATGGCGAGTTTGGCAGCGTGTATCGACATCTGTCGGTGCTGTTCAATGGCCACAACCCGTATATCGAAGCCATCGAGTCGCATCTGAGTTACCTGGACGAAGTGCTGCGCTCCGAGCACTGGCCGATGTTGCGTCGCGACCCCCCCTGTTTTGCCTGGGAGAAAAACCCGGTGCAGAACATTCGCTCGCTGGCGGTTACGCGGCTGAAAAATCTCTGGGCCAAGGCCTGATTTTCAGCCAAAGTCTGATTTCCAGTCAGGGCGGATCAATCGCCAGCAGGAAGCGGGTATAGATTTCTGGCAACCGCGCCAGCACCTGCTGCTTTCCCTCCAGCTCGCTTTGTTCCAGCAGCCGACGCAACGTCGACAGGCTCAGGGATTCCAGTGCGGGCAATGACACCGGTGCATAGCTGAAGTGCCAGGGTTCGGGACTGACGCCACCGCGATCCGTGGCATAGGGCCGGAAAAACCCGTATCGGGCCGCATGCTGGTCCAGCCAGGCGGTGAGGGGGGCGAAGATACCCTCGGCCGCATATTCCGCCGGCACCAGCTGGACTTGATAACCCGATGGAACTGCCGCCGCGTCAATCAGGTCTATGTCTGAACCCCAGTGATGGCGGCTACCGCCCGGTAGAGCCGACCAGGTCAAGATGGTTTCCAGCAATTCATCCGGGCTCAGATCGGCATGGGTCAGCAGTGCACCAGAGCGGTCATACAACGCCCGCTCGCCGCGCCACTTGCGATTCCAGATTAGTAGCTGGGTGTCAAAGCTGCGATAGGCCGAGCGCGATTGCAGCTCGATGCCCACTGATTTTGCTGCATCGCACATGGCCAGAAATGAACAGGCTGCCTCATAGTGAAGGGCGCATTTATGTTCACTCAGTTCCACAATGTGGCTGCAGGACAGGCCGGTGAGTTCGAGGTCGTTCATTTGCCCTTTTGGCGCTGGATATCGGCACAGTGGGTAGCAATACGCCACAACTTACCTGAGACCGCTGCAAAGCTGAACATGAAAATTAAGGGAATAACTGGTTCGTGTCGCTGGTTATTGCCCCGTATGATGGGTAACCAGTGGTGGACGTCTTCAGGTAACTGCCCAGGGCGCTGTTGAACCGGTTCACCATGGCGCAACAGCTTGCTGATCTGGCGACGCTGCTGCGCCCGAGCAATATTAGTGAATAAATACAAGCACTCTGCCAAAGCACTGTTGATTGTCGGCCTGTCCGGTGCCGGCTTGCTCGCTTTGCTATTGCTCATTGCTACGTGGCAACAGGCCGAATTCTGGGTGATCGCTCTGGGGGCGGCCGGATTCGTGCTGGCATTTCTGGCCGCAGTGCTGGCTTGGCGCGTCACCCGTTCGCTGGAAGAACCCATCAATGACTTGATCGAAAGCGCCGAGCGCATCGGCAACGGCAACTACACCCAGCCACTGGCAATCAACAATGACAATGAGCTGGCGCCGCTTGAATCAGCGCTGGAGCAGATGCGGCAGAAGCTGCGGCAGTCCGCGATCGACAGCAAGTACCTGACCTCGGTGCTCGACAGCATGAATGATGCGGTGCTGGTGACCTCCGTCACCGACAACATCACCCGCGTCAATGCCGCCGCTGAGCGGTTGCTGGGCTCCAGCAGCCAGCAGCTGGCAGGACGTTCGCTGCGCGAGTTGCTGGTGCCCTTGCAGCACGCCGATCCCGAACACGATACTGAGCTGGGCGACATGCAGGAATCGGTGATCCGTACGGCCAGCGGCCAGACTATTCCGGTGTCCATCTCCAGTTCTTCGCTGACCACTGCGAGTACCGAATTTCAGGGCACTATCTATGTGATGCGCGACATCACCGAACGCAAGCGCGCCGAACGCCGCATTCGCTATCTGGCGCGGTTTGATTCGCTGACCAAGCTGCCGAACCGCATGCAGTTCCAGCATCTGTTGCAGCAGGCCATTGCCCGGGCGCGCCGCGCCGAGCGGATTGTGGCGCTGCTGTATCTGGATCTGGATCGTTACAAGGAAATCAACGACACCTTCGGCCATGAAGCCGGCGACCGCACCCTCGAAATTCTCAGTGAGCGCCTGACGCGCGCCCTGCCCAAGGAAGCCGTGCTGGGCCGGCTGGCCGGCGATGAATTTGCGGTGTTCATCGAGGGACTTGATCCCCGCGAAGACGAACGTTCACAGACTGCCAATCTGGCCCGCGTGGTGCTGTCTGAAATCAGCAAGGCGTTCTACGTGCAGCAACACGAGCTGTTTCTCACCGCCAGCATCGGCATTGCCTTCTGTCCGCGCGATGCCGAGAACGTGATTGATCTGATCCGCCATGCCGACGCGGCCATGTACTACTCCAAGCAGAATGCCGGCAACAACTTTGCCTTCTATTCGCCGGAGATGAATGCCGCAGCGGTGGAACGACTGATGCTGAAATCCAAGCTGCGGCGCGCACTGGAACGCAATGAATTGGTCATGCTCTACCAGCCAAAAGTCGATCTGGAATCCGGCAAGATCATTGGCGCGGAAGCGCTGCTGCGCTGGCGCTTGCCCGGACATGGTGACATTTCACCCAGCCACTTCATTCCGCTGGCTGAAGAAACCAGCCTGATTCTGGGTATCGGCGACTGGGTGATGAACCGGGTCTGCGAAGACTACCGGCTGTGGATGGATCAGCTCAACGATCCGGGCCGTATTTCCATCAACCTGTCGCTCAAGCAGCTGCGTCAGTCCAGCTTCGTCACGCGCTGTCGCAGCATCTTCAAGCGCCACAATGTGTCGCCGACCAGTTTTGAACTGGAGATCACCGAAACCACCTTGATGCAGGATCCGAAACGCACCATCAAGCTGCTCGATGAGTTGTTTGCGCTGGGCCTGAGTCTGTCGATTGACGACTTTGGCACGGGCTATTCGTCACTGAGCGCCCTGCAGCAGTTTCCAATCAGTACCCTGAAGATTGATCAATCCTTTGTGCGTGGCATTGGCGAAGACAAGAATGACGCCACCATCGTCCGCACCATTATCGACATGGGCAAGAGCATGGATATGAAGGTGGTCGCGGAGGGTGTCGAGACGCGCACCCAGCTGGAATATCTGAAGAAACATCACTGCCACTACGCACAGGGTCACCTGTTCGGTTACGCCATCAGCGCCGATGAATTCCTGGCGCTGATGACCGCGCAGGCCAACGGCCAGTACAAGATCGCCGCACTGTTTGCCTGAATCAGGTTCCGGACAGGCTGAAGCCTGACCCTACAAGGCCCGGGTTCAGCTGCTAAACTTGGCGGCTATGCTCAATTTTTCTGACATCTCCATCCGTCGCGGCACGCGTGTGCTGTTCGAGAAGGCCACGTTCAACCTGTATCGTGGCGAAAAAATAGGTATCACCGGTGAAAACGGCGCGGGCAAATCCACGTTGCTGGCGATGGTGCGCGGCGAAGTGCAGCCCGAAACCGGCAACTTCGAGATGCCCGGCAATCTGGCGGTGGCGCATGTGGCGCAGGAACTGTCGGCCAGCGATGCGGCGGCAATTGAATTCGTGCTGGATGGCGATGCCGAATTGCGCGACATCGAAGCAGAGATTGCTGCGGCCGAAGCCGCAGATGATGGCCACCGCCTGGCGGAGCTGTATGGCAACTACGACGCCATCGGCGGCTATCACGCACGCAGTCGCGCCGCCACGCTGCTGCATGGCCTGGGCTTTACGACCGCTGACGAGCAGCGCCCGGTGCGTGACTTCTCCGGTGGCTGGCGCGTGCGCCTGAATGTCGCCAAGGCGCTGATGTGCCGCTCGGATCTGCTGCTGCTCGACGAGCCTACCAATCACCTTGATCTTGACGCAGTACTCTGGCTGGAAAAATGGCTGCAGGATTATCGCGGCACGATTCTGCTGATTGCCCATGATCGCGATTTCCTCGACAGCATCTGCAATCGCATCGTCAACATCGAACATGGCAAGGCCGACGACTATCGCGGCAACTATTCTGACTTTGAAGAAACGCGCGCCGCCAAGCTGGCGCAGAATCAGGCGCTGTATGTGCGCCAGCAGCGTGAAGTGAAGCATATTGAATCCTTCATCACCCGCTTCAAGGCGCAGGCCAGCAAGGCGCGGCAGGCGCAAAGCCGCATCAAGGCGCTGGAACGCATGCAGCGCATTGCACCGGCGCATGTGGATACGGAATTCACCTTCTCGTTTCTGGAACCGCACAAACTGCCGCGTCCACTGCTGACCGTTGAAGACCAGGTCAGCGGGCTATGGCGAGTCGCCGCTGGTTGAAAAAATAAATTTCACCATTTCGCCGGGCGCACGCATTGCCTTGCTGGGTCACAACGGCGCGGGCAAGTCCACCGTCATCAAGACTGCTGGCCGGTGAACTGCCCTGCGCTGACGCGGTGATCGCGCTGGAAGCCAAGGACCTGCGCATCGGCTACTTCGCGCAACATCAACTGGAACAGCTCAACGTAAAGGAATCGCCACTGGCAGCACCTGCGCAGTCTGGGCGGCCCGGCTGCGGCCAAAGCGCACCGAACAGGATCTGCGCGATTTTCTCGGCACCTTTGGCTTTCGTGGTGATCGGGTGTTTGAAGCCATCGGCCCGTTTTCCGGCGGCGAGAAAGCGCGCCTGGTGCTGGCGCTGCTGTCCTATCTGCGACCCAACCTGCTGTTGCTCGATGAACCCACCAACAACCTGGATCTGGAAATGCGTCAGGCACTGGCGCTGGCGCTTGCAGGACTACAGCGGCGCAGTGCTGATGGTGTCGCATGATCGGCACCTGCTGCGCACCGTCATTGATGAGTTCTATATCGTTGCCGATGGCAAAGCCACGCCGTTTGATGGCGATCTCGAAGACTATGCCAAGTGGGCTGCCGCCAATCCCAAGGACGCGCACAAGTCGGAACCCATTCCGGTCAAACCCAGGCCGGTCAAGGTCGCAGCGCCAAAAGAGTCCGAAGAAGCGCGCAAGCAGCGCAAGCGTGATGAAGCCGAACAACGTAATCGCATCGCGCCGCTGCGCGCGGAACTGGCGAAGCTCGACAAGCAGTTACCGCAGTTGCAGAAAAAACGGGCAGAGGTTGAGCAAAAACTGGCTGCGCCGGATATTTACGAACCCGCCAGCAAGAGCAAGTTACGCGAGTTGCTGGATGAGCAGACGCGGCTGAAGCGCGAAATCGACAAGGTTGAGACGACCTGGCTGGAAATCACCGAATCACTGGAGCGATACGCCAACAACAGTGCGGAGTAACAGGTTGCAAGGGAAGGTTTGATTTACCTGTCATTTCGAGCGTAGCGAGAAATCTTTCTTTTCTGCATATGCACAAGATCGAGCACTTGCAAGATTTCTCTCTTCGGTCGAAATGACAGAAGGGAGTTCCCCTAGCTCACCACCGCCGATAACAGGCTGGCGGCAACATCCGGATCATCTGCGTCAGTCACCAGCAGCAGTTGTATTGCATCTTGCTGCTGGCGTGCGGCGATGCCTTCAATCTTGTACAGCGGGTCAATGGGCCGTAGCCATATCACACGATGGTTCGCATCGGCCATGCCGATGGCCGCGCCGATGCAGGGACCATCTGCATAGGCGTTCCCGGTATCTTCGGCAATGGCGCTGAAAACCCAGCGGCCATCCGGCAGTGCACAGGCATCGGTGAAACACAGTGGCACGTCAGCAATTTCACCCAGCGACATGACATGGATGGCTGAAGGTTTAAGTGCGGGTAACGCGTCATCCCCGGCAAGCGCAGCCAGCACTTTATCCAGCTGCAGGTGAATCACTGCATTGACTGAAGTTCCCTTGTTGCCGCGCTGTAACAGATGCAGCGTTCTGCCTGCCACCCACGCGCCTTCCAGATTCAGCTCATCAAATTCAGGGGCGAGTGATTCAAACAAAGCGGATGCATCGAGAATCCGTGGCGGGCTGTTGATTTTCCCCTGTGTATTCAGCGAGAGCAGCGCGCCGCGATAGCGACGTTCCCCGGAGCCTGAGCCCAGCGCCAGCAATGCGCCCTGCGGATAGCCGGCAAACGCCGGCAGCGGCGTCAGTATTTCCAGATCGGGTTTGTGTTTCTTGCGTTTCTTTTTGCGTTCGGGCAGCTCGCCCGGGAACAGCCGCAACAGCTCTCCCGGAACATCGGGTTGTAGCGAGAACTGGCCCAGATGCAGCTCGTCATCAGCCACTACATACAGCTGCTGGCCGAAACACACCAGGCCGCTGGCGGCACTGAGAAAAGCAGGCCGATCCGGCGCCGTGCCTGAGGACAGGTTCAGCTCCCGTATCCTGGCAAGCGGCAACCGGCCAGGGTTGTTGCTCTTACTCAAACCATTGCACTCGCTCATCCAGCGTCGGGGTGCGCGGACTGCCGGCAACATCAATGCTGCCCAGATACAGCAGCGCGACGATAGGGTCATCTTCGGCAACACCGAGATGTGCCTTGACCGTCGCATCATAGGCCGCTGGCCCGGTTTTCCACATGACACCGTAGCCCAGCGCGTGTGCAGTGAGGAACATGTTCTGTACCGCAGCGCCTGCCGCCAGTACTTGCTCGATCTCGGGGATCTTGTGTTGTTTTTTGATCTGTGCAGCGACGGCAATCAGGCACGGCACACGCATCACCTTGTCACGTTCGCGTTGCAGCTCGTCATCGGTGGCGGCCGGATTGCGCCGTAACAAACCCTGTGCGATCAGCTCGCCCAGCTCGGCGCGTGCGGCGTTCTGGATGACGGTAAAACGCCAGGGCGCCAGCTTGCCGTGATCCGGCGCCTGCGCGCCAGCTTGCAGAATCTGCAGCAGATGTTCGTGAGTGGGAGCCGGTTCGCGCAGCTTGATTGCCGAGGCGCGGGTGGCGATGGCGGTAAACAGATCCATGACAACTCCAGTAAAAAAACTGACCGGAGTATAGCGGCAACTTCAGGCGGCTTTGTCGGGCTCTTTGTCCGGGTCCAGATGAATCACACTGACGACCTGATGATGTGACTTCCAGATGTCATTGAGCATGGCTTCGATGCTGGAAGGCGTGCCGGTCACCTGCACCACGCACAGTGGCCGCTCATGCTTGTGCAGTGATACGAAGCTCATCACGCGCAGGCGGTGATGGTGCGAGACTTCCGCAATCAGCGGGAACACATCCTGTTCCATGGAGTTGTCGAAGGTAATGCGTACCCCCTTGCCATCCTTCTGGGTGCCGGGATCAAAGATATTGGCAAAGGCGCGGAATACATCCGATTCGGTGATGATGCCTACCAGCATGCCCTTGCGCAGCACCGGCAGGGCGCCGATCTTGTTGTCACGCATCACCCGTGCTGCTTCTTCGATCGGCCTGTCAATATAGGTCACCAGTGGCGTAGCCAGCATCACGTCTGCGGCAGTGGCGGTGACCAGGCTGGATTGGCGGGTCCGTTCGGATGCGTCCAGCGCAAACGGATTGATGTCTGACGGGAAGGCATGCAATACCTCCAGCGATGACACCAGCCCAACCATCTTGCCCAGCCCGTCGAGCACCGGCAGGCGGCGAATGCATTTTTCCGCCATCAGACGCGCTACCTCCAGTACCGAAGTCTGGGGGGTCACGGTGATCACGTCTTTACTCATCCACATGCTGACAAACATGGTTCCTGCCTTGGTGACTTATGGGCGACTCATGGGCAGCCGCCCGCGATCGGGTGGCTACCCCGGTTAGCGGCCGGGGTTGGGCAGGCCTTGAGCGGGAAAGGCGACTTTTTGCCAACTCACGCCTACTGGCTAGCCCAGTTTTCCGCGCTTGGCAACCCGGTTACGCGGTCGCCCTCAGTCCGTATACTGCCGGCCCTTTCGTTGCAGGCCGTGCCATGTGGTTCAAGAATCTGATCGTGTTCCGGATTACTTCCGGCTGGGTGTTATCGCCCGGTGAGCTGGAGGAACAACTGTCGTTCCGGCCGCTGATACCCTGCAATGGCTATGACATGCAGACCGTAGGCTGGGTGTCTCCCGGTAATCAGGAACGCCTGGTACATACGCTGAACCGGCAACTGCTGATCGCGCTGGGCACCGACCAGAAAATCCTGCCGGCATCGGTGATCAATCAGGTCACCAAGGAACGCGCCACCGGCATGGCCGCTGAACAGGGTTATCCCGTCGGCCGTCGCCAGATGCGTGAACTGAAAGAACGCGTCGCCGACGAACTGCGCGCCCGCGCTTTCACCCGTCGCGCCCTGACCCGCGCCTGGATTGATCCGGAAAACAATCTGCTGATCGTGGATGCCGCCGCGCCCGCCAAGGCCGAAGAACTGGTGGCCACGCTGCGCGACACCATCAATGGTTTCAGCGCACACCTGCTGGAAACCGAAAAGTCACCGTCAGCGTGTCCATGAGTGCCTGGCTGATGTTTGGTGACGCGCCGGGACGCTTCCAGATCGAGCAGGACCTGGAGCTGCAATCGGTGAAGGATGACAAGTCGATGGTGCGCTACGTGCGGCATCCGCTGGAAGCAAAGGAAGTGCAGAAGCACATTTCGTCCGGCAAGAGCCCCACCAAACTGGGCCTGAGCTGGAATGCGCGCGTGGCCTTCATGCTCACCAGTGACCTGCAAATCAAACGCGTGCAGTTTCTGGATATCGTCAAGGATCGCGCCGAATCACAGGGCGAAGCTGCGGACGAACAGTTCGATATTGATTTTGCCCTGATGACCGGCGAGCTCAGCCATCTGCTCAAAGATCTGATCGAAGAACTGGGTGGCGAAGTGACCGTCGGTGAACGCGTAGCTGCCTGAGTCCCCGCCGGCATCGCTACAATGCTGGCATTCAGAAAATGGGTGACTCGTCATGAAATACCTGCACACCATGGTGCGCGTGACCGACATTGATGCGTCATTGCGTTTTTACTGTAACTATTTGGGTTTGAAGGAAGTGATGCGCTGGTGTTACGTGCTGCTACTGATGCCCATGTTGATGTTATGGGCGGGTGTGGCCGCCGCGCATCCAGCGCCGTTCAGTTATCTGGATGTGTATCTCGACAACAGCGGCGCACACGGCACACTCACCCTGCATGACTATGATGTGGCGCATGAACTGGGACTGCCGCAGCCGGAAATGCTGCGGAAGGCCGAAGTCGTCCAACAACATCGTAACCAGCTCACGCAGCTGATCGACAAGCGAATGCAAATCACCGCTGATCAGCAGGCAGTAGCGCCGCACTGGCAGGACATCGTCGCGTTGCCGGAGCGGGAAAGCGTGCAGCTGGGTTTTCAACTGCTGGATCAGCGGCCCGGCGAGCTGGACATCGCGGCCTGGTTATTCGCCTACGATCTCACGCATCAAACCTTCGTCAATGTGTACGAAGATGGTCAGCTCAAGCATCAGGCCATTCTTGATGCGCGCGACACCGGCATGAAGTACTACAGTGGCTCCATGCAGGGACGCTGGGCCGTAGTGCGAACCTATGTGCAGTCCGGCGTGCATCACATTCTCATCGGACCGGATCACATCCTGTTTCTATTCGGGTTGTTGTTGCTGGGCGGCACGCTGTGGCGACTGCTGAGCATCGTTACCGCGTTCACTATTGGTCACAGCATTACCCTGTCCGTGGCCGTGCTGGGTCTGGTGCGCCTTCCCTCCAGCGTGGTGGAGCCGGTGATTGCTCTGAGCGTGGTTGTAGTGGGTGTGGATAACCTTCTGGTGCGCAAGCAGCGCTCGGAAACTGACACAAGCGAATCTTCAGCGCGTGATCTACGCCCATGGCTGGCAGTGGTGTTCGGTCTGATACACGGCTTCGGTTTTGCCGCCGTGCTGCAGGAGTTCGGCCTGCCGCGCGAAGCGCTGGCCTGGTCGCTGGCGGCTTTCAACATCGGCGTGGAACTGGGTCAGCTGGTGATTGTTTTCCTGGTGACTGGCGCGTTGTTGAGCTTGCGGCGGTATAGTGCAGCACTCGCTGAACGCTGCGTGCTGTTCGGTTCCGCGGTGGTTATAGCCGCTGGTGCTTACTGGTTTGTGCAGCGGGTATGGTTCGGCGGCTAATTTCAACAGTTAACAACTTCAGTCAGGGTATATCGATATGAAGCGTTCAGTTGTGCTGGGCACGATCATTGGTACGGGTTTGCTGGCGATGACGGTCATGGGGCAGGCGCCCGCGCCGGCCGGCATGGGTGCAGGTATTCCACAGCCGCCCCTGGGCAGCATTCAGAAGCTCACCGATACTCTGTACTGGATACCCGGCGCCGGTGGCAACAGCGCGGTGTTTCTCATGAGCAATGGCGTGTTGCTGGTGGATACCAAGAATCCCAACAATGGCCAGGGCGTTCTCGACCAGATCCGTACCATCACCAGCAAGCCGGTGACGCACATCATCAATACCCATACACACGGCGATCACACCGGCAGCAATGTGTTCTTCCCCGCCAGTGTCGAAGTCGTGGCGCAGGAGAACACCAAGACCAACATGGAGAGAATGCCGGCGTTCCAGTCACCTGAAGGTAAAGTGGCTCTGCCGGATCGCGTCTATAAAGACCGGCTGTCGCTGTTCTCGGGCAAGGATGCGGTGGACCTTTACTACTTTGGCGCCGCGCATACCAATGGTGATTCCTTCGTGGTGTTCCGCGATGCACGCATCATGCATTCCGGTGACGTGTTCGCCCGCAAGTCACAGCCGTACATCGATGCCAATAATGGCGGCAGCGGCGTAGCCTTCGGTGAAACCATTGCCAAAGCTGCGGCCGGTATCAAGAACGTCGACAAGGTGATCACCGGACACGGTGATGTCATGACCTGGCAGGATTTCGCGCAATTCGGCGAGTTCAACAAGGCAGTTGCTGCGCATGCACGTGCTTCGCTCGCGGCGGGCAAGACGATCGAGCAGGCCACGGCCGACTTCAAGCTGCCTGAAAAATTCACGGGCTATGCGGTGAACGACATGTTTGGCGGTCTGGCTGCCAATATCAAAATTCTGTATGCGGAGCTGGGCAGCAAGTGATTCGTTCAGATTCCCTCCCCCGCGTAGTGGGGGAGGGCAGGGTGGGGGCAATTGAGCTGAACCCGATAACAAACATCGCCGGATAACACGTTGTCGCTTGAACTCCTGCTGGTGCTTATCACTGCCTTCGGTGCAGGCTGCATTGACGCCATTGTCGGTGGTGGTGGCCTGATACAGATGCCCGCACTGTTCAGCATCTATCCCGAGACAGCGCCCGCTACACTGCTGGGCACCAACAAGTTTGCGTCCGTGTTTGGTACGGGCAACGCCGTGTGGCGCTATTCGCGGCGCATGCAGATCAACTGGCGTGGCCTGCTGCCGCTCGCTGCGCTTGTACTGATAACCTCGGCAGCAGGTGCGGTGGTGGCGACCGTCGTACCGTCAGAGATTTTCCGGCCCATGGTGCCGGTGCTGTTGCTGGGTGTGCTCATCTACATCCTGCGCAACAAGACACTGGGCGATGAACACCGGCCGCGTGTGTTTGCGCGCGAACATCATGTCTGGGCGGCGCTGCTGATCGGCGGAATAGGTTTTTATGACGGCTTTTTTGGCCCCGGTACCGGCAGCTTCCTGATGTTCGTATTCGTGCGGTTGTATGGATACGACTTTCTCAATGCCTCCGCCAGCGCACGTGTCATCAATGTCGCCACCAACCTTGGCGCATTGTTGTGGTTCGGTGCGGAGGGGCATGTGTTGTGGCTGATAGCGGCCGGCATGGCGATCTGCAATGTGGCCGGTTCCGTACTGGGCACACACCTTGCGTTCCGGGGTGGCAGCGGCTTTGTGCGCAAGTTGTTCATCGTGGTCGTGAGTGTTTTGATTCTGCGTAATGCGTGGCAGGCGATCGGTTTGTAGTTGTACGAGTTTCTCATGTCACCGATACATTCAGCTGCCGCTGGGACGAACGGATTCGCTTGAATCAGATGGTTCTTGGGGTCCGGCGGACCCGATGATGCGGTCTATTACTCTTGTTCCCTGCCGCAACCACTGAATCCCTAATCCACACAGGTAAATCGATATGAGCCTTTTTTCCAGAATTACACGGGTATGTGCGTCTGCGTTGTGTGTTGCGGCCACGATGGGACCCGCACAGGCTGCCGAAGTACACAATCTTCGCGCCGGTGCCGCCAAGCTGGACATTACGCCCACCAGCCTTGAGGGCTTCTACAGCGTGTGGGCCAAGCGTTTCGATGGTGTGCACGATCCCATATTTGTTCGCGTGTTGCTGGTCGATAATGGCCAGACCAGCGCGGCCATCGTCGCCACCGATCTGGTCGAGTTTGGCGACACGCTGACACTGCGACAGCGTATTCAACGCGAACTGGGTATTCCCGCTGCGAACATCATGATTTCGGCCAGTCATGATCACAATGCGCCGCGTGGCGGCCCCATCGCGCCGGGCACGTCGTCTGCAGAAGGGCGTCCGTATTCACCGCCGTCGTATGTGCAGTTCGTGGATGACCGAATCGTGGCAGCGTTGCGCCAGGCCAAGACCGCGTTGCAACCAGCCAAGGTGGGTGTGGGCACCGGTCGCACCGACATCAACGTGAATCGCAACGGCTATAACGGCAAGGGCTGGGGTGGAGCCGATCCGGAGGGTGCGTCGGACAAAACGGTATGGGTGGTGAAGTTCGAGACACAGGCGGGTGAGCCACTGGCCATCCTGTTCAACTATGGCGTGCATTCGGTGGTGGCGGGTTCGGCGAATACGCAGATCACCGGTGATCTGGCAGGCGCCAGTCAGCGTTTCGTGGAGAGTCACTTCAAGGACAAGGCGGTGGCGTTGTGGACCATGGGCCCGGCGGGCGACCAGAACCCGAAGTACGTAAGCAACCCCCGGGAGCCGGCCAGTTCGCTGGCATACGACATGATCGATGCGCAGGGCCGACTGCTGGGCGTGGAAGTCATCCAGACCGCAGGTCGCATTACGCGATCTGAGTTCAACCGCGCGTATCGCAGCAGGTGAAAGCAGCCTTTACCTGCGAGACGGTGCCACCTGCGGCACGACCGGCCAGCGCCACCCCCAGCCCGTTTGTGCCGAATCCAGACTTCAAGGAGAAGTTCGAGTTCCCGGCGTCCGCAAAAATCTATCTGAATCTCATTCAGATCAACCAGATTGCATTGGCGGGTGTATCGGGTGAAGTCTTCACCAAAATATACTGGCGCCTGAAAAAAGAATCGCCGCTGGCCAATACGATTCTGGTGTCCATGTCCAATGGTCGTGTGGGTTATCTGGCGGACGATGCCTCGTACGATGGTCCGTTCCGCAATCCCTATGTGGTGCGCGGCTGCGCCGAGACCGGCATCGTCAATGGTCTGATGGATCTGGTGGCGCGTCAGCAATAAGGCATGCGCGTGAGGCCGGGGGACTACAAATGAACACCATGAAAAAAACAGTGCTGACGATTTTCTGCTTCTGGGGATCGCTGGTGTCGGCACAGACACCACCACCCGTGTCGTCGCCGGAAGTGCTATCGGATGGACGTGTCACTTTCCGGCTGCGTGCGCCGCGCGTCAGCGAAGTGACGGTGGCGGGGGATTTCTGGGTGCAGCAGAACCGTGTCGAAAAACTGGTCAAGGACGCCGAAGGCATCTGGTCATTGACCACCGAGCCGTTGACACCCGATGTGTACAGCTACTTCTTCACGGTGGATGGCGTGCCCATGCCCGATCCGGTCAACGGCTTCATCAAGCAGGGCATCCGCACCCAGCAGAGCATGTTTGTAATTCCGGGCAAGGAAGCGGAGTTATACGGACCGGCCAATGTGCCGCATGGCGAAGTGCGCATGGTGACGTATCAGTCAGCCGTGGTGGGCAAGACGCGCCGCATGCATGTATACCTGCCGCCCGGTTACGACAGCAGCAGGACACGTTATCCGGTGGTCTATCTGTTTCATGGTGGCGGCGACGATGACTGGGCGTGGACCAGCGTGGGCCGCGTCAATCATGTCCTCGACAATCTGATCGCGCAGGGCAAAGCCAGACCGATGATTGTGGTGATGCCAAGTCTGTGGGCGGTGGATGCGCCGGTACTGGCCAATCGCGCTGAAGAAAATGAAGCACTGTTCCGCAGGAGTATTTTCGAGGACATCGTTCCCTGGGTGGAGAAACACTTCCGGGCGTTACCGGGCCGTGCCAATCGCGCCATGGGCGGACTGGGCGCAGGCCGCAACATGCTGCCGAATTTTCTGTGGCCCAGCCTCGCTCAATTCGACAGTGCGTTCTTCGTCAGCGGCGGCACGGACAAACAGCGTTTCGCCTACATGCAGCAGCAATATCCCGGCGTGATCGACGATCCGGCCAACAGCAAACGTGTGTAGTTTCTTCCTGTGTAACGGCTCCAACGATGCATCCATCACCAGCTCAAGGGATCTCGCCGCAGAACTCAAGCAGCGTACCTATCAGGTCACGGCGCTTGAAACCGGCGGCACGCATGGCTGGCCATCGTTCCGGCGCTGTTTTGCCGATTTCGCGCAAGGGGCGTTCAAATAAGCAGTAGGTTGTATATGATCCTCCCTGCATGCAAGCGAGGCTCATGAGGAAAAGGACGATAGCGACTGTATATCCGGCCTGTTGCTCAGCCTGGGCTCTGGCCATGATGGAGAATTCGCACGGGCGTTCCTTATTGGGATTGCGGCTTGTGAAGCCACCAGCCTACGCAGGGTATCCGCCCGTTGGTCTGACCTGTTACCTTCAGTGTTGCTTGGCATTCGTCTGGGGAGGTACTCCCGCGTTGATCGTGTGTTCGGTGTGAGCTTCGTGCGTTACGCCAGCATCGGTGCATCCGGTGTCAGCTGCCTCAGCGGTTCGGCGCGATAGGATTCACCCTTGGCCAGGAGCGCCCAGGCGATGCGTGCCGTTTTGTTGGCCTGCGCCACCGTGGCAATGTTTTTGTGGCGGCGTTTGCCCAGCTCGTTGAGCCAGGTGCTGCGTACATCGGTTTTGTTCACCGCCATGCGTTGGACGGCGCGAGCCCCATGCACCAGCAAGCCGCGCAGATAACTGTCACCGTGTTTGTGAATGCCGAGCAGTTTGGCTTTGCCACCCGTAGAGTGTTGCCGGGGCGTCAGCCCCAGAAAGGCGGCCAGTTGCCGTCCGTTGGTAAACGCGCGGCCATCGCCGATGCTGGCGTACAAGGCACTGGCAGAAATCGGCCCGATGCCAGGAATCGTCAGCAAACGTTGCGTCGCCTCGTTGGTCTGTACGTGCCGCTCAATGCGCCGGGTCAGCTCGGCAATGCGTTGATCCAGATAGGCCAGATCCGCCCGCAGGTCGCTGAGCAGCTCGCGAAACTCGACCGTCAAGCCATTCTCAGCGTCTTCCAGCAGCTCGACCAAGGCGTGCCGCAAATGACTGACGCGCTGTGCGATGACGATCCCGTATTCAGTCAGCAGTCCCCGGATCAGATTGACCTTGGCAGTACGCTGCTCAACACATTGCGAGCGAATGCGGTGCAGCGCCTGCTGGTCTTGCTGCGGCACCGACTTCACGGGCACCCACCGCAAATGCGGGCGTGACACCGCTCGACACGTTTCCTGCGAAGCCCAACTCATTTATCTCAAGCTGGTCAATGTTGGGTTTCGCGGACTCAACCCAACCTACCTTCTGGGTTTGGCTCCTATAGCCCCGGGGCCAGCAACTGATCCATGGCCCGACCGCGTGAAGTCGCAAAATCGCGGATCTGCTGCGTCTCCACATCAATGGCCATGCGCATGCCGGTTTCGTAAGTAGACCACTGCGGCAAACCAGAACCGTTGGGATTGCCGGTCTTGATGAAATTGACGAAGTAACTCTGCAGGGTGCGTGACACCTGATAGTCCGCGGGCTGCCACTGGTACAGCGGATTCACATCGAGATTGCCCATGGCGTATTCGATCTCGGCCGAGTGCACGGCGCCGCGCGGTGGTGGCGATGGTTGTTGCGGCATAGCGCTCAGCTTCTGACGATCCGCAATCATGGCCGCAGCGGCGTCGGTAAACGGCGGACGCACACGCGTGTAATAGTAGTAATACACCGGCTTGCCGCCAGTGGCGGCAGCGCGATCCACCCAGCGCCAGGTGCTCTGGCCAATGAAGCGATCACCGGCCAGCTGTTGTGCCGCATCCAGCACGGCATCGCCATCCGACTGCGCGGGATACAGCTGAAATACCGCTTCGGCCTTCTCGCCATACAACTTGGTTAACGCATTGCGATATCCCTGCACGGTAACGGGTTCCGAACCGAGTACCGCCGCGTAAGTTCTTTCCTCTGAATTCGAGCCTGCCAGCAACGGCACTTTGGCCTGTTCTCCAGCCTGATAAATCTGTGGCATGGGTTTTGGCAGAAAATGTCCATCAATCGTCGGCGCGAATCCGCCCCTGAAGCTGCGGACAGCATCGAGCAGTTGCTGCGTGGACATGGCGCGTAGCTGAGCGAGGGATTGCGCACCGACATGCTGCGCGAATCCCTGTCCCGCTGCTTCGCCATCGACAAGCGATCTGGGCGTCAGCGATCCCATCATCGAGCCGCTTTCGCCGATGGCGCCGGCGATCAGATGACGCGACAGCGGCGAGGCCATCAACGCGCTCACCGAGATCGAGCCAGCCGACTCGCCGGCAATGGTGACGCGCTTCGGGTCGCCGCCGAATGCAGCGATGTTGTCCCGCACCCACTGCAACGCCGCAACCTGATCCAGCAGAGCATAGTTACCCGAACCGCCATAAGGCGCGGCTTTGGATAATTCCGGATGTGCAAGGAAGCCAAACAGACCAAGCCGGTAATTCGCAGTAACCACCACCATGCCCTGACGCGCCATGCTGGCGCCGTCATAGCGAAGCTCTGATGCATCACCTACCGAGTAACCGCCGCCGTAGATATACACCAGCACGGGCAAGCGTTCGCGCGATGATTTGGCGATGGTCCACACGTTCAGATACAGACAGTCCTCGCTGCTTGACTCACCGCGGCCGATCACATCGGCGAACACAATGTTCTGCGCGCAGCCGGGCGAAAATCGATCCGCATTGCGCACACCGCGCCAGCGTTTGAGCGGCTGCGGCGACTGCCAGCGAAATTCACCTACGGGTGGCGCTGCAAAGGGAATGCTGCGGAATACCCGCATACCACCCGGTTCGGTGATCGTGCTTTCCAGTACGCCGGCTTTGGTCTTCACCCGGTCAGCGGCCGATGCGACCTGAGTGGTCATAGACAGCGTCAGGGTGGCGAGCAGCATCGAAGCAATCATGGTGCGAATGCGCTGGACCATGACATGCTCATGTTCTTGGTTCTCGTTGTGATGAGGCGCGCCAAGAATATATGCGGACTTGTCCGGTGACCAGTCGGGGGCCCATCAGCGGTGGTCCCCTCTCGCCATGGGAGTCGATGTGGATGGTCGAAATTGTTTGAATCGGACTGCATGTTGGGGATGGGACGTGGGCATCTTCGCGGCGGCACCGTTTGCACTGCTGATGTGTGCACTCGGTGGCTAGTCACCCTCGGCTGGACTCGAACCAGCGACCTCCCTCCCGACTCACCGATCTTGACCGATGAAATCTCGTAAGCAGGGTGCTCTATCCAACTGAGCTACGAGGGTACCGCCGGGAAATAGCGTATGCGGACGACCATGAGTCCCGCGAGGACGCTAACCGGCTATTGTCCGACTCGCCTCCGGCGAACTGCCCGCTCTACCGACTCCCACTGCACTCTCTCAGTTTCCCCGCTGGCTAGCTCTGTGATGGTTACATTGCCGTCCATGCCTATCTGAGAAATAGAGAAGGCAGAAGGGTCATCCAGATATCTGTTCGTGAGCCGTTTGCGACGCGGCTTCTTTGCGCGTATGCGCTGCCGTTCGCTGGCGATGAGATTGCTGAACTCTTCGTGGCTGATTCGTATGTCGGGATTCAGCTCAAGCCACTCGTGCAATCCCCATGTGGTGACAAATTCCTCTGCGGTGATCGCGCTACCACCCGGTGAAGGAGTCAATCCTAGTGACTTATTCGCCATCGCCAGCGCGAACATCACCACGAACGGCGGAGGCTTTGGTAGGTCCGGTTCCAGTCCCTTGACCCCCAGCGAAACCAACCGTAGGACAGACAAGGCCACTACAGGGTTAATAGCTGGAACGCGCTCATGCTGTACTGAAATTGACGCAACCTTCTGTGCCTCCGTCGAGCCCGTTTTCTCGCCGTGCACACGATGTGCAGCAATCAGATTTAGATACAAGGACGCGGCAACTCCGATTTCCCCGATGCCATTGAGCGCTGCTGCTCGCTCCTCATCGGTTAGCGGTTTCGGGCCAAAGACGCAATCGTTGCCGGTCAATTTGAGTCGTCTCACTAAACGCTCCAAACTCAGTTTGTCATCTGCCCGATTCTAGTTGGCTGGTCTTACGGTGCATCATCACTATGGTAGGGAAATAATGCACAAAGCCGCATCTGGCATCGCCGAGAACACTGCGAACGGTGCCGATGAGATAGATATCTACCCCCCTCCAATCAGCTCCAGCAACGCCTCGCCATATCGCTCCAGTTTGCGCTTGCCGATGCCGGGAATCTCGGCGAGTTCTTCCATTGAAGTGGGTTGTCGTGACGCAATTTCGGCCAGCGTCGCGTCGTGGAAGATGACATACGCGGGCACGCCCTGCTGGTTGGCTTCCTTGAGGCGCCAGTCCTTGAGCACGGCCAGATGACTTGAGCTGGGCGCGTCTATGGCTTCGTAGACACTGCGCTTCGCGGCCTTCTTGCGTGGCAGTTTTTCACGCACACGTTCGACGACGCGGCGCATGGCCACTTTCTGTTCGCCACGCAGGATGGCGCGCGCCGCTTCAGTCAGTTTCAATGCGCCATAGGCATGATGGTCAACGCGCGCGAAGCCCATCGCCACCAGTTGCCGGAACACGCTGCGCCATTCGCTGTCTTCAAGATCCTTACCGATGCCGAACACGGTGAGTTTGTGATGATCCCATTTCATCACGCGTTCGCTGTCCTTGCCGCGCAGCACTTCAATCAGATGCACGGCGCCGAAGCGTTGCTCGGTGCGATAGATGGTGGATAGCGCTTTCTGCGCTGCCGTAGTCGCGTCCCATGTTTGCGGCGGATCGAGGCAGGTGTCGCAGTTGCCGCAGGGAGCACTGTGTTCACCAAAATACGCCAGCAGCCGCACGCGCCGGCATTGCGCGGTTTCGCATAGCCCCAGCAAAGCATCCAGCTTGGCGGTGGAGATACGTTTGAAATCTTCATTGGCTTCGGATTCATCAATCATGCGTCGCTGCTGCACCACATCGCCGAGTCCATAGGCCATCCAGGCGTTGGCAGGTTGACCATCGCGGCCGGCGCGACCGGTTTCCTGGTAATAACCTTCCATGCTCTTGGGTAAATCCAGATGCGCGACAAACCGCACGTCGGGTTTATCAATACCCATGCCGAAAGCAATGGTGGCCACCATGACAATGCCATCTTCACGCTGAAAGCGCGCCTGATTCGTATTGCGTGTCTGTGTGTCGAGCCCGGCGTGATAGGGCAGAGCGTTGATGTCGTGTTCTTTCAGCCACGCAGCCGTGTCATCGACGCGTTTGCGTGACAGGCAGTACACAATTCCGGCGTCGCCATCATGATGCGCACGAATGAAGCGCAGCAGCTGATTGCGTGCTTCGTCCTTGTCAACGATGGTGTAACGAATGTTGGGTCGGTCAAAGCTGGAGACAAAAATCTTCGCTTCATCCAGCGCCAGGCGCGTGATGATTTCGGCGCGGGTTTGCGGATCGGCGGTAGCGGTAAGCGCAATGCGCGGCACCTCCGGAAATTGTTCATGCAGTACCGACAGTTGCAGATATTCCGGCCGGAAGTCATGGCCCCATTGCGACACGCAATGCGCTTCGTCGATGGCGAATAAGGCGATGTTGCCGCGCTTCAACAGATCCAGGCAGCGTGTGGTGCTCAATCGCTCCGGCGCAACGTAGAGCAGATCCAGTTCGCCCTTGCTGAACGCGCGTTCGGTTTCATATGCCTGCCGTGCCTCCAGTGATGAATTGAGAAACGCAGCGCGAATGCCCAGCTGCGTCAGCGCGGCGACCTGATCCTGCATCAGCGCGATCAGCGGTGAAATGACGACAGCAGTGCCGGGCCGCAACAGGGCGGGTACTTGATAACACAGCGACTTGCCGCCACCGGTAGGCATCAGCACCAGCGCATCGCCGCCCTGGGTTACATGCTCAACGATTTCGCGCTGTGCGCCGCGAAAGCCGGCATGACCAAAGGTGTTGCGCAGCAGATCGAGCGCCGGGTCGGCGGCAATGGCATACATGTGAAACTTCCCTGTCAGCAACGAGCTTGATTTACTGGCACGCGCCGGCCATCTGTTTCATCTGCTCTTCGCAGCGTGCGCGATACTGCTCGGGAGCCGACGCGCACATCCCGGCCATCTTGCTCATGTCCACGTTGCCCATCTGCTTGCAGGCGGTGCTGTTCTTGTCGAGCTGGATCAGGGCATCGCTTTCCTTGCAGGCGCCTTCGTAGCTGTAGCGCGCCTTAAGGGCGCGGGTCTTGCCTTCCTTGCTGGTTATTTCCGAATCAATCAGGAAGCTTTTGTCACCGTCGCGATTGATCTGCATATGGCTGCGCGCGCCGTCCTTGCAGCTGACTGCCACTTCGGCGGCGTCCTTGCTATTGCGCAACACCTTGGGCGTGCAGCTCTGCTCATCAAGCTGGCTGTTCTTGCTCATCTGTCTGGCGACATCGGCGCAGATGCTCATCTTGCCCATGGCCGCCGCACCCTGATTGAGCATGGGTTCGCTGCTGCTGAGCAGCTCCATACGCCACAGACCCTGGGTCAGACCACCTGATTTGAAAATAGCCAAGTCTTCCAGCGTAGCAGCCGAGGCGCTGAGGTTGAGTAAGAGTGCGGCACTCAGGCTGATGAGTTTGTGACAGTGGTTCATGATGATCTCAGTTGGCCTTGTGCTGATGGGCAACGCTGCTGACTGGATGAACTGGCTTTGTTGCTGGCCGGTACGCTTGCCTTGTTGTCAGATTGAGCGCCGCTCTCGCCCTTCACTGCCTTGGCGAATTCTTTCGCGCCATCACGCGTCGCATGACCGACCTCGACTGCGACCACAGCAACTTTCTTGCCCACTTCCTTGCCGACTTCACCCACCTTGTGTACTACCTCGCCGGTTTTCTGGCCGACTTTCTTCGCGCCTTCCTTCAGGGTGGATTCTTCAGCAAGGGCCAGTGTGCCGCCAAGCAGGCCCAGCAACAGGGCAGATACCAGCGTCAATACAGGAATAGATGAACGTTTCATGATGTGCACTCCAGTGTCGGTCTCAAGTCAGCCGGAATCCCGGTCTTCCGCAAACGTGGCTACTAGGGTCTGTTAACAATTAGGCGATCGCTGCGACGGCGGTCAAAAGGGCTCAGGACGCGACGCACCGAGCGCCGTGTACTCAACGTACTCCAGCGAGGTGCAACAAAGTCCTGAGCCCTTTTGGCCCCGTCCCTTTGGGTTGGGCCTCTGAAAGCGCCATGCCGCGTTACTCGTCGCTTATTTGGAATGACCAAACCTCACTCCTCGCGCCTTGCCTGGCGCTTTCAGAGACTCCAACGCAGCGATCGCCTAACTGTTAACAGACCCTAGGACGTGTATCTACACCAACAGGTTCCATAACGGTACGGTAATGAATGACAGGAGGATACCCACGCCCACCATCATGTTGGCCAGCGGCGGGTCGAGGTTGCCCTGCTCGGCAAGAATCGCCGCAGTCACCATCGGCGCCATCGATGCTTCCAGCACCGTCACTGTAAAAACGGGGGCGCTGATACCCAACCCCAGACCGATTGCGTAAATCATCAGCGGCGCCAGCCCCAGCTTCCAGCACAGACCAGTGGCAAACGGCGCAAGCCGCTGCGCCGTCATTTTCAGGCGCAGTTGCAGCCCCACTGAGAACAGCGCCAGGGGCGACAGTGTGGCGCTGATGCGCATCAGTATGCTGTCGGCCATCTCCGGCCATCCGGGTGTCAGTGCAACCGCGCCGGCGACCAGCAGCGCGATGAACGGCGGGAACAGCACAATCTTGCGGACGATGGTGCGAGCGCCGGTCGTGCCTCCCGAATACACCGCAACCACTATCGAACCGCCAATGCTGACGGCGAGGAAGCAGCCCAGCTGATCGGCAATGGCCGCATAACTCAGGGCCTCCTTGCCACGCAGTGCCTCAAGCAGCGGAAAGCCGACGAATCCGCTATTGCTCAGACCTGCACACAATACGACAGCGCCGATGGTGCCGCGTGACCAGCCCAGCCACAAACCGAGGTGATGAAACAGCAGCCATGCGCCCAGAAATACCAGCCACATGCTGGCCGCCAGAAACCACAAGGAAGAATCAAATTGCAGCTTCGGAATCAGTGCCAGCACCGTCGCCGGCAGGGCGATATACAACACCCACCAGTTCAGGCTTCTGGCCAGCCCTTCGGGCGGACGCCCAAGATGTCCGATCAAGGTACCCAGCAGCAGGCATACCAGCAGTAACAGAAATGAAGCCATGTGAATCTTGGAAGCGGTGGGCCATCAGGAGTGTGGGCGTGAATGGTACTGGATGTTTTACGATCCCCGATTATTTCAACGAATACCAAGTCGCACGTGCTTTACCGTGCTGGCGCACGCGCCCCGCTGACACCAACTCGCGCAGCCGAACTTTGAGGGTATTGCGATTTGCGCTGGTGATTGATGCAAGTTGCGCGATGGTCAGGCGCTCTTGCGTGCGCAAAGCTTTGAGTACCTGGAGCGACAAGTCGGACAATTCGTCCTCGCTACCCTGGGCGGCGCGTTCGCGCTCAAGCCTCACCGCCAGGCTGTCCTTTTGCTTTTTCAGGCAACGCAGAAAGAAGCCAATCCACGGCTCCCAATCGGGCATATCGCCCTTGAGCGTTGTCTGCGTCCGGCGCAGGGCCTTGTAATAGAGGTCCTTGTTTTCCTCGATCACCCGCTCCAGCGAGGCATAAGGCACATAGGCATAACCCGCTCGTAATAGCAGGAGCGTGGTGAGCACGCGGGAAAGCCGCCCGTTTCCATCTTGAAAAGGGTGGATCGCCAGAAACGTCACGACGAAGACGGCGGTAATGAGAAGCGGGTGCAGCGCTTCTTCCTCGATGGCTTTGCGCGTCCAGGCGATGAGCGCCTCCATTTCGCGCGGGGTATCAAAGGGCGTCGTGGTTTCAAATACGATGCCGATTTCATGCCCGTCCGTGTCGAATGCGACGACGTGGTTGGGGTGCGTCTTGTATGAGCCGCGATGACGCTCGTCCTTGTCGCTGTGGCGCAGCAAGGTCTGATGCAGTTGCCGGACGTGGTTCTCGGTCAGTCGCAGGTCGTCAAAGGCCTCGAACACGAGGTCCATCGCTTCGGCGTATCCGGCTACCTCTTGTTCATCGCGTGTCTTGAAGGACTTGATCGCGATATCTGACAGCAACGTCTCGACCTGAGCATCGGAGAGCTTCGCCCCTTCGATGCGCGTGCTCGATCCGACGCTCTCGATGGTCGCCACCTTGCGCAATGCACTGAGGCGGTCGGGCGAGAGCTTCTTGAGGGCCTCCCACCTCCCTTTGAACTCATCGATTTCAGCGATGAGTTTCACGAGGTCGGGGCCTGATACGAGCTTGGGCTCCCTCATGATTGGGAGGCCTCCATATCCAATTTCATACCCGATTACACCCAATAATATCCGATTCCGCAAGCAAAATCGGAGGCCGGAATCGGCGTCGCAAGCTCCCTGTTTTTGGCGGTTTTCATGATCCAACTGCACGCTGGCCGAGCCGTCGCCGCGATCTGGTCCGGGATAACCCACACCAGATCGCGGTTGCACAAGAACCTTTCAGTCCCTTGCTCCTGGATCACACAGGTGGAATCACTTCAAATCGAAGCGATCCAGGTTCATCACTTTGGTCCAGGCCGCCACGAAGTCTTTGACGAACTTTTCATTGCCGTCGGATTCGGCATAGACCTCGGCCAGCGCACGCAACACGGAATTGGAGCCGAACACCAGATCCACGCGGGTGCCGGTCCACTTCACGGCGCCGGTCTTGCGATCCTTGCCCTCGAAGCTGTCGCCGGCAGGCTTCCATTCGGTTGCCATATCCAACAGGTTGACGAAGAAGTCGTTCGTCAAGGTCCCGGGCTTGGCCGTGAACACGCCATGCTTGCCGCCATCGAAGTTGGCGCCCAGCACACGCAGGCCACCGATCAGCGCCGTCACTTCGGGCGCAGTCAGGGTCAGCAGCTGGGCCTTGTCCACCAGCAGGTGCTCGGCTGGCACTTCCGACTTGGCCTTGAGGTAGTTGCGGAAGCCATCGGCGAACGGCTCCAGGTAGCTGAAGGATTCCACATCGGTCTGCTCGGCCGTGGCATCGACACGGCCCGGTGCGAAAGGTACTTCCACTGCGGAACCGGCAGCCTTGGCGGCCATCTCGATACCCACGCCACCGGCCAGCACGATTACGTCCGCCAGCGACAGCTTGCCGCTGGCTTTCTGGATGGCTTCCAGTTTGGGCAGCACCTTGGCCGCAATCTGGTTGACGGCCCAGTCCTTCTGCGGAGCCAGCCGGATGCGCGCACCGTTGGCGCCACCGCGCTTGTCGCCACCGCGGAAGGTGGAGGCGGAAGCCCAGGCAGTCGTCACCAACTCGGACACGGAGATGCCGGAAGCCGCGATCCTGGCTTTCGCATCCGCAATATCAGCTGCCGTGGGCGTGTGGGTCGCGGCGGGCAGCGGGTCCTGCCAGAGCAATTCTTCCTTCGGCACTTCGGGGCCGAGGTAACGGGCCTTGGGCCCCAGATCGCGGTGGGTCAGCTTGAACCAGGCGCGGGCATAGGCTTCGGCGAAGGCTTGCGGGTCGTTCAGGAACTTGCGCGAGATCTTCTCGTAGGCCGGGTCGAAGCGCAGCGACAGATCGGTGGTGAGCATGGTCGGCTTGCGCTTGGGCGAGTCGGGCGTCGGGCCGGGGATGATGTCATCTGCTCCCTTGGCCACCCACTGAATGGCGCCGGCCGGCGATTTGGTCTTCTCCCACTCGTACTTGAACAGGAACTGGAAGAAGTCGTTGCTCCAGCGCGCCGGGGTGCTGGTCCAGGTCACTTCCAGGCCGGAGGTGATGGTGTCCTTGCCCTTGCCGGTGCCGAACTTGTTATCCCAGCCGAAACCCTGCTGTTCGAGTGCGCCGGCTTCCGGGTCGACGCCGACGTTGCTGGCCGGGCCTGCGCCGTGGGTCTTGCCCAGGGTGTGGCCGCCGGCGATCAACGCCACGGTTTCCTCATCGTCCATCGCCATGCGCTTGAAGGTCTCGCGGATGTCCCTAGCAGCCGAGACCGGATCACCATTAGCGTCCGGGCCCTCGGGGTTGACGTAGATCAGGCCCATCTGCACGGCGCCCAGCGGATTTTCCAGATCGCGCTCGCCGGGTTTGCTGTTGGAGTAGCGACTGTTGGGCGTGGCGCTGCCGGCCAGCCAGGTGGTTTCCTTGCCCCAGTAAACGTCCTGATCGGGTTCCCACACGTCTTCGCGTCCGGCGGCAAAACCGAAAGTGCGAAAGCCCGTGTTCTCCAGCGCCACGTTGCCGGCGAGGATCATCAGGTCGGCCCAGGAAATCTTCTGGCCATATTTCTGCTTGATGGGCCACAGCAGGCGACGCGCCTTGTCCAGGCTCACGTTGTCGGGCCAAGCGTTCAGTGGCGCAAAGCGTTGCTGGCCACGACCCGCGCCGCCGCGGCCATCACCCACGCGATAGGTACCGGCGCTGTGCCACGCCATGCGGATCATCAGACCCGCGTAGTTGCCGAAGTCGGCGGGCCACCAGTCCTGCGACTCCGTCATCAGCTTGTTCAGATCGGCCTTGAGCGCCCGGTAGTCGAGCTTGCTGAATTCCGCGGCATAGTTGAAGTTCTTGCCCAGCGGGTTGGACTTCTCCGAATGCTGGCTCAGCAGATCAAGACGCAGCTGATTGGGCCACCAATCCTTGTTTTGCGTGCCACCACCCGCGGTGTGATTAAAGGGGCATTTTGCTTCGGTTGTCATGGTTATCTCCTCTGCTTGTTTTACCAAACTGCTCGATGGGGTCTGGAATCGGGCTGCGCGCAGTGTCGGCCTTGTGCCGGTAACCGGCCAATCAATTGAGTTGAACAAGATGATAGACAGACACTATGACACCCTGCAGTCCGAAAAATATCCGCGTAATCCACCCGCGTAATTCACCTTGGGTTCGCGGCAGAGGGACGTATGGCAGGTCGGTCGTTGCTGCGAACCTGAGTGAGCGGTATTGTGACCAGATATTGAATGCCAGCTTCCACCCCGTTCAAGAGACATTGCAATGACACTGCCTGCCTACGAAAAACTCGGTGCGTTTTACCTGGGCCGCGTGGTCGATGACAATGGCAAGGACACCGCCGAGCAGGTGCTGTACGACGCCCGCGATCTGACTACGCATGCGGTATGTGTGGGCATGACCGGCAGCGGCAAGACCGGCCTGTGTCTCAGCCTGCTGGAAGAAGCGGCCATTGACGGCATTCCGGTGCTGGCCATTGATCCCAAGGGCGACATTGCCAATCTGGCGTTGCAGTTTCCGCAATTGCGCGCTGAAGACTTTCTGCCCTGGGTGGATGCCGGTGAAGCCAAACGCAAAGGCCAATCCACTGAAGAATTTGCTGCCGCCACCGCCGCGACCTGGAAAAAAGGCCTGGCGGATTGGGATCAGGATGGCGAGCGTATTCAACGCCTGTGTGATGCGGCGGAAGTCGCCATCTATACACCGGGCAGCAATGCTGGACGGGGCCTGTCGGTGCTACGTTCGTTTGCCGCGCCGGATGAAGCGCTGCGCAATGATTCGTCGGCGTTGAAAGAACGCATCAGTGGTGCGGCGGCGGGCCTGCTGGCGCTGCTGGGTATTGAGGCCGATCCACTCAAGAGTCGCGAACACATTCTGTTGTCGAGTTTGCTGGATGCAGCGTGGCGCAAGGGTGAAGACCTGGATCTGGCGGGTCTGATTCAGCAAATCCAGAAGCCACCCTTCGACAAAGTGGGTGTGTTTGATCTGGAAACTTTTTATCCCGCGAAAGAACGTCTGCAACTGGCCATGGCCATCAACAACCTGCTGGCTGCACCGGGATTCTCGGCCTGGCTGGAAGGCGAAGCGCTGGATATTCAAAGCCTGTTGTTCACGCCCAGCGGCAAGCCGCGTATTGCGGTGATCTCCATCGCGCACCTGAGTGACACCGAACGCATGTTCATCGTCACGCTGATACTCAACGAAGTGGTGGCGTGGATGCGCCGGCAGTCCGGCACCTCATCATTGCGGGCGCTGGTGTACATGGATGAAATCTTCGGCTACTTCCCGCCCAGCGCCATGCCGCCGTCGAAGCTGCCCTTGCTGACCTTGATGAAACAGGCGCGCGCCTTTGGTCTGGGCGTGGTGCTGGCAACGCAGAACCCGGTCGATCTGGATTACAAGGGTTTATCGAATGCCGGTACCTGGTTCATCGGCCGTCTGCAGACCGAACGCGACAAGGCGCGCGTAATTGAAGGCCTGTTGAGCAGCGCTGGAGACGGGCTGGATAAAGAACGTATCGAGTCATTGATTGCCAATCTGTCACAGCGCGTATTCCTGATGCGCAATGTGCACGAAGCCGCGCCGGTGTTGCTGCGCACGCGCTGGGCCATGTCTTATCTGCGAGGCCCGATCACCTTGCAGGAAATCCAACAACTCAAGCAGAGCAGCCCGGCGCCTGCCGTGGTTGCGCCGGTTGCAGCCAGACCGGTGAACAAGATTGCCAGCAAGCCGGTGCTGCCCTCCGGTGTGAACGAATACTTTCTCAATAACAACAGCACGACCTATGTACCCATGATGCTGGGCGTGGCCAAGATTCACTTTGTGGACAGCAAAGCCGGTGTCGATGAATGGCAGAACCGTGCCTTGCTCGCACCACTGGCAGAAGAGGGTTCTGGCCCGGATTGGTCCGCAGCAAAAGAACTGAGTGGCGGCAAGAGTTCATTGGTTACACAGGCAGCAAAAGACGCCAGCTATGGCGAATTGCCCGCCGCACTATTGCGTGCACAGAACTACGCCAGCTGGAGCAAGGAACTGGGCAGCGCCATCTATCAGGGTATTACACATGCAGTTTATGGCTGCGATGCCTTGAAGCTCAGTTCCAAGCCCGGTGAAAGCGAAGGCGAATTCCGTTCACGTATCGGTCTGCAATTGCGTGAACAACGTGATGCTGAAGTAGATCGTCTGCGCAAGAAGTTCGCGCCCCGTCTGCAAACCTTGCAGGATCAATCGCTGCGCGCCGAACAGAAAATCGAAAAAGAAAAGTCGCAGCTGTCACAACAGAAGTTGCAAACCGCTTTGAATGTAGGCGCCACCATTCTCGGTGCGTTCTTCGGTCGCAAGGCCGTCAGCAGCGCCAGCGTAGGCCGCGCCGCGACGGCTGCCCGTTCTGCCAGCCGCATCGGTCGTGAAAGTCAGGATGTCGATCAGGCCGCCGGTTCACTGGAAACCCTCCAGCAACGATTGGCTGACTTGCAAGCCGAACTGGAACAGGAAATTGCCAGAGTGCAGGGCGAGCTGGATCCCGCTGCCGTGGCATTGACCTGATTGAAGTGAAGCCGCGCAAGACGGATACGGTGGTAAGCGAAGTGGCGCTGGTGTGGCAGGGTGTGTAGGGAAACGCTACAGCGCAAATCAGCGAGCGGGCTCCGAACAAACAACAAACATGATGGCCGTGTTGGGAAGGGACGGCTCGATGAGTTTTTAAGGAGATACCTGCTGTGAAGAATCGTTACAGCGCGCAGGGCGCGGAAGCAGAGTTCGAACCGGGATCAAGAGGCCGAGTGCTGCGCAATCTGCTGGATATTCGATCTGTGCGGGAAGTGCATCGTCGCGAGTCGGAGGCGTTGCTGGCCATCACCCATCGCATGATTGACGCGACTGCTCAGGATCGGCGGTTTACTGCGGATGATATCTGTCTGATGCACAGGAGTTGGTTGGGCGGAATCTATCCGTGGGCGGGCGAGTATCGGCAGGTAAATGTCGCCAAGGGAGAATTCATGTTTGCCGCCGCTGCGCAGGTGCCGAAACTGATGCAGGCGTTCGAAATGCAGGAATTGGCTGAACATACCCCATGCCGATTCACGAACGCGATTGACCAGTCCCGGGCATTGGCGGTGGTACATGCCGAGCTGATATTGATTCATCCATTTCGTGATGGAAACGGCAGGTGTGCACGATTGCTGTCGGTGTTGATGGGTTTGCAGGCCGGGCTGCCATTGCTGGACTTTGGCGGGATTAGCGGTGAAGAAAAGCGCCGATACATTGGTGCCGTTCAGGCCGGGATGAATCGAAACTATGCGCCGATGGCAACGGTCTTTCGCAAAGTCATAGAGCGGACCTTGAGGTTGGCAGCTAACGCTTGATGTTGTCGGCGCGTTTGGTCGCGACTTTTTCCCCGATGGCCTTCAAGTTCTGTTGTTTGAAGGGTGCGTGAATGCCCTCAACGGCTGACGAGGTCGCGACGGAACGCAAAACGCTTCGCTCGCGAGCGGCGGCGTTGCGTAAGTACGGGTTGGTATCGGAGAGTCGAGAACTCATGGCTGGAGTATACCCATCGGATCGCGGGTGAGTAAAATCCGAGGCCATTGGCATGACCGGCAGCGGCAAGGTGCAAAAAGTGAAATTGCGCGAACATGCGCTCAAAGAATTGGGACTCGCTTGAGCAATTTCGGTCAAAGGTCTAAATGAAATGATCAGAGCTTGGAGAGGCTTCTCACTGGAACTTGCAGACACGGACGGTGGATTGCGTGTGAGGCAGAACGACGAGGCCTATATTGCGCGGGGTTGGAAGCTCACCCCATCAGTTCTCGCCGTCGTGGAAATGGCGTTGAGTTACGGTCTCGGATGCATGATTCAGAATCGTCACCCGCAAACGAGCAAACGGGAACCAATGGGAGATGGCGCGATTTATCTTTCATTCGCTCGTAAGTCGACAGAGCATTGGGTGCTGTGTCTGAATTGTAGAAGTTCAGACCCGATCTGACAGTTACTGGATTTGCGGTTGTGACTGTCAGGTCAAATTCAGTTGATCAACTTGTCCTGCCAGATTGATTTGCCATCCCTGAAGGTCTCCATCGGCGTCCTGCCACAGCACATCTTGCCCTGATGGGTTCGCTCATGATTGTAGTGAGCGATCCAAAGGTCAAGATCCTGCTGTAGTTCTTCCATCGTGCGGTATAGCTTCTTACGGAACGTCACCTGATAAAACTCCTGCAGGATCGTCTTGTGGAAGCGTTCGCAGATGCCGTTGGTTTGCGGTGATTGCGCGCGGGTCCGGGTGTGCTCAATGTCGTTCATGGCCAGGTACAGCTGGTAATCGTGCTGCTCCAGCTTGCCGCAGTACTCAGTACCACGATCCGTCAGGATGCGTAGCATCGATACCCCTTGCTCGGCAAAGAACGGCAGCACCTGATCGTTGAGCATGTCTGCTGAAGTGATCGGCGTCTTGGTGGTGTACAGCTTGGCAAATGCCACCTTGCTGTAGGTATCCACAAAGGTCTGCTGGTAGATGCGCCCCACGCCCTTCATCGTGCCGACGTAGAAAGTGTCCTGAGAGCCCAGGTAGCCTGGATGGGCGGTCTCGATCTCGCCGCAGGCCAGGTCGTCCTCTCGCTTCTTTTCCAGCGCAATGACCTGCGCCTCCGTGAGCACCGCACCACTGGTCGAGAGGTGCTCCTCCAGCGCCTTCAGCCGCTGCTTGAAGTTAGCCACCTCGTGGCGCAGCCAGATTGAGCGCACGCCCGAGGGGCTGACGAACGTACCGCGTTTTCGAAGCTCATTGCTCACGCGTACCTGTCCGTGTGCGGGCTGCTCTAGCGCATAGGCCAGCACCGCCTGCTCGACCACTTCATCCACCCGGTTCTTCAGATTCGGACGACGCCGATCTTTGTGCAGCAAGGCGGCTACACCACCGGCATCCTTCGCTTCCTGATACCGATAAAACGTATCACGTGACACGCCCATGATCTTGCAGGCCTGCGAAACATTGCCCAGCTCCTCAGCCAGGTTCAGCAGGCCCAACTTGTGTTTGACGATAGGTTGATTTACAACATTCATGACGGGGTTACTCCTAATGGGTTTGTTTGATTGGTCGCACAACCATCAAACCCAGTAACCCCGTCTCTTTCAAGACCGGTGTCAGATCAAGTCGAAACTTCTACACTTATTTGCTTGCCATGACTCATCTCGACGGCTTGCGGGCTGTTGATCACCGTGGCTGCCATGATCGCGCCATGCTCAGTGAAGGCGTAGGGCGGAAAGCGCGGATCGCGATGTTTCTGGGAACCGGTCGCAACTTGCGACCGGTTCAAGGCATCGACTTCTTCGCGATCAAGCCGGAACATGAAATCTGCCGGGAACCGTTCAATGTTGCGTTTGACCTGTTCGTTGAGGCGCTTGGTGGGTACTTCGTACAGTGCTGCGAGATCGGCATCCAGCAGCACCTTGTGGCCGCGCAGAACCAGTATTGATTGGGTAATGCGCTCGGCCGGTACGGGTGCGGCATTCTTAGGTTTAGTCATTGTAGATGGTCACTCCTGTGTTCCATGAGTATTTATCGGCAAGCGGTCAGGGTGCCGTTTCAGGCGTGGCACTCTGTAACCACATCATCCTGCCATGCGTCGAATCGACTGTTTGGCTTTTTCCCAATCGACAAACTTCATCTTGCCTGATTCGATAGCCTGTTCTGTTCTGGCCAGCTCATCGAAATGCCATGAAGGTGAGGCGTACTTGTTCTCATCGCGAGTGAGGTCTGCCCACAGTTCTTCCATGGTGCGCAGTTTGTCGGCACGGGGCATTTCCTTGAGCACTGCGTTCACGGTCGGTTTCTCAACGGAGAAGGGTTGATCAAACAATACTCTTGGAGCGCCAGCGGGGGCAATATCACCCGGCCGTCGATCCCTTAGGGAAGCTCTGAATCAATGTCATTTCGAGCGTAGCGAGAAATCTTTCCGTGTTTGAGGCCGTTGCATATCAAGCGCATGCAAGATTTCTCCCGGTGGTCGAAATGACAGATTCGATTCATTCAGAGCTTCCTTAGGTGTTCATGTTTCCAACAGTCCCTGCTCGAAGGAAACCCTCCAGCAACGGTTGGCTGACCTGCAAGCCGAACTGGAGCAGGAAATTGCCAGAGTGCAGGGCGGGCTTGATCCAGCAGGGCCAGTTGGTGCGGGGACGTTTGTAATAGGGGGAAGTAGAGGGTATGTGCTCTCACCTGGCTGGCCCCAAATTTGCTTGTGATTATTTGCCTGGATTCAGGAGTACAGTCAGACAAATCCCATAACGTGGCCATCAGCGCCACAACCGAGGGCATCATGGTCGAGCAGAAATCTTCTGGCGGCGTTGTCTATCAGGCCCCAGACAAACAATACTTCGAAAAACGTGGACTGCGCCGGCATGCGCGGGTGTGGTCGCTGTGGGCGCTGGGCGTGGGCGCAGTGATTTCCGGGCACTACTCGGGCTGGAACTTCGGCTTGTCAGCCGGGTTCGGCGGCATGTTGATTGCGTTGATCATTATTTCAGTCATGTACTGGGGACTGTGCTTCAGTCTGGCCGAGATGTCGCCGGCACTGCCCCACACTGGCGCGGCCTACTCGTTTGCCCGCAGCGCCATGGGGCCCTGGGGTGGCATGGTAACGGGTCTGGCCGAGAGCATTGAGTACATCCTTACGCCCGCCGTGATCGTGTTCTTCATCGGCTCATACATGACCGCCATCTTTGAAACCCCGGCCAGTTTTCAGCCGTTGTGGTGGGCCGGTTCATATGTGCTGTTCCTGCTGCTGAATCTGCGCGGCGTCGAACTGTCGTTCCGGGTTTCGGTAATTGTCACCCTGGGCGCGCTGGCGGTACTGGCCATCTACTGGATCAGTGCGATTCCACATATCGATATTAACCGCTGGGCGCTGAACATCGGCGTGGGCGCGGATGGTGGCGTGGTGGAACTCCCGGAAGGTGGCGGCAGCTGGCTACCGTTTGGTATCAAGGGCGCGCTGGCTGCATTGCCTTTTGCCGTGTGGTTGTTCCTGGCCATTGAGCAACTGCCGCTGGCAGCTGAAGAGTCGCATGACCCGAAGAAGGACATGCCCAAAGGACTGTTGCTGGGCATGCTGACGCTGACCGGTTCCGCGCTGTTGATCCTGTTCCTGAATGCCAGTGTGGGTTCAACCGAGGAAGGCAAGATGCATGGCGCATTCTCGCTGGCCACCTCGGCAGAACCATTACTGGATGGTTTCCGGGTGATCTATGGCACGGGTACTGCCAAGGTGCTGGCGTTCCTGGCGGTGATCGGCTTGATCGCCAGTTTTCATACCATCATCTACGCCTTCGGCAGACAGATCTATTCGCTGTCGCGTGCCGGTTACTACTTGCCCTTCATGTCACTGACACACGGCACACACAAAGTGCCGCATGTGGCGTTGTATGTAGGTGCGTCGATGGGCTTTGTGGTGATGCTGGTGGTGTGGTTCGGCTTCGGCGCCGAAAAGGGCGGCGCAGTGATCGGCGGCACGCTGCTCAACATGGCGGTGTTCGGCGCCATGATTTCCTACGCCATGCAGGGCCTGTCGTTCATTCTGCTGCGCAAGAATCTGCCTGATATTGAGCGCCCTTACCGCAGCCCGCTCGGCAATGTCGGCGCAGGACTCACCGTCGTCATCGCGCTGCTGACGCTGTACTACCAGTTGCAGGACCCGATATACCGCAATGGCGTTTATGCGGCGGCGGTTTTCTATGCGCTGGGGTTGCTGTATTTCGCCTTGATCGGACGCAAGCGGCTGGTGCTGTCGCCTGAAGAAGAATTTGCCATGAGCAAGGGTACGCGAGGACACGACTGAATCATGGCCATCGCACCGGAAGAGGTCAGCACCGCAGCACAGGCGCGCGCGATTGTTACCGAGCGCAATCTCACGCATGTGAAAGTGGGCGTGTTCGATAACGATGGTGTGTTGCGCGGCAAGTACATGAACCGCGAAAAATTCTTTGCGGCGCTCGACAAAGGCTTTGGCTTCTGCGATGTGGTGCTGGGCTGGGACTCCAACGACCAGCAGTACGATAACGTGCGCTTTACCGGCTGGCACACCGCGTTTCCGGATGCGCCGGTGCGCGTGTTGCCAGCCACCTGTCGTGCTGTACCCTTCGAAGGCAACATGCTGTTCTTTCTCGGTGAGTTCACCGACAGCGCTGAAAGCGTTTGTCCACGCGCCACACTGCGCAAAGTATTGGCGCGTGCGGCGGACATGGGCTTTGGTGTCAACGCGGCTACTGAATTCGAATTCTTCATGTTCCGCGAAACACCCGACACGGTGCGGGCCAAACACTACCGGAATCTGGAAACCATCACGCCGGGTTTCTTTGGCTACTCCGTATTGCGCAGCTCAGTGCATGCCGAGTTCTATCACGCGCTGCTGAAGCTATGCGAAGACATGCGTTTTCCGCTGGAAGGGTTGCACACTGAAACCGGCGCAGGCGTACTGGAAGGCGCGCTGCAATATACTGAAGCGCTGGAAGCGGCTGATCGCGGCGCGTTGTTCAAGACTTTTACCAAAGTGCTGGCGCAGCGCAGCGGTTACATGGCTACCTTCATGGCCAAGTGGTCGAATGATTGGCCGGGTCAGAGCGGTCACCTGCATGTATCACTGAATGACAAAAAAACGGGCGAGTCGACCTTCTACGATGCCGGTCATCCGCAAGGAATTTCTGAGCAAATGCGCTGGTTCATTGGCGGACAACAGGCGCTGATGCCAGAGCTATTGGCGATGGTGGCCTCCACCGTGAACAGTTACTCACGTCTGATTCCTGGCTTCTGGGCGCCCACTTCAGCGACCTGGGGAGTGGAGAATCGCACTACTGCCCTGCGGGTGATTCCGGGCGGGCCCAAGAGCCAGCGTGTTGAATATCGCATCGCGGCTGCGGACATCAATCCTTATCTGGCGCTGGCCGTGGCGATTGGTTCCGGGCTGTGGGGCATTGAACATCGCATCGAACCCGATGCCGCCATCACCGGTAATGCCTATGATTTGAAGCTGCCTGCGAAACGGCAACTGCCACGCACCTTGAATGAAGCCGCCCAGCGTCTGGCCAGATCGAAAGCCGCACAAGAACTGTTTGGCGCAGCCTTCGTTGAACACTATGCCGCCAGTCGTGAATGGGAAGAGCGGCAATTCCAGCGTGCAGTGACGGATTGGGAAAAGGCGCGTTACTTCGAGATCATTTGATTGTCACCCATCCAGCAAACCATCAGCCCCATCGATGGGCGTGTCATCGTCGAACTGCCTCTGGCCAGCGCGGCCGAAATTGATCACGCGCTGACCACGGCACGTGTCGCACATCAACAATGGCGAAACACTTCCCTGACGGAACGTTGCGCCATTCTCACCCGCTTCTGTGCTGAATTCGAATCCCGTCGCGATGTTATCGCGCTGGAACTCACCATGCAGATCGGCAGGCCGCTGCGCTACAGCCCCAGCGAAGTGAATGGTTTGCTGGATCGCGCCCGCCACCTGATTGCAATTGCGCCTGAGGCGCTCGCCAACATTCAACCTGAAGCCAAAGACGGTTTCCGCCGCTACATCAAGCGTGAAAGTCTGGGTGTGGTGCTGACCATAGCAGCATGGAACTATCCCTATCTGATCGCGGTGAATAGCGTGGTTCCGGCATTGCTGGCCGGTAACGCGGTGATACTCAAGCACTCAGCGCAGACCCCGCTGTGTGCCGAACGTTTCGCTGAATGCTTGACCGCTGCGGGCTTGCCATCCGGTGTTTTCCAGGCATTGCATCTGGCGCATGCGGATACCGAGCGCGTCATTCGCGACTCGCGTGTTGACTTTGTCGCCTTCACAGGTTCTGTTGCAGGCGGCCATGCCGTACAGCGCGCCGCCAGCGAGCGCTTTATTGGTCTGGGTCTGGAACTGGGCGGCTGCGATCCAGTGTATGTGCGCCACGATGCGAATCTTGCGCATGCGATAGAAAACATCGTTGATGGCGCCTACTTCAATTCAGGTCAATCGTGTTGCGGCTTGCAGCGCATCTATGTGCACGACAAACTTTATGAAGCGTTTGTTGAAGGGTTTATTGCCTTGACCAGACAGTACGTGCTGGGTGATCCGCTGCAACAGGCAACCACGCTGGGTCCCGTGGTGCGCACGACTGCGGCGGCCAGCATTCGTGAACAGATCGCTGCGTCAATCAAAGCCGGTGCGCGTCCAGCCATTGATGCTGCTTTGTTCAAAGCAGATCAGCCCGGCACGCCCTATGTCGCGCCGCAGGTGTTACTGGATGTCGATCACCACATGCCGGTGATGCGTGAAGAAATTTTTGGTCCGGTGGCGGGCATCATGTGCGTGCGCTCCGACGATGAAGCCGTGGCGCTGATGAATGACAGCACGTTCGGGTTAACCGCCGCGATCTGGACTGCCGATGTGGATGTTGCCACCGCACTGGGGGAGCGTATCAACACCGGTACCTGGTTCATGAATCGTTGTGATTACCTTGATCCAGCGCTCGCCTGGGTGGGCGTCAAGGATTCAGGTCGTGGTTGCACGCTGTCAGTCGTCGGCTATGAACATCTGACACGGCCCAAGTCCTTCCACCTGCGAACCACGCTATGACGCTGACATTAAAAGCCAACTGGAATTATCCAACGCGTGTATGGAGCGGTCCCGGCCGTATTGCCGAGTTGCCTGCGGCGTGCGCGGAGCTGGGCATCAAGATACCATTGCTGGTCACCGATCTGGGGCTCAGGGACAGCGCGATGATTCATGCTGCGCTGACTGTGTTGCCCGCTGCAAAATTGTTTGCCGATGTGCGTGGCAACCCGGTGGCGGCCAATGTCGAGTCGGGTCTCGCTGCCTATCGCACCGGCAATCACGATGGTGTGATTGCCTTTGGTGGTGGCTCGGCGATGGATGCGGGCAAGGTCATTGCCTTCATGTCTGGCCAGACCCGGCCGCTATGGGACTTTGAAGATATCGGTGACTGGTGGACGCGCGCTGATCCGGCCGGTATCGCACCAGTCGTTGCCGTGCCTACCACAGCAGGAACCGGTTCTGAAGTAGGTCGAGCCGGTGTGATTCTCAATGAACAGACACATCAGAAGAAAATTATCTTTCATCCGAAAATGATGCCCGGCATCGTGATTGCTGATCCGGAATTGACGGTGGGTTTGCCAGCACACATCACCGCTGCCACGGGCATTGATGCCTTTGTACATTGCTTCGAAGCGTTTTGTGCGCCGGGCTTTCATCCGCTCGCCGACGGCATTGCACTGGAAGGCATGCGGCTGATTAAAGAATATCTGCCACGCGCTTACGACAACGGTAATGACATTGAAGCCCGCTCACGCATGCTGGCTGCCGCCAGCATGGGCGCGACGGCGTTTCAGAAAGGGCTGGGTGGCGTGCATGCCATCGCGCATCCGGTAGGCTCTTACTACGGCACGCATCATGGCCTGGCCAATGCCATCATTTTGCCCTATGTGATGCTGCATAACTGCGATGCCATTGCCGAGCGCATGAAAATCGTCGCGCGCATGCTGGACTTGCCAAGTGCAGATTTCGCTGGCGTATATGAATGGGTGCTCGCCTTCCGCAAACGCCTCGGCATTCCGCATTCGCTGGGTGAAACTGGCGTGACTGTCTCACAGCCGGGCGTGATTGGTCGCGAAGCCGAACTGGATCCTTCTGCTGGCAGCAATCCGGTCGCCATTGATGCCGCCACTTACGAGCGACTGTTCCGTTCCATCGTCAAGGGTGATCTCGAGCTGAAGGGATGACGATGTCACTGGTGCTGATCATTGATGGCAATCGTGCCGAGACACGCGCTCAGCAGCAAGCCGCCGGTGGCAGCGCCAGTGGTGAGGGTTATGCCGCTGTACTGCAAACTTTGAAAAGTGATCTGCGTTGCGAAATCATCCGGCCTGCTGATGGTGAAGTGCGCTTGAGCCGCAGTCTTACTGACTATGCCGGTGTGGCCATCACCGGCTCGGCATTGAATGTCTATGACGGCGGCGCAGCTATCGAACGCCAGATTGAACTGGCTCGTGCGGTGTTTGCCGCAGGTGTGCCGTTCTTCGGCAGTTGCTGGGGTTTGCAAGTAGCCGTTACCGCCGCAGGTGGCGTAGTGCGTGCCAATCCACGCGGTCGCGAATTTGGTTTTGGCCGACGCATCATGCTGACGCCTGCAGGTCTTGAGCATCCCATGTTCGCTGGCAAGCCAGCCGTGTTTGAAGCCATCACCGTACATCGCGATGATATCGCTGTGTTACCCCCTGATTCAGTAGAACTGGCGCGTAACGAGATGGGCTTGCAGGCCGCCGAGATTCGCTTCGGGCGGGGTGTGTTCTGGGGCACGCAATATCATCCCGAATACAGTTGCAACGAAATCGCCGCCACCGCCATTCGCTACGGCAAAACGCTGATTTATGAAGGCCTGTTTGCCGATCAGGCCGAGCTGGATGGCTATGCTGATGAGCTGCGTTTATTGCAGCAAAATCCCACTGATCGACGCCTGAGCTGGCGACACGGACTGGGACCTGCGATCAGCGATCACCATTTGCAGCTGGCAGAGTTGCGCAACTGGGTGCAGTGCCGGTTGGCGAAGCGTTAGAAAATTACTGAAGTGGCCGTTTGGCGGCTTTACCGCAACGGGATTTATGTTCCCCGGGTGCGCTGTTGCCCACAGCGCGAACATTTTTCCACTGTGACCAGCTTGCCCTGCTTCACATCAAACTGGGATTTTTTCACCACCACCCACTTGTGAAAACCGGAGATACACAGCGTTTTGCCTTCGGCGCGTTTGGCGGTGAGCGCGGACTTGGCCTTGTGCAGCTGGACTACATTGTTGGGTGGGCCGCTCATCAGATTCGTCTCGTAGGGGTCGCTCGCGAGCGACCCTGCCTGTGCTTGAACCGGGAGGGCGATTCGCGAATCGCCCCTACAAACCAACGGTAAGCCAGCGGCTACGCCCGGCCCACGTTGTAATCATTCGGCGAATGAAAGTATTCGCTCTCGGTGGCGAAGCTGTCGATGATCTTGCGCAATTCGGCCATGCGGCCTTCGGCGGTTGCTATTGATGTGCAGTCATCACAGGCGGGGTCGCCGCAGGGTTGGCGGGAGTACAGCCAGAATTGCAGGGCGCCGGCCAGCATGCCGTCAGCGATATCCCACAGATCGGCTTTCTGATCCTGGTCGGCAATGCTGTTGCCGATGTCCACCGTGCGGGTGAAGGCTTCATTGAAATGGGTGTCGGGTTCTTGCATGGCACTCATCATCGGCGGCTGGCCCAGACTGGGTAAGGTCGGCATTGTAGCCGGGCGGCTTGCGGGTGTGGGCTGAACTGGGGCAGCCATGCGATACTGCCAACCTTACTTCTGATTGCCCCGAGGTGCTTATGTCGCAGGAATTACCCGCCGAGTCGCAGATGGATCTGGCCAATTTGTATCGTGAAGATACCTACACTGATCGCAAGTTGGGCGTGATCCGCTGCATGACTCCGGTGACCGGCGACGGCTCGGTGGATGCCACGCGCGCAGTCATCTATCTGGGTCAGGCCGAGATCATGACCAACATGGGCGCGGTGCCGATCAATTTCGAGATCGAAGGCAAGACCCTGGGTGAAGCGGTGGCCGGATTTGCCGCTGCTGCCCAGCAGGGCATCGAGCGCACCATGCAGCAGATTCAGGAAATGCGTCGTCAGCAGGCTTCGCAGCTGGTGGTGGCGCCGGGGATGCCGGGCCTGAAGGATGGGCCGGGGCCGGGTCGCGGTGGCGGTTTGATCCAGATGCCTTAGGAGCTTGCTCCAAGAATCAGGAGCACAGCTCGGACAAGTGACAAACACGGCGTCTGAGTGTGTTGGGTCAAGTTGGTGCGCAATGATTTGTGAATGCGCCAGTTTGGCTCGCAGCGTGCTTGCGCAGTGGCAGGAATAGGGCAATTATCCTCTGGCATGGTTTTCGCTATTCGATAAGAACCGCCAACAAATAGCACCGGGGTTAATTGCCAAGATGGCTTTGTCGCAACCGCCTTACGATGAGATGCATGCCAGCGATGGAGTTCGCTCGCATTACCGCGCCTTCGCTGACTGGCTGAAAAATACCCCCGCCGAGAAGCTGCAACGCAAGCGTGTTGAAGCCGACACTCTGTTTCACCGGGTGGGTATTACCTTTGCGGTGTATGGCGAGGAAGCCGGCACCGAGCGTCTCATCCCCTTTGATATCGTGCCGCGCATCATTCCCGCCAGTGAATGGCAACAGCTGGCGGCGGGTCTGAAGCAGCGCGTGCGTGCGCTGAATGCCTTCATCAAGGACATCTACCACGATCAGGAAATTCTCAAGGCCGGCAAGCTGCCTGCCGAGGAGATTCTGAACAATGCGCAGTTCCGTCCGGAAATGAAGGGCGTGGATGTTCCCAATGACATCTATGCACATATTGCGGGCGTGGATGTGGTGCGCGCCGGCAAGGGCGAGTTCTATGTGCTGGAAGACAACCTGCGCGTGCCGTCGGGTGTGTCGTACATGATTGAAGATCGCAAGATGATGATGCGGTTGTTTCCTGAACTGTTTGCTCAATATGCCGTAGCGCCGGTGGAACATTATCCCGACTTGCTGCTCGACAATCTGCGCAGCGTCGCTCCGGCTGGCGTCAATGATCCGATGGTGGTGGTGCTGACTCCCGGCGCCTATAACAGTGCGTACTTCGAACATGCCTTCCTGGCTCAGCAGATGGGTGTGGAGCTGGTGGAAGGTTCTGACCTGTTCGTCAAGGACAACTATGTGTACATGCGCACCACGCGCGGCCCACAGCGCGTGGATGTGATCTATCGGCGCATCGACGACGATTTCCTTGATCCCAAGGCTTTCCGCCCTGATTCAAAGCTGGGTGTACCGGGCTTGCTTGAGGCTTATCGCTCCGGGCGCGTGAATGTAGCCAATGCCATCGGTACCGGCGTGGCCGACGACAAATCCATTTATCCCTACGTACCGGACATGGTGCGCTTCTATCTGGGCGAAGAGCCTCTGCTCAATAACGTGCCCACCTATGTGCTGCGTCGTGAGGATGATCTGAAATACACCCTCGAGCATCTGAGTGAACTGGTGGTGAAAGAAGTGCATGGTGCAGGCGGCTACGGCATGTTGATTGGGCCTGCCGCCAGCAAGCAGCAGATCGAGGATTTCCGTGCACGCATCATCGCTGCGCCGCAGAAGTACATTGCGCAACCCACGCTGTCGCTGTCGGCGTGCCCGACCTTTGTCGAGAAAGGCATCGCGCCGCGTCACATCGACTTGCGACCTTTTGTGTTGTCAGGTCGTGACGTGAAGCTGGTGCCGGGTGGCCTGACGCGCGTGGCGCTGACGGAAGGCTCGCTGGTGGTGAATTCATCACAGGGCGGTGGTACCAAGGACACCTGGGTGCTGGAGCGGTAGTGGAGTGATAGAACAATGTTAAGCAGTACCGCAGACAAACTGTTCTGGATGGCGCGTTATGCCGAGCGTGCCGAAAACCTGGCACGCATGCTGGATGTGAATTACCGCATGTCGCTGTTCCCCAATCCGCTGGGCGTGACCCATGGCTGGAATGCGCTGCTGGCCACCAGCGACCTGATGGGTGAATATCAGAAACGCTATCCGGCCCTCACGCCGACCAGCGCACTGGCATTTTTTGCCTTTGATCACAGTCATCCTTCGAGCATCATTTCCTGCTGGCGTTCGGTGCGCGAAAACGCTCGCGCTGTGCGTGGCGCGCTGACGGCGGAAACCTGGGAAACCATCAATTCCACCTGGCTGGAGTTGCGTGACATGGAGGCGAATCTTGCCGCCGGTGGTGATGTCGGCAGTTTCTTTGAATGGGTTAAGTACCGTTCGCACCTGGTGCGTGGCGTGCTGCGCTCCACCATGTTGCGCGATGAGGCTTTTCACTTTGCCTGGCTGGGTACGTATCTGGAACGCGCCGACAATACCGCGCGCATTCTCGATGTGAAGTACCACATGCTGCTGCCGGGTGGCGAGTCGGTGGGTGGCGCCACGGACTACTACCAGTGGAGTGCTCTGCTCAATTCGGTGGCGGCCTTCGAGATCTATCGCAAGGTATATCGCGATGTGATCACGCCACGACGTGTTGCCGAATTGCTGATCCTGCGTGATGACATGCCGCGTTCGCTCAGTCATTGCATCCGGCAGAGCTATTTTCACCTGCAACAGATACGCAATCATCAATCAGCCGAAACCGAGCGTCGCATGGGCGTGCTGGATGCCGAGCTGCATTTCGGGATAATTGAAGATATTTTTGAACACGGCCTGCACGAGTATCTGATGAAGTTCATCGACCGCGTGCATGAGCTTGGTGATGGCGTCTCAAAAGACTTCCTGATACCCGCCGAAGTCGCCTGACCCGCATTCTTCTTTGACCTGTCAGCAAGGCACGCCCATGTCCTGTGGGCAGATTATTCCAATGCAGTGATGGAATGATTTGGCGACAGGGCCTACCATGCGTGCCTTGTTTCATATGCGAGATTCGTCATGACATATTGTGTAGGCGTGCTGGTGGGCGATGGACTGGTGTTCCTGTCCGACACGCGCACCAATGCGGGTGTGGATCAGATCAGCACGTTTCGCAAGGTGGCGGTTTTCGAACATCCTGGCGACCGGGTCATGGTATTACTGACGGCGGGCAATCTGGCCATCTCGCAGGCCTTGATCAGCATTCTTCATGAACGCTTCGCTGACCAGAGCAGTGAAGCGGTATCGCTGGCCAACGCCAAGAACATGTTCGAGGCCACGCGTCTGGTGGGCGAGGCGCTGCGCGAGGTATACCACCGCGACGCCGCGGCCTTGAAGGAGAATGGCATCGAGTTCAATGCCACTCTGATTTTTGGCGGACAGATTGCCGGCGAGCTGCCACGGTTGTTCAACATCTACTCAGCGGGCAATTTCATTGAAGCCACGGCTGATACACCCTACTTCCAGATTGGTGAATCCAAGTATGGCAAACCCATCCTGGATCGCGTCATTACCCGTTCCTTGAGTCTGCAACGCGCGGTGAAATGTGCACTGGTGTCGATGGATTCAACGCTGCGCTCCAATCTGTCGGTGGGCCTGCCACTGGATCTGATTACCGTCAAGCGTGACGCGCTGAAGATTGGCAGTCACATCAATATCGATGCCAACCACCAGTACTACGCCATGATCAATCGGCAGTGGAGCGAGAGCCTGCGACATGCCTTCCATGCCATTCCTGATCCGGACTGGCTGTAGTCGTTTGATTCGTAGGGGCGGTTCGCAAACCGCCCTTGCTCTTTAAGCCGGTTGCGAGAGGGCCGCTCGCAACCGGCACCTACTCGGTCAACACTTTACGCAGGTGGGTGTTGGTCAGTTGCACCACCAGCGGCGCCAGCACCAGCAGTGAAATCAGATTGGGAATGGCCATCAGTGCGTTGAGAATGTCAGCAATGGTCCAGACTGTTTCCATCTGGATGGTCGCGCCCACAAACACCAGCAAGGTCCAGATGATGCGATATGGCAGGATGGTCCACTTGCCGAGCAGGAACTGCCAGCAACGTTCACCGTAATAACCCCAGCCAAAAATCGTGGTCAGCGCAAATACCGCGAGGATAACCGCCACATAAGTATTGCCGAAGCCCGGCATGGTGCTGCTGAACGCCAGTTGCGTGAGTTCCGCGCCGCTCTTGCCGGTGGTCCATACACCGCTGATGACAATGCTCAGACCGGTGACGGTGCAGATGACGAAGGTATCGAGGAAAGTGCCCATCATGCCCACCAGTCCGCTCTTGATGACGTTGTTGCTTGCGCCGGCTGCTTGCGCGATGCCCGCCGTGCCCAGTCCCGCTTCATTGGCAAATACACCGCGCGCCACGCCATAACGGATGGCGGCGATCATGGCGGCGCCGGTAAAACCACCGGTCGCTGCGGTGCCAGTAAAAGCGCTGGTGAAGATCAAGGCGAGGCGCTGGGAATGGCGCTGGCATGTGTGGCCAGTACGGCAATGCCGCCGAGGAAATAGGCGATCGCCATGAACGGCACCAGCCAGTCAGCGACGGCGGCAATACGTTTGATGCCACCCAGCACTACAGCGGCAGTAATGATCAGCAGCGCGATGCCGGTGGTGGTGTGATTGATGCCGAATGCGCCTTCAACTGCATCCGCAATGCTGTTGGCTTGCACCATGTTGCCGATGCCGAAGCCAGCAATGCCGCCGAAGATGGCGAAAGCAATGCCCAGCCACTTCCATTGCTTGCCCATACCGTTGCGAATGGCATACATGGGGCCGCCGACATAGCGGCCCTCTTCATCGCGTTCGCGGAACTGCACCGCCACGACTACTTCTGCGTACTTGGTGGCCATGCCCACCAGCGCCGTCATCCACATCCAGAACACCGCGCCGGGGCCACCGATGGCAATGGCCGTCGCCACACCGACGACATTGCCTACACCAATAGTGGCGGCCAGACAGGTCATTAACGCCGAGAACGGGCTGACTTCGCCATGACCTGTATCGCTCTTGCGGCCCCTCCAGATCATGCGAAAGCCCTGACCGATCATCAGCAGTGGCATGCCGCGCAAGCGGATCTGCAAGTACAGGCCGGTGCCGAGAATCAGCACCAGCATGGCGGGACCCCAGACGATGCTGTCGATACTATTGAGTAGATCAGTCATGTGATTGCTCGCTGCTGCTGTTGTTCTTTCGTAGTGGCAATTCGCAAAGCGCCTTCCGGCTCTTTCAATCAAATCAAGAGGGCGGTTCGCGAACCGCCCCTACGCGGAAACAAAATCATCCTGCCACAAAGCCACGTTTACGCAGCAGTGCATGCACATCCGGGTCATTGCCCCTGAAGCTGCGATACGCGACCTCGGGTTCCTGCTGGTTGCCGGTAGTGAATACATGAAGGCGCAGGCGTTCGGCAAGCTGTTTGTCAAACAGGTCACCGCTGCGGGTGAAGGCTTCCCAGGCATCGGCCACCAGCGTGTCGGCCCACAGATAGCTGTAGTAACCGGCCGCGTAGCCATCACTGGAAAACACATGACTGAATTGCGGCGTGCGATGTCGCATGACGATTTCCTGCGGCATGCCCAGTTTGTTGAGTGTGTCACGTTCGAACTGCACAGCATCAATAGTTTCACCACCGGCCAGATGCAACTCCATATCAATCATGGCGCTGGCCAGATACTCCAGCGTGGCGAAGCCCTGGTTGAAGTTGCGCGCGCGCGTGATCTTCTCCACCAGATGCGGCGGCATGGGTTCATCAGTTTGATAGTGCCGCGCAAAACGATTCAGTACTTCCGGCGCCAGCAGCCAGTGCTCCAGCAGTTGCGAGGGGAATTCAACAAAGTCGCGCGCCACATTGGTGCCGGCCAGCGTCGGATAGCTGACATTCGACAGCAAGCCATGCAGGGCGTGACCAAATTCATGGAACAGCGTGACGGCGTCATCCCAGTTGATCAGCGCCGGCTCATTGGGTGAGCCTCTGGAAAAATTCGCATTGTTGGAAACAATCGGCGTGATGTTGTCGGCAAACTTCTGCTGGCCGCGATACTCGCTCATCCATGCGCCGGACTGTTTACCGCGTCGCGCATAAGGATCAAAGAACCACAGCCCGACATGTGCGCCGTGCGCATCCTGTACTGCCCAGACGCGTACATCAGGGTGATACACCGGCACATCGCTGAGCGCAGCAAACTTCAGGCCGAACAGTCGGTCCGCTACAAAAAACAAACCTTCCCGCAATTGTTCCAGTTGCAGATACGGCTTCAATTCATTGGCATCGAGATCGTAACGCGCCTTGCGCACCTGTTCGGCGTAGTAACGATAGTCCCAGGCTTCAATGTGGATGTAATGTTTGTCTGCAAGCAGCTGCATGTCAGTCACTTCTTCACGCACTCGTGCGACCGCCGGTTGCCACAGCGCATGCAGCAGTCCTGCGGCGCGCTCAGGGGTTTTGGCCATGGCGTCTTCCAGCTGCCAGTGCGCATGCGTGGCGTAACCCAGCAATCCGGCGCGTTCGGCGCGCAGCTGGAGGATTTCAGTGATCAGCGCTCCGGTATGAGTCGGGCCGTCGTTGTCGCCACGCATGATGAAGTTGCGCCAGACCTTTTCACGCAGGTCGCGGCGTGTTGAATAGGTGAGGAAGGGCTCTACGCTGGAACGGGTGTTGGCGATGACCCACTTGCCCGGCAAGCCGCGCTCGCTGGCTTCGGCCGCTGCGGCGGCCTGTTCTGATTCCGGCAGTCCCGCCAGATCGCTGGCGTCATCCAGCATCACAAAGGTATCGCTTTCGTCTTTCAGAATGCGCTGACTGAACTCCGTGAACAGGCCGGCGAGACGTTGATTGATTGCCGACAGCCGGGTTTTGTCCGCAGCATTGAGCTGCGCGCCGGCGCGTGCGAAGTTCTGATACTGCACCCAGGTCAGGCGCTGCTGCTCAGGCGTCAGGCCGCTGTGTTCGCGCTGTGCATACACGCTGGCAATGCGGGCAAACAAGGCGGCGTTCTGGGTGATGGCATCGTGAAACGCAGCCAGCTTCGGTTCCATCTCGCGTTCCACTGCCTGCACGGCGTCATCGCTCAGACCACCACTATAGATGTGATAAACGGCCAGCACCCGATCCAGCTGGCGGCCGCAGGCTTCGAGTGCGGCCAGGGTGTTGGCAAAGTCCGGCGCGGCCGGGTTGCTGGCAATGGCGTCAATCTCGCGCAGTTGTTCGTCCATGCTCAACTGCAAGGCAGTGGCGAAGTCGCCAACCTGTACGCTGGCAAATGGGGGTACGCCGCCATAGGGGCCGGTCCAAGGTTGCAACAATGTATTGGATGAAATCTGCAATTGAGATTGAGCGGCTGGCATGAAGGGGAACAGGTAAAAGTAAGGATTGTGAGTCTGCCGGGTTGAGGGTTGGTAAAGCAATTGACTTGATGGCCTGTTCACGGGCAAGTTTCGAACCTCAGTATAAAAACAGGAAACGCCATGTCAGCTCCTCTGATCAATGCTTCCGGATGGTTTGGCCATCCGCGCGGCCTGGCAACGTTGTTCTTCACCGAGATGTGGGAGCGGTTCTCCTACTACGGCATGCGCGCCATTCTGGTGCTGGCCATGGTGGCGAGCGTGGATCAGGGTGGCATGGGGCTGGATGATCGCTCGGCCACCGCCATTTACGGTTTGTACACCGCCAGTGTGTACATGCTGACGCTGGCCGGTGGCTGGGTGGCGGATCGTCTGCTCGGCCAGCGCGATGCGGTGTGGTATGGCGGCATATTGATTGCCTGTGGGCACTTCACCATGGCTCTGCCGTGGACCAATACCTTCTTCATCGGCATGTTGCTGATTGTACTGGGCACTGGGTTGCTCAAACCCAATATCAGCGCCATGGTGGGGCAGCTCTATGCAGACGAGAGCGGTGCCCGCCGCGATGCCGGTTTCTCGATTTTCTACATGGGCATCAATATCGGCGCTTTCATCGGTCAGCTGGTGTGTGGCTATCTGGGTGAACGCGTCGGCTGGCACTGGGGCTTCGGTGCGGCGGGAGTGTTCATGCTGATGGGACTGGCCCAGTACCGCATCACCGGGCATTACCTCGGTGCCGCTGGAGTGGCGCAGTTCAATGTTGCCGATGCCAGTGTGGTACGCAGGCAGCAGGTTGACTGGCGCATCGTGCAGGGTTTTGTATTGTTGCTGGCAATTCTGGTGGTGGCCATGAGCGTGGGTAAACTGCGCTTTGATCCTTTGCTGCTGGCGCAGAGTACGGGCGTCATGATCGTGGCCGTGGCGCTGGCCTACTTCGCCTATGTGCTGCTGTGGGGTGGTCTTAACGCCGAAGAGCGCAAACGCATTGGCGCGATTATTGTGCTGTTTGTCGCGGCGGCGCTGTTCTGGTCCGGTTTCGAGCAGGCGGGTTCGTCATTCAATCTGTTTGCCGAGCGTTACACCGATCGCATGGTGTTCGGCTGGGAAGTGCCGGCATCCTGGCTGCAATCCATCAATCCCTTCTTCATCATCACCCTGGCGCCGCTGTTTGCTGCATTGTGGATTCGCCTGGGCGCGCGTCAGCTGGAGCCATCCACGCCAATGAAAATGGCGCTCGGGCTGCTGCAAATGGCGCTGGGTTTTCTGGTGCTGTATTTCGCGGCGCAATTTGTGGTGCGGGGTGAGCAGGTGGCGCCCACCTGGTTGCTGTTGACCTACCTGCTGCACACCACTGGTGAGTTGTGCCTGTCGCCAGTGGGTCTGTCGGCCGTCACCAAGTTGTCACCGCCACGGTATGTGGGGCAGATGATGGGTGTGTGGTTCATGGGCGCAGCACTGGGTAATCTGATTGCCGGATTGCTGGCGGGATTTTTTGGCGAAGATTCAGTCGCCAACATGCCGGAACGATTCTTCTCGATTTTTGTCTTTGGAGCGGGTGCGGCGCTGGTGTTGTTGCTGGCAGCCAGAGGTGTGCGCTACCTCATGGGTGGTGTGAAGTAGTCACGTTTATGTCTGTGTGCTGAGGAACAAATCATGCGATGGACCCTTGCCGGAATGACGATGTTTGCATTGTGTATCTCGGCCTGTAGCAAGCAGGACAGCGTGACCGCAGCCGGCGCCGACCAGTTCATCAGTGAGGTAAACGCTGAACTGAAAACCAAAGGCCCGGAATGGGGTACGGCGTCCTGGGTGGCGGCCACTTATATCACTGACGATACGCAGCGCCTGTCCGCGCTGGCCACCGAGCAGTATCTGGAATTTCAAAGCCGGACTATTGAAGAAGCCAGGCGCTATAACGAAGTGCAGGGGCTGACGCCTGATACCGCGCGTTCGCTACTGTTGATCAAGCTGGGTTCTGCCATGCCTGCGCCCAAAGATGCCGGCAAACGCACCGAGCTGGCGAAGATCGCCACCAAAATGGAGGCTAATTATGGTTCGGCAAAATGGTGCAGCAAGGATGCTGCCGGTAATGAGCGCTGCCTGCCGTTGCAGGACATCGAGAAGATCATCGACAACACCGATTTTTCGCACAACCCCAAAGCAATTGCCGACGCTTGGGCGGGTTGGCATGCCACGTCGAAACCAATTCGTCAGGACTATCAGCGTTTTGTCGAGTTGATGAATGAAGGCGCAAAAGAAGTGGGCTTCGCAGATACCGGTGAACTGTGGCGCGGTGGTTATGACATGACACCCACCGAGTTTGACGGCGAGGTCGAGCGGCTCTGGTCGCAGGTACAGCCGCTGTATGAACAACTGCATTGCACCGTACGTAGCAAGCTCAATCAGAAGTATGGCGACGCGGTGGTGCCGAAACAGGGCCTGATTCCCGCGCATCTGCTGGGCAATATGTGGGCGCAGCAATGGAGCAACCTGTATCCGCTCATGGAACCCTACCAGGGTGTGGCGGATATGGATGTCACCAGTGCGCTCAAGGCACAGCGTAATCAGGAGTATCAACGACAGCTGGCCGCTTTCAAAGGCAGGCCCACTGTGGTGCAGCAAGCCGATATTGAGCATGCCGCCGACAGCGCCATGGCGGAAAAGATGACACGGGTTGCCGAAGACTTCTATACGTCGCTTGGCATGCCCAAACTGCCGGATAGCTTCTGGAAAAAATCGCTGCTGGTGCAACCGCGTGATCGTGATGTGCAATGTCACGCCAGTGCCTGGGATCTGGATCTGGGCATTACCGATGTGCGCATCAAACAATGTATTGAGCCCAATGAAGAACAGCTCACCACCATTCATCACGAGCTGGGGCACATCTACTACTTCCTGATGTACCAGCAGCAGACGCCGCTGTTCCAGCGTGGCGCACATGACGGCTTCCATGAAGCCATCGGCGACACCATCACCTTGTCACTGATCCCGGCGCATCTGCAGAAGATCGGCCTGGTGAAGGCTGTCCAGACCGACCAGCGCGCCGTCATCAATTCGCAGATGAAGCTGGCTCTGGACAAGATCGTGTTCCTGCCATTTGGCAAGCTGGTGGATCAATGGCGCTGGAGAGTGTTTTCGGGCGCAACAACACCTGAGCAATACAACGACAGCTGGTGGGCGTTGCGTGAGCAATATCAGGGCGTCACCGCGCCAATGGCTCGCGCGGCCGATGATTTCGATCCCGGCGCCAAGTACCACGTCGCCGGTAACACGCCGTACACGCGCTACTTCCTGTCATTTGTCCTGCAGTTCCAGTTCCACAAGGCGCTATGTGACGCGGCGGGCTTCAAAGGTCCGCTGGCGCAGTGTGATATCTACGGCAACAAGGCCGCCGGCGAGAAATTGATGGCCATGTTGCAAGCCGGTAGCTCGCAACCCTGGCAGGACACACTGGAAAGGCTCACCGGCACGCGCCAGATGGATGCCTCCGCGATCATTGAGTATTTCCAGCCCTTGATGATGTATCTGAAGCAGCAAAATCAGGGGCAAAGCTGCGGCTGGCAGGGTGCGTGAAAGTGGCAGGGTCGCTGTGATCGTGTTCACTGCATCAGTGAACGACGTGTCAAAAGTGATAGGTGATGGCCGAGTTGTTTTCGGTCAATTTCTTTGCAGCAATCAGACGGTCGACAAAAGCCTCTATTTCACTTGCGGGAATTTTCTTGCCGCAATGTGAATGCAGATGCGCCACCAGACCTTTGCGTTTGCGCGGGCGCTTGTTTTTTGCCATGCCTTGCAGCCACGTGAGGGCGCGTTGATAGACCGTTCCGGGCGTGGCTGCCGTTGATCATGGAGGCGGTTGTCGCAGGGGTGGTCTGCGCAAACAGTTTCACGTGGTAGAGAGCATGGCAGCGCGCCGCACCTGAAATGCGGCGACCAACCATATGCTTGCCTGAGCCGGATCGAAGCCTTTGGCTTTGGAACGGCATCACGCAGGACGTCTGGGGTCGCAGCGCCAGCTTTTCGCCCAGATAGAAGCGCAATCGTGAAAATCCAGCGCATTCTTGCCGTGTCCTTCAATGTCGATGGGTACAAGGCGCTCGCCCAGTTTCAGCGCCGCCTTCAGGAACTCCATGGGAACGGTTTTTTGTGAAGCACCGAAGAAGAACAGTACGGTCACGTCATCCGGGATACCGGCAAGGTCAATCTTGCCGACGTTTTCGTAATCCACCAGTAACAGAGTTTTACTCATGACCATTCCTTGTAAAGGGGTCCAAGGCTACAGCAGGCGACGGTGGTTTTCGACCCATGAACATTGGGTGGTTGCCCCCGCCCATCCAGCCTCCGCAACGTTTACAATAGCCGCCCAATCAGCTCCCGGTTACCCCGTCCTAGATGAACGCATCCCTGCCGCTGCCCTTTGAAGACAATGAGTTAGAACCGCCCAAGGTGTTATTCGAGCCGCATGCCCGGCTGCGCGAGATCCCTTATAACTACACCTCGTTTTCCGACCGTGAGATCGTCATCCGCCTGCTGGGTGAGGCGCAATGGCAACTGCTGCACGAGCTGCGTGAAGAACGCCGCACCGGTCGTTCGGCGCGGATGCTGTATGAAGTGCTGGGCGATATCTGGGTGGTGCAGCGTAATCCCTACCTGCAGGACGACCTGCTGGATAACCCCAAGCGCCGCCGCCTGCTGGTGGATGCGCTGAATCATCGTCTGGGCGAAATCGACAAGCGTCGCGATGTGAATGATGCCGAGCGTGATCGCAAGGTGGGTGAGCTGCTGGCGGCCGCGCGCAAGGCGGTGCGGGAATTCGAGGCGGTGTTCAAACAGACCGAACAGCTCCGGGCCAGGGCCCGCAAGCTGCTGACCCGTTACACCCGCAACGACAATGTCTGTTTTGATGCCTATGCGCGCACCTCGCATGTCACCGACGCCACCGACTGGCGCGTCGAGTTTCCGTTCGTGGTGCTGATGCCCGACACCGAGGCCGAGATTCCGCAACTGGTGCGCAGCTGTTTTGAGCTAGGTCTTACGGTTATCCCGCGTGGCGGCGGTACTGGCTATACCGGCGGCGCGATTCCGCTGACGCCGTTCTCGGCAGTCATCAATACCGAAAAGCTGGAGAAAATCACGCCGGTGGAATTGTTGCAACTGCCGGATGTGACAGAGCCCGTGCCTACCATCTTCACCGAAGCCGGCGTTGTGACGCGGCGTGTGGCTAACACCGCTGAGCAGGCGGGCTATGTATTTGCTGTTGATCCAACTTCTGCTGATGCCTCCTGCGTAGGTGGCAATGTCGCCATGAATGCCGGCGGCAAGAAAGCCGTGCTGTGGGGCACCGCAGTAGATAACCTTGCCTGGTGGCGCATGGTGGACCCCGAAGGCAACTGGCTGGAAGTGCAACGCATCGGCCATAACCGCGGCAAGATTCATGATGTGGAAGTGGCCAGCTTTGAGCTCACCTGGAAAGAGGGCCGCGAACATCCCGATAGCGCACGCGTGATTCGCACACAACGACTGGATATCAAGGGCCGGAGTTTTCGCAAGGTGGGACTGGGCAAAGATGTCACCGACAAATTTCTCGGCGGCCTGCCCGGTGTGCAGAAGGAAGGTTGCGATGGCCTGATCACTTCGGCGCGTTGGGTGGTGCATCGCATGCCCAAACACACGCGCACGGTGTGTCTGGAATTCTTCGGTCAGGCGCGGGATGCGATTCCGTCCATTGTCGAGATCAAAGACTACCTCGACAGTCATCAGCAGCGTACCGGCGTGTTGCTTGCAGGCCTGGAACATCTCGACGAGCGGTATCTGAAGGCCGTGGGTTACACCACCAAATCCAAGCGCGGCACGCTGCCCAAGATGGTGTTGCTGGGTGATATCGTTGGCGATGATCAGGATGCGGTGGCGCTGGCGACTTCCGAAGTCGTACGCATGGCCAATGTCCGCACTGGCGAAGGATTCATCGCCGTGAATGCCGATGCCCGCAAGAAATTCTGGGTGGATCGTTCGCGCACTGCCGCCATCGCCAAACATACCAACGCCTTCAAGATCAACGAAGACGTGGTGATTCCGCTGCCGCGCATGGGTGAATACACCGATGCGATTGAGCGCATCAACATTGAACTGTCATTCAAGAACAAGCTGGAGTTGCTCGATGCCTTGCGGCACTACCTGAGTGGTGAACTCAAGCTGGCTGCAACGGACGATCCGGAACTGAATCGCCTGCCTGCGGCGGAAATGCTGGGTGAGCGGCCGGCTGAGGCGCTGGCCGTTACCGCGCGCATCCACAAGCGCTGGGACTATCTTGCCAAGCATCTCGATGACAGTTTACTTGCAGCGTTGCCAGTCCTGGCGACGCTTGGTTACGAAGCCCTGATCAATGATTTTCAACAGCGTCTGGCGCAACAGCCGGATCTGAAAGTGTTCGATGTGATTCAGGATCGCAGCATTCGCATCAGCTGGAAGCAGGAGCTGCGTGCCCAGTTGCGCCACATTTTCTCTGGCGCTGTATTCGCACCGGTGCTGACCGAATGCGAAAACATCCACAAGACGGTGCTGCGTGGGCGCGTGTGGGTGGCGCTGCACATGCATGCCGGTGATGGCAACGTACACACCAATATTCCGGTGAACTCGGATAACTACGAGATGCTCAAGACCGCCACGCATGCGGTGGAACGCATCATGGGCATCGCACGCTCACTGGATGGCGTGATTTCGGGTGAACATGGCATCGGCATTACCAAGCTGGAATTTCTTACCGACGCCGAGACGGCTGATTTTCGCGCCTACAAGCAGCGCATTGATCCCGAAGGAAGATTCAACAAGGGCAAGCTGTTACCGGGCGCGGATCTGCGCTTTGCCTATACGCCCAGCTTCAATTTGCTGGGTCATGAATCGCTGATCATGCAGCAGTCCGACATCAGCTCGATTTCGGGTGCGATCAAGGACTGCCTGCGTTGTGGCAAGTGCAAGCCGGTTTGCGCCACACATTCGCCGCGCGCCAATCTGCTGTATTCACCGCGTAACAAGATCCTGGCGACCTCGCTGCTGATCGAAGCCTTCCTGTACGAAGAACAAACCCGGCGTGGTGTGTCGATTCAGCACTGGGATGAATTCAGTGACGTGGCCGATCACTGCACGGTATGTCACAAGTGCGAAACGCCCTGTCCAGTGGATATTGATTTCGGCGATGTGTCGATGGCGATGCGCGATCTGCTGCGCCGCATGGGCAAAAAGCGCTTCAATCCCGGCACCGCAGCCAGCATGTTATTCCTCAATGCCACCAATCCGGAAACCATCAAGCTGACGCGCAAGGTGATGATCGACTGGGGCTACAAGGCGCAGCGACTCGGCAATACGGTGCTGAATGTATTTGCGAAGGCGCAGACCAAGCGTCCGCCAGCGACCACCGGCGGCAAGCCGAAGGTGACTGAACAGGTCATCCATTTCATCAACAAGAAGATGCCCGGCAACCTGCCCAAGCGCACCGCGCGCGCCTTGCTGGATATTGAAGACAGCAACTATGTGCCGGTGATTCGCGACCCGAAGCGGGGTTCTGCAGAAAGTGAAGCGGTGTTCTATTTTCCGGGTTGTGGTTCGGAGCGCCTGTTCTCGCAAGTCGGACTGGCCACGCAGGCCATGCTCTGGCACGTGGGTGTGCAAACGGTGTTGCCGCCGGGCTATCTGTGTTGTGGTTATCCGCAGCGCGGTTCAGGTCAGTCGGATAAGGCCGAGAAAATCGTTACCGACAATCGTGTGTTGTTCCATCGCGTCGCCAACACGCTTAACTATCTCGACATTCAAACCGTGGTGGTCAGTTGCGGTACCTGCTACGACCAGTTGCAGGATTACAAGTTTGAAGAAATCTTCCCCGGTTGCCGCATCATCGATATTCACGAATATCTGATGGAAAAGGGCGTGCACCTGCAAGGCGTCACCGGCACGCGCTACATGTATCACGACCCCTGCCACACGCCGATGAAGAGCTACGATCCGCTCAAGGTGGTTAACTCGCTGATGAACGACAAGCTCAACGGCAAGATCGAGAAGAATGATCGTTGTTGTGGCGAGTCGGGCACGCTGGCGATTTCGCGTCCGGACATTTCCACGCAGGTACGCTTCCGCAAGGAAGAAGAAATGCGCGGCGGGGTGGACAAATTGCGTGCTGATGGCTTCACCGGTGAAGTGAAGATCCTGACTTCCTGCCCTTCGTGCATGCAGGGACTGAAGCGCTACAACGATGATGCCGGCACTGACGCCGATTACATTGTGGTGGAAATCGCCAAGCATGTGCTGGGCGAAAGCTGGTTGCAGGACTATGTGCAGCGCGCCAACAGTGGCGGCATTGAACGGGTGCTGGTGTAGCCCATGAATGCACTGTCACCGATTACCCGCAACTTGCTGATCGCCAACATTGGCGTGTTCGTTATCCAGTACTTCAGCGGCGATGGCGTGGTGTATCGGTTTGCCCTGTGGCCGTGGGATACGCCGTTGTTCCACGTCTGGCAACTGGTCACCTACAGCTTCATGCACGGCTCGCCGGCGCATCTGTTCTTCAACATGTTTGCGTTGTACATGTTTGGTTCGGAGATCGAGCGGGTGCTCGGTACGCAGCGCTACCTTATTTACTACTTTGCCAGCGTGGTCGGCGCGGCTGCGCTGCATCTGATCGTGACGCGCGCGAGTGGTCTGGTTGTGCCCACCGTCGGCGCCTCAGGCGGAGTATTTGGCCTGCTGCTGGCGTTCGGCATGTTCTTTCCACAGCGGCGCATCATGCTGTTGATCCCGCCCATTCCCATGAAGGCCTGGGTATTCGTCACCCTGTATGGTCTGGCCGAACTGGCTATGGGCGTATTTGGCACCCAGCAAGGCGTGGCGCACTTCGCGCATCTGGGCGGTATGCTCACCGGGTTCCTGTTGCTCAACTACTGGCGCAGCCAGAAAACGCAGGGTAGCCAGTAAGAACCTGTTCAAAGTCTCGCTGAAGGGCGCATCGCGGCGTTGGAACTGCACAAAAAATACTCACGTACTTATGTGTACGCTGCGTTTTTTTGTGCAGTTCCGCCTTGCGCTGCATCCCTTGATCGAGACTTTGAACAGGTTCTAAGATAAGTCCAGCATTTGTCGGGGATGCAAAGAATTGCCAATTGCCGCAAAGTACATGACAAGGCGGTTGGCACGGGGAGTTGAAGGCGTTCAAATGCCGAACAGAGTGGGTTCGCGCCGGATTTCCGGGCGGGCCATCGCTACAAATCACGCAGAGCGGAAAACCATGACTAATACACCCATGTCAGTGCTGATCGTCGATGACGACCGTGAGCTGGCGCAGATGCTTACCGAATACCTGACAGCGGAAGGGTTCACCACCACTGTGGCGCATGACGGCAGCAGCGCGCTTAACAAGCTTAATACCAGCAAGTTTGATCTGGTCATTCTCGATGTGATGCTGCCCTCGCTCAACGGCTTTGATGTGCTGCGCAACCTGCGCCAGACATTGTCAGTGCCGGTGATCATGCTGACTGCGCATGGCACGGATGTGGATCGTATTGTCGGTCTGGAGCTGGGCGCCGATGACTATCTGGCCAAACCTTTCAACCCGCGTGAGCTGGTGGCGCGCATCCGCGCGGTACTGCGACGTTTCACCACCCGTGATACCGGTGCACCTTCACCACCGGTAACGGTGGGTCAGCTGCGTCTCGACCCGGCTACCTTCGGTGTAGCCCTGGAAGGCAAGCAGATTCGTCTGACCGGCACCGAGTTCCGCGTGCTGGAAATGCTGATGCGCTCGCCGGGACAGGTGCAGTCGCGTGATCTGCTCACCGAACGGGTACTGGGCCGCAAGCTCACGCCCTATGACCGCAGCATTGACACCCACGTCAGCAACCTGCGCCGCAAACTGGGTCTGGGCGTACCGGGTCTGCCGGAAATCCGCAGCATTCGCGGCACCGGCTATGTGTTGACTGCGCAAGGCGAGGTTGCGTGAAAAGCCTGTTCGCGCGCATTTTCCTGTATTTCTGGCTGGCGATGGGCCTGATCCTGGCCGGTAGTGTGGGCGTCACGGCCACCCTGATCATGAAGCGATCGGCCGAGATCCAGGATCTTGCGCCCAGTGAACTGGCTGCGGCTGCTGAACAACGGCTGGTGCTGGGCGGGCTGGACGATCTGCGCGAATGGGTTGAAGAAACCAAGAAGCGGCATGCGGGCCTGGATGTGTTTGCCGTGGATGCCTCAGGGCGAGCCGTTTCCGAGGGGCCAGTACCGGATTTCATGCAGCGACGTATTCGAGGCATGGAGCGCGAAGGATTTCTCAATGGTCCTGCCAAACGCGGTGGCCCACCCCGCGGCGATCCATTGCGCAGCGCGCCACAGATTACCGCTGCCAATGGCGCGGTATACACCCTGTTCTTCTCGCCTTCCCCGAAGTGGTCACGGTCGGTGCTGGGCTCGACCAGCATCCAGGCCATGTTGTTGCTGCTTGCGGCCGGCATCAGCGGTTCGATCTGCTGGTATCTGGCGCGCACGGTGACCAGGCCGGTCGAGCGTCTGCAGGCCAGCGCCCGGGCGCTGGCCAATGGCAATCTGGATGCGCGTGTCGGTGATGAGTTTTCTTCGCGCAAGGATGAACTGAGTGTACTGGCGCATGACTTCGACCAGATGGCGGATCGCCTGCGCAATCTGATCGACTCCAAGGAAGTGTTGCTGCGCGATGTGTCGCACGAGCTGCGCACCCCGCTGGCCCGCTTGCGTCTGGCGCTGGGTCTGGCGCGTCGCGAGGGCGCCAATCTGGAACGCGAACATGATCGCATCGAACGCGAAGCCGAACGACTCGATGAACTGATCGGTGAAATCCTGCGTCTGGGGCGGTTGAACAGCTCGCAGCAGGACCTGCATCAGGAAGAAATCGACTATGCCGGCCTGGTAGCAGAGATTGTCGAAGACGCACGCATCGAAGCAGCAGCGCAGAACAAGCAGGTCACCTTTGATTTTGCCGGCGAGCTGAAACTCCAGGGTGACGCAGAGTTGTTGCGAAGTGCAATCGAAAACGTGGTGCGCAATGCATTGCGTTATACCGAGGAAAACACGGCTGTTGAGGTTGCGCTGGAAGTCACCAGACAGCAGGCGGTTCTGACCATTCGTGATCACGGCCCGGGCGTGCCTGAAGCCGAGCTGACGCGTTTGTTTGAACCGTTCTATCGCGTCACGCAGCAGGCGCGCGAACGCGATACGGGTGGTTATGGTTTGGGTCTGGCGATTACTTCACGAGTGATGAGTGTGCATCACGGCAGTGTGTCAGCGCAGAACGCCGCAGAGGGTGGTCTGATTGTCACCTTGACAGTGCCAGTGAAGTAATCGCTACTTGAATTGAGTCAGACCGCTCATTCCCTGCCACTGTTCGGTGGCTTGTCGATGCGACAGGGATTCGCGCGTGGCCAGAGCATGGCTGCGCAATAATTCGGCGCGATTTCGCACCACATTGATGAACGTGGTTTCATCCTTGAGCGACACGGACTTCTGCCCACGCCGCATGGACTGTGGGCGGCCACGTTCGTCAAATTTTATTTCAACGCTCGATTCGCGGTAGTTCAACAGCAATGCGCCCTTGAATTCATAGTGGGCCTGCAGCGGCTCGGGCGAGTTATTGCTGCGCTCTTCATCCAGCCAGTGGATATGACCCTCCTTCAGTCCTGCACGATACAGGCTGACTTCGTTGCGGGTGCGCAGCTCTCCGGCAAACTGGTCCTGATTGTCCGTGACCGCTCCGTTGATTGCGGGGGGTGCGGAGCTGGTATTGCTACCTGCGGCGACCACGGACAGATTTCTCTGCGCCGCATTGCCTTGAGTCAGCACCGCATAGGCCGTGTCGGTGGCAAAGCGCAGGGTCTGGCCCGCATAGATGCGCGCTTCGATGGTGTAGCGATGCGTTGAGTCAATTTTTTCCGGCGAGTAAGACAATGAATACTGATAAGGCAGCTGGTGCAGATTATCAATCGCCATACTGGCTACCGTCAGGGCCTGACCGTCGCTGATGGAGACATCTGTAACCTGCATTTCGAGGCGAGTAGCTTCGTCAAATGTAACCGGACTGCTGAAACTGATCGTGCCGGTAATGCTGGGCAATTTCTCATCGCCACCCTTGTTATCGCTACCCCTGGAGCAGGCCCCGAGCAGCACTATGGCAAGGACGACCATGAAGCGGTACGAGGCAGAGATGGGCTTGATCATGCTGCGCAGGGTAATTCAGAGCCCGATACGGCGCCATGGGTAGTTGGGTGCCGACAGCCTCCTGCAAAGACCATGGCGACATAAGACCTTGGGCAAGAACAGGGTGCCCGGCCAAGGCGTGAAACCATTCACAGGCTGGCTGTATTCAATTGACTAGGCTGTTGATGCAACGACCCTGGTTCACTACACATGGTTCATCACACACGGTTCATTAACACAGCCTTGAGGAGTTTTCATGCGTTCTGCTGCTGCTACCCAGTCAAACCCGGTTCTGGCGACCGCGAAATCTGCCAGGTCCGATGCATTCACCTTGCCGCTGACCGGCCAGCAGGAAGAAGCGCTGCTCAAACTGGACCTGTCCGACCTGGTGTTGCCCAAGGTCAACGATCTGCACGTCGACGGCCTCAAGAGTTCATGGTTGTCGCGGCTGGTGGGACGTTAACCCGCATAGCCCAGAATCTGTCGCAGACCTGGCGCCGCAAACTCGACCAGTCGCTTCTGAGCCGCAGGCAGTTCATCGGGAATGGCAACCGACAGGCCACTGAGATTCTCGCGCGCCGTGCCGCTTTGTTTACGGTCTGATCCGACCACAACTCTTTCACGCCAATCCGCAGGCAGTTCCCTGATGCCGCCCGCGCGTAGCAGCGCCGTGAAGTAATTGCTGGCCGCATCGGTGTGCAGATTCTTCAGGTGGCCCACCAGTTCTTCGTAGCGCACCAGTGTCGCTTTGGTGCCCAGCCACGAGCAGGCATTGTGTTGGTAGATCTCCTGCAGGGTTGGCACCTTGTCGTGAATGCCGAAAATCATCATGTTGAGAATTTCATCCATGGCGACGTTGCCATGTTTCAAATGCTCAAGCGATCCCTGAAAGGTGTCTGACAGAAAGAAGCGCGCCCGCGCCAGCACCCAGTCATAAGGGTCGCGTACCAGCACCAGGTGATGAACCTTGCGCAGTGCGATGGCAGAATCGTCCGAGAACAGCAGGTGTCCCCAGCTCAGTCGCGGTGTGGCTGCTGAAAACGCGGCCAGATGCTGGCGCAGGATCGGAATCTGGATGAATGCAGCGTGGTATTGCTGCGCCACCGGAACGAACATGCGGAAGATATTGCGGATCAGATGTGTGCCGCACTTGGGTACGCTGTTCAGGAATACCGGTTCAGTGAGCGGCGTCTGTGCAAAATTTGCATTCAGCTCGTTGAGATTGTCCGCCTTGGCGCGAATCACCGGCATGTATCAACTCCAGAATGGACATGCCGACCCTTATATGGTCGGCATGTCAGGTGTCATCGATCCCGATGTTGTGACTACCTGTCGAACCGATTTCTTCGCAGATAGCTCGACGTCGATCAGAAGAAGCGTCTGCCGATCCAGTCGTACTGCGAATAGAACGCTGAGCGACCTTCAAACTCCAGATCCAGTCCACTAGGGGACAGCGTCGAGACCTGCGGGGGTGGCTGGTTGAAGGCATTGGCGACGCCGAAGGTGGCTGACACTCCAACATTCTTGAACTCACGGGCGAGTGAGAATGAGTGATAGGAGATCGTCGGCGCGCCGATGACCATCCTCACGGTTTCGCCGCGATAAGTGGCGGTGTTGCCGCCATATCTTTTCTCATTTGATACCTTGCCGATGGCGTTGATGCCCCAGTAGAAGCTCCACGGATCCAGCTCATAATTCAGGCTGAGACGTCCTGTCCATCTGGGGTCACCAAATTCGCCATTGGTATCAATGGTTGTTCCCTCGAACAGCGCCTGAGTATCTTCCAGTTGAAAAGTATGCTGGGTATCGACGATCAGTTTGCCGGGACCAATGCCTAACCGATAGGTGGCAGCCAGATCCCAGCCACGATTCTTCTGGCGGGCAATATTCATGAAATCGTCCCTGACATCATCGATACCGTTGTCACTTGATCTTCGCTCGAACAGATCGCACAGCGGTTCATTGGCGAAGGACGCTGAGTCATAACACCCCAGTACGATGTATTGGGCGCCAAGCTGGATGACTTCGTTCCTGATATCAATGTCGAAATAGTCGGCAGAAATGTTCAGATCGGCGAATGCCGGCTGCCAGACGATGCCGAAGGTTCTTGATCGGGAAGTTTCTGCTTTCAGTTGTCCAGAACCGCCGCTGCCTTCCACGGTTGCCGAGCTGAAAGCGTCAGCAAAATCATCCGGTAATCCGGCGGCAGCACAATTGTCCGCTACTCGTTGAGAAATACCGCCAGTTGCCAATGCGTCCCCCCAATTGCGGCACGGGTCAATATTGCTTTGACGCGCAAAGCTGGTCTGGTTGGCCAGATACAGCTCGAACAATGCGGGCGAGCGGAAGGACGTGCCTTCATTCACTCGCATACGCAATGTCGGCGTGATCTGCCAGTTCAGGCCGGCCTTGTAAGTGGTATCACTGCCATAGGAGGCCACATCGGTATAACGCACCGAGGCATTCAGATTGAGTGCTTTAACCGCCGGCAAATCAGCCAGCAGTGGAGCGTTCAGTTCTCCGAACAGGGCTTTGGAATGGTCATCGCCTTGCGTGATACCGGCTGTGGTAGAGCCCCAGACGTTGTCAGCCAGAGTGATTTCGCCCGGTGTATCCTTGATCCTGTCGTACTGATACTGGGCGCCGACGGCAATGCTCATTGGCCCATGAGGCAGTTGCAGCAGCTCACCCGCTACATAACCCTCAATGGTCCATTGCGTGTACCGGGTCTGGCCGGTTTCGCTACCGAACAGGTAGTTCTGCATCTGCGGCGAAAAGTTGCCGCGCAGGAATTGCGGATCCAGCCAGGGGATGTTGAGGCAGGGTACGCCACGTACTGATGTAACTGTGCCCGTGCATGAACCCAGGGCGAAATCCTGATCGTCGATGGCGTCTGCATAGATCTGATCAAAGGTATACGAACCATTGGACTGGCTGAACTGGTAAGACACATCCCAGTTCCAGGATTCATTGATGTCGCCACGCAATCCAGCCACGACGCGCTGGTACTTCACGTCGATAGCATCGTCGTCATGATCGGTGATGGATAACGGGCTCAGGAATTGTGCACCGCTCCAGCCAGCGCTGAGCGGGTTACCGGAGCCAGCTATGACATCGTAGTCACTGAAATTAAAATCTTCGGTATAGACATAGCCCCAGAATTGTCGATAGCCGTTTGCATGGGTCTTGCGGCGATTCAGCAAAACTTCTGAATAGCCAGTAACGCTATCGCTGAATTCGAATTCACCTTCAGCGAACAGAGTGTCTCTGTCAGTTTTCGGGATCAGTGAGGCTGCATCCTGGAACGGGTGATCCGCATTGGTTACGGCATCCGACGCGCGATCGTAGTTCACCGGAAACCAGCCAGCCGGCGTGGTCAGCCAGTAGGGATTGCCTGGATCCACATCGTAGCCGGGGATGTACTGACCCAGATTGCCGTCATAGTCGTACTGCGTGAGAGTAGGGAAATCCGGCACGTTGCTGGAGCCATCGCCGAAATCAGCGGCATAGTCATAAACCCATACATGTCCCCAGGTCAGATCGTTGCAACGTGGCTTGCCAGTGCGTGGATCGATCACGTCGCGGCGTGCGCCTGTGGTGGGGTTGAAAATGTATGATTCATTGCAGCTGAAATAACCGCGATCACCCTTGGCCAATTCTGCTTCGCGATGATGGTCGAGCGTCACCCTGAAGTTGCCACGATCAAACTGCTGACCCCATGTGGCGCTGAGGCGTGATTCCGCGCCACCTCTATCCGTGGGTCTGGAAACGAAGCCTTCCACGGAACCGCCATCACCTTTTCTGGTAATGATATTAACCACGCCTGCCACTGCATCCGAGCCGTATACAGACGAAGCGCCATCCTTGAGTATTTCAATGCGTTCGACGGCGCCCAGTGGAATCACATTCAGATCAAAAGACGAGACGCCGCCGCGGGTACCGGCGGGACCGGCGCGGCGGCCGTTCAACAGGGTCAGGGTCCGGTTGGCGCCCAGGCCGCGTAGTGACAGAGTCGATGCGCCGATGCCACCATTTTCCACAAAGGCAGTTGATGAAGCGGCCGTGACCTGCGGTGAGCCGGCGGCGATGGTTGCAGACTGCAGCAAGCCAGCCACACTGCTGATGCCCTGCGCCATTGCGGTGGTCGGCGTCAGGATGTCCATGGGTGCCGAGCTGCTGTAGGTATCCTGACGGATGCGCGAGCCAGTCACGATGACTTCTTCCAGCGCGTCTACGGGTGCGGCATCAGCGGCTAACGCGTAGTTGCCACTGGCCAGGGTGGCCGAGAGCGCAATCAACACGGCGCGGCGAATTTTCATGTTGCGGCAATACATGGATTTCTCAAATTTCAACTGGCGATTTTTCTGGCTGAAGCAGCCTGCTTGTTCAACGACGATTCAAGCAAAGCACAGGTGGGGGGCTTAATACAACCTGCTATTAGCGCTATTAGCGACTGCCTCTCACTGAACCAAACGTCGGAAATTTGACGATTGCGCCCGCCTTGATGCCCAGCTTCGAAGTGCTGCCTCCCGCCAGTTCCAGTACGCCGAGCACCGGATTCTCGGCGGCGATGATTTTCAGTGACATGGGAGTGGTGTTTACGGCGATGCTGTCGATGCGGCCATTCGCGTCAATGAACAGCATATCCAGCGGAATCAGCGTGTTCTTCATCCACATCTGGATCTGTTGCGGCCGATCAAATACGAACAGCATGCCGGTCTTGTCAGGCAATGACTTCACCCACATCAGGCCCTGCTGACGATGTACATCGCTGTCAGCGAGCCAGATACGGATGGCATGCTGACGGCCGTCGGGGGTATGGATAGCCAGTGTTGACTGCGGGAATTTACTGAGAGGTTCAGGCGCCACCTGAGTGGTTGCGGTATCCGCACAGGCACTGTTGATCAGGGTGCCCAGCAAGGCGGCAAAAAACAGTGAGTTGATCAGCTTTTTCAGTGTGGAATACATATCGGGAATGACTCACGGATTGTTCTGTTGCAATGGAGTGACGCGGCGGCTGGCGCCCGCAACGGGGTCAGTCGAATCATCAGAACTGAAGTCGACGCGACCAACAAAATCGAAACGACTGACCAGCACTGAGCCTTCGCCATTCAGGGCACGCGCCGGCTGGGTGCAGAAGCCGCGCGCACTGACTTGATAGGCGCGCTGGCGTAACGGGATTCCTTGCAGCGGTGTCTGGTGGATTTCATCCACCGTGCATTTGTTGTCACCTTGCGTGGCGTAGAACTCGCCTTTGCCCTCGATCATGATGGTGAGGTTGGCGGGCAGTGCCTTGCCGTCAGCGCCTTCCCTGAGACCGGTGATACCGAACAGCATGACCAGATTTTCGGGTTTGGCATTGCCACGAGCGCTGAAGCGCAGGCGCAAACCGCCCTTGCCACCCTGGGTGTCTGGTCGCACTGATCCAGCGCAATTCAACTGGCTCGCGTCCCATGACAGTTCGTGATTGATGCTGCCGTTGAGCCGGACGCGCAGCAACGCATCCTGTCCGGGCAGGCATTGATTTTGCAGGGTGGTTTTTGGTTCTGCGTCGTTGGCAGACGCCGGGGCAGCAGCGGCGGCATTGACTGAATGCGGTGCGATCAGCAGGGTCGTCAGCAACGCAAGTGTGCATCGCCACAACCCGCATTGATGCGATACAGTGCGAACGCCGGGCAGGGTGTTCAAGTCTTGTGAGGCAAAGCGGGGCATTACGCTGAATTGATCCTTGACGATGTTGTGGAACGGCAGGGTTTGCACAGTGTAGTGGGGAATAACGAAAGTTAATACGCAGCCGCGCATCCGGAATGTGCGAACCGCGTGATCAAGAGAGGTCAGCATGGATCATCAACCAAAACCGGAAACAGCGCCGGCCAAGCCCGCTGCCAGCCGTCAGGCTGCGCCCAGGCGTTATGTGAGCCGGATGACACAGAGCACACTGGCCGTGATCATGGCAGGCGGTCGCGGCGAGCGCCTGAAGCATCTGACCGCGAATCGCTGCAAGCCATCCACCCAGTTTGGCGGCAAGTTCCGCATCATCGATTTTGTACTGTCCAACTGCGTCAATTCCGGCATCCGGCGTGTGTCGGTGCTGACTCAGTACAAGGCGCATTCACTGATTCGTCACATGCAGCGCGGCTGGAACTTCCTGCGTGGCGAGTTTGGCGAGTTTATCGAGATCATTCCGGCGCAGCAGCAGCTGGGCGAAGACTGGTATCGCGGTACGGCCGATGCGCTGTATCAGAACCTGTCAATCATGAAGCTCCACAACCCGCGTTTCGTGCTGGTGCTGGCCGGCGATCATATCTACAAAATGGACTATGGCCCGATGCTGGCTTTCCATGTCGAGAGCCGTGCCGACATCACCGTCGGTGTGGTGGAAGTACCGCGTGAAGATGCCAAGGGGTTTGGCGTGATGACCATTGATGATGGACAGCGCGTCGTCAAGTTCAATGAAAAACCCGCCAATCCGGATTGCATGCCGGGCCGGGAAGATATGTCCCTGGGTTCCATGGGCATCTATGTGTTCAATGCGCGGCTGTTGTTCAAGCTGCTGGAGGCGGATGCCGCCGATCCGGACAGCGCGCATGACTTCGGCAAGAACATCATCCCGCAGGCCATCAACAATCTGAATGTGATGGCGTATGCATTCCGGGATGTGCGCACGCGGGCGCAGCAGTACTGGCGTGATGTGGGGACTGTTGACGCCTTCTACGAAGCCAACATGGAGCTGGTAGCCGCCGATCCGGAACTGAACATCTATGATTCGCAGTGGCCGATCTGGACTTTCCAGCGACAGCAGCCACCTGCGAAGTTCGTGCTCAATGAAGAAGGCCGGCGTGGCATGGCGATCAATTCCATGGTATCGGGTGGCTGCATTATTTCCGGCGCTGAAGTGGTGGATTCACTGCTGTTCACCAATGTGCGGGTCAACGAGCGCAGCTACATTGAAAAATCGCTGCTGTTCCCGGATGTGCGTATCGGCCCTGACTGCATTGTCAAGAATGCGATTATCGATACCGGGGCGGTGGTGCCGCCGGGCACGAAAATTGGCGTTGATCCTGTTGAAGATGCCAGGCGTTTCTACGTCACTGAAAAAGGCCGATTGCTGATCACGCGCGAAATGCTGGATGCGCTGTAGCAGCCAGTACCGGGGCAGGCTCACTGTCCCGGTACTGGCGACAGGTGTCGTTTATCGTCAGCGGGACTTACCATCAGCACGATTGAAAATCATTCGGGAATCGTTACCGGCGAGGATGGCATGAATCTGATCTGCAAGAGTTTGCTGCTGGCCTGTGTGTTGCTGATGGGCGGTTGCGCCAGCACCCGGTTTGAAGCGCCGAAGCTGTCGATCATCAATGTCGGCATGGTGTCGGCCGATGTCTTCAGTCAGCAATTCAAGATCCGCCTGCATGTGCGCAATCCCAATGATCGCGAGTTGCCCATCCGTGGCATCGACTACAAGCTGTATTTGCAGGGTGACAGCTTTGCCGAAGGCTCCAGCAACGAGCCATTCATCGTGCCTGCGCTGGGTGAAGCGGAATTCGACACCGTGGTGCGCACCAACTTCATGAGCAGCGTGGGCCGTATGCTCAACAAGCTGGACAGCAAGAACAACGGCAAAGTGCAGTACGCATTCAGCGGCACGGTGGTGCTCAGCAAGGGCATCGTGCGCAAGATTCCCTTCACCGATCAGGGCATGGTGGATCTGGGGATATTGAGGTAGGGACGGTTCGCGAACTGCCCCTACGTGGGTTGAATCATCCGTCCATACAGCCGCACATATTCCAGTGCCTGCTTTTCCCATGAAAAATCCCGGGTCATGCCATTGCGGATCATGGCCGCTCTGACCACATTGTCCTTGAACAGATCCAGCGCAGTGTTGACGGCCCAGTTCACTGCAGCCGCATCGTAGTCGTTGAACATCACGCCGTTGCCGTTGCGGCCATCCCACATCTGTACCGAGTCAGCCAGGCCGCCGGTCCGGCGCACGATGGGAATGGTGCCGTACTTGAGGCTGTACATCTGATTCAGTCCGCAGGGCTCATACAGCGAGGGCATCAGGAACAGGTCGCTGCCGGCTTCGATCAGGTGCGCCAGGGGTTCATCATAACCATGACGGAAATAAACGCGCTCCGGAAAGCGCTGCGCCAGTTCATTGAAGAACGCCACGTACTGTGGGTCACCACTACCGAGAATGCACAGTGCGAACTCGCGTGAACTCAGCAACTCAGGCAGCGTCTGCATCAACAGGTCGATGCCTTTCTGATGAGCGAGCCGCGACACAATCCCGATCAGTGGCGTGGTTTCGTCTACAGGAAGCTGCGCCAGTTTGAGCAGCGCGCGCTTGCACTGCTGCTTGCCACGCAGATTATCGGCGGTGAATTGCGCGGGCAGCATGGCGTCAGTAGCTGGGTTCCAGCTTTGATAGTCCACACCATTAAGGATGCCAACCACGGCATCGGTACGGGCGCGCAAGGTGGTATCCAGTCCGTAACCTTCTTCCGGCATGCAGATCTCGCGTGCGTAAGTCGGGCTGACCGTACTCACTGCGTCGGCGTGATAGATGCCTTCCTTCAGCCAGTTGATCTGACCGAGCATGCGGTCTTCGCTGCGGATATGCGCCAGCACGTCCAGCACGCCCAGGTCCAGCATGGCGGAGGCGGCAAATATGCCCTGATAGCCGATATTGTGAATGCTGATGAGCGAGCGTGTGTTCTGGAACAGTCGATCCCAGCTGTAACTGGTTCTGAGCAGCAATGGCAACAAGGCGGTGTGCCAGTCATTGCAATGCAGAATGTCGGGCGCGAACTGCATGCGTTGCAGCGATTCCAGCGTCGCGCGTTGCAGCAGGATGAAACGGCGATGCTCGTCCGCATCATTGGTGTACAGCGTGCGGCGCGAATACAGCTCGGGGCAGTCGATCAGGTAGATGCCGAGACCCGCCCCCGGCGGCGTACTGCTGAACACCGAAAACTCGTAGGTCTGCGCACCCATTGTCAGCGCCACGTTCTGGATATTTTCCACGGGCTGCAAAGCAAACGGGCCATTGCGCACAGTGGCATACAGCGGCATGAATACCCGCAGCTCGTGCCCCAGTTGCTGCAGGGCTTGTGGCAAGGCGCCCGCTACATCTGCCAGCCCGCCGGTCTTGGCAAAGGGAGTGATTTCAGAGGCGACGAAAGCAATTCTCATGATCGCGTCAGTGTAACGTATGAATGTAGCGTATGAAGCGCAAGAATCGGGTGGCCGGGCTGCGCGACTTGCAGCATGCTTGCGGCATGAGTGATGACCACTTTCTGAATGCCATCGACTACGCCCGCATTGAGCGCGCCATTGTTTATGTGGCGGAGCATTTCCGCGAGCAGCCGGATCTGCTACGTATCGCTGGTGAGGCCGGCTTGAGCGCCGCGCACTTCAATCGCCTGTTTCGTCAGTGGGCCGGCATTACGCCCAAACAATTCGTGCAACGACTGACGCTGGATGCCGCCAAATTGCAGTTGCGCCACGCGAATTCCCAGATGAATTCCCAGAGATTCCCAGAGGTATGCACAGGGGCATTCACAAGCGCATTCAGTGATGCGTGCGGCGCTGGAATCCGGTTTGTCCGGACCGGGGCGGCTGCATGATCTGTTTGTCACGCTCGAAGCCATGACGCCGGGCGAGTACAAGTCTGGCGGCGTTGGCCTGTCGCTCACCTTTGGAATCGCGGCGAGTCCGTTTGGTCCGGCCTGGCTGGTGTGGAATGAACGTGGTCTGTGTCAGCTTGAATTTATGCCGGTCGATGCCGATGCGTACCGTGCCGAACAGCACCTGCGTCGTTTCTGGCCGAATGCCCGCTGGCAGCGTGACGATACAGCAGCGATAGCGCGCGTGTATGCCTTGTGGCAATGGCCGAAAGTTGCACAGCCCCTGCGCCTGCTGGTGCAGGGCAGCAACTTCCAGCTACAGGTGTGGCGGGCCTTGCTCAAGCTGGGTTCGCAGCAATTTACCGACTATGGCGCGCTGGCGGCACAGATCAAGCGTCCCGGCGCCGCGCGGGCGGTGGGCAATGCCGTAGGCGCCAATCCACTGTTGTGCCTCATTCCCTGTCATCGCGTGTTGCGCGCCAATGGCGGGCTGGGCGGTTATAGCGGCGGGCTGGAGCGCAAACAGGTGATTCTGGCCTGGGAATATGCCCACGGTTCGCCATTATCCGCAGCGGTACCCGAGTGATGATATGAGTGATAAGTGAGTGCTAAGCTGCGGCCCTCTGCTGCAAAACGAGCTTCGCTCATTACCGTGACTGACCACGATCGCACTACGCACCAGCCGAACTGGATCGATGCCTGGCTGGAAACCCAGCATGACTGGCTGGGTCGCTGGCAAGCAGCGGTCTCCGGGCGCAGCGATACCATGCGTGCGGGCATGGACATCCTGCGTGAGCATCTGAATATGGATGGCCTGTCGCCGCAAGCAACGAATGTGATACAGGGTTTCCAGACTCTGCTGCAGTCTGGCATGGGTGCAGTGGGTGAGCTGGGCGCGCCGTCTGAAAAACAGCTACAGGCGAATTGGTGGCAGCAAATGCAGCAGGTTTTCCCGCTGGGTCCGGCGCGCGAACAGCAAGCGCTGTGGCAGGACTATCTCAAGGCGCAGGCCGAAAACCAGTTGCGTGCGCAGGCCGTATCACAGGCCTATGGCCAGGTGTTCGCGCAATCGCTACAAGCTGTACCTGCACAGATAGAAGCACGCGCGGCACAGGGCCGGCCTATCACCGGTTTGCGTGACTTGTATGAACTGTGGATTGAATGTGGCGAGCAGGCCTTTGCGCCACTGGCGCGCGATCCCGAATTTATTGCCGCACAGACTGCCAGTGGCAACGCGCAGAGCCGTCTGAAACTGGCGCAGCAGGCCTTGATGGAGCAATGGTTGCGCCAGCAGGATCTGCCCACCCGCAGTGAGCTGAACAGTGTGCATCTGCGTCTGCGTGAAGTGATGGCGAAAGTGGCGGAGCTGGAGCAGCAACTGGCCGTCAAGCCACGCGCCCGAAAGAAGACCAGTACGCGTCGCAAGGATTAAGCGGCATGAACAACTGGCAACCTGATCCCGAACAGACCCGTCGTGAAGTGGCTGACATGCAACAGCGCGCTGCTGAATTGCTGAGTGCGCTGGCAAATACTCGCGATGTGGACATCGGTACCGCAGCCAGGGAGGCGGTGTATCGCGAAAATAAACTCACGCTGTATCGCTATCGGCCAGCAGAAGGCGTCGAGCCGGGGCCAGCGGTACTGATCTGTTATGCGCTGGTGAATCGTCCCTACATGATGGATCTGCAGCCGGATCGCTCATTGATTCGCGGTCTGTTGCAGCAGGGCATTGACGTGTTCCTGATCGACTGGGGCTATCCCGATGGTGCAGACCGCTTTCTCGACATGAATGACTACGTGAATGGCTATCTGCTGCGCTGCGCCGACAAAGTGTGTGAGCTGCGCAGCGAGCCGCAGGTTAATCTGCTCGGTGTGTGTCAGGGTGGTGCCTTGAGTCTGTGCTTCACCGCACTACATCCAGAACGCGTGAAAGGCCTGATCACCATGGTGACGCCGGTGGATTTCCAGACGCCGGACGATCTGCTGTCGAAGTGGGTGCGACAGCTGGATGTTGAAGCGCTGGTGGCGGCTTCGGGCAATGTGTCCGGTGACTTGCTCAATGCCGTGTTTGTCACGCTGATGCCATTTCGATTGCTGAGCCAGAAATACATGGCGCTGCTGGATATCGCACAGGACCCTGCCAAACTGGAAAATTTCCTGCGCATGGAAAAATGGATATTCGACAGTCCCGATCAACCCGGTGCGATGTTCGCGCAATTCGTCACCAACCTGTACCAGCACAATCGACTGATAAAGGGTGAGCTGGTGATTGGCGGTAAGCCAGTCAAGTTGGGCAACATCAAACAGCCGGTGCTGAATGTCTATGCCACGCAGGATCATCTGGTGCCGCCAGCGGCTTCCAGTTGTCTCAGACAGTACGTGGGCTCAAAGGACTATTCCGAGCTGGCGTTTACCGGTGGTCACATTGGCATCTATGTCAGCAGCAAGGCGCAGCAGGAGATTCCCAAAGCGCTGGCGGAGTGGTTACTCACTAGGTGAGACCCTGACTTTACCTGTCAAAAACCTGTCATTTGGCCCAATTGTTTCGGAGCGCCTGAGTATGTCAACGGAGGTCAAGAAACTCGCCACTGCAATCTGAACGGGCCATACTCGCCGTTCGTCCCAGCGCGGGGTCAACCGCTCTTAATCCAGGGAGTCGGCATGATTTACGACAGTATTCTCGGCACCATCGGCCGCACGCCCATCGTCCGCATCAATCGCCTCGCCCCGGCGCAGGTGACGATGTACGTCAAGTGCGAGTTCTTCAACCCCTTGTCTTCAGTGAAGGATCGTCTGGCCATTGGCATCATCGAAGACGCCGAACGGCGCGGTACGCTCAAACCCGGTCAGACCGTGGTGGAGGCCACCTCCGGCAACACCGGTATCGCGCTGGCCATGGTGTGCGCCGCCAAGGGCTATCCGTTCGTCGCCACCATGGTGGAAACCTTCTCGGTGGAGCGCCGCAAGATCATGCGCGCGCTGGGCGCGAAGGTCATTCTCACGCCAGCGGCTGAGCGCGGCACCGGGATGGTGCGCAAGGCGAAGGAACTGGCGGAAAAGAATGGCTGGTTCTGGGCCAGCCAATTTGAAAACCCTGCCAACCCTGAGTATCACCGCAACACCACCGGCCCTGAAATCCTCAGTGACTTTGCCGGCAAGCGCCTGGACTTCTGGGTCACCGGCTGGGGTACCGGCGGCACGCTGACTGGCGCGGGTCAAATACTCAAGAAGGCGCGTCCCGACATAAAAGTTATTGCGACTGAACCTGCCGGTGCTTCGCTACTCCAAGGAGCGGAGTTCAAGCCGCACAAGATTCAGGGCTGGACGCCTGATTTCGTGCCTGCCGTGCTGGATCGCACCGTAGCAGACGATATTGTCCCGGTCAGTGATGACGAGGCCATCCAGACCGCGCGGGCACTGGCCATGAAGGAAGGCATTTTCTGCGGCATTTCCTCTGGCGGCACATTTGCTGCAGCGCTTAAGGTGGCGCAGGGAGCGCCGCCGGGTTCAGTGATTCTGGCCATGTTGCCGGATACGGCTGAACGCTATTTGAGTACGGTCCTGTTTGAAGGTATCAACGACGGTTCGGATGCGGAGTTCTAGTGAAATTCAGTTTGAATCTAGCGGGTCAACCTGCGCGACGTGTGCTTTGTCTGGTGTTCGCTGCCTGGATGGGGGTGAGTGCGTGTAGCAATGAGGCTGATGACAACGATTCCCCGGTGGCCGGGACTCAAGCCGGTAGCGGTATGGCTGCTGCGGGTATGGGCGCCGGTGCGGGTGCCAGTCGTGCCGTTGCGGTGGTGGCGGAGCCCATCAAGCTAAGTAACTTTGTTGACGAAACCGAAGCGCTGGGTACCGCCAAATCCAATGAGGCGGTTGATATTACTGCCAAGTCCACCAATCGCGTGGTGGCGGTGCATTTTCGCGAAGGTCAGTTCGTCAAGCAGGGCGCAGTGCTGATCGAGTTTGATGGCTCAGAAGCGCGCGCCAATCTGGCCTCCGCAGAGGCCTCGCTGCGTGATACCCAGAGTCAGTACCAGCGCAGCCGCGAGCTATTCCAGAGCAAGGCGCTGTCCGAGTCTGACCTCATCCAGCTGGAAGCCAGGATGCTGAGCAGCAAGGCAGCGGTGGATGCAGCACAGGCACGCGTGAATGACACCGTGATTCGTGCCCCCTTCGGTGGTCGCATGGGGCTGCGTATTGTCAGTGTGGGGTCACTGGTTACGCCCGGTCAGGTGATCAGCACGCTGGACGATACCAGTACCATCAAGCTCGATTTCACCATGCCGGAAAGCTATCTGGCCTCGGTAAAGGAAGGCCAGCTTGTGGAAGCGCAAAGCGCGGCCTTTCTGGGTGAGTCTTTCCGCGGTCGTGTCAGCAGCATGGCTACGCGGGTAGATCCGGTCACCCGTTCGGTGGTGGTGCGCGCACTCATTGACAATCGTGACCAGAAGCTCAAGCCCGGTATGTTCATGACCGTGCATCTGACCCGTTCGCAGGGCAATGTGTTGATGATTCCCGAGCAGGCGCTGATGCCACAGGGCGAACGGCAGTATGTGTATGTGGTGAATGACAACACGGCCAGCAAAGTGCAGGTGTCCATCGGGCGGCGCAAGCCGGGTATGGTGGAAGCGCGGCAAGGGCTGAAGGCCGGCGATCTGCTGGTGGTGGAAGGTGGCGAGAAACTCAGTGACGGCGCCAAGGTAATGGTGGCCGGCGCTGCGCGTACTGCGGAGTCCTGATGATTATTTCCGACATCTCGGTGCGGCGTCCGGTATTCGCCGTGGTGATCAGCCTGTTGCTGACCATTCTGGGCTTGATGGCGCTGTCGCGTCTGCCAGTCCGTGAATATCCGCGAGTCGAAGCGCCGGAAGTCAGTGTGCGCATTGGCTATCGCGGCGCATCTGCCGATGTGATTGAGACCAAAATTACCCGTGTGGTGGAGAACCAGCTGGCGGGGATCGAAGGGCTGGAAAAACTCAAATCATCCAGTCAGGACGAGAATGGGCGCGTCAGTCTTCAGTTCACCGTGGACACCGATATCGAGGCAGCGGCCAATGATGTACGCGATCGGGTGTCACGCGTGTCGGCCAATTTGCCCGTAGAAGCCGATCCGCCGCAGATCAGCAAAGTGGATGTGACTTCTGAAAGTGTGATGGGTGTGTCGTTGAGCAGCGAGACACGCAGCGTCGGCGACCTGACCGACTACGCCAATCGCTACATCCTGGATCGTATTACCGTAGTACCCGGTGTTGCCACGGTGCAGACCATGGGTGCGCAGAAATATTCGATGCGCGTCTGGCTGGATCGGCGTGCGCTTGCGGCGCGGCAACTGACCGTGCAGGACGTCGAGACTGCGCTGCGCAGGGAAAATGTTGAATTGCCCGCCGGACGACTGGAGTCAGAGCAGCGCGAATTTACCTTGCGCACCGATACCAGAATGCTTTCGGAACAGGACTTCCGCAATCTGGTGGTCGGGCGTGGCGCCAATGGTTACCTGGTGCCACTGAGCGAAGTGGCGACGGTCAACATTGGTCCTGAGGATGCGCGCACCGTGTCGCGGCGTTCCGGACAGCCGGACGTGTCCCTGCAAGTGCAGCCTACTTCTACAGCCAATGTACTTGAGGTGGCGGCCGGGGTTCGGAACGTGGTGGAGGAGCTGAAGCGTGATTTGCCCAAGGACATACAGCTCACCATCGCGCAGGACAATTCAACCTTCGTGGCTGATTCCATCCATGAAGTGATTGTGACGCTCGGGATCGCGCTGCTGCTGGTGCTGGTGGTAATTTATGCCTTTCTGGGCACCTTGCGCGCCACACTCATTCCGGTGGTCACCATTCCGGTGTCGCTGGTTTCAGCCTGTCTGGTCATGTCGGCGCTCGGCTTCTCCATTAATGTGCTGACCTTGCTGGGGGCGGTGCTGGCGATTGGTCTGGTGGTGGATGACGCCATCGTGGTGATGGAAAACATCGTACGTCGCATTGAGGAAGGCGAACCCGCCCTGATTGCGGCGATTGATGGCAGCAAGGAGATCGGCTTTGCGGTGATTGCCACCACCCTGGCGCTGACCGCCGTGTTTTTGCCGCTTTCTTTCATTCCCGGCAACCTGGGCAAACTTTTTGCTGAGTTCGGCATTTCCATGGCCGCAGCCATCCTGTTCTCCTCCTTTGTTGCCTTGACGCTGACCCCCATGCTGGCGTCCATCATGTTCTCGCGCGGCATCGTGCGCGGTCGGGTGACACGTGTCGTGGATTCGGCATTCAGCAGGCTGGTGGCGTTCTATCGACGCACGCTGACAGTGGCAGTGCATCATGCCTGGATGGTCGTTGCGTTGGCGGTACTGGTTTCTGCCATGGGTTATGGCATTTTCCGTACGCTGCCCAGCGAATATGTCCCGCAGGATGATCGTGGCTGGATCATGATCAGCCTCAATGCGCCGGAAGGCTCCAGCGTTCAGTACATTGATCGCTACCTGCGACAGGCGGAGGAAGTGGCCAAGGAAGAGCTTGAAAGCGGCGTTGCCAGGAGTTTTGTTGCGCGTATGGGTGGCGGCGGCCCCGGGGGTGGAGGCGGGGGCGGCTCACGAGTGGTTTTGCTGTTATCTTCCTGGGATCAGCGCACTGACACGGCACAACAAGTGGCCAATCGGGTGCGCGGCAAACTTGCGGCGCTGCCGGGAGTGCGCGTCTCGGTGCAAACGCCGACGGGTCTAGGTGGCGGCGGCGGTGGTGGTGGCCAACCGGTGCAGTTTGTGCTGGGTGGGCCGAGCTATGAAGAGCTGGTCAAGTGGCGTGACATCGTTCTGGCGCGCGCCGGCGACAACCCCGGATTGCTCAATCCGATGTCGGACTACGACGAACGCAAGCCACAGTTGAAGATCGAGATTGATCGGCAACGCGCCGCGGATCTGGGCGTTTCACTGCAAACCGTCGGGCAGACGCTGGAGTCGATGCTCGGCGCCCGCCGAGTGACGACGTATGTGGATCGTGGTGAAGAATACAATGTGATGCTGCAGGCCCGTCTCGAAGACCGTGCCTCACCCAGCGATCTCGACAATATCTACGTGCGCTCCAGCAATTCAGGCACCCTGATCCCACTATCCAATCTGGTGGTAGTGAAAGAGGAGGCTGCTCCCCGGGAATTGAACCGCTTCAACCGTCAGCGGGCCATCAAGATTACCGCAGGATTGGCCGATGGTTATTCATTGGGCGAAGCGCTCACCTTTCTGGAGAATGTGGCGCGTACCGAACTGCCGCCCGAGGCCAGCATCGGCTACGACGGCCAGTCGTATGAATTCAAGAAATCTGGCAGCGCGCTGTACACCATGTTCGTGCTGGCCCTCGTCATCGTTTATCTGGTGCTGGCGGCTCAGTTTGAAAACTTCCGGCACCCGGCCATCATCCTCTCTACCGTGCCGATCGCCATTGCAGGGGCAGCATTGGGGCTGTGGTGGCAGGGCAGCTCCATCAATGTATTCAGCCAGATTGGCGCGGTGATGCTGATTGGCCTGGCGGCCAAGAACGGCATTCTGATTGTGGAGTTTGCCAACCAGTTGCGTGACCGCGGCATGGAGTTTGTCGAGGCAATTATCAATGCGTCAGCTACCCGGTTGCGTCCGGTGCTCATGACCAGCATGTGTATCGTGTTTGGCAGCCTGCCCTTGCTACTGGCATCCGGCCCGGGCGCCGAAAGTCGGCGTCCAATCGGTGCAGTGATCGTGTTCGGCGTCACGCTGTCGCTGGTGTTGACGCTGTATGTGGTGCCTGCGGTATACATGCTGATGGCGCGCAATACGCGTTCGCCGGAATATGTCAGTCATCTGGTCGGCAAACTGCGCGCATCACTGAGCAAATCATCCATATCGCCACACGTGGAAACCTCTGATGGGCAAAGGCCGTCTTGAAGCATTCAGCGATGGCGTAATCGCCATCATCATCACCATCATGGTGCTGGAATTGAAGGTGCCGCACGATGCGTCGCTGTCGGCGTTGCAGGCCTTGTGGCCGGTGGCTTTGAGTTATGTGCTCAGCTTCGTGTATATCGGCATCTACTGGAATAATCACCACCACATGCTGCATGCGGTGAAGCAGGTGAATGGCCGCATTCTGTGGGCCAACCTGCATTTGTTGTTCTGGTTATCGCTGGTGCCGTTCGCGACCGGCTGGATGGGCGAGAATCATTTTGCGCCATGGCCGGTTGCCGGTTACGGCATCGTGTTGCTGGGCGCCGCCATCGCTTACTACATTCTTGCCCACGCATTGATCGCCCGGCATGGCAAGGACTCAGTGCTGGCGCAAGCATTGGGCAGTGACTTCAAGGGCAAGATATCGCCACTGTTTTACGCAGCCGCCATTGGCTTGGCCTTTGTCAACGTGTGGCTATCCTGTGCGCTGTACGTGGGTGTTGCCTTGATGTGGCTGGTGCCGGATTTGCGTATCGAGCGGGTGATGGTCAAGGCTGAAGAATGAGTCGCCGCAGCTGATACTCTGAGTTGCCAATGAATGCCTTTGACTCAGTCTGGACGCCGACAGTGCTCGGTCTGGTCGTGGCGCTGGGTGTGGGGCTGCTGATTGGCGTCGAGCGCGAACGCAGCAAGGGCAGTGGACCCGATCGCAGCGTAGCCGGCGTGCGTACCTTTGCCATCGTTGCCTTGCTCGGCGCAATCGCTGCTGCTTCCACGCTGATTGCACTGATGGTTGTGTTCGGCATGGGTGTGGTGGTGTTCACTGCGGCAGGCTACTGGCGCACCCGGAGCGATGATCCGGGTATCACCACCGAAGTTGCATTGCTGGCAACCTATGCGCTGGGTGTACTGGCGCTCACCCATCCAGAACTGACAGCGGCGTTGGGTACGGTGTTGGCCTTGTTACTGGCCTCGCGTTCCTGGCTGCACGAGCTGGTCAAGCGGCGTCTGTCCGATCGCGAAGTGCTCGACGGTATCCTGCTGGCTGCTGCTGCCTTGATCATTCTGCCAGTTTTGCCGGATCACGCCCTGGACCCTTATGGCGTAGTAAATCCGCATCTGATCTGGCGCATCACGGTATTGGTGCTATTGATCAACGCCATCGGGTACGTGGCCATCCGCAGTTTCAGAAACGGACAAGGCCTGGCCTGGGCAGGTTTCTTCGGCGGTTTTATTTCCAGCGCAGCTACCATCGCGGCCATGGCGGCCCACAATCGCAATACCCCGCCACTGATGCGTGCTGCTGCCGCAGGCGCGGCGCTGTCATCGGTGGCCACGGTGTTGCAACTGATCATGATTCTGTATCTGGCCAATCCGGGCCTGGCCAACGATCTGTTACCGGCCTTGTTGTTCGTTGCGCTGGTGACGACAGCTTATGGCGTGGTGCTTGCCTGGCACGCGCAACAAACCCGGGTCAGCAACGAGTTGCCGGGGCGTGCCTTCGAGTTGAAACGCGCTTTCGGGTTTGCCCTGATGGTGACGGTAGTGATGCTGGTCTCAGCTTTTCTGGCTGATCGCTATGGCGCTGCGGGCGCCAGCATCGGTGTGGTGCTGGCCGGTTTCGCTGATGCACATTCGTCAACGGCGTCTGCAGCAACACTCGCGGTGGGCGGCAGTATGTCTGTTGCCACGGCGGTGTTCGCCATATTGCTCGCGGTTAGCGCCAATACCCTCACCAAGGCGGTGATTGCCTTCGTCAGTGGTGGCTTTGCGTTTGGCCTGCGTGTCGTGCCTGGTCTGATCTTGATGGTGATTGCGCTGTGGGTCAGCACACACCTGACCATCGGGTGGTAACAGGGGCTAACGAGATCGTACTGTAGCGAGCTGAGCTGCTTCACTCGCTGACAGCCGTCGCCATTGCCCTTTGGCCAGTGTTCCCAGTTCCACAGATCCAATGGCGATACGCACCAGCCGCAGCACTTCATGATCCAGTGCGCTCAGTAAACGCCGGATGTGACGGTTGCGACCTTCGTCCAGAATCACTTCAAGCCAGGTATTTTTTTCGCCGACACGCAGTCTTTGCACGCTGACTGCATGGAGATGTTCGCCAGCATCTTCGATGCCGCTGATCATGGTATCGAGCACGGACTGATCGGGAATGCCGGATATCTGCACGTGGTAGGTCTTGAGCAACCTGCCTTTTGGCTCGGTAATGCCGGCGGCCCATTCTGGATCATTGCTGAGTAACAGTAATCCTTCGCTGGCTTTATCCAGCCGACCCACCGGCGCCAGCCAGGGCAGGTTCGTTGCATCAAGTAGCGAATAGATGGTGTCGCGCCCGCGTTCATCGGCGGTACTGACGATCAGTCCGCGGGGTTTGTTGAGGGCCATATAAAAGCGCTCTGCCGCTTGTATTGTATGGCCGTCGATGTTGATGCGATCGCGCGTGCCGTCGGTGGGATGTTCCGGGTTACGTTGCACCTGGCCGTTCACGCTGACGCGGCCAGCAGCAATCATCGCAGCAGCCTGCGTGCGTGAGCAGATGCCCAGCTTCGACAGGATGCGCGCCAGGCCGTGTTTGCGAGTTGCAGATTTCACTTACGGAAATCGCCTGACTGTCATTTCGAGCGTGGCGAGAAATGACAGGGATTGACTCACCACATCAAATCATCCGGCACTGCGAAGTCTTTATAAGGATCGTCTTCAGCGGGTGCGCGGTCAGCCGACAGTTGTGCATTCAGATCCACCACCGAATCTGCGTCACGCTCGCGTACCCGCTCAGCGATTTCCGGCAGCACGGACGCATAGAACTTGCCATAGCGGACAATCATCACGCTGCCACTGGCAAGGCGTTCACGCAAGCTGGCGTCCACCGCAATGCGGTGAATCCTGTTCTTGTGAACAAAATTGAAATAGTCATCGCTTTCAATGCGCGGCAGGCGGTTCTGTTCGACGATCTGGCGAATCTCGGCAAGCCGCGCCTGACGCTCCCTGGCTTCCTGGCGCAGACGATTCAGTTCCTGATCGCGTGCGACTTTGGCGGCATGCACCTGCTGTTGCGCCAGTTGCTGGGCAGTAGGCGCAGCGGGCTGCGAGCGGGGCTGGGTTTTTTGCTGTTGCCTGGTTTGCTGGTGTTTCTGCTGCTCGGCCTGTTTAGCCTGTTTGGAACTGACCAACCCGGCTTGCAGCAATTGCTCACGCAACGACAGGCTCATGGTTCAACCTCAACTACGGGAAAAGAGCCACTAGTTTACGCGGGCGCGTCGCCTGAAGCATCCACCCCGAAGTTTCTACAGGATGGCCACTTACCAGTTGTAGCTGATCGACAGTCCGCCAAAAGTAACGTCGCCGGCGACATCGCTGCTCGATTGACCCAGCTGCGGCGCCAGAATCCAGTGATCGCCCACGAAGAAACTCAGCCCGACGCTGGCAGTCTGGGTCTGGTCGCCGGTGTCGAGCGCCTGGTCGATGAAATATTGTGCGGACAGCAGCGCCGAGTTGAACTGGTAACTGGCGCCGAGGTTGTAACTGCTATCCAGCAGCGCCAGCGAGCGGGTCAGGCCGGAATCGTTCAAGTAAAGAGTTTCGGCAAGGGTGGGATACTGGTTCAGCAGGCGCCGGACCAGCAACGGATTGGTGCTGGAGGTCAGCGTGTAGTCGCTGTCGTAGCTGTAGGTCATGCCGGCCAGATAAACACTGAACGCATCCGTCACTTCGAATGAAGCGTGTGCGCCATAGCCGCGGCCAGTCAGCGTCTCGTCAACATGCAGTGCGACATTGGTCTGCCCCAGCGTGGGAAAGTTGCGCACCGTATCCAGACTGTTGTCGGTGCTGCGATGCTTGGCATCGAAACCCGCCGTGAAACGTTCGGCACGCCATTCAATGCTGGCATCCACATCGCGTTGCCGGTACGCACCATCGCTGCTATAGCGGCTGGTATTGATCCTGAACATCAGATGCTGGCCCTGCAGCCCCATGCCGATGCCGAAGTGATTCATGTCGCCCAGGTTGAGGTTGCTGCTGTCCTCCAGCTTGCCGACGCTGCCCTGCAGCCAGAAATACTGACCCATGCCAAGACTGCCTGTGAAGGACACATCGCGACTGTCGGCATTGTCGGCCTGCACATCCAGCGACACATAGTTCATGGCCGATACATAACTGTCATCGGCAGCGTGTGCCGTGAACGTCAGGCCCAGCAGACACAGGGCCAGCGAGCTGTTGCGAACAGTGAGAGTGGGTTGCATGGAACATCCGCAGAAAGAAAAGTGAATTCACGGTCAACTATACGACAGCCATCAAGAATGCGGGCACCTCCACAGGAAGTGCCCGCAAGGGGGCGAGGCAATCAGGGGGCGGGCGTGAACGTGCGGCTTGTGACCGTTGAGCGGGTCTGACCTTGCGGGCCCGTAACCGTGGTGCTGCGTTCGCTGCCGTTTTCGGTGCGCACAACATCGGTGGAGCGTGTGCTCACCCCGCCATTGGGGCCGGTATGCGTCGTGTCAACAGAGCGGCCGTCTTCGGTCTTCACCATCTCCGTGTGTGTGCTGGAGGTTTTGCCATTGGGGCCGACGCGGCTGGCGTCACGTACATAACCGTCTTCGGTTTTGACCACATCGGCATTGAAGGTGCTGGTCTTGCCGTTCGGGCCCGTGGTGATTGCGCTGCGCGACCAGGTGCCGGCTTCCTTGTCGAGTGTCCCCGTGCTGGTGCGGGTGCTGACCTGACCATTGGCGCCCACTCGTGTGTTGTTGCTGGTAACCGTGCCGCTTTCCATCTTGCGCACAGTATTACGGTGAATGGTGGCGCCTGCGGCATTGCTACGCTGCACGGCCCGCTCGCGGGCCTCGGCCGCCGGGCTCATCAGGCCCAGTACCAGCGGTGCAGCGATGGCGGTCGCCGACAGCAGAATTCGAATGTGTTGACGTACGGTGTTCATTGCTCAGATCTCCAGGGGTCGTTGTTCAGTCGGTTTGTTATCCGGATGACAGCAACAACGAATCTGGAACGCACGGGTTGACGCCCGGGCCGGAAATTTCTCGCGACCGCTCAAAGTGTGCGTGGGCTCACACACCCCGGGTAACGGGTGAGAAGAAATCCAGCGTGATGTTAAATGCTCACGGCCTGTGGTCAGGCAGCCGCATCACCACTCAGTTCTCAACGGCATTTCAGTCAGCTGGCAGGCGCATGGCCTGGCAAGTAACGTGTATCAGGGCCAGCCACGCTTGTTGTTGGATGTACTCCGAGGAGCGTCGAATATAGGCCTTAAGAGTAATGGCGCTTAAGACGCCGATCCAGTTCCCTCTCCCTCAGGGAGAGGGTTGGGGTGAGGGTGTGGTTCGCGTCTGCAGCTAGAAGCCCCTCACTCTGTCTCTCTCCCGCAAGGGGAGAGAGGACGCAATCACCACCAAAAGATGCAGCTTGCTCTTAAGAGCGCCATTCCCATTATGAGACATTCGAGCCTCGGCTTCGATTTTCTCGATACCGAACGCTTGAATGACTGCTTGTCAGCAGTGAGGAGCAAGCGATGACCCGGCACAGTATGGGCAAATACATACGTTGTCATATTTGACATCAGCCAGCCGGCCGTGCAAAAGTTGCCCCATGACACGGAAGACACGACCAATATCCTGGGTCAATGCGGCACTGAAGGAATTCAACAAATTTCCTGACGAGGCGCAATCGATTTGCTTGGCGGCTTTGACCATTGCGGCTGAGGGCGGCAAGTCGGATATAGCCAAACCATTGAAGGGTCTGGGTTCGGGCGTATTGGAAATAGCGTTGCCCTATGCTGGAAATGCATTTCGTGTCGTATATGCGGTGCAGCTTGGGGCGGATGTCTGGGTGGTGCATGCCTTTCAGAAAAAATCCACGCAGGGCATTAAAACACCGCGGCATGAAATTGATCTGGTAAGAGATAGATTGAAGCGGTTACGGGAGATATTGCGATGAGTGAACGAATTGAAGTGACCCGTGGCAGCGGCAATGTCTACCGCGATGTCAAACGACCCTATGCAGACGTTGAGCAACTCAAGGCCATTCTGGCCGCGGAGATCATCAAGCGGATGGACAAGGATGGACTTGAGCACACGAGCTGCGCACGCTAAAACAGGCATTGCCGCTGCGGATTTTTCCCGCATCCGTAACGCCGATTTGAGTCGCTTCACGGTTGATCGTTTGATGGCGGTGATCAATCTGCTCGGTGCAAGGGTTGATGTGGCGGTGAAAGTTCGAATGCCGCGTGCGGCATGACCACTCTCAGTGCCAATATCTACGGATCGACGGCCCGACGTCAATCCATATGAATACCCCCGAACGCGGTGCCCGGCACCGTGTTCCGCTCTATATAGCCAATCCCGGCCCGGTCCCGGTCACACTCGATCCGAGAGTTTCGCCTCAAGTAACTTGCTGAGGTATGCGGTCCGCTGCACAATGATTGGGGCTCCCACCACAGGTGTCGGTGCAGTGATTTACATAGTAATAGGGATAGCTCTGCTGCTTTCAGTTGGCTATGTGCTCGTAGCGGCGTTCAATTTCCTTTCCGAAGTGTTTTCTGCGGGAGCGAGCGCTATTTCTGCCACGGGAAATGCGGCATCAAGAAGTGCCCATTCCACTGCACTAGCCATACGGCGGTATCTCCGGCGGCGTCTTAAATCGCAGGTTACAAAGTCGATTCCGGACAATATTGAGGAGAATGATCTTGCGCTATTAGAAATTGAATCGCAGATCAAGGATGCAAATAGCTGGAAGTTTCCAAAGGTTGTCCTAGACGGCTTTGATCCGCCGGTCTTCGAGGGTGTTGATCTGCCGGATCCCAGAGATAGCAAGACGACAATAATTGTTCTTGAGCAACGAAAACAAATCTGCGCGCTGACATATCCCGCTCCTACAGCTGTGATCCGTCGCTTGTCACAAGATAAATGCTTGGTCAACGTTCCAAAGCCACAGGCAAGAGTCATGGGAATCGGGTGGCCAGACCCGATACAACCTCTGGTTCTATCGTTCAGTGAGCCAGTTTTTGAAGTTCACAATGCCATGTCAATCCTCGGCCGGCTAACACTGCGGCTGTACGCTCAGGATCTGCGCGATGTGAATGCTGCACGTGCTCGAGTCACGGATATGATTCAGAGAGTTTCTGCAGCAAACAACAACATCCGTCTGATTGAACGGAATTTGGCTGAAAAGAGAAACGCGGTTGATAGTGCAAAAATTGAAAGACAAAAAGTCCTCGATAGAAAGTACCAAACTGCCATTGATGGGTATTCAAAAGCGTGTTTTTCTCATCGTGAGAAATATCGCCAGCTACTGTTAGGTTATCAGCAGGGCGGGACTGAAGGGCTATCAGCGTACTTCGAGGCGATAGGAAAGTTAATTGCTCTTCCCGATTGGTGTGAGCAACGCTTCGTGATTGGAATAGATCAAGCTGGCGAGATATTGATCGCCGAGATTCGCTTACCGGTCCTCAGCGAGCTTCAGGTAATGAAGGCGTCGCAATCGAAGCGAGGCGCATCATCTATTGAAATTAAGAATGCCAATAAACGCGAGACAATAGACACGCTCAATGAGATTTATTCACTGGTCATTCTTCGAGTCGCCGCTGAGTTCGCGCTGGCTGATTTCAGTAATCGTTTGAAGTCCATTGCAGTCAATGGCTGGGTCAAATACAAGTCAAAAACCACAGGCAAGGAACAAAGCGCATTTGTTGCTTCGTTATTAGACTCACCGCCGCGTCTTCGTGATATTAGCTTGCCAGATATTGATCCAAATCGTTCATTCAGGCATCACAACGGGCAATCTGCCCAAGTGATTGATGAAGTGGTGCCTATTCGTCCGCAAGTCGTTATCGACTTAAGCGATCCCAGATTTGTTACAGGCCAGAATGTTTTTGACGATATGGCGGAAGGAATGAATCTTGCGACTATGGATTGGGAAAAGTTCGAACACCTGATACGCGAGTTGTTTGAGAAAATTTTCGGTGGCGATGGCGTGGAGGTGAGAGTCACTCAAGCAAGTCGCGATCGTGGCGTAGATGCAATGGTGCTTGATCCTGATCCAATTAAAGGCGGTAAGATTGTTATTCAGGCAAAACGATATTCGAACACTGTCGATGTGTCATCAGTCCGTGACCTTTATGGCACCGTAATGAATGAAGGTGCAAACAAAGGAATTCTCGTAACGACGAGTACTTTTGGGCCGGACGCATATGCATTTGCGAGCAATAAGCCGTTGACGCTTGTGAATGGAGGTGAGTTGTTGGCCATGATGAAACAAGCCGGGAAGAACGTTCGTATAGACTTGGAGGAGGCGCGGCGCTTTGGCCTAGGAGCAATGGCTGGTAGGGGTGCCGGGAGCAAGTCGTATTAGCCAGCCTCGCGCAAATGGTGCCTGGCACCGAGTTAGGGGGAATTTGCATGGCTGTCCTTTTCGATAAATGGAAGTGACTGCTCTGGAGCAACACCTGCTTCCCATTCGAGTCGGCTCCCGCCCTAACTCCGCGGCAGCGCCGCCGCCTCACGCGCCAGCTTCTCGATGCCTTGCCAGTCGCCGCTTTCCAGCAACTTGCCGGGTGCTACCCATGAGCCGCCGACGCAGGCGACATTGGGCAATGCCAGAAACTCCGGCGCTGATTCGCGGGTGATGCCGCCGGTGGGGCAGAACATCACATCGCTGAAGGGCGAGGCCAGTGCTTTCAGCATGCCGATGCCGCCGGCCTGCATGGCGGGAAACAGTTTCAATGCGTTGAAGCCTTGCAGGCGTGCGGCGATGACTTCTGCGGGCGTCATCACGCCGGGCAACAAGGGGAAGTTGACGGTGCGTGATGCTTGCGCGAGTTCCGCTGTCAGGCCCGGCGATACGCCGAATTGTGCGCCCACCCGTTCTGCTGCCTGAAAATCTTCCGGCCTGGTCAGTGTGCCCACGCCGACAATGGCATCGGGTACGGCCTTGCGCATGGCTTCGATGGCGGCCAGCGCCACCGGTGTGCGCAGCGTGATTTCCAGTACCCGCAAGCCGCCGGCGCACAACGCCTGCGCTAATGGTGCAGCATGTTCCAGACGTTCAATGATCAGTACCGGAATGACCGGCGCTACTTTCATGATGTCGCGAATGTTCATATGCGGATGATCTCGTAGGTAATCGACAAATCAATTCCCGAAACTGCTGGCGCCGGCTTCTGCATCACAGGCTACGCTGCGGAAGCTGGTGAACAATTCGCGGCCCATGCCAAAGGCATTGTGCGACAGGTCGGGGGTGGCTTCCTGTCGCGCATGCCATTCTTCAGCAGGCACTCTGGCTTCAAGAATGCCGTGATTGCTGTCGAGATGGATGATGTCGCCATCGCGTACATGCCGTAGCGGGCCATTGTTCAGACATTCGGGCGTGACGTGGATAGCCGCAGGGACGGTGCCTGAGGCGCCGGACATACGACCATCCGTGACCAGCGCAACATGAAAGCCCTTGCTCTGTAGTGAGGCCAGCGAGGGTGTGAGCTGGTGCAGTTCCGGCATGCCATTGGCGCGCGGCCCCTGATAACGCACCACTGCAACAAAGTCACGCGCCAGCTTGCCGTCCTTGAACGCCTTGACCACATCTAGTTGATCGTCGAATACCAGTGCGGGCGCAGTGACTACGCGATGTTCTGGTGCGACTGAGGAAGTCTTGATGACCGCACGACCCAGATTGCCCTGCAGCAGCTTCAGGCCGCCGTCACTACTGAATGGGTTGCTGGCCGGACGCAGCACGGTTTCATCACCGCTGTTGACGGGAGCGTCACGCCACACCAGGCCGCTTTCTCCCAGAAAAGGCTCCTGCGTAAAGTGCTGCAAGCCCTTGCCCATCACGGTATTTACATCGCCATGCAGCAGGCCTGCCTGCAACAGTTCGCGAATAAGAAAGCCCATGCCGCCAGCAGCATGAAAATGATTCACGTCGGCGCTGCCGTTGGGATACACGCGCGCCAGCAGCGGGATCACCTCCGACAGTTCGCTGAAATCATCCCAGTTGATCAGCACGCCTGCGGCTTTGGCCATGGCCACCAGATGCAGGGTGTGATTGGTGGAACCACCCGTCGCCAGCAAACCAATAATGGCATTGACGATGGCGCGCTCATTGATGATCTCGGCCATGGGCAAGTACTGCTCACCGAGCGCAGTCGTCTGTGCAACCCGTTTGGCCGCCGCGCTGGTCAGTGCATCACGTAGCGGCGTGTTGGGCTGAATGAAGGCGCTGCCCGGCAGATGCAGACCCATGATCTCCATCAGCATCTGATTGCTGTTGGCCGTACCATAAAAAGTGCAGGTGCCTTCGCTGTGATAACTCTGTGCTTCAGATTCGAGCAATGCGTCGCGACCGACTTTGCCCTCGGCAAACAGCTGGCGGATTTTCGCCTTCTCTTTATTTGGCAGGCCGGAGGGCATCGGGCCACCGGGCACGAAGATCGTCGGCAGATGGCCGAAGGACAGCGCGCCAATAAATAATCCCGGCACGATCTTGTCGCACACTCCCAGACACAGCGCGGCGTCAAACATGTTGTGCGACAAGGCAATGGCGGTGCTCATGGCAATCACATCGCGACTGAACAGGGACAGCTCCATGCCCGGCTGACCCTGCGTGACGCCATCACACATCGCCGGCACACCGCCGGCAAACTGCGCCACCGCACCGGCTTCGCGCGCGGCCAGTTTGATCAGCGCCGGATAACGTTCCAGCGGCCGGTGCGCCGACAGCATGTCGTTGTACGCCGAAACAATGCCGATGTTGGGCCAGCGGCCCGACTTCAATTGAGGTTTGTCCGGCGCATCGGCGGCGGCAAAACCATGGGCGAGATTGGTACAGGCCAGTTGCGCGCGCGACGGACCGCTGTGACGCGCCGCCTGCATGCGCTGCAAATAAACTTTGCGCGAATCCCGACTGCGCTCGATGATGCGTGCAGTGACTTCAGCAATGCGGGGATGCAGTGGCGAATGGACGGTCATTACCAAGCCTCATGAGTAATAGCAGAACCGGGTGGTGATGCAGCCGGCGTGGGCATCCCAGAACAGTTTATGCGGGCCATTGTAGGTTTACAGTGGGCGCTTGCCTACGGTAAATCGCAGAACGACAGGATCGAAAATTGACGAGCCTCATCGTGGGGCACAATATCCATCACCCAGTTCCGATACGCTCCCAAAACGAACATACAGATGACCAAACGCAAGCGATCCGGTCCCGCGAGGATGTCCGACATAGCCAGACTGGCGGGCGTTCATGCATCGACTGTGTCGCGTGCTCTGGCTGGCAGTCCGCTGGTCGAGCAAAGCATGCGCGACAAGATTCTCAGGGTCGCGCGCGAACAGGGCTACGTGGTGAATTCCACCGCGCGCAATCTGCGTCTGAATCGCACCCAGACGCTGAGCGTGGTGATTCCGCTGGGCCACGAAACCGGACAGACGCTGACCGATCCATTCTTCGTAGACATGCTGGGTCATCTGGCCGACGAGATTACCCAACGCGGTTATGGCATGTTCCTGCAGAAAGTGCTGCCGCCAATGGACAGCTGGCTGACGACGCTGATCGCTGCACGCCGCTCTGACGGCATCATCGTGATTGGTCAGAGTACCGAGCATGCCGCGTTGCAGGATGCCGCCCGCAACTATCTGCCGCTGGTGGTGTGGGGTGGCCAGCTTCCGCAGCAACGTTACTGCACGGTCGGCACTGATAACGAGGCTGGCGCACGCATGGCCGTTGAGCATCTGCTCAGTACTGGCCGGCGGCGCATCCTGTTTCTGGGTGATCCTGCCATTCCCGAAATCCAGTTGCGTCATGAAGGTTATCTGAGTGCACTGGCGCGGGTATCGCGCAGCGTCGCGGTGGATCGCATCGTGCCGGCGCACATGATGCCTGATACCGCCTATGAATCAGTGCGGGCGCATATCCGTAGCGGCGCCAGATTTGACGCCGTGTTTGCTTCTACTGATGTGATTGCCATCAGCGCCATGCGTGCGATTGCGGCATCCGGCCTGTCCGTTCCGGCTGATGTGGCGGTGGTGGGCTTCGACGATATTCCGATGGCGGCACATGTGCATCCTGCCTTGACCACGGTGAGGCAGGATTTGCAGCGCGGCGCAAAAACGCTGGTGGATCTGCTGCTGCGGCGTATTGAGGGTGAAGAAACCTCCTCGGTTACCATGTCTGCCGAGTTGATCCTGCGTGAATCGAGCGTTGTATCCGGCAAGCGTTAGTTCGCGGTCGAATTGGAATCAGGTCTGGACTTCCGCGTATTCACTGCGATCCAGTTGTTGCAGACGCCGCCCGGCCGGATCAAACAGGTGATTCGCGAGTAATCCGATCCACAGCAGCGCTGCAAAGGCAGTGGCCAGCATGAAGCCATACTGAATACCACCAAAGGCATCGCTGATGGCTGCCATCAGCAACGGGCCAGCCGCAGCCGCACACGCGGTAAAGAACAGAATCACACCCGCTACAGCGCCATGTTCATCCCTGATAAAACAGCTGATGCCCTTGGAGTTCAGGGTCGGATACATCATGGACATGAACAGGCCGGAAAGCGGCAGCAGGTAAACGCCGACACTCACGCCGCCGTAAAGCGCGCCCACAAAACACAGCAGTATGGCGCTGGCGAACACCGCCAGAATCAACGTCCAGCGGAAGCGTTGCAATAACCAGGCGCCCATAAAACGGCCTGCCGCACGCAGCACAAAGAAAATGGTCAGTGCGTAACCAGCCAGCCAGGTCATCGGGCCCTGATAGTCCTGCAGGTAGGTGGGCATCCACACATAGATGGCCACTTCCACGGCGACGTACAGCATGATGAGTGCTGAAAAGCCCAGAGCATAATGATTGCGCATCATCTTCAGCGTGCGCGCCAGATTGATCGGCTCGGTGCCTGCATGGTGAGTGTGTGGATAGCGCACCATGAGCGCGATCGCAATCAGCAATCCGCAAATGCAGGCGGCAAAGACATACAGATACTTCCATGACATGCCGGCGCTGAGCAGCAGTGCAACCACGGCCGGTCCAATAATCGCGCCGATGCCAAAGAAGCCTTCAACCTTGTTCATCAGTGCCGTATGTTCGCTGGTTGACTTGGCAATATCGCCAATCAGGGCCAGAGCCCCAACCTTGAATATGCTGACGCCAAAGCCAGCGCAGGCCAGCAGCGCCACGAATGTGCCAAAAGAGTTGCCGAAGGCGAACAGTAACGAGCTCACTCCATAGAGAAGCAAGCCGATGATAATGGTGGTCTTGCGTCCGGCGCGATCAGCCATGAAACCCAGCAACACTGCGCCGCCGGCAATTGCTGCCATCGGCACATAGTGAAAAGCGCTGGCGGCTTTGAGACTCAGCCGGAATTCTTCGATGATCTTCGGGATGATGCTGCCCACCGCATCGCTGGTCATCGCGAACATCAGAAACATCAGATAAGTGAGCCACTTGATCAGTGTGCTGTTGTGATCATCGCTGGTAGCGGCTGACATGTTCATCGTGTTCCTGCCTGTATTTTGTTGCAGTGCGATCAAGCTGGCGTCTCCCCGGTTTGTAGAATATACCTCTTTACAACGAATGCAATCGATTGTATTTTAATCAGCACATGGGGATCTCAATACGTTATCCAGACAGAATGAAGAATCAGGTTCAGCTCATCACTTATATCGACCGCCTTGCTGGAGGTGGCATCGCTGAACTGTTAGCGCTGCTGCAGGGCCCGATGGAGGGGTTGTTTGGTGGTGTGCACCTGCTGCCATTCTTCAATGCCATTGACGGTGCCGATGCAGGCTTTGATCCCACAGATCACACGCAAGTGGATCCCAGACTGGGTAGCTGGATGGATATCAGCGCCTTGTCGCAACAGACCGAGGTGATGGCCGATGTCATCGTCAATCACATGTCCAGCGAATCGCCGCAGTTCATCGACTTCCTGCAGAAAGGCCATGCCTCGCAATATGACGGCCTATTTCTGACGCGTGCCAAGGTGTTTCCGCACGGCGCTAGCGAACCGGACTTGCAGGCCATCTACCGACCACGGCCCGGGCTGCCATTCACACCGGTCAAGCTGGCCAATGGTGAGCAGTGCACGCTGTGGACGACCTTTACGCCGCAGCAAATCGATATTGATGTCAAACATCCGCAAGGCGCTGCTTACCTGCACCGTATCCTGCAAACCTTCAGCGACAACGGCATTCGCATGGTGCGCCTCGATGCGGTGGGTTATGCAATCAAAAAAGCCGGTTCGTCCTGCTTCATGATGCCCGAGACCTTTGAATTCATCGGCGATTTTTCCAGCATCGCACGTAGCCTGGGGTTGGAAGTCCTGGTCGAGATTCACTCCTATTATCGCAAGCAGGTGGAAATTGCCCGCCATGTCGACTGGGTGTATGACTTTGCGCTGCCGCCGCTGTTGCTGCATGCCTTTGCATTTCGCACGGCCAGGCACCTTAAAGAATGGATCGATATCCGGCCAGTCAATGCGCTGACGGTGCTCGATACGCATGATGGCATTGGCATCATCGATATCGGCGCCGAGCGCAAAGCTCCAGAAAGCCAACCTGGACTGGTGCCGCCTGATGAACTGGATCAACTGGTGGAGATCATTCACCGCAACAGTGGCGGCAGCAGCAAACTGGCCACAGGCGCAGCCGCATCCAACCTGGATCTGTACCAGGTCAATTGCACTTTTTACGATGCCATGGCGCGCGATGACGTGAACTACCTGCTGGCGCGCGCCATCCAGTTCTTCCTGCCGGGCATTCCACAGGTCTACTACGTAGGCCTGCTGGCCGGCCAGAACGATACGCAGCTGCTGGCGCGCAGTGGCGTCGGGCGCGACATCAATCGTCATTACTACTCGCGCGACGAGATCATGACGGCGCTAAAACAGAATGTCGTTACGCAGTTGTGCGAGCTGATCCGCCTGCGCAACACCCATTCTGCATTCAATGGCCAGTTCAGTTGCGCTCATGAGCATGCCGGTCAGTTGGTGCTGCGTTGGGATGCGGGTGAGGAATTTGCCGAGCTGCATGTTGATTTCGTGCACGTCCGGCATCAGTTGCTGTTTTCAGCAGCGGGCGAGATCCACAGCGTGAGGCTCACGGCTGCGTTGCCAAATTAAGTCGTTTCAACAAACAGCCGACACGGGGTTTCAGGGTCAAGTAGCGAAGGCAAAATCAGTTTCAAAATACAATCGATTGTATAAAGCATTAAGAGTTACATTCACAACACAGATGGGGAGTCATCATGAAGCAAAGCAATTCAGTCAGCCACAAGGCAGTAATCAGTGCGATGTCCGGCGCACTGGTCGGCCTTGGCGGAATCATTCCAGCGCTGGCTCAGGAGCCAGCTGTGGATCTACTCGGCATGGAAGAGATTGTGGTCACGGCCACAGCCGGTGGCGGACAGACCACATTCAAGTCCAGCACGGCGGTCTCGTCATTGAATCTCGAAGAGATTCTTGAAAGCGCGCCGCGCAACGCCGCAGAAATCATGCGTTCGATTCCCGGGATTCGCGCTGAGTCGTCCGGCGGTTCAGGCAATGCAAATATTTCAGTACGCGGCATCCCGGTCGCATCGGGTGGTGGCAAGTTCCTGCAAATCCAGGAAGACGGTATGCCAGTCATGCAGTTTGGCGACATCGTGCTGGGCACGGCCGACCAGTTCCTGCGTTCTGACACCACGATTGCAAGAGTTGAAGGCGTACGCAGCGGCTCGGCCATTGCCTTCGCCAGCAACTCACCCGGCGGTGTCGTTAACTTCATCAGCAAGACCGGCGAAGAGGAAGGCGGCAGCGTCGGCATCTCCAAAGGGCTGGACTACGATAGCTTCCGCACTGATTTTGAATATGGTCTGCATCTCGGCGATTCGCTGCGCATGCATGTCGGCGGTTTCTACCGGATTGGCGATGGCCCGCGCAACGTCAACTTCCGCGCCGAACAGGGTGGCCAGATCAAGGCCAATCTCACCAAGGACTTTGATGGCGGGGGCTATGTACGCCTTTATTTCAAGTATCTGAATGACCGCGTGCCAACGTATTTACCTATGCCCATCGCCGTAAGCGGCAGCAACAGCAATCCAAGTTTCAAACGCCTGCCAGGCTTTGATGCCGTATCGGACAGCAATATCGCCTTGGGGCTCAGCAGCGTGACCGCCGCCAACAGCCGCAAGTCATCCATCGTCGACGGTAATACCTCGAAGTCCACCGCTATTGGTGGTGAATTCGTGTTTGAGCCGGCTGATGGTTTGACCGTCAGCGAGAAATTCCGCTGGGCCAGAAACAGTGGCACCTTCTTTGGCGCATTCAGTGCAGACGTCCGGGCGGCGACTACGTTTGCCGGTGTTTCCGGTGCTGCCAACCTCGCCGGCGCCAACGGTATTCGCTATGTAGGCACCAGCACCAATCTGACCAACGCACAGCTGGCCGGGTTGAATGGCAATGGCCTGATCCAGAACATTCGTTCCTTCGACAGTGACCTGAAAGACTTGAGCAATTTCACCAATGACTTCCGGCTGACGAAAAGCGTCGGTGACTTTGATGTGACACTGGGCTATTACAAGGCCTATCAGGCCGATACCATCGTCTGGTACTGGCAGACCTTCGCGCAGGATGTGTCGAGCAATCCGCGTCTGCTGGATATTTACAACGGAGCTACGGCGCTTACCCGCGCCGGCCTGATTTCCTATGGCGCGCCGGATTGGGGTGGTTGCTGCTATCGCGACACCGATGTGCGCAGTGATCTGGATGCTTACTACGTCAATTTCGCCGGTGACCTGACTGATCGCCTGAATATCGATGCCACGGTGCGCGTAGACGATGGCAAGGGTTATGGTCACTACACCGGCGGCGCGTTCTCAACGCCGGGCAAGGACGTGAATGGCAATGGTGTGGTTGATCCGGTTGAAACGGGCGCGCAGTACACGGGCAATCCGCTGCCGCTGAGTTGGGACTGGAACTACACGTCCTGGTCGCTGGGTTCCAATTTCCAGATCAATGATGCGCTGGCTGTATATGGTCGCATTGGTTCTGGCGGGCGTGCTTCTGATCCCAGCCGTCTGGGTGATGGCGGTTTCTTCACCCAGACCGTGGGCAAGAACGGCAATATTGCTGACAATAGTGCTTACAGCGAAGTCACCAGCTATGAAGCAGGTTTGAGGAATCGCGGTGACTATCATGCGTTATTTGCCACCGTGTTCTTCACGGAGACCGATGATGCGGCGAATTCAGATGGCACGCGCGGCGGCACCAATGTGGCCATTGTCCGCAAGTACGAATCGAAGGGTGTTGAGCTGGAAGGGCAACTGAGTCTGGGTGGCTTCAATCTGCGTGGCAATGCCACCTGGACGGATGCGACGATCAAGTTTGCCAACGACCCGACTGTGATCGGCCACAAGCCACGCCGTCAGGCCGACCTGATCTATACCCTTTCGCCCAGTTACAGCTTCGGTGACGCCAAGGTGGGCGCATCGCTGGTGGGTTCAACAGACGCGTATACCAGTGACAGCAATCAGCTGAAGCTGCCGGGCTATAATCTGGTCAACCTGTTCGGCAGTTATGACTTCGGTGACAACTTTACGGTCAGCGCAAGCATGAACAACGCCTTCGATGCGCTGGCGTTGTCAGAGTGCGAAGACGGCAGCATTGGCGCGCCGATCAACGGCGTGTCCGTGGCGCGTTGCCGGCCATTTGCCGGTCGCTCGACGGAACTGTCGCTGTCTTATCGGTTCTGATGAAGTTTTGCTGATGAAGAATGAGCCGGATAGTGTGTATATAACGCACCATCCGGCTTGCCTCTGGAGTCCCGCATGTCCGAGCGTTTGATTGGCGCAGTTGAAGCAGGTGGCACCAAGTTCGTCTGCGTGCTGGCCAGCAATGTCGATGAAGTGCTGGCGGAGATACGCATCCCCACTACCACCCCTGACGAAACACTTGGCGCTGTGGTTCGTTTTTTCTCTGCCGCGCAGCAGCATGGACGAATTCACGCCTTCGGCGTGGGCACGTTTGGCCCGGTTGATCTGCGCAAACATTCTCCTGACTGGGGATGCATTCTCGACACCCCCAAGCAGGGCTGGAGCGGCGCTGACCTGGTAACGCCATTGCGCCAGCAGTTCGGTTGTCCCGTCGCCATCGACACCGATGTGAATGCAGCGGCTTTGGCGGAAGCTCGTTATGGAGCAGGGCAAGATTGCAGCTCGTTGACCTATGTCACCGTGGGCACGGGAATTGGCGGCGGAGTGGTGGTGGATGGGCGTAGTTTGCAAGGCATGTTGCATCCGGAAATGGGTCACATCAGAGTGCAGCGTGATTCGCGCGACAGTGAGTTCGCAGGTGTTTGCCCGTTTCATGGCGATTGTCTGGAGGGGCTGGCCAGCGGCCCGGCAATTCTGGCGCGGTGGGGCGCATCGCTGGATCAACTGGCTAGCGACCACGTGGCGCATGAAATCATCGGCAACTATCTTGGCCAGCTGGCCGCCACCATCACCCTGATGTTGTCCACTGAACGCATCGTGTTCGGCGGTGGCGTGATGCAGTGTCAAACACTCTTTCCACACATTCGGCGCAGCGCAAGCGCAATGCTCAATGGCTATCTGCCGATGGAGCGTCTGGCGAATTGGTCAGACCAATATATTGTTGCGCCCGGTCTTGCCGACCAATCGGGTCGCAAGGGCGCGATCGTGCTGGCCATGGATTTGCTGCAGCCCTGATCATCGCGCCTGGTTCGACGTTATCCGATAGCGCAATCCACTCAGCTGAGGTTGCCGCTCACCTTGATCCGGCGCGTTATGTGCTTCTCCCTCATGTATTATCCGGACTGAATTTGTGGAGAGGAAGGCATGGCGGTTCAAGAGACGTTTGACATTGTTCTGTTTGGTGCGACCGGTGATCTCGCAACCAGAAAATTGCTGCCAGCGCTGTATCGACGGCATGCGGCCGGTCAGTTCGATGCCCAGTCGCGGGTGCTGGGGGTTTCCAACATTGAGTGCAGCCGCGAGGAGTTCATCGCGCGTATCGAAGAGCCGGTGCGCAATCGGGTGGGCGCGGATTTCGATGTCGCTGCCTGGCAGGGTTTCGTGGCGCAACTGGATTATCTGAAAGTCGATGCCCGGGTTGACGAAGACTTTGCGCAGCTCAAGCAACGCCTGCAGGATCGTGATGACTGCGTGCGGGTGTATTTTCTGTCCACCTCGCCGCTGCTGTTTGTGGATATCTGCACGAGGTTGCAGGTGTTTGAACTGGTCACGCCCAAATCGCGCGTGGTGCTGGAAAAGCCGCTGGGCCATGACCTGGTGTCGGCGCAGTTGATCAATCAGCAGGTGGGCGGCGCGTTTACCGAAGACCAGATTTATCGCATTGACCACTATCTGGGCAAAGAACCGGTGCAGAACCTGATGGCGTTGCGTTTCGGCAATGCCCTGTTCGAACCGCTGTGGCAGCGTGGCCGTATTCAGCATGTGCAAATTACCGTGGCCGAACAGGTGGGCGTTGAGCAACGCGCTGCGTTCTATGACAAGACCGGCGCGCTGCGCGACATGGTGCAGAACCATCTGTTGCAGTTGCTGTGCATCATTGCCATGGAGCCACCCTCGACCAGCAAGCCTGATGACGTGCGCGACGAAAAGCTGAAAGTGCTGCGTGCGCTGCGTCCCTTGACCGGACGCGAAGCCATTGAAAATTCGGTGCGCGCCCAGTACAAGGCCGGCGCCATTGGCGGTAAGCCGGTAGCGGGTTATCTGGAAGAATCCGGCGTCGCCGCTGACAGCACCACCGAAACCTTTGTAGCGCTCAAGGCGCAGATTGATTCGTGGCGCTGGGCAGGCGTGCCGTTCTATCTGCGCACTGGCAAACGTATGCAGGATCGGCTGGCGGAAATTGTGGTCACCTTTGAAGAGGTACCACATGCCATCTTTGATCGTCCGATATCGGATCGCGCCAACAACCGTCTGGTGATCCGCCTGCAGCCCGATGAAAACATCACGTTGACCTTGCTCGCCAAGAATCCCGGTGAAGGCATCAAGCTGATGCCGGTGAATCTCGGGCTGGATCTGAATGATTCACACAAGCCACGGCATATGGATGCGTATGAGCGGCTGCTGATGGATGTGGTGAAGGGCAATCTCACCCTGTTCATGCGCCGTGACGAACTGGATGCGGCCTGGCGCTGGATTGATCCGATTCGCGCCAGCTGGGCCCAGTATGAAGAGCCACTGAAAACCTATACCGCAGGCAGCTGGGGACCTTCCGCATCCAGTGCGCTGATCAGTCGCCAGGGTCTGGCCTGGTCTGACGAGTTGTAAGCCATCATGCACAGCCCTCATGTACATCGTTTTCCCGACGCTGCGGCGCTGGCGCATGCACTGTCGGGCGAAATCCGGGTTGAGCTTCAGGAAGCGATTGCCGCGCGTGGTTTTGCTTCGCTGGTGGTGTCGGGTGGCCGCACGCCAGTGAAGTTGTTCAATCAGCTGGCCACCGAAAAGCTGCCCTGGGAAAAAACCTGTGTGACGCTGGCCGATGAACGCTGGGTGGACCCACATGACACAGCCAGCAATGAATTGCTGGTGCGCACTGAATTGCTGCGTGGCAACGCTGCAAAAGCGCAATTCATTGGCCTGAAGAATGCGGCCGAGTCACCGGAGGCGGGGATTGAATGGGCCTGGCGTTCGCTGTCGCGCATCACTCGACCCTTTGATGTGGTGCTGCTGGGCATGGGCGATGATGGCCATACCGCGTCGCTGTTTCCCCAAACTCCGACAAATCCGTCACCGCAACTGACACAGGCGCTGGATTCATCCCGTCCGCCTGCCTGTGTCGCCATGCAGGCGCCTGTGCAGCCGCAGGCACGGATCAGTCTCAACCTGAGTGCCTTGCTGGATGCGCGTCGCATCATCCTGCATATACAGGGTGAATCGAAGCTGGCGGTGTATCAGGCAGCGCTGGCGCATGGTCCGGTGGCGCAACTGCCGATCCGCGCCATACTGCATCAACAACTGGTTCCCTTCGAAGTTTTCTGGTCACCATGAACAACACCTACAATATGCCCAATCTGATCGCCGATATCGGCGGCACCAACGCCCGCTTCGCACTGTGTGAACTTCAGGGTGAAGCCGCGCGTATCCATGATGAAGTGCAGCTGCGCTGTGCTGACTATCCGGATATTGAATCAGCCGTGCATCACTACCTGCAAACCGTAGGTGAGCGCCGCACGATTGCCGGCGCGGCCTTTGCGATTGCCGCGTCACTCACTGGCGACCAGATCAGCATGACCAATCACAGCTGGCGCTTTACCGTCAGTGGTCTGCGGCAAAAGCTCGGTCTGCAACGACTGATCCTGCTCAATGACTTCACTGCATTGGCCATGGCCATTCGTCATTTACCACGCAACGAGCTGCAACAGGTGGGCGGTACGCCGCATGCATCCACTGCACCGATTGCGCTGCTGGGTGCGGGCACGGGGCTCGGTGTATCAGCATTAATTCACTCCGGTGAACACTGGCTGCCGCTGCAAGGCGAGGGTGGTCATACCAGCCTCGCGCCCGGCAACGAGCGCGAAGCGGCCGTATTGCAGCAGTTGTGGCGACGCTTTGATCATGTGTCGGCCGAGCGTGTGTTGTCCGGCATGGGTCTGGTGAATCTATATACCGCGCTGTGCGAACTGGACGGTGTCGCCGTACAAACCTATCAGGCCGCCGATGTCACTGACCGCGGCCTGATCGGCAGCTGTGATCAATGCACCGAAGCACTGGAAATGTTCTGCGCCTTGCTGGGCAGCATGGCCGGTAATCTGGTGCTGACACTGGGCGCAACACAGGCCGTGTATGTGGGCGGCGGCATCGTGCCGCGTCTGGGGGATTACTTCAAACAATCCATGTTCCGTCGCCGCTTCGAGAACAAAGGCCGCTTTGTGGAGTATCTGAAGCCAGTGCCGGTGTACGTCATCAACAGCGCGCAACCCGCGTTTGTCGGACTGGCGCAATCATTCATCGCGCCGGGGCCGAGGATTGAGGTAAGGGGGTAGCGCAAATGACGCTTACTTAAGCACTGATCACCCTCAGAGAGAGGGTTGGTGTGGACTGACCGAGAGGGCGATCCGCGCGTGATTGCTTGTAGAGAGGCAGAACCCCATGAACAAGAAGAAATCTACCCCCAAAGATAAAGCGGGTGCTGACGCGTCTTATAGCGTACGTGACAAAGCTGCCGTGCTGTCGTTCTGGGACGGCGCAACCGCACATAAAGGAATAGCCGAGTTACGCGCCAAACGCGGCCGGCCGAAGAAAGCCGAACGCTAAACCGGCGGTGCCCCGAAGTGTCCTGGTTTGTGAGCACTACGATAGCTGAGTGGGTTACTTGGCTTGATACCGCTTGATGCCCTCAACAATTTCCTGCTTGGCATCGTCCACATCGCCCCAGCCTTGCACCTTTACCCACTTGCCTTTTTCCAGATCCTTGTAGTGTTCGAAGAAGTGCTGGATGGGCGTCAGGCGATGTTCGTTGATGTCCTTGTACGAATTCCAGTGGCTGTAGATGGGCAGGATCTTGTTGTCGGGCACGGCCAGCACCTTGGCATCATCACCGGCTTCGTCGGTCATCTTCAGTACGCCCAGTGGACGGCAGCGCACCACCACGCCGGGGAACAGCGGATAGGGCGTCATCACCAGTACATCCACCGGATCGCCATCACCGGCGATGGTGCGTGGCACGTAACCGTAGTTGCAGGGATAGTGCATGGCGGTGCCCATGAAACGATCGACGAATACGGCGCCGGTTTCCTTGTCCACCTCGTACTTGATTGGATCAGCGTTCATCGGAATCTCGATGATGACGTTGAAGATATCCGGCGCGTTCTTGCCGGGCATGACCAGATCCAGACTCATGGGAAACCTCTTGTTAAACAGTATTCAATTACAGCCGCACCTGGCTGCCAATTTCAATCACGCGATGCGCCGGTACGCCATAGTGGACGGAGGCCAGCTGGGCATTGCGGCCCATGATGGTGAACAGGCGCTTGCGCCACACGGGCATGCCGGAACTGCTGGTAATCAGCGGGTTCTCTCGCCCCACCACATAGGTGGTTTCGTCGGGCTTGTATTCCAGTCCCTTGTCTTCGGCGGCGCGCAGCGCGGCAAGGATGTTCGGCGTTTCCATGAAGCCAAAGCGGGCAATGACTCGATACAGACCCGGCCCCACTGTCTGTACGGAAACGCGATCTTCCGCCGCAATGGTCGGCACATCGGCGCTGGTAAAAGTGAACAGCAGATTGCGTTCATGCAGTACGCCGTTGAAGCGCAGGTTCTGCGTCAGTGCACGCGGCACGCCGCTGGCTTCGCTGACCATGTATACCGCCGTGCCGGGCGCGCGCCGGGGTGGATCTTTTTCCAGCGAGGTCAGAAAATCGCGTGTCGATACCTGCTGTGTGGTCAGCAACCAGTTGAGCGTCTTGCGTCCCTGCTTCCAGGTGCTCATCAACAGGAACGCGCCACCGGCAATCAGCAGCGGCAGCCAGCCGCCATCAAAAAATTTCAGCAGGTTGGAGCAGAGGAAGGTCAGTTCGATCAACACCACAAAACCCAGCGTCACCATGATCAGTCGTTCGTATTTCCACTGCACCGAGCGCATCAACAGGATCACCATGAGGCTGACCATGACCATGTCACTGGCGACCGCAATCCCGTAAGCGCCGGCCAGGCTGCTGGACGACTGGAAGCCCAGCACCAGTATGGCGGTGCCGGCAAACAGCAGCCAGTTCATGGTGGGCAGATACACCTGCCCGATTTCCTCACTGGAAGAGTGCTGCACTTTCAATCGGGGCAGATAGCCGAGATTGATCGCCTGACGCGCGATGGAAAACACGCCTGAAATCACCGCTTGCGATGCGATGACAGTGGCCGCCGTCGCCAGCACAATCAGGAGCGGCAAGGCCCAGTTGGGCGCGAGCAGGTAAAACGGATTGCTGATGGCAGCCGGATTGGTCAGCACCAGTGCGCCCTGACCAAAATAGTTCAGCGTCAGGGCGGGCAACACTGCAATGAACCAGACATTGCGAATCGGTTCGCGACCAAAGTGACCCATGTCGGCATACAGCGCTTCGCCGCCGGTGATGGCGAGAAATACCGATGACAGTGTGATGAATCCGGTCCAGCCGTTGTGGATCAGGAACGACACGGCGTACACCGGATTGACGGCTTGCAACACCTGCGGCGCCTTCCAGATCGACAGCACGCCCAGCAGCGCCAATGTGCCAAACCACAGCATCATGATCGGCCCGAAGGCGCGGCCCATGGCGCCAGTGCCGCGTTTTTGCACCATGAACAACGCGGTCAGGATCAACAGCGCACCGGGCACAATGAAGCGTTTGAATTCTGGCGAGGCAACGCCCAGCCCTTCCATCGCGCTCAACACCGATATGGCAGGCGTGATAAAGCCATCGCCGAGAAACAGGGCAGCGCCGAATACACCGATGGCGGCGACGGGAGTCCAGAGTCGCCAGTTGCGCGAGGCGGTGACCAGCAGCGTGCTCAGCGCCAGAATGCCGCCTTCGCCCTTGTTGTCGGCGCGCATCACAATGACCAGGTATTTCAGCGAGATGATGAGAATCTGCGACCACAGCACCAGTGACAGGATGCCGAGTACGTTGCCCACGTTGACCGGCAGTTGGTGATGCCCGGCAAAACACTCGCGCAACGCATACAACGGGCTGGTGCCGATGTCACCGAACACCACACCCAGTGCGCCCAGCATCAGGGCCTTGCTGCTGCCATGGTGATTTTGCGGTGTTGCAGTGGGAGGAGCGGTCGCAGCCGCGCCGTGGGTGCTGGAATTCATGGTTCTTGGAGGCAAATCGGGCCGCCATCATAGCCGGGCCGGGATCGGGGGTGAGCTTCCGGCAGGAAATTTATTGTGGGAGATGAGACGGGTGCCAGCCTGGGGAAAGCGCTGGCTGCAAAACAACCAGGCTGCCAGTCGCACATCAGCGTCAGCCCTTGTGATGCCGGGTGATTGCCGCCAAACTCGTGGTCAGTCATCTCCATACAAGAACAAAAAATGAACAAGCCATCAACTCCGCTGGATCCGGCCAAAATGACCGCATTGCTGCGCGCCGGAGTGCTGGCCATCAAGCCGGAAGACATCGGCCGTAGGCCGCATGAAAACGACGCGATCTGGGGTGTGCTGATGGAACTGGGCCATCCCGAAATTGTGGTCTCGCTGGTGGCCCTGATCGATGGTTCGGTCAGCATCTATCTCAGCGACGGTGATGGCGTCATTGGCTGTGGCCTGCACCCCGATGTACGGCAGGCAGCGCTCAGGATGTTGACGGTCGCGGAACAACTACAGAACGAATGCAGGCCAGTCGAACAGTTCCCGATGCCCGAGCAGAAGCAGGCGCGTTTCTATTTGTTGAGTGATCGTGGCGTGCTGAGCGCCATGGCGACATTGACTGCGCTTGAAGAAGGCGCAATCGAACTGGCGGAATTGTTCTATGCCGGCCATACCGTGATTTCGCTGGTCGAGCTGCTGGGCGCCGGCGTGGATCTGATTGATGAAATTCATCTGGCTGAAAATGCCCGCAAGCGGCGTTTGCAGCTGGCCAGCCAGCTGCAAGACCGGGCAGAGATGGATGACCAGCAACTGGCTCTGAAGCCTCGAGGCAGGGGATGTCGAATACTCCCGTATGTTGGCAATGCGGCGCGTCGCTCGCAGCACTGAGCCTGCCGTTCTCGCGCTTTGATGCCTGCAAGGCCTGCGGCGTCGAGCTGCATGTCTGCAAGTTATGCGTGTTCCATGCGCCGGCAGTGGCCAAACAATGCCGCGAACCCATTGCTGAGGAAGTCAAAGACAAACAGCGCAGCAATGTCTGTGACTACTTCAGTCCGCGTAATGATGCGTATCAGCCAGTGCCGATAAGCAAAGATTCGCGAGCGCAGCTGGAGGCGCTGTTTGGCAGCAGCCCAGGACAATCGGCCAGCAACAACGTTGCAATCGACAAGGTGAAGGATAAGGCGGATGCAATCGCTGCGGCGCGATCCGCGCTGGACGATCTGTTTGGCAAAAAGTCGTAGGGGCGGGTTTCAAACCCGCCCTTTACATCAGGATAAACGTCTGACGATAATGTGGGCCGGTTTAAACCGGCCCCTACTGATAGCCCTTCGCCTGTAGCGAAAACAGATGCGCATAGTGGCCATCCAGCTGCATCAGTTCGGCATGGTTGCCATGTTCAATCACGCGACCATTCTTGATCACCACAATCTGGTCTGCCATGCGCACCGTGGAGAAGCGATGTGAAATCAGGATGGCAATGCGTTGCCGTGTCAGCGTCCGGAAGTGCTCGAATATCTGTGCTTCAGCGCCGGCGTCCATCGCTGCGGTAGGTTCATCCAGCACCAGAATGTCGGCCTGCGAACGCATGAAGGCGCGTGATAGCGCGATCTTCTGCCACTGACCACCGGATAACTCGCGGCCAGCCTTGAACCACTTGCCCAGCTGCGTCTGGTAGCCAGCGGGCATGGATTCGATCAGCGGCGCGGCCATGCCCTGTTCGGCCGCCTTGCGCCATTCAGCTTCATCATCGAAATGGCGTACATCGCCCGCGCCGATGTTCTCGCCCAGCATCAATTGATAGCGCGCGAAGTCCTGGAAGATCACGCCGATGCGCTGCCGCAGCACGACTTCATCCCAGTCACGCAGATCCACACCATCCAGCAGAATCCGGCCACTGCCGGGTGTGTACAGTCGCGTCAGCAGTTTGATCAGCGTGGTCTTGCCGGACCCATTCTCGCCGACCAGCGCCAGAGATTCACCCGGACGGATGTGCAGGTTGATATCGATCAGCGCCGGCTGCTCGGCGCCCGGATAGGTGAAGCTCACCTGCTCGAAGCGAATGCCGTCGGCAGTGCTTGCGCCCGGGTATGACTGCCGGTTGACTCCCTGACCGGCGTTTCCAGGAATTCGTACAGCGTGGACAGATACAGGTTGTCTTCATACAGGCCACTGACCGCAGACAGGCTGGCGGATACGGCGGCCTGACCCTGGCGAAACAGCATCAGGTACATGGTCATCTGGCCGAGTGTGATGCGTGCGGCAATGGTGCTGAGGGCGATCCATGCATAGGCGCCATACAGTGCGACGGTGCCGAGCAGGCCGAGGAAGAAGCCCCAGGTATCGCGTCGCACGGTGAGATCGCGATCTTCCTTGTACAGCTTGTGAAAGATCTGCTTGTAGCGATCCAGCAGCAGCGGGCCGAGGCCAAACAGTTTCACTTCCTTGGCGTGATCTTCGCGCGCGATGACTGTTTCCAGATACATCTGCATGCGCGTTTCCGGCGAGCGCCAGCGGAACAGGCGGAATGCATCACCCGAGAACTTGGCTTCCGCCATGAAAGCAGGCAAACCCGAGCAGAGCAGAATCGCCAGCGCCCACACCGAGAACTGCACCAGCAAGGCGGCGTAACTGAGCAGCGAGATCAGGTTCTGGATCAGGCCGAAACTGCGCATCACCAGTGACAAGGGTCGCTGTGAGGCTTCGCGGCGCGCGCGAGTCAGTTTGTCGTAGAACTCGCTGTCTTCAAACTGGGTCAGTTCCAGCGTCAGTGCCTTTTCCAGAATCATCACGTTGACACGCTGACCCAGCTGCGCACGCAACAGTGACTGACACATGGACAGGCCGCGTTGCGCACCCGCCAGCAAGGCGACCAGCGCTGCTTCCAGCAGCACGCGCTCGATCACAATCGAGCGGGATGCACTGCTGCCACCCAGGCGAATGGCCTCCAGCACCGCATCAATAATAGTCGCTCCGACATAGGCAATACCGGCCGGCAGCACACCGGCAATCAAGGTCAGGCTGGCCAGCACCAGCGTAAGCTGGCGATTGGTGCTCCAGACCAGTTCCAGGGCGCGGCCACTGTAGGCAAACACACCGAGAAAGCCGCGTTTGAGTTGCGGGTTCTGAGTGCCGGATAGGGGTGGATGCGCAGCCATGAAAAAGCGTATAAGTCCTTAGTCTGCAAGAACTCCGAGTGTGTCGGCTGTCACAGACGAGTGCAACCGTTCAGTCAATGGCTGATCGTTTTCGCACCTGGTTTGGTTATAGTTCGTGCACATGGATCGTGTGCCTCCTGATCCATTGAGACGCCAAGAACACCGTGAGTGACGACAAGCCCAAAGATCCGCCCGCAAAGCCTCGCCATGGCGAAGCCAAGGAGTCTGGGCGGGTGGCTTTTGACTCGCGCGGCAATCCGGTCTGGGAATGGAAGACCTCGACCGGTGTGTTCGATCGCAATGTTTCCACGCAGCGTCTGAAGAAGCTCGAAGCTCAGCACTTGAAGCTGGAAGACACCTTGCCGCCGACCAAAAAGAATGAGTTGTCTGTGCAGGAACAGGATGTGTTGCCCGGTGGCGGCATCAATCCTTACGATTCCGGAGGACTGAAATCCGGTCACGTGACTCCACAAACACATCCCGCCTTGGCGCACAAGCAAACGCCCAATCGCAATGTCACCAGCAACTCGCTGGCCAGCAAGTACGCCAATGCCGCAAAACAGAAAGTTGAAACCAGTCCGCAAGGGACCTGGGACAAGCTGAAGTCAAAATTCAAACGCGACAAGTAACGCAGACTGCTTGTCCGTATATCCCCGATATAAAAAGGGACGATCAGCTACCTGATCGTCCCTTTGTCATTGGCGCCTACTGCCGTGTTATTGCGGCAGGTAAATCTTGTCGAACACGCCACCATCCGCGAAGTGTTTTGCCTGCGTCTTGTTCCAGCCGCCGAAATCAGCAATGGTCACCAGCGTCGGAATTTTCGGAAACACCGTGCTGAACTTCGCCAGTACCTGCGGATTGCCTGGCCGGTAGAAATTTCGTCCGGCAATGTTCTGGCCTTCGTCGCTGTACAGATATTCCAGATACGCCGTCGCAACGTCGCGGGTTCCTTTGCGCAACACATTCTTGTCCACTACTGCTACCGGTGGTTCGGCCAGAATGCTGACGCTGGGCACCACAATTTGCAGTTTGTCCGCACCAAATTCCTTGATGGACAGAAACGCTTCATTTTCCCAGGCCAGCAGCACATCGCCGATGCCGCGTTGTACGAAGGTGGTGGTTGATGCGCGCGCACCGCTGTCCAGTATGGGTACGTTCTTGAACAGTTTCTGCACAAAGGCCTGTGCGGTGGCTTCACTGCCACCCGGCTGTTTCAGCGCCCAGCCCCAGGCAGCCAGATAATTCCAGCGCGCACCGCCCGAGGTCTTTGGATTGGGGGTGATGACGGAGACACCCGGCTTGATGAGATCGCCCCAGTCCTTGATGCCCTTGGGATTGCCCTTGCGTACCAGAAACACAATGGTCGATGTGTAGGGGGCGCTGTTGTTGGGCAGACGTGAAGCCCAGTTGATGGGCAAGGCCTTGGCGTTGCTGGCAATGGCGTCGATATCGGCAGCCAGCGCCAGTGTCACGACATCCGCCTTCAGGCCGTCAATGACCGAGCGTGCCTGTTTTCCCGAGCCGCCGTGTGATTGCTTGACGCTGACCTTGTCACCGGTTTTCTTTTCCCAATAGGCGCTGAAGGCCTTGTTGTAGTCGTCGTACAGTTCGCGGGTCGGATCGTATGACACATTCAGCAGTTCGATGTTTTTTGCCTGTGCCGGGATGGCCAGCAGGGTTGCTGTACTCGCAATGCCCAGTATCAGGGTTCTGCGCCAGAGATTGAGTGACATGGTGTGCTCCAGAAAATAGTGGTTGAAGGTATTGATCAGAAGGCCAGTGCAAAGCGGGTGACCCAGGCGTTCTCATCCTTGCGGTCAGTGACGGTTGCGGCCGTACCCGCGCCGCCTTCGAAACGGGTGCGATCGTATTCAAGCGTCCAGCGGACGTTCTGGTTCAGATACCAGTTGAGGGCGACGCTGTAGCCGATAGCCGCGCTGACCGCAGTGGCGGGATTGGCGAACGATCCAGAACCACCCGCGAACGCTTCGTCATCAATATCCAGTCGCTGATAACGTGCGGCGATTTCCCATGCGCCAGCGCCGGCTTGACCCAGCGCAAAGTTGTTGCGTGGCGTGACGTTGTTGTACGCGGCGTCTTCACCCGTCAGAAACCACGAGGCTGCCACTTGCCATGCGGTGTTCGTCAGGGTGTCAGAGCGTATTGCGGTGGTGCTGGTGTGACGACTGACCGCCTGCCTGGATTCAGTGTATTCGCCCAGCACGCCCAGACTGCCGACATAGTAGTAAGCCTGTGGCGCAAAACGGCTGTGTTTGCCGTCCGCATAACTGGCTTCGTTGAGTGTCAGCGTGTCGGCATTGTCACCGCGATAGCTGAACAGTGTTTGCTGCGTAGCGGTGCGATAGCTGGGCAGCCAGCTGTTGGTGCTGACGAAGCTCACCACCTGCGTGGTGGGCGCGAATGCAGTGCCGCGTGTGGAAATATCAGCGTTACCATTCTTCGATCCGCTGGTTGCGGCAATACCAATGCCCAGGCCGCGCAGTGCGTAGTGGTCGGTGTTGGCAAACGGCAGCACAAACACACGCGCGGCCACTTCGCGCTTGTTATCCGTGTCGGCATCCGCACTGGGATTGCTCTCCGAGCCACTGCCATCAATCACGCCATTGAAAACACCTGCGGCATAACTCAGTACGCCGTTCAGCGCTGTGCCGGAAAATTGCAGGCCGATGTCCCGATTCGGCGCCAGCGAGCTGGGGAAGCCCAATTCAACAAACTTGTTGTATTGCTCGGTTTGCAGGCGTTCCAGTCCCAGCGGATTCTTGAACTTGCCGGCAGTCACTACCGCCCAGGGTTTCAAACGCGCGGCGACATAGGCATCCAGTAATACCGTGCGACCGCCGGCGAATTCCGGCTGCAGGCGCCAGTCGTAAATGCCATTCAGTGTGCCTTCAAAATACGGCCGAACTTTGCGCAATCAACAAGCCATTGGCCGAGTGGTAGGCGCTGGTGCCGGCAACATTGTTGGTGAGATTGGCGGTGTCATCAAACCCGGCAAAGTAGCGACCATCAATATTCAGCGTGCCGCGCACTTTGAACACGTTCTTGCCATCTGCCGAATTCAGCGAGAAGCCGCTGGCAGCAGATTTGACTACGGGCGTGGTGGCAGCGGCAGCAGTAGCCGTCTCGTTGGCCAGCTCCAGCTTGCGCTCCAGCAGCTTGATGCGCTGGTCCTGTTCGGCCAGTGCTTGTTCAAGGCTGGGTGCTTCCGCGCTGGTTTGCGCTACGGCAGCGTGGCTGAGGAAAAGCGCAAGAGGGGTGATGCGCCAGAATTTCCGGGATGACATGCGAACTCCAGATGACTCGTGAACGATGAGTCATATGCTAGGAGTGCGCTGGTAACAAAGTCAGTCGAGCCCGGGTTATAAATTGGTTGTAAATGGCGGAAAAAAGTCGCTACCGCACTGGCAAGGGAATCTCCGCAAACAACGCCTCCACTTCTTCCTGTGATTGTGTGTTGCCAGCACGATCCACCAGGCGACGATTGAGGTGCGGCGCCAGCAGTTGCATGAAGTCATACACATAGCGGCGCAGTACGCCATCGCGTGAGAAGCCAATCCAGGTGGTATGGATCGGGAACAGATGCGAAGCATCAATGGAGACCAGGTCGCGGTCTTCTTTCGGATCCACTGCGACGTCAGCCAGAATCCCGACGCCAAAACCAAGACGTACATAAGTCTTGATGACATCCGCATCGCGCGCCGTCAGCGCCACATTGGGAATGAGTCCGGCCTTGGAAAAAATCTGTTGCAGCGACGACGGACCGGTGAAGCTGAATACATAGGTGACAATCGGATACTGCGCCAGCTGTTTCAGTGTCGGCTTCTTGATCTGCGCCAGCGGGTGACTTGCCGGCACCACAAGCTGGCGATGCCATTGATAGCAGGGTAGCAGCACATATTTGCGGAACAGGTCATGCGAGCCGGTGGCGACGGCGACATCGATGCGATCAAGCGAAGCCATTTCTGCAATCTGTTCCGAAGTGCCCTGATGCAGATGCAGATCCACATTGGGGTACTTGGCGCGGAACTGCTGGATCACCGAGGGCAGCACATAGCGAGCCTGGGTGTGAGTGGTGCCGATGGACAGCGTGCCGCGATCTTCGTCTTTGAGATCGGCGGAAATGCTCTTGATGTTCTGCACTTCGCGCAGGATATGCAGTGCACGCTCGATGACCTTCTGGCCCGCTGGCGTGATTTTGGTCAGCGTGCGGCCGCTGCGCACGAAGATGTTGAAGCCCAGTTCGTCTTCCAGCAACTTCAGTTGCTTGCTGACCGCCGGCTGCGAAGTGTGCAGCTTTTCCGCAGCAGCGGTGATGTTCAAGCCCGTCTGGGCGACGGCAGCCAGGTAGCGCAGCTGTTGTAGTTTCATGTGTGCTTGCCGAAGTTGAGTCGCCGAACCGTGGTGATTTTGACACAAAGCAATCTTAAGCGCGTGCCGCTTGCGATGAGTGGTGGCTTTTTGCTCGCTGGCTGCGCACAATTTGTCCATGCCTAATTTCAGTTCACGGCGATTGAGTTCCCTGGCGGGTCTGGTCCTGGGCCTGTGCTTGGCCGGGTGCCAGACGACGCCGAAAGACGCGCCGCGCAGCTGGGTGGACAGTGGCACGGCGGTAGCGATAACCGCCCAGGCAGGTTCGCTGGTGTTATCGCGTGAGGATTTTCCCGCTGGCGTGAATGTGCGTGACTATGTCGAGCTGGGTGCGTTCGAGATCAATCGTTCCGGCGCACGCACCCGGTATCTGGCCTTTACGCTGTGGAGCACGATTGATCGCAGCGCTGAACAGTGGGCCAGAACCGAAGCGGATTTCGCCAGCGTCACCTTGTGGGCTGACGATCAGCCGTTGCTGCTCAAGCGCAGCGCCACCACACAGCAAGGTATCAGTGTCAGCACTTCCGTATTCACCCTGCCGGCGCCCAATGCCCGTCAGATGTATTACACAGTCACGCTGCAACAATTGCGCACACTGGCTACCGCACGCAGCTGGACGCTGAGCCCCGTTGGCATGGCGGAAGGTGAGCGCATGTTTGCCATGTGGCGGGGCGACACGCTCGGTCTGAATGGCTTTATCGCTGCGGTTACCGTATCAGATCAATAGCCCGGGCTGCTTAGCCTTGCTTTGCAAGCACTGACAGTAAGTCCTTGTGTTGCAATTTCTCGGCAATATCCAGCGCCGAGACGCGATCTGCGTTGCGTAGTTCGGTACTGGCGCCCGCCGCCAGCAATGCGCGGGCAGTCTGCATCTGGCCATGGCGGACAGCAAACATCAGCGCGGTATCGCCAAACTTGTTCTGAGCATCCACCTTGCTACCCGCGGCCAGTAATTGTTTGACGACGTTTTCATGACCATTCGCCGCTGCCAGCATCAAGGCGGTAGTCATTGCTGCCGAGTCATTCATGCTGGCGCCGGCAGCAAGCAACAGCGCGACCGTATTATCATGGCCGGTAGAGGCTGCCTTCAGCAGTGGAGAAACACCGTCCTTGTCGCGTTTGTTCACATCGGGTCTGGTGTTGAGCAGCAGGCGCAGACAATCGTCGGCGCCTGTTGCAGCGGCATACCACAACGTATTACGACCCTGCTTATCCACGGCATCGGCATTAGCGCCTGCGGTCATGAGCAACGTCAGTAACCGGGGCTGATTCTGGCTGGCCGCCAGCATGGCTGGTGTGCGATCAGAAGTATCTCGCGCATCGGTGCTGGCTCGGGCTCTCAGCAACATGCTCACCATGGATTCACTATTGTGGCGAACCGCATCCAGCAGTGGCGCCGCTTCGGATGCACCAGACGCATTGGGGTCTACGCCCCTGTTCAATAACAGTTGCACCATGTTGCTCTGGTTGTGGCGCACCGCCCAGCTCAAGGGACTTTCTGACCAGTTCTTGCTGGCTGCCGCCGAAGCGCCAGAGTCCAGCAGCTTTTCCAGCACCGTTACACTGCCGGATGTGACGGCAACCAGTACGGGAGTTTCGCCGTTGGGGCCGCTCACCGCCGAGACGCCTTTGGCCTTCACAACTTCGGTGAGCATCTCCGGTGAAGACCGGCTGGCTGCGATCAGCAGGTCGGGCCAGCCTCGATACAGGTCGTTAGTCGCTGCATGCTGCAAGGGTATGCTGATTGCATCAGTGACCACACTGGCTTTGCGTGCTGTCGTCAGACCGCGCGCCTTGAGACTGTTGACCAGCCCCGTACAACTGGCATGCACTGCCCAGTCCAGCGCTGACCAGGATTGCGCATTCAGCAGCTGGATATTCGCAGCGCGGTTCAGCAACAACTCGCCACTCTGCGCGTGGTCGTAGGCTGCGGCATACATCAGCGCCGTGTTGTTGTTGCGATCCTGGTGGTTGGCGTTGGCGCCGGCATCCAGCAGTGCGGTGATGACGGCATCGTGACCGCCTGATGTCGCCAGCATCAATGGAGTGATTCCATAGGAATCAGGCTGATCTACTGCGGCTCCTGATTGCAGTAGCCAGATTACCGCGCGAGCAGCCCCCTGCTGTGACGCATGCGACAGGGCGCTGCGACCAAATTCATCCGTACTTTTCAACAGCGATTCATCCTGCAACAGCTTGAGCAGTTCCGCATCATCCTGTCGCGCTGCCAGCCAGTACGCAGTTTGTCGTGCCACGGTATCGGTCAGCGACTTTTCAGGATGAAAGCGCAATGGTTGCACGCCCTCCTTGAGGGCTCTGGTGGCCAGCGCATGGCCCTTGTCTGCGGCGCGTTGCAGCCATTGCCGGATTTGCGTGTTGCCCGGTTCTTCATCCACGAGCATGGCAGCCAGTGCATAAGCAGCATCAGCATCGCCATGTTCGGCAGCACGACCTATCCAGGTGCGCGCCTGTTTCAGATCGGTGTCGGTGCCCAGCCCGGCGCGATGCAGCGTGCCCAGCAGATATTCAGCGTGACTTTGTGAAGCATTCGCCAGTGGTTCGAGCAATTCCCGGGCGCGTTTGAAGTTCTTGGTGCGCATTGCGACGCGCACCGGCTCAAGCGCATCGGTTGCGGGTTGTTGAATGGGTGCAGCCGCAATGCACTGGCTGCACAGTAAGGCAGACAGCAAACAACCCATCACATATGGGATCACCAATGCAGAAACACGAGGAAGGTTGTTGTGGTTATGCGGTGCCATACTTGGTCTCGATTTCAATGCCGACCTTGCGCAGAAAATCGTTGGGCAGGACACCGCCCGCATTCACAATTACGGACTGATTTTCTACCGCGACACTCTTGTCGCCTTGCAGCAGGATGACCGCATCCTGTTCAATCTGTTGTACCTGTGTACTCATCAGCAGGTCAACGCTGCCGGTTTTCACGGCAGCCTCCAGTCGCTGGCGATTGCTGGGTTTGGCGCGATCAAAGACTGCGCCGCGATATGACAGGGTGACGTGCGCGCCGTCAACTGCAGCAATGCTGGTTGCGGCTTCAAGGGCGCTGTCGCCGCCGCCCACAATCAATACGCGCTGATGAGCGTATTGCTCGGGATCAATCAGGCGATACACCACCTTGGGCAATTCTTCGCCGGGCACACCCAGCTTGCGCGGCGTGCCACGCCGACCAATGGCGAGCAGGATGTTACGGGTCAGATATTCGCCAAGTGGCGTGCGCACCAGGAAGCCCTGGTCTTTCAGGTTGAGAATCACATCGACCCGTTCCTTGTAGTTGATCTTCACGCCGGTCTTGCGTTCGGTCTCGACCCAGAAATCCAGCAGTGCTTCCTTCGAAGTCTGTTTGAAATTTATTTTTCCGACGATGGGCAGGGTTGCAGGCGCGGTCATGACCAGCTTGGCGCGCGGATACTGGAATACGCAGCCGCCCAATGAGTCCTGTTCAAGCGTAACAAAGCGCAGATTCTTTGCTAGCGCAGCCAGCGATGCGGAAAAGCCGGCTGGGCCCGCACCCACGATGACCAGGTCAAGTTCCTGCTTGCCACGGGGCCGATGCTGACAAATGGCCTCGACCGCCTGACTGCCTTGCTCAAGTGCATTGCGAATAAGTCCCATGCCGCCCAGTTCGCCCGCTACGAAAATGCCCGGTACATTGGTTTCGAAGTGCGAATTGATCAGGGGAATATCCACGCCACGCGTGGCGCTGCCAAACACCAGTGAAATGGCATCCATGGGACAGGCGACCTTGCAGGCGCCATGACCAATGCAATCGGTGGGGCTGATCAACTGAGCCTTGCCATTGATCAAACCGAGCACACTGTGTTCGGGTTGTTCAGGGCAGGCTTTGACGCAGGAGCCGCATCCGACGCAGAGATTCGGATCAATCACCGGATGTAATGATGCCGGCTCAAGCAATCCGGCACTGCGTGAGTCCTCGAACACTTCGACGTTGGCGCTGTGCACGGCTTTCCTGCTTCTGGTGTAAAGCCACCAGATGAGCAACAAAGGTAGTCCGTAAACTATGTACAGCAAGCCGTTCAATCAGAATCTCCGCAGCAGAAAATTTCGTCTAATGACCAGCCAAATCACATGGCTTGATTACAGTGATCATTGTCTGCAATGAGTGATGCAGATTATGTGCGTTGTTGCACGTTAGTCAGGTTAATTAGTTGCTGTCTCTACATCCGCACAACAAAAACGCTTAATGGAAATTAAGCATATAAACGTGGTTTGCTGCATTCCCGAGTCTGCGTTGTGAGACTTGCAGTACGTCTTAATATTCCTTGCTGTCTCATGCTTTGCATTGACATCGTTGATCACAACCGCTGGCTGGTTTTGTCGCTCATTTCATGAGCTGATCATCAGGAACGCTGAAAGTACAACATGAATTATTTCTGGTTCATCGCAGGTTTCATGGCTGGTCTGGCTGCGGCATTTTTTGTCGTACAGCTGTGGCGTCGTGATAACCAGACCGATAACACGCAGACCAGTCGCTCCAGATGGATACTTGCTGCCGGCATGGCTGCATTCCTGGCGATTGCGATGACTATTTACTTCACGGTGGGACGCCCCGAGCTGGCGGATCAGACAGCAGCAAACGCGATGACGAGCAGCCATCCAGATATTTCCGGTGGCTCTGCCAGCAGCGTTGGCTCGATGGCTGAGGCGACGGCCAAACTGGCCAGCAAACTGGCATCGGGTAACGGCAGCGATGCCGACTGGCAATTGCTACAACAATCTTACGAATTCATGGGTGATACCGCAGGTGCGGCACTGGCCGGGCAGCATCAGCTGAAAGCTGACACTGCCTCCACCGCAACAATGCCCGCAGCCCCCGGCAACATTGACGAGCAAGCGACACTGAAAATGTATCAACAAGTGGTAGCAGTCAAACCCAGGGATGCGGCGGCCTGGCTGGCCATTGCGCAGTTGCAGCGCAAAATCCGCGACTTTGCTGGCGCGATTACAGCCTATGAACATGCAATTGAACTCAAAGCCATGAATGCTGATGCATGGGCCGACTACGCTGATGCAAGTGCTGCGGCGGCGGATACGCTGACGAACTCAAAAACGCGTGCGGCGCTTGAAGCCGCGCTGAAGCTGGAACCCGGGCACAGCAAGGCCCTGTGGTTGAAAGCCAGCCTGGCTTACGAAGAACATCGTTACCCGGATGCCGTGAAGCTCTGGCAGCAGCTACGTGCTGTAACACCGGATACTTCGCCGGATGTGAAGATCATTGACGCCAACATTGCGGAATCCAGATCGTTGTCGAGCTCTGCTGCCCCTGTTACCGCAGCAACGCAGGTCGTACAGTCGGCTGCGGCCACCGCACAGATTCGTGGCAGCGTTGCGCTTGATCCATCGCTCAGAAAATATGTAACTGCGGATATGGTTCTGTTTGTCTACGCCAAGTCTGTCGACTCGGCGGCGCCAGTTGCGGCTTATCGCACTACTATCAAATCCTGGCCGGCCAGTTTTGTGCTGGATGACAGCATGGCCATGATGCCGACACGCAAGTTGTCGCAGTTTGAGAAGGTGACTGTGGAAGCGCGTCTCTCCCGCAGTGGCCAGGCACTGGCCAAGTCGGGTGACTTGCAGGCGGCTGCGGTCACTGTATCGACGCGCGCAGCGCAGGCGGTGGCGCTGAATATTTCCAGAGCGGTGCCGTGATGGCGCACAGCAACCTCGCCAAACGGTCAATCGCAAGTCATACCGTATCGTCGTTACCCGGGACACCGGCGACACCTGTTGTAAACAGAGCCGGCTGGGCGCACCGGCTGCGGCCTCTGCTTTCTGCTCAGGGGCTGTTCTTCGTGGCCTGTCTGTTGGCGTTGCTACTGGGCTTGAATCTGCCTACACATCGCTATCTGACGCCGGAGCGTGGTCTGGGTTACGTGCTGGGCATTGTCGGCGGCAGCGCCATGCTGGTGCTGCTGTTGTATCCGGCGCGCAAGCGCTGGCGCTGGCTGTCTTTTATGGGCAGCGTGAAGGCCTGGTTCCAGACACACATGGTGCTGGGCCTGGTGGGGCCAATCCTGGTTCTGTATCACGCCAATTTCAGTACCGGCGCAGTGAACAGCAATGTCGCGTTGTACTGCATGCTGATTGTCTCTGGCAGCGGCCTGGTTGGTCGCTACATCTATACGCGCATCCACCATGGCCTGAGCGAACGCGCCACCACGATGGCCGAATTGCAGGCCAATGCTGATCGGCTCCGCAAGGTCTCACTGTCGGTCACCTTCCTGCCAGAGTTGTTCGATCGTCTGCTCGCTGAAGAACGGCAGTTGCTGCAACGTGTTGAAAATTGCCCGATGTTGCTTCGCCCCACCTGTGCATTTTTCATGAGCTGGCTGGCGCGTGGCCGGCTGAATCGCTACGTGCGGCGTGCCTTGCGCGCAGCAGCTACACAGTCAAATGTCATGGCCCGGCAGCAGCAACGCCTGTCGAAAACAGCGCGCGGCTATGTTTCCCAGCGGCTCCGCGCTACGCGCGAGGTCTCTGAATTTCAGGCTTACACCCAGTTGTTCTCATTGTGGCATGTGATGCACCTGCCACTGTTCTTCATGCTGCTGATTGCCGGCATCGTGCATGTCATCGCGGTGCATGTGTATTAGTTCATGGTTTGGCACTCATACAGGAACAGACTGATTGCGCTACTGCTTATGTTGCTAGCTGTGTCATTAACTCATGTCGCTTCTGCGGCCAGCCTCGAGACATTGCTGATGCCCGGCAAGGTCAGTAATGCCCATGCCAAGCTGGAAGCCGAGTGCAGCAATTGCCATGACCGCACCAACAAGGTAACCCAGACCAGTTTGTGCCTGAGTTGTCACAAGGATGTCGCGGTTGATGTGCAAAAGCGCAGCGGCTTTCACGGCAAGATGCCCAACGCCGCGACCGTACAGTGTCAGGGCTGTCATACCGAGCATATTGGTCGCGATGGGGATATCGTCAAGATTGTTCCTGAGCAGTTTGATCATCAGCGCACTGACTTTGCCTTGCGGGATGCGCATGTCACAGTGGCCTGTGCCAGTTGTCATCAGACAGGCAAGAAGTACCGCGAAGCACAATCAACCTGCGTTGCCTGCCACAAGAAGGATGAACCACACGGCGGCCAACTGGGCGCTGACTGCGCGGCCTGCCATGGCTCTGTCACATGGCTGAATGCCAGATATGACCACGGCAAGACGCGGTTTTCCCTGGCCAACAAACATGCTGAAGTTCAGTGTTCAGCCTGTCATGCGGGCAATCGCTATAAAAACACGCCGATGCAATGCGTGTCCTGCCATGCACCAGATGATGTGCACCGGACGACGCGCGGCACTACTTGCGATCAATGCCATTCCACAATCAGCTGGACCACTGCGAAGTTTGATCACGCCAGGGAAACCGGCTTTGCGTTGAACGGTGCGCATGCCCGCACCGATTGCGTAAGTTGTCATACCACGGGCCGCATGAATGATCCCATCCCCAAGGACTGCAGCGGCTGCCACAAGGCGCAGGATTCGCATGCCGGCCGTATGGGCGACAAGTGCGACCAGTGCCACAACAGCACCGACTGGAAAACTTCGACCTTTGACCATGCGCGCGATACTGAATTTGCGCTGACCGGGCCGCACACAAAACTCAGTTGCGATACCTGCCATACGGCCAACATTGCCACGCAGAAGCTGGGTACGACCTGTATCGGCTGTCATCGCGCGCAGGATGCACATGCCGGAAAACTGGGTGAGCAGTGTGATCAATGCCATGTGGCGAACACCTGGCGTGGCGAGATCCGCTTCGATCACGACCTGACGGATTTTCCGCTGGTGGGGTTGCATGTCGCTGTTCCCTGCGAGCAGTGTCACCTGACGCAGCAATTCAAGGATGTGAAAACGGATTGCAGCAGTTGCCACGCTTCCGACGATGTACACAAGGGTGGCTTGGGCAAGAACTGCGCAAGTTGCCACAACAGTAACGGCTGGAATATCTGGACCTTTGATCATGGCAAGGCCACGCGTTTTGCATTGACTGGCGCACATGCCAAGCTGGACTGCGCTGGCTGCCATAAACAGCCTGCCAGTGAAGTGAAGCTGTCCCGCGATTGTGGTTCATGTCATGTGCGCGATGACGTGCACTTCGGTCAGTTTGGCCGGCAGTGTCAGCGTTGTCACACCACAATTTCCTTCAAGCAAGTGCGGATGCAATAGAGGTATCCATGAACACGCTGTTCGCACCTGCTCTGTATCGATTACGCACACTATGGCCGGTGTTGTGCCTGATCATGGTCGGTACGCTGCTGGTAGCCGATGTGCAAGCGGCCGATGAAGCCTCTTCTGGCGTCAGTATCATGAATCAGTTCGACCACCTGACCACGGGTTTCGAGCTGACTGGCCAGCATCGTCAGGTGCGCTGCGAAACCTGCCATGTGGATGGGCTGTTCAAGGGAACGCCGGCCACTTGTGCCGGATGCCACTCCGCCGGTACCCGGGTACTGGCCAGCGCCAAGTCACCCAATCATGTGCTGAGCAGCAGCAACTGTGCTGATTGCCATACCACTACAGCGTGGACCCCGGCCAGTCGCTTTGATCACTCGCAGGTCACTGGTTCCTGCGCCAGCTGTCACAACAATCTGCAAGCCATAGGCAAACCGGCGGGACATGTGCAAACCACACTGGATTGCCGCTCCTGTCACAGCACTCTGAACTGGAACTCGGCGCGTTTTGATCACACCGGTATCACCGGAGGCTGCTCGAATTGTCACAACAGTGTGCAGGCCACTGGCAAGGCGGCCACTCATATTCCAACACTGGCGGAGTGCAATACCTGTCATGGCACCAGCGCCTGGAGGCCGGCGACCTTCACTCACGCCGGTATCAGCAGCAACTGCGCCAGTTGTCATGATGGTGTGCGTTCTACGGGCAAGAACGTTACGCACATCGCCAGCAGTAACCTGTGCGAGACCTGCCACGTCACCAGCGTCTGGCGACCGGTGAGCACAGTGGATCACGCCCAGGTGCAGGGCGCCTGCGCCAGCTGCCACAATGGCACGACGGCTACGGGCAAGTCCGCCACGCATATCACCACAACGGCCGATTGCGGTACGTGCCATGTCACTTCGACATGGACAACCAATACTTTTGACCATGCCGGCATTACTTCCGGCTGTTCGAGTTGCCACAATGGTGTGAGAGCAACCGGCAAGAACGCCACGCACATACTTTCCAGTGGTTTGTGCGAGAACTGCCATACGCCGGCTGCGTGGCGGCCAGCGACGCGTGTTGATCACACGCAAGTGACGGGCAGTTGTACGTCCTGTCACAACGGTACGACCGCAACCGGCAAACCGGCAGGGCATGTGGTGACTACCGCAGACTGTGGCAGTTGTCATTCGCCACTGGCCTGGACACCGGCGCGTTTCAGTCATGACGGTATCACCAGCAACTGTTTCAGTTGTCACAATGGCACGACGGCGACCGGCAAGAACCTTGCGCATGTCAGTACCAGCAACTTGTGCGAAAGCTGCCACGTGACAGCAACGTTCAAGCCCGTGAGCACGGTGGATCACACGCAGGTGACGGGCAGCTGCTATTCCTGCCACAACGGCACAGTGGCTACCGGCAAGTCGGTCAATCACATTGTTTCTGCCAATACCTGCGAAACCTGCCATACCAGCACTGCATGGCGACCCGCCCGCTTCGATCATGCCGGCGTGCAGGCAGGCACCTGTGCTACTTGCCACAATGGTGTGACGTCCACCGGCAAGCCGGTCACGCACATACCGACTACCACTTCTTGCGATTCCTGCCATTCAACACTGGCCTGGAAGCCGGCAACGTTCAGTCATGTTGGCGTTACTGGTGGCTGTGCTGCATGCCATAACGGCACCTCTGCGACCGGCAAGGACAGCGGACACATGACCACCTCGCGTGAGTGCATTGTCTGTCACTCCACCACGGCGTGGACGCCGCTGACCTTTACGCATACTTCCAGTGAATATCCGGGTAACCACAACTCGCGACTGGGCCTGACCTGCATCAGCTGCCATACCACCAACACCGATGCAGCTACCTGGCGCAATGCCACCTATCGACCTGCCTGCGCCGGCTGTCATGCGAACGACTATGAATCCGGTCCGCACACCAAGGTCAATAATGTGTCCAAGTACACGGTCAGCGAGCTGCGCAACTGTGCGGGTGCGTGTCATATCTATACGGACGCTACGCTGACTACGATCAGAACTACGCGCAATGGCGAGCATCGCGTGACGGATAACGAGTTTTGATCGAGCAGAGCCCAGCGTTGATGAGTTCTCGGAAGTATCTGAGTTCTGCTCAATTCACTGGCCTGGCAACGTTGCTGCTATGCGGATATTTTTCGATGGTATCGGCACAGGCGCCATCACGCGTTCTCGATGAAGCCGATGTTGCCGAGACGCCCGCCCGCTACGACCTCACCATCCGCTTTGCCTGCACGGTTCGCTATGTCTCGCACACGCCGGTAGAGCAGGGCGCTGAACTGCGCGTGCGAATCACATTGGGCAGTGACTGCGGTCCATCACGTTCAGGGGTTGAGTCGCTGGTTACACCCGCGCCCGCCGTGGTGCGCAGCATCGAGCTGTCACCCCTGCTGGCCAGTGACGCCGAACTGCTGATCCGCTGGCGTCTGTCACAACAATTCCTGGTGGTGCCGACCAATGATCAGCGTGGTCTGCGCATCCGCATTCTGCGCAGTGGCGAAACGGCTGGCGCGGCGGGCAGGATTCTGGTCAATGAAGTACCCATTGCCGATGTCGCGACGGCGTATGCCATCAATCTTGAGTCATCGCTGACGCCGTTTGCGGAGACGGTAGTCAGGCAGGCGCAGGATGCCCTTGGTGCACGGGTCTATACTTCTGAGGTCGATATCGACGGCGCGCGCTGGTATCGCCTGCGTTACGGGCCTATCGTGTTGCGTGAAGACGCGGAGCGTACCTTGCTTGCTGCCCAGCATAGTTACCCGCGTGCCTGGCTGGCTATTGCCGACGAAGCGGTGGATGAGCAGGATCTGACGCTCGAATCAGAAACCACCGCCGGTTCGACAACGGATGATGCTGCCGACACCCGTATCACCGACAAGGAAGCCGATGCACTGTGGTCCAGCGCCAATGAACAATTTCGTCGCAGGCAGTACGCGCCGGCCATCGAATTGCTGACCAAGCTGCTGGCGCGTTCCAGTCGCAAGTATCGCGTCCAGGCGCAGGAGTTGCTTGGCATCGCGCATGAACGCAGCGGCGAACTGGCGCATGCGCAAGCCGAGTACGAGCTTTTCCTGCGTGAATTCCCCAGGGATCGTCGTGCCAATCGGGTCAGAAAGCGCCTGAACGCCTTGCGCACTGCGACGTTGCCCGGACGTGCAGGAGCGGGTGGCAATGATGATGAGGAGGGAGTCTGGAAGTTGAATGGTGGTCTGGCCCAGTACTATCGACGCGATGACAGTCGCATTACGGTAGATGCCACCACTCAGGACCAGATTACCCAGCACGCGCTGCTCAATGATTTTGATCTGACCGCACGCTATCGCAGTTTTGCAACTGATACCCGCATTCGTGTCAGTGCCGGCTACAACAAGGACTTGCTGCAGAATGGTCCAGGCGATCAGGTGCATGTCAGCAATGCGTTTGTGGAGTGGTCGGATCGTGATCGCGGCTGGTATGGCAGCCTTGGCCGGCAGAATCGTTCCGGTAGTGGCTCGTTCGGAACGTTTGATGGTCTGCTCGCCAGTTACCAGTGGCATCCACATTTCACGTCCGATGTCACCATTGGCATGCCGGTGGACAGTGCGCGCAGTGGCCTGAACAGCAGACGCCTGTTTGAATCACTGTCATTCAATTTCGGTACGTTTGCAGATGCGTGGGAGCCCAGCGTTTATCTGGTCAACCAGACATTTGAAGGCAGGATTGATCGTCAGGCCGTTGGTGCCGAGTTGCGCTATTTCCGTCCCGGGCGGGTACTCATCGGTTTCTTTGACTATGACCTGCACTTTCAGGCGCTCAACAGCGCTGTGGTGGTGGGTACGCTGCAACTGCCTGCACGCTGGACGCTCAATATCGATCTGGAGCAGCGCAAGAGTCCGCTGGTGACCACCCGCAATGCACTGATTGGCCAGCCAGTGCGTTCGCTGGATGCGCTTGACAGCGCCTTCAATGACGAACAGATCAAGCAGCTGGCTCTGGATCGTACGCCGGACACCAGTGTGTACAGCCTGACTGCATCGCGAGCCATTGGTGAGCGGTTTCAGTTGTCGGTTACCACGCAAAGTATTTCAACCGGCGCGGCGCCGCCCTCTGATGGTTCGGCGATTGACCCGGCGTTTCCCGCAGTGGACGGGTTTCCGGCAGAAGGTCCGGAGTTCATAGCCTCGGCGCAACTGCTGGCCGCCAGCGTCATGCGCAGTGGGGATGTCAATATCATCGGAATTCGTCAGCAGAGTGGTGGTTCGGTGACGACGACTTCGCTGGGCTTGAGCAGTCGTGTGCCAGTGTGGAGTGACTGGCGTCTCGGGCCGCAGCTGCGCATTGACCGGCGTGAGTTCAAGAGTGATGCCAGTACCCTGTGGTTGTATGCGCCATCATTGCGTATCGGTCTGCAAAGACGCACGGTGCAGTTTGAGCTGGAAGCGGGTGCCGAACTTTCAAAGCGCGATGCCGCAATCAACGCGCAGAAAACCACGCGTTACTTCTACTACGCAGGATATCGCTGGCAGTTCTGACAGTCTGTTCAGGACAAGGAGTGCCACAGAATGAATACGGCCATCAGCACCACCATGACACTGTAAGTCTGTTGCAGTCTGACCTGCGGCAGCCTGGTTCCAATGGGTACGCTGGCGAGACTGCCCAGTGCGCCAACCAGCACAAACATGCCCAGTGTCGGCCAGTGAAGCGTAGTGCCGCTGGCTTGCAGCAGGTGCAGATGTTTGGCAAATCCGGTGAATGAGCTGAGGCAGATGATCATCAGGCTGGTGCCGACCGCAACCGGCATCGCCAGTCCACCCAGCAGCACCAGTGCAGGAACGATCAGGAAGCCGCCTCCCACACCCACCAGTCCGCTCAGCAGACCAATCCCCGTTCCCAGGCCCAGCAGGCACCAGGGTCGGCAGTAGCTGGGTTGCAGTTCAGTCCCGCTCCATGAATTCATGAACATGCGCCAGGCTGCAAACAGCATCACTACGGCGAACAGCAGCAATTGCACACGACCGCGCAGCCACTGCGACAGCCATGCGCCGGCAAACGAACCCATCATGGCCGAGGGCCCGACCAGCCAGACACTGCGCCAGTCGATATGTTTTTCCCGTGCATGCATCAGTGAGCCCAGGCCGGCAATGGTGCCGACGATGGCAAGGGATTCGGCAATGGCCAGCTTTTCCGGCTCGCCTACCAGATAGACCAGTACCGGTACAGTCAGAATTGATCCACCTGAACCCAGCAGCCCCAGACTGAGGCCAATGACTAGGGTCTGTTAACCATGATCCGATCGCTGCGTTGGAGTCTCTGAAAGCGCCAGGCAAGGCGCGAGGAGTGAGGTTTGGTCATTCCAAATAAGCGACGAGTAACGCGGCATGGCGCTTTCAGAGGCCCAACCCGGAGGGACGGGGCCAAAAGGACTCAGGACTTTGTTGCACCTCGCTGGAGTACGTTAAGTACACCGCGCTCGGTGCGCCGCGTCCTGAGTCCTTTTGACCGCCGTCGCAGCGATCGGATCATGGTTAACAGACCCTGGGGCACCCAGAGCGGCGAGCATGATTCAGCTGCCACAGAAACATTCATGCAGCAGGCTCAGGATGCGGCGCGTCTTGCCCCTGGGCACCGAGTAATAGACGGTTTGCGCCTGCTTTTCCGTCGTGACCAGTTCGCGCTCACGCAACACCGCCAGATGTTGTGACAAGGCCGACTGGCTGAGATGCACCCGCTCATTGATCTGGCCGACAGACAGGGGCTTGTCCAGCAGGCTGCACAGGATGGCCAGACGCTGGTCATTGGCCAGCGCCTTGAGAAATTCGGCGGCTTCACCGGCGTGCACCAGCATGTCCTCCATATCCATGGGCTTGTTTGCTTTGCTGCGCTTGGCGGTGGCGCGGGCGGTCATGGTCGGCTCCGTTGGTTGGTAGTGGCAGAATATTACATTAGGGTTGACTGTATTAGCAAATACTAATATAAAGACGGCCAGTCATCCATGATCAGCAGCAGTGCGGGTCGATCCCGCCCCGGCGGTTGATTGACGTCGCTGCGACATGACTGACAGTAGGTATTGATACTGATCTTGTAACAGAGCCGGGAGGGCCAATATGGACCAGTCATATGGATCAACCATATTGACCAACCAGGCTCATTCGAAACCACATGAGGAAACAGCCATGACAATCGATAAAGCCGTAATGAGATTCGCGGGTGTAGTTGTTCTGGTGAGTCTGGCGCTGGGCCACTACGTGCACCCCAACTGGTACTGGTTGACCGCCTTTGTCGGCGCCAACCTGTTGCAGTCTTCGTTCACCGGATTTTGCCCGCTGGCCATGATTCTGAAGAAGCTTGGCGTACGTTCCGGCGCGGCATTCTGAAATCCATACCTGCGGCATCAAGGTACACCCCATGAACAAGCCAGCCAGCTGGATAGTGTCTGCAGTGCTGCCCGCAGTGTTACTAATTGCAGCCGGCTGTTCGTCAAAAGACGAGCAGCCGGCTGCGGACGCAGCCGTTGCACAGCTCAAGGTACAGATCATGGCGCTGGAGAAGGCGCCGCTGGAGCGCGTGGTGGATGGCACCATCGAAGCCATCAATCAGGCCACCGTGTCGGCACAGACCTCCGGCCGCATCACGGAAATTTTCTATGATGTGAATGATTTCGTTCCGGCCGGCGCGGTGATCATGCGCCTGCGCGCCACCGAACAGCGTGCCGGTTTGCAGCAGGCGCAAGCCGCCGTGCAACAAGCCACCAGTCGCGAACAGGAAGCGCGGCAGCAGTTTTCGCGCGTGGAAGGTCTGTACAAGGACAAGGTGGCTACCAAAGCTGAATACGACACGGCGCTGGCCAATCGCGATGCCGCACAGGCGCAGCTGGCATCGTCAAAAGCGGCATTGTCATCGGCTTCCGAAGGGCTGGCCTATACCGAGGTGCGTGCACCGTATGCCGGCATTGTTTCGCGGCGTCATGTGCAGGTGGGCGAAACTGTGCAACCGGGATCAGCACTGATGAGTGGCGTGTCACTGCAATACCTGCGCGTGAATATTGAACTGCCGCAAAGTGTGGTCGAAAAAGTACGCGCCATTCGCAAGGCCGCCATTTACGTGAATGACGGTGCGACAGACAAGCGTGTCGAGGCCACCAGCTTTACCGTATTTCCGCAAGCCGATGCCAATACGCATACCTTTCAGGCCCGCGCCAATCTGCCCGAGAATGCGACTGATCTGCATCCCGGCATGTTTGTAAAAGTAGGGCTGGTTGTGGGCGAGGCAGAACGTCTGCTGATTCCGCTCAGCGCACTGGTGACACGCAGTGAAGTCACCGCTGTGTATGTGCGTGGCAAGAATGACGCATTGACCTTGCGTCAGTTGCGTCTCGGTCAGCGCTTCAATGATCGTGTTGAAGTGCTGGCTGGATTATCGGTGGGTGATCAGGTGGTGCTGGAGCCGGTCGCAGCCGCACAGCTCAGTGCCGGCAGCGCCGCCAGTGTGAGTGAATGAGATGAGCACCGCAGGCACGGACCAGAAGCTGGGATTCAGCGGCCGACTGGCCCGGCTGTTCCTCAATAACGAACTGACACCGTTGATTGCCTTGTCGCTGATGTTGCTGGGCGTGTTCGCGGTGCTGGTGACGCCGCGTGAGGAAGAGCCGCAGATCGATGTGACCATGGCCAATGTCATCGTGGCGTTTCCCGGTGCCAGCAGCGCGCAGGTGGAGTCACTGGTGGCCTCGCCCATGGAACAGGTACTGGGTGAGATTGAAGGCGTCGAGCACATCTACTCGGTGTCGCGTCCGGGCGTAGCCATCGTTACCGTGCAGTACAAGGTAGGCGTGCCGCGCAACGAAGCCATTGTGCGCCTGTACAACGCCGTGTATTCCAATCGTGACTGGCGACCGGCAGGTCTTGGGCGTGATGGAACCATTATCAAACCCAAGGGCATTGATGATGTGCCGATCATGAGCTTGACCCTGTGGACCCGCGATACACAGCGGGGTGCGCAGGAACTCAAGCAGGTGGCGCATTCCATTGAGGCTGAACTGAAGCGCGTGCCGGGCACCCGCAATGTGTACAGCATCGGTGGCCCTGATGACACGGTGCATGTGTTGCTCGATCCATCGCGATTGTCCGGCTTCGGCCTGACGGCGCTTGATCTGCAAACAGCGCTGTCTGCCGCCAATGTTGCACTCGACACTGGCAACGTCACCGCCAACAACCAGAGCACGCCGGTACATGCCGGTGAATTTCTTCGCGCGCAGCGAAGACGTCGCCAATCTTGATCGTCGGGCTCAATAACGGCAAACCAGTTTATCTGCAGGATGTCGCCGAAATTCGTCGGGGTCCGGATCAGCCGGAACAGTATGTGAAACATGCCAATGGCCCGGCAGCTGGTGCGCTGGCAGGCATTGAATCGCCCGCAGTGACCATTGCCGTTTCCAAACAGGCGGGCCGCAATGCCAAGGACATTACCGATAATGTGCTGCTACGAATGCAGTCACTGCGCAACAGCTTCATACCGGAAGGGGTGGAATACACGGTTACGCGCAACTACGGCGAGACCGCCAATGACAAGGCGCAGAAACTGATCCAGAAGCTGGTCTTTGCAACCTTGTCGGTCATTGTGCTGGTGGTGGTTGCGGTGGGCTGGCGCGAAGCAGTCACAGTCGGTACGGCGGTTGTTGTCACGCTGGCAGCGACGCTATTTGCATCGTGGGCTTACGGCTTCACTATCAATCGGGTGTCTTTGTTTGCTTTGATTTTCTCGATTGGCATTCTGGTGGACGACGCCATCGTGGTGGTGGAGAACATTCACCGGCACTTTGCCTTGAATCGAAGTGGAGATAATAGTGATCCGGCGAAGGTCGTGCCGCACGCAGTGGATGAAGTTGGTGGCCCGACGATTCTGGCGACGTTTACTGTTATAGCAGCTCTGCTGCCAATGGCCTTTGTCAGTGGCCTGATGGGGCCGTACATGAGTCCCATCCCCATCAATGCCAGCATGGGCATGCTGATTTCGCTGGCGGTCGCATTGATCATCACGCCGTGGCTGTCGCGCAGGTTGCTTGCCAATGCGCATCACCAGCCCAGCGCCGCTGCGCAGCAACTGGATCAGCGCATTACAGCTGTTTTTGAGCGCTTCCTGCGACCCTTCCTCAACAGCGCTGCAAGGCCGCTGCGTCACAAGCTGTACTGGAGCATTCTCGGCGCAATTGTTTTTGCCATTGCGCTGGCGGGTGTGAAGCTGGTGGTGATGAAGATGCTGCCCTTCGACAACAAGTCGGAGTTCCAGGTGGTGGTCAACATGCCGGAAGGCAGCGCGCTGGAGAAAACGGCAGCGCTGCTGGATGAACTGGCGGTCGAGATCGGCAAGATTCCGGAAGTCACGCACTATCAGGTGTATGCCGGGACGTCTGCGCCGATCAACTTCAACGGTCTGGTTCGTCAATACTATCTGCGCAGCGGTCCATTGGTCGGTGATATTCAGGTCAACCTGGTGGACAAGCACGACCGTGATCGCAAGAGCCACGAAATTGCACTCGCCATCCGTCCCATCCTGGCAGAAATAGGCAAGGCACATGGCGCAGCGGTGCAGGTGGTGGAAGTGCCGCCCGGCCCACCGGTGCAGGCGCCGCTGGTGGCGGAAGTGTATGGCCCGAACCAGATGGCACAGCGTGATCTGACCACGAAGATTCGCGGCTTCTTCGACAGCACACCAGACATTATTGATGTAGATGACACCAACGAAGTCGCCGCGCAGCGGTATGTGCTGGCAGTGGATCGCGAAAAGGCCGCGCTGTTTGGCGTATCGCAGGCGCAGATCGTCAGTACGTTGAATGTCGCGCTGAATGGCAGTGACGCCACGTTTATTCGAGCCGGGCAGGAACGTTTTCCGGTGCCGGTGCGTCTGGAATTGCCGGTCGCCGACAAGGCAACGCTGGAAGGCCTGCTGGCGCTGGAAGTCCAGTCCAGCACTGGCAAGCGCGTGCCCATGTCGGAGTTCATCGCGGTCACGACTACTGCATGGGATGGCGCGATCTATCACAAGGATCTGTTGCCAGTCAGTTATGTGATGGGTGATATGGCCGGTGATCTCGACAGTCCGCTGTACGGCATGTTCGACATCATTGGCAATATTGAAGATGGCCTGAAAGATCAGGTAGTGGAGCAGCGCTTCATCAGTCAGCCGGATAATCCCAATGGTTTCGCCATCAAGTGGGATGGTGAGTGGCAGATCACCTATGAAACTTTCCGTGACATGGGCATTGCCTACTCGGTGGGTCTGTTACTGATCTATCTGCTGGTGGTGGCGCAGTTCAGGTCGTATGCCGTGCCGCTGATCATCATGGCGCCGATTCCGCTCACCCTCATCGGCATCATGCCGGGACATGCGTTGCTGGGCGCGCAGTTCACTGCAACTTCGATGATCGGCATGATCGCGCTGGCAGGCATCATTGTGCGCAACTCCATCCTGCTGGTGGACTTCATCAATCTGGAGCTGGCCACTGGCAAGCCGCTGACGGAAGCGGTGATGCAGGCCGCCATCGTGCGCACCAAGCCGATCGTTCTAACTGGCCTTGCCGCGATGATGGGCGCGTTCTTCATTCTTGATGATCCGATTTTCAATGGTCTGGCGGTGTCGCTGATCTTCGGCATTCTGGTGTCGACACTGCTGACACTGATCGTGATTCCTGTTCTGTATTTCAGTTATCTGAATCGCACTTTAATTACACCCCCGCCCTGACCCTCCCCCGCAACCGGGGGAGGGAACTGGACGGCTGTTCTGTTTGTTCACACTTAATTCGACACGGGGGTTTTATGGCTCATATCGCAATCATGGGTGCAGGCATCGCTGGCGTTCCGGCGGCTTATGGTCTCGCCAAAAAATTGGGCAAGAAACACAAGATCAGCTTGATCGGCTCCAGTCCTTACTTCGAGTTCACACCCTCCAATCCGTGGGTGGCGGTGGGCTGGCGAACGGTTGAGGAAACCCGCGTTGAGCTGCAAGAGCCGCTGGCGAAGAAAGGTATTGAGTCCATCAGTCAGCGTGTAACAGTCATTGATGCCGCAGCCAACAAGCTCACACTGCAGGATGGCGCGGCCATGGACTATGACTATCTGGTGATCGCCACTGGACCACGACTGGCATTTGAAGAAGTGCCCGGTCTCGGACCGCAGGGACACACACAGTCGATCTGTACTCATGAACATGCCTTGCACGCATGGAGCGAGTATCAGAAGTTTCTACAGAATCCGGGACCCATTGTTATCGGCGCGGCACCGGGGGCCAGCTGTTTTGGTCCGGCCTATGAGTTCGCCATGATCCTCGATGCCGATCTGCGCAAACGCAAGCTGCGTGATCGCGTGCCCATGACCTTTGTCACCAGCGAACCCTATATCGGTCACATGGGGCTGGGTGGTGTCGGTGACAGCAAGGGCCTGATGGAATCCGAACTGCGGCAGCGGCACATCAAGTGGATCACCAACGCGAAGATCAAGGAAGTGCGCCATGTTGATGGCGTGGGCGAAATGGATGTCACCGAACTGAAAGACGATGGCAGCATCGCCAAAGAACATTCCTTGAAGTTCAACTACAGCATGGTCATTCCGGCCTTCAAGGGCGTGGATGCCGTAGCGGCGGTGGAAGGCCTGAACAATCCGCGTGGCTTTGTGCTGATCGATGAATATCAGCGCAGCAAGAAGTACCGCAACATTTTCTCGGCGGGCGTGTGCGTCGCCATTCCGCCGGTGGAAGTCACGCCCGTAGCTACCGGTGCTCCCAAGACCGGTTACATGATTGAATCCATGGTCAGCGCCATCTGCGAAAACATCGCTGCGGATCTGGGCGGCAAGCCGGCGGATGCGCGGGCGACATGGAATGCCATCTGTCTGGCCGATTTCGGCGACACCGGCGCGGCGTTTGTGGCGCTGCCGCAGATTCCACCGCGTAATGTCACCTGGGCCAAAATGGGCAAGTGGGTGCATCTGGCCAAGATTGCCTTCGAGAAGTATTTCCTGCGCAAGGTGCGTACCGGCAACACCGATCCGGTGTATGAAAAGTACGTGCTCAAGGCGCTGGGGATTGTTGCTCTGAAATAGATTCAGTGCTGGCAAGGCAGTATCAATCGGATGGATCGAGACTGACGGTTGTACCCCGGGCGCGGTATGGGTAAGGTTTGATCAAGCCCATTCCGCAATCATTAGTCAGGAGTCATCATGAACATCGATATCGGCATCAGTGAAAAAGACCGCAAGAAGATTGCTGCCGGCTTGGCCAAGTTGCTGGCGGATACCTACAGCCTGTATCTCAAGACCCATAACTTCCACTGGAATGTTACCGGCCCGATGTTCCAGACCCTGCATCTCATGTTCGAAACCCAGTACAACGAGCTGGCGCTGGCGGTGGATCTGATTGCTGAACGTATCCGTTCGCTGGGATTTCCCGCTCCGGGCACCTACAGCGAGTACGCCAAGCTGAGCTCCATCAAGGAAACCGCAGGCGTACCCAAGGCGCAGGACATGATCAAGCTGCTGGTGGAAGGTCAGGAAGCCGTGGTGCGCACCGCACGCAGTATCTTCCCGGCTGCCGAAGCAGCGCACGATGAAGCGACGGCCGATCTGCTGACGCAACGCATCCAGTTGCATGAAAAAACCGCATGGATGTTGCGTAGCCTGCTGGACAAGTAACAGGTCGACTCGGGGCTTGAGATCCCTCTCCCTGAGGGAGAGGGCAGGGTTGAGGATGCTTGGAGTCTACGGGCTAGCGGCAACCGCTACGGCGTCAGGGAGTCCGCGTACCGCAGCGATTCAGATTTGCGACTAGAGTGAAGCCCTTCAACAACAAGCGAGGTGTGTGATGGAAAAGAATGTAGGTTCTGCGGACAAGGTGATTCGGGTGATCATCGGGCTGGCATTACTGAGCCTGTTGTTCCTGCGTCAGGACAGCTCGCGCTGGTTCGGCCTGATCGGGCTGGTGCCACTGCTTACCGCTTACTTGAGCTGGTGCCCGCTGTACACGCCTTTTGGTATCAAGACCTGTTCGACGGAGAAGAAGTAGGTTCAAGCGAGTTTGTAGGGCGACTCCGTTCACGTTGAGCTTGTCGAAACATGCGCGGATTGGTCAGGCTGAACTATCTGACGCGAGCATCGTGCGAATGCATTCTTCCAGCGGCCGAGTTGTTTTCTGATTACCGTTGCTACGGTTAGCGGGTCGATATTGCCCAGATAGTTATGTACAAGGATGTTGCGAAAGCCACTGATCTGTTTCCAGGGTATATCTGGATACGAGGCTTTACTTTTCAGGCAAGGCTTTGCGTGGCCTCAGATAAAGTTTGCTGATTGCGTAGTGCGAACAAATAATTATTGTCATACGAAAGAACACATCATCTCCCTCCTATGCGCCCATCTATATTTCATCTGGAGGTTGCGATAGCATCTATTGTTTCCAGACGTATATCTGATACCGAGCGTTGATCGCTTTTCAGGCAAGGCTTGCGTGGCCTCAGATAAAGTTTGCAGATTGCGTAGTGCGGCGTCATACAGCACTTCGTCCTGCGTCAGATCACCGCGTGCTTCAATGCGCCGAAGTTTGGTGATTGCATCGAGTATGTGCAGTGCATAAGGTCGCCAGGGTTTGGTCATAGCTCGACCGCCTCTTTCAGCGCCTGATCGCGAATGTGCTGATTCAGCTCATGCTCGGGAATCAGTTCCACACGCCGGTTAAGCAAGGCCGCCAGCTTTTCAGTCAGTGGCAGACGCTGAGCGAACAGGTCGTATCCGCGCGGGAAGTCCACCAGAAAGTCCACATCGCTGTCCGGCCGCTCCTCGCCGCGAGCAACGGAGCCGAACACGCGCATGCGCCGTGCGCCATACTGGTTGCACAGGGCGGCAAGGACTAATTTTTGTGTACGTAGTTCGTCCAGCAACATGGCTATTTCTCGTTGATCCGTGGCTAGCGTAATCCTTAAGAGCGGTGAATTCATCCTTTCAGTATTGCCGCCCGCCTGACTGTCCTTTGAGCTTAGTCAAGTGATATGAGATTTAGATGGGTATTTCCACGTCAGGAAACGCTTTCGACCAGAACAGGATTTCGTGGCTGGAGCGCAATCCGTTAAGCCAGAAGGGGTCTGTACGCAGCAGATCTTCCACTTGTTGTTTGTCATCCAACCGCACAATCCAGCATGCGCCGAGAGGGTTGGCGCTCGGGTCAGTGCGCAGTGATCCTGCTACTAGCACCTGCTTGCTGTGTTGCTGTAACCAGCTCAGATGCTGTGACATGAATTCCTTGCGCACGTGCAGGCGGTCTGAATGATCGATGAAATTAACTATAAACAACATTTTTCCCTCAATCGCGTATCGTAGCTGCCACAGGTATCTGGTTTCTTGCACACGTGTAAATTCAGGCTTGGACAAGCGATCATTTTGCTCACCGCTTCCCCCGCACCTCATTGATCAACTCCATCTGTACTTCCTGAATCTCCACCAGTCGTTCCCACTGGTGCGACAGCATGTGATCGATCTTCTGATGCAGCTGGCGGATTTCGAGTTCGGCTTTGAGGTTCACCTGATAGTCATGCTGGGCGCGTGCTCGGTCGCGGGCTTCCTGACGGTTCTGGCTCATCATGATCAGCGGCGCTTGAATGGCGGCGAGGGTGGATAACACCAGATTCAGGAGGATGTAGGGATACGGATCGAAAGGCCGGGTGGCCAGCACCCACGAATTCAACGCCATCCAGCCGAACAGCAGTATTGCGAACACTGAAACGAACCACCAGCTGCCACCGAAGGCAGCAATGTGATCAGCCATACGCTGGCCGGTGGTGAGCTGGGCGTCCATTTCCACTTCCGGATTGCGCGCCAGAATTTCCTGCTCTTTCAGGCCCTGCACCACTTCCCTGTCCAGCGCACTCAGTTCGCCTTGCTCGTCTTCCAGCAGGGAACGCACATATTGCTGTTGAAAGCGTTGCAGGTCGTCCAGGCAGATCCACTGGTTCTCGTCCCAGTGGCCGGTTTCCCGCTGGATCAGCTGCGTAATCGCTGGTCGCACGATGATGGCGCGGCGCAGGTTATTGCGTTGCTGGGATTGGCAGACCTGGCAGGTGGGGGCGCTGGTATTCATGGTGGCGGTATCTCGATGGTGTCCTGATTGTCCTCGTCTGGCGTGGCCTTGCCCATCCCGGAAAAGCCACAGCAAGGGCGCATGCTGGCTTGACGCTCCCGCCTTGCCCGGTAATACTCGCCGCCATGATTACTCGCTTACATTCACTCCCGAATCGCCGCTGGTGGTGGCGCCGCTCGTAACGGAGCAGGGCGCTGGGCCCGTGATTTAGCGTGATCTAACGATTTTTGACGACACCAGAACCCATCTCCGAGAACTGCCGGGGGTGGGTTTTTTGTTGCCTGCCATTCGGCCTTCTCGGCGATGGAGGCAACCGAAGTACGATCAGGAGTTTCACTTGAAACCGCCATTTGACATTGCCGCCGACCTGGACACCCCGGTGTCGGCCTATCTGAAGCTGAAGCCGTTCCGGCCGCGCTTTCTATTGGAGAGTGTGGAAGGTGGCGAGCGGTTGGCGCGCTATTCCTTCATCGGTTTCGGTGATTGTCTGGAAGTGCGGCTGGATGCCAAGGGCCTGAAGATTGGCAAGCAGCTGTTGCCGGCGCCCGGTTCGCAGGCTGAGTTGCTGAATGCACTGCGCGACGCATTGAAACAGGCGCCGTTGCCGACACCGAATATTCCCGGTGTGCCGCTGCTGGGTGGTCTGGTGGGCGCCTCGGGTTATGACCTGGTGCGCTACTTCGAGCGTCTGCCATCGCGGCACAAGAATGTCGAAGGCACACCCGATGCACACTATCTCGCACCGCAGTCCATGCTGGTGTTCGATCACCTGACGCGCAGCATGGCGCTGCTGCATTCCGGTTCCGAAGCCGAGCGGCAATCGCTGCGCAAGGAAGTGATGCGTGCGTTGCGGGGTGCGGTGCCCGGCAACGGCAAGCCGGCGCGTTATTCCGAGCCGGTGGCCTCATTGGGTGAAGCCGACTACATCAGCGGCGTGAAGCGCGTGCAGGAATACATTGCTGCCGGCGATGTGTACCAGCTGGTGCTGGCGTCGCGTTTCTCCGGACGATGCGATTTGCAGCCGTTTGAAGCCTACCGCGCACTGCGCCTGCTCAACCCCTCTCCTTATATGTATTACTGCGATCTCGGCGATCACGTCATTGCTGGCTCGTCACCCGAAGCACTGGTGCGGTTGACCCGTGACAATCAAAACAGGGGTCATGCGCAATTGCGGCCGATTGCAGGCACCCGTCCGCGTGGGCAGGACGATGCACATGATCTGGCGCTGGAGCAGGAGCTGCTGGCCGATCCGAAGGAAAACGCCGAGCATGTGATGCTGGTGGATCTGGCGCGCAACGATCTGGGCCGCGTTGCTCAAGCGGGCAGCGTGTTTGTCAATCCGTATCGGGTGATAGAACGTTACAGTCACGTGATGCACATTGTCAGTGGCGTACAGGGTGAAGTATCACCAGATAAAGATGCCTTTGATCTGTTTGCCGCTGCGTTTCCCGCCGGCACACTGGTGGGCTCGCCGAAAGTCCGCGCCATGCAGATCATTGATGAACTGGAACCCTGTCGCCGTGGTTTCTACGGCGGCACTATTGGTTACTTCGGCAGCGGTGGCCCTGTTTAGTAGGAAATATGGATCAAGCTATCACCATTCGCACGCTGGTGTTCAGTGGCGATACCTACAGCTTCCAGGCTGGCGCGGGCATCGTTGCCGACAGCATCCCGAAGATGGAATATCAGGAAGTGCTGGCCAAGAGCGCCATTTTGCGCCGTGCACTCTCCATGGCGCAGGAAGGGCTCTGAATTATGAACGCAATCATGAACACTGCCCCCGTGAAACAAAAACTATTGTTGATCGACAACTACGATTCCTTCACTTACAACCTGGTGCAAGCCTTCCTGGTGCTGGGCGCGGAGGTGCTGGTGCATCGCAACGATCAAATCACGCTTGAACAAGCCGAAGCGCTCAAGCCCACGCATCTGTGCATTTCGCCCGGACCGGGTACACCGCACGATGCCGGTGTCTCGATGAAGATGATTGAACACTTCGCCGGCAAGCTGCCCATCTTCGGTGTCTGTCTGGGGCATCAATCGCTGGTGGAAGTATTCGGCGGCAAGGTGGTGCGCGCCGGACGCCTGATGCATGGCAAAACCTCCCCGGTGAATCATGATGGCAAGGGTATTCTGGCGGGTATGTCCAATCCCTTTGAAGCGGGTCGCTATCACTCGTTGATCGCTGCGCCGGAAGCCATGCCGGAAATACTGGAAGTGACTGCCCGCACACCGGAAGGCGAGATCATGGGCGTACGCCATAAAAAGTACGCCATTGAAGGCGTACAGTTTCATCCCGAGAGCATTCTGACACCGGAAGGGCCGACCCTGATGGGCAACTTCCTCAAGCTCACATCAGCGTTGCGCCAGGCGTGACAGGCGTAATTAGGAGTGATCAACTCATGAGCTTCTTGCGAAATACGCTGGAGAATCTGCTGGAGCACCGCAACCTCAGCGAAGCCGATGCTTCGCAGTTGTTGCTGGCGCTCACTGATGACAGCATCGCGCCGGCCATGTCGGGCGCATTGCTCGCTGCATTACGCAGCAAGGGGGTCACGCCTGATGAAGTGCGTGGCTTTGCCAAAGCCATGCGCGGCCTTGCCAGGCATCCGGTGATTTCGCCGGGCGCGCCGTTGGTGGATATCGTGGGCACGGGCGGTGATTCATCGGGTAGCTTCAATCTGTCCACGGGTGCGGGTCTGCTGCTGGCCGCGCTGGGTTTGCGGATGGTCAAGCATGGCAATCGCGCGGTTTCTTCGCGCAGCGGCAGCGCTGACACACTGGAGCAGCTGGGTCTGAAGTTGCCGCTGGATGAGCAGGCTGCGGGGCGATGTCTGGATGCCTGTGGCTTCACCTTCCTGTTTGCGCCTTACTATCACTCGGCCACCAAGGCCGTTGCGCCGATCCGGCAGGCGCTGGGTGTGCGCACCGTGTTCAATATTCTGGGTCCCTTGTGTAATCCGGCCGAGCCGCCGTTTCAGCTGATTGGCGCGTTCAATGTCGAGACCGCGAAGTTGATGGCCGAGACGCTCGCCGGCTTGCCGATTGAGCGTGCCTATGTGGTTCACGGTGAACCGGGCTGGGACGAAGCCACGCCCTGTGGTTCGTTTGAATGTTTTGATGTGCGGCCCGGTAAAGTGATACATCGCAAGCGTGACCCGTCAGAGTTCGGCGTACCGCGTTGTGCGCCAGAAGACTTGAAGGGCGGCGACGCTGCTTACAATGCACAGCAGCTGCGCGAAGTATTTGCAGGCCGTGATCATGGCGCACATCGACATGCGATTCTGCTCAATGCAGCGCTGGTGCTGGAGTTGACCGGTCGCGCAGCGTCGCCGTTGGTTGCCATGCAACAGGCTGCCGCAGCCATTGATGATGGCCGCGCTGCTGAGGTGTTGAATAAATTGGCGGCGTTTGGGATGGCGTTGTAGGTCAGGCTTCAGCCTGACAGGGTTCGCAGTCAGGCTGAAGCCTGACCCACAATTGGAATTGAGATGTCCGGATTGCTCACAGACATGGCGCGCTTGAGTTACGAGCGCTACGAACACGCCAAGGCAGCGCTGCCCGAGGCGGAGCTATGGGCGCGCGCCAATGCCATGCCACCGGCGCCGAAGTTGAAACTCTCTGTTGAAGGTTTTGACCTGATCGCCGAGTGCAAGCTGGTCTCACCTTCATCCGGTGACTTGTCCGCCAACACCAGCGATGTGCAGAGTCGGGTTGCTGCTTATGGTCTGGGCGGGGCAGCGGCGGTGTCGGTGCTGACGGAACCGACGCGGTTTGGTGGTGAGTTGTCACATCTGGAACAGGCATCACGTATGTTGACGCCACGCAATGTACCGACCATGCGCAAGGATTTTCTGGTCGAGCCGTACCAGGTGATGGAAGGCCGCGTCGCGGGTGCAAGTGGCGTGCTGGTAATTGCACGCATGCTCGATGCCAGCAGGATCACGGCCTTGCTGGATTGCGCTGCCATGCTCGGCATGTTCGTGCTGATCGAGGCCTTCGATGCCGACGACATTGCACTGATCAATGCCGTGCTGGCGCCACGCAGGCAGCATACCGAACAGATTCTGGTTGGCATCAATTGCCGTGACCTGCAAACACTGCAAGTGAATTTCGCGCGCTTCGCTGAATGGGTGGATCTGCTGCCGCGTGGTTACCCGAAGGTGGCTGAAAGCGGCGTGGCTAATGTTGAAGATGCGAAATACGTGGCGCAACTGGGTTATCAGCTGGCGCTGGTGGGCACTACCTTGATGAACAGCGCCGATCCACGCAAGCTGGCGGGTGAACTGTTGAGTGCTGGCCGTGAAATAGCATTGGCGACGCGCACGCAGTCGGTGGAATTCTTCGCCGCTGATTTGCCCAAGAGTTGAGGCGGCAGTCCTGAACATGTGGGTCAAAGTTTGCGGCATGACCACTGAAGTGGCGGTGCGAACCGCTGTGGAGGCGGGTGTTGATGCCGTTGGGTTTGTGTTCGCGCCCTCGAAGCGCAGGGTCACGGCGCAACAGGCGGTGAATCTGGCAGCGACAGTGCCGGCGCGAATCGCGCGGATTGCCGTGATGCTGCATCCATCGCAGGGGCTGGTGGATGAAGTGCTGAGTGTTTTCAAGCCCGATGTGCTGCAGACTGATTGGCAGGATCTGGCCGGGTTGCGCTTGCCGGATGAACTGACACTGTTGCCGGTGCTGCGCGCTGGCCGTGACTTGCCGATGCACTGGCCAAAACGTTTTCTGTTTGAAGGTCCGGTGAGTGGTACCGGCGAAACCGCAGACTGGTCGCGTGCAGCTGAAGCCGCACGACAGGGTGAGTTGATTCTGGCGGGTGGTTTGAATCCGCTGAATGTGTCGGACGCCATTCGTGCCGTGCGCCCATTTGGTGTGGATGTGAGCAGCGGCGTGGAAAGCGCACCCGGCCTGAAAGACTCGCAGAAGATCATTGAATTTGTGCGTGCAGCGAGAAGTGTAGGTCAGGCTTCAGCCTGACTTGGAATCAGTCAGGCTGAAGCCTGACCTACAGTAGAAATTGAGAGTTGCGATGAAAACCTTTAGCAGCACATTGGATCAGCAAATCTTGCTTGCCAATGTTTTGAACGATGTTTATCCCGACGCGCAGGGCCGCTTCGGGCCGTTCGGGGGACGCTACATTCCGGAAACGCTGGTGCCGGCACTGAATCGTCTGGAAGCAGGCGTGAAGCGCTACCTGCACGATGCGGAATTTCAGGCCGAGTATCAGGCCGAATTACGCGACTGGATTGGTCGCCCCACGGCGCTGACTCATGCGCGCACGTTGTCGAAGACGCTGGGGTCGCGAAGTGTGGCTTAAACGCGAAGATCTGGCGCATACCGGCGCGCACAAGATCAACAATTCCATTGGTCAGGTGTTGCTGGCGAAGAAGCTCGGCGCGAAGCGTGTCATTGCGGAAACCGGTGCGGGTCAGCATGGTGTGGCTTCAGCTGCCGCCTGTGCGCGTATTGGTTTGCCGTGCACCGTGTACATGGGCGCAGTGGATATGGAGCGGCAAGCGCCGAATGTGGGGCGCATGAAGTTGCTTGGCGCCACGGTGACTCCAGTGACCAGCGGCGACAAAACCTTGCGTGCCGCCGTGGATGAAGCCCTGCGCGATTGGGTGACCGATCCGAATGGCACCTACTATTGTCTGGGCAGCGCCATTGGCCCACATCCTTATCCGTATCTGGTGCGTGAATTCCAGGCCATTATTGGCCGTGAAGCGCGTGAGCAGATGCTCACCCGGACGGGCAGCTTGCCGGACATTGCCATTGCCTGTGTTGGCGGTGGCTCCAATGCGATTGGCTTGTTCCATCCCTTTGTCAAAGATACGCAGGTGCAATTGCTGGGCATTGAAGCGGGCGGTACGGGCACCGGTCTGGGACAGAACGCCGCGTCACTGGCCTACGGCAAGCCCGGCGTATTGCAGGGTTGTTATTCGATGCTGTTGCAGGACGAGAATGGTCAGATTCAGGAAACGCATTCGGTATCGGCGGGTCTCGATTATCCCGGTGTCGGTCCTGAACACGCGCTGCTGCAAGCAGCAGGTCGTGTGACTTACCAGGGCATTGAAGATGATGATGCCTTGAATGCACTGGAAGAATGTTGCAACTCTGAAGGCATCCTGCCCGCAGTGGAGTCAGCGCATGCTCTGGCCGGTGCGCGTCGCTGGGCACGCAACAATCCCGGCAAGAAGATACTGATTGGTCTGTCCGGTCGGGGTGATAAAGACATGCCGACGCTACAGCGCACGATTTTGCTCGGCAAGATCTAACTGATGCGTTTCTTCCACGTAGGTTGGGCTGAGTCTTCGAAGCCCAACTGCGTAGTCAACAGAGTCGTTGGGCTTCGAAGACTCAGCCCAACCTACGATGAGCGATGAGTCTGTTGGAATAACCTTATGCTGCCACGCGAAAAAATTGCTGACTCGATTCGAAACGCAACTGTTGCGGGCCGTCCCGCCATCGTTGCCTTTCTTACCGGTGGCTTCCCCGAGCCGGATCACTTCCATGACCTGCTGTGCAAAGTAGCGGGTGTCGCCGATGTGGTGGAGATCGGCGTACCGTTCTCTGATCCCATGGCCGATGGACTGACCATTCAGCGCTCCAGCCGCGTGGCGCTGGCCAAGGGTGTCTCGCTGAAGTGGATATTGAATACGCTCAAGGCTGCGACGCAGAAACCCAAAGCACCCATCCTGCTGATGAGCTATCTCAATCCGTTGCTGGCCTATGGCTTTGATCGTCTGCCGCAGGCCGCACGCGACGCCGGTGTATCAGGATTCATCGTGCCGGATCTGCCCTTTGAGGAAAGCGCCGACATTCGCGCCGCGCTGGATGCACAGGGTCTGGCGCTGGTGCAGATGGTGACGCCCGTGACACCCGATGATCGTTTGAAGATGTTGTGCCAGCAGGCCGAAGGTTTTGTCTATGCTGTCACCATGACCGGCACCACTGGCAAGAATGTGGCGGTGCCGGAAGAAGTGCTCGGCTACATGGACAAGGTGAAGGCACTGTCCCATGCGCCCGTGTGTGCGGGCTTCGGTATTCGCAGTCATGAACAAGTGCAGCTGATGACGGGTCATGTGGATGGCGTTGTGGTGGGCTCGGCACTGGTGGAGGTGCTGGAGCGGGGTGAAGATCCCGAGGCGTTTCTCCGGGCTCTGCGCGGTTAGACCTTGCAGCGGAAGCACGCCATGTATGCGGCAGGTTCTCATTCACTTAAATCAATTGGTGTGTTCTGTGGCTCCAGCGCCGGCAGCGATCCGGCTTACACACGCGCGGCGTGGGAGATGGGCGGTTTGCTGGCGCAGCGTGACATCACGCTGGTGTATGGCGGCGCGCAGATCGGCTTGATGGGCAGTGTGGCCGACGCGGCGCTGGCCGCAGGTGGCAAGGTGATTGGCGTGATTCCGCGTCTGCTGATGGACAAGGAACTGGGTCATCACGGGCTCACCGAGTTACAGGTGGTGGAAACCATGGCGGAGCGCAAGGACCGGATGATGGCTTTATCCGATGCCTTCATCGCCTTGCCCGGCAGCATCGGTACGCTGGATGAGTTGTTCGAGGTGTGGACGGCGACGCAACTCGGTCTGCAGGCCAAGCCTTGCGGATTGCTGAACACCCAGGGGTATTTCGATCATCTGCTGGCGTTTCTGGATCGCGCAGTGACCGATGGTTTCATGCGCGCTCCGCATCGGGCGCTGCTGCGACTTGACGATAAACCGGAAGCGTTGCTGGCGGCGCTGTCACCCGCTCCCTCACTCGGTCCGGCTTGACATCAAAGGCCTCGCACTGCAACGTGGCGGCCCCCTGATTTCCTGACTGACCAGGTATTTATGTTGCGCACCCTGCTCCAGGCCAAGCTGCACCGCGCTACGGTGACTCATGCCGACCTTCACTACGAAGGTTCCTGTGGCATTGATGAAGCCTTGCTCGACGCTGCCGGTCTGCGCGAGTTCCAGTACATCGAGCTGTACAACATCAACAATGGCGAGCGATTTACTACTTACATCATCAAGGCAGCGCGGGGCTCCAATGAGGTTTCGCTCAACGGTGCGGCAGCACGCAAGGCGGCGGTCGGCGATCTGCTGATCATCTGTGCGTATTCAACTTACAGCGAAGCGGAGCTTGCTGCTTATCATCCGACCATTGTTCTGCTGGATGCAGGCAATCACATCACACAGATCAAACGCGCCCACGCGGCGTGAACGGGTAGCACACGAATATGGAATTGATTGCCTGGTTTATTGACCTGGTGCTGCATCTCGACAAGCACCTCACCGAGCTGGTGTCGGCCTATCAGTACTGGGTGTACGGCATCCTGTTCCTGATCATCTTTGCTGAGACGGGTCTGGTGGTGACGCCATTCCTGCCCGGTGATTCGCTGTTGTTTGCCGTCGGCGCACTGGCCGCTGTGGATCAGACCGGCACCTTGAATGCCACGCTCATCTGGATTCTGCTGATGATTGCCGCCGTGCTGGGCAACGAAGTGAATTTTCGCATTGGCAGCTACATCGGGCCCCGGGCATTCAGTGGCCAGTTCCGCTGGTTGAAGCAGGAGTACCTGCTCAAGACCCAGGCCTTCTATGACAAACATGGCGGCATGGCCATTGTCCTGTCGCGCTTCCTGCCCATCATCCGCACCTTCGCGCCGTTTGTGGCGGGCGTCGGCCGCATGCACCGTTTGCAGTTCCTGAAGTACAACCTGCTGGGCGGTATCGGCTGGGTGACCTCCTTCATCTGGGGCGGTTACCTGTTTGGCAATGTGCCCATCATCAAGAACAACTTCGGTGTAGTGACCATCATCATCATTGTGGTGTCGTTGCTGCCGCTGGCGTGGGCTGCGTTGCAGACGCTGCGTGAAGAAAACCCCAAGGCCTGAGTTCTGCCGGACTCATATCTACTGATACAGCGTGCAAATCAGTCAGGATTTTCCGCAATCACTTTCAGCATGGTTACGGTTTTCATGTTGACTACCGCCGTGTAGATGCTGGTTCTGACATTGAAGGGCACGACAGCTACCTCGTCCGGGGCAAGCCCGGCTGATTTGACTGCATCATTTATGTTGTCTGCCAGTGATGCATGTTTGCTCTGTAGCTGCTGTATCGGGATTGATGCCTGACGCAACTGCCCGGTGACTTCTGACAGCGGTACATAGAAATCCGGCAGATTCTGCGGGCCTACGCCCAGCGCCCTGAAGAAGGTCATGTCACTCGCGGCTTGCTCGGTATCGGGCACGACTGTGGCGATATAGCCATGCCCAACCTGTGACAGGCTACGAAATTCCGGCCGCTTTGCCTCAAGCACGAATTTGGGCGGAATTTCGCTGGCCTGCACCAGCTGAAATACTTTCCCATCGAACACGCCGTATACCAGCCGGCTGACATAGCCGGAGTACAAGCCATAGCCCAGTGCCGAAATCTGCACGATGGCAATCAGGCTCAAGTCGAGTATCAGTTCACGACGTGACTTTTCTGGATTGAACAGGATCAGGGTCATGACCGGGCCCAGCACGACATCGATGCCGACAATCAGGATCAACAGCATCAGGCCGCCCAGCGCCCAGAAGAACGGCAGCGGGTACCAGCCGAACAGCAGCAGGCAGATCACGATGGCTGACAAGGTGGCGCTGATCAGCAGATGGGTCAGGGCGGCGCGAATGCGGGTCATGGTAGTGGCGTGCAGTTGAGGTGATGAAGAATTATAGGCAGCGCAATCGGTGTCGCCAAACGTGGTGATCCAATGCGAATAATTAGCGCATCATAGCCGGCGCCCTGTCCTGAAATGAAAGATTGATAACGAGGCAAACAAATGATCTGGGTACAACTGATTACCTTGCTGGCCGTGTTGCAGTTTTTTGCGTTTGGCGGGCTGGTCGCCCGCGCGCGGGCGCGTTATGGCGTGAAAGCGCCTGCCACTACCGGGCATGAAGTATTCGAGCGCTACTATCGGGTGCAGATGAACACGCTTGAAACGCTGGTGCTGTTTCTGCCGTCGCTCTGGATCGCGGCCCAGTACTGGTCACCGCAGTGGATGGCGGTGCTGGGCGCGGTGTACCTGGTGGGGCGCATGGTGTATCTGCGCGGCTATGTGGCCGAACCCAAGCAGCGTCATCTGGGTTACATGATCAGCATTGCACCGACGCTGCTGCTGTTTGTTGCGGGACTGGTGGGAGTGGTGAAGGGTCTGGTCAGCCAGTGATGAGATGCTTCATTGCGTTTTTAGTCCGGTTGCGGTTCGAGTAGGGGCGGCTCGTGAGCCGTCCTCTGGAAGCCGAAACAAGCAGGGCGATTCACGAATCGCCCCTACGATAAATCCGTTAGGGAAGCACCATTCTGGTAAATAGCTATTGGTAAGTGCGTCCTCGATGTTTGATCCAGCCGTCGACATGGCTGCCATCGGGATCATGGTGTGTCCAGTGCATCACACCGCCTTGTGTATTCCATTCGTATTCGCCATATAGCGTGATTGTATCGCCGCTTTGAAGATCGGCCACTCGATCGGCCAGGTCGATATTGTGTGCAACCAGAACGGTATGTCCGGAGGGCAGTGCGACCACGAAGCGTTGATGCCGGGAGCCATCATTGTCATCGCTCAGCACCCGGCTGACTTTGCCCTGAACTTCGACTTGCAGGTTACTGCGTTGCCCGGCGAAGGCGCGCTCTATGGCATCGGTGGCGATAGCAGCCGTTGCAGAAGCAGGGACGGTGCGGGATGCAGACGTCTGTGTCTGCGCAGGGCTGCTGCCCTGGCTGGAACTGGCCGGGTCTTGCGGGGCTTGCTGCACATAGCTCAGCAAGGCAGCTGCGACCACCGCTATCAGCAACAGAATTCGTTTCATGGTTTCATGAGGCCATATGGAAGAAGCCGCAGTATTCCACAACGCCCATGACAACCCAAACGTGCGACAAAAGAACATTGCCGTGTCGCACGGCACCCCCTAGAATCAACGCATCACGCGGGTGTAGTTCAATGGTAGAACGGAAGCTTCCCAAGCTTCATACGAGGGTTCGATTCCCTTCACCCGCTCCAGCCTCCGCCCTGCATCAACAATAACTCGCGCGGATCACCAATGAAAAAACCTATCTATACCTCCCTGTATGCACAGGTGTTGCTGGCGATTGTGCTGGGCGTGCTGCTGGGACATTACCTGCCAGAGACGGGAGCGGCGCTCAAGCCGCTGGGCGATGGTTTCATCAAGCTGATCAAGATGCTGATTGCGCCGATCATTTTCTGCACCGTAGTGACTGGCATCGCCGGCATGCAGGACATGAAAAAGATTGGCCGCGTCGGCGGCAAGGCGCTGCTGTATTTCGAAGTGGTCAGCAGTATTGCACTGGTCATTGGCCTGATCGTGGTGAATGTGCTCAAGCCAGGCGTGGGCATGAATGCTGATGTCAGCACACTCGACACCAGTGCGCTTGGCAGCTACACCAGCGCGGCCAAGACACAGGGCACGGTTGAATTTCTGCTCAATGTCATTCCCACCACCGTTGTGGATGCGTTCGCCAAGGGTGAAATCCTGCAGGTGTTGCTGGTCTCGGTGTTGCTGGGGTTTGCTTTTGCACACGCGGGCGAGCGCGCGCGAGTTGCGGTGAACTTTATCGAGCAGTTTGCGCATGCGTTGTTTATTGTGGTCGGCTTCATCATGAAGCTTGCGCCGATCGGGGCTTTCGGCGCGATGGCCTTCACCATCGGCAAGTACGGTATTGCTTCGTTGGTGCCACTGGCCAAGCTGATGGGTGGGTTCTATCTGACCTGCCTGCTGTTCATTTTCATTGTGCTCGGCAGCATTGCGCGCTGGGCCGGTTTCAGCATCACGCGTTTCATTGTTTACATCAAGGAAGAGCTGCTGATCGTGCTCGGCACATCTTCGTCTGAAACGGTGTTGCCGCGCATGATACTGAAGCTGGAGCAGCTGGGTTGCTCCAAACCCGTGGTGGGTCTGGTGATTCCGACTGGCTATTCGTTCAATCTGGATGGCACATCGATTTATCTCACCATGGCCGCCATCTTTGTCGCACAGGCTACCAACACCGACCTGACCCTGATGCAACAACTGACCATCCTTGCCGTGCTGTTGCTCACCTCAAAAGGCGCATCGGGCGTCACCGGCAGCGGCTTCATCACCCTCGCCGCAACGTTAAGCGCCGTGCCCACCATTCCCGTGGCCGGCCTCGCATTGATTCTCGGCATTGACCGCTTCATGTCTGAAGCCCGCGCACTGACCAATCTCATCGGCAACGGTGTAGCCACCGTAGTGGTGTCGAAGTGGGAGGGTGAACTGGATGAGCAGGAGTTACAGAGAAGATTGGGGTGAGGCAGGCGATCCCTGGATTGTCTGCAGCGCCAGCACGGCAAGGCGCGGGCAAGCTGGTATTCGTTTAAATATCGGGGGTTGTAAATCGGGAATGGCATAGACGTTTAAGAGCCTGTTCAAATTTCTATCAGCCAAGTTTGAGCCGGTTAAGTTCGGTGTTCCGCTCTTCGAGAGAGTTCAGTAGCCTGACTCGAAGATTTTCGGTAACACTATTAACCGATAATAATGGCCCCAGTTAATCGGAGAACCTCCTTGCGCAAGATCATGGCCTGGTGTGCCGCCCGACTCTGCATTGCAATGCTGTATCTCCTGCTGCCGCTGATGCCGCTGCTGGCTTCTGTTTTTTTCATGCGCTGGCGTTATGTGCGGCACTACGGGGTCAATCTGCGCAAGGCACGCGTGCATCTGGCGGCGCTGCGCCAAGGGCCGCTGCAGCACTACTTCAATGCCGTAGCGGGGCGCGCATGGCAGATTCCCGATGAAATCCACGGTTCCTGCGTGCAGTGCGGCAACTGCTGCATGGAGAAGCAGTGCTTTTTTCTGGAACCGGTATCAGACAACAAATACCAATGTGGCATTTATCATTCGCACTGGCGACGCTTCTCCAATTGCGGTTCGTTTCCGTTGAACCAGCACGATATAGAACGCTACGCCTGCCCCAGCTACTATGCTGTGCCAAAACGTAGTACCGAGACGCTACCCGTGTCGGAACAGGGGCTGCAGCCGGTACCCGTCCGATTTGTACGGAACCCAAGGCAGATGCGCTCAATGAAGTAACGGGGTCGTTCGCGCCGCTGTCAGGCTCTTCATAACGGTACTTTGAGAAGGGGATAGACAATGAATATCAAGATATGGGCGAGCACAGCGTTATTAACCCGGCGGACAACCTTATCCGACGTAGGGGCGGCTCGTGAGCCGCCCTTCCTGTGTTCAAAGACGCAAGAGGGCGGCTCACGAGCCGCCCCTACACAAGAACTTGCAGCGCCATGCCAGACCTTGTTGTCCGCCGGGTTAATAGCAGCCTGCCTGCTTTCATTTTTTAGTCTGGCGCAGACACCCGCGACCCAGAGCGCAGGTACGCCGAGGCCGCCGCCAATGTCGAGTGAAGAGTTGGCCAAACAACCGCAGACCCCGGGAGCGACCGGAGAGCAGGCGCGCCATTACTATTTCGCGGAGGCCGGGGTCGAGTCGCCCTACCATTTATACGTGCCGAAGAAATACGACGGCAAAACAAAGCTGCCGCTGGTTGTTGCTTTGCACGGTGCAGGCGCCCGGCAGAACTACTTCTTCAGGCCCGCGTATGGAACGCCTGACTTGCTCGAAAAATACGGATTCATTCTGGTTACACCATTCGGCTACAACGAGTTTGGCGCATACGGAGCCATGTTCACGCCGAGGCAGCCTGCGGTGACCTACCCCGGCGTTGCGCCGAACCTCGTGGGGCAAAGACGGCCACAATGGACACCCGAGGAAGCCGCGAAAGTTAATGAGCTGAGCGAAAAGGATGTGATGAACGTGCTCGCCCTGGTGCAGAAGGAATATGCGGTCGATACCTCGCGCATTTATTTGATGGGGCACTCCATGGGCGGCATGGGCACGTGGTACTTGGGTCAGAAGTATGCAGACAAGTGGGCGGGTCTCGGGGTCATGTCAGGTGGCTTCGGCTACGTGGACTATCCAGCGCAGCGCATCAAGGGCATTCCACTGATCATTGGCGCCGGTTCCATGGATACCGCATTTCACGGCGCTGAAGCGCAGGCCGGAATTGCCACGCTGAAGGCTGCGGGTCTCAATCCCACTTACATAGAGATTCCGGACGGTACGCATATGTCGATGATTCCGCCCATGCTGCCCCGGGTGCTGGAGTTTTTCGCCACCCACCACCGCTGAGCATCTGTTCTGGCAACAGTGCGCATCGGCAGTCGATACAAATAACTGGCTCTCGATAGGGAACACGCATGCGCAAGGTCCACCGTTTTTTTGCCGTCATTGCCGTGCTTTTCGGACTGTATGTTGGCGGCACCGGCACGCTGCTGCAGCTGGTCGACCTGCGATCCATTCTTAGCCACGCTCCCGCCAATGATCCCAACGTGCAAGCCATTCGTGATGGCCGGGACGGTCCGCCCAATTTTCAGGTCATTCGGGATGCGGACTTCGAAGCCATGACGCTGCCAGCCGATTTTGATTTTGATCGGGCCTTGACCAACGTCATCAACTCTCAACGCACGCTGGCCGGCGATGTACCGATGAGCTTCATCGAACTGCGCATGGTGGAAGGTCAGCCGGTGGGGCAAGTCGCCGTGTCAGGCAAATTGCTGCGCTTTGACGCACTGACGGGCGCCGTGCTGATCGACCCGCAGGCGGCCCCGCCAGCAAACCTGCCGCCCGCAGGCAATCGCGCGTCCCTGCGGAACACGCTGAAAAACATCCATCGCATGACGGCTTACGGCAATACCGCGACCATTGTGTTCTTTATGCTGGGTGTGGCGCTGTTTGTCATGATCATGAGCGGCCTGTTTCTTTACTACCAGCTGTGGGCTGCACGTGCACGCATGGGTCGAGGCGCGCCGATGTGGTTCGCTGCCGGCTGGTGGAAGTCACTGCATCGCGCCTGTGCCCTTGGCGCTTCACTATGTCTGACATGGGTGGCGCTCACTGGTCTGCTGTGTGCGGTGGGCAGCCTCGGCGTGGCCCTGTATCGGTTCCAGACCGATGGAGTGCGACCCGGACTGAGGGCCGATGTGTCGTCGCCGCTGCCGGAAGCGCAGTTGCCTGCGATGTTGCGCACCACGCTCGCGGCTTATGAGGCAGCCGATGCGAATGAACCCGTCAAGGTGGTCCGTCTTCGCTACTTCGCCGGCATGCCTCAAGGTGTGATCGTCTACGGTGAACAAGACACGCGGCAACTAGCCTTCAATGCAGTGACCGGTGAAAAAGCCAGTCTGTCAGGGCCGGGTTATCCGCGTACCGGCCAGACCTTTGGCTGGCAGGGTGATCAGATTCTCAAAGGGTTTCATCGCGGCGATTTCATGGGCATGCCCGGCCGCTGGCTCAGTCTCATCACCGGTCTGGCGTTGTTGTTTCTGTCCATCTCCGGCGGCGCCATGTATTTCGATCTTCGGCGTAGACAGAAGGCCGTCCGGGATTCGGCTACCGATCACCTGGCAAGAGAGCAAAGAAATGCAAGCAGCAACGAAACGCCTGTGCGCCATCGTGCTTGGCGTAGTGGCGATGTCGGCACACGCTGCGGAGAAGCAGCAGATTTTTTTCAATCGGGTCGGCCCGGTGCGCACCCAGCTATTCATGGCCAATGGCGATGGCACGGAGGAACGCGCGCTCCTGCCGCTGACCGGACTTGATTATTCACCTTCATTGTCTGCCGACGAACAGTGGCTGGTATTCACCTCGGAACGCAATGGCTCGGCTGATCTGTTCCGTATGCGTGTTGATGGCTCCGGCCTGCAGCAGCTCACCCACGATCCGGCCTACGATGATCAGGCGATGTTCTCTCCCGACGGCAAGAGTATTGCGTTCGTTTCCTCGCGTGGCGGCAAGGCGCACGTGTGGATCATGGATGTGGCGAGCCTGCGCGTTCGTCAGCTCACGCAAGGTAGCGGCGGCGATTTCCGCCCCGCGTGGTCGCCCGATGGACAATGGATTGCCTTCACATCGGATCGCAACTCGTATCCGCAACGAGTGCCTGGTCGCTGGGAACATCTGCAGTCTACGCAACTGTTCGTGGTGCGCGCCGACGGTACGGGCCTGCGTGGCGTGAGCAGCGGGCGAGGCGTTGCCGGTTCACCACGCTGGTCGCCCAACGGCAAAGAAATTGTTTACTACGAAACCACTGAAATTGGCGCGTGGTATGCACAGCGTGCGGATGTCAGACAGGGCATTACGCAAATTGCCTCCGTTGATGTGGCGAGCGGCGTTCGCAAGGAACTCACCAGGGGCGAAGGCGCACGGCTGTGGCCACAACCATTCAAGGACGGCGGTCTTGCCTATCTGGTGAAACTGCCGGATTCGGAGGCTTTGCTGCGTGTGGTGGATGCGACGGGTAAAACCATCGACGGCCCCAAGGGCACGATGCGCAGTCCGTCCTGGTCTGCGGATGGACGCAAGGTGGTGTACCACAAGGTCTTGCCAGCGGGCGAGCATGACGTCAGCACGGTATTCAGTCGCAACGAAGACATTGAACTGACCAATCTGAGCAACGAAGTATTCATTTTTGGCGCGTTTTCGCCATCGGGTGACCGTATTGCTGCGGGCGTCAGAAACGATCAGGGTGGCACCTCGCTGATCACTATGGACCCTTCAGGAAACAATCGGCAGACACTGTTCTACAAGCAAGGCCTCAGCACGTTTGCGCCCGCGTGGTCGCCGGATGGAAATCAGATCGCGTTCTCTCTGGGACGGTTTTTCCGCGCTGCAGGCCGTCCTGCCACAGAGGTCGCGCTGATCAACCAGGATGGCACCGGCTTCAAAGCATTGATAAGCGACGGTTCGGTCAATGGCTTTCCCAGCTGGTCACCCGATGGCAAACACATCGTGTACAAGAAGGATGAGCACCTCGCGATACTGTCGCTGGCCGACCATCGCGTGACCGACCTGACAACACCGGGGGCACAACACGACAACTTCCCGCAGTGGTCGCCGAAGAATGACTGGATTGCATTCACCAGCGACCGCGCGCCCGATGGCGACTATCGCATCTGGCTGATTCGGCCGGATGGCACGGGCCTGCGTCAATTGACAGACACGCCCGGTGACGGGCATTGCATCTGGTCGCCCGATGGCGAGTGGCTCGTCTTCAGCAGCGGCAAGATGGGCTTCAAGGATGAACGCGCGGTACTGGAAATACTGCAACAGCCATACGGCGAGTTGTTCATGGTGCGACCGGACGGCACCGGGCTGCGACAGCTCACTGACAACCAGTGGGAGGATGCCGCGCCGACCTGGAGGCCGGTGGTTGCAGCTAAGGAAGGTCCGACTAACGTCATGCCTGCGAAGGCGGGCATCCAGTAAGACCGCGATTCAACTGGGCTACGAACTGCATCCTGAAGTTTGCCCTTCTGGCCTTCAGTCCGACCGGCGTCTACACCGTCCAGAACTCATCCGTGGTCGGAATGAACTTGATCGGCACTTCCGGAATGATCGGCTTTGCCCAGCGTTCGAATTCCTCCATGCCCGTGTCTTCGCCGGTGGAATGCGAGGTGAAGATCGCGCCCTTCTTCTGGCCGGACGCCACGATGTCACGCATGTATTCGTAGGTGTCGTACTCGCGGTTGTCGTTGGAGATCAGGCAATCGAAGTTCGCCAGATTGTCCATGATCTGCGCAATGGCGCGTCCACCGGTTCTCACCGTTGAAACCTTGAGTGCTGGATCACCAATCACACGCACGCTTTTTGTGTCGAACTTGCGCGCTGTCTCTTTGGCGAGTTCGCCCAGCGTAGTCTCGGGAATCTTGAAATCATTCAAGCTGCCATTCACGCGATATTGATCCCAGCCCGCGGCCCTGATCCAGCCGGTGCGAATGCCATCGGGTTTGCGTGCATGCCAGTGGTCATGAATGCGCCACACCACGATGTTGTTGAGATCGGCCCAATGCTGTTTCGCCTTGTACAGCGGGTCGTCTTTCACCAGGTCGATACGGTCGCCGTCGCTGTAGAAGGTCGGTTCGTGCACCACCACCATGTTCAGGCCGGCCTTGTTGGCCAGTTGCAGCACCCGGCAGTTGGCGCCAAAGGAGCTGGCAATGCCATGCACCACCGAGTCCGGGCCGCCGATCTTGAAGTTGTCGCGGTAGGTGGAGTATTGCCAGGGGATGCCGAGGTTCGCCTTGATGCGGTCGACGACTTCTTTGGCGGTAATCGGTTTTACGCTCTGGCCAAAGGCGAAGTTGCCGACCATGCCATTTGCCACCAGGCCGGCGCCAGCAGTCTGTACGAACTGTCTTCTGGATATTCTGCTCATGCCACGCTCCCGTTCTCATACGGCATCCACGCCGGTTCACCCGCAGGAATCCACTCCACCGGCACTTCTTTGACAAACGACTTCAGCCACGCGGCCAGTTCACCGCTGCCGGGTTCTTCGGACACTTGCTGACCCAGCAGCACCAGGCCCTTCCGTACACCTGCGGCATGCAAGTCGAAACTGTACTGGCACAGCTCGTTCTCCCATTGCGGCTCACCGGCGATCACCAGATCCACACCCGGCTCGGCCAGCGCCTTCTGCAGATCGGGCAACCAGTACATGCCGTGCAACAGCGCTGCTTTTCTCACGGTGATGTCCGGGTCACCGCCGACGCGGATGCTCTTCATCTTGAGAGTCGATTTGATGTTCTGCGCCGTCGCCTTGAGTGTTGCGGGCGGAATCTCGAAGAACCCATTGTGAGTAGACCAGGGCAGGCCGCCGGAAGGCTTGTAGAATTTTTCCCAGCCCAGTGCCTTGGCCAGACCCTGCAATTGCGGATCAGGCTGGCGTGCACTCCAGTTATCGAAGAAGCGATACACCACCAGATTGTTGGCAGCGATGTAATCGCGCTTGGCACGATAGGTCGGATCTTTGTCCATGGAGTCCGGCCCCGCTGGCGCCTGACCCGACGAGGACGGCTGAGTGTCGGCAGCAAAGCCGCCCGTGCCCTGGCGAAACTGTGCCGGATGACGCGCCCACCAGGGCGATTCGCGGCTGATAATCAGGTTTTTCTTGCCTGCGACGGCTTTTTTCAGCACCTCCAGACTGGGTGCGTAAGTAGTCACGATGCCTGTGACATTAGTGTCGGGCTTGCCTGCCATAAAGGCATCCACCGGCGAGGTTTTCCAGCTCGCACCGATTTTCTGCTGGATGCGATCCACGACTGCCTGAGCGCTGATTGCCATAGTTCCCCCGAACATATCCGCCAAAAAGCTGCCGATCTTTATCCGCACTCGCCATTGAGTGAATCGTTATATCCTTAATTTGTGGCGAACGCAGTCAATTGGATAGTGACGGGTCGGTAGTCGAGGGTCAATATCGATTGGCTTGTCCGGATCACTTGAACATGGGCATCAACCCGGCACGCCGATAAGCGGCAGCAGCTTCATCCGACATCAGCACCTGCACAATCCTGTCCGTCACCTCGGCCCGGGCGTTGTTGAATACCACCACAGAGCTGATCGAGCGCGCCTGAGCGGAGTCCGGCAGCGGCACCACATTGTTTGCGCCACCGAATTTCAGCTCGCTCACCGGTTGTATCGCCGAGGCCACCTTGCCATCGCGCACCAGCGACGCAACAAACCCGTCGGTAGCAACCGTCGCCTTCGCTTTGATGACCTCAGTCAGCCCATACTTTTCAAGGAACGCAGTGAATACCGCGCCGCTTGCCCCGGTCCCGAAGTAGGCGATCGAAGGCGTTGCTCTGAGGAAAGCGATGAAATCTTCCGTGGTCTTCAGCACCGGCGTGGGCGCCGTGTCCGCCACCGCAAGGCCCAGTTCCGACTGCACCAGCTCTGCCTGCGACTTCACTCGTCCCTGCGCTGCCAACTGCTGCGTGGCCACCCGGTTAACAACCGTCACATCAGCCCGCTCACCCTTGCCAAGACGTTCGACCAGCTTCGCCATCTGCACATACTCGATCTGCAGTGGCACCCCGGCTCGCGAGCGCAACAGTGGCTCGAGTTCAGTCACCGCGCCCTGCAGCATATTCGGCAGCAGAATACGGGTGGTATCTGATTCGTCGCTGGCAAACAGCGGCGCTGCACACGCCAGCAACAACGAGAAAACAAGGGTGCGACCGTTCATGGGGGAGGACTCCTGAAATCGCCAATCCGACAAATCACAATCGGGCCAGTCTACGGCAGCAGCAACATCCAGGAAACACAGGGCCGGGGCAATCAGGGTGAGGCCCGTTCCAATACCTCCGATCCCCCGCGCCGGTGTCGTTCAATCTGAAGAGAACCTTTCACGCGCCATGAGCTACTAATGCATTCGGATTCTCATCCCCTTGCGGTACGAGGCCCGGGATGGCGAGCGCTTGCGCCCTGCCATCAGCAGGCGCAGCATGTCGCTGCTTGAGCTTGTTTATCAGTATCAGGAGGAAGTGTCATGTTGCGTTCAACACGAATTCTCATCGTTATGCCCCTGATCCTGGTTGTGGGCGTGAGTTTATACAGCGGCGCCCGGGCAGAAGGCAGCGGCTCGGCGCCGTCGGCGGTTCGATGCCACAGATGGACAGCAGGCCAATGACGCCGGAGGAACAAGCCACCACGGCTTACAACGCCGGCGTTCGCCTGATCAAGAGCGCGGACAAGGATCTGGCCGATGCTGCCAAGGCCACCGATCCCAAGAAGCAGCAGAAAGCCCAGGACAACGCCAGGAAAGACTTCAGCAGGGCGCTGGCAAGATTTGAGTCCGCAGTCAAACTCAACCCCAACATGTATCAGGCATGGAACTATGTGGGTTACTCAAAGCGCAATCTCGGTGACCATGGCGGTGCGCTGGAAGCCTATGATCTTGCGCTCAAGCTCAATCCGCAGTACGTCGAGGCGATTGAATACCGTGGCCATGCCTACCTGGGGCTCAATCGGGTTGGCGATGCCAAGCAGGCGTATCTCGATCTGTTCGCCGGCAATCGTGCACTGGCCGACAAGTTGCTGGTGGCGATGAAGACCTGGGTCGGTGCCCGCCGCAGCGATGCGCAAGGTGTGGACAGTACAGCCCTGGAAGACTTCGCCAAGTGGGTTGATGAACGCGGCAGCATTGCCAGCAATACAACGGGGCTTTCGCCACAGGGCACTCTGGCAAGCTGGCGCTGAATACGCATTGGCTTATTCAAGTTGGCCCATTTCTTGGGCGTAGCGTTGATCGCGGCAATGGCTGTGATCGACGCGGATGCAGCTGACTCAGCACCTGCATTGGCCGCTTACCGCTGGCAATTGCCACGCGGCTTTCCCGAACCGCTGGTACCGGCTGACAATCCCATGTCGGCGGCAAAGGTGGCGCTGGGCCGGCGTTTGTTCTTTGAAACCCGCCTGTCGCCGGGCGCCACTGTCAGTTGCGCGAGTTGCCACGATCCGGCACGTGCCTTCACCGATGCACGCGCCAAAGCGGTGGGCGCGACCGGGCAAGCGACAGAGCGCAGTGCGATGGCGCTGGTCAATGTGGCTTACAACTCAAGTTACGGCTGGATTGACCCAAAGGTCACCACGCTGGAAGCGCAGATGCAGCAGCCGCTGTTCAACCAGCATCCCATCGAAATGGGCCTTGCGGGTCGCGAAGCGGCGGTCATTGATCTGTTATCGGCTGACACCAGCTATGTAACTGCGTTTGCGGCGGCTTTTCCCGATGAAAAAAGCAGCATCTCCATCACCAATCTGATTCGTGCCATCGCCTGTTACGAACGCACGCTGATCTCCGGCAACAGCTCCTTCGATCGCTATGTATTCGGCGGCGAGCATGATGCAATTGATGCATCCGCCAAGCACGGCATGGAGCTGTTCTACTCGGCGCGTCTTGGCTGCGCCAACTGTCACGGCGGATTCAACTTCACCGGCACAGTGGTGCATCGTGACCAGCCGACGGCCGCTCCTGCTTTTGCACACAATGGCTTGAGCGACACACCCATGCGCATTCCTACGCTGCGCAATATCGCACTCACAGCGCCCTACATGCACGACGGCCGCTTCGCTACCCTCGACGCAGTTTTTGACCACTATGAAAGCGTGCGCGCGAATCTCCAAACGGACGAGAAGCTGCCCGAATTCAAGCTGACCCCTGATGAACGACGCGACCTGCGCGTATTTCTGGAATCGCTCACCGATAGTGAGTTTGTCCGGTCCAGCACTGCGGCAGATTGAATCGCAGGGTTGGGCTCTCATCATCGTGCGTAAAACCCCACGACCACTGAAGCAAAGATATGCAAAGTTGCCGGTGCTGCTGATTGCCAGAACGTCGTTATGGCGGTCAACGGTTTATGCTCTCGAAAACAAACAGAGGTGGGGATATGCGATTTCTTGCTAACCGGTCAGTCAACAGGCTAGTCAACAGATCAGGCGTGTTGTCGGCCATCATTGCCGGATGTGCGCTGTTCAGTTCCGTTACACCCGCGCTGGCGGCGGAGCGGTCTGTCAAATCACCCGAAGTCACACACACCGGCAAAGCGCCCACCGGTTACGCGGTCACCTTTCGCTATGTGAATCCCACCGCGAAAAAAGTGCAGATCCGCGGCGAGTGGTACTTCACGCGGCCCGGCAATCTGACGCAGATTTCTCCGACACCCGACCATCCCACCATCGACTCGCATGCAATCCTGCCCACTGCATGGCAGCCCGGAGATTTTCCGCTGCCTCGCACCGGTGCAGGCGGCGGCTGGCCGGTGGCAGAGATGCAAAAAGGCAGCGATGGCGTATGGACCTTCACCACACCGCTGCCGTCGGGCACGTATTCCTATTCCTTCATGGTCGATTGCGCGGAAGCCAACTCGCCGCAATGCACACGCACTACCGATCCCAACAATCGGCCCTGGAATGAAGCGGGTGGTGTCACCAAGGGTTCAACCCTGCGCAGCAGTCAGGTGTTCGTGCCTTCAGACCGCAGTTTCAACACCACCGATTACGCCTGGCAGGGACCGGCAACGGCCAAGGGCAAGCTGACTCACGAGACTTATAAATCGCCCGGGCATATCACACCCAAGGACGAGAACTATCTGGTGGTCTACACACCGCCGAACTATGACGCGAAGCGCGCCAAGCCGTATCCCACGCTGTGGCTGAGTCATGGCGGTGGCGGCAACGAAATGGAGTGGAGCACGCAGGGTGCAGCCGCCAACATTCTGGACAACCTGATCAACACCGGCGAGATCCAGCCCATTGTGGTGGTCATGCCCAATGCGGGCGGCTTTCCCGAGTCCGATCTGTTCGAAGCGTATGACCTGGATCTGATCAACACCATGATTCCCTTTGTGGAGTCGCGCTATCACGTGTCGAAGTCGGCGATGGATCGCGCCTTCTCGGGCCTGTCGATGGGCGGCATGCTCACCAACACCTTCATGTTCAGGCACCCGGAAGTGTTCCAGTACTACGGCATGATGAGCGCCGGGCTGCCGCCTGAATTCGCCACGCCCATCGCCCGCACAGATTGCCGCGCTCAAGGGCAAGGTCGTCTGGCTGGGTAGCGGCTGGCAGGATTTCATCCATGCCGCAGGCTTCAAGACCACCTCCACCACGCACACCGGCCCGGCAAAACAGGTCAGCGCCTTCGCGCAAGCCGGCATTCCGCTGGTGACGGACTACGTGCATGGCGGCCATCAGTGGTATGTGTGGCGCATTCTGCTGAAGGATTTTCTGACCCGCGCGGCCTTCCTGCCGACACCGTACGCAACCTGGTGATCGTTATTTAAAGTCCGGGCCAGAAACATACTGGCCCGGCAGTTCGGTGGTCCCGGCCATCATTCTGTACAGCCAATAAATTTCTTGCCTGCTGATCAAACAAAAAACCCAGCCGGGGAAAGGGGAATCCAATGAATCGTCGCGCACTGAGCTGTCTGATGCTGGCTTTCCTGTCGTCATCGCTGTTCGCCGCCGAGGAGGCAACAACGAGACTGGTCGTGCCACTGATAGTGGACGGCGCAATACATGAAATCGAGCCGCTATTGCATTCCCGAGTGAATGCACCGGTGAAGGTCGAATACACATCGATGAACCAGCTCGTCCAGCGGCTCAACAATGGCGAAGCGATGGATGTGGTGGTGATTTCCAAAAATGGCGCGCAGCAATTTGCAGCCAAGGGACTGGTGAAATCTCAGTACGATCTGGTGCAGGCAGAGGTAGGCATCGCGGTGGCGGACAATGCACCCACGCCGGTACTGAAGACCTCGGAAGATATGGTTGCCTTCCTCAAGGCAACGCCATCCATTGCCTACTTCATGCCCGGCGCCAGCGGCAATCTGTTGTTGCAGTTTGCCGAGAAGAACGGCATCGCCGACATCGTGAAACAGAAAGGAGTGGTCACCAGTACTGGATTCACTTCCACTCTGGTGCGCGAGGGCAAGACAGCATCTGCCATTCAGCAGATCAGCGAGCTCATCGCCGGTGGTGCAAAAAACATCGTGCCCTTGCCGGATTCAGTTCAGGTGCGTGCAACCACCAGCGTAGTAGTGTTCAACAGCGCCCAGCGACCGGATGTGGCGGAGAAGATTGCCCAGGTACTCACATCATCCGATGCGGCAGCGATCTATCAGCGTTTTGGGTTGATTCCGATATTCAATTGGAAAGGTTTTTTGCGTGGGGGCCTATCATGCTCCGTACAATACCCCCGATCTTGGTGCCATTCACGCCCGATCCTGGTGCCCGGCACCGTACCCCGTCACGTCAAGCAGCGGTTTATTCATGCAGTGAATAGATGGTTACGAAATGAATCTTACTCAAATTGACATTACCGGACTGCGCGGATTTCAAACAAAGGGAACCATGATGGTTGCTCAACCAAATGGAAAGTTAGGTAGCGGCCTATCGATCATCGCGGGTCCAAACAATGCTGGGAAATCGATCATCATCGAGGCGCTTCGAGCGATGCAAGCTGCTGGCGGCGATAGAAGCTTTCCGGAGCGGTCAAGAAACGTTGCTGCCGGCAGCCGTATTGATATTTCGCTCCACTACGGAGACGGGCTCGCGCAAACTTTACGCACCATCTCTGGAGGAGGAAGTGAAACGGAATGGCTTCATGAGGGGAGCTTCACTCCTACGAATATTCTAGTCGTAGCATCTCGTAGAGCTTTTCAAGCGCAATTCGCAAAATCGAACACGGAACGTAGCTCATATATGCACCAGACAGCAGGAAGTGGCAGTAGAGCGCTGACTCAAGATAGTTTTGCCGGCAGATTGTTTCAAATTCAACGCAATCGCGTTGGCTTTGATGCGGTTCTAGCTCGTGTGATGCCAAAGATCCCGAAGTGGTATATCGAACAAGGCACTAATGGCTACTTTCTTCGTGTTGAGTGTGCTGCCGGATATCATGACTCCGAAGGCCTTGGCGATGGCATTACAAGTCTCTTTGTAATCATTGATGCACTTTATGATTCTCAGCCAGGACAACTAATTGCCATTGATGAGCCTGAGCTTTCGCTACACCCCGCGCTTCAGCGCAGATTGGCGGGGCTGCTTTTCGAATACGCCAGTGATAGGCAGATTGTTATCGCAACGCACTCACCGTACTTTGTCGAACCAAAATTGCTTGGGAATGGAGCCAGAATAACTCGTGTTTCGACGTCCAGTGAGGGGACAGCACTTAACCAACTGAGTGAGACAACCGGCCTGGAAATTGCCCGTCTCTCGGACGATCTAAACAATCCGCATGCACTTGGGTTGAACGCGCGTGAGGCGTTTTTTCAGGAGGATGGGGTTTTATTGCTGGAGGGACAAGAAGATGTCCAGCTCTTGAAGCGGGTTGAAGATCAAGTAGGCATAGACATGAGCCTGTCCCCGTTTGGCTGGGGTGTTGGCGGGGCCGATAAAATGCCGATCATCGTCAAGATGTTCAAGGAGCTTGGGTACAAAAAAGTTCTTGGCATACTTGACGCAAATAAGAGTGATATCGCGACAGAACTGAGCCGAGAATATTCTGGGTATTGGTTTGGCGTCTTAGCGGCAGACGACATTAGAAGCAAGAAGGCGCGAAACATGCCCATCGTTAAGGGGCTACTCGATGAGTCATATGTGCTTCGTCCTGAATTTGTAGACCTAACAAGAAAACTGCTCTCAGATGCCTGCACTTATCTTGATCAAGAAGTGCAATCAAACGGCGCCGGTTGAATAGGATCGTAGTTGTTGCAAGACGATCATTCTGCTCGACGGCGTCGCGCTAGCAATTGAAAGTCGGGAATCAAAAACTCATCTCTGCGCATCCATCAGCTCATACATGCGAGTGACGCCGAGAAGTGGCACGCCGGGCGCAGTGATGCCGGGAAAGTGTTCCCGGTGTTTCGTCAGGTCGGCGCGTGCGGCGGCATCCTGAGCTGAAATACCTTGTTGTTTGAGACGGCTGACCTCGGACCATGTGTCGCGCAGGTATGCCTGGAAATAGTCGATCTTGTTTCTGTCGGTGAACGCCTCACCGTGTCCGGGCAGCACCGTGGTGAAGTCCAGTTTCTTCAGCTCTTCAAGCGTATCGTCCCATTCGTTCACGTAGGCATCGCTCATGTTGGACAGCGCGGAGGTGAGCAGGTCGCCGGTGATTACGATCTTTTCCTTGGGCAGGTAGACCACCACGTCGCCAGCCGTATGCGCGCGGCCCAGAAAACGAATCTGGATTTCACGGCCGCCTCGATACAGCGTCATCTGCTTCTTGAGCGTCACGTTGGGCGGCGTGGGTTTCAGCTCCGCTTGCGAGGCCGCGTTGTTCTCCGCAATCTGTAGCTCGGTTTGCAGCGTTGCCTTGCGCGCAGCATCTGTCTCGGCGGCCAGACGCTGCTGCAAGGTCTGTATCTGCGCGGGTAGTCGCGTCATGTAGCCTTTGTAAAGAGGCATTTCCGCGGACTTGCCGCCCAGCAGCATGTCACGCGTAACTTCATGACCGATGATCAACACGTCCTTGCCGAAGATCTGATTGCCGTGTGCATGATCGAAGTGATAGTGCGTGTTGATGACGGTGCGCACCGGCTTGTCAGTGAGGGTCTTGATCTCTTCCAGCAGCACCCATGCAGCCGCAGGTGACACAAGATCATCAATAATGACGACGTCATCGTCATTGATAATCACCGCCGCATTTCCCACCACCGACAGAGTGCCGGTGCCAACGACGTGGTAGACGCCCTCAGCCACTTTGTTGAAACGGAATGCAGCGCCAGTGTGTGCGGTGCCCGCAGGTTGCAGGGCAGCGGCAACGCACAAGGTGACCACCAGAGTGAGATATATCCCGAACATCAAAACACGCGCCATGAGACCTCCTGACCCTCACCCCAACCCTTTGTTACCGGACTTACTCCTGATTTATTGCCGTTCCCCTTCGGGGAGCTCCGCGACGAAACATTCCCAACGAATTGATTCTGCATAGCCAGAAAGATTGTTTCGTCGCGGACTCCTCGCAATGACGGAATTAATCAGATGTTCCTCAAATCAATTTCTTACTGGATGTCCGCCTGATGGGTATGACGTTAATCAGAGGGGACTTAACCTATGCGAGGCGCCTACCTGCCCGCAGGCACCGGCGTGACCAGATCCTTTTGAGCTGACAATGGCGTCAGCGTCCAATTGCGAAACTCAATTGCGACACCTTCGGATTGCAGGGCGATCATGCCGGCCGACGGTGTTACGCCCGTCATTTTGTTGACCTCGACACCATTCACCATCACGGTGATCGTGTCGCCGGCGGCGACGATATCGAAGGCGTTCCATTCGCCGAGTGGTTTCTCGATGGACTCCGGTGCTCGACGCGCAAGTCGGCCGGTGGAAAAACGATCGGGAATGCGACCCACGCTTTCATCCTTGCTGCGTGCGTCCCAGAACACGGCAAAGTTGCCTGCCTGACCCGCCAGCATGTTGACTTCGAAACCCTTTGGCCAGATCTCGTCGCGGTTCACGACGTGCATGACCACACCGCTGTTCCCGGCTGTACCCGGCCAGCGCCACTCTACGTGCAGCTTGTAATCCGCGTAGGCCATCTGCGTACGGATATAGCCGTGTGGTATTCCGGTGGCATGCAGGATGCCGTCCTTGACTGTCCACGTCTTTGCCGGATCGGCAGTGGGGTCGGCGAGAAACACCTGCAGGCCGTCGAGATTGCGGCCGTTGAACAACTGGATGGTGCCGAACTGGGGTGCGTTGGACGGAGCAGGCGCGACGGGAGGTGTGGCGCCCTGGCTGTCAGCCACGCCCACCGCGAACAACGGACACGTCATGAAGGTTATGAAGAACAACCGACTCTGTCTGCTGTAGATCATGGTGACTCTTGGCGCAGTAATGTCTGATTAACGTCATGCCCGCGCAGGCGGGCATCCAGTCAGAAACGAGACTTCTTTGTACTGGATCCCCGCCTTCGCGGGGATGACTGGGCTTAAGTTAGTGCCATTCATCCCTAGTAATCACTCTTCGCATCAGGCGCAGAGAAAACCTTCTTCCCACCCACATACGTCGCCATCGGCCGCAGCTGCAGAATCTGTTCTTCGGGCACGGTCAGGTAGTCCGCCGACAGCACGACGAAGTCCGCCAGCTTGCCCGCTTCAATCGAGCCTTTCACCTCTTCCTCGAACGTGGCGTAGGCGTTATTGATGGTCGCGATGCGCAGCGCTTCTGCGCGGGTGATCTTCTGCTGCGCGCCGATGACCTGGCCTTCCTTGTTCTTGCGTGTCACGTAGTAATAGAGCGGAATCCAGGGATTGTTGGACGAGGCGGTCTCGGGATTCGGCCCGTTGTAGTCACTGCCATAGAGCACGACCACCTTGTTGTCGATCCATTCTCTGACGGGTGTCTGCCGGTCGGTCTGTTCCTGACCCAGGGATTTCACCGCGGCCTGATAGTCATTTGCATAGCCCACCATGTTGGTGGAAACAATGATGCCAAGCGCGGCCATGCGTTTGATCTGTGCCGGTGTGGCGTTCGGCGCGTGTTCGATGACCCAGCGCTTGCTCTTGATCGACTGATCGCGATCGGCTGCTTCCCATGCGTTCAGCACGATGTCGAGCGTTTCATTGTTGCCCACGTGGGGCGATGGTCGCCAGCCGAGCCGGTTTATCTCGCGGGACAAGTCGGTGTATCGGGCCGCTGAAATGGCGGCGGGAGGCCAAGGCTCTTCGCCCTGCGTGTCGATCCTCAGCCACTTGTCGCCGAACCCGCTGGTGACCATTTGCTCGCGCAGGAAGCGTTCGGGGTTCTCTGCATCAGGCACTTCGAAGCCAAGCGCCACGCGGATCTGCAACTTGCCTTGCTGCCGCACGCGCTGGAACGCACGGATGCCGAAGGTCCAGTTGGACAGATCGCGGATGCTGGTGATACCCAGTGCGAGTCGCTGCTTCTGTCCATCGAGGATCAGCTGTTCTTCTTCGGCTGGTGTCGTAAACGGCACCACGGCGTCGATGAGATAGAGGCCCATCGGCCAGATGGGCATCGCACCCGTCAGCTCGCCGCTCGCATCGCGCGGCATCGGCTTGCCCATGTACTCCTTCGTAGCGGGTGTGACGCCACCTTTCGCAAGCGCGGCCGTGTTCATTACGGCCACACCGCGACGACCACTCAAAGCGACGATGGGTACCGTGGTTGAAATCTGATCGAGATGGGTCCGCGTCAGCGGCGCGCGCCAGCCTATGCTGCCGAACACCGTTTCGCCGGGTTTGAATCTGGACATCCCCTCGCGCAGGCGCTTGACGACTTCTTCAGTCGAGGTCGCACCGACCAGATCGATGCCGCGCATGTAGCGCCCGGAGTTGTACAGATGGTCGTGGTTGTCGGACATGCCAGGGATCACCGACGCGCCCTTGAGATCCACCAGTCGCGTATTCCTGCCGGCCAGCGCACGCACTGCGGCGTTGGTGCCGACAGCGACGTAGGTGTCGCCCCGCACCGCAAACGCCTGCCGGATGTTGAATGCGGAATCAACGGTAATGACCTTGCCGTTGTAGAAGATGGTGTCAGGAGCAGCATTCCCCGCATCCTGAGCGCTGACCACGGCAGACAAAAGAAGACACACCGCAAAGGCTAAAACACGCATTGTTACCCCTTATTCTTGCTTATCTCTATTCCAGAACGTTATCCACTCAGCGGGCGGCACTTTAACGTAGCAAAGCGCCTTTCAGCGAAATCATGAACGGCTTAAGCGACGCAGGCCGATGCGCCTTCAGGAACGAACGCACCTGACGCACCGCCAGCGGAATGCGCTCCTTCGGTTCCTTCCACGGGTACATGCTCACTTCGGCCTTCGGCGCGAGCATCGCGGACTCCATGGCAACGGCATACGGATGCGCGGGGACATCGTCCGGCATGATCAGTACGGGCGTCTGGCAGTTACGCACGAAGTCACGGGTTACGGTGATGGCAAAGTCCTGGTTGCGGTACATCTTGCTCACGAACTTGTCGATGGTGTCCATGGTCACCTCGGGCTTACGCTTGATGTAAGCCGGACCCCAGCCGGCCGCCATGTTGCCGTCGTAGAGCAGGGTGGGCGCTTCCGGCCGGACACCGACCGGTTGCGACAGCACGCCGGCGACCACTCGATTCGGCGCGCGCTTGATCAGATTCCAGATGAAGGGGCCGGCAATACAAAAGCCCAGCACCATGAACTTGTCTATTCCCAAGTGATCCATCAAGCCGAGCTGGTCATCGGCAAAGGAATCCCACGGACGATCAACTTCAAGTGGGCCCGAGGATAAACCGGCATTGGCGGTACGCAGGTCTGCTGCAACGCAGCGGAACTCGTTCTTGAATTCTTCGATGGGATTGAACGGCGCGGTGGCCAGACCCGCGATGGTCGAATTCAGTCCGCCGCCGGCGATGCACAACAATGGAAACCCGGAGCCGGTTACCTGATAGTGGATGCGAACCGGGCCCTTCTCGTAGAAGGACGTGGCAGCGTTGCCTGCTCCAGTCTGCTGACCAAACACGCTTTGCGCAGCGGCCATTACCGTCGCCGCGGCTCCTGTTTTCAGGATTCTGCGTTTGCTTTCATCAGTCATGGGCGTGCTCCTTACTTTCGAGTGTCTGACAGGTAATCAATGGACGCCGAGGTCCGGATAGTCCGCAATATACGGGACAGATGGTGTATGCGTTAAGTCTGTTGCAACGTTGAATTCCAGGCGGCCATCTGCCCATGCAAAAAAGCCGACCAGGGTCGGCGATCTGCCACCATTATTCGTGAACGACCCGCCAAGTCGATAGTCAGATGTGAAGAGTATGAGCTGCGTGGGTCGTATCTACCCGCATCGACCATTGGTTGAATCCACACTGGCTCTGCTTTACGCTCGATCAGGCGTCAAGCCCCGCATATCTGGAAGGTGAGTCATGAGCATCGTCAAACTACACGTCAACGGCGCAATTCGCGAGGTGGACGTAGACCCGTCGACGCCACTCCTCTACGTGCTGCGCAACGATCTCGATCTGAAGGGACCGCGTTTCGGCTGCGGACTCGCCCAGTGCGGTGTGTGCACCGTGCTGGTCAATGGCGAGGCCATACGCTCCTGTGTTTTGCCCGTGTCGGCGATGAGCGGTGAAATCACCACGCTGGAAGGCCTCTCGAAAGACGGCAAGCTCGACCCACTGCAGCAGGCATGGATCGACGAGCAGGTACCGCAATGCGGCTATTGCCACAATGGCCAGCTCATGAATGCCAAGGCGCTGCTCAACCGCAATCCCAATCCGAGCGATGCTGAAATCCGTACGGCAATGGATGGCGCGCTGTGCAGGTGCATGACCTATTACCGGGTTCAACAAGCGATCAAGCGCGTGGTGCGCGGCACAACAGGGGAGAAAGCGTAATGAGCACTTCTCTGCAGTTTCCCAAAGTGATCGAGGACGCACTACTCAGCGTCAATCCATCGACCTCGCGCCGCAATTTCCTCAAGTCTTCGGGCGCGCTGGTTTTCAGCTTGAGTGTCAGCGCCCTCCCCGGCGCCAGCGTTCTCGCCCAGGCAGTCGCGCCGGCCCGTATCCCGATCCCAACTTTCTGCAGCTCGACACCTGGATCGTGATTCATCCGGACAACACCGCAACGTTCTTCGTCGGCAAGACCGATGGCGGCCAAGGCACGGGCACGGCATTCCGGCAGTTGATGTGCGACGAGCTGGACATCGCCTACGACCAGACCAGCCTCATCATGGGTTGCACCGACATCACGCCGGACCAGGGCGGCTCCGGCGGCTCCGATGCGCTGGAAGTCGATGGCTTTCCCATGCGCAGAGTGGCGCCGAAGCGCGGCGCGTGCTGCTGGAACAGGCCGGCCAGCACTTTGGCGTGCCGGTCGAACAGCTGGTGGTGAGCAACGCGACCATTTCGCTCAAGTCCGATCCCACGAAGAAAGTGACCTATGCCGAACTGATTGGTGGCAAGCGGTTCAACGTGGCGCTGACCGGACGCAATGTAAATGCCACCACCGGCATGGCCAAGATCAAACCGGTCAATGAACTGCGCGTGGTTGGTCAGCCGCTGAAGCGCTACGACATTCCTGCCAAGGTAGATGGTTCGCTGACATGGGCCGTGGACATGAAGCTGCCGGGCATGGTGCATGCGCGCAATGTCAGGCCGGCGTTCGCGGGCGCCACACTGGGCAGTATCGATGAATCGTCGGTAGCCAATATTCCCGGTTTCATTCGCGTCATCAGTCGCGGCAACTATGTGGCGGTGATCTGCGAGCGTGAAGAACAAGCCATCCGCGCCGCAACGCAATTGAAAGTGGAATGGAAGAAGCCGGCGACCGCACCGTTCCCTGCTTCCAGCGAACTGTTCAACTACATGCGCAGCGCAAAGCCTGCTTCCAGCAATGAGCCGGAGATCCACGGCAACACGGATGCCGCGTTCGCCAGCGCCAAGCGCGTGATCGAAGCCGAGTATGAAATGCCTTTTCAGGGACACACGGCCATCGGCCCGGCATTTGCGCTGGCTGATCCTTCCAACGGACAGATGACGATCTACTCAAACGACATGAAGGCCTACAGCCTGCGCACCGGTGTCGCGAAATTCCTCGGCATGCCCAAGGAACAAGTGCGTGTGGTCTACATGGATGGACCGCAGGTGTATGGTCGCACCGCGGCTGATGATGCCGGATTCGAAGCTGCATTTCTGGCCAAAGAAATCGGTCGCCCGGTGCGCCTGCAATGGATGCGTCACGAAGAAACCGCGTGGGACACCAAAGGCCCGCCGTATGTTTTCAAAATGCGCGGTGCGCTGGATGACAAGGGCAAGGTAGTGGCGTTCGAATATGATGCGCGCACCATTGACCACAACCATCTTGGCTACAACGACCCCGAGACGGTGCTGATTGCACAACTCATCGGCAAACGGCCCACTCCCGCCAAGGGCGAAGCCGAAACGCCGTCGGTAAAGTACGGCATTCCCAATATCAAACTGACGGGACACGTCATCGGCCTGCCGATGATCTGGGAGACACCGCTGCGTACCGGCAACCTGCGCGATCCCAACGGACCGCAGGTGACCTTTGCATTCGAAGCGTTCATTGACGAACTGGCCACGGCAGCCAAAGCTGATCCTGTGCAGTTCCGCCTCGACATGCTGGAGGCCAGCGCCGAAGACGATATCTTCCGCAAAGCGCGCTCGCTCGCTGTAGTGCGCGCAGCTGCGAAAGAATATGGCTGGGATACACGTCCATCACCCAAAGTCCCTTCATCATTAAAGCAGGGGGCCAATGGCGACATCCTCACCGGACGCGGCATTTCCTACACCTACCGCAACAACACCGTGGCCGCAGTGATCGCCGAAGTCGAAGTCAATCGCAAGACCGGTCGCGTCTGGACCAAACGCCTGACATGTGCCCACGACTGCGGCCTGGTCATCAATCCCGAAGGCCTGCACCACACCGTCGAGTGCGGCATGCTGCATGCGCTGAGCCGCGCGCTGTGGGAAGAAGTGCAATTCGATACCGAGAAAGTCACCAGTGTCGACTGGGCTTCACATCCCACCCTGCGGCATTCGGACACGCCCGAAAAAATCGATATCGTGCTGGTCAACGGCGACCCCAATCCCGATCGCCCCGATCTGGCTCCCTATGGCGCTGGCGAAGGCAGCCACAAGCCGTTGATCGCAGCGATTGCCAATGCGATTTACGATGCTACCGGCGTGCGCCTGCGTCGGCCGCCGTTCCGCAGCGAACGGGTGCTGGCAGCGCTCAAAGCGGCGAAGGTGTAGGTCGCCGGGCTGGTTGTGCCGGCATAAACCAAAAGGCCGCCTTTCGAGCGGCCTTTTCTTTCAGCGCTATTCTTCGACCTTAAGGGCGACTACTTCCTTGCCGTTGATCGCGACCTTGTGCGAATACCTGAAGTAGAGATCCAGCGGATTAGTGAATGACTGATACGTCTCCATCACAACCTGGTCGCCGGGCTTGAACGACTGCCGGGTATAGCCCGCCAGCGACATTCCATTCGGTGCGCCCATTTCCAGCAAGTAGGTGACGGGCTTGCCCGTTGCATCCTTGGCATCGACATAGAGAAACGAATGTGGATTTCGCCACCGGAATTCCTTCACCGTGCCTTTGAGGATGAAGGCCTCTTTTTCGTTGTACACCCCGTTCTTGCCGTGATGCGCGAACAGCGGAGACGCAGACATCAGCAACACCAGTGCGCAGACTGCCGATCTCATGATTCATACCCCCACAAAGATGCCGACTTACTTATAAAACATTGGGAAGTGTATGCCGCCGGATGTTTGCCACGTCATTCGAAATCGGTGACGGCCATAGATTTGTCAGAAACTTATGGTCTCCCCTTATTTCCTATTGGACGACACTCCGGGCCGCGAGGTTTTCTACGCACCTCGACCGGAGACCCGGTTGGGGATATTAAAGTATTAAAAATGCAAGTCGTTCGGGGGTTCATATGCGCATGAATACAGCCTGCTTTCGTCGCACAGGCGCGATGCTCGCATTGTTGGTGCTGGCTGCCTTGCCACAGGCTTATGCACAGCAGATGCCGGTGCCCAGTCTTGCCGGCATCTGGAAGCTGGAAGAAGGTGCAGGTGGACGCGCGAGGCGCCCGCAATCGCAGTGGAGCACTGCGGAATTACCCTTCACGGAAAAGGGCCTGGAGCTTTTCAATTCCCTCAAACCCAGCAAAGGCCCGCGCGGGATCGATCAGAGTCTGAGTAACGATCCGGTCATCCATGCGAATCCGCCGGGACTGTATCGAGCCCTTATTTATGCCCGGGTGTTCGAGATCATGCAGCAATCCAACCAGCTGATGCAGGCGTTCGAATGGAGCAAGAGCTGGCGTGCGATCTATACAGATGGTCGTCCCGTCCCCAATGACATTGCTGCGGGCCCTTATTGGTATGGCTATTCAGTGGGCAAGTGGCAAGGTGACACGTTGGTGGTCGATACACTCTCGCTTGATGATCGAGCCTGGCTGGACGAATGGGGTACGCCGATTGGCCTCGATACACGCATTCAGGAACGATGGACGCGGATTGCACCCGACAAGATGCAGATGACCTTCACCGTGACGGACCCGGAGATCTATTCCAGGCCCTGGACCAGTACCCCGGTCATTTACGCCCTGCAGAAGAAGGGTGTGGAACCGCAGGAAATCATGATCGCGCCGATGGATGTGACTGAGTTCAATAACATTCGCTATGGGTCAGATTCGCCGAAGTAGCCGACGCTGGTCACGCATGCACCGTCGATAACTCAGCGGTGCATGCAAGTCTGCATTCGAATCCAGTTTATATCGAACTTGATCACAAGCGATCTGAAAGGAGTCCATCGATGAAACATGTTGAGGGCCATCCAAAATGCCCCACTTTGTGGTGTAATTTCCATCAATGCAGGGCAAGTCTTGAAATGCTCAGAATCGCTGGAATCCTGAACGGCCCTGCGCGTCGGGCAGATTGCGATTGTTCTCACAAATGTCTTCGGTCATCCGCGTACCGACGGGCGCCAGCCTGTAGTTCACTTTGGCTTCCCAAGGCTGGGTAAAGGTGCCGGGGTCTTCGATCGTCACGCGAATTTCCATGGTCTCTGCGCTGGTGCGACGGTAACGCTCGACAACGTGCAGCTGTTCGGTATGTGGCAAACCGATCTGATCCAGCGTGGTGTTGTCCTTGATGCCCATGGTATCGACGACCAGGGTGTCGCCTTCCCACCGACCTACAGCATCACCCATGTAGCTCGGGTCAATATCAGCCGGATGACTGGTATCCATCGGGATGACCCGGAAACGATTGCCTTCCATGAACAGCATGGCCACCTGTCCGGGCGTTTCCAGAATCTGCACCGGGATGGCGGCGCCAAACAGCATCAACGGTATGCCGCCGGGGAGACACAGGGCGAGGGTGTTCGCAAATGGCAACCCCGCTTCGGAGTCCTTGATGCGCTTCTCAAGCAACTCGGCAGCCCATGGCAACATTGGTGGCCACTTGCCATCCACTGTCTTCAGCACGCGCGCACGTTCAGGATTGCTTGAGGACCCTTTGTACTCGGCGTTGACCCAGGTGCCGGCGAGGCTGCCGGACCCTGAGGGCACAGCAGGCGTTGTGTCCTTTTGTGTGCAGCCGGAAACCATGGTCAGGCAGACCATTGCCGCAGTGAGGGTGATGGATGCGATGGAGAGTTGGCTTAAGCGAGTCATTGGAGATCTCTATCCTCTATTTTCTTCTTGTCTCTTGGAATTTTTAAGGCACAGCGAGAAATTAGCGACCAGTTCTATTTGCCATCCTTGCCTTCGCCAAAACCCTTGGCGTTGCCACCGATCTCCTTGCCATTCACCAGTATCTTCATCAATGAGCCACCATTCTCGCCACTCTTGAGCGGATGTGTCACCAGAGTGACCTTGTCACCCGCTTTGATGGTGTCACGCCGCCAGCCTGCGCGCGCCAGCAGCGTCGGTCCGCTGCCTTCGATTGACCAGTTGGCGGGTTTGCCGGTTTTCTTGTCGATGACCACCAGGTCGATCCAGATGTGCGGGTTGGTCCACTGGAAGTTAACGACAGTCCCCTCGAGGGTGATTTCCTTTTTCATATCGAACATCGCGTAGGAGTGATGTGCGAGCACTGGCATCGAAGCGAACAGCGCAATCACACTGACTGATCGCGCTGCAGCAGACAAAATTTCTGGAAGTCGCATGAAGCACCTGTTTTCTTTATCTATCGGCGGACACCCGGCGATGAGCATAGGCGTTTGATCGCCTCCTCAGTCGCATTCTCACCAGAAGAGGCATGTCAGCGATGCGACAGTATCTTGATGTATTCTCGCCGAGTGTGCTGTCGGGGAGCTGTCACTGCACCCGCCGCTTACTTGCCGGTTGACGTATCCACTTCGTCTATTGGGGTAGCCATGAATAAAAGAAAATCCGCTGCGTTCGCCATTCTTGCTTGCTGCATCGCGATCGGCGCCAGCGGCGCTGACAGGATTCCCGCCGATGCCACCGGGCCATACGACAATGTTCCGCAGTGGCTCAAGCCAGTGGCTGCGGGTCGGTATATCTATCCGCTCACTGTATTTGCCCAGTCGCCAGATCGCATTTTCATCGGCATCGGCGGCACCAGCCTGCCTCTCGACCCCAAGATCAAGTACGACGGCGATAGCTGGCGCAAGGAGTACCCCGACGCGCGCGCGGACCACAAAGTGTTCGTCGTGGATCGCAATGGCAAGGTCGTTGAGGACTGGGCGCAATGGGACCAGCAGATCCAGTGGCCGCATCGCATTCGCATCAATCCTTACGATCTCGAGAAGCATGTCTGGGTTATCGATCGCACCAGTCAGCAAGTCCTGAAGTTCACCAACGACGGTAAAAAGCTCGTTTTGACCCTGGGCGAACGCGGAGTTGCCGGCACAGACAGCAAACATTTCGGTCGCCCTACGGATATCGCCTGGCTACCGGATGGGACGTTCTTCATCACCGACGGTTACGATAATGCGCGCGTGATGAAATTCGACAAGGACGGCCGCTTCCTGCTTGAGTGGGGCAGCAAAGGCACGGGTCCCGGACAGTTCAATCTCGTGCACGGCCTGACGATTGGCCCGAACCGCGAAGTGTATGTTGTCGATCGCGATAACAAGCGTATCCAGATCTTCGATGTGAACGGCAAGTTCCTCAGGCAGTGGCCTGTCAACGAGCGTCCCACAGCCGTGATCGTGGATGCACAGCAGAACGCCTGGGTGCTCGAGGGCAACCCCGGCGGCAAGGTGGGCAAGCACGACCTCAGTGGCAAGTATGTGCATTCCTGGGGAACTGAAGGCGACTTCCCCGGCGCCATGCACGCGCCGCACGACATGTCAGTGGATACCGAAGGCGCGCTCTATGTCTCGTATTCGCCGGCCCATCGCGTGGACAAGTATGTTCCCAAGTCCGGCGCCGACAAACCGCAGCTGGTGGGGCAGCGGTATGTCGAGAAGGTCGGCAAGTAAGGATTGCTGGTTCGGTCAGAGGCGGGAGGGATCGAAAGATCACCAGACCATTGCAGCGATGGTTTAGCTTATCCGGGCCTGACGTGAAAATTCGACATGACCCCGGGGGATTTTGTTGTGAACAAAAAGACTTTCTTCGCGGCCGCCGTGGCGGCTATAGCACTTTGCTTTGGCGGATCGGCATTGGCGCAGACTGCAGGGGCCGGCCTCCAGCCCTTTGCCGGCAAGTGGAAGATAAACCTCGCGAAATCGCGCATGGGCGTCAACGGGCCGAACGTTGTCACGCCGCCGCGCTCAGCCACCTTCACCTGGATATTCACACCCAGGGACTATGGTTTGCAGATGGACGTGTACACCGAGTATCCGCTGCCAGCACCGACACGCACGTTGATGATCAAGCCAGATGGCAAGATCCAGCCCTGTCAAACCGTCCAGCCCTGTCTGCCATCGGGCGGCAACCCCAGGGAACAGTCATACGCGTATCACAAGATGGACGACCACATGATCTCGCGGCTGTTCTATGTGAAGGGACAGATTACGGAGTACGACACGTATGCGGTGTCGGAGGATGGCAAGACACTGGTGATCACTGCATGGCACGCACCCACACCCGACTGGCAGAACATGCAGGTCTTTGAAAAGCAGCCCTAGCAGCCTGTCGGACTTAGGAGTGATCTACTGCGGCGGTGTCAAATTGGTCCATTTTTTCGATCCTTTTCGTCAAATAGCTACGGCTATTCTCCTCAAACGATCGAAAAACTGTCCTCACCTGCTTCAATTAAACTGGGCCACTCGCCTCGCTACGATCACCTAAGTCCGACAGGCTGCTAGGAAAGTTTATTTTGTTCTTTTATTGGCTGGTCTGAAGACCTGAGGGAGAGTTCATGGTGTTGCGCAAAGCTGTTCTGATGGCCGTGGTTTTTGCGATCGCTCAGGCGGGCTGGGCGGCCGACCGGCCGATCTCGTCCGATGGAACCGATCCCAAAACCTGGGACCCGAAGAGCGACGGTCCGATCGCAGCACCTCAGAATCATCAGGTGGTGTTTGAGAACGACACCGTCAGGGTGATCTCCGTTTCCGTGAAGCCGGGTGAAACCGAGCCCCATCATGTGCATTTCAAGTGTGCTGTGCTGGTGTTCGACCGGCCGGTGAAGGTGACCGACCGGGATGCGCAAGGGCGCATCGAAACGGAATCCGTGCTCTGGGGCGCCATTCCCTGGCTGGGCGCATCGGCACCGAAAGGTGTGCCCTTCGTATGGGTACAACCGCCTGAAGCGGCTCATTCAATTACCAACAACGATACGAAAGTGCTGCATCTCACCCGGATTGAGATGAAGCAGGGCTGTGACGCGCCGCCACCCTGAGCTGCGGTTCTGCATCTTGTATGACGCGATCTGCAGCGTCTGGATCAGCGCGCAAAATCCAGCATCTGATAGCCGTTTGCGTCAACGCCGTTGCGCTGGTTTTCGCACACACTTTCCTCGACGCGCGCACTGTCGGGGGACTTCTTGTAGATCTGCTGTCGAGTCCAGGGCTTGGAAAAGGTCTTGGGATCATCCACAGTTACCAGCATCTCCAGCGTCTCTGCATCCGTGCGCCGAATGCGCGTGATGACGTGCAGGTCTTCGCTGTGCGGCATGCCCACCTGATCAATCGTGGTCTTGGTGGTGAGTCCGATGGTGTCAACCACCAGTGTGTCGCCTTCCCAATGTCCCACCGAGTCGCCATGGTAGGTCGGCTCGATATCATCCTTTGGCGGGTGCTCCTGGTTCAGGTAGATGAACCACATCTCGTTGTACGCAGTGGAGATCAGCGTGACCTGACCGGGCGTCTCCAGTATCTGTACCGGACCATCCACCGCAGCATGCAGCATGTAAGGAATGCCCTGGGGAAGACATCGTGACGCCGTGTTGGAAAACGCCTTGAGATTTTCGGCATCGGTGAGACGTTTCTCGAGCAGTTCCGCGGCCCAGGGAAGCAGGGGCGGCAATTGCCCATCGACCATACGCGCGGTGCGCGCCCGTGGCGGGTTGGTTGAGCTGCTCAGATAACCGCGCATCCGCCACAGACCACTGATGCCCTGGGTGCTCTTCTGCCAGGTAACCGCATCCTTCAGATAAGGTGCCGGTTGCGCAGCACTCACTGCAGGCATCAACGCGGCCATCAGCATGGCCAACCATGCCTCACGCACAGGTTTGTTCATTTGTTGTCCTTTATTTGTTGTCTTTGATGGTGGCGGAAGAGGTTTCACCGTCACCCACTGGAACCCCATCCTTCGAGATGCGGACAAGATAACCACCAGGCCGACCCTCTCTGAGCGGGCGAACCTTCGCCACAACTTTGTCACCGGGTTTGAGCGAATTGAATTTCCAGTCGTGTCCCCTGAGGACACCCGGCGTGGGGCCCTCAATGATGAACTTGTAGGGTCCATTCGGGCCATCCACCATCACTTCGATGAAGATATGTGGATTGGTCCATTCAAACAGGTGCACGGTGCCCGCGACTTCGATTTCCCTGGTGTTGTCGAACATCGTGCCTGAGTGATGGGCCAATGCGGCTGATACGGAAAAGACTGAGCAAATGGCCCCAAAACCCACCCATGTATAAAGCTTCATGTTGTCCCCCGGCCTTGTTTCGAATGAGTTTGTCGTGCTGCTGTAGCCTATCGCAAAATTACTGCACCGGCATCTTCAATCCGGCGGCTTCATAGGCTGTCTCCAGCGGAATGATCACCGTGCCGATGCCATACACCATGATGGCGCGACCACTGGCGCTCGGCCATGCATCGGTATATTCCATCTTGCCTACATACTGAAGGCCGCTGCCGGGAACCAGCCAGTCGCCTTTCAGAATTCCATTCGCGCAGGAAACAACGTTCTGCACGAAGCGCCAATCCAGGTAAGCCACGTCCACCTTGGCATGCTTGGGGCTCCACCAGCCGCCATAGGTGTTCTGCCAGGAATGGCCGGTGAACACCTTCATCGAGTAGCGTTGGTAGGGAGAATAGTTGGCATGGATGTAGTCGACGAACTTCTGCGTGTCTTCTGCAAATGCCTTCAGTCTTGCCACGGTAGGAAAAGCCTGCCCAAATCCTGAGCCAATCGAGTCGCCTGTGAACAGGTACATGTCCTTGGTCAGCAGATAGACCGTGCTGCCATCAGAGTGCCCCCGCGTCTGGAAGGCCTTAACAATTCGGCCGCCGCCGAGGTCGAATTCCTTGCCGGGCGCAAAGCGCGAATAGACTGCCGGATCCAGGTTGTGTTGCACCTTCGGCGCATTGACATCTTCGCCTTCCGGCATCCAGACAGTTACCTTGCGGCTGATGTTCAGGAACGCGCCGGTCATGCCGTCGTGATCGGGATGTGCGTGGGTCACTGCCGCTTCGACCGGCAGCTTGCCAGCGAGCCCGAACACAATGGTGCGAAACTCTTCAGCGGCATCCTTGCGCGGCGCAATGAGATCGGCGGCATACCCGAGCATGTAGTTGTTGCCCAGATCAATGACCAATGCCTTGGTCTTGCCGCGGATCAGATAGATGTCCACGCCCCATGCGCCGCCCTTGCCGGTGGTCACGCCGGGGTCGTTGATCTTGTAGATTCCCTCGCCAATTTTGTAGACAACGTAAGAACCATACTTGACGTTGTCGCCGACATTGATGAGTGCGGCAGCACTGAAGGAAGTCGCTGCTTGCGCAATTGCAGGGCCTGTCATTGAGCCGCAAATCATCAACGCTATCAGGACGCGTCGGATTACTTTTCTCATCATCGTTGTTTTCCTTCATCTGTGTTGTGTGGCCAGTCGGTAGCTTCTGGCATCCGATGGTGGGGCGCACAGTCAATTAGCCTGCAATCAGCGTGCCCCTGCTTTGACTGTCGGCAAGTATACCCGGCAGTCCTGGAACGTTGACATACGTCAGGGCTGCCTGGCAGCACAAGATGTTGTCGGGGTGCGCTACACTGGAATTTTCAGACAATCAGCAAGGCAGGAACGCCATCATGGGGATGAATCGGAGAGACTTTGTCTTGTCAGCTTCTGCAGCGCTGGCGGCTGCTCCGCAGCAGATCATCGGCGCCAGCGCGCCGCAACATCGCGTCATGCTGATGTCTCGTATTGGTCCGACGGCATCCGATCTGTTCATCGCCGGCATGGACGGCACGAATGAACGCAGATTGCTGGAGACGCCGGGATTCGATTTCCATGCCTCATTCTCCAGTGACGGTAGTCAGGTTTTATTCACCAGCGAACGACGCGGGCGCGGTCAGGCGGATATCTGCATCGCGCATGCAGATGGAACCGGCATTCGTTCATTGGTTACCGGAGCAGCAGTTGACGATGTGGCGGCACTGTCTGCGGATGGCGCGCGCCTCGCGTTTGTTTCAACACGTGGCACTGGCCGCGCCAACATCTGGATTCAGGACATCCGCACTGGCCGCCTCACGAATCTGACCGGTCGAAATGTTGTTCAGGGCGATCCAGATCTTCCTGATGGTTTCTTTCGTCCCAGCTGGTCGCCGGATGGACGGTGGCTGGCTTTTTCCTCCGACCGCAACACTGCATGGAAAGGTCATGCCTGCACGCCCGGCACAACTTCCTGTCCATCGACCGGCGAAGGCTGGGAACACATCCAGCAACTCAGCATTTACGTTATGCGTGCGGATGGACAAGGGTTGCGCGTGCTTGCCTCACGGCCGGGCTACAGCGCAGGTTCACCGAAATGGTCGGCGGATGGTCATCGAGTGATTTTTTATGAAATGCCCGTGCAGGACAGCTGGAATGCACGCATCTCCTTTCTGGCGGCGCGGGCGCAGTCGCAGGTGGTTTCAGTGGATGTGAATACAGGTGAACGGATCGAGCACACTTCCGGACCCGGTTTGAAACTGTTTCCACAATTCATCAGCACGAATGAAATTGGTTATCAGATCAAGGTCGGCGCAGAGCAGGGGTTGCACTACACCTCCGGCCGGCCAGCGGTGAAAGGCGCTATACGTTCGCCGGTCTGGTCACCCGATGGCACTCGCGTCGTGTATGAAAAGACAAGTTTTACGGCGTTACCGCAGAACACGTTGCTGCACAGCTGGGATCCACAATTCGAATATCGTTCCACCGATTCCTTTCCTCGCCTGTCGAAAGACAACAAGCTGGTGCTGACCGAGCAGGCGTCGAATTCATCGATTGCCATCATGAATCCCGATGGCACAGACCGTCGTCGCGTATTCGATACCGAGGGCAAGGGGCTGGCGTTTGGTCCCAGCTGGTCGCCGGATGGGCAATGGATCGTGTTCGGCTTCGGGTTGTATTTTGAAAATCGTTACAAGGCGCCGTCAAAGATCATGCGCGTCCGACGTGACGGCAGCGGCCTCGAAGTTTTATTCGAAGGACCGGAAAATGCCGGTTTTCCCAGCTGTGCACCTGATGGCAAGCGGATAGTGTTCAGGCTGACAGCGCCAGATGGTCAAAGTGGACTGCGTATCCTCGATCTGACAACGCGTGTTGTCAGTGTGCTGACGAATGAATACGACAACCTGCCCGACTGGTCGCCGGAGGGTGGTCGCATCGTGTTCACGCGCCGACTGGGCGATGGCAATTTCGATGTTTTCACCATTCGACCGGATGGTGGCGGATTGCGTCGCCTCACCACTTCGGGCGCCAATGACGCGCATGCAGTCTGGACCACAGATGGACGCCTGCTGTGGAACAGCGGCCTGAATGGTTTCAAGGATGAGGCGCCGCTATACGACAGCAACTTTCAGCCCTACGGACAAATCTGGATCATGAATGCGGATGGCAGTGGCAAGCGGGCTCTCACCGACAGTCTCTGGGAAGATTCGCAGCCCTTGTACCTGCTCTGAACAGGAGCTCCAGGAAGCCTGATGTCAGCCTTTGTCAGCCTGTTGGACGCTGATTTTTGGCTCGACATCCGACCCGATCCGAGGAGCCTGTCGGACTTAGGGTTGATCTACTGCGGCGGTGGCCCTGTTTATATATAGACATGGGGGTCCATTTTTCCGATCCCATGTTGATGGTGTGGCGTTAAATAGCTACGGCTATTCTCCTCAAACGATCAAAAAACTGTCCTCACCTGCTTCAATTAAACGGGCTCACTCGCCTCGCTACGATCACCTAAGTCAGACAGGCTCCTGGGCTCTCAGAAAATTGCGGCGCAGTGGCGGTGTTCTGTATACAGTATGCGGAATGGTGCGGGGGTGGCCGCGAATACGCCCACGCCAACGATGAAGAGAGATACCGGCCCGCCTGAGGCGTTTGTGGGCCATGAAAACAACGTTTCGCTTGGAAATACCTTTGGGGGAATCGAAATGAAACACATGAAACAACTCACAGCCATTTTTATGGGACTGACGCTCAGCGGTGGGCTGGCCCAGGTCGCTCACGCCTCGGACGACACCTTCGTGGCGGCCTCGGGGCAGGGTGTTGTCCAGGTCACGCAGGGTCAACTCATGGGCTTCCGCGACAAGGGTATCTACACCTTTCGCGGCGTGCCCTACGCCAAAGCGGCGCGGTTCATGCCGCCGGAAGCGCCTGATTCGTGGAGTGGTGTACGGCTGGCCATGAACTACGGCGAGACCTGCCCGATCCCAGAGATGACCATGGTCTCTACCGATGAGCAGTTCAATGCGCATCGCTACCTGCCGCAGAACGAGAACTGCCAGTTCCTGAATGTCTGGACGCCCGGTCTGAGCAACACGGGTAAGCGCCCGGTGCTGGTCTTCATCCACGGCGGCGGCTTCACCAACGGCTCGTCGATGGAAGGCGAAGGTTATGACGGTCGCAATCTGGCCGAGCTCGGTGACCTGGTGGTAGTGACGTTGAATCACCGGCTCAATGTGCTCGGCGCACTGGATCTCTCTGCCTTCGGGCCGCGTTACGCCCAAGCGTCGAACGCCGGCATGCGCGACGTTGTCGCCGCGCTGAAGTGGGTGAATGCCAACGTTGCCCAGTTCGGTGGCGACCCGCAGAACGTAACCATCATGGGCCAGTCCGGTGGCGGCGGTAAGGTCCGCTTCCTGATGGGTAACCCGGACGCGAAGGATCTGTTCGCCAGGTCGATCGTCATGAGCGGCGTCGGCTCGAACGCGGCCCTGCCCAAGACGATCGGTGCTGCCATCGCCAAGTACACCGTCCAGAATCTTGGCCTGAATGCCAGAACTATCGACAAGATCGCGACCGTTCCGTACCCGGTGCTGCTGGAAGCCGGCACCAAGGCGATGAAGCAGGTTGAGGAGGCCGGGCTAGGCGTTGCGGCCTGGCGCCCGACGGTCGACGGGACTTTCATGCCCATCGATCCACAACTGGAAGGCTGGGCGAAGTACTCGGCCGGCAAGCCCATGCTCATTGGTAATGTGCTCGAAGAGAACAACACCATCATCCGCAATAACAACACCAAGCTGTTCGCGGACAACTGGACCAAATGGACCGATGCGCAGGCGATGGCCAAGCTCACCGAGCGTTTCGGCGACCGGGCGGCGGCCATTGCGACGGAGTGGAAGAAGGCTTATCCGCGCGACCCGCTGGCGCGTGCGTTCCTGTTTTCCGAAGCGAACCGCGCAGGCTCGATTGCAGCCGCCGACTTCAAGGCGAAAAACGGCCAGGCATCCGTTTATGTTTACCTCTTCAAGTGGAACCCACCGGTGCTCGATGGTGTAGCGGGCGCGTGGCACGTCTCCGACGTTCACATGGCGCTGTTCAACGCCGACCGCCAGCCACAATCCTTTGGTGGTGGTGAAGCGGCCCGGTCGATGTCCTATGACGTGGCGCGCTCGTTCGCGAACTTCGCCCGCACCGGCAATCCCGGTCACTCGGGCCTGCCCAACTGGCCGGCCTTTACCTCGGAGAACGGTGCGACCATGCTGTTCGACGACTACAACAGGGTGGGCAGTAACCACGACAAGGCGCTTGCTCGATATCATTACGAAGCAAAAATAACGCGGAACCCGTTTGCCTCGACTAACTGGTCGAGGCAAACGGTCAATGCAAGCATCACCGACTTGTGTCTATTCTTTCTGCTCTTAAGAACCTGTTCAAAGTCTCGCTGAAGGGCGCATCGCGGCGTTGGAGCTGCACAAAAAATACTCACGTACTTTGTGGACGCTGCGTTTTTTTGCGCCGTTCCGCCTTGCGCTGCATCCCTTGATCGAGACTTTGAACAGGTTCCAGGCGGAGGATTTTCAGTGAAGCGTTGGATTCCGGTGGTGATTGCCACCGTTGCTTCGGCGATGGCGGCCGAGGACAGGATTACCGCTTCGTCTGCGGATGTTCCATTGTGGGCTTTCCCGCCGCCCAAAGCACAAACAGTTGCGGGTAGCGCGCTCAAACTCAGCGAAGTACAGACTTATGACCGCACGCGGGCAGTTGACTGGTTCCCTGACGAACATCCGCCCATGCCTGCGTCGGTGGCTGGCCGTGCGCCGGTATTCGCCTGCGGTTTTTGCCACTTGCCCAATGGTGGCGGGCGTCCTGAAAACGCAGCCTTGGCGGGCATGTCAGCCGACTACATCAAACAGCAGATCGCTGACATGAAAACAGGCATGCGCGTTAACGATCCGCATTTCACCACGGGCCGCAACATGTTGATAACAGCCAAGGTCAGTACCGATGCTGATATCGCATCTGCTGCCGAATACTTTGCCAACGTTACCTTTCGCAAGCGTGTCAGGGTGGTGGAAGCGGCGGAAATTCCCCTGGCGATTGCCGACTCAATCTATTTCTTTGACCGAAGCGGTGCGCGCGAGCCGTTGGGACAAAGGATCATCGAGGGGGCCGATGATCCTGAAGCGTTTGAACTGCGCGATCCGAACACGACCTACACCGCCTATGCGCCCATCGGTTCACTGGCGCGTGGCGCAGCCTTGGCCAAGGGGGAAGGCGGTGTACCCGTTTGTGAGGTCTGCCACGGCCAAGGCCTGAAGGGAGGACCTGCCGGGCCGCCGCTGGCCGGCCGATTTCCGACCGGACTGTTCCGGCAGCTGTATGCATTCAAGATGGGGTTTCGCAATGGCACTCAAGCGGCGTTCATGAAACCGGTTGTCCAGCTGCTGGACGAGCAGGACATGATCGCGCTCGCCGCCTACGCCGCTTCGCTTGATCCCTAGTGCGGCGCTCGCCTTCGGCATACAGCGCGCTTATTCTTCACTTCCTGTACTGACAATCACCATCACGGGGGATAAATGAAAATCAAGACACACACACTTTTGCTGCTGATGATTTCGGCAACAAGCATGATGCTGCCGGGCATCACTCAGGCGGGGCAACTCAGAGCAGGCGCCGCGAAACTGGATATCACGGCGATGGCGTATGCAGATGGCAAAGTGCCGCCTGCCAGGTTTGACCATGAGCACCTGTATTTGCGGGCCATTGTTCTGGATAACGGTGATACCCGGGCGGTGTTGATTGGCGGTGATATCAGTTTCATCCGCCCGGATGAGACATACGTTGAAGCTGCGGCGCAACTCGCCCGCGAGTTCAATATGCCGCAGCAAAACATCCTCATGTCGGCCACGCACACGCACAGCGGTCTTGACAACAACTGGGTGGTGGCAAATTACAAGAAGCTCTCGGATGCATTGGTGCAGGTGGCGCGTGACGCGCGTACCAGATTGCGGCCCGCCAAGGTCGGTTTCGGTGAAGGCGCGCTTTACCTCAACACCAATCGTGACGCGATTGATGAGAAAACCAAGCTGTGGACTCAGGCTCCCAATCCCCTGGGTCCGTCTGACAAGACACTCGCAGTGCTCGCTTTCTATGATGAGGCGGGCAAGCCCATCGCCGGCTACATGAACTACGCCATGCATCCTATCAACGGCTATCTCTCCGGGTTCATCAGTAGTGATTCCACCGGGGCTGCCAGCCTGCATGTCGAAAAGGCATTTGGTGATGACATGGTGATGGTCTTTTCGCAGGGAGCACAGGGTGATCAAATGCCCTTGCATCTGCGTACCAGCACCAACGTGATGGCGGCGTTATCCGGCGTCAAGAGAACGGGTTTCGAGTTCGTTCGTGAAGAAGTTGAAACACCCTTGCGTGAAGGTAAAGTGCCGCGTGGCAAGAATGATCCGGCGGCGGATGATGCGGGCAAGAGCTGGATGAGTGCGCAGGGACAGATGATCGGTGAAGAAGCGATCCGGGTGATGAGCCATATGGATCGGCTGGACAGCGATGTGAAACTCGGTGGCCGGCTGATGACACTGACCTGCCCGGGTCGGGACTGGACTAATTCCAAAGGCGCGCGCGCCGGTACTCCCGGTACCTATGCTGACGGCGAAGACGTGAAGATGCGTCTGGGTGTGCTGGGCATCAACGATATTGCTCTCGCGTCGATCAACGCCGAGGCATACAACTTCATCGGACAGCAGGTGAAAGCCGCGTCACCGTTGGCGAAGACCATGTTCGTTGCGGTGGCCAATGGCCGTGCCAATTCCGGCTACATTCCTACTGATGATGCCTATGGACGCTACACGTTCCAGGTCGTCGCGTCGCGCTTGAAGCCGGGTTGCGCACAGACCGGCATCGTCAAAGGCGTGACCGACATGATCCACGATTACATGAAATAAGGTTTATTTCTTACAGGACGCACTCCGAAAGTGGAGTGCGTCCAAAGTGTATTCACAACCAGCCCGCGTCGACTATGAATTCCTGCGCTGAACAAGCGCGCGCATCGTCGGAGGCCAGGAACAGTGCCAACGGCACCACGTCCTCCGGACCTACCTTGTCGGGAAGCACCTGGTTGCGCTGGATCTCAAGCTCACCCTCGGGCGTGAGCCACTTGTCGATCTGGCGCTGCGTCATGATCCAGCCCGGCGTGATGACGTTGATGCGGATGCGATGTTCACCAAGCTCAGCCGCAAGACCCCGTGTAAGACCAATGACCGAGGATTTCGCGGTGGTGTACACCGGCATGTTGCGGGCCTTGCCACCGTAGGAATTGCTGCCGAAGTTGATGATCGATCCGCCGCCCATTTTCTTCATTCCGGGCACCACGGCCTGAATGGCGAAAAACCCCGGGCGCTGATTCACCGCAATGCGCGCATCGTAGTACTCGGGCGTGACGTCCATGAAGTTGTGACGGTCGTCGTTGGCCACGTTATTGATGAGTACGCGAAAGTCGCCCACCGCTTGAGCGGCATCGCGGATCGCTGCCTGTAATGCCGGGATGTCAGTGACATCTACCTTGCGATACCACGGCCGGGGCAAACCGGCTTTGTCGATTTTCTCGACCAGCGCCTGCGAGGGACTCTCGGCGATATCCACGAACGCCACCCGCGAGCCTTGTTTCGCGAATGATTCGGTGAGGCATCCGCCAATTCCCGAGCCCCCGCCGGTGATGAACACGCTGCGCCCGCGCAAGGATGGGTAGCTGGCGCCTGCATTGGAAGCGGCGGTGGAATCGCGCTGATCTGTGGACATGCCAAACCTCACTGACAGGACTTGCAGAGGGCGTTGCAGTATAGATATTCCGCCGGAGCCCGGCTGCACTGCTTCCGCGCGCGGACCCCTATGGACGAATGGCGCCAAGTTGATGATTGTATCGTTGGTCGTATTGTAGGGGCGCTTCGTGAAGCGCCCTTCTTGATTATCGGAATCGGAGGGCGGCTCGCGAGCCGCCCCTACGTGGCACTATTCACCCCTATGGACAACTTGACACACACCTTGATCGGCACCCTGGTCGGTGTCACAGCGGCACGCTTCACTTCGAATTCCAGTTCAGGTCTGCCGGCCGATACGCGCCGCAGCCTCTGGGTCGGCGTGATGGCGGTTGGCAGCAATCTCCCGGATGCCGATTTCATCTATCCGATGCTGACCGGCAGCAAGCTCGATTATTTGTCCGAGCATCGCGGCCACACGCACACGCTTATCGGCGCACTGGTTGCAGCGGTGCTGATGTGGCTGGTTTGCGAGTATGTATTGCGGCGGCGCAAGTTCGTACTAACACGTCGCGACCGCTACGGTTTGCTCGGGATTGCGCTGCTCGCGCCGCTGCTGCATATCGCAATGGATTCAAGCAACTCCTATGGTGTGCATCCTTTCTGGCCCTTCGACAATCGCTGGTTCTACGGCGATGCGGTGTTCATCATCGAGCCGCTGTTCTGGGCGGCGTGCGCGCCGCTCGCCTTTGTACTGAAAACCTGGATCGCGCGTGGCTTGATCGTACTGGTGCTGATCGCGGGCATCGTGTTGAGCGTGTGGACGCAGGTTGTGCCGCCTGCCCTGTGTTTCATATTGGCGGCACTGACTCTGGTGATGCTCGCTGTCGGTAAACTTGCAAAGCCGAAACCAGCCTTGCTCGCCAGCATTTCTGTCTGGCTTGCGATCACCACGGTTTTTGCGTTCGCCAGCCGAATCGCAGATGGGCATGTGACTGCGACCAGCGGTCAGCAGTTTCCGCAGGCGCGAACCCTCGATCATATCTTGACGCCGCTGCCGGCCAATCCGCTGTGCTGGGCGATCATCCTGACGCAAACAGAGGGCAGCGAATACGTGCTGCGTAGCGCCATGTTGTCACTCGCGCCAACACTGCTGCCGGCGGCAGACTGTCCGATGCGCACCCCACTTGCACAGATGACAGCTCCGCTCAACAAGATGGCGATTGCCGATAGCGCCGACTGGCGCTGGCTGGGTGAAATACGCATGCCGCACGATCAGTTACGCACGCTGGCGAGCCGTTATTGCGAGGCGGCCGTATTCCTGCACTTTGCCCGTGCTCCCTGGGCAAACTTCAGCAACGACCGCTGGACTCTGGGCGATTTACGCTATGACCGTGAACCTGACCTGAGCTTTGCCGAAATCGAATTGCAGGACACCCCATCCTGTCCGCGCGCACCGCCCTGGTTGCCGCCCAGGAGTGAACTGCTGAGTCAGCCCTGATTGTGAGGTACGAACGGGTTTTTGATCTCCTGACGCGGTGATTGCGATCATCGCAATGCTGCATCATCATTGCGGCGCCCATCGCGGTTTATCAAGGCGGGGAAGCATATGGCCACATACAGCCTTCGCATCAACGGCGTGACCAAGTCAGCCGAAGCAGATGATCCGAACAAGCCGCTGCTCTATGTGTTGCGCGGTCTTGGTCTTACCGCCACTAAATTCGGCTGCGGTCTGGGTCAATGCGGCACATGCACGGTGATCGTCGACGGCCAGCCGGTACGCTCGTGCCTGATGCCAATCTCAACTGCGTCTGGCAAGTCGATCACCACGCTCGAAGGACTGGGCTCAGTAACGAATCCACACCCCATCCAGAAAGCATTCATCGAGCATCAGGTGCCGCAATGCGGCTACTGCACCAGCGGCATCATCATGAGTACTGCGGCGCTGCTGGAGAAAAACAAGCAACCGACTGAAGCGCAGATTCGATCCGCACTCGATGGCAACCTCTGCCGTTGCGGTACGCACACGCGCGTCATTGCCGCGATTGTCGCCTTGGCCAGTCAGCCGCAGGGAGGCTGACATGAATACTCAGCTCGAATCGTCAGGTTTCTCCCGCCGCGATGTACTCAAGGCTGGCGCACTCACGGTTGCATTCGCACTGGTTACACCGAATGCGCTGCTTACCGCCGCGGCCCAGGGCGTCGCGCCGCGCGTTCTGGACCCCAAACGTGTTAATGCCTTCCTGTCTGTGAATGCAGATGGCACGGTGACGCTGTTCAGTGGCAAGGTCGATCTCGGTCAGGGACTGCGCATCGCGTTGCGCCAGATCGTTGCCGAAGAACTCGGCATCCCGATTGCAAAAATCAACATGGTCGAAGGCGATACCGCACTCACCCCCGATCAGGGTCGTACCTCCGGCTCGAACGGTATTCAGGTCGGCGGCCTTCAGATCCGGCAGGCGGCGGCGACTGCACGCAAGGCGCTCATCGACATGGCCGCTACGCAGTTCAACGTTGCAGCCAGCTGACCTCGTGGCAGTGGACGGTGAGGTGCGCCCGAAAGCCGGCGGCACCGGCATCACCTTCGCTGCGCTGGTGCTGGGCAAGCAGTTTGACCTCGCGCTTGATCCCGCAGCGCCGCTCAAGGCTCCAGGCACTTACACCATCGTCGGCAAACCTCTGCCTCGCCCTGATGTACCTGCGAAGGTCACGGGCAGCCAGACCTATGTGCACGACTTCACGTTGCCCGGGATGTTGCATGGCCGGGTTATCCGCCCGCCGGGTATCGGCGCTGAGTTGCTCTCGGTGGACGAGTCCTCGGTTGCGCAGTTACCGGGCGTGAAGGTAGTGCGCATCCAGAGTTTCCTCGCCGTGGTGGCCGAAGACGAATGGACCTGCGTACGCGCCATGCGCGCGCTGAAAGCACAGTGGAGCGACTGGCAGGGCTTGCCGGTACAGGACGAATATCTTCGCTCGTTGCGCGATGGGCCGTTTGTGGCGGAGCAGGAGCTGCTGAATAAAGGCGACGCAACCGCCAGCCGCCCGGCGAATGCCATCGCGCTAAAGGCTTCGTATCACTGGCCCATTCAGACACATGGCTCGATGGGGCCGTCCTGTGCAGTGGCAGACGTGAAAGCAGACAGCGCCACGATCTGGTCAGCCTCGCAGGGTACACATGGCAACCAGACCTCGTTCGCACGCTTTCTTGGTTTGCCCAAGGACAAGGTGCGTCTCATTTATCTTGAGGGCTCGGGCTGTTATGGCATGAATGGTCACGAAGACGCAGCGGCCGATGCCGCCATCCTGTCGCGCGCGGTGGGACGGCCGGTGCGCGTGCAATGGATGCGTGAAGATGAACATGGCTGGGACCCGAAAGGTCCACCGCAGTTGATCGACGTCAGTGGCGCCATCGATACCCAAGGCAACATTCTCGACTGGCAGTCCGATCTATGGTTGCCACAGGCAACTCCCGGCTTGCCCAACACACCCCTGATTGGGCCACGCTCGGCGGGCATTGATCAGCCGCTGGGCATCTCCACCGGGCAGATCTCGCAGAATGGTGATCCACCCTACAGCCCGAAAAACATCAAGGTTGTCGTTCATTGGCTCAAGGACACACCGCTGCGCCCAGCGCCAATCCGCTCCCCCGGCAAGCCGGCCAACTGTTTTGCGGTTGAATGTTTTGTCGATGAACTCGCAGCCGCCGCGAAACTTGATCCACTTGCCATGCGGCTTAAAGGACTTACTGCACCACGCGGCGTTGCGGTACTCAGTCGCGTCGCCGAGATGATGAAGTGGCAGGAGCGCGCATCGCCTGCACCTGCTGCACGAGGGACAATCGCACGCGGTCGCGGTATCTCTTACATTCACTACAAGAACGTGGAAGCCTATGTAGCGATGGGCATGGAAGTCGCGGTGGATCGCACGACGGGTCGCATCCAGGTGGAGCGGGTGGTGTGTGCCCACGATTGCGGACTGATCATCAATCCGGATGGCGTGCGCGCGCAGGTCGAGGGTTCCATCCTGCAGACGTTAAGCCGCGCGCTGATGGAGGAAATCAAATTCGACCGATCACGCGTTACGACCGTGGATTGGGCAAGCTACCCGATCCTGCGTTTCTCGCAGGCGCCCAAGGTCGAAATTGCGCTGATCGACCGGCCGACTGAAAAACCAGTCGGCGCCGGCGAAGCTGCGTGCGCACCGGTGGGCGCCGCACTCGGCAATGCCGTGTTCGACGCGATTGGCGTGCGCCTGCGCAGCATTCCATTCACGCCCGAGCGGGTGAAGGCGGCGCTCAGCGCGGGGTGATGGCAGAGTTATGGTTGGGCAACAATAATCGAGGGATAAATTCATGCGCATCAATCGAACTGTAGCAATGGTGCTGTTTTTGTTGGTAACAACTGCACCCGCGCTGGCGCAAACCAGTGTGGCTGGCTCATTGCGGGTCGGCGTTGCCAAGCTGGATGTCACGCCGAAAGATCTGACGGGACTGATCGGTATCCCCAACCGGCCATTCAAGGGCGTGCGCGACCCGATCTATGCCCGCGCATTGGTGATGGCCGATGGCAGCACCACAGCGGCGATCGTGGCCGTCGATCTGGTTGAATACGGCAACACGCGTTCGCTGCGGGAGCGTATCGCCAGGGAGCTGGCAATTCCGGCCGACCACATCATGATCGCAGCGACCCACAACCACAGTGCGCCACGCGGCGGTCCGCCAACGCCGGGAACCTCCTCGGTCACTCAGAAGCGTCCTTGGTCCACACCTGAGTACACCCAACAGGCAGACGACACCGTCGTCGAGGCGCTGCGCAAGGCCAAAGCCACGATGCAGCCCGCGCGCCTGGCCGTTGGCAGCGGCACGGTTGATGTGAATACCTATCGCTATGCGCTGTCGCAAGGACGGTGGCGGGCAGGATTCAATCCCGATGGCCCATCCGACAAGACCGTGTGGGTGCTCAAGTTCGAGAACACCGCCGGTGAACCGATTGCCCTGATGATGAACTATGCCGTGCATCCGAACGTCATGACGGGCTCGGGCACGGCTGAGCATCAAGACTTGATCTGGGGCGACATTTCCGGCGCCGCCGAGCGCTATGTCGAGCAGCAATTCCAGGACAAGGTTGTGGCGATGTGGACGCTAGGTGCTGCGGGCGACCAGTATGCGAAGTTCAACAAGGAGTTCGACAAGGCTTGGGCAAATACGCCCGGCGTCGAGCTGGCCGAGATGCAGGGCCGGATGATTGGCATGGAAGTGTTGCAGACCGCGGCGCGCATGGCGCCAGCCACGCCGACGGTACACATACAGGCTGTGCAGCGCGCAGTGGCTTGCGAGATGAAGCCGCAGACCGGAGGCGGCCCCGGCGGCGCACAGGCGGGCCCGCAGCAGCAACAGCCGGTTCAACAGGTGGCAGCGACGCAGCAGCCCGCTGGCAAGCTCGACATACAACTCGGGTTGATCCGCATCAACGGTGTTGCGATCACCAGCGTCTCGGGCGAGGTGTCGACCAACATCTACTCGCATCTGCGCAAAGTGTCACCGTTCAAAGATACGATCATGGCGACGCTGGTGAACGATCGCGCCGGCTACATTCCTGATGAGGAGAACTGGGAGCGAATGGGCGCAGCCTTCGTGCGCGGCTGCGCCGAGAATGCCATCGTCAATAATCTTGTGGAGATGATGACGGACACGATGCAGTGACCCTTGCGGGCCGCATTGCAAGGCGGTTGCTCGTTGTCGCGGCTATTAATCCGGTGGATAACATTATCCGACGTAGGGGCGGCTCGTGAGCCGCCCTTCCTGTGTTCAAAGACGCAAGAGGGCGGCTCACGAGCCGCCCCTACACAAGAGCTTGCATCGCCATGCCTGACATTGTTGTCCGCCGGGTTAATGCTCACTGACCCAGGCTTACGGTCACGGCCGGCTGGACGCCGTAGACGTTGTTGACTTCGCGGCGGGCGTTGAAGTTACCGACTGAGCTCAAGAAGATTGCGAAGTACTTGCTGCCCTCGGTGCGTCCCGGGGTCCTGATCCAGGAATCGCCGTAGCCCACGGTAGCGGGACCGTTGCCACCGACATTGATTTTCACACCCTTGGCGCGCGCGTAGTTGCTGGGCACAAAGTAGGCATTGGTGAACACCGAGCCATCATTGCTTGGTCCGCTGCGCAGCTTGCTGGGCCCGAAATATTTGTACGCTTCTTCGCCACTCAGCACCCACACGTGGTCTTGACTGGTCGAGGCCGGCGTCGCATAGGCTTTCGGCGCGTTGGTAACGCCGGGACCGTTGTAGGCGCCGAACGGCGCGCCGACTGGACGGTCAAGGCGCGTGGCAACGATTCTGGCCTTGTCAGCAGCAGTGAACGCAGCATTGTAGAAGCCGATGGTGTCGCCGGAGTCATTACGCCCACCCTCGCTGTTGAGCCACGCGCGCAGGTTGCTTTTCATCCAGTCATTGCCGTCGCCGGCCTGCAGATTGAACGCAATGCTGTTGAGCTGATTACTCGCGAGCAGTGTCGCCTTGCCATCTTGAATATCCAGCAGACGCCAGTTGAGTGGATCGGCCTTCGCGCCGGCAGGATCACTTTGCGGATACTTGCCGAAGCCCATAACCACATCGTCCGTGGTGCCCAGGTTGTGATCCTGTCCGGCGTACAGGTTGAAACCATTGCCCAGCGGCACGTATGCAACCGACTCTGCATCAACGGCCACTTTTGCGTTCTTGAGCAGCACGGTGCCGGCGGGATTCACAATCTGGTTGTCGTCAGCGGTGCCCGCCGCGCCATCCGCACCCACGATGACTCGCTTGCCACTTTTGTTGGTCGCAGTGCCATCGCCATTGAAAGTCCATTCGTTGGTCTCGCGAATCATGGCATTCGACAGACTGACAAGAGACTTGCTCAGATAGCCAGGTTTGTATGCGGCGTTGGTGCCGAAGCCGCCCCTGGCAATCGAGGCATCGTCGGCGTGATAGCTCGGACGCTGATAGGTTCTCTGCCACGCGTGATTGACCACGATGGTGTTCTTCAGCGGCGAGCTCTGCTTGATGTCCTTGCCCAGCGTGCTGAACAACTCGCCTGGAAAACCCACCAGCGCAATATCGCCGATGCGCAGCAGTTGCAGCGAGATGGAGTAATCGCCGCTCTCCTTGGCCGGAATCGTCGCATCGCGGTAGTCGTACTTGACCAACACGTTGTGGTCGTACTTGTTGATTCTGGCAAGTGCAGTCTCCACGTCGGCAAAGTGAATCCGCGACAGATACGTGAGCATGTCGTAAGAGTTCGAGAAGCTCTCGTCCATCTCGCCTGTCATCGGATTACGCGTCAGCATCTGATTCTGGATCAACGGCGCCTGATCGCCGGCTGCGCCGCTCAGCCACGTGGCGACCGAACCCGGATACTTCTGTTCCAGCCAGGTTGAGATCATGCCGGGAATATCCGAACTGACGCCAGTCTTGCCGTTGATACTGGTGTTGGCGTGCATGACGGTGCCATGCACGGGGTAGTTCACGATGAATGCCAGCGGCTTGCCGTTTTCGTCATTGAAGCGAATCGCGGTCACCGTCTTGTCGGTCGGCCCGGTGGGATTGAATCCCAGCGCTACCGTTTCCGTCACCTTACCGTCCACAGTCTTGTTGTACACCGCACCGCGGTTGACGTTGATGTAGCTCTCTGAATAGCCGATGCCTACGGATGCCGACTTCATGTTGGCAAGGGCTTCGTCGGCCGCCGCCAGCATCTGCTTCTGTGCATACATGGCCCAGCGCTGCTGGTTGGTGAGCTTCACCACTGCCGTCTCATTGGCGGGAACCGCAGCTCTTTCCTTTTCGTCAATCAGGTTCTGCCAGATCTCGCTATTCTCCGGGGTTGCGTGGGAATGCGTGGAGGTGAAGAAGATGGCTTCCAGCGGCAACCCGGTGTGGCGACTGAGTTCGCGCGCCAGCTGCGGACCGAGCGATCTGCCGGTCTCGGAGGCGACCAAAAGCGAGCTCGCGCCGCCGCTCGACAAAGCAATGACACGCACATGGATGGGATCCAGCACGCCGGTCATTTCGACCTTGGGGGCACGCGTGAGTGGCAGCATTTCGCTGCTGGGGGTGATGTCACGAACCGCCGCGCCGACGCGCAAGTTCGCAGTGGTCGCGGCTAGCCCGGAGTCTGCAAGCAGGCAACTCAAAAATACGAACGCTGTGAGTAATTGACTCACGTTCTGTCTTCTGGCGTGCATGGGTACCCTCTCGTTTTGGCTGCGGCGAATGGCGGTGCATTCTGCCAGAACCAGGGCACTAGGGGCTTGTTAACTGTTAACAGACCCTAGCAGCGTGTTACCCATGAAGCCCGGCGCGGGGTTATGATTTCGCAACGATACAGCGATAAAAAAGGGCGGGTGGATTCATGCGCATCAATCGACCAGTAGCAAGGGCGTTGCTCTTGTTAGCGGCCACTGCACCGGCACTGGCGCAAACGGGTGTGGAAGGCTCCTTGCGGGTTGGTGCTGCCAGAGTGGACGTCACGCAATGGTCAGCTCTGCCCAGCGCGGCAGAAAAGTACGAACACCAGCGCACCCATGTCAGGGCGATTGTTGTTGATAACGGGACGACACGTGCGGCACTGATCAGTATTCCGGGCAGCCGGTTCGATTGGCCTGCCATCTCGCAACAGGTCAGTGTCGAGTTGAACATTCCGGCCACACAGATGGTGGTGTCATCGACACATTCACACAGTTATCAGTCGACGCGCTCGCGTATTGCAGTATCGCTTGAGCCAACCACCAGGGCGGCGGTGGAGGCCGTGCGTCAAGCCAGGGCAAACCTGCAACCGGCGCACGTGGGCTTCGGCACCGGCCACAGCTACCTGAACGTCAATCGCGACGCGATTCATCCTGAGACGCGTAAGTGGGGCCAGTACAGCAATCTGGATGGACCATCGGACAAGACCGTTTCGGTACTGACGTTTACAAAACCATCGGGCGAGCCGATTGCGGTTTACGCGAGCTATGCAATGCATCCGGTGAATGCGTATGCGTTGGACACCACCACCGGTGATTTCCCCGAAGCCATGTCTCGCTACGTGGAGAAGGCATTCGGTGATCAGGCCATCGTTGCGTTCGGACTGGGCGCCGCCGGCGACCAGAACCCGCTGTATCTGCGGCCTTCTACCAACGTGATGGCGACGCGCTCAGGCCCCGGGATTACCGGCTATGAGATGAACCGCGAAACTTCCGAAGGTCCGCTGCGGGTAGTGGATGCCAACGGCAAGGCAGTGCTTGAAAAACCTGCCGACCCAAAAGTACTGGACGAGTTGCTGCGCTTCATTGAGAGCGAAGGCCAGATCCTGGGTGAGGAAGTGATTCGGGTAATGACCTTCACCAGAACCACCAGCACCGCACGTATTGCCGGTTTTCAGAAGACACCCATGTGCCCCGCCCGGCAGCGCACCAACGGCGACAAGATGGATCCCACTTCGCGCGAGGGCATGGCCGCAGTGTATGTGGACCAGCCCGCCATGGGCATTCCCGTCGGCATGCTGGCAATTGGCTCGGTGGCAATCGCTGCGGTTGGCGAAGAGCCTTACAGCATGATCGGCGTGAAGGCGAAACAGGAAGCCCCGCTGGCCAACACCTTCATGGTATCGCTGGCCAATGAACGCGCCCGCACCGGCTACATCCCTGACGACGCTTCGTATGGTCATCAGACGTTTCAGGTGCTCAACAGCGCATTGAAACCGGGCTGTGGCGAGCGCGCCATCATCGACACGATCACTGAATTACAGACGCAGTATTTGAAGGTGGTCGTTAGGGTCTGTTAACCATTCGCACATCGCTGCAGACCCTAATCAGGAAGCGCTGCTACCTACCTCTTGATCTCTTCACCATTGACCGTGACGCTGACAAACGCACCACCCAGCCGGCCATCACGGAAGGGACGCACCTGCACCTTGACTGCATCACCCGGCTTTATCGTCGCGTGTGTCCAGCCATTGCGCGACAGCTGGCCCGGCGCCGTGAGTTCCATGGTCCACACCTTCGCATCGTCCCCGGCGGCTGCCACCCTGAGCAATACATGGGGATTGGCCCACTTGAATTCCTTTACTGTGCCTTCCACCGAAACGATTTTTTCGGCTTCGTACATGGCGAAAGAATGATGGGCCTGTGCCGGGCCAATACACGCCAGCATCACCATCATCAACTTCGCCAGCCGTTGCAATTTGTTCGTCATCATCGATTCCTCTAACGCTTGATGCTGCTCTATGGTTTGTCGGATTGCACCGGGGTGCCGTCGTCAAGGTCGTACTCCGCCGGTATCCAGCTGGCATGACCATCTTTATCTTCTGCTTCCGTGAACATGCTGCCTTGCACACAGATGGCCTCCTTGATTTCACTGACGCGTCGTCGATCGCGCGTGAAGATGCGCGTGGTTTTCCAGGGCCTGGTCAGGATTCTGGGTGCGGTGATGGTCAGTTCATCATGCAGCGTATCCGGCCCGGCGAGATGGATCCGCTCAGTCACGTGCATGTCGCCATCGCTTGGCACGCCGATCGCCTGATTGATGGCCAGGATGCTCTGCGGCAGGATGCCAATCGTATCCACCACCAGCGTCTGGCCTTCCCAGCGGCCCACCGAATCGCCATACAGTGTCGGGTTCACTACAGCGGGATGACCGCGCCCATCGGTATAGATGCGTCGCAGTTTGTTGCCATCGCCATCGCCGAACATCATGACGCGTCCGGGACTGAACAGGAGTTCCATGCCGACGTGATTGACCAGCATCCCGCTCGGCAATCCTTCGGGCAGACAATTCGCGAACAGACCCCGCGGTTTACCGGCTTGCTCCTCGGCGCGCGCCTCAGCCATCTCCCTGGCCACCTTCTCGTTCCACGGCGGCGTATTGCTGGTTTCCTGAACCATCTGATCACGGATATTGGGTATCCAGTAACCGCTCCAGTCGGGTAGCTTTGACAGCGCCACCCAGTCTTCCGCCTTCGGCGCAGGATTCACTTCGGTCGGCACTGACAGTGCCGACTCTGCGTCCGTGCTGAACCCCACTACACACACACTTGCGCAGATCATCGAAAATAACCGGTTTCGCATGCACGGCCTCATATAAATATTCCCGTTCCCCGAAGGTCGCATTGTATCTCGAGACTTGCGTTGACGAACAAGCATGGATTCTGCCTCTGTGCGGTATCGCTGATATCGTCTGGCATGGAACCAACGAAGCGACTACCATCCCGACAATCAAACAATTATCAAACAATCAAGACGAGGAATTTGGGGTATGCAGTATTCCATCAAAAGAATTGCAGCGTTCTTAGTCCTCGCTGGAGTGTGCGCACTGTGCGCAGGCTTCGCTCAGGCAGCGATGGATAAACCCGTCAACTCGCCGGAAGTCACGCACACCGGCAAGGCTCCCACCGGTTACACAGTGACTTTCCGCTATGCGAACCCGAATGCGCAGAAGGTGCAGATAAAAGGCGAATGGTATTTCGCCCGACCCGGCGAACTGTCGCAGATCGCCCCGACGCCGGATCACCCCGTCGTCGAAGGTCAGGGGCTACTGCCCAAAGATTGGCTGCCGGGAGATTTCCCCCTTCAGCGTCCCAATTCGACGGGTCCGAATTTCCCGGTGATCGACATGACGAAGGGCAAAGACGGTGTGTGGACCTACACCACGCCGCTGCCATCAGGAACGTTCACTTATGCCTTCTTCATCGACTGCCCCGTGCCCACTCCGGGTCAGCAACAGCCCGCTCAAACGCAATGCAGGATTTCAGATCCGAACAATCGGCCCTGGAACGAAGCGAATGGTGTTACCAAGGGTAACGTCGCGCCGAACAGCCAGGTGTTCGTACCGTCCGACCCGAGTTTCAACACGATCGATTATGGATGGCAGGGCCCGGCGAAGATCAAGGGCAAGCTGACGCTCGAGATCTATGCCTCTTCTGGACACGTTACGCCGAAGGATCAGAACCATCTTGTTGTCTATACGCCGCCGAACTACGACCCGAAACGCGCCAAGCCGTATCCGACGTTGTGGTTGAGCCATGGCGGTGGCGAGAACGAGATGGGCTGGAGCACACAGGGCGTGGTTGCCAACATTCTGGACAATCTGATCAACACCGGCGAGATACAGCCACTCATGGTGGTGATGCCTAATGGCACGGGGTTCCCCCAATCCACTTTCATGGAGGCGTACGACCAGGACCTGATCAACAACATGATCCCTTATGTCGAGCAGCGCTATCACGTGTCTAAGTCGGCGCTGGACCGGGCGTTTTCGGGGCTGTCGATGGGTGGGATGCTCACCAACTCCTTCATCATCAAGCACCCCGAGGTGTTCCAGTATTTCGGCATGATGAGCGCCGGCCTGCCACCGGAGTACAGCACACTGACGCCTGAGCAAGTTGCTGCGCTCAAGGGCAAGTCCATCTGGGTGGGCGGCGGCTGGCAGGACACCATCCATGCAAAAGGTTTCACATCGCATACCGGCCCGGCGCGTGAGGTCAGCACCTTCGCGAAAGCAGGCATTCCGGTGACAACGAATTTCGTCCACGGCGGCCACGAATGGTATGTGTGGCGCATCCTCCTGAAGGACTTCCTGACTCGCGTGGCGTTTCTGCCGCAGCCGTACGCGGCATGGTGATCTCAACGTCGTGATCTCACGATCTTGCTGAAGAGCGAATTGCTGAGTTATTGAGTCGGCATGTGTGCCGGCAACAAGGGGGCATGGCTATGGTGGTCAAATCGTTATCGCTCGCGGCTGTGTATGCCGGTCTATTGTCGGCCGTGTTGCCGGCGGCGGCTGCACAGCTGGAGTACGTCAGCAGCGTCGATATGCGGCTCATCAGTCACAACGCGCTCCAGGCGCGCTCCGCTTATCAACCGATCGTGCATGCCTACGGCGAGCGGCGCATCCTGTTCGTCGGCCATCACGCGGGCGAGGCCTTGAATCCCGCAACCGGCAAGGTCGAGAAGAATGGCCTGTCGATTCTTGACGTCAGCAATCCGGCGATGCCGCGATATCTCGTTCATATGCCGCCCACGGGCAATGAGGCGAGTGGTACGCAGCACGTGCAGATATGCGATGGCAGCGCACTGCCTGCAGCAGATCGCAGCAAGGTATATGCGATGCGTACCAACGGTAATGTGGGCTACGAGATACTCGATGTCACCGATCCCGCTGCACCGAAGTTTCTGACCACCATTGCCGAAACGGGTACCTCCCCCCGGCCGCAGTCGCAACGCGGCAATCGCGAGACGCACAAGATTCACTGGGACTGCGCCACCGGCATTGCCTATCTGAATGGCACCGCGCAGGGCTGGCGCGTGACCCGCGTGCTGCAGGCATTCGATGCGAGCAATCCGGCCGCGCCGCGCCACATTCGCGATTTCGGTCTGGCCGGTCACGAGCCCACTGCGGTGGGACCGTATCCGCCGCCGCATATCGCCGGGCTGCATCAGCCCTTCGTCGTCGGCAACCGTATTTTCCTGGGTGTGGAAAGCGGTGAGGACGGCGTGCTGCAGATTCTGGATCGCGACAAGTTTCTGCGCGGCGATACGTCGGTCAGTGACAAGTTCGCACCGACGCCTGCCAACCTGCGGTATCCCGAGATTGCGCGATTCGATCTGCCCAGCTACTGGGGCGTACACACCGCCAAGCCGATCTACGGTTTCGAGATTGCGGACTACGGCGACAATCGCGATGCACGCACTCGGGATTTGCTGCTGGTGTCCTCCGAGGCCACCGGCATCCGCTGTCAGGAACCGCGTGATGTGGTGATGATCTTCGATATCACAGAAGAGAAACGTCCGATGCCGATCTCGACCTTCCAGATTCCCGAAGAACCCGGTGACTTTTGTCATCGTGGCGGCCGGTTTGGCCCGCACTCTTTCGCCGATGCGTATCACCCGAAGTTCGACAAGACGCTCATGGTGCTGGCGTACTTCAACGCCGGTGTGCGCGTAGTGGATATCCGCAATCCGTTTGAACCGCGCGAAGTGGCGTACTTCATCCCGCAGTCCACCGCCAACACCACTGAGTCATGCATTACGATCAACAATGTCAAACATTGCGACAAGGCCATCCAGACCAACAATGTGAATCTTGATGATCGCGGCTACATCTATGCGGTGGATCGAGCCTCGACCGGGCTGCATATCCTTGAGTTGACGGGTGCAGCGCGGAAGATTGTCGGGCTCTGACTTGCGCGTCACGCGAGCGTACTCGTGTCATAGGAAAATTACCCGTGCCATAGAAAAGCGGGTTTGCTCACCGTAAGCCGGTAGTTTTCGCTGAGAGGGGCACCTATTCTGCGTGTCCTCTTTCTCTGCCCGGCCGCCCAACCATGCAACGCAAGCTCACCACATCTGTCCTGATTGTCGGTGCCGGTCCGGTGGGAATGACATTGGCGCTCGATCTTGCGTGGCGCGGCATCGACACGATCGTTGTCGAACAACGTGCTTCCAATGAGAGCCCCAAGCCGCGCGCCAACCACGTATCTGCGCGTGCCATGGAGACATACCGCCGGCTTGGTCTCGCTGCGGAGATACGCCAGACCGGTCTGCCGGATGACTATCCCACCGATGTGGTGTGGGCGACCAGCATGAATGGCTACGAGCTGGCGCGTGTTCGATTGCCATGCCACAAGGACCTCGGCGCGCCCGGTTATGCGGATTCGGACTGGCCGACACCGGAGCCGCAACACAAGATCAATCAGATGTACCTTGAGCCAATCCTCTGGCGGCATGCCGCGCTCAATCCGAAAGTGCAGTTGCTGCATCGTATGCGGCTGGATGAGTTCCGTCAGGAGCCGGGTCATGTCATCAGCAAGGTAACCGACCTTGCAAGCGGTGAAACGTTCGAGATTGAAGCCGCTTATCTGGTTGGCTGCGATGGTGGTACGTCGAATATCCGCAAGGCCATCGGTGCGAAGTTTTCCGGTGATGCGGTGCTCACGCGTGTTGTATCACTGCATATATCGGCGCCGAATCTGTTGCAAAGGCTGCCTGGCAAGCCGGCGCATCGTTACTTCATCGTCAATGGCGAACAGATGGGCAGTACTGTCACCTTGAACGGTCGTGATCTCTGGTCCATTCACGTGATGCTGCCGGGTCCCGACAGCGATCCTGCGGCGCTGGATCGCGACCGGGCGATTCGTGCCCTCACCGGGTTTGGTCCTGATTTCCGCTACGAAATACTTTCGGAGGACTCATGGACAGGCCGACGTCTGCTCGCCGATATCTTTCGTGAAGATCGCGTTTTCATCTGTGGCGATGCCGCGCATATCTGGGTACCCAATGGTGGTTACGGCATGAACGCCGGGATTGCGGATGCGGAAAATCTCGCGTGGCGACTGGCCGCAGTTTTGAATGAGTGGGGCGGACCCACGCTCCTGGATGGCTATCAACGCGAGCGACATCCCATCACGGATCAGGTGTCGCAGCTCGCCAAGGATCTGTCGATCAAGAACCGGGCGAGCGAGTTCCGTTCGCCGCCTCCAGAGCTGACGATGAGTGGGGAAGCGGGTGATGCCGTACGTTGTCGTTTTGGCGAAGCGCTGTACGAGATCAATCTGCCGCAGTTCACGCCCAGCGGTTTGAACTTCGCTTACTTCTACGACGACTCGCCAAACATTGCATACGACGGCGAGCAAGCGCCGGGTTACAGCGTCGGCGAATACACCCCATCAACCGTTCCCGGCTGCAGGACGCCGCATTTCTTCCGGCGCGACGGCTCATCCCTGTACGACCATCTGGGCACAGGCTATACGTTGCTGCGCCTGAACCCGGCAATCGATGTCGCGCCGTTGATCGCGGCGGCACAGCAGCGCAACGTTCCGCTACATGTTCTGGACATCGATCATGAAGAAGCGGGGACAGTCTACAAACACGCCCTTGTTTTGACGCGTCCCGACCGGCACATCGCCTGGCGCGGCAATGTATTGCCACAGAACGTGCTTTCACTCGTCAATCTGATCAGTGGCAATTGAGCGGCCAAATCCTGTATCGAACCATTGCGGCGTATCTGATGAGGCAAGCGGGACTTGGCGCCATAGGAAAGTTGTCCGTGTCATAGAAAAGTGGGCGCGGCCACGGTGCTTGGCTGGTTTGTAAGGAGCAGGAAACCTATTCTCGCTGAACCCGCAATTGGCGCAGCCTCAGTCGCTGGTTGTGAATGGTCATTCGTACGCTGACGTCGGTGCGTCACTGACGGAATTCGAATCAGGGGGAGCAAAGCAATGACAACTGAAACTGCACAAAGCGGACTCGAAGGTTTCGCCGCGAGCCATCGGGACACGCTGCTATTAATTGCCCGGTTGGCGATGGCGTACATCTTTATCGAGAGCGCCCTCAATCATGCAACCAACCTCACCGGGTTTGCTGCGACGTTCAACAATTTCCAGCTTCCCGCATCCATGGGTATTCCCGCGGCGGCGCTCGGTGTGCTGGTAGAGCTGCTGGGCGGAATCGCGCTGGTTGTCGGACTACCGCGTCCGTGAGACGGCTGTTGTGATGATCGTGTTCCTGTTTGTCACCATCTTCATCGGTCACCGCTTCTGGGAGCTGGAAGGCGCCGCCAGACGCATACATGTCATCCAGATCAAGAAGAATGTGGCGATGATCGGCGGCTTCATTTATGTGCTGATCACGGGTGGCGGACGTTACGCAATTTCTGCACGCGCCAGGCAGCGTTAGTCAGACGCTACCCCAGCAATCTACTCGTCGTTGCTCAAGCCGATGCGCTTGGAGCCGAGCGTATAGATCGTTCGATCCGCGAACAGCAGGTACTTGCGGGTTCCGGTTATTGTCCGGTTCTGGATGGCGCTGGCCAGCGCCAGTTCTTCATCGATATCACTGCGATGAAACGGTTCCCACTGATGGCCGTTGATGATGGTGTCGATCTCGGGTGTCTTGGCCGCAAAGCGGCGTACGGAATCCGCCCACTGGGCGAGCTTGGTCCGATCGGTCAGCAGCACACGGAACAGCATGGAGTCGCCCGGTGAAGGCAACCTTGTGCTGGCGCTCGACGTAGGCCACTGAGCCCGGCGAGTGTCCGGGAAAGCCGATGACTTCCACTTCGATGCCGCCCAGATCGATCTTGTCGCCATCCTTGACGAAGCCATACTTGAATGGCTTGTCGGCGATCATGTTTTTCGTGGCGAATTCGATCATGGTGGTATTGCCGGCCATGAACTCGGAATAACCCCTGAGCCGGCCAGCACGATTTGCCGTGAGCATCATCGCTTCATCTTCTTTGCCGATGTACGACATGTCGAACAGCTGATTGGCGCCGACGTGGTCGACATGACCATGCGTGCTCAGCGCGATCACGGGCAGATCGGTGAACTGCTCGACAAACTTCCGCAAGTCGGCCAAGCCCAGTCCGGTATCGATCAATGCTGCCCGCTTGTCACCGATGATCAGCCCCATCTGCTGCGTGTGCGGCGGATTGGTCGGCTCGTCGCGCGGAAAGGGCTGGTGGATTTCAGCGATGATGTAAAGGCGATCGCTGATCTTGCGATACACATAGGGCTGGCTGGCACTCGGCTGCGGCGCCGTGCCGGCGGGTACGGGTGGCTGTGAGATGCGTGGCGTCGCGGCACGGGACTGCATCACTGGGCGCAAGGCTGCCGACCGCTACCAGCAGGATTGCCATGAACGATGCTGCGCTCGTACTCACTCGAGAGAATCCCGTGGATTTTGTAGAGAACATTGCGACTATTCCGGTTTTTCGTTTGTTACAGGACATGTCAACTCGCCTCCAGCTACTCAGCGACTGATTTTCTTGCCGTACAGCGCAAATGCATTTACGCGCGAGGTGGACGGTATCCAGCCTCCCGGTATCAGGTCGGAAAAGCCAACTTCTTCCACCTTGCTCAGGTCCGGACTCGCCTTGGCCTGCGGAATGATCGGCACCAGCTTCGGGTCGGGCGCACGTTTGTTGGATGGGTTGGTGGGCTTGTCAGTCATCAGCAGTGAGCGCCAGTGCAGATCGCTCAGCACGTACTCGACGTTCATCCACGATGACGATTCGCCCGATCCTTCCTCGCTGACGAAGTAACGGCCGTCCGCGGTCTTGATGACGATGTGCAGGAAGCGGTAGCCGGAGTTACGCGTGCGCAACATCATCTTTCCGGAGCCGGTGAGATCCCAGAGAAACTTCGGGTCACTGACAGTCAACGCCCAGTTGGTTCGCGTCTCACCGGTGTAGGTGTAGTCTTCCGTGGGATGGTAGGTCTTGCGGATTCCTTCCACGTCGCCATAGAGATGCAGGGTGAGGTTCTGGTTGCCGAGGTTGGCCTGCGTCATCGGCTGTGCCTGTGGCGCACGGGTCCACTTCTCTTCGAACAGCAGCGGCGCGATCTCATCGCTGCCCATCGACTGCAGACCAGCGCCGGGTGCCTCGCGTCGGCACACCTTCTGGCGCCTGTGCCATGGACGCGCCAGAGAACAGCAACATGGCCACATACAACAATCCCCGCTGCATCGTTCATGACTTGCCTCTTCAATCTATCTGCTGCTTTGACACATGCCACGACGGATCGCGGCACAGCGTGCAATCCGTGCCGCGGAACATCTTCGACGCGGACTGCTTGCCCTTGAGCTGCCAGTCCAGCCATGCGACGGCGATCTGTGCGAAGAAACCCCCGTTCTCGGCGCCATAGGTGCCCAGGTGCGTCATGCCGTCCTGCCATGCGCCGAAGGCTGGCACTTGCGACAGCGCGTTCACGTTCTGCACTGAGGCGGGATACGCAATGTCATGGGCCTCGTCGCCATGGATGTAGGCGATGGGCGTGTGGATCTTCGCCAGCATGGCCGCCGGATCGGACGGATTATTCGGGATCATCCCCACGCCGCTGTTCCAGATCATCACTGTGCGCAGGCGCGGATCGCCGGCCACGGTCAATGCCTGCACGCCGCCACAGGATTGGCCCATTACCGCCAGACGCGAGGCATCGATACGCTGGTAGAAAGGACTGCCGCGTCTGTCGTTCTCGCGCACTGCCCAGTCAATGGCCTCGGTCAGCTGCTCGGCGGTGGTGCGACCTGGCGCACGCGTCGCGTTGTTGATAACCACCGGTGGCGGCGCGGCCTCACCTGGTCTGCGCACCGCCGGATTCTCCTGAGGACCGACCTCAAGATCAGTCGAGCCCATTGGCCCGCTGGCAATCAGCAAATAACCGTGGCTCGCAATCTCGGTCAGGAAGTAACGGAAGCGGTTGCCGGCGTTGATGCATGCGCCATTGCCCCATGCGATGACCGGCAGCTTGCCCGCGCGGCTGAGATTGGCCGGGTAGTACAGCACGTGATTGGGCAAGCCATCCTGCGTATCCATGATCGCTTTGAACGAGCCAGATCCCAGCGGCGTGTCGGCGGGCTGATGCGCCCGGCGTCCGAACGGCAACGGGCGGCCGTCGCTATCCACATCCTTGCCCAGCGTTGGCGCCGGCGGTGTCTGTGCGAGCACCGTTGCAACCACTGAGGCGGCGACAAGTCCGGTCATCAATCGTCTCCAGCTACTGTTCATTACCCGTACTCCTCGATAAAAAATGTGCGCACTACTGTGCCGGCAATGCAAACGCCACCAGTGCATCGTCGGTGGCGGGATCTTCAAGGAAACTGCCACCGGTGGCTGGCAACACCACGTACTGGCGGCCGTCGCGACCGACGTAGGTGATCGGCACGGAATGATTCGGTGCGCTCAGCTTGGTCGCCCACAACTCCTTGCCGCTCTTTGCGTCGTAGGCGCGGAAGCGTCCGTCATCCGTAGCGCCGATGAACACCACGCCACCCGCTGTCACGATGCTGCCGCCGAGATTCGGTCGGCCGGTGTTCTGTTTGTCGGCTGGCAGGCTGTCCGTTACACCCAGTGTCGAACGCCAGGCAATTTCACCCGTGTTGACATCAATCGCCGTCAAACTTCCCCAAGGCGGCTGGTTACACATCATTCCAGTGGCAGGGTCACGAAAGCGGCCGAGCAATCCGCCCATATCGTAGGAAACATTGGGGACGCCCGAGGAACCGGCGCCCGCGACACCGATCACTTCGCGCGGTGCGTTTCTCTCGTAGATGCCGGTGAGCTGTCCGAGGTCGTGACTGTTGATGAACAGGTAGCCGAGTTGTGGGTTGTACGACATGCCGCCCCAGTTGGCGCTGCCGATGGTGCCCGGGAAGTTCACCGTCGGCCGCTTGTAACCCGGCGGCAGGTAGGGACCACCCATGCCGATGTTGTGCTTCTCGACCAGCGCCTTGCAGTTGGCTTCCAGCTCAGGCGTTACGGTGGCAATGTCCGCCATGGACATGGTCTGGCGTGCGATGGGCGCCGGCTTGACGGGGAAGGGTTGCGTTGGTGACGCCTGCTCGCCCGGCACTTCGCTCGCGGCCACCGGCCGTTCCTCGACGCCGTAGATCGGTTTGCCGTTACGTCGATCAAGCAGAAAGATCAAGCCGCTCTTGGAAGTGATGGCCACTGCCGGGATGGTGCGACCGCGCTGCTTCACCTCCAGCAGCAACGGCGCAGCGGCGGGATCGAAGTCCCAGATGTCGTGGTGGGTTACCTGGAAGTGCCACCGGTACTTGCCGGTCCTGGCGTCCAGGGCAACGATGCTGGAGCTGAACAGGTTGTTGCCGAGTCGCTCGCCGCCATAGCGGTCCCAGTTGGGCGCCTTCACCGGGAAGTACACCAGCCCGCGCGCGTCGTCGACACTCATCAGACCCCACACATACACACCACGTCGCCCCTCGGTGCTGCCCGGCGCCCAGGTGTCGTAAAACTTCTGGCCCTTCTCGGGAACCGTGGCGAAGCGCCACACTTGTTTGCCGGTGATCACGTCGAAGGCGCGCACATCGCCATCACGGCCGTCGCCATTGGGGTTGGCAGCGCCGGAGATAATCAGGTTGCGATAAACAATCGGTGGCGAGGATGAGACGCCGAACGAGCCCTGCTTGCCCTCGAGTACGCCGTTCTTGCCAAAGCTTGCAACTGGCTTGCCGCTCAGCGCATCGAGCGCATACAGCGAGCTGCTGCTTGCGTAGATGATCCGGGCGGTGTGCGTCGCATCTCCCGGCCAGTACTCGACTCCGCGCATCGAACCCTGGGCCGTTACGCTCCAGACTTCCGTGCCGGTGGTCGCGTCGATCGCCGCGACACGTCCGTAAGGCGTGGTCAGGTACATCAGCCCGTTGACCACCAGCGGCGTGACCTGGGAGCTGGCATAGCGCTGGCGCTTGCTGCCCGCAGGCTCGGCGGCATTACGCAGCGTGCGCGCTCCGGAATACATCTCGTAGCCGGGTGTGCGTAGCCGATAAATCCATGCCTGCTGCAGACGCCCGACATTGTCCGGTGTGATCTGCGCTGCGGGCGAGAAACGCATCTGTCCCTTGTCATGGCCATAAGTTGACCATTGCGTGCCATCGTCCGGGCTGGCCGCGTGTGCCAGAACCACGCATGTAAGGCCGGTGGCAACAATAAACGACGACAAATACTTCATGATTGTCCTTCGATTCGCGCTTGTTTTGTCATCCAGGGGTAATGCAGAACGCTGCGCGGAATAGCGCAACCATTCCCCCGTGTGGACAACTCGTGGCTTTCGTCCATGAGAATAAACTAACTGTTTCGTACATGCGAAGCAAGCGGCAGGCTGGGGTGCTGCATTACAATCAGGACCTGGCGCAGAACAAATCCAATGTGAGAGGTGCTGCGATGAGTGAACGAATTGAAGTGACCGGTGCAAACAGTAATGTAATGTCGGCCGTTCTGGCCGCAGAGATCATCATTGAATGACCAATCACTCTCCCTTGGTGTTCACTGCGTTAACAACCAAGAATCCATACGGGAGTGAACATCATCAAGACACGTAAGCTGGGCGGTCTCACCGTCGCCTCCCTGGGTTTGGGCTGCATGGGTATGACCTCCACCCGCAAAGGGCCGCTAAAGCCGAAGCACGAAATGATCAATGTGTTGCGTGCAGCGGTGGACATGGGGGTGACGTTGTTCGACACCGCCGAACGTTATGGCCCCTGCATCAATGAGGAACTGCTGGGCGAGGGGCTTGCGCCGGTGCGCGATCGCATCTTGCTGGCGACCAAGTTCGGCTACGTGATCCGTGATGGTGTCGCTACGCACGAAAGGGACAGTCGTCCCGAATCGATCCGGGCTTCGGCCGACGCGGCGCTAAAACGATTGAGAACCGATCACATAGATCTGTTTTATCAGCACCGGGGCGATCCTGCGGTTCCGATAGAGGAGGTTGCCGGTGTGGTGGCTGAACTGATCGCGCAGGGCAAGGTCAAGGCGTTCGGTCTGTCGGAAGCACCGCCCGAGATGATCCGTCGCGCCCACGCGGTACTGCCCGTCGCGGCGGTACAGAGTGAATATTCCCTGTGGCACCGCGACGTGGAGGCTGCCGTGCTGCCGACCCTGCGCGAATTGGGTATCGGTCTGGTGCCGTTCAGTCCGCTCGGGCGCGGCGCGCTGGCCGGAACGAGTCCGGTGCTGTGCGAACTGGCGCAAAGCAAAGGTATTACGCCGTCGCAGCTGGCGCTGGCCTGGTTGCTGCACCAAGGTGACAACATTGTGCCGATTCCCGGCACGACGAATGTAGCGCGTCTGCGCGAAAACCTCGGCGCGGTCGACATCGTTCTTGCACCGCAAGATCTGGCAGCGATCAACGCAGTCTCGTCGCAGGTTGTCGAAGTTGCCACCTGGAACAGGCGCTGAGAACAACCGGGCGTGCTTCTGCCGGCCCCGCTCATTCAACTTTCTGAGATACGCTTACGGCAGCATCGATAGCACATTCCGATAAGCATCTGCATCGGTTACCACTACAAACAGCAAGCCGAAGAGGGCGCCGTCAATGTGCGCCGTGTGGTTGATGCCATCCCGGCGATAGCGGGCTGAATACCATGAATAAGCCAGATAACCCACCGCAAACAGAGGTGCAGGTATCGGCACTGGTATCGGGATGATGAACAGTGACTGGCCGGGAAAATACACGATGGACGCGAACAGCACCGCAGAGACCGCACCCGACGCGCCCAGTGCGGCGTAGTTAGGGTTGTTGCGTTGCTGTAGCCAGGTGCGGGCTTCGCTGCAAATCAGCGCCAGCACATACAGCACGACAAAGTGTGGCGTGCCAATCATGCGTTCCAGCATGGGTGCAAAAAAATAGAAGGTCAGCATGTTGAACAACAGATGCGGTACGTCTGCATGCAGCAGGCCACTGGTGATCAGCGTGTGGTACTGCCTGTTGCGCAGCAGGTAGTAGGGACGAAACAGGCCCAGTTCAATCCATCGTGGTTGTATTTTCAATGCGATCAGACTGATGGCGATAGTCAGCACCAGAATGAGCAGGGTGGCAGGTGTGTCAGTATTCAATTCAATTCGTTTCCTGGCAGGCAACAATCGGTGAAAGGTCAGCTCTTCAGCCGGTAGCCGGTTCTGAAAACCCATGCGACAACCCACAGGCAGGCAGCGATGAAAGCCAGCGTTGCGCCCAGACTGGTTGCGACGCTGACATCGGCGATGCCGTAGAAGCTCCAGCGAAAGCCGCTGATCAGATACACCACCGGGTTGAACAGCTGACTTGCTGCCAGAAGGGCGGCAGCATGTTGATGGAGTAGAAGCTGCCGCCCAGAAAGGTGAGTGGCGTGATGATCATGATGGGCACAATTTGCAGCTTCTCCAAGCCATCTGGCCCAGATGCCGATGATGAAGCCAAACAGGCAGAACGCCAGTGAGGTCAGGATCAGGAAGGCGAGCATCCACAGCGGATGTTCGATGCTGAAAGGCACGAATGCCCGCGCCGTGGCCAGAATGATCAGGCCCAGCAGCACCGACTTGGTGGTGGCGGCGCCGACATAGCCGAGCAGCACTTCCACAAACGATACTGGCGCTGACAGTACTTCATAGATGGTGCCCGAGTAGCGTGGCATGTAGATGCCAAAAGAGGCATTCGAGATGCTTTCAGTCATGACTGAAAGCATGATCAGTCCCGGTACGATGAAGGCGCCGTAGCTGACACCATCAATATCGACCATGCGCGAGCCGATGGCCGAGCCGAACACGATGAAGTACAGCGAGGTGGCAATGACGGGCGAAGCGATGCTCTGCACCAGGGTGCGAAACCAGCGCGACAGCTCGAAGCCATAAATGGCGCGGATACCATGGATATTCATCGTGGGTTCACCAGACTGACGAAGATGTCCTCCAGCGAACTCTCACTGGTGTTGATGTCCTTGAACTCGATGTTCATCTCGTGCAGTTGTCGCAGCAGCAGGGCAATGCCGCCGGTTTCATGCCGGGAATCATAGGTATAGACCAGTTCATGGCCATCAGCGACCAGCTCGATACCGGCGCTGCTCAATGCGGCAGGTAGCTGGGCCAGCGGTGTTTGCAGTTGCAGACGTCAGCTGTTTCTTGCCCAGCTTGCGCATCAGGGTGGTCTTGTCCTCGACCAGCACCAGCTCGCCCTTGTTGATCACGCCGATGCGATCCGCCATCTCTTCGGCTTCTTCAATGTAGTGGGTGGTCAGGATGATGGTGGTGCCATTGGCGCGCAGGGTGCGCACCATCTGCCACATGTCGCGGCGCAACTCGACATCGACGCCGGCCGTGGGTTCGTCCAGGAACAGGATCTGTGGCTCATGCGACAAGGCCTTGGCAATCATCACGCGGCGTTTCATGCCGCCTGAAAGCGCCATGATGCGACTGCCCTGCTTGTCCCACAGTGACAGGTCGCGCAGGATTTTCTCCAGCAGCGCATCGTTTGGCGGTTTGCCAAACAGACCGCGACTGAACTGCATGGTGCGCCACACCGTTTCAAACATGTCACTGGTCAGTTCCTGCGGCACCAGGCCGATGATGGAGCGCGCGGCGCGATAGTTACGCACCACGTCATGGCCATCGGCCAGTACCGTGCCTGAGCTGGCATTGACGATGCCGCAGATAATGCTGATCAGGGTGGTTTTGCCGGCGCCATTGGGGCCCAGCAACGCGAATATTTCACCCCGCCGGATGTCGAGGTTGATGCCCTTGAGTGCCTGAAAACCCGAGTCGTAGGTTTTGGTCAGATCGGTGATGGAGATAACTGGCTGCACACATTCACCCGCGTTGTTGATTCTGTATGGGTGGTGAAAGTATAGAGAAGGGCGATTTCGTGTAGTGCAAGGATTCGTTACGGTGTGCCGGCCTGCCAAAACAAAACACCCGCGCTTCGTACGAAGTGCGGGTGTCTGGTGGGGCCGGAGCCAAAAATCGAATTACTTCTTCTTGGCTTTGCCGTCTTTCTTCTCGTCCTTGTCGGTGGGCGAGATGGCTTCCAGGGTTTTGGTATCCAGGTCCGGCAGGGCGGGCAGTTCGTCGTCCTTTACCAGCGGCTTGAGCTGCGCGTGTATCTGCGTGGTAACTTCGTGCAGCTCGCGGTGTGACGTGACCAGCTTGAGGGCGTTTTCTTTCAGTTCCTTCAGCTCGGTCAGTTCCTTGTCCTGATCCTGCTTTTCCTTGCGTACGGTGTTAAAGCTGGTTTCGATCTGCTTGCGCAGGTCGGACTCATCCTGTTTTTCCTTTTTCAGGGTCTTGAGCTTCTTCACCACGTTTTCAGGTGTATCGGCCAGCGCCACGTTGATGGCTTTGACGGCTTTGTCCTTCTCGGCAATCTGATTTTTCAGTTGCTGAACTTCCTTGGCGTTGGCAGCGCGTTCAGCGGCCAGCGCCGGAGCGGCCTTTTCATGCGTGTCACGCATTTTGGCCATCTCGCCTTCAGCCAGTGCCTGGGCACGCTGGCTGAGTTGCAGTTTCTTCTCGACTTCGGCAATGGCCTGACGCGCTTCGGTACGGGCCATGACCACCGCGCCATCGGATTCCTTGACCTTCTTGAGAGCCACTTCCAGCGCTTGCTTCAGTTCGTCCTGATCGCAATTGGGGTCCAGATTCAAGGCCTCTGCGGCGGTCCGCATCAACATCTGCTTGCTTACCGCAAGGTCTTTCCAAACTTTTAACTGGAGCTCGAAATCCGCTGGAACCACGCCGTCACCTTTGCTGCCGATCAATTTAGGGGCGCGGATTGTAGTCGAAATCGCAGCGGATTGTGCTCCAATGACGGGTTTCAGCATTTGGATGAGGGCCGCAGGGTGCCGGCAGTGACCCCACTGATACTCAACGGCGAAGTTTTTGCCCCGGATTGGCTGCGGCGCAGGCCATGAATCCGCCCATTTCCATGGTGCTGGATACCAACGTGGTGCTGGACTGGCTGGTATTTGCCGATGCCTCGTTGGCCAAGGTGGTGTCCGGGATTCAAGACGGGCAGATCCGGGTGCTGACCCACCCCTTTGCGGTTGAGGAGCTGCGGCGGGTGCTGGCCTATCCACTGCTGCGGCTCGCGTCTGACCAGCAGGCCGCCATATTGGCCCGTTATGGACAACAAACCACGGTGCCGATGCTGCCCGCCGGTTTTTCGGCCGCGAATCTGTTGTTGCCGGCAGGTTTCCCGCAATGTCACGACCCGGATGACCAGCCGTTTCTGGCCCTGACCTATTACGCCCACGCCTGTGCCCTGGTGACACGCGACAAGCAGTTATTACGCTTGCGAAAACGCGCCGCACAATTCGGGGTGCAGGTGGTTGAGGTAAAGCAGGCGTCAGTCCTCGTGACTCACCTTGCGTCTTAACTGTTTGTGCTGACTGCGTTGCTGTTTGCCTTCCAGTCGCCGCAGCTTTGACGCCTTGGTGGGTTTGGTCAGACGGCGCAATTTGGGCACGATGCGTGCTTGCGTAATCAGCTCCAGCAGTCTTTCCAGGGCATCACGCTTGTTCTGTTCCTGGGTACGCAGCCGTTGTGCCGTGATGCCCAGCACGCCTTCGTTGTTCAGGCGCCGCCCGGCCAGTGTTTTCAGACGTACTTTGGCGGGACCGCTCAGATCGCAGGTATTTACATCGCAGCTGAGCTGTATCGCCGTGGACACCTTGTTGACGTTCTGTCCACCCGGGCCACTGCTGCGGATCATGCGTAGTTGCAGCGCAGTTTCAGGCACGCCCAGTCGCGTCAGTTCTTCCAGCAGTTCGCTGCTCATGGCGCTGCGTCCGGTGCGCGGTACTGCCGTATTTTGACTTCATGCTGTGGCACGGGTACGTGAATGTCGTGCTGCTGGAACAAGCGCCAGATAGTGCGATTCACATCCGAACGTACATTGTTCACGCCTTCCTGTGGATCGTTGATCCAGAAGCGCAGCTCCAGTTCGAATCCATACTCGCCAAAGGCCATGAGCCGTGACACGGGTCGGGGTTCTCGCAGGATGCGTGGATGATCCGTGGCGGCTTGCAGCAATACCGTCAGTGCCTGCTCCACATCGCAGTCATAACTCACGCGTACCGGCAACTTCAGGCGCACGCGCGGATCGGAGTAACTCCAGTTGATGACCGGGTTGGTGATCAGGTGCTGATTCGGCACCAGCGTTGCTACGCCATCGCGGTCGCGCACCACCACATAACGGCCACGTAATTCTTCCACCCAGCCAAAGTTTTCGGTGGTGGTGCCGGTGACGCCGCTGAAACTGATGACATCGCCGGGCTTGATGGAGCGGTCCATCAGCAACACAAAGCCGCTGACGAAGTTGGAGGCAATGGCCTGCAAGCCAAAACCCAGGCCGATGCCGATGGCGCCGGTGAGTACATTGAGTGTGGTGAGATCGAGGCCCGCAGCATTCAGACCGAGCAGAACCGACAGGCCGATCAAACCGGCCTGGATGAACTTGGACATGCCCAGTCGCATGCTGATCGCCACGGAAGTCATGGACATCAGGCGGCGTTCGATCCAGCGCCCGAGCCATAACGCACACAGTACAAACAGGCTGACCGTGAACAGCACCTTGACCACTGACCAGACGCTGATGCGCGCCGTGCCGGCCTGAATGCCCGCGCCATCCAGCGCCTCAACAACGGGATCAAACCAGCCGAGCACATGCAGGGACAGTGCGAGCCAGATGATCAGGCTGATGGTGTTGCCCCAGCCTTTTATCGGCGCGCGCTCACCCGCCGAAACGCGGAAGGTGTAAACCGCCAGCCGTACCAGCAACAGCAGGCCAATCAGGGTCAGGCTGCCATCCAGCAATGCCGGCGACTGCTTCCAGACATGCAGGAATCCGGCGCTGGCGGCGGTGAGCACCAGGGCCAGCAAATGTGGCGCAATGATGTATCCGGCTTCGAGCAGGCGATAACGCAGGCCGTTCTGCTGCATCACATTCTGCATGGCCGTTGACTGACGCAGCCAGCGCCCCAGGCTGACCGCCAGCAGGATGATCGCGGCCAGAATCAGCAGTTGCAGTAATCCCAGACCATTGGAAATCTGGTCGATGCCGTTCCCGATGTTGGCAAGCAGCTGTTGCATGATCGGGCGTAGGTCAGGCGGGTCAGGCGTTAAGGTCAGGGATCAATTCGCTTTCCATGCGTGCGATCTGGTCCTTCACCATCAGCTTGCGTTTTTTCAGACGGCGCAGTTGCACTTCGTTGACATACAGATCCATCTGCAGGCGATGGATGACGTCGTCCAGATCACGATGTTCGATGCGTAATTCGCGCAGCCGTTCCAGACTTTTGAAGGTCTTGGTCTCGACATTGCCCGAGTTATCTGCCGGGTCGTTGCCGGATTTGTTATTAGGGTCTTCCTGGTCGCTCATCGCTGCTGCTCAATTCAGTGCCAATACTCTAGCACTACCAGCCTTGATCGTCTGGCTTCTGCTCGATGGTCTGGCCTGATGCGCGACGTTGCCGCCAGTCTTCAAGATTCAGCACTTTGGCATCGTGAGATTCGCTGGTATCGATGCCCGAATAACGTGTAGCCAGTCGTGCGGCAGGCTGATCCCCGCTGTCTGGCGCAAACCCGACAGACTCAATGCGCTGACCCAGCAGGGTCACGAAGCCCTCACGTCGATCAATGCTGGCGGCGGTGTAGTCGAACACGTAGGTGCGACGCCAGGTGAGCCGACCTGCGTCGCGCGCCAGCCCGATATGCGCAAAGGCCACCGTGCCATCCAGGAATTGCACATTCATGCGCTCGCAGGCCTCCTGCGCCGCGCGATTGGCGCGTTCACGTGCGCCGAGGCTGTTCTGCCAGAACACACCGAGCAGCCCTGCGGCAATCACCAGCAACAGTAGTGGCACGCTGAGCATCAGGACACCCCCTGCGACAAGCGGGATTGTGACAGCAGGGGTTTCCAGGCGAATTGCGGATCGCCCATGGCCATGAATTCCGGATTCAGCAACGTGTCGCGGCGGTTGTAGCTCAGCGGTTCACCCTGCAGATTGAGTACCCGCCCGCCCGCGGCTTCCAGCACCGCCTGGCCGGCGGCCGTGTCCCATTCCGAGGTGGGCCCAAGGCGTGGATAAAAATCGGCAGCGCCCTCTGCAACCCGGCAAAACTTCAATGCACTGCCCACGGCGCACAGTTCGTGCTCGCCCAGTCTGGCCAGCAGTGCATCCAGTGAATCGCCGCGATGTGAGCGGCTACCCACTACCACTGGAATCTGCGGGTGTGGCTGACGCACATGAATCGGCTGGCCCGTCTGTGTACCGGCAATGCGTTGTGCGCCCAGACCCATGCCACCGGTATAGGCCAGGTCGGCCGCAGGCACGGTCACCACGCCCAGGGTCGGGCGATGCTGATGAATCAGTGCAATGTTCACCGTGAACTCGCCATTGCGCTTGATGAATTCGCGGGTGCCATCCAGCGGATCAACCAGCCACAGCGTGGGCCAGTGTCGGCGCGTGGCAAAGTCATGATGCTCAGCGGGAGATTCCTCCGACAGCACCGGAATTTGTGGCGTGAGTTGCTGCAAGCCAGCGGTAATCAGACGATGCGCCTCGCGATCAGCCAGCGTCAGCGGCGAATCATCCTGTTTGTGCTCCACCGCAAAGTCGCCGGCATACACACGCAAAATCGCCGTGCCAGCTGCGCGTGCAATGTGCAGTACGGCTGCCAGTAATTCGGCGCTGGGCTGGTCGGGATGGGGGACGGCGATGGGATTCATTCTGCTGGCTCGTGCGGGGGTGCGAATGATAACGCGGCGGGCCTTGCGGCGAGACCCGGAATTGCGCAGTGTGTGAGTCTGATACCAGCTTTCAGCTGAGCCTGCATTGAATCACCACCATCCCGACAACACCCTTCGTCCCGACTGGCAGCGTATCCATAGCGTGTTACTGGATATGGATGGCACGTTGCTGGATCTGCGTTTTGACAATTACTTCTGGACCGAGCTGATTCCGCTGCGTTACGGCGAAGCGCGCGGCATGGCGCTGCATGAAGCTCAGGCCGAACTGCGACCACGGTTTGCGGCACGGCAGGGTACGTTGCAGTGGTATTGCACCGATCACTGGAGCCAGGAGCTGGGCCTGAATGTGGCCGCGCTCAAGCACGAAGCCAGCGAGCACATACGGTATTTGCCGGGCGCGGAGGAATTCCTGCAAGCAGTGCGGCAACTGGCGCGTGAGGTCATTCTGGTGACCAACGCGCATCTGGATGCGTTTGCCGTCAAAACCCACTACACCGGGTTGGGCCAGTATCTGGACAGGGTTGTGTCGTCACACACGCTGGGTCATCCCAAGGAAGTTGCCGCGTTCTGGCCGTTGCTGGAACAGCAGCTGGGGCTGGTGCGCGAACACGCCCTGTTCGTTGATGACAATCTGCCGGTACTGCGCGCCGCACGTGAGTTCGGCATTGGTCAGGTGTTTGCGGTGGCGAAGCCCGATTCCACTTTGCCTGTGCGGCACATTGCCGAGTTTCCGGCGGTGAATGCGGTAAGGGAGTTGTTGCCCTAGGGTCTGTTAACAGTTAGGCGATCGCTGCGTTGGAGTCTCTGAAAGCGCCAGGCAAGGCACGAGGAGTGAGGTTTGGTCACTCCAAATAAGCGACGAGTAACGCGGCATGGCGCTTTCAGAGGCCCAACCCGAAGGGACGGGGCCAAAAGGACTCAGGACTTTGTTGCACCTCGCTGGAGTACGTTAAGTACACGGCGCTCGGTGCGTCGCGTCCTGAGTCCTTTTGACCGCCGTCGCAGCGATCGCCTAATTGTTAACAGACCCTAGCAGCGTTCTGAATCTGCTCTTACCAATGCTGTGACTGGGGTAATGACTTGCTGCTGGCCTTGCGAATCGCGATCACCGAATCCAGAAATCGAATTTCATCTATCAGGGTGGTGATACGAGGGACTGCCGTTGATGCAATGCTGTCTGGCCCCTCAACCCGAAACAGTTTTTCTGTGGTGTTTGCCACATAGTGGGCGTGCATGCATTGAACCAGACCGAAGCAGAAATCCATGAAAGACCGGTCCTGGTCGCGATGGCTTTCCCAGAAACTGGTATGAGTGTCTTCGACGAAATACAGCCCGCCCGGCTTCAGGCCGTCAAGAAACAAATGGTTGAAGCTGGAAATCATGTGTGATGAGACGTGACTGCCATCATCAATAATGAGATCGAACGGACCAAACTCCTGGTTGACCCTGGTGAGGAATTCTTTGTCTTGTTGTGAGCCGATACGGATGTGGAGTTTTTTGCCGGGTGCGTCGAACTCGGCGCATTTTGTGTTGATATCAATGCCGACAATTGTCGACTCTGCATGAAAAAAATCGCGCCAGACACGCGCAGAAGCGCCTTTGTAAATACCGATTTCAAGGACTGAAATCGGGCGTAAGCGCAGGGCGCCAAACAGTTCATCATATATCTTGAAATAGTGATGCCATTTGTGGGCGCCCGGTGTATTGCTGAACCTTGATGCTGTCTCTCCTGGCGGGGTTTTCTCTGCAGGCCGAAGCCACTGCACGGATTGTGCAAGTTCAGGCGATAGTTCCGGGCACCATTGGCGCAGGCCAAGCCGATACTTGTGGCGCGAGAATTTTTTCTTGAAAAAAAGCATTTCTGTACAATTCTCTTCTGTCTTTAAGGCATCGCGCCAGGCTTCTCTATACTGCTTCGCGGTATTTTCCTGGGATCAGCTCAATTGCTTTCGGGTGATCACGAAATTCCTTCAATATGGAGGCCTTTATGAATGGAAAACCGCTTTCGATAAGTTGAGACCATCTGGCGTGTGTATCGTCCGGGGCTGCTGAGTCGGGGTCGAGATGAGGAAATACTGGTTTGCATTCAAAGTCCCGCTCTATTAAAAATGAACTGATCTGGGTTTCGTATATGTTTATCACTGCTTCCTTGGTGGGCAGGTTTACGATGTGACCGATCAGGTCTGAAAATGTTCGTGTGCTCAGCAGCCTTTTGTTGAAAACCAGAAAAAAACTCTGTATGTGCCACTTGGGGTAAGGGTTCTGCGTCAGTCCAACCAGGTCGGCATCACATTTGCGAATTCGGCCCAGCATGGATGAAAATGCCTGCTGATCCAGCGGTCCAACGATGCTGTCATTTACCAGAAACAGGCGATCAATTTTGCTGGAGTCAACCAGGGAATAAGCGTGCGACCATGCACCAAAATCATACCCGATGTTTTCGCGAACAAGGCAGGCATGCAGTGTTGAAACTAGATCATGTGGGATCTGAATCTGGGCATGTGCCAAGCTGGTGTTGATGATAAGTATAACCACAATTCCTTCGGCGGCCAGCTGGCGAATATGGTCAGCAACGTGCAACTTGAGGTCAGGTGTTTGAGCATGGGTGACAAACAGGCACAGTTCGGTTGTGTCGTGCATGCTGGACAGTGGCTTAATCCATTCAAGGCGCGCATTGTTCGCCAGGCATTTTGGCAATGACAGTAATGTCGTGTAGATGGGTTGCAGTTCCCTCTGCAGGGCGGCTCGTTGCTCGGCAATTGCTGCGAGTGCGGCATCCCGTTCGATGATGCATTGGCGATAGCGCTTTCTTTTAACGAAGGGCAGCACGTCGTACAGGGTATGGCGGGCCTCTCTGAGCCGCCGTTTGAGTGAGCGAATGGCTGTGCCGGAATATATGCTCGATGTCATTTTGTTGAACCGTTTCGGCGTGGCGGACTTGCCGATTATGCGACGGATAGGGCGACTCTAGAAGAGTCAAAATGATGAATGGTAGGTGCTTCCTTCTCCAGCTTTCAGCGCCTTGCGGTAGGATGGTGTCCCCTGGTCCTCTCGCCTTACCGGCGTTTGGCATTCAAACCCGGTAGTTGCTGCGGTTGGTTTGTGGTCGGTAAGTCCGGCACAAAGATACGGGCGCAGGTTCACCGGGGGGGCTGCCTGGGTCGTTCCTCATTGCATTCGAGCAGGAGTGAATGCAACTTGGTGCAAAATTTGGCAGGCCGGATGGTTCTGGCCCCTGAGCTTTGGTTGTTAGTGAGAAAATGAAATTGCTTGATGCGGATAGAGCGCTGTAATCAGGATTTTTGACCCCCTATGAATATCGTATTCGTTTGCCATGGAGATCTGACCTCTCAAAGTACCTATCATGTACTCAGTATTGCTGAGCAGCTAATCAGATCCGGGCATCATTGCATTGTTTGCATTCCTTCTCGCTCCGGTAACGAGCCCTCGAATATCAGGGTAACGAGTGTGCCGATCCGTGATTTTGAAGAGTCGATAAAGAACGGGTTGAGTTTTCCGGACGGCAGTGCTCCAACGCTGATCCACTGCTGGACTCCCAGGGAGCAGGTGAGAAGATTTACCGAACGGTTATCGCAACAATATGGCTGCCCCTACTTTGTTCATCTTGAAGACAATGAAAGAGAGATATTAAACAGGGAATTGATAGATATAACCTACAAGGCGCTCGCTGAGCTGCCGGTCGATGAGCAGGAAAATCATATCCAGAATAATAAAGAAATCAGGATACATCCATACCATCATTGGGTCTTTCTGAAGAATGCCGCAGGCTGCACGGTACTTATTGACCGACTCAAGGAGCATGTGCCTGTCGGTACTCCGGTCCAGTTGTTCTGGCCGGGATACGATGATTGCTTCTCTTCCCCACTTGGCAAGTCAAAAGAAGATCTGAAAAAGAAGTATGGAATAGCTCCCAGTCAATTTGTAGTTCTGTATTCAGGCGCGTTTCATGGCATAAATTACGGTGAAATATGCCGCATGGTGACGGCCCTGAAGATATTGATAAACCGGGGCATGCCGTTGTGTTTCGTCAAGACTGGCCACAATGAGTTTCCTGATTTGTTGAAGGATGGCATCAAAAAAGGGTGGGTCAAGGATCTTGGCTTTCTGCCAAGGGAAAGTTTGCCGGAATTGTATGGTTTGTCTGATGTTCTGATTCAGCCTGGCCGAAGTGATTCATTCAATGAGTACCGCTTCCCTTCCAAGTTGCCCGAGGCTCTTGCATCAAAACTGCCGGTGATACTTCCTCACTGCAACCTGGGCCTGGTGCTCAAGGATGGAGTGGAGGCGCTTATCAGCTATGAAGACTCCATGGAAAAACTTATTGATAATATTCTTTATTTGTATGAAAACCCCGAAGAAAAAGAGAGGATTGGCGCCAATGGATGGATGTTCTGCAAGGAAAATCTCAATTGGGAGAAATCAGCCGGATTGATTGCGTCCTTCTACGATGCTTGCCTGTCCAGGTCCCGGGAGGACATGCTTGAGCTGGGTCTCATTCAGACAGAAACAACAGATTTCAGGTTAACGACATCTACAGCTCTGGGGGCGGGGCCAGAGGGATCGTTGCGAGGACCAGTCGCGCCGAAAGACATTTATCTGCTCTTCCTGGAAGAGAGCAGATTGAATGGTAATGGTTCTATCCTGGCTGACGGTGCAACCTTGCGGGCATCGGATCAATCAAAAGCAATTTTCAGAAGCAAAAGAAAAGTAAAAAAATACAAGCGTATAAGCATCATTGAGCTGATGATTATTCTGGTGCTTTTGTCGCTGCTTTTATATGTCTGATCTGATTTCCATTGTCGTAACAAGCTATAACTACCAAGCGTTTATCGGGCAAACGCTCGAGTCCATTCTGGCGCAGTCTTTCCCGAACTGGGAAGCGTTGATTATCGATGATGGATCAACTGACGATTCTTTGATGGTGATAAAGAGTTTTTGCGAAAAAGACACTCGTTTCAAATTGCTCCAGCATGAAGGGGGCGGCAACAGGGGACTGAGTGAGAGTTTGCAGTTAGGGATTGGTCATGCTTCCGGGGATTGGGTTGCCTTTTGCGAAAGCGATGATTGGTGGGCCCCGTTTTTCCTGGAAACAGTATGCAGCAGTGCGCGGGATAATCCCCAGGCCGGAGTTGTCTTTACCGATGTGATCCTTGAAGGAAGGAGCGAGAGCATGGAGGCACATTGCAGAATCGTTCGTGAGCATTTCAGACAAGGAAAGACTGCCATTGATTTGTACCTGGGGATGCGCAATGCGGTACCCACTTTTTCATGTGCAATGGTAAAAGCCGGGCTTGTAAGGGGTTGTAATTTCCGCTCGCATTTTGCGCCTTCGTTGGACATGTGGTTGTGGGCGCAATTGGTCAACAAGACGGAATTTGAATATGTTGACAAGCCTTTGTGTCATTGGCGCCAGCATGACAAAAGCTATATGAAAAAAGAGGTTGACCCGGCGGCGCTTGATATGCAAAGGGTGCTGGAATTTCACGATCAGATCCGGGGCCTGTTCCGGAATGGAAAACGACAAAAGGCTGCTGGCTCTGTTGTTAATAGATCGGAAAGTCTCTTTTATAAACTGAAAATCAGGATTGGTTCTTTTATCAGGCGGGTTCGTTTCTGATTGCTGGGCTGATACTGGGTTAACCTGCTTGCTTTGCTTCTGGTTTTTTGACTGGAATCAGACGTCGCCAACACGGCGAAAACTGATGCGTCGCGAATTATGGATGGATTAACACTTGATTGAGTTTTCGAGACGGGAGTGGTCGATTTGACAAGCATCCGGAACATATATTTTGCATTGATTGCTGGTGTGATCTGCATCGGCGTGGCACCGTTGGCTTTGGCGCGAGGAGTCAGTCCATATCTGCCCTTGGGCACATCCGCTGAAAAAGAGCGGGAGTTTGAGCGGGTGCTCATCCTGGCCGGGAAGCCGGTAGTGCGACGACCGGTGCCGGCCGCTATCGTTCTGGATGCCCTGCCCAGTGTCTGTCCGATTGATCCGGGACTGTGTGCACGGGTACGCAGTTATCTTGAGCGGTATCAGTCCAGTGCGGATGTAACGCAGGTGGTGATTGAGGCTGATCTCGCCTTGGGCAACTCAAAGCAGGCGTTACCCAATTCACATGGTCGTACAGCGCAGAGCAACTGGATGGTGGCGGGCTCAGCCTACTATCAGCCCAATGATTACCTGCTGTTAAACGCAGGTGGCCTTGCGTCTGAGGGCACCGCTGTACCCACTGGCACTGTTCTGAGCATTGGCTTTGATCTTGCCCAGGTGGATGTCGGTTATCGTGATCACTGGCTGTCTCCCTCCGCGCTCAGCAGCATGTTGATTTCGACCGAGGCGCCCACCATGCCTTCGATCACAGTGTCGAACTATCGACCAATTACGCCATTGGGGATTACCTACGAATTGTTTGCGGCAAGAATGTCAAGGCAAGACGGCATTTCATACTTTGGTTCGACTACCAGTGGATACCCGAACCTGGCAGGTATTCAGCTTGGTATCGAGCCGGTAGTCGGGTATGCGCTGACAATCAATCGATTGATGCAATACGGTGGCGGCGAACGCGGTGGACTCAACTTGGCGCGTCTGCGGCAGGCATATTTTGACAGTAACAGCGTCGAGATCAATTTACCTGATGGTACTTTTGGTGAAGAAGAGTTTGGCAATCAAGTGGCGTCAGTCACCGGTGTGATGCAGTTTCCAGGAAAGGTGCCATTTTCGGCGAGCATTGAATATGCCGGCGAAGACAATTCGTACGCGGGCAATTATCGACTGGGTGATACAGCGCTGACGCTGGGGCTGGACTTCCCGCTCTTGTGGCGCAGATTCGATCTCAGATATGAGATTTCCGAGTGGCAAAATGTCTGGTATGTACATCATCTCTATCCCAAGGGATTGACCAATGACGGGTTTGTGCTGGGGCACTGGTTTGGTGATCAGAGGAAGTTTAACGACAGGGTCGGTGGACGCAGCAACGTATTGCAACTGGGCTTGCGGACAGACGGTGGTGACTATTGGCAGACAACCTACAGGACAATGGGATTCGTCAGTTCTGTCGGGTATCAGTCCGTTCCTGAGGTTCCCTATGAACATTTGCAGGAGCTCTCGGTCCGGTATTCAACTTCCTGGAAAGCGCATGATGTGGCTGCGGAATTGACTCTGGGTCGCGATGCTTTCGGCGAGAAAATCGGGCGGTTTGGTGTATCGATTGATCTGGCGAAAGGCCAGAGTGGTTTCAGGGATGCAACAGCATATCGGCAGCCTGGGGTTGCAGGTGACCAGACCGAATTCTTCGTGGACCTAGGTATCAATCGCAGCCGCGTGTTTAAAATAATCTCAGCTGAGATTCCAAACCAGTGGACGGATATGCGCAGCGATTACCATCTTGGTTTGGGTGCGCGTCGTGCAGTAGGCAATCGTAGTAGCCTGGGTGTGAGGCTGGAGCTGGATCGGGTGGATTCGCACAGCCTGCTGTCGCTGCGCGCACTGGACTACCAATTCCGTTTGACGCGCAGTCTTGCGGCGAATGCCTTTTTTGGCGTGGGCCGTTATGACTATGGAGCGCCAGCGTTTGGTTGGTATGGTGGTTTGGGCGTCCAATACATGGATGTGCTGCCTAAATGGGATGTCGGGGTCGATTGGCGCCGTTACGACAAGCTGTCAAGAAATCGAGTCTTGACGAGTGACCCTCCGAATAACTATGAACGGCCGAGAATGCATTTTGACATCAATGGGCAGTCGCTCTATATAAGTCGACGATTCTAGGGCGTGTTGAAAAACACATTACAACAATACAGAGTCTGATGTAGCTGTGCCCCACTGGCGCAGTTACTCGTGAATGAGTCTGCGCAGATTCTCCAGTGATTCAGCATAGAGGGCGTCTGCCTGGCCCTTCAGTGCCTGCTGCATGGCGGTATACGAATCCGGATTCATGGCGATGGCCTCGCTCATGGCCTGTGGCAGGTCGTCATTCGTCGCGTAAACAACGCTGTTGCTGTTGTTGAAACCGTTGATGGCAGCAAACTTATCTGCAATCAGGCAGGGCTTCACAAAGCCATAAATCAGCTGGAAGCTGCCGCTGGTCCCGGTTGTGATGTATCGGTCATGTTGCGGATTGTCGGGGTCGAGCAGCGTCAAAAAGAAGTCGGCCTTCTCCAGTTCTGCATATAGATTTGCAAAGTCCACCCGGCCCTTGATGTCGAAGTGTTTTCTGATATGTGAAGGCACGGTGCGCAGGCCGCCTCTGCCGATCACCGTGATCTTGAAGTTGGTGATGCCCTTGTCATGAAGGGCTGTCGCTGCCTCAATCAGCAAGCGCGTATTTCGGCGCTTGCCGCGCATCGCGCCAATCGTTATGAAGTTGACAATCTCCGCTTTGCTTTTTGTCGTATTGATGTTGCCAAAGTAATGCGGGTTGATGACCGTGGTGATGGCGTTTTTGTAGTGAGCCTTGCGCAGCGTGATGATCTGCGGCGTCAGGGAGCCGTTATCAAAAGTAGCCTTGATGTCGTGTTCTACCAGCAGGATTTTCTGCCCGGCAGTCTTGCCGGAAAACAGCTCGAGCTCAGTCTGGTAGGTATCCTTGCCGCTGATTTTTCTTGCCGTAGTGATCAGTATGCCTCTTGCCTGTAACAGGCCGTTTTTCCGGAAAAATCGGCGTATGGACCTTTGCCGGAGCCTGTTCAGGCTGATGCGGTTGTTTTTGAATCTTGAAAACAGGCCTTCATCAAACCGTTCTGGCGTGGCAAATACAGAGACATCGAATCCCAGGTCGAGCAGGTACTGCACATAGCCCGGCACCACTTCGGCATGCGAATGGGTGCAGGGTTCCCAGACGATAAAGGTGTTCGGTGAAATGACTGGCGGTATTTCCCGGCCAAAGATCATGGTTGCAAGTTTCTTTAACCGGGTTAGCATCTCGAACCTGCATGATTCATCTGAAGTGCCCGCATCGTACTGTTTGATCTGGTGGCAAGCAATTGGACTGGCGAAGCGAGATTTTTTGTCCGCTCAATATTCCGCAGAGTGAAGCGCAGCCGGAGCAAGCGTGTTACGCGTAAACATCATCGGCAAATCCAATGGCGTCGGACTGGATCGGGACGTCAAGCTGTTGACCCATGCACTCCGACTCTGTGATTGTGAAGTCAGTGTGACGGTGACGGGTTCCAGGCAGTCGGGTTGGCGCAAGTCAGTTCTGGGAAAAACCTTGAGGTGGATCGCAACGCGATTGCCCAAGCCAACACCCCGGTATGACCTGAACGTGATGCTGGAACATGTATGGACGCAGTATCTCAATCTGGCGCGGGTCAATGTGCTGGTGGCCAATCCTGATTTTACGGATCGCCACGATGTTGCGGCGTTGTCGAAAGTCGATCGAATCTGGGCGAAGACACAGGCTGCGCAGGAAATATTCCGTAATCTCGGCTGCCGCGTGACGCTTGCTGGTTTTGATAGCGAAGACCGCTTCCTTGACGACTGTTTACGCGAGCAAACATTTTTTCATCTGGCGGGCAGCAGTGTGCTCAAAGGCACGGCGCATCTTCTGGATATCTGGGCGCGTCACCCGCAGTGGCCGATGCTGGTGGTGGCGGGCCGGCTTCGGCAAGTGATTCCGGTAGCGGCAAACATCCGGGTGATCGGCGGTTATATTGAGGATGATCAGCTCAGAAAGCTGCAGAACGAATCGCTGGTGCATGTTTGTACTTCAGAAACCGAAGGCTGGGGGCACTATCTGGTCGAGGGAATGAGTGTCGGGGCAACCGTGATTACGCTTGCTGCGCCACCGATGAATGAGCTGGTGAGTGACGAGCGGGGGATTCTCCTGTCATGTGTGCCGGCCGGCTTGCACCGTCTGGCGCGCCGTTATCGATTTGACGAGCAGGCATTGATTGATGCTGTGAATCGGGTGTCATCCATGCCGCAGGCCGAGCTGGAAATGCTGGGCAGCAAGGCCAGGCAGTGGTTTCTGGATAACAAGGCGGGTTTTCCGGTGCGGATTCACGCGGCGCTGCAAGAACTGAAACTCTGAGTTTGCTGTTTATGAAGTCTGTTTTGGTCACATCATCGTGGTCAAGGTCATGGCCCAGAGCCTTGAAGATCGGACGCCATTGATCACGGTGCAGCTTGTCCCAGCCGTGGCAGCCAAATGGAAGCTTGCCGTGATTGAGTGCTGCGGCTGCGGCGGGATGTGATTCCCACGAGAACTGCAGCGCTTCCGGGAAGGGCGCAATGCGCACATGCGTCCTGAAACGATTGGCTTCAACACAGAAAAAAATATCTTCATTACGGGTGTGATGGCGCCTTTGCAAATACGGCGGCAGCCGGTGCTTGAGTTGCTGCAGGGTGCGTCGCATTGCCGGGATTCGTCGCAGGGAAAATCCGCCATTGCCGCCAAGGTAGTCATATTGTGCGTGGTGCGCCCCGCTATGATCTGCATTTTTCTTATTCAGCCATTGGTAAACCTTCTGCTTGATGCGTGTTCGCAGCGAAGGTGGCTGTGGCGAGTTGCGTGGAATCCATGGCGCGCCGACATAGTCGTAGCCCCGCTGGCACCACCGCAGCAACTGGTCGGAAAACACAAACGCATCGAGCTGGTAGATCAGCAGGTATTCGTATGCCGAAAAGCGCTGGTAAAACTCATCGGAGAGCATGAGCCGGTTGTACCCGTCTATGCCTTTAAAGTAGTCATCCGGGAAACTCTCGCAATGAAGCTGCGGGTGTCGGGCGATCAGTTGCTGTAGGTCCAGCGAAACGGGTTTGGCGATGAAAATCGGATGGCTGCCGAGAATGGCAAGGCATTGGCGAAGCGACAGTTGCTCCGTGCCACTCAACGTGGTCTGGTATATCGGAATGACGATGCAGGCGCTGATTGAGTTGCTGGACATCACGGTCGTCAGTATTGCACAGGCAGTGTATGTCGGCATTGCTTTGCAGGTAAGATGTTGTCGCTTTGTGTTGCGGGATATCTGTCTGAATGCGCGTGAATGTCGTTGGAAATTCAAATGGTGTGGGGCTGTCCAGGGATCTGTCGTTACTGGCTGAAGCTCTGCGCGTGTGTGGCTGCAACGTGACGGTAACCACTCTGGATGAGCGTGCCGCGCAGCGACGCCGATCCAGACTGGTACAGTTTCAGACGCTTTGCCGACTCTGGGCGCGCCGCCTGTTCCCGCACAACAACCAGCATGAATTTGATCTGAACATCATGATGGAGCATGTCTGGCCGGAAGAGTTTGCCCGGGCGTCTATCTCAGTAGTGGTGCCTAACCCGGAATGGTTTGATCGCCATGACCGACGCATGTTGCGACATGTCGACCGTGTCTGGGCCAAGACGACCAATACTCACTCCATTTTCAGTCGATTGGGAAAACCCGCCACCTGGGTAGGGTTTGATAGTGAAGACCGGCTGGATCAATCGGTCCCGCGTGTGCGGGAGTTCTTGCATGTGGCCGGCAAGAGCGTCATGAAAGGGACGGAGCACTTGCTGGCGGTATGGCGTCGCCATCCGGAATGGCCGCGCCTGGTTGTTGTTCAGCATGAACCCACGTCGGCAGTAAACACGGTCATGGCCGGAAATATCGAATTCTGTACCGGCTATCTTGATGATGCTGAGCTCAGGCGCATGCAGAACCGGTTCCTGTTTCACGTCTGCACTTCCGAGACCGAGGGCTGGGGCCACTATCTGGTCGAGGCGATGAGTGCGAAAGCCGTAATCATTACGGTTGACGCGCCACCCATGAATGAATTCATTACCCCGGAGCGGGGGTTGCTGCTGTCCTATGCAGGCACGCGCGTACAGAAACAGGCAACCTGCTATTTGTTTGATGAAGCGGCGTTGGTATCAGTGGTCGAACAGGCCGTGACCATGTCTGATGCTGAAGTCACGGCCAAAGGGGCTGCGGCGCGTGCCTGGTTCATCGACAACAAGCAGGGCTTCAGCACCCGGCTCCTGCGCGCAACACAGGAATGACGCAAGCAGTGCTGGGGGTGTTGCTGCTGAGGTGATGGGGCGCATTCATGGTGCCGGTCTGTTTCAGGGCCGATGCGGCGGAGAGAGGCAAAATCAGGTACTCTTTTCCGCAAGCAAAGACCCTGAAAATTTTCGTTTGCAGTGAGATGTTCGCGTGGCAAAAAAAGCACTCATCACCGGTATTACCGGTCAGGATGGCGCATATCTGGCTGAGTTTCTGCTGGATAAAGGATATGAGGTTCATGGCATCAAACGGCGAGCATCGTCGTTCAACACTGATCGCATAGACCACCTTTACCAGGATGAGCATGAACAGGGAGTGCGGATGCACCTGCACTACGGCGATCTTACCGACGCAACCAATCTTATTCGTGTGATCCAGCAGATCCAGCCGGACGAAGTCTACAATCTGGCGGCACAGAGCCATGTGGCAGTCTCGTTTGAAACTCCTGAATACACCGCCAACTCGGATGCCTTGGGTGCACTGCGAATTCTGGAAGCGATACGGATACTCGGCTTGGACAAGCGTACCCGCTTTTACCAGGCATCCACCTCCGAGATGTTCGGCAAGGTGCAGGAAACTCCGCAGCGTGAAACCACGCCGTTTTACCCGCGATCACCTTATGGCGTCGCCAAGTTGTACGGCCACTGGATTACGGTCAACTATCGTGAAGCTTATGGCATGTACGCTTGCAGCGGCATCCTGTTCAATCATGAATCGCCGATTCGGGGTGAAACTTTCGTGACCCGGAAGATCACCCGTGCGCTGGCGCGCATACACGAGGGGCTGGCCAGCTGTCTGTATCTCGGCAATATGGACTCCTTGCGCGACTGGGGGCATGCGCGCGACTATGTCCGTGCTCAGTGGCTGATGCTGCAGCAGGAACAACCCGATGATTTCGTGATTGCGACGGGTGAGCAGCATTCGGTGCGCGAATTTGTGAGTCGCGCGGCCCAGTACCTCGGCATGACTGTCGAATGGCGCGGCAATGGCGTTGACGAACAGGGTGTGGATGCAAGCAATGGCAAAACCATTGTCAGGATCGACCCGCGTTATTTCCGGCCGACGGAGGTGGATACGTTGCTGGGTGATGCCACCAAGGCGCGTACCTTGCTGGGCTGGAAGCCCGAAATCAGTTTTGATGCCTTGGTCAGGGAGATGGTTGAATCAGATCTTGAAGACGCCAAGCGCGATGCGGCCATAACCCACGCCGGCTTCAAGACTTATCAGTACCGGGAATAACACCGATGAACACCAATGCGTGCATTTTTGTCGCCGGCCACAAGGGTCTGGTGGGTTCCGCCATCGTGCGCAGGTTGCACGCCGCCGGTTATAGCAACTTGCTGTTGCGCGAACGGCGTGAGCTGGAGTTGACTGATCAGGGTGCTGTCGATGCTTTTTTCAGGCAGAACAAGCCGCAATATGTATTTCTGGCTGCTGCCAGGGTGGGTGGCATTCTCGCCAACAATAATCACCCCGCCGAATTCTTGCGTGACAACCTGGCAGTGCAGACCAACGTTATCCATTCGGCGCATCTGCATGGGGTAAGCAAGTTGTTGTTTCTGGGCTCGAGCTGCATCTACCCGAAGCATGCGCCGCAGCCCATGCCGGAAGACTGCCTGCTGACTGGCTCGCTTGAACCCACCAATGAGTGGTATGCCATTGCCAAGATTGCTGGTCTGAAAATGTGCCAGGCCTACCGGCGTCAGTACGGGTTCAACGCCATTTCGGCCATGCCCACCAATCTTTACGGTCCCGGAGACAATTTTGATTTGCAGAGCTCGCATGTGTTGCCAGCGTTGATCCGTAAATTTCATGAGGCAAAGTTACAGGGTGTACCGGAAGTTGAAGTCTGGGGTACAGGCACGCCACGGCGGGAGTTTCTGCATGTTGATGATCTTGCCGATGCCTGTTTGTTTCTGATGCAAAGCTATGAGCAAGAGCAGTGGATCAACGTCGGATGCGGAACTGATGTGATGATCATGGAGCTCGCTGAGATCGTCAGTCGCGTCGTGGGCTTCACTGGCCGCGTGCGCTTCGATACCTCCAAGCCAGACGGCACGCCACGCAAGCTGCTTGATACGAGCAGGATGACGAAGCTGGGCTGGCAGCCTCGCGTCGCGCTGGAGGCAGGCATTCGCTCTACATATGAGTGGTATTTGCGTAATACAGCCCCGGCTTGCAGCTAGTCAGCAACAAAAGTATTCATTGCACGCATGCAGGGTTGGCGTTGAGATGCTGCAAGCGAGCATCCATGCCGCCAAGGGATTGGCCGCCGCAGCGATACATTGGGGATGCAATGGCCATCATCAGCACCAGGGCCAGGGTGGTTACGCTCCATATGCGGACGATATTCATGGCACGCTGACGATGTCGGCTGCGCAGCAGCGCCTCGGTGGTCATGATCACCAGCAGTGCCGCGCAGGGCAGCATCACAAACGCCTGCCACCACATGGGGGTGGTGGGTGAAATGGCGAATGAGATCATTGCGGCGGCAAACATCAGCGTGATGTAACTGCGTAACCAGGCGCGTGGGGTGCATTGACCCAGCGGCGGCATGGCTCGCCAGAGCTTGGCAAACTGGCGGTGTTTGACAAAGAACCGCCAGTTCACCCACAGGGCGGCCAGCAATGAAACATGGGCAAACAGGCCAAGACCTCGACCCAGCGGGCGCAGCCAGGTGTTGGCGGTTGTTCCCAAGGCGGCGGTGAAGTCGAAATCAAGCATTCGTTCGGCAACACTGAGGCTGGCCATCTTCAGCCATTGCAGCAGGCCTTTGAGCAGTGGCTGCACATAAAGAAGTCCGCGCAGGAAGAAGCCCTTGCTGCCGGGTTGTAGCGCCGGGTCTGCGACAATGGCCATGTACCAGGGGATGTAACTGGCGATACCCAGCACAATGCCGATCACAAAGCCGCCCCAGTGGATTTTAAGGTGCCCTTTGAGGAACAGCAGGATGGAAAGAATCGCCAGCACGGCGGCGGAGGTGTGCACCTGCATGGCCAGTGCAATCAACAGGCCATGCAGCGCGGTGTTCCAGGCTTCGCGGTGTTTTGACATGCGTTGCACGCTGGCCAGATGCAACACGGCAAACGCGAGCATGTAGTTGGAGTTCCAGATATGCGCTGCAAAATACAGATGCCACGGCGCCAGCCAGACCAGCAGCAGTAACAGCCACTGGCCCGCGTTGGTCAGGGCTGGACGCAGCAGATGCCGCAGCAGGAGGAAGCTGGCGGCGTGAATCACCAACGTGAGAGCAGCGACCGCCCGGTAGTCCTGCCAGACATACAGTGGGCCGGCGACCAGCAATGCGGTCAAACCGCCGGGAGAGCGACCGCCTGCCGAAGTGGGCATGCCGTACTGCAGCCACTGACCATCATTGAATAGTGACCAGCCCAGATCCAGCATCAGAGACTGATCGCCGCTCAGTTGCGAGTTCCACACCATCAGCAGACCGATACCCAGTCCCAGGACGAAGATCAGCCAATAGAGCGATCGGTCATGTCTGGCAGCAAAACTGTGCATGCGGTTGCGATCTGCTTATTTCAGATGTGGGAAAACCAGGCGCGCTGCATCAATCGTTGCAGTGATGTCCTGATCCGTATGTGCAGCGGATACAAATCCTGCTTCAAAGGCAGAAGGCGCGAGATACACGCCTTCATCCAGCATGCCATGGAAGAAACGCTTGAAGCGCTCAGCATCGCTGCGCATCACCTGCGCATAACTGCTGATGCTGGGTTCGTCGTTGAAGTACAGGCCGAACATGCCGCCCACCTGGGTAGTGCTGAAGGGCAGACCTGCCTGGGTAGCCGCGCTGCGCAAGCCTTCAAGCAATGCCTGTGTGCGCGCCGTCAGCCGGCTGTGGAAATCCGGTTGCGCGCAAATCAGTTCCAGGGTCTTCAGGCCGGCCGCCATCGCCACCGGATTGCCGGACAAGGTGCCGGCTTGATACACCGGTCCCAGCGGTGCGAGCCGCTCCATGATCTGGCGCTTGCCGCCAAAGGCGCCCACCGGCATGCCGCCGCCGAGAATCTTGCCCAGCGTGGTCAGGTCAGGCGTGATGCCATACAGCGCCTGTGCGCCGCCGAGCGCGACGCGAAAGCCGGTCATGACTTCGTCAAAGATCAGTACGGCACCCGATACATCGCAAACCTTGCGCAGGGTTTGCAGAAAGCCCGGTGCGGGTGGTACGCAATTCATGTTGCCGGCCACCGGTTCAACAATGATGCAGGCGATCTCGCTGCCGATATCCTTGAACAACTGTTCGACCTGCGCGCTGTTGTTGTAGTCAAGTGTAATGGTGTGGGCAGCAAGCGCAGCCGGCACGCCGGGTGAAGTGGGCACCCCCAGGGTCAGCGCGCCGGAGCCCGCTTTCACCAGCAATGAGTCCGAGTGACCGTGGTAGCAGCCTTCAAATTTCACGATCTTGTCGCGGCCAGTAAAGCCGCGTGCGAGACGAATGGCGCTCATGGTGGCTTCGGTGCCGGAGCTGACCATGCGTACCAGTTCAATCGACGGCATCAGCTCACATAGTTTCTTGGCCAATGCGGTTTCAATTTCAGTCGGGGCGCCAAAGCTCAGTCCCAGCGCGGCGCGCTCCTGTACAGCCTTGATGACCTCCGGATGCGCATGACCCAGCACCATCGGACCCCACGAACCCACGTAGTCAATGTAGCGTTTGCCGGCAGCGTCAAACACATAAGCGCCGCTGGCCCGTGACAGAAACACCGGTTCGCCGCCCACGCCACGAAAGGCGCGCACCGGCGAATTGACGCCGCCGGGTATGTAACGACAGGCTTCGCTGTACAAACTCATGAATGAACTCGCTGATGGAACTGCATGCAAGAGTGAAAGTGTAGGTGGTTCCATCCGGAATCGCACCATTCCGGTTGCGTGGGTTTAGGGTTCCCGGTTTAATCGAGGCCTGTTAACTCATCCTCGATCCGGTTGTTGGCAAATGAAATCCTACCTGTGCGTGATTTGCGGCTATGTGTATGAAGAAGAGAAAGGCGACCCCGTAGCGGGTATTGCGCCGGGCACCCGCTGGGAAGATGTACCGCTGTCCTGGCGTTGTCCGGATTGCGGGGCGGGCAAGGAAGAATTCGACATGATCGAGGTGTGATGACCACCTACCTCTGGGTCGCCCTCGGCGGCGCGCTGGGCAGCGTGGCGCGTTTCGCCTGTAGCGAATGGGTGCAATCCCGCTGGGCGACCTTCCCGTGGGGAACGTTGCTGGTCAATGTGCTGGGCAGTTTGTTGATTGGCGCGCTGGCCGCCATGACCGAAAACGACCGCTGGTCAATTCCGCTGGTCGCGCGTCAGTTCCTGATGATCGGCATTCTGGGTGGATTCACCACTTTCTCGTCTTTCAGTTTGCAGACACTGATGCTGGCGCGTTCCGGCGCGATATTCATGGCCGGGCTGAATGTGCTGGCATCCGTCGGGCTGTGTCTGCTGGCGGCCTGGCTGGGATTTGTGTTGATACAAGCTCTGGGTAAGTTGTGAGCAGGATGTGAGCTCTTCAGTTGCCGGTGTGATTGAGTAACCGGCGCGCTTCAGCAGCGTCACCAGGCCCTGATCGCCGACCAGATGCAGCGCGCCCACTGCCACCAGATAGTCATCCGATTGTGATTCCAGCAGCTGCTTCAGTGTAACCAGCCAGCGTTGATTGCGATGCGTGGTGAGCTGCATCATCAGTTCCGGACTGTCGGCCAGCGCTTCATTCAGCATACCTTGCAAGTGACTGATGTCGCCCTTGCGCCAGGCACCCAGCATCTCCTGTATTTCCTGTGGGGATTCCTGCATCTCATCCAGGGTCTGACGCAGATAGTCCCGCTGTGCTGACGGCTTCATTTGGGCAAAGAAATTCAGTTGTTCTTGCAGCGTCTCCAGACCCGCGATCTCCTTGCGATCCTGCGCTGCCTGCTCGGTCAGGCGCATCTCGATGCCTGATGTAGCCGAGAATCCCAGCTTGGCGAACTGTAGCTGCTCGAGCATCATCGCTGCCAGCCAGGGTTGAAACCGTGACAATACTCGGGTGTCAAAACCCAGGTTGCTGGCAGTGGTTTGCAGCTTGCGCTGAGTCGCAGCATCCAGCTGCGTCAGCAGGTCTTCGCCCTCAGGCAACAGGCCGAGCTGCATCATCAGCCCCTGTGTGGTTAACGGATCCATGTCATCCATGTCGATTTCCATCAACAGTTGTTCGGCTTCGCCATAGGCATTGCGAATATTGGCCGGTAGCTGTTCATCGGTTGGCAGCAGATGCACAGTGCCTAGCAGGTACAGCGTGTTGTGCTTGCCCTTGACCTGCCAGATGGCGGGATCAGCCTTGGCGACGCTGCTCAGCAGCAATGCCATCATCAGCAGGATGAATCGTGCCCACATGCAAGTTTCCTGTGTAGTTCGCGATGGCGATACCGCCAATAATCAGAGCCAGATGACTTCAGTGTCCAGCGAGCCATCCGGGTGTAGCGTCAGCGTGCGATAGCCCGGTGGCCGTGAGTCTACGGCGAACCCTGCACTGTTGGGCAGAAACTGTGCGCAGGTGGAGGGCGTGGCCATGTACCTGACGCCGTTACGCTGCACATCAAGGTTCTGATGCACATGTCCCCACACCACGCCGCGTACGTTGTCATGGCGCTGCAAGCATTGCTCAAAAGCCGCTGCATCCTGCAGGCCAACCTTGTCGAGCCAGTCGCTGTGCATGGCAATTGGATGATGGTGCAGACAGATCAGGGCATGATGATCTGCATGTTGTGTCAGCAGTGTTTCCAGTCGTAGCCGCTGTTTATCACCGAGCGAACCGCCCGCGCTATGGGGTTGCCAGCTATTCAGCAATATCAACAGCCAGTTGCCGATTACGCGGTGATCGTCCAGCACAAAGGGTGATTGATTCAGGGATTCATACATGGCATCCGGCAAATCATGATTGCCGGGAATGCAATACACGGGAACGCTTGAATCCTCGAATGCTTCGCGTATCAGCGCATAGCCCGCTGCATCATCCTGCACCAGATCGCCGGTCAGCAGCACCCCATCCGGGTTGCGGAAATGCCCGGCAGCATGCGCTTGCACCGCCTGCAATGTGGCAAACGTTGGCACGTCGCGCAGCAGCCCATCGCGATCACCCAGCAAGTGTGTGTCGGTAATTTGCAGAAATTTGAGTGAGCGTGGTTTCGACATGGACAGAAACAGGAGTGAGGAGCTGAAAGTATTTTAGCGAGGTCAGCTGGCAAAAAACTTGAACGCCGTAGGTTATGAGTGCTGTCGGGTCGAACAGGTTCGCGGAATTACGGGTATTGCTTCGCAGTTTTTAACCGTTCGCGAAATGCCGACATGTAGCTTGTCGAAACTGAACCGTGGCGCAAACAACAAGGCCGACTTTCGTCGGCCTTTTTCGGTAAGAGGAACGTAGAGGCCGCTCGTGAGCGACCCTTCTGAAGCGTATGAAAGAGGGCGGTTCGCGAACCGCCCATACATTCAATACCGGTAGTGATCTGCCTTGAAGGGGCCGTCGCTGGACACACCTATATATCTGGCTTGTTCATCGGTCAGCTTGGTCAGCTTCACACCGATACGCTCCAGGTGCAGGTGCGCCACTTTTTCATCCAGATGTTTCGGCAATACATACACGTCATTCTTGTACTTGGCGCCGTACTGGAACAATTCAATCTGTGCCAACACCTGGTTGGTGAAGGAATTCGACATCACGAACGACGGATGGCCGGTGCCGCAGCCGAGGTTCACCAGGCGCCCCTCGGCGAGCACAATAATCCGCTTGCCGTCCGGGAAGATCACATGATCGACCTGAGGCTTGATGTTCTCCCATTGATACTGTTTCAGTGCGGCGATTTCGATTTCGCTGTCGAAGTGACCGATGTTGCAGACGATGGCCTGATGCCGCATGCGCTTCATGTGTTCATGCGTAATCACGTTCACGTTGCCGGTGGTCGTGACGAAGATATCGGCCTTGTCGGCCGCTTCATCCATGGTCACTACGCGATAACCTTCCATCGCCGCCTGCAAGGCACAGATCGGATCAATTTCCGTTACCCATACCTGTGCCGACAACGCACGCAGACTCTCGGCTGAACCCTTGCCCACATCGCCATAACCGGCAACCACGGCCACCTTGCCAGCCAGCATCACATCGGTGGCGCGCTTGATGGCATCCACCAGTGATTCGCGGCATCCATACAAGTTGTCGAACTTGGATTTCGTCACTGAATCATTGACGTTAATTGCCGGGAAGGGCAGTTCACCTTTCTTGGCGACTTCGTACAGTCGCTTGACACCGGTAGTGGTTTCTTCAGTCACGCCCTTGATTTGCGCAAGCCGTGCCGAGTACCAACCGGGCTGCGCAGCCAGCCGCTTCCTGATCGAGGCATACAACGCCACTTCTTCTTCATTGGTGGGCTTGCTGATCAACGAGGCGTCTTTCTCAACCTTGCTGCCCAGCATCAACAACAACGTGGCATCGCCACCGTCGTCGAGAATCATGTTGGCATTGGTGCCATTTGGCCACTCAAATATACGGTGTGTGTAATCCCAGTATTCATCCAGTGTCTCGCCCTTGTACGCGAACACCGGGGTGCCGTTGGCGGCAATTGCGGCAGCGGCGTGGTCTTGTGTTGAATAGATGTTGCAGGACGCCCAACGCACGTCGGCGCCGAGCGCTTTCAACGTTTCAATCAACATGGCGGTCTGAATCGTCATGTGCAGCGAACCGGCAATGCGGGCGCCTTTCAGTGGTTGGCTGGCGGCGTATTCCTTGCGGATCGCCATCAAGCCCGGCATTTCGGTTTCAGCAATGGCCATTTCTTTATGGCCCCAGCCGGCTTGCGTCATGTCCTTGACGTAGTAGTCCTTGAAATCTTTCGATACAACGGCGTTCATGTGAATTTCCTAACTGAAGTAGTGAACTGAAGTTAAGAGCGCGGTTGATCGGTATCTCCGTCATCGAGCCTGACTACCCCAGGTGGGGTGCTGCAGCGCTCCTCAATGACAGATTGTAGTAGCAGCAGACAAATACGCGTCTGCTGCCGCTACGGATTCAAATTTACAGCTTTGCGTCCTTGCGCAAAGCCTCGGCGCGATCCGTCTTCTCCCAGGAGAATGCCGTGAACTTTTCATTCTTGTCCGCCGGATTGGTCATGGCTGCCGGCGCACGGCCGAAGTGACCGTAAGAGGCGGTGGCCTGATACATGGGGTGTAGCAGGTCGAGCATCTTGGTGATGCCGTACGGGCGCAGATCGAAGTGCTTGCGCACCAGCTTCTCGATCTTGTCATCGGCAATCTTGCCGGTGCCGAAGGTGGTGACCGTAATCGAGGTGGGTTCGGCCACGCCAATGGCGTAGGACACCTGGATTTCGCAGCGATCGGCGAGACCGGCAGCCACAATGTTCTTGGCCACATAGCGCGCCGCATAAGCCGCAGATCGATCTACCTTGGAGGGATCCTTGCCCGAAAACGCACCGCCGCCGTGACGAGCCATGCCGCCGTAGCTGTCGACAATGATCTTGCGGCCGGTCAGGCCGCAGTCGCCCACCGGGCCACCGATGACGAACTTGCCGGTGGGGTTGATGTGAATCTTTTTGGCGGGCACTTTCTCGAACCAGCCTTTGGGCAGCACGGGCTTGAGGATTTCCTCGATCACCGCCTCACGCAAATCCTTGTGCTTGATGTTGGGATCGTGCTGGGTGGAGAGCACCACGGCATCCAGGCCCACGGCCTTGTCATTTTCGTAGCGCAGCGTGACTTGTGACTTGGCGTCCGGACGCAGCCAGGGCAGCACGCCTTTCTTGCGCACCTTGGCCTGACGTTCTACCAGACGATGTGCGTAGTAAATGGCGGCAGGCATCAGCTCTTTGGTTTCATTGCAGGCGTAGCCGAACATCAGGCCCTGGTCGCCGGCCCCCTGTTCTTCGGGGTTCTTGCGATCCACGCCCTGATTGATGTCCGGCGATTGCTTGCCGATCAGATTCAGAATGCCGCAGGTGGCGCCGTCAAAACCCACGTCACTGGAGTCGTAACCGATGTCCAGAATCACCTTGCGGGTCAGGGCTTCCAGATCGATCCAGGCGCTGGTGGTGATTTCGCCGGCCACGATGGCCACACCGGTTTTCACCATGGTTTCGCAGGCGACGCGGGCCGATTTGTCCTGTTGCAGGATGGCGTCCAGCACCGCATCGGAAATTTGGTCGGCAATCTTGTCCGGATGGCCTTCGGAGACGGATTCTGACGTAAACAGATAACTGCCGGGCATGTGGAAGATCCTTGGAATTTAGTTGATCAGGATTGATTGGCTGGTCACTGGCCGCGCAGTATAGCGATTTGCTGGCTGCGAACCCTATAGGGAACATTAAAATGTGGCTTGACGCTGTACTACCACTGACGCTCAGAGACGCTGAGCGTGCCGAGCTCCTGTTCGAGTCGCTCGAGCTGAATTTTTCAGGGCTGCGTCGTATCTGGGTGGTGTGTCCGGACGCGCAACGGGCCGAGCTCGCTGCGCGCTACCAGACGCGGCGGTATCCCTTCGAGCTGCGCGTCGAATCGGAACTCCAGGTGGTGCCGGAATTTGCCCTGAAGCTGAGGCAAAGCGGCTGGTTCCGTCAGCAGATGATCAAGCTTGCCATCTTTGAGCGCATCGAGAGTGAGCTTTACCTCACCTTCGATGCCGATGTGGTGTGCACCCGTCCGGTGAGCGCCGAACAACTTGCAGGCAGCGGCCGCGGCGCCTGTTTTGTGATCCAGCATCACGCACAGGATTACTGGTATGAGCGTGTCGAGCAGGTGCTGCGCGTACATGCCCCGCGACGTGGTGTGACGCACAATGTTACCCCCGCGCTGCTACATCGGCGTGCGGTGGAGGATCTGCGCAGCACGCTCGAAGAAAAAATCGCCTGCGGCGAGTACTCGCGCGGAATACGTGGCTGGAAACAGCGCTGGCACATCAGTCGTACGCGTCAGCGGGCCGAATATGCCGCATGGCGCGTATACCTTATGGCCGCGAGACCCTGGACCGAGTACGCGCTCTACTATACGTTCCTCGAAACCAGCGGCCGCTTCGACCGTTACCACTACTATGCGCCGTGCATTTATGACGTTGAGCGCTCGCTGTGGAATGCCGTAAATGGTGAGTTGCCGAGTGACTGGGATCCTGCCCCTGCGTTCTCCGGCGAAGGGCCGCCGTGGTTCCTGGTGGCGCAATCCAATACGGGTGTCAGCGCCGAGTGTCATGCGCAGCAAGCTGGAGCCGCTGCTTAAAAGCGCAAAGCTGCGTTAGATAGAAATCACGCCCGCAGTGTCTGTTCGGCCAGTTGGTAGGTTTCCAACATGCGCTGTTGCATGTCTATGCGCAGCGTTTCGCGCTGTGCTTCATTCAAATCGCGCGGCACGTACACCGGCGTGCCTACAGCCACGACGATGCGGGCGAACGGCGGTACCAGGACGAATTTGTCCCAGGTGCGCAGCACCCGTGCCGGGCGTGCAGCGTAAGCCAGCGGTATGACAGGGACGCCGCTCAGCTGGGCCGCCATCAGGGCGCCTGCCTTGAACTGGAATCGCGGTCCGCGGGGGCCATCCGGTGTAATCAGTGGCGATAACTGTTCACGCGCCAGCGCTTTACAGAGATGACGGATCGCGCGCGTGCCGGTGTGGGTGCTCGAGCCACGAATGACCTGCGCGCCATAGCTGCCGGCGAGCATGCTGGGCGCCTCGCCATCCACCGAGGGACTGATCAGGAAGCCGGGTTTGAGCTGCTTGATCCGCCTTGCAACCAGGTAACGGGCGCAAACCAGCAGATGCTGATGCCAGCACACCGGGATCACGGCGCCGTGTTTGGTTACGGCTTCGTTCAGGGCCGATTCGCCAACCACAGTCAGGCGCGCTGTGTACCACGGTAGATCCAGCGCCATGCGCCCCACGGGAACCATGAGGCGATACAGCAGTCGGCGCGCAAACGTGAGACGCCGGCTGGAACCCGGGTGATAACCCAAACGCTCGGTTTCCGGATCGAGATCAGCAGGCTGGTTCATGGTTCTGGGGCACGGCTAGGGTCACGAAATTGGCTCGGCAAAAAACAATGATAGGTGGCAACGCCGGGAACGGCTACTGCGAGCTGTGTTCCGTTTGCTACGCGCGGCATCCTGTTGGACAATGCGCGCCCTTTTTGGCGCTACTGACTTAACCCGTTCTGGTCACGGTTAACTCAGGGGAGCTACCCAGAACTGTCCATCTATTTGGCCCATCAATCTGTTTGTCGCGTCCGGAGCGGTTGTTTCATGTCTGTTACGCCTTCCCGCCTTGCCCTGGCCAATGCCATTCGTTTTCTTGCTATGGACGCAGTGCAAGCGGCCAATTCCGGACACCCCGGCGCGCCCATGGGCATGGCGGATATTGCGCAGGTGTTATGGCGCGATCACTTGAAGCACAGCCCGAATAATCCCCAGTGGGCTAATCGTGATCGCTTTGTACTTATCCAATGGTCATGGTTCGATGCTGCTGTATGCGCTGCTGAATCTGACTGGCTATCCGCTGAGTATTGACGAGATCAAGCGCTTCCGTCAGCTGGGTGCGCATACCGCAGGCCATCCGGAACATGATCTGCATCTGGGCATCGAAACCACCACCGGCCCATTGGGGCAGGGCATTGCCAATGCAGTTGGCATGGCGCTGGCGGAAAAACTGCTGGCGGCGCAGTTCAATCGCCCCGGATTCGATGTGGTCGATCATCACACCTATGTATTCCTAGGTGATGGCTGCCTGATGGAAGGTATTTCGCACGAAGTGTGTTCACTGGCTGGCACGCTCAAGCTCGACAAACTGGTTGCGTTCTACGACGACAACGGCATTTCCATCGATGGCGAAGTGCATGGCTGGTTTACCGATGACACGCCGAAACGCTTTGCTGCCTACGGCTGGAATGTAGTGCCGGGCGTGGATGGTCACGATCCGGTGGCCATTGAAAAAGCGCTTCAGCAAGCGAAGTCCGCAGGCAAGCCGACTCTGATCTGCTGCAAGACGGTCATCGGTTTTGGCGCCCCTAACAAGCAGGGTACGGAAGCGACGCACGGCGCTGCCCTGGGAGTGGATGAAGTGGCCGCTGCACGTCAACACCTCGGCTGGCCGCATGCGCCGTTCGAGATTCCCGCCGAGATTCGTGCGGGCTGGGATTGCCGTGATTCTGGTGCGGCACTGGAAAAGAGCTGGAATGAATTGTTCGCCGCCTACGCGCAGCAGTTCCCGGAGCTGGCCAGCGAATTCAAACGCCGCATGGCCGGTGAATTGCCGGTGAATTTTGACGCTGTGCTGGATGCTTACATCGCCAGGACGGTGGAGGCGGCCGCAACAGTGGCGACCCGTCAGGCTTCGCAAGCTGCACTCAATGGTATTGGCCCCAGCCTGCCGGAATTCCTGGGTGGTTCGGCGGATCTGACCGGTTCCAACAACACCAATCGCAAGGATTCAAAGGCCATCACCGGCGACGATGCCAGCGGCAACTATCTGCACTACGGTGTGCGCGAGTTCGGTATGGCGGCCATCATGAATGGTCTGGCCCTGCACGGCGGCTTCATTCCCTACGGTGGCACCTTCCTGGTGTTCTCCGATTACGCGCGCAACGCCCTGCGTATGTCGGCATTGATGAAGCAGCGCGTCATTTACGTGTTTACCCACGACTCGATTGGTCTGGGCGAAGATGGCCCAACGCACCAGCCGGTGGAACACGTCGCCTCGCTACGCATCATTCCCAACATGCAGGTGTGGCGTCCCTGCGATACTGTGGAAACGGCGGTGGCCTGGGGTGAGTCGATCAAACATGCCACTGGCCCGAGCTCGCTGGTCCTGACGCGTCAGGCACTGGCCTTCCAGACGCGCACGGCGCAACAGGTGTCTGATATCAAGCGCGGCGGCTATGTACTGGTGGATTCGAGTGGCGCGCCGGAGGTCATTCTGATTGCCACCGGTTCCGAAGTGGCGCTGGCCGTGGAGGCGGCAAAACAACTTGCCGCTGCAGGCAGGCGAGTGCGCGTCGTGTCCATGCCCAATACGGCCGTGTTTGCAGCGCAGGATGCCGCGTATCGCGAACAGGTGCTGCCGCCATCGGTGCAGGCGCGTGTAGTCATCGAGGCCGGTGTGGCTGATGGCTGGTATCGCTACGCAGGTTTGAAGGGTGAGGTGATCGGCATGCGCAGTTTTGGCGCATCGGCGCCGGCCAAAGACCTGTTCAAACACTTTGGCTTCACCGTGGAAAACGTTGTCCAGGTGACACAACGCGTACTCACGGCATAATGGCTGCTTATTGATTTGTCGGGTTGTCACTCCAGTTTTCATACATTAAGGGCGAGGATCGGAACATGGCTATCAAAGTCGGTATCAACGGGTTCGGTCGTATCGGACGCATGGTGTTTCGCGCCGCGGTGCAGGACTTTCCGGACATCGAGATCGTGGCGATCAACGACTTGCTCGAGCCCGACTACCTGGCCTACATGCTGAAGTACGATTCCGTGCACGGTAACTTCAAGGGCAGCATCTCGGTCGAAGGCAACACGCTGGTGGTGAACGGCAAGAAAATCCGTCTCACCGCGGTCAAAGATCCTGCTGAACTCAAGTGGGGCGAGGTGGGCGCGGACATCGTCGTCGAGGCCACCGGTCTGTTCCTTACCAAGGAAACCTGCGAGAAGCATCTCGCTGCGGGGGCGAAGAAAGTCATCATGTCGGCGCCGTCGAAAGACGATACACCGATGTTCGTGTTCGGCGTGAACGACAAGACCTATGCCGGTCAGGCCATCATCTCCAACGCCTCGTGCACCACCAACTGCCTGGCGCCGATCGCGAAGGTGTTGAACGATACCTTCGGCATCAAGCGCGGTCTGATGACCACCGTGCACGCCGCCACCGCGACCCAGAAAACCGTTGACGGCCCGTCCAACAAAGATTGGCGCGGCGGTCGTGGCATTCTGGAGAACATCATCCCGTCCTCGACCGGCGCCGCCAAGGCCGTCGGTGTCGTCATTCCTGAGCTGAACAAGAAACTCACTGGCATGTCGTTTCGCGTGCCTACCTCGGATGTGTCGGTGGTGGATCTCACCGTCGAGCTGAAGACCGAGACCACCTACAAGCAGATATGCGACGCCATGAAGGCCGCGTCCGAAGGTCCGATGAAGGGTGTGCTGGGTTACACCGAGGAAAAAGTGGTCTCCACCGATTTCCGTGATGATCCCCGTACCTCCATTTTCGACGCCGAAGCGGGCATCGCGCTCGACAGTACCTTCGTCAAAGTTGTGTCGTGGTACGACAACGAATGGGGTTACTCGAGCAAGGTGCTGGAGATGGCGCGCGTCATCTCGAAGTAACAACATGCAGGGGCGGTTCGTGAGCCGCCCTTCTTGTTTGTGCCATTGTTGTCTGAGTGGATTTTGTAGGTTGGTGCTGAACGAAGTGAAGCCCAACAATGGCATCGAATCATGTTGGGCTTCGAAGACTCAGCCCAACCTACGTGAGATGAGACCATGAAATTCCTGCGAATGACTGATCTGGATCTGGCTGGCAAGCGTGTCTTGATTCGTGAAGATCTCAATGTGCCAGTAGCGGGTGGCGTGGTGACTTCGGATGCACGTATTCGCGCGTCACTGCCCACCATTCTCGCCGCGAAAAACAAAGGTGCGGCGGTGATGCTGATGTCGCACCTCGGTCGTCCCGAAGAAGGCGTGTATGCCGAGGAATTTTCGCTCGCTCCTGTAGCCAAACGTCTGTCTGAGTTGCTGGGCTCACCCGTGCGACTGGTGAAGGATTGGTTGAGTGGTGTCGACTGCCAACCCGGCGAAGTGGTGCTGCTGGAGAACGTGCGCTTCAACAAGGGTGAGAAAAAAGACAAGGAAGATCTGGCGCAGAAAATGGCTGCGCTCTGTGATGTGTTCGTCATGGATGCTTTCGGCACCGCACATCGCGCCGAGGCCAGCACTCATGGCGTGGCGCGCTTTGCCAAAGTGGCTTGTGCCGGCCCGCTACTGATGAACGAACTCGACGCACTGGAAAAAGCACTGGCGAAGCCGAAGCGACCGCTCACTGCGATCGTGGCGGGCTCCAAGGTTTCAACCAAGCTCACCGTGCTGGAAAGCCTGATGAGCAAGGTGGATCAGTTGATCGTCGGTGGCGGCATTGCCAACACCTTCCTGGCAGCCGCAGGTTATCCGGTGGGCAAGTCACTGTACGAAGCCGACATGCTGGATATCGCCAGAGGTCTGCTCGATAAATCGAAGCAGGGTGGCGTGGGTATTCCATTGCCCATTGATGTGGTGGTGGCGAAGGAATTTTCCGCGAGCGCGACGGCGACAGTGAAGGACATCAGTGCGGTGGCTGCCGATGATCTGATTCTGGATGTGGGGCCGAAAACCGCTGCGATGTTTGATGCGCTGCTGCAGAAGTCCGGTAGCATTGTCTGGAATGGACCGGTGGGTGTGTTTGAGTTCGATGCTTTTGGCGGCGGCACCAAAGCATTGGCGCACAGCATTGCCAGAAGCGGGGCATTTTCAATCGCCGGCGGCGGCGACACACTGGCAGCCATTGAAAAGTACGATGTTGAAAAGGACATTTCATACATTTCCACTGGTGGCGGCGCCTTCCTGGAATTCCTGGAAGGCAAGGTGCTGCCTGCGGTGGCGGCGCTGGAAGCAAGAGCTGCTGGATGATCATGTGGATTGAATCGTAGGGGCGGTTCGTGAACCGCCCCTGCAATTTGTTGGCAATTTATTGGATTGAGTGAACCATGCTACGTAGAACGAAAATTCTGACCACCCTCGGCCCGGCCACGGATGATCCCAAGGTGCTTGCCGAAATGATCAGCGCCGGCGCTGATGTCGTGCGTCTGAATTTCTCCCATGGCAAGGCGGAAGATCATGTGCGTCGCGCCCAGCTGGCGCGCGAAGCGGGCACCGCAGTAGGCAAGTGGGTGGGCGTGCTGGGTGATCTGCAGGGCCCGAAGATCCGCATTGACCGCTTTGCCGAAGGCAAGGTGACTGCTGACTGAAGGCGATGATTTCACGCTGGATGTTTCGCTGAATCCCGCCGATGGCACCGCCAAGTCGGTCGGCGTGGCCTACAAGAACCTGCCCAATGACGTGAAGGCGGGCGATGTGCTGCTGCTCAATGACGGCCAGATTTCGCTGGAAGTCATCAAGGTCGAAGGCCCGCGCATCCATACCCGGATTCTGGTGGGCGGTGAATTGTCCGACCATAAAGGTATCAATCGTCAGGGCGGTGGGTTGTCAGCGGATGCGTTGACGGAACGCGATCGCGAACACATCAAGCTGGCGGCCAGCATGCGCTGTGATTATCTGGCAGTGTCATTCGTGCGCAGCGCCGCTGACGTGGAAGAAGCACGGCGTCTATTGCATGAAGCCGGTGGTGAGGCGCGCATCGTCGCCAAGATCGAACGGGTTGAAGCCATCGAGAATCTCACCGAAATCATCAAGGCTTCCGACGCCATCATGGTGGCGCGTGGTGATCTGGGTGTGGAGGTGGGTTATGCCGAACTGACCAGCTTGCAGAAACACATCATTGAAGAAAGCCGCAAGCATCGCCGTATCGTGATTACCGCGACGCAGATGATGGAATCGATGATTACCAATCCGATCCCGACTCGCGCTGAAGTGTCCGATGTCGCCAACGCCGTGCTCGACGGTACGGACGCCGTGATGCTGTCAGCCGAAAGCGCCACCGGCAAGTATCCGGTGAAAGCCGTCGAGGCGATGTCGAGCGTCATCAAGGGCGCAGAAAAATACGAGACGGCACATACTCATCTGCGACGCAGTGTCGATACCACGTTCAGTCGTCCTGATGAAGCCATTTCCATGGCCGTGATGTACACCGCCAATCATCTGGATGTAAAAGCGATTGTGGCATTGACCGAGTCCGGCAATACGCCGCGCTGGATGTCGCGTATCCGTTCCGACATTCCCATCTATGCTTTTACCCGTCACGAAGCGACGCGCCGTCGTGTGACGTTGTATCGCGGCGTGTATCCGGTGCCATTCGACATTGTTCATACCAGCCCGCATCTGGTGTATCCGGCGATTTTCAAGCTGTTGCTGGAAATGAAAATCGTTGAAGACGGCGACAAAGTCATTCTCACCGGTGGCGAGTTATCCGGTGTATCCGGAAGAACCAACTCCATGACCATCCTGCAGGTTCATTTGTAAATTGCTTCCAGACCGCAACACCAAGCACTGACCGGATCCGATATGTATTGCAGTTTTGCGCGATTGCCAGCTCCAGCGTGGTTGGGATGGTTGGCGTCGCTGATCTGTGCTGTGACCTTGCTGGCGATGTCGCCGGCGCGCGCCGCTACGGAAAAACTCACGGTGCTGAGTTACCACGAAATCGCCAATCCGGATCAGGCATTGATACCGGAATATGCGGTGACCCCCACCATGTTCGTGCGGCAGATCGACTGGCTGCGCAACAACGGCTATCGATTTGTCAGTGTCGATCAGGTGCTGGCGGATCAAGCGGGCAGGAAACTTCTGCCAGATAAAGCGGTGCTCATCACCTTCGATGATGGCTATCGTTCGGTATATGACAGTGCATGGCCGATTCTGAAAATGTTCAGCATACCGGCGGTGGTGGCCGTGGTGGGCAGCTGGCAGGACGACCAGCGTGTGGTCAATTTTGATGGCAAGGAGATTCCGCGCGAGCGGCTGATGAGCTGGGCGCAGCTGCGTGAAATGAGCGACAGCGGTCTGGTGGAAATCGGCAGCCACAGCTTCGACCTGCACCATGGTATCCACGGCAATCCACAGGGAAACACGCTGCCCGCCGCCACTACCCGGGCCTGGCTGACGGAGGGCAAGCGCTACGAGGATGAAGTGGCGTATCAAAAGCGGGTCACAGCCGATCTCAAGCAAAGCAGCGCGGTCATTCGCCGCTATATCGGCCGTGCGCCCCGCGTCATTGCCTGGCCGTATGGACGTTATAACGCCACGCTGCGCGACATTGCCGGCCAGCTGGGTTTGATCGTCGGTCTGACTCTGGATGATGGCGCCAACATGGCCGATACGCCGCTGTGGGGCTTGCGGCGCATCCTCGTGAGCCGCGAAATGGCCTTGTGGAATCTCAATCGCGAAATCAGCATTCGCAACCAGAACCTCCCGGAGAACAGCTGGCCACAGAAAATCATGCATGTAGATATGGACTACATCTATGACGCTGATCCTGCACAGCAGGAAAGAAACCTGGGGCACCTGCTGGAACGCATCACTGCCACCGGCGTGAATACCGTGTACTTGCAGGCCTATGCCGATCCGGATGGTGATGGCTCTGCTGATGCGGTGTACTTCCCCAGCCGCCATATGCCGATGCGCGCTGATCTGTTCAACCGTGTGGCCTGGCAGATTCGCACCCGTACGCCGGCGAAGCGCCTGTATGCGTGGATGCCCATGCTGGCCTGGCAACTGCCCGCTTCTGAACCGGCCGCCAAAGACCAGGTAGTGGCCTTGCTGCCAGACAAAGCGGGAGAAAAAAGCGATCACCTCAACATGGGTTACCAGCGGTTGTCACCGTTCTCGGCGCGTGCTCGCCAGACCATCCGCGATATCTACGCGGATCTGGCGCGTGCGGCGCCCTTTGAAGGCCTGCTGTTTCATGATGACGTGACCTTGTCAGATTACGAAGATGCCAGCGACTGCCGGTTTGCAGACGTATCGCGAGTGGGGGTTGCCGGGTTCGATTGCGGAGATTCGCAGCAGCGACGATCTGATCGGCCGCTGGACCATTCTCAAGATCAATGCACTCGATAACTTTGCGATGGAACTGGCGGCCATCGTGCGCATGCAGCAGCCAGCGCTGAAGACCGCGCGCAATCTGTACGCACGCGTCGCGCTCAGTCCCAGGGCAGAGGTGTGGTACGCGCAGGCGCTGGAGAATTCACTGGTCAACTATGACTTCACCGCCGTGATGGCCATGCCTTACATGGAAAATGCGGCCGATCCTGCGGCGTTCTATCGCGAACTGGTGGAGCGCATCAAGGGCCGGCCGGGCGCCATTGACAAGGTGGTGATGGAGCTGCAAACCGTTGACTGGCGTGACAACAAGCTGTTGCCCAGCCAGACCATAGCCGACACCATCAGCAGCCTGTATGAAATGGGCGTACAGCATGTGGGGTACTATCCGGACATGCTGTTTGATAACCATCCCGATGCGGCTTTGATTCGCAAGGCGTTGAGCGTCAAGCCCAATGAGCCGAATGTTCACTGATCTGTTCGCCAGCCTGCTGGAACAATGACCACGTACCTGCAAACTGTCTGGCAGGAATTACAGGGTTTTGTTTTCTACTACCCGCTGTTCATGTCCTATTTGTGGATGCTGGGCGCGGTGCTGTTTTACTGGCGCTTCGAGCGCGGCCAGCCGGCATACACACAGCCGCGGGTGCTGGCGGATACGCCGCCGGTAAGCATCCTCATTCCCTGCTACAACGAGGGTGACAATGCCGAAGAGACGCTCAGCCATGCGCTGGCGCTGGACTATCCCGAATTCGAAGTCATCGCCATCAATGACGGCAGTACCGACAACACCGCCGAAGTGCTGGAGCGCATGGCGGCGCAGCATCCGCGCCTGCGCGTGGTGCATCTGGCGCAGAACCAGGGCAAGGCCATGGGCCTGCAGGCCGGCAGCTTGCTGGCGCGCCATGAAATATTGATTGGCATTGACGGCGATGCGCTGCTCAACAGACACGCGGCGCACTGGCTGGTGCGGCATTTCGTTGCTGATCCACATATGGCTGCGGTGACCGGCAATCCGCGTATACGCAATCGCTCCACCTTGCTCGGACGGGTTCAGGTCGGTGAGTTTTCATCCATCGTGGGCATGATCAAGCGCGCGCAACAAAGCTTTGGGCGAATCTTCACGGTCTCCGGCGTGATCACTGCCTTTCGCAAGTCGGCGGTGCATGAAGTGGGCTACTGGAGTCCCGACATGCTGACCGAAGACATCGATATCACCTGGAAGCTGCAACGCGCCGGCTGGAAGGTGAGCTTTGAGCCCAACGCGCTGGTCTGGATACTGATGCCGGAAACCGTGCGCGGACTCTGGAAACAAAGGCTGCGCTGGGCCATGGGCGGCGCGCAGGTGTTGCTCAAGAACCTGAATGTACTGACTCGTCTGGGCCAGAACTACATGTGGCCCTTGTTGCTGGAGATGCTGGTCAGTGTGTTCTGGTCGTATCTGATGCTGGTGCTGACGATGCTCTGGCTGGCAGGTCTGGTGTTGCCCAAAGGGATGTTGCCGCTGTTCGGTTCGCCGCTGATCCCGCAAAGCAGTGGGTTGATACTGGGTGCAACCTGCCTGTTGCAATTCGGACTGAGCAAGTGGCTGGACAGTCGCTACGACCAGGGACTGGGGCGGAACTACTACTGGATGATCTGGTATCCCATCGTGTTCTGGGTGATCAACGTGGCGGCCACCGTCGTCGCGTATCCAAAAGTGTTGCTGCGTAGCGACGGTAAGCGGGCGCGCTGGATCAGTCCTGATCGTGGCGTGCGGCCAATCAAGGATAAGTCGGGTGATTGCGACAAAATGATCAAGTGACTTTCACGGAATTTTCATTCCCTGCCTAGACTGATATCGGCATACTGCGCGCCCCTGAACATAACCCGCGCCGTTACGCCTGACAGATTTATGAACGATTCGTTGATCATCGATGCACGTCCCCATCTGCATTGGCAGAGTCGCCTGTTCTCTGATGCGTCTACCGCCATGTTGTGGGGTTGCTGGCTATGGTTGTGGCGACCCTTGCTGAGCATCTATGCCTGGACGATGGGCCTGGGCGTCGGATTACACGCCACCCTGATGAAACTGCCGGCGTTAGGCGCGTCCCTGTCGGTTGAAAATTCGGCAGTAGCCCTGTTCAGCACCTCAAGCACACTGTTGCTGTGGAAGTTCCTGAGTACCGACAAGGTGCAGCAGGCACAGGCCAAGCCACTGCGTGACTATGCAACCCATTTTGGTCTGCTCGAGCAGGACATTCGCACCGGTCGCGACAGTTCGGTTTGCGTGGTGCATCACGATGCGCAAGGGCGCATCGTGCGTATCGAACAGCGCGCCTGATGGTTAGCGCGGGCGGGTTTCAAACCCGCGCCCCTACTTCACTTCTTTTGCAGCGTCTTGATATCAGCCAGCACGATCTGTGAATGGCCCTTGGGATCGACGCGCACATAGTGCTTGGCGATTTTGCCATTCGGATCAATCAGGAATGTATCGCGCTGAGCGACACCCAGCGCACCCGTCATGCCGCGAATGACGCCGTAGGCAGTCGCTGCGACCTTGGTCGGATCAGCGAGCAACGTGAACGGCAGGCCGTGTTCCTCGGCAAACTTCTTGTGTGACGCGGCATCATCCACGCTGACACCCACGATCACCGCTCCAGCATCGCGAAACGCGAAAATGTTGTCACGAAACTCGCAAGCCTGAGTGGTACAGCCCGGCGTGTTGTCCTTGGGGTAGAAGTACAGCGCCAGCCACTTCCCCTTGTATTCTTCCAGCGTGTGCATCTGGCCATTCTGATCCTGTAGCTTGAATGCCGGTGCGGCGCTGCCTACAGCGGGAGCATCAGCAGCCTGCGCGATGCTCAGACATTGCAGCACCATCACACTCAGCAATGCACGAACAACAGTGGCGAATTTCATCTTGGCAATCCCCATGTGGGTTGAACAGGGCAGGTTGAACAGAGTGGGCAACAAGCCCGGATGTGAACCAGGTGGTAGTCACACCGTGCAATACTAGCGCCAAATAATCATGACGGTCAGTTCTGAGACAGCCTGTGGCTGGGTTTGGTTCAGACCCTGACTATAAAGTGAAAGTGGGCAGCGTGACTCAGGTAGCGGAGTATCCATCCTCGACGACCAGAACGGCGCTGGTGCTGCCGGGCGGGGGTGCGCGCGCGGCGTATCAGATTGGCGTGCTCAAGGCACTGTCGGATTTGCTGCCGTCACGCTCGGTCAATCCGTTCCCGGTCGTCATCGGTACCTCGGCCGGCGCCATCAACGCTACCGAACTGGCCATTCATGCGCATCGCTTCCGCGTGGCCACCGGCAATCTGGAACGGGTCTGGCGCAATTTTCAGGTTCCGCATGTTTTCGATGCCAGCGCACCCACCATGCTCAAGGACGGGCTGCACTGGATGCTGGCCATGCTTTCCGGCGGCTGGCTGCTGCCACCACCGCGGTCGCTGTTCAATAATGCGCCGCTGCGTGACTTGCTCAGCGCCAACTACGATTTTTCGCGTATCGAACACTCGATCAAGGATGGTCATTTACATGCGCTGGCCATCTCGGCGGCGGGATACAGCAGTTCACGCTCGATGTTCTTTTTCCAGTCCACGCCCGGCCAGCTGCCCTGGACGCGGGTGCGGCATGCCGGCGAGCCGGCCGAGATCACCCTCGATCACCTGATGGCCAGTGTGGCCGTACCGTTCCTGTTTCCGGCCGTAAAAATGGGTAATGAATACTATGGCGATGGTTCCATGCGCCAGTCATCGCCGTTCAGTCCGGCCATTCATCTGGGTGCGGATCGTATTTTTGTGGTGGCGACACGCAGCGGCGAACGCCAGCGGGCGCGTGTGCCCCTGCAAGGGCCGAGCTTCGGCCAGATTTTCGGTTACATGCTGGATGCCTTGTTTTCGGATGGTCTGTATGCCGACTTCGAGCGCCTGATCCAGGTCAACAACATCATCCGCAAGACCGGGCCAGTCACCATCCATGACCGGGTCATAAAGCCGATTGAAATACTGGTGATCATGCCCAGCCGCGACATTGCCGAGATCGCGCGCCGTCACGTGCAGAATCTGCCGCGCAGCCTGCGCGCTCTGCTGCGCACCATGGGCGCCATGAATGCGGGGGGTGGCGAACTGATGAGTTACCTGATGTTCCAGAGCAGCTTCACGCGCGAGCTGATTGACCTGGGTTATCACGACGCCATGGCGCAGAGCGCCAAGATGGTCGATTTCCTGCAAGGCCAGATGCTGGATACCACCGGCATGACTTCGGTGTTGCGCCGGTTTGTTCTGCCCAAGGATGAGAACGTTGCTGAAGCGCCAGCGGTCTCAGGTGAGCAGCAGGGAAGCCAGTCCTAGCAAGGCCGCAAAACCGATGCAGTCGGTAAAGGTGGTGAGAATCACGCCACTGGCCAGCGCCGGATCGACGCGCATGCGTTTGAGCACCAGCGGCACTGTCACGCCCACCAATGCGGCAGCGAGCAGGTTGATCATCATGGCCATGAACATGATGGCGGTGATCATCCAGGTATGGAACAGCAGATAGGCGTACAGACCCACCACGCTGGCCCACAGCAGGCCATTCAGCAGCGCCACGCTGACTTCTTTCATCAGCAACCAGCGCGTATTACCCCAGCTCACCTGACCCAGCGCCAGACCACGCACGATCAAGGTGACCGTTTGTGTACCGGCAATGCCACCCATGCTGGCGACAATGGGCATCAGCACCGCCAGCGCCACCACGCGCTGAATCGTGCCTTCAAACGCAGCCACAATTCCCGAAGCCAGAAACGCAGTGAGCAGGTTGATGCCCAGCCATACGGCGCGGCGACGTGCGCTGGGAATGATGCTGGAAAACAGGTCTTCTTCATCCTGCAGGTTGGCCAGTGACTTCACCGAGTGATCGGCCTGTTCCTGGATCACGTCCACCACATCGTCAATGGTGATGCGTCCCACCAGCTTGCCATCACTGCTCACTACCGGCGCAGAAACCAGATCGCGATTCTGGAACAGCACCGCCACTTCGCTGGCAGGCGCTTCCGGTGCGATGGCTTCAACGCTGCTGTCCATGACTTCACCGACGGTGAGTTCAGGATCGCTGGTCAGCAGCCGGGTAACATCCAGCGCACCCAGATAACGATCCAGGCGCGTCACCACAAACAGACGATCGGTGCGTTCCGGCAATTCGCCGCGCATGCGCAGGTAGCGCAATACCACTTCCAGTGTGGCGTCAGGGCGCACGGTCACCGTGTCCACATTCATCAGACTGCCGGCGGCATCTTCGGGATAGGCCAGCATCGCATTCAGACGTTCACGATCCTGCATGTCCATGGAATGCAGCACGCGTTGCGTTACTTCCTCCGGCAGGTCGCCGATCAGATCGGCGAGGTCATCCACTTCCATGCCTTCGGCCACGGCAATCAGTTCTTCCGCATCCATGCCGTCGATCCGATCCGTGCGCAACTGGTCGTTCAATTCAACCAGCACCTCACCTTCAATCTCGGGATCGATGAAACCCCAGACAATCTCCCGCTTCGCTGCGGGCAGCGATTCCAGCAGCGCCGCAATTTCCGCCGGATGCAGCGCATTCACCAGACGATGCGCATGACGCATCGTGCCCTGCGCCAATGACTGGCGCAGGGTATCCAGACGACTGGTTTTAGGGGCAGCGGTCTCGCTCATGCAGTGGACGTGTCGGGAAGGTGAAAGTGGCGCGCAGTGTAGCGGTGCTGAACGGTGGCGGCCAGCGTATCGAGTGGCTATCCCATCTCACTCAATATGTTTTAAGAAATCTCTGAATAACCTACTGCGCTCGACATCTTGCGTCCGTCCGGTGCTCGGAATCCTCATTTATTCTCGATAAACTCCGGTTCCTGCGCTCCGGGCGAACGCAACCTGTCTTCGCTCGCTACGGTTATTCAGAGGTTCCTTAACTGCAGGGGCACACGTTTGTGTTGTGACATATGCAGCGTGGCCCATTTCACGGGCCCATCCTTGGTTCACGCTGGCACTGACGCCTTGGCAACCATGTCGGCGCTCGACAACTGCTCTACCTGCCAGCAGGTATCCATCAGCTTCCTGATCTGTGCCGCTGGCAGAATGCCTTCCGCCAGATCGGTAAATTTCGTTTCCAGCTGCTGATCGGTCATCGGCACCTCGACACTGCCGATGGCGTGCTCGATGAACTTGTGCAGCTTGCGTCCGTCCTTGAGCGTAATGGTCATGTCTACCTGTTCGGTCTTCACTGCAGGATCGATGCTGGTCTGCACCCGGTCGCGCAGAGCCATGATTTTTGCATCACGCACGGCGCGGTCGCTGTACTGCTTTTCACCGGCAGCGCCATCGATGATGGCCACTGCCACCGAGTGATACACACTGAACTTGCCTTCCAGCCCGATCTGCGGCGTTCGCTTGCCGGTCAGCTCGACCACCAGCGGGTGTACGCGCAGGTTGATGCTTTCAATCTGTTCGGCAGTCAGCTTGTGCTGATTGCGCAGCTGGATGGCCGCATCGATGGATGGATGAATGACGATGCCGCATGCGAACGGCTTGTAGGTGTTCAGTGCGGCTTCATAACGCTGACCCAGCCCCTCGGTGATCTGCTTGAAGTCCTGCTTGGTGCTGATGGTATTGGCCCAACCGCGCCGCGCTTCGATCATGCCCTTCCGAACTGGTGTAGTTCTGCGACGCCAGCAAGGCGGCGAACAAGCCGTTGGAAGCGGCGCGTCCGGGATTGAAGCTCTTGTTCATCGAGCCGAATGACTCGCGGAACCCAACCGGTTGCGAGGCCGCCAGTCCCAGGCTCCACACCATCTGCTGTTCGTTCTGTCCCAGCAACTTGCCGACCGCCGCCGCTGCGCCGAATACACCGGCCGTGCCGGTGATGTGCCAGCCCACGTCATAGTGATTCGGATACACCACATTGCCGATGCGGCACGCGGTTTCCACGCCCAGCACCAGCGCATTGAGAAACTCCTTGCCCGATACCGGTTTGTATTCCGACAGCGCCAGTATCGCTGACACCACCGGCCCACCGGGATGGATGATGGTTTTCAGATGCGTATCGTCGTAGTCGAACACATGGCTGCTGGCGCCGTTGATGAAAGCCGCATTCATGATGTCGAAGCGTTCGCGTCGACCCATCAGGCTGGCCTGCTTCGGTCCCGAAAACGGCGCCAGCGCCGCAATGGCGTGATCGACCGTCTCATGCCCGGAGCCGCCCACCGCCACGCCCATATAGTTGTGCAGCGTACGTACGCCTTCCTTGCGCACGTTGGCGGGCAAGTCTTCATAACGTGCATTGACGATGTAGCGGGCGAGGGTGCGGGTGACGTTGTTTGCGGCAGCCGCGGCCGGTGCGGTTGCTTCCCCTGCCTGCGCCAACCCCGGGACAGTGGATGCGGCAACCGCAGCGGCGGTACTTGCTTTGAGGAAATGACGGCGATTGTAGTTACTCATATGCAGGACTCCGATCTTGTAGTTGTGTGAGCGATTGCCTGATCGTTAACGGACCCTGAGTCAGTCGATCACGTCCGCAGATACTTGTTGAAAAAGCTGATGGTGCGTTGCCAGGCCAGCTTGGCCGCCGCTTCGTCGTAGCGCGGCGTGGTGTCATTGTTGAACCCATGCTGGGTGCCGGGATACTGGTACATCTCATACTTCACACCGGCCGCTTTCAATGCGGCTTCATATGCCGGCCAGCCGGCATTGATGCGCTCGTCGGTCTCGGCGTAGTGCAGCATCAAGGCGGCCTTGATTTTGGCGGCTTCTTCGGCAGGCACCTGATTGCCATAGAACGGCGCAGCCGCTCCCAGGTCGGGAATACGCGCGGCAAGGAAATTGGCCATGCCTCCGCCGTAGCAGAAGCCGGTTACACCCACCTTGCCATTGCTGTCCGGCATGGCTTTCAGAAGCGCCGCAGCCGCTACAAAATCTTCACGCACCTTGGCCTGATCCAGTTTGGGGAACAGCTCGCGCGCCTTTTCCTCATCGCCCGGATATCTGCCCAGTGGAAACAGTGCATCCGGTGCAAAGGCAATGAAGTTCTCCAGCGCCACACGCCGGGCAATGTCTTCAATGTGCGGATTCAGGCCGCGATTCTCATGCACCACCAGCACCGTCGGCAATTTGCCGGTCGACATTGGCCGGTTTCACCAGATAACCGCGCGCCTTGCCATAGCCCCTGGGTGAATCGAACTCCAGATAGCTGGCCTTGATGCGTGCATCCGTGGGCTGTACCTGCTGCGCCTCGGCAAATTTTGGGCTCAATGCGTCAAGCAATGACGCGGCAGTCACCGTGCCGATAGCAAACTTGGTTGCGCCATCCAGAAAGCCACGCCGGCTGATCTGACCATGTACATATTTGTCGAACAGCCTGAGCACTTCGGGATGAAAATCTTTGACAGTCTTCTGGCTCATGGTAATCGCCCCTGAATTGACAGTTGATAATGAGTTGAGAATTGAGCGTCGCGAGTCAGCAAGTGATCACTTGGCGCGGCCACCATAACCCTTTGTCAGGGTATTGATGCGATAGGCGGCGCCGCGACCAACAATGTACAGCGTCTGCTTGCCTTTCCCGGCAAACGCCAGGTTCTGCGGCGCCTTGGGCAGGGCAATGGTGCCGAGATGCACACCCTTGCTGCTGAACACCTGCACGCCCGCAGTGGTTGCTACATACAAGCGACCACTGGCATCAATTGCCAGACCATCGGCGCCACTGGTAGTTCCGGTTTCCGTTTTGCGAAAACCTTCCAGTTTGGCAAAGTCACGGCGATTGCCGACGTACCGTCTTTCCTGATGTCATAGGCCAGCACGTATTCGCCAAACGTATTGTTGACGTACAAAGTCTTTTCGTCACGACTCAATTGAATGCCGTTGGGACGTGGCACCGTGCTATCCAGCAAATGCAGCTGGCCTTCTGGATCGAGGTAGTACACCGCAGTGGCCGATGGTGTGGCTGGCGCGGGTTGCCCGGCAGGAACCGGCGCACCCGGATCGGTGAAATACACGCCGCCGCGTTTGTCGACCACCAGATCGTTGGGTCGACCGAAAGGTTTGCCCTGATGGTTATCCACCAGAATACGCGCCTTATCCTGCGGATAAAGTACGCCAATGCCGGTCGGTTTGCCGGTGAGCACCGCAACCAGTTCGCCCTGCTTGTTGAAAGACAGACTATTTGCACCGTTGGTGTTTTCCAGCCAGGAAGCAGTTGAGCCATCGGCGGCAATGCGCGTCAGGCGATTGGCTGCGGTCTCGGTGAAAATCAGCGTGCCATCCGGCAGGGCAATCGGTCCTTCGGTACCCTGAAAGCCTTCCTTGATGAACTCAATACGCGTACCCGCGGCGACCACGTCCTTGATGGCTGGCGTGACTTCCTGTGCATGCGCCATCGAAGCTATAACCAGCAGTAATGACAGGCCAAATAATTTGTTCATTGGTATCACCCTGAATTTAATAACACTTTCCGGAGGAATGACTGACACCACGGACTGTGGTTCGCTTGATAGGCATTGACGCAGGCGGCTCTGAAGACGGCCGTCGAAAAAATCAGTGGTCAAGTATCACACCGCATCAGATGGGCGTCCACGGGTTGTGAATGTGTATGCGCCGCGCCGACGTCAGCATCCGGCAATTGCTCCATGAACCTCTGCTGAAAAAGAATTGAGGCAGGCTCATAATGCTTCGGTTTCTGCCTTTCTCTTTCTGAACCCTGACCTGGAGACCTGACATGGCGATGGATGTCATCGACTACGAAATTTTCGGCGACGATATTCAATACATGGAGGTGGAGCTCGATCCGGGCGAGGCGGCCATTGGTGAAGCCGGCGCAATGATGATGATGCAGGATGGCATCGAGATGGACACGGTGTTCGGCGATGGCTCCAGTCAGTCGCAGCAAAGCGGCCTGATGGGCAAGCTGATGGGCGCGGGCAAGCGCCTGCTCACCGGCGAATCATTGTTCACCACCATTTTTCACAACGAAAGCAACATCAAGCGCCGTGTGGCGTTTGCCGCGCCGTATCCCGGTCACATCGTGCCGATTGATCTCAGTGATATCGGCGGCACGCTGATCTGTCAGAAAGACAGTTTCCTGTGCGCGGCGCGCGGTGTGTCGCTGGGCATTGCCATCAACCAGAAGCTGGGTGTCGGCCTGTTCGGTGGCGAAGGTTTCATCATGCAGAAGCTGGAGGGTGACGGCATGGCCTTCGTGCATGCCGGTGGCACGCTGGCAGTGCGTGATCTGAAGCCGGGTGAAACCCTGCGTATCGACACCGGCTGCGTGGTGGGCTTTCAACCCAGCGTGAACTTCGAGATTCAATACGTGGGCAAGCTCAAGAGTCAGCGTTGTTCGGCGGCGAAGGCCTGTTCTTTGCGGTACTGCGTGGTCCGGGTCGGGTGTGGATTCAATCGCTGCCGTTGTCGCGTCTGGCCAATCGCATCGTCAGGGCTGCGCCTGCTGCGGGTGGCCGTTCCGTCGGCGAAGGCTCGTTGCTCGGCGGACTGGGTGGCTTGCTGGATGGTGATAACCGCTGATGCCTTGATGTTTGCGCAGGGGCGGTTCGTGAACCGCCCTCAGTTTCTCTTGTTCGTGACGACAATGAAGGGCGATTCACGAATCGCGCCTACAAAGCAATGTTTGGGTACCCATGACTGACTCCATCAAAGCCCTGATCTTCGGTCCCGGTCTGCACGCTGCGGGTGTGGTGGGTTCCATCAGTGTGCGCGCCACGGGCCTCGAAGCCTCAGTGCAGGATCAGGTGCAGCGTGCATCACTTGCCCAGCTGCAATTGCGCGAAGTGGGCTTTGGCAAGCCGGGACTTGAACTGGCATGGACTGACGGCGGTGAGCCATGGGCGGCGCATGTGCTTGATCCAGATACGGCGGCACAACTGCTGAGGTCGCCATTCATTACCGGCCTGCCACAAACACAGTCATTGAAATCAAAACAGCGCAAAGGCGGCGCAGCTCGTGCCGTCGGCTGGTCGCTACTCGGGTTGCTGGTATTGTCGCCGCTGTTACTGCTGGCGCTGTTCTTCACGCAGGCGGATCGCATCGCTGGCTGGGTGGCGGATCAGATACCGATTGAAGAAGAAACAAAACTCGGCCAATCCTCTTTCGAGAGCATGAAAGGCGGCCTCAAGCTGCAGGACAGTGGTGCTGCATTTGACGCGGTGCAAACTATCGGTAAGCGACTCACACAGGGCTCGAAGTACAGCTACGAATTTCATGTGGTGCAAGACGACACGCTCAATGCCTTCGCTTTGCCCGGCGGCATTGTGGTGGTACATACGGGCCTTATCTCGAAAACAAAACGCCCCGAAGAACTGGCTGGCGTGCTGGCGCATGAAGTGCAGCATGTCGAGCAACGTCACAGTCTGGAAGGTATGGTGAAGAGCCTCGGCCTGCGCGCCGTGTGGGCATTGGTCACCGGCGATCTCGGCGGCACGTTGGCCGGTGAAGCGGCCCTGCAATTGACCTCGCTCAAATTTTCACGCGACGCGGAGACCGAAGCGGATGACAAAGGCTTCGATACGCTGGTCAAGCAAGGCATTGATCCCTCCGGCATGCCGGACTTTTTCAAGATCATGAGTGAGCAGGCTGCGGATGCGCCGGCTGCGTTTATCTCCACGCATCCGTTGAGTGAAGATCGGCAGGAGGCGTTGGCAGAGCGGGTTGAGAGGTTGGAGAAGAACGAGTTTAAACCGCTGGGGATTGAGCCTTGGCCGCCGGGGTGATTTTTTTGTAATTTTGTTTGGTGCTCTAGTGGCCTTATTTTGGGATGCATCGAATGTCGTGCGGACATTTGAATAACGGTGACCGTCATTTGCGGCATTCTTTTTGGGTGGTAGCCTGTGGTAGGTAAAGCCCACGGGAGTTCGATATGTATCCGACTGAAACCAAGTTTCGACCCGCGCCGCCAAGTGGCAAGCTTGAGTGTCTGGTTGAAAAGATTAATGGCTTACGTGATGAGCTTGGCTCAGCTCACGCGCATAGTGCGTCTATTGAGGGTCTCGAAGCATTTGATCGTCTCTATGATCGTTTCGATGAGGTGGTGCGGGAGTTGGATGACTATTGCGATCGCCATGCTCGTAATAGCTCGCGTAGGGGGTAGTAAGCGAAGCGAACTTACCCCCTGCGGTTGTTGTCACCGCTGATGCCGCCACAACACTTCGCTGCCACCTTCATGCCGCGCGAGAATACGGGCGATGACGAATAACAGATCAGACAGGCGATTCAAATACATGGTGATCTCGGCGGGGATGGCATCGCGTTTGGCCAGTGTCCATACCTGACGTTCGGCGCGACGGGTAATGGTGCGGGCCAGATGACATGCAGCAGCAGCGGGGCCGCCACCGGGCAGGATAAATTCTTTCAGCGGTGGCAGATGGTCATTGAAGCCATCGAGTTGTGATTCCAGCCAGTCAATGTCTTCGTTCTTGATGGCGCGATAACCCGGTGTGGCCAGTTCGCCGCCCAGATCAAACAACTTGTGTTGCACTTCCACCAGGCAGCGACGCACTTCATCGGGAATGTCGCGCACCGCCAGCACCATGCCGATGGCGCTGTTGGCTTCGTCGGTATCACCGAAGGCGGCGACGCGCGGATCATCCTTGTTGACGCGTGAGCCATCGCCGAGACCGGTGGTGCCGTCATCGCCGGTGCGTGTGTAGATTTTGCTGAGTCGGTTGCCCATGCGCTGCTCGCAGAAATGATCAATGTACGGAGGACTTGTCCATCGATAACCGGGCGCGTACCGCCGCCGCCAGGTATCCGGTCACCAGTCCCGCCAGTACATAGATAACGGTGGTCTGCAGATAGCCCGGCCAATAGCGTAGCACTGCTTGCGCATAGTCAGTGGCGGACATGGCTGCGAACTCGGAGGCCAAGTAAAAACCCATATTCGAGATGACGAAGCAGATGGTCACGCCGATGGTTACCGATAACGCGACTTGCAGCGCGGTGACGAAGCTGGTCACGGGTTGTCTGCCGCTCAAACGTCCCATGCCCCACAGGGACAGATAGGCGGGGATCAGGAATGGATAGGCCAGCGTAAAACAGTCAGCACTGGTGCCGCTTGCGACGGCGAAGTAATCAACCGCTGCGCAGCAGCCCAGCATCAATGCAGGCCATACGAATTGACGTGTGAACATACCCGCCAGCCAGAACACCGCCCATGAGGCGTCGGGCACATTGAACTCGGTGCCAAAGTGCGAGCGGGTAATGCCCGAGCGGGTGATCAACAGCGCCAGCAACAACAGGCAACCAATGAGCAGTTCGTGGCGTGATGTTTTTTCGCCGGTGTGGTCAAGCATGTTGAAGTCCTGGTAGGTCAGGCTTCAGCCTGACTTTGATGATGTCAGGCTGAAGCCTGACCTACAGTCGGATTGTCAGTCACGTAGGCAGGCGATGAGGCGTAGCGCGATCCCGGCATCCGGTAATCCAGATGCCGGGATTTCAGCCCAATCTACTTGGGCTGGTAACGCAGCGTCACGTACAGGCTGCGACCCGCCTGGTTGTAGTAACGCACGGTTTCATACTGGCGATCCAGAAAGTTACCCAGCTTGGCTTGCAGTACGAAGCCTTTGCCCAGGGTTACATTGCCTTGCAGATCCAGCGTGGCGTAACCGGGCAGCACCAGCGTGTTGGCCAGATTGTCAAAACGCTTGCCGACCATGTTGAGGGTGCTGCCAATCTGTGCTGCGCCAAAGTCATAGCCCAGTTCCAGCCGACCGGACTGACGTGCGCGCCGCGCCAGCACATGATCGTAGTTACTGCCTGTCTGACGGCTGCGTGGGTCTTGTGCGCTGTAGTTGAGTGTGGCGTTCAGTTGATTCCACTTGCCGCTCAGTGTCAGTTCTGCGCCCTGCAGTCGCGCCTTGCTGATGTTGTCAGGCAGGAAGGCCGTGTTGTAGGCGATCAAGTCCGTAGCATCAGTGGCATAGGCTTGCAGCGACCAGTTCAACCAGTGGTGTTGACCTGATGCGCCCAGTTCGTAACTCTGCGAACGCTCCGGCTTCAGGTTCGGATTGCCATAGCCAAACGGGTAGTACAGGTCGTTGAACGAGGGCGCGTGAAACGCCGAGCCCCAGCCGGCATTGAGGGCCAGTGCCTTGCCGGCCACAAACCACTTCCAGCCCGCGTTGCCAGTGCTGTGGGCGCCGAACTGTTCATTGTCATCATGACGCGCCGAGGCGCTCAGTTCATGCCTGCCAGACGTGCCGAGGTATTGCGCATAGAGGCCGGTATTGTCGCGCTGCTTGTTGATAAAAGCCGTATCGCTATCGACGACATCATTCAGGTAATCCGCGCCGAGGCTGAGTGTTTGTTGACCAATACGCCAGTCCGCCTGCGCACCTGCATTGCGCTTTTCGGTGTTGAAGCGTGAGCTGAACACGCTGTTTTTGTAGCCTTCCGATTTGTCCTGCGTGATGCCGCCGGTCAAGGTCAGGCTTAGCGCATCACCGGGATTGATACGCAATTTCAGACTGGGCGCGCTGTTGCGAAAGCGGGTTTCATTCTGAAAGCCGCCGTCGTACTCGGTCAGGCCTTGTGCATACAGGGTGCTCAGTTCCAGATCAGCAAACGTACCAAAGGCATAACCCAGTTGTGCACTGACGGAACTGTTGCGATAGCCATCCTTGTCCGGTTCGATGGCGAAACAGCCACCGCTGAAAGTGCCGACGCAGGAATCGAAGCCTTCACTCTGCAAGTAGTTGCCATGGATGTTGAAGCGCAGCGTATCGCTTTGCATGCCGAAGCCGCTGCTGTATTCCTGGGTGTCGTAAGAACCCGTGCTGACACTGGCGCTGATGCCATTGTTGCGACGGGTGAAGATCTGGATCACGCCACCGATGGCGTCCGAGCCATACAGGCTGGAGCGTGGCCCGCGCACGATTTCAATGCGTTCAATCTGATCCACCGGAATGAATTCAAGGCTGGTGATGCCGGCCGTGGCCGAACCCAGACGCACGCCATCCACCAGAATCAGCGCTTGCGACGAATTGGCGCCACGCAGGTAAAGCGAACTGAGCTTGCCCAGACCGCCGCTATTGGCGATATCGATGCCGGCTTCGCCGCGCAGCAGATCCTGCAATGACTGCGCCTGACGCTGCTCGATCTGTTCACGGGTAATGACGGTGACTGAACCGATGACTTCACTGATGGGCTGTTCGATGCGGCTGGCGGTGACGACCACCGCTTCCAGCAAATCATCGGCAGCGACCGCCGCAGTGGCGGCAACACAGGACAACGCGGCAACGGCCGCAGGTAAACGGATGAAAAATGACATGGCAACAAACTCCCCCTGCACGCCCGCAGGGTTGGGGTAATGAAAACCACGGGGGAGTTGGCGGAGAAGTCGCGGGCCGCAGCCAGAGACTGCCCAGCTCACCGCCCACCGCGATGCTGAGTGAAATCCTTGTGTAAGGATTTCGACTCCAAGGCCGGTCTCCGGGCTTGCGAATGAACAGTGGCCTGTTCGCTACATCGTCTTCCCACACCCCAGTTTAAAAACTAAGGACGCAGTGACTGACCGATGACGGTCGTGATGCAGATGTATTCGCTTACCGTTGCGGGGGCAGCGCCGGAATTGTCACCCTGTCTCACCAGGTTGACGCACCGGCTTCCCAGTTCACGTCCGCTTGCGCGGGCGATCACCTTGAAGGTGCGCGCACGTTAGTGATGCGCGCCCGGGGTGTCAAGCGCAGCGCGCTCGGCTATGCTGCGCGCCCGGGTTTTGCTTCGGATGTTGCTCATGCGTTCGCCCTTTCTTGCCACTGCCATCGACGCCGCACAGGCCGCCGCAGTCGTTATTCGTCGTTACTACCAGCAGAACCTGGCAGTCACCATCAAGGCCGACAAGTCCCCGGTGACTGACGCGGATGTGGAGACTGAAAAAGTCATTCGCAAGCTGATCAGCACGCGTTTCCCGGATCATGGCTTTTATGGCGAAGAGACCGGCAGCGAAGGTCTGGACAAGGAATATCTGTGGCTGGTCGATCCCATCGATGGCACCAAGGCTTTCGTGCGTGAGTACCCGATGTTCTCCACACAGATTGCGTTGATGCATAAAGGCAAACTGATTGTCGGTGTGTCATCGGCTCCCGTCTATGGAGAGCTCGCTTACGGTGAGTTCAATGCCGATGGCAGCAGCGCGGGCGCGTGGCTGAATGACAAGCCCATCAAGGTCAGCGATATCGACATTATCGAAGGCTGTGCAATTTCCGGCGGCAATCTGAAAACGCTCGCGCTGAGTTCGCTGTGGAATAACTACGGCAAGCTGATTGCCCGCGCGCATCGCATTCGCGGTTATGGTGACTTTCTGCACTACCACCTGCTGGCGGCGGGCAAGCTCGATGTGGTGATCGAATCAGATGTGAATATTCTCGACATCGCCGCGCTATCGGTGATTGTTGAAGCTGCGGGTGGCAAGTTCACGCAGCTGGATGGTGGCGCCGTGGATTTGAATACCACTACCGTGCTGGCCAGCAATGGCAAGTTGCACAGTGCAGTGCGCGCAGCCTTGCCCTATTGATGGATTACGGGGTTTCCCTGCGCGCAGCAGGCCCAACAGCACCAGCCAGGCTGGATCGAAACTGCCACCGCCGCCGCCACTTGAGCTGGCCGCCATGGGTGGCGCAGTCACGGTGATGCTGATGCTGGCCGTGGCTGAATTCAGTGCGCCGTCATTGACACGGAACTGCACACTGTCGCTGCCAGTGAAACTAGCGTTCGGCGAGTAACTCAGCGCCGGCGCACTGCCGCTGAGCGTGCCACTGACAGGATTGCTTACTACGGTGTAGGTCAGCGCTGTCCCCGGCACGAGATCCACATCCGTACCCGACAGCGTGATGGCCAGGCTCTGGCCGCTTTGCACGCTAACTACTTGCGGCGTAGCAACGGGTGCATCGTTTACGGCCATCACATTGATGGTCACGGTTGCCGGCGTGGACAGCGCCTGCCCATCGCTGACCTGGAAGGTAAAGCTGTCAGCACCATTGAGATTGGCGCCCGGGGCGTAGACGAAGGTGACGCCCGTTGCACCGGTGAGCGAAGCGGGCGGTGTCAGTGCGCCGCGCGTGGGATTACTGACGATGGAGTAAGTCAGCAAGCCGGAGCCATCGGCATCGTTGCCGGTGAGCAGGATAGCTGCGGATGTATCCTCGATGACGTTCACTGTGCGGCCGAAGGCGAGGGGCGGCGTGTTGTCGCCACCGGTGAAATCCGGGCAGCGCGCGCTGGGCCAGCCCATGTCCTGCATCACGCAACCGGTCAAGTCGGTGGCGCCCAGCGGATTCGCAGTAATGAACGGCTCCATCAGCAGGCTGCGTGTGGCCATGGCCGTATCCAGGTAAGAGGCGACCGTGTCCCAGTGCGACACCGACGAACCGGAGTCGTAGGTGCTGGGCGCATACAGACGCAAACGCCCGCCGGGTGAACTCAGGCCGGCGGTGAGGCGACTTGATTGCGCATTCACCGCCGGACCATTGAACACCAGCGCTCCATTGCTGATGCCAGCCGATACACGCTCACTGTCAGTCATGGTCGGCCAGAACTTGCCGAGAGTCTCGCTGTAAAGGCGTTGTTCAAAGCTGCTGAACTTGCCTGCTACCACCGGCGCACCGGCGCTGTAGGTGAGCGACACAAGCCCAGCCCGTGCCCGAATTCATGCCGCAGAACATTCAGCAGGTCAACGTTGCCGCCAGTATTGTGATCGAAGCCCAGGTCGAAACTGCGTCCACCCAGACAGGACGGCCCGCTGCCGATGGCATTGTTGATGGTGACGTTGATGTCATTGCGGCTGTTCACGTTGCTGCCGCTCAACGCATCGGTCAGCGCCGCTGGCACCAGCACATTCGGCTCGGCGTTGCTGGTGAAATAGGTGACCGGGCCTGCGGTGGCCAGCACCGCCGAGGTGGTGGTGCAGGCCTGTGCCTGCATTCGCGCCTCGACCACAATCGGCTGGGTGCTACCCAGGCGCAGGCCCCAGATGCGCCCGGCCTCGGCCAACACATTCAGTCGCGCCTGACCCAACGTGGTGGCGGTGTTGCCACCCACAGATGAACGTCGCGGCATCGTTCAACCGAGGCCGGCGGCATCCTGATTGATGATGGTGAAGGTGGCGGCCAGCGAAGTCTGGCGAGCAGCGTCGCGCCAAGCAGGCGGATACCAGGACGGCGTCTCATTGCCCAGCTGCGGAGCCTTGGCGCGCCCTCCGTCGTTCGGCAGGCATCTCGCTCGCCGAACAGCCGTGCGGCCGCAGGCAGCGGTTTCCTGCGCCTGTGATGCCTCCGAGGCGTACTCGGTGACGCCGCCCGGTAGCTCGGTAACGGTGACTGCGGGGCGAGAGGCACTGCTGGCAGCTCGGTTTCTGCCTCGTCCGGTCGCGTTTTTCGCTGGCCGGTTCTTCGCTGTCGGCGCTCGTGGCTGTCCTGTCACAGGTCGATGGACGTCGGCCGCTGGTCGTGGCGGGTGTACCGGTGTCCGATTAGGGGGCAGAATTCGGGGTTGATCCGGTCTGCGCGGTGGTGG
>CAWBTE010000004.1:0-5668 GCA_963791615.1 uncultured Pseudomonadota bacterium | reverse complement strand
TGCCGAAGACGCACAGCGAGTTATTGCCGCGTTCTCTGTAAGTACTTGAACACATCTGGCTCCAGTCGGAGTGGAAGCATTGCAGTTCCCACCGGATGAATCGCGGTGCTGGACGAATCAGGACGGCATTTTCGCGAGGGGACTTCGCATGAGAAGTAATAGAGGACCGAGTTCACATGACAAACGATAGATCGCCCCGACTGTCTGGCCGCATCTGCAAGTGTCTGGTGCTGGTTGGTCTTGTCTTTACAGCGGCATGTTCTCCTTCACCCAAGCCAACAACTGACGGCACATTCAAAGATATCAAGTTGAAGATGGGCGTGGTGTGGCAGACCTCCAGCTCCTTCCCCGGTTACGTCACCTACCGGGACATCATTACCGCAAACATTCCCGGGTTGAGAATCGCGGTGGTTGAAATGGGTGGCGCCGTCATTTCCGAGGATGCCGTTGCCGCCGGTGAAGTGGATATGGGTAACTCGGACTCGCCCGATATGTACATGAAGTACCACGGACTCGGCAGGTATGCGGGCGAGCCCAAGGCGGACATGCTGCGTGCCCTGTGGGTGAACCAGCAGCAACCCAATACGGTATTCGTACTGGCATCCAGTGGCGTCACCTCCATCGAGCAACTTGATGGCAAGCCGTTCGGTGTGCTGATCGGCTCCATTGTTGGCGAAACGTTCAAGGTGATCATGGAGCAGAACGGCATCAAGCCCGTCTATTACGAGGGTGAACCAAGCTCATTGAGCGATGCCGTCATGAACAATCGGGTGATCGGTTACGTCAAGGCCGGTGAAAGGGAGGCTTCGATTCAGGAAATCGGTCTGACGCTGCCCATCAGAATCCTGCCGGTACCTGCAGCAATGCTGGAGCACACGATCGCCAAGTATCGTGGTTTCCGTGCTTCATCCATCCCGGCAGGATCCTACAGGGGCCAGGCACAGACTATGCCTACCTGGACCTCTGCTTCATTTATCGTCGGCACCAACAAACTTCCGGAAGAACTCGTTTACAGCATGATCAAGGCCGTTTACGAAAACCGCAAGCAGGTTCTGGCTACCGTTCCGACCTGGAATCTGCTGGATGAGATGCCGAAAAACATAATTGAGTACGGCAGCATTCCATTGCATCCGGGCACCGTACGCTTCCTGAGGGAGCAGGGCATCACGGTGCCAGACCATCTGTTACCTCCTGAAATGCAGGAGCGGGTTAATTGAAGTGGGCAGCTGTCCGGATCGAGCAAGTTCATTAAGTAGTGCGCAAACTTCATCGGGCATATCGGTGCGGCTGTTATCTCTGTTGTTTTGTCAGTGTTCGCAGTCATAAACGTCAGGTAGGTACATGAGAAAACTTAAGCAACCCTGGCTTTCAGTCATTGAAGGCCTGTCGGTAATCTGGGTTCTGTTTTTTACCTACACATCGTTGCGTGGGGAGTTCCATACTTTTGTGCAGGTGCCGCTGTGCCTGATGGTGGCATTCATTTTTGTGTTCGTGCTGTTTCCGGCGAAGAAAAAACATGCATCGAGCGACAGTCCGACTCCGTTAGACCTGCTGATCATCCTGGTGGCGTCGGCCTGCTGCCTCTATGCGATGTTTCATGCTGCCGACTTCATTGCTCGCCCGACCAAGGGAAGCACTGTCGACTTCATTGTGTCGGTCGTGCTGTTTTGTCTGATGATAGAAGGATCCAGGCGAACACTGGGCTGGACGGTGCCGGTGATCACGCTGTTCATGCTTTTCTATACGTTTTTCCTGGCTGATTTTCTTCCCGGTCGCTGGTGGTTCGGGGATGTTGATGTTGCTCGTGTGTTCGCCAACAGGTTCATCAGAAGCGACATGGGTTATTGGGGAGCCTTGCCCAAGCTGGCGGTTGTCAGCATTCCTCTATTTCTGGTCTTTGGGCCCATTCTGTTCAGTTCTGGCGCAGGTCAGGTGTTCATGGATCTGGCGGCGATGATTGGCAACAGATTCCGTGGTGGTTCTGCCCAGGTTACAGTTGCGGCCAGCGCGATGTTCGGCACCATCTCGGGCGCCGCGGTTGCCAATACGGCAACGGTGGGTGTGCTCACCATTCCGACCATGAAGAAAGCCGGCTTTACAGCCGAGGAAGCCGGGGCGATTGAAGCCGCTGCTTCCACGGGCGGACAGATCATGCCGCCGATCATGGGCGCAACCGCGTTCCTGATGGCTGATTACCTGAGCGTTCCCTATTCGAGCATCGCGGCTGCTGCGCTTCTGCCAGCCATTCTTTATTTCCTCGCCATTTCGATCGTTGTTTACCTGATTGCCCGCAAGCGAAACATGGAAAGACCGTCCAGAGATTCAATGCCGAAGCTGAAAGAAATTCTGGTTCCGTCTTCTGTGGCTCATGTGGTGATACCAGTTGGGGTTCTGGCTACGCTGATGACGCTCAAGTTCACTGCCGTCTATGCGATTGGCTGGGCGTTGATTGCTGCAGTCGTGATTTCACTGGCCTGGTCGGATGTCCCGTTCAAACAACGCGTGAGGAATCTGATCAATGGCGCCCAGATTGGCGCCAAGGCCATCGCATGGCTGTTGATTACCCTGGTTTTGCTGCAGACGACGGTGTCCCTGTTGTCCTACTCCGGGCTTGGTTTGAATTTTGCCGCGACGATATTCGAGCTTGGCAGTCATTCGAGTTTCCTGGCCTTGGTGTTGACGGCGATTATTGTCTTGCTGCTCGGACTGGGTCTGAACACCACTGCCTCCTACGTCATCACTTATTCGGTGGTCTCAACCGCGGTCATCAATCTGGGTTTTGATCCATTCGCTGTCTCCTTCTTCATCTTCTATTACGCGGTGCTCAGCACCATTACACCGCCTACCTGCAACACCGTGTTCGCAGCTGCAATGATCGCCGGTGGCGATTGGTGGAAGACGGCATGGCTCGCCTGTGGCATTGCACTGGGCGCGTTTTTGTTGCCGTTCTCCTGGGCTTATAGTCCCGGCCTCTTCATGATCGGTGACCCCCTCAATATCGTCAGAGCGTTCGCAGCCGGAGCGCTCTCGATTTTCTGTCTGGGTGTGGCCACCGTGGGATTTGTGCTGAGGCCTGTGACGGGGATAGAGCGGTTTGTTTTCCTTGTGGCCGCCATGCTGCTCCTGTTCCCGACGCTCCTGATCAACTGTATTGGTCTGGCTCTGGCTGCAGCGTTGCTGTTTCGCCAATTTACTGCGAGCCGCGATCGTGATTCCGTTGCTGCATGAAAGACCATGTTGACCAGAATAATTTCTGAATTTGTCGTCAATGCTTCATACGACACTCTTCCAGGTCCGGCTATTGTCGCTGCGAAGCGGGGAGTAACGGATCTTCTGGCGGTGTCCCTTGCTGGCAGCTGCGAGCCTGCTCCGGAAATACTGAAGCAGCTGGCAGCAGTCACCACTCAACAGGAAGAAGCGACGATTATTAATGGGGCTGGTCTGAAGACCACCGCCCCCGGTGCTGCCTATATAAACGGAACCATGGCGCATGCACTGGACTACGATGATGTGATTCATGTCGGGCCACTCTGGATGGGGCATCCGTCCGTAGCCATCTTGCCGGCAGTGCTGGCGATTGCTGAAAAAAGCAATGCATCCGGCAAGCAAGTGCTGCTTGCCTACTGCGTGGGGATGGAGGTTTATGCAAAAGTGGGCTTGCTGGTGGGTGACAAACCCTACAAGGAAGGTTGGCACAATACTTCGTTCATCGGAACCATGGCCGCAGTGGCAGGGGTGGCGAAGGTTCTGAATTTGAATGAGCAGCAGCTGCGGCGTGCCTTTGGTATCGCTGCCTCGTTGGCAGGCGGTTTGCGCCAGAACTTTGGCACCATGACCAAACCTTTGCATGCCGGAATCGCAGCCAGGAATGGCGTGGAAGCGGTGCTGCTGGCAGCAGCCGGATTTACCGCTGATGAAAATATATTCGAAGCGCCGCTGGGGTTCAGGAATGTCTTTACAGCTGGCCGTGCAGATATTTCTCAGGAGATTCCTCAGGGAAATGCAACCATGAGTCCGGCGCAATTCGCCGCTTCACTTGGCGAGCCATGGACTATTTATTCTCCGGGGGCAGCATTCAAGATCTGTCCATCTTGCCGGGCCACACATTTCGGCATGGAAGCGGCGCTGAACTTCAGGCAACGGGCTGCCGATCCGTTGCAGATAGAAGAGGTCGAATGCCACGTGCCAAACCATATGGAGTCTGTTCTGTTCTATCACAATCCAGCAGCAGGCCTGGAGGGAAAGTTCAGCCTCGAATATGTGCTGGCCAGGACACTCCTTGATGGAGTGCCAAAGATAGGAGACTTTACGGACGAGAGAGTCAATGAGCCGAAAATCAAGCAGCTGATCAGCAAGATCAGATGGAACTCATTCGAACCTGCAGCCGGCACTTTCGGCGCGCCGGAATTCATCATCAAGCTCAAAGATGGAACCAGGTTTCACTCTCAGGTTGAGTTTCCGCGAGGCGAGCCCGAAAACCCGGTTAGTGCTGAAGTGCTGGTTGACAAATTTCGCGATTGCGCCGGCACGGTGTTATCCCGGAAGGCAGTCGACGAGATAGAACGCTTGATTTCTGATCTGGAACATCTGGAAAACGTGTCGCAACTGACCGATCTGCTTGGCAACTGCAAGCAATAGCAGATCAGGTCTCATTTTTAGTGTGGTCTCGAACATGCAGAATTTTGATGTCATCGTGATTGGCCAGGGTTACGCCGGTCTAAGTGCAGCCAGGTTGGCAGTGCAGCGTGGCTTGAGCACGGCCAATTTCGAAGCCATGTGTATGGGCGGTTTGATTCTTAACTTGAATGAACTCGATCCTGTTCCGCAAGGCGCCGAGCATTCCGGGGCCGAGCTTGCCAGCAACCTGGCCATGCAGAATATGGAGCTGGGCGTAGTGTCTGTACCCGAAGCGGTGACCGCAGTCGAGCGACATGACGATGGGCTGTGGCGGGTCAAGACCGAGTCCGATGAATACGCAGCGCGCCATGTCGTTGTCGCCAGCGGCGCGCGCTTGCGCAAGCTGTGCGTGCCGGGCGAAGCAGAATTTGAAGGGCGGGGAGTGTCGGAATGTGCGGACTGTGATGGGCCGATGTTCCAGGACATGGCAGCGGTAGTCGTTGGCGGCGGCGACTCGGCCTTTCAGGAAGCGCTGACGCTGTCGCAGTTTGCCAGCAAGGTCACCATCGTGATACGTGGTAATGCACCACGTGCACGCGCCGATCTGCTGGAGCGTGCTGCAGCCAACCCCAAGCTGGTCCAGCTGACGAAAACGCGAGTCGTGGCCATCATTGGCGCTTCGGGTAAAGGTGTCGATGCAATACGTATTGAAACTTCGGGGGTGGGTGAAAGCACGCTGCCTTGCGCCGGCGTCTTCATTTTTATTGGCCTGGAACCCGATGCCGGATTTTTGCCTGCGGAGTTACAGCGCGATACTGTGGGAGCCTTGATCACCTCGGAGCAGTGCGCGACCATTTTTCCCGGCCTGTGGGCCATTGGCGCGGTACGCAGCGGATTCGGGGGCTTGTTAACCGACGCTGCGGCAGATGCAGAACGGGTCGTCACCGCCTTGTCGTAAGTGAGTATCGGGTTTCAAGCATGTTCAGCGGGCCCGGCTTTGCACAGTAAATTTATAATGCCGGGAAGGATCAACCGCTGCGCGTTAAAGATG
>CAWBTE010000003.1:0-27367 GCA_963791615.1 uncultured Pseudomonadota bacterium | reverse complement strand
CCTGACGGCACCGGCATTCGTGACTACATCCATGTTGAAGATCTCGCTTCCGCCCATCTTGACGCCCTGCGCTATCTGCGCGCTGAAGGATCGTCAACTACGCTCAATGTCGGCTATGGCCGCGGCTTCAGCGTACGCGAAGTCCTGGCCACCGTTGCCAGACTCAGTGGGCATGACCTGAACATCGTCGAAGAAGGCCGTCGCGCCGGCGACCCTGCAACACTGGTGGCGCGTGCTGACAAGGTACGCAAGGTGCTGGGCTGGCAGCCAAAGTTCGACAACATCGAAACCATTGCCAGATCCCAGCTGGCGTGGGAACAGCACCTGCTGGCCCATCCTGAATTGATCAGGAACTGAGCTGACCTTGCGGATTGCTGTGGCAATCTGCACATATGGGGTCGTCAAAGGCTCGATCCGGCGTGCCGATACTACCGCCCTGCTCTACAATAACCGGCTATGCAACTTTGGCGACCGCGTTCCCTGACTGATCTGATGTTCATCGGCTTTGCGCTGGTGGCGGTGCCCCTGCTGTTTGCCGTGATCAACTCCGCCACCCAGGTACGCAGCCTGGCCGACGAAAGCGCGGCGCTGGTGCGCAGCGGTGTGCAGTCCACCCACTACACGCAACAATTGTTTCAGCATATCAACAGCATGGAGCGGAACGCGCGTCTGTACCAGCTGCTGAATGACGAGGGCTTTCTTGGCAGCTATGAAACCTCGCGGCGCAACTTTCAGGAAACACTCGCCAACGTTGCACAGAACGTGGGTGTCAATGGCGCCCTGAGCGCACAGGTCAACAAGCTGCGACAGGCTGATGTGGATCTGCACCAGCAGCTACAGGATCTGAAGAACAAATCCAGTGATCAGACCCGCGTCAAACTGAATGACGCCTTCAATCTGCTGACGACCGCCACCATCACTCTGTCCGAGCAAACCAGCCAGCAAATTGAATCCGGACTGACCAACCTCAACACGTCAACCGACGAGACCCAGAATTTCCTGATGTGGCAATCCGCTGGCGTGATCCTGCTGACCGCATTGCTGGTCGGGATGTTCAGTTTCCTGATCATGCGGCCCATCCATCAGATCGATGAAGCCATCAATCAGCTCGGTCGTGGCACCTTTTCCAAACCCATTGTGGTACGCGGGCCTTCCGACCTGCGCAAGCTGGGCCAGCAGCTGGAATGGCTGCGTTCTCGCCTGCTGGAAATTGCCCAGGAACGCAACCGTTTCCTGCGGCACATGTCGCATGAACTGAAGACACCACTGGCTGGCGTGCGCGAGGGCACTGAACTCCTGCTGGATGGTGCGGTCGGAGAACTCACCACCGGCCAGCGCGAGGTCGGTGAAATCTTGCGCGACAACAGTATCCGCTTGCAGCAGCTCATCGAAAATCTGCTGTCATTCAGCGCCTGGCAAACGCGTCATACAGGCCTGGATATCACCCCGTTCCGTCTGCGGCCTTTGGTCAAGTCGGCGCTGGAAACCCATCAACTGACCTTGCTCGCACAACGCATGCATCTGGAGCTCAAGGTAGAAGACATCGAATTGCAGGCTGATCGCGCCAAGATGAAACTGATCCTCGACAATCTGTTATCGAATGCGCTCAAGTACAGCCCGCGTGGCGGCACCATCTATGTTTACGCCAAGGCGGAGAACGACCAGCTGGTACTCGACATTGCTGACACCGGGCCCGGCATTCCTCAGTCGGAACGCACCGCTGTTTTTGAAGCCTTCTTCTCGGGACGTGCGCCAATCTCTGGACATCTCAAGGGCACGGGCATAGGTTTGTCCGTGGTGTCGGAATTTGTGCAGGCACATGGGGGCAAGACTGCCATCATGGATGGACAATTCCCCGGCGCTCATTTTCGGGTAACCCTACCGCTCAAATCCGCACAGGCGGTCGCTGCATGATGCTTCGATCAGCAACATACCGAACCATTACGCTGACAAGCGTGCTGCTGCTGTGCGCCTGCAGTTCATTGTCGCCACCCCTTTCGACTACGGCACCACCACCGGTGATTGTCCGCACAGAGAGTGCGCTGGATGGCTACGTTGAAATGCTGGCCAAGCTGTCCACGAGCGATAAAGCGATGCAAAGCGACACCTTCTTCGCAATTGAACAAGGCAACCTGCAAGCGCCAACAACCATGAACCAGCTGCGATACGCGCTGGCGCTGGCGCTTCCCGGACACCCGGCCAGCGATCCGGTCAAAGCCAAAAAGTTGCTGGAACAAACCCTGGCCAACCCTGAACGCCTGAGTGCCAGCGAGCTGTCCATGAGCCGCACCATGCTCGGTGTTGCCGAGCAATGGCTGAAGCTGCAAGCCGAGAATCGTCGGTTGGCTGCGACAGTCGACGATAGAACACGCACGCAATCAAACTCCGAGCGTCGATTCCAGGCGCAAACTGAGGAACTCAACAAGTTGCGCAAGGCTCTCGACGAGGCCCAGCAAAAGCTGGATGCGATCAGAGATATCGAGAAATCAATCAGTGAACGCAGCACTACGCCCTCTGGGACTCGTGACTCCGGCAACCGTGATACCCCAAGCCAAACGCAAACCTCGCCTGCTGGTCGTTGATGACGACCCCGGCCTGTTGCGTCTGCTGACCATTCGTCTGCGCGCGGAAAACTACGATGTAGAAGCAGCTGATAATGGTTTGTCAGCGCTCGCTGCGATGGCGCGTGTGCGTCCCGACCTGGTGATTACTGATCTACGCATGGATCAGATGGATGGTATTGGTCTGCTCAAGGAAGTACAGAGTCGCGCTCCTGGCCTGAGGGTCATCATTCTGACCGCTCATGGCACCATTCCTGATGCAGTTCAGGCCACACAGAGTGGCGCATTTGCCTTCCTGACCAAGCCTGTCGATAAACAGGAATTGCTGGATCAGGTACAGAAAGCACTCAAGGTTTCCGGCTTTGCTGACAGTGCCGAAGAATGGCGCGCCGAAATTGTTACGCGCAGCGCGGTCATGGAAGAAAAGCTGTCGCAAGCACACATGGTGGCCGGCACCGATGCACGCGTGATGATTACCGGCGAAAGCGGCACCGGCAAGGAGTTGCTGGCGCGCGCCATTCACAAGACCAGCGCCCGTCGCAACAAGCCCTTTGCGGCAGTCAACTGCAGCGCCATGGCCGAGAACCTGCTGGAAAGCGAACTCTTCGGTCACGTGAAGGGCGCTATCCCGAATGCCAACCATGACCAGGTTGGCGTCTTTCAGACTGCTGATGGCGGCACCGTTCTGCTCGATGAAGTGGGCGACATGCCGATGCGCCTGCAAGTCAAACTGCTGCGTGTATTGCAGGAGGCTGCGATACGGCCAGTAGGTGGGACTCAACCGACTCCGGTCAATGTACGCTTGATAGCCTCAACCAATCGTGATCTGAAACAGCTGATCATGAGTGGTCAGTTCCGCGAAGATCTGTACTATCGTCTGAATGTCGTCAATATCGACATGCCGCCGCTCAGTCGTCGTCGCGAAGATATCCCGCTGCTGGTTACACACTTTCTGGATCGCATTGCGCGTGAAACCGGGCATCAACGCTTCATCTATGCGCCGGAAGCCGTTGAGCTGCTGGTGAGCGCCGACTGGCCGGGCAATGTGCGTCAGCTGGAAAACGTGGTGCGTCAGAACGTGGCGCTGGCCAACAGTCCCATCATCAGTGCGGAACTGGTGCAAACGGCGTTGGGCGTTGGCCCGGCCCGCCTGCCCTCCTTCGATGAGGCGCGCGATGAATTCACGCGTAACTACCTGTCACAGATCCTGCAAATCACCGCAGGCAATGTCAGTCAGGCTGCACGTCTGGCCAAACGCAACCGGACTGATTTTTACAAACTGCTGTCACGTCATTCACTGACACCTGACGAATTCAAGCAGCGTTGATGCAGTTATTCAAAACGAAAAGCCTGTCGAAATTTTCGGCAGGCTTTTTTTATGGCTCGAAGCTGATAAGTTCATAGAGTCAGCTCAAAAAGGCTTGGGCATGCGTCCGCCAAACGCACGCATCAATTTGTTCATGCCGCCTTTGGACATGGCCTTCATCATCTTCTGCATTTCCAGAAAGTTCTTCAGCAGCTTGTTGATTTCTGACACGTGTACGCCTGACCCTGCCGCAATGCGCCGCTTGCGCGAAGCATCCAGCAGCTTCGGGTAGCGACGTTCCTTCGGCGTCATGGAACGGATGATGGCCATCTGGCGACGCACTTCACGATCATCAGGCATCTGGCCTTGAGCCGCCTTGCTGGCCAGTTTGGCCGGCAGCTTGTCCATCATGGCTGACAGCCCCCCCATTTTTTCCAGCTGTTGCAACTGGTCATGCAGGTCATTGAAATCGAACTCCTTGCCCTTCTGCAGCTTTGCCGCCAGCTTCTCTGCCTGAGCATGATCAACCTGACGGGATACATCCTCGACCAGCGACAGCACATCGCCCATCCCCAGAATGCGCGAGGCGATGCGCTCAGGATGAAACACCTCCAGTGCATCGGTCTTTTCACCCACGCCCATGAACAGGATCGGTTTGCCGGTCACCTGTCTGACTGAAAGCGCCGCACCACCGCGTGCGTCACCATCGGCCTTGGTGACAATGACACCGGTGAGAGCCAGCGCTTCACCGAACGCTTTGGCCGCATTCACTGCATCCTGACCCGCCATGCTGTCGACCACAAACAAGGTTTCCAGCGGCGATACGGCTGCGGCGATCTGCTGCACCTCAGTCATCATTTCCGCATCAACATGCAGACGTCCGGCGGTATCGACGATCAACACGTCATACAGCGAGCGGCGCGCTTCGGCCAAGGCATCCTCAGCCAGTTTCACAGGAGACTGCTGCGGATCCGAAGGTTGATAACCCACCCCGAGCTGGGTCGCCAACCGTTCGAGTTGCAGGATGGCAGCGGGTCGATACACGTCTGTGCTGGTCAACAATACTTTCTTGCGCTCGTTTTCCTTGAGCCACTTGGCCAGTTTTCCTGCCGTGGTGGTTTTGCCCGCGCCTTGCAAACCGGCCAGCAGAATCACCACCGGCGGCTGCGCGCGCAGATTGATTGGCCGCACCCCTTCACCCAGTACCTTGACCAGTTCCTGATGGATGCTGCGTACCAGAATCTGGCCCGGGGTGAAGGCTTTGTCGAATTCAGTGCCGACGATCCGGATCTTGATCGACTCTATCAGCGACTTCACTACCGGCAGCGCAACATCGGCCTCCAGCAACGCCATGCGTACCTGACGCAGGGTATCGGCAATGTTGTCTTCGGTCAGGCGGCCCTTGCCGCGCAGACCATCCACTACGCCCTGAAGTCGTTCAGTCAGTTTGTCAAACACGAAGCTAATCCCGGTGTGGCAGTCAGTCGCTCATGTTAGGACCTGCCAGCAAACTATTCCATCACGACAGACCTTGGCGGAACATCGAGCTTGCTTTAAGGCGGTGCCCCGATTGTGACATTATCCGGGTACCCGCTACGCCTGCTCCCGGAACATCACCCTACATGCTGCCCATTGCTGTTCTCGTCATCTATCTCGCTGCCTGCCTGTGGCTGGTGACAAGCGCGCTGCGAGCAACCAGTGCGCCGATATCGCATGGCCAGCATTCCGCCGGCATATTGATGGCCACACTGGGCTGGCTGCTACATGGGTATCTGCTGTGTCGCAACGTATTCCGGAATCCGGCGCTGGCGCTCGACATGGCGGATGCGGCATCACTGATCGGCTGGCTGATCGTCGCCATCGCACTGATCCGAACCTGGCGGCATCCACGCTTTGCCGGAATTGTCGGAGGACTGCTGTTGTGCGCTGGCATAACCGCCGCATTTACCAATGATGGCAACGGGTTCACCAGCAGCCAGACCGGTTGGCAACTCACTGCACACGTTCTGATCGCAGTGGTTGCGTACTCACTCATCGCCGTTGGTGCGGTGCTGGCCACAGGTCTGTATGTACTCGATCGTCGTTTACGTTCACACCGTTCATTGGGCTGGATGCAGACCCTACCGTCAGTAGAGGCTCTTGAGGCAGGCATGTTTCAAGCAGTCTCGACAGGCTTTGCGTTATTGACCCTCACCCTGTTCAGTGGCTTCGTATTTGTTCAGGATCTGTTTGCTCAGCATCTTGCGCACAAAGTCGCGCTCTCGTGTCTGGCCTGGGTCATCCTCGGCGTGCTGCTGCTGGGACGCTGGCGTTTCGGCTGGCGCGGCCGGATCGCAGCACGCTGGGCACTCAGTGGTTTCGTACTGCTCGGGCTAGCCTACTTTGGCTCCAAGTTTGTACTTGAAGTCATGCTGGGAAAACACTGGGGATAGACTTCATGTTTACGCTTCAAGCTTTTAATTATATTGAATAAATTATTGATTTCTTGCCACCTGACAGCCGCTAGTGCGACGATGGCTTCCCTTTTCAGGACAGGCTCTATCCCCATTGAATGAAATTTCCTTAGGTGCTCTGGCGGGTGTCGTTGTGCTGATGATCGTGGTGTCAGCATTCTTTGCCAGCACCGAAACCGCCCTGATGAGCCTGAACCGGTATCGTTTGCGGCATAAGGCCTTGGCGGGCAATCGCAGCGCCAAACTGACCGAGCGCCTGCTCGCCAAGCCGGATCGACTGATTGGCGTTATTCTGCTGGGAAACACCTTTGCCAATGTCGGTACGGCCACTCTGACCACCATTCTGGCACTGCGTGTGTATGGCGAATCCGGGCTAATTGCTGCCAGCGGTGTCGCTTCAATCCTGATGTTCGTGTTTGGTGATCTGGCCCCCAAGACCTTCGGCGCCCTGCACCCGGAACGTCTGGCCCTGGCTTCCGCATGGATATACGTCGTTCTGGACAAACTGCTGTACCCGGTAGTTTGGTGTGCCAACCTTGCAGCCAATTCGTTACTTAGAGCATTTGGCGTTTCTTCTCAAAAGGTTAGCACTCATTCATTAAGTAGTGATGAGCTTAGAACCGTGGTCGCCGAAGCCAGCAGCCTGATCCCGAAAAACCATCAGCGCATGCTGGTGAGCATTCTCGATCTGGAAAAGATCACGGTCGAAGACATCATGATTCCACGCAATGACATCACGGCCATCAATGCCAGCGACGAGTGGGATGACATCCTGGAACAACTGCGATCCGGCGCGCATACCCGACTGCCGGTCTACGAGGACTCTCTCGATAACATCATTGGCATTCTGCACCTGAAGACGGTGGCAAAAAGCCTGGCGCATGGCGAACTGGACAAGGAAACACTGCTCGAACTGGCTCGTTCCCGCGAACCCTACTTTGTACCTACCGGGACGCCGCTGAACACCCAACTACAGAATTTTCAGCGTAACCGACGTCGCATTGCGCTGGTAGTCAATGAATATGGTGATGTCCAGGGTCTGGTGACGCTGGAAGACTTGCTGGAAGAAATCGTCGGTGAGTTCACTACCGATCCCTCAACTCTGCATCGAGAAATCCACAAGGAAGCGAACGGCAGCTTTGTGGTGAGTGGCGGTATCAACGTGCGCACCCTGAATCGTACACTGGGCTGGAACTTACCCACCGATGGCCCGCGCACACTGAACGGGTTGATTTTCGAGCATCTGGAGTCAATCCCTGAACCTGGAACCAGCCTGAAGCTTGGCCCATATGCCGTTGAAATCATGCAGATCGCAGATAACGTAGTAAAGATGGCGCGACTGCGCGCCACCTGAATCAGAACGCTCGAGCCAAGGCATCCGGCAGACGTTCAACCGCGATGATCTCCAACCCCTCTATGCCGCGACGTGGCGCATTGGCAGCCGGAACAATCGCGCGCGTGAAGCCATGCTTGGCTGCCTCACGCAATCGTTCTTCGCCATAGGGAACCGGACGGATTTCTCCTGCCAAGCCCAGCTCGCCAAAACACACCAGGCCCGATATCAAGGGCTGATCACGCAGGCTGGAGGCGGTGGCCAGCATCACCGCCAGGTCAGCCGCAGTTTCGGCCAGTCGTACGCCCCCCACCACATTGACGAAAACATCCTGTCCTTGCGTCGCTACACCGCCATGACGATGCAGGATGGCCAGCAGCATCGCCAGCCGATTCTGCTCAAGGCCCAGCGCCAGACGTCGCGGGTTCATACCCTGTCCCTGATCCACCAGCGCCTGCACTTCAATCAGCATCGGCCGACTACCCTCGCGCGCCACCAGCACGGCGCTGCCTGGAATCGGCTGTGCGTGCTGCGACAGAAAAATCGCCGACGGATTCTTGACCTCCTTCAACCCCTGCTCTGCCATGGCGAACACGCCCACCTCGTTGGCAGCCCCAAAGCGATTCTTGACGGCGCGAATCAGGCGATAACGACTACCCGCTTCACTTTCAAAATACAACACCGTGTCCACCATGTGTTCGAGGATACGTGGCCCGGCAATGGTGCCCTCCTTGGTAACGTGACCAATAATCATCACCGCCGTGCCCTGCTCTTTGGCATAGCGCACCAGGTGCGCGGCAGACTCTCGCACCTGGGACGCCGATCCCGGCGACGATTCCACAGCATCGAGATACATGGTCTGAATGGAATCAATCACCAGCACCTTGGTGTGCAGGCGCCGGGTTTCGGCGAGCACCAGTTCTACATTGGTTTCTGCCATCAGATTCAATGTCTTGCCGGCTGCTTCCAGACGGCGCGCACGCAGACTCACCTGCTGCAGTGACTCTTCGCCCGTGGCGTAAAGAGTGGTGACTGACTGGCTCAACTGATCGGCTGCCTGCAACAGCAGGGTGGACTTGCCAATACCGGGATCACCGCCCAGCAAGGTCACCGATCCCGCCACCAGGCCACCGCCCAGTACCCGATCCAGCTCGCCTGACCCGGTCGAAATACGCGGCTCGTCGCGCTCGTTAATTTCATCAATACGCTTGCTGCTGCCCGCCCCTGCCACCAGCGAGGCAGAACGATGTCCGCTGCCGCCCTTGCCAGGATTGAATTTGACCAGCGAATTCCACGCTGAACAGGCCGGACACTGGCCCTGCCATTTGGGAGCCTCGGCGCCACATTGATCACACAGATAGATTTCGCGAATTTTGGCCATTTCCGCAGTTTACAAATCGCTTGCTGAAAAGGGTGAGCAAATTCCGGTTCAACCATCCATTGAGCTGTTCTGTGCGGATGGATAACGAAAGACTCGCTCCAGTTGTGATCCAGCCAACAATTTTACAAAACACACTCCTCTATACTCGCTGGCGTTTGTATTCAGACCTCCGGATTGTGCTTAAAGATCTATTCAACCATCGGCCAGAAATACTCCGGGCAGCCATTGCATGCCTGCTTCTGGCTGTATGCGCCCTGTTGATTCCGGCGGCAGACAACCCGTTGCAACGCTGGATAGGTGATCTCGCCCAGCGTCAGGCCACACCGGAACCCATCAATGGCAAGGTTGTGCTGATTGCCATTGATGAGGCCAGCCAGACCCGGCTGGGCCCATGGCCCTGGCCCAATAGCCGCCACGCTGTCCTGATCAACCAGTTACGTTCAAACAATGTTCGGGCGATTGCGTTTGCCACGCCGCTGATGCCGCAATCCCAGCCTGCGGAGGCAACCGGCAGCACGGCCAATCCCGATGGCAACCAGCTACTGGCGCGAGCCATGCGCGAACATGGGCAAGTTGTCATTCCGGTCGAAGTCTCTGCTCATGAGGGTGCCGAGAGCGGTCGCGATCTGGTTGCCTACCTGACCAGAGCACAACGCCACTTCGGTGGTGACAGTCTTGAACAAGCCATAGCCAGCCGCCCGCTTGATGGCAATGGCAACGCCCTGATGAGCGCGGCAGCAGCGCTGGGTCACCTGGTGGTGCCTGAAGATCCGGATGGCACCACACGGCGTGAGTACGCTGCAATACGCTTGGGCAGCCAGGCGCTGCCAGCCTTATCAGTAGCCCTGGCGAACATGGCTAGCGAACAGCGCAATTCGCTGGTGGTGACGGACGAGCAACTGCAACTGGCTCCGGACATGCACTCCACCTCGCTGGGCGATGCGCTCGATTTCATTCCCAAGTTTGCCGGCAACGCAGTATCCACACTCTCCTACTGGCAAATTCTCGAAGGCAAATTCGATCCACGGTCACTCAACGACACGGCCGTAGTGATTGGCTTTACCGAGGGTGCCGGTGCTGACCGCATCCAGACACCGATTGGTGCATTACCCCGCGCCATGGTGGTGGCGATGCACAGCAATGCCCTGCTGACAGAAAGCACCTATCAGCACCCTGCGTGGGCAACATTGCTCGAATGGCTGCTGGCCCTGACGGTAATCGTGCTGGCCGCAACCGCCTTCCTGAAGTTTCGTTTGCTCATCAACGCAGCCCTCGTGGTGCTCATCGTCAGCGTTACCTTGTTGGTGGCCTACCTGCTGATGAATCGGGGCACCACGTTACTTCAGGTCATTCCACAACTGACCGCACTGATCGGATCCCTGATGCTCAGCGCAGCATTGAACAAACAGCCCGTTGCTCACAAACAGGGAACCGGCGGGCCAGCGATCAGCATGGATACCCTGAAAACGCTGGCGCTGACCTTGCATGGACAGGGACAACTGGACCTGGCCTTTGAAACATTGCGCCGCTGCCAGCCCAACCGTGACACGCTGGATTTGTTGTACCGGCTCGCCGCCGATTACGAGCGACGCCGCGAAGTACTGAAAGCGGCTCAGACGTATCGCTATGTCGGGGAAATTGACCAGAGCTACAAGGACGCCAGTGAAAAAGCCCGTCAGTTGCAGCAGGAAATCGAACGACCGAAACCGGCCACAGCGGCAGCGGCCATGCCCACACCGCTAACCAATATCAGCAGACCCAAACCATCAGTCCCTGCTCCAACACCCAACCCGAACCGGGAGAGCCTCGGTCGCTACGAAATTGATCGTCAGATTGGCAAGGGCGCCATGGGTGTGGTGTATTTGGGTCGGGACCCCAAGATCAACCGTATTGTGGCCATCAAGGCCATTCCGCTGGCGGATGAATTCCAGGATCAGGATCTGCTTGAAGCACGCGAGCGATTCTTTCGCGAAGCAGAAATGGCTGGTCGCCTGAATCACCCGGGTATCGTCACCATCTTTGATGCCGGTGAAGACCGGGGACTGGCTTACATCGCCATGGAATACATCCAGGGTGAACACCTCAGCTACTACTGCGAACCCAATCGGCTATTGCCGATACGCAAGGTACTGACCCTGGTCATCCGCGTGGCCGAAGCCCTGAACTATGCACATTTGCAGAATGTGGTTCATCGCGACATCAAACCCGCTAATATAATGTTCAATATTGAAACCGATGCGCTGAAGATTACCGACTTCGGAATCGCGCGCCTGTCCGACGTGAGTAGAACAAAAACTGGCATCGTCCTCGGCACCCCCTCCTTCATGTCTCCCGAACAACTGGAAGGCAGACCGCTGGACGGTCGCTCCGATTTGTTCGGTCTGGGCGTTTCGCTGTATCAGATGCTCACCGGACAACTACCCTTCCGGGCGGATTCCATGACTCGATTGATGAACAATATTGCAACGGAACCGCACCCTCCCATCCGGTCGCTGCGCCCCGAACTGCCGGAGTGCATGGAGCAGGTCATTGATCGCTGCCTGGCCAAGGCGGCAGATGATCGTTATCAGAACGGTATTGACCTGGCGGATGCAATTCGTAATTGCATGCGTGGTCTGACCTGAAGGGAACCCGGAATGCTACGTGGCAAAATCCGATCAGTAGGCCTGAGTGATGTCGGCAAGGTGCGCGAGCACAATGAAGACACGATCGGTGTCGACAACGACATCGGCCTGCTGGTGCTGGCCGATGGCATGGGCGGCTACAACGCAGGCGAAGTCGCCAGCGGCATTGCCGTCAAGACCATCATGAGCCTGGTCAAGGAAGCGTTTGAGCGGCAGGACATGTCTGTGGCAGATCCCGAAACCGGCCTGTCACGACCGAGCATCGTGCTGCGTGATGCCATCATGCGCGCCAACAAGATCATCTATCAGACCGCCAAAACCCAGCCGCAATGTGAAGGCATGGGCACGACGGTAGTAGCCTGCCTGTTCAGCAACAACCGGGTTTCGGTCGCGCATGTAGGTGACTCCAGGCTGTATCGGCTGCGGGGCAACCGCTACGAGCAGATTACCCTTGACCACTCGCTGCTGCAGGAACTGGTCGACCGCGGTTTCTATTCACAGGCAGAGGCGCAGCGAGCCGCCAACAAGAACTATGTGACCCGCGCCCTGGGCGTGGAGAACACGGTGGATGTCGAAATCCATGAGTACCCGGTCAGCAAGGGCGACTACTACCTGCTGTGCTCTGATGGGTTGTCGGACATGGTGGAAGACGAAGACATCCATTTAACCATAAGCACTTTTGGTGCTAATCTGGAAACCATTGCCCGGCAATTGATTCAGCTGGCGAACGACAATGGTGGCCGGGACAACATTTCCATCGTGATGGCGCAAGTGATGGACTCCTTCGCGCAGCGCAAGGGCGTAATAGACAGGTTACTGAGCTGGTTCAATTAGTGTTTTTTGGGGTTTCTGACGGGCTTTCTGACGGATTATTGAGGCAACAACATGGCACGCTTAATTCTGAGTCTGGATGGCCAAGTACTCGCCGAGTACAACATGAACAAGGAGCGCTACACCATTGGGCGCCTGCCGGACAACGATGTCCGCATCGATAACCCGGCAGTCAGCGGCCATCACTCCCTGATCATCAACATCCTCAATGACTCGTTTCTTGAGGATCTGAACAGCACCAATGGCAGCTATGCCAATGGCAAGCTGATCAAGAAACACGCCCTTCAGCATGGCGATGTCATCACCATCGGTCACCATCAGCTGCGCTTCGTGGACGTGCAGAGTGCGGACAACGACCAGGATGAGTTCGAAAAAACCATGGTGATTACGCCCGGTTCAGCCATGGCGGCCCAGGCTGCGATGCGCGCCAGCGATCAAGCACCCAGAGTCGCCGCTTCAGCGAACAAGGACATCGACAGCTCGGGCTCACGGCCAGTCGTACTCCAGAAAGCCAAGTTACAGGTATTGAGTGGCGCCTTCGCCGGACGCGAACTTGAATTGAACAAGGCACTGACCACCCTGGGTCGTCCGGGCGTGCAGGTTGCCGCCATCAGCCGCCGCGCCGAGGGGTTCTTCATCATCCACGTTGACAGTGGCACGGCGGGCGAATATCCACTGGTCAATGGCCAACCCATCGGTCAGCAAGCGCGCAAGCTCACCAACAACGACGTGATTCAGCTGGCCGGCGTGAAAATGGGCTTTTTCGAGAATTGATTTCGCGAAACATTGCGCAAGCCAGCGAGCCCATATCTCGCTGGTCAAATGCAAAGCATCAGATATAACGCATCGCTACGCGCTGACTGATGGCGCAGACCAGTTCATAAGGAATGGTCTCGGCATGAACTGCCACCTGCTCGGCAGGCAATGATTCACCCCATAACGTGACCAGCTCGCCTGCCTGAATTTCGAGTTCGCCTGCTCGGACCATACCGGTAAGATCAACGGCGATCATATCCATTGACACACGCCCGATCAGCGGTAGCAGCTGGCCACGCACTACGACTGGCGTACCCGTTCTGGCATGACGTGGATACCCGTCACCATAGCCAACCGCGGCAATACCGATCAACGCATCACGCGGCGCGCGCCAGGTACCGCCATAGCCGACTTCCTCGCCCGCCTTGAGCTGTCGAATGGCAATCAGCGGCGTCACCAGCGTCATGGCCGGGCGCAACTTCAGGGTGATTGCCGATTCATCTGCAAACGGTGACATGCCATACAGCATCAACCCCGGACGGACCCATTCCACACGCGCATCCGGCCACGCCACCAGTCCCGCAGAGTTGGCGATGCTGCGTTCGACGTTCAGATCTCGCACCAGATTCTGGAACCGTGCAATCTGCGTCGGTGTCCGGTCATCGGTTCGAGTATCCGCATCCGCCAGATGGGTCATGACACGCAAGGACTGCACGGCTGGACATCGCTGCAATCGTGTCCACGCCACTGCAAACTCATCGGCGCGAAAACCGAGCCGGTTCATGCCGGTATCCACCTTGCACCAGACAGACAGGCGACCTGCGCCAGACCAGGTTTCCAGCGCCTGCAATTGCGCAAATGTATGAATGACCAGTTCCAGCTTCTGTTGCGCGGCGACATCCAGATCGGCATGTGAAAACACCCCTTCCAGCAAGACTATCGCCTGACCAATGCCGGCTTCACGCAAGGCCATTGCCTCTTTCAGGCGCGCCACGCCAAAGGCATCTGCGGAGAGCAGCGCCTGCGCCACCGGCACAATACCGTGACCATAGGCATTGGCTTTGACCACGGCGAGTACTTTTGAATTGGGCGCCGTGCCGCGCACTACATTCAAGTTATGACGCAAGGCAGCTCGATCAATCAGCGCACAGGGACCACCATGCAGATCGAGTTGAGACGTGAGCGAAGACAGCACCGTCATGCGCGTGACTCAGCGAAACACGCCGTCGCCATACGACTCGGACACCAGGTTCTCGAACTTGGTGTACTCACCGAGGAAAGTCAGGCTCACTTCACCAGTGGGGCCATTACGCTGCTTGGTGATAATGATGTCGGCAATGCCCCTGCGCGTGGTGTCCTTGTTGTACACCTCGTCGCGGTAAATCATCATGATCAGATCTGCGTCCTGTTCGATGGCGCCTGATTCGCGCAAGTCGGACATCACCGGTTTCTTGTCGGCGCGCTGTTCCAGACTGCGATTCAACTGCGACAGTGCAATCACTGGCACAGCGAGTTCCTTGGCCAGCGCTTTCAGCGAACGGGAAATCTCCGAAATTTCGGTGGCGCGATTTTCCTTGTTGCCGGGCACCTGCATCAATTGCAGGTAGTCAACAATGATCAGCCCCAGACCATGTTCACGCTTCAGTCGCCGGGCACGCGCCCGCACTTCGGTGGGCGTCAATGCGCCGGTATCATCAATATAAAGCGGCGCCGTCTTCATCATGTTGATTGCGCCATTGATACGCGACCACTCTTCATCACCGAAATTGCCGGTGCGCAAATTGCTTTGATTGATGCGCCCCAATGACGAAATCATGCGCAGACCCAATTGATCGCGCGACATTTCCATACTGAAAATCGCCACTGGCACGGCATTGCGTCCCAGCGCGGCGTTCTCGCCGATGTTGAGCGCAAAACTGGTTTTGCCCATCGAGGGACGACCCGCTACCACCACCAGATCACCCGGCTGCAAACCGGCAGTCATGCGATCAAGCTCGCTGAAGCCCGTGCTCACGCCGGTGAGCTGTCCCTGGTTCTGGTGCAGCATGTCGAGCTTGTCGACCATATCGCCGAGCAAATCACGGATCGGGACAAAGCCGGAACCTGCCTTGCGTCCGGATTCGGCAATCTCGAATACACGACGCTCGGCGTCATCGATCAGCTCACTGATCGAACGACCTTCGGTATTGAACGCATTGGAAGTGATCTCGCCGCCGACGTGAATCAAACGACGCAGTTGCGCACGCTCACGCACGATATCGGCATAGGAACGGATGTTCGCGGCGCTGGGCGTTTCACGCGTCAGTGTCGCCAGATAGACCAGCCCACCGCTGGATTCCAGCTGGTCATTGCGTTCCAGCTGTTCAGCCAGCGTCACGGCGTCCAGCGGTTCGCTGTTGGCGGCAAGATTGGCAATCGCTTCAAAAATCAGCTGGTGATCGCGACGGAAAAAATCTTCGGCGGTCAGCCGGTCAGCGACCGCATCCCAGCTGCGGTTATCGAGCATCAGGCCGCCCAGCACGGCTTGCTCGGCTTCCACCGAATGCGGCGGAACCCGCACACCCACATCGGCGCTGTAATTCACAGCACCACGCTCGTCATACCCTGCCTCTCCATAGCCGGAGGCGCGGGATCGATCAGAGCGCTTGCGCGGTGTGCCAGCCATGGGGTTCAAGCGGGAGTTCAAACGGTTGACAGCAAACCGCTGTCAACCGCAGAGCATCAGGCCTGCTCTTCAGCAGTAACGATGACCGGCACGTCAACCACAACATCGGCGTGGAACTGCACCTGCACGGTGTGTTCACCGATGTGGCGGATTGGGCCCGCGCCCAGACGCACTTCAGCGCGTGTCACGGTGTGACCCGCTTTACCCAGCGCTTCGATGATGTCGACGTTACCAACCGAGCCGAACAGCTTGCCTTCGCTGCCCGCTTTGGCGCTCAGGGTCAGCTTGAAGCCTTCCAGCTTGGTAGCGCGAGCCTGCGCCGCAGCCAGTTCTTCATGAGCCTGTTTTTCCAGCACAGCGCGCCGTGCTTCGAACTTGGCGACATTATCGGCGGTAGCAACCGTGGCCTTGCCCTTGGGCAACAGGAAGTTGCGACCGTAGCCGGACTTCACTTTGACTCGGTCACCGATGTTGCCGAGGTTAGTGACCTTCTGCAGCAGAATGACATCCATCTTGACACCTATTGATTAATACAAAACCCAAACACATCAAGCGCTCAGCGCAGTCATGCGCATGCGTCGCCAGAAATCCGCCAACCCCAGACCCGCCAGCAACACCACCGTCACAAACGAGGACAGCGTTGCAATCAGCACCAGGTAAAACACCACCAGCCAGCCTTGCCGCAAGCGCCCTTCCGCCTTGCGTCGGTGCGCAGCGGCAACCACCTGCAAGGCCAGGCCCATGATCGCGACCTGCGCCAGGGAATCAAGCCATGCAACATCGACAAACAAGGACGCCAGGGACACCGCAACCAGCAACGATCCCAGCACCACGCCGGAACTCAGCTGGTGAAACTCCCGTCCAAACTCACCCGGAGCATGAATCAGGGATTGAAACCAGCGCGCCAGCCAGACCGATCCCAGATTGACCAGCATCAACAGAGCCAGTACCGCGCCCCACATCATCTCGACCCAGCGTTGAACCAGTGTTGCATCCACCACCAAGTCCGCTTGCTGTAACGCCGTCACTACCTGTGCGACTGGCTCCCGCCAGAGTTCAACAGGCTGCGGCAATCCGACAAACACACCCGCAATCACGGCCAGCGCCAGCAGCAGGGTAACCTGAAATACCAGATTCAATGACCCTGTCCGTCGCAACAACTCGGCCATCAGCACCGGTACGCCAAACAGAGCTGCCGCGTAAGCCAGCGCAATCCAGGGCGACTGCTGGAATCCGAGAAACAGGCCGACCATTGCCGCACTCCCTGCGAGCATGACGCCGATACCTGCCTTTGGCCCACGCTCCAGCAGAATCAGCACGGGGATGGCGCTAGCCAGCACGGCAAACGGCAGCAAACCCTGCAACAACAGAATCGAGCAACCCACAGTCACAACGGCCGCTCGCGTCGGACGTTCTACCAACCAGCCCAGCAATTGACGTTTCATCAGCAGATTCTCCGTTACCACCGCATCGTCGAGGGACGCAGTGGTACGGGCTCAGGACTAGTGCTGATCGGTATACGGCAACAGCGCCAGAAAACGTGCGCGCTTGACCGCAGCTGACAGCTGACGCTGGTAGTTGATCTTGGTGCCCGTAATGCGACTCGGCACGATCTTGCCGGTTTCGGTGATATAGGCCTTCAGCGTGGCCAGATCTTTGTAATCAATGCTTTCAACGTTTTCGGCGGTGAAGCGGCAGAATTTGCGGCGACGGAAAAAACGGGACATGAAACTCTCCTGAAAATAGTGGCGAATGCGCTTGCGGGTATGGATTAACCAGGCATGCCCATGTCGTCTTCTTCATCGAAGCCGATACCGCGGGCATTTTCTTCGCCCTTCGCCATCGGCGACGGCTCGGTCTCGGCGGCATCCATTTTCATCACCAGGTGACGAATCACGGCATCGCTGAACCGGAAAGAACCGGTCAGTTCAGCCAGCGTCTTCTGGTCGCATTCGATATTCAGGAGGATGTAGTGTGCCTTGTGGATCTTGTTGATCGGAAAGGCCAGCTGACGACGGCCCCAATCTTCCACACGGTGAACAAAACCACCACCATTGGTGATCATGCCCTTGTAGCGCTCCAGCATGGCTGGAACCTGTTCGCTCTGGTCAGGATGAACCAGAAAAACGATCTCATAATGTCGCATCAGGAATCTCCATTCGGATAAAGCCACCCGTCAGCAAAAGCAGCGGTGTGGCAAGGAGTAAATCGCCGGGGCACCCCCAGCGAGGGCGCGGATGTTACTGGAGCCGGGAGACTCAGGCAACCATTGGCTTGGAAATACCGGGACCAGGACGAGGCAGGCTGGGCGCGAACAGCCGACCGCAGCGGGAGCGAATGGTTTCTGAGCCTTTTTTTGCGTGATCCGGGCGACTATCGCTGCAACCAGTTGCTCAGTTCGGCATTGACCACCAAGGGCTGTTCCTGAGGCGACATGTGCCCGCAATCTGGCAAGAGGCACAGGCGTGCGCCCTGAATTTCACCTGCCATTTCCTGATTGGCTGCGGGTGGCGAATTCGTGTCTTCTGCACCTGACAGCACCAGCGTCGGGCACCGAATCTGCGCCAGCAAGGGGAAAGCCTCGGGTCGCTGCAACAAGGCCTGAATCTGTGCCTCGTAAACCGCGACGGGTTTGCGGGCGAACATGCTGACAATCTCTTCAATGAATGCCGCGTCGCGCAGGCGATCCGGATGCACCATGTTGCGCACCCAGCTGCGCGCCATCGCTGCCACACCCTGCTCCTGCGCCAGACTCAGGAAGCCAAGTCGCAACGCCCGCTCCTTTTCTGCGGCCTTGTCGGCCGGCAAGGCATGGCAACCGGTGTCCAGCAACGCCAGATGCGTGACTCTTTGTGGCGCTATACGCATCACTTCCAGCGCCACGCGGCCACCCATGGAGTGTCCTGCAATGGCAAACGATCCCGACACGTTATCCACAATGCGCTGCGCCATGGCCGGCAGGGAATCCAGCTCGCCATGATCCGCCACATGAATCGTCACCTGACCGGCCAGTGCATCCATTTGCGCGCGCCATACCGCCGCGTCGCACATCAATCCCGGCACCAGCACCAGCGTTCTGACAGTCATAGACCAAATCCCAGTTCAATCTTGCGCAACAGATCAATTTCATCGCGCAGGCGCGCGGCTTCTTCAAATTCCAGATTACGTGCGTGCTGATGCATCTGTGTCTCCAGCTTCTTGATACGTCGCAATGCGTCTTGCGGAGTCATGGCGCGATAGTCAGTTGCATAAGCCGCTTGCGACTCAGCCACTTTGCGCTTGCTGTCACGCTTGTTGTCCGCGCTGCTACTGCGCGCACCCTGCATGATATCGGCAACGGATTTCTGGATGCCACGTGGCGTGATGCCATGTTCGATGTTGTAGGCCAGTTGAATGTTGCGACGCCGCCCGGTTTCAGCCAACGCACGCTCCATCGAACCGGTGATGCGATCTGCATACAGAATGGCGCGGCCATTGAGATGGCGTGCGGCGCGGCCAATGGTCTGAATCAATGAACTCTCCGAACGCAGAAAGCCTTCCTTGTCCGCATCCAGAATCGCTACCAGCGATACTTCCGGCATATCGAGACCTTCGCGCAACAGGTTGATGCCCACCAGCACATCGAACTTGCCGAGGCGTAAATCTCTAATAATCTCGGTGCGTTCAACAGTTTCGATGTCTGAGTGCAGATAACGCACCTTCACACCATGTTCATCCAGATACTCGGTCAGATCCTCCGCCATACGCTTGGTCAGCGTGGTCACCAGCACGCGCTCATTGCGTTCGACGCGCAGATTGATTTCCGACAGCACATCATCCACCTGCGTGCGTACCGGACGAATTTCCACCGGTGGATCGACCAGCCCGGTGGGCCGCACCAGCTGCTCAACCAACTGACCCTGATGCGCACGTTCATAGTGGCTGGGCGTGGCCGAAACGCAGATCATCTGCGGCGCAAGTCGCTCCCATTCTTCAAATTTCAGCGGCCGGTTATCCAGCGCCGAAGGCAATCGAAATCCATATTCAACCAGCGTTTCCTTGCGCGAGCGATCACCTTTGTACATGGCGCCCAGTTGCGGAATGGTCTGATGACTTTCATCAACAATCAGCAGCGCATCAGCGGGCAGATAGTCATACAGACAGGGCGGCGGCTCACCCGCAGCACGGCCGGACAAATAGCGCGAGTAGTTTTCAATACCGGCGCAATAACCCATTTCATTCATCATTTCCAGATCAAAACGGGTGCGCTGCTCAAGACGCTGTGCTTCCACCAGCTTGCCTGCTGCGTTGAGTTCACGCAGTCGTACACCCAGTTCTTCACGGACTTCATCCACGGCCTTGATCAGGCGCTCCTTGGGTGTGACGTAGTGTGATGATGGATACACCGTCGCGCGTTGCACCTTGCGAATCACTTCGCCGGTTAGCGGATCGAACCATTGAATGGTGTCGATGGCATCGTCGAACAACTCGATGCGCACCGCCTCTCGTTCGGATTCAGCAGGAAAAATATCGATCAGGTCACCGCGCACCCGATACGTACCCTGTGACAAATCAATTTCGTTGCGCTTGTACTGCATGTCCGTCAGGCGTCGCAGCATCTTGCGCTGATCCAGTTTCTCGCCCTTCACCAGATGCAACATCATCGACATATAGGCTTCAGGATCACCCAGGCCGTAGATGGCTGACACCGTCGCCACAATGATGGAATCCGGCCGTTCCAGTAACGCCTTGGTAGCCGACAGACGCATCTGCTCGATGTGCTCGTTGATAGACGCGTCTTTTTCAATAAATGTGTCTGATGACGGCACATAGGCTTCCGGCTGGTAGTAGTCGTAGTACGAAACGAAGTACTCCACCGAGTTGTCCGGGAAAAATTCCTTGAACTCGCCATACAACTGAGCGGCCAGCGTCTTGTTATGTGCCAGCACCAGCGCCGGCCGCTGTACCTGTTGAATGACATTGGCGATGGTGAAAGTTTTGCCCGAACCGGTCACGCCCAGCAGCGTCTGGCATGACAGACCCGACTCCAGCCCCTCAACCAGTCTGGTTATGGCCTGCGGCTGATCGCCGGCCGGGGGGAAATCGGCTTGCAGGCGAAACGGCGCTGCGGTTTTGGACAGAATCGGACGTGCCATGGGGGTATCTGTGCGGGATCAGACCATCAATCATAAAGCAATCGCCGACCTGAACCCGCAGGGGCCGCCCCACACTCGCATGGTCATTTAACCTCCGGCACCCTAAACTGCCCGACCTTTCACCCACCTCCTCTCTCACCCGAGGGTGCCTCACTTTGAGCGTTGTTGTTTCCAAACGAGTCCAGCGTGTAAAACCTTCGCCCACCGTTGCCCTGACCACGCGCGTCATCCAGCTCAAAGCCGAGGGCAAGGACATCATCGGCATGACCGTCGGCGAGCCGGACTTCGATACCCCGGTGCATATTGCCGATGCCGGCATTGACGCCATTCGCAAGGGTTTCACCCGCTACACGGCGGTGGATGGCACGGCGGAACTGAAAGACGCCATCATTGCCAAGTTCAAGCGCGACAACCGCATCGAATACCAGCGCAACCAGATCCTGGTGTCCGGCGGCGGCAAGCAGAGCATTTACAACCTGATCATGGCCGTCATTGATGCCGGCGATGAAGTCATCATCCCTGCCCCGTACTGGGTGTCGTACCCCGACATGGTCGAGTTGGCCGACGGCACACCCGTGATGCCCTATGCCGGTCCCGAACAGGGCTACAAGATCACCGCCGCGCAGCTGGCAGCCGCCATCACGCCCAGAACCAAGCTGTTTATCATCAACAGCCCCAGCAACCCAACGGGCGCGGCCTATACCGCGAGCGAACTGAAAGCACTGGGCGAAGTACTGAAGAAACACCCGCGCGTCCTGATCTGCGGCGACGATATGTATGAACCGATTTTCTGGGGCGACGAACCGTTCGCCTCGCTGCTCACGGTGGTGCCCGAACTCTACGACCGCACTTTGACTGTCAACGGCGTCTCCAAGGCCTACGCGATGACTGGCTGGCGCCTGGGTTACTGCGGCGGCCCGAAGGACATCATCGCCGCCATGACCACCATCCAGAGCCAGAGCACCTCCAACCCCTCATCCATCGCCCAGAAGGCGGCGACGGCGGCACTGAACGGTGACCAGGCCTGCGTGCGTGAAATGAACAAACAATTCAAGACGCGCCACGACTTCTTCATTGCGGGCCTGAACCAGCTGCCCGGCGTTACCTGCCTGCCCGGCATCGGCGCGTTCTACGCCTTTGCCAATGTCGAAGGCGCGATGAAACTGGTCGGCGTACAGGACGACAACGCCTTCGCCGAATACCTGCTCACTGAAGGTGGTGTAGCCGTGGTGCCCGGCTCCGGCTTTGGCGCGCCGGGCCACATGCGTCTGTCATACGCATGCAGTATGGAAACCCTGGCAGAAGCCTTGAAGCGCATCGACAAGGCGCTGCGCAAAGCGATGTAAGTGTCGTATTGATAAGGGAAGTTTTTCACCAAAAACCGCGTCCCTTTTCTTGACACTGCCACCCTCATTCCGCACAATCGCGCGCCTTCGATAGCTGGAGCCCCGCGTTCTGCGGACTCCATGGGTATTCCCCGGTAGCTCAGTGGTAGAGCGACGGACTGTTAATCCGTTGGTCGGCGGTTCGAATCCGTCCCGGGGAGCCATTCATACTTCCAAGAGCGTCCACAGACGTCCGCCACACCCGAAAATTCCCTGCTTTTATGGGGTTTTGCCGCAAAGACGTCCAATACTGTCCATAGACAGCCACCGATGATTTGGGGGTAACAGGGTCCCTCAAAAGTGGAGTTACCCCCATGACGCTTTCAGATGTCGCCATTCGCAGCGCAAAGCCTCGTGACAAGACTTACAAGTTAAGTGATGGCCAAGGGCTTTACTTGCTTGTCAATCCAAATGGCTCACGATGGTGGCGATTCAAGTCGTGGGTTCTCCTTGCTGGTGGCAAGCCGCGAGATACCTCTGACGTTGCTCAAGATAGTAACCCTTGCGATGACGAGCAATCATGCGAAGGTTTTGGAACAGTTGGTCGAACATGGCGAAACCTCTGATGGCAGTTGTGGACGTCCATCAGAAAAAGGTTGGCCACTCTGTTGTGTCAAGCGTCGAGAATCAGCTTTTGCCTCGGCTTTGACGAACCAGCTGTCGACATCAGAAATCCATGTTGTGCTGAATCGGGGAACGCGCCGCGCTGGAGACCTTTTCAGCGCGGATCCCACATAAGTATCGAGACCACATATCCGCGAAAGCACCCTGACCCAGCCGCGCACTGCGCCACGATTTGCCCGCAGGGTGAGAGTACGGAAGACGAGAACCATTCAGCCGCAACCCATCCGGGGCGACCTGCGGTGTATCCGAGCTTCACTTGCAAATATACCGTAATGGTATGCAGTATCCGCCATGCATGTCATTGCCAAATCTGCATTGGTTGCTTTCTGGAACCGGCATCCGGAGGCAGAACAGCCATTGCTGAGCTGGTACCGGATTATGAGCAATGAAGTGTTTACGGATTTCAATCATCTGCGTGCAACCTTCCGCAGTGCCGACTATGTGGATGGCCTGACCGTCTTCAATATTGGTGACAAAAAATATCGATTGATCACCGCCATCCACTACAACCGGCGCAAGGTATATGTCCGCCAGGTGCTCACCCATGCGGACTACGATCGAAATGACTGGAAACCACGCAAGAGGAAATGAATCATGACCCACGTAGTTAAAACAGTCCCTGAGCCGCGCGCGTTGCTACGCGCCTGGCTGCCGTTCAAGAAGCTGGTCGGAGTCACCTCAGTACGTACCAAGGCTGAGTATGGGCGTGCCACCGCGACGATCAACGCACTGCTGGAAGAAGTGGGCGATGACGAGAACCACCCGCTGGCAGAGGTGCTCGATTACCTGGCCGACCAGGTCAAAGCGTATGAAGACGCACAGGTTAAACTTCCCGAGGCAGAACCCCGTGAGGTATTGCGTTTTCTGATGGCACAGCATGACCTCAAGCAGGAAGACCTCAAGGATTGCGCGCCGCAAAGCCGCATCTCGGACATTCTGAATGGCAGGCGCGCCATCAGCAAAGAACTGGCCAAGAACTTTGCGCGGCACTTCCGCGTACATGCAGATTTGTTTCTGTAACCGGAAACGTCGCGACAACCCGTCACTATTTATGAAAACGAAGAAATTTGATCAGGCCTTCGATGCGGGCGGGCAAGTATTACCTGCTAATGCGACTATTTTTCTGGTAATTGCTGTCGGCTCGGAGTCCGTTTGCTCCCGCCCTCCAACCAGCTGCGCCGTCCTCGGCTTGCGGTAATCAGCCTGTTTTACTATGATTATTCCTGATTAAGACTGATTATTTCTGGAGATCTCCATGAGCACCAAGGTCCTGACCGCGCATGTACCGCTGGCGCTCGCCAAACGCGTCGACCAGGTCGCTGCGCGCCTGGAGCGCCCCCGGGGCTGGGTCATCAAGCAGGCGCTGTCAGCCTGGATAGATCAGGAAGAGGAACGTCGCGCCCTCACGCTGGACGCCTTGGCAGAGGTGGACGCAGGCCAAGTCATTGATCACCAGTCAGTGCAAGCCTGGGCGGCCAGCCTGAATACCAAGAAGCCACTGCCGGTGCCCCGCAAATGAAACTGCAGTGGACCCGTTCTGCTCTGGCCGATGTGGTCCGGCTGTACGAATTCCTGTCGCCCGTCAATCCCGCAGCGGCAGCCCGCACGGTACAGTCTCTTACCGCTGCCCCCGCCAAGCTGCTGCAACAACCCCGCATCGGCGAGCGGCTGGAAGAATTTGAACCGCGCGAAGTACGCCGGTTACTGGTTGGACGCTACGAGATTCGTTATGAGTTACGCGAGTCCAGCATCTACATCCTGCGTATCTGGCATACGCGCGAAGATCGATAGTCCACTGGTTGACACTTTGCAGTGAGTTTGTCACGGACTCGACAACGCTCAGCTTGGCTGTAGCAAATGAAACATTGGGAATTCGGGGTGGGCTGCAAAAAAGGCCCGTGGATCCCTACGGTCATGCGACTCGCCGTTAGGCGAAGTCGGGTTTCGGTAATTCGGTATTTCCTGGTGTTGACCTCAGGCTTTCAAGGCCAGCCCACCATCATTTCGAGTGCTGTTGTCTCCAGCAAAAAAACGACATCGCATTTGTTAAATTGTTAACGAACTCTAATCCCTGTTGTATCTGCAGCCCGCACGCGGCATTCTCTCGGTGGGTCGCCGCCGAGATAGAGCCTTGCGCAAAGCACGCGACGCGACCCGATCCAACATATCTGCAATCGTAGCAAGCGGCTTGCCAAGCGTGGCGAGCCAGTCAAGGGGAGCTTGATGAACAAGCGGCAATTTCTGATTTCTTCCGCAAACGCGTTGGCGGGTGCGGCGGCCACACTGGCTGTGCCCACGGGTGCAGCCAGGGCCACGGTACGGGACTGGGGAAACCTGCCCCACTACCCCGATCCCGACATTGAAGCCCTGGACAAGCGATTCACGTTCAACGTCGGCACGGGCGCAATCGAACGCATCGCAACCGGCTACCGTTGGTGCGAAGGGCCGGTCTACTTTCGCGATCTTCGCTGCCTGATCTGGAGTGACGTTCCAAACAACCGGATGATGCGCTGGAATGAGGAGGATGGCGCGGTCAGCGTCTTCCGGCAACCCTCCAACTATGCAAACGGCAACACGCGTGACCGGCAGGGACGCCTTGTCACCTGCGAGCACGATACCCGGCGAGTAACGCGTACCGAGTACGACGGCACAATCACCGTGCTGCTCGATAAACATCAGGGCAAACCACTGAATTCCCCCAACGATGTGGTGGTGGCGTCCGACGGCGGTATCTGGTTCACCGATCCGGGCTACGGCATTCAAGGCAACTACGAGTCGTCGGCACAGCGTCCCTTCGAGCTGCCGACCAATGTGTATCGCATTGATCCCAGGACCGGCGTGGCGACGGTTGTTGCCAGTGACTTTGTACGACCCAATGGTCTGGCGTTCTCCCCTGACGAGCGACTGCTGTATGTCGCCGATAGCGGCATCAGCAACGGCGGGCCATCACACATTCGGGTCTTCGATGTGGTGGATCTGGCGAAACTGAAGAACGGACGAATCTTTGCCGAACTGCAGCCCGGATTGGCGGATGGCGTGCGTACCGATGCGAGCGGCAACGTATGGTGCAGCTATGGATGGGGCGATCCAAAGGAAGATGGCGTGCGTTGCTATGCACCCAATGGCGATCTGATCGGCAAAATACGCCTTCCGGAGACGGCTGCTAATCTCACCTTCGGTGGACCAAAGAAAAACCGGCTCTTTATCTGCGCGAGTACGTCGGTGTATTCGGTGTATCTCAACAACACTGGATCGCAGGCGCCCTGACTAAAACACTTATAGTGGCGCAGCCACCGACAGACTGATGTGATCGAAATAGTTGATCAGCACGGCGGGAGCATGCTTCTTCTCCCACCGTCTTGATACCTGTCAACCACCCGCATTATTTCTCTGTAGAAAACCGATATACCGTAGTGGTCTGGTACTTCTGACCTGGCAACAGCGTCGTGCTCGGAAAATTCGCTTTGTTGGGCGAGTCCGGATAATGCTGCGTCTCCATGCAGAAACCGGTGCGATATAGATACACCGTGCCGCCCTTGCCCTTGACCGTACCGTCCAGGAAATTGCCGGTATAAAACTGCAAGCCCGGTTCAGTAGTCAGCACTTCCAGCACCCGACCGGTCTTCGGTTCGCTCACCTGCGCCACCAGACGCAGCTCACCAGCCGTACCATCCAGCACCCAGTTGTGGTCGTACCCCTTGCCGAACTTCAGCTGCTGGTCGTCGGCATTGATGCGCTCGCCGATGGCATGTGGCGTAGTGAAATCGAATGGCGTCCCCGTCACACTGCGGATTTCACCTGTTGGTATCAACCCGGCATCCGTGGGCGTGAAGCTGGTGGCCTTGATTTGCACAGCGTGGCCGAGCACCTCGCCTTCACCCGCCAGATTGAAATAGGTGTGATTGGTGAGATTGACCACTGTGGGTTTGTCGGTGGTGGCCAGATAATCGATGCGTAATTCATTGTCGTCGGTCAGGGTATACGTCATCGTCACATCCACTCTGCCCGGATAACCCTGTTCGCCATCGGGGCTGATGTAGATCAACTCAATGCCCTGCCCCAGGGAACTGCTCACCTCACGCGCCTGCCACAGCTTCTTGTCGAAGCCCTCCGGACCGCCGTGCAGATGATGCTCGCCATTGTTCAACGGCAACGTGTACTGCTTGCCGTCGAGCGTGAACTTGCCCTTGCCGATGCGATTGCCATAGCGACCCACCGCTACACCGAAGAACGGGTGCGAGCCCGCATAACCTTCAAGGGTATCGAAGCCCAGCGCCACATCGCCCAGCTTGCCGGTTCGATCCGGCACCTTG
>CAWBTE010000002.1:0-4171 GCA_963791615.1 uncultured Pseudomonadota bacterium | reverse complement strand
CGCAAGGTTCCGTTGATAGGCGGTTCAAATCCGTCCCGGTAGCCATTTGACACAGGCCATTACAACTACAGAGCCTGTCCGGTATTTTTCTCCTGTCGGTTTATTCCCTGAGGCCATCCCGCGCCAGGGAGAAGCGCACACATTCTTCCTGAATGCCAAGATAGTTCTGATACTGCGTTGCGCCCAGCACGTACGGATTCGGGTCCTGTGTGCGGCGATACAGCAATTGCTCCATCCGTTCCAAGCCTTCATCGTTCAGTGGATGGTTGCCAATCTGGGCATCCACACCCGCAGCTTTGGTGATGGCGCGCCATCGCACCAGCGAAGCGATCTGCGCGCGTTTGGTTTCGACAGCACGAGGCAGGCCGACGCCACCGTAGAACCCGACGAGATGTTTCTGACCTCGGTCGGTGACCGGAAAAATTGTCGAGACCGTGCCGGGCGTATGTCCGGGCGTTACGTAGAACTTCACCTCCGTATCACCGAACATCATGGTCTGACCGTCGGTTATGGTGATGTCCCGCTTCGGCGGCGTGGTACCACCAGGGCGGGAATTGAACTGACCCTGCTCGATGGCCTTCCAGTCGATATCCGATGAAATGGTTTTAGCGCCATAGATTTTCTGGAAATAAGACGCGCCACCGAAATGATCGGCATGGCCATGGGTAACGACGATCCATTTCACGTCCTGTGGATCCAGCCCCATCGCTCGCATCCCCGGCTCGATAATCTCACGCGCTTCAGCCTCGTTATTCAGCGCATCGAAAAGGACGATACCGGCGCTGGTCTGCATCGCCCATGCGCTAACAGCCATCTGACCGACATAAAAAAGGTTGTCGAACACCTTCATGGGTTGGAGCAGTCCGTCGTATTGCTCGGCGTTGACTCGCGGCCGGTATTTCGGATCGGTGATACACCGCAGCGTGAAATCGGCAAACAGATCGCCCACCGCATAAGCGCGTGCCTTGCGAAAATGTTCAGTGGCTGCGGCTTTGTCCTCGTTCGGAAACACGGCAGCCTTGGGCCATTGCGAGATCGGCTTGGCAACCTCCTGAGCTGACGCACCGGCAATCAGTGAAAGCGCGGTCATGGCCACCGCCACCGTCTGAAGAGAGTGTGATCGCATCGCGTTCTCCCGTTTCTTCTTTCAGGTTGTAAAGGATCAATCCAGCTGAATGTCTTCGAGGGACTTCCCACACAACTCAGCGATGACCGCCACCACGAGTTTGTGATCCTCCCGTTCAGGAAGACCAGACACCGTTACCGTGCCGACACAGCCAACGCCATCGACTCGAATCGGAAAGCTGCCACCGTGAGTGGCGTAGTCGCGGTGCGCCAACCCCATTTTCTGCTCCAGGGTTTTATCTTCCCTGGCCAGCGAACGCCCCACTGCGTAAGAGCTGCGTTGCAGGAGTTCTACCGTGTTGCGCTTGCGGCGTGCCCAGTCGGCGTTCGCAGGCGTCGTGCCCGGCATCGAATAAAAGAACACCGTCTCGCGCGACAAACGGATTTCAATAGCAATGACAACGCCGCGCGCTTTAGCCGCAGCCTTCAGGCGGGTGCCCAGTTCCCAGGCCACGGCCTGGTCAAATCGTGCGAATTCAAGCAGACGCTCCTGTTCGGCCAGAATTGCAATGTCTCGCTCCAGATCCATACCCACCCCTCTCAATTCAGACACCCGCATCAAGGGCGACAAAGCCTACCGCACACGCCAGTCGGGTGCATGATCATGTTCTGGACAGTCAGCCGGCGGGTTGCCATAGAATGCCGGCGCGGCAATACCAACAGACAGTCCGGACACCGGACAAGGGGGCTACATGAAACGCGCATGGGGAATGATTGTTGTTTCACTATGCATGGTATTCACGGCTGCCCATGCAGCCGACGATCCGCAAACCGGACACTGGAAAATTGATCTGGCAAGATCGAAATACGTTAGCGCTCCTCCGCCACAGAGTTCTGAGGTAAGCGTTACGCCGTATGGAAAGGATGGCGTCAGCATCGACGTCAACGCAGTGAACGCCAAGGGCGAGAAAATGGTCATTCAGTACAGCGCCGAGTACGACGGCAAACCGTACCCGAGGACTGAAATCGGCCCGGGCGCCATCGCAGGACAAACTGTCACACTCAAGCGTATCGACGCCCAGACCGTCGAGCGCATCGTTTACCTTAATGGGAAACCGGTGGGGACAGAAAGGTGGGTCATCTCAAAGGACGGCAAAACAAGAACCATCACCCAATCGGGCATCGATGCACACGGTAAGCCGATCAACATCTTGCAGATCTACGTGAAGCAGTAACGCGCGGCATCAAGACCGCACAGCAGGATGTTGAACTGATTGACCGTCGCCTCAAGGCGGCACGCGACGATTACGAGGCACGCCATGGCGCAAGCAAAACGCAAACAATCCAAGGTTGAAGTGAGTTCAGGCAACGTGTTTGCCGATCTCAATCTACCCAATGCGGAAGAGCGACAAACCAAAGTGCAATTAGCTGTCGCGATCCAGCGCGAGATTACGGGCCGCAACTGGTCGCAAGTGGAAGCGGCAGAAGTGCTGGGCATCAACCAGCCCAAAGTGTCCGCCCTGCTCAAGTTTCGTCTGGAAGGTTTTTCCGTCGAACGGCTGATGACTTTTTTAACCGCATTGGGAAACGACATCGAAATTTCGATCAAGCCCCGGCGAACGGGGCGCAAGCCCGGCAGGATTATGGTTGAGGCAGCGTGATGAATGACTGACGTTGCTTACCGCCCTGTCAAACACCAGCACGCTGCCTTTCTCAAAAAAGCCAGCAAGCGTACCGGCTTCAAGGCCGCTTACGAGGCGCTGGCCAATGAATACGCGGTCGCCAACGAGCTGCTGAAGGCCCGCACCCGCGCCGGCCCTCACACAAGAGGCCGTAGCCTCGCTCATGGGCACCAGCAAAAGCACCATTTCCCGACTGGAAGCCGCGGGCCGGCATTCGCCGTCGCTCAGCTCATTACAGAAATATGCAGAGGCCGTGGGATGCAAGGTGCAGGTCAAGCTGGTGCCGGTGCGGCAAGCCTCTGCGTGCGCGGCCAATACCTGCGGATCGACGGCCCGGCATTTAACCACCCGTTCGGCACACTCGCGAGTGCGCCTTTAAAGGGTTACCCTCTAACCGTTGACCCGGCACTAGTCGGTTCCGCACCCATTGCAAATTATCTTGCCCGACCTGCAACGGTATGTATCCAGCGTATGGCCACGTCGAGAACATCCTGCCCGGTCTTACCCATCGACAGCATGTTGTGATCGCCATCTGGATATAGCTGGTACTCGTAGGGCTTGCCTGTCTCTTTTAGTGCAGACAGTCGTTCAAGCGAAAGAACAACTGGCGTGAGGACATCCTTACTGCCAAACATCCACAGGCCAGGAATCGATAGCTCGCCGAGAGCGTCCCGTGGATCGGTATCCGTGAAAGAAAATCGGTCAGAGTCTGTGAGAATATGCTTTCGGGCCTCGGCTTCCGAATGTGTACTCCAAAATGTCGGGCTCACCATTGGTATAGAACTGAAACCGCAATTGCTCACGAGCCGTTACCAAGGGTCCACTAAAAAGAACCATGAATCGTGCCGAATTATTCATTCTGGATGACAGTGGAACAATCCAGCCTGCTTGGCTAGATCCAAGAAAGCCGACCGGAATATTACGGACGCCTGGCTGGGCTTTGAGGATTTTCAGTGCCGAGCTTGCGTCACTGGCAAGCAACAGGAGATTCGCACGTTCTACATTATTTGTACCCACTTCCGGACCAGCATAAACACCACCTGATTTTCCCACACCTCGTTTGTCGTAAGTGAGCACTGCGATGTCATTGGCCGCCAGATAATTCGCCAGGGAAAGTGATTGCTTTGCGCGTCCAGACCCACTCACGATGACAACCCCGGCGCGAGGGTCTGGTGGCATAGTCAATGTTCCCGAGAGAACAACACCCTGGCTTTCAAAGGTTATGACTTCCGGAACGATAGTGGACGGAGTGGTCATCGCGTCAGCCTGGTTGACCACTCCATATAGCAGTGACGCCACAACAATCGTGCGGACCAGTAAACCGAGAGACTTCCGATCAATAAGTTTCATTGAATCTGTCTCCTCAGAAATCCCAGTCTTGATGCGCCGAACCAAACGCCCAGCGCACGTTCCATCAGATCAAC
>CAWBTE010000001.1:0-107166 GCA_963791615.1 uncultured Pseudomonadota bacterium | reverse complement strand
TTGTCGCTCCACGCATTGAAATCTCCACTCACCAAGCTCTCGGGCGCCGCGCGTCAACGCTTGGATGCCACTCGCAGCAGAGGAGCTCGCGCGCATCAACCCATGCTGAAGGCACCACCGCGCACCACCAAGGTAGCTGCGTTCCGCGAGACAATCGCTGCCTGCAGCGCAAACAAGACGAACGTGGTACTTCCACCAATCTTTGCCTTCTCCGTGAGGGCAGGCCGCCATTGACCTGCCCCTTCCGAGTGAATTGATGAAACTTCGAACTTCCCATCGAGTGGCACTTCGTTGCAGGTTACCGCACTGCGACTGGCTCGGGACGGGGAAGTCCCTTCATTCGATAGGCCTCACCAACCCCCAACGCGCCCACCGCCATGGAGACAGCATGAAGATAGTCGTTTCAACAATCGTCCAAGCACCCTTGCACGAAGTCTGGCGCGCGTACACAAACTCCGGAAGACATCAAGCGCTGGAATGCGGCATCTCCTCGACTGGCATACCACTTCAGCCTGCGGTCGACCTCCGATCCGGGCGGCAAGTTCTCGTCCCAGGTGGAAGCCAAAGGATGGTTCGTTCGGCTTCGACTTTGAGGGTGAGTACACCCAGAGTCGTGCCGCATCAGCTAATCGAGTACGCCTTTGGCGATCGAATGGCGGTCGTCGAATTTGTGGAGGGTGTAGAAGGCGTAACCGTGACCGTTGCGTTCGACAGCGAGACAAACTCACGCCGAAGAACAGCAACGTACGGGCTGGCAGGCAATCCTTGACAGCTTCGCTCGCCATGTGAAGGGCAACCTTGGCCTCGCAGTAGTTCCGTGCGCCGCAGAGCCGTTTGTTCGAGTGCCGGGAGTGATGCAGAACCCTTCGCTCGCGCGGACCTCCACCGGCTTGGCCCGCGATGCAACTCAGGTTATCGTTCCGCATCGCGGGCCAAGCCGGTTCCGGCCACTATTCGCAGCACTCAGGAGACAAGGAATGTTCAGTCATGTGATGGTGGGATCGAACGACATCGAGCGCTCGAAGCGCTTCTACGATGCGGTGCTCGGTGTGCTGGGTGCCGGAGAACCGATGCGAAACGTAGCCAGTTCCGGGCACACTCGGTTTTTCTACCGGCATGACGGTGGAACGTTCTGTATTTCAGAACCGATCAGCGGTGCGTCAGCCACTTTCGCCAACGGTGGCACGATCGGCTTCAAGTGCAACTCACCCGAGCAGGTGCGCGAGTTTCACGACAAAGGGGTGGCTCACGGTGGCACCTCGATCGAACAGCCGCCCGGGCTGCGCGAGGGAAATTTGGGCGCGTTGTATCTCGCCTATGTGCGCGATCCGGATGGCAACAAACTCTGCGCGCTGCATCGTCCCTAGGTGGATCGCTGAGCAACACGCGCTCGTCGGGTCGGTCGCGAGAGCCGCCTAGCCCATCGATCAAGTCGACGCACTACGGGCTGCGCCCTCCGCGCGCGGCTTGCCTCAATCGTTAAACGTCACAGGCCATCGTTCGTAGTCGCTCACACCCCCGAGAAACACCCATGTCCAAGCTTCGTGTAGAAAGTTTCACCATCTCACTCGACGGTTTCGGCGCTGGCCCAGACCAAGACATCAACAACCCCCTCGGCGTGGGCGGAACCTCGCTTCATGGCTGGGCCCTCGCCGCGCCGAACGTTTCAGAAGAACTTGTTCGTCCCCCCCGTGCCAATATGACCTGCTGCACCTACCCCTGAGAGATCAGTGAGCAACGAGGTAGGTATGACCAAGATCCATCAACCCAAGGTATCCATGCACGCAGTGCACAGTTTGCCCGATCCGGGCGCATCGCAAGGAGCGCGTAGCGCGACTGAAGATGCGCCCGGATCGGCGGCGCCGGCGGTGCCGGCCGACACCAATTCGGAAGTCGTGCCGCATGCTCGGCGCCGGCATTTCTCCAACGCCGACAAGCGCCGCATTTTGGCCGCAGCCGACCGCTGCACCAAGCCCGGCGAGATCGGCGCGCTGATGCGCCGCGAGGGCGTGTATTCGTCGTCCTTGAGCACCTGGCGACGCCAGCGCGAGGCGGCCGACCTGGCCGCACTGGCGCCGCAAAAGCGCGGACCCAAGATCGACCCCGCGCGGCTCGATGCGCTGCAGATCGCCCAGCTCACGCGCGAGCGCGACAAGCTCAAGGTCCAGCTCGACAAGGCCAACCTGGTGATCGCGGTGCAAAAAAAAGTTGCCGCCTTGCTGGCCCTGCTCGAACAAGACAGCAAGCCCGAGAGCAACTCATGACCGGCGTGCACGAACTCACCCCGGCCCTGGGCGCCAGCGCCGCGTGCCGGGCGCTGGGCCTGTGGCGCGGTGCGCCTGCCAGGCAGCGGGCAGGCTTGCGCCGGGCGGCGTTCGTGGGCCCACGGGCACGGCGCGCCGCCCGAGCGCGCCCTCCATTGGCCCTGGACACGCACGAACGCCAGGTGCTGCTGGACACCCTCAATGGCGAGCGCTTCGTCGACACCGCGCCGGCGGCGGTGCACGCCACGCTGCTCGACGAGGGCCGCTATCTCGGCTCGGTGCGCACGATGTACCGGCTGCTGGCGGCCACCGGCGGCTGCGCGCGAGCGGCGCAACCAGCTCACCCACCCGGCCTACACCAAGCCCGAGCTGCTGGCGATCGCGCCCAACCAGGTCTGGTCCTGGGACATCACCAAGCTCAAAGGGCCGGCCAAGTGGACGTGCTTCCACCTCTACGTGATCCTGGACATCTTCAGCCGCTACGTCGTGGGCTGGCTCATTGCCGAGCGCGAGTGCTCCGACCTGGCCGAGCAGCTCATCGCCGAGACCGTGGCCAACCACAACATCGAGCGCGGGATGCTCACGCTGCATGCCGACCGCGGCACCAGCATGCGCTCCAAACCCGTGGCCGCACTGCTGGTCGATCTGGACATCGCCAAGAGCCACAGCCGGCCCTACGTCTCGGACGACAACCCGTTCTCGGAGGCGCAGTTCAAAACCTTGAAGTACCGGCCTGACTTCCCCGACGCGCTTCGGCTGCATCGAGGACGCGCGTGCCCACTGCCAAGCCATTCTTCGCTTGGTACAACACCATGCATCGTCACTCGGGCATCGGCTACATGACGCCGCACAGCGTGCACTACGGTCACGCCAAGGCGATGCTCGTCACCCGCCAGGCCGCCCTCGACGCGGCGTTCCTGGCCCATCCATCGCGGTTCAAAAGCAAGCGCCCTTCAACCGCATCCGATGCCGACCGCGGTATGGATCAACCCGCCCCCAATGGAGACGACCAACACCTTCCAACAACCGCAGCCCTGCACAGTAAATTCATGACGCCAGGTGCCGCAAAGTCATTGACACGCTCCGGGTAACGATGGCGGAGGAGCGGGAATTGATGATGACTTTGCCGCTCGAGGTTTTCAGAACATCGGGGCTTGGATTCTCGCAGGAACATGTTCGGGCCGGTTCGCGGACCTTGGCCAGATGAGAGCTGGCGGGGTTGGTGGGGCGAGAATCCTGTTTATCACGTCCCAGTGTTCGTGCTGACCAACTACGCACGCGCACCGCTGGTCATGGAAGGAGGAACGACCTTCCACTTCGTTACGGAAGGCATTGCCGCCGCCCTGGCGCAAGCTCGCGAAGCGGCCGAAGGCAAGGATGTTCGTCTTGGTGGCGGCGTAAACGTCATTCAACAGTATCTTCGCCAACGCCTGATCGACGAGATGCACATGGCTATTTCGCCGGTCCTGCTTGGCGCTGGTGAAAGACTCTTTGAAGGAACAAACCTTCCTGCCTTGGGCTACGCCTGCTCCAGGCACGAAAGCTCGCCACTTGCCACCCACGGTGGGTCTTATTCGGCAGTGATCACGGTGACGCCCAACCTGTCATTACAGCGAACCGCCTTCGGCTGCCGCTGAAATCAAGCGCTAGCCTCCTGAAGATCCAGCCAACAGGAGACCATCAATGTCCCGGTCAATTACCGTCAGCCTGCCCGTAGCCGATCTGAAAGCATCGAGGGTTTTTTACACCGCCCTAGGCTTTGTAAACAATCTGAACCACCCCGGCTTTCGTGGAGGCCCATTGGTGTGAGTCAGACCGATACGGTCTGTCGAGTTCGTCTGTTTGGCTGTTTTGCTTTCCTTTCTTCAAGCTCCCCGCAGGGGCCCCCGGAGGCCCCCGCCTGTTGCCGCCCAGTAGTTTGCCTCAGCCTCCGCAGGCGGGATGTAGCCGATCGGTTCGAGCAGTCGTTGATGGTTGAACCAGGCGACCCATTCCAGCGTGGCCAGCTCGACGGCCTGCTTGGTCTTCCAAGGCGCGCGGCGATGAATCAGCTCGGCCTTGTACAGCCCGTTGATCGTCTCGGCCAGCGCGTTGTCGTAACAGTCGCCCACGCTGCCCACCGAAGGCTCGATGCCCGCTTCGGCCAGACGCTCGGTGTAGCGGATCGACACGTACTGGGTGAATTCAACCAGTCGTTGCAACACATCCATACCGGAGGTGTTGATGAAGCAGAAGAAGTTGAAATCGGATCGATCGCTGAGGCCCAAGTTGCGATCGCCAGGCAGGCCGCCGGTGCTCCATCGCGCAGAGCGAGGGCCGTTCTGGAATGCAATCGCGCAAGGTCATACCAGCGAGGACGCAGCCGCAATCGCTGGCGTGGCACCGGCTGTCGGAACTCGATGGTTTCGACAATGCGGCGGTATGCCTCCTTCTCAATCTTGCCCCGTCCGCCGCTGCGCCTACAGGGCGGTACCTTTCCTTCGCCGAGCGTGAGCAGATCGCCTTGGGCAGTTGCCCGTGGAGAAGGTGTTCGGGAGATTGCCAGAAACAGCTCGGTCGATCGCCATCGACTATCTCGCGGGAGGTGCGGCGAAACGCTGCAACCCGCGGCGGCGGCCTCGAATACCGAGCCCACACGGCGCAGTGGCATGCTGACCGTGCAGCTATGCGTCCGAAGCCTGCCAAACTGCTGACGAACCCCGTACTGCGCGAATACGTGCAGGAGCGGCTGGCCGGCAACGTTGCCGAGACGCCTGCGTGGCGAATCGATCGCAGGACCGCAAGTCGAGTGGAAGGGCCGCCGACATGGGCCAAGACAAGCCCGCCGATGGTCGAAGGCGTGGAGCCCGGAGCAGATCGCCAACCGTCTGTTGATGGATTTCCCCGAAGACACTTCGATGCGCATCAGCCATGAAGCGATCTACCAGGCGCTGTACGTGCAGGGCCGTGGAGCGCTGCGCAGGGAACTCACTGCCTGCCTGCGCACCGGACGCGCCTTGCGGGTGCCCAGGGAGCGCGTGCGCAATCGCGGAAAGTCCTTCGTGACCCCGGAGATCCTCATCAGCGAGCGGCCGGCCTGCGTCGAGGATCGCGCTGTACCCGGTCATTGGGAGGGTGATCTTATTGTGGGACTGGCAAGCTCGGCGATCGGAACATTGGTCGAAAGGTCTACGCGCTTTACGATGCTGCTGCACCTTCCGCCCCATCCCGGCCGCGGCAAGCAACCGCGTGAGAAGCATGGTCCCGCATTGGCTGGCCACGGTGCCGAAGCCGTGCGTGACGCGATCGCGAAAGCGATGGCGTCATTGCCAGATAATTCCGGAAGTCATTGACGTGGGACCAAGGTACCGAGATGAGCCAGCACGCCAAGCTCTCGATGGACACGGGCTTGGAGGTGTACTTCTGCGATCCCCAGAGCCCCTGGCAGCGAGGGACCAACAATGAAGGAGCGCAAATTGGCGAGGATTCGCGCGTCTGGCATTGGGCGCATGTTTGCGGTGGCGCGCGCATTGGGAAAAGCGTTTCGCTCGGGCAGAATGTATTTGTCGGCAATAAGGTCGTTATCGGCGATTCCTGCAAAATACAAAACAATGTTTCAGTTTATGACAATGTAACTTTGGAGCAAGGCGTCTTTTGTGGTCCGAGCATGGTGTTTACAAACGTCTATAACCCACGCTCGTTGATTGAACGGAAAAGCGAATACCGCAATACCTTGGTCAAGAAGGGCGCAACTCTCGGTGCCAACTGCACGATTGTCTGCGGCATAACGATTGGTGAATTTGCTTTCATTGGCGCTGGTGCTGTTGTCAATAAGGACGTAAAGCCCTACGCGTTGATGGTGGGTGTGCCTGCTAGGCAAATTGGATGGATGAGTGAGTACGGGGAGCGGGTCCCATTGCCCCTTACCGGCGAGGGTGAGTACCTCTGTCCACATGCTAAAAAAATATACACACTTAAAGCGAACACGCTCGAGTGCGCCAATTTATGACCATGCTGTTTTCTTTTGTGTTTCCAGATAAATCAAGTATCTGTAGCTGTCAGGGCTATTCAATCAGAGGGTAGGCATTGACACACATAGTTACTATCGTTGGTGCTCGGCCGCAATTTATCAAGGCATCTGCGGTTTCGCGTGTTATCAAGGAGTCGTTTCCAGGCAGGGTGCTGGAAACATTGGTACATACTGGTCAGCATTTCGACAACAACATGTCGGAAGTATTCTTCCAGGAGCTTGGGATTCCGGCTCCGAAATACAATCTGTCGATTTCAGGTGGTGCTCACGGTGCAATGACCGGCCGCATGCTGGCTTCGATTGAAGATGTTCTCATGCTGGAGCGTCCAGACTGGGTCTTAGTCTATGGAGATACCAATTCGACTCTGGCGGGAGCCCTTGCAGCTGCTAAGTTGCATATTCCTATTGCGCATGTAGAGGCAGGGCTGCGCTCTTTTAACAATCGTATGCCGGAGGAAATTAACAGGATTGTCGCAGACCGCGTATCGACCATGTTGTTCTGTCCGACTGAGGCGGCAGTTAGTAATCTTGCTAACGAAGGCATCACGCGCGGAGTAGTGAACGTTGGAGACGTCATGTTCGATGTTTCACTGTATTTCCGAGATGTGGCGAGTCAGCAGAGCACCATACATGCACGGCTGGGCGTGCGCTCTGGAAGCTATGTCTTGGCAACCTGTCATCGAGCAGAGAACACGGATGATCTCGTGCGGCTAACCGAGATTCTGACAGGTCTGCAAAAAATTGCCCACGAAGTGCCCGTGGTGTTTCCACTTCATCCTCGTACGCGACATGTGCTGGCTGTGGCTGGCCAATCTGATGCTTTACAAAACATCAACGTTGTTGATCCACTGTCGTTTTTGGATATGATCGCACTGGAAAAATCTGCCCGGGCAATTGTAACTGACTCAGGTGGTGTACAGAAAGAAGCGTTCTTTTTCAAAGTACCCTGCATAACAATTCGTGACGAAACTGAATGGGTTGAGTCCGTATCGCTGGGGTGGAATACGTTGGTAGGGGCAAATGCTGATCGAATCGTCGATGCTTTCAATGCGGCACAGCCTGGCACTTTAGATGCAGCGCCTTATGGGGATGGGCGCGCATCCCAAAAAATTGTCCACCAGATACTCGCTCATAGATGCTTGAGTTGACGGTCCGGGTTCATGAGTCCAAAAAGCCTAAGTTGGTTTATGCTCGGATCTTTAGCGTCGAGCTCGTTAAGCTTCATCTCAATTCCGATCATTGCCTGGATGTTTCGTGATGATGATATTGGTAAAGCGGCATTGCTGGTTTCGGCCTCCGGTTTGTCGACTGTCCTTTTTTCAATTGGTCTGGATCAAAGTTTTACACGCGAATTCAACGACGAATCAAATCGAGCCGCGCTGCTGCTCAATGTGATCGTGCCAGGAGTGGCATTGCTGTCGTTGGTGACTATCGTTGCGCTGCTGTGCGCTCCGACTTGGTTATCCTGGCAGTTGTTTGGCGAGCATTCCATTGCTTTGAGTGCATTTGTTTTTGTTTACCTCATGGTGGTATTGGTCTCGCGTTTCTTGACGCTGAGCTTGCGCATGCAGGAAGACGGTAAGCGGTACGCGTTGAGTTTTCTTGTGGCCAAGCTGGTGTTTGTCGTCACAATCTGTATTGCATACTTCCAGCCAGCGCGTGGTCTGGGTGCCTTGCTGGTGGCCCACGGCGCATCGGTCGTCCTGGGATTGCTCTACTTATTGATAAGTACCCAGTCGACGTTACGCGGTCTGCGTCTATCGCAGCTAAGCTGGCCAATGCAGCGGCGTTTGCTCACTTTCGGTCTCCCAGTGGCTACATCCGGTATGTTGTTCTGGGGGCTCGAGGGCGTCGACAAATTTCTGCTGCGTATGTTCTCCAGCTATTCGGAGCTTGGCGTTTATAGTATTGCTTTAAGCGTCTCCGCTATGGCGACCGTACTGACAACAATATTCACAACAGTCTGGATTCCGGTTGTCTACCGCTGGGTAGCGAAGGACGAGGACCTTGATCGCATTGATGTGGTGACGCGGTACATCTTGGCCGGTGCGGTATTTCTCGTTGGTTTCACGGGCGCATTCAGCTGGTTGCTGACTTACGTTTTGCCCGCCAAGCACTTGATCGTTCAAGACCTGATTCCCGCTTGTATGCTCTGGCCTGTGTTCTACGTACTGTCGGAGACGACTGGGCTGGGGATCGCCATCACTCGGGCGACGCATTTAAGCTTGTTCGCGGCAGGCGTGGCGCTTGCAACCAACGTAGTGCTTAACTTGCTGATGCTGCCTGTCTTCGGAGCCCGAGGCGCAGCAGCGGCGCTGTCCGTCAGCATCTGGGTCTTCTTTTTTACGAAGACTGAACTCTCGTGCCGTGCTTGGCGCAGGACACCGCGCCGCGGCCTGTATGCATGGACACTGATCACGCTGGCGCTGGCCATCGGTCACGCGCTGGCGGGTGAGCGGGGAAGAGCCTGGTTTGTCGGTTGCTGGCTTTTATACCTGATGCAGGCGGTGTGGATATTCCGCAGCAACCTCCGACAGGGCTTTACGGCTGTCTGGTCGGCGATCGTGCGCCGTCGCGCGGCGACGCCATCATAATGACGGAGCGAGGCATGCATATCATGTTCGTTCCATCTTGGTATCCGACGGATCCCGGCGACGCGTGGGGTAGCTTCTTTCGAGAGCAAGCGCTCGCACTACGGCAATACGGCATGAACGTCGGTGTCATTACGCCGGCGATGCGTTCGCCGACATCCCTCGGAGCTTGGACAGGGCCGTTCGGCATTCGTGAGGAATTCGATGAGGGCGGGCCCACGCTGCGTTACCACGGAGTGAAGTTATTCTCATGGCACCATGCGCTTAATATGCGTTTTTGGGAGTCCACGGGGCTGCGCACTTTTGAGCGCTACCGTATACGTCATGGCATGCCTGACATCCTGCACGTGCATTGCACTATCTTCGGGCTCGTGTGGGCTGCGGCGATCCATCGCCGGTATGGTCTGCCGTTTGTCGTGACCGAACACAGTTCTGAATTCGCTCTCGGTGAAGTACGTCCCCGACTCATGAGTTATCTCACCACGGCGATCCAGTCGGCCGACCGATGTTTCGGGGTGTCGCGCGCGTTGTGCGCTCGATTGGCTATTCAAATGCCATTCGATTCAAATCGCGGCTGGGAGGTGATGCCAAATTTGGTTTCATCATCCTTCAACAGCCAATTAGTGTCGGTACGCGCCCACCTGGACGGCTCGGTTTTCACCTTCCTAAATGTGGCTGGACTAAAACGCTTAAAAGGTCAGCATCATTTGCTCAAAGCCTTCGCTCAAGTCGCGCAGAGTTCGAATGCGATGCTGCGATTGCGCATCGCCGGTGGTGGTCCGGAACAGGAAGCGCTTGCTCGGCTGGCGCAGGATCTCGGTATTTCCGACCGAGTGACTTTTCTTGGTAATTGCTCGCGTACAAAAGTCGTCCAGGAAATGGCCGCGTGCGACGTATTCGTGCTCTCCAGCAATTACGAAACATTTGGCGTCGTCGTGATCGAGGCGCTGATGAGTGGTAAGCCGGTTATTTCTACCCGCTGCGGTGGTCCGGAGGATGTCGTCGTGCCCGACGAAGATGGCTTCCTTGTGGAGAAGGATAGTCCTGAAGCATTGGCAGCCGCAATGTTACAGATTCATGCAGAATATGGCAGATTTGACGCACAGGCGATCCATCAGCGTTGTGCGAGTCGTTTTTCGGAGCAGGCTTTTGCGCACCGTCATGCTGAGGTCTATAGCTCGGTGGTTTCATCAGCGCGCTCGGGTGCACTGTGAGCGCATCCACTCCTCGTTCCGCGTTGATATTCATCATGCTGCTGTTGCTGCATGACCCGATTATTACATTCAGCGGAAGCAGTGCGCTGGCGCACGGCCTGCTGGGTCTTGGGACGATATGGTTTTTGACGGATCTGCTTTTAAGAGCGCGCCGAAGCGGTACTTGTGTGTGGTCTGGTGGAGTTGTCACGCTCATGGCGATATCGCCAATAGTCAGTGTGGGGCTGCTTTATTCTTTGCTTGATGCTGGTGATATCAAGGTTCGGGTCCAGTTCATCACGACCTTTGCGCTGCTGCCATTGATCTGGCTTGCACTGTCTCGTATAGCCGAAAATTGCCGCGCAAAACAGCTTGTAGGACGTTTACTTCTGCTCTATGTCGCAGTCGAGCTGGTTCTAATGCTGCTGCAAACGACATTCTTGTTGTTTGGGTTCGGCATTGCTCCGAATGAAAATTATGAATCCATGATACCGGGATCCCAGTTCAACTCGAACAACTTGGCCTGCATCGTTGTGGCGCTCAGTATCTTCTACAACTCGGTATCCGGTGAATGGCCTCGTTGGCAGCGTATGGCGTTTAACACAGTCGTGCTGTTAATTTTGGTAATTACATTCTCCCGGCTGGCCATCATGCTTTACATAGCCGACCGGATGCGCTCTTTAAGCCTGCGCCAGGCGGGGACGGTTTTTGCTGCCATTCTGGTTCTTGTATGTGCGGGCTTACTGGTTAACAAAATGGAGTACACCGGCAATTCGACCGTCGACACCAGCCTCTATAAGGCTAAATCCTTGGCAACAATCTTTGAGGTCGGCTTGGAAGCCGATTCATCCACTTCCAGCAGAGGCGAGTCTTACCAGCATTTTTTCGAAAAAATGAGCTCTTTGGGGTTTGGATCGGCGGAGATTCTCAACTACTCACGCTACACCAACGATGGCCTGTTTGCAGATCAGACGCTTTATATCAACCCGCACTCCATGGTTGTTGAGTTTGGCTACTGGATGGGTTGGCCTGGGCTGATAGTGCTGTGCCTGTTTTTGTTGCTGGCGCATGGAAGATCCAATCAGGGTGGTCTGTTGCAGCGCGGCTTTGTCATCGTGGCGGTTATATTGATAACGTCCATTCCATCTTCGGCAATCCCTCTGCCCACTTTGTGGGTTGGTATATTGTTGCTTGCGATGCTGGGAAATTACCGGCGGCCTTCATACTTTTCTGCCTCGCCATTTTCTTAAATGGCGCGCTCTTTCTTCATCTATTCTAGCTCCAATTTCAAACGAGCCAGCTCACTGGCTGTGTACTTACTTACTTGCTTGCGCCGACAGTACGCTTCCATCTTAAACTCACGCGAATGCTTCGACATCCTCAATCTATGCGACACCCCGTACCCTACTTTCAAGGTAATCTAGGTGCCTGTCAAATCCTAGTTAGCTCAGGAGCGCTGTGGTTCAGCGTTGGCAGGAAATGGATGGAGCGCTTTGTGCTGTTACACGTTTGTGAAAGTAAAACCCACTTATATTGGTGTACAGCTTGTGGCGCGATGCTCGTTTAATGTGGTCTGTGTCTCCAGAAAATACGGCATATGAGTTCACATGATAAGTTTCGGGAAATGAGGGAGTTATGGCGCAGATAAATTCTTGCCCTGTTTGTGGGTCGTCTGTCACAAATAGGTGGATTGACTATGATGCTCAATTCAAAATAAATAAATGCGCATGTTGTAAGAGCGCTTTTATGGTTTCCGATGGGTTTTCGGATATGAATTACCATGATTATGGTGGATATTTGACCGAAAAAGACGACGCTTATTTTTTGGATAGACAGAAAATCTCTTTACCGAAAAATATTTTTTTTAAATTGATCGGGTGGAAATTCGGCAAAGATATAAATATTCTTGATTTTGGCGGCGGAGCCGGTTTTTTTGCTAAATCGTGCTTGAATGCAGGATTCAAAAATGCGCACCTCCTTGAGCCATCTGAAAAGTTCAGAGAAGCCGCTATTCAGAAACTGAAGTTAAGTGAGGGATCGGTCGGGCAAAATTTGGATGATTTTGGAGATTTGAAGTTTCAAATGGTTGTAATGCTGGACGTGATCGAGCATCTCCCTGTAAGAGAACTTCATCAGATTCTTGATAAGTTGACATCGAGCATTTCAGCGGGAGGTGTTTTGATTGGCGCCACCCCCAATATAGGCTCATTGAATATTATGCTTCATGGAGCAAAGGACCCCGTAATTGCACCCCCTAGTCACACAATCTATTTCAAACGGAAGGCATTGGATAAGTTGCTGCAAAAGTATGGTTTGAAAAAAAGGTTCTTGCTTACAAGCGGGTTGAGCACAAATTCATTCTTCAGGCCAGATAAGTTTCATGCATCTTGGGTTGAGCTGCCAAGTCAGAAGCAAAAAATTGCATCTATTTTTGTGCGTTTTTTGTTTAAAATACTGAATTTTCCATTGATTCTTTTAGGTGTTGGGTACCATATTTATTTTGTTTATCAGAAGCCGAAGTGATCTGCGAACCGCACCGGGAATTCTGGAGAGCTCCGTGTGTGAGTCATGCTATAAGGCGCGACAATTCGTGGCAACGATAGCGTGTCTGGTAAAACTCTGTTGGGGGTGGGGGGCTGCAATCAGGTCGAGCAACACCGATTGTTGAGCCAGTCCACCCCACTCCAAGGTCCTGAATTCGACGGCTTCTACATTGTGCTAGGGGCCGCGACGATGAATGACCTCAGTCTTGTACAGGCCTAATAAATGCCTACACATATCGTCTTTATCACGGCCGGCGAATGGCCGGCTCAAAAAGGCCTGCTCACATCGCAGGTCTACGAGACTGCGCTTGCCTTGCAAGGCAGGGGTCATCAAGTGTCGTGGTTTGCGTCGATTCCGCTATTGTCATATCTCAAGCGTTTAATGCTGCGAGACAAAGATCTTAAAAAAGTAAACGCTCTGTGCCGCGCGAACGGGATTTCATTCACGTACGTGATAGCACCTGTGACCCTTGGAAGTCCATTCTCAATGCCATTGCGCCCTTGGTGGCATAGGCGCTTGGCGAAGCGCGCACTGCGTTTTCTGGAAGCTCACTCCAGTACTGCTGAATCCAGAATATTGCATGCTCGCAGCTACTACGCCGCCGAGATCGGTGTTTATATGCGTGATCTGGCAAGCCATAGGACGACGATAGTCTCGTTCGATATGCGTAGTTTTCTTGGTCCAGAAGCTCCTATGGGGCACGGAATGCTCGGGACTGCTATCTATGGATTTCTGAAGTCGATGGAGTACGAACTTGTTAAGGCTGCTGATGCATCGTTCCTGCCGGTAAATGCCGGTCGTCGCCAATATCGCGAGGAAACCGGCTTGGATATACATTACGCGCCGATCCAGGGGCTGGACAGAGAACCTGATTGGTCGATCGACTTTGATCAACGCTGGGTCGCGCGCCGGATCGGGTATTCCGGATCGGTGGGGCAATGGCATGATCCAGTGTTGTTGCGGGCGATTTTCGCGTTATTTCCCGCCTTAGAGCCGAAATTGGCCAGCAAAAAGATCGACGCGTTCGAGGGTCTTGAGTGCACTCATTATAGTTCGTCTGAACTATCCGGCTACTATGACGGCTTGCTGGCTCTCGTCATTCCTGGTCTATCGAGGGTTGATGGCTACTACCGCACCCTGCAAATGCGCTGCAATCTGTTTTCTACCAAGGCCGCGGAAGCCTTGTCGCGCGGTGTTCCGCTAATCGTTTCGTCGGAATTGCGGGAATTGGCCGAATTTGTTCAGACGCACGAGTGTGGGATTGTTGTGGACTTGAGGCGGGGATGCCCATCTCTGCCCTCGGGAATCGATATAAATGATTACACTTTCTGGCGGCGGATTACTCTTAATGCAGAGCGGGTCGGTGCGGACTTTACTCGAGCTGCAGTGATCGATGGCTATGAGCGGATTTGGGCTGCGGCCTTATCGCGCCGGCTCGAGTTACTAAAAGAAGAAACGAAGACTTTATGAGAATTGGTTTTGCCTTTACCAATTACAACAATTCGGCCTTAAGTATCCAGGCTGCACAGTCGATCGCCGCAAACTGCGGCGAATGGGAATGCGAAATTGTCTTGGTCGATAATGCCTCGGCTCAGGAGGAGCGACGAATCCTCGCGGAGCCAGGTGCGCTTCCGGCGAATTGCGCCGTTATGTGGAACGAGAGAAACGTCGGTTATTTTGACGGTCTGAACATCGGCGTGGCCGCGCTCAAGGAAATAAATCAGCATTTCGATGCGATAGTCATCGGGAACAATGATCTTGTCTTCGGACAGGAGTTTTTTTTCCGCACTGAAAGCGGCGGGAAAGCTGTTAGTTGATCACTCGGTGATTTCACCGGACATATTGACATTGGACAATGTGCATCAAAATCCACATGTGCATTCCGGCGTCAGCCGATTTCGCGAAATTGTCTGGGACTTCTATTTTTCAAACTATGCGGCCTCTCGCGTAATAAGCTGGTGCGCGCGAAAAGCCGGATCGTTGGCGGCTCGTAACGATGATCTTTCCTATCATGCGGTGGAAGGCCCGATCGCTCAGGGCTACGGTGCGTGTTACATCCTGACGCCGCGCTTTTTCGAGAAGTATGGAAGCCTGTGGTCACCCGGTTTTCTGATGGGTGAGGAATTCTATCTTCAGCGTCAATTGCAGGCGGGCAGCGAGCAAGCTTATTACAGCCCCATGATAAAGGTTCATCATCACGACCATGCCACGATGGCCAAGGTTCCCACACGGAAGCTGTGGGATATGACACGCCAATATCATCGTATTTATCGATTTTTTATCAGCCCATATCGAGTTCGCATGGACAATGGCAAGACTCCTGCGGACTATGATCGATATAGAACAGGCTAGCCGCAGGACATTTCGAATAAGTAAGTTGTTTCAGCTCAAATAAATTTATGTATAGAAGTTGCTCGCATTGCATCATGGATACGTCAGACCCGAACATCACGTTCGATGATCGGGATCGGTGCGACTATTGCAGGAATTTTGAATTAACGATCCGGCCGAATTGGGATACGGGCAAGCGCGGTGCCGCAGCGTTGGCTGTGCTAGCCGATTCTATTGCGCGAAAGTAGCCAGGGACGAGAATTTGATTGCATCATTGGCCTGTCCGGCGGGCTCGACAGTTCCTATGCCGCTTATGTGGCAAAGGAAAAGATGGGACTTCGGCCGCTGCTGTTTCACGTCGATGCCGGCTGGAATACGGATCAGGCCGTGGGCAATATCGAGAAGCTGATCGATGGTCTCGGTCTTGAGTTGTACACGGAAGTGGTCAACTGGGAGGAGATGAAGGATCTGCAGGTCGCCTTTCTCCGCTCCGGGATTCCGGACCAGGATCTGGTGCAGGATGCTGCGTTCTTTTCCGGCTTGTATAAATTTGCCCGGCAGCACAAGGTCAAGCACATCATCACCGGCTCGAATTTTTCGACAGAGTGTTGTCGTGAGCCGGAGGAATGGGGCGGTTACCTTGGTATCGACACCTGGCTGTTTCACGATATCCATCGGAAATTTCGGCAAGCGACCACTGGCGTCCTTCCCGCTGACGGACATCATTCGTTACAAGCTTCTGTATCAGAAAGTCATGGGGATGAAGGTTCACTATCCGCTGAATCTGGTTCCCTACGTGAAGAAGGAAGCTGAAGCAGAACTTGCATCGGTCGCTTTGGCTGGGAGCGATTCCAGCACAAGCACCATGAGTCCCGCTTTACTCGCTTTTATGAAGATTACTGGTTGCCGCGCCGCTTCGGCTATCACAAGCGTCGGGCGCATTTTTCGAGCCTGATTCTGACGGGACAAATGACTCGCGAAGATGCGCTCGAAGCGAATTGCGTCACCAGAGATGGACGAGCATTTTCTGACCCAGGAATTCGAATATGTGGCGCACAAGCTGGATCTCACTGTCGATGAGTTGCGCGAGCATATTCGATGCGCCCGAAGAAGACCTATAGGGACTACCGGAACAAACGCTGGCTGATCAGTCTGGGCGCGAACGCCATGCGGATTCTGGGGATTGAGCGGAGATTCTTCCGGTGATCCGGATCGTCGACTACGGCGTCGGCAATATCCAAGCGTTCCTGAACGTGTTCAAGCGGCTCGGTATTCCCGTGCGACTGGGCGCGCACGCCCGAGAGCTGCGGATGCCGACCCAGCTGATTCTTCCGGGGTGGGCGCTTTTGATCATGCGATGAGCCTGTTTGAACAGTTCTGGCTTGCGGGAGCGATGGAGGAGCTGGTGCTGGGTGAGAAGATGCCGGTGCTGGGTGTTTGTGTCGGCATGCAGATGATGGCGGGCAGAAGCGACGAAGGCAGGCTGCCCGGTCTGGGCTGGATTCCCGGGCAGGTGCGATCTTTGCTTCCAATCCCAGAGTCAGGCCGTCTCCCGATGCCCCACATGGGCTGGAACGATCTTGAGGTGGGTCGCAGCAAAAGACTGTCTTCGCTCGGTCTTGAGGAGACGCCCGAGATTCTATTTCCTGCATTCATACTACTTCGACTGTCAGGACCGATTCATGTTGGCGGCACTGCCGATTATGGCGTTCGAGTTTCGCCTGCGTGGTCTCTGCCGGAAACATCTATGGCGTGCAGTGCCATCCCGAGAAAAGCCATCACTTTGGCGCGCAGCTGCTGAAGAATTTTGCGGAGTTCTAAGGCATGCTGCGCCCGCGAATCATTCCCTGCCTGCTGGTGCATGAAGGTGGTCTGGTCAAGACGCGGGGGTTCAAGGACGCCGAAGTATGTCGGCGATCCCATCAATGCCGTCAAGATCTTCAACGAAAAGGAAGCCGACGAGCTGATGGTGCTGGATATCGACGCGACGTGTCGATGGTGCCGAGCCCGACTATGCTTTGATCGCGAAGCTTGCTGCCGAATGCAGAATGCCGCTGTGTTATGGCGGTGGGGTCACGACTGCAGAACAGGCAAGCCGGATTATCGACTTGGGAGTCGAGAAGGTTGCGATCAGTTCGGCCGCGTGTTGATGATCCCGGGCTCTTTACGCGGATTGCTGATGCGATTGGCCAGCAAAGTGTTGTGGGTGTTGTTGATGTACGCAAGAAGTCCGGTTTGTTCGCCAAAGGCTATGAGGTCTGCACGCACAACGGCAAACGGGTGCGCAAGCTCTGATCCGATAGGACTGGCGAAGTCGTTTCAGGATGCAGGCGCGGGCGAAATCGTCATCAACTCGATCGATCGTGATGGTCAGATGAAGGGCTACGACCTGGAGTTGGCCGGGCAAGTGCAGTGCCGCAATCAGGGTGCCGCTGACTATTCTGGGCGGTGCGGGATCTCTGCAGGACATGGGCTCGCTGATCAGCGCGTGCGGTGTTGTGGGTGCTGCGGCCGGAAGTCTGTTTGTATTCAAGGGTCAGTACCGGGCTGTTTTGATAAGCTATCCAACTTACGAGCAGAAGGAAGAGATGTGCCGGACGGCGCTGTCCCTGCCCGGAAACTGAACTAACGGGGCATTGTCATGTTTGCAGGACAAAACTCTACTGATTACCGGCGGCACCGGTTCGTTTGGCAATGCCGTCCTGCGCCGTTTTCTGCATTCAGACTTGCGTGAAATCCGCATTCTCAGCCGTGATGAGAAAAAGCAGGATGACATGCGCAAACGCTACGGCAGCGACAAGCTGAAGTTCTATCTCGGCGATGTGCGTGACTATCAGTCGGTACTCGCCGCTGTGCGTGGCGCGGATTTCATCTTTCACGCCGCGGCGTTAAAGCAGGTGCCCTCGTGCGAGTTCCATCCGCTGGAAGCCGTCAAGACCAATGTGCTGGGCACCGAAAATGTACTGGAGGCGGCGATTTCCTGTGGCGTGCAGCGTGTCATCTGCCTGAGCACTGACAAGGCTGTTTATCCCATCAACGCCATGGGTATCTCCAAGGCGATGATGGAGAAGGTAGCTGTGGCCAAATCGCGTAGCAGTAGTGATACGGTGATATGCGTAACCCGCTACGGCAATGTCATGGCGTCGCGTGGCTCGGTCATCCCGCTGTTTGTCGACCAGGTGCGTGCAGGCCGGCCGCTTACCGTGACTGATCCGAACATGACCCGGTTCATGATGACCCTGGACGATGCGGTTGATCTGGTGCTGTATGCCTTCCAGCATGGCAATCCCGGGGAAATTTACGTGCAGAAAGCCCCGGCCGCGACCATTGAAACGCTGTGCAAGGCCATGGTGGACGTCATGCGCGTGCCCAGCCACGAAATTCGGGTGATCGGCACAAGGCATGGCGAGAAACTATTCGAAGTGTTGCTCAGCCGCGAAGAAATGGCTGCGTCCAGGGACCTCGGCGGCTATTTCTGTGTGCCGCCGGATCTGCGCGATCTGAACTACGGCAAGTTTGTTGAGCAGGGCGAAATCAGGATTTCCGAAGCCACCGACTACAACTCGCACAACACCACGCGCCTCGACGTGGCGGGCATGAAGGCGTTGCTGCTCAAGTTGTCGTTCATGCAGGCGATTGCGCGTGGCGAAATGGCGAGCCCGGAGGATTGAGATGCGGGTACTGGTGACGGGCGCGCAGGGCTTTATCGGCAAGAACCTGGTGGTGCGCCTCAGGGAGCGGGCAGGCACCGACGTGGTTGAGTTCACCCGTGGTGACGCCGTTGATGGGCTGTCCCAGCTGCTCCGCGACGTGGATGCCGTGATTCACCTGGCCGGCGAGAACCGGCCTGCCGACCCTGCTGATTTTTTGCGTGGCAACGCCGAGCTGACCGAGTCGCTGTGTGCGGCCATCAGGCAAGCCGCCCGGCCCATTCCGCTGATTATTTCGTCTTCGACTCAGGTCGAGCTGGATAACCCCTATGGTCGCAGCAAGCTCGCTGCGGAGCAGGCGGTGGAACGCTTGGCGCACGAAACTGGCAACCCGGTAGCGATCTATCGGCTGCCGGGAGTGTTCGGCAAGTGGTGCAAGCCACAGTACAACTCGGTAGTAGCCACCTTCTGCCACAACCTGGCGCGCGGGCTGCCGATTCGCGTCGACAATCCGGAGACCAGGCTGCGTCTGGTGTACGTCGACGACGTGGTGGATTCCTTCCTCGGGTGTCTGGATGCACCCCTTCAGGGGTGTGAGCACAGGACGGTTGCGCCCGAGTATTCCATCACCCTTGGCGAGTTGGCCGGGCAAATCAGAGCCTTCGAGCATTGTCGCGATACGCTGGTTTCCGAGCGGGTGGGCACTGGGTTGGTCAGGGCGTTGTACGCCACCTACGTCAGTTATCTGCCGACCGAACGGTTTGTCTATGATCTGCCGAAGTACGGCGACCAGCGCGGCGTGTTCGTGGAGATGCTGAAAACCCTGGATAGCGGTCAGTTTTCATTCTTTACCGCATTTCCGGGAGTGACCCGCGGCGGGCACTATCACCACACAAAGACCGAGAAGTTTCTGGTCATCAAGGGCTCAGCGCGCTTTGGCTTTCGGCACATACTGACGGGCGAGCGTCATGAGTTGCTGACTTCCGGCGACAAGCCGCAGGTGGTGGAGACCATTCCGGGCTGGACGCACGACATTACCAATGTCGGTGGCGACGAACTGATAGTCATGCTCTGGGCTAACGAAATTTTCGATCGCGCGCGTCCCGACACTGTGGCCTGCAAGGTTTGACATGAAAAAACTGAAAGTGTTGACGGTGGTGGGTACCCGGCCGGAAATCATCAGGCTGTCGAGGGTACTGGCAAAACTCGATCAGCATACCGATCACGTACTGGTGCACACCGGGCAGAACTACGACTACGAGTTGAACGAAATTTTCTTTGCCGATCTGGAGATCAGGAAACCGGACCATTTCCTGAATTCAGCCGGCAGCACCGGCGCCGAAACCATCGGCAACGTGATCATTGGTGTGGACAAGGTACTGGCCAGGGAGAATCCCGATGCCCTGCTGGTGCTGGGCGATACCAACAGTTGCCTGTCGGTGTTGCCAGCAAAGCGCCGCAAGATTCCGGTGTTTCACATGGAGGCGGGGAATCGTTGCTTCGATCAGCGAGTGCCGGAGGAAATCAACCGGCGTATCGTCGACCATACGGCGGACATCAACCTGACCTACAGCTCCATCGCTCGCGAATACCTGCTGCGCGAGGGTCTGCCGCCGGAGATGGTCATCAAGACCGGCAGCCCCATGAATGAAGTACTCAGCTACTACCGCAGCGGCATCGAATCTTCGGATGTGCTGGCGCGGCTGGGGTTGCAGGAGAATCGCTTTTTTCTGGTGAGTGCGCATCGCGAGGAGAATATTGATCCGGAGCCTAGCTTCAACAAATTGGTGGCCGTGCTCAATACGCTTGCTGGCCACTATGGTTTGCCGGTGATTGTGTCCACTCATCCACGCACCCAGAAGCGCATCGATGCCGCTGGCGTACGCTTCGATGACAATATCCGACTGATGAAACCCATGGGATTCAAGGACTACAACAAGTTGCAGCTCGCCGCGAAGGCCGTACTGTCCGACAGCGGCACCATCAATGAGGAATCGTCAATTCTCAATTTTCCGGCATTGAACATCCGTGAGGCGCATGAACGGCCGGAGGGTATGGAAGAAGCAGCAGTGATGATGGTGGGGCTGGAACAGGAGCGGGTGATGCAGGCGCTGGCGATTCTCGAAACCCAGCCGCGTGGTGACCATCGTCTGTTGCGTCAGGTGGCGGACTACAGCATGCCGAATGTTGCCGACAAGGTGATCCGCATCATCCATAGCTATACGGACTACGTGAATCGTGTTGTCTGGAAGAAGTACTGATTTCCGGGCGCCTGAATGCGAATAGCGATTGTTGCTGATGTGTTTCCGCCCTTGCGTTCCTCCGGAGCGGTGCAGCTCAGGGATCTGTCTCTGGAGTTTGTCCAGCAAGGACATCAGCCAACTGTGTTGGTCGCCACGCCTGGTTTGCCAGAACGCTGGCTGGTCGAAATGTGGAATGGTGTGCGGATTGTTCGATTGCGGGCGCCGCTGACCAAGGATGTTGGCTATCTGCGTCGTGCGATCGGCGAGTTCATGATGCCATTCGTCATGCTGAACAATTTTCGAAAAAGCCCTGTTGCTGCTGAGGCGTGGAATGGGGTTGTCTGGTATTCACCGACGATTTTTCTTGGTCCGCTCGCAAGCGCGTTGATGAAAAGCAGTAAGTGTCGCGGATACCTGATCGTCCGTGATCTGTTCCCTGATTGGGCAGTCGACATGGGGTTGATGCGCAAGAGTTTGCCCTATTGGCTACTCAAGGCTGTTGAGGCGTATCAATACTCTGTTGCTGATGTCATCGGAGTACAAACTCCCGGTAATCTGGCTTTCTTTGACAGATGGACCCGGGCTCGGCGGCGTCATGTTGAGGTGCTGCAAAACTGGCTGGCAGCTGCACCGAACACGGGTTGCAGTATTTCAGTCGAGACAACGGTTTTGTCCGGGCGCAAGATTTTTGTTTACGCTGGAAACATGGGTATTGCGCAGGGAATGGGTATCTTGCTTGACCTTGCTGAGAGTCTCATGCATCGAACGGATGTAGGGTTCCTGTTTGTGGGTCGTGGTAGTGATGTGTTGCGTCTGCGCAGCGATGCAGTAGCGCGTGGTCTCACCAATGTTATTTTCTTTGACGAGATAGATCCTGCAGAAATACCGGGTTTATATGCGCAATGCCATGTGGGTGTGGTGGCGCTCGATCCGCGTCACCGGACGCACAATATTCCTGGCAAATTTCTTTCCTACATGCAGTGCGGGTTACCTGTGCTGGCCAGCATCAATCCCGGCAACGATCTGGTGGAGTTGATTGAACGGGAGGGCGTAGGCAGGGCGAGTGTTGATTCATCGGTGACCTCACTGCAGCGATCCTCTCTGTCACTACTGGAGGACATTGAGTCCGATCAGGATATGTCGATGCGTTGTCGACGACTCGCAGGGGCCATGTTTTCGCCGGAAGCGGCGGTCAGGCAGATCGTCATGGCGGTAACAACATGAGTGTCAAAGTCATTTCGGAAGAATTGCTGGCACAGCTGAACGCGAGTGGCCGGCAGTCGTCCCGTGCGCGGCAGCATCTTAATCTGCATGCGAATCATTCGGAGCCGTCACAACGCTTGTTGAATGCGGTTGGGGTTTCCAGCTATATCCGGCCGCATCGCCATGCGCTGGATCCGAAAACGGAATCACTGTTTGCACTGCGTGGCGCCTTTGCCCTGGTGGTTTTCGATGAGTCGGGGGGTATTGAGCAAGTCACCCGGTTCGCAACCGAGAAGTACACCGGTGGTGGTGTATCCAGCCTGGGTGTTGAGTTGTCCCCGGGTACCTGGCATACCGTACTTGCCCTGATTCCAGACTCGGTTTTGCTTGAAATCAAGGCAGGGCCTTTTGATCCTGGTGCAGCGAAAGAGTTAGCTACTTGGGCGCCGGAAGAGGGTACTTCAGAAGCGGTTGAGTATCATTCCAGTTTACGCAGGCTGGTCGATACTGATCACTCTCTGGGGTACATCGGCAAGGCAAAGTAAGGGCTTGCAAACTGGCACGTAATCCGAGCGTTGTGGCTGTCTGGATTCCAGTGCACAATGCGCGCCAGTCGCGTATCCGTGCAGTACTACTATGGCTGGATGCTGATGTTATCGAGGCTGATTATCGGGGAAGTCTCTCTGTCGCAAACCATAACCATAATGAATGAAGGATCAGGAAAAGGGACTGGGGACAATGATTAAAACAACTTATTTCACGCTACCCCTGCTGGTCACTGTGCTGTTCATGTTCGCCCTGCGTCCGTTGGCGCGCGGTATCGGACTGATCGACCGCCCCGGTGGGCGCAAGAGCCATGAGGGAGATATTCCGGTTATTGGCGGACTGGCCATGTTGGCAGGCATCCTGGTCGGGGGCATCCTGCAGCCGGGACTCATCGAAAACTATCCGTATTTTCTTGCCGCAGTAGTCATCCTGGTTGTCGTGGGCGCAGTGGATGATCGCTATGAATTGCCGCCGTCGGTGCGCTTTCTGGCCCAGGCTTGTGCGGTCGTGCTCATGATCTATGGTGCCGATATGGTTGCTGAGGACCTGGGCAGCGTACTGTTTGGCGATGTCATTCAGCTTGGCTGGTTTGGGTCAATTTTTACCCTGATTCTGGTGCTGACCGCCATCAACGCATTCAACCTGTTTGATGGCAGCGACGGAGTGGCGGGTATTCAGGCGCTGATCGCGCTCACTTTTCTGGGGTTTGCTGCGCTCATGGGCGGTGCTGTCCACGCCTTGCCGCTGATCGCTAACCTGATCGGGGTAGTGTTCGGGTTCTTGATTTTCAATTGGCCCTCCAGGCGAACTCGTCATGTGCGTGCATTCATGGGCGACGCTGGCAGCACCATGCTGGGGTTTGCGCTGGCGTGGGTGAGCGTGGAGTTGTCGCAAGGCGCTTCACGAGTGATTACGCCGATGGTGGTGCTATGGGTGTTCGCGCTACCGGTGTTCGACCTGTTCAGCAGCATGTTGCGTCGTGTAAGAGCCGGGCGTTCACCTTTTCATGCCGATTCAGAGCACCTGCATCACATACTGAAGCGACTTGGCCTGAGTTCTCGCCAGGTAGCGCAGGTCATTCTGGCCACCTCGGCCACGCTTGCCGGATTCGGCGTCGGTGGATATCTGCTCGGGTTGAGTGATGGAATCCTGTTTGTCTGCTGGATGATCGGTCTGTTCAGTTACTACCTGGTGTTTGGCAGCAATCTGGTGTTCGAGCGTCGCGCCGAACCGAGAACTGACATGGATGACAGCAGTACATATGAGATCTGGCGCCAGCGGCGTTGAGCTGGTGGGGTTGTCAGGCTGACAAAACGGCAGGACTGCCGTTTTGCATAGCACTATTAACCCGGCGGGCAACATTATCCGACGTAGGGGCGGCTCGTGAGCCGCCCTTCCTGTGTTCAAAGACGCAAGAGGGCGGCTCACGAGCCGCCCCTACACAAGAACTTGCAGCGCCATGCCAGACCTTGTTGTTCGCCGGGTTAATAGCTGCCCGCCAAGGTGAGGCACAGGATGTGCCGAATGTCACCCTGACCTACTGGTCGGTCACTTTTTTGGTGGGGCCGGATTCAGTCAGACAAACTATTGTGATCGGGTTCCGCGCAGTCTACAACGCGGCCTTCATGTGCTGTGCAAACGTCAACAGGTCATCCAGTTCGTGTTGCAGTAGGTGTTCGACAATGTCGAGGTCAAGCTCGCGATACTGATGCACTGCCAGATTGCGAAAGCCAACCATGGCTTTCATCCGCTGCGTCAATGCTTCGTCAAGCAAGCCTTCCCGTTGCAGGATGGTGAAGGATTCGCGGCTGTCAGTGGGTATTCCCAGGTGTCGGCTGCGAATCAGCATATTGGCCAGATCATTGGCCGTTTCGCAGGCGCGCAGGATGTTCAGTATGGCGGCATCCTGCAGATCGTAGTTGGTTCGAAACTGCGCGCCCGCGTTCTGGTAGGCGCTGCGCGCCCGGGCAACACAGCGTTGCAAGGAGGTAATTTTCAGCGCGACGGTGTCATTCATGCGCCGTACCCGATGCCCGTTTGCTGAAAGTCTTCCAGCAAGTCACGAATGCGCGTGCGATGTTCTGCGTATTCACTCATGGCGCGAGCTTCCCAGGCCAGCACTGTTTCGCGGTCAGCGACATACAGCGGAATCCCGTAAGTGAGCACTTCTTTGCGCAGCATGTTGCCGCACAGCCGCAGGTCAGCAATATCAGTCTCGCGACCAGTTGCCTCGGCCAGTTGTGCTTTGAGGTTGAGCATGTCGGGAAGTGTCCGGCCGGGAGGCAGCAGCAAGCCCAGATCAAGATCGCTGCCCGGCATGTCGTCGTTACGTGCGATGCTGCCATGGACATAGATCGCCCAGATATCCGGCAGCGTGGCCAAAATAGCCTGTTTTGCTGCATCAAGTAGCCGTTTTCGCTGGATGGAGTCCATGGGGTGTAGGGTATTGCGGCACGGGGAGGTTGTCACGCACTGCCAGGAGAAATCTTGCGGGTGCCTGACGCAGCACATTGTCGGAAAGGAAAGACTGCTCGTTGTGCTCGAAATGACAGGTTATCCAGCCCTGGTTAATCTTGTTGAGCTCCCTCTTGCCCGGCGGTCATTCTGTTATATCGCCATTTGTCACGAATCACCGACAGTATTGCTGCTTCCAGTCCGCGTTTAATCCTGCTCAGAGTGTTCGGAAATTCGTCGGCATGGTAAGACAATTGTCACGGGCAGACTGCACCGTGTTAACTCGCATCCGACAAAGGCAAACCTGTCGAAAGGCAGGGGCGCAAATCTTCCGGTCTAAGGACGCAAGTCTATGACAGCGGGGTTGCCGGGTTTTCGCAGTCAATTTCGCGTGCTCGTCATTCCTTACCTGGGTTCATCAAAGAACCCTGTTCATCTGCTGTATGTCCGCCGGTTGTTAACTGAATTTACAGTTTTGCCCGATCAATCTTTCTCGCTCAACAACGAGTTGGAATTTGATCTGGCTGGTGACCGGAGACGTGAGCATGGTGACAAGTATTGCCTGGAAGCAGGTGTTGAGCTGGGGCTGGATGGCTATGGCCGTCCTGATGTTGAGCGCATGCAATGATGAGACGGCAGACCTCGTTTCGCTGTCGCCCCGTAATCCCACAACCACTACCAGTAGCAATCACGCACCCGCTATTTCCGGGTCAGCACAGACTGATGCAGTGGTAGGTGTGCCTTACAGCTTTACTCCGGCTGCGACGGATGCCAATGGCGATACGCTGGCGTTTACGATCACGAACAAACCTTCCTGGGCGACTTTCAATTCAGCAACGGGCGCCTTGACGGGTACCCCAACGGTTGCAGGCACTTATTCCAACATATCGATTTCGGTCAGTGACGGTAAGGTTGCCACTGCCCTGGCCACTTATACAATTACCGTGCGCACGAACATTGCCGGCATTGCGGCCCTTAGCTGGGCCGAGCCCACCGTCAATGCCGACGGTAGTCCGTTGACCGACTTGGCGGGCTATACGATTTACTACGGCACCGACTCTGCAAATCTGGACAACAGGGTCAGCATCAACTCAGCCGGTACTACCAGTTATTCGGTTGCGGGGCTGAATGCGGGAGCGACCTACTATTTTGCAATTGCGTCGGTAAATAAGGCAGGTATTTCCAGTGAGAGGTTGGGCGTGGTCAGCATGACCATCTGAAGCCGTAGTCCGGAAGTCCGATGGAGATCGGCGCAGATCGTGACTTGAGTACTTTGCCGCATTTCAACATGTCCGGTAAGCTGGGCTGACATTACCTGTCTTGTCCCGAGGCTTGCTGTGCGATTGACAATCTTTGGTTCTGGCTACGTCGGTCTGGTGACCGGTGCCTGCTTCGCGGATGCAGGCAATCAGGTGCTATGCGTCGACGTGGACGAACGCAAGGTGGAAATGCTGCAACGGGGTGAATCGCCGATTCATGAGCCGGGGCTGGAAGAGCTGCTGAAAAAGAATCTGGCGGCCGGACGTATCGCCTTTACCACCAGTGCGGAAGAGGGTGTGAAGCACGGCTTGTTCCAGTTCATCGCAGTGGGTACGCCGCCGGATGAGGATGGCTCAGCGGATCTGAAATACGTACTGGCGGTGGCCGAGGCCATTGGCACGCACCTAAGCGACTATCGAATTGTGGTTAACAAGTCCACCGTCCCCGTGGGGACCGCCGACAAGGTCAAGAACAAGATTCTCGACGTGCTGAAGACCCGGGGCGCGGCGCTTGAGTTCGATGTGGTGTCGAACCCGGAGTTCCTCAAGGAAGGTGCGGCACTCGGCGATTTTATGAAGCCTGACCGTGTCGTGGTGGGCACCGACAATCCACGTACGGCCGAGTTACTGAAGGCGCTTTACGACCCCTTTACCCGCAACCATGACCGCATGATCGTCATGGATGTGCGCTCGTCGGAACTGACCAAGTACGCCGCCAATGCCATGCTGGCAACCAAGATCAGCTTCATGAACGAGTTGGCAAACCTTGCTGAAAAGCTGGGGGCGGATATCGAGAAGGTACGCCGTGGTATCGGCTCCGATCCCCGCATTGGTTACCACTTTATCTATCCCGGCTGTGGTTACGGCGGTTCGTGTTTTCCGAAGGACGTGCAGGCGCTGTCGCACACGGCTGCCGATCATGACTATGAAGCGAGCGTGCTCAATGCCGTGGAGGCGGTCAATAACCGCCAGAAAGAAGTACTGTTCAACAAGATCAGCAAATACTTCGACGGCGATCTTGAATGGCAAGACCGTGGCGCTGTGGGGCCTGTCGTTCAAGCCCAATACCGATGACATGCGTGCGGCACCCAGTCGTACCTTGATGGAAGCATTGTGGGCAGCAGGCGCCCAGGTGCGCGCCTATGATCCGGTAGCCATGCAGGAAACCCGGCGCATTTATGGCGAGCGGCCTGACCTGACTTTGGTGGATTCAGCGCCAGAAGCCCTGCAGGGTGCAGATGTGCTGGCCATTGTTACGGAGTGGCAGGAGTTCCGCAGCCCCGATTTCGACGCCATCAAGGCGACGCTCAAGCAGCCGGTGATTTTTGATGGCCGCAACTTGTACGACCCTGCCTTCGTCAAGCAGTTTGGATTGAAGTACCTGGCGATCGGACGTAGCAACTGATTGCTGGTGTTGTAAGACGGCTCTTCGCCTGACCTGCATCAAGCCCTGCGGTGAATCCGTTCCCGCCGAGCGGGAATTGAGTGATGCAAGTCTCCATTCTGGAGCCCTTTCCATGGCATCCTTGTCGCCTGTTGCTATTTACACATGGGATTTGTATGGCGCGTTTCAGTCTTCGTAATTGCAAACTGGGTGTGGTGGGTCTGGGCTATGTAGGACTGCCGCTGGCTGTAGAGTTCGGCAAGCACTTCAGTACGGTGGGGTTTGACATCAAGGCGACTCGCGTGGCGGAGCTGAAGGCGGGCCGGGATTCGACCCTTGAAACGGACGCCAAAGAGCTGAAATCGGCAACGAAGCTCAGTTTTTCGACCGACCTGAAGGATCTGCGCAAATGCAAGATCTACATCGTCACCGTGCCGACGCCCATCGACAAATACAACCGCCCGGATCTGAGCCCGATTGAAGGCGCCAGCAAGTTGCTGGGTCAGGTGCTGAAGAAGGGCGACATTGTGGTGTATGAGTCCACCGTGTATCCGGGTTGTACCGAAGAAATTGCGGTGCCGATTCTGGAGGCGGTTTCGGGCCTCAAATACAACGTGGATTTCTTCTGCGGTTACAGCCCGGAACGCATCAACCCGGGCGACAAGCAGCACCGCCTGCCGACCATCAAGAAAATTACCTCGGGTTCCACGCCGGAAGTGGCTGATTTTGTTGATTCGCTGTACGCCAGCATCATCACGGCCGGTACGCACAAGGCCACCAGCATTCGTGTCGCCGAAGCGGCCAAGGTGATCGAAAACACCCAGCGTGACGTGAATATTGCCTTGATCAACGAACTGGCGCTGATCTTCAATCGCTTAGGGATTGATACCGAAGAAGTGCTGCAGGCAGCGGGCACCAAGTGGAACTTCCTGCCCTTCCGTCCCGGTCTGGTGGGCGGGCATTGCATTGGCGTTGATCCCTACTATCTGACGCACAAGGCGCAGGAAATCGGCTATCACCCGGAGATGATCCTGGCGGGTCGTCGCGTTAACGACAACATGTCGATTTACGTGGCCGAGCGCGTCGCGCAGCTGATGCTCAAGAAGCGCATTCACGTGAATGGTTCGCGCATCCTGGTCATGGGCCTGACTTTCAAGGAGAACTGCCCGGATCTGCGTAATTCCAAGGTGGTGGATGTGATCCGCGAGTTGCAGAAATATGGCGCCAAAGTGGATGTGTACGATCCCTGGATCGATGCCAAAGAGGCGCATCATGAATACGGTATCCGGCCGATCCGTACGCTCAACAAGAAAACCTATGACGGGATTGTTTTGGCCGTCGGCCACGATGAGTTCAAGGCAATGGGCATCGCAGCAGTGCGCGCCCTGGCCAAGAAAGACCATGTGCTGTTCGACATCAAGTACGTGTTCGACAAGAAACTGGTCGATGGCCGGTTGTGATTGATCGCCTTCGTGTAGGTTGGGCTGTCCAGCCCAACTTGTAGACGTCAGGCTGACAGCCCAACCTACCGTTCCGACACGAGAACTCATGAAAATTCTACTAACCGGCGCGGCCGGATTTATCGGCTTTCACACAGCGCAGATCCTGCTGGGTCGCGGCGATGAAGTGGTGGGTCTGGACAATCTCAATGACTACTACGAAGTTTCACTGAAAGAGGCGCGCCTCGCGCAGTTACTGAAATACCCCAATTTCCGTTTCGTGAAAATGGATCTGGCGGATCGCCCCGGCATTGCCGAACTGTTCAAACAGGAAAAATTCCAGCGCGTCATCAATCTCGCCGCACAGGCGGGTGTGCGCTATTCCATCCAGAATCCGCTGGCCTACATCGACAGCAATGTGGTGGGCTTTGCCAATATTCTGGAAGGTTGTCGCCACAACGGTGTCGAGCACTTGGTGTACGCCTCCACCAGTTCAGTGTATGGCGCGAATACCCGAATGCCGTTTGCCGTGACCCAGAATGTGGATCATCCACTGTCGTTCTATGCGGCGACCAAGAAAGCCAACGAGCTCATGGCGCATACCTATGCGCATCTGTATCAATTGCCGGTGACCGGCCTGCGCTTCTTTACCGTGTATGGTCCGTGGGGCCGGCCGGATATGGCGTTGTTCCTGTTCACCAAAAATATCCTGGCCGGAAAACCCATCGATGTTTTCAACTATGGCAACCATCGTCGCGACTTTACCTACGTGGCGGATATCGCCAATGGCGTGGTGCGCGCCATGGATCGCGTGGCTCAGCCCAATCCGGATTGGGACAGCAACAATCCCGATCCCAGCACCAGTAACGGCCCGTATCGTCTGTACAACATCGGCAACAACGCGCCGGTGGAACTGATGAAGTACATCAACACCCTGGAGCAGTGTCTGGGCAAGAAGGCCGAACTGAACCTGTTGCCGCTACAGGTGGGGGATGTGCCGGATACCTATGCCGATGTGGAAGCGCTGGTGCGCGATGTGGGCTACAAGCCCGCCACCCCGGTGGAGACAGGTATCAAGAACTTTGTGGACTGGTATTTGAGCTACTACGCCACAGTTTGATCTGACGTAGGGGCGGTTCGCGAACCGCCCTCTGCCCGGATAAAGGCAAGGGCGGCTCACGAGCCGCCCCTACGTCCAATGCCGAATTATTTCTCCTGTCCCGGCTTCATATCCATATAGCCATTCGCTTGGGCTTGGGCTTTTGCCGGGGGTCACAATTCGGGTCTGTAACCGTATTGTGACCATTCATGTCCCCAGCCACTACAGCGGCCTATAAAAGCCGCCTGACCCAGCTTGAAGAGCTCGAAGCCGAGAGCATCTTCATCATGCGCGAAGTCGTCGCCGAGTTTGAAAACCCGGTGATGCTGTATTCCATTGGCAAGGATTCTTCGGTGCTGTTGCACCTGGCGATGAAGGCCTTCCATCCGGCCAAGCCGCCATTCCCGCTGTTACACGTCGATACCACCTGGAAATTCCGCGAGATGATCGAGTTTCGCGATCGGCGCGTGCGCGAACTGGGTGTGGAGCTGCTGACCCACAGCAATCCGGATGGCGTGGGCAACAAGATCACGCCATTCACCCACGGCAGCAGCAAGTACACCGATCTGATGAAGACCGAGGCACTCAAGCAGGCGCTCAACAAGTACCAGTTTGATGCCGCTTTCGGCGGTGCGCGTCGCGATGAGGAGAAGTCGCGCGCCAAGGAACGCGTGTTCTCGTTCCGCGATGCCAATCATCGCTGGGACCCGCGCAATCAGCGTCCAGAGCTGTGGAAGGTCTACAACAGCCGCATCAACAAGGGCGAGAGCATTCGGGTGTTCCCGCTGTCCAACTGGACCGAGCTGGATATCTGGATGTACATCCACAAGGAAGGCATTCCCATCGTGCCGTTGTACTACGCCAAACAGCGGCCCATCGTGCGTCGCGACGGCATGATGATCATGGTGGACGACGATCGTATGCCGTTGAATCCGGGCGAGCAACCGGTGATGGAGCAGGTGCGTTTCCGGACGCTGGGCTGTTATCCGCTCACCGGCGCCATGCACTCGGATGCCGACACACTGGAAGCCATTATCGGTGAGATGCTGGAAAGCCGGACTTCTGAACGACAGGGTCGCGCCATTGACCACGATCAATCGGGTTCGATGGAAAAGAAAAAGAAGGAAGGATATTTCTGATGGCTGCTTCCATGAATACCGCCAGCGTTCGTCAATTCATTACGCGCCAGGAAACCAAGGGCCTGCTGCGTTTCATCACCTGTGGCAGCGTCGATGATGGCAAGAGTTCCCTGATCGGCCGTTTGCTGCACGATTCGCAGAAGATTCTCGAAGACCACATGGCGGCGGTGAAAGCCGATAGTCAGCGCTGGGGCACGCAGGGCGAGCAGGTTGACCTGGCCTTGCTGGTGGATGGGTTGCAGGCCGAACGCGAGCAGGGCATCACCATCGATGTGGCGTATCGTTATTTCGATACCGAACGCCGTAAATTCATCATTGCCGACACGCCCGGGCACGAGCAGTACACGCGCAACATGGCCACGGGTGCATCTACGGCGGATCTCGCCGTGATTCTGGTGGACGCCGCGCGTGGCGTGCAGGTGCAGACGCGTCGGCACGCCTTCATTGTGTCGCTGCTGGGCATCCGTCACGTGGTGGTGGCCGTGAACAAGATGGATCTGGTGAATTACGATCAGAAAGTATTCCAGAACATCGCCGCCGAATGCCGCCATTTCATGCGTTCACTGGGCGTGCAGGATGTGCGGGTGGTGCCGGTGTCGGCGCTCAAGGGCGATAACGTCGTCAAGCCGTCCAATAACATGCCCTGGTATGAGGGCCAGCCACTGCTGGAGATCCTCGATACCATTGATGTCAGCGATGACATTGCCGAAGACCTGCGTTTCCCGGTGCAACTGGTCAGCCGTCCCAATGCGGATTTTCGCGGCTATCAGGGCACTATTGTTGCGGGTCATGTACGTGTAGGCGACCAGATCATGTCGCTGCCGTCACGCAAGACCAGCAAGGTCAAGGAGATTGTCACCTACAGTGGCAACCTCAGTGAAGCCGCAGCACCGATGGCGGTGACGTTGACGCTGGAAGACGAAATTGACATCGCGCGTGGTGACTTGCTGGCGCACCCCGATCGTGCGCCGACCGTGGCGCGTGAATTTGATGCGCATCTCATCTGGATGGCCGAGCAGCCGTTGTTGCCGGGCAAGCAGTATGAATTCAAGCTGGGTTCGCAGTATGTGCGTGGCACGGTGCAGCGCATTGAATACCGTGTCGATGTGAATGATCTGTCGCGCCATGCCGCTGAAGAACTCAAGCTCAACGAGATTGCCGTGTGCAAGATCGCGCTGAATCAGGCGGTGGCCTACGACGTGTATGACCTGTGCCGTGAGACGGGCAGCTTCATTGTGGTGGATCGCTTGAACAATGCGACCGCAGGTGCGGGCATGATCCGCCGCAGCGCGGCGGTGAAGGCGCATGAAGTGCACGGCAATGTGTACACCGAAAAGCTGGAAATTAACCGCCAGCAGCGCGCCAATCAGAAAAGCCAGCAGCCCTGCATCCTGTGGTTTACCGGACTGTCAGGATCGGGCAAATCCACCATTGCCAATGCGGTGGAGCAGGAATTGTTCCGGCGTGGTTATCACAGCTACCTGCTGGATGGCGACAATGTGCGCCACGGACTTGAATCGCGATCTGGGCTTCTCCGACAGTGAGCGAGTCGAGAATGTGCGGCGCATTGGCGAGGTATCACGCTTGTTTGTGGATGCCGGCTTGATTGTGCTGACGGCGTTTATCTCGCCGTTCCGCAGTGACCGTCGTCTGGTGCGCGGACTCATGGAGGCAGGCGAGTTCATCGAGGTGTACGTCAGTACACCGCTGGAAGTCTGCGAAAGCCGTGACCCCAAGGGACTGTACAACCGGGCACGCCAGGGCCAGATCCAGAATTTCACCGGTATCAGCTCGCCTTACGAAGCGCCCGAAGCCGCCGAGATCGTGCTCGATACCTCAAAGCTGCACGTCGATGATTGCGTTGCAAAAATCATCGAGTATCTTGAGGCGTCTGGCCGCTTGAAATTGTAGGGTTGGTATGGTTTTAAGAGGGTCGTTCGCGAACGACCCCTACGAAGAGTCCTCGGTGTAGTAGGGGCGGTTCGTGAACCGCCCTCATGGCACTGCCCCTTCATCTCATTTGCATTGATGCAGAGGATTTTGAGCATGTTGATCCCCGTCATTCTGTCCGGCGGTTCGGGCACGCGCCTTTGGCCGTTGTCCCGCGAGTTGTATCCCAAGCAGCTGCTGTCGCTGGTGGGCAAGGGCACCATGCTCCAGGAAACGCTGGCGCGTCTGGGTGGCATCGCTGAAGTAGCTGCCCCGGTGGTGGTCTGTAACGAAAGTCACCGTTTTCTGGTAGCCGAACAGCTTCGACAGATCAAAACACCCGCTCGAGCCATCCTGCTTGAGCCGGTGGGCCGCAATACCGCCCCGGCCGTCGCGGTCGCGGCGTTCGCGGCCCTGTCCGCTGGCGAGGCGGCTCAGGATCCGGTGCTGCTGGTACTGCCAGCCGACCATGTGATTCGTGACGTTAAAGCGTTCCAGAAGGCGGTGGCAGCGGGTCTCAAGGCGGCGGAGGCAGGGCAGCTGGTCACCTTTGGGGTGGTGCCTGACAAGCCGGAGACGGGCTATGGCTATATTCGGCGCGGCGAGGGCAGTGGCCCTGAGTACCCGGTGGCGGAATTTGTGGAAAAGCCGGATCTGGCAACCGCCCGGGAATACGTTGCCTCCGGGCGCTACTACTGGAACAGCGGCATGTTCATGTTCCGCGCGCGGGCGTTTCTGGACGAGCTGCGACAGTACGCGCCAGCCATGCACGATGCCTGTCTGGCGGCTTTTACGGCGTCCAGAAATGATCTCGACTTCACCCGCCTGCCCACCGCCGAGTTCACCGCCTGTCCCAGTGATTCCATCGACTACGCCGTCATGGAAAAGACCAAAAAGGCCGTGGTAGTGCCGCTGGAGGCTGGCTGGAGCGATGTCGGTACCTGGTCGGCCCTGCACGAAGCCATTCCCGCTGACGAGGCGGGCAACGTGACCGTCGGCGATGTGCTGGTGAGTGATTCTCATGGCTGCTACCTGCATTCCACCAGCCGTCTGGTGGCTACGGTGGGCCTGAAAGATCATGTGGTGATCGAGACCAAGGACGCGGTGATGGTGGCGCCGAAGGATCGCGTGCAAGACGTGAAGAATCTGGTCAACGAATTGAAGAAACAGGGCCGTTACGAAACCTCCCTGCATCGCGAAGTGTTCCGTCCCTGGGGCAGCTACGACAGTATCGATAGTGGCGAGCGCTTCCAGGTGAAGCGGCTGGTGGTCAATCCCGGCGCGTCATTGTCACTGCAACTGCATCATCACCGTGCCGAGCACTGGGTAGTGGTGTCAGGCACCGCGCGCATTACCTGCGACGACAAGGTGTTCCTGCTGGAGGAAAACCAGTCCACCTATATTCCGCTGGGCTCCAAGCATCGTGTCGACAACCCCGGCAAGATCCCGCTGCACATCATCGAAGTGCAGTCCGGTACCTATCTGGGTGAGGATGACATCGTGCGGTTTGAGGATGTGTACGGGCGGGAGGGCGAGAAGCCGGGCAACCGTTGATCGAGCTTTATCTGATTAACCCTATGCTGGCCACTGCTCAGGGTTGAAGGCGAATTGTGCAGAGGTAGAACGGATGCGCACCGCGTTCGGTGTCTTGAAACAACACCAGTTTTGAAATTTTCGACAGATCAAGCTGCCGCGTCACGGGTGCGTTCTGAACTTCGCTGAGCAGTCCCCCTGTAGCGTGGCTCGTGTGTGGGCTTAATAATCAGTGTGCGATTAAACGGTCGTCGTATTCCTGGTTGTGCTTGCGGTCATCAATACGCAATATCAATTCCAGCGGCGAGTCATTCGGATTGACTACTGTTAACTCCAATTTCTGATAAGTGCTCCAGTCCGGCCATGGCTCTTCAAGGGTGATTCCGGCCCAACGGCTGTTGTTGCCGGGGGTGATGTAGAGCGCGGCTTCCTCGTCCCGCGCAGTCCATTCGGGCGGCACGAGGGCCACATCATGCTGCCCCCGCCTGCTGTGAGGAATGCTGACCGGCTGCCGAATCCCAGGTGACCAGTTCGGGTAACTGCGACCACGCTTGACGTAAAAAATGCCGGACCAGGCGATGGGCGCACGATTATGCGCTCGCGACCAGTGCGGTGGTCAGGAGCAGGCGCTTTTGCCGCGAGCGCAGCTGCAGGCGCTTGTCGTATCGGGCGAAAGGCACAGCCCGGCGATTACTCCACAAATGTCGGTAACCAGATCCTTCATCTGCGCATGACGGGTTTCAGTGAATAGCTGCGCCAATTCGCCTGCTGCGCCCAGCGTGACCGATATGGCGAATGCCAACGTATATAGCCGTATCGCGGCTGCCGTTTGATGGGATTCACGCCGTAGCACAGCCAAAATGCCGATGGCCGCCAGTGCAAACAATGGCCCATGAGCAGCGTCTTCAACCATGCGGGGCAGTTCATCAGGGCCGAGATCAATGGGTAGCACTAACGCGAGCAGTGAGGCCGTGGCGATGGCGATGATCAGCCAGCTGCTGCTTGCTAAAGTGGTATTTGGCATAACGGAGTCATTTTGATGCTTCAGGCTTTGATGTCGTAGAAAAACTACTAAAGTGACAGACGATCAAGCAAGAACTGCACAATCCACAAAGCGCATTGCCTTGCTCAGAGTGCTGGCAATGACCGAACCCCGGCTCCAGTTTCTTGGCATCGCATCAGGCGCACTACCATCTGAGAGTCATTAAAAAGTGTCGGAAAATCTTACGGTATAAGTCTTTGAAATGCCGTACATGCATGGAGAATGTTTGTAACTTATTGTTTTATATTGTTTTTTTAAAAGTTGGCATAAGGAATGCTTAGCTCTTATTGCAAGGCAGACAATGTTTAGCATGCAAAACATCTGGCAGGTTGAATTCTTTGTTAACGCGTTCGCCTTTGATAGTTCACCTTTAATAGACGAGGAGTTGGAACCATGAATAACTGGACTTTGACTTTCAAAAGCATCGCGGCTACCGCTGTTTTGATGCTGAACGTTGGTACCGCGCAGGCCGGTCTGCTCGACTTGAGCGCACCTGTTGCTAGCTACAATGACCAGACAGCCCCAGCACTTAGTGCCAACAGTGCACTTCTTTCCGCCTCAAGCTACGTTTCCTATAACGTGGTCGGCCTGACTTCGTTTGACTGGCTTTTTGACGCCGAAGACTATTTGCCCTTCAACGACTATGCTTATTTCAACGCAGGCTCCAACGTCATACTCTCTAATGTTGCTTCAGTGGGTGACTACGGCGCTTCCGGCTGGCAAACCTATAACTTTGGTAGCGCCTACACAGGCCTTATTACCTTTGGCGTATACAATACTCTTGATACAAGCTTGGATAGCACGCTCGCGATCAAGAATGGCGTCAATGTCCCTGAGCCTGGAACCTTGGCACTTTTCGGTCTCGGCTTGATCGGGCTCGCTTTCAGAGCTCGCAAGTCGGCCTGATACTGCCGGATTTTATCGGCATGCAGACAAACCCCGCCCTAGGGCGGGGTTTGTTGTTTGTGGGGTTTCCTGAGGAAATGGTGGCGGGGTTCGATAATTCGGCTAGTGGGCACCGAGACGAGATCAATAGGTTTGCAAACAGTTCTGGCTTGATGCCGTGATCAAGTCGAGTGTTGGCAATGCGCAAGTGCACCCATCAACAACCCGACATCAACATGACTCAAAGCGGTTGCGGAGCCCGTTGCGTGCCGAGAGTTGTTGTCTCGTAAATCGAATTGCCTGTAGTGGCAACACCCGCCACAATTAGCCCGCATTATACCTGCGCAAAGTGAGTGGTGTTCATGTCAGCCATTGCCGGATTCAAAGCCTACGACCTGCGCGGTCGCATCCCGACTGAACTCAATCCCGAGGTGGCTTATCGCGTTGGCCGGGCCTATGCCGAGTGGCTGAAGCCGAAGAAGGTAGTGGTGGGGCGAGACATTCGTCTCTCCAGCCAGGAGCTTTGCCAATCACTGGTGCGTGGTTTGCTGGATTCGGGTGTGGATGTCTATGACATCGGTTTGTGCGGCACCGAAGGTGTGTACTTCGCTACCTTCGCTGAAAACATGGATGGCGGCATCATGGTCACCGCCAGCCATAATCCGCCGGACTACAACGGCATGAAGTTCGTGCGTGAGCAGTCCAGACCCATCAGTGGTGATACGGGTTTGCAAGAGATCAAGAAGATTGCCGATGCCGATGCCTACAGCGCGCCGGCCCGCAAGGGTGAGTTGCACCAGATCAATACCTGGGACAAGTACATCGAGCATCTGCGCTCGTATCTGGATGTCGCCAAGCTCAAGAAATTGAAAGTGGTGGTCAATGCGGGCAATGGCGGTGCCGGTGCGGTGATCGACAGTCTGGAAAAATACCTGCCGTTCGAGTTCATCAAGATTCACCACAACCCGGACGGTACGTTCCCGAATGGTGTGCCCAACCCGATGCTGGAAGAAAATCGTCTGTCCACCATCAAGGCCATCAAGGAAAACCAGGCTGACTTGGGCATTGCCTGGGATGGCGACTACGATCGATGCTTCCTGTTCGACGAGAACGGCGAGTTCATTGAGGGTTATTACATCGTGGGTTTGCTGGCCTCGATGTTCCTCAAGCGTGAGCCGGGCGCACGCATCGTGCATGACCCGCGCCTGACTTGGGCGACGCTGGATATCGTGAAGTCATTGGGTGGCGTAGCCGTGCAGTGCAAGTCCGGTCATGCCTTCATGAAAGACGTGATGCGTCAGCAGGATGCGGCTTATGGCGGTGAGATGAGCGCGCACCATTACTTCCGCGCCTTTGGTTACTGCGACAGCGGCCAGGTGCCGTGGCTGCTGGTGACGCAGCTGCTGTGTGAAACCGGCAAGCCGCTTTCTTCATTGGTGCATGAGCGCATCGCCGCGTTTCCGGCCAGCGGTGAGATCAACCGCAAGGTGGCTGACGCCAAGGCCGTGATCAAGCTGATTGAAGACACCTACAAGCCTGCGGCGCTGGCGGTGGATTACACCGATGGCCTGTCGGTTGAATACGCCGACTGGCGTTTCAATTTGCGGTCGTCGAATACCGAGCCGCTGCTGCGCCTGAATGTGGAAAGCCGAGGCAGCATCCCGTTGATGCAGGCCAGGACGGCCGAGCTGCTGGCGTTGATCGGTGGTGAGGTCGCGCACTGATGGCGGGCGTCAATCGCATCGCCGATTTCGTCGTAGGGGCCGCTCGCGAGCGGCCCTCCGGATGCAGGAGGGTCGTTCACGAACGACCACTACAGCAGCCGTCAAAGCATTGACCGACGAAAGCCGCCTCCCTACACTACGCACCCCTTCAAACGGGCGGTTAGCTCAGCGGTAGAGCACTGCTTTCACACGGCAGGGGTCGCAGGTTCAAACCCTGCACCGCCCACCAAATTCTCTGTAGGTCGGGTTGTAGGTCGGGCTTCAGCCCGACATCCTATTGAATTTGTCGGGCTGAAGCCCGACCTACAACCCGACTTACAGGGACGCAGAACTACAACATCTCATGACCGTCGTCACCCGTTTCGCGCCCAGTCCCACCGGCATGCTGCACATTGGTGGTGTGCGCACCGCACTGTTCTCTTGGCTGTATGCCCGGCATCACGGCGGCAAATTCATTCTGCGTGTTGAAGACACCGACCGCGAACGCTCCACCGACGCAGCCACCCAGGTGATTCTGGACGGCATGTTGTGGCTGGGGCTGTCTGCTGACGAAGGTCCGTACTACCAGTCGAAGCGCATGGATCGCTACCAGGAAGTCATCGAACAGTGGCTTAAGGAGGGCAAGGCCTATCGCTGCTACTGCACCAGGGAGGAGCTGGAAGAACTGCGCGCCACCCAGATGGCCACCAAACAGAACCCTCGCTATGACGGTCGCTGGCGTGATCGCACCGATTCACGTACCCGGGGTCGATCCGGTGATTCGCTTCAAAAACCCGCTGGACGGCACGGTGGTGGTGGATGACCAGGTGCACGGCCGGGTAGTGTTTGAAAACACCCAGCTGGATGACCTGATCATTGCCCGTTCGGATGGCACCCCCACCTATAACTTCTGCGTGGTGGTGGATGACTGGGACATGGGGGTGACGCATGTGGTGCGTGGCGACGATCACCTCAACAACACCCCGCGCCAGATCAACATGTTGCGAGCGCTCGGCGCGACGCCGCCGCTGTATGCGCACCTGCCCATGATTCTCGGCCCCGATGGCGCCAAGTTGTCCAAGCGTCATGGCGCGGTCAGCGTGCTGCAGTACCAGGAGGAGGGGTATCTGCCCGGTGCCCTGCTCAACTACCTGGTGCGCCTGGGCTGGTCACATGGCGACCAGGAAGTGTTCACGCTGGAGGAGATGATCCAGCTGTTTGACATCAAGGATGTCAACAAGTCGGCTTCGGCCTTCAATCCCGAGAAGCTGCTGTGGCTGAACCAGCAGCACATTATGAAAACGCCTGCGCCCACACTGGCGGCCGGATTGCGAGAGCAACTCGCCCGGTTGGGTGTACATACAGACGATCAGCCCCTGCTGGAAGGTGTGGCCAATATCCTGCGTGAACGCGCCCGCACGCTGAAGGAAATGGCGCAGACCGGCCTGTATTTTTTCCGCGAGTTCGAACACTACGACGACAAGGCGGCCAAGAAGAATCTGACTGCAGACGCCAAACCGATTCTGGCGGCGCTGGAAGCAGTCGTTAGGCGCTTTGCCGGAATGGAGCGCCAAGGCCATTCACGATGTGATTGAGGCGCTTGCAGAACGGTTTGGCGTGGGTATGGGCAAGGTGGCGCAGCCGCTGCGTGTGGCGGTATGCGGCAGCGGGTCTCGCCACCGATTGATACCACGGTGGAATTGATCGGACGCGAACGCACGCTGGCGCGGTTACTGAGAGCCGTCCTGCGCTGAGTCGTAGGGAATGGGTGAGGACAAGCAGCAGTCCAGTTTGCGTGTGCTAGAGTTTCCGGGCGTTTTATCCGGCTGATTTTACTTTATTGACATAATTGCAGAAGTAATGCTGCGCCGCTTATCAAAGGGTTTGCTTCTTCAATGTGTGTGACGTACGTTGTGTGAGCAATCTGAACCCGTAAGCTCATTGCCCGATTCATGGAGTGTCCCGTATGACAGTTGGATTGACGAAGCACTCCGCAGTGGCGGTTAGATGGGTGATCTCTGGCGCAATTATCTTGATGGCTCAGGTTTACGGCTCAATAGCCGTGGCGCAACAACTGCCGGACTACAAAATTCATTCCGGCGATGAGATTGAGGTGGCGGTCTGGAAAGAGCCGGATCTGTTGCGCAAGCTGATTGTGCGTCCGGATGGAAAAATCAGTTTTCCGTTGACGGGTGAGATTGTGGCAGCCGGACGGACTGCCATGGATATTCACGCAGACATCGAACGGTTGCTGAAGAAGTACATTCCGGAGCCGGTGCTTACCGTGTCGGTTACCGGATTGCAAGGCAACCAGTTGTACGTGATTGGCCAGGTCAACAAGCCGGGTTCCTTCATGATGAATCCGCAACTCAACGTGTTGCAGGCGTTGACTGTGGCAGGCGGGTTGACGCCCTATGCCGAGTCGAGCGGTATCATCATCCTGCGCGGCTCTGGCAAGAATCAGCAAAAGCTATCATTTCACTATGGCGATGTCAGCAAGGGACGTGCCCTGGAACAAAACATACTCCTGGAGAGTGGCGATGTGCTCATTGTCCCGTAAGCGTCCGATGCGTGAGTTACGGCTTGCACTTGTGGTGGTGCCGCTGGTTGCTGGATGGGCATCCGGGACGGCTCACGCAGCCTCTGATGGATATTTCACTCCGGAAATCGAGTTGCATGCGCAACACCATACCAATCCGGAAATGGTGAGTGCCAAGGAGAAGTCGGCCACGGGCTACCTGGCCAATGCCGGCGGTGTGTTCGGCTGGCGTAGCCTTACCAGCTTGACTGAATTCAGGCCCAAGATTGAATACAACAACTATTCGAGTCGCAAGGATCTCCGGCACATCAATCAGTACGCAGATCTGCAAAGTCGATTCACGTCTTTGCGAGCTGAGTGGAATCTGGTGGCCAATTACGCGCGCGAAAGCAGCTATTCAGCCCAGCAAACTTCAGCGGTCTATGACGAGTTCGATCCTGATGATCCGACGGTGGATGCGACCGGGGATATCTCATTGATTTCTGAAACGCGTACGCGGGTTCAGGCCAGACCGAGCTTCAGCTATCGATTCTCGGACCGGCTGGGGACCGAGCTCAGTGCTTTCTACCAGTCCGTATCAGGCGAAGCGGACAGCACCGGATCGATCGTCGATTATCGTGACACCTCAGCCAGTGCCGCACTGTTCTGGAGTCTCAGTCCGCAGTCACAGCTCGCCGCGGGTGTCTACAGCGCAAAGTACAAGACTGACGATGACTCAAACGAAACGACTGGCAAGGGAGTCAGTTTTGAATTGAACCAGAAGTGGTCAGAAACATTTTCCAGCCGATGGGCGCTGAATCTGGAGCGAACCAAGGTCGATCAGACCGGACTGCTGGCAGATGATACGGGCAACAGCTGGGGCGCTGAATACAGTTTGCGTCGTGTGTTTGTCCTCGGAGATATCCGGCTCAGTCTGGGGCGCATCTTCAGTCCTTCGAGTGGCGGCACACGTGCGACCGTGGATCAGGCCCGGGTTCAGTACTACCGGAATTTCAAGCCACGCTGGGCCTATCTGGTTGCGGTGCGTGGCATTCGCAATCGCGACCAGGGCGTGGGTATTGGCCGCTACAACCGTGATTACCTGACCGGCAACCTGCAACTTAACTGGGAGATGACACAGACCTGGTATCTCACCGGTGGCTATTCACACTACTGGCAGAAGTACGTTGTGAGTGGTGCGAAGAGTCAGAACAATGTGCTGTCGCTGGGTATCGGGTACCGGGGTTTGGGCCCCCAAAACCGGTGACTTGCAGTTGTGGCGGGTGTTTGAGGTAGCAGATGGCTGAGCGAGCCGAAAAAATAGTCACGTTGCGCCACTATGCGTTGGTGTTGCGTCGCCGTTGGCCCATTCTGGCCACGATCATTCCTGCCGGACTGTTGATAGCCGTCCTGCTGGCGTTCACGTTGCCAGCAATTTATTCGTCATCGGCGACCATATTGCTGGAGGCTTCATCGATTGACCCGAGCCTGATCAAGACTACGGTGGTGAGTTATGCTGATCAGCAAATCGAGCTGGTACGGCGTGATGTGATGACCGTGGAGCGCATGGAGGAAGTGGTCAAACAAGTTGATCCTTATCCTGACCTGCCCGAACTATCGACACGTGACAAGGCGGTACGCATAACTGCTGATACAGCCATACAAAAAGTTGATCCTGTGACGCTGGAACCCATGGTGGTTTCTTCAGCGTTTTCAATCAAATACAGCAATGCCTCGCCCACTATTGCCGCAGCCGTGTCGCAGCGACTCGCCGATATGTTTCTGGATGCAAATCGTGCATCGCGCACGGCGCAAGCGCTGGATACGTATAACTTCATGTTGGCAAAGTCCAGGGAACTGGAGACACAGATTCGCGCCAATGAACAGCGCCTTGCGGTATTCAAGCAAAAGTACGGCGGTGCACTGCCGGAGGTGGCGGAGCGCAACGAATCCCGGCTTGATCGAACTGAACGCGAAATCGACTCAGTCAGGGCCCAGGTTCGTTTGTTGGAGCAACAGGAATCCTTGCTGAAGCTGCAGCTCAGCCAGATGAGCCCGACGCTGATCACCTCCAAAGGCGGTGATCTGTTTACTCAACTTGGAAACTTGCGGGCGCAGTTGGCTGAGGTGCAGCAGAAGTACACGCCTGATCACCCCGATGTGAAGCGACTGACTCGTGCCATTGATGCACTCAGCGAGCAGGCCAAACTGGGTAATCCACAAAACGTCCGGCCTGACAATCCGGACTATATGCGGGTTTCGTCGGAGCTGGACGCCGTGCGTACCAATCTGGCGGCGCTGCGCTCCAGCGCTAACCGCGCTCAGGCTCAGATTTTCAAGTACGAGACCAGCCTCGCGATGACACCCAGTGTGGAGCGTGACTATCAGCAACTCAGTCGTGAACGGGATGTTTTGCAGCAGGAATTCCAGACGACTCAGGCAAAGCTCCGCGAAGCCGATATGTCCAGGAGTCTTGAATCCCAGGCCAAGGGCGAGCGCTACACACTGATTCGCAAGCCATTTGTTGCCAACAAGCCGGATTCGCCCAACCGGCTCGGTATTATCCTGCTGGGCATCGTGTTGAGTGGTGGCCTGGCGGTTGGCCTGGCGGCCATTCGCGAAAGTGCTGATCCGACCGTGCGGGCATTCGAGGATGTTTCGGATATCGTCAATCTGCCATTGATCGCTGCAATTCCCGTCCTCCAAAATCATGCAAATCGGCGGCGAAAGCGCCTGGTTTGGGGTTCGGTGGCTGGCGTATATTTGCTGGCCACGATTGCTGTCGGATTGGCTGTGCTATACGCCAACCGGATTTAGGTTCAGGCGCCGGTTTTTCGGAGACTCCATAAGCAATGTCGATCGTCGATGCCATACAACGCGCCAAGCTGATGACTAATGGTCAGTCAGCGGACGCACTGCGGCCGAATCTCGATACTCATCCTGGCGCCAGAACCGCTGATAGTCGTGAACCCGCAGTTCGCCCGGTTGCCAAATCAGTGGCCATGCGGAATCGGCTCCAGTTTGATGTGTTGCCATATGATGCTTTGGTTTGCACACAACATCATGTCATGGTGCCGGAGACTGATGAGGGCATGTTGCAGGCAGGCTCACCCTCATACCGGATCATGCGTACGCGAATTCTGCAACGATGTCGCGCGAGTGGCTGGTCAACTCTGGCCATTACCAGCCCCGGGCCGGGCGAAGGCAAGTCAATTACTGCGCTGAATCTCGCTATCAGTTTGGCGCGTGAAGGCAATTATGATGTTTTCCTGCTGGATCTTGACCTGCGCAATCCCAGTATGTGCCGTTATCTGGGGGTCAAGCCAAAGCATGAAATCACCGATCTCTTCCGTGGCGAAGTTGCCGCGCAGGACCTGTTTTTTTCACTGGCCGGTATTGATCGCCTGTCGCTCGCTGGGGGAACGGTGGCAACTTCTGAAGCATCGGAACTCCTGGCGACGGGGTACCTCGAAGAATTGCTGGTCTGTATCGCCAGCATTTCCAACAACCCCCTGACCTTGATTGATCTGCCCCCTGTTGTGAATACCGATGATGCGTTGATCGTGGCGCCCCGCGTGGATGCCACGGTGCTGGTGGTTTCAGAGGGGCGTACCGCACGAGCCGGGTTGGAGCGCGCGGTTGGTTTGCTGGCGGACTATACAGTGGCGGGTGTCGTGCTCAATCAGGCCACCGAATCCAGTGGCTCTGAATACTACGGCGCTTGATTTGATCCCGCGATTAAGTCTCAGTAAGCGCGCTTGTCGGTAAACATCCGCAATGCGGTAATCGCCAGTATTTTCAGGTCCAGCAACGTGGACCAGTTGCGCAGGTACTCCAGGTCGAAGTGGACACGCCTTTCCATCTGGCTCAGGTCGGTTATTTCCCCACGATAGCCCTTTATCTGAGCCAGGCCGGTGATGCCGGGAAGCACCTTGTGGCGCACCATGTAGCCCTTGATGAGCTTGCGATACAGTTCGTTATGCGCGACGGCATGGGGCCTTGGCCCAACCAGACTCATGCGGCCTTGAATCACGTTGACCAGTTGTGGCAATTCATCCAGTGACGTACGGCGCAGGAAACGTCCAACCGGGGTGGCGCGCGGATCGTCGCGAGTTGCCTGACGGATTTCTTCGCCGTCCTCAGTCACGGTCATGGTGCGAAATTTGTAGACGGTGATTTCCTCACCGTCCAGTCCGTACCGACGTTGCCTGAATAGAACCGGTCCCGGCGAACTCAGTTTGACGGCCAGGCCGATGAGTAACAGCAGGGGCAGTCCAACCACGAGGGCTGTGGAGGCGATAATCAAGTCGAGCAGGCGCTTGCGCAGGCCGCGCAAGCCGTAGAACGGCGTCTCGCACATGGCGACGACGGGAATACCCATGATGTCGCCGGTTCGGGCCTGGATCAGGTCAAATACGAAAATATCCGGAACATAATAGATGGACGCGGTGGTATCCCGCAGCTCGTCCAGCAAATCCACTACGCGTTGCAGCTGGCGAATCGGCAGGGCGACGAAAATCACTTCCGCACCCAGCGCCCTGGCCTGTAGCGCCATCTCACTGAAGCCGCCCATGAGTTTGACGTTGGGGGGATTGCCGAGGCGATCCGCATTCCGATCGTCAAAAAACCCCTCCACTGACATGCACAATTCCGGATGGCTGCGAATGCGTTCCGCCAGTGCCAAACTGGCCTCATTACAGCCGACCACCAGCACGCGCCGGCGATTGGACGCATTGCGCAGCAGTCGACCGATCCAGTCCTGAAACGCGAAATTGACGATCACGATGGCAGCGGGCGAAACCACTGCCCAGGTCAGCAATACCCGGCGGGGGAAGATATTGGTGACTTTGGTTACAAACCCGATAACCATCAGTACAAACAGCAAGATCAGCCAGCGGCCGACGGTTTCGATTGCCTGTGATAACCGACCATAGCTTAGCTGTTGCGCCATGTTCTGCGGCGGCTGCATGACGATCGCGCACAGACCAAGCACGATGACCAGCAGAATCTGGAACGGTTGGTTGAATGGCTCCTGATAAATGCCAGCCAACCCAAAGAGGATCAATCCCGCGAGCAGGGAGGGGATGAACGTGCCGGCTACCGCCAGCAGTCCGATGGAGAAGTTGTTCCTGAAAAGTGCTGAATCGTTCAACGGAAAACACCCACTTACACGTCAAGTCGCCCATTTGTGTACTGCCGAGAGCGACGCTCAGGGTAAGTCAAAATTAACGGATCGAATTGTCACATAATGAGTCTGGCGTGGAGTGTGAACGGGCTCCGGTTTTTCGTACCGTTGCAGTAGCTTGTACACCTGCGTATGAGCCGTAATCTAGTCGGAGATTCTGTACTTGACTGTACGTCGGAGTCCCGGTGCTGTGATGTTTCTCCCGGGACGGTCGGTCGCGCCTTGCATGTGCGCGGATCGCGTGTTCATATTCCTGTTTGATCAGTGCGGAGCATCCATGTCACATTGGCGTCGGCAGAGTGGGGTAACTGCAGAGTTCGGCGGGATCTGGCAGCGTTCGGGTTCAGTTGCTGCTGTGTGCCGGATGTGAAATGTGACCAGCGCTTTGTATAGCCATGGCCGGGCGCGGCGATCATTGATCGATACGGCTGCGTTTCGGGCCTTGTCGCAGATATCGACGGCAGTCGGTTACGTCATCCTGGTGAGGGCCCTGTCGGAACAGGACTTTGGCGTATTCAGTCTCTTGTACGCATTCATTCCGGTGGTGGGTACGGTGGCGTCGCTGGGGCTGGAACAGGTGTTGCGCCGCTACCAGCCCGAATATCTGCGTTCTGGCAACAGATTGGCGGCCGCCTGGCTGGTCAGATTGATCGCATCATGGCGTTTTATCACCAGCGTTCTGGTGCTGTGTGCGGTGTTGTTGTGCTGGGACTACTTCGCACCCGTCTTCAAGCTTGCGGAATATCGCGCACTCTTCGTTCTGTTTGGTGTGCTGATTGTGCTGCACTTCCAGTGTTCCATACTGCAACTGGCGCTGGGGGCGCACATGCTGCATCGGTACAGCGTGGGCGCGACGGTTTTGCTGTCACTGGTCAAGCTGCTGGCTTACGCGGCGCTGTTCTGGATGGACAGGCTCGATCTGATCTCGGCGATAGTTGTTGATATTCTGGCATACGGAATTGCGTATCTGGCGATGCATCTGGTTTATCGGAAGCTGTGTCGGGCTGGGGAGTCCCACCGCTATGTGCCGGAGCCGGAGGAGCGCCGCCGGTTGATCCGCTACGGCCTTTTCAATAACTTCAACGATGCTGGCGTATTGCTGATGTATTCCACGCTGGACAATTTCTTCATTGCGGCGTTCATTGATACTGTTTCTGTCGGTGTTTACGCATTCTATACGCGCTTGCGGCAGATGGTCGCGAGCGCCTTGCCCATGAAGTTGTTCGAGAATGTTATTCAGCCCATGTTTTTTTCGATCACGCGTGCGGATGCTGACAAAAAAGTGCCTCAATACTTTTCATTCCTGCTCAATATGGATCTGCTGCTGCAATGGCCGGCACTGGGGTTCACCATCGCTTATCACGCCGAAATCGTACAGGCGGTTTTTGGTGGAAAATTCATTGAATACTCGTGGCTGTTACCGATGGTATTTGCTTTTGCGACAATCAACGCCATCGCCGATCCGGCCACGCTGGTGGCGCAGTATGAGGAGAAAGCCGGTGTAATTCTGACCAGCAAGCTGTTCGCGATTTACAACATCGCGGCGATGGCGGTGCTGGTGCCGTTGCTGGGTGTGTATGGAGCAGTGATCGCCAGCGGCACCGCGCAACTGATGAAAAACGGCTTTATCTGGTGGCACGTACGACAGCGTGCGGTATGGATCAATGCCCGAGCCGCACTGGCTTCCGCTATTTTTGTGTGGGGTACGGCCGTGATGCTCTGCCTGGGCATCAAGCAGTGGCTGCCTGTGCCAGCACCAATTCAGCTGGCGATCGGTATTGTTGTGTTTGCAGCAGCAGGATGGATGTATCTGCGCAGTCCGGCACTTTCAGCTGCTGATCGAGCCATTTTGACTGCTCTCATGGGTGGCCGGCAGGCGAAGTTTCTTCGTTACATTGGTGTTCTGCCGCCCGCCGCGACGACGCAGACACTGGTTTGAGGACCGAACAGGATTTATCAAAGAAGATGACCGTTCAGACTTTACCCAAGCAACCCGTTTTCTACAGCAAGCAAATCGTACGCATGCTGGTGGTTTCATCCGACACTTATCCGGCAACTCGAGTTGATGTCACGGTCCTGTTCGGTGAGCAGCTGGCTGCGCGCGGGCACAAAATAGACTGGATTCTGCAAAGTGAGCGCCATTGTGAAAAGTCGTTTGTGACTGAATGGGGCGGCGGCAGAGTTTGGGTTGGTGCAACTGATCTGGGTGATTCGCTTTTTCATCGAATACGCAAGCATGTTCTGGGCATTCTGCATGACTTGACGCTGTTTTCCAGATTGCGCACTGGAGACTACGAGTTGATCGAGGTAAAGGATAAGTTCATCTCAGGCCTGTTCGCTGCGCTTGCAGCACGCTGGTACGGTAAACGGTTTGTTTATTGGCTGTCTTATCCGTTTCCGGAGGAGTATCTGTTTCGGTCGCGGGATCCTGCAGAACGCTATGCCCGTTTGTATCGAGTCCGTGGCCTTGTATTCGGATACATCTTGTACAAGTGGTTGCTGCCGCGCGCTGATCATGTTTTTGTTCAAAGCGAACAGATGCGGCGCGATGTCGCAGCCAAAGGTATATCGATCGAAAAGATGACTGCGGTACCCATGGGGATTCAGGCCGACAAGATTGTCGAGCGAGGTTGAGGTTCGGCCACGTAGTATTATCCCGGCAGGAGAACGCTGTTTTCTGTATCTGGGCGCACTCGGGAAGGTGCGGCATATGGAGTTCCTTATTCGAGTGTTGGCGAAGGTTCGTGGATGGGCGCCAGATGTAAAGCTGTACCTGGTTGGTAAGGGCAATGACTCCAGCGACGAACAGATTCTGGTTGATGAAGCCGGAGGTTGGATGTGTTGTCTGCGGTAGTATTTACCGGACAGCTGCCGCAATTGGAAGCCTTGAAGTATGTTCAGGACGCGGATGTATGTGTTTCGCCACTGTTCCCGACGCCGGTGTTCAATGTTGCATCTCCTACGAAGCTCGTGGAGTATTTGGCCAGTGGGGAAAGCGGTTGTGGCCAATGACCATCCGGAGCAGCGGCTGATGATCGAGCAGAGTGGTGGTGGTTACTGCGTTCCCTATCAGGAAAAAGCTTTTGCGGCAGCCATCATCAGATTGCTTGAGGCACCCGATACCGCTCGTGTCATGGGTCAGCGTGGACGACAGTATGTACTCGAGAATCGCAGCTACGTGAAGATCGCTGATCAGGGTGGAGCGCATCTTGGTAGACGTTGTAGCCGGAATGTAAGCGTTGAAGGTCATGATCGGCAGCAGACAAAGACTGTGCATTGTCAATCCGTTTGAGTACGGTGGCGGCGCCGAGTACCAGATCAGTGTATTGATCGACACCCTGGAAAAGACGGGTCGGTATGAGATTTACTACCTGGCGCATCACACAAATCCCGGCGGCGGACAGCAGAACTATCGTGTGATACAGATTGGCAAATCCGGGCAGGTGCCTAGACTGGGTTACCTGATGGATGCGGTGCCGCTATATCAGGCTTTGCGTGAGATCAAGCCGCAGGTCATCTATCAGCGGGTAGCCGGTGGTTATACAGGGATATGCGCACATTACGCGCGCCGGAACCGGACACGAGTCGTCTGGCATGTCGCGCATGATAGCGATGTCAGCCGCGAGAATGAGTTTTTTGGACGCAATCCTTTGCGCCGTTTCATGGAGCGGAAGTGCATTGAATATGGCATCCGGCATGTGAGTCATATTGTCACCCAGACACAGGATCAGGCGCAGTCACTCGTACACCAATTATGGACGCCGGGCCGACGCAGTGATTCCCAATTTTCATCCCTTGCCGAGTGAAGTGCTTGATAAGTCCGGGCCACTGACCGTGCTGTGGATTGCGAACCTCAAACCGATCAAACGCCCTGATGCATTCGTGCGCCTGGCGGCGGCTTTGCGAGATTTGAGGGATGTTCGTTTTGTGATGATCGGTGCAGCCGCGGGGTCAGAAGATCGCGTCTGGGGCGGAAGCCTGATGCAATCCATTGGCGCGACAACCAATCTTGATGTATCTCGGAAAGTTGTCACAGAATGAAGTGAATCAGCACATGGCGCGTGCGCACCTGTTTGTCAACACCAGCGTACAGGAAGGATTTCCGAATACGTTCATACAGGCATGGCTGCGCGAAGTTCCGGTCGTGAGCCTGACCGTAAATCCGGATCAGGTACTGGAACGGGAGGCCGTTGGCATTTGTGCTGGATCCGAGTCAGCGCTCGCGCAAGCGATACGTTCGCTCGTGGCGGATCCGGTCAGGCTGCGTGAAACCGCGCTGCGGGCACGCGCATATGCTGTTCGACGGCACTCGCTGCGCAACGCAGCAGTGCTGGCGGATCTGCTCATGACCGGCAGGCGCATGGAGCAGGGTGAGCTCGGTAACGATGCGCTGGCACAGTGGCAACAACGAGACTAGGCATGGCGACACTCTTATCCATAAACAACTATCACTACTATCGAGGCGGCGCCGAGACGGTGTTCCTCGAACACAATCGCATGTTTGAGTCGCAGGATTGGCGTGTGGTGCCATTCTCGATGCACCATCCGAAGAATTTGCCTACCCCGTGGTCGAGTTATTTCATTGACGAAATTGAGCTTGGCTCCGACTATTCTTTGCGCGAAAAACTGATACGAGTGCCAAAAGTTATTTATTCATTTGAAGCGCGGCGAAAACTCGGACGCCTGCTGGACGAGACCCGCCCCGACGTTTGTCACGGACACAATATTTATCATCACATCTCGCCGTCCATCCTGAGTTTGCTGAAGCAGCGCGGTGTGCCGACAGTGTTGACGCTGCATGACCTGAAGCTTGCCTGTCCGGCATACAGCATGCTGGCCACCGACGGAATATGTGAGCGTTGTCGCGGTGGCAAGTTCTACAACGTGGTCACCCATCGATGCCTGAAGGGTTCACTGGCGATGAGCGCCATCGTGTGGACAGAAGCCGTGCTGCACAGGTGGTTGGGATCTTATCTTGATTGCGTCAATTGTTTCGTTGTACCCAGCCGGTTCTACATCGAGAAATTTGTGGAGTGGGGTTTTCCGCGTGCCAAGTTTCAGTCATGTGCCCAATTTTGTCGATGTCGATCGCCTTGAACCGCAATACCAGCCCGGCAAGGCGTTTTGTATGTCGGGCGCTTGTCGCGGGAGAAAGGATTGGCCACATTGATTCGTGCGACGGCGGCTTCCGGGTCGCAGCCTGCAATTGGCCGGAACCGGGTCCGCAAGCCGATGAACTACAGGCGTTGGCCGCACAGTTGCAGGCCAATGTGACGTTTCTGGGCTATCTCACCGGCGCAGCCGCTGCACGATGCCATTCGCAACGCCCGTGCGGTTATCCTGCCATCCGAATGGTATGAAAATGCGCCGCTCAGTATTCTGGAGGCGTATTCCATGGGCAAGCCGGTCGATCGGTGCACGCATTGGCGGCATTCCGGAGCTGATCCGCGAGAATGAAACCGGTCTTGCTTTCAACAGCGGCGATGTCGATTCGCTGGCTGCGAGCATTGACGCGATATGACCAATCGCACCGACGCTGAGGTGTCTGATATGGGGCGTGCAGCCACAGGCTTGGATTGAAAATGACTTTACCGCTGCCAGGTATCGCGAACGCATTCTCGGCATTTATGCTGAGCTGGGTGTGGCGGGTATCGAGGCTACGCTGCGGCACGCATTTGTGCACGCGGCACCTTAAGGAGGGCGCATTCTGAAAGTCATGGTTCTGGGCATCCGGGGGATGCCTAATGTGCAAGGCGGAGTGGAGACCCATGCCGAACAACTCTATGCCCGGTTGGCGGCTTTGGGTTGTGAGGTGGAGGTTCTGGTGCGGACGCCATTTGTACCGCGCGGCACACGTGCATTCGGTGCGATCAAGCTTCGCCGCCTGTGGGCACCGCGCCGCGCTGGACTGGAAGCGCTGGTTCACTCCTTGCTGGGCGTGCTGTATGCGGGGTTCACACGGCCGGATATCCTGCACATCCATTCCATTGGCCCTGCGATTGTCACGCCGATCGCACGTTGTCTGGGATTGAAGGTCGTTGTGACTTATCACAGCCAGAACTATGAGCATGAGAAGTGGGGCCGGGTGGCGCGCTGGTTTCTCCGCACCGGCGAGCGTGTCGGCATTACCTGGTCACACGCACAGATTGCAATCTCGAAAGTAGTGGTTGAGTTGATCCGCACAAAGTACGGCCGTGATGCGGTGCTCATTCCCAATGGCGTGAATCCGGTTGAACCGGCGCGTGAGTGTGATCACGTGTTGCGCTTTGGTTTGCAGCCCGGCAGGTATTTTTTGAACGTTGGTCGTATTGCCCCCGAAAAGCGGCAACTTGATTTGATCAACGCATATGTCGCAGCCCGTCCGTCGGGTTGGAAACTGGTCTTGGTGGGCGGGTTCGATGCCAGTACATACTCGCAATCAGTGCGCAGCCAGGCTGAAAATGACGTTGTACAGCCAGGGTTTCTGAAGGGCGTGCCTCTCGCGCAGTTGTATTCACATGCTGGCGGGTTCGTGCTGCCCTCCGCAAACGAAGGATTGCCCATCGCGTTACTGGAAGCGCTCAGTTATGGTCTGCCGGTGCTTGCCAGTGACATACCGGCTAACCTGGAATTGGGTCTGGATGAGAAGTGCTACTTTCACATGGGTAATGTGCAGGAGCTATCTGCTGCGCTAAGTCGGTTCGCTGACTCGCCGCATGAAGAAGCGGCACGTCAAGCGTGCCGTCAATGGGTAGTCGAGCATTACGATTGGGATCGGGTCGCGGCACAGACACTGAATGTTTATCGCTCAGTTATTACTTGAGAGAATGAGCGAGTCGTCCAGTTGTCGTAGTGTGGATCCGCCTCGTGATTTATATGGCAAGGAATACCAGGACTATACACAAGGAAACTACAAGCAGACTCGGTCTGTCTTTGATGGCGAACACAACCGGATCATCGTGAAGTTCACCACGGTGCGTCTTACGCCAAACTCTGCTGATCCAGTACAGCATGAGCGGGCATAGCAGCCACAGGATTTTTGGGTATTGGTATAGATTTTCTGTTCCCTCATTCACATATAGAGCTAGAACTAGCACGCTGATCAAGCCGGCAGCAGAGCCGTAGGAGAGCAGCAGTGACAAGTCTTCTGTGGTGTACCCTCTGCCTGTAGCTTCTGCACGGCCAGAAACAAAAACAGCGCGCAATTCAGTGTAGCGTTTTACCAAGGCCAGACTCAGAAACATGAACATCGAAAATGCGAGTAGCCAGAATGAGGGTTCAACGTTGATGGCTGCACTGCCGGCAATTACGCGAATCGTATATAGACCGGCCAATGTCAATACATCCACCATTGCTATGCGTTTTAGCGTCCATGAGTACCATATTGTTCCGACCAAATAGAGCAACAGGATTGCGACAAACATGCTGCCGAGAGTCAGAATAGCAGTTGAAAGTCCTGCTGCCAGGAGTGTGATAGCGCCCACCATGCCATGCGTCAGCGGTATCGCTCCTGAGGCAAAAGGCCGTGATCGTTTTCGCGCGTGAGTCCTGTCTGCGTCAAGATCCAGCAAATCGTTGACTACATAGGTCGATGATGCACATGCGCCAAAACAGACGAATGCGACCAGCGCTGCTTTGGCAACTGCCACTTCAAATATTTGATGCGAGACAACTGCCGGAACGAATATGAGCAGGTTCTTGGCCCACTGATGTAGCCGGAATGCACGTATCCAGTGCATCAATGACCTGTTTCGTTCCGAAAAAATACGTTCGATCTTCGGTATTTTCTTGAGTTGCCACCGGAGCCTGAATGTGGGGTCTACTACGACTGCTCTGCGAGCCCGCTCCCAGACGTAGATGTCCTTGAGCTCGTTGCCTGCATAGTCAAATCCGCATTTTCCGAATCGGACTTCCAGTGCTTCGGCTTTATGGCGGCCAGACAAATTCGTCATCGAGTCGCTTGCAATTGTCTCCTCGAATATTCCTATATGCGCTGCGATTTCCTCGGCAACTATGCGGTTGGCGGCTGTGCATAATATTAGGCGGCGACCTGCTTGATGTTCTAGCCGCAGCCATTCCAGTAGCTCTGAATTGAACGGCAGTAGATTGACATCCAGCGTGTGCCGGCGCGCGATCTCTGCTTTCAGTCGTGCCCTGCCGATAATCAGGTAAAAAATTGCAATGACAATAAACCGAAAATCCAGCTTGATGCAACGCAGGAATCCTTCAACAAGTACATCCGATTTGATCAACGTACCGTCAAGATCCACACACAATGGCACTTCATTGGTCAGCGCCTCATCACTTGTGTTTTTGTCAATTGGCGGGATCATTCGTGCGCCCACTGGTGATGCTGGTTAGCTCGGTTTTCGCCACGATGGGTGCTTGAGATTGATACCACCGTGAGAGCGCCAGCGCGCCCAGAATAGACAAGATCGGCATCAGCTGAAGGCTGTAGCGGGCTTGCGCCAGAATTGGGAGGTATACGCCCAGGCTATAAAGCAGGAACAAACCCAAGAGCGCAACACCGGAGGATTGCTTACTGCGCAACCCGATAATCAAGCCGGCGATCGCCAGCATGATATAGGGAAGCTGTACCAAGGAATTTAGCGCTGTTGCTGTCCAGGTTTTGCTGGAAAACCAGAAATGAAACGCATTTTTTCCGATGCACGTTGCCAGTAAGGATGGGGACTGCAGGTATCTGTCGAATACCAGTTTTCCCAGGAAGCTATTAAAAGCCAGTTCGTCCTGGACATTGAAGAAGTAGAGGTAATAGATCGTGCCGACTTCCTTGAAACGGAACCCCTGATTTCGTGCCAGCGCCGCACGTTCCAGGGCGGCATCCCGGTCGACATCAACCAAATTCGTTTCCAGGGTCATGTGTGTGCATATGTACTGTCCTGAATGAGCAGATACGCCAGCCACGCTTGCAGTGGGGACGAAGTGCCCGGAAAGCGCGTAATTCCGAACTATCCATGGCGTTAGCACCAAGGAGGCGCCAATAGCTATCAGCGCAATTCTGGCGAGTGTAATGCCTAGGCGTGGGCGCATACGCTCCAGAAAGAAGAAGTACGGCAATAGGAACGCCGGAAACAGGAGTGCAGTGCTTCTTACTGTTGAGGTAATGCCAAGGACAAGGCCTGCCAGAAAAAAATGTCGCCACTGACGGCTTTGCATAGCCTTGTATATGGCTACAAAGAAAAACATCAGCAGCATGGCAAACAGGCATTCCACGCCGCCGCGCAATTCCGCCACAACCATGCCCGGATGGCATAGAAGCAGTGCGGGGGCCAGTCGTGGTGCCAGCTTTCCTTCCGACAAGCGACCCGCAACCTTTGCAACAAGGGATGCTGCGATAAACGAAAAGACCAGATTAGCGATGCGTGCGGCATTGAGGCTAAAGCCGAATACGGAAAATAGTGCTCCCAGAAACAAGGGATAACCTGGCTCCCTCATTAAGGTGGCGGCAGTATCAGCTGTAAACCGGTAGCCGTTGCCGTTTGCCAGGCTCTTGCCAAGCAGCTCATAATTATCCGCAAAATCGATGCTGTAATATGCTGAAATGTACTGCGAAAACAGGGGCAGGATTGCAAAAAATGCCAACGCCTTCATTAGCGTAATGGCTGCGATCAGGCGCAAGGGGTGGATTCTTGCGAGAAATGTTAGTGGGTTAGGCATCATCAATAACTGACGATCGGATTCTATTGGCCGAGATTGCAAGGATAGCAGAGTCGTTCGGTAGGGTAGTGTTTCGACGTTCAGATCATGCGACGTAGATTCACTTTTTGGAGGACATAAGCTATTAAAAAAGCTATCGTGGGTGGGACGATCTACGCTTGGAAATGTGCTTCAGACCCTATGCGAAATGAAATGGACACGCCCTCTTCGGAATCATCAGCCAGAGCGCGGGCTTACTGGTTGGTTGGATGTGTTGTCGCTGCGACACATTTGGTGTTGCTGCTATTGGATATGTTGGGGGGAGACGGATTCTTCAGAGCGGATAGGGCGCAGCAGCGATTCGGCAATATGGTTGCACTTATCGAAGCAAGCCGGACGTTCGATGGCTTTCTGCAAACTTTGGCGGCTCAGGGAAATATCGGTGATTATGGATTACATGCGGCCCTGTTCTGGAGCATCGGCAGGTTGGGAACTACTGTTGTTCAGAGCATTTTGGCGGTGTCAGCGGCCGTGTGTGTGGTTCACATTGCTCTGAGAACAGTTCCTTCCAGACGGATTGCGATTGCGTCAGGACTTGTCTATGCCTTTCTGCCGCAGAGTCTTGCGTTCCCACATCAGTTGTTATCCGAAGCATTTTCAAATCCATTTCTGATCTTTGGTGTAGCAGGATTCCTGTACGCGCTTGAATCGGGTGAACGATTGGCTCCATGGATTGCGAGTGGCCTGTGGTTCGGTCTCGCTGGGTTGGTTCGTCCTGCTTTAGTTCCTCTGCCCTTGGTTGCGGCAGTACTGCTTATCTTGATCAGGCGTCAACGTAGTGATGTGAGCCGCGTTGCTGGCTTTGTTGTTTCCGGTTTTGTGCCTTTCGTGCTCTGGGGGCTTTGCATGCTATCCCAGACTGGTCGATTTGGCCTTGGCGAGTCACATCAGGATCTTGGCCTCAATCTTTCGCAAAGTACGGCGAAGGTGCTGCTTAGCGAGGGTTTGTCGTTGCCGGATGGCAGTCCACCCGCATGGCTGCCTGGGAGACTAACAATTCCACAATATCTTGGTTACGTCAGTACTTATCCTGCCGGGTTTGCCAATCTCTACGGTAAAAACACCCTGGTACTGATTGCGGACTCAGGTATAGGCCGTCTGTATGTTGACCTGCTTGGATTTGGCGCAGAGGCACGTATACAACTACAGGACCCATTGACTGGATGGCGGGCGCAACTAACTAATCATGGGATGTGGCGAATGCTTGTTCACGGTTTAAAAGTAGCGCCCGGAACCATTATCGCTGGAGTACTGGGGGCGTGTGCCTTTGCCTTCGTGACAATTGGCGTAGTGGGCGCTTATGTTTCCATGTTTAGGTTAGGCTCGCAACTAAGGGTGGCCACAAATTCTTTAACCCGGCGCTGGGCTATAGCGTTCCTGATGATTCTGCCGTTTTACGTGCTCGCGACATCTCAGGTTGTTGCCTACGCTCCATCCAGACTTAGGTCGCAGGGTGAGTTTGCTTGGGCTATTTTGGGCTGTATTGGATGGACATTTTTTGCTCAACTAAAGCGTGCGCGGCCACAGACTTGATCGCTTCTTGTTGAAAAGTGTGAGTAACGGTAGCGCAGAAAATATGAGAGATAGAGCAATTGCTGGTGCCATATAGCGCACATGTGGATAAGCCAAGGCATAAAACGCATTTACAAATAAAATCAGTCCCAAGGCGGGCCACGCCTTCGTAAAGGCATCCGGGTGGCGCTTGGACATTTGTATTGCGCCAGTTACGAACAACAACAGCAGCGGTACGTGAACTGCAAGGCTTACCAGTCGCATGCTGGGCCCAAATGCAAAGAACCAGGTGTAAAACACTCCCCGGATTGCACGCAGTACCACGGCCACAGGGTCATCCGCCCACTCTGTCAGGGTCAAATCGCGCGCGATTGCGTCGTAACGTATTTCGTCGCTGGGAACGGCAATCACGGTGCCGTCGTCACGGCCGAATTCTTGTGCCGCGAGTTCACGAATGTGAAGCCCGGCCTGCATATCCAGGTCGCTCAGGTTCTGCCATTGGTTCGCCTGTTTGGCAACTTGCATACCTTGATACATGGGGCCCCATGCCCAGCTGGAGACCGGGACAAAGTGGCCGGTCAATGCATGGTTTCTCAATGCCCACGGCATCAGCACCAGGATACCGGCGAGCAGGGCGGGGAGGCTCCAGCGCAGCCAGCGTGAAGTCGGACTGCGATGCCAGCGTGACAGCACAATGCCGACCGGTAAAACAAATGGCAGTGGCAGCAGCGTCCCTCGCGTGAGCAGTCCGGCACCCCAGACTATGCCGGCTCCGAAGCCGTGGCGCACTGAGCCCTCGAATGAAGCACGGCAAAGCAGGTACGCAAAAGCAAGGAAGGCTGGAAAGTAAAGGTTTTCAGCATAAAGGCGCGCTGAATATAAAATTGAATTCGGGTAGAGAGCGTACAGGAGCGCCGCCATCAGGCCCAATTCGATAGAAAGCACCCAACGTCCAAGCAAGAATATCAGCCAGCAGCCAACAGCGCCCAGCGCAGCTTGCGCGACCTGGACCCAAACATAGTCAACACCGGTGATCGAGAAAATAGCCAGGAGAAATGCCGGGTAGGCCGGTGCGCGCTGCAATGTCAGCGGTTTATCAGGGCTGAATCGATAACCATGGCCATCATAAAGAGATTGTGCAATCAGGTGGTATCCGTCAGTACTCTCGAGTTCTGGTCGAATATCCAGAAGGCCTCGGGAAATGCCAAGTGAAAACGCAACCCGCACCAGGAACGCCAGAACAAGGATCGCTACCAGCGTTCGATGCCAAGGGCGTCCTGAGATTCGCGGGTCGCTGGGTGCCGGTTGTGCACTTGCGGCCAGAGGCAGTTGTGACATGAGCTAGTCTGTGGGGTGGGCAATTCGGTATGGTTGCGCAGCATCGACGCGCAGCTTGATCATACACGAGCGCCCATTTCATCAGCATAGTTGATGTGTCTGAACGGGCGTCAGAAGTGCGATATGCGTTTTTACAACGCATATCGCGACACACACCTATCCGGTTCTGGTTTCCCGATGGGCTAGTTGCTAATACATCCCTTGGCGTAGGACTTCGGGCAATCGGTGGAGTAGACGGCCCCATTTACCGAGCGGATGAGCGGCAGGATGCCGTTCGCCCACTGTGTTGATGAATTGCCGTTGACCTCATTGACATACCACACGAAATAACTCGGGTGCATCGAAGGCATGGTGAAGTCGCCATTGGTTGGCTTGTAGCCGACCATGGGTGCGTCATAGAGCTGTCGTAGTGTCCACTGACCGCTGAAGGACTGCCACTGCACCTCGGACATCCAGGGAATGGTTCCACGATAGTCGGTGTAGGCATTGGCGCCACTGCTGTTCTTGCCCACAAATACACGATCTGCCTGAGTAATGTCGCCCGGCCAGATGTCCGGTCCACCAATCGTTACTGCGTTCTTGGCAGCTGTGGCGAATAGTGCGACGAGGTTGCTATCCGAGCCCATGTCATTGGCGGCCAGTCTTAACCCTGTGTTCGGCCATTGTTTTCGTGCTGCAACAAAAAATCTTTGCAACTGCGTAAGTAACGTGGTGGTTGAATAGCCATCTGTACCGTTGTCAATGGCCAGACTGGTTTCACCACCGCCAAACATTTCGAAGTTGGGGTGATTGTTGTATCGAGCAGCATAAGCGGCGCTTAACGCCAGAAATCTGTCCATCGTTGCCTGCTGCCAGATTTGTGACGCTCCGCCAACTTGCGGGGCATGAAAATTCGTAATTCCATAGTTGTTTATCAAATAAGTCGGGTACACGTCTTCAAGCGCACGAATGTTGCCAAAATGCGCAGTAAAGATGTTGAGGGATATCCGCTTTCCATACTGAGCGCACTTTGCGAGTATCGCGTCAAGCGCCGCGAAACCGGGTGAGTAATCCCCTGCCGTATCACCTTCAAGGGTTCGCCAGTACACAGCCACCTGGATACCGCGAATCGCAGGTTCGCTGGCAATGCTGTCGATAAACGATAACAACTGATTTCTCTGTGTAGCCAGGTCAATTCGGTAACCCGACACTCCGTTGACAGAGCCGGGCATGTACCATAGGTAGGTACCCGGGTGAAATTTTATTTCACCTGTTGCTGATGTGTTGGGCACGATGCAGCTGGCGCCGAGGCAAAGCGTGGAGGGCGGGCTCGGCGGGGTTTGGGCAGACACCACAAGGGGCAGGACAATTGCTCCGGTGAAGATCATCAGCTTGGTCAGAATGCTGCTGGTTCGCTTAAACATAACTCACCCCGAAAACGCAGTAGTTTGATCGATCCAGGTCAGCACCTGGTCCTGGCATAAACCCGAATCGCAGGTGATTCAAGCCATGTCGCGGGTTACTATGGACGGGTTCGCCGTATCCGCTGCACAACGAAGTGCACAAAGTATTTAGATGAACAGCTTAGCGCGTGATGCAGGCTATACATAGTGTCAGAATTGACCGACGCTCAGGTGCTTGGGCATATGCAATTCGGGCAGCAATTTGAGTGCCTCGAAAATGAACTTGATTCTGGAAGATCTTAAGACGCAGAGGGAGCATCTGTTCGCCCTGGGATTCTGGGCGCTGTTGGTCTACCGGTTCGGGCATGCCCGCTTTGTTATCCGGAACAAGTGGGTGCGTGCTCCGTGGACGGTTGTCTACTGTGTGCTGAACAAGTTGGTGGAAATCCTGTGTGGTATCAGTATCGGTTCGACAGCAAAGCTTGGCAGACGACTGGCGATTGAGCATCACGGGTGCATTGTGATTCATGGTTCCACAGAGATTGGCGACGATTGTCTGATCCGTCACGGCGTGACTATGGGCAATATTGGATTATCCGATCCGTTGAGTGCGCCCAGAGTTGGCAATCGTGTCGAGATCGGCGCAGGCGCAAAACTGCTGGGCCGTATCACGATTGGCAACAATGTAATTATCGGCGCCAATGCGGTCGTCATACGGGACGTCCCGGATAATGCGGTGGTCGCGGGTGTACCGGCTAAAGTTGTCAGATTGCGTTCGTGACTGAATGGAAAACTATTAATGCAGTTGCTGACGCTATTCATGATCTTTACCGTAACCATCCTCGACTTTCTTGCGCAAGGCGACAAGTTCAAGGAGTGGCGCATATTCCCGGGCAGTGTGTCCTATACGGTCGAGCTGCTGGGTGCGATTGCGCTGGTGTACGTGGTTGCCGCCGGGGTTCGTAGCCGGTTTGAAGGCGTACGATCTACCTATTGGGTGCTATTCGGGGCGCTGGCGTTGGTGATGTTATGCGGCATAGTCGTGAATGGCGTAGGCAGTGGGCCGATTATCGCGGGTTTGCGAACGTATATGCGTGCGTTGCCGTGGTTTTTCTTGCCAATGGTGTATGCATACTCAGAGGACAACCTTCGTATACAACTGCGTTTGCTGTTGGTGATTTGCCTGATACAGGTGCCCATCGCAATCCGTCAACGCATACAAACGGCTGATGATCAATATGGTTTTGTAGCCATCACGGGTGACTGGACCAGTGGAACCTTGGGAGATTCCGGCATCCTCTGCCTCTTTCTGGTCGCTGCGGTCGCGGTGATGGTGGCGTTTTACGAGCGGCGGCAGTTGACTTTGCTTCAGGTGATACCTCTGTTCTTGCTGATCTTGCTGCCTACCACCATCAATGAAACCAAAGCCATGGTAGTTTTTTTGCCGTTGGCGTTGCTGACGTCATTTGCTTATGCCGCGCCTCGACAAACACGGAATCGGCGCATGGTGGTTGGTGTTACTCTCGTATTGCTGTTTGGCGCCATGTTTGTGCCGGTCTACGATGCGCTGAATAAAGACAGGGAATACGGTGTTTCGCTCGGCGAGTTTTTTTCGAGGGAAGAAAATCTCAAGGCGTATCTTGCCACTGGCGCTGAGGTGGGGACAGAAAAAGACGTTGGCCGCGTGGATGCATTGCTGGTACCCCTGAAGCAGCTATCCGCTGATCCGGTGAACCTGATGTTTGGCTACGGTATTGGCAATGCCTCGGATTCGTCACTGGGGCAGGCTTTTTCCGGGCGCCATGCCGCGACATTCCGGCCCTTCCTCCAGACGGCTTTCTCAAGATTTGAGCTGGAGATTGGACTGCTGGGCTGCGGACTGTTGTTGTGCATCTATTGGTTGATATTCCAGGACTGCAGGATGGTCGCGCGTTATGGCGGGGTTGTGCATGGTGCGCTCGCTGCGGGATGGACTGGCGTAATGGCGCTGATGACGCTTGCCACTTTCTACAGCAAGGTCGAAGTCTTTCCGTCTATGGGGTTCTTGTTCTGGTATTTCTCCGGCGTCATTGCAGCCGAACGTATGCGCATCGCCTTGCAGCAGCGCCGGTAAATTCAAAAATATGCAACAGATTCGACAACAGCACATATCAGAGTTGGAGGGCGCGGGTACTGCATTTCGCTGGTCTGCTGCGTGCTGCGCTGCCATCGCCGTACTACTCTGGATGGGGCCTTATCTGATACGGGCCGATGTGTTCGCTGACGACATGACCCAGCATGTTTTCTGGATGTATCGTTTTATCGATCCGGGACTGTTTCCGGGTGATCTCAGCGTGGCTTACTTCGGTGATGTTTCGGCGGCTCCGTGGGGCTACCGGACACTGTACTGGTTTCTGGCGCAGGTGATGGACTTGCAGGTGGCCAGCGAATGGATGGCGGTTGTACTGTTGCTGGTCAGCGTCTGGCTGGCGTGGCTGCTGGGTGCTGCTGCCGGCGATGATCGTCCTGACTTGCGCGGTCTGTGTGCAGTCGTAGCGGTACTGATGCTTTTGCCACTGCGTCTCACCGATGTTATGTCGCCCGCCGGTCTGCAGCGCAGCTTTGCCTTGTCGTTGATGTTGTGGTGCCTGTGGGCGCTGGTGGCGCGGCGTTATGCGTGGGTGGGTGTGTCCTGGTTGGTCTCAGCCTTGTTTTATCCGGTGGTACTGGTTGTGCAGGGACTGACAGCGGCAGTGGTGTTTGCAGTGGATCTGCAGCGAGAACGACGTCTGCCGAAGGCGTGGTTTGGCAACTGCATACTGGGTGTGGCTGCACTACTCATTGCCGTACTGAGTAGCAAAGTGACGCAAGGCATCGGCCCGACGGTCACCGGCAATGAAGCACGTTCCATGGTGGAGTTCTATCCCGGTGGACGCTTGCCCATGTTCGGCATGTCGCCGAACGGGAATTGGTTGAATGACCACCATATCGCCCTGGGCTGGTCGTTCTATAGTTTGTTATTGCTGGCGGCTGCTCTGCTGGTGACCATGTGGAAGGGACGATTGAGGTCCATCCCCGCGGCCGGTTGGGTGATGGCAGTCGTTGGTATCGGTGTGTGGTTCATCAGTCGCCAGATGCTGTTTACGCTCTATCTGCCGAATCGCCACGCACGTTGGAGCCTGGCCTGCTTTGCGATCCTGGCCTTTTCAGCCGCGGCTTACGTAATCATCGATTCGTTACTGGACCAAATGGAAAAACAGAGCGCGATGGCGAGAAAGAGACTTATCGCGGTGATCGCACTGCTGGCGCCAGCACTGGTAACTGCTGCGCTGTTGCCGGGAACGCTGCGCGACTATCGTCAGCCCCATAATGACGATATGCAACGCGCCTACGCATTCATTGCAACGCTGCCCAAAGATACCTTGGTGGCCGCGCATCCAGATCTGGCTGATTACGTGCCGTTGCTCAGTCGCCGGTCGGTACTCGTTTCGACTGAAATATCCCTGCCTTTCATGCTGGGTTACTATCGTCAGCTAGTGCCAAGGCTTGAAGCATCTCTTCGCGCCGCCTATGCAACTAACCTTCAGGAAATGGATGCCGCATTGGCGCCGTATGGGGCCGACGTCATGTTGACCAATGCATCGGTTTGGACCAAACCGGACTACTTCAAACCATTCGATAAACTTGCTCATGAGTTACGCGAGCGAGGTGATCGCCTCGGTTACGTGCTGCGTTCGCCGCCACTGGAGCGTGTGGTGTTCCGCAGTGGTGATGTGTATGTCATCAGGGTTGGCTCAAATGTTTCGACGGCGCCGTAATGCGTGATCTGAATTTGCTCTGGTGTGACCGGGCCGGGTGGAGGTACGCACTGCTTGCCGGTGTCGTCTCGGCGGTGCTGGTGTGGCTGATTTCCATCGGGGTGATCGAGCATGTGCCCTTGTATGATGAGTTGCTGCATGTGCTGGCTGCACGGGGTGTGCTTGCTGACGGGCAACCGGTTATCGCACACGGTGAATATACCCGGGCCTTGCTGTTCACCAGGCTGGTAGCGGCGTCATTCGAGGCATTCGGTGACAACCTGGTCGCCGCGCGCATGCCCTCACTGATCGCGGCACTCCTGCTGGCCGCCATGATGGCTGGCTGGGTTACACGGCAAGCTGGTTTTCTGGCTGGTTTGGCGATGGCCTTGATGTTTCCTCTACTGCCATCGACAGTGGAGCTCGCCGTCTTTGCGCGCTTCTACACGGTGCATTCGCTATTGATTGGTCTGATGGCGATTGCTGCTTATCAGGCAGCGCAGTCGGCCTGCCCGGCTGGAAAGCGGATAGTGCTGGTGGTCAGTGCTGTGTTGCTGATCCCGCTGGCCTGGCATTTTCAATCAACCACGCTGGTTGCTGTTGGCGCCATTGGCTGTGGTATCGCTGCACTGTTGATTGCCGATCATTGGCAGCGGGTCAGTGCGTTTATTGTCCGCAATCCGTTGCGCATCGCGGTCGCTGGCGGGTTACTGGCAGTGATTGCAGCAGTGTTATTCATCAAGCTTGATTTGGCTTCACGCATGGGTGAAGTGCCACTGTGGGCAGCCTGGACCTCCAGTCGCCCACAGTATTACCTGATTGACTTTGCGAACAGCATGCCGCTGTTGTGGCCCATGTTCCCGGTGGTTGCGGTGTTGGCAATCATGACGTACCGCAGATTGGGTCTGTTTTCTGTTGTGGTGGTGCTGGCCGCCTTGGCAGTGCATTCCATCGCCGCAGCCAAGTCGGTGCGCTACATCTCCTACGCGCTACCGTTCTTTGCCATTGTATGGGCATGTGCGATTGCAGGCGTCGTGAACCTTGCGCGGAGCATGGCTTTGAGTACTAAAATCCATGTGCTCGGTCTCGGTGTGCTGGGTGTACTGGTTCTGGCCTTGTCTCAGGAGGGCCAGCGCATGGCCAAGCTGGTATTGCAGCGCATGCCGGCAACTGAAGCGCTCTCGTATGCAGTTGAACCCGACTGGCAGTCGATCAAGCTAATTTTGCAGCCGGAAGTGGATGCTGCGGATCGAGTCGTTACCTCCAACTCGATGAAGGCTATCTACTATCTGGGCAGATATGACTATGAGTTAAATGCCAGCATCGTGCTGGAAACAGACACTGCAACTGAGTTCGGTATGGATGAACGCACCGGCAGGCAGGCAATCGGTACGGCGACATCGATCGGCAAGGTGCTTCAGCAGCCCGGTAGCACACTGGTCGTGCTTGAGGACAGGAAAATAGGCAACCCTGCCGGGGTAAGCAAAGAAGCGCTGAGCGTCATTATTAGCAACTGCATCGTGATTGAGCTGCCGCCAGGCAGTGATGTGAGTGCCTGGCGCTGCAATCGCAAGAGCAGTTGATCAAATCAATTCGGGTGCTGGCGCTTGCTGAACACCAGCCGTCGGCTCAAGGTAAAGTTCACTACAAGCCCGGCAACGGAGCCTGCGCCGACGCCTAATACTGGCCATGTATTCACCAATGCAACTGTGCTGACCAGTGCAGCATAGGTTGCAGTAGTTAACCAGGCCACCGACGAGGTTGGCGGCCAGAAACTTCAGCCACTCCCGCAATAGCCGGGAATCGCGTCGATCAACAAAGGTGTAGCGGCGATTCAGCGCCCAGGTGGCAGTCGCTGCCGTCAGATAAGAGACTGCCCGGCCAGAGTAATGGCCGGCTTCAAGGTAAGTCATCGCGACGTGCAGTGTCGCTGCGTCAACAACAAATCCGGCGACGCCGACCAGTGCGAAGCGCAGGAACTGCGAACGCAGTGGCTGGCCCGGTGTCCCAGTCGCTGTGGTCAATTCGGACCCTTTGAGCGGATCGGAATGTTGAGGTACTGCAATCGCTTGGCCTCCATGCGGCCGCGCGTCACCGTTGCCAGCACCAGTCCGCACGTGACGCTCAGACAGCTCACCAGGATGAGGCCGGTGGACAGGATCGCAGTGGGCAAACGAGGCACCAGGCCTGTCTTGAGGTATTCGCTGATGATGGGTACCGCAAGTCCGATAGCAGCAAGTGCCAGTACGGCCGCCACTGTAGAAAAAAACTCAAGCGGACGTTCTTCGCGAATCAAGCGCATGATCAAACGCATGATGCGGATGCCATCCGGAATCGTCCGCAGTTTGCTGGATGATGCGGGGGGGCGTTCGCGGTACGGCGTCATGACTTCGGCAATGGGCAGATTCAATTGCAGCGCATGAACGGTGAGTTCGGTTTCGATCTCAAAGCCACTGGCCAGTGCCGGAAATGATTTGACGAAGCGGCGAGACATGAAGCGGTAGCCTGACAGCATGTCGTTGAATCGTTCGCCGAAGAACCACGCCACCAGCCCGGTGAGCAGGCGGTTACCAAAACGATGACCGGCGCGATACGCCTGTTCGGATTTCTCTTCGCGTGCGCCATTGACCATATCCAGACAGTCTTTCTGCAGCCGGTCGATCAGCGCTGGCGCGCTGGCGGCATGATAGGTGTCATCGCCGTCCACCAGTACGTAGATGTCGGCCTCGATGTCCGCGAACATGCGTCGCATGACATTGCCTTTGCCCTTGAGGGTTTCCTTGCGCACGATGGCGCCCGCCTGCGTAGCGATTTCAACGGTGCGGTCGGTGGAGCCATTGTCATAGACGAATATCACCGCGTCAGGCAATACGGCGCGGAAGTCAGCGACGACTTTGCCGATAGCTGCCTCTTCATTGAGGCAGGGAATCAGTACGGCTATTTGGGGTGTCCAGCTCATCGTTGCGGGCTTCGGTTCAGGGTGAAAAGAATGTTCGGCGTGATCTGACGTTGCGGCATTCAGCCTGTCGCCGCACGCGTGCTTTGCGAGGCGTTGTCGTCGGGCACGTCAGGCTGCATGAACTGCGTGATCTCGGCGACCTGATAGTCCTTCAGGTTACGAGCATGCGTAAAGATGATCAGTTCGCCCAGCAGACCCAGCGCGAATAACTGCAAGCCCAGTACCAGCAGCAACGAAGAAAGTAACAGAGCAGGACGATCCGCCAGCGCCTGCTCAAAGAACAGACGTTGCACCACCAGCAACGTCGCCCAGAGTGCACCGATCCCGAAGGTGGTGATGCCCATCATGCCGAAGAAGCGCAGCGGCTTCTTGGTGAAGCGAACCAGGAAAAACACGGTAAAAATATCGAGAAAGCCCCGGGCATATTCATGCGGATGGTAAACGCCGGCGAAGCGATCATGGTCAGACTGCCGCAGGTTAACCTCAGTGACCCGGAATCCCTGACGATCAGCCAGTACCGCCAGAAAGCGATGCTGATCTCCGTACAGATGAATTTCCTCCAGCACTCGCCGCGTAAAGGCGCGCGCGCCGCAGGCGAGGTCATTGAATTTCAGTTTGGTCACACGCGCCAGCAGCCCGTGAAATGCCCAGCGACGCAGCCGCTCGAAGCTGCCGCCAGCCCGTGGCCAGCGACGACCGACGACCAGGTCGCTACTATCGAGAGCAGCAACGAGTTTGCCTATTTCCGCACCCTCTATCTGGTGGTATGCAGGCAGTGTCAGGATCACCTTGCCACGGCATTTGCTGAAGCCGGCCATGAGTGCAGTCGCTTCACCGAAGACACGCGTCAAACCGATCACCGTGAAACGTTCACCGGCGGTCAGCAGTTTCTGCAGTCCCGAAGCGAAACCGGGCTGCGGACCATCCAGCACGTAAATGAGTTCATAGGCGACGCCGAGCATCGCCAGTCCTGTCGATACTCTGCATGCAACTGCTCCGCGTCGCCATGACGCAGGCTTACCGGCACAATCACGGAAATTTCAATCAGATTCTTTTCCATACCATTACTTTGCATTAGGGCTTTACATCAGGGCTTTGCATCAGGGCTTCCAGCCGAATTCTCGCCCCACAGGCGTTCGGTCAAACGTGAAAATTCATATTCGCGCACATCGCCCAGCTTGTAGATCAGCTCACCGAGTGCGCCGCTGCAAACCAGCATGAACGCAGCCATCCACAGCAGCACACCGGTGCCTGCGACCGGCAAGGGCAGGCCATTCGTTGTCGTCGCCCAGACCCACAGAGATTCCAGCAGCGCAATCGAACCCAGCAGGGCCAGGGGCAGGGCGAGCAGCGTAAACCACAGCAGCGGTCGTGACGTGAACGTCGAGACGGTTTTGATCACCAGCAGGTCCAGCAACACCTTGTAGATGCGTGACAGGCCGTATTTTGACGTGCCGAATTGCCGGGCGTGATGCCGCACCTTGATCTCGGCAATACGTGGGCCGGCGATAGACGCCATGGCGGGAATAAACCGATGCATCTCCGAATACAGGGGAATGTTCTTGATCAGTGAGGCGCGGAACGCCTTCAGGGAGCAACCATTGTCCTTGATGGGGACGCCGGTCACTTTGCCGATGATCCAGTTGGCAATGCGCGAGGGGATCTTGCGTGACACCAGCTTGTCCTGACGGTTGAAGCGCCAGCCGACGACGATGTCGTAGCCTTCGTCGATTTTCGCCAGGAAATTCTGGATGTCGCCCGGATCGTTTTGCAGGTCGCCATCCATAGTGATCAGGATTTCACCACGCGCATGCTCAATCCCGGCGGCCATGGCGGGTGTTTGCCCATAGTTGCGGCGAAAGCGCACGAACCTGACCCGTGAGTCGGCGCGGGCAATCTCCATGGCCAGTTTGGCGGTGTTGTCCTTGCTGCCGTCGTCAACCAGCATCATTTCAAAGGAGACGCCGAGCGGTTCTATGGCCGCGACGATGGCGGCGTGCATGCGCACAATATTTTCTTCTTCGTTGTAGAAGGGCACGATGATGGAAAGCTTGGGTCGATGCAGATCGGTCACTGGCGGGTTCTCATCCAAATCTCGCGGAGCCGCAGCGATACGGAAACTGGCTGCTTTGAGTTGTGTAAGATACTTGGCGATTGGGCCAAATAGTGTGACTTGGATCGAGAAAGTGGCTGCTTTCCGATGGCAGTATCATAATGTGTATGGGCTGAGTATAGGCAAGACAAAACATGAATGAATCGGGGCAGCACGCTGCCGCTTCCAAGTGGCGCAGCCTGGGGCTGATTGCGCGGCGGTTTCTGGTGCCCTCATTGGTGGTGTCCGGGTATGCATGGCTGCGTTGGCGCGCCAGCATCAGCCCGCGTGCGGAAGTTGAGTTGTCAGCGAACCTGCGCCTGGGACACAAGACCACGGTGAGTTCATTCACCAAAATCAAGGTGACCGATGGACCGTTGATTACCGGCGAGCACTGCGGGTTTGGCACTGGGTGTTTTGTGTCTGCCGGAGCCGGTGGCATTCACATGGGCGAGCACGTCATTTGTGGTCCCAATGTCGTGGTGATCGCCAGCAATTACAAGTATGAAAAACTCGGCGTGCCGCTGGAGCAGCAGGGACATACTTCGATTGGCATCCGTATCGGGCGAAATGTATGGATTGGGGCCAATTCTGTCATTCTGGATGGCTCGGTGATTGGCGACAATTCCATTGTAGTGGCGAACAGTCTGGTAAATCGCCGGTTTCCAGCGAACGCCATCATTCAGGGCAATCCTGCCAAGATAATTCTGCAACGTCGAGAAGCGTTGAATCATGAGACGAGTGTGAAAGATGAATAACAAGGCATTTGAATTGGTGAAGTCGGCCATTGAGGAGTTGGCCGCTGAGCTTGGCTACGATCAATTACGCAAGGTCACGGCTGAAACACCGCTGTTTGGTGGCGACCAGGGCGTGGATTCGCTGACGCTGGTCCGGTTGATTGCGGATATCGAACGGCTGGCCGAAGACACTTTCGGCAAGCAGATTGTGCTGGCTGACGAACTGGCCATGTCCAGACGCAGTAGTCCGTTCCGGACAGTGGGCAGTTTGAGTGAGCTGCTGCAGGAACAGATCGGAGCAGCGAATGCCGCCTGAAGTCATGATGATCACCGGTACCCGCAAGGGCATAGGCCGGTATCTGGTGGATCACTATCTTGCCAGGGGTTATGTGGTGGCCGGCTGTAGCCGTGACCCTTTCGACGGTCCATTGCCAGAGAATTATCACCACTACATTGCTGATGTTGCTGATGAAAAGGCGATGATTGCCATGATTCGCGACATCAAGCGCAAGCTCGGTGGGATATCTGTTCTGATCAACAATGCCGGCATTGCTTCGATGAATCATCTGGTGCTGACGCCGATGTCCACCGTACAGCGTATCTTTTCGACCAATGTGTTTGGCTCCTTCATTGCCATGCGCGAAGTAGCCAAAATCATGATGCCGGCCAAGTACGGTCGCATCGTGAATTTCGCGACAGTCGCGACGCCATTGAATCTGGAAGGCGAGGCTGTTTACGCTGCCTCCAAGGCCGCAGTGGAGTCGTTTACGCGCGTAGCCGCTCGTGAATTGGCCCCCTTTAACATCACAGTGAATGCGGTCGGACCAACTCCCGTGATGACGGATCTGATTCGTACCGTGCCCAAGCACAAGATGGATGCGCTGATTGGCACTCAGGCGATCAAGCGTCTGGGCGAACATCGCGATATTGCCAATGCGATCGATTTCCTTATCGCCCGGGAGAGTGACTTCATCACCGGGCAGACGATTTTTCTGGGCGGTATCAGCTGAGTGGACGCAGCACGGTCATGAGCAGGTTTGATCTGTTGCTGGAAAAGCTGCGCGGCCATGCCGACATGCCGTGCCTGTATTGCGATGGCCAGACGTTTTCGTATGGTGATTTGCTGAATGAGTTGGTTGTCTGGCAGACGCGTCTGGATCAGCTCGATGTCCAGGCTGGCACAGTAATCGGTCTGCGCGCCGATTACTCGATCGGTTCGGCAGCTGCCTTGCTGGCCTTGTTTGCCCGTGGCGCTGTCGCTGCGTTGATCCCTCGTGATCGTGATGCGGAGCCTTATCTCAAGGACAGTTGCGCCAGAGGCTTGCTGGAAATCCACAACGAGGGTGCTTTTGCATGGCATGCGCAGCACAGCGTTGCGAGTCATGAGTTGCTCGACCGGTTGCGCGCGAATCATGACGCCGGTCTGGTCATCTTCACTTCCGGCACAACGGGACGCCCCAAGGCCGCAGTGCAGAGTGTGGAACGCTTTCTCGGCAAGTTTCAGAAGCCGGGGCGTCGGTTCCGCACGCTGGGGTTTCTGCTGTTCGATCATGTCGCCGGCATGGATACCCTGTTCTACACGCTATCGAGTGGCGGCACGCTGGTGGTGACACGCGGCCGCGATCCGGCATCGATTTGCGCATTGATCGATCAGGCGTGCGTTGAAGTGTTGCCCGCATCGCCCAGTTTCCTGCGCTTGCTGTGTCTGGCGGACAATGCCGGTGCTTACAGCCTGGCCAGCTTGAAAATCATTACCTATGGCTCGGAACCCATGGATCCCGCGACGCTGTCGCGCCTCAATGAACGTTTCCCGGCGCTGCAGATCACGCAGAAGTACGGCAGCACCGAGCTGGGCGCACCGCGCAGCGAATCTCGCGGCAGGGACAGTCTGTGGCTGCGGCTCAAGCGAGATGGCGTCGAAACCAGAGTGGTGGACAACGTGCTGTGGGTACGCAGTGAAAGTACGATTCTCGGCTATCTGAATGCGCCGTCACCGGTGGATGCCGATGGCTGGTATTGCACCGGTGATCTGGTCGATGTCGATGGCGAGTGGATCAGATTCTGCGGCCGCTTGTCCGAAGTGATCAATGTCGGCGGCGAAAAGGTTGCACCGTCTGAAGTAGAGCAAGTGATCCTGACGTTGCCGGAAGTGCGTGAAGCCGTAGTCAGCGGCGAACTTCATGCGCTGATGGGCCAGATCGTTACTGCGCGCGTTGCGCTGGTGGAAGGTGTGGACAGCAAGGCGGCAGCCAAAGCCATTCGCAGTCGTTGCCGCGAACAACTGGCGGCTTACAAGGTGCCGGTGAAGATTGATTTCGTCGCTGGAGCGTTGGTCAACGACCGTCAAAAAGCCTTGCGATCTGGACCGTCGCGATGATTCTGGTTGATGCGCATGTGCATGTGCACCCGGATGCAAGCGTCGCTGGTTTGTTTGATGCCGCAGCTCGAAATTTTTCTGCTGTTGCCGGGGGCATGTGCGCATCCCGCTGGCAGGGCGTGTTGCTGCTGACGGAAATGAAGCAGATGGATTGGTTTCAATCTGTTGCTCAGAAAAAAACGCATGATCGATACGATAGCTGGACAGTGTCACCTATTGCGAGTGAAGCGGTGAGCCTGCGTGCTGAGAATGCCGGCACCAGCTTGCTAATCGTAGCCGGTCGTCAGATTGTTACGGCCGAGGGCATCGAGGTGCTCGCCTTGGGAACTACTACGCGAATCGATGACCGACATCCGCTTGATGCCACGCTCGATGCAGTGCGCAATGCTCAAGCAATAACTGTGTTGCCGTGGGGCGTAGGTAAATGGATTGGCCGCCGTGGCGCGCTGGTGACCAATGCTTTGCGCAATGCAGCCAGCCAGCAGATCTTTGCAGGCGATAATGCAGGTCGGCCGTTTTTCTGGCCAAGGCCCCAAGCGTTCGATGTGGCTGAAGCCAGTGGCCGGCCAGTGTTGCCAGGAACCGATCCATTGCCATTGCCACATGCAGAGCAACACGTGGGAGCCAACGGCTTCTGGGTTGAAGGCGAACTGCCGACAGATGCACCTTGGAGCGCGTTGCGTACGCGGCTGCTTGCTGCAGGATGCAATGACATTAAAGCCTTCGGCGCCCGTGAAAGTGTGGTTCGATTTTTTTACAGCCAACTAGCTCTACGCCGGAACAAGGCAGTGTCATGAGCACCACTGTTGATGAAACGCCTGACATTGAAACCTCATCAGCAGCGTATGCCAGCCGTTTCAGCGGTGCTGCTGGTCGCTACCTGCTTGAGGTTCAATCGCGGGCGGTCATTCGTGCAGTTCAAGGGTTGCAACCCGGCACCGCACTTGACGTGGGCGGAGGCCACGGTCAGCTGGTCAGTCCATTGAGCAAGTCAGGCTGGCAGGTAACCGTACAGGGCACGGACCCGGTGTGCGAACGCAATCTCAGGGAACTGCATGGTCAGCGTGATTGCGCTTATCTCAACAGTCCCTTGTTTGCGCTGCCGTTGCCGGATCACAGCGTTGATCTGGTGATTGCAGTGCGCCTGCTGTCGCATGTTCCTGAGTGGCCGCGATTGGTTGCCGAGATGTGCCGGGTTGCCCGTCATGCCGTGGTGCTCGACTATCCGTGCAAATCCGGCCTCAATGCACTGACGCCCTGGCTGTTTGGCTTGAAGAAATCGCTGGAAGGCAATACCCGTACCTATACCAGTTTTACGCGCGACCAACTGATTGCCGAGTTTGCTAAACATGGCTTCACGTTCGGTCAGGAAGTGAAACAGTTTTTCATGCCGATGGTGGTTCACCGGGTCGGCAAAGCGGCAGCGCCGTTACGCTGGGCGGAGTCGTTGTTCCGGATGTTGGGACTCACCGCACTGGCCGGATCGCCAGCCATCCTGCGCATGAATCGCAATAGCCAGTCATGAGAATCCTGCTGGTCGCACCACAGCCTTTTTATCAGGAACGCGGTACGCCGATTGCAGTGCGTTTGCTTGCTGAGACGTTATGCGAATTCGGTCACCAGGTTGACTTGCTGGTTTATCACGAGGGTGCGGATATCGCCGTGCCCGGCATGCGTTTGTTGCGCGCCGGCCGTCCCCCGGGCATTTATCATGTGCCCATCGGTATTTCCTGGCAAAAGCTGGTGTGTGATGTGTGGCTGATAACACGCATGCTGAGGCTGTTGCTCACTGAGCGATACGATGTGGTACACGCAGTCGAAGAAGCGGTGTTCCCGGCAGCGGTGTTCAATCTGTTCTCGCGCCGAAAACTGATTTACGACATGGATTCGTCGTTGTCCGATCAGGTCGCTGACAAATGGCGAGTGTTGCGACCTCTGCGGGGCTGCCTGTCGATATTTGAGCGCGGTGCGGTCAGTCGCTCGGCAGTCGTGCTGGCGGTATGTGAAGATCTGGCGGCCAAAGTGCGTCCCTGGAAAAAAGATCCACGACGCGTCATGGTGCTGCCTGATGTGCCAATGGGTGATCCGCATGCCGGCCAGATCAGCGAGTCGCTGCGCGCACTGGCTGGCGACGCCGTGATTGGCCTGTATGTGGGCAATCTGGAACGTTATCAGGGCATTGATCTGCTGATTGAATCCATGGCCCGATTAAGCAGCAGCGTCAATTTTCAGATGATTATTATCGGCGGTCAGCCCGACCATATTGCTCATTATGTGGCCCGCGCTGAAAGTTGGGTATTGCCGGGCGCGTGCATTTTCTCGGCGCGCGGCCAGTAGCGCAGTTGACTGCCTATCTGGCGCAGGCCGATGTGCTGGTATCACCGCGTACGATGGGGCAGAACACGCCCATGAAGGTGTATTCGTACATGCAATCCGGCAAAGCGCATGCTTGCCGACCAATATTCGTTCACACACTCAGGCGCTGGACGCGAGTTGTGCGGAACTGGTAGCGCCAGACGCCGAGCGATGGCTGCGGGTCTGGAGCGTCTTGTGCGCGACCCGGCACGGCGAGCACAACTGGGTCAGGCAGCACGCGCCAAAGCAGAACGCGAATATTCTCTAACGGTGTTCCGTGACAAGTTACGTGCGGCCTATCGCCAAGTGATGGAAGGCTGAGGCATGCAACGCGATATCGCCTTGTTGCAGTCACAGGCCTTTGACATGCTGATTGTCGGTGGTGGCGTACACGGCGCATGGAGTGCACTGCGTGCGGCGCAGGCGGGATATCGCGTGGCCTTGATTGAGCGTGATGACTTCGGCGCAGCAACTTCGGCCAATAGCCTCAAGATATTGCATGGCGGCCTGCGCTACCTGCAGCACCTCGACTTTGCGCGCATGCGCGCCTCGATCCGAGCGCGTCGCGAGTTTGCGCGGCAACTACCACGTTTTGTTCAACCCCTGCCATGCGTGATGTCATTGCAAGCCACCGGCCTGCGCAGTCCGTGGCTGTTTGGGCCGGCCTTACTGGCCAATGATGTGTTGTCTGCTGATCGCAATCAGGGCGTAGCGCGGCCGGCGCACTTGCCACGAGGACGGTTGTTAAGCGCTAACACCATTCAACAACAACTGGCGCATCTCACGGATACCGGCGCCTTTGCCGGCGGGCAATGGTGGGATGCACTGGCGCTGGATGCGGCACGCATGACACTGGAGCCGATCTTGATGGCAGCGCACGCAGGGGCTGTTGTGGCCAACCAGGTGCAAGCGCTGGAATACCGGATCAGCAACCACAGGATTGAGGGCATCACGGCACTGGACCGACAGTCTGGTCGCACCTTCGACATCAACGCGGCAGTCGTCATTGACGCTACCGGACCAGGGTGTCAGCAGTTGCTCGGCAAGCACGGCGTTATTGCTGCATTACCCAAAGCCTGGATCGGTGGCTTGAACATTGTGTTGAAACGATCATTGGGGATTGATGTCGCGGTGGCGCTCAGCTCTGTGAGCAAGTCTGCCGACAGTTCGGCCCTCGTGCGCCGTAACACGCGTGACCTGTTCTTTGTACCGTGGCGCGGCGTCACCCTGATCGGCACCGACTATGTTCGCCTGCGCAGTGGCGATGACGTTGCGGCACCACCGCGCACCGCCGTCGAGAATTTTGTTGCCGAGTGCGCGCGCGTTGCGCCGCGCGCCAACCTTTCCATGGCCGATGTGGCGCTGGTGCATTGGGGCCTGTTGCCGCTCGATGCGCCGGATTCATTGCTGCCGCGCAAATCGGCTGTGCTGGTTTCCGGTCGCGGCGAAACCGGTATTGATGGTCTGGTGGTGGTGGTGGGCGAAAAACTCACCAGCGCACCTGTACTCTCGCAGGCGGTACTGCGGCGCGCACAGTTGCAGTTGCAGCGGGAAGCAGTCGGCCACCCTGTTGAGCCGATGAATGGTCCGGAATATGCCGAGCAGGAAACGGAGTCCCGGGAGATACACCCCGATACGCGTGCCAGATTACTATCACGCTATGGCGAGCAGTGGCTGTCGGTAGCTACGTTGGCGCGCAGTCAGCATGAATGGCTGCTACCCATTCATGCCAGCAGTGAGGTACGCGGCGTCGAAATCATTCATGCCATCCGTAACGAGATGGCGTTGAATCTGGAAGACTTGGTACTGCGCCGCCTCGATATCGGTGATGGGGGCCATCCGGGGATGGAAGTGTTGCGGCAATGTGCTGCTGTGGCTGCGCCGGAGTTTGGCTGGAGTGAGGAAGATGTTCAGCGCTCAGTGGCGCAGCTTGATGCGCGATTCAAACCAATTGTTTAAACCTGCGAAATACCAGAATCTCTCGTAGGGGCGGTTCGTGAACCGCCCTCTCGCCCAATGACATGAAGGCGGCTCTTGAGCTGCCCCTAGAATCGGATCGAGATACCCCTTGCTTACATACCAGCGCACCGTGCGTTCGATCCCGTCACGCACGGATACGCTGGGCGCATAACCCAGCAAACGGCGCGCCTTGCCGATGTCGAATTCACGATGGTGCGTAAAAAAACCAACCCGGCGACGGTGCAGGGGCGGGTCGATACCGAACGGCACACATAACATTTCGCAGGCCCAGCCAGCCGCATACACCGGCCATACGGGAATACGCAGGCTGGGCTTCGCCACATGAACGATGTCAGCGGTGGTGTTGACGATTTCGGTCAGCGTCGGCGCTTCCGGCCCCGCAATGATGAATACCTCACCCAGCGCATTGGGCGAGGAACCGCACAGCATGATGCCTTGCACCATGTCATCCACATGCACCATGTGCAGCCGGGTCTGGCCGGAACCAATCATCACAAAGCGTCGTTTCTGCACGGCGCGGAACAGTTTCAGAAACCGCAGATCACCTTCGCCGTAGATGGCGCCGGGACGGAAGATGCTGATGGGCTGGCCGCGCTTGATGGCTGCCACCGCTTCCATCTCTGCTTCCAGTTTGCTGCGCTGATAAATGTCGTCCGGCTGAAAGCGATAGTTTTCATCAGCCGGCGGGTTGGCGATATGGCCATGTACGCCGCCAGTGGAGCAATGCACCACCCGTTCGCAGCCAAGCTGCCGGGCAGCATTCAGCACATTCAGCGTGCCACCGACATTCACGTCGCGGTAATAGCTGTCGGAGTGCCCGGCAGTGCGAAACACGGCGGCGATGTGATAAATCCGGTCGCAGCCCGCGGCCGCGGCCAGCACATCCTCGGCCTTGGTCAGTTCGCCTTCGAAGATATCCACCCCGGATTTGACCAGATCGGCTGTATTGCTGCCGGGTCGCACCAGGGCACGAACAGATTCTCCATTGCGCCGTAAAGCCTGTGCCAGATGTCCACCGGTGAAGCCCGTTGCGCCGGTGATCAGATTTCTCATCGTTGAATGAATGTCTTGGTGATTCGTGATTTTTCTGGAGCAAGTATAGCTTCCCGATCCAGCCCAACTGTGTCAAATCCCTCGCTGCGCTGCCATCACGATTGAGATAACATGAAAAGCTGTGGTGAATGCCGGAACAACTTATGTGCAACAGCTCAACGTTGTTGTTTATACCGGAATGAGTTTCTTAGAGTATGGAGTGTCAGTCATGAAGTTTGCGGTCTTGTCCAAACACCTGTTGATCTGCAATGCACTGCTGCTGGCTGCCTGCAGTGGCGGTACCGGCGGCGATAACTCGGCGTCTTCGTCTTCCAGTGCCCAATCCATCCCGGCTTCTGGCTACGCCATTGGCGGCACGGTGGCCGGACTGGCGTCCGGCGCGACCGTGGTGCTGCACAACAATGGCGGCAGCATCAACGTGACGGCCAATGGCCCCTTCGCCTTTCCTGAACAGGTGACAGCTGGCAACCCCTACAGCGTCACGGTCGCGACCCAGCCCGCCAGTCCTGCCCAGACCTGTACAGTGACCAAGGGTTGGGGTACGGCCAACATCAATGTCACCGATGTCAGCGTCACCTGCGCTACGGAAAGTCATCGCGTCAGCGGTACGGCAACCGGGCTCAAGGGCTCGCTGGTGGCGCAGAACAACGGCGGCGACGATCTCACGGTGTCGGCCAATGGCGCGTTCATATTTCCGGTTCCCGTGGCCAGCGGCGCTGCCTACACCGTGACGCTGCTCAGTCAGCAGGACAGTGCCGGGCAGAAGTGCTCAGTCAGTAACGGCTCTGGCGTTATCGGCGGTGCTGACGCCACCGATGTGGTCATCACCTGCACGCCGTGATTGACGCTGGATGAATCAGAACAGGGCGATATCGGCCGCCAGCCGAACCGCTCAAGGCATATTGTCCAATCCACCCACTGTGTGCGCCATAACTGTGATGTACTTCACGCGACACTCGCTGGCGCTTTGGGATAGTGTGATGCATGTGGGAAAACCGTCTGGCGCATGTCTGCAATCGGGATCACTTCTGGCGATACATAACGCCTTGCAGCTGACCGGTAGCGTCACGATTCCGACACATACGATTTAGATACAAATTTTTTGATCTGGGAAATTTCACTTTGACGACATCTGTCAGTTATGGAGCAAGAGCAATGAAAGCCGGCCTAGTAAAACACTCGTTACTTTATCTGGGAATGCTGGCTCTCGCCGCCTGCGGCGGCGGAGGCGGTGGTGGCGGTACCCCGGCCCCCAGCAGCTCCAGCTCAGTCAGTTCATCCAGTTCCAGTAGCTCGGTTAGCTCAAGCAGCTCATCCAGCTCGAGCAGTTCTTCAAGCTCCAGCTCAAGTTCAAGCAGCTCATTCGAGCTCCAGCAGCGCCGCTTCGTTCACGGTAGGCGGCAATATCAGCGGTCTGGCGGGTACCACCGGAGTGGTGTTACGCAACAATGGTGGTGACAGCCTAACCAGAACAGTCAATGGCGCGTTCACCTTTGCCACGCCGGTGGTGAGTGGCGGTGCCTATCTCGCCACGGTATTCACGCAGCCAACCAGTCCCAGCCAGACCTGCGCCGTGACCAACGGCAGCGGTACGGTGACTGCTGCGATCACCACTATCGCTGTCAATTGCGTCACGAATACCTACACGATGAGCGGCACCGTGTCAAGGCCTGGCCACTGGCGGATCTGGTACTCCAGACCCTGCGAACACGGTTAACGCCGGCAACGAACCTGACAAGGTCTTACTGCCAATGGCTCTTTCACGCTTTCGCAACGCCGGTCAATAGCGGTGCGAATATTCTGTTACCGTCCTGACCAACCCGACAGCTTCCTCGCTGGTCACGCCGCCGGGACAAACCTGTAATTTCCGGGGAACTTGAGTACGGCTTCGGCCCCGTCACCAACGTTAACATCACCAGCTCACTGTGACCTGCGTGAACAATGACCTTGCTGCGCCCACAGTGGCCGATGCCACTGTGTTTCCGCTGGATACCACCGTGGGTACGGACGTACAGGGCAACATCACGGCTGTGTTCTCTGAGGCGCTGATGCCGCTACAGTACGGCGAATGTCAGCACCGTTACGGTCACCAGCCCCAGCGGTCGCGGTCAGCGGCGTTGGTCACCGTAACCGGTGGCAATACAGTCGTGTTCAATCCGGCTCAGTGATCTCGCCTTCAACACCGATACACCGTGACCCTGACGACGGCCATCAAGGACGTTGCCGGTAATAATCTGGCCGCCAACAAGGTGTGGACCTTCAATACCGGTCACAAGATTGCGGCCGGTGGCTTCCATGCCTGCGTGCGTTACAACGATGGCGACGATCAAGTGCTGGGGCAGCAACGATTGGGGCCAGCTGGGTATTGGCTCGACGTCACCGAACGGCATAGAACATCAATCGGACATGGGCCAGAATCTCCCGTCGTGAACTCTGGCCGGTCAGAAGGTCGTTGCTCTGACGGCCGGTGAAAACTTCACCTGCGCGCGCGTAGTGGACGGTTCGCAGGTCCAGTCAGTGCAGCTGCTGGGGCCGGAACGATGATGGCCAGCTTGGCGGGTGGTGAACACCGCCACGCAATGCCGTCTCCGGACATGAACAGTTCTGGCTTCGGTCAATCTGGGTTCCGGTACGGTCGTGCGAGATCGAGGCAGGCGCAAAGCATGCCTGTGCCCGCTTTGCAGATGGCTCGATCAAGTGCTGGGGTATGAACGACTCTGGCCAGCTTGGCTTGGGCGATACCGCAACGACACGGTACCCGATGACCTGACAGTCACCAGCATGTGAACTTGGTACCAACATGAAGGCCATCAAGCTGGTGGCCTATGGCGGCTACTTCTCCTGCGCCATCCTGCAAAATACCTGACGTCGGCGAAGTCGCTGAAGTGCTGGGGTGAAAACTCCTGGGGGCAGCTGGGTCAGGGCGATGCTACCGACACGTTGGCGATGCGACGCCAATGAAATGGGCGACAACCTGGCGGCCATCCCGCTGGGCGGCGAACCCGTGGATGCCATTGCCACCAGCGGTCATGCCTGTGCGGTGCTGACCAATGGTTCGCTCAAGTGCTGGGGTAACAACGGTTGGGGTCAGCTGGCGGTGGGTGGTGGCAGTGGCTTGCCTGCCAGCCCGACAGATGTGCAACGGGCGACTTGCGCGGCAGGTACTGGTCCCAATGCAACCGCTCTGTGTATCGGCGATGCGGCGGGTGAGGTGGCAGGCGCATACGCGTGTCGCTGGGCACGCGGCCGGACTGTCAAGCAGCTGGCCGGTGGCGATCGTCAAACCTGTGTGATGCTCGATAACAATGACATCAAGTGCTGGGGCTTCAATGGCGTTCGGCCAGCTGGGCCTGGGCACCACCGCCAACTTCGGCGATGACAACGGTGAAAATGTCAGCGGCCTGGCAGGCATTGATCTGGGTACGACTGATGCTCGTACTACTCTCAGTGTCGGTACACCCGTTGAGCTGACCAGCGGTGCGTTCTTCCAGTGCGTGCACTTCTCGTCCGATCTGGTCAAGTGCTGGGGCCACAATGGCAATCAGAATGGCGTGGCGGTCAGGGTGGGCAGCTGGGTCTGGGTCTGCGCCGATACGATAAACGTCGGCGATGCTCCAGGCGAGATGGGTGACATCTCTGGTCCTCAACTGATCCTGAGCAAATAACATGAATAATGTGTCAGATAGAGCCGCGCGTGAAGTTAGTCACGCGCGGCTTTTTCATGGTCGCTTTTTGACTTGCATATTCATGCGTGCCAATGCTTGTCAGGGACAAAATTCCTTTGCTAGATCATCATCCAGGCAGCATGGTTCCAGGTGGGCTGGCACGCTATGTATGGCTGGTTAACGCCTTTCTGGCGTTGATTGCCGGCTGTTTGCTGATCTGGATGGTGGGTGACAAGTTTCCTGCCGGTAACAATGTATTTCATGTGCCGCTGGTACTCGATTACGCCAACAGCAGCGAAGGGCCGCATGATGCGTTTCATCGTTCGTTGGGAAACTTTGTTTCCCCTTATTGGCGACTGGTGGCCGTTGTGGCTACCGAAGACAATATCCGCCAGCTGTTCCTGGGATTGCTGCTGCTCACATCGGCGCTGACGATTGGAGGCGCCTACGCGGCTGTAACGGCTGCGGGCACGAGGCCCGTGCTGGCCTTGATCGGCTGCATTATCGTGGGGTGCGGATTTGCGGTGCGGCAATTCATGGAGTTTGGTGGCGGTGAGTTATTCGCAGGCTTTCTGACTCATAGTCAGCTTGCGACGGCCATTGGTTTGCTGGTTGCCGCGTTGGCGATCCGCCAACATTGGGTATGGGCAGCCCTGTTCTGCGGGCTGGCAGCGGATACCAACCTGTTTCTCGGTTTCTGGTTGATGGTCAATTTGTTGTTGGCGCGTTTGATCGTCGAGAGGCGCACGCAGATACCCTTTTCCATCGCGGCATACGCATGGATGGCGTTCGCCTGTGTAGCCGCAGCGTTACCCACCATTGGCTGGGCAGTGCAGGCAACGGGTTCAGCTGTGAAGCTGGATTTTTCTTTCACCGACTACCTGTACCAGTACCATCCTTATCATTTTTTCGCGCACCTTGAGTTCTGGTTGCTGCTTTCATTTGCAGCACTCGCAATCAGTGTCTGGCTCGCTGCGCAACGCTATAGCGCCGTGACAGGCGTTTATGTTGCGGCGGCCCTGGTTCTCGGGTCTCTTGTAACGATCTTGTTGGGTGCTGCTTCGGCTTATGCGGTTGATCATCAGGTAGTGCTGTCCCTGCATCCGCTACGCTACGCCGCCGTCGGCCACTGGTTTGCGGCTATCGCTGTGATTGCGCTCTGGTCCCAAGCTGAAAAAAACCAGGAAAGTGACGCCATCTTTGGCGCCATTGCGGTCACTGGCTTCATGTTGCCTACGCCGTCTGTAACCATTCTCGGATTGCTGATGATGCAACGAGGCCGGGTGTCAGGGCCATGGTTGGGAATCCAGCTGCTGGGGTTAGGGTTGAGCATGATAACGCCAGCCTATTCCGATGGCCGGTTCGATTTTCCTCTGATGCCCTATGTGGGGCCGTTGCCCGCGGTGACACTGGTATGTGCGCTTGCTGCGGCGATCATTTTCAATCGCCGTGATCTCAGCAACTGGGAACGTTGGGCTGCTTTGTGTTTGACATGGCTGGTTGCGTGTTCAACCGAGATTGGCGACAAGACGCTGGCAGTGGCGTATGCCCTGGTCGTTACGTTTGTTGCGGCACTTGTTTTTTCTGGTTCGCGACGACGGCTGAGCATCGCCGTAGCGACCACGATCAGTATGGGTTGTCTGGCCTTGAGTGTGTATGGTGCAGGCCGGCCTGAGCGGCGTATGTTGATGACTTTTGTCGTCATGATGGGTGTGGTGGTGGTTTCTTATGGGCTTTGCCGAGTGCGCGCCCTGAAATCAGCCTGGATACTCGGTATCAGCGCCGTCGTGTTGCTCGCCGTGGGTGTGACGTTGGCGCAGCGCCATCGTGCAGGGTTCGATTTTCCACGCTGGCCGGCAGATGAACTGTGGTTCGATGCTCAGGTCTGGGCGAGGGCGAATACTCCGCCCGATACCTTGTTCTATGCGCCTGACCGATTTGGCTTTGCGACAATGTCACGCAGGCCAGTCTGGTGGGATGCCAATGAAGGCGCGGCTGTCATGTGGAGCCCAGCGTTTTATGACGAGTGGAATCTGCGCGGGAAGCTTGCTGAGCGAGCTAAAGCCGCTAACGGTCTGATCGAGCTGGCGCGTTCAGAAGGAATAGAGTTTCTGGTTCTGGATTGCCAGCGCATGACCTCCTTGCAGGGTGTGGAGGTACGTTATTCAAATGAACGTTATTGCATTGCTGAGGTGGTCGCCTCCCGCCAATAGTTTAAGCAGTATCTGGAATCGTCATAAGAACCTGTTCAAAGTCTCGCTGAAGGGCGCATCGCAGCGTTGGAATTGGACAAAAAATACTCACGTACTCCGTGTACGCTGCGTTTTTTTGTCCAATTCCGCCTTGCGCTGCATCCCTTGATCGAGACTTTGAGCAGGTTCTAAGTAACCTGCAGCGGCCAAGCTGTTTGTCTGGTTACGTAATCTGGCTTGTTTATGCCATGCAAGTCGCAGTTACAAGGGCCTATGTGTAATATCTTCGTGTTCAGCTTGCGATCTGATCGCCAAGCACAATGTCCATGCCCGGGGCTCGCGTCATGCTTCGGGCGGTTGATTGCAGGAAGTCTTGCATGAATGATACGAATACTGACCGCGTATCCGGCGCACGTGGCTGGTGGTCGGCAGTTGCATTGCTGGTGATCGGGTTCCTGATCTGGACCTATGGCGAGCTGCAGCAGGCTACTTCTGCTCGCTGGCAGGACACTTCCGGCTATCTGGCGCATGCCCTGTACATCGCCGAACACGGCGGCTTCTGGGGATTTCTACGCGAGTGCTTTGCCGGCACCTTTCCGATCACCGAACGCCATCCGCTGTACATGCTGATGCTCGCGCCGTTTGCCGAGCGCACGGCGGACTTTTTCGTTATTGCCAAGGTGATCGATCTGATCACCGGGCTGGCGGTGCTGCTGTCTTTCATCTGGATGGTGACGCGTCGTTATGGTCGTGGGCCGGCGTTGATTGCCGGGTTGCTGTATGCGGTGAGTAATTCACTGGTGATCGCCAGCTCGCATGTCAATAATGAAATGCAGTTTGTGTTGTGTACGTTGTGGACCTGGTGGTTTCTGACCGAGCCCTCTGCACAACAGGATTCTCGTGACGACATGCCGGCAGCGCCGGTGCGCTATGCGCTTGCCGGGTTGTGGCTGGGGTTGGCGTATCTCGCCAAGTCGCCGGCTATCCTGATGGGTGTGGCGGTGGTGGTGGCTGCTGTGTGGCACACGCGTTTCAAGTTCGTTGCCGATAAACGATTGTGGATATTTCTGGCCGTGACGGCACTGATTTCTTCACCGCTGGTGATTCGTAACCTGATTGGCTTTGGCACGTTGTTCTACGAAGGCATCAATTCGCACATCATGTGGATTGACAAGTGGACGGACATCGGCGGTGAAAAGTCGAATATCTACTACGATCAATATGGCGTGACCGTTCTCGAACGCAACGGCATGCCCACGGCAGCCGACTACTTCCAGACACATTCACTGGCCGATGTGGTCGGGCGGCTGGGCGGCGGGTTCGCCAATGAACTCACCAATGTCATTCCCACGGCGCTGGGACCTTCGCTGCAACTGCCGCGTTATCGCCTGATCGGCTTGGGCATTTTTGCGCTGGCGCTGGCCGGGTGGTGGCTGCGACGCAGGTCGTGGGAGGCGTGTCTGGTATTTTTCTGGTCGGCGGCGTTTCTGGCGTTCTTCAGTTGGGACACGATGTTCCCGGAAATCCGCTACCTGGCGCCGCTGGTGCCGGTGTGGATTGCTTATGCGGCTTATGCTGCCTGGCAGGCGATTACGCGTTTTATCGACGTTACCAAGGCTTTGCGGGCGCTGCAGGCGGCTGTCTGTATGGCCGTGCTGGGCGTACTGGGCTGGACGGCCGCGAAGGGGGCCTATCAGCTTCCGCCTGCGGCGATGGAGGCATCGCCCTCGTATCTGAGGTTCGTCGACTGGCTCAATCGCACGCTTTCTGACAATGAAAAAATCATGATCGGCGAGACGCGCGAGTTTCATGGCCTGATCTGGCTGGTGAAACGTCCGGTCGGTGTGGTGCTGATGTCCGACTCGACCACGCTGGAGGGTTTCCTGCGCTACCTGCGTGAACGCAATGTGCGCTATCTGCTGATGCATCCTGAGTATCTGACGGGTGTCAACCGCGATCTGGCAGCTGCATTGGCGCCGTACTATGAAGTCAGTCAGGGCATGCTGATCGAGAAGCAGCCTTTGCCGGGATGGCGCGCTGTGTATCGTGACGACCCCGCGGTGGGGCACTTCATTGTGTACGAGCCTGTTACCGGCATGAATCAAGCAGGAGTGTCTCCGTGATGGCGGCGCTGTTGTCACGCACGGCATTCAGTCACTTCATGCGCTTTGCTGCAGTCGGCATCTGTGGCACGGCTGCACACTATTCAGTGTTGTGGACCTTGGTTGAATATGCGGCGATTCCAGTACTGATCGCCACCAGCATCGGCTTCGGCGTGGGAGCGCTGGTGAACTATGCGTTGAACCGGCGCTTTACTTTCGATTCGGATGCAACACATACCGATGCCTTGCCGAAATTCATGACGGTGGCGCTGCTGGGTCTGGTGTTGAATGCGCTGATTGTCAAAGTACTCAATGTGCATTTCGGCATTCACTACATGCTCGCGCAGGTGTTTGCTACGGGCACGGTGCTGGTGTGGAATTTTGCAGTGAATTATCTGTGGACCTTCCGACGATGAGTGCCGCGCAAACCAGCACTCGCACCATCAGGATGGTCGTGAATGCCGATGACTTCGGTTATTTCGATGGCGTATCGCGCGGCATTCTGGATGCCATGGAGCGCGGTGTGGTGACGGCCACCGGGGTCATGGCCAATGGTCCTGCGCTGACGCGCTGGGTTGACCGGCTACGAGCGCTGCCATCGGTGAGTGTGGGTGTGCATCTGAATGCAACACTGGGTGTGCCGCTGACTGAGCCCATGCGGGTGTCACTGCAACCGTGGCAGGGCATGTTTCCAGCCAAAGGTGAGTTTGCATTGGCGGTAATACGTGGTCGCATCGCAGTCGAGGTGGTGTTGCAGGAATGGCGGGCGCAGATACAGCGTTGTCTGGATCTGGGTCTGAAACTGGATTTCCTGAATTCGCATGAGCATGTTCACCTGCTGCCGGCGCTGTATTCGAGAGTGCGTGGGCTGGCGAATGAGTTCGGCATAACCCATGTGCGTGCACCGCATGCGGAATGGGGGCCCAAACTGACCATGGCCGGTTGTGTCCGCAGTTCGGCATTTCTGGCAATGAGCGCGTTGCTGCCCAAACCACCGCGTGCCGAACCCGAGCTGCTTGGCCTGGCGTCCAGCGGCCGGCTGACGCGTGAGTATTTTGAATGGCGACTGGCGCGTCTGCAGCGGGGTCGCGACTACGAGATGATGTGTCATCCCGGCTGGAATGACCCGGCGGCGCAGGCCGAGCCCAAGCTGGCTGCCTATCACGACTGGGAAGGCGAACTGCAAACGCTGATGAGTGCGGATTTTGTGAGACTGTTGGCCGCAAACCGGATCGAGCTTGGTTCATATGCTGATCTCGACAGGTCGCGGTTACAGGTGCGGTAGAGGAATAGATTGGTGAGCGAACATAGCAACAAGCTGCTGAGTATTGTCGTTCCGGCTTTCAATGAATCGGCAGGCATTCAGGCGGCCATCCGCACCCTTGCCGAAGTGGCTGGCGCTCTGCCATATCGCTTCGAAATCGTGGTGGTCGACGATGGCAGCCGTGACGAGACCTTCAAGCGCGCTGCCGAGATGGCTGATGCCGGGTTTCCCGTGCGTGCGGTGCGTCTGTCGCGCAACTTCGGCAAGGAAGCCGGTCTGCTGGCAGGTTTGCAGCATGCGAAGGGTGATGCGGCGATTACCATCGATGCCGACCTGCAGCATCCACCTTCGCTGATACCGGATATGGTCAAAGCATGGGAGCAGGGCGCGACCATTGTGCATGGAGTCAAGCGTGATCGTGGTGATGAACCGTGGCTGAGCACAGCGCGTGCTTATGTAGTCAACAAGCTGATTACCACCATGGGCGGCATCAATGTGCAGAATTCGTCCGACTACAAGCTGCTGGATAGAGCAGCGGTAGACATCATCAGCAAGATGCTGCCGGAACGCAGCCGCTTTTATCGCGGACTGGCCAGTTGGATTGGATTCAAACAGGTGACGCTGGAGTTCGACGTTGCCGAAAGACAGAGTGGCGCCAGTGGCTGGACACTGCACTCATTGATAGCGCTGTCGTTGACGGCCATGGTCACCTTCACCAGCGCGCCGCTGCGCATCGTCAGCGTACTGGGAGTGCTGACGTTTCTGCTGGGTGCAGGTGTGGGTACGGAAGCGCTGCTGTCGTGGTTTCGTGGTGATGCCGTATCGGGTTTTACCACCATCATCATCACGCTGATGCTGATCGGCAGCTTCATCATGATCAGTCTGGGTATCATCGGCGAATATATCGCCAAGATCTACGACGAAATCAAGCACCGCCCGACCTATGTGATTGATCAGGTGTACGAGCGGAACACCTGAGTTGTCTCATGAACTAACGTCATCGCCGATGAAGCGTGATCTGCGCATCGATTCGATTCGCGGCATCCTCTTGATCGTGATGACCATTGATCATTTTGGCGGCGAGCTGACCAGGTTTACCGACCAGCCGTTTGGCTACGCATCAGCTCTCACCGGATTCATTCTGCTCTCGGGATTCCTGTGTGGGCGAGTATACGGAGCGCCCGGCAATCAGCAGGCACAGCTGTGGCGCAAGAGCGCGGCGCGTGCGTGGTTGATCTATCGTTATCACGTATTGTTGCTGCTGTTGGTGCCGGTGCTGCTGTTATCGCCGCTCCACGCCGAGTACCTTGATGAGTTCGTCAGGCCATTCACCCTTGCAGAACGGCCTGTGTACTACAGCGTGGCATCACTGTTGCTGCTGCACCAGCCGGTGTTGATGGATATTCTGCCGGCCTATGTGGTGTTCATGGCATTGTCGCCGCCAATTATTCTGGCGTTGCGGCGCGGACAGACTGTACTGGTGTTGTCGCTCAGTATCCTGTTCTGGCTGTTGTCGCGGTATCTGAATCCAGATCGCTTGCTGTCTCTTGAGTACTGCGATGGATGCCGTTATGGATACCTTAACCTGTTGTCCTGGCAGCTGGTTTGGGTGGTGGGCGTATGTATCGGCTATCCGGGCGAATCAGGCAGGTGGTCGCAGTTCGTGCGCAGGCCAGTGGTGCTGGGGATTGCGTTCGCCGTGGCGATTATCCTGTTCCTGAAACGGCACGGCATGATCGACGTCTTGCCAGATGCAGTTACCGACATGAATTCCCTGAGTCCGGTGCGTTTGCTCAATCTGTTCGCGTTGCTGGTGTTGAGCCTGGCTCTGTTGTTGAGAATTCCACGGCACTGGCAGATTCCCGGAGTCAGCCTGATAGGACGTTATTCACTTCAGGTGTTTGCCTTTCATGTGCTGCTGGCCTATCTGCTTCTGCCTTATTCACCGATGATCATTGCTGCGACTGGCGAGGCTGGCTACGTCATCTTCACGTTGCTTGTGGTCGGCAGCCTGATTCTGCCTGCACTATGGCAGCGACACCGTGAGCAGATATCTCATCGGCTGATCTGTAGCGATTCAATTAACGGGTGCAGACAGTGCATCGAGTCTGGCAACCACTGCGGCTTCGGCGGGTATCAGGCGCTCGGCATTCTTTACGTAGATTTTTTCAAGCACTTCGTCGGGCAGTGACAAACCGTACACGCGCCAGTTGCCCTGTTTGGTCAGTCCGTACAGTGGATATTCGATGTATTCGTTGTCTGTTTCGAGAAACTCCAGATAACTGCGGAACATACGTTCGGCAGTCCAGCCCGTGCCTGCGCTTTCCAGACCATAACCGCCGTCGGTGCCGAACAGGATTCGATCCTGATACTTGATGAAGAACCGGCGTGCGGAATAAGGCTCCCGACCCAGCTCCTGCACCACTGAAGACATGTCCACGTAGTAGTTGGGGTATTTGTCCAGCAGGTATCCGGCATACGCAAGGTTGTCGGGATTCATGCCGAAGTGCGCGCCAATGAAGTTGGTTTTCGAATGGCGTGCCAGCAGGCGTTCGCGTTGCTGCATCAGCTCTTGCTGGGACGGCACATCCTTGCCGTGCAGACTCCAGTTCGGATTTGCCAGCAGTTCCTGGTAGCGCTCATTGTGCGCATCGATCGGATGCCAGAAAGAGGGAGGTTCGCCGGTGTGCACCAGCACTGGTATGCCCAGTTGACCGGCCAGTTCCCAGAATGGATCCAGTCGCGAGTCATCGATGGGGACAATTTTGCCGGTGCTGTCTACCTGCCCCAGACCGAAAGACTTGTTTTCCTTGATGCCACGCGCGCCCATGCGTGCGGCTTTTTTCAGCCACTCGACTTCTTTGGCGACGCCGTTCTGGTGCATGAGTGCGCCGGGGTCGGGTTTGACGAACATGATGAAGCGATCGGGGTACTTGGCGTAGAAATTTCTGGCGAAGGATTCGAATGTGCTTTCCAGGCCGCCAAGATTGACCACCTTGTCGATACCGGCCGCATCCATGGCAGCGACCAGTCGGTCGGCATCGATCGATGCTGGCAGGGACTCCAGATGAAAGTGCACATCGATTGCCGGGTACTTGGCGCGCACCATCGGTTTGCGCTCCAGCTGCAATGTCGATTGCGGGTCATACTTCGACAGCACAACATCCCTGCCCAGCAGGATGGCAAGGTTGTCACGATACCGTTCCAGACTGAACAGGTTGGCCAGTGGCCAGGCTTGCTGAAATTCATGGACGCCGATGGCGGCCACTGCAAACAACGCGGCAATCCCCGCGACTCGCAGAGCGCGGAAGTGCCGGTGGGTGATTAGCCATACCGCCAGTACGATGGCTACCAGACCGATGGCGGCGACCGCAGCCCGTTTATGGGACAGCACCAGGCTGGCTAACGCATTTTGCTGGAGACCTTCAACCACCGACGTCAATGGCAAGTTGAGCAGCACCACAATAAACAGAGCCAGTGCGGCGAGCAGCGCCATGAGGGTGCGCCAGGAGAAACGGATGGGGGAGGGTGACATGAGGTAACGAAACTACTGGGAAAATGGTTGATGCGACCATATACCACAATAGCCGCCAGCTTAAGCGCCGAGTGCATCACGCCATGCTGAAAGGCGCTACCATTAGTATTCAGGCGCTAGGGAAACTCTGATTTATTGCCGATTCGTCATTGCGAGCGGAGCGAAGGCAATCTCAACTGATTGCTTCGTCGCGGACTCCTCGCAATGACGGAGTTAATCAGACTTTCCCTAGGTTTTGTCTGCTTGCAGCGTGGGTATCAGGAGCCTTCACAGAGTGAATCAATCGGGAGTCAATGAACGCGCGTCCGCCGATGCGGTGTCGGTCAGGCGTCTGCCGCCAATCCTGATGCTGGGTGATCACTTCGGCTACGCGGGAGGCATTGCGCATGGCGCAACCGTTTACTTCCTGAATGTGTTGCCGGCGCTCAAGCGGGCGGGTATTGATCTGACGGTGTGTTTTCTGCGTGAACCCCATCCGGCTGCCCATGAGCTCAGGAAGTCCGGAATCGATACCGTTTTTCTGTCGGCGTCAGCTGCCGGACCCTGCTGGTTGTGTTTCGTGTGGCGCGCCTGGTGCGTGCAATGTGGCTGCCGCATCATTCATGCAGCCGGTCTCAAGGCCACGCTGGTGGCGCGTATCGTTGGTTGGATTACCGGCGCCCGGGTGATTGTGCACCTGCACGATCTGACCTATCCGGGCAGTGCACTCAGTGCATTGCAAAAGTTATTTGCGCGTGATCGGGATCGCGGCATCTGCGTCTCTCGGGCTGCACAGGTGGTCGCGGTCAAGGGCTATCACCTGCCTGCCGCGCGTCTGCGTGTCATTTACAACGGCTTGAATCTCGATCAGCTGCGTACTGCTGCAACCGCTGCCGGCACCTCACGCCGGGTTGAACTCGGGGTTTCCGTTGACCGGCCTGTTATTGCCATGGTCGCACGCATGCATAGAGTCAAGGGACATCATGGCATGCTGCAGATCATGCCGCGTATCGTGAAATCGTGTCCGGATGCGCTGCTGTTGCTGATTGGGGATGGCCCGGAACGAGCTAATTGCGAGGCGCTGGTGCGTGAACTGAATTTACAGACGCAGGTTCGATTCCTGGGGCATCGCAAAGATGTGGCCGAATTGCTGGCTGCCTCTGATGTGGTGGTAGTGCCGTCGCAACAGGAGGGGCTGGGTCTGGCGGCCATTGAAGCATTGGCCATCGGCAAGCCTGTGGTGGCCTACGCTGTCGGCGGGTTGCCCGAGGTGATTACCGAGGGTGTCGATGGCCGTCTGATCGAACCCCAAGATCAGCAGGCTTTTGCAGACGCGGTCATTACGCTGCTGAAGGATCGGGCGATGATGCAGACCTATGGTGTGCGGGCGGCAGTTTCGGCGGAGCGTTTCACGCTGGATCGCCATATCGCTGCGCTGCTTGATCTCTATCATGAGACGGCTTCGCAGCCCTGAGGGACCCATGAGCATCGCAAAAAAAATAAAAGATGCATGGCGCAAGAACACGCCCGAGTTGCTGGCCTGGTGGAATGGCGGGCTGCCTGAGTTTGTGACCGCACGACGACCCCGTGAGCCACTGGGTGGCGTGCCGGTGTTTTGCTATCACATGGTGGAGCACGCGACCTTCGACGCTGACCTGAGCTTTCTGCGGCGCAATGGTTACCGTACCTTGAGCGCCAGCGAGCTGGTGTTGTATCTGGAAGGCCAGCTGGAAGTTCCGGATCGATCTGTCCTGCTGGCATTCGATGATGGCCCACGAAATTTTTATGATGTGGCGTTCCCGCTGCTGCGTGCCTATGGCGCCAAGGCAGTGGCCTTCATTGCGCCGGGATTGCACGCCAGTGCCGGCGATAGTGCCAATGACAGTGACAGAGCTGAAGCGCGGCCGATGACGTGGCAGGAGATGCAGATCATCAGTGCGTCTGGGCTGGTTGAATTTCAGTCGCACACACTCGAGAGTCGCTTTGTGCCGGCTTGGCCGTTGCCGGCAGCGCTGGCGGGTTGTGATCCGGCCATTGAGGCGCCACGTCGTCGCACGCCGTTGCCGTTTGAACAGGACCTTGCTGCTTCGCGTGAGGCAATCGAAACGCACCTGCCGGGACTCAAGATCGAACAGTTGGCATTCCCGATGTATGTCGGCAGCGAGGCGGCAGTAAACAGCGCGCGCGCACTGGGTTTCAAGGCGTGTCACTGGGGGTTGCTTGCCCGGACGATCCTTGAACCGGCGGGGTGATTCGCCCTTTCATATCTGCCGCGTCAGCGATGAGTTTCTGCGGCGGTTGCCAGGTGAGGGCCGTGCCAGCATCGCGCAGTTATTGCGGGAACGTTTGCATCGCGCACAGCTGGGTCGTGCATGGCGCAAGCGCTATGGCGAGTTACAGGTCTAGCAGCCTGTCGCTAACTTAAGCGATCGATATGCGAGGCAAATACTCATCTATTCCGTTCGCCCTGAGCCCGTCGAAGGGTTCTCAGAATCAGGATAGCTGTCGACCCTTCGACTAAGCTCAGGCTCAGCACGAACGGAACCCAGAAAATAGTAGACTTTTGGCCTTACAGTTAGATCGACCATTCGTTGCAGGTCTGAATCACAGGGCTCCTTTTCAGGATCAGGCATGTCGAAGATCGTCCGCGTACTAATTTCTGTTGGCCTGCTGGCGCTGGTGATCGGCTTTGCCGATTGGCATGCTGTATGGGCTGTACTGCGGAAAGTCGATTTGCGCTGGGTCGCGGTAGTGCTGTTGATCGCGGTGCTTGATCGACTGATTACCAACTATCGCTGGCAGATATTGTTGCGTGGACGAGGAGTGACCATTGGCTTCGCACAATTGTTCCGGGTGCAGCTGGCGGCCAATTTCATTGGCGCGTTTTTACCCGGGTTTATTGGTGTTGACGCGGTGCGTATCACGGCGTTGTGCCGATCAGGCGAACCGACCGCGCCGGTGTTCGCCGCGACGCTGGTTGATCGCGCCACACTGGCCATTGCCACGTTGATCATCGGCGCAGTGACGGTGATTTTACTGGCGCATGAACGAGTGCCAGATCATATCGTCCGCTTCGTGCTGATTTTGACCGTGATCGCGGTGTTGATGTTATCGATTGCGCTGCATCCAGTCGTGCGGCGCTGGGCCCGGATAAAACTGCTGCCGCATATTCCTGAGCGTTTACGGCATCGTGTGGCGGAGATTGCCGATGCCTCTCTGGCCTATCGACATCAGTGGCGTCTGGTGGCTGAAGTCGGTGTGGTCACGCTGTTGTTATTTGCGGTGCGTATCGGGTTCGCCAAAGCCGTCGCGTATTCCTGCGGCCTGGATTTGAGTTGGCTGGATTTGCTGCTGGTCATTCCGATTCTGTGGGTGGTGGTGATGTTGCCGATCACTATTGGTGGAATCGGTGTTCAGGATGCGGGTTATGTGGTGCTGATGGGGTTGATCGGCGTTGCTGCGCCCGTCGCAGTGAGTATGTCGCTGGTGGAGCATGTGGTAGCGCGGCTGGCCAGCCTGCCCGGTGCGCTGTTCATTAACGAGGTGGTGGGGTCGGCGGCTGTGAGTGCGCAGCGGACGCGGGGAATCAGATAAGGTCTGAATGAACACTTCCGTTTGCGTTGAGTCATCAGTCTGTCGAAGGGTCGAAACCTTCATTTGAACCCGGCGACTTTGGCCAGAGTAGTCTCTCGACAAGCTCCGGGCGAACGGGAGTTGATCAGAAGATTCCCTGTCCACCCGGTTCATCACGTCAGGTACACAATCCTGCTTGATGATGGAGGCCGGATTACCCTGAACTACCGAGTGGGCAGGGATATCCGTGGTGACGAAGGCGCCTGCGGCAATCCGGCTGCCAGTGCCGATCGTGATGCCGCCGACAATCACTGCATGAGGCCCGATCCATACGTCGTTTTCAATCACGGGATACTCGGTGAGGCGTTCGCCATCGGTGGCAAGACGATCCCGTCGGCCGAGCGTAACGCCATGAAACAGGGTGACGTTGCAACCGATGCGGGCGCCTTCATTTACCACCAATCCCCAGCCATGGGTGAGGGCAATGCCTGCACCGATCTGTGTCCGCCATGGCAACTCCATTCCTGCACGGCGGGTGGCCACGCGATGTGCCAGCTTGCAGAGGGGCAGGATCAGACGCCACGGGTAGCCTGATGCCGCCGCCTGACACAGGCGGAGCGTGACAACCGCTCTGAAAGTGCGTCGCGTGCAGAAGCCCCGTATCAGCGCCCCGGTTGTGCTGTGCCCGTACTGACGAAAGGTATCTGCTCGTAACGCTGTCCAGGCGCTGGCTGGTTTCGCTGTTGATTGGCTGGTGGTGGATGGCATGTACTGGTTGTGATGCGATCAGAAATAATCGTATTAGTGTCAGCGATGGGTGGGGGCCAGGGCGCGCGGTGCTTCCAGTTGGCGCGTCAACCGTTGTCCAAGTGTAATACTGGGCACTTCGATCCAGCGATATGTCAGGGAGGCCAATCCGACTGTTAACGTAATGCTCAAGGCAAATATGACGAAGAATTCTGGTAGCGGCTTGGTCAGCCCAATCTGATTCAGCTGGTGCACCAGAACCGGCACCAGCCACACTAGGACCACCATCTGCACCAAGTATACGGAGTATGAGATTTTTCCAAGGTGCAAAATAATAGGTTTTCGCAGCCAGTTTCCCAAGTGAATACTGCGCACGCTCAACACAATCAGCAAGGCGCTGCCCAGACTGGCCGCAGTCCATATCAGTTTCCACATCGGCAGTGATAGATAAAGGTAGTGACCCAAGAGCAGGTGATTTTCATACAACGCCAGGCAGGCGGCGCTTGCCAGCCACAGCTGATGCCCGCTGAGACGGTCGGCTTGAATTTGCAGCCAGTCAAAATGCCGCGCCAGCATGACGCCAATGACAAACGAAAAGTAATTCTGACCGGTAGGCAGTATGACCAGGATCGCCATGCCGGCCAGCATCAATAACCAGGTGCTGCGATTCACCAGTAAAACAAACAGCGGCATCAAAATGGACGCTTTCATCTCGACACCCAGACTCCAGTCTTGTGGTAGCAGCCGCAGATGTGCGTTCTCAAGCGTATCCAGCGCAAACAGGCATTGCAGAAATACGTCATGCAGCGTGATCTCGGCATGCCAGAACTCATGTAACCATTTTGAGATGACTGGTGTCGTGTCCGGATCACTGAACAAGGTGACCTTTACTAACTAGCGATACGAAAAAGAAGAACAGCCAGGGCAACCAGACTCGCGTCACCCGACGAAGATAAAAAGCTGTTAACACCGAGCGGGCGCGGCTGCGGTGGTTTCACGTGCTTCACATACGGCCGGGCCAGCACAAAGCCGCTAAGAACAAAAAACAGAGTGACGGCTGCGTCGCCATCAAACAGCAGATTAATCAATGGCCATTGAATCCATGACGTGTCTATTGTCCAGTCTGAAGGCATCGGCGGTGTGGCTCAGCAATACCGCCATTGCGGCCAGTCCGCGCAGGCTATCCAGTTCGTGAGGTGAGGGCGTGAGGGTAATGAGTTTGATAACAGGCTCATGATTGAGGCGAATGCTTGCTTTTCGTGGAGCGGTATCTGGATGTTGTTTACTCCAGCTATGTTAGCGGCTTGCAGCCGTTACTGCTGTAGATAACGGAGTGCCTGATCGAGGCGGTAACAGCGATTGTCGACATCTCCTCGTGACATATGTAAATAACGGATCACTTGTTCACGGGACTTTCAATGCCTTTCCACAGCCTCGGTATTAATTCAGCAGGCGCACACTACACAAGTAGTAGGGGTGGGTGGCCCGCGCCGCATCCTGAAACAGGATCAGCTTGCCGATATTCTCCATATCCAGTTGCCGCGTTGCGGGGGCATGCTGTACGTCAGCAAGGGGAATCACAAACCTCTCGCGGGAACCCGCTGCAACCGTCAGCGTGTGGTTGAAGCGGTCGTCGTATTGATGGTTGTGGTGCCGATCATCAATCAGTCACAGACCCAGCAGGGCGCTGAAAGCGTCGGTGCGCACCTCCCTCCATCCCGCAGACGGGCACTGGTCAGGGCGAAACCAGTATGAACAAGGGACCGCGCGCATTGAGTTCGCTGCCGGAGCGGTGTCCGATATCGGGGTAAATAGTAAAGCGAGGATACCGGCTACGCCGGTCGGCACCCGAATTCCGAGTGATTCCATGGTCAAATAGCTGCATTTATCGCCGCTGTCTGCGTGTCGACTCGATAGTTTTCTTGACATGGAGGCAATGCTTCAATAAATTGCGCCCCCTGCTGTGGGGCCATAGCTCAGCTGGGAGAGCGCTTGCATGGCATGCAAGAGGTCGGCGGTTCGATCCCGCCTGGCTCCACCAGATTCTCATTGTCAGATTTCAAGTTTCAGGCCAGCGTCCCCATCGTCTAGAGGCCCAGGACACCACCCTTTCACGGTAGTAACAGGGGTTCGAATCCCCTTGGGGACGCCATTTCATAGACGCCTGTTCGCAACAGCGGCGTCTCGTGATTTATCTGGTGTTGGCCGGATGCAGGCTACTGGTAAGCCAGCACTCAGCCCGGTTGCAGTAGCGACTCGTCTTTCATGTCTCTGATGAAGGACGTCCCGGTCGTGCGAAATCGAGCACAAGCTTGCGTGCGTCGAGTAACAAGTGACGCGGGGCAGCAATCCATAGCAAACCCGAGTACACCAACGCTCCGACAACAATTTCCGCCGCCAGTTGAGCTGCGGTAGGCCATTGGTCGAGGAGTTGGCGCGTAAGCCATATTGAAGCCAGCATTGCCACTCCCGCGCTCAGTGGCGCTTTTAATGGGCGTAGCCCTGACCACCAGTGCCGACCGATAGCGGTGCAGGTCAGGTAGTTCGAGAGCAGGTACACCAGCGGAAATACCAGCGACCAGGCCATGGCGGCACCCGCCAGGCCATTCCACCAGGCACCCACTGACACGGCGCAGGGTACGAGCACACCGGCAAAGGCAAGTTCCTTGGTCGCGGACTGCGGTGAGCCGATTGCCGTGGTGATGGTGTTGTGCAATGAGCAGAGCATGCGCAGTGGGGCAATCAAAGAAAGCAATGCCAGGGGGGTTGCTGCGGCCCCCCATTTTGAGCCCAGTACTACGTCTACGAACTCGTGTGACACGGCGGCCAGTCCCCAGCACGCCCCGAATGCGTAGAGCGCGAGCAAGCTGATCAAACGCTCGTGCACGCGGGCCTGCTCTGCAACATCAGCGTACATTCTTGACAAGATTGGGAACGCGACTCGATTGACTGCTTCCATCGCTTTACCTGCCGGCAGCATCGCCAATTGCGCTGCTACGTTGTAAGCGCCGAGTAGTGCGGTGGGTAGCAGGCGCGCAAGGACAATCTGGTCTGCCTGACCATACCAGTACCACAGAGTCCTGCTTGCCAGCACATGGCTGCTCACATGCACCATGGGGCGTATGACGCGCCAGTCCGGTCGTTTTGGCCAGACTGGCGCACCGTAAAAAATGATTTGTAGTCCAGAGCGAATCAGGGAATTGGTCAGGTTGCCAATCACCAATGACCACACCCCCATGTCAAGCAGAGCCGCTGTCAGCGTAGCCGCAACGCCTCCTGCGCCACCTGCGATCTGCGCCAGCGAAAGGTCACGGAAGCGCAATTGGCGTTCAAGCAGTGCCGCAGGTACGGTAGCAATGGCGCTGATCAACAATTCAATTGAGAGGACGCGTACCACTGGCGTCACATCGGGATTGTCGAGTGCCAAGGCAACCCAGGGTGCCGCTACCACGATTATCAGGGCGATCACACAGTTGAGCAGGAGAATCAGGGTACTCGCCATGCGGGCCAGGTGCTGGTCGAGATGCCGGGCTTGCACCAGCGCTACGCCAAGCCCGAGTTCAGCGAACAACGCTATGAAGCCGGTGACCAACATGGCGATGGCAAACAGCCCATAGTCGCTGGTGTCGAGCAGTCGTACAACCAGAATAGTTGCCGGCCATGCCAACAACTGCAGACCAACTCTGGCCGCAATTGTCCAGCGTGCGCCCGTAAGCGCAGCCTGCCGGAAATCCGGATGCGTCACCTTGAATACCCTGAAGTGGCTAATCCAGATAGCCACAGTTCAGTTTGGGCAAGCCTGAACAAGCTATCCACATCCTGCGCCTGTGGGGATCGGGCAAGTAACCGGGCAATCGCGGCATGGTCGTAAATGCCGCGTTCGGCAAAACAGCGTGATTCGGTAAGAGTCTTGCAGAGAGTGTGCAACTGGTTCGCGGTTGCGGCACTGTCACTAACTGGAAAGCCCAGCTTTTGAACTCGGGATGTGACGCTGGCCGGAACGGTTCGTGCCGCCACTTGGCGCAATGCACGCTTGTTAAGGCCGCCGGTATACTTGAGAGAGTCAGGCATGCGGAATGCATGTTCAACCAGTCGGTAGTCAGTGAACGGTAGACGCGCCTCGACCGAATTGGCCATGGATACACGGTCTTCGATGCGTAAATACATTGGCAATGGCCAGGTAGTTACAGACTGCCGCTGTGCTCCGGCCAAGCGGAAATGACCAGGATCCACGTCTGGAGGTGTTGCCAGATGCAGGAACTCAGGGGCAAACAGCCTGTGTATGTCTGTGGTGCGCAGGGGTGGGTTCCGGTAGGCGCGAAGGTGTTGATACAGAGTTGAACCTGAAAGGACTATGCGCAGCGAGCGCGCTACTGTTGACAGCCAGGTGCCAAGAATTCCGCGCCCATGCAAGTGTGAGAATGCACGTACGTCCGCAAACAATGCTCCCCACTGATGGTTGCTGAACAGCGTGTGCCAGTAGTCCCATTGGTAGTTTCGATAACCACCTAACGACTCGTCTGCACCCTGGCCACCGAGAATAACTTTAATGCCATGTTGGCTTGCCAGCGAGAACAGGCCGTAGTTGGCAATAGCCGAGGTTGAATGTATGGGTTCAAAGTTTGCTGCCACCACTTTGGGTAATAGTTCCGCCACATCAAGTTGCGTGTCGTCCATATTAATTAGACGAGCTCTGGTCTGCGCAACCGTGTCCGCTATCGGTACGCGTTCATCATGATTTGTGTCTTGATAGCTGAACGCAAGAAGATTCATTTCTTTCGCGCTCAGGCATGCGGCTTCACAGATCAGGGTAGAAGAATCAATGCCACCGGACAAAGTAAACCCGATGGGTACATCGCTGCGCAGCCGAATTCGAACTGCATCGGTGACCAATGCACCGAGCTCTTCTATCCAGTCTGATTCTGATTTTCTGGAGGGCTCGGTGATTTCCTGAGGTAGTTCCCAGTAGCGCTGAAGGTTGACATGACCGCTTGCATCGATGTTAACCGTGTGTCCTGCCGGGAGAGATTGAATACCGGACAGGCAGGTTCCTCTACCGTGATCCATGAGATCCCACCGGATTGAATCAGCTAGCCGCGCCCAGTCAGGAGTCAGTTTGAGCAGGCCAGTGGCTCCGATCGCTTTTGGTTCCGAGGCAAGGACCAGCCATTCGGCATTCTGCCAGAAGTAAAATGGCTTGACCCCCAACCGGTCACGCGCGCCAAACAGCTTATGGTTCTGGCGATCGTGAATCAGAAAGGCAAACATGCCGTTAAATCGGCGTACGCATTCCTGTCCCCATTGACGATAGGCCGTGAGAAGAACCTCAGTGTCACTGGTAGAAAGGAATTCGTAGCCCAGGCTGATCAGTTCTTGGCGAACTTCAATATAGTTATACAACTCGCCATTGAATATGACTGTCAGGTTGCCATCAGGGCTCGTCATGGGCTGATGGCCTGTCGGGCTGAGGTCAATAATGGATAGACGTCTGAAACCAAACCCTACGTTGGCGTCAAGATAGTGACCGAAGTCGTCCGGGCCACGATGCGTGAGTGCATCAGTAGCTCGCTGGAGTGCAGTCACTGATGCGGGCTGGCCCTGACGACCAATAATGGCAATCAAACCGCACAACTCATCTGCCCCTTATGCTGTGGGAAGAATTCAGAGTGAGTAGTGGTCGATTCGTCAATGGTGATGGCTTTCGCACGTGCGTCTTCGCTGGGGGTTCCATGATGAGAAGGCATTGTGCCTGACAGGTTATATTCTATGAATTATTGTCGAGGTGATACTTGATTTGCATCACCATAATCATAATCGGGGCACCTTACTACCGGCGATACCGGCTCAGGTACGACGCGGGTGGGACATTGATTCATCAAAAAGCAGTTGGACTACAGGCTCTAAGAAGCTGAAGTTGAAAATACAACATGGAGGATTGTGTGATCTGCGTCGCAATCAACATTTAACTTTGTCGCTCCGATTTGTCGGTAATGCTTACAGACGGTTGCTCGGCAAAAACGATAAAAATCACTGGTAGTCGGTAATCAATTGAAAATATTGAACATGTGAGGCATGGCACTGATATTGCTCTAGTCAGAGCTAACCGATAACCACATTGAGTGGATGTTGGGAATTCGTTTGATATTCGTTGAGGGATTGCGTGATGAAAAAAGTTCTTGCCGTTGCGACTCTTGCGTGCACTTTGATGGTGACCAATGCGTCGGCAACGCCTGTCGCAGGCGCCAGCCTGCAAAATGCACTGACGTCGACAGGTGCAGTGGTTGATGTCAATAGTAATCAGTATGCGTCGGATTACTACTGGATGATTGGCGCCAGCACAGTCTCCGTTACCAATATTCTGTTTGAATTTTCCGCTTCCGCTGCTGCAACTACCTTTGGTATCTATGACAAGGTCGATGCGAGCAAAAAGCTACAGGTTTATGGCGGGTCGGCTTCGGCGGGTTCGATTGCCTTGATAGCCAATTCTACGGTTTTGGGTGGTAAGCAATTTTGCACCGCGCCATTGTGGTCGATGCCTGCTTGCACCGTGTTTGGCGGCAATCAATTTGGTTTCTATTTGCAGAATTCTTCGGGTACGTTTTATTCGGATACCAGCCTGAATGAAGATGACTTTGACCACATGATTGCGTACCAGGGAAATCATTCAGTCTCAAACCCGAACCTGATAAATGGTAGCCCTTGGCTGGCCAATGAGTTCGTGTTGGCTTGGGAAGACATACTGGGTGGTGGGGATGCTGACTACGACGATTTTGTTGTCCTGATCGAGTCAGTGGCGAGCGTACCTGAACCGTCTACCTTGGGCCTGTTGGGGCTGGGCCTGTTGGGTTTGGGAGTGCGTGGTCGGAAGTTGCGGGTCTGAGTGCTGGTATCAAACTTGTTAGCAGCTCATGGCAAATATGGCCTCGTCCCGTGACAATTAGTTGAAAACGAGAGCGCAGGCGAATTCGATCGAACAGGATACTTAATGACTGGGGCGGCAAGATAATCTTGCCGCCTTTTTTGTTTACTGGGCTTGCTTGCGGAGGGCTCGCTTTATTCGACCAGTTACAGCGTTGGGGCGACTTGGGATTTGCCAGGGTCTGTTAACAGACCCTGGCAGCCGTGGCGCGGTTTTCAGTACGCCGATACCATTGCTGGCGCCAGGATTGGCTGGGTGATAAAAACAAGGCTGTTTGCGTGACCGCCATCACGCGGGGACTGACCTTCAGCCAATAAACTGCGGTAAGGTTTGCGCCGTGGCTCAGCCCGGTCTGCCTGTTTAATTTGAATACGGAGCAAGTGTCTCTTGGCGATACGCTTTTTCAAGCATTACTGGCAGCTGCCTCTGGCAGTGCTGGCGTTGGTCGAAGCGGCACTGTTGGCGATAGTTCCTGGGCTGGCGACCTGGTTGCTGGCGCCAAGCAGCCCAGATGGCGTGCTGAGTTCGTTCGCATGGCCACACCTCGGATTGGTGACGCTGTTTGTGTTGGCAAACTTCCTCATGATGGTGGCGGTTGGGCTGTATCACGCTCGCCAGCGATCCGGAATGATCGGTCTGGGGCTGCGTATTGTGCTGGCACTTAGCGTGACGTGGGTTGGTCTGGCGGTTTTTAACTTGATGCTTGTCAAGCCACGATTTGCCGAAAACGTGTTGATCCTGTCCAGTGCAATCGGGGTTATAGGCGTAATCTTTGTGCGGTTGCTTTATGAGCATGTAATTGACGATGAGTGGTTTAAGCGACGCATAGTCGTATTCGGTGCAGGGCACCGGGCTGCGAGTATTGTGAAGTTGCGGCGCCGTTCAGATCGGCGTGGCTTTCGGGTTCTGGGATACGTGGTTACGGAGGCGGATTCAATCGAGTCTGTTCCCTTGACGGGGCGGCTTCCTGCCGGGCTGGATCTGTCCACATATTGTCGTGACAACCTGGTGGACGAGGTTGTGGTCGCAATGGACGATCGTCGTCGCAGTTTTCCCATGGATCAGCTGCTGGTGTGCCGGCTGGATGGCGTCGAGATTACCGAGTTGGTGAGTTTTCTTGAGCGCGAAACCGGAAAGATTCGCCTGGATGTGCTTAACCCGAGCTGGATGATTTTTTCTGATGGCTTCCGGCGCAGTCGTACTCACGCCACCCTCGAGCGACTGTGTGACGTGTTGGTCAGCGTTGCCTTGCTATTAGTGGCTGCGCCAGTCATGTTGCTTACCATGCTGGCAATCAAACTCGAGGACGGATTATCTGCTCCAGTTTTGTATGGACAGACGCGCGTTGGCGAACGTGGCCGTTTGTTCCGGGTGCTCAAATTCCGGAGCATGCGCACCGATGCCGAACGGCCCGGGCAGGCCGTGTGGGCCAGAGAAAATGACAACAGGGTGACGCGTACTGGATCATTCATACGCAAGACACGCATTGATGAACTTCCCCAGATTATCAATGTATTGAGCGGCGAAATGAGCTTCGTTGGCCCCAGACCGGAACGCCCTGAGTTTGCCAGCCAGCTGGATGAGCGCATTCCCTATTATCGCGAGCGTCATACGTTGAAACCCGGTATCACCGGATGGGCGCAGCTCTGCTATCCGTATGGTTCGTCGGAGCAGGATGCCATCGAAAAACTGCAATACGATTTGTACTACGTAAAGAATCATAGCCTGATGTTCTATTGGGCAATTCTGCTGCAAACCGTGGAAGTGGTGCTGTGGCGCAAAGGCTCACGCTGAATTCTCCAGGCGCAAGGGCCGGACCTGACCGGCACGCTCACCGGCGGCCGCGCAATCCGGTGGTCAGGCGATGATTGCCATAGTCGTCGGTTATGCACTGGTAGCGGTGGGCTTCCTGATGTTTGGCTTGATGTCGGCGCTGAGTTGGCGCGGCAAGGTATTGGGCGTGCGCCTGATCGTGGCCAGTTTAATGTCAGCGCTGTGGAGCGGAACCATCGCGGTCGGCGCCTACCAGGGCAGCGTGGCGTTCACATGGATACACCTGACGGAAATCCTGCGCAACATCGCCTGGCTGTGGTTTCTAAGCGGCATTTCCCGGGAATTGTTACCGCCGCTGTTGAAACTTTGCCTGCGTGTTGTGTGTGGCGTGGCGCTGGCTGTAGCGTTGTTCTGGTGGTGGTTGCCTGCGCTCGGTCTGCCGGCTTGGTCACCACTGCGATTACTGTCAATCAGCGGATTGGCGTTATCGTTCCTGGGATTGGTGGTGCTGGAACAGCTGTATCGCAATGCACATGCGGCCGCTCAGGGAGCGCTGCGCTACTTGATCGTAGGCTTGGGCGCTATGTTCATCTACGATTTGTACATGTATGCGCAGGTCGAGCTGTTGCGGGGTATGCATACAAACGAATGGATGGTGCGTGGGTTGGTCAACGCGTTGGCGTTGCCGAGCATTGTGATCGCCGCGCGACGCAGCAGCGAATGGTCGGTCGATATCTTTATCTCGCGTCAGGTGGTCTTTTACACCGCCGCATTCAGTGCGGTGGGTTTGTATTTACTGTTGATGGCGGCGGGCGGCTACTACGTGCGCACGGTGGGGGGCACCTGGGGATCGGCGGCACAGCTGGTGTTTCTGGTGGGTGCCGGCATCGCCCTGCTGAGCATGATTTTTTCGGTGTCACTACGACGACGGGCCAAAGTATTCATTGCCAAGCACTTTTACCGGAACAAATACGACTATCGCGTCGAATGGCTGCGTTTCATCAATACGCTGTCTGCGGCCAATGAGCAGGATGTTCGGCAGGTGGCGTTACGCGCAATTGCAGAGGTGGTCGGCAGTCCGGGTGGCGTATTGTTCACTGGCGCCGAGAGTGACCACCTGTTTGTGGCAAACGCGTACTGGCCTGCGGCTACGCAAGTCGGCGCAAGCCACTCCAGTTTGGCCAAGGCAGAGGAGCTGCCGCGCTTTTTGGCAGAACGGCAGTGGATCATCGACTTGAACGAATATCGCGCCACGCCGGATTCATATCAGAACATTCAGATACCCGCATGGATTATCGAGAATCCGGCTTGGCGCATCGTTTCACCGCTGTTGCAGCTGGATCGCATGATCGGGTTTGTGCTGCTGGAAGCGCCGCCGGCGCCGTTTGAGTTGACTTACGAGGATCGCGATTTGTTGCGCACACTGGGACGCCATATCGCTACACATATTGCGCAACACGATGCCAACAGCAAGCTGGCCGAGGTCCGGCAGTTCGAAGCGTTTAATCGGCTTACCGCGTTCATGATGCACGACCTCAAAAATGCCGTGGCGCAGATGTCCCTGGTGGTGCGCAACGCCGAACGCCACAAGCACAATCCGGAGTTTGTAGAAGATGCGATCAGCACCATTGCCAACGCGGCGGGGCGCATCGAACACCTGATCGAACAATTGCGGCAGGGCTCTGTGGCTGAGCTGAATCAACGAGTGTTGCTGGAACGGGTAATTGAACGCGTGGTGGCCGGGCTGGCTGCGGAGGCGCCGCTACCGGTGGTGTCGTTTGTAGATGAGGACATGTGGGTGGATGCCGATTTCGAACGCCTGGCGGCGGTGTTTGGGCATTTACTGCGTAATGCGCAGGAGGCAACGCCGGCATATGGTGAAATTACCGTGACCCTGGAGCGTCATGCTACGGAAGCTTGGGTCGTGATCAGGGACAGCGGCACCGGGATGGAGGAGGCGTTTATCCGCGAGCGTCTGTTTCGCCCGTTCGACAGCACCAAGGGTACGCGTGGCATGGGCATTGGGGTGTATCAGGCGCGTGAATACATACGCGCCCTGCAGGGCGAATTAATGGTGCAATCTACCATCGGGGAAGGCACCTGTATGACGGTGCGTCTGCCCTTGGCAAATACCAAACCAGTCGAGGCAGTACCGGAACGGGTTGCTGGCGCTGCTCCACACATCGAATGATTTGCATGGCCCGAAAATAGTCCGACGGCGCGAATTCCGCTACGATCCATTGGTCTGATCAGGGCCTGATCGACGCGATTTGAAACGGTGCCTGGCATGGGCGAGCTTTTCTTTAAACTGTGAGCGCAATGGATAACCCGGAGAAAATCAACCGCTTGCTGATTGTCGAAGACGATTTGGGACTGCAAAAACAGCTCAAATGGTGCTTCGAAGACCATCAGGTACTGTTCGCAGGCAATCGAATTGAAGCACTGGCGCAACTGAAGCGTCATCAACCGTCAGTAGTGTTACAGGATCTGGGGTTGCCGCCCGATCCGGCAGGCGCCACCGAAGGGTTGGCGACGCTTGCGGAGATACTGTCTGTCGCGCCGCATACCAAGGTGATTGTGGTAACCGGCAATCACGATCGGGACAATGCGCTGCGCGCAGTTGCAGCTGGAGCCTACGATTTTTACCAGAAGCCAGTGGACACCGATGTGCTCAAACTGCTGGTCAATCGCGCCTTTCATATTCACCAGCTGGAAGAGCAGAATCGCGCGCTCGAAGCGGCTCAGTTCGAGTCGCGTTTGGCAGGCATCATTGCCACCGACGAGGCCATGCTCAAGGTTTGTCGCACGGTTGAGAAAGTCGCACCCGCCAATGTATCGGTGCTGATTACCGGCGAAAGCGGCACCGGTAAGGAACTGGTGGCGCGCGCGGTGCATGAGCTTAGCACTCATGCATCAGGCCGCTTTGTCGCGATCAATTGCGCTGCCATTCCTGAGCAATTGCTGGAAGCGGAATTATTCGGTCACGAAAAGGGCGCGTTTACCGGAGCCATCAAGCAGACCATTGGCAAAGTGGAAATGGCCGATGGCGGCACGCTATTCCTGGATGAAATCGGTGATATGCCGCTGGCGCTGCAAGCCAAACTCTTGCGGTTTTTGCAGGGACGGGTGATTGAGCGTATTGGCGGGCGCGCTGAAATTCCGGTTAATACGCGTGTGGTTTGCGCCACCAATCGCAATCTGCAACAGTTCATCGCTGAGCAGCGCTTCCGTGAAGATCTTTACTACCGTATCAGCGAGGTCAGCATCGCCTTGCCTGCGCTGCGGGATCGTGCCGGTGGTCCCACTGTCATCGCGCATGCCATCTTGCGTCGACTGGCCATAGGAGGAGTGCGCGCCAAACGTGGCTTCAGCGAAGATGCCATGGCCGCGATGGAGGCTTATGCATGGCCCGGCAATGTGCGCGAGCTGGAAAACAAGGTAAAGACTGCCTGCATTATGGCGGAAGGCCAGCTGCTTACCGCCGCCGACCTGGAATTGTCCGTAGGCGAGGGGAGTTTGCTGCCACTGGGTCTCAAAGAAGTGCGTGCTCGCGCCGAGCGTCGCGCCATTCAGCAAGCCATGGCCATTTCCGAAGGCAATGTGTCACGAGCAGCGGATATTTTGGGAATCACGCGACCGACACTTTACGACCTGATGCAACGCTATGAAGTACGTGGCGACTAATAGTTCGGCAAGTCCGGCCGCAAAAGTGTGAACCATGTCCGGTTTGCCGGCGTGATCTGCATAGACTGAACGAGTCTTGTCACGGGTGCCGGCAGTGTGCCTGTCTACCGAGGATCAGGTCCTATCCCGATGTCTGTTGTGCACAGCGAAATATCGAATAACGAACGCAGCGTTGCCGGCCGTCACCGGTTGGACACAGCGGCGGCTACCCACAGCACTGTGAACGCGCGTCTATTGATCGCCGCGGTTGTGATTCTGGCCTGCCTGAGTGTTGCGCCCGACCATTCCGGCTCTCGTGCATCAATGGTCTACGATCAACGACTATGACTACTG